>NZ_JAYRYK010000001.1:0-963032 GCF_041916975.1 Sphingosinicella sp.
GGGAAGCCGCGCCGCAGTGATGGGCGGGGTGACGGGCGTGTTCGAAATGCCGAACACCAATCCCAATACAGACAGCGCCGAAGCGCTCGCCCACAAGCTCGCCCGTGCCAAGGGCCGCATGTGGTGCGAACACGCCTTTTACGTGGGCGCGACCGATGCCAACGCGGAAGCGCTCCGCGACCTTGAAATGCTGCCCGGCGCGTGCGGCGTGAAGGTGTTCATGGGCGCCTCCACCGGCAGCCTTCTGGTGGAAGACGACGCGACGCTGCTCCGGGTGCTGCGCTCGGGTCGCCGCCGCGTCGCCATTCATGCCGAGGACGAACCCCGGATGCAGGCGCGCAAGGATCTGCGCGTCGAGGGCGACCCGTCCAGCCATCCCGTGTGGCGCGATGACGAATCGGCGATCCTCGCGACGCGCCGCGTGCTCGGCCTCGCGCGCGAGGCGAAGCGGCGCATTCACGTGCTCCACGTCACCACGCCCGCCGAGCTTGAACTGCTTGCGCAGCACAAGGACATCGCGAGCTGCGAGGTGACGCCGCAGCACCTGACGCTGGCGGGGGAGGAGGCCTATCCGCGCCTCGGCACCTATGCGCAGATGAACCCGCCGATCCGCTCCGGCGCGCACCGCGACGGCCTTTGGCACTGGCTCCGGCAGGGTGTGCCCGACGTGTGGGGGTCGGACCATGCGCCGCACACGAAGGACGAGAAGGCGAAGCCCTATCCGGCGAGTCCGAGCGGCATGCCCGGCGTGCAGACGCTGCTGCCCCTGCTGCTCGATCACATGGCGGCGGGCCGCGTGACTCTCGAGCGCGTCGTCGATCTCACGTCGGCGGGCGCCGTGCGTCTTTTCGGGCTCACTGCCAAGGGCCGCATCGCGCCGGGCTTCGACGCCGATTTCAGCATCGTCGACCTCAAATCGCGCTGGACGATCGAAAACGACTGGCTGCAATCGAAATGCGGCTGGTCGCCGTTCGAGGGGATGACGCTCACCGGGCGTCCCGTGGGCACGATCATCCGCGGCCGCCGCGTGATGTGGGATGCGGGCCTCATCGGCACCGCCATCGGCGAACCCTTCCGCTTCGACGAGACGCTGCGCACTTAAAAAAGCATATTGGGGGGGCAATGACGGACGACCGCGCCGAAGGGGAATTCGACGTCAAACGCGACCGGATGGTGATCCTCGCCTCGTCGCTCGGCACCATCTTCGAATGGTATGATTTCTTCATCTACGGCACGCTCGCCGCGCTGCTCGGGCGCATGTTCTTCCAGGTGGAAAGCGAAACGCTCGCCTTCCTGCTCAGCCTTGCGACCTTTGCCGTGGGCTTCCTCGTCCGCCCGCTCGGCGCAATCCTGTTTGGCTATCTCGGCGACAAGGTGGGCCGCAAATACACGTTTCTCGTTACCATCACCGTCATGGGTCTCGCGACGGCTGCGATCGGCCTGCTGCCGACCTACGCGCAGATCGGCGTCGCCGCGCCGCTGATCCTCATCGGGCTTCGTTTCGCGCAGGGCCTCGCGCTTGGCGGCGAATATGGCGGCGCGGCGGTTTACGTTGCCGAGCACGCGCCCGCGCACCGGCGCGGCTTCTACACGAGCTGGATCCAGATCGCCGTGGTCGGCGGTTTCCTGCTCTCGATCATCGTCGTCGTCTCCACGACCGCGATCATCGGCAAGGAGGCGTTCGAGGCGTGGGGCTGGCGCATTCCGTTCCTCGCCTCACTGATCCTGCTCGCGATTTCGCTCTGGATTCGCATGAAGCTGAACGAAAGTCCCGTGTTCCGCGCCATGAAAGCGGCGGGCAAGACATCGGCGAACCCGTTCATGGAGAGCATTCGCGAGAAGGGCAACCTTGGCCGCATCCTCATCGCGCTCTGCATCGCCGCGGGTTTCACGGTGATCTGGTACAACGCGCAGTTCTACACGCTCTATTTCCTGCAAGGCGCATCGCGTGTTGCAGAGGCCGACGCCCGGCTCCTCGTCGGCGCGGCGGTCATCGTCGGTGCGCCAAGCTTCATCTTCTTCGGCTGGCTCTCCGATCGGATCGGGCGCAAGCCCGTGATCCTCACCGGCTTCGCGCTCACGCTCGTGCTGCTGTTCCCGCTCTACTGGCTGATCTCTGCGGCGGCGAACCCGGCGCTGGAGCGCGCGATGAGCGCGCACCCGGTCACCATCGTCACGCCCGAAGCCTGCCGCTACGATCCTTTCGCGGACGGGCAGCAGGACGCCTGCGCCGAAACGCTCGAATGGTTCGCGGCGAACGGCCTCAACTACACGCGCACGCCTGCGGACGTGGCGGAGGTCGAGGTCCGCGTCGCCGACGCGCGCATCACGGGTTTCCAGCCGGAGGCGTTCCGCGCTGCGCTCGGCGATGCGGGCTATCCCGAAAGCTCGGACGGCGGTGAGCGGCAGGGGTGGCTCGTCGTCCTCGCCGCTTCCGTGCTGACGCTGCTCACCGGCATGACCTACGGTCCCGCCGCCGCCATGCTCGTCGAGCTGTTCCCGGCGCGCATCCGCTACACCTCGATGTCGGTGCCGTACCACATCGGCACCGGCGTCTTCGGCGGGCTGTTGCCGCTCGTCTCGCAATATATCGTCGTGTCCTCGGGCGCCGTGTTCGGCGGCCTCTGGTACACGTTCGTCATCGTCACCGTGGCGATGCTGGTGACGTATTTCTACCTGCCCGAAACGCGCGGGCGCGACATCGGCGCCTGAGCTATTTGAGCTTTGCCTTGAACCAGCCGAGCGCCTCGTCCCACGCCGCCTTCGCCGCCGCCAGGTCGTAGCTCGGGCGATAGTCGGCGAGGAAGCCGTGGTCGGCTTCAGGGTAGAGGATGATCTTCGAGGGTGACTTCGCCTTTTCGAGCGCGGCCTTCATCGCATCCACGTCGACCACCGGAATGCCCTTGTCCTTGCCGCCGTAAAGCCCGAGCACCGGCGCCTTCAGCCGCGCGGCGACCTCGATCGGCTGGCTCGTCGTGATCGGCGGCTTGTTCTCGCCGGTAAGCCGCCCGTACCAAGCGACGCCCGCATCCACGCGCGGGCTGTAGGCGGCGTAGAGCCATGTGATGCGCCCGCCCCAGCAGAAGCCGGTGATGCCGAGCTTCGAAGGATCGCCGCCGTCCGCCGCTGCGAATGCCGCCGCCCTGTCGAGATCGTCCATCACGATCGCGTCGGGCACCTTCGAAACGATCGTCGAAACCAGTTTCTGGATATCGGTTTCATTCGTCGCATCGCCCCAGCGCGCGTAGAGATCGGGCGCGATCGCATAATAGCCCGCGTGGGCAAGGCGGCGGCAGATGTCCTTGATCCATTCGTGGACGCCGAAGATCTCGTGCACCACCAGGATCACCGGCGCACGCGCACTGCCTGCGGGTTTCACGCGGTAGGCGGGCATCTGGCCCTGCTGTACGGAGATCGAGAGCGTACGCTCGTCGAGACCCTTGAGATCGGTCTTGAGCGTGCTGGCGGCAACGGGCTGTACGGCGGCGGCGAAACCCGCGGCGAACGTACCGCCGACGAGCACGCCCCGGCGCGAAAGACTCGTGGGGTCGATCCAGCTCTGGTCTTCGGGCAAACGGTCGGTTGTCATGGCGATGGCTCCCTCTTTTCAAATGCGAACGAAGACGAGGGCGCTCTCGGCGTAAGGGGGATGGGCGCCCGCGGCGACAATGCACCACCGACACTTTTGTTGCCACCCCTACGCTGGAAGCCGAAGGTTATAGGGCGGCCCCGGTATGATACCGAGGCCGCCCGTTTTGGCAGCGTGACCCGTTTTTCAAGCACCGTTCTTTTCGCGGTCGGCACGTCGGCGGGTGATCGCCGGTCGGAGCGGGTGAGATGGTCGTTGTTCTCGTTGTCGTATGCCGCAGTTCCGAATGCCGCCGAGGGTGGCCCCAGGGTCGCCGAAGATAAAGCATGGACCATGCCAGATGATGGAAACGGCGCATTCCGGCGGCGAGGTCTCCCGCCTACTTTCAAGGCTGTAAAGAAGATCGACAGCCGCTATTCCTGATCCTGCAACGCAGCAGCGGAGACGGGCAATGGCGGACTCGCGTTCGGTCACGATTTCAACCGCGAAGGCGGGCATCGGCTTTGGCACGGCGCTCGCGATCACGATTTCGTGGAGCCTCCACAAATCGATTCTGTGGGCGATCGTCCACGGCTTCTTCTCGTGGTTCTATGTCCTCTATTATGTCCTGAAGCGCTGACCCGCGAATTCCGCTATTATCGCTGCGCCCGGTGGGAGGGGGCGTGGGATGGTGCGCAAGATATTCGGAACATTCGCAGGGATCGTCGTCGCCATGCTGGTGGTCGGCGCGATGGATTACGTCAGTCGCATGGTGGTGCCGGGGGTCGCAAGCGCGGGAGATTTCGCCGAGGTGCCGACCAAGGCAAAGATGATCATGGCGCTGGGCTGGTTTCTGGCGACGCTCATCGGCGGGCTTCTTGCCGTGCGCATCACGCGCTGGGCCACGGCGGGCTGGATCGTCGCCGGGCTGATCCTCGCGGCGTGCCTTTACAACGGCTTCACGATTCCGGGCGTGCCGCTTTGGATGCAGATCGCAGGCGTTGCCGCGCCGCTTCTTGCCGGGCTGATCGTGCGGGCCGTTTCGAAACCCGCCTGATCGATCAGGACACGCTCTAAAGCTGGCAGGTGCCTTCGCGCGTCTCGGGCGCGGCGCCCGCGCGATACCAGCGGGTCTTGCCGGGCAACGCGGCGGCATCCTGATAGCAGACCTCGGCGGCCTTTCCGGCGGGGTCGATCAGCACGGTCCACTGGTGGTCGCCGCAATTGTGCTGCTCGCACGCCCACGAAGCGACCTTGCCGTTCTTCACCTCGATCGGCGCCGAAGGGCCGCCGTTCGCACCCATCACCCAGCCGAGCACGGCCTTTTCCGGGATAGCGGCGGCGATCGCAGCCTTGACGACGGGCTGATCGAAGAAGGCGACATCGTTCACCTTGTCGAACGGGTACTTGCCGGCATAGGCGGCGAGGTCGATCCCGGCGGCGCCAATGCCTACGTCGGTCTCCGCCGACGCCGGCGCTGCGGTTTCGACATCGGCTTCCGGCGTCGTGCCGCCTGCCGCCGCATCCACGCTGTTCGGGTCCGTGGAATCCACCTTGGGCTGGTCCGCCGGGGCAGCATTGTCGCACGCGACGGCCATGCATCCGGCGAGCAGAATCACCAGTGTCCGCATTTCTCGCTCCCTCCCGTTCAAATCTCGTGCGCCATTATGGCATCGGGCGCGCCGTCTTGTCATCCGCGCGGTCGAGAAGATCGTCGGTCACGTCCATCAGCAACAGCGGCACGTCCGCGGCGTCCTCGATCGCGTCCACGAACGCCGCGCGCGTTTCGGGCTCGTCGTAGGTCATCTTCGCGTCATAGGCGCGCCGCCAGGTCGCCTCGTCCGGCCACTCCGCCACGCCGATGAAGCGGCCTTCCGCGTCTCGGTGCAGGCGCGAGCCGAGGCTGCCGTAGTGTTCGCGGATCAGTTCGGTGCCGCGCCGCCACGCCGCGCGGAACTGCGCTTCCTTGCCGGGTTTCACCTTCCACCAATAGGCTGCGACGAACATGGTCCCTGCCTCCGTTTTTCAGCCTCGTGCCGAATGAACGCACGATACCCCGAAAAGCGCCTTGGAGCCGGGCCGATTCAGGCATAGCCTGCGCGCAAAAGCCCCCGAGGAGGATTGTTTCATGCGCCTGTTCAGCTTGGCCGCCACCACCGTCATCGCCGCTGCCGTCACCTTCGCCAGCCCCGCGCTCGCCGCGCTCGCCGTGGGTGCGAAGGTGCCTATGTTCGCGACGAAGGCGTCGCTTGCCGGAAAGCCCTTCGATTTCTCGCTCGCCGCGGCCCTGAAAAAGGGCCCGGTCGTGCTATATTTCTTCCCCGCCGCGTTCACGCCCGGCTGCACGGTCGAGGCCAATGCCTTCGCCGATGCGACCGACGATTTCGCCAGGATGGGCGCGACCGTCATCGGCATGTCCAACGACCCGATCGAGAAGCTCAACGAATTCTCGGTGAAGGAATGCCGCAATAAGTTCGCCGTCGGCGTCGCCGACAAGGCGCTCATCGACAAATACGATGTGCCGCTCGCGATGATGCCCAGCCGTTCGAACCGCACGTCCTACGTGATCGCGCCCGACGGCAAGATCCTCTTCGTGCATTCGGAAATGGCGCCCAAGGGCCACATCACCGGCACGATGGCCGCCGTGAAGGCATGGCACGCCGCATACGCGGGCAAGAAGGGCGCAAAGTAGGCCTTAGAAGCTCAGGAACGTCTTGAAGCCGCCATAGATCATGCGCTTGCCGTCGAACGGCGTATTTTCGTGGTCGTGCTTCAAGCGTTCGTCGGCCATCACCTTGCTATTGATCGCATCGCGCGCTTCGCGTGACGGATAGGTGATCCACGAGAAGACCACGACCTCGCCGTCCTTCGCCTGCACCGCACGCGGAAACGACGTCAGTTCGCCGTACGGCACATCGTCGGCGACGCACTCCACATAGGAAAGCGCGCCATGCTCCATCCACACCTCGCCCGCAAGCGTGGCCAGCGCCCGATATTCATCCAGCCGATCCTGCGGCACCGCGAGCACGAAACCATCGACGTAGGTCATGCAAAGTCTCCCTAGCGCGCGTTTTTCTCATGAGTCGCACCAGCCATGGGTGAAGTAAGCAATAAGCAAGAAGTGCGTGCAAGACTTGTGCGATGATTGATGCACTTCTTCAGTTTGCTTCGCTCGATACGCTGGTGTTCGCGCTTGTTCTTGGCGGCGTTGCTGCGGGAATTGGGCTGGAACGCCTGCTTCCCAGAAGCGGTCGCAGGCAAACGCGAAAGAGTGGGCGGAGCCGGCCTTGGCAAGCGCCTGCTGTGCCGCAGATCAGCATCGCTGATCCCGCCGAGCAACTTCGTGTTGTCACGGCGGCTGAGTTTACGAAGCAGACCCTGCTCAACAAGCAGGAGGCGCGCGTCCTTTATGCCGCGGAGCGTGCCGTTGCCGAAAGCGGGCTGAAATGGCGCGTGATGGCGCAGGTTAGTCTTGGCGAAATCCTGCGTTCGGAGAACGCTCGCGCCTTTGCCGCGATCAACTCAAAGCGCGTCGACCTTCTGGTAATCTCGCAATCGGGTGAACCCCTTGCTGCGATCGAGTATCAGGGCAGTGGCCACTATCAGAATACCGCGGCCATTCGGGACGCCGTGAAGAAGGAAGCGCTACGCAAAGCTGGCGTTCGCTACATCGAAGTAATGGGCAGGCATACCGCAGACGATGTCCGCCGCGAGATCGGACGGCTCGCTTTTGCTGAAACGAAGAAGCTCTCGCCGGCCTGAGCTATCAACTTGCACCGTCACCCGCCCGCGCCTTATGGGTCCGGCTTAGCAGCAGGAGCGGGCGATGGCCGACGAAGAGTATGTTTACGACGACGAGACCGGCGAGTGGATCAGCGCCGCAGACGCGGCCGCGCGATCCGTCGTCGAGGTACGCGACGCGGCGGGGAACCTGCTGGCGGATGGCGATAGCGTCACGCTCATCAAGGATCTGAAGGTGAAGGGCGCGGGGCAGACGCTCAAGGTCGGCACCGTCATCAAGTCGATCCGCCTGACCGGCGATCCGCAGGAAATCGATTGCCGCTTCGATGGCATCAAGGGCCTCGTCCTGCGCGCGGAGTTTGTGAAAAAGCGTTAGAGCCGCGTCATCAGCGCCTGCGCCGCCGCTGGCGCGCGGACCTTAGCGCCGTTGATCATGAAGACGAACGTGTCGCGGCCGCCCTTGGCCCAGCCGTGCGCCTTCGCGGCCCAGTCATCGAGCGCGGCGGGTGTGTAGCCCGTCGGTACATCCTCCTCGGCGCGCTGGAGGCGGGCGTAGGTGAAATCGGCGGTGGCCTCGTCGATGGTGGGGTAACCGGGCTTGTCGGCGTAGACGATCGCTGCGCCGGCATCCTTCGCAAGCTTCACGAAGGCGGCGTCCTCGAAGCTGACGTGGCGGACCTCCAGCGCGTGGCGCAAGCGATGCCTGCCAAGCTTTTCGGGAAGGAGTTTCAGGAAGCCACCGAAGTCTTCCGGGTCGAACGCCTTGGTGTGCGGGAACTGCCAGAGGATGGGGCCGAGCTTGTCTTCCAGTGCCTCAAGACCTTGCCCCAGAAACTTCTCGATCGACTCTGCACCGTCCGCGAGTTTCTTGCGGACCGTCGTGAAGCGCGAGGCCTTCACGGTGAACACGAACCCCTCGGGCGCGGCATCCGCCCACTTGGCGAAGCTCGCGGGCTTGAAGCTGCTGTAGAAGGTGCCGTTGATCTCGATCGCGCCGAGCCGCGCTGCGGCATATTCAAGCTCCCGCGCCTGCGCGAGTCCCTTCGGGTAGAAGGTGCCGCGCCAGGGTTCGTAGGTCCAGCCGCCAATCCCGACGCGTATCTTCCCCCCGCTCATGAGCTACGCAGCCATCTTTTCGGGAAGGGCGAGCGGCAGCGGCAACTGCACCTTCTCCGTAACCTCGCCGAGCGCCCACGATCCACGCGCGATGTGGCGGCCTGCACCGACATGGCTCTCGATGAGCACCAGCTCGTCCGCGCGCCAGCTGATCGGATCGATGCTTTCCGTCCCCGTGCGCCACTGGTGGCCGTGCGCAAGTGTCATGTGCGGGGGTGAGGCGGGGACATCCGCCGAGATGCCCGCACTCGAAAGGCGCTCCACGAGTTCATGCCGGAAGCTCTCGATGAAGGTCAGCGGCTCTGACGCCGTGAGGAGCGCGCGGTCGTTCGCGCGCACAAGCTGATCAAACACCGGGCGCTGAGCGGGGAGGGCGATGTCGTGCAGCGCCTCGCCAACGCGCTCCACAAGGCGCGGCTGCGGCGCCTCATACGTGCCGCCGAGCATCGCGAGCGTGATGTGCAGCCGGTCGGCGGGAAGCCGCGACCCGGCGAGATGATAGACCGAGCCCATCATGCCTAGCGTGGTCGCCAGCAGCGACGGTGGGCGCAGCGCGAGGAAGTAGCGATGGAAAACGACGTTCTGCATGTGCACGCCTCTTTCGTTCCCTGTTCGTTCATATAGAACAAACGCGGAACATCTTGCAAGCCCCATCAACGCTCACAAGGTAAACGCACGAAGCCGCATCCAGTTCTCCCGCTTCACATCGGCGGGCACGGCGCAGGCGCCGCTGCTGGAAAGAAGCGTGAGAATGCGCCAGCGCGCCGCGTCCTCGCCGAGCTGCCGCAGCCCGATCCGCTCGGCGGTGCGGCCGTTGAAGGCGATGGCCTCCAGCGCGGGGAGCGCGTCCGCCATCGCGGCGAGGTCGCGCGCGGCGGGCGAGCGAATGGCGCTGTCGAGGCTCCCCGCGCGCTCGGCATGGGCGATCACGTCCCACAGGCCGATGCCGCGTGCGAGCAGCGCCTCCAGCCGCGCCGCATAGGGAAGCGCGGGCAGATCAATGCCCGTCACCGCGCCCATCAACCGCCAGAACCCGTTCCCCGGATTGGCATAATACTCCCGTGCCGCGAGCGACGCCCGCCCCGGCAGGCTGCCGAGCACAAGCACCCGCGTCCGCGCATCCGCCACGGGCGGGAAGGCGTGATCGCGGGTGCGCGCGGGAGCGGCGGGTGTGGTCATCAAATGGGCTTCCGGCAGGCAAAGGTGAGGAAAGTTACACCAAGGCGAGCGATTCCCGGGCGGGTATCAGTCGTCTCGGTTGTTGAAGATCAGGTTTTCCAGATCCTCCGGGTGCATCCGTTTGTGCGGATCGGGCGGGCAGACGGGCATGAGCGTATCGAGCGCGCGGGCGATATCCGGGATGATGGCGGAGGGTGCGGGCAGGGTGGCGGGGATGGCGCCGGATACGGCCACATTTGTGGCCGCCGTTTCGGTGGCCGGGACCGCGCGGCGGCGATGGTCTGGCGCGCGGTATCGCTCCGGATGGTGCGCGCGGAGGAGGAACATGAGCAGGCGATCATTATAGCGGGTGCGGATGTGGATGACGTTGCCGTCCCTGTCGAGCACCGCATCCTCGACGCCGTTCACCGCGCGATCGAAGGCGATATCAACGAGGCGGCGCGAGGCATTGGCAATGGCGGCCTCCCACGCTGCCGCAAACCCCTCCGCGCCCGGCGCGCGGCGGAGGCGGTAGCAGGAGTTCGCCGACATGTTGACGGCACGCGCCGCCTCCACGACCGATCCGGTATCGGCAAGCGCCTCTATGAACTCGCGCTGCCGCTGAGGCGTCCAGCCGTCCGACCGGCGCTGGCGGGCGACGGGAATCCATTCGTAATCATCGGGATTGAAGCCGTGGGCGTCGCGCACGGCGGGCGTCGTGGTCGGGGCGGGGGCGGGGGTCTGATCGGCCATCTGTAAGGATTAACCGATTTGGTACGCTGTAGGACAATAGAATTTTCAGTGGCGCAGGGCGCTGCTCAGTATGACGTTGCCCGCATGTCGAGGGCGGCCATGATCGTTTCGCGTTGGTATGCCAGCGAAGCGGTGGGCGATCTGCGCCTGAACTCTCGGCGCCAGCTTTTCAATTATGGTGAGGGGGGGGCGAGTGAGCATGTGTGGGAGATTAGCATGGTGAGGGAGTGGGGACGACTAGCGGCCAGTCCATGGGGCTGGAATTTGAGGGATAGTAAATTGTTACTGTAATCCATGCAGATGGGCGTCGCCGTTTGTCCTGTTAGACCCAGCCCTACACTTTCCAAATGTGGTTTCTTGCAAGCTCCGATATTCGGGCCGTATTCGCTAGAACAACCTCTTCGGTGAGGCTGTCCGCCTGCAACAATACTTCAGGGAGCTTGTACCCTCTTGAGATTAGAATATCTTTCTTATCTTTAAAATCATTATTTGCGAGCATTTCATTCGTCTTTGAGTCGACAAGGATCAAATTTCCCAACTGCCCTATTATCGAGTCTTTTAAACCAGACTTTCCAGAGGACTGAGATAGAAGATGTTCAATAGTTAAATCGTCTGATTCTCCGACAAAGGGCTGGCTTTCATAAAGGGATACCTTCTTGAGAATGTACTGTACGAGGGATTTTTGAGATGAGTGGACTTTCGTAAAAATCACTTGTTCAAACCCAACATCGAATTCTGATGGAGACACCTCTCGATCATGAAGCTTTTCAATCAAATCAACTACGCATAATCCGATAGCATTACTATCATTGCAAGAAAACACTTGACGTCCAAAAGAAGAGTACATGCCAGAAATGCCGCCAGAGGAGCGAGACGACGTTATTGCGTTAAACGAGAAATGGAATTTTTCAATTTTTTCTATGGCGTCTCTCAAAATCTTCAATTTTATAATATTATCTTTGTACGCCCTAATTAGAGATAGAATGCCCGGAGTGGGTTGAACTACTTTGAATATTCTCAAAGCTGCCAACGATCGGGCGACAGAGCGTTCTGTTTTCGACCATCCATAATCTGTATCAAATATTGATCGCCAATTTTGAGAATCAGTTACGAACCTATCAAGGTGAGATTTGGCATTTTTCTTGGTAACTTTTAACTTAATCCGGGGAAATGCTTTTGCTTTTGTAACAAAATCATATCGACTTTGCCACGAATGGACAATAAAGGTGTCTGGGTCGAGCGGCATGGGGGCGCTGTCAATGGTGTCAAGCACCTTTGCCCATTTCAACGTGGATTGATCGACTCCGCTCTCTGGTTTGATAAATTTCGCGAAGTGATTTCTAAGTAGATCCGAAAGGGCAAGGTCCTTGCCTCGGGTATTTAACGTTTCGAATATTAAATAGGCGTCATCTTCGTTATCGAGGGTGACTAGTATTATATTGAGATCAAATACAGTGTCTCTGAGCTTAGAAAGCCAGTCGCTAGCATCTTTTTCGTTGTCCTCTTTGGACTGCTCCTTGTTGCTCAGGAATTCGGCTAAATGATCTGTGATGTGAGATTTGAAAATCGTAAACGCTTTATCGATTGACTCTTCTTCCCTTCCGATTTCGTAGGGGGCCTCTGCGGGGCCATTCTTTAGAACTTCCTCTTGAAGATAGGGAAAAGACGTCTCTGTCTGGAGAACATACTCTGTCTTATTTTCTCTATTTCTCTGTTCGATATAGGCTTGAAGACCCGAAGCGAGGTCGTCTCGCTTGAGAGCCTTGAAGCCTTCGCGGATGGCGCAGAGGAGGATGGTAATAGTCGTGATTCGCTGTTGTCCATCGACAACGGCTACAGAAGAGCGGCCGATTTTGTATACTACCATCGACCCGATAAAGTAGGACTCTGACATATTGTCCAATATGTCATTCCAAAACTGATTTACTTGATCTGGCTCCCAAGAATACGGGCGCTGAAAGCGTGGAATGACAAATGTGCTCCCCTTAAGAAGCTCATCAACGCGCCTGTCTTGTGATTCAATCTTCATATTCTCGCCCAAACCGAAAATATCGTAGATAATGCAGTTTAGGCGACGACGAGTATTTTCGCAATGTCATCCCGGCCAAGCTCAATCATGCTCCCGATCACCCGCGCCCATATACAACTCGCGCCCTGTATCCTCATAGACTTGGCTCATTTCCGCCATGCCCTTCTCGGCGTCTTCTGCTGCGATGAAGCCTGCGCTGTCCTGATTTTGCAGCTTCGCGAAGTCGCGGACTTCCTGGCTGATCTTCATCGAGCAGAACTTCGGCCCGCACATGCTGCAGAAATGCGCCGTCTTCGCGCCTTCCGCGGGGAGGGTTTGGTCGTGGTACTGCTCGGCGGTGTCGGGATCGAGTGACAGGTTGAACTGGTCGCGCCAGCGGAATTCGAAGCGGGCTTTGCTGAGCGCGTCGTCGCGGACCTGCGCGGCGGGGTGGCCTTTGGCAAGGTCGGCGGCGTGGGCGGCGAGCTTGTAGGTGACGACGCCGACCTTCACGTCGTCGCGGTCGGGGAGGCCGAGGTGCTCCTTCGGCGTCACGTAGCAAAGCATCGCGGTACCGTACCAGCCGATCTGCGCGGCGCCGATGGCGCTCGTGATGTGGTCGTAGCCGGGCGCGATGTCGGTGGTGAGCGGCCCGAGTGTGTAGAAGGGGGCTTCGCCGCAGGCTTCGAGCTGCTTTTCCATATTCTCCTTGATCTTGTGCATGGGCACGTGGCCCGGCCCTTCGATCATCACCTGCACATCCTGCGCCCAGGCGCGCTTGGTGAGCTCGCCGAGCGTGTAGAGCTCGGCGAACTGCGCCTCGTCGTTCGCGTCGTAGATGCTGCCGGGGCGGAGGCCGTCGCCGAGGGAGTAGGCGACGTCATACGCCTTCATGATCTCGGTAATCTCGTCGAAGCGTTCGTAGAGGAAGCTTTCCTTGTGATGCGCGAGGCACCATTTCGCCATGATGCTGCCGCCGCGCGACACGATGCCGGTCATGCGCTTTGCGGCGAGCGGCACATAGGGCAGGCGCACGCCCGCGTGGATGGTGAAATAGTCGACGCCCTGTTCGGCCTGCTCGATCAGCGTGTCGCGGAAGATCTCCCACGTCAGGTCCTCGGCGATGCCGCCGACCTTTTCGAGCGCCTGATAGATCGGCACGGTGCCGATGGGCACGGGGCTGTTGCGGAGGATCCATTCGCGCGTGTCGTGGATGTTGCGGCCCGTCGAAAGGTCCATCACCGTGTCCGCGCCCCAGCGGATGGCCCACACCATCTTGTCGACCTCGCTCGCGACGTTGCTGGCGACGGCCGAGTTGCCGATGTTGGCGTTGATCTTCACCAGGAAGTTGCGGCCAATCACCATCGGCTCTGATTCCGGGTGGTTGATGTTGTTCGGGATGATGGCGCGGCCGCGCGCGACCTCGTCTCGCACGAACTCGGGCGTTACGTAATCGGGGATGGCGGCGCCGAAGTCCTGCCCGTCGCGGACATATTCTTTCAGGCGCGCGCGTCCGAGGTTCTCGCGCTCCGCGACATATTCCATCTCGGGCGTGATGATGCCGCGGCGGGCATAGTGCATCTGGCTGACGTTCATGCCGGGCTTTGCCCGCAAAGGCCGCTTCACGACATTGGGGAAGGGCTGGACGCCGCCGGAGCGGTCCGGGCCGAGCTGGCCGTTGTCCTCCGGGCGGATTTCGCGGGCGTCGTAGGCCTCCACGTCGCCGCGGCCGAGAACCCAGTCGCGGCGGAGCGCGGGGAGGCCGGCCATGATGTCGATGCGGGCGTTCGGGTCCGTGTAGGGGCCGGAGGTGTCGTAGACGCGCACCGGCGGCTCGCCCGATGAGGGCTCGAGGTCGATCTCGCGCATCGCGACCTTGTGCGGGCCGACATAAATCTTTCGGCTGCCGCGGATGGGCCCGGTGGTGACGCCGATTTCGGTGCGGGCGGGGATGTCGGCCATGTGTCGTGCTCCGTCATGGGGCGCACAGGCGAGGGGATATGGCAGTGGCAGCGCGCCCGGTTTCCTGGAGGACGCTGCGGTTCCGATCCCTACGCCGGCACGACCCGGGTCAGGTTCGAAGGGTTCCCCCGCTCGTGCGGCGATCTCAGCCCGGCGTCACACCGGGTACCCCTTGGAACGAATGCTGCGGCGGACTCTGGTGGCTTCCGCGTCGCCTGTCAATTCGCCGTGCGGCGAAAGCGGCGGAGCTTGCCGAGCGCGATGCCGGAAACCTCCAGCATCTTCGTCTCGAACCCGTCGGGACGGCCCGCGAGCCGCCACAGGACGAAGTGGGCGAGGACGTAAACCGCGGCGCCGAGGATAACGCGCGGCATCATCTCAAGGAGCACCACATATTCCGCGTCGCCCGGCGCGAATGGCGCGGCGACGGCAAGCACGGCGCCGGCCATCGCGGCGGCGGCAAGGAGGCTGCGCCAGCTTGCGGTGAACGGCGAGAAGAACGAATCGCCGATCAGTGTCTTGGCGAAATACATGTTCACGGCGGTCTGCAGCAGCAGGCGGAAAACGAGCGCATAGATCACCGTGATGAAGTCGCCCTTCCAGATCGCGAGGCCATAGACGGGCATGGCGATCACCGCGACGAAGACGGCGCGGTTGAACATGGCGCGCGTCGCCTGTTTCGCCATCGCGAGCCCATCCGTGGCGGAGGTGATCATCGTGAAGGCGAGCGTGGGGGCGAGCACGATGACGACCTCGGCAGAAGGCAGCCATTTGGTCCCGACGAGGATGGCGATCATCTCGTTCGCCATCAGCGCGGTGCCGACGCCGATGGGGAGCGCGATGCCCAGGATCACGGACTGCGCCTTGCGGTATGCACCCCGCAGGCGCTTGTTGTTGTGCGCTATGGCCGACAAGCCGGGCGTGATCGCCTGGCTGATCGGTGTCGCCAGCTCGCGCGTCGCTACTTGCGAAACGTCGCGGCCGATCGTGAAATAGCCGAGCTGTGCGGCGCCGAGATACTTGCCGATCAGGAACTGCGGCGCGATCTGCGTGAAGTACGAGATGATGCCCGACATCGTCAGCCAGCCGCCGAAGCCGAGGAAGGTGCGCCATTCGCGGAAGCTGACGCGCGGCTGATAGGGGATGCGCCAGTAGCTGAGCGCCATTTCCGTGAAGCGCCCCGCGATTGTGCCCGCAACGATCGCCCAATAGCTTTCGGTGAGGATCGCCACGACGATGGCGGCGAGCGAGCCCAGAACCGTGGAGGCGACGCGGCGGTTGAACTCCTTCGAAAAATCGATGTTCCGCTGGTACATCATGAACGCGGGGTTGCGCGCGCCGTCGAAGATCAGCACCACGCAGATCACGCGCAGCACGTCCCCCAGCTTGGGTTCGTTCATGTAGTTGGCGATCGGCCCGGCGAAGACGAACAGGACCGCGGCGATCAGTAGGCCGCGCAGGAAGTTCATGGTGAAGCCGGTGTCGATATGGTGCTTGTCGATATCGCGCAGGGCGATGAGCGCGCTGTTGACGCGCATGTCGGAGAGCACCTGCACGAAGCCGATAACGACGATCGCGAGGCTGGCGACGCCGTAGTCGGCGGGCGCGAGCAGGCGGCCGAGCACCACGAGGTTCACCATCGAGAACAGGCGGAGCACGAAACGGGCGCCGGCCAGGAACAATGCGCCCTTGAAGACGCGGTTGCCGACGTTCTCTTCGCTGCGTTCGAACTTCATGCGCGTCCGTTAAAGCGTATGGGTTTCAAAGGAAATAACGCATACGCATCGTCTGCGTCGTCTCGCCGTCTACATGGAAGCGGACCTTCTCGAACTTCGGCGGGCCGAAGGCGATCTTCGCGTTGTTCGAGAACGCGACCCCCTCCGTCGGCATCCCGATGAAGCTCTTGTCGAGTTTTTTGTTGTCGTTCTCGTCGTGGATCGCGGAGACGGCATAGTCGCCCGGCGGAAGCCCGGTGATGTCGAGCACGGGATTCGCGGCGGGCACGCTTTCCTTCGTTGCGCCGGTGCCGCGCGTGCAATCCGGATAGCCTGCGGGATCGCGCCAGAGGCAGAGACGGATGCTGCCCTTCTGCGAGCGCAGACCTTCAAACGTCAGGTGCAGCGAGGCCTGCTGTGGCGCCGCCGCCGCGCCGAGAAGCGGCAGGCACACCGCCGAGATGAGCACGCGTTTCTGCATCGAAATCTCCAAGGCCCTTATCCGTCCGGCAAAGCCTGTCCCAGTGCCGGAAATAAAGCCCGTAGTTGCAGCGATAATCCTGATGGTGCCGGTGATGGTGCGAGGCGGTTATCACCAGCTTCCCGAACGGCCCGTTAACCAGCGCGCGCGGAAACAGCTCCCAGCCCATGTGGTTGGTGACGCCGAAAAAGGTCATCACCGTCAGCACCAGCGCCAGCGCCGCGACATGAATCGGGATGATGAACGTAAGCGCCGGGATCAGCGCCGCGCCGATCAACGATTCCCATGGATGAAAACTCATGGCCGCCCACGCCGTCGGCGGCCGGCTGTCGTGGTGTACCTTGTGGATACGCGCGAACAGGCGGGGCGCGTGCATCCAGCGGTGCGTCCAATAGAAATACGTGTCGTGGACGAGGAGGTAGGCGAGCACGCTCCCCGGCAGCCACCACCAGCCATAAGCGACCGGATCGGTGTAGATGCGCGTCCAACCGCGCGTCTGCCACAGATGAACGGCAAGGCCTGCGGGCACCGCATAGATCGCCGCGGCGGTCAGCGACCAGGCGATTTCGCCGCGGATCTGCCGCGCCATGCGTGCGCCCGCATAGATGCCTGGCCGCACCCGCCCCGAAAGCCAAGCAAACGCGCCCGAAACCGCCAGATAGCGGACGGCGACGATCAGGATCATCGCGGCGATTGTGATCAAGGCTTCGGCCACGCGCGCCTTCTATCAGCCGCACGGGCGGCGGTCATGCAAATCCGGTGGCATTTGTGCGCCGACCCGCTACACCTGTCGGAGCATGGATTTCGACCTGATCCTGGTGGGCGGGGGCCTGGCATCGGGGCTTGCGGGGCTGAGGCTGGCCACGCGGCGGCCGGAGCTTCGCGTCGCGATCGTCGAGGCTGAAAGCCGGATCGGCGGCGACCACGTCTGGTCTTCCTTCGACAGCGACATGACCCCGGCGCAGCGCGAATGGACCGCGCCGCTCTATGCTGCGCGCTGGCCGCGCTACGACGTTCGCTTCCCGGCGTTCAGCCGCACGCTGCACCACGGCTATGCGAGCGCGCGATCGGCGAACCTCGACGCTGCCGTGCGCGCCGCCATGCCCGGAGATTGCCTGCTGCTCAATCGCAAGGTCCGTAGCCTCGATGCGACTGGCGTGACGCTGGAATCGGGGGAGCGGATCGGCGGACACGTCGTCATAGACGGGCGCGGCCATGCGCCGACGACGGCGCTGGAGCTTGCGTGGCAGAAATTCGTCGGCCTCGAGATCGAAACGCTGCGCCCGCACGGCATGGAAGCCCCGCTCATCATGGACGCCACGGTCGATCAGGCGGAAGGCTACCGCTTCGTCTACGTGCTGCCGTGGGACGAGCGCCGCCTGCTGATCGAAGATACGTATTACAGCGACAGCCCCGACCTTGATGTAGAGGCGGTGAAGGCACGCATCGGGGACTGGGCGCTCAGCGCCGGGCTCGGCCCGCACGGTGTAGTGAGGAGCGAGCGCGGCGTGCTGCCGCTGGCGCTCGGCGGAAATATCGAAGCGCTTTGGGACGCGGGGACGCCGGGGGTCGCCCGTCTCGGGATGCGGGCGGGGCTTTTCCATCCGCTGACCGGCTACAGCTTTCCCGATGCCGTGCGCACCGCCGATCTCCTCGCCGATCTGCCCCGCTTCGATCCCGACCTCGTCTACAATGCCGTGCGTTCGCACGCGACACGCACGTGGCACGGGCGCCGCTATTACCGGATGCTTGCGCGCATGTTGTTCCGCGCGGCCGATCCGCCCGCGCGCTATCGGGTGCTTCAGCATTTCTACCGGCTGCCGGACGCGCTCGTCGCGCGTTTCTACGCGGGCAGCTCGACGCGCGCCGACAAGTTGCGCATCCTCGCGGGCCGCCCGCCTGTTCCGATCGGACGGGCGCTTGCGGTGATGCTTGGAGTGGATTAGGCGCGGGCATGGCAAAAATTGCGGTCATTGGTAGCGGCTTCGGCGGCCTCGCGCTTGCGGTGCGTCTGCAATCCGGCGGGCATGACGTCACGCTGTTCGAAGCGCGCGAGAAGCCGGGCGGGCGGGCCTATGTGTACGAGGAGGCGGGCTACACGTTCGATGCCGGGCCGACCGTCGTTACCGATCCCACCTGTCTTGAAGAGCTGTTCGCGCTCTCTGGGCGGCGGCTTGCCGATTATGTTGATCTGATGCCGGTGGAGCCGTTCTACCGCCTGCATTGGCCGGACGGCACGACGTTCGACTACACGGGAGATGAGACACGCCTCTCCGCTGAAATCGCTGCGCTTTCGCCTGAAGATGTCGAGGGCTACCAGCGCTTCTTCGCTTACTCCGAAGGTGTGTTCCGCGAAGGCTACGAGAAGCTCGGCCACGAGGCGTTTCTCGACTTCCGGTCGATGCTCGCCGCCGCGCCGCAGCTGATGCGTTACGGCGCGTGGCGTTCGGTCTATTCGGTCGTCGCGAGCCATATCCGTCATCCCAAGTTGCGGGAGGCGTTCAGCTTCCACACGCTTCTTGTCGGTGGAAATCCCTTCAATACCAGCTCGATATATGCGCTTATTCACGCACTTGAGAAAAAGTGGGGCGTGTGGTTCCCACGCGGCGGCACGCACGCACTGGTGCGCGGCCTCGTCCGTCTGTTCGAGGATCTGGGCGGGACGGTGAAGCTGGGGACGCCGGTGACGGCGATCGAAACCAACGGAAACCAGGCGACGGGCCTTGTGGCGGGCGAAGCGCGCTACGCTTTCGATGCCGTCGCCTCGAACGGTGACATCGTACACACCTATGCCGATCTGCTGGGCGAGACGCCGCGCGGACAGACGGCTGCAAGGGCATTGAAACGCAAGCGGTTTTCGCCGTCTCTGTTCGTTATTTACTTCGGCGCAAAGGGGACGTGGCCGGAGGTTCCGCACCACAACATTCTGTTCGGGCCGCGCTACAAGGCACTGCTCGACGAGATTTACGGCGGGGGCAAACTCGCTGACGATTTCTCGCTCTACCTCCATCACCCGACCGCCTCCGATCCCGGCCTTTCACCGCCCGAAAGCAGCAGCTTCTATGTGCTGTCGCCGGTGCCGCATCTCGGCAAATATGACGGCGATTGGGAGAGCATTGCCCCGCAGTATGCGGAGCGCATCCTGAAAGCGCTCGATGCGCATCTGCTTCCCGGCCTTCTTGAGAATATTGAAGTGAAACGGTGGTTTACACCGCAAGACTTCAAAGCCGAATTGAACGCGCATCTTGGCTCGGCGTTCAGTTTGGAGCCGGTGCTGTGGCAGAGCGCGTGGTTCCGCGTCCACAACCGCGACGATGTCATCTCCAACCTCTATTTCGTGGGCGCGGGCACGCATCCCGGCGCCGGGATTCCAGGCGTTGTCGGCTCCGCGAAGGCGACGGCGCGGCTGGTGCTGGCCGATCTTCCCGATGGATGAGCTGGCCCGCTGGGCCGCGCTTAGTATCGCGCGCGGATCGCGCAGCTTCGCGCTTGCTTCCCGACTGTTCGACCCGGCAACCCGGCGCCGCGCCTGGCTGCTTTACGCGTGGTGCCGCCACTGCGACGATGTGATCGACGGGCAGGAAGGCGGGCAGGGCCGCGTGGCGGAGAATGCACCTGCAGCGCTGTGCCTTGCTGAGCTGACGGAGCGCACGCGCGCGGCAGTCACAGCAGAACAAAGCGATATCAATGCGTTCGCTGCGCTTTCTGCGGCCGTACGCGAAACGGGGATGCCGGTAGCCTACCCGCTCGCACACCTCACGGGCTATGCGATGGACGTCCACGAGCGCCGCTTCCGCCATATCGATGATACGCTCGATTATTGCCACCACGTCGCGGGCGTCGTGGGTGAGATGATGGCTGTCGTGATGAACGTCGCGCCGGAAAACCGCGACCTCCTGCTCCGCGCCGCCGACCTCGGCATCGCTTTCCAGCTCACCAACATCGCGCGCGACGTGTTCGATGATGCGGCGATCGGGCGCTGTTACCTGCCGGAGGATTGGCTCGCCGAAGCGGGTATTCCGCCGGGCGATCATGTGCGACCCGAACATCGCGGCGCGCTCGTCGGCATCGTTCGTCGGCTGCTTGATCTTGCCGATGCCTATTACGCGTCGGCTCGCGCGGGCGCGCAGCGTTTGCCCCGGCGTGCGGGCCGCGCGGTGCTCTCCGCAGCCGACATTTATGCCGCGATCGGTACGAAGGTCAGCGCGGCGGGGCCTGCCGCATGGGATCATCGGCAGGGTACGTCGATCGCCGAAAAGCTGCGTTTCGTTGTCAGGGCCTTTCTGACGCCGCGCCTGACGTCACCGCTGCCGCCGCGTCCGCCGCTGTGGAAGAAGGGCGATACGCCGGACTGGACGCCGCCAGCGCTGACGTCACCGCCTCCCGCGTAAGGCCGAAATCGGCGAGCTTGTAGCGGTGCCCGACGTGGCGGCGTTCGTGCGCCATGTAGCCGTCCATTCGTGCCAGCAGCGCCTCGCCAATGGGCAGGTCGAGCCAGTCGTAAAGGCTGCGGATGCTCCCGCGCCAGTCCTGCTCCATGTCGGCGAAGTCGAGCGAAAAGGCGCACGCATCCGGCAGGGTCAGCCGGAAAGCGTCGGCACGGGTCTGCCGGAGCGCCGTTTTGTGCAGCCATTCACGCCCGATCCATGCCGGATCGACAGTGTCCGACTGTACGACCATCTGGTTCCACACCAGCGAGCAGCCAGAGGCGACAAGCGCTTCCGGCGCGCGCGTCATGAAGATGAAGCGGGCATTCGGAAAAATACCGGAAAGTGCAGGCAGATCTTGGAGATACTGTGGAGATTTCAGAAGCCACGGCAGCTTCGGATCATCACCCCGGAACGACCCGGTAAGGCGCAGCAGGTCAGCGAAGCGACGATAGACGGGGAGGGGATCGGCGGTTTCGCAGTGGCGCGCGAAGGCTGGGATACGGCGCTGTGCTTCGATCTGTGCGCCCCAGAAGCTATGCTCCAGCAGACCCGTTTCCTCATCGGGCTCCATCGGTCCCGTGGGGTGCGCGGCCGCATTGCCGGGGTTCGCCCAATTGAGGAACCGCACACCGAAGCCCGCCCAGCGGATGCGCGGATCGCGCCCTGTGTGCGGATTCGGCACCGGGCTCAGCGCTTCAAAAAGGCGGAGGTGTACGAAGCGGTCGTCGCAGGCGAGAAGGCGCTGCAGCCGCGTGGTGCCGGAGCGCATCTGGCCGCAGATGACAAGCGGCGGCGCGAGCGGCCGTGCGCGGATCTCGGGATGCGCGGCGAACAGCGCCTCGGCGCGCAAGCGGTCCACCAGCACTTTGAGGATGCTGCCGTGCGCGATGGTGCGGCCGATCGCGTTCATCGGCGCATCGCGAAGCGCTCCGAGCAGTACGGAGAGATTGCCCCGCCAGCCGTCGTCCGGTCCGAAATCGTCCAGTTTCGCCGCGCGCCGCGCCTGCCGGAACAGCCGGTCTTCGTCGAGATCGGGCGGGGGCAGAACGCCTGCCGACCAGAGTTTCGGCAACAGGCGCTCGGCGATGCGGAGCGCGGCGGGCCGAGGCGGCGGGGTCACGCGCCCGTCGGCATCCGAATGTCGCCGCCGGCACGCTCCAATTCGGCCTTCAGCACGCGCACGGGCGGCGCCCACAGGAAGCCGAACGATACGGTGCCGTGCTTGCTGTTCACCACGTGGTGCAGCCGGTGCGCCTGCACGATGCGCTTCATGTACGCGCTTTTCGGCACATATCCGTGCGCGATGCGGTGGTGGACGATGACGTCATGGAAGCCGAAATAGATCGCGCCATAGCCCGCGATGCCGATGCCGACCCACATCCATGCCGGATGCCAGCCCGCCTCGACGCCGAGGTAGATGCACGCGATCGAGGGCAGGGCGAACATGAAGGCGAACCAGTCGTTCTTCTCGAAAAGCCCCGTTCGCGGCTCGTGGTGCGATTTGTGCAGCGACCACAGGAAGCCGTGCATCACCCAGCGGTGCGCCACATAGGCGACGCCCTCCATGGCGAGTGTTGCGGCGAGCGCGACGAGAATGCCGGTCCAGATATTCATGGTGCCGAGCTATAGCACCGGGGTCAGCTTGGGTTAAGGCGGATCGGGCGATGAAGACCGCGTACACCGGAGATCGAATTCATGAAGCCAGTGCTGATTGCCGTTACCGCCGCCGCGCTCCTCGCGGGGTGCGCCAGCTATGAAAGCCGCATCGAAAGCAGCCTGACGAGTGTCGGCGTGGCGAGGCCCGTGGCAGGCTGCATGGCGGGCCAGATGGTCGATCGCCTGTCGACGGATCAGCTGAAGCGCCTGGCGCGTTTCGCCAAAGGCATCGACCGGCGCGAGGTCGAACGCATGAGCCTGCGTGATATCCACAAGCGTTTCCAGGCGATCGGCGATCCCGAAATCGTCGAGGTGGTGACGCGCGCGGGGCTCGGGTGCACGTTGATGGGCGCTTGACGATGCACCGCGCCTTTGCCTTGCTTCCGGTGTTCGGACTCCTCGCGGCGTGCAACCCGTCGAACGGCGAGATCGAGAGTGCGCTGCTCTCGCGCGGCTTCGGCAAGCAGGAATCGGCGTGCGTGGCGCGCGAACTCGCCGGCAAGCTTCAGGAGCGGGACTGGCTGCTGATCGCGGAGGTCGCGGGCGACACGATGCGTACGCAGGACGAATGGCGCGACATGACCGTCGGCGAGATCGGCGACAAGCTGGCGAGGCTGGGCGATACGCGCCTCATGTCCACGCTGATGCGCGCCGGCATGGGCTGCGCGCTCCTCGGCAGCGAGCGCTTGGCGGGCGCTACGCTCTAGCGAGTCGGAACGACACCGCATCCGACAGGCGCCGGCGCCAGCTCGTGCGCGGCGGCTTTTGGGCGCGGCAGGCCCAGAACATCAGGATCTTGTAAGCGCAGGGTCCGCGTTCCATCGTCTTCAGTCCCCGGTTTCGATGCGCGACGCTTAACCAGATCGAGGTTACGCGCGTGTGACGGGCATATGACGTGTCGCAGACTCGTTTCGTCGCGCGGGCGCTGGACAGCGGGAAACTCAGCGTGAGATGACTCCGGCAGAGCAAAGGGGCGGGGGACGTATGCGTCTGAGAGGGATGGTGTTTATGCTGGCGCTTGGCGTTGCGGCCTGTACCGCGCCGCCTGCACCTCCGCCACCCGTCAAGGCTCCGCCGCCGCCGCCGCAGGTCTCGCGCCCGCCGCAACCGCCTGCGGGGATCGATCCCGCCTATGAACTGCCCGCGAAGGATAGCGACGGCCGTTTCCTGACGCCGAACATTGGCCTCGGACCGCTGGAGACGCTGTTCAACGTCCGCTCCGCACTCAACGTTGCCGCGCTCAGCTGCGTGACGAGTGCGAACACCGCGCCGCGCGACGGCTACAATCGCTTCCTGAAGCTTCACAAGACCGTACTTGCGAACGCCAACAAGGCGATCGACGCCAAATATCGCCGCGAGCACGGCAGCGCCGGCCTGCGCCTCCGCGACAGCCGGATGACGAAGCTCTACAATCACTACGCCTATCCGCCCGTGAAGGGCGCGTTCTGCATGAAGACAGCACGCTATCTCACGGCCGCGAACGCTATGGCGTCAAAGGATCTCGAAACCTGGTCGCTCGGCGCGCTCGCCGACATCGAGCAGGATTTTCAGGACCATTTCCGCCGCATCGAGGCGTTCCAGATGGAACTGCGGAACTGGCAGCAAAAGCAGCAGGTGGCGGCAGTTTCGCAGTAATCCCGCCGCGTCAGGCGTGGCCGATCCAGCCGCGCCATGTGAAGGCGGCGAAGAAGGGTTCGGCATCGGCAAAGCCGCCCGCGCGCAGGATCGAAAGATCGTCTTCCGGGTTCATCATGTTGACCGCCGTCGCCACCGCATTACGCGCCATCTCGGCCTGTTCCGGGTCCGCGCCGGATGCGACTGCGAAGCTGGCGTAGCGCGAAAGCCAGAGGTCGCGCGAGGCGTCCTGCGGATAGCTGCCGTGCGCCGCGACGAAGGGCGCGCCCGGTTTCAGGCGCTGGTGGATCGCACGAACGGTGCGTTCGCGTTCCGCGGCGCTCAGGAAATGTAGCGTGAGCAGGCACGTGGCGGCGTCGAACGGACCGGCAGGTGCATCGTCGATATAGCCTTCGACGAGTTCAACCCGCGCCATCAGCGGCCCGAGCGTGCGTTCCGCCTGCCGCAGCATCTCGGCCGCAGGGTCGATGCCCACGAATGTCCAGCCGGGGTGCGCGGCGGCGAGCGCTTGCAGTTCAAGCCCGCCGCCCGCGCCGAGCACGAGAACGCGCGCGTCCGCAGGGGCGTGCTCGGCAAGCAGCACCGAGGTCATCCGGTGCAGCGAATCGAATCCCGGCACGAAGCGCGGCGGTCCTTCGGCATAGCGCGCGGCTGCGGCGGGATCGGAAAAGGCTTTGACGAAATCCATTGCGCCGTCGTCTGCTTTAGTCGCCATGGTCGTGATCCTTTGCAAATGAGATGCCGCGCTGTTTCATCCGGGCATGGAAATCGGCGCTGAGCGCGGCGAGCGTGACGGTTTCGAAGCGCGCCAGCAGCAGTGCCTCGGCATCACGGAAGGCATCGCTGAGCGTGGCATTCACGGCCTGCTCGACAAGGCAGCCGGGGGATTCGGTGCGGTTGCCCATTGCCAGCAGGGAAGGGTGGCCGAGCGCCTGGTAGATGTCGCGCAGGGTGACGGCGCCGAGATCGCAGGCGAGCGTCCAGCCGCCGCCGTGGCCCTTTTCTGAGCGGACATAGCCCGCCTCGCGAAGCCCGGCCATCACGCGCCGGATCACCACCGGGTTCGTCTGCATCGCCTTCGCGAGCGTTTCGGATGTCATCGGGCCTTCGTGCTCGGCCATGTGCAGCAGCACATGGAGCACGCCCGAAAGGCGACTGTCGCGTTTCATGTAACTTCAATTAGTGCGTGATAGGACAAAGCACAAGGGTGCTCGCGAACGGCCTGTGCAACGATGCCGTATTTAAGCTAGCGCCTCGGCGATCAGGCGCCGCGTGTTGGCGATGCCGTAGAGCGCGATGAAGCTGCCCATGCGCGGCCCTTGGCTCGATCCGAGCAGCGTCTCGTAAAGCGCCGCGAACCAGTCGCGGAGGTTCTCGAAGCCGCCTTCCTTGCCGACTGCGTACACCTCGT
Organism: Sphingosinicella sp.; assembly: GCF_041916975.1. Taxonomy (NCBI): domain Bacteria; kingdom Pseudomonadati; phylum Pseudomonadota; class Alphaproteobacteria; order Sphingomonadales; family Sphingosinicellaceae; genus Sphingosinicella; species Sphingosinicella sp. The sequence continues at coordinate 25,635 of NZ_JAYRYK010000001.1, forward strand.
TCTGGATCGCCTCGGCCTCCGCGCCCTCGGGCAGTGCCGCGAGCCGCGCGTCGAGATCACGCAGCGCCGTCGTCTCGCGCGCGTCGGGCTTGCGGCGCTTCAGCGTCGGCGCGACGAAATCGCGGTTGTACGCCAGCGCATGGCCGATCAGCGTGTCGACCTCCGGGTACGCCTCCGCGCTCGCGCCCGGCACGTAATTGCCAAGGTACGCCCACACCTGCGCGCGGTCCGCGTCCGCGCCCATCACGCCCACGAGATTGAGCAGCAGGCCGAACGTCACCGGCATCGGCGCATCGGGCACGTTGCCGCCGTGGATATGATGCACGGGGTTGCCGAGCTTCTTGTCGATCGGCTGATCGGCATAGTTCGCGCGGAACTGGAAATATTCGTCGACCGCGCGCGGGATCACGCCGATGTGGAGCTGCTTGGCGCTCTTCGGTTCGCGGTAGGCATAGAAGGCGACGCTTTCGCCCGGGCCGTAGGTCAGCCAGTCCTCAAGCGCGAGGCCGTTGCCCTTGGACTTCGAGATCTTCTCGCCCTTTTCGTCGAGGAACATCTCGTAGATCAGGCCCTCGGGCTTGCGGCCTCCGAGCACCTTGGCGATGCGGCCGGATTGCACGCCCGAATCCGTCAGGTCCTTGCCGTACATTTCGTAATCGACATCGAGCGCCACCCAGCGCATCGCCCAGTCGACCTTCCATTGCAGCTTCGCGCCGCCCGAAAGGATGCAATGCTCGTGCGTCGCGCCGTCTTCCTCGAAGCGAATGAGGCCCGCGGCGGCATCCACCACCTCGATCGGCACCTGCAACACCTTGCCCGAAACCGGGCTGATCGGGAGCACCGGCGAATAGGTGCGGCGGCGCTCCTCGCGCAGCGTCGGCAGCATGATGTCCATGATCGCCTGATAGTTGGCGAGCACGTTCTTCAGCTGGTCGTCGAAGCGGCCCGAGGTGTAATAATCGGTCGAGCTCGCGAATTCGTATTCGAAGCCGAAACGGTCGAGGAAGGCGCGCAGCATCGCGTTGTTGTGGTGCGCGAAGCTTTCGAACTTCCCGAACGGATCGGGAATGCGCGACAGCGGCTCGCCGAGGTGCTGCGTCAGCATCGCCTGATTGGGAACGTTGTCCGGCACCTTGCGGAGCCCGTCCATGTCGTCCGAGAACGCGAGCAGCCGCGTCGGCACGTCGGACATTTCGGCAAAGGCGCGGCGCACCATCGTCGTGCGCAGCACCTCGTTGAACGTGCCGATGTGCGGCAGGCCCGAAGGTCCGTAGCCGGTTTCGAAGAGGACGTTGCCTTTCGCGGGCACGCCGCCTTTCAGGCGCGCCAGCACCTTCCGGGCTTCCTCATAGGGCCAGGCTTTGGAAACAAGGGCGGCGGCGCGAAGGTCATCTGTCATAGCGGGGACAGGCGCTAGCGGCAGCGGCGGACGCGCGCAACCGTTTACGCCGCGGAAAGCCTCGCCGCGCTATGGCGAAAACCATGAACCCAGCCCCGCCCGCCACGCTTCCGGCTCTTCTGGCGCGCGAAATGCGGCTCGGCGAACGCTTGCTGTGGACCGGCCAGCCAGACCCGCGCCGCGCGATGGTGAAGCCGTTCGCCTTCTATCTCTTCGCCGTGCCGTGGACGGCGTTTTCGCTGGCGTGGGAAACGATCGCGGTGCACCTCGCCTTCACCGATGCGCCGGCGCTTGCCGGGGTGGTGATGACGCTCTTCGGGCTGCCGTTCGTGGTGATCGGCCTCGCCATGATGGCGGCGCCTTTCTGGGCGTATCGCACGGCGACCCGCACCATTTACGGCGTCACGGACAGGCGCGTCGTCGAACTCGTATCGGCGCGCGCGCTGAAGGTGCGCAGCGTGGACGCGGCCTCGATCGGCCCGGTGACGCGGTTGCAGCGACAGGGCGACCACGGCACGCTCACCATCGAGACCGGCAGCAGCCGCGACAGCGAAGGCGACCGGGTGACGGACAAGTTCGTGATGGAAAGCGTGCCCGATGTGGTGCGCGCGGAAACGCTCGTGTCGCGCCTGCGCGAGGTGACCCCGGCCTGAGGTTTTGCTTGCGCCAGATGGGCCCGCTGGCCGAAAACAAGGCGTGACCACAGTTTCGCTTCCTTGGCCCGCGCTTCACATAGGGCTCGATGGTATCTGGCTTGCCGATAACGACGGCGCACGCCGGGTGGACCGGCAGGCGGCGATCCGCCTGCTCGCCGACACGCCGACGCTGCTGATAAACGCGCCGCTCGTCGCCTCGAAGCTCGGCTACCCGGAAGCCTCGGGCCTCGATGTGCTGGAGCTTTTCGCCTTCGTGCATCCCGCGCGCTTTGCAGTGCCGACCGTGCACGGTTTCGCCGCCGTCCTCGGCCTCGATTCGACGCATGAGGGCGCGGCGGAGGCGAAGCTGCTCCGCGCCGTCACGCAGGCGCTGCTTGCGCAGATCGAAGGCGGCAAGTGGGACCGCGCAGGCGGCGCATGGAACACCGCGCGCGCTCTCTCGCGTCTCAAGTGGCCGTGGGCGCCGCCCGTGCTCACCGCGCTTGGCGAGCCGCAGGGCCACGACCGTTCCGTCTTCACCAGCCTGCCCAAGTGGGAGGAGGGTGCGCCGCCCGTGCCCGTGCGCGAGGTCGTCGTCACGGGCGATGAGGCCGCAGGCCGCCTCGCGCAGCTCACCGGCAGCGGCGCCGAGGAGCGCCCCGGCCAGCGTGCCTACGCGATCGCCGCCGCCGCTGCCTTCCGTCCGCGCGAAGTGCGCGATGCCCCGAACGTCGTGCTCGCCGAAGCGGGGACCGGCATCGGCAAGACCTTGGGCTACCTCTCGCCCGCCTCGCTGTGGGCCGAGCAATCCGGCGGCACCGTCTGGCTCTCCACCTACACGAAGGCGCTCCAGCGCCAGCTCGACCATGAAACCGCGCGGCTCTACCCGGACCCGCGCGTGAAGGCGGCGCGCGTCGTCGTGCGCAAGGGCCGCGAGAACTACCTGTGCCTGCTCAATCTCGAAGACGCCGTGCAGGGCGGCTTCGCGGGCCGCGCGGCGATCTTCGCGCAGCTCGTGCAGCGCTGGGCGATGTACAGCCGCGACGGCGACATGGTGGGCGGCGATCTCCCCGGCTGGCTCTCCGGCCTCTTCGGCCGCAACGCGCGCGCCAGCCTCACCGATCGGCGTGGCGAATGCGTTTACGCGGGCTGTCCCCATTACCGCCGCTGCTTCATCGAACACGCCGTTCGCGGCACGGCGGACGCCGACCTCGTCATCGCCAACCACGCGCTTGTCATGGTCAATGCCGTGCGCGGCAAGGCGGAGGGGCGGGGCCTCAAGCGCATCGTGTTCGACGAGGGCCACCACCTGTTCGACGCCGCCGACAGCGCCTTCGCGATGGCGCTCACCGGCGGCGAGGCGATCGAGATGCGCCGCTGGATCATCGGCCCCGAAAAGCGCAGCAAGGGCCGCCGCCGGGGCCTCGCCGCCCGCCTCGGCGATCTCGTCGCCTTCGACGGCGAGGGCGCGATCCTTCTCGAAGACGCCGTCCACACCGCCGCCGCGCTCCCCGCCGACGGTTGGCTCGGCCGCGTCGTCGAAGGCACGCCCGAAGGCCCGCTCGAACGCCTGCTCGCCGCCGTGCGCGCGCAGGTCTACGCCCGCGCCGACGCGGCCGAGACGGGCTACGGCCTCGAAACCGAAGTCGTCGCGCTCCAGCCCGCGCTCGTCGATGCGGCGGAGGTGGCGGCGCGCGCGCTTGAAGCCATCGCGGTGCCGCTCCGGAAGCTCTCCCAGCGCCTCGAAGCGCTCGTCGAGGAATCGCCGGACTGGCTCGACGGCGCCGGCCGCGCCCGTGTCGAGGGCGCGCTTTCCGGGCTCACGTGGCGGCTCGGGCTGATCGGCGCGTGGGTGCAACTCCTCGCGCGCATGGGCGGGCACGCTGATCCGGATTTCGTCGATTGGCTCGCGCTCGAACGCATCGACGGGCGCGAGATCGACGTCGGCATCCGCCGCCACTGGCTCGACCCGACCAAGCCCTTCGCCGAGGCCGTGCTGAAACAGGCGCACGGCGCCGTCATCACCTCGGCAACGCTGCGCTCGCGCATCACCGACGATGCCGCGCCCGATGCCGACTGGCGCGACAGCGAAGCCCGCACCGGCGCCTCGCACCTGCCGCTGCCGCCCGTGCGTTTTTCGGCGGACAGCCCCTTCGACTATGCCCGGCAGGCCCGCGTCCTCATCGTCACGGACGTACAGCGCGGCAATGTCCCCGCGCTCGCCGGGGCCTACAAGGCGCTGATCTCGGCCTCGCGCGGCGGCGCGCTCGGCCTCTTCACCGCGATTTCGCGGCTGAAGGCCGTGCACGCGCGTATCGAGGAAAGCCTTGCCCGCGAAGGCCTGCCGCTCTTCGCGCAGCACATCGATCCCATCGATGCGGGCACGCTCGTCGACATGTTCCGCGCCGATCCCGCCGCGTCGCTGCTCGGCACCGATGCGCTGCGCGACGGCGTCGACGTGCCCGGCGATTCGCTCCGCCTCGTCGTGCTCGAAGGCGTGCCGTGGCCGCGCCCCACCGTGCTCCACGCCGCCCGCCGCGCCGCGTTCGGCGGCAAGACCTACGACGATCTCGTCGCGTCAGGCCGCATGGCGCAGGCGTTCGGGCGGCTCATCCGCCGCGCCAGCGACAAGGGCACGTTCGTGCTGCTCGGCGCCGCCGTGCCGAGCCGCCTCTGCCAGGCCTTCCCGGACGGCGTGGAGGTGGAACGCGTCCCGCTCGATGCGGCCGTGCGCATCGTGCGGGAAATGTCTTCACCGACACGAAATCTTCCGATGACACCGGGCGCGACATCGGGCATCAGCGCGGCCACATGAAGACGATCTTCCTGCTCCGCCACGCCAAATCCAGTTGGGACGACCCTGTCGAGCGCGATTTCGATCGCCCGCTCAACACGCGCGGCGGCCGCGCTGCAGAGACGATCGGGCGCTACCTCCGCGAACAGGGCCTCGCTTTCGACAGCGTGGTCGCCTCGCCTGCCGTGCGCGTCATCGAGACGCTGGACGGCGTGGAGACAGGCGCGGGCCGCCGCCTCGGCGCCACCTTCGACAAGCGCGTCTACATGGCCTCCGCGCCGACGCTGCTCGACATCGTCCACGAAACCGATGCCGATGCCGAAACGCTGCTCCTCGTCGGCCACAATCCCGGCCTTGAAGACCTGATCTTCCTGCTGACGCCCGCGGGCAGCGGCACGCTCCGCAAGGAGGTCGACATCAAGTACCCGACCGCCACGCTCGCCGAGATGCGTTTCGATGTGGAGCGCTGGGAGGATATCGACGAAGCCACGGGCGAACTCGTCCGCTTCATCCGCCCGCGCGATCTCGATCCCACGCTCGGCCCGGACGGCACGTAAGTCAGTCCAGTTCCACCACGATCGCCGACGCGCCGCCGATCCTGCCCGCCGCAAGGTCGCGGTAGACGTCTTCGGCGGCATCGAGGCCGTCCAGCGTCTCGATCGCGAGCTTCTCCCGCACGGCGGGCACGAACTTCGCCCATGCGCGCCCAGTCACGTCCGCGAAACCGGCAGGGCCGAGCTTCGCGAGCGTTGTTTCGGCGACCGCGGGCGCGAAGAACAAGGTCGGCGTGGGGCCGGGGAGGGGCGTGTCGCCGCCGTGGCTCCAGTGCGTCATGCCCACGATGGCGCTGTGTTTCAGCGCGTCGCCCAGTCGCACGTGTACGCTTTGCGTCAGCGCGCGGTCGCCCGCGAAATCCACGTATACCGAGGGCTTCTGCTCCAGCGTGTCGACGTCATCGTAAGTGAGCACCTGGGTATAGGAGCCGAGGCTTTCGGTGAAAGCCCGGTTCGCCGCAGAGGTCAGCCCGATCAGCACCGCGCCGCGCCTCGAAAGGTTGAACGCTGCCGCCATCGCGGTTTTCGATGAAGCACTCGACATGATCACCTGCTCGGCCCCGAAATCACCCGCGCTTTCAAGGAAGCTGTCGATCAGCCACCCGGTCATGAACAGCGGCCGGAACAGCGCATCGAGCCCTTCCTCGCCCGCAAGGCGCGGCTCCACACGGCTGTAGCGGTTGTAGATGTCGGCAAGGCCCTGCCGGTGCGGCGCGGCGTCGGTAAAGCCGCCGGGGGTCGATACGGGCGCCTGCACCAGAAGATGCGTCGCGAGCGGCCAGTATCCGTAGAAGCGGTCGCCCACAGCAAACTCCGGCGCGCGGCTCTCCACCACCTCGCCGAACCCCCACACGGGCAGGACGCCTTTGCCCTCGGGCCCCGGAAAGAAACGCCAGTAGCCGAGCATCTCACCCGCCGCCGCATAGGTGACGTTGTTCGCCGTAAGCGCGATGCGGTGGACGGCGAAGAGCACGTCGCCATCGCCCACCTCCGGCAGCGGCCTGCTGTCGCGCGTGGTCACGGCGATGGCCCCGCGCGTGATGAGCATCCGCTCGCCGAAAACCGTCTCTGTCATGATCCGTCCTCCCCACATGCGATTTTATCGAAACGCACTGCGCTTGGGCAGCTGACGATTTCGTGCAACGAATCGGTTGCGTGATGAGTGCTTACGTGCAACAAAATGATTGCATGAAAAGGAGGCGGGCATGACCGACACCGACAGGATCGAACAGCGCGTCTATCTGGCTGCGACACCCGAACGCGTATGGCGCGCGCTGACGGATGCGACGGAATTCGGCGCATGGTTCGCGAGCGAGCTGGACGCGCCGTTCGCGGCAGGGCGCACGGTCTCGATGACCTGCCTCGGCGAACGCTTCACGGTCGATATCGTCGAGATGACACCGCCCTGCCGCCTCGTGTGGCGCTGGCATCCGGGGTGGGTGGATCACAGCCTCGATTATACGAAGGAACCGAAGACGACGACCGCCTTCGATCTCGTGCCGCACGCGGAAGGCACGATGCTCACCGTCACCGAAACCGGCTTCGACGCGATCAACGCGGCGCGGCGACCCTCGGTATTCCGCGACAACGTCAACGGCTGGCTCGAACAGGCGGCATCGCTGAGGAAATACCTTGAAAGCGCAGGCTGAACGCGTATCCGATCGCGCCACGCAATTTGCCGCCCTCGGCGACGCACAGCGCCTCCGCCTCGTGGAAACGCTGGCAGCGCGCGGCGAAGCCTCGATCAGCGACCTCAGCAGCGGCGCAGGCGTCACGCGTCAGGCCGTGACACGGCACCTCAAGGTGCTGGAAGGCGCCGGGCTGGTTCAGGGCACGATCCGCGGCCGCGAGCATGTGTGGGTACTCGATGCCGATGGACTCGCTTCAGCGGAGGCGGAGTTCGAACGGCTGAAAGCAGCATGGCGCCAGCGTTTGGCGCGTCTCAAGTTGCTGGTGGAGGGGTAGGGTCACGCCGTTGATTTCACCCGAAAAGACTCAGCTACCGATCAAATCCCCATCTTCCGCGGCCGCGTCTTCCCGAACCGTGTCTTCCGCGTGCCCGGCTTGCCTTCCATCGCCCGGCCCTTCGGTCTCGCCACCTGTAAATCCGCCGGTAGCCCAAGCTCCGAGGCTTCGAGCTTCCTGATCTCGTCCCGGATACGCGCGGCGGTTTCGAATTCGAGGTCGGCGGCGGCGGCTTTCATCTTCTCTTCGAGGTCAGCGATGTAGGCCTTGAGGTTGTGGCCGACGAGGTGCGGGGTCTCCTCGTCGATGTCGACCGTCACGCGGTCGGCCTTGTCCGTCACATGCGCGATGATATCGCCGATGTTCTTGCGGATGGTTTGCGGCGTGATGCCGTGCGCTTCGTTGTAGGCAACCTGTCTGGCGCGGCGGCGGTCCGTTTCGGCGAGCGCGCGCTCGATCGAGCCGGTGATGGTGTCGGCGTAGAGGATGACGCGGCCGTCGACGTTGCGCGCGGCGCGGCCGATCGTCTGCACGAGGCTGGTTTCGGAGCGCAGGAAGCCCTCCTTGTCGGCGTCGAGGATGGCCACCAGCCCGCATTCGGGGATATCCAGCCCCTCGCGCAGCAGGTTGATGCCGACGAGCACGTCATAGACGCCCATGCGCAGGTCGCGGATCAGCTCGATGCGCTCCAGCGTCTCCACGTCGGAGTGCATGTAGCGCACCTTGATGCCCGCCTCGTGCAGGAACTCGGTCAGATCCTCGGCCATGCGTTTGGTGAGCGTGGTGACGAGCGTGCGATAACCCCCCGCGGTCGTCTCGCGGATTTCGCCGATCAGGTCGTCGACCTGGCTTTCCACGGGGCGGATTTCCACGGGCGGGTCGACGAGGCCGGTCGGGCGGATCACCTGTTCGGTGAAAACGCCTGCCGTGCGTTCCATCTCCCATGGGCCGGGCGTCGCTGAAACGAAGGTGGACTGCGGGCGCATCGCGTCCCACTCGTCGAACTTCAGCGGGCGGTTGTCGATGCACGAGGGCAGGCGGAAGCCGTATTCGGCGAGCGTCAGCTTGCGCCGGAAGTCGCCGCGCGACATCGCGCCGATCTGCGGCACCGTCTGGTGGCTTTCGTCCACGAACAGCAGCGCGTTTTCGGGCAGGTATTCGAAAAGCGTGGGCGGCGGCTCGCCGGGCAGGCGGCCGCTGAGGAAGCGCGAATAATTCTCGATGCCCGCGCAGCTTCCGGTGGCGGCGATCATTTCGAGGTCGAAATTGGTGCGCTGCTCCAGCCGCTGGGCTTCGAGCAGCTTTCCTTCCGCCTCGAACTCCTTCAGGCGCTCGGCAAGCTCCGCCTTGATCGCGATCGTCGCCTGCTTCAGCGTTGGGCCGGGCGTCACGTGGTGAGAGTTCGCGTAAACCTTCACCGTATCGAGCCGTGCGCCTTTCTCGCCGGTCAGCGGGTCGAATTCGGCGATCTCCTCGATCTCGTCCCCGAAGAAGCTGATCCGCCACGCCATGTCTTCAAGATGGCTCGGGAAGATTTCCAGGCTGTCGCCGCGCACGCGGAAGCTGCCGCGTACGAAGTTCGCGTCGTTGCGCTTGTATTGCAGGGCGACGAGCTTGCGGATGAGTTCGCGGTTATCGACGCTCTCGCCCTTGTTGAGCTTGAAGGTCATCGCCGAATAGGTCTCGACCGAGCCGATACCGTAGAGACACGAGACCGAGGCGACGATCAGCACATCGTCGCGCTCAAGCAGCGCGCGGGTCGCCGAGTGGCGCATCCGGTCGATCGCCTCGTTCACCGAGCTTTCCTTCTCGATGTACGTGTCCGATCGGGGCACGTAGGCCTCCGGCTGGTAATAGTCGTAGTAGCTGACGAAATACTCGACCGCGTTGTTCGGGAAGAACGATTTGAACTCGCCGTAGAGCTGCGCGGCGAGGATCTTGTTGTGGGCGAGGACGAGCGTCGGACGCTGCAGCGCCTCCACGATCTTCGCCATCGTGAAGGTCTTGCCCGATCCCGTGACGCCGAGCAGCACCTGGTCGCGGTCTCCGGCCGTTATGCCCGAAACCAGCTCCTCGATCGCTTGCGGCTGGTCGCCCGAGGGCTGATAATCGCTCGCCAGCTCGAACCGCCGGCCGCCTTCGGACTTCTCCGGGCGCTCGGGACGATGGGGCTGGAACACGGGCTGCTCCGAAGGGTCGGTCAGCGACGTGCGAATCCGGATGTTTGTCATTGCTTAACTATGGGGGGCGTAGGGCCGAAATGCCAGATGGGCGCCGTGTGCCTTGAGTCGGTCGGCCTCTGGTGAACGATAAGGGGTCTTTAGAGATGAAACGTTTGTTTGCCGGTGCCTTTATTGCGCTTGTTGCCGCGTCAGCCGTTGCCGCGCCGAAGGCGACGACCTCCAAAAATGCGCTTTGGGTAACGACCGGGTCGATCGTCAGTGTGTCCGGAGCCGGTCTCACCGCCGATCAGATCGAAACGATCAAGCAGCAGAAGCTTTCAAACACGACCTGCATGGCGCGCAGCCCCACGGCCGCGGATATCCAGACCGCGATCGGCAACACGTTCGGATCATGCACCTTCTCGAAGTTCGGCCTCGCCAAGACCACCATTCGCGCAACGATGAAGTGCGATGGCAGCTATGGCCCGATGGACGCGGACTTCGTCGGCTCGCGCGGGGCGACGAGCTATTCGGGCACCAACAATGCGGTTTTCCCGAACACGGGCGGTGATGTCTACGTGAAGTCGGTGATCAGCGGGAAGATCAGCGGCAACTGCTGAGGTTGTGTAACAAGGGGTCTTGTAAAATGATGCGTACTGTAAAATTCGCTGGCATCCTTGCCGCGGCGCTTGTGCCGGCGGGCGCAGAGGCGGCGGGAAAATCGCTGTGGTCGACGACGGGAACGATCGTCTCCGTAACAGGGCCGGGCGCGGATGCGGAGACGCAGAAGATACTGAAGGCCATGCCGATCAGCCACAGCGTCTGCGCCGCGAAAGCGCCCGGGAACAGCGAGATCAAATCCGTGATCGGCGCGGCGTTCGGCACGTGCAAATATTCGAACTTCGCGGTTCGCGTCGGCCGCGTGGCCGCGACGGCGCAGTGCACGGGCGGGCTCTACGGCGACGCGAGCATCGCGTTCAACGGCACCTACAACGGCACGATCTATTCCGGTTCGAACACGTCCGTGTTCAAGACCAAGACCGGCGACCTGACGGTGCGCTCCAATATCAGCGGAAAGATCAGCGGCACCTGCTGATGCTTTTTGGAAGCGGACCGGCTGGCGGTCCGCTTCGCGCCTTGCTAGCCTTGCCTCTCGTATCCTTTGAAAACGGGAGGGACTCATGCTCGGCTACGCAACCGTCGGCACCAACGATATCGAAAAGGCGCGCGGCTTCTACGACGCGCTGCTCGGGGAATTTGGCGCCAAGCGCCTGATGGCGTTCGACAACGGCTTCACCATGTACGGCACGGGCTATGATGCGCCGATGCTCGCAGTGACCCCGCCCTACGACGGCAAGGCTGCAACCGTTGGCAACGGCACGATGATCGCGCTCGTCGCGGGAAGCCGCCCGCAGGTAGACGCGGTCTATGCGAAAGCCCGCGCGCTCGGCGGCGCCGACGAAGGCGAGCCCGGCATTCGCGGAGAGGAGGGGCCGCAGGCGTTCTACGGCGCCTATTTCCGCGATCCCGACGGCAACAAGCTTTGCGTGTTCCGTATTGGAGGCGCCGCATGAAGCGCCTTCTGCTCGCGGCCGCGGCCGTTACGATCATGGCCGGTCCCGCCGCTGCGGACCCGGCGCTGAAATCGGCGATCAAGGCAGACTACGACGCCTACCTCGGCCCGCTCTTCACGCATTTCCACCAGACCCCGGAGCTGTCCTATCTCGAAACCGAGACGGCGAAGCGCATGGCCGCCGAGCTGAAGAAAGCCGGCGCGACCGTCACGACGGGCGTCGGCGGCACCGGAGTCGTCGGCGTGATGAAGAACGGCGAAGGCCCTGTGCTGCTGCTGCGCGCCGATATGGACGGGCTTCCGGTCGAGGAAAAGTCGGGGCTGCCCTATGCCTCGAAGGTCACGCAGAAAGGCCTCGACGGGCAGGTTTACCCGGTGATGCACGCCTGCGGTCACGATACGCACATCACGTCGATGGTGGGCACGGCGCGCCGCCTTGCCGCGATGAAGGACAGATGGAAGGGCACGGTCCTGTTCGTCGTGCAGCCCGCCGAGGAGCGCGTGGGCGGCGCAAAGGCGATGCTCGCCGACGGGCTCTACACGCGCTTTCCGAAGCCGGACTACGCGGTCGCCTTCCACGTCGCCGCGAACCTGCCGTCGGGCAAGATCAGCGCGTCCGAAGGCCTGCAATATTCGTCGGCCGACAGCGTCGATATCACGGTGCACGGCGTCGGAGCGCACGGCGCCGCGCCGCACGCGGGCAAGGACCCGGTTTACATCGCCTCCGCGATCGTCGTGGCGCTGCAGTCGATCGTCAGCCGAGAGGTTGGGCCATTGTCGCCCGCTGTCATCACCGTCGGCGCGTTCCATGCCGGGCACAAGCACAACATCATCTCCGACCGGGCCGATCTTCAGCTCACCGTGCGCGCCAACGACGAGGCGACGCGCGCGCAGCTGATCGCCGCGATCGAACGCGTGGCGAAGAACGTCGCGCGGGCGAACGGCGTCGCGGAGGACAAGCTGCCGGACGTGAAGGTCAGCGAGGGCACGCCCACGACGATCAACGACACCGCGCTCGCCAGGCGCATGAACGCGGCCCTTGCGCGCGATCTTGGGCCGGATGTGATGATCCCGTTCGTGCAGGAAACGATGGGCGCGGAGGATTTTGCGTTCTTCGTGCAGCCCGATCTCAAGGTGCCCGGCTACTACTTCGGGGTGGGCGGCACGCCGCAGGCGGCGTTCGACGCGGCGAAGGCGGGCGGACCGCCGGTGCCCTCGCACCACTCGCCGCTGTTCAAGGTCGCGCCGGAGCCGGCGGTGACGCTCGGCACCGAGGCGATGGTTTCGGCGACGCTCGAACTGCTGAAACCGCGCTCATGATATTTCACGGTTAACAGCCTGTTATCTTTACCTTGATGACGCCCGCACTATAATTGCGGGCGTCATTTTTCCGCACAAAGGGTTTCCTCATGCGCGCCGGGTTCAGGCTCCTGCTTGCAGCAAGCGCGGCGGTGCCTTTGGCTGCCTTCGCGGGCAACGCTCTCTCGCCCGGCAAATGGGCCTCGAGCGGTACGATCACGTCCATCGACATGCCGGGGATGCCGCCCGAGGCGCTGGCGATGATGAAGAAGCGCCCGATCAATCACAGCTATTGCCTGACGCCCGAACAGGCGGCCAAAGACCCGCGCCAGATGTTCAAGGGCGACAACGGCGAGTGCGAATACACGAAGTTCAGCATGGCGGGCGGCAGGCTGAGCGCTGCGATGCAGTGCAAGGGGCCGCAGGGCAAGATGACCATGACGATGCACGGCACCTACAGCGCAACCACCTATGACTCGACCAACGTGATGGTCGTGGAAGGTCCGCGCGGCAACATGCGGATGACCTCCAAGATCAGCGGCAAGCGCACGGGCGCCTGCTGAGAATACCTCTCAAACCTCCCGGCTTGTGGGAAGGGGTTTGTTTTCATAGCCTTCCTGTTTCCTGGGGAGGAACACCATGAAGACCATGACCGGTATCGCCCTTGTTGCGGCGGTCCTTGCCGCATCTGCGCACGCTGAGCCCGCATTTCCTGACGCCGCCGCCAGTGATCCCGTAAAGCTCGGCTGGATGCAGGGTTCGCCGCCGCCGCCCGAAAAGCGCGTCGCGTTCAGCGATTACAGCTTCTTCACCTTCCCGCAGTGGCGCTGGAGCTTCTCGCACTGGCGCGAACTGATGCCGAGCGTGGGCGTGTCGCGCGGGGCAGGGCCGGTGAGCGCGTTGCCGCGCGCGGAGCGCAGCGACATCGATGGCGTGACGTTCACGCCGATCGGCGGAACGGCGCCGATGACATGGGCCGCATCGCTGGCCGCCAACTACACGGACGGCATCGTCGTGCTTCACAAGGGGCGCATCGTTTACGAACGCTACTTCGGCGCGCTGAAGCCCGAAGGCGAGCACATCGCCTTTTCCGTCACCAAGTCGTTCGTCGGCACGCTCGCCTCCATGCTGGTCGCGGAGGGCAAGATCGATCCGGCGAGGACCGTGGCCTTCTATCTGCCCGAACTGAAAGACAGCGGCTTCGGCGACGCCACCGTCCGGCAGGTGATGGACATGACGACCGGCCTCGACTTCACCGAGAAGTACGGCGACCCGAACTCCTCGTTCGCGGGCTACGTCGCGGCGATCGGGGCGGGGCCGCGCCCGGCGGATTACGCGGGACCGAACGGCGATTACGCCTATCTCGCCACGGTGAAGAAGGCGGGCAATCACGGCGAAGGTTTCACCTATCGCACCGTCAACACCGATGTGCTCGGCTGGATCGTCTCGCGCGTCGGCGGCAAGCCCTTCACCGAGCAGCTTTCCGAGCGGATCTGGGCGCCGATGGGGGCAGAGGCGGACGGTTATTTTCAGGTCGATCCGGTCGGCACGCCGTTCGCGGGCGGCGGCTTCAACATGCGCCTGCGCGATCTCGCGCGCTTCGGCGAGCTGATGCGGCTTGGTGGGCGCATGGGCGGCAAGCAGATCGTGCCCGAAGCCGCGATCGCCGACATTGTGCGCGGCGGGCGCAAGGAAGATTTCGCAAGCGCCGGCTATGCGACGCTGCCGGGCTGGAGCTACCGGAACCAGTGGTGGGTCAGCCACAACGCACACGGCGCCTATACGGCGCGCGGCATCCACGGACAGGCGATCTACATCGATCCGAAGGCTGAAATGGTCATCGGCCGCTTCGCCTCGCATCCGATGGCGGGCAACGTGAACTTTGATCCGACGTCGCTTCCGGCGTATCAGGCGCTGGCGGAGCATCTGATGGCGAAGGATTGAAGCGTGGTGCGATGGGTTCGAATGTTCGCCCTCCTCGGCGCGCTGCCTCTCACAGCCTGTCTGGAGACCTACCCATCCTATGAGATGGTCAAATCAAGCCGCGAGATGCCTGTTCCCGCTGGTAATTATCAGCTTTGCGAAACGCACAAGAACAGCTGTTCTGACGTCACGATCCGGCATGGCGATGCCGAGATGATCATGACTCACAAGGGTGATGATTTTGTGCTGCAGGCCGACGCCCTGCTGCGGCCTGAAAACTGGCTTGTGGTCGTGAAGACGGAAGGCCTGGCGGTTTTTATGTGGGTCGACAGGCACAAGGACGGCGTGTTCCACGCGCAGTTGCCGAAGTGCGACGCTACGCTGCTCAAAAAGGTGCGTGGAGAGGAGGCTGAGACCGAAGATGGTCGGTGCCGCGTCTCCGGCCAGTTTCAGGCTGCGAACTACATGTATGCACTCTTCGGTCAGCCCGCCAAAGAGCGCTTCGTGCCGACCGCGGATATGACCCTGCGGCCGAAACAATCTTAAGCGGGCGTTTCCGTCGGTTCAGCACGCTTCGCAAGCCGGTCCGCCAGCTTGAACATGAACGGGTTGAGCGCGATCGAAAGCAGCGCTGCCGCCAGGATGAGGTTGTTCGTGTCGTGCGAGATCAGTTCAAGGGTCACGCCGAGCCCGGCGAGGATGAACGAGAACTCGCCGATCTGCGCGAGGCTCGCCGCGATCGTAAGGCCTTCGCCCCGTTCGCGTTTGAACAGGCTGGTTACCGCCACGGCCGCAATGGACTTGCCGATCAGGATGATCGCGAGCGTCGCGATCACGCCGATCGGTTCGCGGATCAGTGTCGCAGGATCGAACAGCATCCCCACCGACACGAAAAACAGCACGGCGAAGGCATCGCGTAGCGGCAGCGACCGCTCCGCGGCGTTGTGGCCGAGCGGCGTACTGTTCAGCACGAGGCCCGCGACGAAGGCGCCGAGCGCGAACGAGGCGCCGAACACCGCATAGGCGAGCCAGGCGATTCCGAGCGCGATGGCGAGCACGCCGAGCGTGAACAGCTCGCGCGAGCGCGTGTGCGCGATCCACACGAGGATCGTCGGCATGGCACGCACACCCACCACGAACATCAGCGCGAGGAAGGCTGCGATCTTGGCGAAGGTCCACGCGATTTCGCGGGCCACGGCCGCGCCGCCGCCCATACTCCCCATGTCCGCTAGCAGCGGCAGCAGCACGAGCGCGACGATGATCACCATGTCCTCGACGAGCAGCCAGCCGACCGCGATCTGTCCGATGCTGGTTTTCAGCTGTCCCCTGCCTTCGATCGCGCGCAGCAGCACCACGGTCGATGCGACAGAGAGCGAGAAGCCGAAAATCGCCGCTTCCGGCCCGGACATGCCCATCAGCATTCCCGTGCCCCAGCCGAGCGCCGTGGCGGCGGCGATCTGCGCGATCGCACCCGGCAGCGCGATCGACTGAACGCGCATCAGTTCCTTGGGGGAAAAATGCAGGCCGACGCCGAACATCAGTAGGATGACGCCGATTTCGGCAAGCTGAGGCGCGAGCGATTGGTCGGCGACCCAGCCCGGCGTGAAGGGTCCTACGACCACACCGGCAACAAGATATCCGACGATCGGCGAAAGTTTCAGCCGGTTCGCCAGCATCCCGAACAGAAAGGCAAGCACGAAGCCGCCGACGAGAATGAGGATCAGGTTGTCGTGATGCACGCGCCTCGCATTTCGATTTCGAATTGAGTTTCTATGATCTTATACAGGCGAAGGCTGCGCCGTCACCTGTACAGAGCGAAAAATTGTGGGCCGTTGCGGTATCTTCAAGACGCCGCGCGAATTGCGGCTGCACTCTGTTTTTCACCTTTCAACCGCCCTCCACTCAGAATTTCAGCCGTGCGAGGCGCAAGCAGCATCAGTACCTGGCCGAGGCCGAGCGCAAAGCCGAGCGCGAGCAGTGGATGGACGAGGAGGAGGAGCGGATAGGCGGGCGATCCGAGCGGGCCGGTCAATGCCTCGAACAGCGGCGTCGAAAGCCAGATCAGGATCATGTGCGAGCAGAACAGGAAGAAGGCGTAGGGTTCCAGCCAGCGGAACATCGCGGGCCGCGCGGCAAGGCCCCACGCGATGCGCGCGAAGGCGAGGGCCGCGGCAAGGCGAAGGCCGAGATCGAGAAGCGGCATCAGTGCCGGCGACATCACGGTCCCGCCGGGCACGGGCACGCTGACGATCAGTTTGATGACGGCGATGGCGGTGAACGGCGCGATCGCCGCAGTGAACGGCACCCCGGCGATGCGCGCGCCAAGGTCGTGGCGGCGTGCGGCGATGCCGAGCAGGAAGAACAGCAGGATCTGCGGTCTCAGCATCAGCGGAAAGAACCAGCCCGAGACGCCCCACGCCGCAACGAGCAGGATCGTGCCCGTCAGCCACGGTCCGCGCAGCCGGAGCAGCAGCGGCGCCATCGCCATGCAAACGAAGAGATCGCGCAGAAATGGCGTCTGCACGTTGATGTGATTGGGGGTGAGGATCGAGAACAGCTCGTCGATCAGCCACCAGAGGCTTTCGGGAATCGGTGCCCGCAGGAAACCGAGCCATGCCGTGCCCGAGACCAGCAGGATGGCGAGCGCGTTCCACAGCGCCATGGGCAGCAGGATCGTGCGCGCCTTGCGTTCAAGGAACGTGCGCCACGACCGAATTGCCGCGCCCGCAACGAGATAGCCCGAGATCATGCCGAGCAGCGGCACGGCGCTGCGGCCGAACACCTCCATCAGTACAAGGCGGAACATGCCTTGGCCCGTCCCGGCGGCGGTCGTGAGTTCAGCGCCGCCGAGACCCGTCCACGCGTGGACATAGACGATGCCGAGCACGCACAGTACGCGCGTGACGGCAATCGTATCGGAGAGGCGCGAGGAGAGCGGTTCGCTCCGCATCAGTTTACGCGCACGCTTTCAGTCCCATTCCTGCTTTCTGCACGGATCGGGAACGGTTCCGGGGCGCAGTCGGTTCCGGCGAACGCCCGGCGGCCCGTCCCGGCATACGCGCGGTTCAGCGCACGCTACTCGACGGGCTCCAGCAGGCGCTCTTTCGCGATCTTCTCGCGCCAGACGAGCGGGGCGAGGTGGTGGACGTTCTTGCCCTCGCTGTCGACGGCGACGGTGACAGGGAAGTCCTTCACCTCGAACTCGTAGATTGCTTCCATGCCGAGGTCTTCGAAGCCGACGACCTTGCTGCCCTTGATGGCGCGCGCGACGAGGTAGGCCGCGCCGCCTACCGCCATCAGGTAAGCGCTCTTGTGGTCGCGGATCGCGTCCACCGCCATCGGGCCGCGTTCGGCCTTGCCGACCATGGCGATGAGGCCCTGTTCCAGCATCATGCGCGTGAACTTGTCCATGCGCGTGGCCGTGGTCGGTCCTGCCGGGCCGACGACTTCCTCGCCCACGGGGTCGACCGGCCCAACATAATAGATCACGCGCCCCTTGAACTCGACAGGCAGGGGCTCGCCCTTGGCCAGCATGTCCTGGATGCGCTTGTGCGCGGCATCGCGCCCGGTGAGCATCTTGCCACTCAGCAGCAGCCGGTCGCCCTGCTTCCAGCTCTGCACGACTTCCGGCGTCAGCGCGTCGAGATCGACGCGGATCGCTTCCTTGGAAGGCGTCCACTCCACCTTCGGCCAGTCGGCGAGGTCCGGCGCTTCGAGATAGGCCGGGCCGGCGCCGTCCAGCACGAAGTGCGCGTGGCGCGTCGCGGCGCAGTTCGGGATCATCGCGATCGGCTTCGAGGCCGCGTGCGTCGGGCAATCGTAGATCTTGACGTCAAGCACGGTCGCGAGCCCGCCGAGGCCCTGCGCGCCGATGCCGAGCGCGTTCACCTTGTCGTGAATCTCGATGCGCAATTCTTCGAGTTCGTTCTGCGGTCCGCGCGCCTTCAGTTCCGCCATGTCGATCGCTTCCATCAGCGATTCCTTGGCGAGCAGCATGGCCTTTTCCGCCGTGCCGCCGATGCCGATGCCGAGCATTCCGGGCGGGCACCAGCCGGCGCCCATCTGCGGCACCATCTCCAGCACCCAGTCGACGATGGAATCGCTGGGGTTCAGCATCTTGAACTTGGACTTGTTCTCGCTGCCGCCGCCCTTCGCCGCGACGGTGATCTCCACCGTGTCGCCGGGCACCATTTCGACGTGCACCACGGCGGGTGTGTTGTCCTTCGTGTTCTTGCGCGAAAATGCCGGGTCCGCAACAATCGAGGCGCGCAGGCGGTTCTCCGGGTGGAGGTAGGCGCGGCGCACGCCTTCATCGACCATTTCCTGAACAGTTTTCGTGGCTTGCCACTGAACGTTCATACCGATTTTCACGAAGGCGGTGACGATGCCGGTGTCCTGGCAGATCGGGCGGTGCCCCTCCGCGCACATGCGGCTGTTCGTCAGAATCTGCGCAATTGCGTCCTTTGCGGCCGGTCCCTGCTCGAGTTCATACGCGCGCCCGAGCGCGCGGATGTAGTCCATGGGGTGATAGTAGCTGATGTATTGAAGCGCGTCGGCGACCGACTCAATGACGTCTTCTTCGCGGATCACCGCCATGCAAAAGCCCTCTCGAAAAGACCGATTTGGGGGCGGTGATTAGCCATCGCGGAGGCCTTCGTCCACCAGTGTCTTGCACGGATTCTTCAAGCGATTCAGCTAAGTGCCTGATCTCGTCACAAAAACTTAAATTGTGTAAAAACCCCCTTGCGTTAGGCGCGGGTTCACCACAAAGTCTGGTTCTGGGACCGGGGGGTCACCACAACAGCTTGTGTCACACGGGAAACGAAGCTTTCCCGGGGCAGGGCCGGTTTTGCCCCCTTGGTCCGGCGAGAGATCGCCGGGGCCTGTGGATTACGAGGATATCGGGGACGGCGCGACATCGCCCGTATCCGTTGCGGGAAACACCCGCTACCCCATATTCGCAGTACCCCTTGACGAATTTGGAACGAAGCAGGAACATAGGGGAGTCGGCTCAGATGGATTTCAGTGGCGTGGATACGGCAACTCTTGACGGCGACCTCGACGTTGCGGCGGTGCGCCCGCGCGGCGCCAGTTCGCACGCCGTCGAGATCGACCATGGCCGCGACGCGCTCCTCACCGATTTCGGTCGGGAGACGCTCGAGGATCGCTACCTGCTGCCGGGCGAGAAGCCGCAGGACCTGTTCGCTCGCGTCGCCGCGGCCTATGCGGACGACGATGCCCACGCGCAGCGCCTCTACGACTATATCTCGCGCCTGTGGTTCATGCCCGCGACGCCAGTGCTCTCGAACGGTGGCACCGGGCGCGGCCTTCCCATCTCCTGCTATTTGAACAGCGTGTCGGACAGCCTTGAAGGCATCGTCGGCACGTGGAACGAGAACGTCTGGCTCGCCTCCAAGGGCGGCGGCATCGGCACCTATTGGGGCCATGTGCGCGGCATCGGGGAGCCCGTGGGCCTGAACGGCAAGACGTCGGGCATCGTCCCGTTCGTGCGCGTCATGGATTCACTGACACTGGCGATAAGCCAGGGATCGCTGAGGCGGGGATCCGCAGCTTGCTACCTCGACATCTCGCACCCGGAAATCGAAGAGTTCCTCGAAATCCGCAAGCCTTCCGGTGATTTCAACCGCAAGGCCTTGAACCTCCATCACGGCGTCCTCGTCACCGACGCCTTCATGGAGGCCGTGCGAGATGGTCTTCCCTTCGATCTCGTCAGCCCGAAGGACGGTTCGAAGCGGGGTCAGGTGGATGCGCGCGCGCTGTTCCAGAAGCTGGTCGAGACCCGGCTGGCGACGGGCGAGCCGTACATCATCTTCATCGATCACGTGAACAACACGATGCCGAAGCACCAGCGCGACGTCGGCCTCAAGGTCACCACGTCGAACCTGTGCTCGGAAATCACGCTGCCGACCGGCGTCGACCAGCACGGCAAGGACCGCACGGCGGTGTGCTGCCTCTCCAGCCTCAACCTCGATACGTGGGATGAGTGGTCGAAGGACAAGCAGTTCATCGAGGACGTGATGCGCTTCCTCGACAACGTGCTCAGCGACTATATCGAGCGGGCGCCGAGCGAGATGGAGCGCGCGAAATATGCCGCCGCGCGCGAGCGCTCCGTGGGTCTTGGCGTCATGGGCTTCCACAGCTTCCTGCAGGCGCGCGGCATTCCGTTCGAAGGCGCGATGGCGAAATCGTGGAACCTCAAGATTTTCCGCCACATCCGCGCACATGTGGATGAAGCTTCGATGCTGCTCGCGACCGAACGCGGCGCCTGCCCGGATGCCGAGGACATGGGCGTGATGGAGCGTTTCTCGTGCAAGATGGCGATCGCGCCGACCGCGTCGATCAGCATCATCTGCGGCGGCACGTCGGCCTGCATCGAACCGATCCCGGCGAACATCTACACGCACAAGACGCTGTCGGGCAGCTTCACCGTCCGCAACCCGCACCTGGAAAAGGTGCTGGAGGAGAAGGCGAAGAACAGCGACAAGATCTGGAGCTCGATCCTGGAGCGCGGCGGTTCCGTCCAGCACCTCGATTTCCTCACGCCCGAGGAAAAGGCGACGTTCCGCACGGCGTTCGAGATCGATCAGCGCTGGCTGCTCGAACTCGCCGGCGACCGCACGCCCTATATCGATCAGGCGCAGAGCCTCAATCTGTTCCTGCCGGCGGACATCGAGAAGTGGGATCTTCTGATGATGCACTACCGGGCGTGGGAGCTGGGCATCAAGTCGCTCTACTATTGCCGCTCCAAGTCCATCCAGCGCGCGGGTTTCGCGGGCGGCGTGGAGGCGGACAATACCATCAACCTCAAGCAGATCGAGGTTGATGTGAAGGACTACGACGAGTGTCTGGCCTGCCAGTAAGGGTTTCGGTCAGGGCGATACCCTGATCGCGGGAAACAGTGTAAATTCGGGCGGCCTTGAAGCCTGGCCCGCAGTGGGAAAGTAACGGCGATGCCTCTTCTGCAAGCCTCCAAGCAGTACAAGCCCTTCGAATATCCGTGGGCATACGACTATTGGAAGCTCCAGCAGCAGCTCCATTGGCTGCCCGAGGAAGTGCCTTTGGGCGAGGATTGCCGGGACTGGGCGCAGAAGCTCTCGGATCACGAGCGCAACCTGCTCACGCAGATCTTCCGCTTCTTCACGCAGGCGGACGTCGAGGTGCAGGATTGCTACCACGAGAAATACGGCCGCGTCTTCAAGCCCACCGAGATCAAGATGATGCTGACCGCGTTCAGCAACATGGAGACGGTGCACATCGCCGCCTACAGCCACCTGCTCGACACGATCGGCATGCCCGAAAGCGAGTACGGCATGTTCCTTCAATACAAGGAAATGAAGGACAAGCACGATTACCTCGCGACCTTCGGCGTAGATACGGACGAGGATATCGCGAAGACGCTCGCCATGTTCGGCGGCTTCACCGAAGGGCTTCAGCTCTTCGCCAGCTTTGCGATGCTGATGAACTTCCCGCGCCACAACAAGATGAAGGGTATGGGCCAGATCGTCAGCTGGTCGGTGCGCGACGAGAGCCTCCACTGCGAAGGCATCATCAAGCTGTTCCACACCTTCTGCCAGGAGCGGGACTGCCTGACGCCCGCGATGCGCAAGGAAATCCGCGACACCTGCTATCACACGGTCGATCTGGAGGACGCGTTCGTCGATCTGGCGTTCGAGATGGGCCCGGTGCCCGGCATGACGCCCGACGACATCAAGAACTACATCCGCTTCATCGCCGATTGGCGGCTCAGCCAGCTCGGGCTGAAGCCGATCTACAAGATCAGCGAACACCCGCTGCCGTGGCTCGCGCCGCTGCTGAACGGCGTGGAGCACGCCAACTTCTTCGAAACCCGCGCCACCGAATATTCAAAAGCCGCCACCAAGGGCAGCTGGAACGACGTGTGGGACGCCTTCGACAAGCGCAAATCCGCGAAAATCACCACCGCCGCCAACGAGGCGGGCGACGCGCAGGGACTGCTCGGGGTGGCAGAGTAGTTAGCAGTGAAGCTCATTAATCTTCCTTATTTTATAGAATTGGGAGCAGCTTTTGATCGGGCTGGGCGAGTGGATCCTAACGAACAGCTTTTAGATGCTCTTTTTCTTTTTTATTCATTAGATAAGGCCATCAGGGAAATAGACATAGAAGGCCATATTAAGCTTTCTGCTGCCTCGCATAGTATTGAAGAGCTTCGGCTGCAAATTTCCAACTTTCAGAAGCGAAATTTCCGGGATCAAGATGGAAATTGGACAAATGTCGATAGTGAAAAAAGAGATGAATACGGGGTCAGGTCAATATTAAAGAAAATTGAAGAGGTCCGCGCTATTATTTTGGCTGAACTTCGGGTTTCTTCAGCATTTTGTGTGACAAGTTCCGGAATATTTGACGTTGGCCTGTTGATAAATTCAGCTCACAAGGCGTTGGGTGCTTTTGCAATTTCACGGCTGGATCCTGATATTTTGAATGAAATTGATGATTCAGGGAAATGTTTGGCGTTTAATTTGCCGACTGCGTCTGGATTTCATGCCATGAGAGCGGTCGAACGAGTTATAAAGAAATACCTTCGCATCTTCTTTCAAGAAGGTGAAATTGAAAAAATGAACAATTGGGGCCACTATGTTGGCGCACTCGAAAGAAGATTGAACTCCGGAGAAGGCGTTTCTCCTTCTCTTGAGGCAGTTACGCTTTTGAGACAGATAAAGGATATATATAGAAATTCTATAATTCATCCCGACAGAGTTTTGAACAAGGATGAGGCTTCATCTATATTCCATCATACGATCGCAGCGATAAACAAAATCTCGGATGAAATCCCTCCGGATCGGGATTTTCTTTTAAAATCCGCACGAAAAATATTGGAAATGGAAGCGGCGCGCGAGCCCGAAAAAAATGCTGCAAACGAAGCCGCATAATTCACACAAATAAGATCGTATAAATTATGGGTACTTATTAATGGCCTCGACGATAACGTCGCTTATCGTCTTGTCCGATCGGCCCGATGAGCGGCCAGCATCGACCGCCGCCTGCAATTCCGCAACAGCATCCGCCCGTTCCTGATCCCGCCGGATCAGGTCGCGCACATAGTCGCTGGTGCTGCTGTAGCGGCCTTCGGCCACGCGGTGTTCCGCCCAGCTCTTGAGGGCGTCGGGGATCGAGACGTTCATCTGCGCCATGTCAATATTTATAGGATTTTCTATAAAGGTTGACAATCGCTGACGTCGCTGCACTGACGCACGCACCCTGTCCTAATAGGATTTCCTGTGCCAGCGTTCCTGTATTGCGCGCGCCGCCCAACCCGCTGTGCCGATGAAAACAGGAATTTCGCGCGTGGCCTCCACTTCCTCTACTTGTCCGTCTCGCTCGCGCGGAAAAACGTGCGGCTTTGCCGGAAACAGAAGCGAGCGATCTTCCCGGGGCGTCTCCGAAAGCGCGCCAATCGCCTCCAGTCTCACCCCGGTCTCACTCCGTTCAGCCCGGGCGCCGCATCAGCAGCCACAGGCACGCCAGCACCACCACGATGTCGATGGCGACGAACGCCGTGCCGATCGGCGTCCAGCCGCCTTTGCCGGGCGGGTTCGCGGCGAAGGAGAGCGCTGCGCCGATCGCGGGGAGGATAAGCCCGGCCCAGAGCGCTCCGCGCCCGCCACTGCGCCACAGGAAGATACCGATCAGGAAGTAGCCCACGCCGAATGCGGCGGTGATTGCGAGTTCCGGGCTCATCGGCCGCACGCCAAGCAGCGCGACGTGTCCGATGCCGGTCAGCAGCATCAGTGTGCCCGCGCTCTTGCGTATGAAATCGGCGGTCATGATTGGTCCTTCCCCGTCTGCACCCGTCCCGGTCTGCGGCCGATCGTGGTGGGCTGCGCGCGGCGGCGCAACGTCTTCAAAAGGACAGGAAAGAAATGTGGGGGACAGCAGGAGCGCGCTATCCCCCGAGGAGGAGGTGTTTACTGCGGGGAGGGTTCGCCGGCCCCTTGCGGAGGGTGGTGGGACGGTAGTCGCCGGCGAAACCTCTCCTCTGTAGGTAAGGCAGTGCCGCGTTCGGACTTTGATCTGAGTCAAACTCGCTTTGCGTGGCCGGTCTTTCTTTCAAAAGAAAACGGCCGTTTAGCGTGCGATGCGCAGCAGCTTCTCGCGAGAGGTGTCACCGCGCGCGACGCTGACGGCGGATTTGGGAAGGCCGAGCGCCTTCGCGACGAGTCGGCAGACGGCGGCGTTCGCCTTGCCGTCTTCGGGCGGCGCGGAGACCCATACGCGGGCGCGCGGGCCTTCGGGCGTGTCTTCCACAAGGATGCGTTCGCCCCCGCGCGCTTTCGGCGTCACCCGCACGGCGAGCGTGCCGTCGAGCGAAACGAGCGCCGCGAGCGCGGTTTCCATTCTTTAGCGGCCCACAAACAGGAAGCCGACCGCCGCCATGATACAGCCAAAGGCGGCAAAGTGGCGCCAGTGCAGCGGTTCGCCGAGATAGGTGACCATGAACACGCCGAAGATGGTGAGCGCGATCGCCTCCTGCGCGATCTTGAGCTGCCCCGGCGTCCAGCCGGCGGCGGCGCCGATGCGGTTCGCGGGGACTGCGAGCGCATATTCGAAGAAGGCGATGCCCCAGCTGATGAGGATGATCACGAACATGGGCTTCGCGCCTGCCGCGCCGGCCTTCAGGTGCCAGTACCACGCGAAGGTCATCAGGATGTTCGAGAGGGTGAGGAGGACGATCGTCTGCATGGAGACACGTCTTAGCGCGCCCACGTGCACGCCGCCACGGCTGTTCAGGCACGAGTCAGCGTTCCACGGCAACGTTGGCGGGGAAGCGATTTTCGTGGGAGCCGTTTGCGCAGTCTTGCGTTTGGCGACCGAAGCGAACGCTTCATGTGACTGGTTTTGGAGAGGTTTATGAAAAAGGTCGTATTCGCCGCGGTTGCGGCTTCGCTGATCCCGCTTGCCGGTGTCGCCTCGGCTCCGGCGTTCGCCGATCCGCCGGAGTGGGCGCCCGCGCACGGCAAGCGCGCCAAGGATCGGGATCGCTGGTATGCGGATGATCACTACCGCAAGGGCAATTATCGCGAGCGGCGCCTCGGCCGCGACGAGCAGATCTATCGCGGTCGCGACGGGCGCTATTACTGCAAGCGCAAGGACGGCACGACCGGCCTCATCATCGGCGGCGTGGCGGGCGGTGTGCTCGGTCACGAGATCGCGCCGGGCGGCTCCAAGACCGTTGGCGCCGTGCTCGGCGCGGTTGCCGGCGGTCTTGTCGGCAAGAGCCTCGACGACGGCGTCAAGTGCCGCTGAGCTGACGGAATAACAAGGCTTCCTGTCCGGTATCCGCTTTTGTTAGTGTGATGGCCGGACAGGAGGCCTTTTCATGATGAAACAAGGATTTGTGGCGGGTGTAGCACTGCTGGCGCTCACGGCGTGCGGCGGCAACGATGCCAGCGAGGCCTCGAAGGGCGAGGGCAAGGAGGTCGCGAGCGGCAGTGTCGAGACCGGGGAGGGTGAGGCGCAGTACAGCGTGCGTCAGGACGGCGAGAATTCAACCGTCACCGTCACCGGACCCGATGGTCAGACGGGCAAGTTCATGAGCGGAGAGGGTGCCGCGAACTTCCTCCCCGATTTCGCGCCGCTCTATCCGGGCGCGAAGGTCGTCGGCGGCGCGGGCGGGGATTCCAGCACGGGCAAGGGCGGCATGGTCAACTTCGAAACCGGCGACGCGCCGGAGAAGGTGATCGCCTGGTACAAGGCGGCGGCCGAGAAGTCCGGCCTCAAGGTCGCCGGTGAAATGACGACGCCCGAGATGCGCATGGTCGCCGCGCAGGACGAGGCGAGCGGGCGCAGCCTGCAGGTCCACGCCTCCGCGAAGGAAGGCGGCGGCAGCACCGCAAGCCTGATCGCGGGTACGCAGTAGAGGTGATAACAGGTCCGTAAGGTTAACCATCAAAGTTTTGGCGTTAACCGCCTTCGGCAAGACCTCGTTAGCTATTCGGGTCGCTAATGGGCACCGGGTCAAGAAAATGCTCGGGAGTCTAGGGGCCATGGACAAGGTTGAACTCGCTGACGCGGTCTACGCCCGCGTCTTCCCTATGATCATCATCATCTGCGCCGTTGTCGGCACCGCCAGCTTCGCGCTGCAAAACTATTCGCAGGCGGTATGGGCCTTCATCGCCATCGGCCTTGCGATGAAGCTGAACGGCATCATAGAGCGCCGCCGTTTCGAACGCTCGGAACGTCTCGCGGCACTCGGCTGGAACCGCGCGCGCAATCCGCTCGGTTCATTCTGAACACTCCGTCCGAAGTTCGGTCGCGCCGCCCCCGATCCCGCCCGGGAGCGGCGCCTTCCGTTCGCCGATTGGACAATTGACTAACATCTGAGGCTGCGACATCCTCCGCTCCGGGAAGTTCGTAAAGAACGCCGGAAACCGGCAAAGGGTGGGAGCAGCAGCTATGAAGACGATCACGGGCTTCGCCGTTTTGATGGCGACGGCAGCATGGACGGCACAGGCTTTCGCGCAGCAAGCGGGCGAGCAGGCAGACACCGCCGAAGAGCAGGTCGCCGAAACCATCATCATCACGGGCACGCGCATCAGCCGCCCCGAGCTCGACTTCGCGAACCCCGTCACAACGCTTTCCGCCGACGCCATCGCGCAGTCCGGCAAGACCAACATCGCGGATTTCCTGACGCAGAGCCCCGCGCTCGTCGGTTCTCAGACCGGCAGCCTCACCGGCGGCTCCGAGTCGGAGTTCGGCGAGGCGGGCCTCAACCTCCTCGATCTCAGGAACCTTGGCACTGACCGCACGCTGGTGCTGGTGGACGGGCGCCGTCACGTCTCCGCGCTCGCGGGCTCGGCGGCGGTGGATATCAATGCGATCCCCACGGACCTCATCGAAGCCGTCGACGTGCTGACCGGCGGCGCTTCGGCAATCTACGGTGCGGACGGTGTTTCGGGCGTCGTCAATTTTCGGCTGAAGCATGATTTCGAAGGCATCACCGCGCGCGGCCAGATCGGCATTTCGCAGCGCGGCGACGGCGGCAACCGCTATGGCGCGATCACCGCAGGCACCAACTTTTCCGAAGGCCGGGGCAATATTGCCGCCGCCTATGAGTACAACAAGGAAGACAGGCTGAACGAGTTGCAGCGCTCGCGGCTACGCAATCCGCGCGCCAAGTGGCTGTACCGGAATCAGGGCGATATTCCGGATGACCCCAATATTCCGGACTACATCCCCTATAACGACGTCCGCTATGCGGACAGCGCGCGTATGGGCGCAGTCGATGTCGATTTCGACTATGCATCCGACTTCGAGGGTGATGGCGACATCTACGATCGCGGCCTCGTTCTGGAGGAATCCGGCGGCTACGCGCAGGGCGGATCGAGCACGCCCATCGACGGCTACCAGGGCGATCTCTTCCCGGGCTTGGAACGGCACCTCTTCAACGTCCTCGGCCGCTATGAATTCAGCGACGCCTTCACCCTCTTCGCGGAAGGCAAGTACGTCCGCACCAAGGCATGGACGCAGCAGCAGCCGACTTACGATTTCTATCTGTTCCAGACCGCTGAAAACCCGTTCATGCCGGATTCGATCCGGGACGCGATCGTGCCCGGCGCCGCAGCAGCCGCCTACGAGGATCCGGAAATGCCGGACGGGGTGTGGGTCACGCGCGACAATTTCGATCTGGGTGTCAATTTCGAGGAAAACGTCCGCCAAACACTGCGCGGCGTGATTGGCGCCAGCGGAAATTTCAGCGAGCACCTGAAATACGAGGTGTCGTACGTCTATGGCCAGACGAAGACGCGCACGTTCAGCCAGGGCAACCGGCTGGAAGCCGAATGGCAGGCGGCGATAGACGTTGTCGCCGATCCCGATACTGGCGCGCCGATCTGCCGGACGATGCTTGATCCCGACAATCCGTTCCCAAACTGCGTACCGTACAACATCTTCGGCGAGAATGTGCGCGATCCGGCCGCGATTGGCTTCGTGACGACCGATAGCCTTAGCCGTGCGAAGGTAACCCAGCACGTCGTCTCGGGCTCGATTTCGGGCGACACGGGCGCATTCTTCAATCTTCCCGGCGGTCCGGTCGGCTTCGCCGTCGGCGCCGAATACCGCAAGGAGAAGAGCACGTTCGATCCGGACCCGGTGATCCGCGACGGTTTGACGTGGTACGGCGCGATCCAGCCATCGAGCGGCAGCTTCGACGTGAAGGAAGTGTTCGCCGAGATCAATCTGCCGCTGTTGAAGGACGTGCCTGGCGCACATCTGCTGTCGGTCGGCGGCGCCATCCGGCTATCCGATTACAGCACGATCGGGTCGACGACGACGTGGAAGGTGGACGGCGTCTACGCTCCGATCTCCGACGTTTCGTTCCGCGCAACCTATTCGCAGGCGGTGCGCGCGCCGAACATTGCCGAACTGTTCGCGCCGGAAAGCTCGTCGTTCAACTTTATCGTCGACCCATGCGACACGCAGGAGCTGAACAACGGCACCTCGACACGCGAGGCGAATTGCGCGGACTTGATCGGCGGACTCGGTATCGACCCGACGACGTTCAGCCCGTCGAGCGACCCCAGCTCGTCGCTTTTCACCGAGGGTCTGAGCGGCGGTAATCCGGACCTTCAGGAAGAAACTGCGAAGACGTGGACGGCGGGCGTCGTGCTGCGCCCGCGTTTCCTCCCGGGCTTCACCTTCTCGGCGGACTGGTATGACATCAAGATCAGGAACGCGATCAACACGCCGCAGGCTGAGGAACTCGCGGAGCTGTGTGTCGATCAGCCGACGCTCGACAATCCGTTCTGTTCTGCGATCACGCGCGATCCCGACACGGGCTTCATCACCGGCTTCACTTCTCGGCCGGACAACGTCGCGCAGTTCCGCACCGCCGGGCTCGACGTGACGCTCGCCTACCGGATCCGCACGGATACGGCGGGCACGTTCAACGTCGCGCTCACCGGCAATTATCTGGACCGTCTGGATTTCGTGGCGACGCCGGGCGCCGAGATCGATTCCGACCGCGATGAAGCGCTCGCCTATGCGCCGCGCTACTCGGCGACGCTCGACCTCACGTGGAACAAGGGGCCGATGACGATCGCGTACGGCATCTCGTGGTTCGACAAGACCCGCCGCTTCACGACCGAGGATCTGGCGGGCGATCCCGACTATGCCGATCCCAAATACTTCTGGGCAAAGCAGAAGTGGGAGCACGAGGTTCAGCTGAGCTACGATATCGGCGAGCGATTCAGCATCTACGGTGGCGTCAATAATCTGTTCGACGAGAAGCCGGCGTTCAATTTCAGCTCCTATCCGGTCTCCGCGATGGGCCGCTATTTCTACATGGGGGCGACCGTTTCGTTCTGAGCGCAGGGCAGTACAAGGGGGCAGGGCTTATGTACCGGATTTTGGGCGGTTTCATGCTGCTGGCATCGTCCAGCCTTGCCGCCGCCGCGCCGTCTGCGGTGGTGCCGGAGGATTATTACCGGCTCACGGATGTGGGCGAGCCGGCGTTCTCGCCCGATGGCGGCACGCTCGTCTACACGGTCTCGACCCCCGATCAGACGCGGGATGAGAAAACGAGTGACCTGTGGACCGTGCCGTGGAAGGGCGGCACGCCCGCGCCGCTCACCCGCACGCCCGAGACAAGCGAATACAGCCCCCGATATACGCCGGACGGCAAGACGATCGTGTTCCTCAGCGATGCGGGCGAAAAGGCGGACGGCGAGGACGAGGAAGACGACAGCGCCCAGCTCTGGCGGATGTCCGCGGCAGGCGGCGCAAACAAACGAATCACGAGCCTCCCCGGCGGGATCAGCGACTACGATCTGTCTCCCGATGGCAAATACGCCGTCGTGGTTGCAGAAGTCGGCAAGGCGGTTGGCAGCAAGGCGAAGAACCCGCCTCCCGTCGAAACCGAGCGCTTCTATTTCAAGCAGGACGGTCGCGGCTATCTCGACGACCGCACGCAGCAGCTCTTCATCGTCGACCTCGAAACGGGCATGGCACGGCAGTTCACGAGCGGCGCGCGCGATCACTGGCGCCCTGCGTGGTCGCCCGACGGCAAGCTCATCGCCTACACCGCCAAAGATCACGCCGACGACAAGACGCTGAACACCGAAATCTACGTGCTGGCACCATCCGGCGGCGAACCGCGCAAGCTCAGCCCGACCGCGAATGCGGACGACGATCCGGATTGGGTCGCGGGCGTTTCATGGTCCCCGGATTCGAAGCGGATCGTCTGGCTCGAAGGCATGGAGGACAAGTGGCTCTACTACGGCACGCCGCATCTTGCCGTCGCTGACGTGGCAACGGGCGCGGTGACGCGGCCCGCGAAGCTCGACCTCTGGTTCTACTACCCGCGCTTCGCCCCGGATGGCTCGATCCTGACGCAGATCGAGGGTGATCGCGACACGTGGCTCGCCCGTGTGGACGCGAAGAGCGGCAAGATCAGCTACCTCACGAAAGGCACGCGCTTTGCCTACGACTATGCGGTCGCGAACGACGGGCGCATTGCTATTCTGGAGACGACCAACGAAAAACCCGCCGAGCTTTTCGCGCTCGACAAGGGCGGCACCCGCCTGCTCACCGATCACAATCCCTGGCTGAAGGACCGCGCGCTCGGCGAAACGCGCGACGTCAGTTTCAAGAGCGGCGACGTTGAAATCCACGGCTTCTATGTGCTGCCGCCGGATTATGACCCGGCGAAGCGCTACCCGCTGATTGCAGACCTCCACGGCGGGCCTGTCTACCAGCATAGCCACGAGTTCGATCTCGATGCACGCGCGCTCGCCGCGGCGGGCTATGTCGTGCTGAAGATCAATCCGCGCGGCTCATCGGGGCGCGGCTTCGATTTCTCACGTGCGATCTATGCCGATTGGGGGAATGTCGACGCGCAGGACATCAGCGCGGGCATCACCAATGCGATCGAAACCGGCATTGCGGACCCGAACCGTATCGGCGCGGGCGGCTGGAGCTACGGCGGTATCCTCACCGGCTACATGATCGCCTACGACAAGCGCATCAAGGCGGCGGTGGCGGGCGCAGGCGTCTCCAATATCTTCGCGACGTGGGGCGTCGACATGTATCAGCGCGAATACATGCTCGAACTCGGCACGCCGTGGGAGAACTTCGATACGTGGAAGAAGCTCGCCTATCCGTTCTTCCAGCCCGAACGCATCACCGCAGCGACCTTGTTCCAGTGCGCGGACGCGGACGATAATGTGCCGTGCCCGGGCGCCGAACAGATGTACCTCACGCTGAAGACGCGCGGTATCCCGACGAAGCTCATCGTCTACCCCGGCGAAAACCACGGTCTCACCGTGCCGAGCTACCTCGCGCACCGTATCCGCGCCAACATCGACTGGTACGGTCGCTGGATGAAGGCCGACTGAGCTATTCGCCGAGCAGCGTGCGCGTCAGCGGGTGATCGGGGTCTTCAAGCCCGTCGATGACGTTGAAGTGATGACGCCCCGGTTCCTCGACAAGCGCTGTTGTAGCGCCAAGACCTGTCCAGATGTTGGCGAGAAGTGCCGACTGGCGGCGGAATTCGGGTCGTTCGTCCGCACCCACCCAGCAGGTGACGCGCGCGCCGGAGAGTGGAGCGAGGAGAGCCGGGCTTTCGGCCGCCGCTTCTCCATCGTCGATGCGGAGCGTATCGTTCATCTCCGTGCGTATCAGCGGGCGCAGGTCCGCAAGCGCGGAAATCGGCACGGTATGCGCGACGCGGGCCGCGACCTTCGATGGTAATGGCGAGGATGCGGCGACCATACGCGCTGCGAGGTGCCCGCCCGCCGAGTGTCCGGTGATGAAGATCGGGCCGTCGATACGTGCAGCAGCGGCAGTGATCGCGGCGCCGACTTCGCGCGTGATGCCGCCGATGCGGCTCTCCGGGCAGAGCGTGTAGGACGGCATCGCGACAGCGAAGCCGCGCGCGAGCGGTCCCCGCGACAGGTGCGACCAGTAGCTCTTGTCGAGCGCGAGCCAATAGCCGCCATGGATGAAGACAACGAGGCCGCGGGGCGTGCCTTCGGGCAGGAACAGGTCGTAGCGGTTGCGGGGGGCGTCGCCGTAAGGGATGTCGAGCACCGCGCGCGGGCCGCACGCTTCACGCCAGCGCCGGGCAGGCTCAACCCACGCATCCGGCCAGCGGTCGCCGCCCGCGATGTGCGCAGAATTTGCGTAAGCGTCGTCCCAGTCGGTGATCATGTGCGCTCCTGTTCAGCTTCATCCAAAATGCGCGACCCCGAAATTATTTCAACCCTGAAACTTTAGGCTTGAAATAATTAAATCGACATGCGAGCCTCCGACTCATCGGCAAGGGAGATCATCCGATGGATGTGGCGGTACTCGGCGGCGGGCCTGCGGGGCTTTATTTCGCGATCAGCATGAAGCTGCGCGATCCCGGGCATCGCATCACGGTGATCGAACGCAACCGCCCGGACGATACCTTCGGTTGGGGCGTCGTGCTTTCGGATGAGACGCTCGATAACCTCGCCGCCAACGACCCCGTCAGTGCCGCCGCGATCCGCGAACATTTCGCCTATTGGGACGACATTGCCGTCGTTCACAAGGGCGTGCGCACGCTTTCTACGGGCCACGGCTTCTGCGGGATCGGGCGCAAGCAGCTCCTGTTGCTGCTCCAGGCGCGTGCGCTGGAGCTTGGCGTCGAAATCCGCTTCGAAACCGAGGCCGAGCCGACGCAGGCCTACATGGACAAGTACGACCTCGTCGTTGCTGCCGACGGGCTCAACTCCCGCACGCGCACCGAGTTCGCGGACCATTTCCAGCCGAACATCGATGTGCGCAAATGCAAGTTCGTCTGGCTCGGTACGCACCAGAAGTTCGACGACGCTTTCACCTTCATCTTCGAAAAGACCGAGCACGGCTGGGTCTGGGCGCACGCCTACCAGTTCGATGCGGATACGGCGACGTTCATCGTCGAGTGCACCGAAGACACGTGGGCGGCCTTCGGCTTCGGCGACATGACGAAAGAAGAGTCGATCGCGACGTGCGAGCGCATCTTCGCCAAGCACCTCGGTGGGCATCCGCTGATGTCGAATGCAGCGCATGTGCGCGGATCGGCATGGATCAACTTCCCGCGCGTGCTGTGCGAACGCTGGTCCTACAAGAACGTCGCGCTGCTCGGCGACGCGGCGGCGACGGCGCATTTCTCGATCGGTTCGGGCAGCAAGCTCGCGATGGAAAGCGCCGTGGCCCTTGCCGACTATATCCACAGCGAACCGACGCTGGCAGCGGCGTTCCAGAAGTATGAAGACGCGCGCCGCGTCGAAGTGCTGCGTCTGCAATCGGCGGCGCGCAACTCGATGGAATGGTTCGAGGAGGTGGAGCGCTACCTCGATCTCGATCCCGTGCAGTTCAACTATTCGCTGCTAACGCGCTCACAGCGCATCTCGCACGAAAATCTCCGCCTCCGTGATCGCGCGTGGCTCGATAGCGCGGAAACCTGGTTCCAGCAGCAGGCGGGCGCCGGCAACGTACGCCGTGCGCCGATGTTCGCGCCTTTGAGCCTGCGCGGCATGACGCTGGAGAACCGCATCGTCGTTTCGCCGATGGCGCAGTACAAGGCAGTGGACGGCTGCCCGACCGACTGGCACTTCGTGCACTATGCCGAGCGCGCAAAGGGTGGCGCGGGCCTCGTGTTCGTGGAAATGACCTGCGTGAGCCCGGAAGGGCGCATCACGCCCGGCTGCCCCGGCCTTTATGCGCCGGAACACGAGGTGGCTTGGAAGCGGCTCGTCGATTTCGTTCACGCTGAAACATCCGCGAAGATCTGCGCGCAGCTCGGCCATTCCGGTTCGAAGGGCTCGACGCAAATCGGCTGGGAAGAAATGGACGCGCCGCTGCCTGCGGGCAACTGGCCGTTGCTTGCAGCCTCCGCCGTGCCGTGGTCCGAGAAGAACGCAGTGCCGAAAGCGATGGACCGCGCGGACATGGACCGGGTGCGTGATCAGTTCGTCGCGGCGGCTGAAATGGCGAACCGCGCGGGCTTCGACATGGTCGAGATCCACGCCGCGCACGGCTATCTGCTCTCGTCGTTCATCAGCCCGCTGACCAACACCCGCAATGA
The DNA here is from genome assembly GCF_041916975.1 of Sphingosinicella sp. Classification (NCBI taxonomy): domain Bacteria; kingdom Pseudomonadati; phylum Pseudomonadota; class Alphaproteobacteria; order Sphingomonadales; family Sphingosinicellaceae; genus Sphingosinicella; species Sphingosinicella sp. The sequence goes on from NZ_JAYRYK010000001.1 coordinate 60,022, forward strand.
CGAATATGGCGGCAGTCTTGAAAACCGGATGCGCTATCCGCTCGAAGTCTTCCGCGCGGTGCGCGCCGTGTGGCCGGATGAAAAGCCGATTTCGGTGCGTATCTCAGCGAACGACTGGGTCGGCGACGAGGGCGTGACGCCCGAGGAAGCCGTGCAGATCGCTGAAATCCTGAAGGATGCGGGCGTCGACATCTGCGACGTTTCCGCCGGGCAAACCTCGGTGCGCGCAAAACCTGTCTACGGCCGCATGTTCCAGACACCGTTCTCCGATCGCATCCGGAACGAGACCGGCATGGCGACGATGACCGTCGGCAACATCTACGAGCCCGACCACGCCAACTCGATCCTGATGGCGGGCCGCGCTGATCTCGTCTGCCTTGCGCGACCGCATCTCGCCGATCCCTATTGGACGCTGCACGCCGCCGCGACGCTCGGCGACAAGCAGACGGAATGGCCGAAACCCTATCTTGCCGGGCGCGATCAGGCGTTCCGCCTCGCCGAGCGCGGGCCTGAGCAGATGACGGGCAAGGTATGATCGCAGGGCAGAGCGCACTCGTCACAGGCGGTGGCACCGGCGCGGGCCGGGCCATCGCGCTTGCGCTTGCAGGGGCAGGCGTCCGCGTCACCATCTGCGGCCGTCGTCTCGCACCGCTGGAAGCGGTCGCGGCGGAAAGTGACCGCATTGCTGCCGCGCAGGCGGACGTGACCGACGAAGCCGCGATGCGCGCGCTCCACGAAACGCACGGACCGTTCGATATCGTTGTGGCGAACGCGGGCGCGGCGGAAAGCGCGCCCGCGCACAAGGTGACGCAGGCGGCTTGGCAGGCGGCGCTCGCCGTGAACCTCACCGGCGCCTTCCTCACCGTCCAGCCCGCTATCGGGCCAATGGTGAAGCGCCGCGCCGGGCGCATCATTTTCATCGCCTCGACAGCGGGTCTCAAGGGCTACGCCTATGTCGCCCCCTATGTGGCGGCAAAGCACGGCGTTGTCGGCCTGATGCGCGCGCTCGCCGCGGAGACCGCGAAGTCGGGCGTCACGGTCAATGCCGTGTGCCCCGGCTTCACCGAGACCGACCTCCTAGAAGAGTCGATCGAACGCATCATGGCCACCACAGGCCGCAGCCGCGAGGACGCGCGCGCCAGCCTCGCCGCGACGAACCCGCAGGGCCGTTTCATCACGCCGGACGAGATCGCCGCCACCGTCCTCTGGCTCGCGAGCGACGGTGCGGCGTCGATCACCGGGCAGGCCATCTCCGTGTCAGGCGGCGAGACATGGTGAGCGCGCCGCTCACAGCCGGCGACGGCAAGGAACGCGTCCGCCTGTGGCTGCGCCTGCTCCGCGCGACCCGCCTCATCGAGGCGGAGCTGCGCGAACGGCTGAAGGCCGAGTTCGACACGACGCTGCCCCGCTTTGACGTCATGGCGGCACTCGACCGCGCGCCCGACGGCATGATGATGAGCGAACTGTCGCGTTTCCTATTGGTCTCCAACGGCAACGTCACCGGCATCGTCGACCGCCTGGTATCGGATGGATTGGTCGCCCGAACCGCCCGCGATGGTGACCGCCGCGCCTTCATCGTCCGGCTGACGGAGGCGGGCACCTCGCAGTTCAAAGCGATGGCGGCAGCGCACGGCCGCTGGATCGACGCGATGCTCGCCGACGTCGACCCGCAAGAAGCCGCGCACCTCGCCGGCACACTCAGAACATTCCAGAGCAAGTGGGAGGGCGGACATTGACGCAGATGGCAGGGCTTAAGCCCCAGCATTTCCTGTGGGAGGTTGAGGACCGCATCGCGCGCGTCCGGCTCGACCGCCCCGAACGCAAGAATCCCCTGACATTCGAATCTTACGCCGAGATGCGCGATACGTTCCGCGCGCTTGTTTATGCAGATGATGTGGATGCGGTGGTGTTCTTGCCGAACGGCGGCAACTTCTGTTCGGGCGGCGACGTGCACGACATCATCGGGCCGCTGGTCGCGATGGACATGAAGGGCTTGCTCGCCTTCACGCGCATGACGGGCGATCTCGTGAAAGCCATGCTCCACTGCGGCAAGCCGATCATCTCGGCGGTGGACGGTGTGGCGGTCGGTGCGGGTGCGATCATCACCATGGCGTCGGACATGCGGATCGCGACGCCGGCGGCGAAGACGGCGTTCCTGTTCACGCGCGTCGGACTTGCAGGCTGCGACATGGGGGCGTGCGCGATGTTGCCGCGCATCATCGGGCAGGGCCGGGCGGCGGAGCTGCTTTACACTGGGCGCGCGATGAGTGCTGAGGAAGGCGAGCGCTGGGGCTATTATAACCGGCTGGTTTCCGCTGAGGCGCTGGAAGACGAGGCGATGGCGCTCGCGCGGCGGATCGTGGCGGGGCCGACGTTTGCGCATGGCATCACCAAGACGCAGCTTAATCAGGAATGGTCGATGAGCCTTGATCAGGCGATCGAGGCTGAGGCGCAGGCGCAGGCGATCTGTATGCAGACGCGGGATTTCGAGCGGGCTTACAACGCGTTCGTGGCGAAGCAGACTCCCGTGTTCGAGGGCGACTGATGGCGGACCGTAGCTTTCTGGACTGGCCGTTCTTCGAAGACCGCCATCGTGACTATGCCGAACGGCTGGAGGGGTGGTGCCGGGAGAATCTTCCGGTCGACCACGACGACACAGACGCTGCGTGCCGGCGGCTTGTGGATATGCTGGGTGCGGGGGGGTGGCTGCTGGCGACGGCGGTGGATAGCGATACGCCTGCGCCGCTCGATGTGCGGACGCTGTGCATCACGCGCGAGACGCTGGCGCGGCATGATGGGCTGGCCGACTTCGCCTTTGCGATGCAGGGACTCGGCACCGGGACGATCAGCCTGTTTGGTGACGCCGGGCACCGCGAATGGCTGAGGAAGACGCGTGCGGGCAAGGCGATTTCCGCGTTCGCGCTTTCCGAACCGCGCTCGGGCTCTGACGTTGCCAATATGGATATGGCCGCGCGGCGCGATGGCGACGACTATGTGCTTTCCGGCGAGAAGACGTGGATTTCGAACGGCGGCATCGCCGATGTCTACACGGTGTTCGCGCGGACGGGCGAGGCGCCGGGTGCCAAGGGCATCTCGGCGTTCGTCGTGGCGGCGGATACGCCGGGGCTCGAGATCGCCGAGCGTATCGATGTGATCGCGCCGCACCCGCTTGCACGGCTGCGGTTCAATGACGTGCGCGTGCCCGCTTCGGCAATGGTCGGGAAACCGGGAGACGGTTTCCGTATCGCCATGTCGGTGCTCGACGTGTTCCGCTCGACGGTGGGCGCGGCGGCGCTCGGCTTCGCGCGTCGGGCGCTGGAAGAGAGCATCAAGCGGACGAGCGAACGCACGCTGTTCGGCGCGCCGCTGTTCGACCTGCAGATGGTGCAGGGCCACATCGCGGATATGGCGCTCGACGTGGATGCGGCGGCGCTCCTCGTCTATCGCGCGGCATGGACCAAGGACATGGGCGCGCCGCGCGTGACGCGCGAGGCGGCGATGGCGAAGCTTTACGCCACCGACCGCGCGCAATCCGTGATCGATAAAGCGGTACAGCTTCATGGTGGGGACGGTGTGCGCCACGGCCACATCGTCGAAAGCCTGTACCGGGAGATCCGGGCGCTTCGCATCTACGAGGGCGCATCGGACGTACAGAAGGTGGTGATTGCGCGTCAGGTGATGGGAGCGGGAGCATGATTTTGGGGCCGTCGGCGCATGTCGATACGTTTACGCGGGACAATCTGCCGCCGTTCGAAGAATGGCCGGACCTGCTGCTCGATGGCTTTGAATACCCCGATTATCTGAACGCCGGTGTCGAACTCACCGACGCGATGGTGGAGAAGGGCTTCGGCGATCACACGGCGCTCATCGGTAACGGGCGGCGGCGCACTTACAAGGAACTGACCGACTGGTCGAACCGCATCGCGCACGCGCTTGTCGAAGACTACGGCATCAAGCCGGGCCACCGCGTTCTGATCCGTTCCGCGAACAACCCCGCGATGGTCGCGTGCTGGCTTGCCGCCACCAAAGCCGGCGCGGTCGTCGTCAACACCATGCCGATGCTGCGCGCGGGCGAGCTTTCGAAGATCGTCGACAAGGCCGAGATCAGCCTCGCGCTCTGCGACACGCGGCTGATGGACGAAATGGTGCTGTGCGCAAAGGACAGCCGTTTCCTGAAGGCGGTCGTCGGCTTCGACGGCACCGCCAACCATGACGCGGAACTTGATCGCGTGGCGCTCGGCAAGTCCGTGAAATTCGAGGCGGTGCAGACAGGCCGCGACGATGTGGCGCTGCTCGGCTTCACCTCGGGCACCACGGGCGAGCCCAAGGCGACGATGCACTTCCACCGCGATCTGCTCATCATCGCGGATGCCTATGCGAAGGAAGTGCTCGGCGTGCGCCCGGACGACATTTTCGTGGGTTCGCCGCCACTCGCTTTCACCTTCGGGCTCGGCGGGCTCGCAATCTTCCCGCTGCGCTTCGGCGCTGCGGCGACGCTGCTCGAACATGCCTCTCCGCAAAGCATGATCGAGATCATCGAGACCTACAGGGCGACGATCAGCTTCACCGCGCCGACCGCCTATCGCATGATGCTGGCGGCGTTCGATGAGGGTGCCGATCTCTCCTCGCTGCGCATTGCCGTGTCTGCGGGCGAGACGTTGCCCGCGCCGGTGTTCGAAGACTGGGTGCGCAAGACCGGAAAGCCGATCCTCGACGGCATCGGCGCGACCGAACTGCTCCATATCTTCATCTCGAATCGCCTCGACGACATGCACCCGGCCTGCACGGGGCGGCCGCTCACCGGCTATGAAGCGAAGATCGTCGACGAGGACATGAACGAGCTGCCGCGCGGCGAGGTGGGGCGGCTGGCGGTGCGTGGGCCGGTTGGATGCCGCTATCTCGCCGACACGCGCCAGGAAAAGTACGTGAAGAAGGGCTGGAACCTGACCGGTGATTCCTTCACGCAGGACGCGGAAGGACGCTTCCACTTCGCGGCACGTTCCGACGACATGATCATCTCGGCGGGATACAATATCGCCGGGCCGGAGGTGGAAGCCGCGCTGCTCAAGCATCCGCACGTGCTCGAATGCGCGGTGATCGGCATCGCTGATGAGGCGCGCGGGCAGATCGTTGAGGCGCATGTCGTGCTGGCGGAGGGCATCGCGGCAGACGACGGCATCGTGAAGACCCTGCAGGACCACGTGAAGGCGACGATCGCTCCCTACAAATACCCGCGCTCGGTGCGGTTCACGGCCGCGCTTCCCAAGACCGAGAGCGGCAAGATCCAACGGTTCCGGCTGAAGGCTTAGAGGTTCCAATGACCGATTTCAGCGCAACGCGCGCGAAGTTCCACATTCCCGAAGGCATCCTTTACCTCGATGGCAATTCGCTGGGGCCGCTGCCGATCGCTGCGAAGGCGCGCGCGGCAAAGGTGATCGAGGAGGAATGGGGCGGCGAGCTTATCAAGGGCTGGAACACCGCCGGATGGATGGTGCAGCCGCGCAAAGTGGGCGACCGCATCGCGCGGTTGATCGGCGCGCCCGAAGGCAGCGTCGTGATGGGCGATACGCTTTCGATCAAGGTCTATCAGGCGCTCGCCTCCGCGCTCGAAATGCGCCCCGACCGGCGCGTGATCGTGTCGGATAACGGCAATTTCCCGACCGACCTTTACATGGCGCAGGGTCTCATCGCGTTGCTGGGGCGGGGGCATGAACTGAAGGTTGTGGACCCTGAAGCCGTGGAAGCCGCGATCGACGAAAGCGTCGCCGCGCTGATGATCACCGAGGTCGACTATCGCACGGGCCGGAAACACGACATGGCGAAGCTGATCGCCAAGGCGCACGCCGTTGGCGCTCTGGTAATCTGGGACCTCGCGCACTCGGCGGGCGCGATTCCGGTCGATCTGGAAGGCGCGGGCGCCGACTTCGCTGTGGGCTGCACCTACAAGTATCTGAACGGCGGACCCGGTGCGCCTGCTTTCATCTATGTGGCGGCAGAACACGCGGATGCGGCGCGCCCGGCGCTTTCCGGCTGGATGGGCCACGAGGCGCCGTTCGCGTTCGATCAGGACTATCGCGCCGGCAACGGTATCGAGCGGATGCGGGTCGGTACGCCGCCGATCATCGCGCTGGCCGTGCTCGATGCCGCGCTCGATGCTTGGGAAGGCGTCGACATGGCAGACGTGCGCCGCAAGTCGATCGAACTCTCGGAACTGTTCATTCGCGAGGTCGAGGCGCGCTGTCCTGACCTTGTGCTCGCTTCGCCGCGCGACAGCGCGGTGCGCGGCAGCCAGGTGTCGTTCCGTCACCCGCAGGGCTACGCGGTCATGCAGGCGCTCATCGCACGCGGGCTGATCGGCGATTTCCGCGCGCCCGACGCGCTGCGGTTCGGTTTCACGCCGCTTTATATCGGCGAGGAGGAGGTGCTCGGCGCAGTCTCCATCATGGAGGACGTGCTGAGCAAAAGGAGCTGGGACAAACCCGAATATCACAGAAGAGGACTTGTCACTTGAGCACCCAGCAACCCTATGACCCGGCCCAAGACGGCGCGCAGATGTCGTTCCGGGAACGTATGTCCTACAGCGACTATCTGTCGCTCGATCCGATTCTGAACGCGCAGAAGCCGCTTTCGACCGCGCACGACGAGATGCTGTTCATCATCCAGCACCAGACGTCGGAGCTTTGGATGAAGCTTGCGATCCACGAGGTGCGCGCCGCGATGGAGGCCGTGCGTGAGGGGCGCGTTTCGAACGCCTTCAAGATGCTGACGCGCGTGGCGCGTATCTTCGAGCAGCTGAACAGCGCATGGGATGTGCTGCGGACGATGACCCCGAGCGAATACACCGAGTTTCGGGATTCACTCGGCCAGTCCTCCGGTTTCCAGTCCTACCAGTATCGCGCCATCGAGTTTCTCGCAGGGAACCGCAATGCCGCGATGCTGAAACCGCACGCCCACCGGCCCGAGATCATGGCGCAGCTTGAGGACATTCTCTCCAAGCCGAGCCTTTACGATGAAGCGCTGCTGCTTCTCCAGCGCAGCGGCATCCCGATCGGCAAGGCCGACGCGGAGCGCACGGAATGGGCGACGCCGCGCACGGAAAGCCAGGACGTCGTTGAGGCCTGGAAAACCGTATATCGTTCGCCCGAGAAATACTGGGCACTTTATGAGCTTGCTGAAAAGCTCGTGGATTTCGAGGACTATTTCCGGCGCTGGCGCTTCAACCACGTGACGACCGTGGAACGCGTCATCGGCCTCAAGCGCGGCACTGGCGGCACCTCCGGGGTCGCCTACCTGCGCAAGATGCTGGAGGTGGAATTGTTCCCCGAACTCTGGAAAGTACGCACCGAACTCTAGGAGCACGACCTTGGCAATTTTTGACCCCTTCGACCCGTTCGGCCTTGAGCAGCAGCTCACCGAAGAAGAGCAGATGATCTCCGCAACCGCGCGCCGCTATGCCGAGGACCGGCTGGCGCCGCGCGTCGTCGAGGCCTTCCGGCACGAGAAGACCGACCCCGCGATCTTTCGCGAGATGGGTGAGCTTGGCCTGCTCGGCGCGACGATCTCGCCCGAATACGGCGGCGCGGGCTTCGGTTACGTCGCTTACGGGCTGATCGCGCGCGAGGTCGAGGCGGTGGACAGCGGCTATCGTTCGATGATGAGCGTGCAGTCCTCGCTCGTGATGGTGCCGATCGAGACGTTCGGTTCGGAAGCGCAGAAGCAGAAGTACCTGCCGAAGCTGGCGCGCGGCGAGTGGATCGGCTGCTTCGGGCTCACCGAGCCGGATCACGGCTCCGACCCCGGATCGATGGCGACGCGCGCGAAGAGCGTGCCGGGCGGCTACCGCCTTTCGGGCGCCAAAACGTGGATCACCAACGCGCCGATCGCCGATGTGTTCGTCGTGTGGGCGAAGACCGATGACGGTGCGATCCGCGGTTTCGTGCTCGAAAAGGGCATGGATGGGCTCTCCGCGCCCGCGATCCACGGCAAGGTGGGCCTGCGCGCTTCGATCACCGGCCAGATTCTGATGGACGACGTGTTCGTGCCCGAAGAGGCGATGTTCCCCGAGGTGCGCGGCCTGAAGGGGCCGTTCACGTGCCTCAACTCCGCGCGGTTCGGCATCGCGTGGGGTGCGCTCGGTGCGGCGGAGTCGTGCTACAAGACGGCGCGCCAGTATGTGCTCGATCGCAAGCAGTTCGGGCGTCCGCTTGCCGCGAACCAGCTCATCCAGAAGAAACTCGCCGACATGGTGACCGACATTTCGCTCGGCTACCAGGGCTGCCTGCGGCTTGGTCGCATGAAGGACGAGGGGCATCCGCCTGTCGAGCTGACCTCGATCCTGAAGCGCAACAGCTGCGGCAAGGCGCTCGAAATCGCCCGCACCGCGCGCGACATGCTCGGCGGCAACGGCATTTCCGACGAGTTCGGCGTGGCGCGGCATCTCGTGAACCTCGAGGTGGTGAACACCTACGAGGGCACGCACGATGTCCACGCGCTCATCATCGGCCGCGCGATCACCGGCATCGCGGCCTTCGCGAACTAGGCGGCCCGTCATGGCGTTCACGACGGTTCGGCCCTTGCGGTTCGGGGACTGCGACCCTTCGGGGATCGCTTACTTCCCGTCCTATCTCAACCTGCTCGTCGGGGTGATGGAGGAGTTCTTCGCCTCCATCGGCTCGCCATGGCCGGTGATGATGGGCGAGCGGCGCATCTCCGTACCGACGGTGCGGCTGGACATCACGTTCAGCCATCCGGGCGTGCACGGCGACCTGCTTGAGTTCCGGGTGGACGTGAAGCGCGTGGGCGGCAGCTCGCTCGATTTCCTGCACCGCATTACCTGCGGCGAAACGCTGCTCTGGTCCGCACAGCAGCGCGTCGTTGCGACTGACACCGATACCCACCGCGCGCGTCCGTGGCCGGACGACATGCGCGCGGCCCTTGAACAGCATCTGGAGACCTCGAATGTTTGAAACCCTGCAGCCCGAAGGCTGGGTGAAGCCGATCGGCTATGCGAACGGCATCGCTGCCGAGGGTACCTTGATCTTCGTGGGCGGCCAGATCGGCTGGAACGCGAACGCGCAGTTCGAGACCGACGATTTCGCGGCGCAGGCTCGGCAGACGCTCGAGAACGTCGTCGCCGTGCTGGCGGCAGGCGGGGCGGGGCCGGAGCACGTGACCTCGATGACGTGGTACGTGACCGACAAGGCCGAGTATCTCGCCAACCTGAAGGGCGTGGGCGCGGCCTACCGCGACACCATGGGCAAGAACTTCCCGGCGATGGCGCTGGTGCAGGTCGCGGCGCTCGTCGAGGATCGGGCGAAGATCGAGATTCAGGCATTCGCGGTAAAGCCGCGCTGAAATTTTTTTGGCGTTTTTCGCGAGTTTTCCACAGCTTATTGCAGACGGAATTGAAATAGCAGAGATGCTTCTTGACAGCGCCGGACCCCGTCAATAGGTACGCCGGGCTTTCGAAATACGAAGCAATGCGCGGGTGTAGCTCAGTTGGTTAGAGTGCCGGCCTGTCACGCCGGAGGTCGCGGGTTCGAGCCCCGTCACTCGCGCCATTTCATACAAGCAGAAATGGCGCTTTCCCGCAGGAAACGAGATCAGGCTTCGATGCTGTCGAAGACCCTGAACTCATGCGCGATCGAGCGCTCCACAAGCAGTTCATAGATCGCCGCGACGTGCTCGCGGGAGAGGTCGTGGGCCTCGGCGGCGGCGCAGGCCTTCGCGATTACGTCTGCCTTCCGATCCTCGTCCCGCACGGCTTCCCGCGCGCTTTTCACGCGCGCTGCCGCCTCGATGTAGCGCATCCGCCGTGCCAGCAGCGCCACGATTTCGCGGTCGAGCGCGTCGATGGCGGTGCGGATTTCCGGCATGGTGGTGCAGGCGTCGGGGGCAACGATATCGGTCATTTGCGGAAGCGTCCGGTTTCTATCCAGCGAACAAGGGGACGGGCCGGGAAGACCCAGGCGATGCCCAGTACGATCCAGATCGGGAGTTGAAGAAGCACGTGAAGGCGCGTGACGGGCTCTGCCACCGCGACGGCGATGACGGCATAGATCGCGATCAGGACGATGAGCAGCAGCACGCCGAAGGGCTTTCTGAGGCTCGGCTTGGGGTCGGTCATGCGGTGAGCGTCCTTGTCGGTGTCACCACCGCGTCGAGGCGCTGGTCCCAGCTGTCTGCGGGAAGCGCGTCCAGGATCTGCACGTCCCAGGCGAGGCCGATGGCGATCGTGGGCTGTACGGCGCGGAGCGCGGCGAGGGCGCGGTCGAAGTGGCCTTTGCCTTGGCCGATGCGATTGCCGTGCATGTCGGCCGCGACGAGGGGGACGAGGAGCGTGTCGGGGACGGCTTCGGCTGCGTCGGCGAGCGGTTGCATGGTGCCGAAGGGGCCGGGTTCCAGCGGGCCAACGGCGACGCGAAAGCGCATGACATCATCGCGGCTCGCGAACCATGGCAGCAGCACTGTGCGCTGGGAGAGGCACGCAGCGGGATCGATCTCGTGGCCCATGGGCACGTAGCTGCCGATGGCGCGGGCGTTCGCGAGGAAGGGAAGGGTGCGTTCGGCGAGCGCGGCTTCCAGTGCCTGCCGTTCATCAAGGGACAAGCTGCGCACGAATGCGGCGCGCGCTGCGCGGGCGTCGCGGCGCAGGGTTTCCTTGTCGAAGGGGAAGGCGGTGGGCAAACGGGAATCCGGGCGACAGGTCAAAAATGGGTGGCGGAACCGCCTCGGCCGTTTGCCGGAATATCCTCTGACGCCAGTAACGTCAGGTGGGCACCATATGGTCGGACCAGGATCCGCACAGGGACAGCACCCTTGGATGTCGATATCGCCTCAGGGATGTTCGCATCGCGCGCACCAGGCAGTATCCGCCGTGGAGTAATCTAGGCGTTGGCGCGCCGCTTCTCAAGGGCTGCGACAATGGCTTCCACCCGCTGCGCCGCCTTTTCGAGCGCGCCCGTCGCGATCGTGTCGCCGAGCGAGGGGTCGCGTTCCTTGAGGTCGAAGAACTCGTCGGCGATGAGGATGGCAGACATCAGCAGCAGGCGCGGCTCGCTCATCTGTCCGAGCGCGCCCTGCAGATCGGCCGCCTTGGCGTCGACATGCGCTGCGAGACGGTTCAGCCGTTCCTCCTCACCATCGCGGCAGGCGAGGGGATAGGAACGGCCGCCGATGGTGACGTTGATCTGGCCCACGCGCCTAGCTCCGCGACGCGATCAGCACGTCGAGATCGGCGACGGCGCGTTCGGCAGAGTCTTTGAGACGGCGGTGCTTCTGGCGCAGTGCGTCCAGTTCAGCGAGCGCGCCGCCGGTATCACCTGCACCCGCCGCAGCACGCTCGAGCTTGTCGAGTGCGCTTTCAAGGCGTGTCAGCGCCGACGCGAAACCGGTCATCTGATCCATGCCGAAAAGTCCCGAAATCAGCAGTTTGGGCGAGGAACATAAGAACGAATCCGAATGACGGTCAAGGCAAGCGCGGGTCGGTTCGGCGATTCATCCCGATTCAGCCGGATTCCCGCCTGTTTCATGCGCGCATGGCCGCCATGCCTTGACATGACGTTGACGCGGCATAAGCCCCTCTCCATTGTGCGCGCCGATTCGCCGCCCGGCCGAAATATTGGGGAACCCAGCCGAAGATGACCGTCAATCACGCCGATCTCGCCAACGCTGTCCGTGCGCTGGCGATGGATGCCGTACAGGCCGCGAATTCCGGCCACCCTGGAATGCCGATGGGAATGGCGGATGCCGCGACGGTTCTCTTCACACAACATCTGAAGTACGATCCGCAGTGGCCTGAATGGCCTGATCGCGACCGCTTCGTGCTTTCCGCCGGTCACGGCTCGATGCTGATCTACGCGCTTCTGTATCTCACCGGCTATAAGAAGCCGACGCTCGACCAGATCCGGAACTTCCGCCAGCTCGGCAGCCCGTGCGCCGGCCACCCCGAGAATTTCGAGCTTCCCGGCGTGGAAACGACGACCGGCCCGCTCGGGCAGGGCCTCGCCACCGCCGTCGGCATGGCGCTTGCGGAACGTCACCTCAACGCGCGCTTCGGCGACGCCGTGCAGGACCATCACACGTGGGTGATCGCCGGCGACGGCTGCCTGATGGAAGGCATCAACCACGAGGCGATCGGGCTTGCCGGGCACCTGAAGCTCGGCCGCCTGAACGTGATCTGGGACGACAACCGCATCACCATCGACGGCGCGACCTCGATGTCGACGTCGGAGGATGTGAAGGCACGCTACGAGGCTTCGGGCTGGCACGTCGTTTCCTGTGACGGCCACGACGCAGCGAGCGTTGACGCAGCACTGCGCGCGGCGAAGGCCGATCCGCGCCCGTCGCTGATCGCCTGCCGCACGATCATCGGCTACGGCGCGCCCAACAAGCAGGGCACCGCGGCGACGCACGGCTCGCCGCTCGGCGCGGCGGAAATTGCGGCGGCGCGCGAGACGCTCGGCTGGAATCACGAGCCGTTCGAAATCCCGGCCGATATACTGGATGCGTGGCGCACTTCGGGTGCGCGCGGCACCAAGGTCAGCGCCGATTGGAAGCTGAACGCTGCGAAAGCAGAGGGTTACGCCGAATTCCTGACCTGGCTGGATGGTTCCGCGCTGAAAGCGGCAGGCCCGGCGCTGAAGGCGCACATCGACGCGCTGATCGCAGCGCCGCAGACGGTGGCGACGCGCAAGGCGAGCGAACTTGCGCTTGGCGCGATCAACGCCGCCGTGCCGAACACCATCGGCGGCTCGGCCGATCTCACCGGCTCCAACAATACGCTGACCAAGGGCCTCGGCACGCTCGACGCCGCGAACTACGGCGGCCGCTACGTTTATTACGGCATCCGCGAGTTCGGCATGGCCGCCGCGATGAACGGCATGGCGCTGCACGGCGGTCTCGTGCCCTATGGCGGCACCTTCCTCGTGTTCACGGACTATTGCCGCCCGGCGATCCGTCTCAGCGCGCTGCAGCGCGCGCAGGCCATCTACGTGATGACGCACGATTCGATCGGGCTCGGCGAAGACGGCCCGACGCACCAGCCGATCGAGCACGTGATGAGCCTGCGCGTGATGCCGAACGTGCTCGTGATGCGCCCGGCTGACGTCGTGGAGACAGCCGAGTGCTGGGCGCTTGCGCTTGAAAACGACAGCGGCCCCACGGTGCTTGCTCTCTCCCGCCAGAACCTGCCGCAGGTGCGGACGGAAGCCGGCGAGAACCTCTCCGCGAAGGGCGCCTATCGGCTGCGCGCTGCCTCTGCCGCGCGCAAGGTCGTGTTCCTCGCGACCGGCTCCGAAGTGCAGGCCGCGCTCGACGCTGCCGACCAGCTCGAAGCGGCAGGCATCGGCTGCGACGTCGTCTCGATGCCCTGCTGGGAGCTTTTCGATCTGCAGAGCGACGCCTATCAGGCCGATATCCTGCCGGAAGACGCGCTCATTGTTTCGGTCGAAGCCGGGACAACGATCGGCTGGGAACGCTACACGGGCCGCAAGGGTCTGCGGCTCGGCATCGACCGCTTCGGCGCTTCCGCGCCCGCCGAAGCCTTGTATGAGAAGTTCGGATTGACCGCCGACGCGATCGCGAAGGCGGTTCGGGGGAAGCTCGCTTAAATTAGGAACAGGAGTACGGAAGACATGGCGAAGGTTTCGATCAACGGATTCGGCCGCATCGGGCGCCTCGTGGCGCGGGCCATTCTGGAGCGTCCGGAAAGCGGGCTGGAGCTGGTTTCGATCAACGACCTGTCCGACGCCAAGTCGAACGCCCTGCTGTTCAAGCGCGATTCCGTGCACGGCACGTGGGCGGGCACGGTCGAGGTGGACGGCAACGATCTCATCATCGACGGCAAGCGCATCAAGGTTTCGGCCGAACGCGACCCGGCGAACCTGCCGCACGCCGCGAACGGCGTCGACATCGCGCTCGAATGCACCGGATTCTTCACGGACCGCGCTTCGGCTGAGAAGCACATGGCGGCGGGCGCCAAGCGCGTGCTGATCTCCGCGCCGGGCAAGAACGTCGACCTCACGGTCGTTTTCGGCGTGAACAACGACAAGCTCTCGGCCGATCACAAGATCGTGTCGAACGCGAGCTGCACGACGAACTGCCTCGCGCCGGTCGCCAAGGTGCTGAACGATGCGCTCGGCATCGAACGCGGCCTGATGACGACGGTGCACGCCTACACGAACGACCAGAAGATCCTCGACCAGATCCACGACGATCCGCGCCGTGCCCGCGCTGCCGCTATGTCGATGATCCCGACCACGACCGGCGCCGCGCGCGCCGTCGGCGAGGTGCTTCCCGAACTGAAGGGCAAGCTCGACGGTTCGGCGATCCGCGTGCCGACGCCCGACGTCAGCCTCGTCGATCTGACCTTCACGCCGAAGCGCGACACGACGAAGGACGAAGTGAACGCGATCCTGAAGGCGGCGTCTGAATCCGGCCCGCTGAAGGGCATCCTCTGCTATTCGGACGAGCCGCTGGTTTCGATCGACTATCAGCACACCGCTGCATCTTCGACCATCGACAGCCTTGAAACCGCCGTGCTTGAAGGCAAGCTCGTCCGCGTCGTTTCGTGGTACGACAACGAGTGGGGCTTCTCGAACCGCATGGTCGACACCGCCAAAGCGATGGCGGCGTTCCTCTAACCATGGCGAAGTTCCGGACGCTCGACGATATCGGGGACGTGCGCGGCAAGCGCGTCCTCGTTCGTGCCGATCTCAATGTGCCGATGCAGGACGGCAAGGTCAGCGACGACACGCGCCTTCGTGCGGCGCAGCCGACCATCGCCGAACTCGCCGACAAAGGCGCGATCGTGCTGGTGCTCTCGCACTTCGGGCGTCCGAAGGGCGAAGACCCGATGCTCAGCCTGTCGCCAATCTCGAGCGCGCTTGCGAAGGTGCTCGGTCGCACGGTGGGTTTCGTCACCGAGTGCAAGGGGCCGGCGGCCGAACAGGCTGTGGGTCTGATGGCGGCGGGCGAAATCGCGGTGCTTGAGAACACGCGCTTCGAGGCGGGCGAAGAGAAGAACGATCCGGCGCTCGTCGCCGCCATCGCGAAGCTCGGCGACCTTTACGTCAACGACGCCTTTTCCGCCGCGCACCGTGCGCACGCCTCCACAGAGGGGCTGGCGCACGTGCTTCCCGCCTATGCGGGCCGTTCCATGCAGGCAGAGCTGGAGCACCTGGAAGCCGCACTTGGCGAGCCTGAACGGCCTGTCGCGGCGGTTGTCGGCGGCGCGAAAGTGTCGTCGAAGCTCGATGTGCTCAACAACCTTGTCAGCAAGGTCGATCACCTGATCATCGGCGGCGGCATGGCGAACACCTTCCTTGCCGCGAAGGGTGTCGATGTCGGCAAGTCGCTTTGCGAGCACGATCTCAAGGAGACCGCGCTCGGCATCCTCGCCAAGGCGGACGCGGCGCGCTGCACCGTGCACCTGCCGTACGACGTCGTCGTGGCGAAGGAATTCAAGGCGAACGCCGCGAACCGGACCGTGAACGTGCACGAGGTGGGGGCGGACGAGATGATCCTCGACGTTGGCCCCGCTGCTGTCGAGGCACTTTCGGACGCGCTCAAGACCTGCCGGACGCTGGTGTGGAACGGGCCGCTCGGTGCGTTCGAACTGGAGCCGTTCGATGCGGCCACGGTGGCGCTCGCGCGCACGGCGGCGGCGCTTACCGAAGCCGGAAGCCTCGTTTCGGTGGCAGGCGGCGGCGATACGGTCGCGGCGCTCAACCACGCGGGTGTGGCGGAGAGTTTCAGCTTTGTCTCGACCGCTGGCGGCGCCTTCCTCGAATGGATGGAAGGCAAGGCGCTGCCGGGCGTGGAGGCGCTGCGGGCGTAACGAACCCGGTTTTGTCGCGGCGATGCGTCACTTCAGCTATGGTAAGCGGGAAATTAACCTTTTCTTAAAACCCGACCTTAAGCCTTACGGGCGAAGGTCGGTGCCATGCTTATGCGTCTCGCCACTGCTGCATTCCTGATCGCCACGCCGGCCATGGCCGCCGGCTTTTCGACCGTTGCGGTCGCAAAGCACAGCTGGTGCGCGGCGGGCGACGTGAACCCTGTCGAGGCCGTTGCCGCGCTCAACGACCTGCGCCGTGCGCAGGGCCTTTCGCCGGTGCGTCCCAACATGGCGCTCACCCGTGCGGCACAGCGTCATTCCGATGATCTCGCGGGATGGGGCAAGCTTTCGCACAGCGGCTCCGATGGCAGCAACTTCGTCGACCGCGCCGAGCGCGCGCGCTTTGACGGCGTGCCGCGCGCCGAGAACGTTGCGTGGAACCTGCCGACGTCCGCGGCCGTGGTCGTCGCGTGGGACAGGAGCCCCGGGCACCGCGACAACATGATGCTCGAAGACGTCACCGATGTCGGCATCGGCTATGCCTGCTCGCCCACCAAGGGCCGCTTCTGGACCATGGTGCTCGGCCGTGCCGAAGCCCAGTTCACGCTCGCCGCGCTCAACTAACCCGGCATCCTGAATCCACGCGCGAGGTCGTTGCGATGCGCGGCCCTCTTCTGTATCACGCGCGGCAACCGGAATAATCCAGCCCAGAATACTCAAGCGACGAGGACGACGCATGAAGATCACGAAAGCCGTGAAGGCCATCCTTTCCAACTATGAAAGCGACAACCCCGGCACGAAGGCGAACCTCGCCCGCATCCTGATGCAGGGCCAGCTCGGCGGCACCGGCAAGCTCATCATCCTCCCCGTCGATCAGGGCTTCGAACACGGCCCGGCACGCAGCTTCGCGGTCAACGAACCGGCGTACGACCCGCACTATCACTTCCAGATCGCGATCGACGCAGGGCTTTCGGCCTATGCCGCGCCGCTCGGCATGATCGAGGCGGGCGCCGACACGTTCGCGGGCCAGATCCCGACGATCCTCAAGGTGAACTCATCGAACTCGTGGGCGACCTCGATCAACCAGGCCGTCACCGGCACGGTGGACGACGCGCTGCGCCTCGGCTGTTCGGCGATCGGCTTCACCATCTATCCGGGCGCCGACGAGGTGTTCGACATGATGGAAGAGATCCGCGAAATGTCCGCCGAAGCGAAGTCGGTGGGCATCGCGACCGTGATCTGGTCGTACCCGCGCGGCGGCAACCTTTCGAAGGACGGCGAGCTTGCGCTCGACGTCGGCGCCTACGCGGCGCACATGGCGGCGCTGCTGGGCGCGCACATCATCAAGGTGAAGCTGCCGACCGCGCACATCGAACAGAAGGACGCGCAGAAGGCGTACGAGAAGCTGGACAGCTCGACGCAGGCGAAGCGCGTGTCGCATGTTGTGAAGTCGTGCTTCAACGGCCGCCGCATCGTCGTCTTCTCGGGCGGCGCCGCGAAGGGTGCGGATGCCGTCTATCAGGACGCGCGCGACATCCGCGACGGCGGCGGCAACGGCTCGATCATCGGCCGCAACACATTCCAGCGTCCGCGCGACGAGGCGATGGCGATGCTCGCGAAGCTGGTGAACATCTACAAGGGCAAGGAATAGGGCCTGTGTCAGCGGGCTGGGCCGAGGTCGACGCCTACATCGCCGATCGTTTGATCGGAGACGATACGGCGCTGGACGAGGCCCTTGCCCGCAACGCTGCCCAGCACCTGCCGTCCATCGACGTGTCGGCAGTGCAGGGCAAGCTGCTCCACATTCTGGCGCGTTCCATCGGTGCGTGGCGGATTCTGGAGGTCGGCACGCTCGGCGGTTATTCGACGATCTGGCTTGCCCGCGCGCTTCCCGGCCACGGCGCTCTTGTCACGCTGGAAATCGACCCGCACCACGCCGAGGTTGCCCGCGCGAACCTTGATGCAGCAGGCGTTGGCGACAAGGTCGAAATCCGCGTCGGTGCGGCCGTGGAGACGCTGTCCCACATGGAAGCCGAAGGCGAGGGGCCGTTCGACCTCGTGTTCATCGACGCCGACAAGCCGAACAACGTCGCTTACCTGAAAGCCGCGCTCGCGCTGGCCCGACCCGGCGGGCTTATCGTCGTGGACAATGTGGTACGCGAAGGACGTGTAACGGACGCGTCGAGTGCCGACGAGGCGATCATCGGCACGCGCGCGCTGTTCGATGCCGTCGCCGCCGAGCCGCGCCTCAGCGCGACGGCGATCCAGACCGTGGGCACCAAGGGCTGGGACGGTTTTCTGATTGCCGTTGTGGATGCTGAATGATGAACGATGACGATGTTGCGCTCGATCCCGGTTTCGCCGACCGTTTCGAGCAGGATGCGCGGCCGCCGTGCCAGCTCTATCTGATCTCCCCTGAGCGCTACGATCCGGGTTTTCCCGAAAAGCTGAAGGCCGCGCTCGACGCTGGTCCAGTGGCGGCGTTCCAGCTTCGGCTGAAGGGCGTGGAGGACATGGAAATCCTGCGTGCAGGGGCGGCCTTGAAGCCGATCCTCGCGGCTTATGATGTCGCCTTCATCCTCAACGACCGCGCGGACCTTGCGAAGGAACTGGGCGCCGATGGCGTCCACCTTGGCCAGACGGACGGCAGCGTCTCGGTAGCGCGCAGCCTGCTCGGCCACGATGCGCAGATCGGCGTCACTTGCCACGACAGCCGCCACTTCGCGATGGAAGCGGGCGAGGCAGGCGCGGACTATGTGGCGTTCGGCGCCTTCTATCCCACCGCCACCAAGGTGACGACGCACCGCCCCGATCCGTCGATCCTCTCGTGGTGGACGACGATCAGCGAAATCCCCTGTGTGGCCATCGGCGGTATCACTCCGGAGAACGCAGCGCCGCTGGTCGCGGCGGGTGCGGACTTTCTGGCGGTTTCCAGTGCTGTATGGGCACATCCGGAAGGCGTAGGGGCGGGCGTAAAGGCGTTTCAGAGCATCCTTAAGTAGACTTCTTGAGCAGATGCCCGCGCGCTGATAGAAGCCGCGCGACCTTTCTTTCTCAGGAACGCACCCATGAAGATCAGCGGCGTGGACATTCGTCCCGGCAATATCATCGAATATGAAGGCGGGCTGTGGCGCGCCGTCAAGATCCAGCATACGCAGCCCGGCAAGGGCGGCGCCTATATGCAGGTGGAACTGAAGAACCTCGTCGACGGTCGCAAGACCAACGTCCGCTTCCGTTCGTCGGAGACGGTGGAGCGCGTTCGCCTTGATACGAAGGACTTCCAGTTCCTCTATGCCGAAGGCGACATGCTGACCTTCATGGACAAGGAGACCTACGAGCAGGTCTCGCTGCCGCAGGACCTGCTCGGCGATGCCGCCGCGTTCCTGCAGGACGGCATGGACGTCGTGATGGAACTCTATGAAGAGAAGCCGCTTTCCGTGCAGCTGCCCGATCAGGTCGAGGCCACGATCGTGGAAGCCGACGCCGTGGTGAAGGGCCAGACGGCCTCTTCCAGCTACAAGCCCGCCGTGCTCGATAACGGCGTGCGCATCATGGTGCCGCCGCACATCGCATCGGGCACGCGCATCGTCGTCGACGTCTACGAACAGACCTACGTTCGCCGCGCGGACTGATCGGAAACACCATGCCAGCCCATTCCGCCCTCATCACCATCATGGACAAGGCCGCGCGCAAGGCTGCGCCGCGGCTGCGCCGTGATTTCAATGAGGTGGCCCAGCTTCAGGTCTCCCGCAAAGGTCCGTCGGACTTCGTGTCCAACGCCGACCGCGCGGCCGAGCGCACCATTGTCGAGATCCTGCGGCAGGCACGCCCGGACTGGGGGCTGGTGCTGGAAGAGGGCGGCGAGATCGAAGGCGATCCCTCGCGTCCGCGCTGGATCGTCGATCCGCTCGACGGCACGTCGAACTTCCTGCACGGCATCCCGCACTTCGCGATCACCATCGCGGCGGAGCAGGACGGCCAGATCATTTCGGGCCTCGTCTATCAGCCGATGACAGACGAGAGCTTCTGGGCGGAAGCGGGCAGGGGGGCCTGGCTTCAGAACCAGCGCCTGCGCGTTTCGGCGCGCAAGGACCTCGGCGATTGCCTTATCGCGACGGGCATTCCGTTCCGAGGGCACGGCGATTTCGAACAGTTCGATTCGATCCTGCAGGCCGTGGCGCCAAATGTCGCAGGTATCCGGCGCTTCGGATCGGCGGCGCTCGACCTCGCATGGGTCGCGGCGGGTCGTTACGACGGCTACTGGGAAGCGGGCCTCAACAGCTGGGATGTGGGTGCGGGCATCCTCCTTGTGCGCGAAGCCGGGGGGTTCGTCAGCGACTATCGCGGCGGCGACAAGGCCATCGAAAGACGCGAAGTCATCGCCTCCAATGGTGCTATTCAGAGTCGTTTGCATAAACTCATCGGCGGGGCACTTCGCAGCGCAGCAAAGTGATTGCGAAAGGCAGGCTTACAGCCTTGCAAGCCCGCAGACACGCGCCTAAAAGCGCCGCGAATATCAGGGAATCGCGTATGCAATCGGTCGCGGCGGAATATCTGCCGATCCTCTTGTTTCTGGGCGTCGCGGTGGTGCTTTCGGGCGTCTTCGTCGGCCTTCCGGTGCTCGTTTCGAACCTTACCGGGACCAACAAGCCGGACCCCAACAAGCTTGCCGAGTACGAATGCGGCTTCCCCGCCTTCGAAGACGCGCGCCGCCAGTTCGACGTGCGCTTCTATCTGGTGTCGATCCTGTTCATCATCTTCGACCTTGAGGTCGCGTTTCTGTTCCCGTGGGCGGTCAGCCTCGGTGCGACGGGCGTGTTCGGTTGGGCGTCGATGATGGTGTTCCTCGGCATCCTTACGATCGGCTTCATCTACGAATGGAAGAAGGGCGCGCTGGAATGGGAGTAGAGACCCAAATGGCGCCTGCCGGCACCGGTTCGGCTTCTGGCATCATCATGCCGGAACAGGGCTTCGTCGACGACATCAACAACGAGGTCTCGAACAAGGGCTTCCTCGTGACCTCGACCGAGGAGCTGTTCCACTGGGCGCGCACCGGCTCGCTGTGGTGGATGACCTTCGGCCTTGCCTGCTGCGCGGTCGAGATGATGCATTCGAGTATGCCGCGCTACGACCTTGAGCGTTTCGGCGCCGCGCCGCGCGCATCTCCGCGCCAGTCGGACGTGATGATCGTCGCGGGCACGCTCTGCAACAAGATGGCCCCGGCGCTGCGGCGCGTTTACGACCAGATGTCGGAGCCGCGCTACGTCATCTCGATGGGCAGCTGCGCCAACGGCGGCGGCTACTACCACTACAGCTATTCGGTGGTACGCGGCTGCGATCGCATCGTGCCCGTGGACATCTATGTGCCGGGCTGCCCGCCGACCGCAGAAGCGCTGCTTTACGGCATCCTGCAGCTGCAGCGGAAGATCCGCCGGGTGGGAACATTCGAACGATGAAAAGCCCCGCGCCCCGCACGTCCTCCGACGACGGTGTCATCGACGCCGCGCGCGCCGCGCTTGGCGACCTCGTTGTTGATGCGACCGAGCACGCCTTCGAGGTGACGCTGACCGTTCATCGCCGCGATCTCTACAAGGCGCTCGAAGCGCTGCGCGACACGCCCGGTCTTGAATACCAGCAGCTGATGGAGATCGCTGGCGTCGACTACCCGGAGCGCCCGGAGCGCTTCGAGGTCAATTACTGCCTGCTGTCTCTGACGAAGAACCGCCGCATCCGCGTGAAGACGCTGACCGACGAGAAGCACGCGGTGCCGTCCGTCGTCGATCTGTGGCCGGTCGCGGGCTGGCTGGAGCGCGAAGTGTGGGACATGTACGGCGTCCGTTTCGACGGCAACCCGGACCATCGCCGCATCCTCACCGATTACGGCTTCACCGGGCACCCGTTCCGCAAGGACTTCCCGCTCACCGGCTATGTCGAGCTGCGCTACTCCGAAGAGCACAAGCGTGTCGTCTACGAGCCCGTGAAGCTCGCGCAGGATTTCCGCAGCTTCGACTTCATGAGCCCTTGGGAAGGAGCCGAATACGTGCTGCCGGGCGATGAGAAGGCGGAAGGGAAGGCTGTCTGATGGCCGACGTCGCAACCACGACGCCTGACGTCGAAATCCAGAACTACACGATCAACTTCGGCCCGCAGCACCCGGCGGCGCACGGCGTGCTCCGTCTCGTGATGGAGCTGGACGGCGAGATCATCGAGCGCTGCGACCCGCACGTGGGCCTGCTCCACCGCGGCACCGAGAAGCTGATCGAATACAAGACCTATCTGCAGGCGCTGCCCTACATGGACCGGCTCGACTACGTGTCGCCGATGTCCATGGAGCACAGCTATGTGCTCGCGATCGAGAAGCTGCTCGATATCGAGGTGCCGCTGCGCGCCCAGTATATCCGCGTGCTGTTCGCGGAGCTGACGCGCATCGCCAACCACATCCTCAACACCACCGCGCACGCGATGGATGTCGGCGCGCTGACGCCGATCCTGTGGCTGTTCGAGGAGCGCGAGGAGCTGCTCGGCTTCTATGAGCGGGCATCGGGCGCGCGCTTCCATGCGGCATACTTCCGTCCGGGCGGCGTCCATCAGGACCTGCCACCGAAGCTGATCGCGGACATCGCCGACTGGGCCGATGCCTTCCCGAAGGCGCTCGCCGACTTCGAGGCGCTGATCTGCGACAACCGCATCTTCAAGCAGCGCAATGTCGATATCGGCATCATCAGCGAGCAGGACGCGGTGGCATGGGGCTTCTCTGGCCCCTGCATTCGCGGCTCCGGCCTGCCGTGGGACCTCCGCAAGTCGCAACCCTACGACGTTTACGACCGCATGGAATTCGATGTGCCGGTCGGCAAGAACGGCGATTGCTACGACCGTTTCATGGTCCGCATCGAAGAGATGAAGCAGTCGCTGCGCATCATCAAGCAGTGCCTCCAGGAAATGCCGGAAGGCCCGGTCGCCAGCCTCGACCGCAAGGTGGTGCCGCCGAAGCGCGGCGAGATGAAGCGCTCGATGGAGGCGCTCATTCACCACTTCAAGCTCTACACGGAAGGCTTCCACGTTCCGGCGGGCGAGGTGTACGTCGCAACGGAAAGCCCCAAGGGCGAGTTCGGCATCTACATGGTGGCCGACGGCACCAACAAGCCGTACCGCTGCAAGATCCGCCCAACAGGCTTTTCGCACCTGCAGGCGATGGATTTCCTCTGCAAGGGCCACATGCTCGCCGACGCGCCCGCCGTGCTCGGCAGTCTCGATATCGTTTTCGGTGAGGTCGACCGGTGAGTCACGCCGCTTCAGCAACGCCCGAACAGCATCATGCGTTCGACGGCTTCGATTGGACTCCTGAGAACGCCAAGCGCGTGAAGGTGATCCTTGCGCGCTATCCGGAGGTGCGGAAGCAATCCGCCGTGATGCCGCTCCTCGATCTCGCGCAGCGCCAGGTCGGCGCGCAGACGAAGACGCAGGGCTGGCTGCCGATCCCGGTGATCGAGTTCATCGCGGGGATGCTCGGGATGCCGTACATTCGCGTGCTCGAAGTCGCGACCTTCTACACGATGTACAACCTCGCGCCCGTCGGTCGCCATCACGTGCAGGTCTGCGGGACGACGCCCTGTATGCTGCGCGGCTCCGACGACGTGATGCAGGCGTGCAAGGACAAGGGGCTCGCCAAGGGCCACACGACCGAAGACGGCCTTTTCACGCTCACCGAGGTCGAATGCATGGGCACCTGCGCGAACGCGCCGATGGTGCAGATCAACGACGACAATTTCGAAGACCTCGACTACGCGAGCATGACGCGCATTCTCGAAGACCTTGCTGCCGGCAAGACGCCGAAGCCGGGCCCACAGATCGAGCGCCAGAACAGCGCCCCCGTCGGCGGACCCCGTGTTCTCAAGGAGTTCATGGCATGACCATTGCGCCGCTTGAGGACAAGGACCGGATTTTCACGAACCTCTACGGGTTCCAGGATTGGGGCGTCAAAGGCGCGCTGAAGCGCGGCGACTGGGACGGCACCAAGGATTTCCTCGCCAAGGGGCAGGACTGGATCATCGAGCAGGTGAAGGCGTCGGGCCTTCGCGGGCGCGGCGGCGCGGGCTTCCCCACCGGCCTCAAATGGTCCTTCATGCCGAAGGAACCGCGCGAGGATCGCCCGTCCTACCTCGTCATCAACGCCGACGAGTCCGAGCCCGGGTCGTGCAAGGACCGCGAGATCATCCGCCACGATCCGCACAAGCTGATCGAAGGCGCGCTCATCGCCGGGTTCGCGATGCGCGCGAAGGCTGCGTACATCTACATTCGCGGCGAGTTCATTCGCGAGGCGGAGACGCTGTTTGCCGCCGTGGAACAGGCCTACGACAAGGGGCTGATCGGCAAGAACGCCTGCGGTTCGGGCTATGATTTCGACGTTTACGTGCATCGCGGCGCGGGCGCGTACATCTGCGGTGAGGAAACGGCACTGCTTGAAAGCCTCGAAGGCAAGAAGGGCCAGCCGCGCCTGAAACCGCCGTTCCCGGCGGGCGCAGGCCTCTACGGTTGCCCGACGACGGTGAACAATGTCGAGAGCATCGCCGTGGTCCCGACGATCCTGCGGCGCGGCGCGGAGTGGTTCGCGGGCTTCGGCCGCCCGAACAACCTCGGCACCAAGCTCTTCCAGATCTCCGGCCACGTGAACACGCCGTGCGTCGTTGAAGAAACGATGGGCATCAGCTTCCGCGAGCTGATCGATAAACACGGCGGCGGCATTCGCGGCGGCTGGGACAATCTGCTCGCGGTGATCCCCGGCGGCTCTTCCGTTCCGCTCGTGCCCGCCGAACAGATCATGGACGCCCCGATGGACTTCGACGGCCTCCGTGAACTGAAGTCCGGCCTCGGCACGGCGGCGGTGATCGTGATGGACAAGTCCACGGACATCGTCCGCGCCATCAGCCGCATCTCGTATTTCTACAAGCACGAAAGCTGCGGGCAATGCACGCCCTGCCGCGAAGGCACCGGCTGGATGTGGCGCGTGATGGAGCGTCTGCGCACCGGCGACGCGGACCTTTCGGAAATCGATACGCTGCTCGACGTCACCACCGAGGTCGAGGGACACACGATCTGTGCGCTCGGCGACGCGGCGGCCTGGCCGATCCAGGGCCTCATCCGCCATTTCCGCCCGGAACTTGAGCGCCGCATCAACGAACGCCGGGGCGCAGCCCTTGCCGTGGCGGCAGAGTAGGAAAGTCTGATGCCCAAACTCACCGTCGACGGCATCGAGGTCGAAGTCCCCGCCGGAGCCACCGTGCTTCAGGCGTGCGAGGCTGCGGGTAAGGAAATCCCGCGCTTCTGCTATCACGAACGGCTTTCGATCGCCGGCAACTGCCGCATGTGCCTCGTCGAGGTGAAGCCGGGACCGCCGAAGCCGCAGGCCTCATGCGCGCTTCCCGCCGCCGAGGGGCAGGAGGTCCGCACCGACAGCGCCCTGGTGAAGAAGGCGCGCGAAGGCGTGATGGAGTTCCTGCTCATCAACCACCCGCTCGATTGCCCGATCTGCGATCAGGGCGGCGAGTGCGACCTGCAGGACCAGTCGGTCGCCTACGGTCGCGGCCGCACGCGCTACACGGAAAACAAGCGCGCAGTCACCGAGAAGTACATGGGGCCGATCATCAAGACGGCCATGACACGCTGCATCCATTGCACGCGCTGCGTGCGCTTCGCCGAGGAAGTGGCGGGTACCGACGAGATCGGCGCGCTCTATCGCGGCGAGAACATGCAGATCACCTCGTACCTCGAAGCGGCGGTGAAGTCGGAGCTTTCGGGCAACGTCATCGATCTCTGCCCCGTCGGCGCGCTCACCTCGAAGCCCTATGCGTTCGAGGCGCGGCCGTGGGAACTGACGAAAACGAGCGGCATCTGCGTGATGGACGCCGTCGGCACCAACATCCGCATCGATGCGCGCGGCCCCGCCGTGCTGCGCGTGCTGCCGCGCGTGAACGACGACG
This sequence comes from Sphingosinicella sp., assembly GCF_041916975.1. Lineage (NCBI taxonomy): Bacteria > Pseudomonadati > Pseudomonadota > Alphaproteobacteria > Sphingomonadales > Sphingosinicellaceae > Sphingosinicella > Sphingosinicella sp. Next base: position 85,837 of record NZ_JAYRYK010000001.1, read on the forward strand.
TGAACGAGGAATGGGCGTCGGACAAGACGCGCTACGCGCCGCTCGGTCTTTCCAAGCGCCGCCTCGACAGGCCCTATGTGCGGCGCGGCGGCAAGCTTGAGGCTGCGTCGTGGGCGGAAGCCTTCAACGCCGTGAAAGTCGGCCTTTCCGACCTCAGCGGCAACCAGATCGGCGCGGTGGCGGGCGAACTGCTCGACGTGGAATCGATGGTCGCGCTCAAGGACCTGATGAAGTCGCTCGGCTCGGACCGGTTCGAGTGCCGCACGGACGGCATGGCGCTGCCCGCCGGCGGCGCGGGTGCATACCGCTTCAACTCCGGCATCGCGGGGATTGAGGACGCGGACGTTGTGCTCCTCGTCGGCGCGAACCCGCGCTGGGATGCGCCGCTCGTCAACACGCGCCTCCGCAAGGCGGTCGTGAAGAAGGGCGCCAAGGTCTTCAACGTGGGGCCGGAGGTCGATCTCACCTATCCGGTCACGCAGCTCGGCGATGGCGCGTCCGTGCTCGGCAAGCTGCCGAAGGCGGCGGCTGACGCGCTGAAGAGCGCGACCAAGCCTGCGATCATCGTCGGCGCCGCAGCGCTCACGCGCGGCGACGCGCCCGCGATCCTCGCCGCGCTCGGCAAGATTGCGAAAACGGCGAAGATGGGTGCGGAAGGCTTCAACGTCCTCCACACGGCGGCCTCGCGCGTCGGCGGCCTCGACATCGGCTTCACGCATGACGGCGGCATCGCCGAAGTGCTCGGCGGCGGACTCAAGGCGCTCATCGTGCACGGCGCGGACGAAATCGACACGGATCTCGAAGGCGTCTTCAAGGTCTACATCGGCCATCACGGCGATCTCGGCGCACGCGGTGCCGATGTCATCCTGCCCTCGGCGAGCTTCGCCGAGAAGGATGGCACCTACGTCAACATGGAAGGCCGCGTGCAGCGCGCCTACCGCGCGGTGTTCGCGCCGGGCGATGCCCGCGAGGACTGGGCGATCCTGCGCGCGCTTTCCGAAGTGCTGGGGAGCAAGCTGCCCTACGACAGCTTTGCCGCGCTCCGCGCCCGCATCGCCGCCGAATGGCCGCATCTTGCCGAGGAAGGCATTGCACCCGCCTCCGGCGAGATCGACTTCGGCAGCGGCGGTGAGCTTGATACCGCGCCGATCGGCCGCGTCATTCACGATTTCTACCTGACGAATGCGGTCGCCCGCGCGTCCGAAGTGATGCACGCCTGCTCCTCGACGCTGATCCAAGGTGCCCCCGCGCTGGAGGCGGCTGAATAATGACGGCGTTCTTTCAGGATCTGATCGGGCCGAACCTCGGCTATCTGGTCGCGACGCTCATCCTCATTCTGCTCATCGCGCTGCCGGTGATGATTGCGGTCGCCTTCGCGGTCTATGCGGACCGCAAGATCTGGGCGGCGATGCAGCTTCGCCGCGGCCCGAACGTGGTCGGCCCGTGGGGCCTGCTGCAGAGCTTCGCGGACGGCCTCAAGGTGTTCCTCAAGGAAACCATCATCCCCGCGGGTGCCAACAAGGGCGTGTTCCTGCTCGCGCCGATGATCACCTTCACGCTCGCGCTCATCGGCTGGGCGGTGATCCCGTTCGATGCGGGCGCGGTGCTTGCCGACATCAACGTCGGCATCCTCTACCTGTTCGCGGTGTCCTCGCTCGGCGTCTACGGCATCATCATGTCGGGCTGGGCGTCGAACTCGAAATACCCGTTCCTCGGCGGCCTCCGCTCGGCGGCGCAGATGGTCTCCTACGAAGTCTCGCTCGGGCTCGTGATCATCAACGTCGTGCTCTACGCCTCGTCGTTCAATCTCAGCGACATCGTGATGAGCCAGCAGGCCAACATCCTGTTCCTGAACGGCAATATCTTCAATCCGCTGCTGTTCCCGATGGGCATCGTGTTCTTTATCTCGGCGCTCGCCGAAACGAACCGCCCGCCGTTCGATCTTCCCGAAGCGGAAGCCGAGCTCGTCGCGGGTTATCAGGTCGAATATTCCTCGATGAGCTTTGCGCTGTTCTGGCTCGGTGAGTATGCGAACATCCTCCTGATGTGCGCGATGACCGCGGTGCTGTTCCTCGGCGGCTGGCTGCCGCCGGTCGATTGGGCGCCGCTCTACCTCATCCCCGGCTTCATCTGGTTCCTCGCGAAGATGGCGTTCATGTTCTTCGTCTTCGCCTGGGTGAAGGCGACCGTACCGAGGTATCGCTATGACCAGCTCATGCGCCTTGGCTGGAAGGTGTTCCTGCCGCTGTCGCTCTTCTGGGTGTTCCTCGTTTCCGGGTGGCTGATGTTCTTCACAGACAGGTTTGCGTCATGACCGCCATATTCCGCGCTGCCAAATCGATGCTGCTGCTGGAGTTCGTCCAGGGCATGGCGCTCACGCTCAAGTACATGTTCAAGCCGAAGGCGACGCTGAACTACCCGTTCGAGAAGGGGCCGATCAGCCCGCGCTTCCGTGGTGAGCATGCGCTGCGCCGCTATCCGAACGGCGAGGAGCGCTGCATCGCGTGCAAGCTTTGCGAAGCAGTGTGCCCGGCGCAGGCGATCACGATCGAGGCCGAACCGCGCGAAGACGGCTCGCGCCGCACCACGCGCTACGACATCGACATGACGAAGTGCATCTACTGCGGCTTCTGTCAGGAAGCCTGCCCGGTGGACGCGATCGTCGAAGGGCCGAACTTCGAGTTCGCGACCGAAACGCGCGAGGAACTGATCTACGACAAGGCGAAGCTGCTGGCGAACGGTGAGCAGTGGGAAACGGCGATCGCCGCCAACCTTGCGGCGGACGCGCAGTGGCGATAACCGGCCGCAGGCAACAGAGGGTCGACATGAAAAGGGGCGGGGCGAAACCGTGATCGAGGCCATCATCTTCTACATGCTCGCAGGCATTATTGTCCTGTCGGCAACGGCGGTGATCTTCGCCCGCAACCCGGTGCACAGCGTGCTCTGGCTGATCCTGGCGTTCTTCAACGCTGCCGGCCTGTTCCTGCTTTTGGGCGCCGAGTTCATCGCGATGATCCTCGTGATCGTTTACGTGGGCGCGGTCGCGGTGCTGTTCCTGTTCGTCGTCATGATGCTCGACATCGACTTTTCGGAGCTGCGATCGGGCTTCGCGCGCTACATGCCGTTCGGGCTAATGCTCGCGGGCGTGCTGCTCGCCGAGCTGGTGATCGCGGGCACGGCGTGGACGCTCGGCGCGGGCGCCCAGGCGGTTGCCGCGGCGCCGGTCGCGGCGGCTGACGTCACCAACACCGAGGCACTCGGCGCGCTCATCTACACGAAATACGTCTACATCTTCCAGGCGGCGGGCATGGTGCTGCTGACCGCGATGATCGGCGCGATCGTGCTGACGCACCGCCAGCGCACCGGCGTGAAGAAGCAGAGCATCGCACGCCAGAATGCCGTGCGGCCCGAAGAGGCTGTCGATGTCGTCAGCGTGCCCGTGGGCGAGGGGGTGAAACTCAAATGATCGGTATCACCCATTATCTCACCGTCGCGGCGATCCTGTTCGTCCTCGGCGTGCTCGGCATCTTTCTCAATCGCAAGAACGTCATCATCATCCTGATGTCGATCGAGCTCATCCTGCTCGCGGTGAACATCAATCTCGTGGCGTTCTCGGCGTTCCTCGGCGATCTCGTCGGGCAGATCTTCGCGATGTTCGTGCTCACCGTGGCGGCGGGCGAAGCCGCGATCGGACTTGCCATCCTCGTCATCTATTTCCGCAACCGCGGCACCATCGCCGTCGACGACATCAACATGATGAAGGGCTGAGGGGCGGGCCGTGCTTCACACTATCGTTTTCCTGCCGCTGCTGGCTGCGATCATCGCAGGCCTAGGCAACCGCGCCATCAGCAACACTGCCGCCAAGGCGATCACGACGGGCGGTCTTTTCATCGCCTGCGCGCTGTCGTGGGCGATCTTCATCCCCGTCCTCGCGGGCCAGCCCGTAGAGGGCCAGCCGGTGATGGAATGGTTCCGCTCCGGCGGGCTCGTCGTCGAATGGTCGCTCCGGCTCGATACGCTCACCGCCGTGATGCTCGTCGTCGTCACCACCGTGTCGGCGCTCGTGCACCTCTATTCGTGGGGGTACATGGCGGAAGATCCCGATCAGCCGCGCTTCTTCGCGTATCTGTCGCTGTTCACCTTCGCGATGCTCATGCTCGTGACGGCGGACAACCTCGTGCAGATGTTCTTCGGCTGGGAAGGCGTCGGCCTCGCGTCGTACCTCTTGATCGGTTTCTGGTATCACAAGCCCTCGGCAAACGCGGCCGCCGTGAAGGCGTTCGTCGTGAACCGCGTGGGCGACTTCGGCTTTTCTCTCGGCATCTTCGGCGTGTTCATGGTGTTCGGCACCACGGATATCGCGAACATCCTCGCGGCTGCACCGGGCTATCAGGGCTCGACGTTCGAATTCCTCGGCGCGCAGGTCGATACGATGACCGCGCTCTGCCTGCTGCTGTTCATCGGCGCGATGGGCAAGTCGGCGCAGCTCGGCCTCCACACCTGGCTGCCGGACGCGATGGAAGGCCCGACTCCCGTCTCCGCGCTGATCCACGCCGCCACCATGGTGACGGCGGGCGTGTTCATGGTCTGCCGCTTGTCGCCGCTCTTTGAAACGAGCGAAGTGGCGCTCACCGTGGTCACGTACGTGGGCGCGGCGACGGCGCTGTTCGCTGCGACCGTGGGTACCACGCAGCACGATATCAAGCGCGTGATCGCCTATTCGACCTGTTCGCAGCTCGGCTACATGTTCTTCGCGGCGGGCGTCGGCGCTTATGGCGCGGCGATGTTCCACCTGTTCACGCACGCTTTTTTCAAGGCGCTGCTGTTCCTCGGCGCGGGCTCGGTGATCCACGCGATGCACCACGAGCAGGACATGCGCTATTACGGCGGGCTGCGGAAACACATCCCGCTCACCTTCTGGGCGATGACGCTTGGCACGCTCGCCATCACGGGCGTCGGCATCATCGGCGTGTTCGGCTTCGCGGGCTTCTATTCGAAGGACGCGATCATCGAGAGCGCCTTCGCGGCGGGCACGCAGTCCGGCTACGTCGCCTTCGCGGTCGGCATCTTCGCGGCGCTGCTCACCAGCTTCTATTCGTGGCGCCTCGTGTTCCTCACCTTCTTCGGCAAGCCGCGCTGGTCGCAGAGCGAGCATATCCAGCATGCCGCGCACGGCAATCATGGGCATGACCATGCGCATGGTCACGATGACCATCATGCACCCGCGCACGATGATGGCACGCTCGGCTATCATCCGCACGAAAGCCCGGCGAGCATGTTGATCCCGCTCGGCGTCCTGTCCCTCGGCGCGGTGTTCGCGGGCTTCATCTTCCACCATGCGTTCATCGACCCGGAAGGCGGCGTGGCGTTCTGGAAGGGCGCGCTGGCGTTCGACGCGCACCTGGCTGAAGCCTCGCATCACGTGCCAATGTGGGTGAAGCTGTCGCCTGCCGCCGTCATGTTGCTTGGCCTCTTCATCGCTTGGAACAATTACCTTCGCGATCCGGCTGCGCCCGCGCGCTTCGTGGCGATGTTCCGCGGTCTTCACGCCTTCCTCTTCAACAAGTGGTACTTCGACGAGCTGTACGACACGATCTTCGTGCGTCCGGCAAAGTGGCTCGGCCGCTTCCTGTGGAAGAAGGGTGACGAGGGCACCATCGACCGCTTCGGGCCGAATGGCCTTGCGGGGCTGGTGATGAGCGGTGCAGGCGTCGCGCGGCGGCTGCAGACCGGCTACCTCTACACTTATGCGTTCGTGATGCTGATCGGCCTCGCCGCCGCGGCAGCGTGGTTCCTCCCGAAGATGCTGGGCGGCGAATAATGGGCTTTCCGATCCTTTCCCTGATGATCCTGCTGCCGCTTGTGGCAGCCACTCTGCTGCTGTTCGTTCCCGGCGACGAGAACGCGCGGGCGAATGCGGCGCGCTGGGGTGCGCTCGGCGTCACGCTTGTCGAGCTGGTGCTCGGTGTCGTCCTTTGGGCGCAGTTCGATGTCGGCTCGGCGAGTTTCCAGTATGCCGAAAGCCTGCCGCTGTTCGAGCCGTACTTCTCCTGGTCGCTCGGCATCGACGGTATCAGCCTGGTTCTGATCGCGCTCAGCGTGTTCCTGATGCCGATCTGCATCCTCGCGTCGTGGACCTCGATCGAAAAGCGCGTGCCGGAATACATGGCGGCGTTCCTGCTCATGGAAGCGCTGATGATCGGCGTCTTCGCGGCGACCGACCTGTTCCTGTTCTACGTCTTCTTCGAAGGCGGGCTCATTCCGATGTATCTCATCATCGGCATCTGGGGCGGCAAGGACCGGATTTACGCCAGCTACAAGTTCTTCCTCTACACGCTGCTCGGCTCGGTGCTGATGCTACTCGCCATGCTCTATATGGCGAGCGTCGCGGGCACGACCTCGATCCCGCAGCTGCTCGTCTACGACTTCGATCCGAAGGTGCAGACCTGGCTGTGGCTTGCGTTCTTCGCGAGCTTCGCGGTTAAGATGCCGATGTGGCCGGTGCACACCTGGCTTCCCGACGCGCACGTGCAGGCGCCGACGGCGGGTTCGGTTATCCTGGCGGGCGTGCTCCTGAAGATGGGCGGCTACGGTTTCATCCGCTTCTCGCTGCCGATGTTCCCGGCGGCCTCGGCAGAGCTGATGTGGATCGTCTTCGCGCTCTCCATGATCGCGGTCGTCGTCACGTCGCTCATCGCGCTCGCGCAGTCCGACATGAAGAAGCTCATCGCGTACTCGTCGGTGGCGCACATGGCGTTCGTCACCGTCGGCCTGTTCGGCTTCAACCAGCAGGCGATCGAAGGTTCGATCGTCGTGATGCTCAGCCACGGCCTCGTCTCGGGCGCGCTCTTCCTGTGCGTCGGCGTCGTCTACGATCGGCTGCACACGCGCGATATCGATGCCTATGGCGGCGTCGCCACGATCATGCCGCGCTATGCGATCCTGTTCATGCTGTTCACCATGGCCTCGGTCGGCCTTCCCGGCACCAGCGGGTTCATCGGCGAATTCCTCGTGATGATGGGCGCGTTCCGCACGTCCACCTTCGCGACCGCCGTGATCTGCACCGGCATCATCCTCGGCGCCGCGTACATGCTCTACCTCTACCGCAAGGTGATGTTCGGCGAGGCGACCAAGGATGAAGTGCGCGCGATGACCGATCTCAACGTACGCGAGATCCTGTGCCTCGCGCCCATCGCGGTCTTCGTGCTGTGGATGGGTATCGCGCCGAACGTGTTCATCGATCCGGTGCGCGCACCGGTCGCCGCGATCGTTGCCCGGCTCGAGCCGACCGCACCGCACCAGCAGACGGTTTCCGTCGTGAAGGCGGCTGCAGCCAAACCCCAGTCTGAGACACATACCCCGGCGGAGACCCACTGATGCAGCCGCTCGCGCAATCGCTCGGCATCGCCGCACCGGAAATCATTCTCGCGCTCGGCGCGATGGCGCTGCTGATGATCGGCACCTTCCGGGGTGATCGCAGCCTCGGTCTGCTGTCGTGGCTCGCTGTCGGCATCTATGCCGTCGCCGGTCTCTGCATGATCGACGATGCCCCGCGCGCGTTCGCCTTTGACGGCCTCTACGTCGCGGACCTGTTCTCGGACTATCTGAAAACTGTCGTTTACGGCGCTGCCGCCGTCTGCACCGTGATCGCGATCCCGTATCTGCGTCGCGCCCATTCCGACAAGTTCGAATACCCTGTGCTGCTGATGCTCGGGGCGCTCGGCATGGGCATGATGGTGTCGGCGAACGATCTTCTCTCGCTCTACGTCGGCCTCGAACTGCAGAGCCTTGCCGCCTACGTGCTCGCCGCGTTCCACCGCAGCGAGGCGAAGTCTTCGGAAGCGGGTCTCAAGTATTTCGTGCTCGGCGCGCTCGCGAGCGGCATCCTGCTCTACGGCATCAGCCTCATCTACGGCTTCGTCGGCAGCACGAACTTCGTCGCGCTCGGAACGCAGCTTGAAGGTTCGGCCTCGATCGGCGTCGTCTTCGGCCTCGTCTTCATCTTCGCCGGTCTCGCCTTCAAGATCAGCGCCGTGCCGTTCCACATGTGGACGCCGGACGTTTACGAAGGCGCGCCGACGCCAGTCGCTGCGTTCTTCGCCTCCGCCCCGAAAGTGGCCGCGATGGGCCTCCTTGTGCGCGTCGCGATTGAAGGCTTCGGCGGGCTGGCGGATGAATGGCGCCAGATCATCGCCTTCGCGGCGGTCGCTTCGATGATCCTCGGCGCTGTCGGCGCCATCGGGCAGACGAGCATCAAGCGCCTACTTGCCTATTCGTCGATCAACAACGTCGGTTTCGCTCTCATCGGCCTTGCCGCTGGGACGGAGCAGGGCATTGCGGGCGTGCTGTTCTACATGGGCATTTACGCAGCGATGACGGTGGGTTCGTTCCTCGTCGTCCTCGCGCTCCGCGACCCGGATGGTACGCCGGTGGACGACATGGCGCGCCTCGCAGGCCTCTCGAAGACGCGTCCCGGCCTTGCCGCGGCACTTGCCGTGTTCATGTTCAGCCTTGCCGGTATCCCGCCGATGCTCGGCTTCTGGCCGAAGTTCAGCGTGTTCAACGCCGCCATTGCAGCCGATATGTACGTGCTTGCGGTGATCGGCGTCGTCACGTCGGTGGTCGGCGCTTACTATTACCTGCGCGTCGTGAAGCTCGCCTACTTCGATGAGCCCGTAGGCACTCTCGCACCCGGCGAAAGCCGCGTGAACGGCATCGTGCTGACGGCGGCGGCCGTGTTCTGCTCGCCGGTCGGGATGCTTGCCATCGCACCGCTGGTGGCGTGGGCGACGGCGGCGGCGCGCATCATCGTCACCGGATGAATTTTCGCATCGTCGATCTCGCCGAAACCGGCAGCACGAACGACTGGATCGCCGAGCACCCGGAAAACGGGCTCTGGGTCCGCGCCGACCGCCAGACGGCAGGGCGCGGACGCCGCGCGCGAACGTGGACATCCGAAATCGGCAACCTCTTCACCAGCACCCTCGCCGCGCCTCAGCCGGGTGAGGGGCCTTCCCAGCAGCTTTCGTTCGTGGCGGCGAACGCGCTGCTCGAAACCGTCGCCCGCTGGGTCCCGCGTGACCGGCTGTCGCTCAAATGGCCGAACGATCTTCTGCTGGATGGCGTGAAGGTCGCGGGCATCCTGCTTGAAGGCCACACCCAGGGCGTCATCATCGGCATCGGCGTCAACCTCGCGCACTTCCCGGAAGGCACCGAGCGCCCCGCCACGAGCCTCGCCGCAGTGGGGATCGCACCGCCATCTGCGCGCGAAGCCTGCCGAACGCTGGCGGAGGCTTTCGCCGCGCACCGCCGCCGCTGGCGCGAGGAGGGCTTCGTCGCCACACGTGCGGACTGGCTCGCAGCCGCTGCCGGGCTCGGCAAACCCATCGTCGCCCGCCTGGGGAACGCAGACCTCACCGGCACGTTTGAAGGTCTGGCGGAAGACGGCGCGCTCCTTCTGCGCTTGCCGGACGGGGTGTTACGGCCCATTCACGCGGGCGAAGTTTTCACATTGGGGGATCGGCGCTGATGCTGCTCGCGATCGATGTCGGCAATACGAATACGATGTTCGCGGTCGTCGATAACGGCGAGATCGTCCACCGCTGGCGTATCTCCACGCAGGCGTCGCGCACGTCCGACGAATACATGGTCTGGCTCACCCAGCTCATGGAGATCGACGGCGTCGATCGGCAAAAGGTCCAGCGCGTGGTGATTTCCACCGTGGTCCCGACCACATTGTTCAACCTCGAACGCATGGCGCGGCGTGGCTTCGGTATTGATCCGCTTGTGGTCACCAAAGATCTGAACCTCGGTGTCGGCATCGAGGTCGCGCATCCCGAGCAGGTGGGCATGGACCGCCTCGTCAATTGCGTCGCCGTGGGCGATCGGCATGAAGGCGACTTCATCATCATCGACTTCGGCACGGCCACGACATTCGACATCTTCGTCGGCAATGCCTATACGGGCGGCATCATCGCGCCCGGTATAAACCTGTCGGCGGAGGCGCTTTACGTCGCCGCCGCGCAATTGCCGCGCGTTGCCGTCGCGCCGCCCAAGGGTGGCAAGGCGAAGGGCTACGACACGGTATCCGCCATGCAGTCGGGCATTTTCTTCGGTTATCTCGCGATGATCGAAGGGCTGGTCGCCCGCCTGAAGGCAGAGGCTGCCGGGCCGATGAAGGTTCTGGCAACGGGCGGGCTCGCCGTTCTGTTCGAGCCCTACACCAGCGTGATCGATGTCGTGGACGTCGATCTCACGGTGCGGGGCCTTACGATTATCGATGAAAGGAACAGGCGTTGAAGCCTGGAAAAGAACTGATCTTCCTGCCGCTCGGCGGCTCCGGGGAGATCGGCATGAACGTCAATCTCTATGGCTGCAACGGCAAGTGGATCATGGTCGATCTCGGCATGACCTTCGCCGATCCGAACCTGCCCGGCATCGAACTCGTGCTGCCCGACCTGTCCTTCATAGAGGATCGGCAGAAGGATCTGCTCGGCATCGTCCTCACGCACGGCCACGAGGATCATATCGGCGCGATCCCTTACCTGATCGGCGAGTTCGACGTGCCGCTCTACGCGACGCCGTTCACCGCGGGCCTCATCCGCAAGAAGCTGATCGAGGAAGGCATCGAGCGCGATGTCGAGCTGAATGTCGTGGAACTTGAAGGCGAGGTCGATCTCGGCCCGTTCAAGTGCCGTTACGTGCCGCTCGCGCATTCGATCCCCGAGGGCAATGCGCTCCTTATCGAAACGCCGTACGGCAAGATCTTCCACACCGGCGACTGGAAGCTCGACGAGGCACCGGTGCTGGGCGTGCCGTCCACCGCCGAGGAACTGACCGCGCTTGGCGACGAAGGCATCCTCGCGCTCGTCGGCGATTCCACGAACGTCTTCAACCCCGAAGCTTCGGGCAGCGAAACGGGTGTGCGTGAAGGGCTGGACAAGGTGATCGCCGGGCACAAGGGCAGGGTGCTCGTCACCACCTTCGCCTCGAACGCCGCGCGCCTGCATACGCTCGGCGAAGTCGCGAAGGACACGGGCCGCAAGCTCTGCGTCGTCGGACGTTCGCTCGATCGCATCCTCGAAGTCTCGAAGAGCGTCGGCTACCTCACCGATTTCCCGCCCACCGTGTCGCATGAAGAGGCGATGAAGGTGCCGCGCGACAAACTGCTCATCGTCTCCACGGGCGCGCAGGGCGAGGCGCGCGCAGCGCTCTCCCGCATCGCGGAGGGCGAGCATTCGCACATCAAGCTCGAACGCGGCGACCTCGTCGTCTATTCCTCGAAGCAGATCCCGGGCAACGAGATTTCCATAGGCCGCGTGCAGAACGCGCTTGCCGCGAAGGGCGTCGAGATCATCACCGATCGGCAGGCGCACGTTCACGTTTCCGGCCACCCCGGCGTGCCCGAGCTCGAAGCGATGTACGGCTGGATTCGCCCGCAGATTTCCATCCCCGTTCACGGCGAGCGCCGCCACATGGAAGAGCACGCGCGCCTCGCGCGCCGCTTCGGGGTGCAGGAAGCGGTCGTGCCGGTGAACGGCAGCGCCATCCGCCTCGCGCCCGGCAAGCCGCAGATCATCAGCCACGAACCCGTGGGCCGCCTCGTCCTCGACGGTGACGTCATTCTCCCCGCCGACGGCGCCACGATGCTCGCGCGCCGCCGCATGATGCACAACGGCCTCATCGCCGTGTTCGTCGTGATCGACGGCAAGAACCGCCTTGTCGCGCCGCCGCAGGTGCAGTCGCACGGCGTTCCGGTCGAAGATGATCGCGATGAGTTCATCAACGATTGCGTCTCGGCCGCGAGCGAAGCCGCCGCTAAGGCGCGCACCAACGGTGAGGACGCGCTTGCAGAGGCGATCCGCGTCGCCGTCCGCCGCACCGCACGGGACTGGACGGGCAAGAAGCCGATTACCGAAGTCACCGTCACAAGGATCAAGGGCTAAGTTGATGGGTTGGGGATCGATACTCGCGATCTATCTTCTGATCTGGACGGTCACGCTGTTCGCCGTGCTGCCGTTCGGCGTCCGCACCTCCGAGGAGGCGGGCGAGGACAAGGTGAAGGGCCAGGCCGACAGCGCGCCTGTGCGGCCGATGCTTGCGAAGAAGATGCTCTGGACGACGCTGATCTCCGCTGTCCTGATGGCAGGCGTCTGGTGGCTGAGTGAGGCGGGCTACCTCAACTTCATGCCGAACTGAGCCGCCCGGTAGCCGGCCGCGCCCGGTTGTTTTGACTTCGTAATGATGCAACACTCCGCGCGGGAAGCAGCGGAGGGCATGGCGACATGGCAAATCTCGTTCACGGAACTGCGAGTGCGATCAACCTGGGTTCGGACTATTCCTATGCCGCGACCGCTAACCACGGCCCGGTCGCGATCAAGAACCAACTCGTAAGCCTGCGTATCGACAACAAGCCTGTGCTGTTCAAGACGCGCACGCTGCCTTCGATCAGCGAAGGCGATCGTATCGCCGTCGTCGGCACGGACAAGAACGGAACGCTCGAAGCCGTGGCTCTACGCAACCTGACGACCGGGGCGGGCTATTACATGCCGACCGTGATGCCGATGGTGCTCGCGGCCGTACTCGTCGTCATCGGTCTGCCGCTCATCCCGTTTCTGGGCATCGGCCTGCTGTTCGTGGGTTTTGGGGGCTGGATTCTCTACAAGGGCTATTCGGCGCACACCGCGATCAACCAGCTCAAAGCCTTCCAGCCTTGATCTGAGCGCTCAGCGGAGGCGTTCGGTCGCCTGCGCCAGCGCCACGTAGAGCTTGCCGAGGTCGGACGACAGGAGCGTCATCGAGAGCGCATTGCCGTCCCGGTCCGCGTTGAAGCGGCGGAGCATCGCCTCGAAATCGTGGATGTAGCGGCGCACGCCGTCGCGGAACTCGGCGTCCTCGCTGTAGCGGCGGGTGACTTCCTTGGCATCGCGGCTGGTAAGGATCTGCACGGCGCGGCGCGAGAAGACGCCGCGCTCGCCCGCCAGATACTGCTTCCAGGCCGTCTCGGTGACCTCCGCCGAAAGCCCCTTGGCGATGTCGATAGAGGCGCTGTTGAGCGCTTCGACGAGCAGTTCGGATTGGCGGCCGATGTCCTTCCGGAGTGCAGCGTCGAGGTGTGCGTCCGCTTCGTTGACGCGGGTTTCGATCGCGGCGGCGGTCTCGGCGACCGACACCAGCTGGCGCGACAGGCGCTCGGCGGCCAGCTGCGCGGCGTCGGCACTGCGCGTACCGGCGGCTTCCAGCGCCTTGATCTGCGTTTCCACGGGCTCGATCGCGCTCTGACGCACAGCTTCGCGCGACGCCTTCGAAAGCGCCTCGCGCGCTTCCTCAACCACCGCTTCGAGCGCGGTCTTCACCGTGCCCGCCGTCTGCGCTGCAACCTCGCGCACGCGCCCAAGCGCGTCGATCAGCTGCGTCGTCGCGCTGAGCGCCGTGCTTTCCGCCGAGCGCTCGACGCCCGAGAGGATGCCCTGCGCGGCCTCGATCTCGCCGCGCACCTTGGCCACCACGGCTTCGAGGCTTTCGCGCTGGTCTTCGAGGCCATCGAGCAGTTCGTCGATCGCCTTCCGCCCAGCGGCGATCGGCGAATTGATCGCTGCGGCGCGCTCGGAGACGCGGTCGATGTCCTGCGACAGGTTCGTCACCGAACCGCGCAGCGCGTCGATGGCGCCGAGGCCCTTTTCGGCGCCTGCCGGCACGCCCTCGGCAAGTGAGGCGAGCGCCTGGTCTGTCGCCGCGCGTACCGAGGCGAGCGCGTCGCCGATCTCTTTCGCTGCGCCGCGCGTGGTGCCGAGCGGCGTCGAGAGCGAATCGATTTCACCGCGCACCTGCGCGATGCGCGCGGAAAGGCTGGCGAGGACACTTTCGCTCGAATTGGCGGCGTTGCCGAGCTTGGCGTCGAGCACGCTGAACCCGCGCTCGACGGTGTCGAGGAAGCCACGGCTGCCCGCGTCCTGCTCGCTGATGCGTTTGCTGAGTTCGGCGACATGTTCGGCAATGGCGGTGATCCGGCCCGCGATCGTCTCGATCGCGCGTCCGCCGATATCCTCAAGGTCGAGCGAGGTGCGCGAGATGGCAGCCGCGAGCGCCGCGGTCTGCGCTTCGACACCGGCGCGCGTCGCTTCCAGCGCCTCGCCAGTTTTGGCGAGTGCGGCGTCGCCGCTCGCTTCAAGCGCGGTCGCATAGGTGCCGAGACGGCTTTCTGCGTCGCCGGCGGAGGTGGCGATGGCGGAAATTACGCTGGTAAGGCTTGCGGTCGCGGCCTTGGCCTGCGCGCCCGCTTCCTCGCTGCGCGTCCACACCGCGGCGAGCAGGTCTTCGGTTTCCTGAAGCTGCGTGCGGGCATCCGTTGCGCTCGTGGCGAGCAGCCCGGCGATGCGGTTTACCTGGGCTTCTGCTTCAGGGAGGGCACTTGCAAGCGAATCGAAGCTGGCACGCGCCTTGTCGCTGCTCTCGGCGAGCGCGGCGGAGCTGGCGTCGATCGCGGCGCGGTCCTCGGCGAGTGTTCCGGCGAGCGTGCGTGTACGGTGCACGGCGGCATCGGTGGCGGTGACGAAACCCTCGACCTCTTCTGCGAACACCTTGCGCAGCCCTTCGACGCGCATGGTCACCGCCGCCAACACGGAATCGATGCTTTCAAGCTGCGTGCGCGTTTCGCGTGCGGTGAGCGCGAAGCGCTCCTCAGCAGCTTCGATTCGCGCCAGCATCTCGCGCTGCTGCCCCGGCCACACGCGCGCGGCGACAAGGGCGATCAGCCAGATCGCCGAAAGCGGCGCGGCGACACCACCAGCAACGCCCGCCCATTCGGTCAGCGTCAACGCACCGACGCCTGCCGAACCGGCGATTAGCCAAACGACGGCGGCGGCAAGCGCCAGCCACGCGAGCGAGGCGAGGGCGGCGAACAGCAGTACGCGGCTGGAAAATGTCGGCACGGCATCGTCCACGGCCTCGTCATCCATCTGGCGCAGACGCCTCATCGGTGCCGACGTATCCGGCTCTGCATCGGACATCGTGTTCTGCTGCCACGTGTAGTCCGGCGGAAGCTTTTCCGGAAACGACCGCCGACCGACTGGACTCATGGTGCACGACCCCCGTGAAACCTGTTGTGTGAAAACCCTCGCACCCCTGTCTATCACCGCCCGTGCGGACAGGACAGCCCGGCAATCTGCATTTGTCGACAGTTTGTTAACACTCGTCGCCGAACATGGCCGCATGAACCCCGAATCCGCCCCCGCTTTCCTGCCGCACCGCCTGCTCGAAATCACGGGTGGGGATACAGCATTGTTCGACGACCTGATGTCGGAATTCCGCGAGAATTTACCCGCCTATGCCGCCGAACTGCGTGCCGCGAAGGATCGCACGGGGTGGAAAGCTGCCGCACACCGCCTGAAAGGTGCGGCGCAGGCTATCGGCGCGGAGGCCATCGGCGCGATCGCACTGCTCGCCGAGCTGTCGGCGCCGGGCGACAGCGCACTCCTCGCGCGTCTCGACGCCGAGATCATGCGCTTCTCAAGCTTCTAGCAGCGCGGCCTCGCGTGCGCGGCGCGTACGCTCGATCAGAATCGCCGAGAGGCTGAGGCCAAGGATTTCCCAAAGCCAGTACCAGAGCGCGCTTCCCGCGAGGCACGCGATGAAGATCGCAAGCGTTCGCCCGCTCGCGCCGAGGATCGTGGCAGCCAGGAGAATAGGGCGTAATCTCTCCACGTAGCGCACACGCAGCGCCGGGTTCGCGCCAAGCGCAGTATCAAGCGCCTGCGCACCGGGCATCAATTTCGCCTGAAGCGCGTTGTAGCCGATCTCGAGAAAACCGCCGACGGCCGCACGTGGCACAAAGCCGGGCTGGCCTGCGCTTCGCCGGATGAATACCTCGCGCTGCAGTTCGTACCATGCCGCCTGCACGACGTGCGCGGCGCCCGCCGCAACCGCAAACGGCAGGCTGATGCCTATGCCAACTTCGTGTGCCGCCGCGAAAGCGAGGCTGAGATAAACGAGGATGAAGACGCTGTAGTCGCAGAAGCCGTCTAGGAAACGCCCGAACTCGCTGGTCCGCCCCGTGGCACGCGCGGTCATGCCGTCGAGCCCGTCGAAGACGTGCCACGCCAGCATCGCAGCGAATCCGGCAAGCGCCATCGCTGGGTTCTCGTAGTGGAAATAGGCCCATGCGGCGGCGAGGCCGAAGCCGATCCCGGCGATCGAAATGGCGTTCGGCGGAACATGGAGCCTCACCGCAACGGGCAGCAATGCACGCGACACCGGGTGAATGACCGCGATGTTCAGCGGCTCTTCTATGGCTCGCGGGCGTCCGCCGTCTGCTGTGTCGACTGTGGAATGCATCGTATGCGATGTGCGCCGGTCCGGGGAGAGTTGGCAAGTCCGCTTGCTTGCCCTTATGGTCCGCCATCCATTCAGACCCGGAGACGTCGATGGCGCTTGTGGCGCTGCTCTATGCCCATCATTTCAGCGCCGGGGCGGACGAACCGCTGGCCGCGCTCGGCATCACGGGAATCGCCTCGGTCGACCGGCAGATTCGCCAATGCCGTCGCGCGGGTGCGGAGCGCATCGTCGTGATGGTGGAACGCGTGACGCCTCGCCTCGCGGCTGCGCTCGATCGCGCGCGCCGGGCAACGCCCGGTATCGAGGTCGTCCACGGCGGAGACGGTGTTCGTGCCGCGATCCGCGAGGAAGACAACGTGCTTTCGCTCGACGAGGGGCTCGTCGCGGATGAACGCGCCATCGCCGCCGTCGCAGGCGCGACCGGCGAGGTCGTGCTCGGTGTCTGGATGGAGGCGGATGAGCGCCCGATCACGGCGGAGCGGATCGCCTCCGACCGGTTCTTCGCTGGGCTCGCGCGCTTTCCGGGGCGCCTTGTCCGCAGCGTCGCGGGTCGCCTTGGCGACTGGGATATGCAGGCGACGCTGGTGCGCTCGGCGCTGGGGGAGGGACCGCATACGCCTGTCGAGGTTGGGCGCGTCCCCGCGTACTGCCCGTCGCGGCGACGCGAAGTTCCGCTGCAATGGCGCCGCGCCATCGATACGGCTTCTGCCGACGCGGCCACTACCGAGGCTCTGGCCTCCGCGCAGAAAGGCATCCTCGATTGGCCGGCGCGCTTCATCCACCCGCCGGTCGAAAACCTGCTCACGCGTCTGCTGCTGCCGACGCCGCTCACGCCCAACATGATTTCCGTCGGCGTGTTCCTGCTTGGGCTCGCCGCGATGGCGGCGTTCGCACTCGGCCATCTGTGGGTAGGCCTCATACTTGCGCTCGTCATCGGGCCGCTTGACGGCGTGGACGGCAAGCTGGCCCGCACCCGCGTCGAGTTTTCGAAGTGGGGTGATCTTGAACATGTGGCGGACAAGGTCGTTGAGTACGGCTGGTTCGCGGCGCTCGCTTATTATTTCAATTCGGTCGGACACGGCGGCGCTTGGCCGCTTGCCGCGATCTGCGTGGGTTTCGCGCTCGCCGAAGCGGTGCAGGGCGAGTTCTTCCGCCGCTTCAGCGGCAAGCAGATCGACGACGCCGGCGAGTTCGAACGCCGCTTCCGGCTGGTCGCAGGCCGCCGCAACACGTTCTTCTGGAGCCTTTTGCCGTTTGCGGCGTTCGGCGCGTGGTATGCGGGCTTTGCGATGATCGCGGCGTACAGCGCGCTCACCTTCTTCGTCATGCAGGCGCGCTTCTTCGTTCGGCTTCAGGAATATGGCAGCGAAAACAGCGATCGGATCGCCGCGAACTTTGCAAAGACAGCCTACACATTCTTGCCCGATTCAGCTGGCAACGCTAAGTGATCGTCGTCAACCGCGCAGTAGACGCGTCTCAGGATCTTTCCCATGCATGAAGTAAGAGTAGCGGTCGTTGGTATCGGCAATTGTGCAAGTTCGCTTGTTCAGGGCGTCGCGCACTATCAGAACGGCGGTGCCAACGAGCAGATCGGCCTGCTGCACTGGGATCTGGGCGGTTACCGCCCGAAGGATATTCGTTTCGTTGCCGGTTGGGATATTGATCGCCGCAAGGTCGGCCTCGATATTGCCGAGGCGATCTTTGCGAAGCCGAACTGCACGGCAGTGTTCTGCGATCATGTACCGGAAACCAGCGTACGCGTCCGCATGGGCCGCGTTCTCGACGGCGTTGGCGAGCACATGGCCGACTATCCCGACGACCGCACCTTCCTCGTGGCGGACGAGGCGGAACCCGACAAGGCTGAGGTCGTGCGCGTGCTTCGCGAGACGCGCGCCGACGTGCTGATGAACTACCTCCCGGTCGGCAGCCAGAAGGCCACCGAATTCTATGCCGAGTGCGCGCTCGAGGCGGGCGTTGCGTTCGTCAACAACATCCCGGTGTTCATCGCCAGCGATCCCGTTTGGGCGAAGCGCTTCAAGGATGCAGGGCTCCCGATCATCGGGGACGACATCAAGGCGCAGCTCGGCGCCACCATCGTGCACCGCGTGCTCACCGATCTCTTCAAGAAGCGCGGCGTGAAGCTCGATCGCACGTATCAGCTCAACACCGGCGGCAACACCGACTTTCTCAACATGCTCAACCGCTCGCGCCTCGCCTCCAAGAAGGAGTCGAAGACCGAGGCCGTGCAGTCGGTCGCCGAGCGCCGCATGGACGACGAGAACATCCACGTCGGCCCATCGGACTACGTCGCATGGCAGAACGACAACAAGGTCTGCTTCCTGCGCATGGAAGGCCAGCTCTTCGGCGGCGTCCCGATGAACCTCGAACTCCGCCTGTCGGTGGAGGACAGCCCCAATTCGGCGGGTGTCGCGATCGACATGATCCGCTGCGCGAAGCTCGCGCTCGATCGCGGCCTCGCCGGACCGATCGATGCCGCCGCCAGCTATTTCTGCAAGCACCCGCCGCGCCAGACGAGCGACGACCTTGCCTTCGCCGCGCTGGAGGCGTTCATCGCCGGCGGCGGCAAGCTGCACTAGGACGAGCGGCTCATGCAGGCCATTGTGCTTGCCGCCGGTTTCGGCAGCCGGCTCCGCAGTCACGCGCCATCGAAACCGCTCGCGCGCGTCGCGGGGCGGCCACTGCTGCTCCACACGGCCTTGCGCCTCGCCGAAGCTGGTGTCGATGACGTCACGGTCGTGCTCGGGCACCGGGCCGAAGAGGTCGCGTCCGCGCTCGCCGAATGGAGCCTGCCGCTCGCCGTCCGCACCGTCACCGTCGCAGATCCCGCGCTGCCGAACGGCGTCTCCGCGCTCGCGGCCGCGCCCTTCATCGCGGCGCGCGCCCTGCTTGTCATGGCCGACCATCTCGTCGACCCCGCACTGTATCGCATCGTGGCGGAGACGCCCACTGAAGACGGCGCGCTGTTGCTCGGCGTCGATCGCCGCATCGGTCACGCCTGGATCGATGAGGATGACGTCACCCGTGTCCGCACCGAAGACGATGCCATCGTCGCCATCGGCAAGCATCTCGACCCCTTCAACGGTTACGACACGGGCGTCTTTTCCGTGGGGGCATCATTGTTTGAAGCGCTCGCGGCGCAGTCCGCGCCCAGCCTGTCGCAAGGCGTTGCCGCGCTTGCCGCGTCGGGGCTTGCGCGCGCGGTCGAAACCGGGGATGGCGCTTGGCTCGACGTGGACGACGCGCGGGCGCTGGAGATCGCGGAGCGATGGCTTGGCGCAAAAGGGGAGAGTGCTGCATGAAGTCTCTTGTTGCGGCCGCTGCCGTGCTGCTGTCGGCGATGCCTGCTACGGCGGGGCCATGGCTCGAAGCGGGCGACCGTCAGGTCCGCGCCGACGTCGAGCTTCTGAAGGCCGCCGGGCTGATCCGCGGCCCCATCAATGCATGGCCACTGCCGTGGGCGCAGGTCGCCGAGGGGCTTGAACGCGCGAACAGCCAGGCGCTGCCGCCGCATCTCGGTGCTGCCGTGCGCCGCCTGACGATCCTCTCCGAGCGCGACGGCCAGAAGAGCCGCTACGAGGTCCGCGCCCGCGCCACCAATCGGCCTTCGGTGGTACGCGATTTTGGCGACACGGCGCGCGAGGATGGTGACGTCACCGTCCGCGCCGAGCACGAGATCGGCAAGCTCTACGTCTCCTACGGCGTCGGCTGGCGCGACGGTCAGCAGGGCCGCGACTTCCACTTCGAGCCCGCAACGCTCGCGCTCCCCATCGGCAACTGGGCGCTTTACGGCGGCTATGTCGACACATGGTGGGGCCCGGGCCACGACAGCGCACTGCTCTTCTCCACCAACGCGCGTCCCATCCCGCGCGTCGGCATCAAGCGGCTGGTACCCGAGCCGATCGATTTTCCCGTGCTCCGCTGGTTCGGCCCGTGGCGGCTCGACATTTTCGCGGGCATCGCGACCGAAAAGCGCGAGGACTACAACAACCCGGCGATCGCGGGAATGCGCCTGTCCTTCGAGCCCGTCCCCGGCCTCGAAGTCGGCCTCAATCGCGGCCTCCAGCTTTGCGGCAGCGGGCGCCCCTGCGGCCTCGGCACCATTTTCGACGCCGTCGTCGGCATCGGCGACGCTGACAACACGGGCACGCTCAACGAACCCGGCAACCAGATCGCCGGCTTCGACATCAGCTACACGCGCATGATCGGCAACGTGGCCGTGCAGGCGTACACCGAGTGGGAAGCCGAGGACGAGGATAACGTCCTTATAGACAAGTTCTCGCGCATGGCCGGGCTGACGCTTTCGGGGCCTATCGGTGACAATGGCGCGAGTTGGACCGTTCTTGGCGAGTGGTCCGATACGCTTGCGGTGAAGCTCGGCGGCGGCCGCACATATCCCGGAACGATGTATAGCAATTTCATATACTTCGACGGCTTTACTTACCGCGATCGCGTGCTGGGTCACAGTCTCGATGGTGACAGCGAACTCTGGACTGCAGGGCTCTCCGTCACCGACGCGAAGAACCGTCGTTTCTACGGTACTTATCGCCGCGTCGATATCAACAAGACCAACAATCTCCAGAACAACAACGTTTCGCTCAATCGCGAGACGTACAACGCCTTCGAAGTCGGCACCGAACTCCCCACCGCCTTCGGCGATATCAGCCTCGAGGCCCGCTACGACACCGATGCACCGAACACGCCCGGCGTCAGCGATGCGAAGACGGCGATCGAAATCGGCTGGCGCACGCGTTTCTAGAAACCTGCAAGGTTAATCCAATTTTAGGTGCATCCCTCTAGGTTCGGCCTTCGATAAAAGACACGGGTTCGCACCAAAGAGGGGTTGCCTTGCCGCTGGATCGGCCAATCGATGTTCAGGCGCTGCTGGGTCTCGCCGCCGGCCGTTCCGGCGCGGCGCGGGCGCAGATTGCGAACGCCGTCACCGATCTGTTCCTGCCCGCGGCACAGCGGCTTACCGATCAGCAGCGCGCGTTGATGACGGATGTGCTCGGGCGCCTGCTTGGCACGGTCGAAATGGAGGTGCGCAGGCACCTCGTCGAAGCGCTCAGCCGCTCGCCCGCATCGCAGCCCGACCTTGAAGCCCGGCTGTCGAGCGACAGCATCGAAGTGGCGCGGCCGATCCTCGAACGCAGCAGCGTGGTCCGCAATCCCGCGCTCATGGACATCGTCATCCAGTGCGCCGAAGAGCATCGCATGGCGATCGCTCTGCGCGAAACCGTCTCGCCGTCGCTTACCGAGGCGCTGGCGGAGCGCGGCTTCAAGGGCAGCGAAGACGACGTCCTCGAAGGCCTGATCCGCACTGAAGACCCGGTGCTCTCGCGCCGCGCGATGGAGCTTCTGGTCGCCGAGAGCAAGCGCAACGGCCAGTTCCAGCAGCCGCTCCTGACGCAGAACGATCTCCCCGCCGATCTCGCGCACGAGGTTTACTGGTGGGTCGCGGCCGCGCTCCGCCGCCATATCCTCAAGAATTTCGTCATCGATCAGGCCGTGCTCGATCCGATGCTCGAACGCGCGGCAAAGCGCGCGATGGTGGAATACGACGACACGCAGTCCGTGCAGTCCCGCGCGCTCCAACTCGCACGGCGCCTCAATGAACTTGGCGAACTGACGGACGGATTCCTGCTTCGCACGCTGCGCCAGGGGCGGCTCAGCCTGTTTACCGCGGCGTTTGCCGCGCGCGCGAAGATCGCGTTCAACACCGTGTGGCGGATCGTTACCGATCCGGCGAGCGAGAGCTTCATCGTGCTGGCGAAGGCGGTTGACGTCAGCCGCGACGCCACGGCGTCACTCGTGATCGTGCTTGGCGAACTGGGCAATGCCGCCAGTGCGCGTCCGCCCTCGGCGGTTGCGGAAATTCTCAGGCTCCACGACGACCTCGATGTCGCCGCCGCGCGCCGTGTGCTGCAGTATTGGCAGCTCGATGCCGGGCTTCGGCAGGCGATCGATGATCTGAACGGGGACGCCGCGTAGCGGCCATGTTCGAGCCGCGCGACATCCGTCCCGGTCATGCGAGCGCGCTCGATGCGCTCGCGGCGGCAGACCCTGCGCTTGCTGGCGCGACCGTGTTCGAATGCTCGTCCACCGGTGCGCTCCTTGAAGCCAACGCGGCCTATGCCGAGCTTGAGCGCGCTGCGATGCTTGCACCCGGCGAACTGGCGGCGCGATTGGTCGCTGCATTGGCTCCTGCAGGAGAATCGGTTTCCGCAAGCTTCACTCTTGAGCTTTTGGGCGATCCACGTCATTTTCACGTTCGTTTCGTGCCCGTGTCGACACTGGCCCGCAACGAGTTGAAATTCGTGGGAATCATGCGGGAATCGTCCACTACGGTTGAACAGCGCGAGCGCGATGCCCTTGCCGGCTGGCAGGGCGATGAGCTCGTGCGCGTCAATTCGGACTGGTATTGGGAGACGGACAGCCGCGGTGCGCTGACCTCGATTTCGCGCGCGTTGGAGCTTTTGGTCGGGCAGCCGGCGGGTGCGCTCCTCGGCAGGCCTCTCATAGCCATCGGCACACTTCTGCGCGGCGAGAACGGTGAAGTGCCGTATGAAGCGGCGCAGGCGCGCGGGTCCAGCTTCCGCGATCAGCTGATGTCGGTCACCACGCAGGGTGGCGCCACGCGACTCTATCGTCTCGCCGGGGTCGCCGTGCCCACGAAGGACGGCGGCTGCGGCTATCGCGGGGTTGCGGCAGTGGTGCCGGACAGCGCACGGCTGATCGAGCGGATGCGCTCGGAACTTGGCCGCACTGCCAAGGCCAATTTCCTCTCGTCGATGAGTCACGAGCTGCGCACACCGCTCAATGCCATCATCGGTTTTGCCGAAGCGATGAACCACGAAGTCCATGGCCCGCTGAAGGCGCAGTACGTCGAATATGCGGGGGATATTGCCAACGCCGGGCGCCACCTGCTCGGGCTCATTCAGGATCTGCTCGACATCTCCAGCCTCGATTCGGGCGAGATTGACCTCGAAACCGAGGATTTCGACCTTGCGGCGCTCGTCGAGCAGGCGCGCGCGATGGTCCAGATGAAGGCGTCGGCGCGGAACATCGACATCAAGGCCGTCGCGCTCGACGCGCCGCTGCGCGCGCGGGGTGATCGCCGCCGCACGCTGCAGATTCTCGTCAATCTGCTCACCAATGCCGTGAAGTTCACGCCTGAGGGTGGTTTCGTCGGTGCGGAGCCGGCGACGACGCTCGCGGGCTACGTCGCCGTCACGGTCTGGGACTCCGGCCCCGGTATCGATCCCGAAGATCACGCCCGCGTGTTCGAAAAGTTCGAGCAGTTGCCGAAGCCTCCCTATGTGGCGAGCGGCGAGGGAACCGGGCTTGGCCTTCACATCTCGCGCCGCCTTGCCGAACTGATGAATGGCGGCCTCACGCTTGAAAGCCACAAGGGCATGGGCGCGCGCTTCACGCTCACGCTGCCCGTGGCGGGCTGACGCGAAGCACGCATGGGCCTCATCGATACGGCGTTCGTTTCGGCAAATCTCTGGCTGCTTGGCCTTGTTCTCTTCGCTGCCATGTCCGCGTTCGCGTGGCTCGGCGTCTCGCTTCGCAAGCGTGCCCGTGGCGAACGCGACGGGGAAGGGGACCGCGAGGGCTACCTGCTCTCCGCGGCGCTCGCGCTGCTCGGGCTCCTTATCGCCTTCACCTTCTCGCTGGCGCTCAATCGCTACGATACGCGCCGCGTGATGGTGGTGACCGAAGCCAATGCGATCGGCACCGCGTGGCTACGCGCCGGGTTTGCCGGGGATGAGGCCGGGCCGGGCCTTCAGGCGGCGATCGCGCGCTACACCGACGTGCGCCTGAAGCTGCCGAACGAGAGCGGAGATGCAGCGGCCATCGAGGCCGAAACGGGCAGGGCGCAGACCCGGCTCTGGGCCGAAATGCGTGCCGCGATCCGTGATACACCGCCGCCGATCGCGGGCACGATCATCACCGCCACCAATGAAATGTTCGACGCGGCGAGTGCCCGCAAAGCGGAGCGCGTGGCACGGATTCCGGGCCGCGTGATCGAAGTGCTGATCCTCTATGCGCTCATGTCGGCGGGCATTGTCGGTTATGTCCTCGGCGGCTCCGGGAGGCGCCACCGCGTCGTCACCACGATCCTGTTCGCACTCCTCACGTTCGCCCTACTGTTGATCCTCGATCTTGACAGGCCGTGGAGCGGCGGCATCACCATTTCTCAGCAACCGATGCTGGACGCCCGCGCCGCGATGCGGTGAGGGCTCAAACAAAAACGGGCGCCCGAAGGCGCCCGTTCGTTTGCGTCGTGGAACCCACCGCTCAGCGGTTGATGATCTCCACATAATCGCGCTGCGTAGCGCCCGTGTAGAGCTGGCGCGGGCGGCCGATCTTCTGCGCGGGGTCTTCGATCATCTCGTTCCACTGTGCGACCCAGCCGACGGTGCGGGCGAGCGCGAACAGCACGGTGAACATCGAGGTCGGGAAGCCGATCGCCGAGAGGATGACGCCCGAGTAGAAATCGACGTTCGGGTAGAGCTTCTTCTCGATGAAATACTCGTCGTTGAGCGCGATGTGCTCCAGCTCGCGGGCGACGTCGAACACCGGATCGGTAACGCCCAGCTTCGCAAGTACCTCGTTCGCGGTCTTCTGCATCACCGTCGCGCGCGGATCGTAGTTCTTGTAGACGCGGTGGCCGAAGCCCATCAGGCGGAAGGGGTCGTCCTTATCCTTGGCGCGCTTGATGTATTCCGGAATCTTGTCGGGCGTGCCGATTTCGCGGAGCATTTCGAGCGCGGCTTCGTTGGCGCCGCCGTGCGCCGGGCCCCACAGGCAGGCGATGCCCGCCGCGATGCACGCGAACGGATTGGCGCCGGAGGAGCCAGCGAGACGCACCGTGGAGGTCGAGGCGTTCTGCTCATGGTCAGCATGGAGGATGAAGATCTTGTCCATCGCCTTCTCGATCACCGGATCGACCTCATAGGCTTCCGCCGGCACGCCGAAGGTCATGCGCAGGAAGTTGCCCGTGTAGGAGAGGCTGTTGTCCGGGTAGAGGAACGGCTGTCCCACTGAATATTTGTACGCCATCGCCGCGATCGTCGGCATCTTGGCGATCAGGCGGTGGCTCGCGATGCGGCGCTGCACCGGATCGTCGATGTCGGTCGAGTCGTGGTAGAATGCCGAAAGCGCGCCGACGACGCCGCACATGATCGCCATCGGGTGCGCATCGCGCCGGAAGCCGCGATAGAACATCGCGAGCTGTTCGTGGATCATCGTGTGGCGCGTGATCGTGCGCACGAACTCGTCATACTCGTTCGGGTTCGGCAGCTCGCCGCGCATCAGCAGGTAAGCGACCTCCATGAAGCTCGATTTTTCGGCGAGCTGGTCGATCGGATAGCCGCGGTGCAGCAGCACGCCTTCGTCGCCGTCGATGTAGGTGATCTTCGATTCGCACGAGGCGGTGGAGGTAAAGCCGGGATCATAAGTGAAGGCGCCGGTGTTGCCGTAGAGCTTGCGAATGTCGACGACATCCGGCCCGACCGAGCCCGAAAGCACCGGGTAGTCGCTGGCCTTGCCGCCCAGATCCAGCTTCGCAGTCGTGTTGCTCATGGCTCGCTCACCCTTCCGTTTTCGTTGGCGGTCTAGGCCGTCTTCCCAACCTGATCGTCTATCCTGCCGAGGCTTTCCTCACGCCCGAGCACGCCCAGAACCTCGAATATACCCGGCGACGTTGTGGTTCCCGTTAACGCCGCGCGCAGGGGCTGTGCCAGCTTGCCGAGCCCGATCTCCTCGCGCTCAGCATAGTGCCGCACGGCCTCCTCGATGGCTGCGGTCGTCCATTCGCCGACACCGGCGATAACCTCCCGCAGTGCAGCAAGGCGCCCTCTGCCGGCGCTGTCTAGCAACCCTTCGGCCTTTTCGTCGAGTGTTATTGGGCGCTGCCGAAACAGAAATGCGCTGGAGGCGGCCAACTCGTTCAAATCTTTCGCTCTTGGCTTCAGATGCGGCATTGTGCGGAGCAGCAAGTCTCGCTCTTCCGCCGACAGGTCACGGGCCAGCGTGGCCGCGATCCGGCCTTCGATCAGCCCCGCCAGGCGGCCATCGTCGGCGATGCGCAGGTAGTGCCCGTTGACGTTCTCGAGCTTCTTGAAGTCGAGTCGCGCCGGATTGCGCCCGATGCCTTCAAGCGTGAACACCGCGGCGGCTTCCTCGCGCGTGAAGAATTCCTGGTCGCCGTGGCCCCAGCCGAGCCGGAGCAGGTAGTTTTCCAATGCCTCGGGCAGGAAACCCATGTCGCGGTATGCGTCGACGCCGAGCGCGCCGTGCCGCTTCGAAAGCTTGGCACCGTCCGCGCCATGGATCAGCGGCACATGCGCATAGCTCGGCTCCGCCCAGCCGAGCGCGCGGATCAGCGCCAGCTGGCGGAAGGCGTTGTTGAGGTGGTCATCGCCCCGGATCACGTGCGTTATGCCCATGTCATGGTCGTCGACCACAACGGCGAGCATGTAGGTCGGCGTCCCGTCCGAACGCAGCAGCACGAAATCGTCGAGTTCGGCATTCTTCACCGTCACCGCGCCCTGCACGGCGTCTTGAATCGTGACTTCGCCCTCCTGCGGCGCCTTCAGGCGGATCACATAGGGCGCGCCTGCGGGTGCCTCGGCGGGATCGCGGTCGCGCCAGCGCCCGTCGTAGCGCATCGGGCGCTTTTCGGCGCGCGCGGTCTCGCGCATCTGCTCCAGCTCTTCGGGCGTCGCGAAGCACTTGTAGGCGCCGCCCGTCTCCAGCAGGCTCCGTGCCACCTCTGCGTGCCGCGCCTCGCGTTCGGACTGGTAGACGATCTCGCCGTCCCAATCGAGGTTCAGCCACGAAAGCCCGTCGATGATCGCGTCGATGGCTTCCTTTGTGGAGCGCGCCTTGTCGGTATCCTCGATGCGCAGCTTGAACGTCCCGCCGGTCGCCTTCGCGTACAGCAGGTTGAACAGCGCGGTGCGCGCGCCGCCGATGTGGAGGAAGCCGGTCGGGCTCGGTGCGAAGCGGGTAACGACCGGGGTTTTGGCGCTTGCGCCCATGGAAATCCTGTCCGAAACTGAAAGAAGTCGGGGGGCTCTAACATAACGCTGCCAGCCGTTCAAACCGGGCCGCTCGAGGCCGGAGCGCTGCCCCTTGCGCATCGCACCCGCCTGCACGAAACCGCCGAAATCTGGCTTGCGGAGGAGCGTCACCAGCTCGTGCTGTTCGTGCCCGTCGCGCTCGGGCTCGGTATCGCGGCATGGTTCGCGCTGCCGACACCGCGTGAATGGATCGCGGCGATGCTGCTCGGCGGCGCGCTCGCGGCAGTCGGCCTGCTGGCAAACGGGCTTCCGCGCATCGCGCTTGCCGCAGTCGGCCTGCTTTTTGCGCTGGGAGTCGGCGCGGCATGGCTGCGTGCCGAGCAGGTACGCGCGCCGGTGATCGAGCGGTCATGGCGCGCACTCACGATCGAGGCGACAGTCGATGCCGTCGAACCGCGCCCAGCCGAGGGCCGCACGCGCCTGCGCCTTTCGGATATCACCGGCCTGCCGCCGGGCCTCACCGCGCGTGTCGGTATCCGAGGCAATGCACCGGAGGGCGTCGTACCCGGCACGCGCGTCGCTCTGCGCGCATCGCTGTCGCCGCCGCCGGGGCCGAATATTCCCGGCGGCTACCATTTCGCGCGCCGCGCGTGGTTCGACGGCATCGGCGCCGTCGGCTACGCACTCTCGGATGTCACGGTCGTTGCGCCTGCACCGGCGCGTCCCGGCTTCATCCGACGCTTCGAGGCGTTCCGAAGCGCGCTCACGAAGCGCCTGCAGGACGGCGTCAGCGGCAGGGAAGGTGGGCTCGCCGCCGCGCTCGTCACTGGCGACCGCGGCGGTATCCCCGATGACGTCACCGAGGCGATGCGCGACAGCGGCCTCGCGCACCTCATCTCGATCTCGGGCCTGCACATCGCGGTCGTGGTGGGCGGCGTGCTGTGGGGCACGCGCCGCCTGCTCGCGCAGAGCGAACGCCTCGCGCTCGGCACCGATATCAAGCTGATCGCCGCGCTCGCCGCCGCCGCCGCGGGCATCGGCTACACGCTGATCGCGGGCGCGGAGGTGCCGACGGTGCGCTCCTGCATTGCCGTGCTCATCGTGCTCGTCGGGCTCGCGCTGGGGCGGGAGGCGATCTCGCTGCGCCTTGTCGCTGCGGGCGCCTTCTTCATCCTGCTCGTACGCCCCGATTTCCTGCTCGGGCCCAGCTTCCAGCTCAGCTTTGCCGCCGTCACCGCGATCGTCGCGCTTTATGAATCGCCGCTCGCGCGCCGCTTCAATGCGGGAAAGGAGGCAGGCCGCGCAGAACGCCTGTGGCACGGTGTTCTCGCGCTCCTCGCCACCGGCATCGCTGCCGAGTTCGCGCTCGCCCCAATCGCCTTCTTCCATTTCAACCAAATGGGGCTCTACGGCGTCGCCGCGAACCTCGCCGCGATTCCCTACACCAGCTTCGTGATCCTGCCGCTGCTCGGCCTGTCGGTGTTTCTCGGCGCGATCGGGCTCGCCGCGCCGGTCGATTGGCTGCTCGGCCATGCGCTCCACATCCTCATCCACATCGCGGAGATCACTGCGGCGACGCCCGGCGCTGTCTCGCGGCTCCCGGCCGCGCCGGACTGGGCATTCGCCATACTGATGCTCGCCGGCGTCTGGTTCTGCCTCTGGCAGACGCGTCGCCGGTGGCTCGCGCTGTTACCGCTCGCAATCGGCACCGTGGGTATGGCGACGGCGCAGCCGCCCGACCTCATCGTCGATGGGGAGGGCAAGCACCTCGCCGTGGTGCGGGACGGCAAAGTCGCGCTCCTCCGCACACGCGCCGGAGATTACGTGCGCTCGATGTGGGCGGACGCGGCGGGAGAAGCCGCGAGCAGCAATCTCGAAACACTGCCGGACGCGCGCTGCACGCCTGACGCCTGCACTGCCCGTGTCACGGCGGGCGGCCGTGCATGGACGCTGCTCGCTACGCGTTCCGGCCTTCTCATCGATCGTGCTGCATTCGAACCCGCCTGCGCCGCCGCCGACATCGTCGTCAGCGACCGCCGCCTGCCATATTGGTGCGCTCCGCGCTGGCTGAAGCTCGACCGTGCAAAGCTCGCAGAAACCGGTGCGCTGTCGATCTGGCTCGATGGGCCGCGCATCCGCAGTGTCGCCGCGGAGGACGGCTCGCATCCCTGGGCAAGCCGTCTTCCGTCTGACGTCAAATAATCCTTAGTTATACCTGCGCAGCAGCCCTACGAGCTTGCCCTGGACGCGCACCCGGTTCGGTGCATAGCGCTGCGCGGTGTAGGCGCTGTTCGCGGGGTCGAGGCGGATTTCGCCCTTGTCGCGGCGGAGATACTTGAGCGTTGCCTCGTCTTCATCGACCAGCGCCACGACGATCTCGCCGTCACGTGCCGTGTCGCATTTCTGGACGAGGGCATAATCGCCGTCGAGGATGCCCGCCTCGATCATGGAGTCGCCGGAAACCTCCAGCGCGAAATGATCGCCCGCACCGCCGAGGAGCGCGGCGGGCACGGAAAGCGTACGATCGCTTTGCAGCGCTTCGATCGGCATACCCGCGGCGATCTTGCCGTGCAGTGGAAGCTCGATGACGTCATCGTTCGCCGCCGCGATGATCGGCGTCTGCCGGGCAGGGGCCTTCGCCGTCGTGCCGGTTTCGGGGAGGCGCAGCACTTCGAGCGCGCGTGCGCGGTTCGCCAAGCGTCGGATGAACTGCCGCTCCTCGAGCGCGTTCACCAGCCGGTGCACGCCGGACTTCGATTTGAGGTCGAGCGCTTCCTTCATTTCCTCGAATGAGGGTGAGACGCCGCCGGCCTGCAGCCGATCGTTGATGAACATCAGCAGTTCGTGTTGCTTGCGTGTCAGCATGTCCGGTCCGCCCTTCCGTGTTTCGCGACTCGTTCCACAAGATGTTCCACTTTTCGTGAACGAATAGAGAACATTTAGGGGGTGACGAAAATCCTGTCAAGCGCGAGCACGGGAACATCAGCCCCCGCTGCCGCTGCGGGAGCGCCCACGGGGCGGATGATGAGCGCGTTCGCACCGGCGAGCACGCCCAGCATGGAGGAATCCTGTGCATCGAACGCGCGCACGCCGTCCGCCGTCAGCCGCGCGCGCAGGTGATCGCGGCGGTTGCCGTTCGCGGGCAGGGGGGCGAGCAGCCGCGCCGTGATCGTCGGGTCGGTGTTCGTGCGTCTCGCCATGCGCGCGAGCATCGGCAGCGCGAACAGCACGGCGCAGACGAAGGCGGAGACCGGGTTTCCCGGCAGCCCGAGCACGCGCGCGCGCCCAAGCGACCCGGCGATCAGCGGCTTGCCCGGCTTGATCGCGACTTTCCAGAAATCGAGCGCCGCACCAGCGTCTTGTAGCGCCGCCTGCACCAGATCGTGGTCGCCGACCGAGGCGCCGCCGATGGTGACGACGAGGTCGGCATCGCTTGCGGCCTTCAGCCCCTTGCCGATGGCGTCAAGATTGTCGGGGAAGATGCCGAGGTCGCAGGCTTCTGCGCCCGCCGCGCGAAACAGCGCCGCCAGCATCACGCCGTTCGAGCTGACGATCTGGTCCGCCTGCGGCACCTCGCCCGGCGGCACCAACTCGTCTCCCGTCGCGATGATCGCGACGCGCGGGCGCCGTATCGCAAGGCTGCCGTGCCCCGATGCGGCGGCAAGGCCGAGATGCTGCGGGCTAAGCCGCGTTCCCGCTACGATCAGCCGTTCGCCAGTACTGAAATCCTTGCCCGCCTTGCGGATGTGCGCGCCCGTGTGTGGCGGGCCGTCGCCCGTCAGCGTCAGCAGGTCACCTTCACGGCGCACCTCTTCCTGAACGATCACCGTGTCGGCGCCTTCGGGCAAGGGCGCGCCCGTGAAGATGCGGGCCGCTTCGCCCGCGCCAACCTTTCCAGCAAAGCCGCGGCCTGCCGCGCTTTCACCGACGACGCGCCAAGGCCCCGGCATATCGGCCCAGCGGACCGCGTAGCCGTCCATCGCGGAGGCCGGGAAGGGCGGCTGCGTCAGCCTTGCGGCGAGGTCTGCGGCAAGCGTCAGGCCGGCAGCCTCGGCGAGCGAAACGTCCATCGGGGAGACAGGCGCCGAGGCTGCCAGCAGCCGCGCCAGCGCGTCCTCGTAGCTCAGCATGTGCCGGGGAAGGTCCAGTCGCCGGATTTGCCCCCGGTCTTCTTCAGCAGGCGCACGCCCGAAATAACCATCGCCTTGTCCACGGCTTTCACCATGTCGTAGATCGTCAGCAGCGCAACGGAAGCCGCTGTCATCGCTTCCATTTCAACACCCGTGCCCCACGTCGTCGAAGCTGTCGCCTCCACGCGCACGCCGCCGTTCTCCAGCGTGAAATCCACCGCAACGCTCGTAAGCGGCAGCGGATGGCAGAGCGGAATGAGATCGGCGGTCTTTTTCGCCGCGGTGATCCCCGCGATGCGCGCCACGGCGAGCACGTCCCCCTTCGCCGCGTTTGCGCTGCGGACGGCCGCGAGCGCCTGTGCGGACATGGTGATATGCCCTTCGGCGATCGCCGTGCGCGCGGTCACCGCCTTGCCGGAGATGTCGACCATGCGGGCCTTGCCGGCCTCGTCGAGGTGGGTGAGTGCCATGAATCAGCCCTCCAGCAGCCGTTTCGTCGCGGCGGTGACGTCATCCTGCGCCATCAGCGATTCCCCCACAAGGAAGCTGTTGATGCCGAAGGCGGCCAGTCGGTCGAGGTCCGCGCGTGTGCGCAGCCCGCTTTCGCCGACGAGCGTATAGTCCGCCGGCACGCCACCGGCCAGCTCAGCCGATGTTTCAATATCGACATGCAATGTTTTGAGATTGCGATTGTTCACGCCCAGAAGCCGCGATTTCAGGTGCGCAAGCGCAGCGTCTCGCTCGTCTGCATCATGCACCTCGACAAGAACATCCATCCCCCAGCCGAACGCCGCCGCTTCCAGTTCCTTCGCAAGACCGATGTCGATCGCCGCAACGATGATAAGGATCGCATCCGCTCCGATCGCCCGCGCTTCCGCCACCTGATAGGGATCGACCATGAAGTCCTTGCGCAGCACCGGCAGCGGGACGGCCCCGCGCGCCGCGATCAGCTTGTCGTCGCTGCCCTGGAACCAGTGCTCCTCGGTCAGCACCGAAAGGCACGAAGCCCCTCCCGCACGGTAGGCGCGCGCCAGCGCCGGCGGGTCGAAGTCCGCGCGGATCAGTCCCTTGCTCGGCGATGCCTTCTTGATCTCGGCGATAAGGCCGAAGCGGCTTTCGCGCTTCGCCGCATCGAGCGCCGCCTTGAAGCCGCGCGGGGCATCCGCGATGCGCGCTGCTGCATCGATCTCGTCGATCGGCCGCGCGGCCTTCCGCGCCGCGACGACGCCGCGCTTGTGGTCGCAGATTTCCGCCAGCACGTCGCTCATCGAAAAGCCTTCCAGCGTTCGAGCAGCGCCCGGGCGCGCCCGTCGTCGAGCGCTGCTGCTGCCATCGCCGCACCAGCGGCCCAATCATCCGCCTTGCCCGCGACGATCAGGGCGCCCGCCGCGTTCAGGCAGACGATGTCGCGGTAGCCGCCGCGTGCGCCTTCCAGAAGCCGCAGCATCGCCGCCGCATTCTCCTCGGGCGTACCGCCCCGGATCGCTTCGGGTTCGTGCCGCGCGAGTCCTGCCGCCTCGGGCGACACCTCTTCGGTTTCGAGGCGCCCCGCGATCAGCCGCGTGCAGGCCGTCGGCCCGGTGACGGTCAGTTCATCGAGTCCGTCGCTGCCATGCACCACCATGGCGGCATCAGCGCCCAGCCGCTGCAGCGCCCCGGCGATGGAGAGCAGCCATTGCTGCCCCGGCACGCCCACGAGCTGCCGTTTCACACCAGCCGGATTCGCAAGCGGGCCGATCATGTTGAAGATCGTCCGTCGCCCGATCGCGCGCCGCACGCCCGCGACGCGCGCCATCACCGGGTGGTGTTTCGCAGCGAACAGAAAGCCGATGCCGATCTCGGCGAGCGATCGCTCCACCGTGTCGGAGGCAAGATCGAGGTCGAGCCCAAGCGCGGTCAGCACATCCGCAGCGCCAGATTTCGAAGACGCCGCGCGGTTGCCGTGCTTGGCGACCGGCACGCCGCACGAGGCAACGACGATGGCGACCGCGGTCGAGATGTTGAGCGTATGCGCGCCGTCGCCGCCCGTGCCGCACACATCGATCGCGCCTTCGGGCGCCGTCACGGGCCGCATCCGGCTTCGCAGCACGCTCGCCGCCGCGACAAGCTCGTCGACGGTCTCGCCGCGCTCGGCCAGTCCGGTCAGGAAGCGCGCGATCTCCGCGTCCTCGACATCGGCGTTCAGAATGGCGTCAAATGCCGCGCGCGCCTCCGCCTCGCCAAGCGGTGCTCCGGTGGCGGGCAGGTGTCTCACTGGGCAATGTCGCGCGGTCGCGGAGTCATCCCGGCGATCCGCAGGAAATTTGCGAGCATGTCGTGGCCATGCTCGGTTGCGATGCTCTCCGGGTGGAACTGCACGCTGTGGATCGGCAGGCGCGCATGACGGAACCCCATCACCGCCTCGTCGTCCGACCACGCATTCACGATCAGGCTTTCTGGAATGTCTTCCACGATCAGCGAATGATAGCGCGTCGCCGTGAAGGGCGAGGGGATGCCCGCAAACAGCCCGGTCCCGTCGTGGCTCACGGGCGATGTCTTGCCGTGCATCAGGTGCCCGCGCACCACCTTACCGCCGAAGTGCTGGCCGATCGCCTGATGGCCGAGGCAGACGCCGAGCAGCGGCTTTCCGGCATCGGCGCACGCGGCGACCATATCGAGGCTGATCCCAGCCTCGTTCGGCGTGCAGGGGCCGGGCGAGATCAGGAACGCGCTCGCCCCGCTCGAAAGCGCCTGTCCAGCGGATATCGCATCGTTGCGTACCACCTCCACCTCCGCGCCCAACTCCATCAGGTAGTGGACGAGGTTCCAGGTGAAGCTGTCGTAATTGTCGATGACGAGGATCATGGCGCGACCGCCCTAATCAAGGGACGCGGGGAGGGCAAGTTATTGCCCGTATCCCGACTCTCCGGCGCGGGTGATGGCGTCCCGCGCGGCGGCGATCAGCGCGCCGGACTTGGCCTCGCACTCGCGCTGCTCGTAAGCGGGGGTTGAGTCCGCCACGATGCCTGCGCCTGCCTGAATGTGCATGGTGCCGTCCTTCACCACGGCGGTCCGCAGCACGATGCAGCTGTCCATCGATCCGTCGGGCGAGAAATAGCCGACCCCGCCCGCATAGGCGCCGCGCTTCTCGGCCTCCAACTCGGCGATGATCTGCATCGCGCGCACCTTCGGCGCCCCCGAGACCGTACCTGCCGGGAAGCCCGCCATCAGCGCGTCGATGGCGTCCTTGTCCTTCGCAAGGTCGCCGCGCACGTTGGAAACGATGTGCATCACGTGGCTGTAGAACTCCACCGTGTTGCGCTCCGTCACCGAAACGCTGCCTTCCGACGCCACGCGGCCGACATCGTTGCGGCCGAGGTCGAGCAGCATCAGGTGCTCGGCAAGCTCCTTGGGATCGGCGAGCAGGCTGTCGCGGTTCGCAGCGTCTTCCACGGCGTTCGCGCCGCGCGGGCGGGTGCCCGCGATCGGGCGCACCGTCACTTCGCCTTCGCGCACGCGCACGAGGATTTCGGGACTGGAACCGATCAGCGCGAAGCCCGGCAGGTCGAGCATGTAGAGGAACGGCGAAGGGTTGATGCGCCGCAGCGAGCGGTAGAGGCTGAACGGCGGCAGCGCGAACGGGATCGAGAAGCGCTGCGCCAGCACCACCTGAAAGATATCGCCTGCAACGATATAGTCCTGCGCGCGCCGCACCATTTCGGCATAGCGCGCCGGGTCGGTGTGGTGCGTCACATCGGCAGCGGCGGGCAGGGCGGTTTCGCGAGCAGTCTGCGGCAATGCGCCTGCAAGCCGCGCCTCGGCGGTCTCGATCCGTTCGATCGCCGCTGCGAGCGCCTCGCTTGCCGAAAGAGCGCCGGGGAACACCGGCGCGGCAATGAAAAGCTCGTCCTTCAGCCGATCGAACGCCATCAGCAGCGATGGGCGCACGAACAGCATGTCGGGAAGCTCGAGCGGATCGTTCTCTGGTGTCGGCACCGGTTCCACGAGCCCGATCGTTTCATAGCCCATGTAGCCGACGAGGCAGGCGAAGGCGGGCGGCAAATCCGCAGGCAAGTCCATCCGGCACGCGGCAACGAGATCGCGCAGCGCATCGAGCGGCGCGGCGTCCAAGGGCGTGAACGCATCAGGCGTGGAGGCGAAGCGGGTGTTGACCTCCGCCTGCCGACCGCGAACACGGAACACGAGGTCGGGCGCGAAGCCGAGCAGCGAATAGCGCCCGCGCACCGTCCCACCTTCCACGGATTCAAGCACGAACGCGCCCGATCCCGCCTTGCCGAGCTTCAGCATCGCGGAAACCGGGGTCTCCGTATCGGCGATGCGCCGCGTCCAGACGAGTTGCGGCCTTCCGGCCTCGTAAACCCGCGCGAAGTCCGCGGCCTCGGGATGGATCATTGGGGCTGGTCGGCGGTGCCCAGATAGCGCTGCTTCAGGCGTTCGAGGGCTTTGTCGTTCCGCTTGACGCCGACATTGGCCATGATCGCTGCCACGAAATTCTGGGCGTATTCGTTCGTCGCGGCAGTCTGCATCTGCGAACGCATCTGATCGAGGAAAGCGGGCGCCTCGGCGAGGTTGCCCGGCTTCACATCGGCGACATGCACGACGAACCAGGCGCCATTGCGCGGCTGGGCGAGCGCCCGCGCATCGCCCTTGGCAAGCGCGAAGCCAAGGCTGATCGGCGGCGGCACGGGCTCGCGGCGCGCCGCGATCTCGATACGGCGGGCGGTGAAGCTCTGCGCGGGCGGCAGCTTGTTTTCCGCGAGCAGCGCGGCGAGCGGCTTTCCGGCCTTGAGGCCCACCACGATCTTGTCGGCAACTGCCTTCGCGGCAGCCATCTGGCGCTCGAAGGTGAGCGCTGCGGTGATCTGCGGTTTGATCTCGGCGAGCGGCACCGGCGTCGGCGGCACGACCTCTTCAACGTCCATCAGCGCGTGCAGCGTCTCGGAAACATCCTCGACAGTCGGCTCGTCGTTCTCTTCCGTGGCGAACGCGCGCTCGATGAGCGGACGGATGCGCTGGTCGAGCTGCAGGCCAGATTCGCCGAGCGTCAGGCCTTCGCTCGTCACCGGCGGAATGCGGACCACGGTGAGGCCGAGATCTTTTGCAGCCTCGGCGACGCTGGCGCCTTCCGCAAGAGCGTCGTCCGCCTTTTCGACGATATCGGCGACGGCGTTCGCGGCAAGATCCGCCTCGACCGCAGGGCGGATCTCGTCCTTCACTTCGGCGAGCGTGCGCGCGGGCTTCGTCACGACGGCATCGACATGCACGACATGCCAGCCGAATTCGCTCTGCACAGGCCCGGCGATCTTGCCCGACGCAGCCTTGAACGCGGCGTCGGCCACGGCGTCGGCCGTCTGGTCGGCAAGCGCACTCTTCGAAAGCGTGCCGAGTTCGATGTCGGTTTCGCCGTAGCCTGCGACGTCCTTTGCGACGGCGGCGAAGTCTTCACCGGCGTTCACCCGCTTCGCAATCGTGTCGGCCTGCGCCTTGTCCTGCACCACCACCTGACGCAGCGTGCGCGTCTCGCTCGCGGCGAATTCGCTGGCGTGGCGCTTGTAGTAGTCGGCGAACGCGGCATCAGTCACCTTCACGGTCTTCGCGATCTCGGCATTGTCGATCAGCGCGTAGGTGATGCGGCGGCGTTCCGGCACCGTGTAGTTGGCGATGTTCTTTTTGTAGAAGGCTTCAAGGTCCGCATCGCTGAGCGTCGGGACCGGGAAGGACTGCGCCGGGATCGCGCCGAGTTCGAGCGTGCGCTGCTCGAGCTGGAGCGCCGTGAACGGCTCGGCGAGCTTGCGCGGCGTCATCGGGATCGAATCGACAAGGCCGAGCAGCTGGCGGCGCACGACGTCGCCGCCGATCTCGCGGCGCACCATGTCTTCGGTCAGCCCCTGAGCGCCGATTGCCTGCCGGAACACATCCTCGGAAAAACGTCCGTCGGGGCCACGGAACGCCGCGATCGAGGCGATTTCGGCGTCCACCTGCCGCTTGCTCGGCCCCAGGCCCAGCTTTTCACCCATCGCGGTGAGTGCCTGCGAGCCGATCAGGCGTTCGAGCACGCCTTCCAACATGCCGCCGCGCACGGCCTGCGCCGCGGTGATGCCCGGCTGTTCCTGCCGGATCGTCGCGAGCTGCCGGTCGAACTGGCTGGAGAGCTGCGCGTCGGTGACATCCTCTCCCGCGACCTCGGCCACTGCATTCGCCGCCGGGCCGCCGCCGAACGGATCACCGATACCGGTGACGATGAAGGCGACGAGCACCAGCCCGAGAAGGGCAAGGACGATCCAGGAAGAGAGGGCCTTGCGGAAGAAACTGATCATCGGGAGCCTTTGGTCTTTCGCGCGCGTTCAGCATTGAAAATAGCGCCCGGTTTATAGGTAGCTGCGGCAGGCGCGGCAAGCGCGCCCTTGGCTTGCCCGTGCGTGCGTTGCTAAGGCCTACCGCAAATGCACATGGAGAGTTTGATGGAAAAGCCGATGCTGGTTGCGGGCAACTGGAAAATGAACGGCCTGAAGGCTGCGCTTGTCGAGGTGGAAGCGATCGCGCGGGCGGCCGATTCCGCGCCTTCCCGTGTCGAAGTTGCCATCGCACCGCCATTTACGCTCCTCGCTCTGGCAAAGGGTGCCGCGGCGGGCACGCGTTTGCGGCTTGGCGGGCAGGATTGCCACGCGAACCCCTCGGGTGCGCACACCGGCTGCATCGCCGCGCCGATGCTCTCCGATCTCGGCTGCGACTTCGTCATCGTTGGTCACAGCGAGCGGCGTACCGACAACGGCGAGACCGACGCGGTCGTGAAGCTGAAGGCCACGGCAGCGATCATGGCTGGCCTCCGCGCGATCATCTGCGTCGGCGAAACGGAAGCCGAGCGTGATGCCGCGCGCCATCTCGACGTCGTCGCGGCGCAAATCGACGGCTCGCTTCCGGATGCGGACCCGGCAAGCGTCGTCATCGCCTATGAGCCCGTGTGGGCGATCGGTACGGGCCGCACGCCGCTCGCGGGCGATGTCGACGAGATGCACAATGCCATCCGCGCGCGCCTCGTCGCCCGCTACGGCGAGGACGGACGCCGCATCCTCATCCTCTACGGCGGCTCGGTGAAGCCCTCGAACGCCGCCGAGCTGTTCGCGGTGCCCGAGGTCGGCGGCGCCCTCGTCGGCGGCGCCAGCCTCAAGGCCGCGGACTTCCTGCCCATCATCGCTGCGGCCTGACGCGTGCGCGCCGCAGCTTTCGCCGCCGTGATGCTGGTCTCCCTGCCGGCAGCGGCGGAGGTGCGGCTCGTGGTGCCGGAGGCGAATGCACCGCGCACCGGCACGTTCGAGGTGATCTTCCTCAACGACAGCGCAGAGGCCGCGAAGCTCGACGCACCGAAAACGATCACCGTGGCGGAAGGCGAGGCGGCGCTGGAAGGCCCGGCACCTGCCGAGATCACCCCCGGCGGCTTCGCGCGCGTCACCTACCGTCTCGGTTCGGTCCCGGCAGCGCCCGCGCCACAGGTGGCCGTCGCAGCCTCCACGGCCACGCCGCAGGAGGCCGAATCGACCGGCCTCGGCCGCTTCGAGACCTACGAGCCGATGTATGCGCTCGTCGGCGCGAACCCGTCGGACGCAAAGCTCCAGCTCAGCTTCCGCTACCGCCTCTTCGGCCACCAGCCGCGTGAGTTCACAACGGGAGACGGCAGCCGCGAATGGCGCGCGGGCCTCTATTTCGGATACACGCAGCGCATGTTCTGGGATCTCTCCCAAGAGTCGATCCCGATGTACGACATCACGTTCAGCCCGGAACTGTTCCTGCGCGCCGTCTCACCGGGCTCGACCAGCATCGGCGCGCCGATGCTCGGCATCCAGGCGGGTCTCCGTCACCAGTCGAATGGCGAGGACGGCGCGGATTCGCGCAGCTACAACACGCTCTACGTGGAGCCCTCGGTCGGTTTCGGTCTCGGCAACGGCTGGACGCTCACCGCCGCGCCGCGGCTCTGGGTCTATGTCGGCAGCAAGGAGGGCAACGAGCGCATCGCCCGCTATCGCGGCTACACGGGCCTCACGATCGACCTGAAACAGCAGGACGGTTTCGGCCTGCGCACCTTTCTACAAGGCAACCTTTCAGGCGGGCGCGGCAGTGCCGAGGTGGACATGAGCTATTCGCTGCGCCGCTGGACCGGGCTCAACCTCTATCTCTACAGCCAGCTCTACACCGGCTACGGCGAAGCGCTCATCGACTACGACGAACGCAACACCCGCCTGCGCTTCGGCATCGGGATCGTCCGCTAGGGCCTTTCACCCACGATCCACCACACCCGGTGCGGAACCGCGAGTGGATCTTCCGGAAAACGTGCGCGGAGCGTCGAGGCCAGAATCTCGTCGAAACGGGCGGTTGCTTCGGCGTCGAGGCTGGCCTTGATCCCGGCGCTGGCGCGGATGCGGCCGCGCCACGCTTCATGGCTGTAGGGCTGGGCGATATCGAACGACCGGGTTTCAAGGCTCGTAAAGCCGGCGTTCGCCATGTCGGCGGGCCAGTGCGGATAGACTCCTGTTCCGCCGGCGAGCGCCCATGCCGGATTCGCTTCCATGATCAGCTGCTCGGTCGCCTCGACGACGTTGCCCCGGAGCGGAAGCCAGTCGAAATGGCAAATGACCAGGTGTCCGCCGGGCTTCAGCACACGGAAGGCTACTGCGGCGGCACGCTCGCGTTCGAACCAGTGCCAGCACTGTCCGGCAGTGACGATGTCGAAGGTCTGGTCGGGAAACGCCAGCGTCTCGGCACGGCCTTCGCGGAAATCGACGGAAACGCCTTCGCGCCGGGCGATCTCGGCGCCTTCCTGCATCATCTCGGGTGAGGGATCGACACCGATGACGTCGAGCCCGCGCCGGGCAAGGCTGCGCGCGACCGTGCCCGTGCCTGTGCCGATATCGAGCGCTTTCAGTCCTGCCCGAAGCGCGATCTGTTCGGCGAGGCGGCCGAAGAACGCTTCCGGGAAACCGGCCCGGAACTTGCCGTAATCTGACGAAGCCTTGCCGAAATCGACGCTCGGACCGAGCCTTGCTGCGGCCTCGATAATATCCTTGGGGTCCATATGGCCGGTATCCTGCATGGCGATGCCGCCTCCCATCGCGCCGCCGTATGCAAAGGTCAATCGCGGCGCGCAGAGCCCGGAGTGCTTGAACTCGCGTCTCCGCGTCGTTATGTGGCCAGCAGAAATTCGCCAGAAACGATCGGTTCCGCATGTCCACCGCGCTGATGCACTTCGTCCTTGTCATCCACTCGCTGATCGCGATCGCGCTTGTCGCGGTGATTTTGCTGCAGCGTAGCGAGGGCGGGGCGCTTGGTATCGGCGGCGGTCCGGGCGGGCTGCTCACAGCGCGGGGCGCGGGCAATCTGCTCACCAAGTCGACCGGCGTTCTCGCGGCGTTCTTCCTCGGCACCAGCATCCTGCTCGCCGTGATGGCCAGCCTCGCCAAGGCGCCGACCACGATCGACACTTCGCTCGTGCCCACCGCGGAAGCCCCCGCAGCGCCTGCCGACGGCCTGCCGACCGCGCTCCCCGGCAGCACGGCGCCTGCCAATGATGCGCTGCCGATGGCGCTCCCGGCAGCGCCCGCCAGCGACGACATTCCGACCGCGCAATAAAGTCATCCACAGAAAAAAGTCCCGCCGCTGCCCCGAATCGGGTGGCGGTCCATCCCTTTGCTCGCCTATAGGTTTTCTCCCATGGCGCGGTACATTTTCATCACCGGCGGCGTGGTTTCCTCGCTCGGAAAAGGTCTCATGGCGGCGAGCCTCGCCGCGCTCCTGCAGGCGCGCGGCTATACGGTGCGCATCCGCAAGTTCGACCCGTATCTGAACGTCGATCCGGGAACCATGTCGCCTTATCAGCACGGCGAAGTCTACGTCACCGACGACGGGGCGGAGACCGATCTCGATCTCGGCCACTACGAGCGGTTCACGGGCGTGCCCTCGCGCCAGTCCGACAACGTCACCTCGGGTCGCATCTACCAGCAGATCATCGCCAAGGAGCGCCGCGGCGACTTCCTCGGCGCGACCGTCCAGGTGATCCCGCACGTGACGGACGCGATCAAGGCGTTCGCTCTTGCCGACACCGAGGACCTCGATTTCGTGCTCTGCGAGATCGGCGGCACGGTGGGCGACATCGAATCGCTGCCGTTCATCGAGGCGATCCGCCAGCTGCGGAACGACATCGGCGCCGAAAACGTGTGCTTCGTTCACGTCACGCTGATCCCGTTCATCGCCGCGGCGGGCGAACTCAAGACGAAGCCGACGCAGCACAGCGTGCGCGAGCTCACCAGCCTCGGCATCCAGCCGCAGGTGCTCGTCTGCCGCTGCGAAAAGCCGGTGCCGGACAGCGACCGCGCGAAGATCGCGCTGTTCTGCAACGTCCGCAAGGAAGCCGTGATCCCGGCGCTCGATGCGAAAAGCATCTACGCCGTGCCGCTCCAGTACCATGCCGAGGGGCTGGACCGTGAAGTGCTGCGCGCCTTCGGCATCGAGGCCGAGGCCTCGCCGAACCTGTCCCGCTGGGACGACATCATGGACCGGCTGAACAATCCCGAGGGCGAAGTCACCATCGGCGTCGTCGGCAAGTACGTGGGCTTGCAGGACGCCTACAAGTCGCTGCACGAGGCGCTCGTCCACGGCGGCATCGCGAACCGCGTCAAGGTCAACGTCAAGTGGCTGGACGCGGAACTGTTCGAAGGGGAAGGGGCTGAGCCCCAGCTTCTGGAGCCGATGCACGGCATTCTCGTTCCCGGCGGCTTCGGCGAGCGCGGCAGCGAAGGCAAGATCGCCAGCGTTGCGTTCGCGCGCGAGCGCGGCGTGCCGTTCTTCGGCATCTGCCTTGGGATGCAGATGGCCTGCATCGAGGGCGCGCGAAACCTTGCGGGCATCGCGGGTGCGTCGACCACCGAGTTCGGCCCCACGGATGAGCCTGTCGTGGGTCTCATCACCGAGTGGAT
Organism: Sphingosinicella sp.; assembly: GCF_041916975.1. Lineage (NCBI taxonomy): Bacteria > Pseudomonadati > Pseudomonadota > Alphaproteobacteria > Sphingomonadales > Sphingosinicellaceae > Sphingosinicella > Sphingosinicella sp. The sequence continues at coordinate 128,314 of NZ_JAYRYK010000001.1, forward strand.
GTCCGAAGAGGGCCTCCAGAAACGCGAAGTGGGCGGCGACCTCGGCGGCACGATGCGTCTCGGCGCGTTCCCGGCGAAGCTTGGCGCGAACAGCGTCGTCGGCAGCGTCTACGGCGCCACCGATATCTCCGAACGCCACCGCCACCGCTACGAGGTGAACATCCACTACAAGGATGCGCTCGAAAAGGGCGGCCTCGTCTTCTCCGGCATGTCGCCAGACGGCGAGCTTCCAGAGATCGTCGAACGGCCCGAACACCCGTGGTTCATCGGTGTCCAGTTCCACCCGGAACTGAAATCCAAGCCGTTCGACCCGCATCCGCTGTTCGCCAGCTTCATCGCGGCGGCCCTCAAACAAAGCCGCCTCGTCTAACCAACTCCCTCTCCCCGCCGGGGAGAGGGTTGGGAAGAGGGGTAAGCCAAAAACCTCAGATCGCCTGACCACCCGAAACCTCGATCCGCTGCGCGTTTACCCAGCGATTGTCCTCGGAAAGCAGGTTCGCGATCATTGGCCCGATATCGTCCGGCACGCCGACGCGGCCGAGCGCAGTGATATCGGCGAGGCCTTTGTTGATCTCGGCGTTGTCGCGCACGGCGCCGCCGCCGAAATCGGTCTCGATCGCACCCGGTGCCACGGTGTTGACCGCGATCCCACGCGCACCGAGTTCCTTCGCCATGTAGAGCGTCAGCACCTCGACCGCGCCTTTCATCGCCGCATAGGCCGCGTAGCCGGGGTAGGCGAAACGGGTGAGACCGCTCGAGATGTTCACGATGCGGCCGCCATCGGCGATCAGCGGCAGCAGTGCCTGTGTGAGGAAGAGCACGCCCTTCAGGTGCACGTTGACGAGGCCGTCGAACTGCGCCTCCGTGGTTTCGGCGATAGGCGCGTATTCGCCGTGTCCGGCGTTGTTCACCAGATGATCGAACGTCTCCCGCTGCCACGTTTCGCGTAGCGCCGTACGCAGCCGGTCTGCGAAGCCAGCGAAAGCAGCGACATCGCCGGTGTCGAGCTGCAGCGCCACCGCCTTGCGGCCCATTGCCTGAATCTCCGCGACGGCGCGGTCCGCCTCGTCGCTGCGGCTGTGATAGGTGAGCACGACATCGCCGCCGCGGCGTGCGATGCTGAGCGCCGTATTGCGACCAAGGCCGCGGCTGGAACCAGTTACGAGGGTGATCTTTGTCATGGCCATTCTCCTTGGGTTTGTGTTGCTTGATGTATAGGCGCCGCGCGCATCCCCGTGTTGCCGGAAGCTCGGAGTGTCTTGCCTGATCCTCCAACGGAGATGTATTTCAGGTGGAAAGCGGCTATTGCGTCTTTCATGACCACGCTCCTTGAAGCTGTCCGGCGCCACGCAGACGCCCATGCCGACCCGCTCGGTTTTGCGCCGACTCCGATCCCCGGCCTTTTCGCCGTGCGCGCGACCACGCCGAGCGGGCTCCTCCACGACGTCTACCGTCCGCTGGTCTGCCTTCTGGTGCAAGGCAGCAAGCAGGTGACGATGGGAACGCAGGCCTTCACTTTTTCCGCCGGGGATTCGCTGCTCGTGACGGCGGACGTGCCGACCGTCAGCCAGATCACGCGGGCGAGCCTTGCCGCGCCTTACTATTCACTGGTGCTGGAACTGGATCTTGCGCTGATCGCCGAGCTCACGACGGAAATGAAGCCTGCGCTCGTTTCCGATGCCGCACCCGTTCGCGTCGATACGACGGACAGGGAGGTCGCCGACGCCGCGCTTCGTTTGATGCAGCTGCTGGACCGCCCACAAGCGCTGCCGGTGCTGCAGGCGCAGCTGCGACGCGAGATGCACTATTGGTTGCTCGCCGGGCGACATGGGCCTGCCATCCGGCAACTCGGCTGGCCCGATGGCCACGCAAGGCGGATCGCACGGGCCGTTGCCGTGCTGCGCGAGGCTTACGCCGAGACCGTTCCCGTCGAGCGCCTGGCCGCTGCCGCGGGCATGAGCCCGTCGTCGTTCCATCACCATTTCAAGGCGATCACTTCGCTCTCGCCGCTGCAATTCCAGAAGCAGCTGCGCCTCATCGAAGCGAAACGGCTGATGCTTTCGGAAGGGCGCAGCGCCGCGCACGTGGCATTCTCTGTCGGCTACGAAAGCGTGCCGCAATTCACGCGCGAATATGCGCGCCTGTTCGGTCTGCCCCCGGTGCGAGACACACGGGTTGCACGTGAAAGCGCCCGCGCGGCCTGAAGTGCGAATACCTGCGCCTTTATCCATGGTAACATTTGCGCGGACAGGGTGAGAGGGTCGCGGCCATGGGGCGGTGGATCAAGCGGTTGGCGGCTGCGCTGGCAGTGCTTGTCGTGCTCGTTCTCGCGGCGGCGTGGCTCAGCCCGTGGCCGGGTGTGCTCGTCATCCGGCAAATCTTCGATGCCGGCGCGCGCGCCGCATCGGCAAAGCTTGAAAAGCACCTGCCCACGAACGTCCGCTCGCTGAACGACATCGCCTACGCACCGGGCGATCCCGATGCGAGGCTCGACATTCACCTACCTTCAAGCGGTAAGGGACCGTTTCCCGTGATTCTCTGGATTCACGGCGGCGCATGGGTTTCGGGCGACAAATCCGACCTCACCAACTACCTGAAGATTCTTGCCGCCAGAGGCTATGGCGTCGTCAACATCAGCTATTCGATCGCGCCGGGCGCGACCTACCCAACCCCGGTGCGGCAAGCGAATGAAGCGCTCGGCTTCGTGGCGCAGGAAGGGGCGCGGTATGGCCTCGATCCCGCACGCATCGTGCTCGCCGGCGATTCGGCGGGCGCACAGCTTGCGGCGCAGCTCGCGGGTATCGTGACCTCAGCCGATTATGCGGATGCCGTCGGCATCACGCCTTCGCCGCTTCCCGCGCCGCTGCGCGGTGTGCTGCTCTATTGCGGGCCTTATGACGTCGGCAAGGTGAACTTCGACGGTCCCTTCGGCATTTTCCTGCGCACGGTGGTGTGGGCGTACAGCGGCACGCGGGATTTCCGCAGTGACCCAGCCTTCGCGCTGATGTCCGTCGCGCAGCACGTCACGCCTGCGTTCCCGCCTGCGTTCATCTCGGTCGGCAACGTCGATCCGCTGCGTCCGCAGTCTGTCCAACTGGCGGATGCCCTGCGTGCGAAAGGCGCCAAGGTGGAAACGCTGTTCTTTCCTGATGCCTACACGCCGCCGCTCGCGCACGAGCACCAATTCGATCTCGATACGGAGGCGGGAAAGCTGGCTCTGCGGCGTTCGGCCGCGTGGCTCGGCGGCGTCATGCGCGATGCGCCGCCGCAACAGCCTGTCGAACAGGCGGGTTCTTCAGGGTCGTTTGAGAACGGCCACAAATGAAAAGCGCCCGGGTCGTTTCCGGCCCGGGCGCTCTCGTGACGAGTCTTTTTAACTCCCGCGAAGATCAGGTCCTCTGTTCCCCCATCGGACCCCGACCTTGCTAGCGCGCCGTCGTTATTCGCGTCGCGCGTCCTCCCCCAACCCTGGTGCCCTCCCACAGGCGATACCGGATCAGTGGCGAGAGTGTTACGGTGCGGGTGGGCATCCCGACAAGAGAGCGTCACGCCCCACGCACATTAATTTCGGGGGGTGTGGATATGATGCAACAATGCGGCTCGGTGCGGCTGCGTAACGGGCAAGGGTAGGGGATCGCGGATTGGGCAGTTGCTTGCGCGGCCGCCCATGCTAGACAGCGCGCACTATGCGACTTTCCCGTTATTTTCTTCCGCTCCTCAAGGAAACCCCCACCGACGCGCAGATCGTCAGCCACCAGCTGATGCTGCGGGCCGGTCTCGTGCGCCAGACCTCGGCCGGCATTTATGCGTGGCTGCCGGTCGGCCTTCGCGTCCTCGACAAGATCGCCGACGTCGTCCGCCGCGAGCAGGACCGCGCGGGCGCCATCGAGCTGCTGATGCCGACCATCCAGTCGGCGGACCTTTGGCGTCAATCCGGCCGCTATGATGCCTATGGCCCGGAGATGCTCCGCTTCAAGGACCGGCACGAGCGCGAAATGCTCTACGGGCCGACCAACGAGGAGATGATCACGGCGCTGTTCCGCGATTCCGTGCGCAGCTACCGCGATTTGCCGCGCACGCTCTATCATATCCAGTGGAAGTTCCGCGACGAGGTGCGCCCCCGCTTCGGCGTGATGCGCGGCCGCGAGTTCCTGATGAAGGATGCCTACAGCTTCGATCTCGACGAAGCGGGCGGCAAGGTTTCGTACAACGCCATGTTCGAGGCGTATCTGCGCACATTCGCGGCGATGGGCCTCAAGGCTGTGCCGGTGCGCGCGCCCACGGGCCCGATCGGTGGCGACATGAGCCACGAGTTCCACATCCTCGCCGAGACGGGCGAGAGTGAGATTTTCTACGATTCGGCGATCGAGGACGTTGACGTCACCGATCCCGAGGCCGTCTCGAAGCTTTCCTCGATCTACGCGATGGAAGCCGAAGAGCACGAGAAGGTGACGAACTGCCCGGTTCCGGCGGAGCGTTTGCTCAGCCGCCGCGGTATCGAGGTCGGCCACATCTTCTTCTTCGGTACCAAATACTCGGCAGCGATGGGCCTTTCGGTGCAGGGGCAGGACGGCAAGCCCGTCACGCCGCAGATGGGCAGCTATGGCGTGGGCGTCTCGCGCCTCGTCGGCGCGGTGATCGAGGCGTGCCACGACGAAGACGGCATTGTGTGGCCGGAAGCGATCGCGCCCTTCAAAGTCGGCCTCATCAACCTCAGGAGCGGCGATGCCGCCTGCGACGTGGCGGCGGACGATCTTTACGCGAAGCTACAACGCGCGGGCGTCGAAACGCTCTACGACGACCGCGACGAGCGCGGCGGCGCCAAGTTCGCGGGCATGGACCTCATCGGCATCCCCTGGCAGCTCGTCGTCGGGCCAAAGGGCGTCAGCGCGGGTGTCGTCGAGCTCAAGCACCGCAAAACCGGCGAGCGCCATGAGCTTTCCGTCGAGGCCGCGCTGGAGAAGCTCGCGGGATGATCTCCCGCTACGAGCGCATGATCGCCCGGCGCTATCTGCTGCCGGGGCGGGGTGAGGGGTTCATCTTCCTCGTTGCATCGATCAGCCTCGTCGCCGTTGCGCTTGGCGTTGCCGCCCTCATCGCGGTCATGTCGGTGATGAACGGTTTCCGCGCCGAGCTTTTCGACCGTATCCTCGGCCTTAACGGCCACGCCGTCGTGCAGGGGTACGGCGGCCGCCTGCCGGACTGGCAGCCGCTGCTGGCGCAGGCGCGCGCCACGCCCGGCGTCGTGCAGGCCGAGCCGATCATCGAACAGCCGCTCATCGGCTCTTACAAGAGCCGCGCCGAAGGCGTCCTCCTGCGCGGGATGCAGATGGACGACATTCGGGGCCTCAAGCTCGTTGCCGACAACGTGAAGGCCGGGCGCCTCGAAGACCTCGCGCTCGAAGGCAATTTCGTCGCGATCGGCGCCCGCCTCTCCGAATCGCTCGGTGCCGGTGTGGGCGATACGATCAGCCTGATCTCGCCCGACGGGCAGGTGACGCCGTTCGGTACGACCCCGCGCATCGTCCCCTATCAGATCGCCGCCGTGTTCGAGGTCGGCATCTTCGATTACGACAAGGCCTTCGTGCTGATGCCGCTCGACCGCGCGCAGACGTTCCTGCGCATGGGCGATGACATCGGCATGATCACGCTGACGACGACCGATGCGGACAAGGCCGATCGCATCCTCCAGCCGCTCGTCCCCGCGCTGACCGGGCGCGGCATCATCATCGACTGGCGGCAGATGAACGGCGTGCTGTTCGAGGCGCTTTCGGTGGAGCGGACGGTGATGTTCGTCGTCGTCGGCTTCATCATCCTCGTCGCGGTGTTCAACATCCTCACCAGCCTCATCATGCTCGTCCGCGCGAAAACCCGCGACATCGCCATCCTCCGCACGATGGGCGCGAGCCGCGCGGCGATGATGCGCATCTTCGTCACCGTCGGCACGCTGATCGGGTCCGCGGGCATATTGCTCGGCATGGCGCTCGGCTTCCTGTTCCTGCATTACCGGCAGAACATCGTGCTCGGTGTCTCGAAGATCACCGGCGTCGATCTCTGGGACCCGCGCATCCGCTACCTCACCGAACTCCCCGCGAAAACCGACATGGTCGAGGTCACCGCCATCGTCACGCTGGCGCTGGTGCTCAGCTTCCTCGCGACGATCTACCCGGCGTGGAAGGCGGCGAGCACCGATCCCGTGCAGGTGCTGCGCTATGAGTGACGTGCTCGCAGTCAAAGGCCTCGCGCGCAGCTTCAGCCAGGGCGGCGCGGTGATCGAGGTCTTGCGCGGCGTCGACCTCAGCGTCGGCCCCGGCGAGATTGTCGCGCTGCTCGGCCCGTCCGGCTCCGGCAAATCCACGATGCTGCAGGCGATCGGCCTCCTCGAAGGCGGCTTCGACGGCTCGATCGTCATCGACGGCCGCCCCGCCGAAAAGCTCTCCGCGCACGAACGCACCGAGGTCCGCCGCGACAAGCTCGGCTTCGTCTACCAGTTCCACCACCTGCTGCCGGACTTCAACGCGCTCGAAAACGTCGTGCTGCCGCAGCTCATCGCGGGACGCGATCCACGCGAGGCGGCGGACAAGGCGAAGGCGCTGCTCACCGATCTCGGCCTTGGCCAGCGCCTCGATCACCGGCCTTCGCAGCTTTCGGGCGGCGAGCAGCAGCGCGTTGCGGTGGCGCGCGCGCTCGCGAACGAGCCGGTGCTGGTGCTCGCCGACGAGCCCACCGGCAATCTCGACGAAGCGACCGCGCAGCGCGTGCTCGCGGAATTCCTGCGCGTCGTGCGCAGCCACAATTCCGCGGCGCTCATCGCCACGCACAACACGCAGCTCGCAAAGCAGATGGACCGCACGGTCGAGCTGCACGAAGGCCAATTGGTCGAAACACGATGAGCCCCTGGCAGGATCAGCCCCGCCTCGAAGGACGGTACGCCCGGCTTCTGCCGCTCGAACCGGCACATGCGGAGAGCATCGCCGAAGTGTCGCGCGATGGGCGGCTCTGGGAATTGTTCTTCACGCGCGTGCCTTCGCCCGATGATGTGAAGGGCTGGCTCGATACGGCCCTCGCTGAAAAAGCGGCGGGACGATCGATGCCGTTCGTGATCGAGGCGGATGGACGCATCGTCGGCGCCACGCGCTACCTGCGCATGAATGAAGCGCATCGCCGGCTCGAAATCGGCGCGACCTTCTATGCAGCGTCGGTGCAGCGTTCCCCGGTGAACACGGAATGCAAGCTGCTGCTGCTCGGCCACGCGTTCGAGGTGATGGGCTGCAACGTCGTCCAGATCCGCACGGACTGGCTCAATCGCGCCTCGCAGCGCGCCATCGAACGGCTCGGCGCCAAGCGGGACGGGGTATTGCGCAATCACCAGATCGCGGTGGACGGCCGCATCCGCGACATCGTCTGCTACAGCATCATCGCCACAGAATGGCCGGGCGTGAAGCAGAATCTCGAATTCCTGCTTTCCCGGCGTCGGGAGCCTGCGCCACAATAGGCCATGCCCGAATCGCGTTTTGTCCATCTCCGCATCCAGTCGCCCTATTCGATGCTGGAGGGCGCGGTTCATGCGAAGGATATCGCCAAGGCCTGTATTAAGTACGGTATGCCCGCCGCTGCCGTTACCGACAGGAACAACCTGTTCGCGGCGATGGAGTTTTCGGAGAAACTTTCGGACGCGGGCGTACAGCCGATCATCGGCGCGCTGCTCTCGGTCGCGCGGCCCGGCACGCCGCAAGCGGGCAGCAAGCCCGCGCAGGACTGGCTGGCGCTGCTCGCGCAGGATGAGGCAGGCTACAAGAACCTCATCCGCATCGTCTCCCGCGCGCACCTCGAATCCGATCCCGTGGATGGCCCGAACGTGCCGCTGGCCGAGCTCGAAGGGCTGACCGACGGTCTGATCGCGCTCACCGCCGGGCCTGACGGCGCGCTCGCGCGCCTATTGGCCGAGGGGCAGACGGATGCCGCGAACGCCTATGCGGACACGCTGCAGGCACTGTTCCCGGACCGGCTCTACATCGAGCTTTCGCGCACGCACAATCCGATCGAAGACAGCGCCGAGCAGGCCCTCATCGCACTCGCCCACACCCGGAACCTGCCGCTCGTCGCCACCAATCCCGTGGCCTTCCCGGACAAGAGCTTTGCGGCCGCGCACGATGTGCTGCTCTGCATCGCCGACAGTGCCTATGTGGAAACCGAAGGCCGCCGCCGCGTTTCGCCGGAATGCTGGCTGAAAACGCCCGACGAGATGATCCGCCTGTTCGAGGACGTGCCCGAAGCGATCGACAACACGCTCGTCGTTGCGCGCCGCTGCGCCGTGATGGCGCCGTCGCGAAAGCCCATCCTGCCGAGCCTCGCCGGCGACCGCGAGGGCGAGGCCACGATGCTCGTCGAGCAGGCCCGCGCCGGTCTCGTGCGGCGGCTTGAAGGCCGCACCGATACCGAACCGTATTTCGAACGGCTCGATTACGAACTCGGCATCATCAACAAGATGGGCTTTGCCGGCTACTTCCTGATCGTCGCCGATTTCATCCAGTGGGCAAAGTCTCACGGCATTCCGGTGGGGCCGGGGCGCGGATCAGGCGCGGGCTCAGTGGTCGCGTGGGCGCTCACCATCACCGATCTCGATCCCATGCGGCTCGGCCTCCTGTTCGAACGCTTCCTGAACCCCGAGCGCGTCTCGATGCCGGACTTCGACATCGACTTCTGCGAAACCCGGCGCGGCGAGGTGATCCGCTACGTGCAGGAACGCTACGGCCGCGATCAGGTGGCGCAGATCATCACCTTCGGAACGCTAAAGGCGCGCGCCGTGCTGAAGGACGTCGGCCGCGTGCTGCAGATGCCTTACGGGCAGGTGGACCGGCTCGCGAAGCTGGTGCCGAACCACCCCACCGATCCGTGGACGCTCGACCGCACGATGAACGGCGTCGCCGAGTTCGAGAACGAGACGAAGCGTGATCCGGCGGTCGAAAACCTCGTCAACCTCGCCATGAAGCTCGAAGGCCTGCCGCGCCACGCCTCCACGCACGCGGCGGGCGTCGTGATCGGCGACCGCCCGCTCGACGAACTGGTGCCGCTCTACCGCGATCCGCGTTCCGACATGCCCGTCACCCAGTTCGACATGAAATGGGTGGAAAAGGCCGGCCTCGTGAAGTTCGACTTCCTCGGCCTCAAGACGCTCTCGGTTCTCCAGCGTGCGCTCGATCTCCTCGAAAAGCGTGGCGTCACCGTCGATCTGTCGACGATCCCGTGGGACGATCCCGATGTTTACGCGCTGCTTGCGAAGGGCGACACGGTCGGCGTGTTCCAGCTCGAATCCGAAGGGATGCGTCGCACGCTCGCGCAGGTGAAGCCGGACTGCTTCGAAGATATCATCGCGCTCGTCTCGCTCTATCGTCCGGGTCCGATGGACAACATCCCGAGCTTCGCGAACCGCAAGCACGGCACCGAGGCGGTCGACTGCCTGCATCCGAAGCTGGAGCCGATCCTCAAAGAAACCTACGGCGTCATCATCTATCAGGAACAGGTGATGCAGATCGCGCAGGTGCTCGCGGGCTATTCGCTCGGCGAAGCCGATCTTCTGCGCCGCGCCATGGGTAAGAAGAAGAAAGAGGAGATGGACGCCCAGAAGGCGCGTTTCCTCGAAGGCGCCACCGCGCAGGGCGTCGATCAGGCCCAGGCCGACTACATCTTCGAGCTTGTGGCGAAGTTCGCGGGCTACGGCTTCAACAAGAGCCACGCCGCCGCCTATGCGCTCGTTGCCTATCAGACGGGCTGGATGAAGGCGAAGTACCCAGTCGAGTTCTACGCCGCCTCGATGGCCTATGACATCGCGCTCACGGACAAGCTCAGCGTGTTCATAGACGATATGAAGCGCATGGGCGTGGAGTGCCTGCCGCCCTGTATCAACAACAGCGAGGCCGACTTCTCGGTAGAGGACGGCAAGGTGCGTTATGCGCTCGCCGGCCTCAAAGGTGTCGGCGAGCGTGCGATGGAAGGCATCGTCGAGGTCCGCGAGGCGGGCGGCCCATTCAAGTCGCTCACCGATTTTGCCGAACGCATCGATCCGACGCTGCTCAACAAGCGCCAGATCGAAAGCCTCGTCTCGGGCGGCGCCTTCGATTGCGTCGAGCCCAACCGCGCCAGGGCTTATGCGATGGCCGAAGCGGTGCTCGCGGCGGCGAACGCAGCGGCCGATGCGCGCGAAACGCATCAGGGTGCGCTGTTCGGCGGGGCAGGGGGCGGCGCCTCGATCACGCTGATGGCGCCAGGCAGCGTCTCGGCATGGTCGCTCGGCGAGACAATGGCGAAGGAACGCGATGCCTTCGGCTTCTATTTCGCCGCGCATCCGCTCTCAGCCTGGCAGCACGTGCTCGATACGCACGGTGCACGCTCCTACGCGCGCGTTTGCGAGGATGGCGCGCCGTGGGACGGCGGCCGCGGCAGCGCAACGATGGCGGGCCTCGTCGAGTCGGTGCGTTGGCGTACGCCGCAGAATGGACGCAGCACGCGCTATCTGCTCGCCAGCCTGTCGGATTCGGGCGGCCAGTATGTTGCGAGCTGTTTCGACGAAGAGGTGATGCCCGCACTCGAAGCCGCCGCCGCGGCTCAGGAGGTCGTGCTGATCAACGCCGAGCTGCTGTGGCGCGACGGAGAGGAGACGCCGCGCGTCACCATCCGCGGGCTCACCGCCGTTGCCGAACTGTCGAAGCACAGCCGCGGGCGGCTGAACCTCAAGGTGTCGGGAGACTTCGATGCCGCGGCGCTGCGGCGCCTCGCGGATAGCCTGCCCACCGGGCGCGGCGATATCTATGCGGAAATCACGGTTCCGGGAGGGTTCGCCTCGATCCGGCTCGCGCGCGGCCTGCTGCTCGATTCGGAAATGCGCCACAGCGTGGAGCGCATTTCCGGCGTCACCGCTGCCGAACTGGTCGCCGTAAACTAAGCTCTTCTCGCGCCGCGGCGCATGGTCGCAGCGGCTTTTTCTACGCGTTTTTGCCGTTGCAATGCTGCGCTGCGGTATGCAATTTGCGTGGCACTCAAAAAATCGTTTGACATAGAACTGAGTGACACTTAAACAGGCTTCAATGGTTTTAAGTAAGACTCAGTAATCGCCCTCCCACGGCAAATCAGGAGCAAGATCATGAACCGCGTTCTCGTCACTCTCCCCCTCGCTTTCGTCGCGTCCGCGTTCTTCGTCACCGCCTCGATCACGCCTGCTCACGCATCTGAAGGCGCCTGCGCCGCGATGCCCGCCAACATCCGTTCGGTCGCCGAAAAGGGCGATGCGGATACGGCCAAGAAGGCGCTGAAGCTGGTTCGCACGGGCGAGCTGCTTTGCGATGCGGGCAACGAGCGCGCGGCGAAGAAGAAGTTCGAAGGCGCGTACAAGACCCTCGGCGTTGCCGAAGCGGAATACGCTGAGCTCGCGAAGTAAAAGTCCCCCCAAGGCCCATTGCGGCCTTCAAGGGCTGCGGCAGCTTTGCCGCAGCCCTTTTTCTTTGCGCTGAGGGCAGGGCATTTGCGGTTGCGAGGCCGCAAGGCGCGTGACATTGGAGCCCCGGTTCGACACCGGATAGGACGGGGTGAAATGACCGACGCGCTGCAACTCGAAATCGACGGGCCGGTCGCGCGCATCGCTTTCCACCGTGCGGACAAGCGCAACGCCATCTCGCAGGCGATGTGGGAAGCATTTCCCCGTCTGGTCGATGCTGCGGTTGCCGAGCGCGCGGTGCGTGTCCTCGTCATCCAGTCCGCGACGCCTGCCATGTTCTCGGCAGGGGCCGATATCGGCGAGTTTTCCGAGAAAGCCCGCGATCCGGTGTGGCAAGCCGGGAACCGCCGGGCACTGCGCGGCGCACAGCTCGCCATTTCGCGCGCACCGATCCCGACGCTTGCCATCGTTGATGGAGACTGCGTGGGCGCAGGGTGCGGTGTCGCGCTCGCCTGCGACATGCGGATCGCTTCGTCACGCGCGCGGTTCGGCATTACTCCGGCGAAGCTGGGGCTCGTCTATCCGCTGCACGACATCAAGCTGCTCGTCGATCTCGTCGGGCCGGGGCAGGCGCGGCGCATTCTCTACACGGGCGAGCTTCTGTCGGCGGACGAAGCGCTCGTTATCGGCCTCATCGAGGTGGGCACGACCGTGGAGGCGCTGAGCCGCGAGGCGGAGTTGCTGATCGCACGGATCGTTGAGAACGCGCCGTCGAGCACCACCGGGCTCAAGGGCCTCGTCCGCCGCGTGCTCGATGGCGACCGCGACGACGATGCGGATAGCGCCGCGATTTTCGACGCGGCCTTCGCGGGCACCGATTTCGCCGAAGGGCTGGCGGCATTCGCCGCGCGCCGCAAGCCGGTGTTCGCCGATCGATGAGTGCTGCCGAATATCTGCCCGGCGCCCCGGGCCGCCTGCTCATCATCGCCGACCACGCCTCGAACGCCGTTCCTGCCGATCTCGTGCTCGGTGTCAGCGCCACGGACCTCCAGAAGCACATCGCATGGGATATCGGCACTGCGGCGCTGGCGCGCGGGCTGTCGGCCGCACTCAATGCGCCGGCGATCCTCGCAATCGCATCGCGTCTCGTAGCCGATTGCAACCGCGCGCCGGAGGACAACGGCGCGATCCCGTCCGCAAGCGACGGTATTCCCGTTCCGAGCAATGTGTCGCTCAGCGCAGAAGAGCGGCTGACGCGCCTTGCAGCCTGGCACGAACCCTATCACGCAGCGATCGCCGAGGCGCTCGATCGGTTGAAACCGCAGCTTCTCGTCTCGATCCACAGCTTCACGCCAAGCCTCGCCTCGCGCCCCGAAGAAACGCGCCCGTGGCAGGTCGCGCTGCTCTACAACCGAGACGACCGCGCCGCACGCATCGCCATTCGCGTCCTCGCCGACGACGGTTTCACGGTCGGCGACAACGAGCCTTACTCAGGCGCGGTCTACGGCTACACGACGGACCGTCACGCAGAGGCGAGGGGGCTTTCCTATCTCACCTTCGAGATCCGCCAGGATCTCCTTGCCGACGAAGGCGCGATTGCCGCATGGACGCAGCGTCTCGGTCGTGTCATTGGCATCGTCGAATCTGAGCTTCTGGAGGTAATCGCATGACGACGTTCGACAAATCGAAATTGCCGAGCCGTTATGTGTCGGTAGGCCCCGAGCGCGCGCCTCAGCGGTCGTACTATTACGCGATGGGGCTCACCGAAGAAGAGATCGCCCGCCCGTTCGTTGGCGTCGTCTCGGCGGGCAACGACAGCGCACCCTGCAACACGATGCTCGACCATCAGGCGGACATCGCCCGCAAGGGCGTGCACGCGGCAGGTGGCCTGCCGCGCCGTTTCAACACCATCACCGTCACCGATGGTATCGCGATGGGCCACCAGGGCATGAAGGCCTCGCTCGTCAGCCGCGAGGTGATCGCGGACTCGGTCGAGCTTTCGGTGCGCGGTCACTGCTATGACGCCATCGTCGGCTTCGCAGGTTGCGACAAGTCGCTGCCGGGCATGATGATGGCGATGCTGCGTCTGAATGTGCCTTCGATCTTCGTTTACGGCGGTTCGATCCTGCCGGGCCGGTACGAGGGACGCGACCTCACGGTGCAGGACGTGTTCGAAGTCGTCGGTCAGTACGCGTCGGGCAAGTGTCCGCTCTCGCACCTGACCGCGATCGAGAAGGCGGCGTGCCCCGGCCACGGCGCCTGCGGCGGCCAGTACACGGCGAACACGATGGCGTGCGTGGCGGAGGCGATTGGCCTCAGCCTGCCGAACAGCAACATGGCGCCCGCGCCCTACGAGACGCGCGACGATATCGCCGAGGCGGCAGGGCGGCAGATCATGAAACTGATCGAACGGAACCTCCGCCCGCGCGACATCTGTACGCGCGAGGCGTTCGAGAATGCGGCGCGGGTTGTGGCGGCGACGGGCGGCTCCACGAACGGCGCTCTGCACCTTCCGGCGATGGCTTCGGAGGCGGGCATCGAATTCGATCTTTTCGATGTCGCGGAGATTTTCAAATCAACGCCTTATGTCGCAGACTTGAAGCCGGGTGGTCAGTACGTCGCCAAGGACATGTATGAGGCAGGCGGCGTCTACATGATGATGAAGACGCTCCTCGCGGGCGGCTTCCTGCACGGCAATTGCATGACCGTGACGGGCAAGACGCTGGGCGAGAACATCGAGGAAATCACCTGGAACCCCGACCAGAAGGTCATCCGCGAGGTTTCAAACCCGATCACCCCCACGGGCGGTGTCGTCGGCCTTAAGGGCTCGCTCGCCCCGGACGGCGCCATCGTGAAGGTCGCCGGGCTCGCCAAGCTGGTCTTCGAAGGCCCGGCCCGCGTCTTTGATTGCGAAGAGGACGCGTTCGCTGCCGTCGAGAACCGCCAGTTTGAGGAGGGCGAAGTCCTCGTCATCCGCTACGAAGGCCCCAAGGGCGGCCCCGGCATGCGCGAAATGCTCGCCACCACCGCCGCGCTCTATGGACAGGGCATGGGCGACAAAGTTGCGCTGATCACCGACGGGCGTTTCTCGGGCGCGACGCGCGGCTTCTGCATCGGCCACGTCGGCCCCGAAGCTTCGGACTGCGGCCCCATCGCGCTGATCGAGAACGGCGACCTCATTCGCATCGACGCTGTCGAGGGAACCATAGACCTCCTCGTCGGCGACGATGTTCTCGCTGAGCGCCGCGCGCGCTGGCAGCCGCGTGTCAATGCCTACCAGTCCGGTGCGCTCTGGCGCTACGCCCAGAACGTCGGCCCCGCCAGCAAGGGCGCCTGCACGCACCCCGGCGCCCGCGCCGAGCGCCACGTCTACGCCGACATCTGAGCGCGAAGACAGCGATGTGGGCGAGGTCGGCAGCGGCAGCACGGGGATCGACTTCGGCTGCGGCGGCACCGTGCCTTCGCTCCGCTCCTGCACCGGCTGCGGTATCGCGGACCATACGGGCTCGCCGCGCGAATCGCGGGGAATCTCGCCCGGTGTCGTCCTGACGCCGCCCGCATAGAAAGGGGACGGCGCACAAGCGCCGAAAAGGAGCGTGACGGCAAGGACCACGAGGACGGGAAGACGCATGACGTCATATGCTGTCGCAAGAACAGTGCGCGTTGACAAGCCTGCCATGATCGGTGTCGGGTCTTTCCATGCCCGCTGAATATCCACCGCTTCTGCCCCGCGAACCCGTGGTGACCGCAGCCGAAATGCGCGCCGCTGAAGCCCGCGCGATCGCTGCGGGGACGAGCGGGTTCGAACTGATGTGCCGCGCCGGTGAAGCCGCTGCCGCGGCGATTGCCGCGTTTTATGGGCCTGCACCGGCACTGGTGCTGGCAGGGCCGGGCAACAATGGCGGTGACGGTTATGTGGTCGCGAATGCGCTGAGACAGCGCCGCTGGCCGGTCGAAGTCGCCGCAGTGGCGGCGCCCGCGACCGAAGCGGCACGGCAGGCCGCCCTGCTGTGGAATGCGCCAGTGATGGACATCGCCGACGCGGAGTCGCGCTTCGTGCTCGTCGACGCCCTGTTCGGAACCGGCCTCACGCGCGGGTTGGAAGAGCCGATTCTCACAAAACTTCATGAACTTGCGCACGCATCTTCAGTTATCGTCGCGCTCGATCTGCCGAGCGGCGCCGCGACCGACAACGGCGCCGTGCTGTCGCCCCTCGCGCCTGCGGACCTTACCGTGACATTCGGTGCGATGAAGCCTTCGCACCTTCTCCATCCCGCCTCGGCATCCTGCGGGCGTGTCGTCGTCGCCGACATCGGCCTTGGCGAGATCGGGACGCTGCTCTTCAGAAACGGTGCGCCGCACGCCGCCGCGCTCTCGCCAGACGCGCACAAGTACCGGCGCGGACATGTACTCGTCGTTTCCGGCGCGATGGCGGGGGCGGCATGGCTTGCCGCCCGCGCAGCGCAGCGGGCAGGCGCAGGTTATGTGACGCTGGCGTCCGAGACGGCGCTGCCCCCGTCTTCACTGGTCGTGCAGCCGCTCGCCGAAATCGAACTTGGCCGCGCGGACGCGATTGTTCTCGGTTCGGGCCTCGGCCGGGACGCTGCGGCGCGCGCGCGGGCTGAGGCGGTGCTCGGCGCCGGAAAGCCGTTGGTCCTTGATGCCGATATCTTCTCGCTGTTCGCGAACGATCCGGCGCCGGTCTTCGGCCTCGGCGCCGTGATGACGCCGCACGAAGGCGAGTTTGTACGGCTGTTCGGCGATCTTCCGGGCGATCTTCCGGGCAGCAAAGTGGACCGTGCCCGTATCGCCGCCGCGCGGTCCGGCAACGTGATCGTTCTGAAAGGGCCGGACACGGTGATCGCCGCGCCCGATGGCCGCGCGGTCATCAACGATCATGCGTCGGCACGCCTCGCCACGGCCGGGAGCGGCGACGTGCTTTCAGGCATGATCGCGGCGCACCTCGCGCGCGGCGATGCGCCGTTCGAAGCCGCCTGCGCTGCCGTATGGCGTCACGGCGACGCCGCGCTTCGGGGGCGGGACGGCCTGATCGCGGAAGACCTCGTCGGTCTGATCCGTTGAGCATGGAAACTATCGTCCGCCTCGCGGCGCGTGGTGACGGCGTCACGCAAAGTGGCCGCTATGTCGCCGGGACGATTCCCGGCGATACGGTGGACGGTGACGTCATCACGGCGGGACTGCACCGGATCGCACCCGCCTGCAGGCATTTCGGCGTCTGCGGCGGCTGCCAGTTGCAGCACGCGGACGATGCCGTGCTCGCGGAGTTCGTTTCAGGCCGCATCCTCGGCGCGCTTGCCGGTGTCGGCATCGTGCCGGAGACGGTCCACCCCACGCATCTTTCGCCAGCAGGCGCACGGCGGCGAGCAAGCTTCCGGCTGGTGCGCGACGGCGGAGGGGTCCGCATAGGCTTCAATGTCGAGGGCAGCAGTGCGGTTGTCGATCTCGAAGAATGTCCCGTGGTCCGGCCTGCGCTCTGGGATGCCGCGTGCAAGCTTCGAAGCGCGCTCGCGCCGCGTTTGCGGGCGGGTCATGCCGTCGGCATGACGCTCACGGAAACGCTCTCCGGCTTTGACGTTCTGCTTACCAACCTTTCGCTGCCCGCGGCGGACATCGGCGCACTCGCCGCGCTCGCATCGGAGGCGAGGCTGGCCCGGATCGCGACGGAAACCGCCGCAGGCGTCGAGATCGTACTTCAGATTGCCGAACCCGCCGTGCGCTTCGGTGACGTCACCGTCGCTTTGCCGCCGGGCGGATTTCTGCAGGCGACAGGCGACGGCGAAGCGGCCTTGCAGGCGGCTGTGCTGGAGGGGGTCGGCAAGGCAGGCGCGGTCGCCGACCTCTTCTGCGGGGCGGGCACCTTCGCGCTGCCGCTTTCAGCAGGCGCCAAGGTCTTTGCGGCGGATGCCGCGCGCGATGCCGTGGGGGCACTGTCGGCGGCTGCGAAACGCGCGGGGCGCCCGGTTACGACCGCGCATCGCGATCTGTTTCGCCAGCCGTTGCAGGCCGCGGAACTCAACAAGTTCGATGTCGTGGTTCTCGATCCGCCGCGCGCGGGCGCGAAGACGCAGGTAGAGACGATCGCGCGCTCGAAAGTGAAGCGGGTGGTGCACGTTTCGTGCAATCCCAACACGTTCGCGCGTGATGCGAAGATCCTGCGCGAGGCGGGATTCAGGCTGGAGGCGCTATGGCCGGTCGGCCAGTTCCGCTGGTCGATCCATGTGGAACTGGCCGCCGTGTTCCTTCGAGATTAGGCGAAGAGCTTCGCCCAGCCGTGCTTCGGGCGGCTCTTCCAGTGGCCGCGGTGGTAGGCGTCCGACGCCAGCAGCGGCAGAACCGAACCGGCTTCGGCGTAGACCATCTGCTCAAGCGTGGTATCGACCTTGCCCCAGCTTGCGGCTTCCTTGAGCGTTGAGGACGAGCAGGCGCCGTCGCGGACGTCGGCGACGGTGATCTGCACGGCGTACTTGTGCATCTCCACGTCCTCATGGCCGAGGATTTCGGCGCAGACGACGGTATCCTGCACGAAGTTCTTCGGCACGCCGCCGCCGATCATCAGAAGGCCGGTGGTGCCCGCCTTGATCTTGATGTCGGTGAGTTCGCGGAAGTCCGCGATCGAATCCATCGTCATGTACGGGCGGCCCGCCTTCATGGCATCGACCTGATGCTTGACGAGGCCGAAGCCCGCCGAGCTATCCGTGAACGCCGGGCAGAAGATCGGCACGTCGTGCTCGAAAGCGAGCTTGACGAGGCTGTTGTCCTTCTTGCCGTGCTTCGAGAGGTAGCGGCCCATCTCGCGGATGAACGCGCGGCTCGAATAGGGCTTCGGGTCGAGGCCGTTGGCGATCTCGCCGATCGTGTGGTCGCAATCCTGCAGCTGCTCTTCATCGATATAGGTATCGTAGATGCGATCGATGTAGAGCGAGCGCAGCACGTTATCGTCAGGGATTTCAAGCGCCTGATAGTGCTTGTGGCCAAGGCCTTCGAAGAAATCCATATCGACGATCGAGGCGCCGGTGGCGATGATGCCGTCCACCATGTTGTTGGCGACGAGGTCCGCATAAAGGTTCATGCAGCCGCCCGCCGAGGTCGAACCGGCGATGACGAGGAAGATCGAGCAGTTCTTGTCTTCCAGCATGGCGTTGTAGATCTTCGTGGCGCGCGCGAGGTCGCGGCTGGTGAAGCTCATGCCGTCCATCTGGTCGATGATCGGGCGGGCATCGAAGCTCTTGATGTCGATATGACGCACTTCCTTCGAGAGAAGCTCCGCCTTGCGCTGCGCGTCTACGCGAACATCGGTCATTGGTATTCCTTCCAGTCGATAAGTTGCTGTGGACTGGCTCGGCGCATGAAAAGCGCCGCCCGCGGCCGGATTTGCCGGCGCCGAGCGGGAAGGGGACGGCCGCACGCCCTGTTCGGGGCAGGCGGCCGTTCTCAGTTGCGTATGGCAGTAACGCCCTGCGGTGTCGACTCCGTGACAGCGTAGGCGCTTGCCATCGGCTCGTCGGTGACGATCACCGTCTCGCCGTTCACGAAGCCGTTGAACGCCGTGCGCATCGCCGCGCCATAGGCGCCGAGCATACCGATTTCGATATAGTCGCCGGCCTTGACGTCAGCAGGCAGCATGAACGGGCCGGCCATGTAATCCATGTCGTCGCAGGTCGGGCCGTAGAAGCTGAACGCTTCTTCCGCGCCGATGCTGCCGCGCAGCAGCTTCACGGGGAAGCGCCATGCGACATGCGCCGCATCGAACAGCGAGCCGTAGGCACCGTCGTTGATGTAAATGACGTCGCCCTTGCGCCGCTCCACGCGCACCAGAACGCTCGCGTACTCGGCGCAGAGCGCACGGCCCGGCTCGCACCAAAGCTCCGCCGAATAGCTGATCGGCATCGCTTCGAAGGCGCGGTGGATCGCATCGAAGAACATCTGCATCGGCGCCGGGTCCATGCCCGGATAGATCGACGGGAAGCCGCCGCCGACATCGACGACGTCAACCGTCACGCCCGCGTGCACGATCGCGGCGCGCACCAGCGTCATCGCCTCCACATAGGCCTGCGGGCTCATCGCCTGGCTGCCGACATGGAAGCAGACGCCAAGCGCGTCCGCCGCCTGCCGCGCCGCGAGCAGCAGCGCCGGGGCCTCCTCGATGGAGGCGCCGAACTTGGAAGCAAGGCTGAGCTTCGAATGCGCCGAGGAGACGCGCAGCCGCACGCAGAGCGTAAGATCGCTCGCGGCGCCCGTGGCTTCGACGATTTTCGCGAGCTCTTCATGGCTGTCGAGCGAGAAGGTGCGGACGCCGTGCTCGAAATACGCCTCGGTGATCGCTTCGGGCGACTTCACCGGGTGCATGAAGCACAAGGTCGCTTCGGGCAGCAGGCCGCGCACGAGGCGCACCTCGTTGATCGAGGCGACGTCGAAATGCGTGATGCCGCCGTCCCAGAGCGTCTTGATGATCTCGGGCGAGGGATTGGCCTTCACGGCATACATCGACAGCCCCGGAAACTTCTCGACGAAGAATCGGGCCGCACGATGTGCAGCGTGAGGACGAATGAGGGTGACAGGCGCGTCAGGTCGAAGGACCGACGCTACCCCCAGCGCGCTATGGAATTCTCGCAACTCAAGGGACCTCCAGTGAACAGTTGACATGCACTGCCTTGCGGTGGAAGTCCCATGGGGCAGCGGAGGCGCTATGTAGGGTCGAGGGGTCGCGATGTAAAGAAAAAATCGCTGAAGCGTTTTTATTGTTTCCTCAAGTGAAATCAGCGAGTTAACAAAATATGAAACTCCCCGCCCTGGAAGACGTCCAAGCTGCGGCAGCGCGCATCGCCGGTGTCGCCGTTCGAACACCGCTTTTGCGCTCGGATACGCTCGATGACGTGACTGGCGCGAAGGTCTGGCTGAAGGCCGAATGCCTGCAGCGCACCGGCTCGTTCAAGTTCCGCGGGGCGTGGAACCGGCTGTCGGTGCTAACGCCGGAAGAGCGCCGTGCGGGGGTGGTCGCGTTCTCGTCGGGGAATCACGCGCAGGGCGTCGCGCTGGCGGCAAAACTGCTTGGCATCCGCGCAACGATCATCATGCCGTCCGACGCGCCGCGCATCAAGGTGGAGGCGACGCGCGGCCACGGTGCAGAGGTTATCAGCTACGACAGGCTCACCGAACCCCGCGATGCCATCGCGGCGAAGATCGTGGCCGAGCGTGGCGGCGTGATCGTGGCGCCGTTCAATGATCCCTATGTCGTGGCGGGGCAGGGCACGGCAGGTCTCGAGATCGCCGAAGATATCGGTCAGCCGGACGTCGCACTCGTTTGCTGCGGAGGTGGCGGCCTCGCCAGCGGCATCGCGCTTGCGCTGTCGGACAGCGAAATCGTCGTCGTGGAGCCCGAAGGCTATGATGACGTCATCCGCTCGCTCGCAAGCGGCGTCATCGAGCCGGTGCGCGATCCGGGGCCGACCCTGTGCGACGCGCTCCAAACGCTGGCAACCGCGCCGCTCACCTTCGGCATACTGCAGGTGCGCGGTGCACGCGGCGTTGCTGTCTCCGAGGCCGAGGTGAAGGCTGCGGTGGCGTTCGCGTTCCGCGCGCTGAAATTGGTGGTGGAGCCCGGCGGTGCGGCGGCGCTCGCTGCCGCGCTTTCGGGCAAGCTCGATCTCAAGGGCAAGACCGTCGCGATCACCCTGTCGGGTGGCAACGTCGACGCGGAAACCTACCGGGTCTGTCTCGGGGTTTAGGCGACGCTCGTCTTGCGGACCGTCGGGCTCTTTGCCGGCACCGGCGTGTCAAGCAGGCCGTCGAGTTCGTAGGCCGCGCGCGCGGCACCATCGCCGAGACGCTTGATGTCGGTCGCGAAAGCGCTCGCGTCCTTGCCGGGGCGCGCCAGCGTCATCGCGTCGATCAGCGCGTCGAGCAGGCTGACGGACGTGCTGGTGGCGTAATCGGCGGCGAAGTTGTGATTATGTGCGACCATGGGGCGATTTCCTCGTGCGTTGCGAGGGAATCTACGACCCGCTTCCTAACTCTTGGTAAATCGTGCGGCGAACCACTGTGCGACGGCCGCCCTTGCGTCGTCGGAGAGGTGAAGGCCGAGCTTGCTGCGGCGCCAGAGCGCGTCGTCCGCCGTTTGCGCCCACTCCTCGGCGACCATGTGTTCAAGCTCCGCCGTGAACACCCCGCCCAGGTTTTCGCCAAGGCCGTTCTCCAGCATCTCGTCGGCGCGCGTGCCATAGAGACGCGCCAACCGGTCGACGATTCGTGGATCGTAGTCGGCGTGTTTCACGCGCAGGTTTTCGCGCCACTTCGTCCACGCCTGCTGGCCAGTGAGGCCGGGAATGCGCGGGAAGTCGCTGCCCGGCAGCGGCTGTTCCGCCGTCCAGCGCTGGCTCTCCGGAAACAGACGGCCGAGCACGTCTTCAGCGAGCAGGCGGTACGTGGTGATCTTGCCGCCGACGACCGTGACGGCGTCCCCGCCTTCGTGCGAGACGATCTTCCAGTCCCGCGTTGTCTCGCGCGCGCCTTTGCCTTCTTCCAGCACCAGCGGGCGGATGCCGGCGTAGGTGGAGATGATGTCGGCGCGTTCGAGCGGGCGTGAGAGATAGCGGTTCGCGGCGGCGAGCAGATAATCGGTTTCCGCCTCGGTGATCCGCGGCGTGTTCGGTGAGTCGATCGTCGTTTCGGTCGTGCCGATCAGCGAGAAGTCGTTTTCGTAGGGAATGATGAAGACGATGCGGCCGTCGGGCTGCTGGAGGATGTAGCTGTCCTGCCCGCGGCCGATACGGCGCGTGACGAGGTGGGCGCCCTGCACGAGCCGGAGGCGGGGCGCGTCCGGTAGACCGAGCACATTGGCGGCGACCTCGCTTGCCCACGGCCCCGCGCAGTTGATCACGCGCGCGGCGGAAAGGCTTGTGCCGTCGCCGAGTTGGGCGTCCCAGCCCGAGGCGGTGCGGGTCGCTGTGGTGACGGCGGTGCGGGGAAGGACGAGGGCGCCCCGATACGACGCATCCTGTGCGTTCGCGATGACGAGTCGGGCGTCGTCTACCCAACCGTCCCAGTACCGAAATGCCTGCGTGTAGCGCTTGTCGAGCGGCTGGCCGGCGTGATCGTCGCGGAGGACCACCTTCGACGAACCGGGCACCTGCTCGCGGTGCGCGAGATGATCGTAGAGGAAAAGACCGGCGCGGATCATCCAGCCGGGGCGCGTGTCCGGCCCCAAAGGCAGGATGAAGGGCATCGGGCGCGTGAGGTGCGCGGCGATATCGAGCAGGACTTCGCGCTCGGCCAGAGCCTTGCGGACCAGCCGGAACGCGTAGAATTCCAGATAGCGCAGCCCGCCGTGGATGAGCTTGGTGGAGGCGGCAGACGTCGCGCCGCCGATATCGGCGGCATCGACGAGCGCGACCTTGAGGCCGCGGCCCGACGCATCGCGCGCAAGCCCGGCACCATTGACGCCCGCGCCGATGATGAGAAGATCGAAATGGCCCCTGTTCACGGGCGTTTACCTAAAGCCGCTGCGCGCGCTAGGAAAGCGGGTAATGACGCACATCCTCAGCATCGACGAGGGCACGACCTCGACGCGCGCGGTGGCCTTCACCCCGGAAGGGCGCATCGGTGCCGCGTTCGGCGAGGAGATCGTCCAGCATTTCCCGCAAAGCGGCTGGGTGGAGCATGACCCCGCCGAGATCTGGGAAAAGACGCTGCGCGCCGCGAATCGGGTCGTCGACGCGGTCGGCGCACAATCGATCGCCGCGATCGGCATCACCAACCAGCGCGAGACGATCGTATTCTGGGACCGGAGGACCGGGGATCCGCTCGCGCCCGCGATCGTCTGGCAGGACCGGCGCGGCGCGGCGATCTGCGCGGACCTGAAGGCGCGCGGACTGGAAGACGATGTGCAGGGCCGCACCGGGCTGCTGCTCGACCCGTATTTCTCCGCAAGCAAGATCCGCTGGGCGCTCGAAAACTGGCCGGAGGTGCGCGACGCGGCCAAAGCCAAGCGGCTCGCGATAGGGACGATCGATTCGTGGCTTATCTGGCGCCTGACGGGCGGGCTCCATGTGACCGACGCGACGAACGCGGCGCGCACGCTGCTGATGGACCTTCAGCGCTGTACATGGGACGCGGGGCTCGCCGCGCTGTTCGATGTGCCGATGGATGCGCTGCCCGAGATCATCGACTGCGCCGGAGGCATCGGCGAGACCCGGCTGATCGGCGGGCGTGCGATTCCGATTTCGGGGTGCGCAGGGGACCAGCAGGCGGCAGCGATCGGGCAGGTGTGCCTCGATCCCGGCGCGGTCAAATCGACCTACGGCACGGGCGCGTTTCTGCTCGCACACGCGGGCGAAACGCCACCGGTGTCGTCGAACCGGCTGCTTTCGACCGTGGCGTGGCGGCTGGGTGGTCGTGCGGCCTATGCGCTCGAAGGCAGCATCTTCGTTGCGGGCAGCGCGATAAAATGGCTGCGCGACCAGATCGGCATCATCGCCAACGCTTCGGAAACCGCCGGTCTTGCAGCCTCGGTGCCGGACAGCGGCGGCGTTGCCTTCGTACCCGCTTTCAACGGCCTCGGCGCGCCGTGGTGGGAGCCGGAGGCGCGCGGCATCATCACCGGGATCAGCGGCGGCACGACGCGCGCACACATCGTCCGCGCCTGCCTTGAAGCCATGAGCCTGCAAACCTCCGACCTGCTGGACGCGATGCGCCGCGACGGCGTGTCGCCTTCACTGCTGCGCGTCGATGGCGGCATGGTGGCGAACGACTGGCTGTGTCAGGACCTTGCCGACGTGCTCGGCATCACCGTAGAGCGTCCGAGGGTCGTGGAAACGACGGCGCTCGGCGCGGCCATGCTGGCGGCGGTGGGACACGGTCTGTTCGCCGATCTCGAGTCGGCCGGCGTGATGTGGCACGCCGAGCGCAGGTTCGAGCCGGCGCTCAACGAGGAGGCGCGCACCGTGCGCAAAACGAACTGGGCAACCGCCGTAGGGCAAGTGATGGCAGGGCTTCCGGAATGACCAATATGCTTGCGATCATCCTGTCGTTTGCCGTGATCGCCGCCTTTGTCATCGGCGGCGGCGGTGTTTGGATCATCCTGAAGCGCCCCGCCGAGCGCAAAAAGGGCCTGCTGATGGTGGGCGTCGCCATCGTCACGCTTGTCAACGTCTGGCTGCTCGCGGCCCCCGTACCCTGACATTTTGCTTCAGTTGCCGTGGGCACGGCCCCGGTTAGACTCGCCGCCGCAACAGCGACGGGAGACGCGCGTGCGCCGATGGGGAGTGATCGTGGCCTGCCTGATGGCGGCCGCCTGTGGCAATGCGAGCAAGAAAGCGGCACTGCCGGTCGATGATGCGCGGCTCGCCGCGGCGGCGGACGAGCCCGGAAGCTGGCTGACGCATGGCGGCACTTACGAGGAGCAGCGCTACAGCCGGCTCGATGCGGTGAACGCAGGCAACGTCGGCAAGCTCGGACTTGCGTGGAGCCACAGCTTCGACACGAACCGGGGGCAGGAAGCGACGCCGATCGTGGCGGACGGCGTGCTCTACACGACCTCGGCATGGTCCAAGGTTTACGCGTTCGACGCAAAGACGGGCGCGCTGCTTTGGGAACATGATCCGAAGGTGCCGGGCGAGACCGGCTTCAAGGCGTGCTGCGACGTCGTGAACCGCGGCGTCGCGCTTTACGACGGCAAGGTCTATTCGGGGACGCTCGACGGGCGCCTGATCGCGCTCGATGCGAAAACCGGCAAGCCCGTCTGGAGCGAGGTCACGGTCGATCAGTCCAAGCCCTACACGATCACCGGCGCACCGCGCATCGTGAAGGGCAGGGTGCTGATCGGCAACGGCGGCGCCGAATACGGCGTACGCGGCTATGTTTCCGCCTATGACGCGAAGACCGGCAAGCTGGCATGGCGGTTCTACACGGTGCCGCCCGGCCCCGGCGCGCCCGCGGACGGCGCGGCTTCGGACCCGATAATCGAGACCATGCGCGCCACGTGGGCGGGCGACTGGTCGAAATTCGGCGGCGGCGGCACGGTGTGGGACGCGATCGTCTATGACAAGGATTTCAACCAGATCCTGATCGGCGTCGGCAACGGCAGTCCGTGGAACCACAAGGTCCGCTCCGAAGGGAAGGGCGACAACCTGTTCGTCTCGTCGGTCGTCGCGCTCGATGCCGATACCGGCGCCTACAAGTGGCACTATCAGGGGACGCCGGGCGAGACGTGGGATTTCACGCAGACGCAGCCGATCATCCTTGCCGATCTCAGCATCGACGGTGCGTCGCGCAAGGTGATGATGCAGGCGCCGAAGAACGGCTATTTCTATGTGATCGACCGCAAGGATGGGCAACTCGTCTCGGCGAAGGGCTTCGTACCGCAGACGTGGACGACCGGCGTCGACATGGCGACGGGGCGGCCGATCGAAGCCGAGAATGCCCGCTTCACCAAGGGGACGTTTGTCGCGCTTCCCTCGGCGTTCGGCGCGCACAACTGGCATCCGATGGCGTTCAGCCCCAAGACCGGCCTCGTTTACCTCCCCGCGCAGGAGGTGCCTTTCGCCTATCTCGCCGATGCGAAATTCAAGGGCCGGGAAGGCGGTTGGAATGTGGGGATAGACTTCCTTGCCAACGCCGTGCCGGATGATCCGGCGCAGTTCCGCGCGCTCCGCGCCCTGCTGAAGGGCCAGCTCATCGCGTGGGATCCCGTGCAGCAGAAAGAGATGTGGCGCGTCCAGTACGACGGGCCGTGGAACGGCGGCGTGCTCGCGACGGCAGGGAACCTCGTGTTTCAAGGGAACGCCCACGGCGAATTCGCGGCCTTTGCGGCCGACAGCGGCAAGAAGCTCTGGGGCTTCGATGCGGGCACGGGCGTGATCGCCGCGCCGGTCAGCTATGCGGTGGACGGCGAACAATATGTGGCGGTGATGGCGGGCTATGGCGGCGCCTATCCGCTTTCGTCGTCGTTCGTCGACAATCCGCGACCGATGCCCAGCGGCCGTCTGCTCGTCTTCAAGCTCGGCGGGCGCACACCCTACAAGATCGAGCGCATCGAGAATGCGCCTGCTACGGTCGTCGAGGCTGCATGGAGCGCCGAGACCGTGACACACGGGGCTGCGCTCTATGAGGGCACGTGCGGTGTCTGCCACGGCCCGGCGGGCATTTCCTCCGGCGTTCTGCCCGATCTGCGGCGCTCGGGTGTGCTTGCCGACAAGGACAACTGGAACGCCGTCGTCATCGGCGGTGCGCTCAAGGATCGCGGCATGGTGAGCTTTGCACCGTGGATGTCGGCCGACGACGCCGAGGCTATCCGTGCTTATGTTGCCGGCAAGGCGAAGTTGTTGGCGGCCGAGGAAGCGAGGGGCGGCTAAGGCAAATCGCGCCACATCACACAGCGCCGGGCCGGGTTCGGCTGCACCGCCAGTCGGCGCGCGAGTGCGGGCGGGATCTGATCGGCGGCGAGCACCCGGAAACCCATCCGTTCATAGTAGGGTGCATTCCAGGGGATCGTACGGTCCGTTGTCAGGCTCGCGGCCTTGAAACGGCGCACTGCCGCCTCGGCGAGCGCGGCTTCGATGAGCACCCGGCCGATGCCGCGACGCTGGTGCGATGCCGAGACCGATATCTCATCGATGTAGAAGCTGCTTTCCAGCCGCTCGGCCCGGAGGTAGCCCACGGGCATTCCGCCCTCATCCGCGACCCATAGTTTGTTCTGCGCAAGCGCGGGATGGAAATGTTCGGGTGCCGATGTCTGGCCGACCGCCCACGCCATGTGCGTGCCTTCGAACAGCGTGCCGGCGGACAGTTCGACGACCGTCAACGCTGCGATGTCGGCCTCGCTTCCGTAGCGGACGATCAATGCGTTCGGGTCAGCGCGCGCATGGCGTCGTCGAGCCCATCCAGCGTCAGCGGAAACATGCGGCCTTCCATCAGGGTCTTCACCATCTGGATGGACTGCCCGTACTGCCAGTTCTTCTCGGGGATGGGGTTCAGCCACACGGCGCTGTGGTAGATGTCGGTCATCCGCCGCATCCACACCTCGCCGGCCTCCTCGTTCCAGTGCTCCACAGAGCCGCCCGGATAGTTGATCTCATACGGGCTCATCGAGGCGTCGCCCACGAAGATCAATTTGTAGTCCGCCGGGAACTTGTGGAGCACGTCGAGCGTCGGCGTGCGCTCGGTGAAGCGGCGGCGATTGTCCTTCCACACGCCCTCGTAGACGAAATTGTGGAAGTAGAAGAATTCGAGGTGCTTGAACTCGCTGCTCGCGGCTGAGAACAGTTCCTCGCAGAGCTTGATGTGCGGGTCCATCGATCCGCCGACATCGAGAAACAGTAGCACCTTCACCGCATTGTGCCGCTCCGGGCGCATCACGATATCGAGATACGCCTTGCGCGCGGTGCCCTTGATCGTCGCGTCGAGGTCCAGCTCGTCCGCTGCGCCGGTGCGCGCGAAGCGGCGCAAGCGGCGCAGCGCCACCTTGATGTTGCGTGTGCCCAGTTCGACCTCGTTGTCGAGGTTCTTGAACTCGCGCTTGTCCCAAACCTTGATGGCGCGGCCCTGCCGGCCTTCCTTCTGGCCGATGCGCACGCCTTCGGGGTTGTAACCATAGGCTCCGAAGGGCGATTTCCCCGCCGTCCCGATCCATTTGTTGCCGCCTTCGTGGCGTTCCTTCTGCTCTTCGAGGCGCTTTTTCAGCGTCTCCATGATCTCGTCCCACGAGCCCAGTTTCTCGATCTCGGCCTTTTCCTCATCCGTCAGATAAAGCTCGGCGAGTTTCTTCAGCCACTCTTCCGGGATTTCGGCGGTTTCCGCCTCGAAGCTGGTTTCAAGGCCGTGGAAGACCTTGCCGAACACTTGGTCGAAACGGTCGAGCAGCGCCTCGTCCTTCACGTAGGCTGCGCGGGAAAGGTAATAGAAACTCTCGACGTTCCGGTCGATCACGCCCGCCTTCAGCGCCTCCAGAAGCGTCAGATGCTCCTTGAGGCTCGCCGGAATCTTGGCAGCGCGGAGGGCGTCGAGGAAGTCCAGAAACATGGGGTGCGGGGCCTTTCGGTGGTCCAGTCGGCGGGGAGCATAGAGCAATCCGCGCGCGGAGGCATTAGCCGGTTCCGCTAGGGCTGTCACATTCGCGACCTTGCACCGCTGCGCCGCGCCCGCATTGTGCGCTCCGCAATAGAACGAGGAGACGGGCATGAGCTGGGCGGCGGGCAAGAGCGTTCTGGTGACGGGTGGAACGCAGGGCATCGGGCACGCGACCGCGCTCGCCTTCCGCAATCTCGGCGCGAATGTCACCGTCACCGGCACGCGGGAAGCGGCTTCCGCGTATGACGGTGACCTTGAGGGGCTTTCCTACGTGAAGGTCAACATGGCGGAGAAAGCGGATATCGCTGCTTTGGGCGCGGGGCTGTCGGCGCTCGACGTGCTGGTGAACAATGCCGGAATGGTCAGCGAAAACGAGTACGACCTTGCGAACTTCGAGGCGGTGATCGCGGTCAACCTCAATGCCGTGATGGACGTGTGCCTGCGCTGCCATCCGCTGCTGAAGGTCGGGGGCGGCAGCATCGTGAACGTCGGCTCGCTGGCCTCGTTCCTCGCGCTCAGGGAAACGCCGGCTTACAATGCCAGCAAGGCCGGAATCCTCGGGCTCACGCGTGCGCTCGCCGACAAATGGGCGCCCGACGGCATCCGGGTCAACATGGTGGCGCCGGGGTTCATCGAAACGCGCATGACAGCGCCCATGCGCCGCGATGCGAACTCCGAAAGCCGCATGTTGAAGGCGATCCCGATGCGCCGGTGGGGGCGGCCCGAGGAGGTCGCGGAGCCGATCGTCTTTCTCGCCTCTCCCGGCGCGGCTTACATCACCGGACAGAGCCTCGCGATGGACGGCGGGCTGATGCTGCGCTGAGACCAAAAAAAGGGCGGTGCGACCATCGTCACACCGCCCTTGCCAGGATTGCGTCCGTTCAGCGCCGACGGCGCACGACACCGAGACCCGCAAGGCCAAGGCCGAGGAGCGCGAGGCTCGCAGGCTCCGGCACGTCGGTCGGATCGGGATCGGGGTCAGGGTCCGAAAGGACAGCGGTGAAGCCGATGTTGTTGAAATCAACCTGGCCGTTCGAGCCCGTGAGCCACGCGTTGACGTAACGGACGTTCGTCGGGAAATCGAGCGCGTAGTCCTCGGGCGTGATCGGGGTGCCGTCGCTGCCGTCGGTATTGCCGAGCCGCGGCGCCTCGGTGAGGGAGCCGACCAGTTCCCATGCGTCGTCGTAGAACGTGAAGATGATCTCATCCACGTCGTAGCTCTCGCTGTGGTAGTTCCAGAAATGCATGGTCGAGAGGTCGTATTCGGCGCCGAAGTCGAACACGAGTTCGAGGTGTCCGCCGCTGACCCAGACGTGGGTCGAAGGGGAACGGTGAAATTCCGTGGAGGTCGCCGTCGGCGCGTCGATGACATTCGCCAGCGAGGCGGTGATGTTCAGGTTCTGGAACGGGCCGTTGGTCGGGTCCGCGAGTACGTCCGCGTCATGGCTGTCGCCGAGCGAAACCGTGACGCCGGATGCGGCATTCAGGTAAACAGGGGCGGCCATTGCCGCCATCGGCAATGTCGCCAGCGCGGTAAACACAGTGGCACGCACCGCGTGTTCAATCCAACCCGAATTCATCTGCCCCTCCTCATCGCAATCTGTGGAGGGGCTCGATGCAAGCGACATGCCATATTTGCAAAACGAAAGGATTTTGGCGGCTGGACAGGCAGAGTTCACGGCAGCGCAATTTTCATTTTGTAAATTTCACCAACACCCTTGGAAATCAGCGAAGACGCGTGATTGCGTGAAGGCCCATGGCGAGCCAGCCGAGGCCGATCATCGCCGCCGCGAGGCTGCCGAACTGGAGGGGCTGGATCAGGGCAGGGAGGATCGCGAGCGGCGCGGGGAGGCACAGCGCGCCAAGCACCCGTCGCCCCGATCGGAACAACGCGACCGCAGCACCGCCCGAGGCAAGCGCGAGCAGCCCGAACTTGATCCAGACCGGCCAGGGGAGGAGGGCAAGGGCATTGCCGGGGGCGGAGAGGTTCGCGGTGATATCGAGAAGCAGCGTGTTTTCCACCGCATCGCTTGCCGCCGCCACGAGGCCGAGCGCGCCGAAAGCCAGCCAGATGCGGCGTTTCCGGTCCTGCGCGATCCCGGCAAAGAAACTGAATACGAAGAAGCCGTAGATCGGCATGAACAGGAAATCGAGCCGGTTGCCGCGGTCCATCGCGGCGATGCGCGCCGGGTCTGCGGGGGTGCCGAAGACATGATCGAGATGCACCTGAGTCCTGGAAAACTCGAAGAGGAGCACCGGGCTCTGCACGCGCGCATCGGGAAGCGGCGCTGCGAGGGTCTTCGGGAACACCGCCTGCATGACGGCGAACATCAGAACGACAAGACCGAACAGAACCACGGTTGTGCGTCTGTCGGCCAGCCAGTTCATGGGTTCGACCCTATCCCGGCTTGCCGTCGCGCCGCGATATGAACGCGAGGCGCTCGAACAGCATCACATCCTGCTCGTTTTTGAGGAGCGCGCCGTGGAGCGGCGGGATCAGCTTCTTGGGATCGCGCGAGCGCAGCACGTCGAGCGGCAGATCCTCGTGCATCAGCAGCTTCAGCCAGTCGAGCAGCTCGGAAGTCGAGGGCTTCTTCTTGAGGCCGGGCACGTCGCGGATATCGTAGAAGACGGAGAGTGCCTCGCGCACCAGTTCCTTCTGGATGCCGGGGAAGTGTACATCGACGATCGCCTGCATCGTCTCACGGTCCGGGAATTTGATGTAGTGGAAGAAGCAGCGGCGCAGAAACGCGTCCGGCAGTTCCTTCTCGTTGTTGGACGTGATGATGACGATGGGGCGCTCGGCGGCCTTCACCGTCTCGCCGGTCTCGTAGACGTGGAACTCCATGCGATCGAGTTCCTGCAGAAGATCGTTCGGGAACTCGATGTCGGCCTTGTCGATCTCGTCGATCAGCAGCACGGGGAGGGTGGGCGACGTGAACGCCTCCCACAGCTTGCCCTTGCGGATGTAGTTGCGGATGTCGTGCACGCGCTCGTCGCCGAGCTGGCTGTCGCGCAGGCGGCTGACGGCGTCGTATTCGTAGAGGCCCTGCTGCGCCTTGGTGGTGGACTTCACGTGCCATTCAATGAGCGGGGCGCCCATCGCCGCGGCAACTTCGGCCGCCAGCACCGTCTTGCCCGTACCGGGCTCACCCTTCACCAGCAGCGGACGCCGGAGCGTCGCCGCTGCATTCACGGCAACCTTGAGGTCGTCGGTCGCGACATAGCCGCTGGTGCCTTCGAAACGCATGAACTTCTCCGCTGTGACCCTTTTGCGTCGGGCCTAAAGCGTGAAAGCCCAGCGGGCAACCGCGTGTTTGCGATAGGAGGCTCAGCCGAGGCGCTGGGCGTGGCGGGCTTCGAGCAGATCGAAAAGCTGGGCGTGGAGGCTGGCGAGTTGCAGCGCGCCGAATTCGATAGCACGGCGCACGCGCACATCGTCCGCGTGGCAGGCGAGGGCATCGAAGGCGCCATCCACGGGCCACGGGTCTGAAAGTCGCTCGTGCCGGTCGTAGCCGAGGTGCTGCGCCGCGCGAGGCAGGCGGCTGCGCACGGCCTGCCAATCGAGCACGAGCGTAACCGCTGCGCCGAGCGCGCAGCCCATGCGGTTTGATTTGGCAAGCGTCAGCATGGCATCGCGCTGGTCGCGCACCACCTGCTCTGCTGTGCTGATGCCGTGGAGATCGAGCGCACCGCCCGTCATCGCGGCAAGCCCGGCCATCCAGCGGCGGTCCTGATCGAACGCCATGCCCGCGCTGCGCAGCCACGACGCTGCGGGCTCGTCTGCATTGAGGCGCGCGATTTCGAGCACGCTCGGCAACTGGCCGTGCAGGATGACAAGGAAGTGCGCCGCGTCGGCAACGGCCTGCAACGGGCGCGCGACCGATCCTTCGGAAAGCGCGCGCAGGTGCTGGCTGCCACCGGCTCCGCTGTCGCGCAGCGCACCGATCACCGCCGCTGCGAAGCTGCGCGAATCGGCCACGCCGCCCGCAGCCCGCAGGCTCTTCTGAAGCTGGTCCATGAAGGTGGGGACCACCGCTGGCGCCATTTGCCGTCGTCTCCGCATACGCTGCCCCGCGGTTTTCACCGCCAGCGGGAAACCTAGAGCGTTCAGCGTAAAGGGAGACTTAATCCGCGCGGGCCTTTTTTGCAGCGCGGCGCCGCCAAGCGAGGAGGCCAAGGCCGGCAGCAACGAGGCCAAGGCTCGCGGGCTCGGGAACATCGGCGCCGGAATCCGGGAATTCAAAGTTGCCGCCGTAGTTCGGAAGGTGAAGTTCACCGCGCAGCTTCACGGCATTCGCCACGACGCTGCCGTTGATCGGGGTGAAATTTTTCACGGCCGCGAGCGGCGCCACCACCGAGCCCCAGGTCTGGTCAAGGAAGCTGACTTCGGTGGCTTCGAAGAAATTCCAGATGATGTTGTCGGCAAGCCCGTTGCCGGAGACTTCCCAGCCCTTGAAATTGATGGCGTTGCCCGCGACGTTGATGATGATCGTGTCGATGGCGTTCGCCGACGACGAAAACTTGATCTTGCCCGTGTTGGGGAAGAAGTCGGCGGACAGCGAAATCACCGAAATGCCTTTTTCATTCGGGACGCTCGGCGTGATCAAAAAGCCGTTCATGTGATCGCCGGGGCTGTAGCGATCGTAGCTGACGCCCGCATCGAGCGCGGCGAGATCAGCCGAGAACTGGATGAAATCGGATTTCTTGAGCGTGCCGCCCGGCAGATCGCCTAGCGCCTTCGTGCTGCCGCCGCCGCCCTGAAAGTCGATCGCGGGTGAGACGCTGCCGCCCACATAGGCATCTCCGCGCTTCACCTTGGCGTTATTCGAGACATTGCCCGTGACGACGAGGCTCGCCTTCTGGGCATTGGTACCCTTCGAAGCGATCTGAACCGCGCCCGCGTTGTAGTTGCCATCGACGTAAACCGCGCCTTCGATGTCGCTGGAGAGCGTGACGTCGCTGAAAGCGATGAGATTATAGTCCTTGAGGGCCTGGATCGGGCTCGCGAGAGCGCTGGACGACGCAAACAGGAGCGCTGCAACAACCGCGCCGCCAAAACCGGATTTCATGATCGCAGACCCTTGTTCGTTCTTCATGGCAAAACGGCGGACGCCGCTGCGCCCGCCGTCTAACCCTGACTTGCTTAAACTGACATGAACCAAGCGGCTCAGGTATCGAGGAAGCTCCGCATCTTGCGGCTGCGTGTCGGGTGCTTGAGCTTCCGGAGCGCCTTCGCCTCGATCTGGCGGATGCGCTCGCGCGTTACCGAGAACTGCTGGCCGACCTCTTCAAGCGTGTGATCGGTGTTCATGCCGATGCCGAAACGCATACGAAGCACGCGCTCCTCACGCGGGGTGAGGCTGGCAAGAACGCGCGTCACCGTTTCCTTGAGGTTGGCGTGGATTGCCGCATCCACCGGGATCACGGCGTTCTTGTCCTCGATGAAGTCGCCGAGGTGGCTGTCTTCCTCGTCGCCGATCGGCGTTTCGAGGCTGATCGGCTCCTTGGCGATCTTCATGACCTTGCGCACCTTGTCGAGCGGCATCGACAGACGCTCGGCGAGTTCCTCCGGGGTCGGCTCGCGGCCGATTTCGTGCAGGATCTGGCGGCTGGTGCGGACCAGCTTGTTGATCGTTTCGATCATGTGCACCGGGATGCGGATCGTTCTTGCCTGATCCGCGATGCTGCGCGTGATCGCCTGACGAATCCACCACGTCGCGTAGGTGGAGAACTTGTAGCCGCGGCGATACTCGAACTTGTCCACCGCCTTCATCAGGCCGATGTTGCCTTCCTGAATGAGATCAAGGAATTGCAGACCGCGGTTCGTGTATTTCTTGGCGATGGAGATGACGAGGCGAAGGTTCGCTTCCACCATCTCCTTCTTGGCGATGCGCGCTTCGCGTTCGCCCTTCTGCACCATGTTGACGATGCGGCGGAACTCGCCGAGCTCCACGCCCGTCTGCTGCGCGATGTCGGCGATCTCGGAGCGGATCTTCTCTACCGTGCCGCGTTCGCTCTGCGCGAAGTTCGCCCACTTGTCGTCCATGCGCGACACGCGGTCGAGCCAGCTCTCGTCAAGCTCGCTGCCCATGTATTCGTCGAGGAACGCCTTGCGGTTGATGCGGTAGCGTTCGGCAAGGCGCAGCATGTTGCCGCCGAGCGTCATGAGCTGGCGGTTGTAGCTGTAGAGCTGATCGACGAGGAACTCGATCTTGGCGTTGTGGAAGTGCACGGCGGCGACCTTCAAGGTCAGCTCTTCGCGCAGGCCCTGATACTTCTTCTCCTGCGCCTGCGGAAACTCCTCGCCGGAGTTGAGCGCTTCGAGGCGGCCTTCCTGCAGCTTCAGGAAGCGCTTGTAGAGCGAGGTGATCTCGGCGAACTGCTCAAGCGCCTGCGGCTTCAGCTGCTCTTCCATCTGCGCGAGGGAGAGCGTGTTCTCCTCGTCTTCTTCTTCCTGCTGCGGCTTGGCGCGCTTCTCGGTGTATTCGTCTTCCTCGTCGCCGCCCTTTTCGGGTTCGGCTTCGGGCTCGTCGTCGTCCTTCAGCTCGACGCCGCTCGGCAGATCGGAATCGCTGTCGTTCTCGACCTGCTCATCCGAAGGACCGCTGTTGAGCATGGCGTCGAGGTCGAGGATTTCGCGAAGCTGCATCTCGCCGGCGTTCAGCGCTTCGGACCACGCGATCATCGACGTGAAGGTGAGGGGGCTTTCGCAAAGCCCCTCGATCATCGTGTTGCGGCCCGCCTCGATGCGCTTGGCAATCGCGATCTCGCCCTCGCGCGAGAGCAGCTCCACCGCGCCCATCTCGCGCAGATACATGCGCACCGGGTCGTCGGTGCGGTCCAGCACCTCTTTCTTCTTCTCGATGACGTGCAGCGTCGGCTTGTCGTCGCCATCCATCTCGTCGGCGTCATCCTCCGCCTCGGCTTCGGCTTCCGGCTCGTCGTCGCCGGCATCTTCGCTCTCGGTGAGGTTGATGCCCATCTCGGAGAGCGCGGACATCACGTCCTCGATCTGCTCGGACGACATCTGGTCCTGCGGGAGCGCCGCGTTCAGCTCGTCATACGTCAGCCAGCCGCGCTTCTTCGCCTTCGCGATCAGCTTCTTGATCGACGCATCGTTCATGTCGATGAGCGGCGCGCCGTCGGCCTCGCCGTTCTCGTCCTTACCCTTGGGCTTCGCCGGTGCTTTGGTCGCCATCCAGGTTCCGTTCCTTTGCGGGCGTCGGTTCGTCCCCCCGACGCGCCTCGGCCAAATCAATTAGTTCGCGTTCGACCCGCGCTTTTTCAGCACGAAGCCGTTGTTGTTCCTCGAATTCCGACTGGACCAGGGAATCATAGCGCGCGCGCAGATCCGCCAAATCCTCATCGATGCGTTGCAGCGCCATAAGGTGGCCCACAACACATGCCAAGTCCTGATCCGCAATCGCGGCGGGCGTCCGGGGTCGCGTGAAGCTAAAATCGAGGCGATTCATACGCCTCAGGTCGTCCGCGTACTGACCGAGCCCTTGTGCCGCTAGGTCGTGCGCCAGCGCCTCTTTGTCAAGATCGTGATTGCGCGAAATCGCGGAGAAAATCGCCGATCTGAGGCGATCAAGCTGCGGTTCGCCGATGTGCAGATGCGATATGGCCTCGCCGTGGACGTCGGCGAGGTGCGGATGGGTAAGCAGACCCGCCATCACGGCGCGAGTTTCGATCTCTGCGGGGGAGAGCATGAGCCGCGCCTTCGCCGCGCTCGATGCACCGCGAACCGCGGGCATGAAGCGGCTCTCCCGCCGGGTGCGGAACATCGCATCGAAGCGTTCGCGGAACTCGCTTTGATAGAGCGAGGCGACGGTCTGGTTCTCGATCGCGTGCGCGTGTTCGAACAGGCGCTGGCGGACGGCAGCACGGCGTTCGGGCGTGGCGGTGTCGACGCCTTCGGTCTCCGCCTTCCAGAGTGTGTCGATGAGGCTCGCCGCACCGTTTACAAGCTCCGTGAACGCGGCAAGCCCGCGCGCCTTTGCGAAATCATCCGGGTCCTGCCCCTGCGGCATGGTGACGAAGCGCAGCGACTTTCCGGGTTCCAGCAGGGGCAGGGCACGCATCGCGGCCCGGATCGCCGCGCGGCGCCCGGCGGCATCGCCGTCAAAGCACAGTACAGGCTCCGGCGCGACGCGCCACAGGAGCTTCATCTGGTCTTCGGTGAGCGCAGTGCCCATCGGCGCAACAGCCTCCGCGAAGCCGACCTGCGCGAGGCCGATGACGTCCATATAGCCTTCGACGACGACGATGCGGCCCGATTTGCGCGCGGCAGGCCCGGCCTTGTCGAGATTGTAGAGCAGGCGGCCCTTGTCGAAGAGTGGCGTGTCGGGGGAGTTCAGGTATTTGGGCTCGCCCGCGCCGATGATGCGACCGCCGAAGCCGACGATGCGCCCGCGCGGGTCGCGGATCGGGAACATCAGGCGGCCCCGGAAGCGGTCGTAAGGTTCGCGGCCCTCGGCTTCGATGACGAGGCCGACCTCGATGAGCTTTCGGATATCGATATCGCCGAGCGCGGCCTTGAGCGCGCCCCGGCTGTCGGGCGCGAAGCCGAGGCCGAAGGCTTCGACGGTGGCGGGTTTGAGGCCGCGCTTTTCTATATAGGCGCGCGCGTCCGCGCCGCCGAGGCCGGAAAGCTGCTTGCGGAACCAGTCGCTCGCCGCGGCGGTGACGTCATGAAGTCCGGCGGCGGCCTTCGCCTTCGCGCGCGCCTCGGGGTTTTCCTCGGGAAGCTCCAGTCCGGCTTCCGCCGCGAGGCCCGCGACCGCATCGCGGAAGCTGAGGCCTTCCAGCTCGACCACGAAGCGGATCACGTCGCCGTGGGCGCCGCAGCCGAAGCAGTGATAAAAGGCCTTGTCGTCGTTGACGTAGAAGCTTGGGCTTTTCTCGTTGTGGAAGGGGCAGCACCCCTTCATCTCCCGCCCGGCGCGCAGCAGCTTCACCCGCCGCGCCACCACGGAGGACAGGCTCACCCGGCTCCTGATCTCGTCGAGGAATTGCGGGGGGATGCTCATGCGGGCAGGGCTATCCCGCCAGCGCGGCTTTTACGACTCCGCTGACGGTGCTCATGTCGATCTGCCCGGCGTGGCGCGCCTTCACCTCGGCCATGACGCGCCCCATGTCCTTGGGGCCGGCGGCGCCGATTTCGCTGACGATGGCGGCGACGGCGGCTTTCACCTCGTCCGGGCCCATCATGGCGGGGAGGAAGGATTCGATGACGGCAAGCTCCGCCTTTTCCTGCGCGGCGAGCTCGTCGCGGCCACCCTGTTCGAACATGGTGATGGATTCGCGGCGCTGCTTGCCCATTTTCTGCAGCACATCGACGACGATGACGTCATCGTCGGGCACGGATTTCGCCGTGCGCAGCTCGATGTCGCGGTCCTTCAGCTTCGCGAGGATCAGGCGCACGGCCGCCAGCCGTTCCTTCTCGCCCGCCTTCATGGCCGCCACCTGCGCCGCCTTGATGTCGTCGCGAATCATGCTTTTCTTCCCTTTATGAGCAAGGGGTCCGTCTAGCCGCCAAAAAGGCAAAAGAATAGATTGACGCTCCGGACCCTCGCCAATAGCTAGGCGCCTTAGCCACAAAGCACCAAACCAGATTCGAAGGGGCCAGACCACGTGTCCGACGCCAAACCCGCGCGCGCACCCAAAGGAGCCACGGGGGTCTTGATTCTCGCGGACGGCACAGTGATCTGGGGGCGCGGTTTCGGCGCCGAGGGTCATGCCGTCGGCGAGGTCTGCTTCAACACCGCGATGACCGGCTATCAGGAGGTGATGACCGATCCCTCCTACGCCGGACAGATCGTCACCTTCACCTTCCCGCACATCGGCAATGTCGGCACGAATGCCGAGGACGTGGAGGCCGATACGCCCGCCGCCGTCGGCTGTGTGGTGCGGCAGGATGTGACGGCACCCAGCAACTTCCGCAGCCTCGAAGGTTTCGACGCCTGGATGAAGCGCAAGGGGCGGGTGGGCCTGTCGGGCGTCGACACGCGCGCGCTGACACGCCGCATCCGCCAGCTCGGCGCACCGAACGCGGTGATCGCGCACAGCCCGTCGGGCACGTTCGACATCGACGCACTGCTTGCGGAAGCGAAGGCTTGGCCGGGTCTTGAAGGCATGGACCTCGCCAAGGACGTGACGCGCGCCGCGCGGCAGGATTGGTCCGGCGGGCCTTGGCACCTCGGGCAGGGCTACGGAGAAAGCGCAGGCGAGGGCAGGCCGCATGTGGTCGCCATCGACTACGGCGCGAAGAACAACATTTTGCGGAACCTCACCGCGGCGGGCGCGAGCGTTACAGTCGTGCCTGCTACGACAACCTTCGAAGAGGTGATGGCGCTGCGCCCGGACGGCGTGTTCCTTTCGAACGGCCCCGGCGACCCCGCGGCGACCGGCGAATATGCCGTTCCGGTCATCAAGAAGCTGCTCGACGCGAACGTGCCGATCTTCGGCATCTGCCTCGGCCACCAGCTCCTCGGTCTCGCCGTGGGCGCGAAGACCGCGAAAATGCACCAGGGCCACCGGGGGGCGAACCACCCGGTGAAGCGCCTGTCCGACGGTCTCGTCGAGATCACCAGCATGAACCACGGCTTCGCGGTGGACGCGGACACGCTTCCCGCGAATGCGCGCGCCACGCACGTATCGCTGTTCGACGGCTCCAACTGCGGCCTCGAACTCACCGACAAGACGGCGTTTTCGGTGCAGTACCACCCCGAGGCCAGCCCCGGCCCGCAGGACAGTTTTTACCTCTTCGAGAAGTTCGTGAAGGGACTGAAGTAATACCATGCCCAAACGCACGGACATCTCCTCCATCCTCATCATCGGCGCGGGCCCTATCGTTATCGGGCAGGCGTGTGAGTTCGATTATTCGGGCACGCAGGCGTGCAAGGCGCTGCGCGAGGAGGGTTACCGGATCATTCTGGTGAACTCCAACCCCGCGACGATCATGACCGACCCGGACATGGCGGACGCCACCTATGTCGAGCCGATCACGCCGGAGATGGTCGCGAAGATCATTGAGAGGGAACGGCCTGACGCCGTGCTGCCGACGATGGGCGGGCAGACGGCGCTGAATACGGCGCTGGCGCTGGCGCGCGACGGGACGCTCGAAAAATACGGCGTCGAACTGATCGGCGCCGATGCAGAAGCCATCGACAAGGCCGAGGACCGGCTGAAGTTCCGTGAGGCGATGGACAAGATCGGTCTGGAAAGCGCGCGTTCGGGCATCGCGCATACGCTCGACGAGGCGTTCGAGGTGCTGGAGCGCACGGGTCTTCCCTCCATCATCCGCCCCAGCTTCACGATGGGCGGCACCGGCGGCGGCGTCGCCTATAACCGGCAGGAATTCGAAGAGATCGTGCGCGGCGGGCTCGATGCCAGCCCGACCACCGAGGTGCTGATCGAGGAATCGCTGCTCGGGTGGAAAGAGTATGAGATGGAAGTCGTCCGCGACCGGAACGACAACGCTATCATCATCTGCTCGATCGAGAACGTCGATCCCATGGGCGTCCATACGGGCGACAGCATCACCGTCGCCCCGGCACTCACGCTGACCGACAAGGAATATCAGATCATGCGGAACGCGAGCATCGCGGTTCTGCGTGAAATCGGCGTTGAAACAGGCGGTTCGAACGTCCAGTTCGCGGTCAACCCGAAGGACGGTCGCCTCGTCGTCATCGAAATGAACCCGCGCGTGTCGCGCTCCTCGGCACTCGCTTCGAAGGCGACCGGCTTCCCGATCGCCAAGGTCGCGGCGAAGCTTGCGGTGGGCTACACGCTCGACGAGATCGAGAACGACATCACCGGCGCGACGCCCGCGAGCTTCGAGCCGACGATCGACTATGTCGTCACCAAGATTCCCCGTTTCGCGTTCGAGAAGTTCAAGGGCGCGGCGAATACGCTGACGACGGCGATGAAATCCGTGGGCGAGGTAATGGCGATCGGCCGTTCGATCCACGAGAGTATGCAGAAGGCGCTACGCGGCCTCGAAACCGGGCTGACCGGTTTTGACGAGGTCGAGGCGCTGGCGGGCGCGGGGAACGACGAGGTGGAAGCGGCGCTGGCGCTTGCGACGCCGGACCGGCTGCTCGTCGTTGCAGAGGCGCTGCGGCGCGGCATTTCGGATGCTGATATCCACCGGCTTTCAGCTTACGACCCATGGTTCATCGCGCGCATCCGCGAAATCGTGGAGGCCGAGGAAAAGGTTCGCGAAAACGGCCTGCCGAAAGGCGCCGACGATTTCCGCGCGCTGAAGGCGATGGGCTTTTCGGACGCGCGGCTCGCAACGCTTGTCGGCTGGCACGAGGCGGCGGTCGCCGAGCAGCGCCGGGGCCTTGGCGTGCGCCCGGTATTCAAGCGCATCGACACCTGCGCCGCGGAGTTCGAGGCGAAGACGCCCTACATGTATTCGACCTATGAGGCGCCGAGCTTCGGTGTGCCCGAGGACGAAAGCCAGCCGACGGACGCGAAGAAGGTCGTCATCCTCGGTGGCGGGCCGAACCGCATCGGGCAGGGCATCGAGTTCGACTATTGCTGCTGCCACGCCTGTTTCGCGCTCGACGAGGCGGGCTACGAGACCATCATGGTCAATTGCAACCCGGAGACGGTCTCGACCGACTACGACACGTCGGACCGCCTGTATTTCGAACCGCTGACCACCGAAGACGTGCTCGAAATCCTGAACGTCGAGATGTCTAACGGCACGCTTGCAGGTGTGATCGTGCAATTCGGCGGACAGACGCCGCTGAAACTCGCGCAGGGGCTAGAGGATGCGGGCATCCCGATCCTCGGCACCTCGCCCGACGCCATCGACCTTGCCGAGGACCGTGAGCGCTTCGCGAAGCTCGTCGGCGACCTTGGTCTGAAGCAGCCCTCGAACGGTCTTGCACGCAGCCTTGAAGAAGCGATCCGCGAGGCCGACCGCATCGGCTACCCGGTGCTGTTGCGCCCGTCCTACGTGCTCGGCGGCCGCGCGATGGAGGTTGTGGAGAACCAGACGCAGCTCGAAACCTACATCGCGACGGCGGTTAAGGTGTCCGGCTCATCGCCGGTGCTCGTCGACCAGTACCTTCGCGATGCTGTCGAGGTCGATGTCGATGCCCTTTCGGACGGCACGGATGTGGTCGTGGCGGGCGTGCTTCAGCACATCGAGGAAGCCGGCGTTCATTCCGGCGACAGCGCCTGCTCGCTGCCGCCCTACAGCCTCTCCGAAGAGGTCGTGGCCGAGATCGAGCGGCAGACCGTGGCGCTCGCGAAGGCACTGAAGGTCAAGGGTCTGATGAACGTGCAGTACGCCGTGAAGGACGGCGCCGTGTACCTCATCGAGGTGAACCCCCGCGCAAGCCGCACGGTGCCGTTCGTGGCCAAGGCGATCGGGCGTCCGATCGCGAAGATCGCCGCGCGCGTGATGGCGGGCGAGCCGCTTGCCTCGTTCGGCCCGATCAACCGCGATATTCCCTATATCGCCGTGAAAGAGGCCGTGTTTCCGTTTGCGCGCTTCCCCGGCGTCGATCCGATCCTCGGGCCGGAGATGAAGTCGACCGGCGAGGTGATGGGCATCGACGCCGATTTCGCTACCGCCTTCGCCAAGAGCCAGCTCGGCGCGGGGACGACGCTGCCCGACAGCGGCACGGTCTTCGTTTCGGTGAAGGATACGGACAAGCCTGTGATCCTGACGGCTGCGAAGAGCCTGATCGATCTCGGCTTCCGCATCGTCGCGACCTCGGGCACGGCGAGCTACCTTGCAGAGCAGGGGATCGCGGTGGAGCCGGTCAACAAGGTGCTCGAAGGGCGGCCGCATATCGTCGACCGGATCAAGGACGGCGACATCGACCTCATCTTCAACACCACCGAAGGCGCACAGAGCCTGAAGGACTCGCAATCGATCCGCGCCTCGGCACTTTACGGCAAGATTCCGTACTATACGACGGCGGCGGAATCGCTGGCGACCGTGATGGCCATCCGGGCGATGCGTCAACAACCCCTTGCAGTCCGCTCGCTGCAATCTTACTATTCTGATCTCGATACCTGATCCCCGACAGTTCTGGCGAAGAGACGGCGGATTTTCCGGCGAGGGGCCGGTTTGCCGGGGGAGTGGGCTGAGGAGTGGTTACGAATATGGCGACGCTTGAAAAGCTTCCGATCCTGCCGTCCGGTCATGCAAGAATGCAGACCGAGCTGCAAAAGCTGAAGACGGTGGACCGTCCCGAGGTGGTGCAGGCCATCGAGGAGGCGCGCGCGCACGGCGACCTTTCGGAAAACGCCGAATATCACGCAGCGAAGGAACGCCAGGGTCAGATCGAAGCGCAGATCATCGAACTGGAAGACCAGATCGCGCGCGCGCAGGTGATCGATCCCACGACGCTTTCGGGCGACAAGGTGGTGTTCGGCGCGACTGTCGACCTCCTCGACGAGGACGACAAGCCCGTCACTTATCAGATCGTCGGCCCCTACGAGGCCGATGCCAAGCAGGGCCGCATCTCGTACACGTCCCCGCTCGGCCGCGCACTTATCGGGCGCCGCGTAGGTGAGGAGGTCGAAGTTTCGACCCCGTCCGGCGACAGGTATTACGAGATCGCCAAGCTCAACTTCATCTGAAAGGCAGAGGGCCGGTGGAAGCTGAACGCGTGGATCTCGCGACCCGCGCGATCATTATCGCCTGCGTCCTTATCCAGCTTGCGGTGACGCTGGGCGGCCCGGCTTTCGAGATGGCGATCAGCATGAGC
Organism: Sphingosinicella sp.; assembly: GCF_041916975.1. NCBI lineage: Bacteria > Pseudomonadati > Pseudomonadota > Alphaproteobacteria > Sphingomonadales > Sphingosinicellaceae > Sphingosinicella > Sphingosinicella sp. The sequence goes on from NZ_JAYRYK010000001.1 coordinate 171,571, forward strand.
GGCGGGCTGATCCCTGCGCGGATCGGCGGCAGCCTCATCCTCGATCACGCCATCCCGGCCCCGGCGACGCTCGTCTCTTCGATCTTCCTGCACGGAAGCTGGGCACACCTTGGCTTCAACATGCTGTTCCTTGCCTGGATCGGCCGCTTCGTGGAGGCGGTGCTCGGCCGCTGGCGCTACCTGCTGCTGTTCTTCGTCTCGGGCATTGCGGGCGGGCTTGTTCAGGTCGCGCTCGATCCCGGCTCGCAAATCCCGGTTGTGGGCGCCAGCGGGGCGATTTCGGGCGTATTCGCCGCGCACGCGATGATCTTCGGGCGTTCAGGCGGGAAGGGCGAGTTCACGCGCGCGCTGCAACTCGCTGCGCTGTGGATCGGCTTGCAGGTCGCAACCGGGCTCGTGCTCAACACGGATGGCGGTGGCATCGCGATCGGCGCGCACATCGGCGGCTTCGTGGCGGGCCTGATCACGGCGCTGCCGCTCGCCCGCGCCGCCATAGCAAAGCGGTTGCGCTAGACTGAAGGGTCCGCGTCAGGCTCCAGCAGCCGGTGCAGGTGCACGACGACGTACTTCATCGCCGCATCGTCCACCGTGCGCTGCGCATTGGCACGCCAGGCGTTTTCCGCGCTCTTGAAGTCCGGGAAGATGCCGACGATGTCGAGCGCGGAGAGGTCTTCGAACTCGAGCCCGCGCGGGTCCGCGACGCGTCCGCCAAACACGAGGTGGAGTTTCTGTTTTTCAGTCTGGTCCATGCAAGTGCGCTATAGCGCCTCGAACTCACGCTGCAAGCGTTCCAGCGTCGCACCGACCCAGCGTTCGAAATCCGCCCCTTCCCACGCCCTGTGATCGCCCTTCGCGTAGGCGAGCGCGTTGCGGTGGTAGATGAGCGCGTTCATCCGGTTTGCGATCCAGCTATTCTGGGTGCGGATCACCTTCGCGGGCGAGCCGACGACGATACTGTTCGGCGGCACCTCGGTGCCATCGCGCACGAAGGCGTGCTGGCCGACGATGCTGTTGTCGCCGATCACCGCATCATTGAAGATCGTGGCATTCACGCCGACGAGCACGTTATTGCCGAGCTTGCAGGCGTGGATCGTCGCATGGTGGGTGATCGAACAGTAATCACCGATTTCCACCGCGCGGCCCGGCTCGGCGTGGATCATCACGAAATCCTGGATGTTTGTGAAGCGCCCGATGCGGATATGCTCCGCCTCCGAGCGCATGACCACGTTGCACCAGACCGAGGCGCCTTCCTCGATATGGATGCGACCGTAAAGCTGCGCCGACGGGTGTACGAACGCCGCAGCCTGGCGGTCTATCACCGATGTCATGCGGACTTGCGATCCCTCATAAACTGGACGAGGGAGTCGAAGCCGTTCTTCTGGATATAGGCCGTGAAGTCGGCTTCCTGCGTCAGCGAGAGGTTCACGCCGGCTACGGTCAGGTTGTCGACGACATACTTGCCGCTTTCGTTCTTCTTTACCGTCCAGATCGAATCGATCGGCTGCGCACCGTTCTTGCGGATCACGCGGGCGTATACGTCGATGGTCCCGCGCGTACCGCGGGGCACGGTGCGGAGAACCTTGAGTTCGCTGTCGGCGAACTCGAACAGGTTGTCCGTATAAGTGTCGACCACGTAGTTCGGGAACGCTGCCTGATAGGCCTGATACTGCTGCTTGCTGATCGTCCGCACGTGACGACGGATGAGGCGGTTGCCGATGTCGGTGACCGCGAAGTTCTCCTTGAGGAGGGCGCGAAACTTGGTCCGCACGTCGTTCTTGTCGTTCGACTTGTCGCGAAGCACGGCGTAGGCGCGCTGGGAAAGGTCGGAAATGAAGACGCCGGCAGCCTTGCCGTTGTCGGAGGGCGCCGTCGTTTGCGCAGCAAGGCTGGCAGCGGGCGTGGCAACGGCCGCCGAGGCGAGAAGAATCGCGATTGCGCGAATAAGCATTGATCAGAACTCCGTCCGTTCGGCGTGCGCTCAGCGCGTCGCCTTCAAGAGATAATCGACGACCGCCTTGCGCTCGTCAGGCTTCTTCAACCCGACAAAGGCCATTGAGGTTCCCGGAACCACTTTACGAGGATTGTCTAGATAGGTGTCGAGCTTGTCCGCAGTCCACTTGAAACCCGCTTTCTTCATCGCGGGAGAATAGCGGGTGAAGCTCTTTTCGGTGCCCGCAGTGCGCCCGATCAGCTTTTTGAGCGATGGGCCTTGGCGCGGCTTTTCGCCCGCCTGCGCGGGGTCCCAGTGACAGATGCCGCAGCGGGTCTTGAACAGTTGCGCACCGTCTGCCGCCGCCGCCGGACCGGCGATCAACGCGGCAAAAGCGGAAAGGACAACCAGACGGACAGCGCGCGTTTTCATGTGCTCAGCTTTCTTTTCCATGCGTATGGAATGCGCGATCCCCTGTGAATCGGCGATTAATCGGTAATGTTTTTCGGGCTATTGTAAAGGGATGGACCCGCTTCTGCCCTCTCTTGCCGACGTCGAACGGCTGCAGGAGAACGCGAATCCGGATGCCCGCCGCGCACTCGCGCTGAAGCTCGGACACAGCTACACGCAGCGCCTGTTCGGCGACCGCGAGCGCGGAATTGCGGACGATATCGTGCGTGCGATCGCGCACGACGTCGAGGTGGAGGTGCGCAAGGCGCTGGCGCAGACCATCGCTTCAAGCACGGATATTCCGCAGGACGTGGCGCTGCGCATGGCGCACGACGTGATCGAAGTCGCAGAGCCGATCCTGAAGGCGAGCGACCTCCTCGACGACGACATGCTGGTCGAGATCGTGAAGTCGCGGAGCGAAGACCACCGTGTCGCCATTGCAAGGCGGCCCGTAGTGCGAGAGCCGGTTTCGGCGGCGATCGTCGAACATGCCGAGGTGCGAGCGGTGTCCACGCTTGCCGCCAACGCCGGCGCTGCCATCGCGGAAGTCGCGATGGCGCGCGCTGTTGAACGCTTTGGCGACGAAGAGGCGGTGGCGATGCCGCTCGCCGATCGTCCATCGCTGCCGCTTGCCATAGCGGAACGGCTCGTCGCGCTGGTTTCAAGCCGCCTCAGAGCGCGGATGGCGGGCGAGGGGGACCGGTTTCAGCAGTTCGCGAAAGGGCTTTCGCAGGTTTCCGAGGGCGCGGCGTTCATTCTGGGCGGCGGCGAAACCGATGTGCTCGATCTCATCGCCATGGTCGACCAACTGCACGCGGCCGGGAAGTTGCAACCCTCGCTCGTTATCCGCGCGGGGAGGCTTGGCGACCGCGAGCTGATGCAGGCGGTCGTCTCAAGGCTCACCGGTATCCGCTACGGTCTCGTTGTCGAAGCCTTCGAGCAACCCGATTCCGCACGGCGGATGCTGCGCGAAGTGGGCCTCGTGCCGTCGGAAATCGACGAGGTTGTTCCCGCCGCCGCTTAAGCGAGCTCGGCGGGCCCCTCGTCTTCGGGATTGGTGCCGTTCACCGTCTTGCCCTTGCTGCGGACGGCGGTCGTTGCGGACTTGGCGACCTCGGCCGCGCCCTCCTTGATCTCGTTGAAACGCAGCTTGGCAGCTTCCTTGATCCCAAGCTCGGCAAGCTTTGCTTCGCCGGCTGTGCGCGCGACCCTGGCCGCCGTACGCGCCGTTGACGCGAGCTTGTCGCGGACGGGGCCGATCGTGCGATTCTCGCTGCTGCTGCGCGGCAGCAATGCACCGATGATCGCGCCAAGCGCTGCACCCGCAAGCACGGCCGTGATCGGGTTCTCCTCGACGCTTTCGACTGTCCGCTCGCGCGCCTTCGCCGCCTGGATCTTCGCGCGTTCCGAATAGTCCGCGGCGCGCTCACGCGCTGTTTCCCAGGCATCATTCGCGTGCTGGCGCGCGGAAGCGAGCTTTTCGCCCGCGACGTCGCGTGCGGCCTGCGCCTTGTGTGTCACCGTCTCGCGCACTTGCTGCGCTGTCTGCTTCACGCTTTCCAGCCGGTCCTTGCCCGGCGCTTCGTTGCCGAAGTCATCTTCGTACTCGCTCATGGCGGGTGCCTTTCTGCTCTTCCGATTGTGCCGAGCGCCCGCCAACATGCCGGCAAGCGCGCCGACGATGGAGATAGCGCCAAGATTTTCGCGCGCAGCCTGACGGCCGCGTGCAACCAGTTCCGCCCCCCGTTCAGCGGCTGCATCAATCGCCTCGTTGGCAATCGTGCGGGGATCGAGCCGATGCCGGATCTCGCCGACGGTCAGCGCGATCCGCCGCCGCGCCTCGGCGGCTTCCGCTTCATAGAGGGCCGTGTTGACGGGATCGTCGTTCACATTTCGCTCCGGTGGCGCAGCAGGGATGGGGGCTCGAGCACGATCTCAAGACGCTTGCGCCCTTCAACGAACAAAAGGCACGACGCGCCCGCAGCGATCACAGTGACAATCACCACCGCCAGGAAAAATCCGACGAGCGGTCCGAGCAGCACGACGAGCGCAGTCGCAATGCCCATCAGAGCGACAAACGCCAACGCAACCGAAGCGCTGAGCAAGCCAAGCGGTCGCCGCGCCAATTGAAGACGCCGGGCGATCTTCGCTTCGGCAATGCGGACTTCCGCCTGCAGCAGGTCTCCGCCTTCGTCGACAAGGCGCTCGAAGAGATCGGAGATTTTTACGTCCTGATCGGCCACCCCTGTTGGTCCTCTCAGGCTTCGGCGTCGTCGTTGCGGCTCGCCTTGAGGAAGCGCGAGATAATGAAGCCGGCGGCAGCCGCAGCGGCAATCACCAACACCGGCGAACGGCGTACCATCTCGCGGGTGTCATCGATAATGTCGTCGACGGTCTTCTCGCGCATCCGCTGCGCGAAGGACTCCACCGAATCGGCGGCTGAATTGATGATGTTCGCGAGCGGCTCCGCCTGCGTACCTTTCAGCTTGTCGGCGGCTTCGCGCGTGACATGCGACACACTGCCAAGGGTTTCGGCGGCGCGGGTCTTGCCTTCCTCGGCGGCGCTGCGCGCCTTTGTCGAGGCTTCGGTCTTCAGCTTGCTGGCTTCAGCCTTGATGGTGGCCAGCCGGTCCGGTTTCGCGGCAACCGGATCGGCAGCAGCAGGCGCGGGAAGAGTGTCGGACATGCCAATTCCTTTCGGGCTTACAGGAGCTGTAATAGAACAATAGAACAGGATGTTGGTTCCGTCCTCGACAAAAACAAGGCGGCATTGCGACATTGGCTCTACAAGCGGCGTTGCCCCACGCGCCGAGGCTGATTAAGAGCGCGCACGCAAGACATTTTCACCAGCCGGAGCGACGCCATGACCGCGATCATCGACATCCACGCCAGACAGATTCTCGACAGCCGCGGCAATCCGACCGTGGAGGTCGAGGTGACGCTGGAGGATGGCGCCTTCGGCCGCGCCGCCGTGCCCTCGGGGGCCTCGACCGGCGCTTACGAAGCGGTTGAGCTTCGCGACGGCGACAAGAGCCGCTGGCTCGGCAAGGGCGTCGAGAAGGCGTGCGCCGCCGTTGATGGTGAAATTCAGGACGCCCTGCTCGGCATGGACGCCGAAGACCAGCTCGAGCTGGATAGCACGCTGATCGCACTCGACGGCACGCCCAACAAGGCGCGGCTCGGCGCCAACGCCATTCTCGGCGTCAGCCTCGCGGCAGCAAAGGCCGCAGCGGATTCGCGTGGGCTTCCGCTCTATCGCTATGTCGGCGGCGTCTCGGCGAGCGTACTCCCGGTGCCGATGATGAACATCCTGAACGGCGGCGCACACGCCGACAACCCGATCGACTTCCAGGAATTCATGATCATGCCGGTCGGCGCGGAGAGCTTTGGCGAGGGCCTGCGCTGGGGCGCGGAGATCTTCCACACGCTGAAGAAGTCGCTGCACGACAAGGGTCTCGCGACCGCCGTCGGCGACGAGGGCGGCTTCGCACCGAACCTGGCGAGCGCCGAGGCGGCGCTCGACTTCATCATGGGCGCGGTGGAAAAGGCCGGGTTCAAGGTGGGTGACGAGGTGATGCTGGCGCTCGACTGCGCCTCTACCGAATTCCACAAAGACGGCAAGTACGAGATGACGGGCGAAGGCAAGTCGCTGTCGTCGGCCGAGATGGTAGACTTCCTTGCAAGCCTTTGCGACCGCTACCCGATCATCTCGATCGAAGACGGGATGGGTGAAGACGATTGGGACGGCTGGAAGCTGCTCACCGACCGCGTCGGAAATCGTGTCCAGCTCGTCGGCGACGACCTCTTCGTGACAAACCCGGCGCGCCTTCGCGACGGTATCGCAAAGGGCACCGCGAACTCCATTCTGGTGAAAGTTAACCAAATTGGTACGCTCTCGGAAACGCTTGAAGCCGTGAACATGGCGCACCGCGCGCGCTACACGGCAGTGATGTCGCACCGCTCGGGCGAGACCGAGGACGCGACCATCGCCGACCTCGCCGTTGCGACGAACTGCGGCCAGATCAAGACCGGCAGCATGGCGCGCTCTGACCGGCTCGCGAAGTACAACCAGCTCATCCGCATCGCGGAAGAACTGGGCGATGCGGCCACATATGCGGGTCGATCGATTCTCCGCGCAAAATAACGCTTGAATCATTGGGATTCGCGTGATTCAAAGGCGGACGTGAGCGAACCCGTCCGCCTTGTCTCCTATATCCGCTCAGCGTGGCTTCCCGCGCTGTGTATCGGCCTCGTTGCGTTCTTCGGATGGCACGCGGTTGCGGGCGACACGGGTATTCTCGCGCTCGGCGGCTACAAGGCCGAGGAGGTGCGTCTTGCGAAGGAAGCGGCCGTGGTCGCAAAGCGCAAAGCAGATCTTGAACGCAAGGTTGCGCTCCTCAGCCCCTCCAAAGTCGATCCCGACCTTGCCGACGAACTCGTGCGCGAGAATCTGGGCCTCGTCCGCGAAGACGAGTTCGTCATCCGTCTCGACAAATAAGCAATCAAGGTTCGCGCTCGCGCTTGAACTTTACACGCGGTCGCACGTATAGCGGCGGTGAAGTAAAAAACTTTACCCTGCGAACCAGAGGAGGGGATCATCGCCGTGCGAACCAAAGAGGCGAAAACTGCGCCCAAGCCCAAACCTGCCGCTCGTAAAACAAAGACGGAAGCTCAGCACCGCAAATCCGAAGCGCGCGAAGGGCTGGATCGGCTGCCCGACTATTCGCCCTACAAGGCCAGCGTCGACGAACTCCTCGATTTCTACCGCCAGATGCTGCTCATCCGCCGTTTTGAAGAAAAGGCGGGCCAGCTTTACGGCATGGGTCTGATCGGCGGCTTCTGCCACCTCTACATCGGACAGGAAGCCGTCGTCGTCGGTCTCCAGTCCGCGCTGAAGGCTGGTGACAGCGTCATCACCGGTTACCGCGACCACGGCCACATGCTCGCCTGCGGCATCGAATCGCGTGCCGTGATGGCGGAACTGACCGGTCGCGCTGCGGGCATTTCCAAGGGCAAGGGCGGCTCGATGCACATGTTCAGCGTCGAGCACGGCTTCTATGGCGGACACGGCATCGTCGCAGCGCAGGTGCCGCTGGGCACTGGTCTCGCCTTCGCGCACAAATACAAGGGCGACGGCAACGTCTGCCTCACCTATTTCGGCGACGGCGCCGCCAACCAGGGCCAGGTGTACGAAAGCTTCAACATGGCGGAGCTGTGGAAGCTCCCCGTGGTCTACGTGATCGAAAACAACCAGTATGCGATGGGCACCAGCGTCAACCGTGCGAGCGCGGAAGACCAGCTTTATCGCCGCGGCGAGAGCTTCCGCATCGAAGGCATCCAGGTGAACGGCATGGATGTGCTCGAAGTGCGCGGTGCCGCCCAGATGGCGATCGAATGGGTCCGCTCGGGCAAGGGGCCGCTGCTCCTGGAACTGAAAACCTACCGCTATCGCGGCCATTCCATGTCCGACCCCGCGAAATATCGCTCGCGCGAGGAAGTGCAGGCGATGCGCGAGAAGTCCGATCCGATCGAGGCGGCGAAGAAACACCTGCTCGCGGCGGGCGTCGACGAAGCGAAGCTCAAGGACATCGAGAAGGAGGTGCGCGCCATCGTCAACGATTCCGCGGACTTCGCCGAGCAGACACCCGAGCCTGAGCTTTCCGAGCTGTATACCGATGTTCTGGTGGGGAGCTACTGATGGCGATCGAAATCAAGCTGCCCGCCATGTCTCCTACGATGGAAGAAGGCACGCTCGCCAAGTGGCTGGTGAAGGAAGGCGACGACGTGAAGCCCGGCGATGTGATCGCCGAGATCGAAACCGACAAGGCAACGATGGAACTCGAAACCGATGAGGGCGGCGTTCTCTCGAAAATCCTCGTGCCGGCGGGTTCGGACGGCGTTGCGGTCGGCACGCTGATCGCGGTGATCGACAACGGCGAAGGTGAAGTCGCCGCCAAGGCCGAAAAACTTGCCGTCAAGGAAGAGGCTCCGGCGAAACTGCCAGAGCAGAAGATCGAGGCTCCATTGGGCGCAAAGGCGATCCCGACGCCGCAGCCGGAGATCGCAAACGATCCGGAAATCCCGGCAGGAACCAACCTCCGCCGCATGACCGTGCGCGAAGCCCTGCGCGATGCGATGGCGGAGGAGATGCGCACCGACAGCCGCGTCTTCGTGATGGGTGAAGAGGTCGCCGAGTATCAGGGCGCCTACAAGGTGACGCAGGGCTTGCTCGAAGAGTTCGGGCCGGGCCGCGTGATCGACACGCCGATCACCGAATACGGCTTCGCGGGTGTCGGCACGGGCGCGGCGATGGGTGGGCTGCGGCCGATCGTCGAGTTCATGACGTTCAACTTCGCCATGCAGGCGATTGACCACATCGTGAACTCGGCCGCCAAGACCAACTACATGTCGGGCGGCCAGATGCGTTGCCCGATGGTGTTCCGCGGCCCGAACGGCGCGGCGTCGCGCGTTGGTGCGCAACACAGCCAGAACTACGGCCCGTGGTACGCCAGCGTGCCCGGCCTTATCGTGATCGCGCCGTACAGCGCGGCGGACGCGAAGGGGCTGCTGAAGGCGGCGATCCGTTCGCCCGATCCGGTCGTGTTCCTGGAAAACGAGCTGCTTTACGGCCAGAGCTTCGACGTGCCCGAGGTGGAGGATTATGTCCTCCCCATCGGCAAGGCACGGATCGCGCGCGAGGGGCGCGATGTCACCATCGTGTCCTATTCGATCGGCGTCGGCGTCGCGCTCGACGCGGCGAAGACGCTGGCGGAGGAGGGGATCGAGGCCGAAGTCGTCGACCTTCGCACCTTGCGTCCGCTCGACCGCACGACCGTGCTCGCCAGCCTCAAGAAAACGAACCGCATGGTCGTTGTCGAGGAAGGCTGGCCGCAGTGCTCGATCGCCTCGGAAATCATGGCGATCGTGATGGAGGACGGCTTCGACGATCTCGACGCCCCCGTCCTCCGCATTACCAATGTCGATGTTCCGCTGCCCTATGCGGCAAACCTCGAAAAAGCTGCCCTCGTGAAAGCCGCTGACGTCGTTGCCGCTGCCAAGCGCGTTACCTACAAGGACTGAACATGCCGATTGACATTACAATGCCCGCGCTGTCGCCGACGATGGAGGCGGGGACGCTCGCGAAATGGCTGGTGAAGGAAGGCGACAAGGTCTCGCCGGGTGACGTCATCGCCGAGATTGAGACCGACAAGGCCACGATGGAGGTTGAATCCATCGACGAAGGCATCGTGTCGAAAATCGTCGTCGCCGCGGGAACTGAGGATGTTCCGGTAGGCCAACTCATCGCCGTGCTTGCTGAAGAGGGCGAGGCTGTTTCTGCGCCCAAGGCCGAGCCAAAGGAGGCGCCGAAGGCAGCTGCACCGGCTCCGAAAGCTGAAGAAAAGCCTGCGCCTGCGCCCGAACCGGTGAAGGCTGAAGCGCCGAAACCTGCGACACCCGCTCCGACGACAACGGATTCGGGCGACCGCCTGAAGGCAAGCCCGCTCGCGCGGCGTATAGCCGAAGCCAAGGGCATCGACCTTGGTGACGTGCAGGGCAGTGGCCCCGGCGGACGCGTCGTGAAGGCGGACCTCGATGTCGGCAAACCGGCGGCCGCTACACCCGTCAAGGCGGCTGCACCGATGCCGGTGGCGGCGCCCGCGGCGTTCGAAACCGAGATTCCGCACGAAGCGGTGAAGCTTTCGAACATGCGCAAGACGATTGCGCGGCGCCTCACCGAGGCGAAGCAGACGATCCCGCACATCTATCTCACGGTGGACATCCAGCTCGATGCGCTCCTGAAGCTGCGCGGCGAGCTGAACGCGGCGCTTGAGGCGCGCGGCGTGAAGCTGAGCGTCAACGATCTGCTGATCAAGGCGCTCGCCGCCGCGCTGATCGAGGTGCCGGAGTGCAATGTCTCGATCTCGGGCGACCAGCTTTTCAAATACAGCCGCGCCGACGTCTCGGTGGCCGTGTCGATCCCGAACGGTCTCATCACGCCGATCATCGTGGGTGCGAACAGCAAGAGCCTGTCCGCCATCGCCGCCGAGATGAAGGAACTCGCGGGCCGCGCCAAGGAGGGCAAACTCCAGCCGCACGAATATCAGGGCGGCACCGCCTCCATCTCCAACATGGGAATGTACGGCATCAAGCAGTTCGAAGCCGTCATCAACCCGCCGCAGGGCATGATCATGGCGATCGGCGCGGGCGAGAAGCGGCCGTTCATCGTGAACGATGCGCTCGCCATTGCCACGGTGATGTCAGCGACGGGCAGCTTTGACCACCGCGCCATCGACGGCGCGGACGGGGCGCGCCTGATGCAGGCGTTCAAGCGCCTCGTCGAAAACCCGCTCACCCTGCTCGCGTAAGGATCGGCCATGTCCAGCTATGATCTCATCGTCCTCGGCTCCGGGCCGGGGGGCTATGTCGCTGCCATCCGTGCGGCGCAGCTTGGAATGAAGACGGCCATTGTGGAGCGCGAGCGGCTTGGCGGCATCTGCCTCAACTGGGGGTGTATCCCGACGAAGGCGCTACTGCGCTCGTCGGAGATTTTTCATTATCTGACGCACGCTTCGGCTTATGGTCTCAGCGTCGAGAAGCCGTCGTTCGACATCAAGGCCGTGGTGGCACGCAGCCGCAAGGTCGCCGATCAGTTGAACGGCGGCGTCAAGGGGCTGATGAAGAAGCACAAGATCGACGTTCACGAGGGCGTCGGGTCGCTGACGGAGAAGGGCAAGCTCTCCGTTACGAAGGACGGCAAGACGACCGAGCTTTCAGCAAAGAACATCATCGTTGCGACCGGCGCCCGCGCACGCGAGCTTCCGTTCGCCAAGGCCGACGGCAAGCGCATCTGGACGTATCGCCATGCGCTGGTGCCGGAAGCCGTGCCGGAAAAGTTGCTGGTGATCGGATCGGGCGCCATCGGCATCGAGTTCGCGAGCTTCTATTCGGACCTTGGCGCGAAGGTGACGGTCGTCGAGATGCTGGAGCGCATCCTCCCGGTGGAGGACGCCGAGGTCAGCGCATTCATGGAAAAGGCGCTCACCAAGCAGGGCATGGCGATCCACACGAAGACCGGCGTTCAGAAGCTCGAAGCGGCCGCCAAGGGTGTGAAGGCCGAGATCAAGTTTGCGGACGGCAAGGTCGAAACGCAGGAATTCAGCCACGTTATCGTCGCGGTCGGCATCGTGCCGAACATCGAGGACATCGGCCTTGAAAAGCTCGGGGTGAAGCAGCTTCCGAACAAACACATCGAGACGGACGGGTACGGCCGCACCAGCGTTGAGGGCATCTGGGCGATCGGAGACGTCACCGCCGGGCCGTGGCTTGCACACAAGGCGATGCACGAGGCAGTGGTCTGCGTCGAGAAGATGGCGGGCGTGAAGGATGTTCACGCGATGAGCACCGCCAACATCCCCGGCTGCACCTACTCACGCCCGCAGGTTGCCTCCGTGGGCCTCACCGAGGCGAAGGCGAAGGAAGCGGGCTACAAGGTGAAGGTCGGCAAGTTCCCGGCCATCGGCAATGGCAAGGCGATCGCGCTCGGCGAGACCGAAGGCTTCGTGAAAACCGTGTTCGACGAGGCTACCGGCGAGCTTCTGGGCGCGCACATGGTGGGCGCGGAAGTCACCGAGCTGATCCAGGGTTATGTCGTTGCGCGCGAGCTGGAGACGACCGAGGCCGAGCTGATGGGCACGACGTTCCCACACCCGACGCTTTCGGAAATGATGCACGAAAGCGTGCTCGCCGCTTACGGCCGCCCGCTTCACATCTGATGCGGCGCGGGCGCCGCGTCAGATGACGCCGAGCGCCCGCATCGCTTCTGCTACGCGGATGAAGCCCGCGATGTTCGCGCCCGCGACATAGTTGCCGGGGTCGCCGTACGCGTCCGCCGTTTCGGCGCAGCGTTCGTGGATACCGCGCATGATGTTCGCGAGCCGGGCTTCGGTGTCTTCGAACGACCAACTGTCGCGCGAGGCGTTCTGCTGCATTTCGAGCGCGCTGGTGGCAACGCCGCCCGCGTTTGTCGCCTTGCCGGGGCCGAACAGCACGCCCGCGTCTTGAAACGCACGGACGGCTTCGGGCGTGCAGGGCATGTTCGCGCCTTCGCCCACCACGATGACGCGGTTTTTCACCAGCGTGCGGGCATCCGATCCGGTGAGTTCGTTCTGCGTGGCGCAGGGCATGGCGACGTCGCAGGGCACGTCCCAGATCGTGCCGTTCGGCACGAACTGCGCGCCGTCGCGCCGGATTTCGGCGTAGTCGGCAATGCGGGCGCGGCGGGTTTCCTTGATCTCCTTCAGAAGGTCGAGGTCGATGCCGCGCTTGTCGACGACATAGCCCGCGGAATCCGAACAGGCGACGACCTTGCCGCCGAGGCTGAGGATCTTCTCGATCGTGTAGACGGCGACGTTCCCCGAGCCCGAGACGACGACGGTGCGGCCATCGAAATCGAGACCGCGCGACTTCAACATCTCCGATACGAAGTAGACGGCTCCGTAACCCGTCGCTTCGGTGCGGACCTTGGAGCCGCCCCACGTGAGGCCCTTGCCGGTGAGAACGCCGGATTCGTAGCGGTTGGTGATGCGCTTGTACTGGCCGAACATGTAGCCAAGCTCACGCTGGCCGACGCCGATGTCGCCCGCTGGCACGTCCGTATGCTCGCCGATGTGGCGGTAAAGCTCGGTCATGAACGACTGGCAGAAGCGCATGATCTCGCCTTCGGAGCGGCCCTTGGGGTCGAAATCCGACCCGCCCTTGCCGCCGCCGATCGGAAGGCCGGTCAAAGCGTTCTTGAACACCTGCTCGAAGCCGAGGAACTTCACCGTGCCGAGCAGCACGCTCGGGTGGAAGCGAAGTCCACCCTTGTAGGGGCCGAGCGCCGAGTTGAACTCGACGCGGAAGCCGCGGTTGATCTGGACCTGCCCCTTGTCGTCCACCCACGGCACACGGAAGATAATCTGGCGCTCAGGCTCGCAAATGCGCTCGATCAGAGCGCCGTCGGCATAGTCAGGATGTTTGGCGACCACCGTGCCGAGACTGTCCAGAACCTCGCGGACGGCCTGATGGAATTCTACCTCGGCGGGGTTGCGTCGCAGAACCTCGGCGTAGATCGGCTCCAGCTTTTCATCGATGGTCGACACGAATGATCCTTCCCCTGTGCTTTCGGCGCGGGGAAACGGAAAATTCAATAATCTTGCAAGAAAACTTTGAAACGTCGTGAAATTTTCGGATTTAATCCCGTAAATTCGGATACAGGCCCGAAAACGTCGGGATATTCAGGAAACTATCCCGCAGGAGAAAAACTACCAGTAGCCTCGTCGAGGACGTGGAGCACACCGTCGCGGATCGCGAAATAGGCGCCGATCAGCCTCAGCTTGCCGGACGCCTCACGCTCCGGGATGCACGGGAAGGTACGCAGATTCTGGAGAGAGACCTTCACGGCCTCAAGCTCCAGCGCATATTCAACGTCGCGATCCACACGGCCACCATGGTCGTGGAGGATGCGGTCGCGCGCCTCGTCCAGAAGGTCGATCCAGTGCGCGATAAAGCCGCCCGCACCGGCGGGAGCACCTTCGAACTTGCGGGTGAGGGCAGCCTGCACGCCGCCGCAGCCGCCATGGCCCATCACGACGACGTTCTCGACTTCGAGTTGTGTCACGGCAAACTCCAGCGCGGCTGAAACGCCGTGGCGGCCGCCGCCAATCTCGAACGGCGGCACGAGGTTCGCGATGTTGCGTACCGTGAAAATCTCGCCCGGACCCACGTCGAAGATCATCGCCGGGTCGACGCGGCTGTCGGAGCAGGAAATGATCATGGTCTTGGGGCTTTGGCTAGACCTCAGCGAGTCGTAGCGCGCCTTCTGGGCGAGATAGGCGCCGCCGCGAAACCGGCGGTAGCCGTCGATCAGTTCATCAAAGCCAGACATGGGAAAGCGGCTAACCCGTTCATGCCTGCCATGCAAGAACTCACGGTTGGATTATGCGGCCGCCGCCGCTATCTAAGCGCGCATGGCAGATGTTGATCCCGCACCCGTTTCCCCGATCCGCACCCGCAAGCCGGACTGGCTGCGCGTGAAAGCGCCGACAAGCGTTGGCTTTGCGCAGACGCGCAAGCTGATGCGAAATCTTGGCCTCAATACGGTGTGCGAGGAAGCCGCGTGCCCGAACATCGGCGAATGCTGGACCCAGAAGCACGCCACGGTGATGATTCTGGGCGACACGTGCACGCGCGCCTGCGCCTTCTGCAACGTGAAGACGGGGATGCCGAACCCGGTCGATCCGTTGGAGCCGGAACACGTCGCTACCGCCGCGGCAGAGCTTGGCCTTGAGCACATCGTGATCACGAGCGTCGATCGCGACGACCTTGCGGATGGCGGCGCGATGCAGTTCGTGCGCGTGATCGAGGCGATGCGCCGCCGCGCGCCGAACACCACGATCGAGATTCTGACGCCGGACTTCCGCAACAAGGCGGACGAGGCGGTGAAGCGCATCGTCGATGCGCGGCCGGACGTCTACAACCATAACCTTGAAACCGTGCCGAGGCTCTATCCGACGATCCGCCCCGGCGCGCGCTACTATCACTCGCTGCGCCTGCTTGAACGCGTGAAGACGCTCGACCCGACGATCTTCACCAAGTCCGGCCTGATGGTCGGCCTTGGTGAGGAGCGGCTGGAGATCCATCAGGTGATGGACGACATGCGCTCCGCCGACATCGATTTCCTCACCATCGGCCAGTATCTGCAGCCGACACCGCGTCATGCGAAGGTGATCGATTTCGTGACGCCGGACACGTTCAAGTCTTACGCATCGCTCGGCCGTGCAAAGGGTTTCGCGCTGGTCGCGGCTTCGCCGCTCACGCGCTCGTCATACCACGCGGGCGACGACTTCGCGAAGCTCAAGGCCGCGCGCCTGGCGAAGCATCAACGCGCCGATGCCTGAACACCACGAGGTTCGGGTTCTTCCGTACACGCCGGAGCAGCTCTTTGATCTCGTCGCCGATGTTGGCCGCTACGGCGAGTTTCTGCCGTGGGTCATCGCGACGCGCGTGAAATCGCGCAGCGATACAGAGATGCTCGCCGACATGGTCGTGGGCTTCAAGGTGTTCCGCGAGACCTTCACCAGTCGCGTGGTGCTGGACAGGCCGCACCACATCCACATTGATTATGTCTCGGGGCCGCTCAAGTT
Organism: Sphingosinicella sp.; assembly: GCF_041916975.1. Classification (NCBI taxonomy): domain Bacteria; kingdom Pseudomonadati; phylum Pseudomonadota; class Alphaproteobacteria; order Sphingomonadales; family Sphingosinicellaceae; genus Sphingosinicella; species Sphingosinicella sp. The sequence continues at coordinate 187,135 of NZ_JAYRYK010000001.1, forward strand.
TCTCTACAACGATTGGCGCTTCAAGGCGGTGGGCGGCGGTACGGAAGTCGACTTCCACGTCGATTTCGCCTTCCGGCAATCGATCCTGAACACGCTCGCGGGCGCGTATTTCCACGAGGCTTTCCGCAAGATGGTGACGGCGTTCGAAACGCGCGCCGCCAAAGTCTATGCGGCAGCGGGCGCCTCTTCCGGGAGCAACAGTTCGAGCGCGCAGCGCACGGCCTGAAGGCGAATGCCGGTGCGGCCGATGTCGCCGAACTGCCTCATGTCCGCCACCACGTCTTCCGGGTCCGCATCCCGGATTGCGCGGGCGAAGACAACGGTGCCGACAGGCTTCGATTCCGATCCACCATCCGGCCCGGCGATGCCGGTGATCGCAACGGCAACGTCCGCATCGCTGTGCGCGAGAGCGCCCTGCGCCATCGCCCAAGCCGTCGCGATCGAAACCGCGCCGAAGGTTTCCAGCACATCGCCATGTACGTCGAGCTGCGCCGTCTTGGCCTCATTTGAATAGGTAACGAAACCGCGCTCCAGCACAGCGGAGGAACCGGGAATCTCGGTAATCGCGCCGCAGACAAGGCCTCCGGTGCAGGATTCCGCAAGCACGACCTTGCGGCCTGCCGCCACGTTCAATTCCACCACGCGGCGCGCCAGCGCGATTATCTCGTCGTCGAACAATGTCACTCTTTTGCTCCCAGCGGGCAAAGTTGAGGGCCGGACGAGGACTTGCCGGCACCGATACGCATGAAGGCTGTGACGAGGCGCGCGATCTGCGCATCCTGCAGGGGCAGCAAGGCGTCCACGAGATCGTTGGCCATCGCACAATCGCTTGCCGACATGTCCTTGATAATCGCGCTCGCCGTCACACTCGCCACGAGCGGGCGCATGGCGTCGCTCTGCTTGCGCATTTCGTCCGCCACAGCCTTATCTTCCTGCTGGCCCAGGAAATGATCGAGCACTACTGGCCAAGCGGCGTCACCGCGCGCCTTGAAGCGCGTGCGGAGCTGCGGCTGAGCGGCGGCGATTGCCGGCGAAACGGCCGCGTGCCCGGTGCCGCACTGCTCCGCGACGATGGGCGCCACCGTGGCGAGCAAGAAATCGGAGAAGGCGAGGGCCTGCGCTTGGTTCATGCAGTCCTTACCGGTTTCGGCATGGGCGCTGGAAAACGACAGGCTCGCTAGAGCCAGGATCAGGACTGGGCGTTTCACTTCATCTCCACCGTGCTGAGCCGAACCGAAGCTGTCGCCTGGGCCGCGATGCCTTCCCCGCGTCCCGTGAAGCCAAGCTTTTCCGTTGTGGTCGCCTTGATGCTAACCCCCTCTAAGGGCAGCCGCAACAGTCCGGCCACCCGCTGCCGCATGGCATCGCGGTGCGGGCCGACCTTCGGCGTTTCGCAGATCAGCGTGACATCTACGTGATCGATGATGCCGCCCCGCGCGAGGATGAGGTCGCAGGCGTGGGTGAGGAAAAGGTCCGATGGCGCGCCGCGCCATTTTGGGTCGCTCGGCGGAAAATGGTCTCCGATGTCGCCCATTGCTGCGGCACCGAGGAGGGCATCGGTCAGCGCATGAAGGCCGACGTCAGCGTCGCTGTGGCCGATGAGGCCATGGTCGTGGGGCACTTTCACGCCGCAGAGCCAGACATGGTCGCCGGGGCCGAAGCGATGCACGTCGAAGCCTTGGCCCACGCGGGTGACGAGGCCGGCGGTGAGGAGGGTTTCGGCGCGGACGAAATCGGCGGGGTAGGTGAGCTTGGCGAGGCGTTCGTCGCCTTCGACGAAGGCGACGCTGAGGCCGGCGGTGAGGGCTACGGCGACGTCGTCTGTGGCATCCGACCGAGACTGTGCGTGGGCGGTGCTTATGGCGGCGTAGCGAAACGCCTGCGGGGTCTGGACGCGCTTCAGGCGGCTGCGGTCCACCTCGCCGTCGGCGTGGGTTTCGCCGGTGCGCAGGCTGTCGACGACGGGGAGGGCGGGGACGGCACCGTCGTTTTCGGCGAGCGCCTCCAGCAGCCGGTCGATGACGTCATGCGGGAGCAGGGGGCGGGCGGCGTCGTGGATCAGGACGAGGTCGGGTGGAAAGCCTGCGAGCGCCTCGAGGCCGCGGCGCACCGATTCTTGACGCGTCGCACCGCCGTGAACCGGCAGGACGTCGAGTCCTTGCGCGGCGTCGGCGAACACGGCGGCGTCTTCCGGATGGATGACAGCTACGACCTGGCCGATGCGCGGATGGCTCGCGAGCGCGGCAAGCGAGCGGCGGATCACCGGCTGGCCCGCCAGAGCCCTGTATTGTTTCGGCGCGCCTTCGCCCGCGCGGGAGCCTCTCCCGGCGGCAACGACGATGGCGGCGACCTTTGGCGCTTCGTTCATGGCGCGCGGCTTTAGCGCAGGCTGTGCTTGCCGAACAGCCCTGCTTGGGTTATGCGCCGTGCCTTATTTTTGGGCAGCCGAAGACAGTGCCGAAACTGAAGCCAATCTCGATCGGACCGGTGAAGATCGACCAGCCGGTGATCCTGGCGCCGATGACCGGCGTCACCGATCTGCCGTTCCGCAAGGTCGTGAAGCGCTTCGGCGCGGGACTCACCGTCACCGAGATGATCGCGAGCCAGGCGATGGTGCGCGAAACGCGCCAGTCGCTGCAGAAAGCGGCGTGGGACCCGTCCGAAGAGCCGATCTCGATGCAGCTTGCAGGCTGCGAGCCCGGCATCATGGCGGAAGCGGCGAAACTGAACGCCGATCGCGGCGCGGCGATCATCGACATCAACATGGGCTGCCCGGTGAAGAAGATCGTGAACGGGCACGCCGGCTCCTCGCTGATGCGCGACCTGAAACTTGCCGCCTCGCTCATCGAGGCGACGGTGAAAGCGGTTGACCTGCCGGTGACGCTGAAAATGCGCATGGGCTGGGACCACGGCAGCCTGAACGCACCCGAACTCGCCCGCATCGCCGAGGACCTTGGCATCAAGATGATCACGGTGCACGGCCGCACGCGCAACCAGATGTATTCGGGCAGCGCCGACTGGGCGTTCGTTCGGAACGTGAAAAACGCGGTTTCGCTGCCGGTCGTGGTGAACGGCGATATCTGTTCGATGGAAGACGCGCGCACGGCGCTCGAACAGTCCGGCGCGGACGCGGTGATGGTGGGGCGGGGGGCTTACGGCCGCCCGTGGCTGCTCGGCGAGGTGATGGCCGATCTCTGCGACCACCGCTTCAAGGCGCCAACGATCGAAGAGCAGTATCACCTGATCCTCGAACAGTATGAGATGATGCTGGAGCTTTACGGCACCGACACCGGCGTCAACCTCGCGCGCAAGCATATCGGCTGGTACACCAAGGGAATGCACGGCTCGGCCGAGTTCCGGAACAGCGTCAACCAGGTCGGCGATCCCGCACAGGTGAAGGCGATGCTCCGCGAATTCTACGCGCCCTGGCTCGCCCGGGCGGCCGCCTGATATGGCCACTGTGCCTGCGGTTCCATTGGTGCCGCCGCCAAGCGCCGACGACCTGATCGCAAGCCTTCCGATCCCGATTGTTCTTATCGACGCGAACGGTGCGCCTTCGCGCATGAACACTGCCGCCGAGGACATGTTCAATCTCAGCGAGCCCGCGCTCGTCGATCGCGGTTGGGGCGCGATCTTTCCCGAGGACAGCGCAGTGCGTGCTGTACTGTTCGAAGCTGTCGTCACCGGCGGCGAATTCGCGGCCTACGACCTTGAGATCGCGTTCATCGGCGGGCGGCGTATCACCGCCGACCTGCTGGTCTCGCCCGTGCCGGATTCTCCCGGCTGGTCGACGCTGGTGTTCCAGCGTCGTGCCGCCGCGACAATGGTCAACCGTCAGCGCGAACAGGTCGGCGCGGCGAAGACTGCCGTGGGCGTGGCGGCAATGCTGGCGCACGAGATCAAGAACCCGCTTTCGGGAATTCGCGGCGCCGCGCAGCTTCTGGCGCAGGACGGCGACCCCGAACTCACCGATCTCATTTGTACCGAGGTCGATCGCATCAGCACGCTGATCGACTCGATGGAGGAATTCACCGATACGCGGCCGCTGAAACGGCAGCCGGAAAACATCCACCTGATCCTTGGCCATGTCCGCCGCCTCGCCGAGCACGGCTTCGCGCGCGATGTGGAATTCGAGGAGGAGTATGACCCCTCACTGCCGGACGTGGACGGCGACCGCGACGCGCTCATTCAGATTTTCGTCAATCTCGTGAAGAACGCGAGCGAAGCAACCGGAAACAAAGGCAAGATACGCCTGCGCAGCGCCTATCGGCACGGCCTGAAGGTCGCGGTGAAGGGTTCGAAACGGCGCATGTCCGTGCCCATTGAGGTCTGCGTGATCGACGACGGCCCCGGCGCCCCCGCCGACGTCGCCGAGCACCTGTTCGACCCCTTCGTCTCGACCAAGCCGGGCGGCACGGGACTGGGCCTCGCGCTCGTCGCCAAGCTCGTCGGCGACCATGGCGGCCTCATCGAGTACGACCGGCAGAACCATCCGCCGCGCACGATCTTCCGCGTGCTGCTGCCGACGGCGGGCAGCCTGTGAGCCGCACCGGCACCATCATCGTCGCCGACGACGACGCCGCGATCCGCACCGTCGTGCGGCAGGTTCTCGTGCGCGCGGGCCACGAGGTCCGCACCACAGACACGGTCGCGGGGCTATGGCAACTGATCGAGGCAGGGGTAGGGGACGCGGTGATCACCGACGTCGTGCTGCCCGACGCCGACGGGCTCGATGCCGTGCCGCGTATCCTAGCGCGGCGGCCCGGCCTGCCCGTGATCGTGATGAGCGCGCAAAACACGCTGGCGACAGCGGTGCGCGCAACCGAAAACGGCGCGTTCGAATACCTGCCGAAGCCGTTCGATATCAACAAGCTGTCAGCCGTTGTTTCCGCTGCGCTCGAACAATCGCAGGCGCCCGCACGCAAGACGGCGGCGAAGGAGGAGGGGGACGGCCTGCCGCTGATCGGCCGTTCGCCTGCGATGCAGGAGGTGTACCGCACGATCGCGCGTGTGGTGCCCACGGATCTTACCGTGCTCATCCTTGGCGAGTCCGGCACCGGCAAGGAGCTGGTGGCGAAGGCGCTGCACGACCTCGGTTCCCGGCGGACGGGGCCGTTCGTGGCGGTCAACATGGCGGCGATCCCGCGCGAACTCATCGAATCCGAACTGTTCGGACACGAACGCGGCGCCTTTACCGGCGCGCAGGCGCGCGCAATCGGCCGCTTCGAACAGGCCCAGGGCGGCACGCTGTTCCTCGACGAGATCGGCGACATGCCGATGGAAGCGCAGACGCGCCTGCTGCGTGTGCTCCAGTCCGGCGAGTTCACCACGGTTGGCGGGATGCGGCCGATCAAGGCCGACATTCGCATCGTTTCCGCGACGAACAAGGATCTGCGGCGCCTTGTCGACGCCGGGCTGTTCCGCGAAGATTTGTTCTACCGGCTGAACGTGGTGCCGCTGCACCTGCCGCCGCTCCGGAGTCGCGTCGACGATATCGCTGAACTCGCGACGCACTTCCTGCGCCGTGCCGAGGCGGAAGGGCTGCCGGCCAAGACTCTGGAGCCCGAAGCTATCCTTCGCCTGCAGGCACACGACTGGCCGGGCAACGTCCGCGAGCTTGAAAACCTGATGCGGCGCTTCGCGGCGCTCGAACGTTCTGACGTCATTTCCGCGACCAGTGTGGAAGAGGCGCTCCGCAGCGAGCGCGTGCCTGCCGGGCGTGCGGAGAGCGACAATCGCGGCCTCGCGGGTTCGGTCGAGGCGCATCTCGCGCGCTATTTCGACACGTTCGGCGACGACCTGCCGCCGGACGGACTCTACGAGCGCGTGCTCGCAGAACTCGAAAAACCATTGCTGTTGCTGAGCCTTGCGGCAACGCGCGGCAACCAGATCCGCGCCGCGAAACTGCTCGGCATGAACCGCAACACGTTGCGCAAGAAATTGAACGATCGCGGCATCGATGCCGTGGCGCTTCGCCCCGCGGGGCCACCCGTCGGCCGTTCAGGCTGATTTCAGGTTCGGGCCGTTACCGGGCTGCAGCAACTGTGTATTTGCGGCAACAGGCAAAGTGGTTAAGCTGCACTCGAACATGTCCGTGACTGCACCCCTCAAGCCCGTATCGCCGCAGCGCAGGCTGCGCCGTCGCATCAGCCGCTGGGTCTCGCGCGTCGAACTCTATCCGCGGCTAGAGATCGCGCTGGGGCTCATCGCGGTCGCCGTGGGCTGTGCGAGCTATTTCGCGCTTACCGATACCTTCTTCACCGCCGCGAACACGCCTTCGGGGCGGACGATCCTGCTGGTCGCGAACCTCGTGCCGCTGATGGCGCTGCTCGTGCTGATCGGCCGTCGCTTCGTGATCCTGCGCGTCAATCGGCGGCGCGGACTGGCCGGCGCGCGTATGCACGTGCGCATGGTGGCGCTGTTCTCGGCGATCGCGGCGGTTCCGACGCTGCTCGTCGTGGTGTTCGCCTCGCTGCTTTTCCAGTTCGGCACGCAGTTCTGGTTTTCGGACAACGCCCGCACCGTCCTTGAGAACGCCGAGCAGGTCGCGCACTCCTATGTCGCCGAAAACCGCCAACGCATCGTGGCGGACATCGAGGCGATGGGCACCGACGTCTACGAATATGCGAACAGCTACGGCGTCGATTCCGCCGGTTTTGCCGATGGCCTCGCGTTTCAGGTCGCGGCCCGCAACCTGACCGAGGCGAGCGTCTTCACGCTGAACGGCGAGGATTATCACATCTACGCATCGGTCGGCATGAGCGGCGCGCCGCTTGAGCAGCGCATCCTGCCGACGGACATCGCGCGGGCGCGATCGGGCCGGGCAAGCGTGCTCGCGACCGCTTCGGACCGCGTGGAGGCGATCGTCCGCATCGATCCGCTGCTCGAACGCTACGTGTATGTCAGCCGCAAGGTCGATCCCGCCGTGCTCCAGTCTGCGCAGCGGGCGGAAGGCGCGATGAACGAGTATGACGCGCTGCTCGCGCGCTCGAAGAGCCTGCAGTGGCAGTTCAACCTCGCGCTGTTCGTGATCGCGTTGCTGATCCTTGCCGCCGCGATCCTTTCGGCGTTGTGGCTCGCGAACCGGCTGGTGGCCCCGATAGGCAGGCTCGTGCGGGCCGCCGAGAAGGTGGGGGCAGGCGACCTTGCCGCGCGTGTGCCCGTGCGCAACAGCCCGGACGAGGTCGGCACGCTCGCGCGCACCTTCAACCGAATGACGCGCCAGCTCCAGGCGCAGACGAGCGCTCTTGTCACCGCGAACGAACAGCTCGATGCGCGACGGCAGTTTACCGAGGCGGTGCTCTCCAGCGTCTCGGCAGGCGTGATCTCTATCAATGAAGAGGGGCATATCCGCCTCGTCAGCCATTCTGCCGCGGACCTCCTCGAAATCACCGAAGAGGCGCTTGGTGGCATGACCATCGAAGAGGCAGTGCCCGAGTTTTCGGCGCTTCTGGAAGAGACGCGCGCCTCCGGGCAGGCATCCGGGCAGGTGCGTATCGCGCGCGGCAACGACGTGCAGACACTGCTCGTGCGCATGGGTGGGGTTTCAAGCGGCAGCCAGGGCTATGTGATCACCTTCGACGACATCACGCAGCAACTCGCCGACCAGCGCCGCGCGGCGTGGGCGGACGTGGCGCGGCGCATCGCGCACGAGATCAAGAACCCGCTGACGCCGATCCAGCTCTCCGCCGAGCGCCTGCAACGCCGCTACGGCAACAAGATCGAAGAGGGGGCGGATACGTTCCGCAGCCTCACCGAGACGATCGTGCGGCAGGTGGGCGACCTTCGCCAGATGGTGGACGAATTCTCGTCCTTCGCGCGGATGCCGAAGCCCGTGTTCAGGCCGGAATCGTTCCTCGACATCGCGCGGCAGGCGATCTTTCTGCAGGAGGTCGCGCACAGCGATTTCGATTACGAGATGGATGTCGCTTCGGAGCTGCCGGCGTTCATCTGCGACCGGCGCCAGATCGCGCAGGCGCTCACGAACCTCCTGAAGAACGCGGCCGAATCCGTCACCGCGCGCTGCAAGGACGGCGATGTGCAGGGGCGCATCGCGCTCACTGCCCGCTTTGCCGAACCGGATACGCTGGTGGTGACGGTGACCGACAACGGCATCGGCCTGCCCGCAAACCAGCGCGACCGGCTGACCGAACCCTATGTGACGACGCGCGTGAAGGGCACGGGCCTTGGCCTCGCGATCGTCAAGAAGATCGTGGAAGAGCACGATGGCGTGCTCGATCTGCGCGATGTGGAAGGCGGCGGCGCCTCCGCCGTGATGAGTTTCGATCTGGCTGCCTTGCAGGCCCATATCACGCAAGAGCCGGGCGTTCCGGAAAAAGTCGCAGTTCAGCAAAGGTAGATGTGTGGCGCTTGATATTCTGATCATCGACGATGAAGCCGATATCCGGGAACTGATCGCAGGTGTCCTCGACGACGAGGGCTATGAAACGCGCACGGCGGGCGACAGCGACAGCGCGCTTGCGGCGCTGAGCGAGCGCCTGCCGAGCCTGCTCGTGCTCGATATCTGGCTGCAGGGATCGAAGCTTGACGGCATCGAGCTTCTGGAGGTCGTGAAGCAGCGCAATCCGGGGCTTCCGGTCATCATGATTTCGGGCCACGGCAACGTCGAGACGGCGGTCGCGGCGATCAAGCGCGGGGCTTACGATTTCATCGAGAAGCCGTTTCAGGCGGACCAGCTGATCCACACAGTCGAGCGCGCGACCGAGGCCGAGCGGCTGCGCCGGGAAAATGAGGAGCTTCGTTCTCGCGCGGGCATCGAGGGCGAGATCACCGGCTCGTCCGCGATGATCAACGGCGTGCGGGCGACATTGAAGCGCGTCGCGGCCACCGGCAGCCGCGTGCTGATCGATGGTCCTCCCGGCTCCGGCAAGGAAGTCGCCGCGCGCCTGCTCCACCAGTGGTCGCCGCGCGCGAATGGACCGTTCGTGGTCGTAGCGGCCGCGCGCCTCCACCCGGACCGCTTCGAGGAGGAACTCTTCGGCGTCGAGGAGGACGGCCAGCCCGTGCGCATCGGCCTCTTCGAGCAGGCGCACGGCGGCACCTTGTTCCTCGACGAGGTCGCCGACATGCCGCTCGCCACACAGGCGCGCATCCTGCGCGTACTCACAGAGCAGATGTTCCAGCGCGTCGGCGGTGCGCGCAGCGTGAAGGTCGACGTGCGCGTCGTCAGCAGCACCTCGCGCGATCTCGCCGGGGAAATCGCCGCGGGGCGCTTCCGCGAAGACCTGTTCTACCGCCTCAGCGTCGTGCCCGTGCATCTGCCGCCGCTTTCCGAGCGCCGCGAGGATATCGGCGAGCTCGCCGAGTATTTCCTTGCAAAGCTCTCTGCGGAGCGCCGGATTCCGACGCCCCGGCTCAGCGACGACGCGATGGCCGCGCTGCAGACCTACGACTGGCCGGGCAATGTCCGCCAGCTCCGGAACATCATCGAGCGCACGCTGATCCTGATGCCACCCGAGCGGGCGCAGCGCATCGAGGTGGACATGCTGCCATCGGAGATCATCGCCGAACCGGCGAAATTGATGCCGAACGAAGCCGTGCGTTCGATCATGGGCACACCGCTGCGCGAGGCGCGCGAATCGTTCGAACGCGAGTATCTGCGCGTCCAGATTCGTCGTTTTTCGGGAAACATCTCAAGAACGGCGGTATTTATCGGCATGGAACGCTCGGCGCTGCACCGGAAGCTGAAGGCGCTTGGCCTCTCCGATCCCGGAAAAGCAGACGACGAAGTAAATTCCGACACTTGACGGGAAGCCTCCGACCCCCAAATAGTGTGCCCGCGCCTACGGCAATCGGGCGCTGTGTAATTGAGGATTAGGGGGACATGGCAGACAAGGCCAATAACTTGCAGGACGTGTTCCTGAACGCGGTCCGTAAGAGCAAGACGCCGGTGACGATGTTTCTCGTAAACGGCGTAAAACTGCAGGGTGTCATCACCTGGTTCGATAATTTTTCGGTTCTGCTTCGTCGTGACGGTCATTCGCAGCTTGTTTACAAGCACGCGATTTCCACGATCATGCCGGCAAGCCCCGTTCAATTGTTTGAGCCCGAGAAAGACGGCGACGACGATTGACCGACCCTGACGCCGGTACGCCGCCGCAATCCGGGGGCAGACGGCGTAAGCAGTTCCACAGCTTCGGAGCCCACGACGACGTGCGCGGCGTCAGCGTGGGCACGAAGGCGCTCGTCATCGTGCCCGATATCGTGCGCCGCGACACCGCCGTACGACGCGATGCCGAAGCGCGGCTTCAGGAAGCGAAGAGTCTTGCCGGCGCGATCACGCTCGATGTGGTCGCGACGCGCATCCTGCGTGTCCGCGACCCACGCCCGGCAACGCTGATCGGCGCGGGGCAGGTGGAAGCTATTGCCGAACTTGCCAAGGAAACCGGCGCGGAACTGACCGTGGTGGACGGCGCGCTGTCGCCGCTCCAGCAGCGCAACCTCGAAACCGGCACCGGCACAAAAGTCATCGACCGTACCGGCCTTATCCTCGAGATCTTCGGGGAACGGGCAGCGACCCGCGAGGGCCGCCTTCAGGTGGAGCTTGCCCACCTCGGCTACCAGGCAAGCCGCCTCGTACGCTCGTGGACGCACCTCGAACGCCAGCGCGGCGGCTTCGGCTTCCTCGGCGGTCCCGGCGAGACGCAGATCGAGACCGACCGCCGCCTGATCCGCGAGCGCATGGCGCGGCTGCGCAAGGATCTCGGCGAGGTGAGCCGCACGCGCGGGCTGCAGCGCCGCCAGCGCAAGAAGGCACCCTATCCGGTGATCGCGCTCGTCGGCTACACGAACGCCGGAAAGTCGACGCTTTTCAATCGCTTGACCGGCGCTTCGGTGATGGCGAAAGACCTGCTGTTCGCAACGCTCGACCCCACGATGCGCGCGATCGCGCTGCCCGGCATCGACAAGGCGATCCTCTCCGATACCGTCGGCTTCGTCTCCGAACTGCCGACGATGCTCGTCGCGGCGTTCCGCGCCACGCTGGAAGAGGTGCTCGACGCCGACATCATCGTTCACGTTCGCGACATCGCGCACCCGGAAACCGAAGCGCAGAAGCGTGACGTCATCGACGTGCTCGCCGAACTCGGTGTCGATCCAGAGGGTGGCCGGCCGATCATCGAAGCGCTCAACAAGGCCGATCTTCTGGATGCGGAAAGCCGCAAGGCCGCGCTCGAACAGGCAACCGCGCCGAACAGCGTGCTTCTCTCGGCGGTGAGCGGGGAAGGGGTGGACGACCTCCGCAAGCTCATTTCCGACACGCTGCTGCGCGACGCACGCGTTCATAGCTTCGTCGTTGGCGCGGGTGACGGCAAGCGGCTCGCGTGGCTGGAAAACAATGGCCTGGTGCTGAAACGGCGCGGGAAGGGCGAGACCGTGGAACTGCAGGTGCGGATCAGCGACGAGGATAGGGCGCGTTTTTTGGCGCTGCCCTAACGCTCCGCCCCAGCCCCTAGCGTTCCGAAGCCTTCACCTGCTGCCATAGGGCTTCGAGGGCATCGATATTCATATTGGACAAGGACTTGTCGGCAATCGCTTCTACAGCGTTGAAGCGACGTTCGAACTTGGCGTTCGCCGCACGCAGCGCTTCTTCCGCGTCGATGCCGAGGTGACGGGCGTAGTTGACGACAGCGAACAGTAGATCACCGACTTCGCCGGCGCGCGACGCATCGTCCGCCGTCTCGACCTCGGCAAGCTCCTCGTCGATCTTCGCGCGCGGACCTGACGCGTCAGGCCAATCGAAGCCGACACGCGCAGCGCGGCGCTGCAGCTTCTGCGCGCGCATCAGCGCGGGAAGGCCGAGCGCGACACCTGCGAGCGTGCCCTGATCGCCGCGCTCGCTGGCCTTCTGGTCTTCCCATGCTGCCGTCTGGGCATTTGCGTCCGCAACGCTGGCGTTCCCGAAGACGTGCGGATGGCGGCGGACCATCTTGTCGGCGATCGCCGACGTGACGTCGGCCAGCGTGAAATGCCCAGCCTCGGCCGCCATCTGCGAATGGTAAATGACCTGAAGCAGGAGATCGCCAAGTTCGCCCTTGAGGTCGGCCATGTCGCCGCGCGCGATGGCGTCGGCGACCTCGTAGGCTTCCTCGATCGTGTAAGGCGCGATCGACGCGAAATCCTGCTCGATGTCCCACGGACAACCGTCTGCCGGATCGCGCAGTGCGCGCATAACGTCAGCGAGACGGGCGTATGCTTGGGCGGAGGTTTCCTTGCTCATGGAAGTCCGCGTAGCGGCAGGAGGGGATTCGGAAAAGACCGCAGATACGCTCCGTCCGTTACAACGATAATATATATTATGTTAAATTAATGATCGCGATTTGCCGCCATTCGGGCCATTCCCCCGGCCATTTTCCCGAAGGCGTCGTTCATGCGGTCCGCAAGGTCTGCCTCGACGCCGCTCTCGGAAAGCGCGCGCGCCATCGCGTCCGTCCATTGCCGCGACGTCTCCGCGCTGATCGGCAGCGCGCCGTGCGCCGACATTACACAGGTGCCGACGTTCTCTTCGAACCAATGGCGCGGTCCGCCGAGCCAGCCCGTGAGGAACCCTGCGAGTGAACGCCGCATCGGTGCCAGATCCGGCGCGTGCATCGCACGCAGCGCGGCATACTCGGCCTCGCTCTCCATGAGATCGTAGAAACGATCGACGAAGCGCCTGACAGCGGTTTCTCCGCCAAGGCTGTCGTATGGTGTTGCGCTGACATCGGAATCGCTCATTTGATCGATGAACCGGGTCTCTGGCGAGCTTTCCTTGATCCAGATCAAGGTCACGTGTTTCTTGCACCGAACGCGGGAGCCGAATGCCCGGTTTTGCGTTAACGCTGGGGTTCCACGACGATATGGGGCAACCGGAACACAGCCGGAGAACAAATGGTAAACGAAGAGCAGGGTGGTGACCCTTCCCTCGCCCCTGTCGTCGCGGCAGGGCGCAATTGCTGGCGCATCGAACGCGCTGCGCGTGCCGCGGCGGTCGTGGACGCAGCCGACTACTACCATTTCGTGCGCGAAGCGATGATCGCCGCGCGGCGGCGCATCCTGATCATCGGCTGGGATTTCGATACGCGCATCACGCTGGAGCCCGACGAGAACGGCCAGGGCGAGAGCCTGGGGCATTTCTTCCTACGGCTGGCACGCGAAAATCCGGCGCGGCAGATCGACATCCTGAAATGGAGCTTCGGCGCGCTGAAGCAGTTCCTTCGGCCGCGCGCGGCGTGGATGCTGCTGCGCTGGCAGCTCACCCGCGCCATCGACTTTCGCTTCGACAGCTTCCATCCCATCGGGTGCAGCCACCACCAGAAGATCGTGGTGATCGACGAGCGCTTCGCCGTGTGCGGCGGCATCGACATCTCGTGCGCGCGCTGGGACACCAATGCCCATACGGACGACGATGCGCGGCGGAAACTGCCGGACGGCAAGCCTTACGGCCCGTGGCATGACGTCACCATGATGCTGGACGGCGCTGCGGCGCGCGCGCTCGCCGACCTCGGCCGGGATCGCTGGCAGCACGCGACACGTCATGAACTGCCGCCGGTGGAGGATGACCACGACCACTGGCCGAAGGATGCGCCTGTCGATTTCCGCGATGTGGACATCGCGATCGCACGCACGCGCTCCGCCTGGCGCGACTGCGACGAAATCCGCGAGATCGAGGCGCTGTGGCTCGATATGATCGCGGCGGCGAAGCGCTTCATCTATATCGAGAACCAGTATCTCACCTCCGGCAGGATCGCCGCCGCCATCGCGGCCCGCATGAAAGAGGCCGATGCGCCCGAAATCGTGGTGGTGATGCCGCGCAGCGCCGATGGCTGGCTGGAACAGAAAGCCATGGACGGCGCGCGCGTGCAGCTCGCACGCGCCATCGGCAAGGTGGACCGGCGGGACCGTTTCCGCATCTACGTGCCCATCACACGCGGCGGCGCGGACATCTATGTGCACGCCAAGGTCGCGATCGTCGACGACCGGCTGCTCAAGATCGGCTCTGCGAACCTCAACAACCGCTCGATGGGGCTCGACAGCGAGTGTGACGTCATCATCGATACCGCCCTCCCCGCCAACGCTGCCACGCCGCCCGCGATCGCAGCGCTGCGCACACGGCTGCTCGCCGAGCATCTGGACGTGACGCCGGAGGTGTTCGCGACGCGGTTCGCGGAAACGGGATCGCTCGTGGGCACGATCGAAGCGCTGCGCGGGCCGGGCAAGACGCTCGATCTGCTCGACCTCGAAAAGCCGGGGCCGCTCGATCAGTTCATTGCCGATAACGAACTGCTCGATCCCGAGAAGGCGGAGGGCTTTTTCGAGCCGCTGCACAAACGCGGCCTGCGGATGCGGTGGCGGGAGGGTATGGCGCGGCTGAGGGGCCGCAGGCGGCGCAGGCGCAGAACGTAAAGGTGTGCCTCAGGGCCGCAGGATCAGCGTGTCGCCCTCGACACGCCAGCTCTTGAGCGTGCGCAGGAAGCGCATCCCGAGGAGGTTCGTGCCGAGCGCGCCTTCATTGACGCTGGCGGGCATGTCGGTGAGCGTGACGTCACCGATCGTGAGTTCTCCCAGCCGGACACTGGCGGTGCGGACGCTGCCGTTCGCCGTATCGGCCATGCCGTCGAAGCGGAGCGTATCGGGGCTGAAACCGACGCGCGCGGCGGTTTCCATGGTGATCACGATGTCGGTGGCGCCGGTATCGACCATGAAGAGCACGCTCTCGCCGTTGATCGTGCCGCGCACGTAGAAGTGCCCGTCTTCGCGCGCGGTAAGCAGCATCTCCTCACCCTGCGTGCGCGGCGACGCTGGGTCGAGCGCGCCGCGGATCGCGGGCCACTGCGTGAGGAGGAAAATGAGGCCCCCGAAGATCAGCACCCAAGACAGCGCCATTTTCACCGTTTTCGCCGCGCCGATTTCGCGGAGACGCGGGATCAGACTCATCAGGATCAGGATGGCAAAGCCCACCGAGCTGATGAGCGCGCCCTTTTCGCCCGTGCTCAGCCCTTCGAACATGCGGCTAAAGCTCCACCGTCAGCATATCGTATCCGGGTTCAACACCGGGCGGCAAAGCCTTGGCAAGGCTCGCATAATCCATCGTGTTGTCCATATGCGTGAGGATCGCGCGGCGTGGGCGCAGGCGGGAGATCCACGACAATGTGCGGTCGAGATGGCTGTGCGTGGGGTGCGGCTTGCGGCGGAGCGCATCGACGATCCAGAGATCGACGCCCTTGATGGCATTGTCGGCGGAGAGCGTGAGGTCGCTGATGTCGGTCGAATAGGCCATCGAGTGGCCGGCGTGATCGACGCGGAAGCCCGTGGAACGGATCGGACCGTGCACCTGCTCGAACGGCGTCACCGTCATTGGGCCGATGGTGAACTTCGCGGCAAGTTCGTGCGCCACGCAGCTCGGCGGGTAGCCGAGGCCGCCGGCGAATATGTAGTCGAAGCGCGACTTGAGGACGCGCAACGTATCCGCCGTCGCATAGCAATCGACGGGCTTGCGCATCATGTGAAAAACCTGCCGCAAGTCATCGATTCCATGGGCATGATCGGCGTGATCGTGCGTGTAGAGTACGGCATCAATGCGCGCGACGTTGGCGCTCAGAAGCTGCTCACGAAGGTCGGGGCTCGTGTCCATGATGATCACGTGGCCCTCGGCCTCGACCATCACGGAGACGCGGCGGCGGCGGTTCTTCGGCTCGCGAGGGTCACAGGTGCCCCAGTCGTTGCCGATACGCGGCACGCCGCTCGACGTGCCGCAGCCAAGGACGGTGACTTTCACGCTGCAGCTTTCGAAAACAGGCGGTAGAAGTTCGCGCTCGTCGTGCGGTCCAGGTCTTCGTAGCGGACGCCGCGCTTCTCGGCGAGGAAAGCGGCGGTGTGCGTGACAAACGCCGGCTCGCAGGTCTTGCCGCGCTTCGGTACGGGTGCGAGGAACGGGGCATCGGTTTCCACGAGCAGCCGGTCTTCGGGAATTTCTGCTGCAAATTCAGCAAGATCGGCGGCATTCTTGAACGTCACGATGCCGGAGATCGAAATGTAGAAGCCGAGGTCGAGCATCTTGCGGCCGAAGGCTGCGCTGGCGGTGAAGCAGTGGATGACAGCGCTGTAAGCCCCCTTCCCCAGCTCACTCTCCATAATTTCCAGCGTGTCCGCTTCCGCGTCGCGCGTGTGGACGATCACCGGCAGGCCTGTTTCGCGCGCGGCGGCGATGTGGCGGCGGAAGCTCTCGCGCTGACGGTCGCGGTCGCTCTTGTCGTAATAATAGTCGAGGCCGGTCTCGCCGATGCCGACGACGCGCGGGTGGTGCGTTGCCGCGACGAGGCGAGTCTTCTCGATATCCTCGTTGTCCGCCTCGTGCGGGTGAACGCCGACGCTTGCCCAGATATCGCTCGTGCCTTCGGCGATACGGATGACGTCATTCCACTCGCTGCTGCGCGTGGAGATAGCGAGCATCGCCGAGACACCGGCTTCCCGGGCACGCGCAATGACCCCGGCCTGATCCTCGACGAGGCCGGGGTAGTTCAGGTGGCAGTGGCTATCAACCGGCATCGGGTTCCGCATCGACATAACGCGGGAAAACACCCTGGGGCGCCTCAAGGCGGAAACCGGACGCGGCGAGACGCGCATACCAGTCGCCACCGAAGCTCGCGAAATCCCTATCGGCTTCGGGGATGCCCATCTGGTCGAGCAATTTCGCTGCAGACGCCGGAATCACCGGCGAGATCGCGACGGCGAGATCGTGGATCGCGCCGAACAGCGTGCCGAGCACGACCTTCATGCGCTCAAGATCCGTCTTCTTGAGCTTCCACGGTTCCTGCGCGTCGATATAGGCGTTGCAGGCGAACACGGCGTGCAGCCAGGTTTCGACACCGCGCGACAGGTCGAACGCCTCGAACGCGGTGGCAAGCCCCTTGCAGCCCGTATCGACGGCAGCGAGCAATGCGCTATCCGCCTCGTTCTGATCGAGCGACGCGGGAAGAACTCCATCCAGATTCTTGAAAATCTGAGACAAAGTGCGCTGCGCGAGATTGCCGAAGCTGTTCGCGAGGTCGGCATTCGTGCGCGTGACGATCGCCTCGTGGCTGTAGCTGCCGTCCTGCCCGAACGGCACGTCGCGGATCAGGAAGTAGCGAAGCTGATCGACGCCGTACTCTTCCGCCATCGCCAGCGGCTCGACGACGTTGCCGAGCGACTTCGACATCTTCTCGCCCTTGTTGAGCACGAAGCCATGGCCGAACACCATGCGCGGCAGTTCGATGCCGGCGGACATGAGGAAAGCGGGCCAGTAGACGGAGTGGAAACGCACGACGTCCTTGCCGATCACGTGGACGTCGGCAGGCCACCATTTCGTATAGGATGCATCGGGATAGCCAGCACCGGTGAGGTAATTGCTGAGCGCATCGAGCCACACGTACATGACGTGGCCGGGCGCATCCGGCACCGGGATGCCCCAATCGAAACTGGTGCGTGAGACCGAAAGATCGCTGAGGCCGCCGCGCACGAACTGCAGCATCTCGTTGCGGCGCGTGGCGGGCTGGATGAAATCCGGGTTCTGTTCGTAGAGGTCGAGCAGGGGCTGTTGGTACTTCGAGAGACGGAAGAAATAGCTTTCCTCAACCGTCCACTCGACGGGCGTGCCCGTGGGTGACAGTTTTTCGCCGCCCTCGCCCGGCACCAGTTCGCTCTCGTCGTAATAGGCCTCGTCGCGAACCGAGTACCAGCCTTCGTAGCGACCGAGATAAATATCGCCGTTCGCTTCCATGCGGCGCCAGAGCTCCTGCACGCACGCATAATGCGCGGGCTCCGTGGTGCGGATGAAGCGATCATGGCTGATATTGAGATGCGCGCACATCTCCTTGAAATGCTGGACCATTCCATCAACGAACGTCCGCGGATCGGTATCATTGTTGCGCGCGGCCTGCGCGATCTTCAGCCCATGCTCGTCGGTGCCGGTCATGAAGAACACGTCGTCACCGGCGAGCCGGTGATAACGCGCGATAACGTCCGTCGCGATGTCCTCGTAGGCGTGGCCCATGTGCGGGCGGCCGTTCGGGTACGAGATGGCGGTCGTGATGTAGAATTTCCGCTTGGCACTCATGCGGGGGCGCTTGCTTTGCTACCGGGGGTTATCGAGTTCGCCCACGTATCCCGCCAGTTCGAACGCGACAACTTGCGGATCGTAGGCAAGCGGCACGGCCTCGGCGGCGAGGGCGTGGGCCTTCTCCCACAGCTGGAGCGCGCGTGCAAGCGATGCGCCCGTGCGCCCGCGCGCCGCGCCGGCGATGAAGGCGGGAACCAGCTCCACGAACGCCTCGAAGCGCGCCTGCGCGGTCTTTCCGGCGAGCGATTTCGCCAGCGCCATCGCATCGCCCTCCCCTTTGGCGAGCCCGACAAGCGCCTCGGTCAGCTTGCCGACATCGAGCCCGGCGAAGCGCAGCGCGCGGCCCGGCGAGCCTTCAGCAAGCGGCACCAGCGCTTCGACCTCCGCCGCGCTGCTGTCTGCAAGTTCGCGCGTCAGCACCGCGCGCACATCGGTGTCGGCGAGCGGCTGGAAGCGGAGCGTGCGGCAGCGCGAGCGGATCGTCGGCAACAACCGCACCGGGCTGTGGCTGACAAGAAGGAACAATGTCTTTTCCGGCGGCTCCTCAAGATTCTTGAGGAAGGCATTGGCAGCACTGCGATTCATCTCGTCAGCAGCGTCGACAACAACGACCCGCCAGCCGCCAAGGCCGGGCTTGGACTGGAACAGCGACTGCAGATCGCGGATCTGCTCTACGACGATCTCGGCACGAAGTGCGCCGCGATCGTTGAGGCCACGCTGGAGAATGCGAAGATCGGGATGACTACCCGCTTCGATCAGCGCGAGCGCGGGGTGCGGCGGCCCCTTGCCATCGGTGAGGACGAAGCGGGCGAGCGCCTGCGCCACGCTCGCCTTGCCGATGCCGGGCGGGCCGGTGAGCAGCCACGCGTGATGAACCTTGCCCTGATCCCACGCGGCGCGGAACATCTCCTGCTGCGCCTGATGCCCGACGATGCCGCTCACAGGCCGAAGCGCTCCGCGACAACCGTCCAGACGCGATCGGTGACGTCATCGACGGGCGCATCGCTCGGGATTACGGCCACATCGGGAAAGTTCAGAAACCGCTCGCGCACGGCCTTGTGGAAAGCGGGTGGTTCTCCTTCGAAACGCGCCTCGCCCCCTGCCCGCCCGGCGGCGCGGGCAAGGCCGAGTGCGGGGTCGACATCGAGCACGACGGTGAGATCGGGCCAGAGGTCGCCGGTGGCGAACGCATGGAGGCGCCCCAGTTCGGCTTCATCGAGACCGCGCGCCGCGCCCTGGTAAGCGAGCGTTGAATGGACATAGCGGTCGCAGAGCACCCACTTGCCCTCCGCAATCGAGGGACGGATGAGCCGCGCGACATGATCGGCGCGGGCGGCATTCACCAGCAGCGCCTCGACGCGCCCGTCCCAGCGCCCCGGCTCGCCCTCGACGAGCAGGCTGCGAATATCCTCCGCGCCGGGCGTGCCGCCGGGCTCGCGTGTGGTGATGACAGTGACATCCTGCGCGGAGAGACGCGCAGCGAGGCGGCGGAGCTGGGTGCTCTTGCCGCTCCCCTCCCCGCCTTCGAAGCTGATGAAGCGTCCGCCCACGCGGCCTCAGCCGCCGAACACGTGCCTGAACGCCGCCATCATGCGCCCGAACGGCCCCGCCTTCTCCACGGCTTCAGCGGCAACGAGAGGCACGCGCTGTTCGGCAAGGCCGGGGACATTGAGCACGAGTTCGGCGATTTTCTGGCCCTTGGCGATCGGCGCGGAAATCGGCCCGTCGTAGACGATCTTCGCGCCTACACCGGAAACAATGGCCTTGGGCACTGAAACCTTCGTGCCCGGCGCGGCGGTGATCCCGACATCGGGTGCGTCGCCGAGGAACACGGGCGCGCGCAGCGCCACTTTGCCATTCGCAAGGATCGGCTTCGCGTCCCACGCGCCGAAGCCCCATTCCATCAGGCGGATCGATTCCTTGACGCGCTCGTCCCAGGAGGTGAGCCCCGAGACGACCATGACGAGGCGGCGCCCGTCCTGCTCGGCCGAGCCGGTGAAGCCGTAGCCCGCCGCTTCGGTGTGGCCGGTCTTGAGGCCGTCCGCACCGCGCACCTTGCCGAGGATGGGGTTGCGGTTCGGCTGCGTGATCGGCGCGCCGCCCATCGTCTGGCCCCAGGTGAAGCTGTCGACCGCGTAGAACTGCTTGTAGAGTTCCGGGTAGTCCTTGATCGTCCGCTCGGCGATGATCGCGAGGTCGTGCGGCGTCACCACCTGTCGATCATCTGGCCAGCCGTTCGAATTGGTGAAGTGCGAGCCCTTGAGGCCGAGCTTCTTCGCTTCGGCATTCATCAGATCGGCGAAGGCTTCCTCGGTGCCCGAAATCCCCTCGGCGAGCACGACGCAGGCGTCATTGCCCGAAAGCGTGACGATCCCGTGCAGCAGGTCCTCGACAGAGACCTCCTGATCGACCGAAAGGAACATCGTGGAGCCCGCCTTGGGTCCGTGCCACTTTTCCCACGTTTCCGCGCGCACACGGAATTTCTGATCAAGCTTCAGCTTGCCCTGCTTCACGAGATCGAAGGCGACGTGCGTCGTCATCATCTTCGCCATCGAGGCCGGCGGCATCTGCTGATCGGCGGCCTGTGAAAAGAGTACGGCGCCGGTGCTCATGTCCTTCAGGTACGCGAAGGGCGCGAGGCTCTGGTAGTTGGCGGCGGCGGGGACGGCGAAAGCCAGCATAAGGGCCGAGATCGGCGCGGCAAGACGCATCGCTTGAATTCACTCCTTCTGATCAGCTTTTGCGGAAACCGTCGGGCCCGCACGAGTCTTGACGCAGCTATAGCCCGCGTCCGAAGGCTTCGCCAGCGCCACGCATCAGGCAGTCAGGCCATGAGCTTCCGGAATGGGGCTTGGTGCACCAGGGGGAAGGCCGAGCAGCGTCGCTTCGTCCGCGCCCGCCCGGTATGCGGCGAGCAGTGCATCCGGATCTATGGGCACTCCGACCGGATTAGCCGCGAAAACCGGCCCGCCGAGGAAGTCCCGCGCCGCATCGGGGCTGAGCGCATCGACCTGCAGCTCTACGCGGTTTTCGTCCGGATCCTGATAATAGAGCGAAAGCGTGATGCCGTGATGGATCGGCCAATAAGGGCGGATGCCCGCCGCTTTCAGCCGGGCGTATGTTTCAAGCAGGTCGCCGACACCGGCATAGGTGAACGCGACGTGATTGACGCCGATATCGCCGCGCCCACCGTCGCCGCCGGGCTTCAGCACGTTGAGATCGGCGATGGCAAAGCGGTGATTTTCCTCATCGAAGGTGAGGAAGGCGAGCGCCGGATTCCGGTGGAGGACTTCCGCCTCGAAGACATGCACGTACCAGTCGATCATCTCCTGATAGCGGCGGGTCTGGTAGACGATGTGCGAAAGCCGTGCGGGACTGGTCATTGCGGGTTCCCCGGGATCGAAATGGACGCGTACGCAGCACCAGGGCGGCATCGTGCACGGCTCTGCAATCGCCTGCAACGGGGTTGTGGGTGCGCGGGTCTCGGGGCCTACGACAGCTTGAAGAACAGCAGGAACGCGAGCGCCCGGTTCAGCGCCGCCATGTCGTCTGCGCGAAAGCTGATGGTGTTGGCGCCGAGGCGGCGGAACATCGGCAGAAAGGCGAGCACCTCGACAGCGAGGCGGTCGACGAGTGTGAGCTCCACATCGATCGGGCCGTGCTGCGTCACAAGCCTTGCCGTCTGCCGCGCGGCGACCGCACGCGCGGCGGCGGCTTCAAGCGCGGTACACACCGTTTCAGGGGATGGCGACATGGCCGAGAACGTGCCGCAGGCGCGCTTGGTCGTGACCTGCTCGACAGGGCCGAGTGCCGGGCCGTTCTTTTCGATGAAAACGTCGTCGCCCGAGATCATCAGCAGCGGCACGCCGAACTGGCCTGCAGTCGCGGCGCTGATGAAAGCCTCGTCGGCCTCGCGGCCATTCAGCTTCACGCTGCGGATGCCGCGGCTCGACATGGTGTGCGCCATCGCGCCCGCGCTGTCCGCCGCGCCGGCGTGGTAGCCGATCAGCATCGCGCCTGCATAATCGCCGACCTCGATCCCCTGCATCATCAACAGCGGACGCGGCCACGAGCGAACGAGCCATGTGCCGGGCGGCATCCTGTCCGCAAGGATCGACAGGCCGTTGCCGTGGGAATCGCAGACGACGCATTCGGTGACGCCCGCCGCCTGCGCGCCGCGCACGACGGCGAGCACCTCGTTCGTCATCAGCTCGCGCGCGGCGGCATATTCGAAGCCTTCCGGCCCCGCCTGCTCGCGCGACACGACCCCCGCAACGCCTTCGATGTCGGCGGAAATGAAGAGCCGCATATGTTGATCCTGCCCCTGATTGCCCTGAAATTCAGGCCGTCGGCTTCAATCCGACGACACGCGCTTCCGCATAGCCTGCCGCCTGAAGCTGTGCCAGCACCGCCGCAGCGCTCGCCTCGTCAGCGAATGGCCCGACGCGGACGCGGTAGAAGCCCGTGCCGGTGGAGCTGATGTTGCTGACGCCGAAGCGGGTGAGTTCCGCCGCCAGGCTGGAAGCGCGGCCCCGATCCGAAAGCGCCGCGACCTGCACGAAGATGTCACCTACGGGCACAGTTGCGACCGCGACCGGAGCTGGCGGGGGTGGCGGAGCCACCGCAACAACCGCGGGCGGCTGCCCCTTCGGATAGATGCGCTTCACGAGCACGCGCGCCGTGCCCGCCTGCTCGACGCCGAGAAGCTGCGCGGAGCGGCGCGACAGATCGATGATGCGGTCCTTCGCGAACGGGCCGCGATCGTTGACGCGCACCACGAGCTTGCGGCCGTTTTCGAGATTGGTGACCTCCACATAGCTCGGCATCGGCAGCGTGCGGTGCGCGGCGGTGACGTCGTTCTCGTTGAACTGCTCGCCGTTCGCCGTCGATTTGCCGTGGAACGTGGGGCCGTACCAAGAGGCGGTACCGGTTTCCTGATAGTGCGGATCGTCGGACGGGTAATACCACTTGCCCGCGATCTGATAGGGATTGCCGACCTTGTAGGTGCCCGCGCTCTTCGGCGCCTGCACGCTACCGGCGCACGCGGCGAGCAGCGGCAGCAGCAGGAACGGCACAACGCCGGACCGGAAAGACCGAAGACCGCTCATGAAACTCTTCCCCCCGCCGAACATGTGGTGCGGGAACTGGAATCACTGAACAGCGGCACAGTCAAGCCGTGCCGTCAGCTTCCGCTGCGCAGCTGGTCCGCGAGCAGGCCCACGGAGAGCGCATAGAAGTTCGAGCAGTTGTAGGCGAGCAGCGAACGGAAATTTCCGTAGGCGAGGTACGCGCCCCTGCCGGGACCGTCGGGCTCGACGAGCGTTGCGAGCGTATCGTCCGCTGGCCAGGTGCGGCCATCGAGCGGCTGCAAGCCGAGCTCGCGCCACTCCTTCACCGGAATCCAGCGGCTGTGCTTCGCAAGCACGCGCGTGCAGCTTTTGGGCTCGATCGTGTTGACGACACGGACGCGATCCAGCGCCCCGGGCACGGACACGCGCATCGCCCAGTCGCCGCCCGTCACCCAGCCGTTGTTCTTGAGGTAGTTGGCGATAGAGGCGGCGGTGTCCGCGCGGCTCTGCCAGATGTCCGCCCTGCCGTCGCCGTCGAAGTCGACCGCGTTCGTGAGATAGGAGGATGGCAGGAACTGCGGGTTGCCGGTGGCGCCCGCCCACGAACCGACGAGCTGGCTGCGCGGCACGCCGCTGTCGATCATGCGCAGCGCCGCGATCAGCTCGCGCGTGAACAGCGCCTCGCGACGGCCATCGAATGCAAGGCTGGCGAGCGAGCGGACGAGATCGAAATTGCCCGTGTAGCCACCGTAGCTCGTTTCCATGCCCCAGATGCCGAGCATGATCTCAGGCGGCACGCCGTAGCGGGCTTCCACCGCGCGGAGCGTCGGGCTCAGCTCGGTTGCGAGGCGCTTGCCGGGGTTAATGCGCGCGGGCACGAGCCGTGCGGCGAGATAATCGCTGAACAGCGGCACGCTCTGCGGGCGGCTGTCGTCGGGCTGGGCGCGGTCCAGCGCCACGACGCGCGGGCTGTAGGTAAGGCGGTCAAGCGCGCTCGAAAGCGTCGCGGTGCTGATCCCCTCTCCTGCCGCGCGGGCCCGGAAATCGGCGAGCCACGCCTGGAAACGCATCTGCGTAGAAGGCTCGGGCGGCGCTTCAGCGGTTGAAGTTTCGGCCACTGGCGTCTGCGCGGAAGACGCGGCCGGAGCAAGCAGGGCCACGGCGATTGCCGCAAAGCGCAGGATCAAGATTTCTCTCCTTCAGCCGGGCAGCCCAGCCTACATGCTTGAAACCGCAATCCCAATAGGCGATGAGACGCCCGCAGCGGACAGGTGGCCGAGTGGTTTAAGGCAGCGGTCTTGAAAACCGCCGTGCGGGTAACCGTACCGTGGGTTCGAATCCCACCCTGTCCGCCAAATAACTTTTTTAAACAATTGATTCATATATGTTTTTCTTTTGAAAATATAAAAAAACAACATTTTAACCAACATTCCTCGTGAGGATGTAGGCGCCTTTAAACACCATCGTAGGAACATCCCTCAAAATGGCATGAGAAGGCCAATAACAATGGCGCTAGATTTCTCATGAACCCGTAATTATATAGCTTAAATGGGGGTTTCGCGTTGGAACAGGCATTTGCGGGCGTTTCTCGGCGAAGACAGCTTGCGCATTGACGAGATAAACGACCTGTCGCTCTCCACGTTTCTTAGCGTTCAACTGAAAAATATTAGGCGCTCTCCATCCTTTCGCTCAGGCCCTAACGGCCCCGCCAAAGCAAGGCGCGCATCTCGAAACGCTAGAACGAAATTCCTGAATAAACTTTTTTTAAGCAAGAAAAGAAAGAGAAGAGTTCTAAATAATATACCAGCTCTTCTATATAAATTGAAAGACCATAAGGTTCGAGATTGTTTGTATCCTAATTTTCAAACGGATTGGATACCTATACAAAGGCGATTTAAGAAGAAAATATCAAAAGAAATTTTCCTAACAGATTTTTCTTTTGCTAGAAACCCTCACGGGACACTTACGAAACTTTCGGAGTTAGCAGAGGCTTGCTGCTCCAGTCTAGATTTAAGACTACATTTTCTTGACAAAAAATGTGATGACGTAGCTCCATATATGGCGCTGGCCCATTTAACGCGCGGGCTCCCCCCAATAATAGCTGGCGGCAAAATTACCCATGAAATTGGAGCCGTTGTAACAGCTGTCAACATGTGCCAAGAATTAGGCATATATTCAATAGAAAAATATCAAGACAGCGAAGAGTATTCAATTTCGGCATTTAAAATGGCTCACAGAGCTCCTCCAGGAACTTTTGGAGATAAAGATCATCTTTTAAGGCCGCAGTACAAAGAAATTGTAGCTGATAGATTTTGCGATACGCTTAACGGGTGGATTAAATCGCACGGACTAGAATTAACGGTGAGAGCCGAAAGTTCTTTTTGTCGAGCTATAGGGGAAGCGCTTGATAATGCAGAACGTCATGGAGACATTACTAAGCAGGGGTCAGAGGGTGATTGGTCAATTTCTGCATTTTGCAGACTTCTTAAAAATAATGAAGGAAGTCCGCTTTTAAGATGTTCTGTAGGAATTGTAAGCGTTGGAGCTACAATTTCGCAAAGTTTGTCGACGGCTGCCCCAGAGGTGCGCAAACAAATCGATGAGTACGTCCAAAAACACACACCTATATTTGGGGGGCGCTATTCCTCTGAAAGCCTTCGCACCGTTATGGCACTGCAGGATGGTATCACCCGCATTGAATCTGCGACCCAAGGTCGCAGGGGGGGCGTGGGCTTTATGGAACTTATCGAGGTTTTCTCAGCTTTAGGAGACAACGGGCGCCCTGAGGACACATCTGTGTTCACAATCGTTTCAGGCAACACATGTATAAGGATTTGCGATCCATATAAGCGTGGGATGCCCAAAGATGGAGGCCTACGGGAGCTCTGGTTCAATGCGAACAACGATCGTGGGCAGGCACCTAGTCAGGAACATGTTATAAGCCTAAAGGACGCGTTCCCTGGGGTGATTCTATCAGCGTGCTTTACAATTGATCCAGAATATCTTCGGAAAAAACTTGAAAAATGAGTATGTTAATGTCGAATCGCATTGACATGTCTGAGCTAACAGGAGGTTTGGTCCTCAATTTAGCTGGTCACGATCGCGGATTAGCAGCTCGTGAGCTTTTTAAAGTTGCTGAGCTTGATCGAGCCGGTCACCCCGTCGAAGTCACGTTCCCTGAAAATTTCCGTCAGGTTAGCTCCTCCTTTTTCCAAGGTATGTTTTCAGAAAGCGTTCGCTTCTTGGGATCGGTCGAAAACTTTTTTGCGCATTATCTTTTTAATGCCCCAGCGCATGTGCGCGCCAAACTCGTGGATTACGCAGAGCAAACCTTAAAAAGGCAAGATTACTGATATAACCAGCTATCAGGGGGCAGTTGAAATGGTAGTTACCCCGTCGGGGGACAGCGGTGATCCTAATCAATCTCAGGCTTCCTTGTCCAAAGCCAGAGATGTTGCCACAGAGCGACTTGAAGCCAGTTACCGCCCTGATGATGCCAACATCAAAAGCAGCATTGACCCCGCCCCCCCAAACTGGGCTGTTATTGTTGCGCTCGCTATATCCATAATCTCTCTTATTAAATCCTTTCTGACAGATAGGAAATCGACCAACTCAAAGCGAGGAGTTGCATTTGAGGCGAATTACGGTACGCCAATACGACATGCGCTTCGGAATCTTGAAAAATCCATTAGCGGACTTCGCCAATTCTCGTTTCCAAACCCCAAAGACATTCCTTCCCTCAAACGAGAACTTGAAGTTATGCGGACAGAATGGGAATCTGCCGCTCAAGAAGTTTCTTTTCTCTTGGAAGAAGTGGACAGCAACAAATGCCTAGTAAATGGGCCGTGGCTTAAAGTGTTTGAAGTCGAATCAAGAAACGCAGAGATAGTAATTCAGAGCGTTTCCGATATCGCAGTGGATACACCTACGGCACTTCAACAGAAGACCAGGCTTGCATTTGATAGTTATAGGAATGGCATAAAAAAAATTAGAAGCCTACTTGATGAGCAATGCGCATCTTATGACCAACTAAGAAAGAATAGGAGGAAATGATTTCCTCACACAATTTGTGCCTGTCTCTAATTCGTCCGTTTTCGTTACAGGCCCGTAGAGTATATCGAAAAATATATTGACTCGATTTCGATACATAACCATATTTCGATCCACGTTTTAGATACAAAGGATTCGAAGTATGACACGCACCTTCGCTTATTGCCGGGTTTCAACCATTGATCAGACAACCTCCAATCAGGTGCGTGAGATTGAAGCTGCGGGTTTCAAAGTCGATTCCAAACGCATTATTGAAGAGACGATATCCGGCTCTGTTGCTGCAATGGAACGCAAGGGCTTCGCCAAGCTGGTAGATCGCCTTGAAGCTGGTGACGTGCTGATTGTCACTAAGCTGGATCGCCTTGGGCGTAATGCAATGGACGTTAGGGCAACGGTCGAGAAGCTCGCTGAGGAAGGCGTTAGGGTTCACTGTCTTGCTCTTGGGGGCGTAGACCTAACCAGTGCAGCGGGCAAAATGACGATGGCGGTTATCAGCGCTGTTGCTGAGTTTGAGCGTGACCTTCTGATAGAGCGTACACAATCAGGACTTGCACGTGCAAAGGCATCGGGGAAAGCTCTGGGAAGGCCTTCAGCGCTTTCCCCAGACCAACAGGCAATCGTTCGTCAGAGGCGTGCTGAAGGCGCTTCCTTGGGCGTACTGGCAAAGGAGTACGGGGTTTCCAGAGCGGCGATTCAGAGGGTTGAAAAGCGCATAAGTTAGGCCGCTATTTCCTATTCGTGTGTATTGCCCTGCGTGGACGCCTGTTCGGTCGAGGCAGGTTGTTCCACGCCGTTTGTTGTCAGACGTGTTGAAAGCATGGGAAGTTTGCCACCTATGTCCGTTATTGGAGGCCTTCGCGTAGCTGTAAACGTCAGATCGACGGGCTGCCCCTGCCTTAGCACTGTGACTCGCACTGGCTCGCCGATATTAATGCCTTGTAGGCGTTTCTGGAATTCGCCGTAAGTTTTAAAGGTCTTCTTGTTTATAGAGAAAATGGTATCTCCAATCTGGGCTCCAGCCTTATGGAGAGGACCATCATAAACAAGATCAAGCAGAACAATTGCGCCGATTTTTTTGCCATTATGGTTTATGATCTCCCCACGGCCGCCGCCGCTTCCAATAAAGGCATGATTAGGGAAAGTTGTTCCGGGAACATAATCGCCACCTGAAGCTTCCATGAAATTCATAAGATCATTGTAAAGGTTATCACTTGTTAAAGGCTCTCTCCTTAATTGACCGAATGCCATTTGGGTTTCCACCCAAGAGGCAGCCTGAACTCTCGTGTCGCTGTTAATCTGAGCTATGGAAAACCTTATGTACTGTATCGGCGTCGTGCTATAGCTGTTGCCAATTAGCGCCTGAGTTAAGGCGCTTTTGAGGATGTTCATCGGAACCTGACATAGAACTTCATTTGTGGAAGTCGATGCAACAGTCAGACCTCTGTTCATGCACATGTTTGCTAGCTTTCCGCTGGCTTCGGTTGCGGCGGTGTTTTTGAATATCATATCCGGTAGCCCACTTGGAGTAACAGCACGCATCTCCGGACCTGCGTAAGCAGGGATCGAAAAAATCAATGAAAGAAGAAGTGGAATCAACCGATTCATGGTCATGCCCCCAAAACAGACAGATATTATGATTTATTTCTGATCTGGTTTCCATCCGGATATATCGCATTCCTCAATAGGGCCGCGATCGACATAATTTCCTCTGTCTCTGTCCATAAACTCCTCCGCTCTTCTCACTTCCCTAGCGACAGCACATTTCGTCGAAGCAAGAGCGTAACGTGTTGAAGAAGGGATATGATCGGGAAGTTGACAACCATTTGTTTTCATTATCTCAAAAATCATACGAGACTGGTTTATAGCATTGCTATTTTCTGTTTCCCTCATCGTGGTGCGTATTGCACTGTCGTCGAATCTGCCCTTTGCATCGTTTAAAGCCAACTTCTTGCTGGTTTCCTCATAATCGCTTCTCAATTTAGCACAGGCTTCCGGTTCCTGTGGGGTTGCGTCAGTTTTAGATTGCGCATTAGCGGTGCTCGCCAAAGTTGATGTTCCAAGGCTGAGGCAGAGGACAAATGAAACTGATGTAAGACGGCACCGTTTAAACGACTGCATGATTCCCCCCTTAAAAGTACGCATAACGCAACTAGCGCTACACGTTTTTTGTGTAAACACCCGGATCACTGACATGGCCTGTTATGCAGGCACGGGTTCCTCAACACGGCAAAGGTTTTCATGACGCTCGTTATCGGGCGCTTATCGAGAAGCTGATCGAGGCGAGAAAGATTCAGGCCTTAAGCCAGGATTCCTTGGCTTCCATTCTTAATCGCCATCAGCAGTTCGTTTCCCGGTATGAGATTGGGGAGCGCAGGCTGGATATCGTTGAGTTTGTGGACGTTGCCAAAGCCCTTGGGCTTGATGCATCGGACCTGATTAAAGGCACCTAAGGCGTCTCCTTGCCAACGTCGGCAATTTTTACAATTTTCAATTGGAAAACTGGCGTGCGCAAGAAGAAAGCTCGCTCCACGGCGTGGTTTGTTGCGTGGCATGAAGATTGCTTGTTACGCGTCACAAACATAGCTTCTCTAGGAGTACGAAGTGTCTGTAAAACAAATCGTTTTTGGATTGTCCTTAGCTTGCATCGCTGCGCAACCAGCCTTTTCTGCAATCGTTACATACGAATGGACGGGTGGCGGAACGGTTGACTCCTCGTATGTCTATAAAAAGTTCAACTACAAAACAAATAATTATGACGAATACTTAGAAACAATTAATGTAATAGGTTCAGGTGTATTCTCTATAGACACAGCATTTGTCCCCGATAATAATCTGTCTCCGCCAGATTATTACTATACTGGTAAAAATTGGCAGGCTGCTGATTTTGGCGTAGAAGAAATTACTTACCAAGGTGAGCACCAAACGAATGGCTCATCTGGCTCGTCAATTATATTTGGACCGGTAGGGGCAACTGTATTTTTCTCAACCGATGTATATAATTTTGAAGATGTTGATGTTGATTTCCGCCAAAACGCATTCGATTTTCTTGTAACAAAAGGGGTGTTTGTTGTAGATGGCGTGGTACTTCCATATAGCTTTGATTTAACCGATGCTATATTCTCATATTACTATCTAAAGCCGACGTCCGTTTTTGACGATATTGAAGGATTATACTCACTATCTTCTACAGAAGAATGGGTGGCAAATCTACGTTTGACCAGTCTCAAAGTATTTGTGGATGGCATAGAATACACTGGCCCCACCATCGACACTCCTGAACCTGCCGCCCTTACCCTTTTGGGCCTCGGCATTGTTGGTCTGGGAGTGATGCGCCGCCGCAGAGGAGCTTGAGGCGGTTTAAAGATCCCGGTTAAGGCGTTTGGCCCGGTTCAGCATCCCCCCGCTGGATCGGGCCTTCTGGTTTCAAACACCTTTAACGCTCAGTTCCGGCCGGACTCCGACACTTTTCAGGAAAGCCTCTGACAGGACGTCCTTTGCCAGTTCCATCTTGGAGACCGGCACGATCAATGAGTCATGGACGGGAAGTGCGGGAATGCCATGCTCAAAGGCCAGCTTATAAAGGGCATTGATGATCGCTTCGCTTTCGAGAAACTGAAAATCAGCCCAGTTCCAAGGGCTCTTCTCGATATCCGTTAAAATGGGAAGTTGTTTCAGGATTGCCTGTTTGGCCTCTCTAAAGGGGAAGTCCTTCTGCAAATCCTTGCCTAAACCTCTTTCTGCATAAGCCTCCTTATGCTCTTTGGACCATCTGGTAGGGATTTTCCCTTTGCCAAGCGTGGCTGTGACAAACTGTTTTACGATGATCCTTGGAAATCCTGGGATGGAATAAGGGTCAACAGAGAGATCAAACGGCTTTTTATGGAGGGCATGTAAGATCGTAAGGTGACTGGCCTTGATATCAATCTCGACCACCTTCTCCCCATTGATCATCATTTTCGCCCGTTCCGAGCCTTTCTCCTGCTGATAGCCGCCATGCAGGGCGTAAAGCCTGCCGCCTTTGTTCCATTTGAAGTTGAGATCGTCGCCTTGGCTGAAAATCCGTTGAAAACCGGAAAGCCAATGTGAACGCTGGATATCCTGCTTGGCAAAAAATGAATTTATTTCATTAACTTGCTTGATTTTAGAGACTGCTAATCGTTGGTGAGGATCGAAAACCACCAATCCTCCCTTCACTTTCATCTTTTTCCAGCTTTTCGGTTTTCGTTCCCATACCGCACTGGCCTTCAGAACAACGGGATCAGAAACCTTCTCAGGTCTTGGCCTTCCTTCAAAATGGTCATTCCAGTTATAAGGATGGATTCCAAACTCCATCGCAAATTCAATGAATTCTTTTTTAGCCCGGAAGCTGAAAGCCTTCGCTTTTGAAGGATCACTGCCGGGAGATGGACAATAACCATCCTCCCAATCAATGAGGCACAAAGCCTTCAACCCATTGATTGCATGAGTGAATGACCTGTAACTTACTGCCAATCCAGTGAAATCCCCGCTTCCACACCTACGGTAAAGGCGGTACTCAGGGTGCTTGTCATAAGCTTCCAGCAAAGCACCTGCTATCGATCCAAGCGCTTCCTTAAGCTTATTTTTATTGGGTTTTTCCTTTGTAGAGGGAAATGACTCTATCAATTTCTCAATGAAATCAAAAGCTTCTGAACTTGATGCCTTAAGGGAAAAGCAAAGGCAAGTTGAATTATTTTTGGTTTTAAAAATAGAACTCATAAAATACAAAAAATCCTTATAAATAAAAAATAGTGTTATATATACTATTAGTGTAACGTTTCCTCCCCGATGCGAGGAATGTTGCCATTATCAGCGGACAATAAAGGTCGCGCAAGCAACCTTTATTTGATTTCCAATTTGAATTTGTTTGATTAGGTTATATTTTAGGATTCAATTTTGGGTTGTCTTGAATATGACGCCCTAATCCTAGTCGATGCCGAAAGCTCAATCTAACGCCTTGGCGCGACGTTCTCAAAAGGAATAAAACTGTGAAAACAGAATTGCGAGTTTCAAATTCCGTATAATCAAAATTACAAACCAGAAAATAGCGATATCAAACCCTGAAAAATCGCATTAATTTTAAACTGTAATTAAAAATATCATATAAATTCAGTAACTTATATAAACTTATCTTAAGAAAATGATTCTTTTTATTAATGTTAATGTGTGAATTGATTGAATTAAATTTCACAAAATTTCACTCAATGCCATCAAGTATTTGCGTTTTCTTCTAAGACTTCGGCCTTGTTCTTTTAGCAATTTTATAGATATGCCCCTAGAATGCGTTTTAAGGCCCGTACAGAACGTAAGCGATATTTTGGCACCCTGATAGCCAAATGGGATGCAATCACGCCCTACGGGCTTTAAAATGGATTTTAGAGCATATTTATGGGATGGGACTTAATCAGATGTATGTGAGCCCTAGAATGGGCCTTCTCAATAGTAGTCATTGTGAGCCTGAGGACGTGTCTCAAGCCAGTTCATAATGTCAGCCTGTCGCCAACCGACAGCTCTTTTCCCGATACGGATGGGCTTAGGAAAGGTGTTTTCAGTCATCGCCTTGTAAATGGTGCTACGGCTCAAGCCAATCACCCGTTCGACCTCGGTACGCCGTAGTATCTTTGCTGTCATTTCTGCCTCCATCGGTTGATGGACACAGAGATATCTACCGACTGTTACCCGTCAAGGCTTTCCTTGAAATTTTCTTTTAATTTCATGAAAACAAATGTTCCAATCATGCGTTATCTAGGATTTGTTTATTTGAAATTAAATAATCCGCCCATTCCGTCATTAATTTCTGTCTCTTTTCAAAGAGATCGCTCCGGGCATAAGCGGCTTCAGTCTTGTTTTTGATCACATGGGCTAGCGCTTCCTCGGAAACGCGTGAGGGAAAATTTGTTTGCTCCTCTGCCCACACTTTGAACGATGTTCGGAAGCCATGAGGCACCGAATCGATTCGCAATTCCTTTAGAAGCTTCGAAAGCGTCATGTCTGAAAGGGGTTTCCCTTTCACGGTCCCCGGAAAAACCAAATCTGAGTCTTCACTTCTGAGGCTCTCTGCTTCTTTCAAAATCTCAATGCATCGTTCGGACAAGGGAACGCGATGAATACGCTTGGCCTTCATCCGTTCGGCAGGAATGACCCATTCTCGTTTATCAGTGGAAATCTCGCTCCAGCGAGCACCTCGTGTTTCCCCTGATCGGGTTGCCGTGAGGATCAGAAATTCCATTGCGAGCTTTGTAGACTGGGAGGCCTCGCTGCTCAGCACGGTCTCGATTGCCTTTGAGACCTCCGTATAAGATACGGATTTCATATGCTTTACAGTGCGGACCTGCTTCGCGAGCCCCCTGCTTGCCGCTGTTACAGGATTGTCCTGTCTCCAACCGTTGCTGATCGCCCATTCAAAGACAACATTGACCCTTTGACGCACTCTCCGAGCTGTTTCAGGGCGTATCTGCCAAATAGGGTCGAGCGCTTCCCTAACATCGGCACTGGTGACCAAATCCATTCTCTTCTTCCCGAAGAATGGAAAAATGTACTTTTCGAGCGTGCTTAGCCATTGTTTGGCGTGCTTTGGGTTACGCCAATTCAGTGCATCTCGTTCATGGATGCGACGACTGGCCTGTTCAAACGCAAGGATACCTTGTGAGCTGCGCTTTTCTGCAAGGGGATCACGTCCTTGACGGGCGTGCTTTCTGTTTTCCCAAGCAGCTTCACGAGCTTCTGCAAGGCTTACACGAGGGAATGGGCCCAAGCCAATGTCTCTTCTCTTTCCTTGGATGACAATACGCTGAACCCAGCGCTGCTTACCGTTGGTGTCAACCTTGAGATAGAGCCCTTCCCCGTCCCCATAGAAACCCGGTTCTTTGAGATTCTTGATCGTCGCTGCTGTTAGGGCTCTCCCTCTATGAGCACCTTTTGGCTTTTTCCCCGCCATACTCACCCCACATTCGAACCAACATTCTGTTGGAGAACGTATAGGAATAACCCAGCGGTCACCAGATTCAAAAATGTCGGAATTCTGCTGTTCCAATCTGCCCCAATTGAAGTTTCGGGAACATCAAGGAACATAGAGCGGCAGACACCCTGTCCGCCAATTCTTCCTTCGCGTTTGCGGCACTGCTCAGGGGGTACGGGAATCGACATGATTGCCGTAACGCGCGTCCCAACTGTCCTGAATTGGAACAGGTGATTGCGCAACGAGCTGTCGGAGAACGTGCTCTTTAAGCGATTATTTGCTTGGCACGGCCTTTGCTTCGTCACCTGCGCATACCGGGGCGACATATATCAAGCCCCGGATCAGGAGACGGAAATGAAGACGTACCTTTTGACCGCAGCAGCCCTCGGCACTGTCGCAGCGTTCAGCGCTCCAGCCCAAGCCGCGCTAATCGCTTGCCCCGCGAGCTTTGTGGCCGATGGAACTGCCAAGGTGTTCAATGGCAGCAACAGCGCCGTTTCCGGTTGCCAGTACGATACTTCCACATCGCAGAGCACTGTGGCGAACCTTGCCAACATCAATGCATCGGCATTTTTCGGCTATAGCGATTGGGCCAGCAACGGTCAGGGCCAGATCGATCCGGGCGCCGGGGGCGCAGGGTCGTTCAACCTCGCCGGTGTTGATTTCGTAGCTTACGACTACATCATCGTGTTCAAGAGCGGAGCTGGCACGCATCTGACCGCGTTCCAGTTCAACGAAGAGTTTGCCTCGGGCAACTGGACGACGCCGTTCACCGATCCGCCGTTTGACCTGCCGGGCAGGAGCACCTCGCACGGCGTGTCCCACTACTCGATCGTAAAGCGCTATAATCCGAAAGCTGAAGAGCCGCCGGTCGACGTGCCGGAGCCTGCTACGCTCGCCCTCCTTGGCCTTGGCGTGATAGGCGTCGGGGTCATGCGTCGCCGTCGTGGCTGAAGCGTAAGCGCTGCTACACAAAAAAGGGGCGTCCGGGAACGGGCGCCCTTTTTCATTTGGTGGGCCGCCAGCTCTTCCCTCAATACGCGATCGAGAAGCGGCGGCGGGTGTGCTGCGGGGTTTCGAGTTCGTCGACGAGCGCCTTGGCGAGGTCTTCGTAGGAGATGCGGCTTTCGCCGTTTGCGTCACGCATCAGATCGTCGCCGCCGAGGCGATAGGTGCCGGTTCGTTCGCCGGGGCCGAAGTTCGCGGCGGGTGAGAGGAAGGTCCAATCCGCGTCGCTGGCGCGGAGCGCTTCGAGGAAGGCGGCTCCGGCGTTCACTTCCGGTCGGAAGGCTTCGGGCAGTGCGGGGGAATCGAGCAGGCGCACGCCCGGCGCCACGAACAGCGTGCCTGCACCGCCGACGGCGAGCACACGGGATACGCCTGCAGTACGCATCGCGCTGAGAATGACGTTCGCGTCGGTGGACACGAAACGGGCCGAGACCATGAGCGCATCGTGGCCGCGGATGGCACCCGCAAGCGCATCGGCATCGTTCGCATCGGCGATGCGGAGTGGGATGCCGGGGTTTTCAGGCGGGGCCGTGCGGACGATCCCGGTAACATTATGCCCTCGCGACCGGAGTTCAGCGACGAGACGCCTGCCGACGTTTCCGGTGGCACCGAGAAGTGCGATCTTCATGCCCATTCCTCCACTGTCCGGCGGGGGGCTATCGTACCGCCATCGCCTGTTTGAAGATATTGCCACGCTGCACGGCGGACGAGCCGCCGATGATCGGCATCAGCAGCGCGTCACGCACATAACGCTCGGCGTCGAAATCCTTCACGTAGCCGTAAGCGCCAAGGATCGTCTGGCATTCGAGCGCGACAGCCTTCGACACCTCGGTCGCGAACAGTTTCGCCATCGAGGTTTCCGACGAGCAGGGCCGGCGGGCATTCGCGAGCCATGCCGCGTGATAGAGCGTGAGCCGCGCGGCGTGGATCTGCGTCTGCATGTCGGCGAGCTTGTGCTGGATCGACTGGAACTCGCCGATCCTGCGGCCGAATTGCTTGCGTTCCAGCGCATAGGCCCACGCGTCGTCGAGCGCGGCGCGGGCGATACCGATGCCGATGGCGGCGACCTCCAGCTTCTCGACGTCGAGGCCGGGGCCGACGAGCATCGGCCAGCCCTTGTTCCACGCTGCCTCGCCGCCAACGAGATTCTCGATCGGCACCTCGACATCGTCGAAGCTGACATCGGTGGTGGCGGCGCCCTTCATGCCCATCGATTCGATCTTGGTGATCGTCACGCCCTTTGCGGTGGGCGGGATCAGCACGAACGAGAGGTTGCGGTGGCGCTCGCTCTCCGGTCCGGTGCGGACGAGCGTATAGATATAGTCGGCGATGGCGGCGCCCGAGCAGAAACGCTTGGCGCCATTCACCCGGATCACGTCCCCATGCCGCTCGGCGCGCGTCTTGACGCTGGCAAGATCTGCGCCCGCGTCGGGCTCGGTGAGACCGTAGGCGAACAGCATGTCGCCGGTGACGATCTTCGGCAGAATCTCGCGCTTCTGCGCCTCGGTGCCGCACTCCTCGATGTTCATGCCTGCGTAGCAGGCGGCCATGATGTAGGGCACCGAAACGGCGAGGCTGCGCCGCGACAGTTCCTCGATCACCACCATCGTCGCGAAGATATCGCGGCCGACGCCGCCGTACTCTTCGGGGATGGTGAGGCCCATCACGCCGAGGTCGGCGAGCTTCTTGAAGACGTCGCGCGGGAAGTGGTTGCGCGCGTCCCAGTCCGCCGCGGCGCTGCGCGGCATTTCCTTCTCGATGAACCGGCCGAGCGCCTCGCGCAGCGACGCGACGATCTCGCCTTCGTCGAAATTCACTTCCGCTGCCCGAAAACCGGCGCACGCTTCTCGGCGAAGGCGCGCACCGCCTCGGCATGGTCCGGCGTGATGTTGGACAGCGCTTCGTAGGCGAGGCTCGCGTCCATGATCTTGGTGGCGAGATCGCGGAGGCCAATGTTGACCGACATCTTGGTCCAGCGGATCGCCTTGGTGGCGCCGTTCGCGAGGCGATCGGCGAAGGCTGCGACCTTCGCGTCGAGTTCGTCCGCCGGGACCGCGTGGTTGATGAGCCCCATGCTTGCTGCCTGCGCCGACGTCATCAGATCACCGGTGAGCAGATATTCCTTGGCGCGCGCATAGCCGATGAGCTGCGGCCAGATCACCGCGCCGCCGTCCCCCGCGACAAAGCCAATCGAGACGTGCGGATCGCCGATCTTGGCGTGTTCGGCGGCGAAGATGACGTCGCAGAACAAGGCGATCGTGGCACCGAGGCCGGTGGCGTGGCCGTTCAGCTTGGCGATGATCGGTTTTTCGCAATCGATGAGGCCGAAGACGATCTGCTTCGCCTCGCGTACGGTCTGCTCGAAGCGCACGGGCTCGTCGATCGCCTCCTGCATCCACGCAACGTCGCCGCCCGCAGAGAACGCCCTCCCCGCCCCCGTCAGCACGACGATGTCGCTGTCGGGGTCGTTCGAGATGTCGGTGAACACGCGCGCCAGCTCGGTGTGCAGTATCGCGTCGGTCGCGTTCAGCTTTTCGGGACGGTTGAGCGTGACTTCGAGCACGCGGCCGCGCCGGTTGAACAGGATCGCCTGATAATCGGAAAACAGTGTCATCGGAAATCTCCTGCAGGGTCAGGCGGCGCGGAGGCCGGAGAGCACGGTGTCGTTCGAAAGGTCGCGCTCGGCGAGCCAGTTCGAGATGATGCTCACGGCCTCACTGAGGTGTGATTTGCCGTCGGTGCCGGTGAAATAATGGTTGGCATGGTCGATGGTGATCTTGACCTTGTCCTTCGATCCCATCGCATCGAACATCTTGTCGGTGTGCTCGGGCGGGCAGGCGTCGTCGGCGCCGGCGGTCATCACCATGCCGGGCACGGTGATGCGCGGGCCGGAATCGACAGAGTCGAACTGGGCATAGTCATAGCTCCACTGCGAAAGCCAGCCGCGCAGCGAGTTGAAGCGGGCGAGCGCTGCTGCGCTCTGGTTCACCACCCGCGGGTCGCCGAGATACGTCCAGTTCGGGCGGCGCTGGTTGGGGTCGACCGTGGGGTCGATCCAGCGCGGATCGGCCATCGTGCGGTGGACGACGAAGCAGAATTCGCCGTGCGTATCGCCCTTCGCCTTCAGCGACGCGAGCTTGTCCTTCGCCCATTCGCTGATCTTGCGGTTCCGGGCGATCTGCGCGGCGCGGTAGCGCGCGATGAAATCCGCCGCATAGGGCGGCTGCGCGGGGTTCGCCGGATCGTAGAGGTCGAGCGTCGGGTCACGCCTGTCGGGGTCCAGCTCGTCGAGCACCGAAGGGTCGATCTGGCCGGTGAGGAGCTTGTGACGGCTGCGGTGCGAGGCGACGAGCATCAGCGCGTCGCCGGGGATGAGTTTCGCGCCCGCGAGCGGCGTCTCTTCGCCGGAGGCCGTCAGCTGGACGACCGGCTTCTCGGCCTCCGCCTGATAGCCCGCCATCAGCGAGCCGCCGCCGCTCCAGCCGAGCAGCACGATCTTCTTGTAGCCGAGCCGCTCCTTCGCATCGCGCACGCAGGCGCCGAGATCGAGGACGACGTTTTCCATTTCGAGCGCAGCGTCGCCATTCGAATAGCGCGAGGCGCAGGCGATGATGTGATGCCCGGCGCGCGCGAGCTGCGCGAACACGGGCAGATACGCGGGCGCGCCGATCGGGTGCATGACGATGAGCGCGGTGTCGGACGGGTTCTCGCCGCGCATCAGCTGCGCCTGAAGCACCACGGCGTCGTCGATGGCGCCATAGACGTCCTTGCGGACGCGGTCCTCGCGGTGGACGATGAGGAAGGGCGTGCGTGTGTATTTGACGGGCTGCGCCATGACGATGCTCCTGATGGCTAGACGGTCCTGCTGCCGCCGTATTCGGCACGCAGCGCGGGCTTCGAGATCTTGCCGGTAACGTTGCGCGGCAGTTCCTCGACAATGACGAGATGCTTGGGCTGCTTGTAGCGCGCGAGGCGGCCGTCGCAGGACGCGCGCAACGCCTCGAGCGTGAGAGTCGCGCCCGTTTCCAGCACGGCGACGGCGAGGCCCACCTCGCCCCACTTGTCGTCGGCGACGCCGATCACGGCGACCTCGCGCACGGCCGCGTGCAGGATCAGCACCTGCTCGACTTCGGCGGGAAAGACGTTTTCGCCGCCGGACTTGTACATGTCCTTCACACGGTCGACGATGTAGAAGAAGCCCTCGTCGTCGCGCCATGCGACGTCGCCGGTCTTGAGCCAGCCGCCGGGACGCTCGATCGCGGCATCCTTGCCGTAGTAGCCGGGCGTGATCGAAGGCCCGCGTACCCAGATCTCACCGGGCGTGCCATTCGGCACAGCATTGCCTTCGTCGTCGACGAGACGCACTTCGATGTGGATCGATTTCTGCCCGCATGAGCCCGCGACGATCTTGTCCACGCGGTCCGGGTTCATCGAGGTGACGGTCGGGCCGGTTTCGGTGCCGCCGTACTGCGGCGTGAAGCGCCCACCCTTCTCGGCATAGATGTCGATGAGCTTCTGCGAGCAGCGCCCGCCGCCCGCGACGAGCCCGCGTGTGTGGCGGAGATCCGCACGCTGGAACGGCTCGCTGTCCGCGATCATCTGGAACATCAGCGGCACCAGCGTGATGTGCGTGACCCCGTTCGCGGGGTTCCCCACATACTCCGCCGCGATCGCCGGATCGAAGCGTGCTGAGACCGTCACCTGTCCGCCGAAATAGAGGATGGGGTTGCTGAGGCTGTTGATGCCGCCCGCGTGGAAGAGCGGCAGCGGCGCGAAGACGTGACTGTTCGGCTCGGCCACCGCGCAATACTGCACCTGGTTGAGCGCCTGCCACACGAGCCCGCCCGCCGTGATGATCGCCGCCTTGGGCTTGCCGGTGGTGCCCGAGGTGAACAGCACCATCAGCGGCGCGTCGGGATCGATCTCGCCGTGCGGCTCGATGCGGTTTTCGGGCGACAGCAACTGGTCCAGCTCCGCGCCCGGATTCCAGCGCAGCACGTGCGGAATGGCGAGGCGTTCCGCGACATCGCGCGCGACGCTTTCCCACTGCGGATCGGTGAGCATCAGCTTCGGCGAAAGCTCGCGCACGAGTTCGGCAAGCTCCGGCGCGGTCAGCCGGAAGTTGAGCGGCACCCATACGAGACCGGCGCGCGCGCAGGCGAACTGCATCTCGAAGTGGCGAATGTCGCCGTCGGAAAGGTTGCAGATGCGGTCGCCGGGGTTGAGGTCAAGCCTGTGTCGGAGCGCCCACGCGATCTGGCCGACGCGCGCTTCCAGCTCCGCCCATGTCCGCGTCTCGCCGGTATCGTGGTTCATGAGCGCGATCGCGCCCGGCTGCGTTCGGGCATGATGCTCCACCCAGTCCGCCGCAGCGAATTTCCGTGTCAGACTATCCACCCCATCCTCACCCTTATCGCTCCGCTTTTATGGACGAGTACCTAACACTGCAAGTTTATGCCTGCAATCGTTGAGCCGCCTTTTGTGCAGCGAACCTGACAAAAAAGTTCGCTCCCGGCGGAAAGAGCCGCTAAATCGGCGGCGGGGCAAACAAACGCCGGGAGACAGTTACCGCATGGGCCGGCCAAAGCAGGCATTGATTTCGCGCCGAAAGACGCTGGAAGTGGCGCTTCGGATCATCGACGAGGAAGGCCTCGACGCGCTCAGCATCCGCCGCCTCGGCGACGAGCTGAACGTACGCGGCATCTCGCTCTATCACCATTTCAAGAGCAAGGAGCACATCCTTGTCGGCGTCTGCGAACTGGCGCTTTCGGATGTGCGGACGCCGAGCACGGCGAATGTCGACTGGCACGACTGGCTGACGCGGAACGCGACCGCCTATTACACGGCGCTGCGCGCGCACCCGAACCTGATCCCGATCCTGATGCGCCGCCATCCGCTGCGCATCGGGCTTGCCGAGCACAATGCGACCGCGGGTCTGCTCGCGGTGCAGGGTGTTCCGCCCGGTGCGATCATGGCGCTGCTCGACGGCACGGAGTCGCTCGCGCTCGGCTGCGCCGCCTATGAATCCGCCGTGGAGAGCGACAAGGGCGAGGACGACTGGTCCGCCGCCTATCCGTTCCTCTACCACGTCAGCCGCAATCGCGAACTCCCGCAGGCGCGCACGTTCGAGGTGATGGTGCGCGCGGTGGTCGATTCGATCATCGCGGAATACGAGCGCGCGAATGGTGGCAAAGCGGCGGCTCAGTCCGCGTAGCTGCCGCGCTTCCCCTCGATAAAGGCTGTACGCCCGGCTGAAGCTTCGCCGAGGATGTTGAGCTCGTAGGTGTAGCTCATCTCCGCGCGGTACTGCGCCATCATCTCATGCGCCTTCGTGGTATTGCCGAGCGAGGTCTTGAGCCGCCGCATCGCCTGCGGACTCTTGCTCGCGACGCGCGCAGCAACGGCGCGTGCTTCCGCCGCGACCGCCTCCGGCGTCTCGACGAGGCGGTAGATGGTGCCAAGCGCGTGCAGCTCTTCGGCGAGCACCGGGTCTGCCGTCATCATCGCGGCGCGCACGCGTTTTTCCGGCATCAGTTTCAGCGCCTGCACCGCGCCCGCGGTCGCGCCG
Source organism: Sphingosinicella sp. (assembly GCF_041916975.1). Classification (NCBI taxonomy): domain Bacteria; kingdom Pseudomonadati; phylum Pseudomonadota; class Alphaproteobacteria; order Sphingomonadales; family Sphingosinicellaceae; genus Sphingosinicella; species Sphingosinicella sp. Next base: position 228,903 of record NZ_JAYRYK010000001.1, read on the forward strand.
TTGTCGATCTCCGCCATCACGAAGCGCGTGCCGCGCGAAGCGACGATGATGTCTGCCGAGCCCGCGACGAGTGCACCGACCCCGACGCAATAATTGTGGATGCCCGCGATCACCGGCACGGCGCATTGCAGCACGGCGAGGCTCAGCGTCATCGAGCCTGACGACTGGCCGAGGATGCCTTCGAAACCGGGTAGCGCCTCGACCTCCTTCACGTCACCGCCGCCGCAAAAACCGCGCCCGTCGGCGCGCACGACCACCGCACGGACCTCCGTCTCCCCCGCCACGCGGCCCAGCCGTGCGGCGAGATCGTGGAGCAGCCCGATGCTGAACGCATTGACCGGTGGGCGATCGATGACGATCTCGAGGACGCCGTCCTCGTGCAACTCTTCCCTGAACATCGTCTCACTCCATCAGCTTCCGGGCGACGCCGGAGATTGCAGTTTCACGCAGGCACCGGCACCGGCGCAAGCGCCCGAGCCGCAAGATGCCCCTCGCGGATCGCGGTTTGCAGGTTGCGCCCGGCGAGCGCGTCGCCGATGCGCACGAAATCGATGCCGAGCACTTCCAGCTCTGCCGCCAGCGCGTGCTGGCCGCCGCGGATCGGCACCCAGACGATCGTATCGGCGGCGAATGTCTCCACGCGCCCGCCGAACTGCGGCTGAACGTCGGCGCTGCCCGGACGCGCCGCGACAACCCGGCTGCCGACGCGCAGCGTAAAATCGCCGCGTGCGTAAAGTCGCTCGAGCGCGGATTGCGTGCGCAGCGTCACGTCGATGAGCGGTGCGAACAGTTTGTGGCGGGTTACGAAGGTAACTGCGAGGCCCTGTTCGAGCAGATGCTCTGCGGCGGCGATTGCTTCGTAATGGCCGTGCTCGTCGACGACGACCGCGCTCTTTCCCCAGTCCCGCCCGCGTTCGCCGAAGAGATCGAGCGTCGAGACAAGGCGCGTGCCCGGCGCGGGTTCGAGTGCGTCGGCGGGAGACTGCACTTGGCGCATAGGCATGTCGAGATCGGCACCAACGGCGAGGATCACCGTGTCGGCGCCCTCCGCAGCGATGTCGGCGGCATCGAGATATGTCGACAGCCGCACGTCGACGCCGAGCCGGTACACCTCCTGCTCCAGCCAACCCGCAATGTCGCCGATCGTGCCCATGCGCGGTGCCTGACGGTAGACGTTGGTGAGGCCGCCAAGCATCGGCATCGCCTCGGCGAGTGTGACCTTGTGCCCCGCCGTGGCAGCGATGCGCGCGGCTTCGAGCCCACCGGGACCGCCGCCGACGATGAGCACGCGCTGCGGCCGTTCGGCGGGCAAGATCGTGCGTTCGGCGAGCCTGCCCTCCTCCCCCGCCGCCGTGTTGACGACGCAACCGAGCCTGCCGAACGTCGCGGCGCGGCCGATACAGCCCTGATTGCAGGCGATGCACGGGCGCACGCGCTCGGGGTACCCGGCGGCGGATTTCGCGACGATCTCGGGGTCGGCGATGTGCGCGCGCACCATCGAGATCAGATCGGCCTCGCCCTCGCGCAGCACCTGCTCGACCTCTTCGAGCGTGCGGAAACGCCCGTTGAGCAGGCGCGGCAGGCCGAAATCGGCGACCGGCGGCGCCGTGTACGGGATCTGGAAACCCGTGGGCGCATCCATGCCGCCCACCTGCCGCTGGAGCGCGTAATAATCACCCCACGACATGTTGACGTAATCGATCAACCCCTCGTCACGCAGCTGCGCGGCGACCGCCGCAACCTCCTCCATCGCGAGGATACGCGGATCGGCACTGTCGCTGAGCCGCACGCCGACGGCGAAGCCGGGCGACACGGCATCGCGGACGGCGCCCAGCACCTCGCGCAGCAGGCGCATCCGGCCTTCGAAATCGCCGCCGTATTCATCCTCGCGCCGGTTATGGACGGGCGAGAGGAACTGCGCGAGCAGGTAGCCGTGCCCACCGTGCACCTCGACGCCGTCGAGCCCGCCTGCCTCGCAGCGGCGCGCGGCGGCGGCATAGGCCGCTATGATTTCAGCGATCTGCCGGCGCGTCAGCGGGTGCGGCGCGATACCGGCGATGTGGCTCGGCACGTCGCCTGGCGCGAGCGGCGGTGAACCGTCCGGCTGCGGATAGATATGGCCGCCGTGCCAGAGCTGCTGGAACACGCGCATCCCCGTGGGCGCCATCGCGGCGGCGAGTGCGCGGTAGCCGTCGATGATCGAATCGTCGAGGTTCGCCAGCGACAGGATGGACGACGGGTGCACCCCCGCCGCCTCCAGGATGGTGAGGCCGACCCCGCCCTCGGCGCGCGCAAGGTGATAGGCGATGAGTTCGGGCGTGATACCGCCGCCGCGCGCCATCATCGTGGCGTGCGCAGTGCGGGCGATGCGATTCTTGACCTCGACGCCGCCGATGGCGATCGGGCTCAGCGCGCGCTGGTACATGCCATCCCTCCCCGTCGTTTACATTTATATCTAACATCGTTAGCTATTCAACGGTCGCGAAGACAAATCAAGAGGAATGGGGATGGCAGTGGCGACACGCGGTGTGTTGAACGGGCTCAGGATTCTGGAAATCGGACACTTCGTGGCGGCACCGTTCGCAACGCGCCTGCTCGCCGACCTCGGCGCCGATGTCATCAAGGTGGAACCGCTCGCGGGAGACCCTGCCCGGCAATGGGGCGAGCAGGTGGACGGGCATTCGCTCTGGTGGTCCATCCACGGCCGCAACAAGCGCGTGATCTCGCTCGATCTCAAGCACCCGCGCGCCCGCGACATCGTGCTCGGGCTCGTCCGCCACACCGATGCGCTGATCGAAAATTTCCGGCCCGGCCAGCTCGCGAAGCTCGGTCTCGGCGCCGAAGTGCTTCGGACTGCCCGCCCCGATCTCGTGATCGCGCATATTTCCGGCTACGGCCAGACCGGTCCCTACCGCGACCGTGCCGCGTTCGGCGTGATCGGCGAGGCGATCGGCGGTCTCCGCCACCTCACCGATCATGCGCCCGGCACCAGCGACCTGCCGCCCGTGCGCGTGGGCGTCAGCATCGGGGACTCGGTTTCGGGCCTCTATGCGGTGATCGGCGTGCTCGGCGCGCTCTGGCAGCGCGACCGTGCGAACGGTGACGGCAAAGGGCGCACCATCGACGTGGCGCTCACCGAAAGCATCCTCAGCATGATGGAAGGGATGCTCCCCGAATACGGCGCGCTCGGCAAGGTGAAGCAGCCCGCAGGCGGCGGCATCGCCACCGCCGCGCCCACCAACGCCTACCCCACCGCAGACAATGCCTGGATCCTGATCGCCGCCAACTCGGAGCCACTATTCGCCCGGCTGATGCAGCTCATCGGGCGCCCCGAGCTGATCGGTGTGCCGGAATATGCGGGCAATCAGCAGCGCGTCGCCAATGTCGCTGCGCTCGATGCGCTGATCGGCACGTGGACGCGCAGACATCCGGTGGATGCGCTCGTGCAGATGCTGGAGGATGCCGACATCCCCAGCTCCAAGGTCTACACGGCAGCCGATATCGCCGCCGATCCGCAGTATCGGGCGCGCGGCATGGTGCGGGATATCGTGGACCCGAATTTCGCTGCGCCGGTGCTGCACACGGGCGTCGTACCGCATGTTGTGGAAGCCCCCGGCGACGTGCGCTGGGCGGGGCCGGCTGTCGGCGCACATACCGACGCAGTGCTTGGTGAACTGCTTGGGCTCGATCCCGCCGCGCTCGCGGAATTGCACGCCGAACGTGTGATCGGCTGATCAGGAAGGCAAAACGGGCGGCCCCGAAGGTCCGCCCGTCGCGATCTTAGAACTGGTAACCGAGGCGCACACCGTAGACGCGGGGCTCGTCGGCCGCGCGGCGATCGGCCTGCACCGCGGCAGACACGTTGCGGAAGCGCACCTCGTCCGTCAGGTTACGCGCCCACGCTGTCACCGAAATCCGGTCCCCCGGGAAATTGTAGGTAAGGTTCGCGTTGATGACGAGGTGCTCTTTTTCCTCGAGACGGTTGCCGACGTCCCAGAAGAAGGACGTCGAGTAATAAGCGTTCGCGGACGGCACGATGCTGGCGCCGTTCCCCAGTTCGTGGCGGTAACTGACCGCCGCGTTGAACGTGAATTCGGGCGAGCGCACGTTCTTGTTGCCGGTCACGTCGCGGATCACCGACTGGTTGCGCCCGTCGCCGCCCAAAACCGGGATAAAGATCTGCGCGTTCGGGAACTTCGAGAATTCCGCATCGAGATACGAGGCCGACAGACGCACATCGAGGCCCTGCGACGGACGCAGTGCGAATTCGACATCGAAGCCCTTCGTTTCCACCTCGGCCGCGTTCGCCACCAGGATCAGGTTGGTCGCTGGATTGAGCGCCTGGACCTGAAGATCCTTGATGTCGTAGCGGAATGCCGAAACGTTCAGTGTTGCGAGTGCCCCGAGGCGCGTTTTCACGCCGATCTCGTAGGCATCCACGGTTTCGGGATCGACCGCGACTGTGGAGAGACCGTTCGCGTTGAACGTGCCGCTCTTGAAGCCCTGCGAGAAGCTGGCATAGGCCATGAAATCCCGGCTCGGGTGATAGGCGAGCACGACGCGCGGCGTCACCGAATCCCACGATTTGTGAGCGTTGTTGACGACAGGATTGCCATTGATCTGGCCGTCGTAGTTCTTCTTTTCGTAACTGTAGCGCAGGCCGCCGGTGAGTTCGAAATCGCCGAGCGTGTATGTCGCGTCCGCGAAAGCCGCGAGAGCTTCCGTCACCTGCTGCGCGGTGATGAGCGTGGTCGCCGTTGCCGACTGAACCATCAGCGGATCGTACTTCGCTTCCTGACGCAGATAGAAACCGCCGAGCACCCACGTTAACGGCCCATCGCCGTTGGAATTCAGCTGCAGTTCCTGCGTGAAGTTGGTCCCGCGCTCAGTATTGCCGATCTGGCTGAGCAGCGCGGGCGTCGTATCCGAATCGTAGTTGATGGATTCGGTGTAGAACCAGCGATGCGCCGTGGTCGACGTGAGGCTGACCGCACCGAGATCCCACTTGATCCGCGCCGAGAGGCCTTCCTGCTCGGCGAGATAGCCGACATCGCCATTGCCGATGAAATCATACGGGCCGGATGGCAGCAGGCCGCCGGGCAAATAGCCTTGATAGCCGCTGATCGGCTGGACGAGGATCGGGCTCGCATCGTCCGTGCGCATCAGGTCGCCCGAGATAGTGATCGACAGGTTTTCGGAGGCGTTGAACAGCGCGGCGCCGCGCAGCGTCCAGCGCTCGCTTTCGCCGATCTTGCCGCCACGGAAACTGTTGGTGAACCAAGGGTCATGGCTGTCGTAGTTGCCCGCGAGCGACACCGCGAACTGATCGCTGATCGGCCCGGTGATAAAGCCCTGCGCGGAGACGGCATTGTAGTTGCCGTAGCCGAGCTGGAAGCGCCCTTCCGGATTGAACTGGGGCTGGCGCGTCGTGATGATGATGGCGCCGGTGTTGGCATTGCGGCCGAACAGCGTGCCTTGGGGGCCCTTCAGCACCTCGACCGATTGCACGTTCGCAAGCTCGTAGAGCTGGCCGTTCACGGTCGGCATGTAGACGCCGTCGATGTAGGTCGCCGCGCTGCCCTGTTCGCCGAGGTTGGTGACCGTGGAGCCGACACCGCGAATAAACGGCTGCACATAGCCGCCGCTTTCGGTGATCGTCATGCCGGTCACCGCCTGCGCGAGATCGTGCGTGGAGGTGATGCCCTGCTCTTCCATCTGCTTCGAGGTGATGGCGGTGACGGCGATCGGCACGTCCTGCAGGCGCTGCTCGCGGCGCTGCGCGGTGACGATGATCTCCTCGACCTGCGCGGTCTCCGCCGCCTCCTGCGCGGAAGCCGCGGACACGCCGAGGCCGGCGACAAGCGCAAACGCAGCCGTCGATACATAGAAACAGGATTTCTTCATGGATTCTTCTCCCCACACCAATCGTTATTTGCAACGGATCGCGAAGCGATTCCTTGGCTTTTTCAGCACCTCATGGGGGCGCTTTGGAATTTAAACTAATGGTGCTTTGTTTTTGTGTCAATCGAACTTGTGTAATTTCAAATTATGCGCAGATTCGCGTATTATATCGCTGTACGATAGTGTGACGAGAGCCGGTTTACGCCGCGCTCAGGCACCGTCGACTTCGGTCATGCGCGCGTGGAATGCGCGGCGGGAACGCAGCGCCACAGGGATGATGATCGCAGCCATCACGGCCTCGACAATCACCACCGCGACACCAAGCCCGCGCGCGCCCGAAAGCGAGTCGCTGAGGAGCCCGACGGTTGTGGGCCCAAGTCCCAGTCCGCAAAGCGTGTAGGTCATCATGTTGAACGACGCTGCCACACCGCGAAACCGGTCGGGCGTCAGCATTTGCATTCCCACGTAAAGCGATGGCAGCACCAGCGTGGAATTGAAGATGAACAGCACGAGCGCCAGCGTGGCAAGCGGCACGCCGGGTGCCGCGACGAGGCCTGCCGCCGTCGTCAGCGAAATCACTGCGCCAAGGGCCATCACGAGCAGCGGCGCACCCGGAACGCCGCCCGCGCGCAGCCGATCCAGCAGCACGCCGCCCGCAATCGTACCCATCGGCCCCGCGACGATCCCGATAATCCCGATGAGCTGCCCTGCCTCCGCCGTCGTGAACCCCTGGAGACGCACGAGCAGGCTCGCCGACCAGCTGGTGAGCGCGTAGCCCGTCGTCGCCGTGCAGCTGCCGACGACGAGGAACGGCGCATACGCCCGCATATTCCCGAGCAGGTAGCCGACACCTTCGCGAAGGCTGGCGAGTTGCCCGCGCCAGGCGGACTCAACGGCGTGCGCGCGCGGCGGCTCGCGCATCCACAGGAATAAGAGGAGCACGGGGATGGCGGCGACACCCGCAACGAAAAACAAGGCCTGCCACGGAACGAGCGGATCGAGCCCCGGTAGCGCAAGCCCGCCTGCCGCCTGGACCCCGGCAAGCACCGCGCCGCCGCCAAGGAATGCGAATCCGTAGCCGAAGTTCGCGCCGAGCCCGAAGATCGCCGTGCCGCGCGCGAGCTGCGCCGGCGGGAAATAGGCGGCGAGAAGCGACATGCCGGCGGGCACCAGGCACGCCTCCCCCAGCCCCACGAGAATGCGCGCGGCGAACAAGGTTTCGAAGGACGTAGCGAAAGCCGCGCCCACCGTCGCCATGCTCCAGAGCGCGAGTCCGAGCATGATGAGATTGCGGCGATTGACGACATCGGCGATGCAGCCGAGCGGCACGGCGAACCCGCAATAGAGAATGGCGAAACCCGTGCCTTGCAGCAGCCCGAGCTGCGTGTCCGAAAGCTGCATCGCCGCCCGCACCGGCTCGGTGACGAGCACCATGATGAAGCGGTCGATGACGGCGATGGTGTGCGCTGCGCAGAGCACTGCCGCGACATACCATTTGTGGGCGCCGCTGCGGTGTGCGAAGTCGCCGGCGGCGGCCACGCTCGCCATGCTCAGCGCGGCTCCGGCTTCATCGCGCCCATGTCGAAATAGTCCCGCCAGTGCGTGATCAGGCCGTTTTCCACCTCGAACGTACCCATCACGGGAATAGTGATGCGGTCCTCGCCGCGCACGAAGCGGTCGATGCGCTCAGTGAGCACGACATTGCCCTTCGCGGCGATGTTGAGGATGATCCATTCTGCGGAATCGACCGGCCATGACGCGAGATGGCGGCGCACAGCCTCCCGGCCCGTCACAGGCTTCAGCGGCATGTTGTGATAGACGATCGCGTCCGCCATCAGGCCATAGATCGCGCCCTCGTCGAGCCGGTTCCACGCATCGACAAAGGCCAGCACCGTCTCTTCGGCGGTCATCACCTTCTCCCGCAGATCGTTATACGTGCGTCTGTCCGCGCACTTGTTTTCCTAACATTGATAGATATTGTTAGGGAGGAAGCTGCGCGAGGGCAAGCGCGAAAGGGAGAAAGCATGGCCGACACGTCTGAGGCGATCCGCATACTCACCGACAAGGCGGCCATCACCGACGTGCTGCATCGCTATTGCCGCGCCGTCGATCGCCGCGACGCCGACCTGCTGCGCCGCGTTTATTGGCCGGACGCGATCGACGACCACGCCGTGTTCAAGGGAAATGTCGAGGAGTTCATCGCCTACAGCTTCCCGTTCCTCGAAGGCGTGATGACGCAGCACACGATCACCAACATCATGATCGACCTGACAGGGCCGGATGAGGCATTCTCCGAATGCTACTTCTCCGGTTTTCACGACTTACCGGCAGAGGACGGCCGACGGCTGGAGCGCACCGTCGGCGGACGCTACCTCGACCTTCACGAGCGGCGCGGCGATGAATGGCGCATCAAGAGCCGCACGCTCGCGATCGACTGGTACAACGAGCGCCCTGGCAATTCGGTATGGGACAGCGGCCGCTACGCGAACCTCCCCAACCGCGGCAGCGCGAAACCCGACGACCCGCTTTACCGCCTGCATCCTTGGGGTGCGAAGCTTTAGGCGGCGTGCGTCGCCGTGGGTGAGGCCGTGCGCTCCGGGCTGTCGATCGCGCATTCGCGGGTGATGAGGTCGTAAGCAAAGACGAGCTTCGTCCAGCCGCTGACGATCGTTGCGAAAAAGCCTAGTTCCAGGATTTCCGCATCGGAGAAATGCACCGCGAGCCGCGCGTAAAGTGCCGGCGTGAGTAGCGGATCGGCGTTGCGGATCACGAACAGTTCGGAGAGCGCGAGCACCGCCTGCTCCTGCGCGCCGAACAGCGGGCTCGATGCATCGCCCATGGCGTCGATCTGCGCCTGTGACCAGCCCGTGGCGAGCGCGGCGGGGACGTTGTGCGCATTGCAGACGAAGCAGCCATTGGTGAGCGAGAGCTTCAGACGCACCAGCTCCTTCCACTTGCGATCGACGACCATGTCGCCGCCAGCATTGTCGAAGAGCGCACCGTAGAAATTCGCCTGATACCAGCGATAGAGCGCCGGGTGATGGCCGAACACTTCGAGACGCACGCCGTCCCCGGCGACATCGATGCTCGCCTCGCGGAGCGCGCGCAGATCGTCCGGTAAGGCTTCGGGCGCGACGCGGCCCAGCAATGGATTTGGCACAACCTACCTCCCACATCTGCTTTTTTTTGCAATTTATACAATCATCGTTAGATAATGAACCTCAAAAATCGACACCAGTCTTGAACAGCGTTGCAAAGACGTCGAGAATATCGTTATCTATCGATGTAAGCCTGAAAACGGGCGCCATGGGGAGATGGGAATGTCAGCCAGCGCAGCGACGATCGACGCCGACTTCGATGTCAATTTCGCCGATCCCGCCTTCCTCGCCAATCCGTGGACGCCGCTCACGCGCCTTCAGGAAGAGGCACCAGTGTTCTTCAGCCGGAACCAGGGCGGCTGGGTGATCTCCCGCCACGAGGATGTACGCGCCTGCTATGCCGACCGCCGGCTTTCGGCGGCGCGCGGCGACCAGTTCTTCCGGGGTATGCCGCCCGAGATCCTGGCGCAGACCGAGGCTGTGCGCGCCTTCAACCGCTACAACGTCAACCGCATGGACGGCCGCGACCACACGCGCGTCCGCGCGCTCCTGCTGCGGGCGTTCGACGCTGGCGCAATCCGCAAGGTCGAACAGTTCATCGGCGAGGTCGTCGAGGACGTGCTCGACGAATGCGGGCGGCTCGGCGAATTCGAATTCCTTGAAACCGTGAGCGCGGTGCTGCCGACGCGTGTGATGCAGCGCCTGTTCGGGTTGCCCGACGAATATCGTCCGCTGCTGTTCAACCTCGCGACCCAGTTCACGTCTGCAAGCACCGCCGCCGCCGTCACGCCCGAGCTGCTGATCCAGCTCGACAAGGCGATCCGCGCCATCAACGCCGTGTTCGATACGTTCATTCCGCTCCGCGAAAAGGAACCGGGCGACGATCTCATCTCGATGATGGTCCATGCCCGCGACGGACTGAACAAGCTGAGCCACGAAGAGATGCTCTACAATCTCGTCGGTCTCGTCGTCGCCGGGGCGGAAACCACCGCCCATTCGCTCGCTACGCAGACCGCGCGCATCGCCCGCGACCCCGCGCTCACGCAGCGGCTGCGCGACGATCCCGACTGCGCCTTCGCGCTCACCACCGAACTGCTCCGCTATCCGGGCACGGTGAAATGCATGACGCGCTACGCGGCCGAAGATATCGAGCTGCGCGGTCAGAAGATCGCCAAGGGCGACCTCATCTGGATCATGAACGCGGGCGCCAATGTCGACACGCGCGTTTTCAGCGATCCGTTCACCACGATCATCGACCGCCCCAACGCACGCGATTCAATGGCGTTTGGGCCGGGCCTGCATTTTTGTATCGGGCACCTGCTCGCACGCACCGAGCTTGCTGAATTCCTGAAGCGCGCCTTCCGCCGCTTCGACATCGCGATCCTGCAGGACGATGTCGAAATGCTTTCCAGCTACATTTTCTACGGTTTCCGCAGCCTGGACGTCCGCTTCACGGCGCGCTGATCCATGACACGACTTTCGGGAAAGGTCGCGCTCGTCACCGGCGGCGCACGGGGCATCGGGCGCGCGATCGTCGAGCGTTTCGCGGCGGAAGGTGCGCGCGTGATGATCGCCGACATCGTGGAGGATGAAGGCCGCGCGCTTGCCGCCGGGCTGCCGGATGCGATGTTCCACACGCTCGATGTCTCGAAAAGCGTGGACTGGGATGCTGCGATCGCGGCGCTACAGGCGCGGTTCGGGCCGCTCGGCGTGCTCGTCAACAATGCCGGCACCAGCATGAGCGGCTCGATCGCCGACGCCCCGGAAGCGGACTGGCACCGGATCATGGATATCAACGCGCTCGGCACCTTCCTCGGCTGCCAGCGCGCTGTGCGCACGATGGGCGCGCACGGCGGCTCCATCATCAACGTCGCATCGAGCCGGGGCCAGCGCCCGTCGTCCGGGCAAGCGATCTATTCGGCTTCCAAGGCGGCCGTGCTCAGCCTGACGCGCAGCGTCGCGCTCCACTGCGGCGAAAACGGCCTGCCGATCCGCTGCAACGCGCTCTGCCCGGGTGTCATTGAAACGCCGCTTCTCCGCCAGCACATGGCTAGCCTCGGCGATGAAGCCGCCGCGCGCATCCAGCTCGGCGCGATGCAGGTGATGAACCGCATCGGACAGCCCGAGGAGATCGCCGCCGCCGCGCTGTTCCTCGCCTCCGACGAGGCGAGCTTCGTGACCGGCGCCGAACTCAACGCCGACGGTGGCTTCCGCATCCGCGACTAGCGCGCAAGCAGCGTCTTCAAACCCTCGATACTGGCGGCATAGAACGCCTCGATACGCTGACCGAGGACGTCCGGAGACGTGCGGAAGTCGCGCGCTTCAGAAGACCAGGCGATCTGCGTGCCACCGCCCGGCAGCGCCGTGAGCCGGATGTATCCGCGCACGTCCGCCGCAGGCAGGCCGTGTGGTTCCAGAATATCGTATGCAATCTCGTAGCGACTGGCATCGAGATCGACGAGCCGTTCGCGCACCGTGCGCTCGCCGAGTGTGAGGGTGCGCACCGCGCCGATCCCCTGCCCTTCGATCCTGCACGCATCGACACCGGCGATCCAGCGTTCGACACCATCGAAGCGCGCGATCTCGGGCCAGATCCTGTCGACGGGCGCGTCCAGTTCCGCGCGAACCTCGGCGTAGCGCCGGCGCGCGCCCGCGAGCATTTCCAGCACGTCGGCGAGGTCATCCGGCATCGACAGGAACGGCGAATGGCCCGAGTCGATCTCGACCACGTCGATATTCGGGTGCGCGGCGATCATCGCGCGCTGCGCGCCGACACCGATCGCGGCGTCCTTCAGGCAGACGATATAGGTCTTGGCAACACCCGCGAACGCAGCGCCGAGCGCGACAGGTGTCGTCAGATAATCCGTATCGGTCGGGCAGAGCGCGGCCACCGCGCGCCGCGCAACGTCCGGCGCGCAATCGGCATAGAACAGGTCGTGCGCGCGCTCGGGACGCACACCCGCCCATTCGCCGCCGTCGTAAAGAAAACTCCCTTCGCTCCCGCGAAAATCCTCGAAGCGGCTGAAATCCGCGCCGGACTCGCCATCGACCGGCAGCAGCGCCGTCAGATAGACGAGCCGCCGGATCGCACCCGGCGCCTGTTCGGCAGCGCCCGAGATGGAAAGCCCGCCGAGCGAGTGCCCCACAAGGATGACCGGCTCACCCGCAGCCTCAACCGCTTCGACGGTCGCGGCGATGCCTTCGGCAAGCCCCGCGCGTGGAACGCCATGTCCGTGCCCCGGAAGCGCGACGGCATCGACGCTGTGTCCGCGTGCGCGTAGCCGTGCGGCGACCCCGTTCCAACAGTCGGGGCCATGGCAGCCGCCGTGGACGAGAACGAAGGCCGCCAAGTCAGGCGGCCTTCAAGCGGCGTCCCGGCGTGAAGGTGATCGGCAGCGTCTTCAGCGCACGCGCCTCGCTCGGCGTGTATTCGGGGCGGAAGTCGTCCGGCACGCTGAAATCGGGAACGCGCGCGAGCATAGTCTTGAGGCAGGTTTCCAGCATCACGCGCGCATAGTGGCGCCCGATGCAGACATGCCCGCCCGAACCGAACGTCATGTGATCGCGCGCATCGCGGTCGATGATGCATTTGTCCGGTTCCGGAAACTTCACCGGGTCGCGGTTCGCCGCACCATTCAGCGCCAGCACGAAATCGCCGGGTTCGAGCGGACCGCCATCAAGCTCGGTCGACTGCGTCACCGTGCGGCGCAGCGCCGTGATCGGCGTCGTGAAGCGCAGGAACTCCTCGATAGCGACCGGCCACGGCACCTCTCCCGAGGTCAGCCGCGCTTTGTCCGCCGGGTTCCGCGCGAGGTGGAACAGCGAGCCGCTCATGGCCGAACTCGTCGAATCGAGCGCGCCGAACAGCGTGAGCAGCAGCACCTGATAGCCTTCGACATCGGTGAGTTTGCGCCCATCGAACTCCTCCTCGATCAGGCACTGCACGAGGTCGTCCTTGCGCGGCGCGGTGCGGCGCGCGGTGCATATGGCGGTGAGATATTCGGCGATCTCGCCGTAGCGCTGCACCCAACCGTCGTGATCGACCATGCGGTTGTGGACCATCCACAAAAGCTTGTCGCCGATCATCCGGCGGTCTTCCATCGGCACGCCGAGCACGGGGAGCATCGTCATCGCAAGGAAAGGCCGCGTGAGTTCGTTCACCGCATCGGCTGATCCGCGTTCGATGAAGTCGTCGATCAGCGTATCGGCGACGTTCTGTACGCGCACCCGATCCGCATCCGCCGCTTCCTGCGTGAAGAAGCGATTGAGCACGCGGCGCCAGCGCGTGTGCTGCGGCGGATCGAGATCGACCGGAAGCAGGCGCACGAGCTGGTCGGGAAGCCCCGAGCCCTCGGCCGAGCTGAACGTCCGGAAATCCGAGAACACCCGCTTCACGCCGTCATAGCTCGTCGGGAAATAGAAGCCGCCAAGCTGGTCCGAATGGCCAAGCGGGCATTTGCCGGAGCGCAGCTTCGTGTAGAGCGAATACGGATCCTGCATGATCTGCGGGTCGTGGTGATTGAAATGCGTTTCGGTGACGTTGGAACGCGTCATGGTCGAACCTCCCGCTTTTATGCCCTACCTCTGACTGCGCGGTGTCAGCACGGTGATGCCGTCCATCTCCGCCGTGATCCTGATCTGGCAGCTGAGCCGGCTGCGATCGTCGACGTCGACGCCGAATTCCAGCATGTCGCGCTCGTCGTCGGTGATCGTACCGGTGATCGCCTGCCATTCGGCGGGAATGAAGACGTGGCATGTCGCGCAGGCGCACGCGCCGCCGCACTCGCCCTCGATCGCGGCGACACCGTTCTTCACGGCAGCTTCCATGAGTGAAACGCCGGGCTCTGCGTTCACTTCGTGCTCGGCCCCGCCATGCTCAACGTAAATGATCCTGACCATCGATCGCCTCTTGCCTCATGCGCGAGAACGGCGGCACCCCGCGATGCCGCCGCACTCATATCAACCCACCTGCGCGCGCGTCACCGCGTCTTGACGCTGAACGTGACGCCGAACGTGCGCGGCGGCGCGAGGAACTGGATATCGCCAAGCGCCTGCTCCGTCCGGTTCAGATAATAATCCTTGTCGAACAGGTTGCGCGCCCAGAGCTTCACGCCGAACTTTTCGCTCGTCGATGTCCAGCCGAGCGACGCATTGACGACGGTGTAGCCGGGGATCGCGAGCCGGTTCGCCGCCGACACATACACCTTGTCGCGGAACGACAGCGTGCCGTTCAGGTTGAACGTGCCGACATCCGTCGGCATCGCATAGTCGAGCGCCACGTTGCCGCTCACCTTGGGCGCGTAAATGAGATCATTGCCCGTGGCATCGATCGTGGTTTGCGGCCCATCGAGCGGCGAGGGCGGCGTGTAGGTCGCATCGGGGAAGTCGGTGTACTCGCTGTCGAGAACGCCGAGCCCGCCGGAAAGCGTCAGTTCATTGGTCACGCGCCAGGCCGCATCGATATCGATGCCCTTCACTTCCGCCTTGGCCGCATTCGTCGTCAGCACAGCGCCGCCGCCGGTGATGTTGAAGACCTGAATGTCCTTATACTTGTAGAAGAACGCCGCGATGTTGAAGCGCACGCGCCGATCGAAAAGCTGGGTCTTCAGGCCCGCTTCGAACGCATCGAGGATTTCCGGATTGTAGCCGGGCGTGTCCGCATTGATCATGTTGAAGCCGCCGCTCTTGATGCCGCGGTTGTATGAAAGATAGCCGAGGATATCGTCCGAGAAATCGTGATCGAGCGCGACGCGCCAGGTCAGTTTCTTGAAGTTCTGTTTCTGATGCGTGAGGTCTTCAGGCAAAACGACGACACCGTCGCCGACGATGCTGCCCTTGGTCTTCTGATCTTCGGTCGTATAGCGCAGGCCGAACGTCAGGCCGGTACTCTCCGTCAGGGGAATCGTCGCCTGACCGTATGCTGACAGCGATTCGGTGTTCTGCGATCCGTAGAGATCGAGCGTGGTGAACGGCGCCGCGCCGAACCCCTCGATCCTGAGCGGCGTATAGGCATAGTCGGCGTTGAAGTAGTAAGCGCCGAGCAGCCAGTCGATCGCGGAGCCGCTGGGCGCCAGCAGCTGGAATTCCTGCGACCAGCTCTCGGCGAACTGGTTGATGTCCGCCCGCACGATCGGCGTGGGCGTCGCATCCTGATCGAGGTGGAAGTCCCCGTCGACGTGACGGTAGCCGGTGAGGCTGACGAAGCGCGCGAAATCGAAATCATGATCGATGCGCAGCGAGCCGCCGTAGACTTCGTTGTCGCCCGTGTTCTTCCAGTCCGTGTTGGTCTTGCGCTTGCCGGGCCACGAGGTCACGCCGTCAACACCGATCACGCCCTCGGCGAGCTGGTAGTCGGTCCCTGTCGACTTCAGGCGGCTGTAGTCCGCGCTGAGGCGGATTTCCGTCCGCTCGCCCGCCGTCCAGAGAATCTTCGAGCGCAGGCCGAGTTCGTTGCGCTTGAAGATGTCCGCATCGCGGTTGATGTCGTGTCCGTAGCCGTCGCCGTTTCGCGCGTAGACGACCGAAAGATCGGCCGCGAGGTTGGCGCCGAGCCCGGTGGTCGCATAGGCCGAAGCCTCGATCGTGTCGTACTTGCCGTAGCCGATGTCACCCTGGAACAGCGGTTCCGTTTCGGGATCGCGCGTCACGATCTGGATGACGCCCCCGGTCGCGTTGCGGCCGAACAGCGTGCCCTGTGGTCCCTTGAGCACCTCGATCCGCTCGATGTTGTTGTAGCGGAAGATGTTGCCGGTCACGGACGGGATGTAGATGCCGTCGATGTAGGTCGCGACCGAGGCCTCGTCGTTCGGGTTCGACTGGTTCGAACCGACGCCGCGCAGGAATGGCGTGATCGACACGCCGTTCTGCGTAAGCGTCAGGTTCGGAACCGCAACTTCCAGCGACATCGAGTCTGCGATGCCGCGCGCGGCCAGCGCCTCTGCCGTCACCGCGTTCACGGCGATCGGCACCTGCTGAAGCGACTCGGACTGGCGCTGCGCCGTGACGACGATCTCCGTCAGCGCTAGGGAATCGGATGCGGACTGTTCGGTTGCCGTTTGCGCATGGCTCCCACCCGCGAGGCAGAGCGCCATCGCCGTGCAGCCGACAAAAATATGCTTGTGCTTCATCGATCTCTCCCCCGCCAAAACCTCAGTTGCCCATCTGTATGTCGTGCAGATGAATCGTACATTGTTAGGCTAATTAGCAATAGTTCGAAGGCTACGCAACGTGCAGATTGAAACAGCGCAAGGTTTCTTCGCATGACGCATCGCAAGTGCCACACTTCTGCCGATTATGCCGCGCTGCAGCAAAGCCGCGCACGCACGCCCCTCGAAAGTGCGAGTTTCGGAAACCTTCAAAAACGGGCGGACTTCTTGTCGGAACAATAAAACGTTGTTAGGCTGATCGCTCAAGGCTCCATTCCAGGCGAGCCGATCGAGACATAAAGGGGAGGTCATGAGTTCGCACGAAACCGTGCTGGACCGCGTGCGGCGCGGTCGTTTCCTGATCGGCGACACGTGGCGGGAGCCCGTCGGCCGCCGCATGTTCGACATCGTGACACCCTCCGACGAGACGGTATTCGCCAGCGTGCCCTGCGCCGCGGCCAAGGATATCGACGACGCCGTCGCTGCAGCGCGGAACGCGTTCGATGAAGGGCCGTGGCCGCGCATGAGCCCGGTCGAACGCGCCGCATATCTCACCCGCATCGCCGACGCGCTCGAGGCGAACAGCGACATCTTCGGCAATATCTGGACGCACGAGGTCGGCGGTCTCATCGGCCACGCCGGGCACATGGTCGCCGTCTCGGCGGGCATCTTTCGCGATTACGCGCGGCTCGCCTCCGAATTTCCCTTCATCGAGCGGCACACGCCGACTGCGGGCGGCAACGTTGGCCTGCTGATCCACGAACCCGTCGGCGTCGTCGGGGCGATCATTCCCTGGAACGGCCCGATATTGATGCTCGCCTCGAAGCTCGCCCCGGCGCTGCTCGCAGGCTGCACGGTGGTGGTGAAGATGTCCCCCGAAGCGCCGCTCGAAGCGGTCCTGCTCGGCGAGATCTGTCAGGAAATCGGCCTGCCGCCCGGTGTCGTCAACGTGCTGATGGCGGACCGCGAAGAATCGGAGCTACTCGTGCGCCACGAAGGCGTCGACAAGATCAGCTTCACGGGATCGAGCGCGGTCGGCCAGCACGTCGCCTCGATCTGCGGTGCCCGCATGGCGCGGGCAACGCTGGAGCTTGGCGGCAAGTCCGCCGCGGTCGTGCTCGATGATGCGCCGATCGAAAGCGTCGTGCAGGCGGTCGCACCGCAGGTGAGCATGATGGGAATGCAGTTCTGCTCGGCGCTGAGCCGCGTCGTTGTCCCCCGCCACCGCCACGATCGGGTTGTCGAAGGGCTTGCCGCCGCACTCGGCACCGTGCGCGTGGGCGATCCGTTCGATCCGGCAACCGAAATGGGCCCGATGTCGATGCGCCGCCAGCTTGCGCGCGTCGAGGATTTCATCGCCAGCGGCAAGGCCGAGGGACTGACTCTCGCGACCGGCGGCGCGCGCCCGGCGGGCCTCAACAGCGGTTTCTACATCGAGCCGACCGTGTTCGGCGACGCTCCGCCGAACGCACGCGTGGCGCGCGAGGAAATCTTCGGCCCGGTGATCACCGTGATCCCCGCGCGTGACGAAGAGGATGCCATCGCCATCGCGAACGCCACCGAATTCGGCCTCAACAATTCGGTGTTCACGGCGGACCCGGAACGCTTCATGCAGGTCGCACGCCGCCTGCGCTCGGGCACCGTGGGCCACAATGCGTTCCGCAGCGATTTCGGCATCGCATTCGGCGGCTTCAAGCGTTCCGGCATCGGGCGCGAGGGCGGACGCGCCGGTCTGATGCCGTATCTCGAAAGCAAAACCGTGATCATGGACGAGGAACCGGCGGCTCGATAACCGCCGCCTTGGGGAGTCTTGGGGGATCTATGAAATCGCTGTTCGGCGCGCTCGGCGCGGCACTGGCAATCCTGACTTCGGGCTGCGGCGGAACGGGCGGCACGCCCCCTGCCCCCGCCGAATGGCCCTATCACGGCGGCGACCAGCAGGAGCAGCGCTACAGCCCATTGGATGCGATCAACCGCGATACGGTCGGCCGCCTCGGCCTCGCCTGGTATCACGAATTCGAAAGCGATCGCGGGCAGGAAGCGACGCCGATCGTTTCTGACGGCGTCATTTACGTCAGCACCGGCTGGGCCGAAATCTATGCTTTCGACGCCGAAACCGGGAAGCTGCTCTGGCGCTACGATCCCGAGGTGCCGCGCTCGGCGCTGGTCAGCGCCTGCTGCGACGCGGTCAATCGCGGCGTCGCAGTCTCGGGCGGCAAGGTCTTCGTCGGCACGCTCGACGGCCGTCTCGTCGCCGTCGACGCGAAGACGGGCAAGCTGGCGTGGTCGGTGAACACGCTCGAAGGCCAGCCGAAAGCGATGCGCTACACGATCACCGGCGCGCCGCGCGCGGTGAAGGACAAGATCGTCATCGGCAACGGCGGCGCCGAAATGGGCGTGCGCGGCTTCGTCTCGGCCTTCGAGGCCGCGACCGGCAAGCTCGCGTGGCGCTTCTACCTGACGCCGAACCCGGAAGGAAAAGCCGACGGCGCGGCCTCGGACGACGTGCTGCGCGCGAAGGCCGCCGCCACGTGGGGCGACGGCGACTGGAAGGAAAGCGGCGGCGGCGGCACCGCATGGGATTCGATGATGTACGATCCCGAGTCGAACCTCCTTTACATCGGCTCGGGCAACGGCAGCCCGTTCGACTGGAATCGCCGCTCGGGCGGCAAGGGCGACAATCTGTTCCTGTCCTCGATCGTCGCGGTCGATCCCGATACGGGTCGCTATGCGTGGCACTACCAGACGACGCCCGAGGATGCGTGGGACTACACCGCCACGCAGCAGATCATGACGGCGAAGCTCACCATCGGCGGCAAGCCGCGCGATGTCGTGATGCAGGCGCCGAAGAATGGCTTCTTCTACGTGCTCGACAAGCGCACAGGCGAACTCATTTCCGCCGAGCCCTTCGCCCCCGTCACATGGGCAAAGGGCGTCGACATGAAGACGGGGCGCCCGATCCTCGCCGACAATGTCCACTACAAGGATACGCCCGTCGTCATCCAGCCGGGGCCGTTCGGCGCGCACTCGTGGCACGCGATGTCGTTCAGTCCGCGCACGGGCCTCGTTTACATCCCCGTGCAGCTGATGATCGGCGAATACGAGCGCGACCCCGCCTTCAAGCGCCGACCGATGGGCCAGAACGTCGCGCTCGCCATGAAGGAATTCCCGGAAGACCAGCTCGATGCCATCCGCAAGGTGACGAAGGGCCAGCTCCTCGCGTGGGACCCGGTCGCGCAGAAGGCGCGCTGGTCGGTGGAGCATCCGTGGTTCCTGAACGGCGGCACGCTCGCCACGGCAGGCGATCTTGTCTTCCAGGGCAATGCCGAGGGCAAGTTCGTCGCCTACGACGCAGCAACCGGCAAGGTGCTGTGGAGCTTCAACACCGAACACGGCATCATCGCCGCGCCCGTCTCCTACAGCCTCAAGGGCGAGCAATATGTCGCGGTGATGGTCGGCATCGGCGGCGCCGGTTCGCTGGTCGGCAAGCTGGTGCCGAACCGACCGAGGATGCCGGGCCGGCTGATGGTGTTCAAGCTCGGCGGCACGGCGAAGGCCGCGCCCTATGAAGCGCTTTACCGCGAACGGCTCGACCTCGAAGGCGTGACCTCAGCGGGCGATGCGGATGCGGGCATGGCCGAATACAACAAGACCTGCGGCGTCTGCCACGGCGCGAACGCGTCCGTCGCCTACACCGCCGATCTTCGCCGCTCGGGCGCCCTCGTCGACGCGAAGCTCTGGAAGGACATCGTGATCGACGGCGTTCTCGCCGATAACGGCATGGTCGGCTTCAAGAGTATCCTGACACCGCAGGAGGCCGAGAATATCCGCGCCTATGTGCTTCGGCAGGCGCGCAAGGACGTGCCAAACGGGCAATAAGAGGCGCGCCGTTCAAAAAGCAGGAGTTGCATCATGGGTACATTTTCGCCGGACGTCCTGAAGGGCAAGGTCGCCTTCGTCGCGGGAGGGTCGAGCGGCATCAACCTTGGCATCGCGCACGGGCTTGCCGAGGCAGGCGCGCGCGTCGCCATTATCAGCCGAAAGATCGAGAAGGTTGACGCCGCCGTCGCGGAGCTTCGCGCCGCCGGGCATGAGGCGATGGGCTCCGCCGCCGACGTGCGCGACTACGCTGCCGTCGAAGCCGCGCTCGCAGCCGTTCACGAGGCATGGGGCGAGATCGACATCGTGATTTCGGGCGCCGCCGGAAACTTCCTCGCACCCGCAGCCGCCATGTCGGCCAACGCGTTCCGCACGGTGGTGGACATCGATCTCATCGGCACCTTCCACGTGCTGCGCGCCGCCTATGCGTTTCTGCGCAAGCCCGGCGCGTCGGTCATCTCGATTACCGCCGGGCAGGCGGTGAACCCCACCGCCTTTCAGTCGCACGTGTGCGCCGCGAAGGCGGGGATCAACATGCTGACGAAATGCCTCGCGCTCGAATGGGGTCCGGCGGGCGTGCGCGTCAACGCCATCGCGCCGGGGCCGATCCGTGATACCGAGGGCATGGCGCGGCTGACGCCGACCCCCGAAGCCGAAGCCGCGCTGAAGCGCATGATTCCGCTCGGCGATTATGGCGAGAAGCGTGACATCGCCGATCTTTCGGTATTCCTGTCGAGCGACAGCGCTAAATACATTACCGGCGCGATCCTCGACTGCGACGGCGGCTCCTCGATGACAATCCGCGGCCTGATCGACATGACGCAATGACCGAGGGGCTGCGCGTCGAAACCGATGCGGGTGTGACGACGATCACCCTCGCCCGCCCGGAAAAGAAGAACGCGATCACCGATGCGATGTACGGCGGCATCGCCGACGCGCTGGGTGCCGCGGCAGCCGATGATGCCGTGCGCGCGGTGGTGATCGCCGGAGACGGCGCGGACTTCTGCGCGGGCAACGACATTTCGATGTTCGCGGACGGACGGGATGCGGTGTCGTCCTCGAACGTCGGACCGTTTCTCAACGCGCTCACCGGCTTTCCGAAACCGATCGTTGCCGCCGTCACCGGCCGCGCAATTGGCGTCGGTGTCACCATGCTTCTGCACTGCGACCTCGTTTACGTTGCCCATGACGCGACGCTGGTCACGCCCTTCATCGACCTCGGGCTCGTGCCAGAAGCAGGCTCGGGTCGGCTGCTCCCTGAACGCATCGGCCACGTCCGCGCATTCGCGCTGTTCGCGCTCGGCGAGCGCCTGAGCGGCGACGAAGCCGCCACGCTTGGCATCGCGAACCGCGCGCTCGCGGCGGACGCGGTGTTGCCGGCAGCGATGGCAGCGGCACGCGCACTCGCCGAAAAGCCCGCGTCCGCAATCGCCGCGACCAAGCGGCTGATGCGCGACGCGGACACCCTGCGTGCCGCGCTTTCGGCGGACCGCGAGGCCTTCCTGCGGCAGCTTGAAACCCCGGAGGCCGCCGCAGCCTTCGCAGCCTTCGCCGCACGCAAGGGGCCGCGATGACCGCTGCCGCTGAGGTTGTGTTCACGTCGGCGGAAGGTGGACGGCTCGTCGGTACGCGCATGGGGCCCGAAACAGGCCCGCTCGTCCTGCTGCTGCATGGCGGCGGGCAGACCCGCCACGCGTGGGCGCGCGCCTCGATCCGGCTGGCGGAAGAAGGCTACCACGTCGTCCGCTACGACGCGCGCGGCCACGGCGACAGCGATTGGTCGGCCACGAAAGACTATTCGATGCTCGCGCACGGCGCCGATCTGCTCGCGGTATTGCGTGCGCTCGGGCGTCCGGCAGCGCTCGTCGGCGCATCGATGGGCGGCATCGCCTCGCTGCTTGCTGCCGCCGAGGCGCCGGAACGCGCGTGGGCGCTTGTGCTTGTCGACATCGTACCGGGGTTTGCCACGAAGGGTGTCGAGCGCGTGCGTACGTTCATGACGGCGAACCCGGAAGGTTTCGCATCGCTCGACGAAGCCGCCGCCACCGTTCGTGCGTACAACCCGGCGCGCGCTGCAAAGAATCCCGAGGGGCTGATGCGCAATCTTCGCAAGGGCGGCGACGGACGCCTCCGCTGGCACTGGGATCCCGCCGTGATCGACAAGAAGCCAGATCCCAGCCTCACCGAGATGCTCTCCGCCAAGCTTGCCGCGCTTCCGACATCGCTACCTTTGTTGCTGGTGGCGGGCGCCGACAGCGATGTGGTGGATGCGGAGGCGCTGGAACGCTTTCAGGCTCAGGCACCGCACGCCGAAACCATCGCCATCGCGCGCGCCGGGCACATGGTCGCGGGTGATCGCAACGACGCCTTCGGCGACACGATCGCCGCGTACCTGAAGCGCACCGTAAAGGGTTAGACCGCGGGCGCGGCGTTGTAGGCCTTCTTGAGCGCGCCGCGGTCGATCTTCAGCGTCGCGCTGCGCGGTATTTCGTCGATGATC
This sequence comes from Sphingosinicella sp., assembly GCF_041916975.1. Classification (NCBI taxonomy): domain Bacteria; kingdom Pseudomonadati; phylum Pseudomonadota; class Alphaproteobacteria; order Sphingomonadales; family Sphingosinicellaceae; genus Sphingosinicella; species Sphingosinicella sp. The sequence goes on from NZ_JAYRYK010000001.1 coordinate 251,426, forward strand.
GCCATGTGCTTCGGCTGCTTGAAGCGCGCGAGCTTGCCATCGGCGTGCGCAAGCAGAGTGTCGAGCGTCACCGTCGCGCCCGGCTGCGGCTCGATGATCGCCATGCCGACCTCGCCCCAGCGGTCGTCGGGCACCGCGATCACCGCGACCTCCTTCACTCCCGGCGCGTCCGCAAGCACGAGTTCGACCTCGGCCGGATAGATGTTCTCGCCGCCCGACCGATACACCTCGCGCAGCCGGTCGACGATGTAGAGCCGCCCCGCCTCGTCCTTCCGCGCGCAGTCGCCGGTGCGGAACCAGTCGCCGCTGAAATAGTCCTCGCGCGGGCGGTTCCAGTAGCCGGGCGTGATCGCCGGGCCGCGCGTCCAGATCTCGCCGACCTCGCCATCCGGCACATCGTTGCCGTCCGCGTCGACAAGGCGGAGTTCGGTGCCCGACATCACCGTGCCCGAACAGTTCTTCAGCGCCAGCTCGCGCCCCTCCTCAAGCACCGTGACCAGCGGCCCCTGCTCGGTCGACCCGTAGGAAAGCTGGAGGAAGAAACCGCGGTCCTGCCACGTCTGATGCACCCACACCGTTTTCGGCCCCCAGCCCCCGAACAGTGCCGTACGGAGCGCCGGAAACGTCGCCTCCGCAAAATCCGGCAGCGCCGTAACGAGTTCGTACATCTGCAGCACACCGCACATGTGCGTAATTCCTACACCCGGGTCCGTCAGTAGACGCAGCGTCTCGGTCGGATCGAACCGCCGCGTCGTCGTCACCTGCCCGCCCCAGTAGAGCGCCGGATTCGAATAAGTGTTGAGCGCACCCGCGTGGAACAGCGGCACGATGTTGAGGTGGTTGATGCCGCGCTCCGACAGGCGCGAGGTCTGCGCCGCATTCAGCGCGTGATGCTTCAGCGTGCCCTGGCTGCACAGCGCGCCCTTGGGCAGGCCCGTGGTGCCGGAGGTGTAGAGAATGTGCGTGATCGTATCCTCATCATGGCTGCCCCCGGGCATAGCGCCCGACGCCCCTGCAATCAGCGCATCATAGGGACTCTCAGCAATCGTATCGGACCAGAGCAGGCGCGGACCGATGCCGACCGTGTCGGCAACAGCATCGCCGGTTTCGCGCCATGCCGTGTCGCAGATCATCACCTTGGGTGCCGCGTCCTTGGCGAGCGTCACCATCTCGCCCACCGCGAGGCGCCAGCTCATCGGCACGAGGATCAACCCGGCGCGCATACAGGCGAACTGCAACTCGAAGATGCGGATGTCGTTTTCCGCGATCATCGCCACGCGGTCCCGCGGCTGAAGACCGAAATGTTCACGCAGCAGGAAGGCGAGACGGCCGACGCGATCTTCGAGTTCGCCCCACGTTTCCGTCACGCCACGCGCGATATCTGTCAGCGCGGGCGCGTTCGGCCGACGCGCGGCGTGATAGGCGACCCAGTCGTGGACCCAAGGCTTCATTTTCCGCTCTCCTCACCCGCTTTTCTTATGAAGATTTCCTGCGCGACCGAGGCGACGAGCGTCCCTGCCCGGTCGAAAAACCGCCCCGTCGTGAAGCCGCGCCCGTCTGCGGCGCGCGAGGATTCCTGCACGTGCAGCAGCCATTCGTCGGCGCGTACCGGCGCGTGCAGCCATATGGCGTGGTCGAGCGACGCGCCGAAATAGCCGCGCCCGGCAATCAGGTCTTCCCAGCGGATCGGGTGCTGCACGGTAACGGCGTCCGCCATGGTGATGTCGCTTGCATAGACGAACAGCGCCGTGTGCAGCAGCGGATCATCAGGCAGCCGTTCGTCGACGCGCATCCAGATGCGATGATGGCCGTCTCCGATTGTCGGGTCCCACGGGCGCTGATCGATGTGCCGCACGTCGACGGGCCACGGCACGCCGGCGTTCACCGGGAGTTCCGCCCCGTGCATCTCCATCAATTCGATGTCGCGCGAAGGTACGCTTTCCGGGTCCGGCGCATCAGGCATCCGCCACTGGTGCGTCATGCCTTCGCTCGGCCCCGCGAACGAGAAGGTAACGTGCGTCACCGTCTTTCCCGCCTGCTCGGCGCGCACCTGCCGGACGGAAAAGCCCCGTGTATCGCGCAGCCTTTCGACGCTGTAGGAGACCGCGAGCGAAGGGTCGCCGAGGCGAAGGAAGTAGCAGTGCATCGAGTGCATCACGCGGCCTTCAGCAACGGTTGCAGCAGCCGCCATCAGCGCTTCGGCCAGCAGGTGCCCGCCGTAGATGCGATCGAAAACACTGTCGCCCACGGGAACTTCGAAACGGTCGTTCCCCACGGGCACGATCTGGCCGATGCGCGCGATGAGCCTGCGCAGCGATGCGGCGCGATCCTGCCGGGCATTTTCGGTACGTGCGAGGTCTTCAGCCATGCCTTATCCGCCGCAAAACCTGCTCCTCACTTGCTATCATTGCGCAATCCTATAATCAAACATTGTATTGTTTTCAGGCAGGAGGTTTGTCCCAAATGAGTGAAACGTGCACCGACACCGCGCTGCCTGCGGACACGGCGGCTCTGAAGCGGCTGGTGACGGCGCGGCACAGTTGCCGCGCGTTCAAATCCGCGCCCGTTCCGCGCGCCGATATCGAGACGATGCTTGGCATCGCGCAGCAGGCCGCCTCGTGGTGCAATTCGCAGCCCTGGCAGACGATCGTTACCGAAGGCGAGGCAACGGACCGGTTTCGCGATGCGCTCTACTCCTATGCCGCGTCGAACGCGTGGTCGGATCAGGCGAACCGGCCCGAAGCCCCGGACTTCGCGTTCCCCAAGCAGTATGTCGGCATCTACAAACAGCGCCAGCGCGAGACCGGCTGGGCGCTCTACGAAAGCGTCGGCATCACCTATGGCGACCGCGCCGCTTCGGGCAAGCAGATGCTTGAAAACTTCCGCCTGTTCGGCGCGCCGCATGTGATGATCGTGACCACTGAGGACGATCTCGGCGTCTACGGCGCCATCGATTGCGGGGCTTACGTGGCGCACGTGATGCTCGCCGCGCAGAGCCTCGGCATCGCCACGATTGCGCAGGCGGCGCTCGCCGGATGCGCGAACTTCATCCGGGACTGGTTCGATATCCCGCCGCACCGCAGGATCGTCTGCGGCATCTCGTTCGGCTATGCGGACCCCGATCATCCTGCGAACAGCTTCCGCACGACACGCGCGGCGATTGGCGAGGTCGCGCATTTCGTAAGCTAGGCTCGCGCCAGCGCAGCCGCACCCCGCCCGGCAATGCGGCCGAAGATGATGGCGTTGCTGATATAATTGCCGCCGCCGATGTAGCGCTCGCCGAGCACACCGCCCGCCGTCTCCCCTGCCGCATAGAGGCCGGGGATCACGGCTTGGTCGGCGCGGAGCACGCGCGCGTCGGGATCGATGCGAAGCCCCGCCGATGTCGCGCCATAGCTCGCCGCGTGAACCTCCGCCGCGTAGAACGGCGGCGTCTCGATGGTGCTGAGCGGTCCCTTCTTGAAGAACCGGCTGTCCCCGCCCCCGCGCACATCCGCGTTGTACGCGGCGACCGCACCCTCAAGGCCGGCGGCATCGATTCCGGCCTTTGCCGCCAGTTCGGCAAGGCTGTCCGCGACGACCACGCGGCCCTTCTCCGCCTCCTCGGCAAGACGGTCGCACGAATAGGCGTAGTCGCCGACGCCGAGCTTGTCCGCAAACGGGTGCCGCGAAGGCGAAGCCGCGCGTGTCGGCTCGTCGAACACCGCAAAGCACACGCGCCCCGGCTGGTCCTCGATCAAGTGCCCCGCGATGCAATAGGGCCACGTCTCGTCCATGAACCGCTGCCCGTCCCTGTTCACGAACACCAGCCACGGCGGGTGGAAATCGGCAACGTCGCGCGAGAAGCCCGGCGAGGCATTGACCATCAGCCGCCCCTTGCCCGCGATATCTGCGTCCGCCGCGCGGCCCATCAGCAGCCCGTCGCCCCGGCTCGTCTCGGAGCCGAAGTAGAATGACCAGCGCTCGTCCTGCGCGGCGACCTCCGGGTTCAGCTCGGCAAGCAAGGCGCGGTTCGCCCCGTAGCCGCCGGTTGCGAGCACAACCGCGCCCGCACGCATTTCGCCGCCCTGCGCCGAAACACCCACGACCCGCCCGTCTTCAACGAGCAGCGATTCAACGCGCACGCCCGAGTGGATGCCGACGCCGCGCGCGGAGGCCGCACCCAGCAGGTGTTCGAACAGCACCGCGCCCGACCCGTGGGTATGGTGCCCGCGCGGCGTGTCGTCGACGCCGGAAACATAAAGTCCATCGACCGGGAATTCGACACCAAGGCCGATCAGCCATTCGAGCGTCGGCGCCGATTCCTCGCAGAAGCGGCGGATGAGCCACGGCTCCAGCTTCCACTGGTTGAAGGTCATGATGTAGCGGAACATGCGTTCGGCATCGTCCTCGATACCCGCCGCGCGCTGGATGCTCGTCCCCGCCGCGTAGAACACGCCGCCCGAGAGCGCCGTCGATCCACCGGGCCGTTTCCCGGCTTCGAGCACCGTCACCGATGCGCCGTTGTCGGCGGCTTCGATCGCCGCGGCCATGCCGGCCCCGCCCGCGCCAACGACAATCACATCGCAGTCCCGCATCCGTTCCCTCCCCATGCGTTTTTTAGTCGTGCGCGATCAGCAGCCGCGCCGGGTGTTCGAGGAGGTCGACGATCGCCGCGAGGAACCGCGCCGCCGCCGCGCCGTCGATGGCGCGATGGTCGCACGAGAGCGTCAGCGTCACCTCCTGCACCGGTTTCGGCTGGCCGTCGGCACCAAGGCGGAACGTCACGTGCGGCGCACCGACGCCGAGCATGAAGCTCTGATCGGGGTCGATGATCGGCGCGAGTGCGCGCACCCCGAACATGCCGACATTCGAGATGCCGAGCGCGGCCTCTCTCATATCCGCAGCGCCGAGCCGCCCGGTCCGTGCGCGTTCGATCGCAGCATCGAGATCGCGTGCCAGCGCATGAATACCGCCGCGCACCGCAATCACCGGCGCCATCACGCCGCCGGGCGCATCGACAGCGATGCCGATGCCGACCGCGGCAAGCGGCACCGCTTGCCCATCCCGCCACACCACGTTCGCCTCAGGCACCAGCTTCAGCGCGCGCGCCGCAGCGGCAGCGAGGAACGCCGTCACGCTGAGCTTACCCGGCGCCGCCGGATCGGCGTTGAGATCAGCCCGGAGCGCAATCAGCGCATCGAACACCGCGTCCGCAGTGAGATAGAAATGCGGAACCTCGGCCTTACTGCGGCTGACGCGCGCGGCGATTAGTCCGCGTAGGTCGCGCGCCTTGGCCAAGAGTTTCGCCGTCGCCGGTTTTTCGGCAAGCGCCGCACGCACGTCGCCCGCCTGAATCCGTCCGCGCGGGCCGCTCCCAGCGATGTTGGCAAGCGCGATACCGCCGCGTTCGGCAAGGCGGCGCGCGAAGGGCGTCGCACGGATGCGGTTGCCGCTTTGCGCAACCGGAAGCGGTGCAAGTTTGGCCGCCGCGGCTGGCGGCGCATCGGCAACGTGAACCGCCCCCTGCCCCGGCCCGGTCCACAGCGCGACCGCCACGCCGACATCCACGGTCTCACCCGCCGCGACGAGAACCTGCGTGATCCGCCCTGCAGCCGGCGCCTCGATCTCGTTGCTGATCTTGTCGGTCTCGACAACGAACAGCACCTGCCCCTCGGCGACCTCGTCGCCCGGCGCCACGAGCCATTCGGCGATCAGCCCCTCGGACATCGTGAGTCCGAGCTTCGGCATGACGATCGACGCCTCAGCCATAGGTCGCCCGCACGGCTTCGACGATACGGTCCGCGTTCGGCAGATATTCCACCTCAAGCGTGCGGCCGAACGGCACCGGCATGAACGCGCCGCCGACGCGCACGATCGGTCCGTCCAGTTCGTCGAACCCGACCTGCGCCATGCGCGCCGCGATTTCTGCCCCAACGCCGAACGCCTCCACCGCCTCGTGCGCGACGACGAGCCGGTGCGTGCGCGACAGCGATTCGAGCACCGCCGCCTCGTCCCACGGCTGCAATGTGCGCAGGTCGATCACCTCGGCCTCGATGCCCTCCGCCGTCAGCGTTTCAGCAGCCGCGAGTGCCTTGTGGACGAGGGCGCCGTACGTAACGATCGTCACGTCGCGCCCGGCCCGTGCAATGCGCGCCTTGCCGAGCGGCACGGCCTCCGGCTCGGCCGAAAGCGTGCCCTTCATCGGGTAGAGCGACTTGTTCTCGACGAAGATCACCGGGTTCGGATCGTCGATCGCGCTCCTCAGCAGCGCATAGGCGTCGTCGAGCGTCGCCGGGCACACGACCTTGAGGCCGGGGATATGCGCGAACCACGCTTCGAGACACTGCGAATGCTGCGGCCCGGCATTGAGCCCGCCGCCGTGCTGCGTGCGGATGACGAGCGGCACGGCGCCCTGCCCGCCGAACATGAAGTGCAGCTTCGCCGCCTGGTTGACGATCGCGTCCATTGCGAAGGCCACGAAATCCATGAACATGATCTCGACGACAGGCTTGAACCCGCCGATCGCGAGGCCCACGGCCATGCCCGTGATCGCGTTCTCGGCGATCGGCATGTCGATCACACGATCCGCGCCGTAATGGTCCTGAAGCCCGCGCGTCACCGCGAAGGTGCCGCCCGCCTTGCCGATGTCCTCGCCGAGCAGCACCACCGACGGGTCGCTCGCCAGCGCATCGTCGAGCGCACGGTTCACGGCATGGGCGAAACGCTGCTCGCTCATCGTGCAATCTCCGCCGCATAGACCTCTTCGGCAGCCGATTGCAGCGTCGGCTCTTCCGAAAGCCGCGCCGCCTCGACAGCGGCAAGCACCTCGGCCCGAATGGTTTCCGCAAGATCGTCGAGTTCGCTGCCGGACGCCCCGCGCTCTTCCAGCAGCGCGCGCGTCACCGCGAGCGGATCGATCGCATCCGCCGCGTCCGTTCGATAACGCTGCGCATCACCCTCGTAGTGGCCGCGCACGCGCGTGGTGAAGAATTCAAGCACGATCGGCCGACTTTCGCGGCGCACCGTCGCGATCGCCTCGGCGGCGAGCGCAGCGACCCCCTCCACCTTCGTGCCGTCGATGCCGTGGTATTCGATGCCGTAAGCCACAGCGAGCTTTTCGAGCGTGAAGATGATCTGCGTCGAGGTCGGGCTGAATTCCGACCAGCCGTTGTTCTCGCACGCAAAGATCATCGGGATGCCCTTCAGCGCCGCTATGTTCAGGCATTCGTGAATCACGCCCTCGGCGAGCGCGCCATCCCCGAAGAAGGACACCGCGACACCGTCCCCGCCGCGCAGCTTCTGCGCAAGCCCGCTGCCGACAGCGATGGCGATGCCGCCGCCGACGATACCGTTCGCGCCAAGCATCCCCACCGAAAGATCGGCGACATGCATACTGCCGCCGCGTCCCTTGCACGCGCCGTCCGCCTTGCCCATCAGCTCGCGAAAGAAGCCGTCGAGGCTGAGACCCTTGGCGAGCGCATGGCCATGGCCGCGGTGTGTGGAGGCGATCGTGTCGTCCGTGCGCAGCGACGCCATCACGCCGACGCTCACCGCCTCTTGTCCGTCGCTCAAATGAATGAAGCCCGGAATCGCACCTTCCGCGAAAAGCGCCCCGCAGCTTTTCTCCGCCTCGCGGATCAGCAGCATTCGCCGATAAAGCTCAATCAGCTCCGGCGTCTGCTCATTGCGGCCGCGCACGGCCTCGACAGCCCTGTTCAATCCGGTTCCCCTCCCCGCAGCGACGTTGCCGACGCAGGCGCCGACAACACACTCAAGCCTCGCCTGTGATTATTCCGCGGCTTGCGGCAGCGGCTTCGGGTCGGGCTTGTATTTGGGCTTCGTCGAGCGGATGAACGGCCCCTCGTAGTCGGGCTCCGTCGGCGGCGTGTCGTCGGCGAGAATCTCGAAGGCATACTTCGTGTCCTCGGCATTGATCGGCCGCGTGTCGTAAGTCCATTCGACGAGGTTGCCGTCCGGGTCGAACGTGTAGATCGAACGGATGAACTCGTGGTCGGTCTGCGAGACGTGATAGCCGTTGTCGAGCCAGCGCTGCTTGCGCTCCTCCAACTCTTCATTGCCGCGACTGCAGTTGAACGCGAAGTGGTTGATCCAGCGCGGCAGGCCGAGGCCCGTGGAAATCGCGCTCTTCCACTCGTCGGGGTAGATCTGTACGCCTTCGATGCCGCGCAGATCCCACAGCGCCATCGTCTGCCCATCGCCGATGTCGTAGAACATGTGCTTGGTCCAGCCGCCGCCCGGCGCCTGGCGCTTCACGCCCGCGACGAGCGGGAAACCCATCACCTCGGTGTAGAAATAGTGGGCCGCCTCGAAGTTCTTCGTCGCGATCGCAAAATGGTGAATCATCTCTGAAAATCCTCCCGCCTGACCGGCTTTTCATATCCAGCGCATCTCTTGTAAGCGCTTAACCTAACATCGACAGAATTTATGAGCAACGGCTTTGTATCATCCTGACGCAGAGACAAGCACACTTAACGGACTTTCTGCGTTCAGGCGCACAATCACGTACAAAATGCGTCTTGCATCCTGAAACATACACTGTAAGAGAAACCTAACGACAAAGCAGGAGCGTGGTATGCAAATAGGGCTCATGTCCTTGGGGGACATCATCGACGATCCGGTGACGGGGACACCGTTTTCCGCGGCCGAGCGCTACAAGATGACGATCGAGGCCGCCGTGGTCGGCGACCGTGTCGGCATCCAGGGCTACTACATCGGTGAGCACCACGGCATCGATTACACCTTCTCCTCGCCCGCCGTCGTGCTGGCGGCGATCGCGGAGCGCACCACGCGGCTCCGGCTGGGAACGGCGGTCGCCCTTGCCGCCAACCTCGATACGCTGCGCATGGCGGAGGATTATGCGACCGTCGACGTGATCTCGGGCGGACGCCTTGAGCTCGTCACCGGGCGCGGCAATTTCTTCGAACGCACCTACGATCTTTTCGGGCAGGACGCGGCCGACTCGGCGCCGCGCTTCGCAGAGGCCATGGAACTGCTCTGCAAGCTCTGGCCGGGTGAACCCGTGCACTGGAGCGGCCAGTACCGACCGCCGATCTCCGGCCAGTATCTGCAGCCGACACCGCCGAAGCGCGACCCGTTGCCGTTCTGGGTGGGCGGCGGCAGTTCGCCCGCCACCGCGCAGCTCGCCGGCCGTCTTGGCCTCGCGCTGATGCTGCCGAGCGCCTTCGGCCGCCCGGACAAGTTCATCGAGGTCGCCAACATCTACCGCGAGGCCTTCGCCGCCGCCGGGCACAAGCACGACGCGCGCGTCGGCGCCTGCTGGCACGGCTGGGTCGGCAAGACCGATGCCTATGCCCGCGAGCGTTATGAACCGCGCTACCGCGCCTATCACGCGTTCAACCAGGCGATGATCAAGTGCGTGCACTCGAACCCGCCTGCCTATCTCACCACGGCGTTCGACTATGATTTCCTGTCGACTCGCGGCCCCGCCATCGTCGGCGGCCCGCAGGCGTTCGCCGAGCGCTTCACCACGCTCAGCACGCTCGTCGGTGCCGATGTCAATCTCATCAAGATGGACATGGGCGGCGTTCCCCGCGAAGAATATGTCGAGATGGTCGAGATATTGGGGAGCGAAGTGATCCCGCTGCTGAACACCGAAGCGCGCGCGCCCATCGCGGCAACCGCCTGATCGTGGCCGCGCCAGCTTCCGGGCGCGGACCGCTCGCGGGCGTCCGCGTCCTCGACCTCAGCGGTCTCGGCCCGGCGCCGTTCGCAACGATGATGCTCGCCGATTTCGGTGCGCAGATCATCAGCGTGCGAAGGCCCGATCCGCAGATCTTCGATCCCGCCGTCGCCATGTCGCGCGGCAAGGACGTCATCGGCCTCGATCTGCGTTCGCCCGATGGGCAGGAGGTCGCGCGGCGGCTGGCGGCGAGCGCGGACGTGCTCGTCGAAGGCTTCCGCCCCGGCGTCATGGAGCGGCTCGGCCTCGGCCCTGATACCATTGCCGAGATCAACCCGCGTCTCGTTTACGCGCGCCTCACCGGCTGGGGCCAGACCGGCCCCTATGCGAAGCGCGCCGGGCACGACATCAACTATCTCGCCATCTCGGGCGCGCTCGCTCAGGTTGGAGAGGATCGGCCGACGGCACCGCCGGGGCTGCTCGGCGATCTCGCCAACGGCTCCTACACGCTCATCATCGGCATCCTGCTCGCGCTGTTCGAACGGCAGCGCACGGGCCGCGGTCAGGTGGTGGACGCCGCCATCGTCGACGGCGCCTCCTACATGCTAAACGCCATGTTCGGGGAGCTGGAGCTGGGGCTGTGGGACGGCAAGCTCGAACATTCGATGCTGGTCGGCACCGCACCCTTCTACGGCGTCTATCGCTGCGCTGACGAACGCTGGTTCTCGGTGGGCGCCATCGAGCAGAAGTTCTACGCGGCAATGCTGCAGATCCTCGGGCTCGATGATGTCGACGCGTCGGCCGAAGCACAGCTCGACCGTGCGAACTGGCCCGCGCTCCGCGAGCGCATCGCCGGCATCTTCAAGACACGGACGCAGGCCGAATGGACCGAACGCTTCGCGCCTATCGACGCGTGCGGCGCGCCGGTGCTGGCACTGGAACAGCTCCCCGCTGACCCGCATGTTGCCGCACGCGGCACGGTGACGGAAAAAGACGGCGTGTTCACCGCCGCCCCCTCGCCGCGCCTGTCCGCGCATCCGGACCTCGTGTCCGATTTGCCGCCGCGCCGCGTGCGCCCGGCAGAGGACGTGCTCCGCGAGGCGGGACTTGGCGAGGAAGAGATTTCGGCGCTGATCGCCGGAAAGGCCGTCTGGTCGCCGTAGCGCGAAAAGAGCAGGGGAGGCTCTAGAATGACGGAAAATCAGAATGGCGCTTGAACACATCCTCCGTCCGATCACCATCAACGGGCTGGAGGTGAAGAACCGCATCGTCCGCGCCAGCCATGGCACCAGCTATGGCCGGGGGGTGATCAGCGACGATCTCATCGCCTATCACGAAGCGCGCGCCAAATCGGGCGTCGGCCTCAACATTCTCGAGGCGACCAACGTCCACCCGTCGACATCCAACCACACCGTCGACGCTTTCGACGATTCGATCATCGACGGTTTCGCCGCGCTCGGCCGCGCCTGCGCGCGGCACGGTATGCGCACATTCGTGCAGCTCTGGCATGGCGGCCACCGCTGGGCGCCCGCGACCGGGCAGGCGCCGCTCTCCGCCTCCAACGTCCCCTGCCCGCTCGGCGCCGTGAACACGCCGTTCGCGATGACGCAGGATCAGATCGACATGGTGATCGAGGCTTTCGTCGCCGGCGCGCGCCGCGTGAAGGCGAGCGGGCTCGACGGCATCGAACTGCACTTCGGCCACGGCTATCTCGTGCACCAGTTCCTCTGCCCGCTCACCAACCGGCGTGAAGACGATTACGGCGGCGGCCTCGAAAACCGGATGCGGTTCGGGCGCGACATGCTGCTCGCGGTGCGGGACGAGGTCGGCCGCGACTATCCCGTCGGCATCCGCCTCTCCGACTACAACGCCCCCGGCGGCCTGACGCCCGAGGAAGCCGGCGAGGTCGTCCACCGGCTTTGCGAGGAAAAGCTCGTCGACCACGTCAGCGCCTCGATGGGCAGCCCCTACAGCATCTCGACGATGCTCGGCTGCATGGATCAGCCCGCTGGCTACATGCTCTCCTCGGCGCTCCCCATCGCGCGCCGCGCCAACGTGCCGACGATGATCGCCGGGCGCTACCGCACACTCGAAGAAGGTAATCAGGCGATCAAGGAAGGTGACGCCGACATGGTGAGCTTCGTGCGCGCCATGATCGCCGAACCCGACCTCGTCGCCAAGACCGTCGCGGGCCATCCGGAGCGCGTACGCCCCTGCATCGCCTGCAACCAGGGCTGCGTAGGCGGCATCCGCACGCCGCTGCAGCGGATGCTCTGCACGGTGAACCCCGTCGTGGGCCGCGAGCGCACGCAATCCGAAGATCTGATCGTACCGGCCACGAACCCGCGCAAGGTCGTCATCATCGGCGGCGGTCCCGCCGGAATGGAGGCGGCGCGTGCGGCTGCGCTGTGCGGCCACAAGGTCGTGCTGTTCGAAGCGCAGGCGGCACTCGGCGGCGCCATCAACATCGCGAAACAGGCCCCGAAGCTCGCCACCATCGGCGACATCACCTACTGGCTGGAGCAGGAGATCTACCGCCTCGGCGTCGACGTGCGCCTCTCCACCTACGCCGAAGCGGACGAAGTGCTGGCGGAAGCGCCCGACGACATCATCATCGCCACCGGATCGCTGCCGCGCATGGACGGCTATCAAGTCGCCCGCCCCGAAGCGCCGATCCCCGGCTTCCATCAGCCGCACGTGCTCTCGTCGTGGGACGTGTTCCACACCCCTACCGAGCGCCTCGGCAAGACCGCCGTCGTGCTCGACGATCTCGGCCATTATGAAGCTATCGCCGTCGCCGAACACCTCATCGTGCAGGGCCTCAAGGTCACGTTCGTCACCCGCCATTCCTCCTTCGCGCCGCTGATCGAGGTGCTGGTGCGCACGAGTCCGGCGCTACGCCGCCTGCGGCAGGGCGACTTCACGCTTCAGGTCGGCTGTCGGCTCGTTTCCATCGGCAGGGGCAGCGTGGAGGTCGGCTATCTCGACGGCGAGCAGGTGTGGGAAGCTCCGGCGGACACGGTCGTCCACGTCACCTACAACGACGCGCAGACCGATCTCTACCGCGCGCTCGGCGGCGGCACGCGCGCGGCGAAACCCTATACGCTCAATCTCATCGGCGACGCGAACGCGCCGCGCGACCTGCTGATCGCCATCCGCGAAGGCCACATGGCGGGCCGCATCCAGGAGACAGTCGATGCTTGAAGGCAAGATCGCCATCGTGACCGGAGGCGCTACCGGTATCGGCGCCGCGACCTCGCGCCTGCTCGCGAAGAACGGCGCGCATGTCGTCGTCACCTCCGAGCAGCCCGTGGAAAGCCTGCAACCGATCTGCGACGAGATCGCTACCGCCGGCGGTTCTGCAAGCGCCTTCCACTGCGACGTCACCAGCGCCGACGCCATCAAAGCGCTTGTGGCTGAAGTGGAAGCAAAGCATGGCCGCCTCGACATCCTCGTCAACTGCGCCGGTCTCTGCGTGTTCGGTCCGCTCGAAAGCGTCACGCCGAAGCAGATCGAGGCGATGTTCGCCGTGAACACGATCGGCCCCATCCTGCTCACCAAGGCGGCGCTGCCATTGATGCGGAAAACGGGCGCAGGCTCCATCGTCAACATCGCCTCGGGCGCGGCGATGATCGGCGTCGAGGGCCTCGCGGCTTACTCCGCCAGCAAAGCCGCAATCGCGCACTTCACGCGCACCTTCGCGCCGGAGCTGCGCCGTTCGGGCATCCGCGTGAACTCGGTCGGGCCGGGATCGGTGCGCACGCCCATGCTCGGCTTCACCGATGACGATCTCACCGAAGCCCAGCACGCCTCGATCGAAAAGCGCGCGGCAGGCACCCGCAGCCCCTATGGCAACGCGATGATCGAGCCGCATGACATCGCCGAGGTCGTGCTGTTCCTCGCTTCCGACGCGGCACGCGCGCTGCATGGCAGCTATGTGCTCGCCGATCAGGGCTTCTCCGGCTGCATGTCGCCCCCGGGTTGACCCCTCAGGCGGCGACCGCTTTCGCCGCCGCCCGCGCCGCCCGGCGCCCCGAGAACACCCCGTCCGCGAGCGACAGACCGCTGATGTAGCCGTTCGAATGGAGACCCACGGCGGTCATCCCCGCCGCATAGAGCCCGCCGATCGCCGCACCGTCTTCGCGCAGCACCGCGCCCGTGTCCTCATCCACCTTGAGCCCGCCGAGCGTCATGAACTTGGTGAGCGCGTGGCGATTATCCATCGACATGTTGACCGCATAATAAGGCCCCTGCCCCAGCGGCGTGCGCAGGACTTCGGTCTTGCCCACCGCATCGGGCCGCCCGGCGGCGATATCGGCATCATGTGCGGCGATCGTTGCCGTAAGACCGGCGAGGTCCATCCCCGTCTTGCGGGCTAGCGCGGCCGCATCCCCACCCCGTCGCGTGCCGCCGAGCACGTAGTTGATCAGCATCGGCACGCCGAAATACTTGAACCGCTGCCAGCCGCAGGTGAGCGATTCCACGATCGATTTGCGGAATTCGCGTGCCGAAACGACGAGCCACGCCTTCCCGTCCGGCTGGCGCGCCAGCTTGCCGCCGATCAGGCTGACATAGGCGTCCTCGGGCACAAAACGTTCACCCGCCTTGTTGACGAGTATGCCCTCCAGCAGCGCCTCGGGCGGCGAGATGTTGCGCGCGATGTAGATCGAATCCATCCACCCCGTCGCGCCACCCACCGAAACGCCCATCGCGATGCCCGAACCGTCGCTGCCCATCGCGGAAAGCCGGTGGCTCACATCGTAGAAGCGCGCGAAATTCGGGTCGTGTTTGGCCATCATGTCCTGGCTGAAGGCAAAGCCGCCCGTACTCAGGATGACGCCGCCGCGCGCCCGAACGCGGACCTTGCGCCCAAACTGCGCCTCCAGCGCCGCCATCGCCTTGTATGCGCGCGCGGCCTTGCCGTGATTGTGCGGCACATAGGGACTTGCCGAAGCGCACAGTGCCTGATGTTCGGCGTATTTTTCCGGCGGAAGGCTGATCGCCTCCACCCCGACGACACGCCCGCCCGAAACGACAAGCGCCTGCACGCGCGTGTGCGCCATCACACCGACGCCTTCCCGCCCCAGCGCCTCGCGCAGCGCCGCGATGTAGTGCGCCCCGCCGAAGCCGGGGCCCACGGCGCGGTGTCCGCGGGGGATCGGCTCGGCCTTTTCGGCAAACTCGGGCGACTTCTCGTTGCCCGAATAATAGAGATATTTGCCCTCCGGCGGGTACGTGATCTTGTCGAGATAGGCGTCTCCCGAATAGCGGACACCGTGCCCGATCAGCCAGTCGACATCGGCCGCACTGCCTTCGCAAAAGCGCCGCAGCGTCTCCGGGCGCACCGCGTCGCCCACCTCGATCTCGAGGTAGGCGAGCATCTTCTCCGCACTGTCCTCGAAGCCCGCCTCACGCTGAAAGCGCGTGCCGCCCGCATAGATCACGCCGCCGCTGTACGCCGTCGTGCCGCCGCCGCCGAAGCGATCGATCAGCAGCACATCGGCGCCGCTCTCGCGCGCCTGCAGCGCTGCCGAGGCCCCGGCCCCGCCGAACCCGACGACGACCACGTCCGCCTCGGCGTCCCAGTCCACATCCTCAGCCTTGTCGACCGTGATCGGTGTCATGCACCCTCCCCGCATTGCTCTTATGCGGAGGAGACTAAATCACTCGATGTTAGATAACAACCATCGATATCGAGACACGTACAACGGAAGTTCGCCTACAACAGCGACGGGCCCCTCCATTCGCCGTTAGTTGAAGGTCTAGTGTTTTTGCTGCGTCATTCGGTCGACATACGCAATGCCGATCGCCGAGAGAATGAAGACGGTATGGATGATCGTCTGCCACAGCACGCCCTCTGCCGTGATGCGTGCGGTGGGCAGTCCGATGTTACTCGCCTCGATGAACGTCCTGAGCAAGTGGATTGACGAGATGCCGATGATCGCCATCGCCAGCTTCACCTTCAGCACGCCCGCGTTCACGTGGCTCAGCCATTCCGGCTGATCCGGGTGCCCCTTGAGCCCGAGGCGTGACACGAACGTCTCGTAGCCGCCGACGATGACCATCACGAGCAGGTTCGAGATCATCACCACATCGATGAGGCCGAGAACCAGCAGCATGATCTGCTGCTCCGTGAACTCCCAGCTGTGCATGACGAGGTGATAAAGCTCCTTCAGGAACAGGAGCACATAGACGCCCTGCGCGGCGATGAGGCCGAGGTAGAGCGGCAACTGCAGCCAGCGCGAGCTGAAAATAAGGAGCGGAAGCGGGCGAAGTGTCGACGGTGCGTCGGAAGCGGAATCAGACATAGCTGCGGCGTATCAAATGCTGGGGCGATTCTCCAAGACTGTTCCGCTGCGGGAAACCCAGCGTTGCAGGCGCAGCCCCTCCCCGCCTGCTTTTGCGTTCTTACATGGGCATACGAAGGCGGAAGGTTTGCCCCTCCGCGTACAGGAGCATGAACGATGAAGACGATCACAACGCGCCACACCAACGAACAGCGCCACTGGGTGGGCGACGGCTTTCCGGTACGCTCGCTGATCTCTTACCACGCGCAGGGCGGCGCGATCAGCCCGTTCCTGCTGCTCGACTACGCGGGCCCGCACGTGTTCGAGCCCGCCGAAACCCCGCGCGGGGTGGGTACGCACCCGCATCGCGGCTTCGAAACCGTCACCATCGTCTATGATGGCGAGGTGGAACACCGGGATTCCGCCGGGAACGGCGGCATCATCGGCCCCGGCGACGTCCAGTGGATGACGGCGGCCGGGGGTGTGCTCCACGAGGAGTTCCATTCGAAGGGCTTTACGCGCGCAGGCGGGCCGTTCCGCATGGTCCAGCTGTGGGTAAACCTGCCCGCGAAGGACAAGATGGCGGCGCCCGGCTACCAGTCGATCGTGGACGCGGACATTCCGGTCGTCGACCTCGACGGCGGCAGGGCGCGGATCATCGCGGGTACGATCGGCGGCAAGACCGGCCCGGCGCGGACGTTCACCTCGGTGAACGTCTGGGACGTACGGCTGGATAACGGCGCCGACGTCACGCTCGATCTGCCCGAAGGCCACACGACTCTGGTCGTCGTGCTGTCGGGCCGGGTGCTGGTCAATGGCGAGGATGCCGGCAGCGCGGAGGTGCTTGAGCTGAGCCGGACGGGAACCTCGGCGCGGTTCACGGCGGAGGCCGAAACCACGCTGCTCGTGCTCACGGGCGCGCCGATCGATGAACCGATCGTCGGTTACGGCCCGTTCGTGATGAACAGCGAAACGGAGATCCGCACCGCCATCGATGACTTCAACAGCGGTCGCTTCGGCCGGATGGCTGCGGCATAGTGGAAGGGAGGCAGGCGTACACCGTCTGCCTCCCTTTTCCGTTGAGGAGACGACATGGACGAAATCACGATTGCGCGCGTCACCGCCAACATCGGCACCGACGACTACAAGGTCGATGTGCGTGCCGGGCACCACATGTTCGTCTCCGACGAGCCCGAGAAGATCGGCGGCAAGGACGCGGGACCGGCGCCGTTCCAGCTTCTGCTCGCCGCGCTCGGATCGTGCACGGCGATCACGCTCCGCATGTACGCCAGGCGCAAGGACTGGCCGCTCGAAAGCGCCGAGGTCGCAATGCGTCACCTGAAGGACGGGGACACCGCGCGCATCGAGCGCGTGCTGACGCTGACCGGTGACCTTACCGAAGAGCAGCGCGCGCGGTTCGCGGACATCGCCGAGCGCACGCCGGTGACGCTCGCGATCAAGAACGGCGTGCCGATCGAAACGACGCTCAGCGGATCCTGACAACGGCCTTGCCGATGAGCGTTCCGGCCGCCATTGCAGCGAACGCTTCATTGGCGCGCTCAAGCGGCACGTCCATGCCGATGAACGGCCGGTAACGCCCCGATTCAACGAGTGCGTCGATCTCCGCGCGGACCCGGTCGCCGGCCAGCGGATTGCGGCGCCCGAACTCCCCGGCGCGCACGCCGACGATCTCGATCCCCTTGATAAGCGCGGAGTTGAGCGCAAACGGCTGCGGTATTCCGCCCGCGAAGCCGATCAGCAGGTAACGCCCATTCCAGCGCAGCGCCCACATCGCGGGCCCGAGCAGTGCGCCGCCGACGGGATCGAAGACGACGTCGATGCTGTCCTTGAACACCGAAAAGTCGGGCGCGGCGCGATCAATGACGAGCGTTTCATCAGCGCCCGCAGCGCGTGCGGCTGCGCATTTCGGCTCATCGGACGCAGCGGCGATCACATGTGCGCCGAGCGCCCTCCCCATCGCGACCGCAGCGAGACCCATGCCGCCTGCGGCACCCGTGACCAGCAGCGTTTCCCTTTGCGTCAGCCTGCCCCGCTCCACGAGTCCGACCCATGCGGTGAGCGCGCCGACCGCGTAAGATGCGGCTTCCGCATCCGAGCACCCATTGGGTGCGAGGCGCACGCTTTCGACACCGAGCGTGACCGCTTCGGCAAGACATCCGGAGCGTGCGCCGACGACGACACGGCGCCTCACCAGCGCCGGATCCACCCCCGCACCCGTATCGGTCACGATGCCCACGCCTTCGACGCCCGGCACGAACGGAAGCTCCGGCTTGAACTGATATCCGCCCGACAGCATCAGGAAATCCGGGAAGTTGAGCGCCGCCGCCGTCAGCGCGACGCGGACCTCGCCCGCCGCGGGCAGCGACGCGTCCGGCCACGCAGTCTCGAAGCGCAGCCCCGAGCGATCCTCGCTCAGATGGTGGCAGACCCACGCCTTCATCCCACCCCTTCCCTTCGACTTTTAACGGCTTGCCTCGGATGGCGGCGCGGGGGAAGTTCGAAAAAGGGAGAGGAGAGCCAACAATGGACGAGGATTGGAGCTTCGGCCGCATCGCCGCCGCGATCGGCGGTGCCGTCGATCCCGATCTTCCGGCGCTGATCCACGGCGATCACATAACGCGCTGGGGCGATTTCGACCGGCGGACCGATGCGCTTTCCGCCGCCTATGCCGCTGCCGGCGCCGTGCCCGGCGACAAGGTCGCGCACCTGATGCGGAACGGCCCCGCCTATCTCGAAACCACCTTTGCCGCCTTCAAGGCGCGGCTCGTCCATGTGAACGTCAACTACCGCTATACGGGCGAGGAACTTCTCTACATCCTCGACAATTCCGATGCCGCGGTGCTGGTGTTCGATGCCGATTTCGCAGACCTTGTCGACGAGATCAGGCCATCGCTGGGGCTGGTGAAGCTGTTCGTGCAGGTGGGCGGTTCGCCGCCCGCATGGGCGAAGGCGCATGACGAACTGGCCAAAGCCGGCGCTGGCCCGCTCGCCCTTACGCACCGCGGCGACGACTTGCTGTTCATCTACACGGGCGGCACCACGGGCTATCCCAAGGGCGTGATGTGGGACCAGAGCGTGATCTGGGCGATGCTCGGCGGCGGCGCGGCAATGATGGGCGGCCCACCGGTCGAAACGCTGGAGGCCCTGCTCGGCAATGTCCGCGCCGGGATCGGGCGGCGGCGGTTACTCGTGATGCCGCCGCTGATGCACGGCTCCGGGTTCCTGATGGGCCTCTATGCGATCGCGACGGGCGGTACGGCGATCACCTTGCCGGGTGCGAGCTTTCATCCGATCGAAGCAGTCGCGGCGTGTGCGCGGCACAAACCGAACAGCGCAGTAATCGTGGGCGATGCTTTTGCCCGGCCGTTCCTGAGAGCGCTCGACAACGGCGGCGGCGACATCGCTTCGCTCGACCTCATCATTTCCTCGGGCACGATGTGGAGCCCGGAGGTGAAGGCCGGGCTGTTGCGGCACAATCCGAAGATGATGCTGATCGACGCGCTCGGCTCTTCGGAAAGGCTTGGCATCGGATCGGCCGTACAGGGGACGCACAACGCCGGCGAGGCGACGCGCTTCGTGCATGACCCCGACACGATCCTGGTGGACGAGAACCTGCGCTCCGTGGCGCCCGGACACGTGGGCCGCATCGCGCGCGGCGGGCTGCTGCCGCGCGGCTACTACAAGGACGCGGCCAAAACCGCCGCAACCTTCGTGACCATCGACGGCAAGCGGTACGCGATGGCGGGCGACCATGCCATGCTGGAAGCCGACGGCACCTTCACGCTGATGGGGCGCGGCAACCAGTGCATCAACACGGGGGGCGAGAAGGTGTTTCCCGAAGAAGTCGAGGAAATGCTGAAAACGCACCCTGCGGTGGACGATGCGCTGGTGTTCGGGATGCCCGACGAGACATGGGGCCAGTGCGTGACGGCCGTGGTGGAGGCCGAACCTTCCGAGGTGGCCGACATCCTTGCGCATGTTCGCAGGCACCTTGCCGGCTACAAGGTGCCCAAGCGGCTGCTCGCAGTGCCGAGCGTGCCGCGTGGCCCGAACGGAAAGGCCGACTACGCGACGGCGAAGGCGATGGTTTCAGCGCTGTGAGAAGCTCGGTGCGTTCAGCACCTCGAGCTTGATACCGTCCGGGTCTTCGAAGAACACCGCGTAGTAATCCGCCGAATATTCGGGGTAGAGCGCGGGCGCATCGAGAATGCTCACCCCAGCATCGCGCAGCAGGGCGTGGATACGATCCACCTCCGCCCGGCTATCCACCGACCATGCAAGGTGATGAATACCGGGGGCGTAACGCTCGTGCGCGTAACCCGGAAGCCGCGCCTGCTTGAGCCCGATCGAGGCGAAGCCCCGCGGCGCGCGGATATCCCATTCGCACTCGCCATCGTCGCGCACGCACGTGTAGCCCAGCGCATCCAGCAGCAAGCCATAGACGCGCTTCGAGGCCGCGAGGTCGCTCGCGTTCAGATCGATGTGATGAATGAGCCCGTTCACGGCGGCGTGTCCCTAACGGAGCCGCCGCCGCACGGCGCTTACTTCTTGCCGAGCGAGAGCCCGCCGAAGCGCTTGTTGAAGCGCGCAACGCGGCCGCCGGTGTCGAGCATCTTCGAGTTGCCGCCGGTCCATGCCGGGTGCGTCGTCGGATCGATTTCGAGGAGCAGCGTGTCGCCCTCCTTGCCCCACGTCGAACGCGTCTGATAGGTCGTCCCGTCGGTCATCTGCACCGTGATGGTGTGATAGTCGGGGTGGATATTCTGCTTCACGTCTTTGCTCCGTCGTCAGCGACTGGTTTCCGACCAGCCGCCAGGAAAGCGGGGCCAATAGCCGAGCCGCGCGCCACTTGCAAGCCGGGTTGCAAGCTAGAGCGTGAGCGACTATCCACGCCGCCGACATGGTGCCCCGGCAACGGGGATAATAGGGAAGCCGGTCTGAAACCGGCGCTGTGCCCGCAACTGTAGGCGGATAGCCTGCGTGCCACGATGCCACTGGAACGGCCCCATAGGCCAGACCGGGAAGGCGGCACGCAAGGCGACAACCCGCAAGTCAGGAAACCTGCCATGTCTGTCGTCCACGCCCGGCCGGGTCCAGCCGATCGCGTGCGAGCAGTCATGCCCGCTGTGACGATGTGTGAACATAGTCATGGAGGTTGTTATGATTGCTGTATTTCTTCTTTCTGCCGCCGCAATTGTCGATGATGGGACACTGGTCGTCTCCGCCGCGCGCGAACCGGTAGCCTACGGCGACACCGGCGGCGCGCTGACGGTGATCGACGGCGCCGCGATCGAGGCCGTCGCCGTACCCCAGCTCGTTGACATTCTGCGCCTGTCGCCGGGCGTATCCGTGGCGCGTTCCGGACCGACCGGCGCACAGACACAGGTCCGCATTCGCGGCGCCGAGGCGAACCACACGCTCGTTTTCGTCGACGGCATCGCCGCCAACGACCCTGCAACCTCGGGCGAGTTCCGCTGGGAAACCCTGCCCTCGGACGGCATCGCACGCGCAGAAATCCTGCGCGGTCCGCAGTCTGCATTGTGGGGATCAGAAGCAATCGGCGGCGTCGTGTCCGTGACCACCGCTGAACCGGCCGACGGCACACGCATTTTCGGCAGCGCCGAAGCGGGCTCCTTCGGCACGCTTCACGCGGCAGGCGGCGCCAGCATCGGCAGCGACAAGGGCGGCGTGGTCGTGCAGTCCAGCTGGTACGACACCAAGGGCATCGACAGCTTCGGCGGCGGCATCAAGGAACGCGACGGCTATGAATCGCTGATGCTATCCGCGAAAGCCACTGTGCGGCCGATTGAGAACGGCGAACTCGGCATTGTCGTGCGTCACACCAACTCGCTCAGCGAATTCGACGGATACAGTGACGTCACTTTCCTGAGGGACGACACGCTCGACGCGACGCGCATTCGCGCGACCGCGCTGCGCGGGTTCGGACGTGTCGAGACGCTGGAAGGCCGCTGGCGGCACGAGATCTTCGGCAGCTTCGTCACGACCGACAACATCAACCGCGACGGCGACACCTACCTCAACCGCACTGACGCCGAGGTGTTCGAAACCGGCTACCAGACCGGTATCGACTTCGGCAGCGAGGCCTTCCGCCACCGCGTGACCGGCGCAATCGAATATCGCACGCAGCGCTTCGTTGCCGATGACGATACGTATTTCGGCGGCACCAACCAGCGCGTGTCGCGCGACCGTACCAGCTTCGTGCTCGATTACGGCCTGAGCGCGGGAGGGCTCGTGCTTGGCGCGAGCGTACGCCGCGACGAGAACGACGCGTTCAAGGACGCGACGACGTGGCGCACGAGCGGCCGCTACACGCTCGAAAACGGCTTCACCGTCCACGCGAGCGCCGGCAAGGGCGTCACCGACCCGACGTTCACGGAAATGTTCGGCTTCTTCCCCGGCAGCTTCGTCGGCAATCCGAACCTGACGCCGGAGCGTTCAGTCGGCTGGGATGCGGGTGTCGGCTACCGAAAGGGCACGTTCTCGGCAGACGTGACATGGTTCCAGGCCGATCTGGAGAATGAGATTGTCTCGACGTTCGACTCCGCGACCTTCCTCTCGGGCGTCGCCAACGCGACCGGCAAGAGCAAGCGCCGCGGTATCGAAGCCTCGTTCGACGCAAAGCCCCTCACCTGGCTGACGCTCGGCGGCAGCTATACGTGGCTCGACGCAAAGGAAGCTCAGGTTGCGGGTGCGGCGCGGCTGCGCGAAGCCCGGCGTCCGCGGCACAGCGGCAGCCTGCTGGCGACCGCCGATTTCGACGTCGCCTCCGTCACCTTCACGGCGAACTATGTGGGCAACCGCAAGGACACGGATTTCGACAGCTTCCCGGCGCGCGTCGTGACGCTGAAGGACTATGTGCTCGCAACGCTCTCCGGCCGCGTGAAGCTGGGCGGCGACTTCGAGTTGACGGGCCGCATCGAAAACCTGTTCGATGCGACCTATGAAGACGCTTACGGATATCGGACGCAGGGTATCTCCGCCTTCGGCGGCATCCGCGTGAAATGGGGCGGCTGATCGCCTTTCTTGGTCTGCTCGCCTTCGCCGCTACAGCGGCGGAGGCGGCAAACCATGAAGTTTCGGCGGAGGCGGGAACGCCGGCACGCGTCGCCTCCCTCGGGCTTTGCACGGACGAACTGGTGCTGCTGTTGGCCGAACCGGATCAGCTCGTGTCCGTTTCGTTCCTGGGGCACGACCTTCGCGAGACGCCGCTCGCCCCCAAGGCGCGTGGTCTGCACAGCAATGACGGCCGCTTCAGCTCGGTCGCGCACCTGAAACCCGATCTCGTCATCACCGGTGGCGCAGTGAACCGCTTCGCGCGCGAACTTGCCGAGCGAACCGGAACACGCGTGGTCGACGTGCCGCCGCCGCAGACGCTTGCCGCGCTTCGAGACAATATACGAACGGTTGCCGCCGTGCTCGGGCATCCGGCGCGCGGCGCGGCGCTGATCGGCTGGATGGATGCTAAGCTGAAGGCCGCTCCAGCCCGCGCGAATGATGCGCTGATGGTCGTTGCAGGCGGACTGACGCCCGACGTGCATTCGATCGCCGCCGAACTTCTTGCGCACGCGGGCATCCGGCAGATGGTGATGTCGTCCAGCCGTGTTTCGCTGGAAGGGCTTGTGGCCACGCCGCCGCCGCTCCTCATCCTCAGCCGTTACCGCGCCGACCAATTTTCGCTTCCGCAGGAATGGCTTGGAACAGCGACACGTCTTTCGGGTCGAAAGCCCGCATATGTCGACGGGCGGTTCTGGTCCTGCCCCGGCCCGCTGGCGGCGGCCGATGTCGCACGGCTTCGCGCGGAGATCACACAATGAGCGCGGGACGCCTTTGCCTGATCCTGGGCGGAGTGCTCGTCCTTGTGGCGGCAGCGTCGCTGATCGTAGGCGACGTGCCGATCCTCGGTCTTCTGAAGCGTGACCCAGCGCTTGCCCATATGCTGATCGTCGAGCTTCGATTGCCGCGGCTGGTGCTTGCGGCGTCGGCGGGCGCGGCACTGGGGCTCTGCGGCGCGGCGCTCCAAGGTCTCCTCCGCAATCCACTCTCATCACCCGACATTCTCGGCACCTCGGCGGGCGCGGCGCTTGGCGCGGTCGTTTCAGCCTATTTCCTGGGGCTTTCCGGCACGCTCGCGATGGCGGGGGGCGGCATCGCGGGGGCGCTGATCGCGCTACTTCTGCTGCTGGCGCTCGCCGGGCGCGGGGCGTCCTCGGCGACCCTGATTCTTGCGGGTGTCGCAATCTCGGCGCTTGGCGGGGCGATGATGAACCTCGCGCTCGCGCTCGCGCCCTCGCCCTTCGCCTTCTATGACATCATGTTCTGGCTGCTCGGCTCGTTCGCCGATCGCAATCTCGGCCACGTGAGCGTCGGCCTTCCCGCCATGCTCGCCGGAAGTCTCCTCGTGCTTTCCGCCGCTCGCGGTCTCGATGCGCTGGCGCTCGGCGAGGATGTCGCCGCGACGCTGGGCCACGACGTGCGGCTGATGCGCTGGCGGATCGTCGGGGGCAGCGCGGTCGCGGTGGGCGGCGCGGTGGCCGTGGCGGGTATCATCGGCTTTGTGGGCCTGATCGTGCCGCATCTGGTGCGGCCACTGGTACGGAACCGCCCCGGCCCCGCGCTGTTGCCGAGCGCAATCGCGGGCGCGGCGCTGCTGGTGGCGGCGGATATTGTCACGCGCTTTCCGCTGAACGGCAAGACGCTGCCCATCGGCGTGGTGACAGCGATGCTGGGGGCGCCGTTCTTTCTGTGGCTGATCCTCTCCCGACGCGGGATGCCGTCGTGAGCGGTCTCGTCGCGACCGCCATCGCACGGGCGCACCTGAAAGGCGCGATCGATATTGCCATCGCACGCGGCGAGATCGTGGGGCTGATCGGACCGAACGGATCCGGCAAGACGACGCTGCTCCGCGCGCTGGCGGGGCTGACCACCGGACGCGGGACGATCACCGCAGACGGAAGAGTGCTGAGCGAGATGACGGCCGCGGAGCGAGCCCGGTGTATCGCTTACATGCCCGCCGGGCGCCGCGTCGACTGGCCTATGCGCGCCGACGACATCGTCGCGCTTTCGGGTGCGGGCGAGCCTGCCGTGTCGGAAGCATTGGCGCGCGTCGGCATGGCGGCATTCGCCGCGCGGCAGGTGGACACGCTCTCTACGGGCGAGCGCGCGCGCGTCCTGCTGGCGCGGGCGCTTGCGGGCCGGGCGGACTGGCTTTTGCTCGACGAACCGACCGCGAACCTCGATCCGGGACATGAACTCGATGTGCTTGCGCTGCTTCGCGCCGAGGCGGCGCACGGGGCCGGGGTGCTGGCGTCCTTTCACAATCTCGCGCTCGCGGAGGCGCATTGCGACCGGTGCATGCTGATGGCGGAGGGGTGCATTGTCGCTGAAGGCGCGCCCTCTGCGGTGCTGACCGAAGCGAATCTGGCGGCTGTTTACGGAATTGCGCGCGACGGCGCGGGCTGGCGGCGGAACGCATCCTGAACGAGTGACGTCATGCGTGCGACGTCGCTCTGCAGCGCCATAGCAACGGGGCTTTGCAGCACGGCGAGCGTGCGCGTGCGATCGAAGCCGGACAGGCGCCGCTGGACGATGCCCGGGGCGCTGTAGGACGCGGGCATGACCGTGACGCCGAGACCGGCGGCCACCATCGCCAATGCGCGTTCCTCCTGCACCGTACGGTAGGCGAGCGGCGGGCGGACGCCGTGGCCGGTGAAATGCCGGCTGACCTCGCTCAGCACCTCGCAGCGGCGGCGGACGACCATCGGCGTGCTGTGCAGGGCGTCCGACAGCACCGGGTCCGATGCTGCAAGTGGATGGCCTTCGGGCATCATCAACAGATAGGGCTCCTCCCCCACGGCAACCGGCGAATATTTCTCCGTGCCCGTGCGCATCAGGGTGAGCGCCATGTCGACGCGGCCTTGATCGAGGCGGGTGACGAGTTCCGCATCGCTGCCTTCGACGATCTCGAGGCCATTGGCGCCGTCGATGGATTGCCAGTCACGCACCAGCTGCTCGCCGATGCTGGCAGGGACGGTGTGGAGCAGGCCGAGGCGCAGCGCGCGGCGGCGGGCGGGCTCGCCGATCTCGCCGAGCGCGGCGTTGTATTCCTGCATGATGTTGCGCGCGCGCTGGAGGAAGCGGGCGCCGGCTTCGGTAAGTTCCACGCGGCGCGCGGAGCGGACGAACAGCGAGACGCCGAGTTCCCTCTCCAGCTTCGCGACGCCTGCGGAAAGCGTCGGCTGGGTGACGTTCACACGCGCTGCCGCCGCCGTAAAACTGCCGGTCTCGACGATCGCGAGGAAGTAGCGCAGGAGGTAGCCGTCAATCATAGATGTCATCTATGCGAAACCGAAGGCGCATTCAATTAAGACCGAATCCCTTCCGCGTGCTATTCCCACTCGGAACGAAGCTGAGGGGATGATCGACCGATGGCCGTAGTCGGCACGCAGGCGAATGCTATCGACCCGGAATTCAAGGCAAACGCGGAGGCGATGCGGGCGCTCGTCGCCGATCTGCGCGAGCGCTCGGCGCAGATCGCGCTCGGCGGCAACGCGGACTCGCGCGAACGCCACACCGCACGCGGCAAGCTGCTGCCCCGCGAGCGTGTGGAGCGGCTGCTTGATCCCGGCACCGCCTTTCTCGAACTCTCGCTGTTCGCCGGTTACGACGTCTATGACGATGAGGTGCCCGCCGCAGGCGTAATCGCAGGCGTCGGCCAGATCGCCGGGCGGAGCTGCGTGATCGTGTGCAACGACGCCACGGTGAAGGGCGGCACTTACTATCCGCTGACCGTGAAGAAGCACCTGCGCGCGCAGGAAGTGGCACGGCAGAACCGCCTGCCATGCGTCTACCTCGTCGATTCCGGCGGCGCGAATCTCCCCAATCAGGACGAGGTGTTCCCCGACCGCGACCATTTCGGGCGCATCTTCTACAATCAGGCGACCATGTCCGCCGAAGGCATCGCGCAGATCGCGGTGGTGATGGGCAGCTGCACGGCGGGCGGCGCCTACGTGCCCGCCATGTCCGACGAGAGCATCATCGTGCGCAATCAAGGCACGATCTTCCTTGGTGGGCCCCCGCTGGTGAAAGCCGCGACCGGCGAGGAAGTGACGGCGGAAGACCTTGGCGGCGGCGACGTGCACGCGCGCATCTCCGGCGTGGTCGACCATCTTGCGAACGACGACGCGCACGCGCTTTCGATCGCCCGGGGCATCGTCGCCACCCTCCCCGCGCCCCGCGCGCCGGAGGTTGCCGTACAGGCGCCCAGGCCGCCACGCCACGATCCATCCGAGATTTACGGCCTGATCCCCGCCGACACGCGGCATCCGGTCGATGTGCGCGAGATCATCGCCCGCGTCGTCGACGACAGCGCGCTCGACGAGTTCAAGGCGCTGTACGGCGAAACGCTCGTCACAGGCTTCGCGCATATCGAAGGCTATCCCGTTGGCATCGTCGCCAACAACGGCATCCTGTTTTCGGAAAGCGCGCAGAAAGGCGCGCACTTCATCGAGCTGTGCTGCCAGCGCAAAGTGCCGCTCCTGTTCCTGCAGAACATCTCCGGCTTCATGGTCGGCAGGCGCTACGAGAACGAGGGCATCGCCCGCCACGGCGCGAAGATGGTGACGGCGGTCGCCTGCGCCGCCGTGCCGAAGTTCACCGTGGTGATCGGCGGCAGCTTCGGCGCGGGCAATTACGGCATGTGCGGCCGCGCCTATTCGCCCCGCTTCCTGTGGATGTGGCCGAACGCGCGCATTTCCGTGATGGGCGGCGAGCAGGCGGCGTCGGTGCTCGCCACCGTGAAGCGCGGCGGCTTCAAGACCAAGGCCGAGGAAGACGCGTTCAAGGCGCCGATCCGTGAGCAGTATGAGAAGCAGGGCCATCCTTATTACGCCAGTGCCCGCCTGTGGGACGATGGCATCATCGATCCCGCCGACACGCGCACGGTCGTGGCGCTCGGCCTCGCCGCCTCGCTGAACGCGGCCGTCCCCGAAACGCGCTTCGGCACGTTCCGGATGTGAGGCGGCGATGAACGATAACACCGCTTCCAACACACTCAGCTTCACGCTCGATGAAAACAACGTCGCGCGCGTGACGCTCAATCGCCCTGAACGGCATAACGCCTTCAACGCCGAGCTTATCGCAGCGCTGAAAGGCACGTTCGATGCCATCGCGCAGATGGATGGTGTTCGCGCGGTCGTGCTTTCTGGCGAAGGCAAGAGCTTCTCGGCGGGCGCGGACCTTGAGTACATGCGCGCCGCCGGAAGCTGGAGCGAGGCGGAGAACGTCGCTGACGGCCAGCGGCTTTCGGACATGCTCGCCAGCATCGCCGCCTGCCCGGTACCCGTGATCGCCATCGCCAAGGGCAATATCTTCGGCGGCGGTGTCGGGCTCGTCGCGTGCGCGGACATGGTGGTGGGCATCGACGGCGTGAAGTTCCGGCTTTCGGAAGTCCGCCTCGGCCTCACCCCCGCGACGATCTCGCCGTTCGTGATCGCCGCCATCGGCGCGCGGCAGGCCAAGCGCTGGTTCACCACCGCCGAGCTCTTCGGTCTTCCCGAAGCGCGCGAGATGGGGCTGGTGCATGTCGGCGTCGCCGATCTCCGCGATGCCGACGCGCAGGTGGATGCGTGGGTGGACGCCATCCTGGAAGCCGCGCCGGGCGCGGTGATCGACGCCAAGGCGCTCGTTACCGATTTCGCGGGGCGCGAGACCACGCCAGAGCTTCGCACCGATAGCGCCCGCCGTATCGCCGCGCGGCGCGCGACGGACGAAGCCGCCGAGGGCCTTACCGCCTTTCTTGAGAAACGCCGGCCATATTGGATGAAGACCGATGCGTAAGCTGCTGATTGCCAACCGGGGCGAGATCGCCCGCCGCATCATCCGCACCGCGCACCGGATGGGCATCGAAACCGTCGCCGTCTATTCCGAAGCGGATGCAGATGCGCCGCACGTGCATGAGGCCGGGCAAGCCGTGCTGATCGGCCCCGCCCCGGCTTCGGAATCGTACCTGCTTGTCGACCGCCTCCTCGATGCCGCCGCGCGCACGAACGCCGACGCCGTGCATCCCGGTTACGGCTTCCTCTCCGAGAACGCCAAGTTCGCGCTCGCCGTGCGCGATGCGGGGCTGACGTTCGTCGGCCCGCCGGTGAAGGCCATCGACGCGATGGGCCTGAAAGACACTGCCAAGAAGCTGATGAAGACCGCGGGCGTGCCCGTCACCCCCGGCTATCAGGGCGACGACCAGAGCCTCGCGCGGCTGGAAGCAGCCTCGAAGGCGGTCGGCTATCCGCTGCTGATCAAGGCGGTTGCGGGCGGCGGCGGCAAGGGGATGCGGCGCGTGGACGACGCGTCCGAATTCGCGGACGCGCTTATCGCAGCGAAGCGCGAGGGCGAGAAGTCGTTCGGCAACGACGGTGTGATGATCGAGAAGCTGATCCTGCGCCCCCGCCACGTCGAGGTGCAGGTGTTCGCGGACCGGCACGGCAATGCCGTACACCTGTTCGAGCGCGACTGTTCGCTGCAGCGCCGCCATCAGAAGGTGATCGAGGAGGCCCCTGCCCCCGGGCTTTCCGCCGCGCTCCGCAAGGCGCTCGGCGCGGCAGCGGTGAAGGCCGCGACCGCGATCGGCTACGAGGGCGCAGGCACGATCGAGTTCATTCTCGATTGCGACGACGTCGACACCACCGGTGATCCGAAGTTCTACTTCATGGAGATGAACACCCGGCTGCAGGTCGAGCACCCGGTGACGGAGTTCATCACCGGCACCGATCTCGTCGAGTGGCAGATCCGGGTGGCGCGCGGCGAGAATCTGCCGCTGACGCAGGATCAGCTGCGTATCGAGGGCCATGCGGTCGAGGCACGGCTTTACGCTGAAGACCCCGAGAGCGGCTTCCTGCCTTCCACGGGGCGGCTGCGCCAGCTCGTCTATCCCGAAGGCCGTCCGGGCGTGCGCATCGACAGCGGCGTCGTGGAAGGCGGCGAGATCAGCATCCACTACGACCCGATGATCGCCAAGGTGATTGCTCACGGGGCCGACCGCCAGAGCGCCATCGACCGGCTGGTCGGCGCGCTCGACGCCACGATCGTGGAGGGTGTGCGAACGAACCGCGCCTTCCTTGCGCGGCTCGTCGATCATCCGTCGTTCCGCGACGGCGATGTGGACACCGGTTTCATCGCGCGCCACGCGGAGAGTCTGAAACCGCCGACAGACATTCCGGACCGTGTGCTGGCGCTGGCGGCGCTGAGCCGTGTCGGCGGTTATAATCCGCCGTCGGCACAGACGATGTTCGAGCGCGCGGGCGCGTGGCGGATGAACCTGCCGAGTCGTCGCCATGTCGATCTGTTCCCCGAGGGCGGCGAGAAGCGCACGCTGACGCTGACCCCGGAGGGTGCCGGATACCGTATCGAAGGCCTCGATGCGCCGGTGAGCGGCGCCGCGGCGTGGACCGGGCCGCAGAGCATCGAGGGCGATCTTGGCGGTGAGCTGCTGCGCGCGACGATCGTGGAACGCGAGCACGGCTTCGAGCTTCGCGTCGGCGGCCGCGTTTTCACGGTGCGCACAGCGGCGCCGGATGCCGACGCGCCCGAGGGCGGCAGCGGACGCATCACTGCGCCGATGCCGGGCCGTGTGCTCGCCGTGTTCGTGAAGCCGGGCGACAAGGTGGAAGCCGGTGCGCGTCTGCTCGTGCTGGAAGCGATGAAAATGGAAAACCGCATGACCGCACCGGTTTCGGGCACGGTCGCGAAGGTCGGCGTGGCGGAGGGCGACCAGGTCGCCGAAGGCACGCTGCTGGTTGAAATCGAAAGCGAGGACCAATGAGCCTGTCCCTTCTCAATTTCGCCCACGGCGAAACCATCGACATGCTGCGTGAAACCGTGCGTGCGTTCGCGCAGGACAAAATCGCGCCGCGCGCCGCGCAGATCGACGCGGAGAACAAGTTCCCGCGCGATCTTTGGCCGGAGCTTGGCGCGCTCGGCCTTCACGGCATCACCGTTTCGGAGGAGGACGGCGGCTCTGGGCTCGGCTACCTCGCGCACGTGGTGGCGATGGAAGAGATCAGCCGCGCTTCGGCCTCGGTGGGCCTCAGCTATGGCGCGCATTCCAACCTCTGCATCAACCAGCTGAAGCGCTGGGGCACGGCCGAGCAGAAGGCGAAGTATCTGCCGAAGCTGATTTCCGGCGAGCATGTGGGCAGCCTTGCCATGTCAGAGCCCGGTTCCGGGTCGGACGTCGTCTCGATGCGCCTCAAGGCCGAGCGCAAGAACGACTGCTATGTGCTCAACGGCAACAAGATGTGGATCACCAACGGGCCGGAGGCGGACACGCTGATCGTCTACGCCAAGACTGACCCCGAGGCCGGCCCGCGCGGCATCACCGCGTTTCTCATCGAGCGCGGCTTCAAGGGCTTCTCGACGGCGCAGAAGCTCGACAAGCTCGGGATGCGTGGTTCGGACACGTGCGAGCTGGTGTTCGAGGATTGCGAAGTGCCTTACGAGAACATCGTCGGCGAAGAGGGCAAGGGCGTGAACGTGCTCATGTCCGGGCTCGACTACGAGCGTGTGGTGCTTTCGGGCGGCCCGCTCGGCATCATGGCCGCGGCGCTCGACGTCGTCGTGCCCTATGTCCACGAGCGCAAGCAGTTCGGAAAGGCCATCGGCACCTTCCAGCTCATGCAGGGCAAGATCGCCGACATGTACGTGACCTTCTCCACGGCGCGCTCCTACGTTTACGCCGTGGCGCAGGCGTGCGACCGGGGCGAGACGACGCGCAAGGACGCGGCGGGCTGCATCCTCTATTCCGCCGAGAAGGCGACATGGATGGCACTCGAAGCGATTCAGACACTTGGCGGCAACGGCTACATCAACGAGTATCCGACCGGACGCCTGCTGCGCGACGCCAAGCTCTACGAGATCGGCGCGGGCACGAGCGAAATTCGCCGCTACCTCATCGGCCGCGAGCTGTTCGAGGAAACTGCCTGACCTGAAAGGACCGCCCATGCGCCGACTGCTGCCGTTTCTCCTGATGATGATCGCGGCACCGGCGCTGGCGGCGACGCCTGAGGAACGGCTTGCGGCAGCGGGGCACACCCTGCCGCCTGCGCCGAAGCCTGCGGCGACCTATGTGACATCGGTCGAAACCGGGAACCTGCTGTTTCTCTCCGGCCATATCGACTGCATCGGTGGGGGCAAGCGCGGCAAGGTGGGTGCCGACGTCACGCTCGATGAGGGCAAGGCCGAAGCGCAGCGCGTCGGTCTCTGTATGCTGGCGACGATCAAGGACGCGCTCGGCGGCGACCTTTCGCGCGTGAAGCGCTTTGTGCGCATCCTCGGCATGGTGAACAGCGCGCCGGATTTCGTCCAGCACCCACAGGTCATCAACGGCTTTTCGGAATTGATGAAAACGGCGTTCGGCGACGCTGGGCTCGCCGCGCGCTCGGCCGTGGGTGTGGCTTCGCTACCCGCGGGCTATGCGGTCGAGATCGAGGCGACGATCGAAATCGCGCGCTGATGCGCATTCTCGGTGCCGTGCTCGCAGGTGGGGAAAGCCGCCGCTTCGGGAGCGACAAGGCTGAGGCCCTGCTGGATGGCAAACGCCTGATCGACCACGCCGCCGCCAGCATCGCGGCCTTCTGTGAAACCGTGGTGATCGTGGGGCGTACCGGGGGTGTCCCGGATCGCCCTGCCCCCGGCCTTGGTCCGCTCGGAGGCTTGTGCGGTGCGCTCACTTACGGGGCGGAAGCGGGCTTCGAGGCCGTGTTGACGACAGCCTGTGATGTGCCGGACCTGTCCGAGCTGCTGCTGTCGGCACTGGCGGCGTCGCCGCCCGCCGTGGTCGCTAGCCTGCCGGTCGTCGGCGTGTGGCCCACATCGTTCGCGGGCCCGCTCGCGGATTATCTCGAAAGCGGATCGCCGCGCGCCATGCGGGCGTGGTGCGAGACGGCGAGCGCAACGATGGTGGCGTGGCCGGAGCCGATCCGGAACATCAATCGGCCAGAGGACCTACGCTGAGGGCGGGTCCGCGATCATTGCGGTGAAACTGCATTCCGCCGCGACCTTGCCGCCAACGATGCTGGCCACGCCGTTGAACTTGCAGACCCGCGAGCGGCGCTGCGCGAATTCGACGTCGAGGTTCAGGAGAACGCCCGGCTCGACTGGCTGGCGGAATTTGGCGTTTTCGATCGCCATGAACAGCACCAGCTTGCCGAGCGCCTCGTCGCCGAGCGACTTCATCGCGAGCACGCCCGCGGTCTGCGCGAGCGCCTCGACGATCAGCACGCCCGGCATGATCGGGCGCTGGGGGAAGTGGCCCTGGAAGAACGGCTCATTGATCGTCACCGCCTTGATGCCGCGCGCGCGCTCGTTCGGCACGAAATCGACCACGCGGTCGACGAGCAGCATGGGATAGCGGTGCGGGAGCAGTGCCATCACTGCTCCCACCTCGATCGCGTCGAAGCTTTCCGACAAGGCCCTGGCCGTTACTTCTGCGCCGGGGCGGCCGGCGGGTTCACGTTGACGCGCGGCAGCGCCGAGTTGAGGCGCGTCATCACCTCGTTCGTCACGTCGAGCGACTGCGCGGTGGCGAGCGTCACGTCACGGTCGAGCGCGAGGCTCGCGCCCTTCTCACGCATCACGGCGGTGATGATCGGGTTCACGGCTTCGAGAATCTGCTGGCGCACGTACTGCACGGAACGGGCATAATCCTGCTCCTTGCCGCGCACTTCGTTCTCGGCGGTCACCTGGCGCTGCTGAAGCTCCTTGGCCTTCGCCTGGAACGCTTCCTTCGCCATCGACGGCTGCGCCTTCTGCAGGCTCTCGTACTCGCCGCGGAACTGGTCGCCGAGCGTCTTGGCGCGCGCCTGCACGCTTTCGAATTTCGCCTTCAGCTGCGGCTCGGCGCTCTTCGAAGCCGCCGACTCCGCCGCGATGCGGCCCATGTCGACGACGACGATCGGCGGTGCTGCCTGTGCCAGCGCAACAGTCGGAAGCGCCGTGAACGCGAGAGCGCCGGCAATGACGGCGCGAGTAAGCATTTTCATCAGAATTGGGTCCCTACGTTGAATTGGAACAATTTGGTATCATCGCCGTCCTGTTTGACGAGCGCCTTGGCGACGTCAATACGGAACGGGCCGAATGGAGAGTTCCAGTTGACGCCGAAGCCGACGGCGACACGCGGCTTCCAAGTGTCGCCCAGGTAGAACTCCTTGAAGCCGGCTTGATATGTCGGATCGCCGTTGGCGTCGACGCCGGTCTGAATTTGCCGGATATCCTGCAGGTCCGTGGACGGATCGAAATCCGTGTTCCACAGCGCACCGACATCGACGAATACCGACGGCCGGAGGCCCATCTCGGCGGCGCCTGCGCTCAGCGGAATCTGCACCTCGGCGCGCACCTGATAATAGGTCTCGCCGCCGATCGAGTCGTCCTGCGCCCCGCTGTTGTCGGTCAGCAGCGTGTAGTCCGCCGGATCGGAAGCGCTTGCGCTGTCATAGTAGCGGCGGATCACGCGCGGGCCGATGCCGCGGATGTCGAAGCCGCGCATACGCGGTTCGCCGAGGAAGAAGCGGTCGGTGAGGCGAATGTTGTCGCCGCCCCAGCCGAATATATAGCCCGCTTCAAGCCCGAGGTTCAGGATGAAGCCGCTGCCGAACAGGTTCCAGTACTTGTCGGCGTTGAGGCGCGAGCGCACGTACTGCACACTGCCCCCGACACCCGCGATGTCCTGGCTGACCATGAAGCGATGGCCTGCGCTCGGACGGATCGCATTGTTGCGCGTGTCGTAGGCGATCGAATAGCCGAGCGAGGAGGTCGTGCGCTTGCCGACCGCATCGCAAAGGAAGCGGCCCGCGAGCAGCGGATTGCAGACGCCGTTCGTGTAGAAGGTGCTCTGGTCGAGCGACACATCGTCGTAGCTGAGGCCGTAGCGGAAGGATGCCGACCAGAATTCAGTGATCGGGAAGCCCGTGCGAATCTGGAAACCGGTGGTCGACTGCTCGTAAGTGGTATCGCGGTCGCCGTTCCCGAGGAAGCGGAAGCTATTGTAATCGCGCCGGAAGATGTCGCCCCCGAGCGCGAGGTTGCGCCCGAATAGATACGGCTCGGTGAAGCCCAGCTCGACCGACTGCGAATATTTCGACCAGTTGACCGAGGCCCGGAGTTCCTGGCCCATGCCGCGGAAGTTGCGCTGCCGGATCGACAGGTTGACGAGGAAGTTCTCGAGGCTGGAATAGCCTGCCGAGACCTGAAGCTCGCCGGTCGCCTGCTCCTCGAGGTTGGCTTCGAGGATCACCTTGTCCGGCCCCGAGCCCTGCTTTTGCTGGATTTCGAGGTTTTCCTGGAAGTAGCCGAGGCTCTGGATGCGGTCGCGCGAGCGCTTGACGCGGAAGCTGTTGAAGGCGTCGCCCTCCGCGAGGCGGAACTCGCGGCGGATCACATGATCCTTGGTGATCGTGTTGCCGTTGATCTCGACACGCTCCACGTAAACGCGCGGCGTTTCGTTGATGACGAACGTCACCCCCATCTCGCGCTTTTCCTTGTCGCGGTTGAAGCGGGGGTTGATGTCGGCAAATGCGTAGCCGAGGAGACCGACCGATTCCGACAGGCTCGTCACCGTGTCCTCGATCTCCTTGGCATTGTACCAGTCGCCCTGCTTCATCGGAAGCATGCGCTTGAAGTTCTCTTCCTTGATGTCGCGGATCTGGCTTTCGAGATCGACCTCGCCGAACTTGTAGCGCTCGCCTTCCTCCACCACGTAGGTGATGATGAAGTCCTTGCGGTCCGGCGTCAGCTCGGCGACCGACGACACCACGCGGAAGTCCGCATAGCCCTGCGTCAGGTAATATTGGCGCAGCTTCTGCTGGTCATAGGCCGAGCGATCGGGATCGTACGTGTCGTTCGAGGTGAAGAACTTGTACCACTTGGCTTCCTTGGTGGCCATTTCGCCGCGCAGGTCGCCATCCGAGAACTTGGTGTTGCCGACGATGTTGATGCGGCGGACCTTGGACTTGGGCCCCTCGTCGATCTCGAACACCACATCGACGCGGTTCTGGTCGAGCTGGACGATCTTGGGCTCGACGGCAGCGGCGAAGCGGCCCTGGCGCCGATACAGCTCCAGGATGCGGGCGACGTCCGCGCGCGCCTTGGAGCGCGTGAAGATCTGGCGCGGCGCGAGCTTGATCTCGTCCTTGAACTTCTCGTCCTTCACGCGCTTGTTGCCTTCAAGCACGATGCGGTTGACGACGGGGTTCTCGCGCACGTCGACGATCAGCTCGCCGTCTCGGTCGCGGATCGTCACGTCCGCGAAGAGCTCGGTCGCGTAGAGGTCCTTCAGCGCGCGGTCGAGTCGGTTGCGATCGTAGCTGTCGCCGGCCGACAGACCCACGTACGAGCGCACCGTCTCCGGCTCCAGACGCTCCGCACCGCGGATCGTGATCGAACGCACAACACCAGACTGCTGGGCGGCGGCAGTGGGCGCGGGCGTGGCTTCCGGGGCCGCTGGCGCAGGCTGCGCGTCTTGCGCCAGCGCGGGCTGCGACAGGCCGAGCGCACTGCCGAGGAGCAGTGCAGAGACCCAGTTACGATGCATGGCGGCCGGCATCAGCGTCTGTTGGCCCACAGGTTCCCCACTCTCGTTCAAATCTTATGGCCGCATCTCAGCCGATTAGCCCGGCGACATGCTTGAACACGCCAAAAGATGCAAGGTCGTTCCAGGTTACGATCAGCATGAAGGAGATGAGAAGTGCAAAGCCGGTCATGAAAGCCCACTCCTGCACCTGCGGCGGAATCGGCTTCCGGCGCACAGCCTCCGCTGCGTAGATCGCGAGGTGCCCCCCATCCAGCATCGGGATGGGAAGCAGGTTGATGAAGCCAAGGTTGATCGAGACGAGCGCCATCAGGTTCACGAAGGCCTCGATGCCCATCGTACCCGCCTGCCCCGAGACCTCCGCGATCTTGAGCGGTCCGCCGAGTTCCTTCACGGAACGCCTGCCGGTGACGATCTGAACGAGGCCTTCCACCATCATGCCCGTGGTGTCGAACACCGCCTCGGTTCCGTACCAGAGCGATTCCACGGGGCCGCGCTCGATAACGCCGCGCTCTTCACCGATGAGGCCGATGCGCGGGATCTTGAAGGTCTTGCCGAAGCGATCCTTCTCCTCGATGAGGTCGGGTGTCAGCACGATGTTGCGCACCGAGCCCCCACGCTCGAAATCGACCGAAACGGGCGTACCGGGGTTGATCATCACGATGCCGATGATGTCCTCGAACCGCTCGATCGCCTTGCCATCCACCTTGAGGATACGGTCGCCGGGGGCGAGCCCTGCCCTGTCCGCCGCCGATTCCGTCACGATGTTGGAAACGACGGGCGAAGTGTAGCTCTGGCCGTAAATCGCGATGAACGTCGCGAAGATCAGGATCGCCGCCGCGAAGTTTACGAACGGCCCCGCCGCGACGATGATCGCGCGCTGCCACAGCGGCTTGAAGGCGAACAGGAATGGCTTTTCGGCCGGATTCACGCGCGCAGCCTCCTGCGGCAGGCTCGCAGCGTTGGCATCGCCGGTAAACTTCACATAGCCGCCGAGCGGCAACCAGCCGACCTTCCAGCGCTCGCCGCGCCGATTCGTCCAGCCGAAGATCTCCCGGCCGAAACCGATCGAGAAGCTGTCCACCGCCGTGTTGAACATGCGCCCGGCGAGGTAATGGCCCATCTCGTGGATGAACACGAGCGGGCTGATCATCGCCACGAACATCAGGATCGTGAACAGGATCCCCGGAGACGGCAGGATTTCCATCAGTGTGCGCGACCTCTTATGTGCGTCTCGCCGACACGCCGCGCCTCGCTGTCGCAGACCAGCACGTCATCGAGCGATTCGACGGCGTGACCGCCGACGACTTCCATCGTTTGCTCCACAATCGCGGCAATATCGAGGAAGCCGATTCTCCCTTCCAAAAATGCCGCGACCGCCACTTCGTTGGCGGCGTTTAACACTGTGGGAGATGAACCCCCGCTGACGAGCGCCTCTCGGGCGAGGCGGAGCGCAGGAAAACGTGCGGGATCGGGCGCCTCGAAATCGAGCCGCGCGACCTGCGCGAGATCGAGCCGCGCGCAGGGTGTCGCCATCCGGTCCGGCCACGAAAGCGCATAGGCGATGGGAATCCGCATATCGGGCGACCCCAGCTGCGCGAGCATCGAGCCGTCGATATACTCGACAAAGCTGTGAACCACCGATTGCGGGTGCACAATGACGTCCAGCTGCCTCTCCTCCACCGGGAACAGGTGATACGCCTCGATAAGCTCCAATCCCTTGTTCATCAGCGTGGCGGAATCGACGGAAATCTTGGCGCCCATCGACCAGACCGGGTGCGCGACCGCCTCGGATGGCGTCACCGCCGCCATTTCAGGGAGGCTGCGCGTGCGGAACGGGCCGCCGCTCGCCGTGAGGATGATGCGGGAAACGCGCTCCGGGTTCTCGAAATCGAAGACCTGGTGGATGGCATTGTGCTCGGAATCGACCGGGAGCAGATGCGCTCCGCTGCGCTTTGCCCGCGCATTCACGAGCTCGCCCGCGCAGACGAGCGTTTCCTTGTTGGCGAACGCCACGCGCGCGCCGCGCTCGACGGCGCGGAGCGTCGGCGGCAGGCCCGCGGCGCCAACGATGGCCGCCATAACGATGTCGCTCGGCACGTCGGCGGCGTCACTGAGCGCCTGCACGCCTGCCGCCGCTTCGATGCCGGACCCTGCGAGAGCGTCCTTCAGGTCGCCGTAAGCGCTGTCGTCCGCGACGACTGCCATGCGGGCGCCGAGGCGGCGCGCTTCGGCGGCAAGGCTGCGCACATCGCGGTTCGCGGTGAGCACGTCGACGGACCAGCGTTCGGGCTCGCGCGCGACGAGGTCGATCGTCGAGCGGCCGACCGAGCCGGTGGCGCCGAAGATGCTGATCGTGCGCGCCGTCATCGGGCAAGGCCGATCGCGACGGCGACGAGGACGCTGACGGGTACTACACCGTCCAGCCTGTCCATCATGCCACCGTGCCCCGGAAGGAGGCTGCCGGAATCCTTTACGCCCGCGCGGCGCTTCAGGTGGCTTTCGAAGAAGTCGCCTACCTGCGCCGCGACCGCGAGGCTAGCGCCGAGCGCCGCCGCGAAGGCAGGTTCGAGGCCGAGACCGAACTGGCGGGAGAGCAGCCACGCTGTCAGCGCCGCCGCGACCATGCCGCCGCCGA
This sequence comes from Sphingosinicella sp., assembly GCF_041916975.1. Lineage (NCBI taxonomy): Bacteria > Pseudomonadati > Pseudomonadota > Alphaproteobacteria > Sphingomonadales > Sphingosinicellaceae > Sphingosinicella > Sphingosinicella sp. The sequence continues at coordinate 290,611 of NZ_JAYRYK010000001.1, forward strand.
GACCCGCCCACGTCTTCGAAGGGCTGATGCGCGGCGCGATCTTGGGACCGCCGATGGTGCGGCCGGAGAAATAGGCGGCGATGTCGGTCGCCCAGACGATCGCGAGCGCCCAGATCACAAGCTGCGCGCCGAGCGGTTCCGCACGCAGCCAGACGAGTGCGATCCCCGGAAACGCGGCATATAGCACGCCCCATGCCGCGATGCGGGCGAGGAAGAACAGGCTCGCTGCGGTCACACCAACCAGCACCAGTGCATAGGCGAGGTATCCGAGATGCGTGAACAGCACCGCCCCGGCGAGCGCGAACATGCCGGCCAGCCGCACCGAGCGGCCGACGCGGTGCATCGCGCACCACTCTCCGTAGATGAGCAGGATGACGACGGCGACGAGGAGCGCGAAGGCGATGCCGCCAAGCCATACCGCGCCGAGCGCGAGCGCGATCAGTGCGATACCGACAACGATGCGCGGCAAGAGGTCGCCGTAGCGCGACCCCGGCTTCACGGCAGGCTCAGAGCCCGCCATAGCGCCGTTCGCGCACACCGAACGCTTCGACGGCGCGGCGCAGCGACTCGCCGTCGAAATCCGGCCAGTATTGCTCGGTGAACACCAGCTCCGCGTAAGCCGCCTGCCACATCAGAAAGTTCGACAGGCGCTGCTCGCCCGAAGTGCGGATCACGAGATCGAGCTGCGGCAACTCGGCGGTGTCGAGGCGCGCCGTGATGTCCGCGGGGGTCACGGCATCGGGCGCCATGCGTCCGGCCGCGACATCCCTTGCGATGCTGCGCACGGCGCGCGTGATCTCGTCCTGCGAGCCGTAGTTGAGCGCGATGACAAGACGCAGGCGCGTGTTGCCTGCCGTGCGCGCTTTCGCGCCTTCAAGCAGTGCGAGAATATCCGGCGACAAGCGGCTGTAATCACCGATGAAGCTGAGGCGTACGCCGTTCCGGTCCAGCTCCGCGATCTCGCTAAGGAGATACTGCTTGAGCAGACCCATCAGATAGCCGACCTCGTCCTCCGGGCGTTTCCAGTTTTCGGAGGAAAAGGCATAAAGCGTCAGCACCTCGATGCCGAGATCGGGCGCGGCCTCGACGACCTTGCGCACGGCCTCGACGCCGGATTTGTGCCCTGCGATGCGCGGCAGACGGCGCGCCTTCGCCCAGCGACCGTTGCCGTCCATGATGATGCCGACATGGCGCGGCCCGGCGGACTCCTGCCCGCTACCGGTGCGCGCGGCTGGCGGAACGGCAGGCGACGTCACTGGCCGAGGATTTCCTTTTCCTTGGCGGCGCAGACCGCGTCGACATCGGCGATCGCCTTGTCGGTGAGCTTCTGCACTTCGGTTTCGAGGCGCTTTTCCTCGTCCTTGCCGATCTCGCCCTTCTTCTCGGACGCCTTCAGCGCGTCCATGCCGTCGCGGCGGACGTTGCGAACGGCGATCTTCGCCTTTTCGCCATACTGCGAGGCGAGCTTGGCGAGTTCCTTGCGGCGCTCCTCGGTAAGGTCGGGGATGGGCAAGCGCAGCGTCTGGCCGTCGACGATCGGGTTGAGGCCGAGCCCGGCCGCGCGGATCGCCTTTTCGACCGGCTGCACGTTGCTGCGGTCCCACACCTGCACGGAGAGCATACGCGGTTCCGGCGCCGTGACCGTCGCGACCTGGTTCAGCGGCATGTGCGCGCCATAAACCTCGACATTGACCGGATCGAGCAGCGACGTGGAAGCGCGGCCCGTGCGCAGGCCGCCAAGGTCGTGCTTTAGCGCGTCGAGCGCGCCGGTCATGCGGCGTTCGATATCAGCCTTGTTGTAGCTCATGCTCGGTCCCTTCGGGTTCTATTGGTTGCGCACGATCGTGGAGACGCCTTCGCCCGCAAGAACCCGCGCAAGGTTGCCGTGTTCCCGGATATTGAAGACGACGATCGGAATGGAATTTTCGCGGCAGATCGCGACGGCGGACGCGTCCATCACCTTGAGATTGTCGGCGAGCACCTTGTCGTAGCCGAGGGACTCGTAGCGCGTCGCGCTTTTGTCCTTCTTCGGATCGGCGTTGTAGACGCCGTCGACGCTGGTGCCCTTGAAGAGCGCGTCGCACTGCATTTCCGCCGCGCGCAGCGCAGCGGCGGTGTCGGTCGTGAAATAGGGATTGCCGGTGCCCGCCGCGAAGATAACGATCCGGCCCTTTTCCATGTGCCGCACGGCTTTGCGGCGGATGTAGGGCTCGCAGACGCTCGACATCGGGATCGCGGACTGGACGCGTGTGTCGACGCCCATGCGCTCGAGGCTGTTCTGCACGGCGAGCGCGTTCATCACGGTCGCCAGCATCCCCATGTAATCGGCGCTCGCGCGGTCGAAACCCTGCTCTGCCGCCGCGAGGCCGCGGAAGATGTTGCCACCGCCAACGACGAGGCAAAGCTCGAAGCCTGCTTCCTTGGCGATGCGGACTTCATCGGCGACGCGGTTGACGGTGGAGGTATCGATGCCGAACGACTGGTCGCCCATCAGCGCCTCGCCCGACAGTTTCAGAAGAATGCGCTTGAACGGCTTAGATGACATACTTTTTGTCGCGCCTCCCAATACGCGGGGCGCACCTTAGTTGGCCGGCGGGGGGCGGACAAGCGCCGCCACCCCGCTTTCGGCTGAATTTTAACGACCGACGGCGGCGGCGACTTCAGCCGCGAAATCGGTCTCTTCCTTCTCGATGCCCTCGCCGAGCTGGAAGCGCACGAACTCGGCAATTTTCACCGGCGTGCCAAGGTCTTTCGCGGCCTTGGCGACCACGTCCGACACCTTGCTCTTGCCGTCGATCACGAAGATCTGGCCGAGCAGCGTCGATTCGCCGAGGAACTTGCGGACGCCGCCTTCCACCATCTTCTCGACGATGTCGGCGGGCTTGCCCGACTGCGCGGCCTTCTCACGCGCGATCGAGCGCTCACGCTCGACAACGGCCGGGTCGACACCCGTCTCGTCGAGCGCCAGCGGGTTCGCGGCAGCAATGTGCATGGCGAGCTGCTTGCCGAGCGCTTCGAGCTGGGCGGTATCGCCCGTCGATTCGATCGCCACGAGCACGCCGATCTTGCCGAGGCCCGGCGCAGCGGCGTTGTGCACGTAGGACGATACGACGCCCGCCGAGACCGAAACCTGCGCGATGCGGCGCAGTGACTGGTTCTCGCCGATCTTCGCGATGTTGTCGGTCAGCGCTTCCGAGACCGGCTTGCCGGCCGCAGTGGTCTGCGCGCCGAGCGCGGCGACGTCCGTGGTGCCGCTCGCGAGCGCGAGGTCGGTCACTTCGCGCACGAAGCCCTGGAAGATGTCGTTCTTCGCCACGAAGTCGGTTTCCGAGTTCACCTCGACCGCCGTGCCCTTCGTGCCGCTGGTGGCGACGCCGACGAGGCCTTCGGCTGCCGTACGGCCCGCCTTCTTGGCGGCGGTGGCGAGGCCCTTGGCGCGCAGCCAGTCGACCGCGGCCTCGAAGTCGCCGCCGGTTTCGATGAGCGCCTTCTTGCTGTCCATCATGCCGGCGCCAGTGCTCTCGCGCAGATCCTTCACAAGCTGTGCCGTGATCTCGGCCATGTGCTTAATCCCTTCTGTCTTTGAATGAGGCGGGGCGGCTGCCCGTTACGGCGCCGCCCCTTCCGTTTTGTGACACACCGCTCGAAAAGCGGCGCGTGGGGCGTCAGGCGGCGACTTCGGCCTGCGGCTCGGCCGCTGCACCGAGGTCCGCACCCAGATCGCGCTGACGGTTCTGGTTGCCGCCGAGAACCGCGTCCGCGATCGCATCGCAGTAAAGGCGGATCGCGCGCGAGGCGTCGTCGTTGCCCGGGATCGGGAACGCGATGCCGCTCGGGTCGCTGTTCGTGTCGAGGATCGCGATCACCGGGATGCCGAGCACGTTGGCTTCCTTGACGGCGAGGTCTTCCTTGTTCGTGTCGATGACGAACATGACGTCGGGCAGGCCGCCCATGTCGCGGATACCGCCGAGCGAGGCTTCGAACTTGTCGCGCTCGCGCGTCATCTTCAGCACTTCCTTCTTGGTGAGGCCGTGCGTGTCGCCGGCAAGCTGCTCTTCGAGCTGCTTGAACTTGCGGATCGACTGCGAGATCGTCTTCCAGTTGGTGAGCATACCGCCCAGCCAGCGGTGGTTCACGAAGTGCTGACGCGAACGGCGCGCGGCCTCCGCGATCGGCTCCTGCGCCTGGCGCTTGGTGCCGACGAACAGCACCTTGCCGCCGGCAGCAACCGTGGCGCGGACGAATTCGAGCGCGCGCGCGAACTGCGGCACGGACTGCGACAGATCAATGATGTGCACGCCATTGCGATCGCCGAAGATGTAAGGCTTCATCTTCGGGTTCCAACGGTGCGTCTGGTGACCAAAGTGGGCGCCGGCTTCCAAAAGCTGCGCCATCGTGACGACGGGTGCCGCCATAATCGTTTCTCCTTCCGGTTTTACCTCGATGCAGGAGGAAGGCAGCGGACCGCCCACCGGATATGTTCCCGCATCTGTGGAATGCGGCGGCCTTTAGCCCCGCGCGGCGGTAAATGCAAGGGGTGAGCGCGGCCTGCCGATTGTCCCGGCGATTGTCCGGGGGACGAAAGCCGTGTACTGCGTATCAAGCGCAAAGATCGTCTTGGGAGGACGACATGCTCAAATCCGCGCTTATTCTCGGCATGGCCGCTACGGCGGCGGGGTCGGCTGCTCCCGATACTGGGCGGGCCGACCGAAACAGTGTGTTCGTTCTGTTTAGCGGCGGCGCACCTACGATCCAGATCAACACCGGCACGCGCGCCTGCCCCTTTGAAGCGCCGAAAGCATCCTCCGCACGCCGCAGCAAACCGGTGTTCACTATCTACTGAGCCGTCGGAAGCCCGTGCACGGCGAGCGCCGCGTTGTAATAGCGCGGATCGCTCGTCACTTCGCGGCCCAGCCACGCCGGCCGGATCACGGCTTCATCCTCGCGCTCCAGCTCGCATTCCGCGATGACGAGGCCCGCGAACTCCCCTTCGAAAACATCGACTTCCCAAAGCCTTCCGTCCTCGATGACGTCATATCGCCGCTTGGCGAGCAGCCGCCCGCTCCGCAGCGCGATCAGCGCGCGCGCATCTTCGAGCGGCACATCGTATTCGAACTCGTCGCGGGAAAGGCCGGAGACGCGGCCCTTGATGGTGAGCCTGCCGGCGTTGTCGTCGATGACCCGAACGCGCACCGAGGCGTGCTCGCCGCGCGCGATATAGGCCTGCGCCATCGCCCGGCTGCGCACGACGCTCGCGCGCCAGCCGTCACCCGCCACCAGGAACTTGCGTTCGATTTCCTTTCCCATCACGCAGCGTCGCGCCAGCGATCCCATGCGCGTTCCCAGCGGCGCAGGCGCGCCTTGCAGGGCTCCTCGAAAAGCACGGCGCCAAGCTTCAGCGCCTCTTTTTCAAGCGCGTGCCGCCGTTCGGCCGCCGCCTTTTCAAGACGCCTGAGCGCCTTCTCCTTGCGATCGTGGAGCCGCGCCTCGAGCGCGCAGAGGTCGTGCTGCTCGCCGAGAAGATTGCCGAGCCGCCCCAGCATCTCGCCGCGCGCACCAAGCCCGGGATCGATGTCGTGGAGCAGGCGCACCTGAAAGCCGTGGTCCTTGATGTGCTTGCGCCACTCGTGGAAGGCCTCGATATCGCCGCCCCCCGCCTCGTCCATCAGCGCTGTTGCCTTGCGGCAGGTCCGTCGCAGCCCCTTGCGAAGCGCTCCGAACCCGTCGCGTTCGAGCCGCCACTCTCCGGCCGCAGCCCGCAGCGCGAGAAGCCGTGCGCGTGTCTCATCAAGCACAGCGCCGCGCACGCGCAGAGCCGCCGCCTGCTCGTCAGCCTCCAGTTCTGTGCGGAAGGTCGCGAGCGTCTTGCCGGCGCTTTCGCCCGCAACGCTGTCGAACGTCGCGAGCAGCACCTGCGCCTCACGCACGTCGGCAAGCCTTGCCGCGAGCGTGCGCAGCGCCGCGTTCGCCTCGGAATAGCCCGGAAAGACCGCACGCAGCAGCCGCAACAGCGCGCGTATCCGCTTGGTTGCCGTGCGGACGCCGTGGACGCTGCGTTCAAGATCGGCGTCCGCGCTCGCCAGCGCCGCAAGCGCGCCGTCAAGCTGCTCGGTCGCGATCCGGCGCAGCGCGGCCTCGATGCCAGCGTCGCCCGGCGCGAAACGATAGGCCATAGGTCGATGTCGCTCCGCCTTGTTTCAGCAAGCCGCTATAGGCGCTTGGCGCACAAAAAAAAACGGCGGACGCAAACTCAATGCGTTCCGCCGTCAGTTTCTCGGTGTGGGTCAGCTCAGGCAATCGACCCAGACCGAAAGCTGCGGGGCCTGTCCATACAGACATCCTCGCGCTGCCAGCCTTGCTTCAGCAAGGGCAGTGCCAGAACATCAATTGTTTTAAATCAATGGCTTGTGAATGACGTCATTTTGGCGATTCTGTGCCGCCCGCCCCGTTTCGGGACAGTCAGCGCAGTCTGCCCGCTGCCGTCCACCAGTCAGGATACGCGGCCGCGATGGCGGCGCGGGCCGCTTCGGCATCCGTATCCGTATCAAACAGCGCGAAGCATGTGGCGCCCGAGCCCGACATGCGCGCGAGCGTCGCGCCCGGCCGAGCCGCGAGCGCGGCGATCACCGTGCCGATCACGGGGCAGAGCGAAATCGCAGGCGCTTCCAGATCATTTCGCCCCTCGTGCGCGGCGGCAAGCGACGGGCCGCTTGCAAGCGCGCCCCGGTCGATGCCGTCCCATGCCGCGAACACGCGGCCAGTCGCAAGCGGTACGCCTGGATTGACGAGCAGTACGGCTTTGTCGCGCACATCGTCGTCGGCGAGCGTGCGAAGCTGCTCTCCCACCCCGTCGCCGCGCTGTGTGCGGCTGCCGACACAGGCGGGCACGTCCGCGCCAAGCGACGCGGCGATTCCGCACAGCGCCGCTTCATCGGTGTCGATTCCCCAGAAGCAGTTCAGGAGACGCAGCGCTGCTGCCGCGTCCGCTGAACCGCCGCCGATGCCCGAGGCGACCGGCAGGCGCTTGTCGAGCGTGAGCGCCGCACCAGCTCTGACCCCGTGAGCGCCGGCAAGCGCGCGTGCCGCACGCATCACGAGATTGCTCTCGTCCGCGGGCAAGCCATCGCCGAACGGGCCGCGGATGGTCAGCGTGACGTCATCGGCCGCACGCACGGATAGACGATCGCCGAAATCCGCGAATGCGAAGATCGTTTCGATGTCGTGGTAACCGTCCGCGCGGCGGCGGCGCACGTGGAGCGCGAGGTTGATCTTCGCCCAGCCGGTTTCGGCGGCGGCTTCGCCGGTCACTTCTTCGCCGTATCCCTCAGCGCGAGATCGAGGCCGTAGTCGTACTTGGCCTCGAGCGTCCCCTTGCGCTCGGGCGTCGGCCCGGCGTCGAGTGCGGCCTTCCAGCGGTGGCGCGCCTCGATACGGCGGCCGATCATCCAGTAGGCATCGCCGAGGTGCTCGGTGATGACGGGATCGTCGGCAACTGCCGCGACTGCCTGCTCCAGCGTTGCGGCGGCGGCCGCATATTCGCCCGCCTGATACTGAGCCCAGCCGAGCGAATCGGTGATGTAGCCGTCCTCCGGCGCGAGCCCGTGCGCCTTCTCGATCAGGAGGCGTGCCTCCGGTTTCGAAAGCCCGCGATCGAGGAGGGCGTATCCGAGATAATTGAGCAGCGTCGCGTCGCCCGGCTGCTGCCGGATCGCCTCGCGCAGCGACGCTTCCGCCTCGGGCCACTTGCCGGCCTGCTCGAGCGCAGAGCCTTTCAGGAAATGCAGCCGCCAGACGATCGACGCGTCTGCCGGGCCGAGCGCAAGCGCCTTGTCGTAGGCAGCGGCGGCATCGAGGAAGCGCTTCGCCGATTGCAGCGCATCGCCGTAGCGCGCCAGATCCTCGGCGCGGGCACCTGGTGCGTTTGCGGCATTTTCCAGAAGCTGCATCGCTTCGGGTTCGCGGTCGAGGCGCGCGAGGATCGCCGCCTCCTGCCCCAGCGCCATCGCCTTCTCGTCGTCGCTGCCGCGCACCTTGCGAACCGCATCGAGTGCCGCCTCGTAACGCTCTGAAGATGCAAGAAGTTCGGTCGTCAGCAGCCAGCCCGAAGCCTGATCGGGCGCGAGCATCGTCGCGATGCGCGCCAGCGTGAGTGCAACCGGGATCGGCCGTTCGCGTGAGAGATCGGCCGCCATGCGCAGCGCGAGCAGCGCGACGCCCTCGCTGGCGTTCGCGGGAATGCCGACGATCGGCGTGCCCGCGGCAAGCGCGGCCTTCGCCGTCTCCACATCGGTGTGCCCTGCCGACTCCGTCAGCCGCTTCAGCGCTTCTTCGGGCTGCTTTTCCGCTTGCAACGCGCGTGCAGCAGCGATGCGCATACGCACATTGCGGCCGCCGTCGTCCTTGGTCAGCTCGTCATAGATTTCAGCTGCTTCCGCATAGCGCTTCGCACGGAACAGCAGGTGCGCACGGTGCTCCAGCACATAGGTGCGCGCGAAGCCATCGAGCTTTTCAGCGTCGAGCTTGCGGATACCCTCGGCAGTTTTGCCGCGCGCCTCGGCGATCCAGGCGTCGATGATCGGCACGATGAAGCTGCCGAAGCCCGCATCGGTGAGCCGCGCCGTCGCCTCGCGCGCCTCGGTCCATTTCCGCGTCTTGATGGCGTTCGCGACGAGCAGCAGCGTGACGCCACTGTCGAAGCGGTCCTGCCGCGCCAGCCGCTCGCCGACACCCACGGCAAGCGCCTCGTCGCCCGCCGCGATGGCAAGGTCGAAGGTCTGCCGCAGCAGTTGCGGATCGTCGGGCGCATAGGTGAGCGCGCCCGCGAAATAGTCCGCCGCGCGCCCGAGTTCGCCGTTCGCGAGCGCAAGGTGCCCCTGCACGTAGCTGCCGTAGTCCGCTTCTTTCACCGGCATCATGGTCGCCTTCGCCGCCGGCGCCGCAAGCGCGGATGCGAGTAGGAAGGCTACGGCTGCACGCATGGGACTCTCGCTACATGTTGGGATAGTTCGGACCGCCGCCGCCTTCGGGCGTGACCCAGTTGATATTCTGCGTCGGATCCTTGATGTCGCACGTCTTGCAGTGGACGCAGTTCTGCGCATTGATCTGGAAGCGCGGATTGCCTTCCTCCTCGCCGATCACCTCGTAGACACCGGCCGGGCAATAGCGCTGGGCAGGCTCGTCGTAGAGCGGCAGGTTGTACGAAATCGGGATCGACGGGTCTTTCAGCTGCAGGTGGACCGGCTGGTCCTCCTCGTGGTTCGTGTTCGACAAGAATACCGAGGAGAGGCGATCGAACGTCAGCACGCCGTCGGGCTTCGGATAGTCCGGCTTCTTGCAGTGCTCCTTGCGCCACAGCTGTTCGTTGTCCGGGTGATGCTTCATCGTGAATGGCAGACGAATGCCGTACTGTTCGAGCCACATGCTCGCCCCGGCAAGCAGCGTCCCGACGAAATTGCCGAATTTTTCGACAAGCGGGAGCGTGTTACGGACGATGAAGAGTTCCTTCTTCACCCAGCTTTCATCGTAAGCGGTGGTGTAAGCGGAAAGTTCATCCTGCGCGCGTCCGGCGGTCACCGCTTCAAACGCCGCGTCCGCCGCCATGATTCCGGTCTTGATCGCGGTGTGGGAGCCCTTGATGCGCGGCACGTTGACGAAACCCGCCGCGCAGCCGACGAGCGCGCCGCCGGGGAACACCAGCTTCGGCACGGCCTGATAACCGCCATCGTTGATCGCGCGCGCGCCGTAAGAGACGCGGCGGGCGCCTTTCAGCATTTTCGCGATCGCCGGATGCGTCTTCCAGCGCTGCATTTCGTGGAACGGCGAGAGATGCGGGTTGCGGTAATTGAGCCACGTGACGAAGCCGAGAGCGATCTGGTTGTTCGCCTGATGATAGATGAAACCGCCGCCGTTGGCATCGTCGAGCGGCCAGCCCTGCGTATGGATGACAGCGCCCTCGTCGTGATTGTCGGGATCGACATCCCACAGCTCTTTAATCCCGATTCCATAGACTTGCGGCTCACTGTTCGCATCAAGTGAGAACCGCTTCTTGAGCTGCTTGGTCAGATGGCCGCGCACCCCTTCGGCAAAGAACGTATATTTCGCATGAAGTTCGAGGCCCGGCTGATACGATGGCTTGCGGCTTCCGTCGCGCGCGATCCCGAAGTCACCGGTGGCCACCCCGCGCACGGCGCCATTCTCGTCGAACAGAACCTCGGAGGCCGGAAAGCCGGGGAAGATTTCGACGCCGAGCGCTTCCGCCTGGGAACCCAGCCAGCGGCAGAGGTTGCCGAGGCTGCCCGTGTAGCAGCCGTCATTGTCCATGAACGGCGGCAGCAGGATATGCGGGAAGTCGAACTTCCGGTTCTTCGTCAGAATCCAGTGGTGGTTTGACGACACCTCGACCGTCATCGGGTGACCGTCCATCTCGCGCCAGTCCGGCAGCAGTTCATCGAGCCCGCGCGGATCGAACACCGCGCCCGAAAGGATATGCGCGCCGATCTCCGAGCCCTTTTCGAGCACGCAGACCGAAATCTCCTGCCCTGCCTTCTGTGCGCGCTGCTTCAGCCGGATCGCCGACGCGAGACCCGCCGGTCCGCCGCCGACAATGACGACGTCATAGGCCATCGATTCGCGTTCGCTCATGGCTTCCTTTCCTTTCCCCCGTTTGCAACTCTAGCCGCGCGCCTTATGGCATACGACACAATAATGGTTTTGGCGGGTTTGATAGGTCGCAAGGCCGGGCTTGGCCAGAGCGGATTGAAGAGTTGAGGGACATGCGAGTGTTGGAGGGGAGCGAGCGCGACGAACTGCTGGCCACGCTCGGCTGGTGGGTCGAGGCGGGCGTCGATACGCTCGTCGAAGCGACCCCGCGCGACTGGCGCACGCCTCCAATGCGCGTCGAGACGCGGGAGATCCCGGAAGCCGCGCCCGAGCCGGAGCTTGTGCTGCGGGCCAGCACTGCCACCCTGCCGGCCGCCGCCGCCGCGACCACGATCGCCGAGCTGCGCCACGCCGTCGAGGTGTTCGAAGGCTGTCCGCTTCGCGCCGGCAACGTCAGTACCGTGTTCGCGGACGGCAACCCTGAGGCCGACCTCATGCTGATCGGCGAAGCCCCCGGCGCGCAGGAGGACCGCATGGGCCTGCCGTTCGTCGGCCCCGCGGGCCAGCTTCTCGACCGTATGCTCGCGGCGATCGGCCGCAACCGCACCAGCACCTACATCACCAACGTCACCTTCTGGCGTCCGCCCGGCAACCGCACGCCGACCCCGGCGGAGGTGGAGACGACGATGCCGTTCGTCCGCCGCCACATTGCTCTGGTGCGCCCAAAGGCGATCGTCGCGCTCGGCGCCTGCGCCGCGCGCGCGCTGACAGGTGACGTCACCGGCATCATGCGGCTGCGCGGCCAGTGGCGTACGCTTGCCGTGGAAGGCGCGGATTACCCCCTTATGCCGACGTTACACCCGGCGTTCCTGCTCCGCCAGCCCGACGCGAAGCGCCTCGCGTGGGCCGATCTTCTCGCCGTGAAAGCGAAACTCGATGCCGATTGACGAAAGCCTGCCGTTCATTCCCGTCCGCATCGCCGTGCTCGCTGTTTCCGACACGCGCACCCTCGCCGACGACCGCTCGGGGAACACGCTTGTCGAGCGGCTGGAGGGTGCAGGGCATATGCTTGCAGCACGGGAGATCGTGAAGGACGACGTTGGCACCATCGTCGAGCAGCTCGCGGCGTGGATCGACGACCCGGAGATCGACTGTGTGATCACCACCGGCGGCACCGGCGTCACAGGCCGTGACGTCACGCCCGAAGCGCTTGCCGAGGTCTGCGAGAAGGAAATTCCGGGCTTCGGCGAACTTTTTCGCTGGCTGAGCTTCCAGTCGATCGGCACGTCCACCGTGCAGTCCCGCGCCACGGCGGGAGTGGCGCGCGGCACCTACATTTTCGCCCTGCCCGGCTCCACGGGCGCAGTGAAGGACGGCTGGGACGGCATTCTCGCTACCCAGCTCGACAGCCGCCACCGCCCCTGCAACTTCGTAGAACTGATGCCGAGGCTGCAGGAGCGCTAGGGCGTATCGCCATTCAGCTCTGACGGCCTGCAAATGGTGGCTCTCCGCGCTTCCGGTGCTCACGTACCTTTAGTACGCTCCGCTCCGGGTCACAGAAATCCACCATTTTCGGCACCTCATCTTCTGAATGGCGATCCGCCCTAGTCGCTCTTCACGGCCGCAAGCTCGTGCCCTTCGAGATCCAAGAAGTGGAAGCGACGGCCTCCCGGAAACGGGAAGATGTCCAGGCTGATCGTACCGCCTGCCGCGATCACTGCCTTCCGCACGGCCTCAAGGTCATCGACCTCGATCACCGGCAGCAGATGCGCGGTCACGTGCTCGCCCGTGGCGTTGAAGCCGATGTCCGTATCGCCCGTCACCGTCGCGGCATAATCCGGTCCGAAGTCGTTGATCTTGAACCCGAATGCGTCCGCATAGAAGCGTTTGGCCTTCGCGATATCGCGCGTCGGCAGTTCCACATAGTTGAAGCGCGCCATCGTCGTTCCCCTAATTGTTCTTGATTTGTTCTTAAACGACGCGCATGATTTGTCAATGTCGAGACGCGTCAACGCCGCGCGCGGCGCAACCCTGAACACGATCAGCACCCGCTTCGACGATATGGCGCGCGAGGCGGACGGCGACTGGCTGGACTCCGTAGCCGAGGACGACTTGCCGCCGTTCCGCACGGAGATCAGCTACGAAACGCCTCGCACCGCGATCACGCGCAACACCTCGCCCGACCTTCCCTTCGACCGTTCCATAAATGCCTATCGCGGCTGCGAGCACGGCTGCGTCTATTGTTTCGCCAGGCCCTCACACGCGTACCTCGGCCTCTCGCCGGGCCTCGACTTCGAGCGCAGGCTGACGGTGAAGAAAAACATACCCGAGCTGCTGAGGAAGGAACTGGAGAATCCGCGCTACCAATGCCGCCCCATGGCGCTCGGCACCAACACTGACCCCTACCAGCCCGTAGAAGGAAAATACAGCACCACACGGAAAATCCTCGAAATTCTGTCCGAGACCAATCACCCGGTAATGATCACCACCAAATCCGCGCGGGTGATGCGCGACATCGATATCCTCGCCCCGATGGCGGAGCGCGGTCTTGCCGCCGTGATGGTGTCCGTCACCACGCTCGATCCCGAAACCGCGAAGACGCTGGAGCCGCGCGCGACTGCCCCGCACCGACGCATCGCGGCGGTGAAGGCGCTCGCCGAAGTGCGCGTGCCCGTTTCCGTATCGCTCGCCCCGCTGATCCCGGCGATCAACGACCACGAGATCGAGGCGATCCTCGAAGCCGCGGCGAAGGCGGGCGCGGACATGGCCTCGATGATCCTCATCCGCTTGCCGCACGAGGTCTCGCCGATCTTCCGTGCCTGGCTCGATGCCCACATGCCGGACCGCGCCGCACGCGTGCTGGCGCACATCCGCGAGATGCGCGGCGGCAAGGACAACGAGGGCGACTTCCACGCGCGCTTCAGGCCGCAGGGCGCCTATGCCGCGATGATCCGCGCTCGGTTTCAAGCCGGACTCCGCCGATTCGGCCTCACCCGCCGCGACGTCCCGCTCCGCACCGACCTGTTCAGCCCGCGCGGCAAGCAGTTCTCGCTATTCTAGGCTGCGTCCGGGAAGCGGTAGTCCTTGAACTGCTGGCGCAGTGTCAGCTTCTGGATCTTGCCCGTTGCCGTGTGGGGAATTTCCTCCACGAAGACGACGTCGTTCGGCATCCACCACTTGGCGACGCGGCCTTCGAGGTGATCGAGAAGCTCCTGCTTGCTCGGGTTTGTTCCCGCCTTTGGCACGATGATGAGCAGCGGCCGCTCGTCCCACTTCGGGTGCGGCAGGCCGATCACCGCCGCTTCCGCCACTGCGGCATGGCCGACAGCCTCGTTTTCGAGCTCGATGGAGCTGATCCACTCGCCACCGGACTTGATCACGTCCTTCGCGCGGTCGGTGATCTGCATGTAGCCGGAAGCATCGATTGTGGCGACGTCGCCTGTATCGAACCAGCCGTCGGCGTCGAGCACGTGACCGCCATCGCCCGCATAATATTCGCGCACGATCCAGGGCCCGCGCACCATCAGGTGGCCGAACGCCTTGCCGTCGCGCAGCATCTCGTTGCCGTTGTCGTCCACGATCTTCATCTCGACGCCGAAGATCGAGCGGCCCTGCTTGGTCTGGATATCGAACTGCTCTTCCTGCGGCTTTTCAAGCGCCTCGGCGGAAAGCGAGCCGAGCGTGCCGAGCGGCGACATCTCTGTCATGCCCCAGGCGTGGCAGACGGTGACGTCGTACTTCTGCTTGAAATCGACGATCATCGAGCGCGGCACGGCCGAGCCGCCGATGACCACGCGCTTAAGTTCGCCGAGTCCTTCGCCGGTCTTTTCGAGGTGCTGGAGCATCGCGAGCCACACCGTGGGCACCGCGGCGGTGAGCGTCACCTTCTCGCGCAGGATGAGGCCATGCAGCGTCGGCGCATCAAAATGCGCGCCGCCCATCACCAGCTTGGCGCCTGCGGCGGCGGCGGCATAGGGCACGCCCCACGCGTTCGCATGATACATCGGCACCACCGGCAGGATCGATGTCGAAGACGTGAGGCCGAGGGCATCCGCCGAATTGGCGCCGAGCGTGTGGAGCACGTTCGAACGGTGCGTGTAGAGAACGCCCTTGGGATTGCCGGTCGTCCCCGAGGTGTAGCAGAGCCCGGCGGGCGTCTGTTCGTCGATATTCGCCCATTCGAAATCGCCGTCGCTCGCCGCGATCAGGTCCTCATAGACGAGAAGATTCGGGATGCTCGTTTCGGGCAGATGCGCACGCCCCGTCATCAGCACATAGTGCTCGACCGTGTTCAGCTTCGGCGCGATGCGCTCGACGAGCGGCGCGAAGGTGAGATCGAAGAACAGCACGCGGTCGCCCGCGTGGTTGATGATGTAAACGATCTGCTCTTCGAACAGGCGCGGGTTCACGGTGTGCGCGACCGCGCCCATGCCCGAGATGCCGTACCAGCACTCCACGTGGCGCTGCGTGTTCCACGCGAGCGTCGCCGCGCGGTCGCCGAGCCGGATGCCGAGACGGCTTAGGGACTGCGCGACCTTGAGCGCGCGTTCGCGCACCTCGCGCCAGTTCGAACGGGCTTCGCCGCCTTCCACAAGCGCGGTGACAATCTCGCGCGAGCCGTGATTGAGCGCCGCATGATCAATGAGTTTCCAGACCAGCAGCGGCCAGTCCTGCATTCCGCCTAACATGATGACTCCTCCCAAAGAGCGGCGGGAGGCTAGCCGGAGCCCTGCCGCCGATCAATCCAGCGCTGACAAGAGGCCCTCTTGACAACGAGAGAACAAATATGGAACAAGCGAACATGAGAAGAACAAAAGGGGTTCAAACATGGCCTTCATGCTCTCTGCCACGCTTTCAAGCCTGTTGCTTTTCGTAAGCCTCGCCGTGGTTGCTCACATGTTCGCGGATGCACGCGTCGCCATTGCGCGTGCGCTTCGCGGCGAAATCGATGTCGTGATTACGGAACGTCTGGTGACGGCGGTTGAGCCGACGCCGCGTCCGTGCTCGGCTCCGCGGTATCGGGAATGGCAGCCGCTGCCGCTTGCCGCCTGACCTTGCGGTACGACAGGATCGCCATCGGGATCGTGGCGGCGTAGACCACGGAGATCAGCGAGAGCGTCATGTACGGCGCGGAAAGCAGCGCACCTGCGAACAATGCCACGCCAACGAGTGCCATGATCCGGTATTCGGGGCGGATGCGCACCGATTTCCACGAATAGGTCGGCAGGTTCGAGACCATCAGGAACGCGACCGTGCCGACGACGACGGCGGTCACGGCAGTGCCGACCTCCGAATAATGCGCGAAACGGGTCGGCTCCAGCCAGTAGTAGAGGAACATCGGGCTCAGAGTCAGCCCCGCACCTACCGGCGCGGGAATACCGGTGAGGAAGCCGTGCTTCTTGTGCGGCTGGTCGCTGACGTCGAGGTTGGCGTTGAAACGCGCGAGCCGCAGCGCACAGCAGACGGCATGGGCGAGCGCGACGATCCAGCCCGCGCCTGGAAGCTGCTCCAGCGTCCACAAATAGATGACGAGCGCAGGCGCGACGCCGAAGGCGGTGACGTCGGACAGCGAATCAAGTTCGGCGCCGAAGCGGCTCGCGCCCTTCAGCAAGCGCGCGACGCGCCCGTCGATACCGTCGAGCACACCCGCTACGACGATCGCGAGGATCGCGCGGTCGAAATCCCCGGCGATGGCAAGACGAACGGAGGTGAGCCCCGCGCAGAGCGCGGCAATGGTGATGGCGTTCGGGATCAGCACCCGAATCGGGATCACCCGCTTCAGCCTGCGCGGCGGCTCGTGATCGACCTTCACTGGCTGACGCCGCGTAGCCGCTCACCTGGGGCGCCGGGACGGCCGATCACGGTTTCGCCGGCAACGGCGCGCTGGCCGACCGCGACAGTGGGGACGGTGCCTGCGGGCAGGAACACGTCGACACGGCTGCCGAAGCGGATGAGACCGACGCGCTGGCCTGCACCGACGCTCTCGCCCGTGTTCACGAACTTAATGATCCGCCGCGCGACGAGGCCGGCGATCTGCGTGAAGCCGATGCGGCGCCCATCGGCGCCCTCAACGACGAAATACTGACGTTCGTTGTGCTCGCTCGCCTTGTCGAGCTCGGCGTTCAGGAACTTGCCGGGCACGTAGACGATGTCGCGGAGCGTACCCGCGATCGGAGAGCGGTTCACATGGACATCGAACACGCTCATAAAAATCGAAACGCGCGTGAAGGTTCCCTCGCCGATGCCGCGTTCGCTACCGGAAATCTCGCGCGGCGCCGGAACCTCCATGATCTGCGACACAAGTCCGTCGGCAGGCGAAACAACGAGCCCCGCCCCCTCGGGCGTGACACGCGCGGGATCACGGAAGAAAGCAAACGTCCAGACGGTGAGCCCCGCCGAGAGCCAGCCGAGGATGTTCCAGTCCGCGATAAACCAGAAGAATCCGGTGAGCACCGCCGCGAGCACCACGAACTTGTTGCCGTCCGGGTGAATCGAGGGCGGAAACTTGTAGGTCGCCGCCGGTTCAGCGGGCGCAGGCGCGGGCGCCGCAGCGGCGGGCGCAGGCTGCGTTACGGGTGGCGTCACTGGCGGCTCGGGGGGTGTCGTGTCGTTCATGCACCTATCTTTAGCCCCTGCGCGCGGGCGATGACAACGCGCAGGTTGAGAGAAAGCGGGCGGAGAGCGCCTTTGCCGCCCCCGCGCCTGTTGATCTTGGCCTTCGTTTCCGCCAAGAGCGTGCGCGAGTAAAAAACCCATACACGAACCAAGAGGTATCGATGGCGAAGATCAAGGTGCAGAACCCCATCGTCGAGATCGACGGCGATGAGATGACGCGGATCATCTGGCAGTGGATTCGCGAGCGCCTGATCCTCCCCTACCTCGACGTCGACCTGAAGTATTACGATCTCAGCATCGAAAACCGCGACGCCACCGACGACAAGGTGACCGTGCAGTCCGCGAACGCCATCAAGGAGTTTGGCGTCGGCGTGAAGTGCGCGACGATCACACCCGACGAGGCGCGTGTCGAAGAGTTCAACCTCAAGAAGATGTGGAAGTCGCCGAACGGCACGATCCGCAACATTCTGGGCGGCGTCGTGTTCCGCGAGCCGATCGTCATCAAGTCCGTGCCGCGACTCGTGCCGGGCTGGACGGACCCCATCGTCATCGGTCGCCACGCATTCGGCGATCAGTACAAGGCCACCGACTTCCTGGTGCCGGGTGCCGGCAAACTCACCATGAAGTGGACGGGCGAGAACGGCGAGACGATCGAGCACGAAGTGTTCGAGTTCCCCACCGCGGGCGTCGCCATGGGCATGTACAACCTCGACGATTCGATCCGCGATTTCGCGCGTGCGTCACTCAACTATGGCCTCGCGCGCCAATGGCCGGTGTACCTTTCCACCAAGAACACGATCCTCAAGGCCTATGACGGCCGCTTCAAGGACCTGTTCCAGGAGGTTTTTGACAAGGAATTCAAGGCACAGTTCGACAAGCTTGGCATTGTCTACGAACACCGCCTGATCGACGACATGGTCGCCTCGGCGCTGAAGTGGAGCGGCAAGTTCGTCTGGGCCTGCAAGAACTACGACGGCGACGTGCAGTCCGACACCGTCGCGCAGGGCTTCGGTTCGCTCGGCCTGATGACCTCGGTGCTGATGACGCCGGACGGCAAGACCGTGGAAGCGGAGGCTGCGCACGGCACCGTGACGCGCCACTACCGTATGCACCAGCAGGGCAAGGCGACCTCGACGAACCCGATCGCATCGATCTTCGCCTGGACGGGCGGCCTCAAGCACCGCGGCAAGCTCGACAACACGCCGGATGTCACCAAATTCGGCGAACTGCTCGAGCGCGTCTGCGTCGAGACGGTCGAAGAGGGCCACATGACGAAGGATCTCGCGCTCCTCATCGGCCCCGATCAGGCGTGGATGACGACCGAACAGTTCTTCGAGAAGATCGTGGAGAACCTCGACGCCGCGATGAGCAAGGAATTCTAGCGCCTTACGCGCTTTTCTGCTGACGCCGTGGCGGCGGCCCCATTAGGATGCCGCCGTGGCCACAGATCCGCTCTTTTCGCCCGCGTTCCGTGATGCGCTCGTCATCCTCGGCGCGACCGGGCTCGTTATACCCGCATTCCACCGGCTGCGGGTCAATCCAGTCATCGGTTTTATCATCGTAGGCTTGCTGCTCGGGCCGTCCGGCCTCGGGCGGTTCGCGGGCATTGCGCCGTGGATCAATTACGTTTCGATCAGCAGCCGCGATATCATCGAGCCCTTCGCCGAATTCGGCATCATCCTGTTGCTGTTCTCCATCGGCCTCGAACTGTCTTTCCGAAGACTCTGGGATTTGCGGCGGCTGGTGTTCCTGCTCGGTCCCGCCGAGCTCGTGATCTCCGGCATGGTGATCGGCCTGTTGCTTTTCGAGTTCACGCCGATGGGCATGAGCGTGGCGCTGACGCTCGGCTTCGCACTTGCGCTATCATCGACTGCGCTTGTGCTGCCGATGACAGGCACACGCAGCGCGATCGGCAAACCCGCGTTCTCGATGCTGCTGTTCGAAGATCTGGCAATCGTACCGATCATCTTCATGCTTGGCGTCATCAGCCCGCTTCCCGGCAGCGATAATCCCGGCAACCTATTGAAAACCGTGGCACTCGGCGGCTTTGTGGTGGCCGTCATCCTCGTCCTCGGCAAGTTCCTGCTGCCGCGCCTGCTGCGGCAAGCGGCGCGCACCAAGAGTCCGGAGCTGTTCCTCGCTGTCGCGCTCGTCGTGGTGATGGCCGCCAGCCTTGCCACGAGCGCTGCAGGGCTGTCTCCTATCGTTGGTGCGCTCGTCGCCGGCCTTGCCATCGCCGAGACGGAATACCGAATGCAGGTGGACGTCACGATCGAGCCGTTCAAGAACCTCGCACTCGGCATCTTCCTGATGACGATCGGCATGAGCATCGATTTCGAGATCATCGTTCAGTACTGGATGCTGCTTATCATAGCCATCGTTGGCGTGGTTCTGGTCAAGTCACTGGTAACGGGCGGCCTGCTCCGTCTTTGGGGTGCGCCGCGCGGCCTCGCCGCGAACATCGGCCTGCTCATGGCCTCACCGTCCGAAACGACATTGATCGTGCTTGCGGCCGCCCTTCAGGCCCGTGTTATCGACGCTGATACGGCTGCATTTTGGCAGATCGTTACCGCTGTCGGCCTCACCGCGACCCCGCTCCTTGCCCGGATCGGCAGCGATACCGCGCGGCGCGTGGAAGCGCCCCCGCCCGAAATCACACGTGAAGCTTCAGGGAGCGGCGGGCGCACGATCATCGCTGGCTACGGGCGCGTCGGACAGATGGTCGCCGACATGCTGACCCGCCATGAGCAGCCTTTCGTCATTGTCGATGCGGACATCGACATGGTCGAAATCGGTCGCGAACGCGGACACGAGATCGTTTTCGGCGACGTTGCGCGCCCCGGCCTTCTCGATCACCTCGGCCTCGCGCAGGCCCGATCGATCGTGCTCACGATGGACGACCCCGTCCAGCTTGTGGCTACAACCCGCAGCGTACGCGCCGCACATCCCGATCTCTGTATCATTGCACGCGCCAAGGACGCGGAGCACGCGGCTCAGCTCTACAAGGCCGGTGCAACCGATGCTGTGCCGGAAACGCTTGAGTCCTCCTTGCAGCTTGCCGAAGCGGTGCTGGTCGATATCGGCCGCCCGATGGGTCTCGTGATCGCCTCTATCCACGAAATGCGCGAGATCAAACGCAACAAGATCAAGGCGATGGTACCGGACCTTATGCGCGAACCGCTGAAGGCCGCATCACGATTGCGCCGGGGCGAGGAAACGGCTGAGTAGCCGGTAGACACACAACCGGAAGTCGGCGTTACGCCGCGAGCGCACCCTTCACCGCCGCGATGGCATCCGCCGCCTTGTCGCCATCAGGGCCACCGCCCTGCGCCATGTCCGGGCGCCCGCCGCCGCCCTTGCCGCCGAGCGCCGCGACGCCCGCCTGCACGAGCGAGACCGCGTTGAAGCGTGCAATCAGATCATCCGTGACGCCGACGGCGATGCTCGCACGGCCCTCGTTCACCGCCACGATCGCGGCAACGCCCGAGCCGACCTGCTTCTTCGCCTCATCGACAGCGCCGCGCAGATCCTTCGGGTCCAGCCCATCGGCGACGCGCGCCACAAACTTCGTGCCCGCCACGTCTTCGGCTTCCGCGGCGGGAGCGGCACCCGCGCCACCACCAAGCGCCAACGCCTTCTTGGCGTCGGCGAGCTCACGCTCGAGCCGGCGGCGTTCCTCGACGAGCGCCTGCACACGTGTCGGAAGCTCGGCGGGCGCCACTTTCAACATCGCGGCGGCCTCGCGCAGCCGGTCTTCCTGCCCTTGCAGATAAAGCCGAGCAGCCTCGCCAGTCAGTGCCTCGACACGGCGCACGCCGGAAGACACCGCGCTTTCGCTGATGATCTTGACGAGGCCGATGTCGCCGAGCGCGCGCACATGCGTGCCGCCACACAGCTCCACCGAATAATCCGCTTCCACATTGCGGCCCATCGAAAGCACGCGCACCTCGTCGCCGTACTTCTCGCCGAACAGCGCCATCGCGCCGGCTTCGATCGCGTCGGCATGGCTCATCAGGCGCGTGTTCACCGCCGCATTGCCGCGCACCTGCGCGTTGACGTCCGCCTCGACGAGCGCGATTTCTTCGGGCGTCAGCGCCTTCGGGTGACTGAAATCGAAACGGAAGCGATCTTCCGCGACGAGCGACCCCTTCTGCGTGACATGCGCGCCGAGCCGATTGCGAAGCGCCGCGTGCAGCAGGTGCGTCGCCGAATGGTTGGCGCGGATACGGTCGCGGCGTGCGGCATCGACATCGAGCTGGACGACATCGCCGACGCGCACGTTGCCCTCGGCAATGCGTGCCTGATGCGCGTGAAGCTTGCCGAGCGGCTTCGACGTCGTTTCGACAACGGCCTTGAGGCCGCCCGCCGTGATCGTTCCCGCGTCGCCGGTCTGGCCGCCGGATTCTCCATAAAACGGCGTCTGGTTGGTGAGGATGACGACCGTGTCACCGGCGGCGGCTGCATCCACGCGCGCGCCGTCCTTGACGATGGCGATTACCTCGCCCTGCGCAGTGTCGGACGTGTATCCGGTGAACTCGGTCGCGCCGAATTCCTCGGCGATGTCGAACCACACGCCCTCGTCAGCCTGTGCGCCGGAACCGGCCCAGGCGGCGCGCGCCGCGGCCTTCTGCGCGGCCATCGCCGTGTCGAACCCGGCCTTGTCGACCGACTGGCCCTGACGGCGCAACGCATCCTCGGTGAGATCGAGCGGGAAGCCGTAGGTGTCGTAGAGCTTGAACGCCGTCTCGCCGGGCAGCACGGCGCCCTCGCCCATCCCCGCCGTCGCCTCGTCGAGCAGACGGAGACCCGTCTCCAGCGTCTGCCGGAAGCGCGTTTCCTCGAGCTTCAGCGTCTCCTCGATCAGCGGCTGCGCGCGCGTCAATTCGGGGAAGGCCGCACCCATCTGGCTGACGAGCGACGGCACGAGCCGGTACATCAACGGATCCTTGGCGCCGAGCAGATGCGCGTGCCGCATGGCGCGGCGCATGATACGGCGCAGCACATAGCCCCTGCCCTCGTTCGACGGCAGCACGCCGTCCGCCACCAGGAAACCGCTGGCGCGCAGGTGATCGGCGATGACACGGTGCGAGGCCGACATCGGGCCCTTCGCATCGGTCTTCGTCATCTCGGCGGTTTCGCCGATCAGCGCCTGGAACAGGTCGATCTCGTAATTGTCGTGCGTGCCCTGCAGCACGGCGGCGACGCGCTCCAGCCCCATGCCGGTGTCGATCGACGGGCGCGGCAGGTCGCGCACGATTTCACCCGCCTCCTGCTCGTACTGCATGAACACGAGGTTCCAGATCTCGACGAAGCGATCGCCGTCCTCGTCCGGGCTGCCGGGAGGACCGCCGGGGATGTGATCGCCGTGATCGAAGAAAATCTCCGAACACGGCCCGCACGGGCCGTTATCGCCCATTGCCCAGAAATTGTCCTTGGTGGCGATGCGGATGATGCGGCTGTCGGGCAGCCCGGCGATCTTCTTCCACAGCGCAAAGGCATCGTCGTCGGTATGGTAGACGGTCACCGTCAGCCGGTCCGGCGAGATGCCCCATTCCTTGGTAATGAGGGTCCACGCGAGGGTGATCGCGCGTTCCTTGAAATAATCGCCGAAAGAAAAATTCCCCAGCATTTCGAAGAACGTATGGTGCCGCGCCGTATAGCCGACATTGTCGAGATCGTTGTGCTTGCCGCCCGCGCGCACGCACTTCTGGCTGGACACCGCGGTGCTGTAGGGGCGCGTCTCAAGGCCGGTGAACACGTTCTTGAACGGCACCATGCCCGCGTTCACGAACATCAGCGTCGGGTCGTTCTGCGGCACCAGCGGCGCGGAAGGCACGCGCATGTGCCCCTCGCCCCCGAAAAAGTCGAGAAATGAGCGGCGTATGTCGTTCGTGGAGGTCATGGCGAGCATGTAGTCGAGGACCGCGCTCTACTCAAGGCGACAGAATGACGGGCATGCGCGACCATTCCCCCTTGCGCTCACGGCGCAACAGGCAGACGCTGGCGATGTTGTGCCGCACGCGTTGCCGGCCCAATGCACGAGGCCGAAACCGGGCGGCGATCAACCAGTATGGGCAACCAGCATGGGGAGATCGTGACATGACGGCTTTGACCTTGGAGACCAGCAAACCTGTCAGGGTGGTGGCGCTCGTCGGCCCGGCGGGCGCGGGCAAGACGAGCCTTGCAGAAGCGATGTTGTTCACGGCGGGCGCGATCCCGCGGCAAGGCAGCGTGGAGGCCGGAACGAGCGTCGGCGATGCCTCGCCGGAAGCGCGCGCGCGTCGCGGCTCCACCGAACTCAATCTCGCCCGCTTCGATTATCTCGGCGATGCGTTCGCGCTGCTCGATGCGCCCGGTGCGCCCGGCTTCGCGCCCGACGCGCTGCTGGCGGTGGCAGCCGCGGACCTCGCGGTGGTGGTGATCGATCCCGATCCGGCACGCGCAGCGCTCGCCGAACCCGCGCTTCGTCAGCTTGAAGCGCTGGGCGTGCCGCACGCGATTTTCGTCAACAAGATCGAGTCCGCGCGTGGGCGCATCCGCGACCTTCTCGAAGCGCTGCAGCCGATGAGCGCGAAGCCCATCTTAGCGCGGCAGATCCCCATACGAGAGGGCGAGACGATCACCGGCTTCGTCGATCTCGCGCTCGAACGCGCCTTCCACTATCGGCCCGGCAAAGCATCGGAGCGCATCGAAATGCCCGCCGCACTCGCCGAGCGCGAGTCAGCGGAGCGCTTTCATATGCTCGAGCAGCTTGCAGACCACGACGACGCGCTTCTGGAAAAGCTGCTGATGGACGAAGCGCCGGACGCGGCGATGGTGTTCGGCGACCTATCGCGCGAAACGGGCGAAAACTTCGTTGTGCCGCTGTTGTTCGGATCAGCGCAGGGTGATCACGGCGTGCGACGGCTTCTGAAGATGCTGCGCCATGAAACACCCTCACCCGCCGCTGCCGCCAAGCGGCTTGGTGCGGACGGCGGCACCTTTGCCTTCAAGGTCGCGCACGGCAACGCCGCGGGACGGCTCGTCTATGCACGCGCGTTCGGCGGGCTTGCCGAAGGCGGCGAGCTTCGCGACCGGGACGGCAACCCGGTGCGCGCGGGGGCACTGTTCGGCGTGCTCGGCGACAAGCTCGGGAAGACAGCGAGCGTGCCGCCCGGTGCCGTGGCGGCCATCGCGAAGGTCGACACGATCGCGGCGGGCGATGTCGTCTCTCCAGCAGGCCGCGGACACAACGCGGATATCGCGCGGCCGGTGCCCGGCCATGCGCTCGCGATCGCGACGCGCGACCGGAAGGACGACGTGCGGCTTTCCACCGCGCTCCACAAACTCGTTGAGGAAGACGTGGGCCTTGCCTGGGACCAGGACGCGGCAACACACGAGATGCTGCTGCGCGGACTCAGCGACGAGCACCTGAACATGGTGCTCGCACGCCTCAAGCGGCGCTATTCTGTGGCCGTGGACGCGCAGCAGCCGCGCATTCCTTACCGCGAATCGATCCGGCGCAGCGCAACGCAGCGCGGGCGTCACAAGAAGCAGTCGGGTGGACACGGCCAGTTCGGCGACGTGGTGATCGAGGTTGCCCCGCGCGGACGCGGCGAAGGCTTTGCGTTCAACGACCGCATCACCGGCGGCGCGATCCCGAAACAATGGATCCCCGCGGTCGAGGCTGGAATCCGCGATGCGATAGAGCGTGGGCCGCTTGGCTTCCCTGTCGTGGACATTGCGGTGACACTGACCGACGGCTCCTACCACTCGGTCGACAGCTCGGAACTGGCATTTCGTACGGCGGGGCGCATCGCGATGGGCGAAGCGCTCGCGGCGTGCGCGCCGCACCTGCTCGAACCCGTGGCGCGTGTGACCATCGAAGCGCCGGGCAGCGCAACCTCGCGTATCACGTCGAGCATCGCCAGCCATCGCGGGCAGATGCTGGGCATCAACCCGCGCGAGGGCTGGTCGCGCTGGGACGTGATCGAAGCGCTGATGCCGGAAGCCGAACTCCACGGCTTCGGCGCTGAACTCCGCGCGATGAGCCAGGGTCTTGCCACATTCACGGCGACGTTCGACCATCTCGCCGAACTCAACGGGACGCTTGCGGACGCGGTCGTCAAGCAGGCGCTGGCGGCCTGATGGAGCTTTGGAGTGAAGATAAGATTTGATATTGCGAATTAAACGCAATAAAGAATGAAAGACCGGTGATTTTCCCTCCCGGTTTCGTCCGTTTCGGCCTCCCACCCTCCCTCGGCCGTCGGATCGTCCCTGGCCGGAGCATGAGATTTCGTGCTCCGGTCCCTTTTCCCTCCCATCGCAGACGGTGCCTCGCGGCAAGATCATCGGCAAGTAGCTTCTGTACCGGAAACGAAAGAGGCCGCCCTGGGGGCGGCCTCGGCGGGGACGCTGGGAAGGGCCGCCTATTCGTCGCTGTCTACATCGGGGCCTGCGGTGAGCAGGGCTTCGGAAATGCCGGCGGCATTGTCGCGGATCGCCTTTTCGATCTTCTCGCGCATCTCGGGATTGTCGCGCAGGAACTGCTTGGCGTTCTCGCGGCCTTGCCCAATGCGGGTCGAATCGTGGCTGAACCACGCGCCCGACTTCTCGACGATGCCGATCTTGACGCCGAGATCGAGGATTTCACCGACCTTGGAGACGCCTTCGCCGTACATGATGTCGAACTCGACCTGCTTGAACGGCGGCGCCACCTTGTTCTTCACCACCTTCACGCGTGTCGCGTTGCCGACGATTTCGTCGCGGTCCTTGATCTGGCCGGTGCGGCGAATGTCGAGACGAACGCTCGCGTAGAACTTGAGCGCATTGCCGCCCGTCGTCGTTTCCGGGTTGCCGTACATGACGCCGATCTTCATGCGCACCTGGTTGATGAAGATGACGATGCAGCGCGAGCGGCTGATCGATCCCGTGAGCTTGCGCAGTGCTTGGCTCATCAGGCGCGCCTGCAGGCCGACATGGCTGTCGCCCATCTCGCCTTCGATTTCCGCCCGCGGCACAAGCGCGGCAACCGAGTCGACAACGAGGATGTCGATGGCGTTCGAACGCACCAGCGTGTCGGTGATCTCCAGCGCCTGCTCACCCGTGTCGGGCTGCGAGACGATGAGGTTGTCGACGTCGACGCCGAGCTTCTTCGCATAAACCGGATCGAGCGCATGTTCGGCATCGATGAACGCTGCCGTGCCGCCGCCCTTCTGCGCCTCGGCGATGGCATGGAGCGCAAGCGTCGTCTTGCCCGAGCTTTCCGGGCCGTAGATCTCGATGACGCGACCGCGCGGGAAACCCCCGACGCCAAGCGCGAGGTCAAGCCCCAGCGAACCCGACGAAATCGCTTCGATCTCAAGCGCGTCGCGCTGACCGAGCTTCATTGCCGAGCCTTTGCCGAATGCCCGGTCGATCTGCGCCAGAGCCGCGTCGAGAGCCTTTTGCTTATCCATGCCTGATTCCACCACCCGAAGCGCTGATGCCATTGTCCGGTCCCTCCTAGTGGGCTGACGAAGCCGTTTCAATGAAGGATCGTGTACGTGGTTTGTTCCGCACGCGCAAGCATTTTTGTTCTATTTTCGTTCTTTACTTGGCTGTAGCTGCTTCGGGTGTCGTGCGCGCCTTGCCGCGGGCGATCTCGTGCCGCACCTTGTCGGAAAGCTCCTGCACAGAGAACGGCTTGGCAAGGAACGCGACATCGGGAACGTCGATCGACTTCCGAAGCTGTTCCTCGGCGTAGCCCGACATGAAGATGATCTTGAGATCGGGGAACGTCTTTCGCGCGTGCTGGACGAGCGTCGGCCCGTCCATCGTGGGCATTACCACGTCGGAAATCAGCAGGTCGACGCCCTCTGGCATACGTTCCAGAATCTCCAGCGCCTCCTCACCGTGCCCGGCGGTCAGTACCTCGTAGCCCTTGCGCGTCAATGCGCGCTCGGCGACGGCGCGGACCATCGCCTCGTCCTCCACGAGCAGAATCTTGCCCTGCCCCCAAGGATCACCGCCGTCCTCGCCCGCTGCGGCCGTCGCAGCCTCCGGCAGCGCTTCCTGCGCGGGCAGGTAGATCGTGAAGGTGGTGCCGCCGTCAACGACGCTGTCGGCAAAGATGTAGCCGCCCGACTGCTTGACGATGCCGTACACCGTGGAAAGCCCAAGGCCGGTGCCGCGCCCGACCTCTTTGGTGGTGAAGAACGGTTCGAAGATCTTGCCGAGAATCTCGGGCGAAATGCCGGTGCCCGTGTCCTTCACGGCGATCGCGACATATTCTCCCGAAGGCATACCCTCGCGGTCGAGCTTCTTCGCCTCGCGGGCCGAAACCGCAAAGGTCGAGATCGTGAGTTCGCCGCCGTCGGGCATCGCGTCGCGCGCGTTCACCGCGAGGTTGACGATCACCTGCTCCATCTGGCCGGGATCGGCGCGCACCGGCGCGAGACTGCGGCCATGCTTCACGGTGAGCGTCACCGTCTCGCCGAGCAGGCGCTTCAAAAGATGGCTGAGTTCGCCGACGATGTCCGATACGTGGATAAGCTGCGGTCGCAGCGTCTGCTGGCGCGAGAAGGCGAGGAGCTGGCGCACGAGGTTCGCGGCACGGTTCGCGTTCTGGCGAATCTGGTTGATGTCGTCGAAGTCGCTGTCGCCCGGCGTGTGGCGGAGCAACATGAGGTCGCAGTAACCGATCACGGCTGTGAGGATGTTGTTGAAGTCGTGCGCGACGCCGCCGGCGAGCTGGCCCACCGCCTGCATCTTGGTCGCCTGCGCGATCTGCTTTTCGAGCTTCAATTGCTCCTGATTGTCCTTCAGCGACAGCACGACGGCAGGGCCGCCGGCGCCCGGCGCCTTGCCGACGGTGAACGCAACGGGCTCCTCGGGCTTGTGCTTCAGCCGCACGCGAAGGTCGCGCGCGCGCTCGATGGAGGCGGCGGCGCGGCGCACCGCATCCGACACCATCGTCTTGTCCTCATCGACGACGAGATCGCTCGGGTAGCGCAGTTCGCTCCCCTCCTCGACGCCTGCGATGGCCGCGAAGCTCTCGTTCATGAACGTGAAGCGGCCGTCGCGATCGGCGAGCGCAAGCCCGATCGGCAGCACCGAAAGCAGCGCGGGCAGGCTGTCGGGCACAGGCGTCACGGCCTCTGCCGCCGCACTGCCTTCGCGCAGGATCAGGAATACGTAGGCGCTTGTGCCCGCCTCTTTCTGGTTGCCGAGTGGAAGTTCGATGAGGCGCACGGGAATGTTCGCGCCGCCGCCGGTCTTCATGCGCCGCGCGCCGTCCTCCCCCGCCTCCAGAATATCGACGAGGTTGGTCGGCACGCGCCCTGCGGTGCCGGTGATGGCGTTCTTGAAGGCGCCGTTCGCGGCGATGATCTCACCGGAGGGGTCGGCCATCACGACCATCAGCCCGGCGCTGCCGAGCCAGATGCCCGCCGGGCCTTCGAGCAGCGCGACCGTGTCGTCCATCGCCTTCTCGGCGGTGCCGCGCCGGAGCGTCCACAAGAGATAGTTCCGCGCCGTATCCGCGGGCCGCACCGACACGCGCAGTTTGCGCCGTGCGCCGCTGACGGTCTGTTCGATCTCGGCAAAGCCGTTGCCGTCGCGCCTCGCCTGCTCGGCAATGTTGGCAAGGCGGCCGCGGCTCGCTTCGTCCTCGCCCGCGAGATCGAAGGGCGAAGGATAGCCGTCGCAGCGTGTGCCATAGGCGGCGTTCGCACAGACGAGCTTGCCCTCCGCGTCGGTAACGGCGAGCGCGTCGCTGCGCGAATCGAGCGCGGTGCGCATCATCGTCCAGTCGACGCCGCCGACACCGCGCCGCGCCCTGCCGAGCGCCGAAAAATAAGCGACCACCGCTGACGCGAGGATCATCGCGCCGTAAAGCGAGGCGATCTCCCACGAATCCATCGCCCAGCCGACGAGCACGGTGGAAACGAGGCCGAGCAGCACCGCGCCCGCGATCACCAGCGCCATATGGCGCTGCGCACCGGGCAGGCGCGGCCACTCGATCGGATCAGGAAGATCCTCTGTGCTGGCCGGAAACCGGGAGTCGGTGCTTATCGTCATCGTGTGGTGGTCATCCGCGCAAGGCTGCTCCCGGTCAAGCCCGCTCGCGCGGAACGGATGCTGCGCCGGGTCGGCCACCCGATCGGCATCTCAGGCAGGCATCCGCAGCAGGTCGCGGTAGGCCGCAATCAGCCTGTCGTCGGCGTCACAGGGCGCAACTGCAGGCATGGAACGCAAGGCACGCGGAGCGGGCTGCGCGAGAACGGGCGGCAATGCCCTATGGTGCGGACGGGCGCGAAACAGGCCCGCCAGCTTCACGCCGATGATTTCCGCCAGAGACGGTCCACGCTCGATCATGCCCTACCCTCGACGATTCATGGATAATTTCGGGTTAACCCCTGAATGAAGTTTTTCCCGTGCTGACATGAGTTTCTCTGCTTTGCACAAAGCCCTGCAGCCGTCTAAGCGCATCGCCATGAACGCCGCCGAAGCCGAAGATAGAACGTCCGTCTTCGCGATACCCGACTATCGCTACTTCTGGATCACCAAGCTCGCCTCGACGACGTCTCAGATGATCCTCGTCATCGTGATCGGCTGGATGGTCTACGACATCGCGCGTGAGACGATGCCGGAGCGCGAGGCTGCGTTCCTGCTCGGCATGGTCGGCCTTGCGCAGTTCCTGCCGCTGTTCGTGCTGTCGCTCGTCGTCGGCTACATCGCGGACCGTGTGGACCGCCGCTACATCGTGCGCGGGGCGCTCGCGCTTGAAATGCTGTGTGCGGCGGGCCTCGGCGCGCTGGAACTGACGGGCGGCATCAGCATCCCCGCGCTGTTCGTCGTGGCGGCATTGCTCGGCGTCGGGCGCGCGTTCGCTTCGCCGGCGCTTTCGGCGCTGGCACCCAACCTCGTGCCGGTGCGGATGCTGCCGACCGCGATCGCCTGGAACTCGATCGGCTGGCAGGTCGGCGCGATCGGCGGCCCGGCGATGGGTGGCTATCTCTATGCGGCGAACCCCGCCGCACCGCTTGTCGTCTCGGCCGCGATGCTCACCATCAGCCTCATCGCCATGTTCCTCATCTCGCGCGTGCCGCTGCCCGAAACCGAAGCCACGGCGAACCCGCTCGAATCGGTGATGAACGGGCTGCGCTATGTGCGCGACAACAAGATCGTGCTGGGCGCGATCTCGCTCGATCTCTTCGCCGTGCTGCTCGGCGGCGTGACAGCGCTGCTGCCCGTCTACGCACGCGACATTCTCGCGGTCGGCCCGGAAGGCCTCGGCCACCTGCGTGCCGCGCCCGCAGTAGGTGCAGCGATCGTGGCGCTCTGGCTCTCGCGGCGGCCACTCGTCCGGCATGTCGGCATCAAGATGTTCGTGTGTGTCGCGATCTTCGGCATCGCCATTGTCGTCTTCGGCCTGTCGCGCGACCTCTGGCTCTCGCTCGGCGCGCTCGGCGTGCTCGGCGCGGCGGACATGGTGAGCGTCTACGTGCGCACCTCGCTTATCCAGATCTACACGCCGGACGCGATGCGCGGCCGTGTGTCTTCGGTCTCGATGCTGTTCGTCTCGGCCTCCAACGAGCTCGGCGAGGCGCGATCCGGCCTCACCGCCGCGTGGTTCGGCCCTATCGAGGCCGTGGTGATCGGCGGCATCGGCACGATTGTAATTACCGCACTCTGGGCTTGGCGCTTTCCAGAGCTTCGCCGAGCCGATAGTTTTGATGTTCCGGGCGCATTCAAGGAGAGATCGACATGAAGGCAGCAAGCATACTGGAAACGATCGGCGGCACGCCGCACATCCGGGTGAATCGCCTGTTCGGGCCGGACGCTTCGGTCTGGGTGAAATCGGAGCGGGCTAACCCCGGCGGCTCGATCAAGGACCGCATCGCACTCGCGATGATCGAAGACGCGGAGGCTTCCGGCGCGCTGAAGCCGGGCGGCACGATCGTGGAGCCGACCTCGGGCAACACGGGTATCGGCCTTGCGATGGTCGCCGCCGTCAAAGGCTACCGCCTTGTCCTCGTGATGCCGGAATCGATGTCGCTGGAGCGCCGCCGGCTCATGCTCGCCTACGGCGCGACCTTCGACCTGACGCCGCGCGAAAAAGGCATGAAGGGCGCCATCGAGCGTGCCGTGGAGATCGTCGGCTCGACCCCCGGCGCATGGATGCCGCAGCAGTTCGAGAACCCCGCGAACGTCACCGCGCACGTGAAGACGACGACGCAGGAAATCCTCGCCGATTTCCCGGACGGGCTCGACGCCATCATCACCGGCGTCGGTACCGGCGGTCACATCACCGCCTGCGCCAAGGTGCTGAAGCCCAAGATGCCCGGCCTCAAGGTCTATGCCGTGGAGCCTACGCTTTCGCCCGTGCTCTCGGGCGGTCAGCCGGGCCCGCACCCGATCCAGGGTATCGGCGCGGGCTTCGTGCCGGGCGTGATGGATACGGCGCTGCTCGACGGCATCATCCAGGTCGCGCCGGACGACGCCAAGGAAATGGCCCGCCGCTCCGCGCGCGAAGAAGGGACGCTTGTGGGAATTTCGTCGGGTGCGACGCTCGCCGCGATCCGCCAGCACCTCGAAAAGAACCCGAAGCACCGCGTGCTCGGCTTCAACTACGACACCGGCGAGCGTTACTTGTCGGTGCCGGATTTCTTGCCGGAGTGAGCCGCGGCCTGTGGTGACGCCGGCGGTGTCGGCGTCTGGTCGCTGCGGATCGCGCTGCGCCAGACGCTGACGTCATCGGACGATCCCTGCTCCATCACCGCCTGCTGGAAGTCCAGCATCTGCGGCACTTCGTTCATCGACATGGCGACCGTCAGGTGCTCGCCCTGCCGACGCTTCTTCATCACATCGAAACCGGAAGCCAGCAGCGCCTCGATATTGGCGTTGCGCGCGGCAGACGTCGGCGCGCCGAGCACCACCGCGATCAGCCGGCGCCCATCCCGCACCGCCGACGCGGCGAGCGTGAAGCCGGAGGCATTGGTGTAGCCGGTCTTGATCCCGTCGAGGCCCACGAACTTGCCGAGCAGCTTGTTATGGTTGGGCATCACCGTGCCCTGGAAGTTGAACTGCTGCTCCGAGAAATACGGATAATACTGGGGAAAATCGCGGATCAGCGCCTTTGAAAGCGTGGCGAGATCACGCGCGGTCGTGTGGTGCGCGGCGTTCGGCAGGCCCGAGGCGTTGAAGAACGCGCTGCTGTTCATCCCGAGCGCCTTTGCCTTCTCGGTCATGGCGCGCGCGAAGACGACCTCCGAACCGTCGAGCCGTTCGGCGAGCGCAACGGCGACGTCGTTAGCGGACTTGGTAGTGAGCGCGCGGATCGCCTGCTCCACGGTGATCCAGCCGCCGCGCGGCACACCGAGCTTGGAGGGCGGCTGCGCCGCAGCATTGGCCGAAAAATAGACCTGATCGGTCAGCTTCAGCTGTTTGCGCTCGAGCGCGTCGAACGTCAGGTAGAGCGTCATCACCTTGGTAATCGAAGCGGGATGGCGCGCTTCGTCGGGATTGCGCGCATAAAGCACCTCGCCGCTGTCCGCATCGACGAGGATCGCCGCATATTTGGGAACCGCAACGAGGCTGGCGGCCGTGGCTGGCTGGGGCGCGAGCGGCGCACCCACAAGAATGGAAACAACAAACGCTACGATCAAATGCAAACGCATGATCGCTAGTCTCCCACCCGCCGCCAGCGCCCCCGCGCCGGCCACTCAAACTCCACTACCGTGCCAGAATGACGCAAATGCGCCATTCTGAAAAGCCCTTTAGACGACCGGAGCCGAAACGTGCGACGACCTGAGTCAATTCTGCGCCGTTCCGAATCCCGCGAAGTGCCTTTGACGTCAAACATGCGGATGCAAACTTAAAAAGCGCTGAATACGAAAAGGGCCGCCGTTTCCGGCGACCCCCCGCATCCCTGAAGGCCTCGATTCAGGCCGCCTGCTTCAGCTTCGCATTGCCGTAGAAGGTCTCGCCTTTCGCCGCCATGTCGCGCAGCAGCTGCGGCGGCGCAAAGCGTTCACCGTATTGCTGCGTGAGGCGGTCGAGCGTGCGGACGACCTCGTCGAGGCCGATCGTGTCCATCATGCTGAACGGTCCGCCGGTGTGCGGCATGAAGCCCCAGCCGAAGATCGCACCGAGATCGCCGTCTTCCGGCGTTTCCAGCACGCCTTCCGCGAAGCAGCGCGCGGTTTCCACGAGCTGGCGGTAGACAAGCCGCGTCTTGACCTCTTCGGGCGCCGGCTGCTCCGCATCCGCCTTCTGGCCGAAGGTCTTGCCGAGATCGGCCCAAAGCGCCTTCTTGCCGTCTTCTGGATAATCGTAATAGCCCTTGCCCGCCTTGCGTCCGAGACGGCCGAGCGCGACCATCTTCTCGATGACGTCATCCGCCGCGGTGCCCTTGTAGGCGTCCCCAAGGTCTTTCTTCGTCTGCAGCATGACCTTGTGGCCAAGCTCGATCGAAACCTCGTCGAACACCGCGAGCGGCCCCACCGGCATCCCCATCTGCCTGCCGATATTCTCGACGAGCGCCGGGTTTACGCCCTCACCCACCATCACCGAACCTTCGGCCGTGTAGGTGCCGAAGCAGCGCGAGGTGTAGAAGCCGCGGCTGTCGTTGACGACGATCGGCGTCTTCTTGATCTGCGCGACGTAATCCAGCGCCTTTGCAATGGCTTCCGGACCGGTCTTCTCACCAACGATGATCTCGACGAGCGGCATCTTGTCGACCGGCGAGAAGAAGTGCACGCCGATGAAGTTCTCCGGCTTCGTCCACGCCTTCGCGAGGCCGGTGATCGGCAGGGTCGAGGTGTTGGAGCCGAAGATCGTGTCGGCGCCGACGACCGCTTCGGTCTTCTGCGTCGTTTCCGCCTTGATGGCGCGATCCTCGAACACCGCCTCGATGATGAAGTCACAGCCCTTGAGGTCCGCGAAATCCGTCGTCGGGTGGATGCGGGCGAGGATCTCGTCCAGCTTCTCCTTCGGCAGACGCTTCAGCTTGTCGGCGGTGTAGGCCTTGCCCTTCTCCGCCGCCTCGATAGTGCGGTCGAGTAGCACCACCTCGATGCCAGCGCGCGCGGAAACGAGCGCCACGCCCGCACCCATCATGCCCGCGCCAAGCATACCGAGCTTCTTCGTCGGCATCTTCGCCACGCCCGTGGGACGCCGCGCGCCCTTCTCTGCCGCCTGCTTGTTCACGAACAGGCTGCGGACCATGTTCATCGCCTGCGGATCGGCGGCGACCTTGGTGAAATATTTGCTCTCGATGCGGATCGCGAGATCCATCGGCACCTGCGATCCTTCATAGACCGCCGACATGATCGCGCGCGGCGCGTTCATGTTGCCGTTCGTCATCTTGAGCACCATGCCGTTTCCGCCGACGAACGTCTGAATGAACGCCGGGTTGAACTGGCCGACGCCGCCCGGGAACTTGAAACCCTTCTGGTCCCACGGCTGCACACCCTTGGTGGGGTTCGCCTTCACCCACACCTTGGCCTTGGCCACGACCTCGTCCGCGGGCGCGAGTTCGTTCGCGACACCGAAGCCGAGCGCTTCCTGCGGAGACATCGACTTGCCTTGCAGCAGGTACATCGAAGCCGCCTGAATCCCCATCAGGCGCGGCAGGCGCTGCGTGCCGCCGGCACCGGGGAACAGGCCGACGAGCACTTCCGGAAGGCCAAGCTGCAACTTCGGATTGTCCGCGACGACGCGGTAGTGGCAGGCGAGGCAAAGCTCGAGCCCGCCGCCCAGCGCGATACCGTTGATCGCCGCTGCAACCGGCTTGCCGCTCGTTTCCAGACGGCGGAAAAGCCGATTCAGCGTGAACACGCCGTCGAACAGCTTCGCCATTTTCGACGCACCGCCCGCACCGTCTCCGCTGGATATGGCGCCGCCGATGCCCTTGAGGTCGGCGCCGGCCATGAAGCCGCTCGCCTTGCCGCTGGTGATGACGGCGCCTTTGATGGCTTCGTCCTTCTCGATCTTCGATATCATCGTGTCGAAGTCGCGCGTCAGTTCGGCGGTGATGACGTTCATCGACTGGCCGGGCACGTCGATCGTGAACAGCGCGATACCGTCGGCGTCGAGGTCGTACTTGATGGTTTCCATGGTCATTCGTTCTCTCCGCTCGCTCAGACGCGTTCGATGATCGCCGCGGTGCCCATGCCGGCACCAACGCACAGGTTCACAAGCGCTGTGCCCTTGCCCGTGCGCTCAAGCTCGTCGAGCACGGTTCCCACGATCATGGCGCCCGTCGCGCCGAGCGGATGCCCCATGGCGATGGCGCCGCCGTTCACGTTCAGCTTGTCGTGCGAAATGTTCAGAGCCTGCATGTAGCGCAGCACAACGCTGGCGAAGGCCTCGTTCAGCTCGAACAGGTCGATGTCCGACACATCCATCCCCGCGCGCTTTAACACCTTGCGGGTCACAAACTCAGGGCCGGTCAGCATGATCGTCGGCTCGGAACCGATGGAAGCCATGGCGCGAATGCGCGCGCGGGGCTTCATGCCGTACTTCGCGCCAATCTCCTTGTTGCCGAGCAGCACGGCAGCAGCGCCGTCCACGATGCCGGAGCTGTTGCCCGCATGGTGCACATGGTTGATGCGCTCCACCTCCGGATATTTGAGCAGAGCGACCGCATCGAAACCGGGCATGGTTTCGCCCATGTCGATAAAGCTCGGCTTCAGGCTGCCCAGCGACTGCATGTCCGCGTCGGGGCGCATGTGCTCGTCGTGGTCGAGCACAACCTCGCCGATCACGTCCTTCACCGGCACGATCGACTTCTTGAAGCGACCTTCGGCCCAGGACCGCGCAGCGCGCTTCTGACTTTCCACCGCATAGGCGTCCACGTCGTCGCGCGAGAAGCCATACTTGGTGGCGATGAGGTCGGCGCCAATGCCCTGCGGCGCGAAGTAAAGCTTGTGCGCCACGGCCGGGTCCATCGCCCACGCGCCGCCGTCCGCGCCCATCGGGATGCGCGACATGGATTCGACGCCCCCGCCGATCGCAAATTCCGCCTCGCCCGCCATCACCTTGGCGGCGGCCATGTTGGTCGCTTCAAGGCCGGAGGCGCAGAAGCGGTTGATCTGCACGCCCGCCGTCGTCTGCGCGTAGTCGGCGTTCAGCACGGCAACGCGCGCGATGTCCGATCCCTGCTCGCCGATCGGCGCCACGCAGCCGAGCACGACATCGTCGACATCGGCCGTATCGATCGGGTTGCGGTCGCGCACAGCCTGCAGCACCTGCGTTGCAAGCTGGATCGGGGTGATCTCGTGCAGGCTGCCGTTCGCCTTGCCGCGTCCGCGCGGTGTCCTGACGGCATCATAGATATAGGCTTCAGCCATTGGGTCTTGCTCCTTGAATGTCAGGCGCGCGCGAATGCGTCCGCCGGAAGTGCCATCAGTGTCTCTGCGCCGGTTTCGATCTTACGGCGCAATGCGCCCGCATCCGGCAGGTAGCGGGCAGTATAGTATCGGGCGGTCGCCAGCTTCGCCTCGTAGAATGAAGAGTCGGACGCGCCCGCCGCAAGCGCGGCCTGCGATGCGCGCGCCATCTTCAGCCACATCCAGCCGGTGACGACGATGCCCATCAGGTGCAGGAACGGCGTCGCGCCGGCACCCGCATTGTTCGGGTTGGCCATGCCGTTCTGCATCAGCCACATCGTCGCCGTCTGGAGTTCGTTGCCGGCCTTTTCGAGTGCTTCGGCCATCGGCTTCAACGTCTCGTCGGCCTTCGCCGCGGCAATTTCCTCGCCGATTGCGGAGGCGAGCAGCATCAGCCCCTTGCCGCCATGACGCCCGAGCTTGCGCCCCACGAGATCCATCGCCTGCACGCCGTTGGTGCCCTCGTAAATCTGCGCGATGCGGGCGTCGCGAACGAACTGCTCGACGCCCCATTCGCCGACATAGCCGTGGCCACCGTAAACCTGCTGCGCGCCCACCGCGGTCTCGAAGCCCTTGTCGGTCATGTAGCCCTTGATGACGGGGGTCAGCAGACTGATGAGTTCGTCGGCGTTGGTGCGCTCCTCCTCGGTCTGCGCCTTCTTCGAAAGGTCGACCTGCAGCGCGCCCCACAGCATCAGCGCGCGGGCGCCCTCGGTGAACGCCTTGCCGTCCATCAGCATCCGCCGCACGTCCGGGTGGACGATGATCGTGTCCGCCTTCTCGGCCGGATCCGCCGCGCCAGTGAGCGCGCGGCCCTGCCGCCGCTCGGTCGCGTAGGTCACGGCGTTCTGATAGGCGACCTCGCCCTGCGCGAGCCCCTGCAGGCCCACGCCGAGGCGCGCGACGTTCATCATGATGAACATGGCCTCGAGCCCACGCTCGGGCTCACCGACGAGATAGCCGGTGGCTTCGTCGTAGTTGAGCACGCAGGTCGCGTTGCCGTGGATGCCCATCTTGTGTTCGATGGCGCCGCAGGAAACGCCGTTCCGCGCGCCGAGGCTGCCATCCTCGTTCACCAGGAACTTCGGCACGATGAACAGCGAGATGCCCTTCACAGTGTCCGGCGCGCCCTCGCGCTTCGCGAGCACGAGGTGGATGATATTCTCGGAAAGATCGTGCTCGCCTGCCGAGATGAAGATCTTGGTGCCGCTGATCCGGTAGCTGCCGTCACCGGCGTCCATCGCCTTGGTGCGGATGAGGCCGAGGTCGGTGCCGCAGTGCGGCTCGGTGAGGTTCATGGTGCCGGTCCATTTCCCGGAGACCATGTTCGGCAGATACTTCTGTTTCTGCTCTTCGGAGCCCTTCACCTCGATGGAGGCGATCGCGCCCGCCGTCAGCCCCGGATACATGGCAAACGCCATGCCCGCCGAACTCAGAAACTCCTCGAAAGCCACGCTCACCGTATAGGGAAGCCCCTGCCCGCCGAACTCCGGGCTCATGTGGAGCGTGCCCCAGCCGCCCTCGCAGAACGCCTGATAGGCTTCCTTGTAACCCTTGGGCGTCATCACCGAGCCGTCGTCGCGACGCTTGCAGCCTTCGCGGTCGCCGGAAAAGTTGATCGGCTGCACGACGCCTTCAACGAACTTCGCGCCCTCTTCCAGAATGGCGGAGATCATCTCGGGCGTCGCTTCGGAGAAGGTCGGCAGGTTCGAATAGCGATCGAGGCCGATGACCTCGTCGAGGATGAACTTGGTGTCGCGAACGGGCGCGCGGTAGGTGGGCATATCAGGACTCCCCGGATTTGGCATTCGAGGGCAACAGGCCCTCCACAACGGCTACAAACTCCTGAAGTTCGGCGAGCGTAGCATCGATATCGTTACGCTGATTGGTCAAAACACCGATCTGGCGGCGGCAAAGCTCAAGCGTGCGCTCGCGCTGGCGGACGCGCCCGTCCCCCGCATGGTAGAGGTCGAGGATTTCCTTGATCTCGGCGAGGCTGAAGCCGACATTCTTGCCACGCAGGATCCACGCCAGCCGGGCACGGTCGCGCCGCGAGTAGACACGGTTCTGCCCCTGGCGGGCAGGCTCGATCAGCCCTTCGCCCTCGTAGAATCGAATCGCGCGCGGCGTTACGCCGAACTCGGCGGCAAGATCGGTGATGGTGAAAGTTTCGTCCTCGCGAACGGCTTCCATCGGGCGCTGTGGCATGAGCGCTTCTTTAGTTGACGTTTACGTAAACGTCAACCTACGCGCGTGAAGAAACAGCTGCGTGCGCCGGTATGGCAAGCGGGCCCAGCAGGCTCCACCTTCAGCCACACGGCGTCCTTGTCACAGTCGACGAGCACTTCCTTCACCAGCATCGTGTTTCCGCTGGTCGCGCCCTTGTGCCAAAGCTCCTGCCGCGAGCGGGACCAGAAGTGCGCCTCGCGCGTCTCCAGCGTCTTCGCATACGCTTCGGCGTTCATGTGCGCGACCATGAGCAGCTCGCCGGTGCCGCTGTCGGTCACAATGGCTGTCACCAGCCCCTTTTCGTCGAATTTCAGATCGGTCATGCCCTGCATCTAGCGGCTTCCCGGTCCCGGAGGAACCATGCTTTCAGGGTTCAGCAGCCATGCGTTTGTGACAACCCCGCGACAAACCGGGCAAGGCATCCTATATGAGCCGACGAATCGCCCGCCCGCCACGGAGCGCCCAATGTTTGATATGATTTCGCACCCCTTCGACGACGACAAGCTGAAGGAGGAATGCGGTATTTTCGGTGTCTGGGGCGCCGAAGGTTCCGCCGCGCTCGCCGCACTCGGCCTGCACGCTCTGCAGCACCGGGGCCAGGAGGCTGCCGGCATCACCAGCTACGACGGCAAGACCTTCCACAGCCACCGCGCCATGGGCCACGTCGCCGGCAATTTCGACCGCGACGAGGTGATCCGCGAGCTTCCGGGCGAGGCCGCCATCGGCCACGTCCGCTACTCCACCACCGGCGCCTCGGCGCTCAGGAACGTACAGCCGCTGTTCGCCGAGCTTTCGTCCGGCGGCTTCGCGGTGGCGCACAACGGCAACATCTCGAACGCAACGCATGTGCGCCGCGAGCTCAACCGCCGCGGCTCGATCTTCCAGTCGACGAGCGATACCGAAGTTATCATCCACCTCGTCGCCACCTCGACCTACCGCCCCCTGCTCGACCGCGTCATCGACGCGCTGAAACAGGTGGAAGGCGCTTACAGCCTCGTGATGCTGACGAACGAGGGCCTCATCGCCTGCCGCGATCCGCTCGGCATCCGCCCGCTCGTCCTCGGCCGCCGCGATGATGCGTATATCCTCGCCTCCGAAACCGTCGCGCTCGATGTCGTCGGCGCCACGTACCTGCGCCAGATCGAGCCCGGCGAGATGGTCGTCATCAACGAAAAGGGCCTGCGCTCGCTGCGCCCCTTCCAGGCGCAGCGCCCGCGCCCCTGCATTTTCGAGCACGTCTATTTCTCGCGCCCCGATTCGCTGCTGGACGGCCTTTCGGTCTATCAGGTCCGCAAGAACATCGGCGCGCAGCTCGCCATGGAGAGCCCCGTCGATGCCGACGTGGTGATCCCGGTGCCGGACAGCGGCAACCCCGCCGCCATCGGCTACGCCCAGCAATCGGGGCTCCCGTTTGAGCTTGGCATCATCCGCTCGCACTACGTGGGCCGTACCTTCATTCAGCCGGGCGACGCCATCCGCAACCTCGGCGTCAAGCTGAAGCACAACGCCAACCGCCCGGTCATTCAGGGCAAGCGCGTCGTGCTCATCGACGATTCGATCGTACGCGGCACCACTTCGGTGAAGATCGTGCAGATGATGCGCGAGGCGGGCGCGGCAGAGGTGCACATGCGCATCGCCTCCCCGCCCACGCGGCACAGCTGCTTTTACGGCGTCGACACGCCGGAGCGCGCGAAGCTCCTCGCCGCGCAGATGGATGTCCAGCGGATGCGCGACTACATCAAGGTCGACAGCCTCGCCTTCCTCTCGATCGACGGCCTCTACAAGGCGCTCGGGGAGGACATGCGCGTCGAGGAAACCCCGCAGTATTGCGACGCCTGCTTCACCGGCGAGTACCCGACACGCCTCACCGATTACGAGGAATCCGCCGCCGACGACCAACTCGTCCTGCTGGCAGAGCGCGCAGGCTAATATGAGCGACATGGAAAAACCCGTCGCGCTCGTCACGGGCGCCAGCCGCGGCATCGGCGCAGCGACAGCGAAGGCGCTTGCCGCCGACGGTTATCACGTGCTTCTGACCGCACGCACCGAAGGCGGACTGGAAGCGACCGAAACCGCGATTCACGACGCGGGCGGCACCGCCACCATCGCGCCGTTCGACGTCACCGACAGCGATGCTGTCGACCGGCTCGCGCAGGCGGTCGGCGGACGCTGGGCGCGGCTCGACGCGCTGGTACTGAACGCCGGCATCCTCGGCGATCTCATGCCCATCAGCCACATGGAGCCGAAGGACTTCGAGAAGCTCTTCAAGACGAACGTCACGGCGAACTACCGCTTGATCCGCGCCTTCGATCCGCTGCTGCGCGCAAGCAAAGATGCCCACGTGGTGGCGGTGACCTCCACCGTCGCGGAAACGCCTCGCGCCTATTGGGGCGCCTATGCCGCCACGAAGGCCGCGCTTGCGAACCTTGTGGAAACCTACGGGCTCGAGGTTGCCACGATCAGCAAGGTCAGGACGCACATCTACAACCCCGGCGGCACGGCCACGGCGATGCGTGCGAAGGCCTACCCTGGCGAAAATCCGGCCACGCTGAAGACTCCGGAAACCGCAGCAGCGGAGATCGCAGCCCTGCTCAAGGCTTGAAGCCGCCGGCAGCGTTTCCGGCATATCGGCTGATGAAGGTCTCGCCAAAGGCATCGGCGGGGATCGGCCGCCCCATCAGGAAGCCCTGAATCTCGTTGCAACCGGCAACGCGCAGCAA
The DNA here is from genome assembly GCF_041916975.1 of Sphingosinicella sp. NCBI lineage: Bacteria > Pseudomonadati > Pseudomonadota > Alphaproteobacteria > Sphingomonadales > Sphingosinicellaceae > Sphingosinicella > Sphingosinicella sp. The sequence continues at coordinate 332,129 of NZ_JAYRYK010000001.1, forward strand.
TTCGCACTGCGTTTCCGTCTCGACGCCTTCGGCGATCACGTCGAGCGCAAAGCCGCGCGCAAGGTCCATGATCGCGGCGACAATGGCGCGGTCGCTGCCGGAATCGACCATGCCCTGCACGAAGCTCTTGTCGATCTTGATGTGCGTCAGCGGATAGGTCTTGAGCAGGCTCAGTGACGCATAGCCGGTGCCGTAATCGTCGAACGCAAGCCGCACGCCCATCTCGCGGAGCACGCGCAGCGGCGGCAGTGTCTTTTCCTCGCGGTCGAGGACGATGTTTTCGGTGATCTCCAGCTCCAGCGCCTCGGGCGGCAGCAGATGCCGCGCGAGCGTGGCGCGCACGATGTCGACAAGATCGCCGTCGCGGAACTGCGCCGCGAACAGGTTCACCGCGATGCGGAAGTCCGCCACGCCTTGGCTCCGCCACAGCGCCGCCTGACAGCAGGCCGCATCGAGAATCCGCGTACCCACCGCCGCGCCGAGCGATCCCGCTTCGAGTGCGGGCAGAAACGCGCCGGGTTGCAGCAGGCCAAGCTCGGGGTGCTGCCAGCGGAGCAACGCCTCCGCGCCGGTGAGCGTGCCATCCGAAAGCCTGAACTGCGGCTGATAGTGCAGCACGAACTCATCGCGCTCCTCGGCGCGGTGCAGCGCGGCGTCGCTGTCCCGTCGGGCGGCGGCGGCCATGCGCAGCGAGGGGATAAACACGAAAGCGCGGCCACCGCCTTCGCTTTTGGCCTGAAACAGCGCCAGGTCCGCGTTTGCAGCCAGCGCGCGCACGTCGCCGGCGTGGAGCGGGCTCATCGCGATCCCGGCGCTGCATCCGATGCGGACATCCTGCCCGGCAACACGGATCGGCACGCCGAGATCGGCGATCGCGCCTTCCACGACCTCCTGCACCGCCTCGCGGTCCTCGACGCCGACGAGCAGCATTGCGAACTCATCGCCGCCGATACGTGCCACTACATCCTGCGGCCCTGCCCGGTCGGCAAGCCGGGTCGCCACCTCTCGCAGAAGCGCGTCACCGGCTTCATGGCCGAGCGTGTTGTTGACGTCGTTGAAACCGTCGAGATCGATGATCGCCATCGCCGCGGCCTTGCCCGCGCGGATCGCCTCGTCGGCACGGCGGTAGATGAGGTTGCGGTTGGCAAGACCGGTCAGCGTGTCGAAATTGGCGAGGCGGTTCAGCGCCTCCTCCTGCGCGCGGCGTTCGGTCACGTCGCGCACGATGGCGCCAAAGTGACGATTGCCGCCTTCGGTCCAACTCGACCAGGCGAACTCCACCGGGAAGCGTGAGCCGTCCTTGCGGATGCCGGTATATTCCCGGCAGTCCGCGCCGCTCGCCGCCACCACGCCCGCAAGCACGCCGCGTGCCGTTTCGCGGATCGGCGCCCACTCCTCTTCGGGGATCAGCATATCGAGCGAACGGCCGATCGCCTCGTCCGCGCGGTAGCCGAGCATCACCTCGGCAGCCGCATTCCACGCCGTGATGTCGAGATCGCGGTCGAAGCAGATGATGGCATTGGGCGATGTCGCCGCGCTATTTTCAAACGGCGTACGTCCACCGCTTTCGGCCACTTCCAGCCGCCTCAGCTCCAGCCGCTCGGTGGCGACACGCGCCAGCTCCTTCAGCCGCATCCGGTCGCCGGGCGTGAACACGCGGTGGGGCTTCGTATCGATCACGCACAGCGCGCCCAGCGCATGGCCGGAGGGCGCACGAATGGGCACGCCCGCGTAAAACCGTACCGGGTCTTCGCCGGTGGCCAGCGGATTGTCGAAAAAACGCGGGTCCTGCAGCGTATCGGGCACGACAAGCACTTCGTCCTGCGTGATGACGTGCGCGCAGAATGAAACCTCGCGACGCATGTCCGTATCGCCGATACCGTGGCTTGCCGCGAAGAATACATGGTCGCTGCCGATAAGATTCACAGCGGCGACGGGCATATCGAACAGCCGCGTCGCGATCTCGACAACAGGATCGAGGCTGGGCAGCCCGCCTTTTCCTTCGAGATCATACGCGTTGAGCGCCGCGAGACGCTCTTCTTCATCCGCCATGGCAGATGGACACCGCACCGTCTTCCCCCCTGCTTTCACACCTTCATTATCTACATCAGTATGACAAATGATGAATGCACGGGCCAGAGCATTGATTAGGCGCATATTTTCCAAATAGAGAATAACTTGCCCAAACAGGAATCGGGGTTATGGTCACGGCAGGATCATAGGGGAATTCACATGCTCGTACGCCGCTGTCTCGCCGCTCTCCTCGCCTCCACGCTCGCCGCAGCAGCGCTGCCTGCAGCCGCAGAAACCCTGCCGACGAGCGACATTCCCGCCGATTTCAAGCCCTCTGACGACGTCAAGGACTTCACGATCCGCGAGGTGCAGATCCCGATGCGCGACGGCGTGAAGCTGCACGTCAATCTCGTCATCCCCAAGGGCGCGAAGAACGCTCCGATCATCTTCTCGCGCACGCCCTATTCGGCGGACAGGGCGATCACCGGCCTTCCCTCCAACACCTACAAGCTGGCGCTTCCCGTCACCTATGCCGAGCTTGCCGACGCGGGCTACATCATCGCGGTGCAGGACGTACGGGGCCGTTTTCGCTCCGAAGGGGATTATGTCGTCGCCCGCCCGCTCGTCGGCCCGCTCAACCCCGCCAACACCGATCATTCGACGGACACGTGGGACAGCATCGACTGGCTCGTGAAGAACGTGCAGGAGACGAACGGCAAGGTCGGCACCATCGGCGTCAGCTACGGCGGCTTCACGACGCTTATGAGCCTCGTGAACCCGCACCCGGCGCTCGGCGCTGCGGTACCGATCAATCCGCTCGTCGACGGCTGGATTGGCGACGATTGGTTCCACAACGGCGCCTATCGCCAAAGCTTCCTCGACTGGGTCTACCGGATGACCGCCGACAAGTCCTCGAAGTACGCGCTGCAGTTCGACCGCTACGACACCTATGAAAGCTGGCTCAGTGCCGGCTCCGCAAGCGGCATGGCGAAGGTGCTCGGCATCGAAGAGTTCCCCATCTTCAAGAAGGCCGCCGCACACCCGGCCTACGATGAATACTGGAAAGGCCAGGCGCTCGACAAAATCCTCGCCAAGGAACCGCTGAAGGTGCCGACGCTCCACGTCCACAGCCTCTGGGATCAGGAAGACATTTACGGCGCCCCCGCCGTCTACAAGGCGATGGAGGCGAAGGACGCCGGCAACGGCGGCAACTACATGATTATCGGCCCGTGGCAGCACGGCCAGAGCAACATGGCGAGCGGCACCAAGCTCGGCGCCATCGATTTCGGCAGCAACACCTCGGCCTGGTATCGCAGCGAAGTGCTGATCCCCTTCTTCGACGCGCACCTAAAGAACGACGCGCCAAAGGCCGATCTCGCGCCCGTCACGGCGTTCGAAACCGGCGCCAACGTCTGGCACCGCTACGACCGCTGGCCGATCTCCTGCGCGAGCGGCTGCCCCTCGCAGTCGAAGCCGATCTACCTGCAGGCGAACGGCGCGCTCGGCTGGAAGACGCCCACGGTGCGCGTCGCCTTCTCCGAATATGTGTCCGATCCTGCGCGCCCGGTGACGTACCGCGAGCGCCCGATCCTCTCCACATACAATCCCAACACGTCATGGGGCCGCTGGCTGGTGGACGATCAGCGCTTCGCCGAAGCGCGGCCCGACGTCGTCACCTTCGTCAGCGAGGTACTCACTGAAGACGTGCGCCTCGCGGGCCAGCCGATCGCGAAGTTTTTCGCCTCCACGAGCGGTACGGACAGCGACTGGGTGGTGAAGCTGATCGACGTCTACCCGGCGGAGTATGCCCCCGCTCCGGAAATGGCGGGCTACGAACTTGCGGTCTCGATGGACATCCTCCGCGGCCGCTACCGCGACGACCCGTCGAAGCCCACCGCCATCCCCGCGAACAAGGTCGTCCCCTACGAGATCAAGCTGCCGGACGTGAGCCACAGGTTCCTGAAGGGCCACCGCATCATGGTGCAGATCCAGTCCAGCTGGTTCCCCCTCTACGACCGCAACCCGCAGACCTTCGTGCCCAACATCTTCTTCGCGAAGCCGGAGGACTACAAGAAGGCCACGCAGCGCATCTACACCTCGGCGCAGTACCCGAGCCGAATCGAACTGCCGATCGTCGAGTAAACCGCCGGGACGGGAGACCGCCGTGCGCGCTAGTCGCGAACGGCAGCTGTGGCCCCGGTAATCACGCGCCCGCCGGTGATGAGACCGAAGGATCCGGCCATCTCTTCCCCGTTCGGCCCGAAGAAGCGCATGTAAATATCGCCCACGGAGCTCCCGGACTTCGTCAGCCCGGTCAGAAAGGCGCTGTCCGCCAACCCCGTACCCGCCACCAGATCGAACTGGCCGAAATCGACGGTCGAGCCGCCTGCACGGTCAGCGCCCTGAAGTCTCAGCCAGCCGCCGTACGCCTGCGAGGCGAAATCGATCTGGAATTGCGACGTGCCGGTCACGGCGAGTTGCTGCTGCGCACCCGCACTGCCCGCCGCACCGATGACGATGCCGTTATAGGTCGCGGTTCCCGTCCGCCCGAGAAGAACCCCCGGCGCCGTCTCCAGTCCATAGCTGAGGAACGTCCGGGTGATGTCGTTCGCGTCCGCGGTTTCCTTGAAGCGGGCATATTCGCCGAAGCTGGCGTAGGTCAGTTCGATCTCGCCGGGGCCATCGGGCTTGTAGAGCGACATCTCGATCGTCTCGCCGCCCACCGTTTTCCGGTAAACCGTGTATGCGTCGGCGCTGCCGTCCACACGGTCCGTTGCGGCGAATTCCACTTCGGAGCCATCTGCACCGGAAATCGCGTAACGGCCGTCGGTGTAATAAAACAGGCCCTTCGTCAGCAGCCTGGCTTCGGACGTGCCGTCGTCGGTTCCATCCTTGAGCTGGAGCCCGCTGTATTCGCCGCCCAGCGCGTAGAGGCCCATGTTGTGATCGAGGTCCGTCAGCGTGATATTCCGGTCGGGCGCGGTGGGATTGGCGGCCGTGAAGCCGCCCACGACCGTACCGCCGCTGCCGTTGTCACCGGTGAACACGCCGCCGGCCTCTTGCGCTTCGGGGCCATAAAAGCGTCCATTCAGCTGGCCCGCGACGGGATCGAGCGACCCCTCATAGCGGAATGTGCCTGAAAACCGGCCATCGCCGGAATCGAGCGTGCCTGCCGCGCGGAAGGACAAGGCGCCCGTCACCCCGGCGCCGGTCACGAAGTAGTATTCCTGAAGGTTCGTATCGATCGTGAACGTGCTGCGGTCGAAGTCGAACACGGTCGGCCCAGTCCCCGCAAATGTCAGCGGATCGCGGCCGACCTGCGTGGTTAGCCCGAACACGTCCGTCGTGTACTGCGCGGAGCCCATGCGCGGCACTGCGACGGTCTCGGTCGGAAAGCCATAAACGAACACGTCGAAGGCCGTGTTCTGCAGGCTGCCACTGCGCGTGTTGGACTGCCAGAACCCAAGACCCACAAAACGCGTCCTGAGATCGGATGTGTACGACGTGTCGATGAGCGTAAGCGCTTCGGAAGACCCGGTTGTCGTGACGACATACCGGCGGTCCGCATCGCTGCTGGTCGCCACGCGGTCAGCGGGCGAGAAGCTCTGGGTGATGCCGTCGCGGGTCATCGTATAGGTGCCGGTCCCCGCGTTGAAGGAGATGCTGATCTCCCCCAGGTTCACGGACGTATTTTGGACGATCCCCTCGGGCATCTGAAGCGACACCGTGTTCCGGCTCGAAGGTCCGGTGAAGGTCTGGCTCTCGACAAGGTCCGCGATATCAGGGTCGGGAGCCGGGGTCGGGGTGGGTGTCGGCGTAGGTGTCGGGGTTGGTGTGGGCGCTGGCGGTGTCGTCGTCACGCCTCCCCCTCCGCCGCCTCCGCAGGCCGCAAGCAGGAGAGAAACCGCGCCAAGGGGCGCCCATTTTACCCGTCCAATCGACTTCATTACGCTACTCCCAGCCCACTAGAACGCTGCCGTGACCCCGACTTCTCCTGAAACGCGCGTGTAATCATATAGTTCTATGGTCGACGTGTTCCGCTCACGAGAAAGTTTCAATATGGGCGCGAATGAACCTATCCTGAACTTTCTTAACGTTGCTGAAAGACCGACCTCATAGCGGTCATCGACACGCCGCTTCGGATAGAGAAATAGTCGGCGGTCGGCTTCCAGATGCTCGTATTTCGCGCTGAGCACGGTCGTGACCTTGCCCATCTCCAGAAACAGGTACCCGCCGATGCCCCCGCTCGCGGTGGAATAGCCCGGGTCGCGCGCTGCCTGCCGCAGGCCGGAAACCTGCACGCCGCCTCCAAAGCTGGATGTAAAGGCCCGGTCGATGCCGACGGACAGGCTGTAACGGTCCGCATCGCGCAGCGACGACCGGTGATCCTCGCTCCGCGTCGCCGCGCCGTCCACGCGCATCTGCCCCCGCCGCCCCAGCGGGTGCTGGATATTGCCGGTAAGGCCGTAGGAAAATTCGTACGGCTTGCGCCCATACCACCGCCAGGCCACCAGTCCCGAAAGGCTGATCCTGTCCGTACCCGAGAGCACCTGAGGTCCGGCCTGAAAAGACGCCGCGTAATCGTCGAACTCGCCGTCGCGGTACACGCGCGCCGCGCCGGAAGCGCGCAGCAGGATGTCGACATTGGGGTCAATGGGCGCGCGCGCATAGGCCTGCCCCCGCAGAGACACGCCCAGCCCCGATGTTTCCCGCGCATCCCGGCTGAGGTCGAAGTCCCCGATCACCGTTCCCAGCGTTTCGGAGCGCGTGGCGCGATTGACGTTGCTGTCCGGCGCAAATGCGACCTCCAGACTGCCGCCGAAAGGCTTTCGCGCACCGAGCGCCTGCGCATAAAAGCGCACCAGCCTCTCGATTTCCGGCGGTAGCCCAGCCGCCTGCGCCGCCCGCAATTCGCGTTCCGCCGCGCCAAGGTTTCCCATCAGCGCCTGAACCCGCGCCAGTTCGACCCGCACGCGCGCCGCGTTCGGCTTTTCATCCAGAATTTCGCGAAAAAGAACCGCCGCCTCGCGATACTGCTTCCGCGTGTCCGCCAGCATCATGGCGAGACGAAACCGGGCCTCGGTGCGGATTTCGATGTCAGGGTTCGCGGCCAGCGCGCGATAGGCCGTCTCAGCCGCCTCAAAGTCCTCAGCGGCTTGCGCCTGCTTGGCAAAATCGAACAGCTGCGCTGCCGAAAGCTCCATCGATTGCTGCGATGGAGGCTCAGCGTCGCGGGTTTGCGCGGAGGCTTGAACTGGCCACGCCAAGACCAGCATACCCACAAGGTAATGCAAGGCCTTAAACATGCGAAGCCGCGACCGAAGCGAATACTGGAAAATCACGCAACACGTTTCCGGCCTTTTCGCATTCTGACGAAACAGGACCGATGGACTAACGCCAAAACCTGAGCGTTTTATTGCTGAATCCCGCAGCACGTCGCCGGGGCAGGTTTTGGTACGGGGCCGCCCCTACTCCGCCGTCTCTCCAAACCCGTGCAGCCGCCTCGCCCACTGATACCCGATCACCGCGCCCTTCACGGGCTGCAGCATCGCCAGCGCCAATGCGGCGGTGAGGCTGATCCAGATCGGGATCTGCCATTCGTAGGGTACATCGAACGCCGTGTTCACCTCGTACATCGTCGGCACGAGGATGTGGCCGAGCAGAAGGATGACGATGTAGGGCGGGAAGTCGTCGGCCTGGTGATGGTGCCATGCCTCGCCGCAGCTCGGGCAGTGATCCACGGGTTTCAGGAAGCTGCGGAATAGCTTCGCCTCGCCGCAGGCCGGGCATTTGCCCGCGAGCGCGCGCGGCAGGAAGTTCCGGAAGCTCCGGTTTTCGTCGTCAGCGGTCTCGATGGTCATCAGGCAGCCTTTGAACCTTTGCGGAGCTTCGCGAGCTTCTTCAGCAGCATGTCGCGCTTCAGCTTGGAAAGATGATCCACGAAGAGGATGCCTTCGAGGTGGTCCATCTCGTGCTGGAGACATGTGGCGAGCAGGCCGTCGATCTCCTCATCATGTGTCTTGCCGTCGTAATCGAGCCACGTCGCGCGGATGCGTGCGGGACGGTCGACGTCCGCATACTGTTCGGGCACGGAGAGGCAGCCCTCGTTGTAGGTCGCCAGCTCCTCGGATTCCCAAGTGATTTCCGGGTTCACGAAGTAAAGCGGCTTTTTCACGCGGTTCGCAGGCACGTCTTCCGCGCCTTCGGCCGGCTCCTGCAGGTCGATCACCAGCACGCGCTTCGCCACGCCCACCTGAATGGCGGCAAGGCCGATGCCGGGCGCGTCGTACATCGTCTCCAGCATGTCGTCCATGAAGCGGCGAAGCTCGTCGTCCACGCGCTCCACGGGTTCGGAAACCTGCCGCAGCCGGGCGTCCGGCGCCTCGAGAATGGGTAGAATGGCCATGAACGCTAGCTAGGTACGCGGGCGCACGGGGTCAAGGTGCCTGAATGTCGCGCGGAGCCCGCACCCGATCAGGCCACGGGACGCCGCGCGCGCAATGCCTGCGCGATCGTGCCTTCATCGAGGTAATCGAGTTCGCCGCCCACGGGTACGCCGTGCGCAAGCTGTGTCACTGCAACGCCGGAGCCCGCCAGCCGCTCGGCGAGGTAGTGCATCGTCGTCGCGCCTTCCATCGTGGCGTTCATGGCGAGGACGACTTCATCGATGCCGCCCGCCGTCACCCGCGCCATCAGCTGCCCGATGCTGAGGTCGTCCGGCCCCACGCCCTCCAGCGCAGAGAGGCGCCCGCCGAGCACGTGGAAGCGGCCCGGGAACAGCCGCGCACGATCCATCGCCCACAGGTCCGCGACTTCCTCAACGACACATAGCAGCTTCGCGTCGCGGCGCGGGTCGGTGCAGACACCGCAGGGGTTCGCCGTGTCCACGTTGCCGCAGATGGCGCAGGTGGCAAGGTTTTGCTCCACCGCCTGCAGCGCCGCGATCAACGGCTTCAGCGCGATCTCGCGGCGTTTCAGCAGGTGCAGCACCGCACGCCGGGCCGAGCGGGGTCCGAGGCCGGGAAGCCGCGAGAGCGCCTGCGTCAGCGCATCGATTTCGGGGGACGACATAGGATGCCCATGTATCGGCGCGCGCGGGCGTCTTGCAAGTGCTCCGCGCGGGGGTTAGCGGGGCGGACATGCGGATTGTCTTCATGGGAACACCGGCCTTCGCGGTGCCGGCGCTCGAGGCCCTCGTGGCGGCAGGGCATGATGTCGTCGCCGTCTACACACAGCCGCCGCGCCCGGCGCAGCGCGGCAAGCAGCCGCAGGCGTCGCCGGTGCAACAGGCAGCCGAGCGCCTCGGCCTTCCCGTTCGATACCCCGTGAACTTCAAGGAAGAAGCGGATCGGCTCGCCTTTGCCGCGCTCGATGCCGACGTTGCTGTCGTCGCAGCCTACGGCCTCATCCTGCCGCAGGCGATCCTGGATGCCCCGCGTCTCGGCTGCCTCAATATCCACGCCTCGCTCCTCCCACGCTGGCGCGGTGCGGCCCCGATCCAGCGCGCCATCCTCGCCGGGGATACGTCAACGGGCGTCACCATCATGCAGATGGAGCGCGGGCTGGATACCGGCCCGATGCTGCTCGCCGCCGAAACACCGGTGGCCGCAAAGACCGCTGGCGAACTCACCGAAGAGCTGGCCATGATGGGCGCAGACCTGATCGTGGACGCCCTCACCCGTCTCGATGCGTTGGCCGCCGAGACGCAGCCCGCCGAGGGCGTCACCTACGCACACAAGATCGACAAGGCCGAAGCCGCGCTCGATTTCACGAAGAGCGCCGTAGAGGTCGAACGCGCCGCCCGCGCCTTCAACCCCGCACCGGGCGCCTTCACGCTGCTTGGGCAGGAACGCCTGCGCATCCTCGCCTGCACTGCTGTGGAGGGCGCGGGTGAACCCGGCACGACGCTCGATGACCGGCTCACCATTGCCTGCGGCACAGGCGCGATCCGCCCGACGCTCGTGCAGCGCCCCGGCAAGCGCGCGATGGATGTGGCCGAGGTGCTCCGGGGCTTCCCCGTTCCGGCGGGCACACGGCTCGGCTGATGCAGCGCTTCAAGCTGACCATCGAATATGACGGCCGGCCCTTCGTGGGCTGGCAGCGGCAGGATAATGGCCCAAGCGTCCAACAGACGCTGGAGGAGGCCGTCTTCGCCGTCACGCAGGCGGAAGCGCTCGTCTATGGCTGCGGGCGCACGGACGCAGGCGTTCATGCCGAGGGCCAGGTCGCGCACGTCGATATCGGCAAGCCGCTTGCCGCATTCCGCCTCCAGGAGGCGCTGAACGCGCATCTGCGGCCCGCACCGGTCGCGGTCGTTGCGTGCGAGGTTGCCGCGCCCGATTTCCACGCACGTTTCGACTGTACGGGCCGCCGCTACCGCTACGACATCATCAACCGGCGCGCTCCACTCACCTGGCAGTCCGGCCTCGCGTGGCATGTCGCGCGCCCACTCGACGCCGACGCGATGCACGCCGCCGCGCAGATCCTTGTCGGGCGCCACGACTTCACGACGTTCCGTTCGGTACACTGCCAGTCCGCGAGCCCTCTCAAGACGCTCGACCAGCTCGACGTCGTGCGGGACGGTGACCGGATTGCGATCCACGCCGCCGCCCGCTCGTTCCTGCACCATCAGGTCCGCTCGATGGTCGGCTGCCTGAAGCTGGTCGGCGACGGCAGCTGGAGCGCCGACGATCTTCGCCATGCCCTTGATGCAGTAGACCGCACGGCGCTCGGGCTAAACGCCCCACCGGACGGGCTTTTTTTCGCCTCCGCCTGTTATGGTTAAGTGTCGAAATTCTTTACGTTTTCACCAACTTCATTCCGGTTCTGTCACAAGCTGTGTCGTAACATCCTTGAAACACGCACGTTTCCCATTTTGGCACAGTCTATGCATTTGTTGCGTACAGAATTCGAAGAGTAACAAACTCTCAAGTCCTGAGTCGTAGGGAAAAGACCGGTGGCGCCTGTCGCAGCTTCGAAAACGAAGCCATGGCAGCTGCCGGAAGAAGGGTTGAAAATGGCGTCACACGTCCGCACGGAACGGCACACGGCTGCGCGTAACACGATTCTGCTCTGGCTGGCCGGGGTCATCCTCTTTGCCGGCATCGGGCTTCTGCTCACCTATCACGCACTGCGCGACAGCTCGATCTATGCGAGCACGATGACGCCGCTGATGTCGGAGCGAGACCAGACGCGCCCGGCGTCCAACCTGAAAACCGTGCAGGTCCGCCGCCAGACGGATGCGGCTGCCGATATTGCGCGCGCACATTCAAGCGCAGTCGCCTCAGCCAAGAGTGGCGCGGACGCGGCAGCACCTGTAATCGCACAGCCTGAAACCGCGCCTGCCGAAGCACCCACCGCCACACCGACGGCATCGGCTTTGTAACCCGTCAGGCGGCGAGCGCCGCCGCAGGCGTTGCCGTGAGCGCCGCGAGCGACCCTTCCAGCATCAGCATCTGCCACAAGAGCCGGCTGTGATCCGCGCGGCCGCTGCGATGCGCCGCCGCGCACGACGCGAAATAGGTCATATCGAACCAGCCGCTCCCTGCCACGTTGGAGCCGTTCGCGAGCGCCGCGACACGGTCGGCGAGCGCGCCCCGGAACCAGCGGTCGATCGGCACCGAAAACCCCATCTTGCGCCGGTACAGGATATCCTTCGGCAGATAGGGCTCCATCGCCTTCTTCAGCAGCCACTTGCCTTCCCCGCCGCGCAGGCGGAAGTCGCTCGGCAGGCCGGCCATCCAGCCGACGAGTTCGTGGTCGAGCAGCGGCTCGCGCGCTTCCAGGCTCACCGCCATGCTGGTGCGGTCCACCTTGGTCAGGATGTCGCCGGGCAGCCAGATCATCATGTCGGCGTATTGCGCGCGGCCGAGCATATCGTCGGCGGGCGCGTTACGCATCGTATCGGCATAGAGCGTTCCAGCCCAATAGCCGCCGATCTCGCGTTTCAGTGCATCCGAGAACAGGCGTGAACGGATGCGGTCCGGTGTCACGCTCACCGCGTGGAAATAGGCTTCCGCGCTGTCCATCGCGATGGCTTCGAATGTCGATTTCGCGCGCAGCACGCGCGGCGCCCAGTCGAGCTTCGGCCATGCGCGGCCCAGCCGTCCGAAGACGGTCTGCCGCAGTCCCGGCGAAAGCGCCCCGCGCACCCGCTCCTCGTTCATGTAGAGCCGGTAGCGGCGATAGCCCGCCATCGCCTCGTCCGCACCGTCACCCGAAAGCGCCACCGTCACCGTCTCGCGTGCGAGTTCGCTGACACGATAGGTCGGCAGCGCGGATGCATCGGCGAACGGCTCATCGAACGCGCGCACGAGCGTGTCGATGAGGCCGTAATCGTCGGTCGTCACCGTGCGGGCGCGGTGGTGCGTCGCATAGCGCTTCGCGATCGCCTCGGCATGGCCGGTCTCGTCGTAGGCCGGGTCGTCAAAGCCGATGGAGCAGCTGTTGACCGGCGTATCGATCAGTCCCGCCATCAGCGCGACAACCGCACTTGAATCGACCCCTCCCGAAAGGAACGCGCCCACCGGTACGTCCGCGACCAGTCGCAGCGCCACCGCCTCGCGCATCCGCGCGGTCAGTTCCTCGGCCAGCGCCTCGGGCGTTCCCTTCACGCGATTATCGAACGCGATGTCCCAGTAGCGGCGCGGGCGGGCGGGCGCAGAAGAGCCCCAGCGCAGTGTCAGCGTGTGCCCAGCGGGGAGCTTTTTCACCGCGCCCAGCAGGCACTTGTCGTCCGGCACGTAGCCGTAGGCGAAATAATCCTCGATGGCGCGCGGATCGATGGCGCGGGAAAGGCCCGGCCACATCAGCAGCACCTTCATCTCCGATCCGAAGATGAACCGCCCGTCGCCGAGATCGGCATAATAGAGCGGCTTCACGCCGAGTCTGTCGCGCGCGAGGAACAATGTGCGCGCGGTCTCGTCCCAGATCGCGAAGACGAACATGCCGCGCAGCTTGTCGACGCAGGCCTCGCCCCAGGCACGCCACGCTTCGATGATCACCTCGGTGTCGCTGTCGCGCTTGAACGTGTGGCCGAGCGCCTGCAGTTCCTTCCGCACCTCGCGGAAATTGTAGATCTCGCCGTTGAAGATGATCTGGATCTTGCCGTCTTCGCTCGGCATCGGCTGCACGCCGCCCGCAATGTCGATGATCGAGAGCCGCCGGTGGCCGAGCCCCACGCCGGGCGCGCGGTAGAAACCGCTACCGTCGGGTCCGCGGTGCGCGATCACGTCGGTCATGGCGCGGAGCACCGGCTCCGGGATGGTCCGGTGTTCGCGCTGGTCGAAATATCCGGCGATGCCGCACATGCCCTAGCGCTCCACCGTAGCGGTTTCGATCGCGGTATCGACGGGACCGAGCGCCGCCGCGAAGCGTTCGATCGCCGGCATGGCGCTTACGAGCTCGTCACGCCTGTCCGCCGAGATGACGAGCGTGCCCGCCAGCGTCTCGCCGCCAAGCAGCCGCGATTTCAGTCCCTCGATCTTGGCGGTGTAGTCGCTGCCGGTGAGCGTGCCGTTCACGAGGAAGAACTGCCAGTTGTCACGTACCGTGCCGCCGTTCTTGATCTGCTGCGCGCGGCCGTTCGCCGGCCCCTTCTCGTTGCGCGCCCACGACCATTCGGTCTCGGGCGGAAGCAGGCCCTGCTTGTAGCCAATGAGCTCGCCGTCCTCGCTCTGCCGGTCGAACACGCCGATGTAGAGGTCGATCGGTTGGCCTTCGCCATCCACGTAGCGTGCGATGGCTTCCGCGGAAACGCCGTTGTAGTGTGGCTGCCATTCTGGGCGCCCTTCGATCCGCTGCCAGCCCGCCACCTCGGGAAGAACGATTGCGGCGGTCTGGGTATCGGGCGCACGGTTCGCAACGACAAGTCCATACACGGGACCCGCCGCCATCGCGGCGATACCGATCGCCGCCGCAACATAGGCTGCGCGTGGCGCGGACGGCGCCGGGGGCGCAGGCTGCAGCCGCGCCGGATCGAACGCCGGGTCGTCGACCGGGCGGTCGAAGAAGCGCCAGCCGATCGCGACCAGCAGGAACATGACGATCGCGAAGAATATCCAGCCGTAGATGATGTGGTCCACACCCGCCGCGAAGCCCGGTGTCGTCAGGTGCGAGATGTAGATCGTGCCGAAAGCGCGGATGCCGTTCGCGATGATCGACAGCGCGATCGCCGAAAGCACGAACAGAATGCGCCGCGTCCAGCTCTTGAAGCACAGGTTTGCAACGAGCACGCTGAACGCGATCATCGCGATCAGGAAGCGCACGCCCGAGCACGCCTCGGCGACTTCGAAATTGCCGTTCGGGATGGCGATGAACACGCCGTCGATGAAGGCCGGGATGCCCGACCATTCGAGGAGCTTGATGCAGATCGCGGCCGTAACCGTCTGCAGGATGGGCACGAGCTGCTCGCCCGCCGGGATCATGAACAGCGCGAAGAACAGCACGAACGCGAGCCCGCGCGACACCGTGAGCCCGAAAACGAGCGGCACGCTGACGATGAGGAGGCCCACGACCGCCATATGGCGAAGCAAAGCGACGCCCGAAGCCTCGCCCACCAGCCAGCCCGCGCCGCCGATCACCATCAGGATCGCCGCCGGATACCAGGGCTTGGGTGTCAGCGCGGAAAGCTCGCTGCGACGCTGCCACACCAGATAGGCAAGGATCGGCGGGATCAGCAGGCAGTGCCCGAACGTGTCGGTATTCCACCAGAGGTTGAAGATGTGCGCGACATCGTTGCGAAGCAGCAGCAGGATCGCCACGGCCACCGCCGCCCAAGCGATGATCGCCGCGCGCCATCCTCTTCCGGTCGCACCTGTGCGGGCTTCGAACTCGCTCATATCGTTCATGCCGCTTCTACTTTCGGATCTGCCGCGCCGAGCCCCAGCCACGCGTCGAGTTTCGCGAGCTGAGCGGACCATGCGTAGCGGCTTTCGACTTGTCGCCGTCCGCTTTCGGAAAGGCGCGTGCCGAGCGCCGGGTCTTCCAGCACGGCGCAAACACCTGCAGCGAAGGCTGCCGCGTCGTCGCGCACGAGGAGATCCCGTTCCGGTTCGGCGTCGATGCCGGACCACGCCGCGTCGGTAGCCACCACAGGCCGGGCCATCGCCATCGCTTCCAGCACCTTGTTCTGCACGCCGCGCGCAATGCGGATCGGCGCGACCGCTACATCCGCCGCGGCAACATAGGGCCGCACATCGGGCACGCGCCCAGTCACGATAATGCCTTCGCGGCTGCCGAGCGCCTGCACCTCCGGTGTCGGCTTGCCGCCAACGATGAAGAACCGCGCTTGCGGATAGCGCTTACGGATAAGCGGCAGGATGGCATCGGCGAACCAGCAGACGGCATCGGCATTGGGCCGGTAGTCCATTGCGCCGGTGAATACGAGCTTCGGACCTGCCCCGATCCCGGCCTCATCGCCAAGCGGAGCGAAGTCGGCGCTGGGCGAGAAGTAATCGAGATCGACGCCGTTGTGCAGCGTATCGACCGTGTGCGCGTAAGAGCCGGCGATCCGCTTGAACATCGCGGTTTCCGCGTCGGAGACGAACAGGCTGACGTCGACATGGCGCGCCACCTGCTTCTCGAAAGACTGGAGCAATTTCGCCTCGCGCGCATAGAGCCACGATTTCGGCCAGCGGCTCTCCTTAGCGTACTGCGCGAACTTGTCGGAATCGATGTCGACGAAATCCATCACCGTGCGCCGGCCCTGCGACGTATGGCCAAGCGCATAAGGTGCCATTTGACTTGAAAACACGAACATGCGGTCGATGTCGTGCTGCTTCACGCGGTCCCACACCCAGCGCTTCATCGCGCGGTCGTCGAACAGCGAGATGCTGAGTGCCTCGCCCTTGCGCCAACCCGAAAACGCGCGCTTCAGCTTGTCCTTGGGGTCCATCGGGATGAGCTTCACGGATTTGCAGACGCTCGCCAGGAAATCGGCGTGCTTCATGTCCTCGGGATCGTCCACGAACGCCCCGAGATGGACCGGCGCGCGTTCCGCGACATATTTCAGGATGTTCCACGAACGGATCTTGTCGCCCTTGTCGGGCGGATACGGGATACGGTGCGCAAGGAACAAAAGATCACCCATCGCCCTACCCCAGCGACCGCGAAACGAGCGGCCCCATCCGGTTCGCAAGCCACAGCGGCAGGCGGCTCCATACCTCGGTCATCAGCTTGTACTTGGGGTTGTTCGGATTGACGTCGGGCATCGTGCGCCCCTCCGCCAACCGGTATTCGTAGACGAGCGGCTGCGGCTCGAAACCCCAGTTCTTCTTGAATGCGAACGCGCCTGTATCATACTTCGAACGCCCGAAATCAAACGCCCGGCGCCCGCGCGCCACGGCATGTTCCATCAGCATCCAGTACATGTGATCGTTGGCGCGCAGCGCCCGCGCCGCCGCCGTCCCGCCGCCGTAATAGGGATAGACCGTCTCCGCATCGTATACCGAAAGCACCGAGGCCACGGGCACGTCCTGATGGTAGACGGTAAGGATATCCGCATCCTCGCCGAAATGCCGGACGATCTCAGCAAACAGCCGCGCGGGAAACACCGGCGTGCCGAGATTGCGGACGCTTTCCGAATAAACGGCGAAATGGTCGCGCAGCGCCTTTTCGTCCGAAGCGACGCGCACGCTGAGGTCCATCGTCAGCGAGCGGCGGACTTCGGCGCGCTGCTTCCGCGGGATCGCCTTCAGGTTCGCCTCGCTGTCGGCTTCGAGCGGACGCACGAAGTTCGCATAGGTCTCGGCCTTCACCGCCCAGTCCGGATGCAACGCCTCAGTGCCGCGATATTCGAGCACGCCAATGCCGCCCGCCTCGGCGATCGCCCATGCAGCCTTGTCGAGCGCCGCAAGTGCCCGCGGATCGGCGGCAAGCGGCCCGCCGCGCACGGCGAAGGCATTCGAGATGAGCGCCGAACCGAACAGGCCGGACCTGAGCGCGATGAGCGGCAGCACGGCATCGCCCGCCATCAGATAGTGCGGAGTGTGCCCAAGTGCGTCGCGGATCGCCCTGCCCCACGCCGTGCGATGAAACGGCGTTGCGCCCGGATGCTTGAGGACCGCGGCGTCGAATGCCGCGGCAGCCCCCGCATCGTCGATATCGATTTCAACGACCGTCGGTGCGATTGGACTTTCCGCGTTCATGCCGCCGCCTTCAGCGTCTCGCGGCCAAGGAACACGCGGTCCATCCGGTCCCAGCGGAACCGATCCAGCAGGCGCGCGAGCTTCGCTTCCATCACATCAAGGTTCGTATAGTGGCGGATGCGCGATTTGAGCGGCGCGCCTGGCACCACGGGCTGTTCGGGGTCGATCTCCCACGGATGGAAGTAGAACACCGTCGCCTGCCCTTCGACCCTGTTCACACGATCGATCGCCCATTCGGAAAGACCGTATGGCAGAAGTCGGAAGAAGCCACCGCCGCCACACGCCATGCGGCGTCCCGCATACTCCACCGTCGTTACCGGCACCTCGACCATATCCGATCCAGCGACTGGCGTGTGCGGAAAGCGCGGCGCTTCCGGCCAACCGTAGTGGTCGTGCCGGATCGGCGCGACCGACGAACTGTACGCGTAGCCTTCTTCCGCCAGCACTTCGAGCGCCCAGCGATTGCCGCTGCCGATCGAGAAGCTGGGCGCACGATATCCCTTCACTTCCGCACCCGCGGCATCCTCGATCAGCGCCCGCGCCCTGCGGATATCCGCCCGGAAGCTCTCGGGCTTGAACGTGTGCACACGGTCGTGCGCGTAGCCGTGATTGGCGATCTCGTGGCCGTTCTCAACGATCCGACGGATCAGCGCCGGCTCGCGCTCCGCAACCCAGCCGAGCGTGAAGAACGTCGCGGAGACGCCCTTGTCGGCGAAGAGCTGAAGCGCGCGTTCGGTGTTGCGGACGACACGGCTATCCCAGCGCGGCCAGTCCTCTCGTCGGATGGTCGTTTCGAAGGCACCGACCTGGAAGTGCTCTTCCACATCGACCGACATCGCATTGCAGACGCCGCGGTTGGCCGCCGCGCCGCTCATGCGCTTCGGCTGACGCCGTATGGGCCGCGCTCGACCTCGTTCTGCTCGACGAGATCGGAAAGAATCCGCAGCACTTGCCGAAGGTTACGATCATTTTCTGAAGCATAATGTTCAAGGCGATCGATGCGCGCGAGCAGACGATCGTCGAGCGCCGCAACAGCACCGCCTGCCATACCAACCACCGGCTGAACCTGCTGCACGGCAGGAACGGCGGCGAATGATCCGCTGTTCGGCTGGATGATCTTTTCGCGGTCACGCGGTGCGTTGTCGCGCTGCAGATCGTCGGTCACCTCGCGCACGATCGAATCGTCGATCTCGTGCTTTTCTTCGAGCGCACCGAACAGCAGCACGCGCGCGCACAAATTATTCAGCTTGCGCGGAACCCCGCCCGAATAATCGAACAGGGCGTCGTAAGCATCTTCAGTAAAGGTCGGATCGCCGGCCCATCCGCAGAGCGCCAGCCGGTTCTCGACATAGGCGGGGATTTCGTCGCGCCGCATCGGCTCGAGATGGTGCGACGCGATCACGCGCTGGCGAAGCTGCTCAAGCTCCGAGGAATTGGCGAGTTTCTCGCGGAATTCCGGCTGCCCAAGCAGAATTGTCTGGCTGAGCGGCTGCGCGCCGGCGCTGAAGTTCGAGAGCATCCGAAGCTGCTCAAGCGAGCCGATCGGCAGATTCTGCGCCTCGTCGACGATCAGCAGCACGCGTCGGCCCTGCTGATGCTGCACACGCAGGAAATTCTCGATGCGCGTGAGCAGCGTCGCGACATCCAGGTTCTCGGCGTTGATGCCGAGCCCCGTTGCGATCATCTTGAGGAGATTGTCTGCATCCACCAGCGAGGTGACGATGTTCGCAACGACAAGCTTCGAGCGGTCGATCGTCTGCAGCAGGCGGCCGACGAGCGTCGTTTTGCCCGCGCCGACATCGCCGGTGATGATGATGAAGCCCTCGCCCTGGCCGAGACCGTAGGTGAGATAGGCCATCGCCTTCCGGTGCGTCTGCGTGTCGACGTAGAAGCGCGGATCAGGCGTCAGCTGGAACGGGCGTCCGTTCAGATTGTAGAACTCGGTATACATGCTCTTGCCTGTGTTCCTTGAAAACGCCCCTCAGCTTACCCCGAAGTCGTGACGTTTCAGTCAATCCGCCGTCAGAAATTATATCTCACACCCACGGATGCCGTGAAGGTTGACGAATCCTGACGTGTTTCCGTGATGCGGTGCGTGCCATAGAGCGAGGCATTGCCGCTTAGATTTTTGCTCAATCGGCGCGAATACTGCGTGCCGAGCGTCAGTTGCGTATCCTTGCGCTGGGACGACAGCGCATAGCTGTTGCGCGCCAGAAGTGCGTCGAAGCCCAGCGTCTGAAGCTCACCAAGCCGAAGTGCAACCCGGCCACGCACGCCGAAAGATTCGTCATCGCCGAAGAGATTAGGGGGAAGTTCCACCTCGGTAGGTGCCTGCAATTGCTGCGAATCTACATAGCGTCGCTTGTCGTAGTAGACCGTTGCCGACCACGTCAGCGCCTCGAGCGAGCGGGAAACCATCAGGAGCCCGCGATCAGACTTAAAGGTTGCCGGCGTCAGCGACTGCGTCAGTCCACGGTAACAGCCACCATCATCCGACGCCGGGTCTATCCCGAAAACACACAGCGGAACACCAAGCTGATCAAGACCGCCGACACGTGTCATACCAATAGGTACGCCGTTCTCGTACATCGTTAGCAAACGACTGAAACTGTTCAGCGTCTGCTGGAAATTGGCCCGAACCGACATGCCGTTTCGCGACCGGTGATTGAAATTTAAGAAGAAGTTCGCCGAACCGTACCGCTCACCGGCCCGGAATTCGAACGATGTGCGACGCGACGGGGTATAGCGAAATCCCGCATTCCAATAAGCGCCGCTGAAATCGTATGCCGTGCGACGGGGCATATCCGGGTCAACCTGGAAGTGACCATCCTCATCCAGGTCGGGCAATCCGGTTTCTTCATCGAAGAGAATAGAATCTTGTGTATTATCAATATCTTCGTAGCCACCACTCACCGTCAGCTCCAGCTTTCGAGAGATCCGGTATCCAAGCTCTCCGCCTGCGCTATAGCCACGATATTTCTGGTTTAGCTGATCGACGTCCTCGTGCGTGCCCTGCGCATTGAGCGACCAGTTGATCGTATTCGTCGCGCGTGTGGACGCCAGCGTTACGCTGGCCGTCTGCGTGATTGAATCGCTCAGCCTTGAACCGATGCCATCGCTCGGATCAAGCCCGATTGACCCGGGATTGCTGAGCCCTTCGCGCGGGGAATCCACCGATACGGCACCCACGCGATAACGCCCTTGAAACGTGGCGAAATCGCCGAAGCGTTGCTGGACGCTGGGCTCTAAATAACCTGAAAAAACCTGTGACTGGTTTCCGCTTTCATCATCCGGGTTCAAAGCATTGAACCCACGAAAGTCCGTTGAATACTGTGATGCCGTGCCGCCGGCATCCAGCATCAGAAAATCATCAATCAGTTCCGCCCGAATTTCGGCATTCGCATTGTGCCGGTTCTTCTGATTGATATTGCCGAATTCCTCCATTCGGCGCGCATAGCGATAGTTGAACTGGCCGTCGACGCGGTTCGTGTCGAGCAGCGCGGCAAAGCCGGCCCCAGCTTCCAGCCATCCCCGACCATCGCGGTTGGACCCATCCGACACGACTTGACGGAGGGACACGAACGGATTGACTTCGACCTCGGCCGACGCGGTGGTCGGCACCATCACCGCCAGCATCGACACGACCGCCGTCGCAATCGTCCGGCAGCGACCGCAGTTCCCGTCGATCTTTGTCAAATCGCCCACGTCAGCTTCCATAGCCGTAATAGGTTCCAAAGCGCCTACCCATGCCCGCATAGCGCACCTTGTTGATAAGCAGCTGCACGTGCTCGCAGCCGTTCATCATCGAAAGACCGTCGCGAAGCTCGGTTTCGCGGGTGTTTTCGGCTTCGACCACGAACATCACCTGGCCCACGTGCATCGCGAGCACCGAGGCGGCGGAGGATGCCAGCGCGGGGGGGGAATCGAAGATCACGATGCGGTCGCTGTAGCGCTTGGCGATTTCCTCGACCATGTCACCCATACGCTCCGACGCGAGCAGTTCGGTCGTGAGATTATGCTGGCGCCCTGCCGGCAGTACCGAAAGATTCTCGATGTTGGTGCGGATGAGGCAATCGGAAAGGTCAAGCGACGGATCGGCGATCACGTCGATCAGGCCCTTGCCGCCTTCGAGGCCGAGCGTCGAGAGAATCTCGGGCTTCGCAAAGTCGGCATCGACGAGCAGCACGGTAAGGTCGCGCTCAGAGGCGATCGAAAGCGCAAGGTTCGTCGCGCAGAAGGTCTTGCCCTCGTTCGGCTGTGCCGAACACACGAGGATAAGGTTTCCGTTGCGGATCTCGTTGTCACCGCGCGCCATGGCGTTGATGAGGAGCTGCCGCTTGACGATGCGAAACTCTTCCGCCGTGGCCGTGGCTGGCGCATCGGGCACCACATAGCCAAGGTCTCGAAGCTCCGCGAGATCGATGACGCCGCGGCGGCTGATGCGATTGCCGTCGTCCGCAGGCAGGTGCACTACGGGCGTTTCCGGCGTTGCGAACTGCGGCTGCGGGGCTGGTGCCGCGACGGCAGGAGCCGCCGGTGCGGGCGCCCGCGGTGCAGCGGCGGGAGCGGAAGCGGGAGCCGCCGCCACGGCAGGACGCGCCGCCGCAGGTTTCGCCCCTGTATCCTGATCCAGCCGTCCGGCGGCCCGCTCAAGCAGCGAGGCGCGCGGCGTTCCGGACGGTTTCTCTTCACTCATCTTCATTACCTTCCGCGCGCACAGCCAGGGCCAGGGCGTTAAACGAGTTCATACAGCAGCAGGGCAAGATAGATCACGATGAGCCCAAGGCTGAGCACGCCGAACCCCCACAGCCACACCCTGTTCTGGGCGCGCTGGTTGTCCGAAACGATCTCCGTGACCGAACCCAGCACCGGATAGTCGAAGCGCTTTTCGAGCTGCGCCGCCGTGATGTAGGTCGTGTGCAGCTGGCTCAGCAGGAACGACAGCGCCGCTCCCGCACCCAGCCCGACCAGCAGCACCAGGCTGAGGTAGAGCGGGCGGTTGGGCGCGATCGGCTCACGCGGCTGTGAGGGCGGATCGACGACGCGGAATTTCACCTGCTGCGTCTTGGTTTCGACATCGCTCCTGAGGCGGACTTCCTCACGCGATTTCAGCAACTGGTTATACTGCGACTGCAGCACTTCGTAATCGCGGTTCAGCTTGGCCTGCTCGGCAACGATGCCTGGCTGCTGGACCTGACGTGACGACATCTGGGAGATGGCGCCCTGCAGCTGCGCGCGACGCGCTTCCAGCGCCGCAACAGCGGACTGGCGCTCGAAAACCATGCTTCTGAGGTTGACGTAGACCGGGTTCGCCTGCGCAGCCTGCTGGCGAAGCGCGGGGTCTTTCGCTTCACGCGCGGCCTGCTGTTCGAGGCGGCGCACCTGCGCCTTCGTGGCGACGACGTCAGGGTGCTGATCGGTCCAGCCGCGCGCATACATGTCGCTGAGGCTGCGGCCCAGCGCCGCGATCTGCTGCTGCGTCGGGCTGGCACCCATTGATGAACTTTCGATCACGAACGAAGGCGCATTGATGGTCGAAGGCGTTCCGCCGATCTGACGCTGCAGGGCCTGAAGCGAATTCCGCGCCTGCGCAAGCTCGATCTCGACATTGTCCAGATTGTTGCGCGACTGCGACAGCCGGGTCGAAATGTTGCCCTCACCGGGCAGCATTCCGAGGTATTTCTCCTCGAACTCCGCCTTGCGCCGCTCGGCCTCTTCGAGCTGGCGCTCGCGCTCGGCGAGCTGGTCCTCGAAGAAGCGGATCGCCTCGTTGATGTCGTCGCGGTCGGACGCGACATTCTCTTCCATGAAGATCTGGATGAGGTTGTCGACCACGCGCCGCGCGAGATTGGCATTCTGGGCGTTGCTACGCTCCGGATCGTCGGACTTGTAGACGATCGTGAACAGGTCGGCCTGCTGGCTCTGAACCGCAATATTGTTCGTCATCCGCTCGATGAGCGCGTCCAGATCCTTGTCGTTTTCGAGGCCGACATCGAGTTCGGTGCGGCGAACGACCTTCTCCATGTTCACACGCGACGTCAGCGTGCGCCGCACGACGTCCACCTGCCGTAACAGGTTCGTCCCCTCGTAGCCGAGCTTCTCGGGAATCAACGACGCCCAGTCGACATAGACGCGGGCACGCGATTCATAGGTGTTGGGGATCGTTGCCACGAACACCCAGCCGATGAGGCACACGGCCCACATCAGCGCAAGCCCGTACCAGCGTTTGCGCCAGACCCCGTAAAGGGTCGTCATCACTTCTTCCTGGATCGAATTCATGGCTCTCGCGGACCGCCTGCGTGACTGGAATGAACGGCCAACGGCCGACCACCATAACTAGCCCGGAAAGCTTAGAAAAAGCTTTCCGGGATGATGATGACATCGCCAGGCTGCACGGCGATGTTCGCGTTCGTCTTGCCGCCTTTCAGCAGGCTTTCGATCTTGACCGCGTATTCCTTCTGCGTGTTGCTCGCCTTGTCGTACCGGATGAGGCGTGCACTGTCGCCGGCGGCATATTCGGTGAGACCGCCGACCGCGATCATGACGTCGAGCAGCGTCATGTTCGAACGGAACGGGATCGCCTGCGGGCGCGCGGCTTCGCCAACGACGCGGACCTGCTGCGAAAGCGGCCCGTTGAAGTTGTTCACGATCACCGAGACGATCGGCTCCTGAATGTAGGTCGCGAGCTTCTGTTCGACTTCGCGGGCGAGCGCCGAGGGCGTCTTGCCCGTCGCCACCATGTCCTCGATCAGCGGCGTCGTGAAGCGACCGTCAGGACGCACCGTCACCGAGGTCGAAAGCTCCGGGTTGCGCCACACGAAGATGCTGAGGGAATCGAGCGGGCCAACCACGTATTCGGCACCGGGACCATCCTCGGAAGCCTGGAATTGCGCGGGCGGCAAGGTCGGCAGCCCACCGTTCGAGGCGCAGGCGGAGAGCGCCAGGGCCGCCGCCAGGGCCGGAACGACCACATTAAAAGATTTCGCCATCTGAGATGAGTCCCCTCTTCAAACGCCCCCGCGTCCGCGGGAGACAAAATCAGGCCGACACGCCCTATGCGTGCCGGCTGGCCGCCTTTCCGCCCCTGAACCCGATACCGTCTAAAGGTTACGGCATCGTTCGTTTCCCTGCCTTTCCAATAGCAAATTTTGCAATTTATGCAAGCATTTCGGCGGGAGGGTCGTGGCTCAGGAAGGCTGTTGGGCTGGCTGTAAGGCCATAGGCGCCTGCCATGAAAACCGCAATGACGTCACCAACCTCGGTTGCCGGAAGCATGACCTTGTCGCCAAGCCTGTCGAGCGGCGTGCAGAGGCAGCCCACGACGTTCAGGCTCTCAGCGTCCCTGGCGCCGAAACGGCTTGCGTTCGCAAGGGGATAGTTGCGCCGGATCACCGTGCCGAAGTTGCCGCTTGCCGCCAGCTGATGATGCAGGCCGCCATCGGTGATGATAAACACCTCGTCCTGGCTCATTTTCCGGTCGATGGCGCGCGTCAGATACACGCCACTCTCGCCCACGAGATAGCGCCCGAGTTCCACGACGAACCGTGTTTCCGCCAGGATCGGATCACGCGCCGCGAGCGCCTTGCCGAGCGCCTGGCCCACGGCCGCGAGATCAAGCGGCTGGTCGCCCGGAAAATACGGCAGGCCGAAGCCGCCGCCGAGATTGACGAGCGGCGGCGGCACGGCCGCGTGCTCCGCAAGATCCGCTACCAGATCGAGCGTCTTCCTCTGCGCATCGATGATCGCCTCCGCGGAGAGGTTCTGCGAACCGGCGAAGACGTGAAACCCACGAAAATCCGCGCCTTCGGCCGCGATCTCGGCGAGCAGCGCGGGCACCTTGTCGGCATCGACGCCAAAGGGCTTGGCCCCGCCGCCCATCCGCATCCCGGAGGCCTTGAGGTCGAACGGCGGATTGACACGCACGGCGGCGCGCACGCGCTTCCCGAGCCTGTCGCCGATCGCCGCGGCACGCGCAAACTCCCGCGCGGATTCGATGTTGAGCGTGACACCGGCGCCGATCGCCAGCTCCAGCTCGAAATCACGCTTCCCCGGCCCCGCGAAGCTGATGTGTGCCGGATCGGCGCCGGCGGCGAGCGCGACACGCAGCTCTCCGGCCGAGGCGACATCCAGACCGTCCACCTGCCCCGCCATCCACGCGACGAGTTGCGGCATCGGATTCGCCTTCATCGCGTAGTGGATGCCGACCTCTGTGGGCAACGCCGCGCGCAGCTTCGCGATTTTCGCGGCGATCACGGAGCGATCGTAGACGAACAGTGGCGTGCGCCCGCCCGCCGCGGCGATCCATTCGGTCGCCGTCCGGCCCGCAATCGCGAGTTCGCCGTCCTGCTCGCGGAATAGAGGGTGGATACGGTGATCGCGGCTCATTGAACGTGCCTCGCACGCAGCACGGCACGGTCGATCTTTCCGTTCGGATTGCGCGGCAGCTCGGTTTCCCAGATGAAATGGCGCGGCACCATGTAGGCAGGCACTAGTCCCGTCAGCTCCCGCCGCGCAAGCGCTTCCGCTTCCATCTCACCCAGCCCCGCAGCCCGCACGCCGACCGCAACGATCGCCTGCCCCAGACGATCGTCCGCCACGCCGAACACCGCGACCGCACTCACCGCGCCGGTCGCAAAGATCGCTTCCTCCACCTCGGTGGGGCTCACACGGTTGCCCGAAATCTTCATCATCTCGTCGTCACGGCCGACGAAATAAAGCAGCCCCTTATCGTCCTGCATCACCGTGTCGCCCGACCACACCGCCATGCCCGGATGCGCGAAGAACGCGGGCGCGGGGCGAAAACGCACGGCGGTCCGCTCGGGATCGTTCCAATAACCCTTCGCGACCAGCGGTCCGGCGTGGACGAGCTCGCCCGGCTCACCCGGCGCTGCGGGTGTTCCGTCGGCACGCAGCACGTGCAGCTCCGCACGCGGGATCGCACGTCCGATCGAATCGGGGTGATCATCGACGAGCGCCGGATCGAGATACGTCGAGCGGAACGCCTCGGTGAGGCCGTACATCAGGTAGATCTTCGTATTGGGCAGAAGCGTGCGCAGTCGTTTCGTCAGTGCTGCAGGCATCCGCCCGCCGGAATTCGTGATGTAGCGCAGGCCGCGCGCCTCGGCGGGCCATTCCACCTCGGCAAGCTGCATCCAGAGCGGCGGCACCCCCGCAAGAGCGGTCGCCTTGTGGCGAATCACGGCCTTCACGACGTCGCGCGGCAACAGATAGTCGAGCAGGATCGCCGCCCCGCCCTGTTTCAGCGCCGTCAGCACCTGGTTGAGGCCGTAGTCGAACGCGAGCGGCAGCACGCAGAGGATGCGTTCTTCGGCGCTGATGCCCAGATATTCGGAAACGCTTGTCGCGCCGAGCACGAGATTCGCGTGTGAAAGCATCACGCCCTTGGGTCGCCCGGTGCTGCCCGAGGTGTAGAGAATCGCGGCAAGGTCATCCGGCGCGCGATCCACGGCCACAGGCGCGCCCGTCATCAGCGCCCCCCAATCCTTTTCGGCGCGCAGGACACGGCACGTGCGCGGCGTATTCCGCAGCGTTTCGGCACGCGCATTGTTGGTCAGCAGCACCGTCGCGCCGCTGTCGGCGATGATGTGTTCGACCTGCGGCGCCTTCAGCACCGGATTGACGGGAATCGCGACCGCGCCCGCGCGCATCGCGCCAAGCAGTGCGGCGATGTTGCCCGTGGTCTTGCTGAGCCACACCGCGACCCGGTCGCCGGGGCGCACGCCAATCGCGGCAAGCCCGCTCGCCATCCGGCTGACGAGCGCCTCGAGTTCAGCATAGGTCGTTGTGTGCGCGCCTTCGATGAGCGCTGCGCGCGCGCCGTCGTGGCCGAGATGAAGCGCATCCACCCGCATGGTTCAGCAGCCCCTCAGATCGCAGATCGCGGGCGCCCCGGCCCCGGCGTGCACGACCGCAGGCCGCACGCCCGCCGCGATCTGCAGCGCACCGACCCGCGCCGCCGTAAGCATACCGAGCGTTCTGCCTCCCATGCGCTCATGCGGGCGCAGCGAGCCGAGGTTGTAATCCGCGATTCGGCTCAGCGAACGCGTGAGGCCCCGTTCCGCCAGCCATGCGCCGGTTCCCGCCCAAAGCGCAGCGAATGCGCGGCCGAGACGACGATCCTCGCGTATCCAGAGCCCCGTGTCCCACGCCGCGTCGCCGGGAAGCAGAAACCGCACGTCCACCTCATCCTCGTCATATTGACCCCGTGCCAGCCAGTTGACCCCGACCAGCACCTCGCCGTCGAACGCACCGAGGCAGATCAGCCCGCGCGCAAAACGATCCGCCTGTACGTCTAGGGGCGCATCAATGACTAAAGTCTTGAGTTCGCCCGAGGAAAGTTCACGCACCGAATGGCCGCGCGGCATCTTCGGCATACCGGAAAGCGGCACGGCGATCAGCCGATAGCGATGCCAGGAAACGCCCGGAATCCGGGCTGCGATGCGCCCCATCGCGTAGGACAGCGTCGTCGTCGTGCCCAGCGCCCGCCATGTTTCACGAAACGACATCCGCCCCTTTGTCCGTCCCTGTCCGCTCTGCCGTCTCGCCTGCATTTACCTCTGCAAACGGCGCCAGTATACCGCCCGCGGGCAACGACAGTGCATACAGGGTGGAGATGACCGCAGACACCGCTTCTCATGCCGACCAGATGCGGCGCATTCTCATAGAGGTGCTGGGCGTTTCCGAAACGACCGCTGCCGGGCTCGACGCCGCCTCGCCGCTGTTCGGCGCGCTGCCCGAGATCGATTCGATGGCGGTTGCGGGCCTCCTCACCGAGATGGAAGATCGCTTCGGCATCGTGATCGACGACGACGAGGTCGACGCGGACCTTTTCGCGACGTTCGGCAATC
The DNA here is from genome assembly GCF_041916975.1 of Sphingosinicella sp. Lineage (NCBI taxonomy): Bacteria > Pseudomonadati > Pseudomonadota > Alphaproteobacteria > Sphingomonadales > Sphingosinicellaceae > Sphingosinicella > Sphingosinicella sp. The sequence goes on from NZ_JAYRYK010000001.1 coordinate 360,156, forward strand.
TCGTGGATTTCATCGCGCGGAAGGCTGCCGCCTAGGTGGAGCCGTTCCGGTTCACGCTGCTCAGCGCCGGGCCGTACGACCTGCCGACCATCCTGCGTGGCCCCGAAACCGGGCCGTGCGTGCTGTTCATCCCGCCGCTGTTCGAGGAAATGAATCGCACGCGGCGGCTGCTCGCCGATCTCGGCCGTGCACTCGCGGCGAGCGGGATTGGCAGCGCCCTCGCCGATCTTCCGGGTACGGGCGACGCTTCTGGAAGGCCCGATGTCGCCGCGTGGCGGCAGGCGACAGCACATCTGATCGAAACGCTGGCGGGGCGCCCGCTTCGCGTGCTCGCCGTGCGCGGCGGTGCACTCCTCACGGACGGCTCCGGAAGCGAAGGCCTCTACCGCGTATCTCCCGCCTCCTCCGGCGCCGGCCTCCTCCGCGAAATGATGCGCGCGCAGGCGATCGCGGATCAGGAGCGCGAAGGTGCCCGCGTCTCCCCATCGACTTACGAAACGCGCTTCGCGCATGGCGAAACGGTCGCACTTACCGGCTATGACGTCACGCCCGGGCTTGCCGCGAACCTCAACACCCTGGCGCTGCCTGACGCCGCGGTGCCGCTGCGCGTGTCCACTGTGGAAGGCCCGCCGGTGTGGCGGCAGGCCGAACCCGCCCCGGCTCCGACGTTCGCCGCCGCGCTCGCCGAAGACATCGCTGCGTGGATGCGATGATCCGCCCGCTCGCCATTCCTTGCGGGGAAACACCCCTCGCCGCCACGCTGCACCCCGGCGAAGGCCCGCTCGCCGCGCTCATCGTCTCGGGCGGCGTACAGACCAGGGCCGGGCCGCATCGTCTGTTCACCGCGCTTGCGGAAATGCTCGGCGCCCAAGGGATGGCCGCGCTGCGCTTCGACCGGCGCGGTGTCGGAGACAGCGAGGGCGAGGATACGGGCTTTCTTGGCAGCGCGGACGATATCGCCGCCGCCGCATCGGCGCTTCGCCGTGAAGGCCTCGCAGATATCGTCGGCATCGGCCTTTGCGATGGCGCCGCGGCGCTCGCGCTGTTCGGTTCAGCGAGCGGCATTCAGCGCCTCGTCCTGCTCAATCCGTGGAGCTTCGACAGCGACGTCGCCGAAATGCCCGCCGCCGCGCAGCGCGACCGCACGCTGAGGCGCCTTCTCAATCCCCGCAATTGGCCGCGCATCCTGTCCGGCGGGATCGATGTGAAGGGCGCGCTGAAAACGCTGTTCAGCAAGAATACCGCGCCACAAAGCGCCCTCTCCGCGCGCCTCGTTGCCGCGATCAATGCGTTTCCGGGGCGTATCCTCGTGCCGCTCTCACGCGGCGACGCAACGGCAGAGGCTTTCGCGGCGCTGCTCCCCGCCCTCGGCGCGCACGTCCATCCTGTTTGGCTTGAAAATGCCGATCACACGCTGACCCGGCCGGAAGCACGGCAGGCGCTGTTCGCAGCAATCACGGATTGGCTCGCCAAATAGCATCGCGCCGGGATGGACCAGCCACCCCGGCGCGAAACTCAGCGATCAAGCGACGCTTCAGGCCTTGCGGCGACGCGCCACCGCGGCAAGCGCGAGACCAAGGCCGAGCAGACCGAGCGCACCCGGCTCCGGAACGTCCGTCACCGGCGTGCCGTCACCCTTGTCCTTGAAGAAGCCGACCGTGTGGTTGTCGGATTCATATCCTGCACCGCCCGGCGCCTGGATGAACTCGATGCGGTCGAACGTGCCGCCGTCGTAGAAGAAGTTCAGGAAGACATAGGGCTCGCCCGAGTTCTCGCCCGTCACAGGGTGGCCCCAGTAGTCGGGCTGGCCGCTGACAAGAGCAAGGACGTCCACGGGGGTGAACGAGAAGATCTCCGAACCGCCGCTGTAGAACTTCACCGTGTTGCCCGCATCGAGCGCCGACAGCCAGTAGCCGAAGTAGTTGACGCCAGCGCTGCCCGACTGCGTGATGTCGATCGCGTAGCTCAGCGTACCGTAGCCGAGGCCGGCAACCGCATAGTCCGAACCGCCGTCGCCGCCGTACTGGTCCGCGTCGATCACCTTCACATCGCTGTAGGTCAGTTCGATGGTGTTGCCGTCGTAAGTGAACGAAGACGTGAAGTCCGTCTGTCCGATCTTCCCGTCGAACGTCTCGACACCATAATAGTCGAACGTTGCCGTCGTGGTCGTCGCACCCGGCGCTTCGTAGGAAACGCTCATCGTCGCGGCCTGCGCGGTCGAAGCCGCAAGCAGAAGCGCCGCTCCACCGATCATCTTCATGTTCATCGCAACACAACTCCTGATCCTTGCATTGCGGAAACAATAAGCAACGCGTGTGCCAATTTCCAAAACGGCAAGGAAAGTCAGAAGTGAAAATGGTTAACCGTCACGCCACAGAAACGAGTCTGTAAAGATTCCCGACGCTGTTTGTGGGCTCTTTGCGGCGTTTCTAGCCGTTGGCGCCGCGGACTTTGCCCACCACCTCGTTGACGGCCCTCACGACGGCATCGGGCCGATCCATCTGAATATAATGGCCAGCATCGGGAAAAATCTCGTGCCGAGACTGTGTCGACCAGCGCGCCTCGTCGCGGTGCAGATCAAGCCATTTCGCCATTTGGGCACGGCCTTCCGCTTCGGTCATGTCCTGCGCCGCAAGCACGTCCTTCGGATAGGGCTTCGAACCCGTGAGGACCACGAGCGGCCGATCGCCGAGGCTTCTGAGGGCGCCACCTTGGCGAAGTGTCGTTTCAAGCGAGTCAAGTTCGTCGATCATGCCGGGCATGCTGGTCGGCGTGTAAGCCTCGCGCAGCGGCGTGATGGGGCTGTCCTCGTCCGGAGACAGCATCCCCGAAAGCACGCGGGGCAATCCCGTCCAGCCGAGCGTACGCATCGCCCGAACCGCAATCGGCACTTCCACTTTCAGCTTTTTCTCGCCGGGCTTGGCCAGCTTCTCGAGCTGATCGGGGTGCGATGCGTCCACGAACACGAGCCCGCCGACCGACGCGCCGAACTGGCGCGTGTAATTCATGATGTAAGGGCCGCCGAGCGAATGGCCGACGAGAACGATCGGGCCTTCGATGCCTTCGGCGGTCAGCGTCGCCTGGAGATCGCGCGCGACATGATCGCCGTCGCGCACGTCCGGCGAGGGATCGCTCCACATGATTCCAGCACGGTCGTAGGCACAGGTCCGTGTCGTCTTCGCGAGCGTGTCATGCACTTTGTGCCACGAGAGCGACCCGTTGATGTCGAGCCCGGATTCGAGCACCACGGTCGGCGTCCCGCTACCCCGACAATCCAGATGGATCCTGCGCCCGCCGATATCCACCAGCAGGCCCGGCGCCGGATACTGCGAAGCCGCGTTTCGCCGCGCGAAAAACTCGTAAACGGCGCCCGCCAGCACAAGGAACAGCAGGAGCGCGAGAAGCCCGATCGCGATACGGCGGACCCACAACCAAAGCTTCGAGCCAATCGCCATAAGTTTTCTCTTCAGGACAAGTTTTTCAAAACCTGCCACCTTCGCCATAAAGGCGCAAGATAGAGAAGCCGCAGCGTATCGGTGGTGTGGGTGGTAGCGGAGGAGGGACTTGAACCCCCGACACGCGGATTATGATTCCGCTGCTCTAACCAACTGAGCTACTCCGCCCCGAAGGCCTGTTCGGCCCGAAAGCGGGGGTCATATAGGCGTGAGGGCTCCCCCGGTCAATCGTTCCTCGGCACCCGACCGTTAGAGGTTCAATCCGTTTTGATTCCGCGTTACTATGCGACTGGGCAGAATGGGGGAAATCGTGAAACTGGGGAGGGATATCGCGCGCGCCTTGCTCGCGCAGCTCGAACCTGTTGCGCGCCGAATGGCGCCAAAACTTGACATTCCGCCTATCTTCATCGTGGGCCTCCCGCGTGTCGGCTCCACCCTCGCCTCGATTCTGGCAACCCGGTATCTGCGCAGCGCCTATTTTTCGAACCTGCTGATGGCGACGCCGGCAAGCCCGGTGTTGACGGCAATGCTTGCAGGGCCTCGACGTGCGTTCGGTGGCACCGACGATCTTGCCAACCGGTTCGGCGAGACCAGCCATTCCCAAGGGCCCAGCCAGGGCTACCGGTTCTGGAACCTCCATCTCGGCACATCCGAGACCCCCGCCCCGCTCGATGAAACCCACAAGGCCATGCTGCGCCAGACGATCGCGGCGCTTCAGGGCATCGCAGGCGGGCCCTTTATCAACAAGTGGCAGAAGAACGGTCTGCGTATCCCGTTTTTGGCGGATTTGTTCCCGGGCAGCGTCTTCATCGAGATAACGCGCGATCCGCTGGAAACTGCGTTGTCGATCCTCTCGGCGAGGCGCCAGAGCCATGGCGGCGAAGCCGGCTGGTTTTCGGTACGCCCCTCGACACTCACGCTTTCCGACTATTTCAGTGTTCACGAGCAGATTGCCGCGCAAGTTGCAGCGACGCGGGCGATTCTCGATCGTGATCTGGGCGGGCTGCCCAGCGCCAACGTTCAGACCTATGCCTACACCGCGATCTGCGCGGACCCGAAGGCCTGGCTGAAACTTGTCGCTGCGCGCTACGAGGCGACAACGGGTGTACCGATCGCACTCAGAGACGTTCCGTCGGTAAAGCTCAGCGCACGCCGCCCCCAGGCCGAGCGAACGGATCAACGCCTTCTCGACGCGGCGCTCGCACGGTTCGAAGGCGCGTTCCCCGCCTCCTGACAGCGACCTGTTGCGCTCCCTCCCCGCACTGGGTAAGCCCTGCGCCAACGGTTGGGGAGACTGGGCCCGAATGCGATATTCGCTTGGCATTGCAGCAACCTTCACCGCCTTCTTTCTTTCGAGTGGGGCCTTCGCCATGCAGGACTGGACGCTTCTCATCCACGGCGGTGCCGGCGGTATGGAGCGCGGCAAGATGACGTCCCGGCAGGACGCCGCCCAGCGTGCCGGCCTCTCCGCAGCGCTGGAGGCGGGAAAGACCGTGCTCGCTTCGGGCGGTAGTGCCCTGGATGCTGTCGAGGCCGCCGTGAAGGTTCTGGAAGACGATCCCGGCTTCAACGCAGGTCGCGGCGCCGTGTTTACATACGAAGGCGTCAACGAGCTTGATGCGGCGATCATGGACGGTCGCAACCGCGCCGCTGGTGCGGTTGCGGGCCTCACGCGGACACGCAACCCGGTCACCGCTGCGCGCGCAGTCATGGAGAAAAGCCCGCACGTCATGCTGCAAGGCCCGGGCGCGGACCGCTTCGCGCGTGAACGCGGCCTTGATCAGGTCGATCCATCGTATTTCCGCACCGAGGAGCGCTGGCAGCAACTCCAGAAGATGAAGGAGAATGCGAAGACCGGCACGGTGTTCGATGCCGACATGAAATACGGCACGGTCGGCGCGGTTGCAAAGGACGTGCATGGCAACCTCGCCGCCGCCACCTCCACCGGGGGCCTCACCGGCAAGCGTTGGGGCCGCGTCGGCGATTCGCCGGTCCTCGGCGCGGGCACCTATGCCGACAACCGCGGCTGCGCCGTCTCTGCCACAGGTTCGGGCGAATTCTACATCCGCGTCGGCGTCGCACACGAAATCTGCGCGCGTATGCGCTTCGGCAAGGAAGACGTGCAGACGGCGGTCGATGCGGTGCAGGGCGAAGTGAAAGCGCTCGGCGGTGTCGGCGGCGTCATCGCAGTCGCGCCGGACGGTGCTTCCGCCTTTTCTTTCAATACGCCCGGCATGTATCGCGGGCGCGCCACCTCCGGCGGAGAATTCGCCGTTCATATCTATGGGGATGAAGAGTGAGCACGAGCGACGTTCTGATTGTAGGCGCGGGACAGGCCGCCGCCCAGGCCGCCATCAGCCTTCGGATGGCGAACTTCACGGGCACCATCACGATGGTCGGCGCCGAAGCGGTTCCGCCCTACGAACGCCCGCCGCTTTCGAAGGACTATCTCGCCGGCGAAAAGGAAGCCGCCCGGCTGCTGCTCCGCCCCGAGGCGTTCTGGGCCGACAAGGACGTGACGCTGCATCTCGGCACGCGTGTCGCGGCGGTGAACCCGGAAGCGCGCACCGTCACCACCGATGCGGGTGAGCATCTCGGCTACGGCGATCTCATCTGGGCGGCGGGCGGCAGCCCGCGCCCCCTGCCCCTTCCCGGCGCCGACAGCCACAACGTCCACATGATCCGCACGATCGCGGATGTCGATGCGCTCCGCGCCGACCTTGAAGGCGGCGGACCGGTGGTCATCATCGGCGGCGGCTACATCGGTCTCGAAGCGGCTGCCGTTCTCGTCAAACAGGGCCACAAGGTCACGCTGCTCGAAGCGCTGCCGCGCGTGCTTGCGCGCGTCGCTGGTGAAGCCGTGTCACGCTTCTATGAGGAGGAACACCGCGCGCACGGCGTCGACCTGCGCCTCTCCGCCCAGATAGAAGCGCTGGAAACCGATGCCGGCCGCGTCACGGCCGTGCGCCTCGCAGACGGTGAGCGGCTGCCCGCGGCCGCCGTCATCGTCGGCATCGGCCTTATCCCCTCCGTCGAGCCGCTTCTCGATGCAGGCGCGAGCGGCGGCAATGGTGTCGATGTCGACGCCTTCTGCCGCACCGCCCTGCCCCACATCTACGCGATCGGCGACTGCGCAGCGCATGAAAACCGCTTCGCGGAAGGCGCGCGCATTCGCCTCGAATCGGTGCAGAACGCAGTCGATCAGGCGAAAACCGCCGTCGGCGCCATCCTCGGCGATCCACAGCCTTACTCGGCAACGCCATGGTTCTGGTCCAACCAGTATGATCTCCGCCTGCAGACCGTGGGCCTCTCCACGGGCCACGACGCCACCGTGCTGCGCGGCAATCCGGACGCACGCAGCTTCAGCCTTATCTATTTGAAGGGTGGCCGGGTCATCGCGCTCGATTGCATCAGTGCGGCGAAGGATTTCATTCAGGGGCGCGCGCTCGTGGAGAAAGGGGCGGTCATTGATCCGGCCCGCCTCGCCGACGCCGGCACACCGCTGAAGGAGCTCCTGGCCGCATCATAGGGGGACTTTCGCCTTGACCATGCCAGCGCTGTTTCGCGGGCGGCTTTCGATCCCGGTGATCGGGTCGCCGCTGTTCATCATCTCGAACCCCGATCTCGTCATAGCGCAGTGCCGCGCGGGTGTGGTCGGCAGCTTTCCGTCGCTGAACGCGCGGCCGCTGCCGCAGTTCGAGGAATGGCTGCAGCGCCTTTCGACCGAGCTGACGAAAAAGGACGCGCCCTACGCAGTCAACCTCATCGTCCACAAGTCGAACGACCGACTGATGGACGACCTTGCGCTCTGCGTGAAATACAAGGTGCCGCTCATCATCACTTCGCTCGGCGCGCGCGAGGATGTGAACGCCGCGATCCACAGCTACGGCGGCCTCGTCTTCCACGACGTCATCACCAATGCGTTTGCGAAGAAGGCCATCGAAAAGGGCGCGGACGGCCTCATTCCCGTCGCCGCGGGCGCGGGCGGCCATGCGGGCACCCTCTCCCCCTTCGCGCTTGTGCAGGAAATCCGTGAATGGTTCGACGGGCCCATCGCCCTGTCCGGCGCGATCGCGACCGGTAGCGCCGTGCTCGCAGCTGAAGCGATGGGCGCCGATTTCGGCTACATCGGCTCAGCCTTCATCGCCACCACCGAAGCGCGCGCCGACGAGCGCTACAAGCAGATGATCGTCGAAAGCCGCGCTTCCGATATCGTCTACTCGAACCTCTTCACCGGTGTGCACGGCAACTATCTCGCCCCCTCCATTGTGAATGCCGGCCTCGATCCCGCGAACCTGCCCGTCAGCGACCCTTCGAAAATGGATTTCGGCAGCGGCGGCAACACCGGCGCCAAGGCGTGGAAGGACATATGGGGCTGCGGCCAGGGCATCGGCGCGGTGAAGGCCGTGCTGCCCGCCGCCGAGCTCGTCGCGCGCCTGAAACGCGAATACGACGCTGCAAAAGCGAAACTCTGCACCGCCTGAACCGTTCTTTTTTTGACGCGCCTCAAGAAACCGCCAAGCCGCTGTGGCATGGTTGGCTGCAGAACAAACCGCGACTCGAAGGCAAGGATCGGAAGCGCACGATGGAACTGACGATTTCTCTCGAAGACGTATGCCGCATCGTGCTGCGTGCCCGCGAATACGACGCGCAGGTCCCCGCGGTCGACCCCGACGATAGCTCGAACATGGCCGACGACAAGGCCGTGGACGTTCTCGAAGACTCCTCGAACACCTCTGTGGAGGAAGAGCTGCGCAGCATGATCGAGGACCTGAACGACGATGAGCAGGTCGAGCTGTACACGCTGATGCTGGTAGGCGCCGGCGACTACGACGCCGGCGAATGGGACGAAGCCCTCGCCACCGTCACCGACGAGGTGTCAGACATCCCCGGAGCCCTCATGCGCACGCCGATGCTAGCCTCACTCCTCGAAACGGGACTGGCCGCCTTTGGACTCGACTGTGACGGGATGGGGACGGCGGGCTAGGCGGAGATGGGTTTAACCCAAGCGATCGTCAGATACTTGTTGCAGAATCCGTCCACGACCGTGGAAATTAGCCTTTTCGAAAAAGCTGCGGGGTTTCGCAGATAGTATCCAGCCATATTTTTCCGCATATCTTCAAGCCTTGCTTCCTGTCCGCGCACGATTTTCAACGGACTGAACGGTTGCACCTGAAACAGCGAATCTATCTCTTTCAGACCTAAATCGGCGCCCAGAGATCGGAAGGATTTCGGTGTAAAGTCATGGAGATGATAGGGATTCACGTCCACCGAAGGCGTGACCGGAACCGATGCAATCAGCGTTCCGCCCGGGCGAAGCAATCGTCTGAAATTCTGAAGGAGCGCCGAGGGGTCGGGGACATGCTCTACCGTTTCCAATGACACGATCGTGTCGAAACCGTCCGAATCTTCGAGCTTGCACCCATCCGACTGCAGAAAACGCACCCTCTCGGAGATGTAGGATCGAGCGGCATATCCCACGGCTGCCGCATCAATATCCACTCCAAGGACCTGTTCAGGTGTCTGCTCCGCTCCCGCAAGGACTGCCGTGCCATAACCGACGCCGCAGGCGCAATCGAGGACACGCCCGCCCTTAACGAAGCCTGCCGCGAACCGATAGCGTTCCATATGAAGCGCCAAGGTCTCTTTCCCCGTGGCGTCTGTACCATCCAGTGCATTGGGGACGAGGCGTTCAAGGGAGACTGTCGACGGTGTGACGTTCATAGGGGACTACTTCGACATCGTTGGCAAGAAACGTACACTTGAAAGGCAAAAGTTAAATAGCTGCTAACGATATTCTTTCAGACTTTGAAACCGGTAATTAACTACTCGAACGCCATTTATATTTAATGGCACGATCGTCGTACATAGCCGGACAAACGCCGCTGCACGCCTCACATCAGTTCTCACCGAACATTTGCTATGTGGCGTTTAGCACTGCGCTCTTTGCCGTCTGGATCGGCTTTTATCTCTTTGAGCCATTCGGGTTTGATAGCCCGGGCCGCGACACTTGGCATCATGTTGCCGTCTTGCGCGAACTAATGGCGGCACCCTTTGCGCCATCTAACCCGCATATTCCGACAGAGGAGCCATCGCGCTACTTCACGCCCGTGAATGTCGTAGCCGCCTTGTTGGGCAAATTGCTCGGATTATCTCCATACGCACTCTTCGGAGTCATGGGCGCCGCAAGCTGTGTCGGCCTCGTAATCGGATGCTGGATTTTCGCGCGTCGCTACTATGGCACTTCGTGGTCACCCCTTGCTCTTCTCCTGAGCCTTCTGTTCGTTTGGGGGCTACAGCGCGGACATGCAGGTTTACACAACTACGCCACATTTCTGACCAGCGCGGCATACCCTTCGACCATCGTTTTCGTGGTTGGCTTCTTCCAATGGGCACTGGTCCTCGGCGTTATGGAAGAAAAGAAGAATTTTATTTCTCGCCTTCTTGCAATCGCGGGTCTCACCGCTTTTTCCTTGATCGTTCATCAACTCAGCGGCGTGATTACAGCAGTCATGGCCGGCAGCTTTGCGGTCTTCCATCCGCGTGCAAATGCAAAGGCAAAGACTGCGGCAGTCGGAGCGATAGCGATTGGCACCTTGATCATATTAGGATGGCCTTACTTCAATATCCTCGATGTTCTATCTTCGACTTCTGATCCCCGGTGGAGATCCGCCGATACAAGTATGGACGCTTTATCCACGGCGCTGATACTCGCAGCACCCGCATTGATTGGTATTCTTGCATTTCGCAAAGCACCGAACGGTTGGCGATACGAAATACTGTTCCCAGCTCTTTTCTTCACTCTGATTTATACGGCACTCGAAATCCAAGATAGTTCCATCGCACATCGTCTGGTCCCTGCAATTGTCCTTGTAGGCCAGCTGGGCACGGTATGGCTCATTGTAGATTATCTCGACAATGCCGATCGTCCCCGCAGCCTTCGTTTGGCGGTTGCGGCGGCATTTTGCTTCGTTTGCGCCCTCTCTGCAGGCGCAACCGGACTCAAACGTTCGAACGATTTGGAAATGCGTGCTTCCAAGGGCTCACTGCGCTCCACCGCGGAAGCACTGGCTGCCCTGCTTCCGGTGGGCTCCGTCGCATTCGCAACCGAGAACATCGTCTTTCCACTCCAATCCACCGGAAGACGTGTCGTTTCCATTCCTCGCCCGGAACCGGTCGCACCCAGCCTAGCGACCCGCCAGGCGGCGACAGACCTGTTTTTTGACGATCGCACAAACAACACTGAGCGCCTCAAGCTCATCGCACGCTGGCAGGCCACTCATGCCGTGTTCGCAGCAACAGACTTGCAACCAAAAGTGGTCGCGGCACTCCGAAAACTGGGCGCATCGACTGAGCTTTCCAACACTGTGGACGTGGTAACATTCAATCTGCGCGACACGGGATCAGCCTCGCATGGGAACGGCCAATGACCTTTCGACCGCTCCTCTGGATATTGCTCATCAGCTTTCCGATCGGCGTCGGCGCGGGGCAGGTTTTGCTCAAAATGGCCGCGCAGCAAATGCAGGTTCGCCAGTCGATTATCGAGATCGTCACCAATCCGCTCCTGATCGCAGCTTTCAGCCTTTATGCGACTCTTGGTGTTGTATGGCTGCTCATCTTGAAAGAGCTGCCGCTGAGTGTCGCTTATCCGTTCGTCGCCCTTTCGTTCGCCGTCACGCCGCTTCTCGCGTGGCTAATGTTGGGTGACAAACCGCAAGGTCTCTATTTCCTCGGCATCGCCCTTATTTGCGCAGGCGTCGCCATCACACAAAGAGCAATCCATGCCAATTGACGCCAACAATCTTTGGGTCGTCATCCCTGCCTACAACGAAGGCAAGATGATCGCGCGCGTGGTCGAAGATGTCAGGCGACTGTTTCCAAACGTGGTCGTCATTGATGACGCGTCCGCCGATCAAACGGCGGAGGCGGCCAAACGCGCCGGCGCCCATGTTCTGCGCCACCCCATCAATCTCGGACAAGGCGCCGCTCTCCAGACAGGCTTCGAATATGCCTTGAATGCGGGCGCGACATTTATTGCGACGTTCGATGCCGATGGGCAGCATCACATCGAAGATGTCACCTTGATGCAGGAAAGGCTGATTGAGAGCGGTGCCGATCTCGCGCTTGGCAGCAGATTTCTTGGCAACACCGTTGGGATGACGGAGGGAAGGCGCCTGCTCCTTCGTGCAGCAACGCTATTCACCAACATCACGACCGGTCTGTCACTGAGCGATTGTCACAACGGTCTCAGACTTCTCACAGCGCGTGCAGCAAGTGTCCTCACACTCCGTCAAAACCGGATGGCACACGCATCCGAAATTCTCGCCGGTATCAGGAAACACAGACTGACCTTTATCGAGGTTCCGGTGACGATTTCCTACACCGAGTATTCGCGGCAGAAGGGACAGACCTTCATCGACACTTTCGTGATCTGCCGCGATCTCATTGCTGCAAAGATGCTTCCATGATCATCCAGATCATCTTGTCCGTCGGACTTTCGGTCTGCGTCTTTTATGTTGTCAGCCTCAGACGTTCGTTCTCGGCGGCGCAAATCGGTCTGTTGGCCGTGATCATGTCGGGATATGTTTTCGTCTGGTTCCCTGGCCTCACCAATACGATCGCATCGCTTGTCGGGGTCGGCCGCGGCGCGGATCTCGTAACGTACGTCTGGATCGTTCTCAATCTCGCCTTCATTCTCCGGCTTCATCTCAAGTTACGAGAGCAGGCCGAAACACTCACGAGATTGGCGCGTCAGATCACGCTCGCACAATCCGAAAAGCCGGATTGAAACAAATTCAGTTCGCGTTCCGGGTTGAGAGGTACCGCTCCACCCCCCGCCACACCGCATACGTTCCCGCAAAGGCAACGAGCCCGTCCACGGCGTAATGCCAGCCGAGGTGGATCGAGCCGATGAACGTCGTGAGTGCGAAGAGCGAGGCGATGAGGCCCGCCGTGCGTCCGATCCGGAAGGCGAGCAGCACGTAGAGGAAGGCGATCGCATTGTGGAGCGAGGGCATTGCGGAAATACCCATCGAGAAAGCGATCGTGTCCGTTTCGTGCGCGGTCCAGAGCATATTCTGCCACTGCAGCGCGCCAAGGCCCATGCCGCCGTCCGCCTTCAGCGCTGTATCGATCGCGGCGAGCCTCTCCATCAGCCCGGTAAATTCGGGCGCGGAGGGCGAGGCCATCGCCGCAAGGAAGCACGGACCCGCGGAGCTGCCGATGTAGGCACCGAACACGCCGAGCACGATCCAGACGGCAGTGAAATTCAGGAAGAAGCGCGCCCGCTCGGCACCCGGCGCAATCAATGCGAAATAGCCGATCGCCACGGAAAGCCCGAAAACCCACAGCGTGTAGAGGCGATCGATCACCAGCGTCGCGTCGGCGGACCCGAAAAGCGCGTGCGTCAGCTCCCACGGCTGCCGCCCCAGGAACAGCAGCTTGTCCGCTGCGGTGAACAGGTCGTCGAGATAAAACGGCATGATATGCGGGATCTGCATTTTCAGCATACCCATCGCCGCAAACAACACCGGCATCAGCGCCAGCGGCAACAGCCGGGAGACGAGCAAGCTCGTATCCTGAAGTTGCACGCGCAGAGAAGCCAACATGCGGGACAACGGCTGCGCCTCTCCGGAGAGCAGTGCACGGATCAAATGATAGAGAAGCCCCAGCGACACCACGAGCGGAATCGCGCGCAGTGCCTTGCCCATGTAGTCGGCAACCAGCGCAGCCGTTGAGGCCCCGTTCCACTGCGCCACCACCTCGGAAACGCCGTAGATTCCGGCGACCATCAGAAAGAGCGGCGCAAGCCATGCCCATTCTTCACGCGCGATGGAAAACGGCTTTCCGAGAACAGCGTACATGAGCGCCCGATCGATAGCTGCAGGTGTGATGAGCACTATCGAAAAGGCATTAACGATCCGTGGAAGCCGTCGCCGCAGGTGCGCTCAGCGCCCGACCCATTGCGATTCCGTTCCAATAACATGTTGATAATACATCGCATCTGTGCGAGCAGCCGACCCGCGCGAGCATTTCTATTCTCGCGTTGTTTACATCCCAGTTTGACTGGCCCGGCCCTTCCCAGCGGTCGGGCCATTTTTTCGCGGAAGAATGGGATGGAACCGCTGGTGAGCCCTGCTGGATTCGAACCAGCGACCTACTGATTAAAAGTCAGTTGCTCTACCGACTGAGCTAAGGGCCCATCGCCATGCGGCGTGTGCGGGGCTGATCTATGGAGCGCGGGGGCTTCGGTCAACCGTTTCTGAGACGGGCGTGCATCTGGCGCACGGTGAGGCCGATAACGGGATGCCTCCAGTCCGGCGCAACCGCGAGCATAGGCGTCAGCACGAAGTCCCGGAGGTGCATGGATCGGTGCGGTGCGGCGATGCCCCGCGACTGCCGCCAGAGCAATCGCCCCGGCCATACGCCGGCGCCCCACGCGATGAGATCAAGGTCGAGTACGCGCGCACCCCAGCGCCGTCCGCGCCGGCGCCCAAAGCTGCGCTCCACCGCCTTCAGCGCTGCGACGATCTCAGGCGGCGTGAGCACCGTCGATGACGTCATGACGGCATTCGCATAGTTGCGCCCGCCCGGTCCCACGGCCCGCGTGCCGAGGATCGGCGACACCGCAGCGGCTGGAAACCCCGCCGCGCCGAGCGCCTTCACAGCGGCGCGCACGACGCCCGCCGGGCGCCCATGGCGCCCGTGCGGGCGGTTCGATCCGATGGCGATCACGATGGATGTCTCGGCGGGTGTTGCGGCGGTTGCTAAGCCCATGCGCGCCGCTTAATCGGAAAGCCATGCTCATGGAAAGCCCGCTTCCCCAAACCGAACCACCGCGCGACTGCCCGCGCTGCCCGCGCCTTGCCGGTTTCCGCGCGGAATGCCGCGCCGAGTACCCCGATTGGTGGAATGCCCCCGTCCCCGCCTTCGGCGATCCCGACGCGTGGCTCGGCATCATCGGCCTAGCGCCCGGCAAGCACGGTGCGAACCGCACCGGGCGGCCGTTCACGGGCGATTATGCTGGCGATCTTCTCTATGCAACGCTCGACAAGTTCGGGCTTTCGACCGGCACCTATGCCGCCGATCCGAACGACGGCCTCCGCCTGAAGGGCGCGATCATCATCAACGCGGTGAAGTGCCTGCCGCCCGAAAACAAGCCCACGCCCGAGGAAATGAACACCTGCCGGCCCTTCCTCGAAACACAGATCGCCGCGCTGCCCCGCGCGCGTGCATTCATCGCGCTCGGCCTCATCGCGCACCAGTCGACCCTGCGCAGCTTCGGGCTCAAACCCTCGCATCACAAGTTCGGGCACGGCGCACGCCATGCGCTGCCGGGCGGGCGCACCCTGTTCAACAGTTACCACTGCTCGCGCTACAACACGAACACCGGCAGGCTGACCGCGCCGATGTTCGAGGACGTCTTCCGCATGGCGATGAGCGAGGCCGTATAGTCCATGCCCTTCTCGATCGTCGACCTCGATCAGGGCAACGCGCGCTGGCTCCAATGGCGGAGCGGAGGCCTCGGCGCCTCGGATGCGCCTGCCGTGATGGGCGAGAATCCGTGGAAAAGCCGCAAGCGTCTGCTCAAGGAAAAGGTCGATGCGATGGCGGGCGTCGTCTCGCACTGGCGCGGCAACGCCGCCATGTCGCGGGGCAACGCGCTGGAGCCGGAAGCGCGGCGGCTCTATGCCGGCCACACCGGGCACAACGTTGCGCCCGCGTGTCTCCAGAGCAATCGCTACGAATGGCTGCGCGCCAGCGTCGATGGCATCTGCTTCAGCGCGGGCGCCGTCGTCGAGATCAAGTGCGGCGACAAGGCCTATGCGCACAGCAGCGAAAAGCGCGCCGTTCCGCGCTACTACTACGGCCAGCTCCAGCACATCCTCGCCGTCACCGGCTACCCGCGGATCGATTTCTGGTGCTGGGTGCCCGGCCGCCAGCCACAGCACATCGAAATCACGCGCGACGCGCCTTACATCGACCGGATGCTCGATACCGAAGCCGCCTTCTGGGACGAGGTGCTGGCGGGCTAGATATCCTGCGCCAGCCGCCCGTAAAGCTCCGGCCGCCGATCCCGGAAGAAGCCGAACGCCGCGCGGTGTTTCTTCACGCGCTCCAGATCGATCTCCGCCGTCAGCACACCCGTTTCCGCCGCACCGAACTCCGCGACGAAATCGCCGCGCTCGTCGGTGATGAAGCTGTGCCCGTAGAAGCTCATCGCGTCCTCGGTGCCGATGCGGTTCGCGGCCACCACGGGCACAACGTTCGAAACCGCGTGGCCGATCATCGCCCGCCGCCACAGCCGCGATGTGTCAAGTTCCTCCGCCGCCGGTTCGTCGCCGATCGCTGTGGGGAAGAACAGCACGTCCGCGCCCATCAGCATCATCGCGCGCGCGGTTTCAGGATACCACTGGTCCCAGCAGACGCCGACGCCCACGGTGCCGTACTTCGTCGGCCACACCTTGAAGCCCGTATTGCCCGGCCGGAAATAGAACTTCTCCGTATAGCCGGGGCCATCGGGGATGTGGCTCTTGCGGTAGGTGCCCATCACCTTGCCGTTGTCGTCGATCATCGCGAGCGTGTTGTAATAGTGCGGCCCGTCCGCCTCGAAGAAGCTCGTCGGGATATAGACCTTCAGCTCGGCAGCGAGCTTCTGCATCGCCAGCACCGATTTGTGCTTACTCACCGGCTTCGCGGTCGCGAAGAAGCGCTCATGCTGCACCTGGCAGAAATACGGCCCTTCGAAGAGCTCGGGCGGCAGGATGATCTTCGCGCCCTTCCCCGCCGCTTCGCGCACAAGCTCACTGACGCGCGCGATATTGCTGTCGATATCGCCCCCCAGCGGAAGCTGAAGCGCAGCGACGTTCATGGTGCTCATAGCGCGGGAACCTGCTGGGTGATGCAATGGAAGGAGCCGCCACCGGTCAGGATATGATTGGCGGGAAGCCCCACCGCCTTGCGACCGGGAAACAGCGCCTGCACGGCGGCGACGGCAGCCTCGTCATTCGGCTGGCCGTAGATCGGCACGATCACCTTCTTGTTGGTGATCAGGAAGTTCATGTAGCTCGCCGGAATCGCCTCGCCGTCGGCGTCAACAAGGCCCGGCGAGGGAATCGTCTTCACCTCCAGACCCGCAGCCTCCAGCGTCCGCCGTGCTTCGGCATAGGCATCGGCGTTCGGATCATCCGCGCCCGCCGCTTCCGGCACCACGACGACGCCCTCGGCAATGAACCGCGCGAGGTTGTCGACATGCCCATCGGTGTGGTCGTTCAGAAGCCCGTCGCCAAGCCAGATCACCGTGTCGAGCCCAAGGTCGGCGGCAAGCCGCGCCTCGATCTCCGCCTGCGAGAGGTCGGGATTGCGGTTCGGATTGAGCAGGCACTGCCGCGTCGTCACCACGCGGCCCGTCCCGTCCGGTTCGATCGCGCCGCCTTCGAGCACCCAGTCGTGCCGGGTGAGCGCTGCGCCCTGCGTTTCCGCGACGAACTCGGCAACCGTGTCGTCGCCTTCCAGCTCATACTTACCGCCCCAGCCGTTGAAGCGGAAACCCGCCGCGCTGCCGTCCGAAAGGAACAGCGGCCCGGTGTCGCGCAGCCAGATGTCGCCGAACTTGCGCTGGTGGATGCGCACGGAGGGGTGATCGGCAAGCGCAAGCCGTGCAGTCGCCTCCGCCTCCGGGCCATCGACGAGAAGTTCGACCGGTTCGCCGCCGTCCGCGATGATCGCGGCCACCATCGCGGCGACCTCCGCCTGCGCGGGCTCAAGGTCTTCCTGCCACAGCGAGGCGTCAGAGGGCCACGCCGTCCAGATCGCGGCGTGCGGCGCCCATTCGGCGGGCTGACGTTTCATGAATTCTCCTCTTGCGCGAAGCCGGTTTCGTCGGCGCCTCTGCCATTTGAACCGTCCCCGGGCAACGCTGTTCCCTTGAACCCCTGCGCGACCACATACCATTCGGACGAATCCTTGCGGCTTGCGGGCGGCTTCGAGTGCTTCACCGTGCGGAAATTGCGTTTCAACTCCGCGACAAGCGCATGGTCCGCGCCGCCTGCCAGCACCTTGGCGACAAACGTGCCGCCGGGCGCGAGGATCTCGCACGCGAAATAAAGCCCCGCCTCCACCAGCGCCATCGTGCGCAGATGGTCGGTCTGCTTGTGACCGATGGTGTTCGCCGCCATGTCCGAAAGCACGAGGTCGGCCGCGCCGCCGAGCGCCGCCTTCAGCGCATCCGGTGCTTCGTCGGCAAGGAAGTCCATCTGCAGGAAGGTCACGCCTTCCAGCGGCTCCATCTCCAGAAGGTCGATGCCCACCACCGCCGCCTTCGGATGCTTCTCGCGCAGCACCTGGCACCAGCCGCCCGGCGCCGCGCCAAGGTCTACCACCCGGCGCACGCCGCGCAGGAAGTGGTACTTCTCGTCGAGTTCCAGCAGCTTGAACGCCGCGCGCGAGCGATAACCCTGCGATTTCGCCGCCTTCACATAAGGGTCGTTGAGCTGCCGCTCGATCCAGCGCGTAGACGCTGCCGAGCGCCGCCGCGCCGTCTTCACCCGCACCTTGCCGCCTACGGAGCGGCCGCCGATACCGTTCGCCATGCTAAAGCCTGTGACCGTCGCGCCGCATCAGCGTGCGGAGAATGCCTTCGCGGATGCCGCGATCGGCAACGCACACCTCGCGCGCCGGGAACATCGCAAGGATGGCATCAAGGATGGCGCATCCCGCGATGATAAGGTCGGCGCGCTCGTTGCCGATGCAGGCGAGCGCGGCACGCTCGGCGTGCGCCATGCGCGACAGCGAAACGCCCACCTCGCGAAGCGCCGCCGCGGGTACGCTGCAGCCATCGACCCTGCGCCGGTCGTAGTGCGCGAGGCCGAGGTGCAGGCTCGCAAGCGTCGTGATCGTGCCCGATGTACCCAGAAGCTGCAGCGCTTCCGGGCTGCACGGCGGATGCAGATGTTCGCGCGCACCCGCAAGATGCTCTGTCACGCGCGCGATCATCCGCTCATAGGCCGCCTCGCGTTCCTGTGCGGTCTCGAAGTGCGTCGGCTCCGTTTCGGTGAGCGATACGACGCCCCACGGCACACTGGCCCAGCTCACGATCCGCTCGCGACCGCCCGCGCCGATCTCGACAAGGATGATCTCGGTGCTGCCGCCGCCGATGTCGAAAACGAGAGCGTGGCCCCCGCTGCGGTCGAGCAGCGTCTGGCAACCGAGCACGGCGAGCCGCGCTTCCTCTTCGGGCGAGATCACGTCGAGCGCGATGCCGGTTTCGGCAAACACGCGGTCCACGAAAGCGTCGCGGTTGCTCGCCCGGCGACAGGCCTCGGTGGCAACGTTGCGGCTCACCCACACGCCACGACGGCGTATCTTTTCGGCGCAGGCCTTGAGCGCGGCCACGGCGCGGTCCTGCGCGGCGTCCGAAAGCCGCCCGGTCTCCATCAGCCCCTCGCCCAGCCGCACGATCCGGGAGAACGCATCCACCACATAAAACCCACCCCGCGCGGGCCGGGCGATCAAAAGGCGGCAGTTGTTGGTGCCAAGGTCGAGCGCGGCATAGGCGCGCCGCTGCGTCTGGCCCATATCGCCGCGCGGCAGCGCGGGCGGGGATTCGGTAACGCCCGCGTCGGGCGCGGTATTCACGTCGAAAGGCATGATGGTCGCCCTGCAATCAAGACGGTGAAAGCCCGAAGAGCCCCGCACCGTTCACTTGAAAGCGAGGCTAACACCCTTTTATGAAAATTCGCAACCTCCGCGCATAAGCCGCACGCATCTCACCGTTTGACATTGCCCTTTGACATTGTCTTGGCGCCCCCATATTACGCCCACCGCAATCGGGCGGCACCCGCCGCCCATTGGTGCCCTGTCGTCTAATGGTAAGACTACGGACTCTGACTCCGTCAATCGAGGTTCGAATCCTCGCGGGGCATCCATCTCCTCTCGCGAATTGACTGCCGCACGATTTCCCGTCGGGCGGCGCTATGATAAGCTCTCCGCATATCTGGTGGGGAGAAAGCGCATGACCAGCAGCATCGTTGTTCGTGGGTTCCTGGCCGCAACGCTTCTTGTCGGCACGCTCTCCGCCGCTCCGCCTGCCGCGGCGCAGGGGCTCGGCGCCCCGGTAAAGTCCATCCTCGGCGACGCTTCAGACAGCGCGCTCGACAAGCTCGCCCAGCCCGGCGCCTTTTATGCCGACAAGGCGATCCGCATCCTGCTTCCGGGGCCGCTCAAGAAAGCCTCCAAGCTGCTGAAATACACGGATCAGGCCGGTCTCACCGGCAATCTCACGAAAAGCCTGAACGATGCCGCCGGTTTGGCCGCGAAGGAAGCCAAGCCGATCTTCCGCAGCGCGATAAACGATATGACTCTGCAGGACGGCGTCAGCGTGGTTTCGAAGAGCGACGGCGCGACCCGGTATCTGGAAGAAAGCGCGGGCGACGACCTGCAAGCCAAGGTCCGCCCCCTCGTCGCCGCCGCGCTCGGTAAAGTCGGTGCCTTCGATCAGCTGGACAAGCTCGGTGCCGGTTCTTCGCTCCTGTCGGGCGCAGGCCTCAGCCGAGACGGCCTGACGGACAGCGTTACCGATCAGGCGCTGAAGGGCATCTTCCAATATATCGGCACCGAAGAGGCGAAGCTGCGCGCCAACCCGCTCGACGCCGGAAAGAAGCTGTTGAAGACCCTCAAGAAGTAGCCGCCGGTAGCCGCAGTGTCGCGGCGAGACCGCCGAGATCCTCGCTGCTGCCGAGCGTGATGCTGCCGCCGTAGATTTCGGCCACGTCCTTCACGATGGAAAGGCCGAGACCCGTGCCGGGCTTCTCGGTGTCGAGCCGCGCGCCGCGCCCGAAGATTCGAACGCGCTCGGCTTCCGCGATGCCGGGGCCGTCATCCTCCACGACGATCTCGATGAAGCGTTCCGGCCCGTCCGTGCGCGAGACCGAGACGAACACGCGCCCGGCGCCATACTTGGCGGCGTTCTCGATAAGGTTGCCGGCCATTTCCTCGAGATCCTGCCGCTCGCCGTGGAAGACGGCGGCGCGGTCGCCGTCGAGATCGATCGTGACCTCGGGATAAATGCGGCTGATCGCGCGGCGCAGGCCTTCGAGCGCGGACCACACCTCGGCGCGCGCGTTCACCGCCGATCGGCGGCCGAGCGCGCGGGCGCGGGCAAGGTGGTGATCGATGTGGCGCCGCATGATGGCGAGCTGACCGCGCACCGTGACCGCGAGCGGGTTCGCCTGTCCCTCCGCCTCGTTCATCACGATCGCGAGCGGCGTCTTCAGGGCGTGCGCGAGATTGCCGGCGTGCATCCGCGCCGCTTCCGCCTGCGCCTCCGTGTGATCCAGCAGTTCGTTCAGTTCGGCGACCATCGGCGACACTTCCGCCGGGAAATCGGAGGAGACGCGCCGCACCGCACCGCTGCGCACCGCGGCGATCTGGTCGCTGATCCGGCGCAGCGGCCAGAGGCCGTAGCCCGTCTGAAGCCCCGCCATGCCGATGAGCCCGATGCCGAGCACGCCGAGCGACCACAGCACGGTCGCGCGCACGCGGGCGAGCTGGCGGTCGAGTTCCGCCCGGTTTTGCGCAGCCTGCACATGAAGCATGATCGGGCTGTCGGGCAGCACGATGTCGCGTTCCACGATGCGCAGCCGTT
Organism: Sphingosinicella sp.; assembly: GCF_041916975.1. Taxonomy (NCBI): domain Bacteria; kingdom Pseudomonadati; phylum Pseudomonadota; class Alphaproteobacteria; order Sphingomonadales; family Sphingosinicellaceae; genus Sphingosinicella; species Sphingosinicella sp. The sequence continues at coordinate 381,255 of NZ_JAYRYK010000001.1, forward strand.
CGCCTTCGAAGGCGTCGCTGTCGTAGGCCACGGGTTCCTTGCTGGCATCGAACGTACTTGGGGTCAGCGCGCGGTCCCACAGCGAGCGCGAGCGCAGCGGCTCCTGCCCCGCCATGCTGATCTGCCAATAGAGGCCCGAATAAGGCTCCTGAAAGCGTTGATCACCGAGCGAGCGATTCAGCCGGATTTCCCCCTCGGGGCCCAGCTCCACGGTCGCGATCAGCCCGGTAAGCACGCTGCGCAGACGCTCATCGAAACCGTCGACGATAATGCGCCCGACCGTGCGTTCGAGCGCGTAGCCCCCCATCAGCAGCAGTGTGATGATCCACAGCGCCGATACCGCCAGCATACGGCGGCTGAGCGAACCGCGCCGGAAAAGCTGGCCGAAACGGGATTCGCGTGGCGCGGTGACGGCCACCTCAGGCAGCTTGCGGATCGTCCAGGCTGTAGCCGAGACCGCGGATGGTCTGGATGAGGTCAGCGCCCAGCTTCTTGCGGATGCGCGTGATGAACACCTCGATGGTGTTCGAATCGCGGTCGAAGTCCTGATCGTAGATGTGCTCGATCAGTTCGGTGCGCGAAACGACCTTGCCCTTGTGGTGCATCAGATACGCGAGCAGTTTATATTCCTGCGCGGTGAGCCGCACCGGCGTGCCGTTCAGCGTCACGCGCCCGGAGCGCATGTCGAGCCGCACGTCGCCCGCTTCGAGTTCGGAGGAGGCGTTCCCCGTCGAGCGGCGGATGAGCGCGCGCAGCCGCGCGATCAGTTCCTCCATCTGGAAGGGCTTGGCGAGATAATCGTCCGCGCCCGCGTCGAGCCCCGCCACCTTGTCGGACCAGCTGTCGCGCGCCGTCAGCACCAGCACGGGGATGGCGATGTCGGCCTTGCGCCACTTGTCGAGCACGGTGAGCCCGTCCATCTCGGGAAGACCGAGATCGAGCACGATCGCGTCATAGCTTTCGGAGGAGCCGAGGAAGTGGCCCTCCTCGCCGTCGTTCGCGACATCGACCGCATAGCCTGCGCCTTCCAGCGTCTCGCGAAGCTGGCGTGCAAGCGTGGGTTCGTCTTCGACGATCAGCAGGCGCATGGGGAAACCTTCAGTTGCCGTCTATATCGATGATATGGCCGGTCTTGGCGTCGACGTCCACCTCGACGACCGAGCCCTCGCGCAGGTAGCGCAGCCGGTAGCGCTTCCGATCCATGTCGAGCTTGCTGCCGACGAGTTCGCCGCCCACACGGTTGCCGACGCGGCTCTTGATCTCGCCGAGCGAGCGAATCTCGCCGCTTTTCGTCGCCGCCCGTGCCGCATCGTGATCCTTCATCTTCGGATCGAGTGCCTGCGCGGGCGCCGCGGTTGCCGCGGAGACGCAAAGGGCAAGCCAGACAAAGGCGAAACGAAACTTCACACGCGGACTCATTCCTTGGAAACGCCCGACACGATTACCGCCCGCGCGGTGAATAGCCCATGAATATTGCGCAGACGCCGCAATCACCCTAACTCCCCCTCGTTCCTCTCGCCTGGAAGTCTAACGCGTGTCCGCCCCTATTGTCTCGCTTGAATCCATTGGCCTCGTCCAGGGCACGGGCTGGCTGCTCCGCGGCCTCGACCTTTTCATCGGCGAGCGCGACCGGCTGGCGCTCATCGGCCGCAACGGCGCGGGCAAGACGACGCTCTTTCGTCTCATCGCCGGGCTCGTCGATTTCGACGAGGGCGAGCGCAAGGCCCGCCCCGGCACGCACATCGTGCTGCTGGAGCAGGATCCCAAGGTCACCGGTTTCGCCACCCTGCGCGATTTCGCGATGCGCGGCCCCGGCGCGCCGGAGGCGCATGAGGTAGACGCCATCGCCGATCAGATCGGCCTCGATCTCGACCGCGCCGCCGAAACCGCGAGCGGCGGCGAACGGCGCCGCGCCGCGCTCGCCCGCGCGCTCGCCGAAAACCCGGACCTGATCCTGCTCGACGAGCCCACCAACCACCTCGATCTCGCGGCGATCGAATGGCTCGAAGGCTGGCTCGGCCGCTACACGGGCGCGTTCGTCGCGATCAGCCACGACCGCACCTTCCTCACCCGCCTCACCCGCTCCTCGCTCTGGCTCGATCGCGGCCAGGTCCGCCGCGCCGAGATCGGCTTCGGCGGCTTCGAGGCGTGGACCGAGCAGGTCTATGCCGAGGAAGCGCGTGCCGCAGAGAAGCTTGATTCGAAGCTCCGCGACGAACTCCACTGGCTCCAGCGCGGCGTCACCGCCCGCCGCCGCCGCAATCAGGGCCGCCTCGCCAAGCTGCAGGAGATGCGCGCGCAGCGTGCGAGCATGATCGGGCAGGCCGGCAAGGCGAAGCTCGGACTGCAAAGCGACGATGCCAAGGCCAAGATCGTCATCGATGCGGAGGGCGTCAGCAAGAGCTACGACGGCCGCACGATCATCAAGGATCTGACGCTCCGCATCCAGCGCGGCGACCGCATCGGCATCGTCGGCCCCAACGGCGCGGGCAAAACGACGCTGCTGAGGCTCCTCACCTGCGAGATCGCGCCCGATACGGGCACGGTGAGGCGGGCGAAAACGCTCGCGGGCATCACCATCGATCAGCAGCGCAAACTTCTCGAACCCGGCAAGCGCGTGCGCGACATCCTTGCGGACGGCGGCGACTGGATCGACGTGCGCGGCGAGAAGAAGCACGTCATCGGCTACCTCAAGGAGTTCCTGTTCGATCCGGCCTATGCCGATGCGCCTGTCGATGCGCTCTCCGGCGGCGAACGCTCCCGGCTGCTGCTCGCGCGCGAATTCGCCCGCGCCTCGAACCTCCTCGTTCTCGACGAGCCGACGAACGACCTCGACCTCGAAACGCTCGACCTGCTGCAGGAGGTGATCGCCGACTACGAGGGCACCGTCCTCATCGTCAGCCATGACCGCGACTTCCTCGATCGCACGGTCACGATGGTGGTGGGCCTCGATGGCAGCGGCCGCGCCGATGTTGTCGCGGGCGGCTTTGCCGACTGGGAAAAGAAGCGCACGCAGCGCATCGCCCCCAAGACAAGCAGCGCCCCCGCCGCCGAAGCCCCGCGCACCGCCCGCACCAAGCTCAGCTACAAGGACCAGCGAGAGCTTGATCTGCTCCCCGGCGAGATCGAGGCGCTGAATACCGAAATCGCCCTGCACGAGAAAAGCCTTGCCAACCCCGCGCTCTACACGCGTGACCCGGACGGCTTCATGCGCATTTCCGCCGCGCTCGATGCCGCGCGCGGCCGTCTCGCCACCTGCGAGGATCGCTGGCTCGAACTTGCCGAGCAGGCCGAAGCCCTCGGATAATTATTGCGACTGACTCGTAATAGCGTTGACTCTGCAAATCACTCTCAATAACACGCCCGAACCTTGTAACTGTTTGGGGGTGTTCCAATGTCTGCAGAACCAACCGCCCGCGCGTCCGTCGCCGGCCCCGCTTTCCTTGCCCTGTCTTGCGTGGGCTTCGTCGCCAGCGCGCTTCCTGCGCACGCACAGGATCAGCAGCAGAAGCTCGGCGGCGTCACCGTCACCGGCACTGCGATCGAAGAGCAAATCAAGGTCGAGAAGGCCGAGTCTCCCAAATATGTGCGCCCGCTGCTCGATACGCCGCAAACCATCACCGTCATCGGCAACACCACGATCCGCCAGCAGAACCTGCTGACGCTGCGCGAGGCGCTGACGACCATTCCGGGCATCACCTTCGGCGCCGGTGAAGGCGGCGGCGGCTACGGCGACAGCATCAACCTGCGCGGCCAGAGCGCCAACACCGATCTCCAGATCGACGGCGTGCGCGACAGCGCGCAGTACAGCCGCTCGGACACGTTCAACCTCGAGCAGATCGAGGTCGTGAACGGCGCCAACTCGGTGTACGGCGGCTCGGGCTCGATCTCGGGCACGATCAACCTCGTCACCAAGCGACCGAAGGGCGAAGACCTCAGCGTCGTTCAGGCGGGCATCGGCACGGACAATTATTATCGCGCCACGGTGGACAGCAACCTCCGCCTGTCGGACCTCGTCGCCGTCCGCCTCAACGCCATGTACCACGAGAACGACGTTCCGGCCCGCGACTTCGATCACTACGAGCGCTGGGGCATCGCGCCGTCTGTCACCATCGGCATCGACGGGCCGACCAGCCTGACGCTGCTCTATGTCCATCAGAAGGACGACAACACGCCGATCTACGGTGTGCCTTATTATTCGTCGGTCGGCGGACTGCTGCCAGGCGCCGATTACGGCGGCTACTACGGCTACAAGGATGTCGATTATCAGAAGCAGACGGTCGATCAGGCAACCGCGATCTTCGAGCACGCCTTCAGCGACAAGGTCTCGCTTCGCAACCTCGCGCGCTGGCAGCGCGTGGAACAGGATCTCGTCGTCAATCCGCCGCAGGGCACCTACTGCCTCGATAGCGGTACGCTCTACACGGGCGCGGCGTGCGGAGCCGGGCAGCTTCCCGGCATGTATTACCCCTCGGGGCCGCGCGGTACGTCGCGCTTCTCCGAAAACCAGATGCTCTACAATCAGCTCGATCTGAAGGCCGTGTTCAACACGGGCGGTATCGAGCACACGGTTACGATCGGCGCCTCCTACGCGCAGGAAGACTATGATCTGTCGAACGGCAACTCGCTGCGGAATGCGGGCGGCGCGACGCCGAACCCGACACTGCCGCCGATCGACATCTCGGACCCCGATCCCATTTACGGCGGCCCGATCAACTACATACCGACGGCGTTCTCGCAGGGCGACACGCGGAACATCGCCTTCTACCTGTTCGATGCCATCAAGCTTTCCGAGCAGTTCGAGATCAACGGCGGCATCCGCTGGGAAAACAACAAGGCGGATTTCCGCGCCGATACCATCATCGGCACGCCGGGGCCGACGTTCGGCAACGTAACCCGCGGTGTCGTGCAGCGGTCGGACGACAACCTGTTCAGCTACCGCGTCGGCCTCGTCTACAAGCCGGTGCCCAACGCCAGCCTCTACGCGGCTTACGGCAACAGCCGCACGCCGACCTCGTCGAGCGTTCGCGGCGGCTGCGGCCTTGCGACTGCGCAGAACCTGAACCTCGATCCCTGCACGGTCGCGCCGCAGGAAGCCGTCAACTACGAGATCGGCGGCAAGATCGATCTCGTCGGCGGCAGGCTCCAGCTCACCGCCGCGCTGTTCCGGAACGAACGCACCAACTATCCGGTGGCCAGCAACGATCCCACGCTCGGCACGCTTCAAGTGCTCGACGGGCAGAGCCGCGTGGACGGTCTCGCGCTCGGCGCTTCGGGCAACATCACCGACGCCTGGGCGATCTTCGCGAACTACACCTACCTCGACAGCAAGGTGAAGCAGAGCGTTTCGAACTACTGCCTTGCCAATCCGGGCGCGACATTCACGCCTCCGGGCGGCACGGCGATCACCTGCCCGCTCACGGATACGCAGGCCGGCAATCCGCTGACCAACACGCCGAAGCACTCTGGAAGCCTGTTCACCACCTACACGCTCCCCTTCGGCCTGCAGGTCGGTTACGGGTTCACCTATCAGGGCAGTTTCCTGCTCTCGAACACGGCAACCCCGTTCCCGAAATCGAAGGATTGGCTCACGCACCGCGCGTTCGTGTCCTATCCGTTCGGCAACGGGCTGACGGCGCAGCTCAACGTCCAGAACTTCACGGACGAGAAATACTACACCGGCATCCGCAACAACGGTTGGGCGACGCCCGGCGAAGGGCGGTCGGCCGTGCTCAGCCTGTTCTACAGCTTCTGAGCATGGCTTGCGGGCAAGAGTGGTTCAGGGGGATCGCTCTTGCCCACCAGCACCGCCGGTGCTGATATCTCAGTAGGTCCAACGAAGATCGGTTTCTTGGCATGATGATCGCGATTCCCGACGTGCTCGATGCAGAGGCGCTCGCCCGCGTCCGCGCGATCATCGATGCCGCCCCGTGGGTCGACGGCAATGTCACCTCCGGCTACCAGTCCGCGCTTGCCAAACGCAACATGCAGCTCCCCGAAGACAGCGCCGCAGCGCGCGAAGCGGGAACGATCATCCTCGATGCGCTCGGCAAGGCACCATTGTTCATCGCCGCCGCGCTGCCGCTCAAGGTCTATCCGCCGCTGTTCAACAGCTATGAGGGCGGCCAGACCTTCGGCGTTCACATCGACAACGCCATTCGCATCCAGCGCGGCAGCGAATTCCGCATCCGCAGCGATCTTTCGGCAACGCTGTTCCTCGAAGACCCCGACGACTACGACGGCGGCGAGCTCACCATCGAGGACCAGTTCGGCGTCCAACAGGTGAAGCTGCCCGCCGGGCACATGGTACTCTATCCGGCCTCCAGCCTGCACCGTGTCGAGCCCGTCACGCGCGGCAAGCGCACCGCGAGCTTCTTCTGGATTCAGTCGATGGTTCGCGATGGCGAAGCCCGTCGCTCGCTGTTCGAGCTCGATACGGCGATCCAGACGATCGCGCAGGACCGCGGCCACGACGATGCCGCGATCATCCAGCTCACCGGCGTCTATCACAATCTCCTCCGCCGCTGGGCGACGACCTGACGCAGGCGCGCAATCAATAATGCGATTGATTTGCATTATTTGAGGCTTTATTCAGGCCTGGCACGACGGCAAACGGGGCGTTCGAATGCACACGGTTCTTGCACGCAGCGCGGATGACGCGTTCGACGACATGCAGCTTCAGGAGCGCGTGTCGGCTGTTGCGGCACCGGTATCGAAACCGGCCACGCATCAAATGGAAATGGCGAAATCCGGCGGATATCAGCCTGCTCGTCTCGATTGGCGCATGCTCCTCGTCGTCGGTGCGCTTCATGTGGGGCTCGGCGCGGTGCTCATCCGCACGCAGGTGATCCCGCCGCACAGCGTGCAGACGGCGATGGACCTGCTCGATCTTTCGGCCCCGCCCCCCGCGCCCGAAGCACCGCCACCGCCCGAGCTTGCCGAGCCCGAAATCTACGTACCGCCGCCCGCCGTCGAATTCGCCCGCGAAACACCGCCGATCGTCGCGACCGCCGATCAGCCGCAGGCCGCGCCTCCGGCCCCCGTCGCGATCAAGGCCCCGCTCGCACCGCGCCCGGCCGCGCCGCCGACGCTGGTCGCCGACGATCTCGGCGCCACGATGATCTCGGCAAAGCCGCCGTCCTATCCGTTCGAATCGCGCCGCAAGCGCGAGCAGGGTACGGTCGTTCTGGCGCTGACACTCGGCACGGACGGAAACGTCGCCGACATCCGCCTCGCCAAGAGCAGCGGCTACGACCGGCTCGACCGCGCTGCGCTCGGCGCCGTCCGCCACTGGCGCTGGTCCCCCACGATCCGCGACGGCGTCGCCGTCGCCGTGCGGGGCACCGTGGAAATCCCCTTCGTCCTGCAGGGGTGATCAGTCGAGCATCGCCGTGAAGGCAAGGCTCATCGTCTCGCTCCCGTCGCGGGAAACGATATGCGCGGCGAGGCCGAGGCTGTTGGCGAAGCGCAGGCCGTCTTCGGCACCCAGCACCGTGATCGCCGTCGCATAGGCGTCGGCGTACATGCATTCCGCGTGAAGGACGGTGACGGAAGCGACACCCTCCGTGGGCCTGCCGCTACGCGGGTCGATGGTGTGCGCGAAGCGCTCACCGTCCGCTTCGAACCAGCGCCGATAGTCGCCCGATGTCGCCGCCGAGAGGCCATGCAGCGCAAGCCGCAGCGGCGGCAGCGCCGCGACCGGCGGCATCTCGATATCCACCCACCACGGCTGCCCGTCCGGCTTCACGCCCTCCCCCACGAGTTCGCCGCCGACCTCGACAAGAAAGTGCCGAAACCCCCGGCTCTTCAGCCATGCCGCCACGCGGTCCGCCCCGAACCCCTTGGCGATCCCGGAAAAGTCGAGCGCAAGCGTATCGGTCCGCCGTGCCCGCTGCAGCAGCGTATCACATTCCACCCGCCGCCAACCCGCCGCAAGACGCAGCGTCTCGGTCGTCTCCATATCCGGCACCGAAGCGACAGCACCCGCCGCTCCAAACCCCCAGGCATCCACGATCGCCCCAATCGTCGGATCGAACGTCCCCCCGCTCTCCTCCGCGATGCGGAGCGCAGCGGAAAGCACGGTCAGGAAACCCGGCGGCATCGCCTGCCACGCCCCAACCGCCGCGCGGTTGAACCGACTGATGTCGGACGATCCCTCCCACGTGCTCATTTCCGCGACAACAGCGTCAAGCACGCCCTGCACGCCCGCGCCAATCTCCGCGAGCCTGCCCGGCGCGAACACGACAAGGCGCACCGACCAGCGCGTCCCCATCGTCTCGCCCGAAAGCGCCGCGATGTGCCCCGTCGGCTCCCTCAGCGCAAAGGCCGCGGCGGAGAGCGCCTTCGGGACGAGGATGCGGGCGGTCAGGGCGCCAGCACCTCGAGCGTCGAGACATAACCGAGGCGGCGCTGCTCGGCGCCCTTCACGCTGACGTTCTTGTCGCTGGCTTCGGCACTCATCCAATAGAGGCCCGGGTTCGGCCACGTGATCGTCACCTTGCCCTCGGCGTCGGTCTTGAGGTCCATCTGGCCGAGCTGGTCACGGTAGCGGATGCCGCCCGGCACGACCTCGATTTCGATCCCGGCCGCAGGCTTGCCATCGATCACGAACTGGAACGTCGCCGCTTCGCCCGAAACAAGGTCGTTCGGGTGAGTCACCGGCACCAGCTCAAGCCCCTTGCCACTCGGCTTCAGCGTCGCGTCCGTCGGCGCGCCGAGTGTTACGAAGATCTCGTTGCGGCTCCAGCTCTCGGAAAGCTTCACATCGGTCGCGTCCACGGGGATCAGCTCCTCGATGTCAGCCGCCGAAGCGCCGCGCGGCAGGCGCTTCTCCTCGCCGTTCTCTTTGTAGCTGCCGAAGATGCCACCGCCGGCATTCGCGATCTTGTAGGTCCCCTGCTGCTTCAGCTCGACATCGAAGGTGCTGCGGTAGCGCCCCGTCGACTCGTTCTGAAGCACCACTTCGCTGCCGTCCGGCGCCCACGCCTTCACGTTGCCGAGCCGCACCGGCTGGTGCTCGAAATAGAACAGGTCATTGGAGACGGCGGCATCCACCGTCACCCAGCTCGACTGGCCCGAAAGCACGGTCGAGGAGGGCAACATCCACTGGCGGTGTGCCTCAGCGGCGGTTGCGCTGAACAAAGCTGTCGAGATGGCGAGCGCTCGCAGGATTCCGGTTTTCATGAATATTGTCCTTTCAGCGTTTGAAGGTAGCGCTAACCGCACCGAGTTCTTCGCTCCCGGCCGCGCTCACGGCCTTGCCGGATTTCGGCGGCCAGCTGAACGGCAGTTTCACCAGTTCGCGGCCACCCACCTCGCGCGCGGCCTCCACAAGCAGCGTGTAGTCGCCGGCATCCAGCTTCCCGAGCACATCCGCGCCGAAGCTCACCTTGTGCGTGCCCGGCGCCTTCGTCGCGCCGGTAATGCCGTCCGCCGGGAAACTGAGCCCGCGGCCCGAGGCGCGCCACCACTGGCGCACATCGCGGAGCCACTTGGTGCCCTCATTGTCCTTCATGTCGTGGTCGTACCAGATGGCGAGCGTCTTCGCCGGCGCGCCCGTCTTTTCGAGCCAGATCGCGACATAGGGCCGGTGATACTCGGCAACGCTGAGGCGCGGGATGGTGACGGTAAGGTCAATGCTCTGCGCGGCCGCGGGCGCCGCCAGCCCCGCGAAAGCCGCGCCGGTCATCACGATACGCGTGGAAAGCTGCATACTGGAACCCTTCAGTGAATGAATATCAAGGCGACGAGAACGGGGATGAGCAGCCCCACCCCCACGATCGGCCACGTGCTCGGCCGTTTCGCGGCATGAAGCTGGAGGAGGAACAGGCCGGTAAATGCAAACACGAGGCAGGCGCCTGCGAAAATATCGATGAACCACTTCCACGCCGTGCCTGAATTCCGGCCCTTGTGAAGGTCGTTGAGGTAGGAAATCCAGCCGCGGTCGGTGCTCTCGGCCGTCGTGTCGCCGGTTTCGCGGTCGATCGCGACCCACCCGTCCCCGCCGGGGCGCGGCAACGCGAGATAGACCTCTTTGGGAGACCATTCCGCCTCGCCGCCCGCCTTCACGGAAAACGTGTCGGCTACCCATTGCGCGACCGATGCAGGCAGCGGTGCGCGTTCGGCCTCGCTGTCTTTCGGCGTGATATGCGCGAGCAGGTTTGCGGGAAGCTGCGCCGTGCGCTCCTCGATCACCGGTTCCGCCTCGATCTCGGCGGCGTGATTGAGCGTGATCCCGGTGATCGTGAACAACACGAGGCCAACGAAGCTGATGGCAGAGCTCATCCAATGCCACGTATGCAGCTGTTTCAGCCAGAACGCCTTGCGGCTTTTCTTGACCGCCTTGTTAGGCGTCACGCTGTGCATCGGCGCTGAATCAATCCTGTTCCTGATCGGCAGCGATGTTAACGCGAACGATTATCAGTTACAATATAAATTCCGAACCGGGCTCGGCCGTCTCAGGCCGCATCCTCGAACTGCAGACGCGCGAGCCGTGCGTAGAGCCCGCCGCCCGCCATCAGCTCATCGTGCCGCCCCTGCCCCACGATCCGCCCCTCGTCCATCACGACGATGCGGTCGGCGCCGCGCACCGTGGCAAGGCGATGCGCGATCACCAGCGTCGTGCGTCCCTGCATCAGCCGCTCAAGCGCTTCCTGCACCAGCCTCTCGCTTTCGGCATCGAGCGCCGATGTCGCCTCGTCGAGCAGCAGGATCGGCGCATTGCGCAGCACGGCGCGCGCGATCGAAAGCCGCTGCCGCTGCCCGCCCGAAAGCCGCGTTCCCGCCTCGCCGAGGAAGGTGTGGATGCCCTCCGGCAGCGCGCGCAGGAATTCCGAAGCATTCGCCGCGTCCGCCGCGGCCCACACCTCGGCCTCGGTCGCATCCGGGCGGCCATAGAGGATGTTGTTGTAGGCGCTCTCGGCGAACACCACGCTTTCCTGCGGCACCATCGCGATACGGCCGCGCACGGCGGAAGGGTCCGCGTCGGGCAGCGCAACGCCGTCCACGCGCACCGTTCCGGCCTCCGGATCGTAGAAGCGCTGGATGAGCTGGAACAATGTCGATTTGCCTGCGCCCGATGGGCCCACGACCGCGACCGTCTCCCCCGGCGCGATGTCGAGCGAGAAGTCGCTGAGCGCCTTCGTTTCCTTGCGCGTCGGATAGCGGAAGGTCACGTTTTCGAAGCTCACGCGCCCTACCGGCGGCTGCGGCAGCGGCACGGGGTTCGCCGGCGCCGTGATCCGCGGCACCGCGCTCAGCAATTCCTTCATGCGGCCCGCCGCGCCCGTCGCCCGCATCACGTCGCCGTAAACTTCGGTAAGCGCGCCGAACGCGCCCGCAACGATCGCGGCGGTCAGCACGAAGGCCGTGATCTGGCCGCCCGTCATCACCTTGTTGATCACGTCGCTCGCACCTTCCCACAGCACCATCGTGATGCCGCCGAAGATGATCGTGATCACGATCGCGGTCAGCACCGCGCGCATACCGATGCGTCGCCGTGCCGCGGCAAAGGTCGATTCCACCGCACGGGTGAAGCGCGCTGCCTCGTTCCGTTCCTGCGTGAACGCCTGCACAATGCGGATCGCGCCCAGCGCCTCGCTCACGATCGTCCCGACACTCGCGACATTATCCTGCGAGCTGCGAGAGAGCGCCTGCACGCGCCGGCCCATGATCGCCATCGGCAGAACCGCGAGGGGGATGCCGAGCAGCAACATGCCGGTGAGCTTGGGGCTGATCGTGAATAGGTAGATGACGCCGCCGATGCCGAGAATGGAGTTCCGAAGCGCCATCGAAAGGCTGCTGCCCACCACCTGCTCGATGATCGCCGTATCCGCCGTTAGCCGCGAGGCGATCTCGGAGGGCCGGTTTTCCTCGAAGAAGGCCGGATCGAGTGTCAGCAGGTTGGCGTGGACGCTCTGCCTGAGATCGGCCACGACCCGCTCGCCAAGCCACGACACGTAGTAGAAGCGCACCGCCGTGGCGATGCCGAGCACAGCGACCACGCCAAGCATACCGTAGAAATAAGGCGCGATCGTCGTGTCCGTTTCCGCGCCGAAGCCGTTGTCGACGATACGCTGGAAACTGCGCGGAATCGCCAGCGTCGCGAGCGCCGCGATGAACAGCGAGACGAAGAACGCCGTCACTTGCACGGGATAACGTCGCGCAAAGTTCCAGAGCAATTGCAGATTGCTGAGGGAACGCTTTTCCTTGGGCTCTTTGCCGGACTCGCTGATGCTCATTGCGGCGGATTAGCAGTGGCCGCGGCCGCGCTCAATGCTGCTCAGCCCTTCGGCGGCCAGTGCACCTCGATCTCAAGGCTCGCCGGACGCCGCGCGGGCGGCGGCGGCAACTGGCCGACCTTGAAGAACAGGTCGTCGGTGGAGCGCGTGAGAATCGGCTCCAAGCACGGTTTCACGATGTCGTAGCGCGTGATCAGCCCGTTGCCGTCCACGGCAATCCGCACTCGCGCCACGCAGGTCGCGCGCCGAACCACGGCCGAGCGCGGCATCGCCTGCGCCGCCCGCACCGCCCCGGACGCCGCCTCGGGCCACGTTGTCGCAGCCGCCGCCGGCGCCGGGGCCATCAGAACCAGAAACATAATGAACAGACGCACGCACATCGCTCCCGCGAGATGGATCACACGCCGGCATTGCGCCCGAATGGTTTCCGGTTTCGGAAAGCGCCCGTGAATTTTTCGTGACAGCACCCCAACGATCAGGCGGGTGTGGCCGTGCCTCAGGTCCCCTCGGCGGGCCAGTCCGGTTCCGGTCGGCCTCGGGTCTTCCACAGCGAATAGACGATCCCCGCCGCGATCAGCGCGAAGGTCACGCCTAGGCTCAGCACAGGCGGAAATTTGTCGCCGCCGAGCAGGAAGTCCGCGATGAAGATTTTCGCGCCGATGAAGATGAGCACCGCCGCAAGCGCGTATTTCAGGTAGTGGAAGCGATGTACCATCGCGGCGAGCGCGAAGTAGAGCGCGCGCAGGCCGAGGATGGCCATGATGTTCGACGTATAGACGATGAACGTATCGGTCGTAATCGCGAAGATCGCGGGCACGCTGTCGACCGCGAAAACCAGATCGGCGAGATTGATGACCATAAGCGCCAGAAACAGCGGTGTGGCCGCCGTCACCAGCTTTCCGGTCCGGGCATCCGGTGTCTTCACGAAGAAGTGCTGACCATGCAGGTCAGGCGTCACGCGCATATGACGCGATATGAATTTCACCGCAGGGTTATTCGCCACGTCCATCGGTTCGTCACCGGCGAAGAACATCTTGATGCCGGTGAAGATCAGGAAGGCGGCGAACAGATAGAGCACCCAATAGGCCTCGTTCACCAGCGCGGCGCCACCCGCGATCATCAGGCCGCGCAGCAGGATCACCGCAATGATGCCCCACAGCAGCGCGCGGTACTGATATTTGGGAGGGATCGCGAAATAGGTGAAGATCAGGCTGATGACGAAGACGTTGTCGATCGACAGTGCCTTTTCGATGAAGAAGCCGGTGTAATATTGCATCCCGGACTCAGGCCCACGCGCATACCAGACCCAGGCGCCGAACAGCAGCGCGATACCGATGTAGAATGCAGAGAGTCTCAGGCTCTCGCCGATGCCCATTTCGCGGTCCTCCTTATGAAGCACGCCGAGATCGAACGCCGTCAAAGCGATGACGAGCCCCAGGAAGGACAGCCAGAACCAGGCCGGTGTGCCAAGCCAATCAGCAAACAGAAACTCCATCAGCGCACCTCGGGGGCGGAGCGCCGGGAACGACAGGGATTAAGCATTCGTCTATCTCCTCTTGTGGACCGTATCGGTCGCCGGAGGATCCGCGCTTTCAGGGAACAGACGTAAGCCGTCGGGCCACAAGCATCGGATCATCCGATGCGGTCCGACATCACGAGACGTGTCTCGTCAGAGGGGCCCGGGCCGCGCCCCGTTAATGGGAATGCCCGGTGCAGCTGTCAATGGGGGGCTGGAAAGGTCACTGCGATGGTCTGGGTCACAGCGAATATCCCCCGTCGCTTTGTATCAGCGCGCCGGTAATCGTTGCCGCGGCGTCCGACAGCAGGAACGCGATCTGCCCGGCGATTTCGTCTGCGGTCGCGAAGCGTCCGAGCGGGGTCGCCGCAGTCGCCATGGCCTGCAGCGCAGCTTCGCGGCTGCCGAGGTCACGGACCATGTCCTCGAAAAAGGCCATTCCGTTCCAGATCGGCGTATCGACACCGCCCGGCAGAATGGCGTTCACGCGGAGGCCCCGCGACGCGCCTTCCTTGGCGGCGACCTTCGCGAGATGCGCGGCGGCGGCCTTGGATGCCCCGTATGCCGCGACGCCGGGCTCGGCCTTGATCCCGGAGATCGAGGAGACGACCACGATCGCCCCCGCCCCTGTTATCAGCCGCATCGCCGCGCGGAGCGTCAGGAAGGCGCCGTCGAGGTTCACCGAGAGCACGCGGCGCCATTCGTCGAAGCTGAGGTCGGCGATCGGGCCGGCGCCGGAGACGCCGGCGTTGACGACGGCGAGATCGAGCCGACCGAAACGGTGCGTGATGGCGCGTTCGGCTTCCTCCCAGGTGGATGGGTCGGCGACATTGCCGGTGATCTGCAGGACGTCGGCGTCAGCAAGGGGTGGCGCGTTGTCGATATCCACCAGCGCGAAACGCCTGACGCCTTCGGCATGGAGTCGCTCGGCCGTTGCCTTGCCGATGCCGGAGGCCGCACCGGTGATCAGCACTGCCGTGGCAGACGAAAAGCTCACCGCGCCGTCCAGCCGCCGTCGATCGAGAGGATGTCGCCGGTGAACGAGCGCCCGGTTTCGCCCGCGAGGAACACCGCGAAATCGGCGACTTCTTCCGGTTCGATGAAGCGCTTGTTGGGTTGGGCGGCGAGGATGACGTTCCGCACGACCTCCTCCTCCGACATATTGTGCACCTTCGCCTGGTCGGCCACCTGACCGGCAACGAGCGGCGTGCGCACGTAGCCGGGGCAGATCGCATTCACCGTGATGCCCGTTTCGGCGAGTTCGAGCGCCGCCGTCTTGGTGAAGCCTACAATGCCGTGCTTCGCGGACACATAAGCCGCCTTGAATGGCGAGGCGACGAGGCCATGTGCGGACGCGATGTTGATGATGCGGCCCCAGTTCTTCGCCTTCATTGCCGGCAGTGCCGCCTGCGTCGTGTAGAAAGCGGCGGAAAGGTTGATCGCGATGATCGCTTCCCACTTCGCCGGTGGAAATTCGTCCACCGGTGCGACGTACTGGATGCCTGCGTTGTTGACGAGGATGTCCACCCCGCCGAGCGCCGCCGCGCAGTCGGACACGAGCTTCGTCGCTTCCGCGCCCTTGGAGAGATCCGCGGGCAGGAACGCGCAGCGCACGCCGAAGTCCGTCTCGATCCCGGCGCGTTCGCGTTCGATCGCGTCCGCATCGCCGAAGCCGTTGATGGCGATGTCGGCGCCCGCGGCGGCCATGCCGCGCGCGACTGAAAGCCCGATTCCGCTTGTCGAGCCGGTGACGAGGGCAATGCGGCCCTCAAGCGTTCTGGCGGTCATGGCGTTCTCCTTTGCAGCATTTGCGAAGCGCTTGCAGAACCGTCGTTAACGGCCCGCTCATTGTGCAATGCAATAATCGATGGACTCGCGATTTGCACGGGTTAAGCTGATCGGGAGACGACCGGCGTTCGATGCAAATGCCGGCGTTGCGAGCGGGGTATTGTGAATGATTTATCATAGCTACGAGCTGCATCGTTCCATGATGGCCGGGGCCAGCGCCTTCGCCAGCATGGGCGCCAACTGGCTGGCACATCCGTCAAATCCCCTGGCCTATATCGGCATGAGCCCGGTGATCGCCTCAGCACTCGATGTGTTCGCCCATGCCTCGGCGCCGCGCGGCAAGCCGGAGTTCGGTATCCGAAGCGTCAAGATCGGCGACGACGATGTCGCCGTGCATGAAGAGATCAGCTTCCGCCTGCCGTTCGGGCAGCTCAAGCATTTCGTGAAGCAGAATGGCGTGGCGGCAGGGCCGAAGCTGCTGATCGTCGCGCCGATGTCCGGCCACTATGCGACGCTGCTGCGCGGCACGGTGGAGCGCATGATTCCCGGCCATGACGTTTACATCACCGACTGGCGCGATGCGAAGCTCGTCCCGCTCGATGAAGGCCGCTTCGATCTCGACGAATACATCGACTACATCGTCGCCTTCCTCGAACACATCGGCCCCGGCACGCACATGATCGCCGTGTGCCAGCCTTCGGTGCCCGCCTATGCGGCGGCGGCGCTGATGTCCGCGAAGAAGCACAAGGCACGGCCGCGCTCGCTGACCATGATGGGCGGGCCGATCGACACGCGCGAGGCGCCGACCGAGGTCAACACGCTCGCCACCGGGCGCCAGCACAGCTGGTTCGAACACAACGCCATCACCACCGTGCCGCCGATGTATGCGGGCGCGGGACGCCGTGTGTATCCGGGCTTCCTGCAGCTTGCCGGCTTCATGTCGATGAACCTCGGCAACCACATGATGAGCCACTGGGAGATGTTCAAACATCTCGTCGTCGGCGACGGCGAAAGCGCCGATTCCACCAAGGCGTTCTACGACGAGTACCGCGCCGTCTGCGACATGACCGCCGAATTCTACCTGCAAACCGTGGATGCCGTGTTCCAACGCCATCTGCTGCCCAAGGGCGAGTTCATGCATCGCGGCACGCGGATCGACCCCGGCGCCATCACCGATGTCGCGCTCCTGGCCGTGGAAGGCGAGCGCGATGACATCTCCGGCGTCGGACAAACGAAGGCGGCACTGACGCTCGCCACTGCGCTTCCCGACGCGAAGAAGACATATCTTCTCGCAATGGAGGTCGGCCACTACGGCATCTTCAACGGCCGCCGCTGGCGCGAGAAGATTGCGCCTGTCGTCGAGGACTTCATCGCGAAGCACGACTGACACACCCGGCGCTTTCACCGAACAGACAAAAAAACAAAAAAAGGGGCGGACCGTCAGGTCCGCCCCTCTTCTTTTGGATCAGAGACCTCGCCCTAGTTGGCGTAGGCCTCGTTGCCGACGAAACCGATCTTGGTGACGCCAGACATCTGCGCCTGCGCCATGACGTTGTTCACAACGTCGTAGCGCGACAGCGCGTCGGGCTTCAGATGGATTTCGGGCTGAGGCTCCATGCGGGCCGCGTCGTTGAAATACGTACGCAGCGTCGCAAGGTCCACTTCCTGATCGTTCCAGTAGATCGTGTTCAGGAAGTCGATGCTCACGCGGTTGATCACCGGATCGACCTGAGAGTTCTGCGGCTGGTTCTGGTTCGACGGGAGGTCGAGCTTCACCGCGTGCGTCTGGATCGGAATCGTGATGATGAACATGATGAGGAGCACCAGCATCACGTCGATCAGCGGCGTGGTGTTGATGTCCACCATTTCGCCGCCCTCGGCTCCGCCTACACTCATTGCCATAATATGGTTTCCTTGCGGCTTAGCGGGTGACAGAACCGGCGGGCGGTTCTGAAATGAAGCCCACCTTCACGAAACCGGCACGCTGCATCGTGTAGATGACGCCGCCGATGTTGCTGAACTCCGTACCCGCGTCGCCGCGGATGTGGACTTCAGGCAGTTCGATCGGTGTGCCCGCGGCTTCCTGACGCTCGATTTCCTTCTTCAGGTGCGTAACCGCCTTGTCGAAGAGCTCCTGCTTGCTGTCGAGACGCTGGACACCCCAGAAGATGTCGCCGGCGTTATCGACCGCGATGAGGACGTTCTCCGGCTTCGTCGTTGTCGGCATGCTGCTCACTTTGGGAAGTTCGAGCGGCACGGTCTGGATGACCACGGGAACGGTGATGAGGAAGATGATCAGCATAACCAGCATGACGTCCACGAGGGGCGTCGTGTTGATGTCCGCCATCGGCGCGTCATCGTCGTCCGAGGGTCCTACTTGCATCGCCATGTCTAGCGATCCTTCCTGATATCAAACAAATCGGGAGGGGTGCGGCGGACGGGCCGCCGCACCCCTTCGTGCAATCAGGCCTTCGGCGCCGCAGCCGGAGCCACGCCCGTACGTGCCACGCGTGCACCCGACATCATGTAGCCATGCACGTCGGCAGAGAAGTTGTTCAGGCGGTCCTGAACGTCCTTGTTGCGGCGGATCAGCCAGTTGTAGCCAAGCACGGCCGGAACGGCCACGGCGAGGCCGAGCGCGGTCATGATGAGCGCCTCACCGACCGGACCCGCGACCTTGTCGATCGAGGCCTGACCGGCGACGCCGATGTTGATGAGCGCGCGGTAGATGCCGACAACGGTACCGAACAGACCGACGAACGGCGAGGTCGAGCCGACCGAAGCGAGCCAGGCAAGACCGCTCTGCAGGCGGGCGTTGATCGAGTGCGTCGAACGCGCCATCGACATCGTCACCCACTCGTTCTTGTCAATGCTGTCGGTCAGGCGACCTTCATGGTGATCGGCGGCGCGCAGGCCGTCGTCGACGATCTGACGGAACGCCGAGTTCTTGTCGAGCTTGGCAGCACCGTCCTTCAGGCTCGGCGCCGACCAGAACTTCTTGTCGAGTTCCTTGGCTTCGATGAGCAGCTTCCGCTGGTCCCACCACTTCGTGAAGATCACGTACCACGATGTCAGCGACATCAGCACGAGAATGGCGAACGTGCCCTGGGCGATCGGACCGCCCTGCTCGAGCGCGGCGCGAAGGCCGTACGGGTTTTCGGTGGCGATTTCTTCCGCCGCGAACGCCGGAACCGAAACCATCAGCGTGCCGAGCGCAACACTTGCCGCAAGGCCGGCGCGCGAAACAAAATTCTTCATGTGTAGTCCCCTAGACTGAATAAAAATGTTGGTTTGAAAACGGAAAGGCCGCAGGCCGGTCTTGCCCAGCCCACGGCGACATCCTGCTTATTTCGGAATCTGCCAGCGGAACGCCTGGCTGCGCGTCTCCTGAACCGGCTGGCCGTTCTGCTGCGCCGGATTGAACCGGAAGCGGCGTTCGATCAGGCTGCAGGTCTGCGTATCGAGGCGGCTGAAACCGCTCGATGTCTGAATCGAACAGCTGCCCTTCACGACCTTACCATCGGTATCGATGGTGTAGCGCGCAACCACCGAACCCTCTTCCTCTGCACGGATGGAGGCTTGCGGATAGTCGTCAGCCGTGATGGTGGCGCCGAGACGCCCCCTCGGCTGAGCACGCGTGGTCGGACCAGCAGGCGGCGGCGCGGGAGGTGCCGGCGGCGCAACCCGAGGCGGATCCGGACGCGGTGTTTCGGTCTGAATCGTAATCGTCGGCTGCGGCGGTGCGATCGTTTCGACGATCACTTCCGGCGGTGGAACATACGGCGGAATCTCTTCGAGTTCCGGCGGCGGAGGCGGCGGCTCTTCATCGACCGTAGGCTCCTCGACCTCGAACGTCTCCATCGGACCTGTCACGACCTTAACCACACGCAGCGCAAGGCCGCTTATGAATGCGTAGCCGAGAAAGGCATGGAGTAGCGCAACGAGCGCCAAGGAGACCATGCGCTTCGAGCTTACGCCTTGATCTGCATATGCCATGGACGCGGGTTACTCCCTCTTAGCTGACCCTTAACCATCGATCCCATAGGAATCGATCAGAAACCAGTTGCGGCTATGACCGCAATCTTATCCCTTTTTGCAACGCTCATGAAGCGGTTGAAAACCGGCTCAAACCGTCCCTGAGCGACCTACTAGCTTGGGCGCCCTGCACCCGCAACTGCTTTGTGGCAGGGTTGTGGCGCGATTGGCCGCTTGCCCAATTCATGCCACGGTCATGTCAAACATGGCTCAAATGCGTTAAGCTGCCAGCAAATATGGATTTTGTTCGATTTCATAACAAAAGGGACGGCCTGATGCGCCTGTGGGCTTTTTTTGCGCTTCTTCTCTCCGGGGCACTGATTCCGCTTACCGGCGTGTCAGCGAACCCGGGGCGGGCGGACCTCGTGGCACTGACCACCGAGGCGCCGATCATCGTCCGCGCGACGGTGGCGAAAGCTTCAAAGCTCAGCGAAAAACTGTCTCCCGGCCTCGCGCCCGGCTTTCGCCGTCACCTGGTCACTGCTGAAATCAGCAACGTGCTGATCGCGCCGGGATTCGTTCCGAAGAATATCGAGTATCTCGTCGATATCGGTACCGATCCGCGCGGAAAGGCGCCAAAACTCAGGGGGCTTCCCGTTCTGCTGTTCCTTGCGCCAAGCGGCCGTGAAGCGCAGTTCCAGCTCGTCCGTCCTTGGGCTCAGGTGGACTGGACGGCCGAGCGCGACGCCTATGTGCGCGCCGTCGCGGCCGAAGCCGTTGCTGCGCCCGACATTCGTGACATGCAGATTTCCGGCCTCGGACAAGCCTTCCATGTCCCCGGCAGCCTGCCCGGCGAATCCGAAAGCCAGATCTTCATTCAGACGAAGGCGGGGGAACCGATGTCGCTCGTCGTGCTGTCGCGCCCCGGCCAACCAAAGGCGTTCAGCATCGCGACCGGAGACATCATCGACGATTCTGCCGCAGGCGTGAAGGACGGCAGCCTGCTCTGGTATCAACTCGCCTGCGGTCTGCCGCGCAGCCTGCCTGCGACGAGCACCACGACGCTCGATTCGGAAACCGCAGCCGCAGCGAAGGCAGACTATCGTTTCGTGCTCGATTCGCTCGGCCCCTGCGACCGGTCCTATTCGAAATAACCCATCGGCAACGACGACAGCTCCACGCCCACGAAATCGCAGTCGGGATAGATGTCAGGCTTGGCGGTGGCAACGCGCAGCGCCAGCACACCCTTGCGCGCCGCGATGATATCGTAGACCGCGCGGCAGAAGGTCTCCTGCAGGTTGAAGCGCCGCGACGCCGCCAGCGTCTTCACGGTTTCGCGCAGGAAATCGTAGTTCCACGCGCTTTTCACCTGATCGTCCGTGGGAAACGACGCTTCGTCCACCCACAGATCGACATCGACGCGCAGCCGCTGCGGCGCGCCGACCTCGAAGCTGTGGAAGCCGATATCGACGAGCAGTTCGTAGCCGTGCAGCCGAATCCGCCGCGCCTTGGGCGCCAGCGCTTCGGGAACGAGGCCGCGCGGCGCGGGGCTCATGCGCCCTCTCCCACCATGAAGGCGACGTCGCGCGGCATACCGAGCATACGCTGCCCGGCATCGAGCACGATCACCTGGCCGGTGATGGTCGGAAGGGCGATCAAATATTGCATCGTCATGACAACATGCTCCACCAGCACGCCGCGCCGCAGCGGGTTATACACATGCGCGCGATCGAAGTTCTCTCGCGTCTGCGGGCCGCTGACCAGCGTCACCGAGGGCGCGATGCCGTTCACACGGATATTGGGGGCGAGCGCCCTCGCCTGCAGTTCGGTGAGGCCGGCAAGGCCGAGCTTGCTCACCGTGTAACTGTAGAAATCGGGATTCGGGGCGGCGACCTTCGCGTCGAGCAGGTTGACGACGAGGCCGTTCCGCCCGGCACAACGCGCTGCGAACTGCTGCGTCAGCAGCGCCGGCGCGCGCAGGTTCACGTCGATCTGTTCGTCCCACTGTGCGGCGCCAAAGTCCGTCTGCGTGTCGTAGCGAAAGACGGAAGCGTTGTTGATAAGCAAGGAAACCGGCGGTTTTCCGGGCGCCAGGCGATCGAACAGCGTGCGGCACGCCTCCGCATCGGCAAGGTCGGCCCGGACAAGCGAGGCACTACCGCCGGACGACGCGATCTCGGCGACAAGCGCTTCCGCCTCGGCCACCGATTCGTTGCAGTGGATATGGACGTGCCAGCCGTCCGCCGCGAGCGCGCGCGACAGCGCGGCGCCGATGCGCTTCGCGCCACCCGTGATGAGCGCACTTGCAGGATTGTCGAACTCGGGTGTCATCGGCGAGCGCTTACCCGCCGGCGTACCAACGGGCAAGCCGCTGCCTTTTTTTTCGGCAGTCACGGCAGATCAGTGCCAGCGCAGGTGAGGCCGACATCTCCAGAGACTTATCCACAGGCACCGGGGACAAGTCATTTTCGTGACAGTTGAGAGGTCCGCCTCCCTCGCCTACATCTGAAGGCGATGGCTGAACCCCCGCAGATTGATCGCTTTTCCGAGGAGCAGGCGACGTATGCCGTGCGCGGTCGCGACACGCCCGACCTCGACGCGGGCGTGTCGGCGATCCGCAACGTGCTGAAGACGTTGCCGGTGCGGCCGGGCGTCTACCGGATGCTCGATGCGGGCGGCGACGTGCTCTACGTGGGCAAGGCGCGCAGCCTCAAGAACCGCGTGACTAACTACACGCAGGTCGCGCGGCTGCCGAAGCGGTTGCAGCGCATGGTGTCGCTGACGCGCGCGATGACGATCGTCACCACCGCGAGCGAAGCCGAGGCGCTGCTGCTCGAAGCGCAGCTCATCAAGCGCTTCCGGCCCGCGTTCAACGTGCTGCTGCGCGACGACAAGAGTTTTCCGTTCATCTTCCTCAACGAAGACCACGCCTACCCGCGCATTTCGAAACATCGCGGCGCGCGAAAGGGCAAGGGCATCTATTTCGGCCCCTTCGCAAGCGCGGGCGCGGTGAACCGCACGCTGAACGCGCTTCAGAAGGTGTTCCTGCTCAGGAGCTGTTCGGACAGCTTCATGGCGAATCGCGCCCGCCCCTGTCTGCTCCACCAGATTCGCCGCTGCTCGGCGCCCTGCGTCGACCGGATCGATGCGGCGGGGTACGCGGAGCTTGTCGGAGATGCGAAGGACTTCCTTGCCGGCAAAAGCCAGGCCGTGCAGCGCAAGCTCGGCGAGGCCATGCAGATCGCCGCCGAAAAACAGGATTATGAACTGGCCGCGGTCTACCGCGACCGCCTGCGCGCGCTCACCTACATCCAGGGCCAGACGGGCACCGCCGAAGGCGTGAAGGACGTCGATGTCATCGCGCTCGCGGAAAAGGCCGGGCAGTTCTCGATCCAGGCGTTCTTCATTCGCGGCGGCCAGAACTGGGGCCACCGCGCCTTCTTCCCGAAGAACACGGCGGGCAGCACCCCCGAGGAGGTGCTGGGCAGCTTCATCGTACAATTCTACGAGGACATGCCGCTGCCGCCCGAAATCCTCGTCGACCGCCTGCCCACCGAATGCGATCTGATCGCGGAGGCGCTCTCCAGTCGCGGCCGCCGCAAGGTCGCAATCCGCCAGCCGCAGCGCGGCGCACTCAAACGCCTCGTCGATCAGGCGGCACGCAACGCCATCGAAGCGCTCGACCGCAACCTCGCCGAGGGCGCAACGCAAACCAAGCTGCTCGTCGAGCTTGCCGACATCTTCGAGCTGCCCGAACCACCGCGTCGCATCGAGGTTTACGACAACAGCCACATTCAGGGCACGAACGCCGGCGGCGGCATGATCGTCGCGGGGCCGGAGGGCTTCCTGAAGAACAGCTACCGCAAGTTCAACATCAAGGACGCATCGATCACGCCCGGCGATGATTTCGGCATGATGCGCCATGTGCTCGGCCGCCGCTTCGCGCGGCTGGGCAAGGAAGACCCAGACCGCAAGGGCTCGGACTGGCCCGATCTCGTGCTCATCGACGGCGGCAAGGGGCAGCTGTCTGCGGCCATGGATATCCTCGCCGAGCAGGGCATCGACGACGTGACGCTCGTCGGCGTCGCCAAGGGGCCGGACAGGAACGCCGGGCGCGAGGTGTTCCACCTGATGGACGGCCGCGAACTCACCCTGCCGCTCAATTCGCCGGTGCTGTTCTACCTCCAGCGTCTGCGCGACGAGGCGCACCGCTTCGCCATCGGCGCACACCGCGCCAAGCGCAGCAAGGCGATCGCCGCGAATCCCCTCGACGACGTGCCCGGCATCGGCCCGACCCGGAAGCGTGCGCTGCTGATGCACTTCGGCACGGCAAAGGCCGTGCGCTCCGCCGCACTCGAATCGCTGATGGCCGCGCCGGGCATTTCAAAGGCGATGGCCGAGGCGATCTACGACCACTTCCATCCGCGCGGATAAAGGCTAACGTGAGCGCGACTCGAATCGGGCCTTTGGGGAGGCGTTCCGTATGATGAAGCTCTACACCGCAGCGACGCCGAACGGTTACAAGGCCTCGGTCGCGCTCGAGGAAATGGGCTTCGATTACGAATTCGAGAAGATCGACCTCACCGGCGGTGTGCAGAAGCAGGACTGGTTCCTGGAGATCAACCCGAACGGCCGCATCCCGGCGTTCGTCCACGACGATTTCCCGATCTTCGAATCGGGCGCGATCATGCTCTACCTCGCCCGGATTTCCGGAAAATTCTATGGCACCGACGCCAAATCGCAGAGCCGTGTCGAGCAGTGGCTGATGTTCCAGATGGGCGGCATCGGCCCGATGATGGGTCAGGCGAACGTCTTCTACCGCTACTTCCCCGAAAAGATTCAGCCCGCGATCGACCGCTATCAGAACGAAGGCCGCCGCCTGTTCGAAGTGCTGGAGCGTCAGCTTTCGCGCACCGAATATCTCGCGGGCGACTATTCGATCGCAGACATGGCCAACTGGTGCTGGGTGCGCACGCACAAATGGTCTGGCATCCCGATCGACGGCCTGCCGAACCTCCAGCGCTGGCTTGAAGCGATCATGGCGCGCCCCGGTGTGCAGAAGGGCATCACCGTGCCCGAGGACATACGCGCGCGGATTCGCGACGACGATGAGGATTCGGCCAAGAAATTCGCCGAACAGGCACGCAAGATCGTGGTGACGGGCAAGCCCGCCTGATCGCCTTCAAGGAGGGGGGAAACAATGCAGATGTACCCGCTGACGCTGCTCGGCATGCTCGCCGCGCTGACCGTTTTCGTATGGGCGTCGATCCCGGTCGGGCAGGCGCGCGGCAAGCACGGTGTCAAGGCACCCGCCGTCACAGGCCATCCCGAGTTCGAGCGCGCCTTCCGCGCCCACCAGAACACGATGGAGCAGATCGTCCTGTTCCTGCCGCTCGTCTGGATCGTAGCGACGCTGTTCGGCGACCTTTGGGGCGGCATTTATTCGGCGGCCTGGGTGGTCGGCCGAATCGCTTACGTGATCGGCTACATCAAGGATGCGGAAAAGCGCGGCGCGGGCTTCCTCATCTCCAGCCTCGCCAGCCTCGCAGCACTGGTCGGCGCGATTGTCGCCGTAGTGATCGACCTCGTCCGCTAACCGTCGCAACGCTTCAGGAAATCCTCGATCAACGCCTTGTCGGGGCGGGCGAGCAGCGTCATCGCTGTCCCCTGCCCCGCCAGCGTTACACGCTTGCCGGCCCAGTCGCGCAAGAAGGTCGGCGGTAGGCTGGCCCGCGCGACGACCATCATCTCGCCCGAGGGATGATACTGGACCGACGCCATCAGCGGCGTGATCCGATTCGGCGGCCCGATGAGAAGCTGAGTACGCGTTCCTTCGGCCACGGACCGATCCGAATCCGCCGTGAAGAACGCGAGTTCGAAGACCTTGGCATCACGGTCGCAAACCGCGAACAGGTCCAGATCATCGCTGTTCGGTACGCCGTAGACCAGCTTCACGGCATTGCCCTCGGACGGCTCGGCATCGAAGATCGCCCAGCCGCGATTGTAAGTTGGCGCCCGCGTGGCGCAGGCCGCGACGAGCAGCAACATCGCAAGCGCGGCGACGCGCTTCATAGCCCCCTGAACTCCGCGAATTCGGCGAGCGGCACGCGCTTCGCATGGAGCTTGTTGGCCGGATCGTCGGGATCTTTCCAGCCGATCGCCATGCCGGTGAACAGCATCCATGCGTCCGGCGCGCCGAGGAATGTGCCGATCGTCTTGGGGTACATCGCCCAGCATTCCTGCGGGCAGGAATCGAGCCCTGCCTCGCGCAGCAGCAGCATCACGTTTTCGAGATACATGCCGAGATCGGACCATTGCGGCGGCCCCATCGTGCGGCTCACGTAGCAGAACAGCGCGACCGGCGCGCCGAAGAACATGAAGTTGCGCGCAAACCAGCGCCGCCGCGCTTCCCTGTCCTCACGCGGAATCCCGACATGGCCGTACATCTCCTCGCCGACCTGAAAACGGCGAGAGGCATAAGGTTCGCCGAGCGCCTTGGGGTAGATGTCGTATTCCATGTCCTCGCCGCGCGGCGCTTCGACGATGCGCCCCGCCATGATCTCTTTCAGCCGCGTCAGTTCGTCGCCGCCGACGGCATAGATGTGCCACGGCTGCAGGTTGCCGCCTGAAGGCGCGCGCGCCGCCTTCTCGATGATCTCGCGCAGCAACGCGGGATCAACGGGTCGATCGAGAAAGCCGCGTACCGAGCGGCGGGTTGCAATCGCTTCACTGACGTTCACTTCGATTCCCAAAGCCATGTTGAGCACGCGCATACGATAGCCTAACGTCCGCCCATGCTGTCCAGCCTCCCCAATCTACTCACGCTCTCGCGCATCCTCGCGGTGCCGCTTCTGGTCATCCTGATGTGGAACGCGAGCTGGTTTGGCTATCTCGTTGCGTTCGTTGTCTTCTGCATTGCCGGCGCGACCGATTACCTGGACGGATATCTCGCCCGCGCGCAGGGCACGGTTTCGAAGCTCGGCGTTTTTCTCGATCCGATCGCGGACAAGATCATGGTGGCGGGCGCGATCATCATGCTCGTGGAGAACAATATCGTTCGCGGCTGGACCGTGATTGCGGCGATCATCATCCTCATCCGCGAGATCACCGTGTCGGGGCTTCGCGAATATCTCGCCGGGATCCAGGTCTCCGTGCCTGTCAGCCGGCTCGCCAAGTGGAAGACCGCGTTTCAGATGATATCGCTCGGCGCACTGATTCTCGCGGGCGCGGCGGAGATCAGGTTCACGTCGCTCCCGGCCTATGAAGTGGGCGTTGCCTCGCTCTGGGCCGCCGCGATCCTCACGCTCGTCACAGGGTACGACTATCTTCGCGTCGGCCTCAAGCACATGGCCTGAACCGGTGAAGCTCGATCTCCTCTATTTTGCATGGGTGCGTGAACGCGTCGGCCTGGACGGCGAGACCCGCGACCTTGCCGCGAACACCGTGGGCGAAGCACTCGCGGCGCTTTCCGCGCTGGGGGACGGCTATGCGTCCGCCTTCGCCGAGCCGCACCGCCTGCGCTTCGCGCTCGATCAGGATTTTGTGGATGCGGACGCGGCGCTTCGCGAAGGCGCGGAGCTTGCCATCTTCCCGCCCGTGACCGGCGGATGATCACCGTCCGCGTTCAGACCGAAGCGTTCGATCTGGGCGCGGAGACCCGCGCGCTTTCGGACGGGCGCACCGATATCGGCGCCGTCGCCAGCTTCGTCGGCCTCGTGCGCGGCGGCGAGATCGAGGCGATGACGCTGGAACATTATCCGGCAATGACCGCGAAAGCGCTCGAAGCCATCGCCGCCGAGGCCGCAGCGCGCTGGCCGCTGCTCGGCGGAACGGTCATTCACCGGCACGGCAGGCTGCTTCCCGGCGATCCCATCGTGCTCGTCGCCATCGCCGCCACGCACCGCGGCGCCGCCTTCGACGCCTGCGCGTTCATCATGGACTATCTGAAGACCGGCGCGCCGTTCTGGAAAAAGGAAGAAACCGGCGGCGAGAGCCGCTGGGTCGAAGCCAAGGCCGAGGACGACGCCGCACGCGACCGCTGGAATTAGGGCGCGGGCGGCGGTTCGGGTTCGTCCGCGACAGCGTTGTTGATCCGATCCGAAAGCGCGCGCGCGGCCGCGCGAATCCCCTCCGCATCCTCAGGCGTATTGGCGATGACATTGCCGAGCTGACCAAGCAGCGCCGCCGCCCGCGCGACATCGATCTCTTCGCCGCGCATCACCGCCTCCGCATCCGGCCCGAGCAGGACCGAAAGGTCGACCTGCGCAGCGGCGTCCGCCTCTTCCCGCGCGCGCCGCTCTTCGGCCTGACGCTCGGAGATCTGCCGCACCTCCGGCAGCGCCTCCATCATGAACTCGTGCCACATCGCTGCCGGCATCGTGGAACCGAGCACGCCCTTCATCGGCGAATTGTCGTCATTGCCGACCCAGACGCCGACGACGAGATCGCCCGCGAAACCCACGAAGATCGCGTCGCGCGAATCCTGCGTCGTGCCGGTCTTGCCGAAGGCCGCGACCGGCAGCTTCGCACGCGTGCCCGTGCCGTAATCAATCGTGGCGCGCATCATTTCGCGCAACGCCGCGCGCTCGGGGAGACTATCGCCACCGAGCGCGCGCAGGCGTGACATCACGCCTTCATCGCGCGGCGGCGCCGAGACCGCATAGGGCGCCACCGGCGGCGTGCCGCCCGCAACCGACGCATACGCCGAAGTGAGATCGAGCAGCGACATCGTCGAGGTGCCGAGCGCGATGGTGAGGTCGTCGCCGATCTCGTCCTTGATGCCGAGATCGCGCGCCGCCTTGCGGATCGCCCCTGCCCCCACTTCGTTCGCCAGCCGTGCTGCCGCGACGTTGGAGGACAGCGCGAACGCGCGCTTCAGCGTGATCGGGCCGCGGTATTTGCCGTCGTTGTTCTTGGGGCTCCAGTCGCCGATGGTGACGGGCTCGTCCTCGATCTCGGTGTCGACATCCATGCCGCTGCGCAGCGCGGCGAGGTAGACGAACAGCTTGAACGCTGAGCCCGGCTGCCGCTTCGCCTGCACGGCGCGGTTGAATTCGCTCTTCTGGTAGTCCCGGC
This sequence comes from Sphingosinicella sp., assembly GCF_041916975.1. Classification (NCBI taxonomy): domain Bacteria; kingdom Pseudomonadati; phylum Pseudomonadota; class Alphaproteobacteria; order Sphingomonadales; family Sphingosinicellaceae; genus Sphingosinicella; species Sphingosinicella sp. The sequence continues at coordinate 409,848 of NZ_JAYRYK010000001.1, forward strand.
CGCCGACCATCGCGACGACGCGGCCGTCCGGGTGCATGGCGACGAGCGCCGCCTCGCCGACGTTGTGCCAGCCCGCGCGGTCGAGGTTGCGCTTCACGACGCGCTCGGCGAGCTTCTGCAGGCGGCTGTCGAGCGTCGTCGCGACCTTCACCTCGCCGAACGTGTCGGGCGCGCTGTTCGCAGCCTCGCTCCAGGCCCAGTCGGCGAAATAGCTCCCGGTCGGCAGACCTTTCCGGCCCGGACGCAGCGCCGCACGCCGGGCGCCGCGCCATTCCGTATCGGTGATGAGCCCCTGTTCCCTCATCGCGGCAATGACAAGCTTTCCGCGTTCGCGCGCAGCTTCATAGTTATTGGTCGGCGCGAGCCGCGACGGCGCTTTCACGAGACCCGCCAGCATCGCCGCCTCGCCGAGCGTCATCTGCTCGGGTTCCTTGCTGAAATACTGCTCCGACGCCGCGCGCAGGCCATAAGCACCGTCGCCGAAATAGACGCTGGAGAGGTAGCGCGAGAGGATTTCGTCCTTGGTCAGCCAGGCTTCCAGCCAGAAGGCGATGATCACCTCCTGCGCCTTGCGCGTCAGGCTGCGGTCGAGGCTGAGGAAGCTCGTCTTGGCAAGTTGCTGCGTGATCGTGGAGCCGCCCTGCACCACGCGGCCCGCCGCCGCGTTCGCCTGCGCGGCCCGCAGGATGCCGCGAATGTCGATGCCGATGTGATCGTAGAAACGCCGGTCCTCGATCGCGACGAACGCTTCGCCGACATGATCGGGCAGCTTCGTCACGTCGACCGGCTCGGCTTTGAAGCTGCCCCGGCGCGCGATCGGCGTGCCGTCGGCGGCAGTCAGCACCAGTGCAGGCGTTTCCAGCGGTTCGAGCGCCTTGCCGAGCGGCGCCGTGATCGCGAGCCACGCGACGATGCCGAAGAACACGAGAAGCACGCCCGCCGCGATCTTGGGAAGCCAGCGCAGCCAGCGGGAACGCGGCTTCGGCGCCTCGTCAGGAGGGGGGCCCTCCTCTCCGCCAAACTCGGCAGACCATGCGCGGTAATCATCCGGATCGAGCGACTCGACGCGCGGGCGGCGGAATATCATTGCGGAGTCGCCATTCTCATACTGTCATACTTACGCAAAACAGTGGCCCGTTCAATCAGTCGTGGGCGGCCGATGGGGCGATGCGTGGTGGGCCCGGAGGGACTCGAACCCCCAACCTAGCCGTTATGAGCGGCCAGCTCTAACCATTGAGCTACAGGCCCGTCGCCCCGCCTTTTCCCCCGTGCCGGACGACCGCAGCGCTTAGACGCTCAGGGCGTGCTCCGCAAGAGCGGCGGCCTTCCCGTCGCGCTGGGCATGGGCCGCAGCAACGACCTCCTCGACGCTGGCGGGCTTCACGCCGGCGCGCGTCAAAGTCGTCAGCACGCCATCCCACCAGGCATAGAAATCGGCGAGGTCGCGCGCATCGCGCACATAGGGCGTGTGGCCCGGCTCGACGGAAGGCGAATGGAAGGAGATGGAGAATATCTGCGTTCCAGCCTCGACGAGCAGCTCGATCGCCTGGATCGCCTCGTCGAGCGGTATGCCTTCGGGCGTCAGCGCCACGCGGCCGAGCAGCGAGGTGCGCGAGAGGAGACCGTTCAGGCGGGGCACGCGCGTTGCGAGTTCAAAAGCACGCTCGCCGAATACGCGCAGACCGCCGGTGAAGGTCGAGGTCAGCGGCAATTCGAGAAGTCGGCGTTCCGGCCCTGTCCAGTAAAGCTGCGGGCGGATGTTGCGGAAACTGGGGCCACCTTCGTCGCTGTAATCGAAATAGGGTCGAACGGACACGTCCATCCGATAGCCGAGTTCATCGAGCAGCGCCTCGGTGTTCGGCCCCACACCATAACGCCCTGCCCTGTAGACGATCGGCGCCGCGCCGAAGTTCTCGTCGATGGCCTCGGTCAGCGCCTTGATCTTGGCCCGCTCCACCTCGCGCGGCAGATTGCCGGGAAAGCTGTTCGGGCCGCCCACACGTTCGAGGAACGGCGGGTTCACCCACGGATGCAGCTGCGTGCCGATCGTGGCGCCGCCATTTTCGGAAAGTGCGCGCAGCACCTCGACGCTCTCGGGGGTCGTCGCCACCGGATAGTCGACCATGTACGCAGGCTTGATGTCGAAGCCGCGCATCAGACTGTGCACCTTCGGCAGCGACTTCACCGTTTTCACCGAAGTCGAATCGCGGCTCTTCGGCTGCGTCCAGTCGAACTCCTCTTCGGTGTCGACGAAAACGAGCACGCGTTGGCCGAATTCCGGGCCGAATGAGATGTACTGATTGTCCGAGGGGGCCAGCATGTCGCGACAATAAGCGTTCGGACGTTTCCGGCAAGTAAAGCTGCAAAAAGGGGAGGTTTCGGAAAGGGTTAGGTCCCCGGCTTCTTGGGAGGGAGGGAGGTGAAGCCGGGGACCCGTCTACCGAGGCCCGCGGGGAGGGAGGGGAGCGGGCCTTCGATTTCCTTTGCAGCGGTGTGTTGCTGCGTTGGAAGTGATGTACGGAAAGCCGGCTCTATTGTGCACTGCCGCAAATCACAATGCAGCTATGCGTCCAGCGCATAACTCTCGTCGATGTCGAGTGTCGCGGGGGTCATCTTCTCGATGAGAAAATCACGTAAAACTTTGATTCTTATAGCATTTCTAAGCTCGGGCACATAAACGAAATAGGTTCGGAATACTGGCCCCTGCACCTCCGGCAGGATCACCTTCACACGCCCGGAAGCCCGGATCAGATAGCTCGGCAATGCTGCGATGCCCACACCGGCTTCCACCGCCTGCAGGATCCCGAAAACACTGTTCACAACGAGCACCGGACGGCGCGGCGGCCCTTGATGCCCGACATCCTGAATCCAGTTGACGCCGCGAATCGTCGAAGGCGCGGTCTCACCGAAGGCGATGATGCGGTGATGATCGAGATCGGCGATGGTTTGCGGTACGCCGTAACGCGCGAAATAGTCGGGTGAACCGCACAGGCGGTAGCGGATCGCTGCGAGCTGCCGCTGCACCAGATCGTTCTGCGTGGAGGGATGAAACCGGATGGCGACATCCGCCTCTCGCCTTTGAAGGTCGAGATCGTCATCCGCCAGCACCATGTTGATCTCGATATCCGGGTAACGCTCCAGAAATTCGGGAAGCATGGTCGGCAGCCACGTCGAGCCGAACGACATGGTCGTTGTCAGCCGAATCTCACCGGTCGGCCGGTCTTTGGAAAGATCGATCGCCTGGCGCGTGCGTTCGACGCTTTCGAACATCTCGGTGGTGGTGGCGGCAAGCTGCTCGCCCTCATGCGTCATCGCGAGGCCGCGCGCGTGGCGATGGAACAGCTTGGCGCCGAGCGTCTCCTCGAGCGATGCGATCTGGCGCGACAGCGCCGGCTGGCTCATGCCAAGCCGGCGCGAAGCCTCGGTGAAGCTGCCCGCTTCCGATACCGTATGAAAAAGCCTGAGCTTTTCCCAGTCGAGCACGGCTACTCGGCCGCTTCCGCGAGTCCGGCTTCATTGTGCGCAAGGAAGCGCTCGGCCTCCAACGCCGCCATGCAGCCCATGCCGGCGGCCGTCACGGCCTGACGGAACACCTTGTCCTTCACGTCGCCCGCCGCGAACACGCCGGGCACGGAGGTTGCGGTGCTGTCGGGCGCGGTGAGGATATAGCCCTCCCCGTCCATGTTCAGCTTGCCCTTGAACAGCGCCGTCGCCGGATCGTGACCGATCGCGATGAACAGGCCGTCGACATCGAGCGTACGGTCGGACCCGCCGTTCGTGCCGCGCAGCTTGAGGCCGGTGACGCCAAGCGGATCGCTGGCGCCGATCACTTCGGCGACCTCTGCGTTCCAGACAGCCTCGACCTTCGGATTGGCGAGCAGGCGCGCCTGGTTCGTCTTGTCCGCGCGCAGTTCGTCGCGGCGGTGGATCAGATACACCTTCTGCGCGAAGTTGGTGAGGAACAGCGCTTCCTCCACGGCCGTGTTGCCGCCGCCGACCACCGCGACGGTCTTGCCGCGATAGAAGAAGCCGTCGCAGGTCGCGCAGGCCGAAACGCCAAAGCCGCGGAAGCGTCCCTCGCTCTCAAGCCCGAGCCAGCGCGCCTGCGCGCCGGTCGCGATCACGACCGTATCGGCGAGGTAGACGTTCCCCGAATCGAGCGTCAGCCGAAACGGCCGCTGCAAGAAATCCACGTCGGAGACAATGTCATCGACGATCTCTGCGCCCACGTGCTTCGCCTGCGCAGCCATTTTCTCCATGAGGTCGGGGCCCATGATCATCGATTCGCCCGGCCAATTCTCGACATCCGTGGTGATGGTGAGTTGTCCACCCGGCTGCAGGCCACGGATGATGACGGGATTGAGCGCTGCGCGCGCCGCATAGACGCCGGCCGTATATCCCGCCGGACCCGAACCAATCACCGCAACGCGAACCTGCTTCGTATCACCCATCACACCTCATCCCTGCTGCCCAAAAGTCGACAGGAGATGTAGTCGCTGGATGCGCGAATTACGAGGCCTCGCTTGCGTCTTCATCCTGACGCTGCGGCGGCTGCCCGAGCGGGATCGAAAGCTCGAAGACATGCGGCGCCAACCGGAACGTGCCGCCCACCGTCGCGGCAAGACTGCCGACAAGCTTGAGCCCGAAGCCAACGCCCAGAATCGGTGCTGCGTCCTCGCCGCGCGGGATGCCCGCAGGATCGAACAGCTCGTCCTCGCTCTTGCCGAGCGTGGCACGCGGCCGGGTCACTGCAACGCGAAGCGCACTGCCTTCGGCCTGCACGATCACCAGAACCGATTCGTCGGCCGCTGCAGAAGCCACGGCGGCGGTGAGCAGACGCGCCAGCGCGCGCTCGAAAATAGACGAATCGGAAGCGACGGCAGGGATATTGTCGGCCACGAAAGGCACCAGCGCCACGCCGCGATCCCCGGCGAGCCCCTCGTAGCGCGCGATCACCTCACGCGCCTTCGCGGCCGCATCGAACGTGCCGAGTCCCGGCCGGTAACGTCCCTGCTCGATACGCGCGGCATCTGACAGGTCATCGAACGCGCTCAGCAGCTTCTCAGCCTGCTTCAGAATGCTGCCCGCCTGCGATCGGTATTCGGCCCCCGCCTCGCCAAGGATTTCACCCTCGATCAGCTGCGCGAAGCCGATGATGGCGTTGAGCGGCGTCCGCACCTCGTGCGCCATCGTCGCGAACGCCTCGCTCGACGCACCCGTGCCGAAGAGGCCCGCCGCCTGCGATGCCGCCACGGCAATGCGCTCGGGCGGATCGAGCGCGATCGCGCTTCCCCAATAGCCCGTGAAACGCCCGGTCTTGCGATCGAACTGCGGCAGGCCGGACATGCGCCAGCGGCCGGGAAGCCCAAGCTCCGGCTGGCAGGTGACGATCACGTCGCGGAACGGCACGCGGCGCTCCGCCGCGCGGCGCACCTGCCCACTGCCGTCCGGCGTATCGAACTCGACAAGCCAGTGGCCGACAAGCTGCGGCGGCGTCGCCGGGCTTTCGATGAGAACGCCCTGCTCGTCGCAGCGCCAGGTCCATCGGCGTTCCAGCTCCTCGACAGGCGGGCTTTCACGCGATTCGAAGCCAGCTTCACCTGGGGCTTCGCCATCTTCGGGCTCGTGCCCGCGCGAGCGGAATGCCGAAATCCGATCCAGCAGTTCCTTTATCTGGCTGCGCCCCGATTCGAGCGCCGGGGCGGCCGGTTCATCGAGCACTGCGGGCGGCATCGTGGGCGCGAAGCGGGCTTTGTCGACCACGGCGGCGGGCGTTACGGCAATCGCGGCATCGGGCACGAACAGCCGTTCAGCCCCACCCCCGGCAGCAGGCCCCGCACCGCCCGAGAGCAGCTCACGCACCGGCCCCGGCAGATCGCGGCGAGACAGCATCCCGGCATGGAGGTGCCTCGGCGCGCGTCTTGCGAGCCGCCACCATTCCGGCTCGTCGAGGCGCGCGACCTGCAGCATCCGGTCGTAGTGGTGCGAAACATGGCCCCGGAACAGGCGCAGGTGCAGGCTCCGCGCACCCGCGCGCGCCGCCTTGTCGATCATCGCGTTCCTGAGCGATTCGGGCACATCCCGGCTCAGCCGCGACAGTGCCCGCAGCGCACGCCGCCGCAGGCGCGCATCCGCGCAATCCCGGCGCTGGAGCGACAGGTCGATGAGCTGACGAAAGGCAGCCGCGCGGGCGTCGGGAGAATCCCGCTCCGCCAGCGCAACGGCCGTTCTTATGGTATCGTCATGGCGCATCGCGGAATCGCGCAGTCCTTTCGGGAACGTAATGTGTCCCGTTTGGCGCGAATTTTGAAGTCTTCCGGTTAAATCCGCCTTTACGACGTGTTCGAATTGCGCTTCTTCGCAACTATATTATAACCGTTCGCAAGAAATCATTGAAAGGTTGCGGCGAATGCCGTCGAATCGACATATTATCGACGAAACCGACCGGATCGTTTTGAAAAGCCTTCAGGATGAAGGCCGCCTCACCAATGTCGATCTCGCCGCACGCGCCGGACTCACCGCTCCCCCGACGCTCCGCCGCGTCCGCGCGCTCGAAACCGCCGGGATCATCCGGGGCTACCATGCGGACCTCAATCCCGAGGCGCTCGGCTACAGCATCATGGTCTTCGCGATGGTCAGCCTCAAGAGTCAGGCGGAGAACGACCTCCGCGCCTTCGAGGAGCACGTCGCGCAGCTCCCGCCCGTTCGCGAATGCCACATGCTGAACGGCGAGATCGACTTCATCCTGAAAATCGTCGCGCACGACCTTCAGGAGTTCCAGCGCTTCCTCACCGCGCATCTCACCTCGGCGCCGAACGTCGAGCACGTGAAAACGTCGCTCACCATCCGCACCTCGAAGAACCAGCCGGGCATCCCCGTCGACGACGCCTGACCGGGCGTTTTACCAGATCTTGCCAGGCATGACCGGATGCGAGGCGGACAATCCGCCGTCGACCGCAACCGCCTGCCCGTTCACATAGGACGCATCGCCCGAAACGAGGAATGCCGCCAGCCGCGCGACCTCGATCGGCTGCGCGGCGCGTTTCAGCGGGTTGAGCTGGCCGATCTTGCCTTCGGTGCCGCGTTCGCGCGCCATATCGAACATCGGTTGCGTCATCCCGGTTTCGATGACGCCGGGGCAGATCGCGTTGATGCGGATGCCCGTGCCGGAAAGCTGGTAGGCGCTCGTCTGCACGAAGTTGATCACGCCGGCCTTCGACGCGCTGTACGGCGAGCCGCCCGCGCCCGATCGAATACCCGCGACCGAGGCCGTGCAGAGGATTGCCCCCTTCCCCGTCTTCACCATCTCGCGCGCAGCGGCCTGCACCAGCAGGAACACGCCGATCAGGTTTACGCGCAGCACCTGTTCCCACTCGCTGACCTCAAGCTCGAGCAGCCGGTTGAAGCCGCCGGAAATGCCGGCGTTGGCAAAGGCGATGTCGAGCGGACCGTCCGCCGTCGCCGCCACCACGAGGCTATCGACGAAGCTCTTGTCGCCAGCGTCTCCAGTGAAGGCCGTGGCCGCACTCCCGATCTCGGCGGCGACATCGCGAACCGCATCGCTGCGGTCGGCGATGAAGACGCGCGCGCCTTCCTCCGCGAAAAGCCGTGCGCTGGCGCGGCCGATGCCACTCGCCGCGCCCGTGATGATCGCCGTCTTGCCTGCGAGCTTGCCCATATCGCGCCTCCCTCTGGTCCGGAGGCTATTTGTGACGTCACATCACCGCGGCGTCAGCTATGAAAACGGTCATCCACGAGCGGCTGCGGCGCCGCGTGTCAGCCCGAAAAAGGCCACCGCAGCGATCGTGAGCGACACGCACATCACCGCCGCCATGGGAACCGCCGTCCCGTCCGCGAACAGGCTGGCAATCGTCATCGCGAGGCCGCCCACCGTGAAACCGGTAGCCCCCATCAGCGCGCTGATCGAGCCCGCCCGAGACGGGTCCACGCTAAGCGCACCCGCGCTCGCATTGCCCATCATGAAGCCGAAGCTGGAAAGAATGCCGAACAGCATCACCATCGCCACCGGAAGCCCGCCGACGTCCAGAAGCGCAAACACGAGGAACGTGAACCCGAACAAGGCGGCGATGATACTCGCAACGGCAAGGATGCTGTCGGCCCGGAAGCGCGCAAGCGCAAAGCGATTGAACTGGCTGGCAAGCACAAGTCCGAGGGCATTGATCCCGAAAAGCCAACCGAAACCGGTCGGCGAAACACCGTGGGTGCCCATTATGAGCGCCGGAGACGCCGAGATATAGGTGAACAGGCACGCGCTGTTGCAGGCGCTCGCGAGCATATAGCCGAGCAGCTTGCGGTTGGTCGCCAGCAGCGTCAGCGCGGCGATCGGATGCTCGCCCCGCGCTGTCGCTTCGGTCGCATCGGAGCGCGTCTCGCCGAGACGGAACAGAACGGCGTAGAGCATCAAGAGACCGAACAGCGTCATGAAGACGAAAATCGCCCGCCAATTCGTCACCACCATCAGATAGCTGCCGAGCAGCGGTGCCAGCACCGGCGCCAGCCCGAACACGAGCATGATCATCGAGAACACCCGCGCCGATTCCTGATGATCGAACACGTCTCGAACGATGGCGCGTGAAATCACCATACCCGCGCAGGCTCCCAGCCCCTGTCCGAAGCGAAGTGCGGCAAGCATGTTGGGAGACGTCGCGAAAACGCACAGCACGGACGCCAGCACATAAATGGCAATGCCCGCGATCAGCGGCGGCTGCCGCCCGATCCGGTCCGAAAGCGGCCCGTAGAACAACTGCCCGAGTGCGAGGCCCGCAAGGAAAGTCGCCAGCGAGCGTTCGACGACACCATCGGATGCGCCGAAATCCGCGGCGATCACGGGAAGCGCGGGCAGGTACATGTCGATCGAGAGTGCACCAAACGCCGTCAGGCCGCCCAGCAGGACGACCATGCCCAGCGTCGATTTCGACGCATTTTCCCGTGAAGTTCCGTGCACGCTTCCTGTTCCTCTAGGCGGGTGACTCTCCGCACAGGTGTCACTATGCGTGATCGCCGATTCGGGCCATCGGATGGAGAAATGCCGCTATGACTGCCATCAACGACGTTGTCGACCTTTCCCGCGACGGGGAAATCGCCGTGATCACGGTGAATTCGCCGCCCGTGAACGCGCTCTCCGCGCCGGTGCGCGACGGCATCGCGGAGGGCGTGACGTCTGCCGTGGCCGACGCCGAAGTGAAGGCGATCGTGCTGATTTGCGCGGGCCGCACGTTCATTGCCGGCGCCGACATCACTGAGTTCGGCAAACCGCCGCGCGGCACCAGCCTGCACCAGATGATCGACGTCATCGAAAGCGCGACGAAGCCGGTGATCGCCGCGATTCATGGTACCGCGCTTGGCGGCGGTCTCGAAACCGCGCTCGGAGCGCACTACCGCGTCGCCGTGCCGTCCGCGAAACTCGGTCTTCCCGAAGTGAAACTCGGCCTCCTTCCCGGCGCGGGCGGCACGCAGCGCCTGCCGCGCGTCGTCGGCGCTGAAGCCGCGCTCAAGATGGTCACGTCCGGAAACCCGATCGGTGCGAAGGCGGCGCTCGATTCGGGCCTCGTCGACGAACTCGTCGATGAAGCCAACCTCCGCGGCGGTGCGATTACCTTCGCGCAGAAGGTCGTCGCCGAAAATCGCGCGCTCAAAAAAATTCGTGACCGCAGCATCACCGCAGATCCTGCGCTGTTCGCCGAATTCCGCGCCGCGAACGCCCGTAAGTTCCGCGGCTTCGATGCTCCCGAGGCCAACATCAAGTGCATCGAGGCCGCCGTCACCCTGCCCTTCGAGGAGGGCATGAAGCGCGAGCGCGAGCTGTTCATGGGGCTGATGACGGGCACGCAGTCTGCCGCACAGCGGCACATCTTCTTCGCCGAACGTCAGGCTGCACGCATCAAGGATCTGCCGGAAGGCACCACGCCACGCCCCGTGAAGTCGGTGGGCGTGATCGGCGCGGGCACGATGGGCGGCGGCATTTCCATGAACTTCCTGTCGGCGGGCATCCCGGTCACGATCGTGGAAACAAACCCCGAAGCGCTCGAGCGCGGCGTCGGCATCATGCGCAAGAACTATGCGGCAAGCGCCGCCAAGGGAGCGCTCAAAGCCGAAGCGGTCGAAGCTAACATGGGGCGCCTCACCCCCGTGCTCGACCTCGAAGCGCTGAAGGACTGCGACCTCATCATCGAGGCGGTGTTCGAGGACATGGCCATCAAGAAGGAGATTTTCGCGAAGCTCGACCGCATCGCGAAGCCCGGCGCGATCCTCGCCAGCAACACCTCGTACCTCGACGTCGACGAGATCGCCTCGGCCACATCGCGGCCGCAGGATGTCGTCGGCCTCCACTTCTTCTCGCCCGCGAACGTGATGAAACTGCTCGAGGTCGTCCGCGGCGCGAAAACGGCGCCTGATGTGCTGGCCACCGCGATGGGCCTCGCCAAGACGATCGGCAAGGTCGCAGTCGTCGCCGGTGTCTGCTTCGGCTTCATCGGCAACCGTATGCTGCGCGCCCGTCAGGATCAGGCGCAGGCGCTGATCCTCGAAGGCGCAATGCCGTGGGACGTCGACCGCGTGCTCTACGACTTCGGGTTCCCGATGGGGCCGTTCCAGATGGCCGATCTCGCCGGGCTCGACATCGGCTGGTCCGCCGCGACCTCCAAGGGCGAAACCGTGCGCGACCGGCTCTGCGAAGCAGGCAAGCGCGGGCAGAAGACGGGCAGCGGCTTCTACGACTACGACGAGAAGCGCAACCGCACGCCCTCGAAGGTCGCCGAGGAGATCATCCTTGCGAAGTCTGCCGAACTCGGCATCGCGCGCCGGCAGATTTCTGACGCGGAGATTCTTGAACGCTGCATCTATCCGATGATCAACGAGGGGGCGAAGATCCTGGAAGAGGGCATCGCACAGCGCCCGTCCGACATCGATGTCGCGTGGATCTACGGCTACGGCTTCCCTGTCTACCGCGGCGGCCCGATGTTCTACGGAGACACCGTCGGTCTCAAGGCCCTACTCGAAGGCCTCGAAAAGTACCAGAAAGCCCACGGCGCCGCCTTCGAGCCCGCCGCGCTCCTCACCAAGCTCGCGGCCGAAGGGAAGGCCTTCCGCGACCTCAACTAAGACATACGCGGAACAATCCGCCGTTTGCTTCGCTTTATTGGCTCAGGTTCAGCACCTGAGCCAATAGAGGGAGCTCGCCATGAATCTCATACTCGTGCTTATTGTCGGCGGTCTGATCGGCTGGGTTGCCAGCATGATCATGCGTACGGATGCCCAACAGGGGCTTTTCCTCAATATCGTGGTCGGCGTCGTCGGCGCGCTTATCGCCGGCTTCCTGCTCGGTGGCGGTGCATCGATCCTGAACGCACCCCTTAACCTGATGACCATCCTGTGGTCACTGCTGGGCGCGGTCGTCTTGCTGGCAATCGTCAATCTGGTTCGTCGCGGCGCTGTCCGCTAGCATCAGGTTGCTGCGAACGAAAAGGGCGTCCCACGGGACGCCCTTTTTTTGTTACGCTTCCGAGCGGAACTTTAGAATTTTGCCCGGTTCACGCGGCGGCTCGCCCTTGGGCAGCGCATCGATGTGCTCCATGCCCTCGATCACCTCGCCCCACACCGTATACTGGCGGTCGAGGAAGCGGGCGTCATCGAAGCAGATGAAGAACTGGCTGTTGCCCGAGTTGGGGTTCGCCGAGCGCGCCATCGAGCAGACGCCGCGCACGTGCGGCACGTCGTTGAATTCAGCCTTGAGATCGGGCTTGTCGGATCCGCCCATGCCTGTGCCGGTGGGATCGCCGCCCTGCGCCATGAAGCCGGGGATCACGCGGTGGAACACGACACCATCGTAAAAGCCTTCGTCGGCAAGCGTCTGAATGCGTTCCACATGGCCCGGCGCCACATCGGGACGAAGGCGGATTTTCACATCGCCCGTTGCGAGCGTCATCACGAGTGTATCTGCGGTCACGGCTTGTCCTTTTTGCTGATATAGGGCTTGCCGCGTCCCTAGCCGTTGGGCAAAAGCACGCGCAAGTGAATAAGGGCGGTTAGCTCAGTTGGTAGAGCATCTCGTTTACACCGAGAGGGTCGGCGGTTCGAGCCCGTCACCGCCCACCACCTTCCCTGCGGAACCCCGGAACGCCCTCACCCGTTGAGCGGAAAACCGCAATGGAAGGATCCGCATGACAGACGTTTTCAAGCTTTTGAAGGCCGACCACGACAGGCACCGCGCGCTTCTCAAAGCGCTCGACGAGATGAGGGGCGACAGCCCGGAACGGCGCGAACTCTTCGAAGCCTTTCGCGTAGAGGTCAGCGCGCACGCCAACGCCGAGGAGCAATCGCTCTATGCCGTCATGCTCGGCAATCCGGATCTCCAGAAGGAAGGCCGTCATTCGGTCGCGGAGCACAAGGAAATCGACGACTTCCTGGAAGAACTCCAGGAGGCGGACATGGCCACCCCCGAATGGGAAGCGACCTTCCGCAAGATGAAGCACCGCTACGAACACCACATCGACGAGGAAGAAGAGGACATCTTCCCCGCCGCGGAACAAGAATTGTCGCGTGCGTGTGAAGAGGAACTCGGCGGCGTGTTCGCGAAGCGAAAGGCTGCCGAAAAGGCTGAAATTCGTGCAGAGTCATAAAGGAAATGGTGGGCGCGACAGGGATTGAACCTGTGACCCCTCCCGTGTGAAGGGAGTGCTCTACCGCTGAGCTACGCGCCCGCCGGATGTACCGGACCGGCGGAGCAGATACGGTCCTGCCCTGCCCCTGTCCAGCCCGTTTCTGACGAAACATGCCCCAAAATGCGAAGGGCGCCGCGGATGCGACGCCCTTCGACTAAACCCTTGCGGGCGCGGTCTTAGTTGACCGCGTCCTTCAGGCCCTTGCCGGCCTTGAACTTGGGCTGCACGCTGGCGGCGATCTTCATCGTTTCGCCCGTGCGCGGGTTACGGCCCGTCGAAGCCTTGCGCTTCGCCGTCGCGAAGGTGCCGAAGCCGACGAGGCGAACTTCGTCACCCTTCTTCAGGGCCTTCGTGATGCTCTCGAACACGGCCTCAACGGCCTTGCCCGCGTCAACGCGCGAAAGACCTGCTGCGTCCGCAACCGAGCCGATAAGTTCCTGCTTGTTCATTCCCTGTACCCCCAAGACGGAAGAGTGGTTGGATCGGCGAATAAAAGCCGGGCGCCATGTAAGTGCCCGGCTTTATGAGAGTCAAAGGGAAAACCGCAGAATTTGGGGCTTTCCCGAACTTTTTATCGCTTTTTCGTCTCAATGACGGACGGAAAGGTCTCCAGCCTCCGAAGCCGGAGCCACGGCGGGCGCCGGAAGCACCGGTTCGACCCACTCGATTGGCTCGATAGGACGCACGAGCGCCGCCGCAAGCACCTGATCGACGTGACTCACGGGACGAATCGTCAGCCCCTCCTTCACGTTCGCCGGAATATCAGCGAGGTCCTTCTCGTTTTCTGCCGGGATCAGCACCGTGGTGATTCCCCCGCGCAGTGCCGCGAGCAGCTTCTCCTTGAGACCCCCGATCGGCAGCACACGGCCGCGCAGCGTCACCTCGCCCGTCATCGCCACATCTTTGCGAACGGGAATGCCGGTCAGCGTCGAAACGATCGAGGTCACCATGCCGACGCCCGCCGAGGGGCCATCCTTCGGCGTCGCGCCTTCCGGCACGTGCACGTGGATGTCCTTGACCTGGAACACGGTCGGCTTGATGCCATACTGCGGCGCGCGCGACTTGATGAACGAGTTCGCGGCTTCGATCGATTCCTTCATCACGTCGCCAAGCTTGCCGGTCGTGCGGATCGCGCCCTTGCCGGGTACCGTCACCGCCTCGATGGTCAAAAGCTCGCCGCCCACTTCCGTCCAGGCGAGGCCGGTGGTCGCGCCGACCTGATCCTCTTCCTCGCCGATGCCGAAGCGGAATTTCTGGACGCCGGCATATTCGCCGAGGTTTTCCGGTGTGATCGTGACCTTCTCGGCTTTACCCTCCAGAATCTGGCGGAGCGCCTTGCGTGCCAGTCTGGCCAGCTCGCGTTCGAGCGTGCGGACGCCCGCCTCGCGGGTGTAGTAGCGGATAAGGTCGCGCAGGCCTGCGTCCAGAATCGCGAACTCGCCATCCTTCAGGCCGTGCGACTCGATCTGCTTCGGCAGCAGGTGCGCCTTGGCGATCTCCAGCTTCTCGTCCTCGGTGTAGCCCGAGAGGCGGATGATCTCCATGCGGTCGAGCAGCGGCTGCGGCATGTTGAGGCTGTTCGCCGTCGTCACGAACATCACGTCCGAAAGGTCGTAATCGACCTCCAGATAGTGATCGTTGAACTTGGCGTTCTGCTCCGGATCGAGCACCTCGAGCAGCGCCGACGACGGATCGCCGCGGAAATCCTGACCCAGCTTGTCGATCTCGTCGAGCAGGAAGAGCGGGTTAGACGTACCAGCCTTCTTCAGGTTCTGGATGATCTTGCCGGGCATCGAGCCGATGTACGTGCGCCGGTGGCCGCGAATCTCGGCCTCGTCGCGCACGCCGCCGAGCGACTGGCGAATGAACTCGCGCCCCGTCGCCTTGGCGATCGAGCGGCCGAGCGAGGTCTTGCCGACACCGGGCGGGCCGACGAGGCACAGGATCGGCCCCTTCAGCTTGTTCGCACGGCTCTGCACCGCGAGATATTCGAGGATGCGCTCCTTGACCTTGTCGAGGCCGTAGTGGTCCTCATCCAGAATCTTCTCGGCTGCGCGGATATCCTTGCGAACCTTCGTCTTCTTGCCCCAGGGCAGCGCCAGCAGCGTGTCGAGGTAGTTGCGCACCACCGTCGCTTCGGCAGACATCGGCGACATCGCCTTCAGCTTCTTCAGCTCGCCTTCCGCCTTGTCGCGGGCTTCCTTGGAAAGCTTGGCCTTCTTGACCTTGTCGGCGAGCTCATCGACCTCGCTGCGGCCCTCATCGTCGCCGTCGCCCAGCTCGCGCTGAATCGCCTTGAGCTGCTCGTTTAGGTAGTATTCGCGCTGCGTCTTCTCCATCTGGCGCTTGACGCGGTTGCGGATCTTCTTCTCGACCTGCAGCACGCCCATCTCGCCTTCCATGAAACCGAAGACCATCTCCAGCCGTTTCGACGGCGAGCGCTCGGAGAGCAGCGCCTGCTTGTCCGCGATCTTCAGGCTGAGGTTGGACGCGATCGTGTCGGCGAGACGCGAGGGTTCCTCGATCTGGCCGACCTGCACGACGACTTCCGGCGCCACCTTCTTGTTGAGGCGCACGTACTGCTCGAAATGCTTCACCGCCGAGCGCACGAGGGCTTCGAGGTCGGCCTCGTCGGCGCCCTCTTCCTCGATCGGCGCAACGTCCGCCTCCAGATAGGAATCTTCCACGCGCACGGTCTTCACTTCGGCGCGGTGCTGACCTTCCACGAGCACCTTCACGGTGCCGTCCGGCAGCTTCAGCAGCTGGAGCACCGTGGCGACGGTGCCGACATCATAGAGATCCTTGCCTTCGGGGTCTTCCTCGGCAGGGTCGCGCTGCGAGAGCAGCAGGACGTTCTTGTTCGCCGTCATCACCGCTTCGAGCGCCGCGACGGACTTTTCGCGCCCGACGAACAGCGGCACGATCATCTGCGGGAAAACCACGATGTCGCGCAACGGGAGGACGGGATAGGTCTCGGTCATTCTCTCAACAACTCCACAGCCAGGCGCGTCACCAAGGGCAGCGCGCGCCTCCTTGTGTGCCAATATGGGCACGGTCGCGGCGCTGCACAATGGCGACCCTACATGCTTTCACTGAAGAGGGAGTGAATTCCTCGTTTCGCAAACGAAAAGAGCGGACCCGCCGGGCCCGCCCTTTCCGCTCGT
Source organism: Sphingosinicella sp. (assembly GCF_041916975.1). Taxonomy (NCBI): domain Bacteria; kingdom Pseudomonadati; phylum Pseudomonadota; class Alphaproteobacteria; order Sphingomonadales; family Sphingosinicellaceae; genus Sphingosinicella; species Sphingosinicella sp. The sequence goes on from NZ_JAYRYK010000001.1 coordinate 425,692, forward strand.
CTCTCGTGAAGCGATCAGAACTCGAACTTTACGCCCACACGAATCTGGTAGAGCGACTGCTTCGCCTGATTCTGCACAGTGATGTTCGGCTCGGAGAAGCCCGAGTAGCGATACTGTGCGCAGGTCTGGCTGGAGGCCGTATTCGCAACGCCTGCCGTTCCCGTCGGCGTCGCAACCGCCAGGCACTGCACGTTGACCGTGGCCGACTGGTAGGCAAACGCCACCTGGCGCTGCACGCCCCAGTCGTTGTTGATCATGTTCAGCACGTTCTCGATGTCCGCGAACAGCTTCACACGGCTCGATCCCACGAAGGTCGGCACTTCCTGTTCGAGATGCAGGTCGACCTTCCAGAAGCTGGGCGAACGCTGTGTGTTCTTCGAGATGATGCTGCCGCGATACTTCGAGAGGCCGTTCTCGTCGATGAAGGTGTTGAACGCTGCCTCGGTCGCCGCGCTGTCGAAGCTGACGAGCGGATCGCTCGCCGTCGGCACATAGAGCAGGTAGCGCGTGTTGGTACCGTTGGTGCCGAACACGGGCGAACGGCCGGTCGAGGTGTCGCGCATCGTCAGGCTGTACGGACGGCCGGTACGATACTCGCCGAACAGCGCGAAGCGGGTTTTATAGTCCCCGAAGAACGCGTGTTCGTAGTCCACCGAGAACTTCAGCGAATGCTTCACTTCGTAGATCGACGTGCCGTAGTCCGCGACGTTCGGGTCCGCCATCGTGGCGTTGCCGTAAAGCGAGCCCGCAGTCGCAGACGTGATCGGGTTCACGTCCTTGATATCCTGGAACGTGTAGCTCACGCTCGTCGTCAGGCCGAAATCCCATGCCTTTTCGACGCGGCCCACCGCGATGATCGAGCGGCCCTTGCTCGTCGAGGCGAGCACCAGATCCTGGTTGGTCTGGTTGGTATCGCCGGGCAGGATGCCGACCGACGTGCGGCCATAGCGCGGGCGCCCGTCCGGCAGCGTGCCGATCACGACCGAGCGCGCATCGTAATATGTATTGGCGTGGGCGGTCTTACCGTAAACGAGGTCGGCGCCCAGAAGCCAGCCGTCGCCGAGCGCCCCGAAATCGGCATCATAGTTCGCCGAAAGCGTCGCGCGCCATTGCGCCGGAAGCTCGTAGTCCGGGTGGATGGCGTTGACCGGCGCCGCTGCGAGCGATGCGGTATTGGTTTGGAGATAGTCGAGCACCAGCGGATCGAAGGCAGACGGGTCCACCCCGTTCAGTGCCGCCGCGCAAAGCGCCGCTGCAGTCGGCCCCGCCGGAACGTCACAACCGTCCGTGGACGTATTGCGACGGATATCGATGGCGTTCGTCAGCTGGCCCGTATTGGAAAAGCTGTTCGACAGGAACACGTCCGGCGCACCGCCCGCGAACTTGCCGACACCGCCGCGCAGCACGAAGCGGTTCGTCGGCTGCCAGTCGAAGCCGACCCGCGGCTGGAACACGCCCATGCCCTTGAAGGTCTTCGTGTTTGAAAAGCCGGTGCGGGCAAGGAAGTTTTCGTTGAACGGCACCCTGCTGTTGCTGCCCTGCAGGTCGTAGCGCGCGCCGATCGAAAGCTGCAGCGTGTCGGTCGCGTGCCAGTCGTCCTGCAGACCGAACGTATAGGTCTGCGTGCTGAACCGGGCCGCTGCATCGGCCACGTCGCCGCTCGGCACGGCACCCGCAAGGCGGACGCGATTCGCGATTCCAGCTTCGAAGTCGGTGATCGAGTCGAAGTAATATTCGCCGTTCGCGCGCTGCAGGAACAGGTTGAAGACATCGACATCGGTGTAGCCGACAAGGAACTTGAAGCTGTGCGCCCCGGCCTCCAGCCGCGCCGTCAGGTCGATGGAGAGGTTCTCGGTGTTGAGCTGGTTCGCATGGCGGCTCACGTCCGGGCCAAAATACACGATCGGCTGGGACGTCGACGTGTTGCCGCAAGACGTGCGATCATTGCCCGTCCCCGCTGTGATGGACGTTTCATCAAGGCAGACACCAATCTGACCGAAGCTCGTGTCGCCGAACGGCGTCTGTCCGCGGTTGTAATCGCGGTAGGCAGCCCGGAATTCGGTCGAAAAAGCGTCGGACCACTGCGAGTTGAGCTGGAACGTGCCCGAATTGACCTCTTCGGTCAGCTCATAGCCGTTCGAACGGTAGCCGAAGGTCGGCCCCGTGTTCGACGTGTTCATGTTCTGACTGAACTGCTGGTTACCCTCGTTGCGGATGTAGGTGAGCGAGACGCGGTGGTCGTCGGTGACGTTCCAGTCCAGCTTCGCCGTCATCTTCTCGTCGGTTTCGCTGGCGCCCTGGAACACGCCGAGCGTGTCGTAGCCGTAAACCGACTGCGCGATCGCCGAGACGCGATCGACCGCCGTCTGCGACAGACGCGGAATCTCCGTCGCAAAGCCCATGCCGGCGGGGCCTTCGTCGACCGGATCGCTTTCCTTCAGCTTTTCATAGGCGATGGCGAAGAACAGCTTGTCCTTCACGATCGGTCCCGAAAGGAAGCCGCCGTACTGCTTGGACGTGAAGTCGAGGTTCACCGGGTTGCCGCGGATGCGGTCGCCCGTCAGGCTGTCGTTCGAATAGGTGTAGAAGGCCGAACCGGTGAACCGGTTGGTGCCCGAGCGCAGCACGACGTTGACCGCGCCACCCTGGAAGTCGCCCTCGCTGACGTCATAGGGCGCGATCTTCACGGACATCTGCTCGATCGCGTCGAACGGCACGGGGCCACGCGAAGTCGGCAGGCCGCCGTTGTTGATGCCGAAGTCATCCGAGAACTGGATGCCATCCACCGAGAAGCGGTTGAGACGGCCGTTCTGGCCCGCGATCTCGATCGTGCGCGCGTTGGATGCGTCGATGCTGACGAACGGATCGCGCCGCGCCATGTCGCGGATATCGCGGTTCACCGAAGCGACGCCCTCGATCTCGTTGCGGCCAAGCGTCGTGATCGGACCCTGGCTCTTCGAACCGGCGCCCGAAACCGAAGAGGCGGTGACGGTGATGATCTCGGTGGCGTTGAGTTCGATGGGAAGGCGGAAGGGCTGACCGGCCGTGAGGAAGACGTCGGTGACCTGCGCGGTTTCGAAGCCGGGCGCCGTCACCTCAACCGTGAACGGGCCGCCGATGCGCAGGCCCGATGCGGAGAAGCTGCCGTCCGCACTGGTCGTCGCGCGGGCGACGGTGCCGGAGGGCGTGTGCGTGATCAGGACATCGGCACCGGCAACGGGTGCACCGGCGGCTTCCACGGTGCCGCGGACGGACGATGTCGTTTCCTGGGCGGACGCGGGTGTGGAGAGAGAGACCACCAACGGCACCGATGCAACACTCGCTGCCAGCAAGATCTTGATCGCACGCATTTCCAGATTTCCCCACTTTCGACGGTCGTTGAATGATCGGTTGTGCGGGGAGGACCACACCTCGCACACCCCTTCTTCGGGCCGCTTAGGTGTGCTTTGTTACAGAATTTCTGCGGGAGCAAGGCAAGATTGCGATTCAATTGCTGCATCGCAGCGTGTGGCTTTTTCAGCACATATCAACCACGTGGGTACGCAAAAAAACGGCGGCACGAGGCCGCCGTTTGAAACAATAATGCCCGTCTGCCGGAATTAGGCGGCGTCGCCCGAGACCTTCTCCTTGGACTTCTTGGCGAAGACCTTGACCGGCTCCTTGCTGCCCCCAACCACATCCTTGTCGATGCGGACCTCGTCGACATCGTCGAAGCTCGGCAGGTCGAACATGGTATCGAGCAGGATACCTTCCATGATCGAGCGGAGGCCGCGTGCGCCGGTCTTGCGCTCGATGGCCCGCTTGGCGATCGCCAGCAGCGCGTCGTCGGTGAACGCGAGCTTCACGTTCTCCATCTCGAACAGCTTCTGATACTGCTTCACGAGCGCGTTCTTCGGCTCGGTGAGGATCTGGATCAGCGCCTTCTCGTCGAGGTCTTCCAGTGTCGCGATCACCGGCAGACGGCCAACGAACTCCGGAATCAAGCCGAATTTCAGCAGGTCCTCCGGCTCGCAGTTCTTCAGAACCTCGCCCGTGCGGCGTTCGTCCGGCGCGGCGACATAAGCGCCGAAGCCGATCGACTTGCCCTGCAGACGGTCCGCGATGATCCGTTCGAGGCCCGCGAAAGCGCCGCCACAGATGAACAGGATGTTCGTCGTGTCGACCTGCAGGAACTCCTGCTGCGGGTGCTTGCGGCCGCCCTGCGGCGGAACACTCGCGGTCGTGCCTTCCATGATCTTCAGGAGCGCCTGCTGCACGCCCTCGCCCGAAACATCGCGCGTGATCGAGGGATTGTCGGCCTTGCGGCTGATCTTGTCGATCTCGTCGATGTAGACGATGCCGCGCTGCGCGCGCTCGACGTTGTAGTCGCTCGCCTGCAGCAGCTTCAGGATGATGTTCTCGACGTCCTCGCCGACGTAGCCCGCCTCGGTGAGCGTCGTCGCATCGGCCATCGTGAATGGCACGTCGAAGGTCTTGGCGAGCGTCTGCGCGAGCAGCGTCTTGCCGCAGCCGGTGGGGCCGACGAGCAGGATGTTCGACTTCGCCAGCTCGATCTCGGAGCCCTTGGCGCCGTTGTTGAGCCTCTTGTAGTGGTTGTGCACCGCGACCGAGAGCACACGCTTCGCCTGCGCCTGTCCGATCACGTAGTCATCGAGGACGTCGCAGATCTCGCGCGGCGTCGGCACGCTGCCATCGCTTTTCTTGGCGAGCGCACCCTTGGTTTCCTCGCGGATGATGTCGTTGCAGAGTTCGACGCATTCATCGCAGATGAACACCGTCGGTCCGGCGATCAGCTTCCTGACCTCGTGCTGACTCTTCCCGCAGAAAGAGCAGTAGAGCGTGTTCTTGGAATCGCCGCCGCCGCTGAGCTTGGTCATAAAACGCCTCTTCCGGCCTCCGCGCCGGTTCCTAGTCCGCCTGCCATCCTAGCGCGCACACACGCCGCTTCAATGGTCAATGCGGTCACATTCCCGAAATATATAGCGCCGCCTTGCTCAACGGAACGTGAACGGGCGGGCCGTATCTTCACGCCGCCTTGGCTTCCTCGTCGGCGGGCGACGGGCGTGTTTCGAACACATCATCGATCAGGCCGAAAGCCTTGGCCTCTTCCGCCGACATGAACTTGTCGCGCTCCACCGCGGACTCGATCGTTTCGACCGGCTGCTTGGTGTATTTCGCCATCAATTCGTTCATGCGCGAGCGAATGCGCAGGATTTCACGGGCCTGAATCTCGATGTCGGTCGCCTGCCCCTGAGCGCCGCCAGAGGGTTGGTGGACCATGATCCGCGCGTTCGTCATGGCCATCCGCATTCCCGGCTCTCCGGCCGCGAGGAGAAAAGCCCCCATCGAAGCGGCCTGTCCGATGCACACGGTGCCCACGCGCGGGCGGATGTACCGCATCGTATCGTGGATCGCCATGCCCGCCGTGACGACCCCGCCCGGCGAGTTGATGTACATGAAGATGTCCTTCTTCGGGTTTTCCGATTCGAGGAAGAGGAGCTGCGCCGTGATGAGCGACGCCATGTGGTCCTCGACCTGCCCGGTCACGAAGATAATGCGCTCCCGAAGCAGCCGCGAATAGATGTCGAAGCTGCGTTCGCCCCGGTTCGACTGCTCGATGACGATGGGGACGAGAGCGTTCGTGAGGCTGCTGACGGGATCGATCATGAGTGTCCTTCGCGGGCGTTTGTCTGTTCCGATAACGGGATAGGTCGGCACAGGCGCGCCCGCTGTCAAGTGGGCGAAGTGGAGGCGAAGGAAGCCCGGGGGTCGGCATGGCCGCCCCCCGGCATCAGTTCGCTCGGTTCAGGCCTTCGCGGCTTTCTTGGCCGGGGCCTTTTTCGCTGGCTTTTTTTCCGGTTCCGCATCGGCTTCCGCCTTTGCAGCCGTTTTCTTGGCGGCGGGCTTCTTTTCGGCCTTCACCGCATCTTCTTTCGGCGCGGCGTCATCCGCCTTCGCCGTCTTCTTGGCAGCCTTTTTAGGCTTGCCCTCCCCATCCGCATGATCGTGGTCGTGATGGTCATGGCCGCAGCCCGGGCCGTGGACGTGGCCGGTCGGCGTCTCGTCGTCGTCCTCGATCGCCTGCTGAAGGTCCTCGCGGCTGACGCTGCGCTCGGTCAGCTCGGCCTTGCCGAGAAGCACGTCGACGACCTTGTCCTCATAGAGCGGCGCGCGGAGCTGCGCGGCGGCCATGGCGTTCTCCTGGAAATACTTGACGACCTGCTGCTGCTGGCCCGGATAGCGCGCGGCTTCCTGACCAATCAGGCGGTTCATCTCGGCCTGCGTGACGTTCACGCCTTCCTTCTGACCGATTTCGGAGAGGAGCAGGCCAAGACGCACGCGGCGCTCGGCGATGCGGCGATACTCGTCCTTGTCTTTCTCAAGCTCGGCGACCGCGGCGGCGGGGTCCGCCTCGTGGCTCGCCTCGTGCTCCAGCTGCGCCCAGATCTGGCCGAACTCGGCCTCGACCATCGTCGGCGGCACGTCGAAATCGTGGTTCGCCGCGAGGTGATCGAGCAGCTTGCGCTTCAAGTGCGTGCGGGTCATGCCCTGCAGCTCGCCGGAAATCTGGTCCTTCAGGATTTCCTTGAGCTTGTCGAGGCTCTCGAGGCCGAGATTGGTCGCGAGCGTGTCGTCGATCGCGGCTTCCTGCGGCTGGCGCACTTCGGTGACGAGCACGTCGAACACCGCGGGCTTACCCTTGAGGTAGGCGACGTTGTAGTCTTCCGGGAAGCTCACTTCGACCTTCACCTTGTCGTTCGCCTTGGCGCCGACGAGCTGGTCCTCGAAGCCGGGGATGAGGCGGCCGGAGCCGATCTCGATCTGCATCCCCTCGCCCTTGCCGCCTTCGAACTCCTCGCCTTCGACCGAGCCGACAAAGTCCATGACGACGACGTCGCCCTGCTGCGCCTTGTAGGTCTTTGGCGCGGCTTCGAAACGCTTCTGCTGGTCGGCGAAGCGCTTCAGCGCATCTTCGATCTCGGCATCGCTCGGCTCGACGACGAGCTTTTCGAGCGCGATGCCCTCGATGTTCACCGACGTGATTTCCGGGAGCACTTCAAGCTCGACCGTGAACACGACGTCCTTGCCCTGCGCGTAGTCGTCAGCGAGCGCAACCGACGGCTGCATGGCCGGGCGCAGCTTCTTGTCCGCAACGAGCTTCTGCACGCCTTCCTGAACGGCGCTGTTCAGCGCATCGCCGTGCATCGCTTCGCCGTGCATCTTCTTCACGAGGTTCTTCGGAACCTTGCCGGGGCGGAAGCCGGGCATACGAATCTGGCCGGAGACCTGCGTGATCTGGGCGTCGATGCGCGATTCGAGATCCTTCGCCGGGATCGTCACTTCGTACTGGCGCTTCAGGCCTTCGTTCGTCTTCTCGGCAATCTGCATTTCGTCCGTCGGCTTTCGTTCAAGAACCCAAGTATTTGACCAAAGTCTGGTGCGGGCGAAGGGACTCGAACCCCCACGTCTTTCGACACCAGAACCTAAATCTGGCGCGTCTACCAGTTTCGCCACGCCCGCAGGTCCACCAAGGGGTGACCCCGGCGGCTTTGGCGGCGGTCTATACGCACGCCCGCACAAGGTGGCAAGGCTTAGGAGACGGGGGCTTCGCGCACCGCGCCGATCAGGAACTCGATGTTGCCTTCGGGGCCCTTGATCGGGCTTTCTGTGATCCCGAACACACGCCAGCCGGGCAGCGCCGCGAGCCACGCCTCCACCTCGGCGCAGACACGGGCATGTACCGCGGGATCGCGCACGACGCCGCCCTTCCCGACCTCCGCCGGCCCCGCCTCGAACTGCGGCTTGATGAGCGCGACGAGCCGCGCGCCTGCGCCCGCAAATTTCAGCGGTGTGTCCAGCACCTTGGCGAGGCCGATGAAGCTGGCATCACAAACGATGATGTCGATGCTCTCGGGAATCTGCTCCGCCGTCAGATGCCGCGCGTTGGTCTTTTCCAGAACGATGACGCGCGGATCCTGCCGCAGCTTCCACGCCAGCTGGTTGGTGCCCACATCGACCGCATAGACGCGCGCCGCACCGCGTGTGAGCAGCACATCGGTAAAGCCCCCGGTTGAGGAGCCCACATCCATCGCAATCAGCCCCGTGGGATCGATCGCGAAATAGTCGAGGCCCTTTTCCAGCTTGAGCCCGCCGCGCGACACCCACGGATGATCCTTGCCCCGCACAGCGAGCGCCGCGTCGTCGGCCACCATCTCACCCGCCTTGGCAACCTTGCGTTCGCCCACGAACACCAGCCCCGCCATGACAAGCGCCTGCGCCTTCGCCCGGCTCTCCACGAGCCCGCGCGCAACAAGAAGCTGATCAATGCGGGTTTTGGGCATACGATCTCAACGCGCCTTGGGCCGGATCAGCGTCGTCTTGTGAGGCATTCCGGCCTTGTCAAAGGTCGTCCACTCGCCGCACTGCTCTCCGTTCTCGAACCAGCCCGAGCGTAGCTTCGTGCCGTCTTTGCGGAACCACTCCCAAAAGCCGGTCATCTGACCGTCCAGCATCTGTCCGCGCGCCCAGAGGCTGCCATCCTTGTGGTGCTTGACGAACGAAACAGGCTCCGAGGGCACTGTCAGGCCCGCGCGCCCTCGGTTACGTTCGCGCTGTTGTGGCGGAGTGCCGCGAGTACGGTCTTCACGATGCCCACCGCGTCGAGGCCTGCCTCGGCGTATTGCTTCTCGGGGCTGTCCTGCTCCTGGAACACATCCGGCAGGCGCATGGTGCGAATCTTGAGGCCTGCGTCGAGAAGGCCGGTGTCCGACGCCATCGTCAGCACATGCGCGCCGAGACCGCCGATCGCGCCCTCTTCCACCGTCACAACAACCTCGTGCGTGGCGGCAAGCTTGCGGATCAGCGCGTCATCGAGCGGCTTTGCGAAGCGGAGGTCGGCGACTGTCGTCGAGAGCCCCTTGGCGTCCAGCTCGTCGGCCGCCTTCAGCGCCTCGCCGAGACGGGTGCCGAGCGAGAGGATCGCGACCTTGCGGCCTTCGCGAACCACGCGACCCTTGCCGATCTCCAGCCGCTCGGGCGTTTCGGGAAGAGCGAGGCCGACACCGCTGCCGCGCGGATAGCGGAACGCGATCGGACCATCGTCGTGAAGCGCCGCCGTGTGCACCATGTGGACGAGTTCGACCTCGTCCGCCGCCGCCATCACCACCATGTTGGGCAGCGTGGCGAGATAGGTGACGTCGAAGGAGCCCGCGTGCGTGCTCCCGTCCGCACCCACGAGGCCTGCGCGGTCGATCGCGAAGCGTACGGGCAGATTCTGGATCGCGACGTCGTGCACGACCTGATCGTAGGCGCGCTGCAGGAAGGTCGAATAGATCGCGCAGAACGGGCGGTAGCCCTGCGCGGCAAGGCCAGCCGCGAAGGTGACGGCGTGCTGCTCCGCAATGCCCACGTCGAAGCTGCGGTTCGGGAATGTCTGCTGAAACTTGTCGAGGCCGGTGCCCGAGGGCATCGCCGCCGTGATCGCAACAATCTTGTCGTCCCGCTCGGCTTCCGCGATCAGCGCCTTGGCGAACACACCCGTGTAGCTCGGCGGCCCCGCCTTCGCCGGCGCCATCGCACCGGTGATCACGTCGAATTTGGTGACGCCGTGGTACTTGTCCGCCGAGGCTTCGGCAGGCGCGTACCCTTTGCCCTTCTTCGTCACGACATGGATCAGGCATGGGCCTTCGGCCGCATCGCGCACGTTTTCGAGCACCGGCAGCAGGTGATCGAGATTGTGCCCGTCGACCGGCCCCACATAGTAGAAGCCCAGCTCCTCGAAGAGCGTCCCGCCCGTCGCCATGCCGCGCGCGAACTCGTCCGCCTTGCGGAGGCCGGAGTGCAGCGGGCGCGGCATCTTGCGCGCGAGCCGCTTCGCAAGATCGCGCAGGCCAAGGAACTCGCGGCTGGAAATGAGGCGCGCGAGATAGGCGGAAAGTCCGCCCACCGGCGGCGCGATCGACATGTCGTTGTCGTTGAGGATGACGATGAGCCGGTTGCCTGCGGCCTCGGCGTTGTTCATCGCCTCATAGGCCATGCCGGCTGACATGGCGCCGTCGCCGATCACCGCGATCGCCTTGCCCGGCGCACCCGAAAGCTTGTTCGCGACCGCGAAGCCGAGCGCGGCGGAGATCGAGGTCGAGCTGTGCGCCGCGCCGAACGGATCGTATTCGCTCTCGCCGCGCTTGGTGAAGCCCGAAAGCCCGCCGCCCTGTCGGATCGTGCGCATCCGGTCGCGACGGCCGGTGAGGATCTTGTGCGGATAGGCCTGGTGCCCAACGTCCCAGATCAACCGGTCGCGCGGCGTATCGAACACATAGTGGAGCGCCACGGTCAGCTCGACGACGCCGAGCCCGGCGCCAAGGTGGCCGCCCGTCTGGCTCACGGCGTCGATCATCTCCGCGCGCACCTCACCCGCCAGCTGCCGGAGCTGCGAAGGCGCCAGTTTCCGTAAGTCTGCCGGGTCTTTGACCGTGTCGAGCAGCGGCGTGTTCGGCGGGTTGGTCAAGGAATCCCCCAAGTGGAATGTCTTTGTTTCTTAGCCTTGCAGGGCCGTCTTGTCGATTGCGGTGCGGCGGTCAGGCGCAGCTTGCGCAGGTTCCGCGGACTTCCAGCACGGGCTGCACCGGCCTGAAACCGGCCTGACGCGCACGTTCGCGAACGCTTTCGCTCAGCGAATCGTCGTCGAGGTGCGTCGTCCCCCCGCAGCTGTCGCAGACGAGGAAGATGCAGTCGTGGACGCATTCCGGATGTGCGTTGACGATATAGGCGTTCTTCGATTCGACCCGCTTGGCGAGATTCGTCGTCACGAACAGGTCGAGGATGCGGTAAACGCTGTTCGCAGCCACGCGCTTGTCGCGCGCCTTCGAAACCGCCTCCGCGACGTCATAGGCGGAAACCGGGCGATCAAAATCCGCAAGCGCCGCGAACACGCTCGCGCGCATGTCGGTCCACTGCTCGCCCGCTGCCGTTAGCGCGCCGGCAGCAGCCGACGTCAAACTCTGGCCGTGAGGTTCATGATGCTTGTGCTGCGTCGCCATGCCCCGATTATGGGCATCCGCAGCCTTCGCGGCAAGTTCCGCCATGCAGGCAGCGGATGTTGAGCCAGTGCGCCCATGCGACGAACGCCGCGCCGAGCACGGTGAAGCCGAGTTCGGCATGGCCGTGCTGCATCGTCAGCGCGAACGCCATGAAGCCTATGCCGACGAAGCCGAGGGCGATGACCACCCAGCGCCGGTGGCGGAAAACCCCGCGCCCGAGCCCGATCACAGCCAGCGGAATCGCGAGCGCGAGGCCGATCTTGTGGATGTCGTGCTGGAAGAAGCCGGTCGTGCCGACCGAAAGCAGCGCGATCACCAGCGTCGTCGCGAGGCAATGCAGGAGGCACAGCCCCGAAAGGCCGATCGCCGACTTGTCGATCCAGAGGTTGAAGCGGTCCTGCATGGCGCGAGGATATAATGTAACATTATCACATGCGCAAGCACTTAAACGTTGACCATTCCCCGCAACCGAACGTCAACCAGCGCGGCGCTATTGGCCCGTTTGGGCCAGCACAACAACATCATTCAGGATTCGGGTGGTAACCGGCATGAGCAGCGGCATCGTCAGCGTCTATGTTACCTTCGCCACCGCCGAAAACGCGACGCGTCTCGGCCGCCAGATGGTGGAGGAGCGCCTCGCCGCGTGTGTCAACGTGCTCGGCCCCGCGCTTTCCATCTATCGCTGGCAGGGCAAGGTGGAGGAAGCGAACGAGGTCGCCGTTCTCTTCAAGACCACGGCGGGCTGCGCCGAGATCCTCGCGAAACGGCTCACAGAAGTGCACGGATACGAGAACCCGGCCGTCACCGTCTGGCCGATCGAGCACGCCCCCGCACCTTATGTGCAGTGGGTACGCGCGCAGGTACGTTAGGCGGCAACCGCTCCCGGCATCACTGCATCCGTGTAATCGCTGTCGGCGAGCGCGATGAGCTTGCGGTCGTCGTGGTTCCACGGGTGGAAGCCGGGCAGGAAGAACGCGCTCCACGCCGGGATCAGCTTTCGCACCACGCCGGGCCGGCCGAACCAGAACCACAGGATGCGCGCCCAGGCGCCCGGCCCTTCGATACCGTCCTGCTTCAGGAGGAAGAGCATCCCCTGGAAGCGCTTCTTCCAGAATTCCTTGCTGACGAGCAGCATCATGATCGTCTTCACGCGCCAGCGCTGCCAGCGCGACCAATCGCGCGTGGCGTGGAGCCAGGTGTCGTAGGCGACGCCCTTGTGCTCGATCTCCTCGATGGCGTGCCACTTCCACATGGCGACGAGCTCGGGGTCGGCGTCCTTCCAGTAATCGATGTCGCCGAGCATCCGCTGCGCCATGATCGCCGTGTAGTGTTCGAGCGCCATGGTGACGGCGAGGTTCAGGATCTGCGGACGCCCCTTCGTCAGCTCGAGCGATTCGATGACGACGTCCTCAAGGTGTCCGATCTCGTAGCCGGCTTCCGCAACGCGCTTGTTGAACGACACGTGCTCGCGGCTGTGCATCACCTCCTGCTTGATGAAAGCGTTGATCTCGCGCTCCAGCTTGGGCGGCACGCCATCGCGAAACGCGCGGACGCTTTCCACGAAGAACGCCTCACCACGCGGAAACGTCACCGACAGCGCATTGTAGAAAGCCGTTGCAATCGGATCGCCGCGCATCCACCAGCGTGATTGCGTCATCCCTCGCCCAAAGCGTCGGTCTCGGGGGGTGATGGTCAGATCCGCAGGCGTTTTTTCACGGGTCATTGCAGTGCTCCTCGGTGCACAGAATGGGCTTTACTTACACAAATGTCAATACAACGGAAACGACTGAGCCCTGAAGACAGCCGCGCCGCCGCGGTTCAGGCCGCGCGCGCGCTGCTGATCGAAGCCGGGCCGCAGGCCGTGACGCTGAAGGCCGTGGCGGGACGCATCGGGCGCACGCACGCGAACCTGCTGCACCACTTCGGATCGGCGGCCGGCCTGCAGAAGGCGCTCATCGAATCGCTCGCGGAGTCGGTGACGGCGCAGATCGGCGAGGCCGTACTGCGTGCTCGCGCCGAAGGCAGTGACCCGCGCGAGGTGGTCGACCTCACTTTCGACGCGTTCGATCGCGGCGGCGGCGCGCTTGCGAGCTGGATGGTGCTTTCCGGGAACGAAGACGCGCTGAACCCGATCCTGGAGGCGATCCACCGCCTCGTCGACAAGCTCGGCGAAGGCCACGACACGGCCGACGCTCCGATCGAGGAGCAGACGCTGTCGCTTGTGCTCACCGCGCTCGGCAACGCGCTCCTCGGCGGGCCGATGGCGGCCGCGCTCGGCCTCCCCCGCGAAAAGGCGCGGGAGATCGCAGCGAACCAGCTTCGCGCGTCGATCGCGGCGAAGCGGGAAACTAGAACGGAAGCTTGAAGCCCGGCGGCAGCGGCAGCGCCGACTGCATCTTCTGCATTTCCTCGTTGGAGGCCGCGTCCGCCTTCCCGCGCGCATCGTTGAACGCGGCGGCGAGCAGGTCTTCCAGCACTTCCTTGTCGTCCGGCACAAGCAGCGAGGGATCGATATCGATCTTGATGATGCGGCCCTTGGCGCTGGCGCGCACCTTCACCAGGCCGCCGCCCGCAACGCCCATCACCTCGATGGTATCGAGCTTCGCCTGCGCTTTCTGCAGCTCTTCCTGCACGTTCTGCGCGGCCTTCATGATGTCCTGAAGGTTCTTCACTGCGCGCTCCTCGATGATTCGGTTTCGGTTGTATCGCCGATCTCATAGTCGACGAGTTCGGCGTCGGGGAAGACCTCGAACACCGCGCGCACGGCCGGATCGGCCATCACGCGCGCACGCTTCGCCGCCGCCTCAGCCTCGGCCTGCGCCTTGAGGCTCGGCATCCCCGGTGAGGTCGTCAGCGTCACCGTCCAGCGCTCGCCGGTCCATTCCTTCAGGCACGCACCGAGCCGCGAGGCGAAGTCGGCGGGGGCATCCCCGGCGTTGAGTTCGATCGTCGGCGGCGCATAGCGCAAGAGCTGGCAGCGATCATGAAGGATGGTTTCGAGCACGGACTCGTGCCCGTCCTCGAACATCTTCACGAACGCCTTGAAATCACACGGCGCCTCTTTGAATGCCGAGGGCGCAGACGGCGGCGGCGGACGCAGTTCGGTCGGCGCGGATGGCGCACTCCCCTCCCCGCGCGGTTCGGCGAGCAGGCGGCGCACGAGGTCGCCCGGATCGGGCAGCGTCGAGGCGTGGATGATGCGCAGCAGCGCCATCTCCGCCGCCTGCATCGGCATCGGCGCGCTGCGGATTTCCGCGAGGCCCTTCAAGAGAAGCTGCCACAGCCGGTGCAGCACCGGCGCGCCAAGGCTGCCTGCCCAATCCGAAACGGCAGCGCGTTCCTCCTCGGACATCGCCGCATCGGGCGCGCCCGTCACCTGCGTGCGCGTGATGCCGTGAACGAGTTCGAGCAGCGCCTCGAACAGCGCATCGGGGCTGGTGCCGAGCGCATATTGCGCGGCGAGGTTGTCGAGCGCGCCCTTGCCGTCCCCGCCGATCAGCGCCGCCAGCAGCTCGCGCGTGCGGCCGCGATCGGAAAGGCCGAGCATGTCGCGCACGTCCGCGGCCACCACCTTGCCGTGGCCATGCGCGAGCGCCTGATCGAGGATCGAAAGCCCGTCGCGCACCGAGCCTTCGGCGGCGCGCGCGATCAATTGCACGGCCTCACCCTCGATCTCCGCGCCTTCCTTGGCGGCGATGCCGCCGAAGTGCGACGCGAGCAGCTCGGTCGGGATGCGTTTCAGATCGAAGCGCTGGCAGCGCGACAGCACCGTCACCGGCACCTTCTGGATTTCGGTCGTCGCGAAGATGAACTTCACGTGGCTGGGCGGTTCTTCGAGCGTCTTCAGCAGCGCGTTGAAGGCGTTGCGCGACAGCATGTGCACTTCGTCGATGATGTAGATCTTGTAGCGTGCCGAAACCGCCGCATAACGCGCCGCCTCGATGATCTCTCGCACGTCGTCGACGCCCGTGCGCGAGGCGGCGTCCATCTCGATCACGTCGATGTGCCGGGATTCGGAGATCGCGACGCACGGCTCGCAGACGCCGCACGGGCTGATCGTCGCCCCGCCCGTGCCGTCCGGCCCGATGCAATTCAATGACTTTGCAAGCAGCCGCGCGGTCGAGGTCTTGCCGACCCCGCGCACGCCCGTCAGCAGGAAGGCGTGGGCAAGCCGGTCGCTGGCGATGGCGTTCGCCAGCGTCTTCACCATCGCATCCTGCCCGATGAGCGTGTCGAAGCCCTGCGGACGGTATTTGCGCGCAAGGACGCGGTAGGGTTCGGGAATCAGTTCAGACATCGCGCGCAAAGTGGCCGCTGGGCGGCAGGGGCGCAAGGCCGCTTAGGGTCGCCGATGTCGATTGAGGGTGGGAGCCGGAACGACCCGAACGAAAATCGTTACGGCTGCTTCCTTCCGGACCTGACCGGGTTGGCGACGCGTCCGTCCGCCCGACTCCCGGCGCGCATATGGCGCGGGCGGATGCGGAAAGCAAGGGTAGGTGGTTTCAAGAGATACACTCTCATTGCCCACGCTTTCGCCAGATTGAATAGCGATTTCGCATTTATCCGATCTTAGAAATTCCGTTTCAGTATCCGACAATCAAGGGGGCGCCATGTGACTTTCAAAGCTTACTACCGAAAAGACAAGATTCTCGTTTTCCTTATTTTAGCCCTCATCTGGACCGCTCTAGGATTATCTATAACGTTCTCAGATTCCGAGTTAAGCTCTTCGAGAATACGAGGACTAAAGAGCCTCATAGGCGAGGCCCCGACAAGATTTATGTTGGGTGGAATAAGCACCTTCTTGGGCGCGGCCTGCGCATATATGTTCGCAAGAATGCTTCTGCACCATGGCCCCTCAATTCAGATTGACGCCAACGGGGTCTATTGGGATCGCTGGTCTCCCGATCCGACACCATGGAGTAATATCGCAGATATCAAGCTTTTCCCTCATCATACCGGGAGGATCGCGGGACTGTTTCTACGAGACCCCAAGCTCAATCCATGCACAGCACGAACTGCCTTGAGATATTTCGCAGGCCGCAACAGGAAATTCGGTGATGTGCCTATTTCTTTGAGGCTAACACACCGCACACTGGCTGATTTTATTGAGGCAGCCGAGCGTTATTCCAAGCAACAAAAACACTGCCCGTAGCAAACGACGGCCGCTTGAAACATCAAGTTGCGCGCCGCCACCCGCCCTGCTTTGTCCTCCCGATGACCGACCTTTTCGCACCCCGCTTCCCCCTCGCCCACACCGGCCTCATCGGCTCCCCCATCGAGCGGGACGACCGTATCCAGCGCAGCCCGGAGACACTTTGGGCGGCGCGGAGGGCAAGGTCAGGCACTCCGCACCACGTCACGCGTTAGGGTGCTCTCCAGCCGCTACCATTCCAGATACCGGTGAGTTGCGGAGGTCCGTAATCGTACCAAGCCCGGCAGATGAGGCGCGCTGTTCCGCGCTCAATTATGTGAACAGTATGCTTTTCCTGATCCTCCAAGTGGGGAGCATCCGGAGACTGTGAACGACTTTCCAGGTAGGTTTTGCCTTCAAAACGAAACCAGCGCGGATCATCATCCCAGCAGTTGGGAGCGCCAAATCTGCCCTGTGCTTCACGGAGAAGTCGAGCAGCCGGCGAATCCGGACGATCGACTGCCTCAAAAACTCTCTGGCTACAACCGGCGCCCGCACTGATATCCATCATGGCGATGCGTGTTTTTCTGGAGCGTCCTTCGTTCGTGAAATCGACCCGCCATGTGCCCGATGAATCATCGTTGCGCTCGCTTTCAGGAGCGATAAACTTGACTTTATTGTCCTCGATCGCGTCACAGATGCCCTGCTCCTCGGGGCTTTCAGCGACGAGCCGCTTTTCCACTTTGGGCTGAAAGCGGCAGATGGGATGTTCGTTGCCATCAAGGTTGTGGAGACCAAGATAAAGCGGATATCCGAGGCCGTTTCCGGCGAACCTGACAGTATAGGCGCGCCTGTTGTGGATCAGCCAACGCACGCCGCGCGCCCAGCGCACCTCCTCGCCAACACCGTCCTGACCGGGTCCGCCTAGCTCCTCCGGTTTTGCGCCATGCCGGATTACGATCGCCTGTTCGAAATGGGCTGTACCTTGATCTTGCACACCGAGGCGGTCGGCCACCCCATCGCCGTCAGTGTCAAAGGCCGCTCCGGCAACAACGAGATTCGCGACCGGTGACACACCGCGATCCGCTGCGCCGGTTTGGAAAGCAGCCAGAAAGCGACAGGCGGCGATATCGTCGGCATCCGGGACGCGGCCATTTGAAGCGCGGTCGTATGGCCCCGCACCCACAGCGAGAAGCAATGTCCCCCGCGCAATCATACGAAGCAGAATATCTCTACGCGTGTTCATTTCTCGCTGTCTAAGGCTTCCAAATTTCCAAGCTGTGAAGATACGAGGCTCGGAATACTCCCCGGTTGCGCGCCGCCACCCGCCGTGCTTTGTCATCTCCCGATGACAGACATCTTCGATCCCCGCTTCCCCCTCGCCCACACCGGCCTCATCGGCTCCCCCATCGAGCGGGACGACCGTATCCAGCGCAGCCCGGAGACACTTTGGGCGGCCCGGATGCATCCGGGGGCGCGGTGGATGGTGCTGGACGGGCTCAATCCGCTGCTCGACGAGGACGGGCCGGATATTGCGTGGCTGCGCCGTTCCGAAGTGCCGGAGGCTGCGGTCGAGGTTTATCTCGGCCTTGAGGACGGCAACCCGCGCTTCGCGGTCACCGCCAGTGCGACGGGGCTGTCGGGGACGCCGGTCGATGCGCGCCGCGCCGCGATGCTGATGGACGATGGCCGGGCCGCGATCATCGCGCAGGCACGCTCGCTGATCGATTGGCACCAGCGCCACGGCTTCTGCGCCAATTGCGGCGCGCCGACGGAGATGGTGAAAGCCGGTTACGGACGCAACTGCGGCGGCTGCGGCGCCGAGCATTTCCCGCGCACCGACCCCGTCGTCATCATGCTCGCGATCGATGGTGACCGCGTGCTGCTCGGCCGCCAGTCACGCTTTCCGAAGGGTTCGCTGTCCGCGCTCGCGGGCTTCGTCGAGGCGGGCGAGTGTTTCGAGGACGCCGTGCGCCGCGAAATCCGAGAGGAAGCGGGCATTCTCACCGGGCGCGTGGTCTATGTGGCCAGCCAGCCGTGGCCCTTCCCATCCAGCCTGATGATCGGCTGCTTCGCCGAAGCGCTCTCCACCGAGATCAGCATCGACGAGGTGGAAATGGAGGAGGTGCGCTGGCTGACGCGGGACGAGTGCGTCGCCGCGCTTGCCGGAAACGGCAGCTTCACTGTGCCGCCGCCGCTGGCGATCGCAAGGACGCTGCTCGAAACGTGGTTGGCGGCGACGGCCTGAAGCGGTTCAGGCCTGCGCCAGCGCCCCGGCCAGCCGGTCGCGGATCGCGCGGAGCGAGGTGACGAACGCAGCGTCCACCGCAGTCGGCTGCACGGGCCGCGCAAAGAGCTCGCCCGGCGGCGCGGCTTCGGGAAGCGTCGTCACTGCCGGAGACACGGGGATCACCGGTGCCGGCTCGGCAAGCAGGCCTTTCGGCCCCTTGTCCTTCAAGAGTTTCTGCACCCCCTTGATCGTGTAACCGTCCGTGTAGAGCAGGCGGTTGATCGCGCGCAGAAGTTCAACATCTTCAGGGCGATAATAGCGGCGGTTGCCACCACGCTTCAACGGCTTCACCGCCGGAAAGCGCGTCTCCCAGAAGCGCAGCACGTGCTGCGGCACGCCGATCGTCTCGGCCACCTCGCTGATGGTGCGGAAAGCGTCGGCGCTCTTGTCCGCCATCACGCGCCTTCGTTGATGCGTTCGCGGAGAATCTGGCTCGGGCGGAAGGTGAGCACGCGGCGCGGCTCGATCGGCACTTCCTCGCCCGTCTTGGGGTTGCGGCCGATGCGGCGGTTCTTGTCGCGCAGGATGAAGCTGCCGAACGAGGAGATCTTCACGTTCTCGCCCGCGATCAGCGCATCCGACACCTTGTCGAGCACGGTTTCGACGAGCTGCGAGGACTCGGCACGCGACAAACCGATGGCACTGTGCACCGCTTCACCGAGTTCGGCGCGCGTCAACGTCGATGACTTGTCCATGATCCGCTCCAGCGCAGAAAACTTCAATGACGCCCGTATAATAGCGCAGTTTGTTGAAGAGTCTACCAGCGCAGCGCGGCGGCGCCCCACGTGAAGCCACCGCCCATCGCTTCGAGCACCAGCAGGTCGCCGGATTTGATGCGCCCGTCGCGCACCGCGGTGTCGAGCGCGAGCGGAACCGAGGCGGCCGACGTGTTCGCATGGCGATCGACCGTGATCACCACCTGATCGATATCGAGCCCCAGCTTCTTCGCCGTGCCTTCAAGGATGCGGAGGTTCGCCTGGTGCGGGATCACCCACGCCACGTCCTCCGTCTTGCAGCCCGCCGCCTCCAGCGTCTCGGTCATCACCGAGGCGAGGTTGGTGACGGCGTGGCGGAACACTTCCTTGCCCTTCATGCGGACCTTGCCGACCGTGCCGGTCGAGGACGGGCCGCCGTCTACATAGAGAAGGCTGTTGTGGCGCCCGTCGGCGTGGAGCCGCGCCGCAAGGATGCCGCGATCGTCGGCATCGCCGTTGCCCTCGGAGCGTTCGAGCACCACTGCGCCCGCGCCGTCGCCGAAGAGCACGCAGGTCGTGCGGTCTTCCCAGTCAAGGAGCCGGCTGAACGTCTCCGCGCCGATCACAAGCGCATGACGCATCGGCCCGGCGCGCAGCATCGCGTCCGCCACGGTGAGCGCGTAAAGGAAGCCGGAACAGACGGCGGCAACGTCGAACGCCACGCAGTCGACGATGCCGAGCTTTTCCTGAACCGTGGTGGCCGTCGCCGGGAAGGTCTGGTCGGGCGTCGCGGTGGCGACGATGATGAGGTCGATTTCCGAAGGCTCGCGCCATGCCGCCTTCAGCGCCGCACGCGCAGCCGCGACCGCGAGGTCGGAGGTCAGCTCGCCATCCGCTGCGATGTGGCGCTGGCGGATGCCCGAGCGCTCGATGATCCACTCGTCGCTGGTGTCGACGGTTTCGGCGAGTTCCGCGTTGGAAACCACCCGCGCGGGCAAATAGCTGCCCGTGCCGGTGACGATGGTGCGTGCGACAGCGCCCGTCATTGCGCGGCCTGTATCGCGCTTTGAGCGCCGCCGCTCTGCGCGCCGCGATGCGCCTGGAAATTGTCGAGATCCTCGCGGATGCGGTGGGCGATGTCATCCACCACGAGATCGTGCGCGACGCGGATGGCGTTCGCGAAACCCTGCGCGGTCGCGCCGCCGTGGCTCTTCACGACGAGGCCGTTGAGCCCGAGGAAAACCGCGCCGTTGTGCGCGTTGGGATCGAGGTGACTGCGCAGCGAACGAAGCGCGCCGCGCGACATGAAGAACCCTGCCATCGAGAAAATGCTGCTCTTGAACGCGCGGGTGAGAAGCTCGACGACGAGGCGCGCGGTGCCTTCGGCCGTCTTGAGCGCGATGTTGCCGGAAAAGCCGTCGCTGACGATGACGTCGACGTCGCCCTTGCCGATCTTGTCGCCCTCGACGAAGCCGGCGAACTGCATGGGAAGGTCCGCGGAGCGGAGCAGCGCCGCGGCGTGCTTCAGCTCGTCGGTGCCCTTGAGGTCTTCCTCGCCGATGTTGAGCAGCGCGACACGCGGCGTCGCGAGGCCGAGCACGGTGCGCGCGAAGGCGGCGCCCATCACGGCGAACTGGACGAGGTTTTCGGCGTCACACTCGGCATTGGCGCCGAGGTCGAGCATCACGGAATCGGTCTTCGCGGTCGGCAGCAGCGCGGCGAGTGCGGGCCGGTCGATACCGGGCATGGTGCGAAGGCCAAGCTTGGCGATGGCCATCAGCGCGCCGGTGTTGCCCGCCGAAACGGCGGCCTGCGCCTCCCCGGCCTTCACGGCATCGACGGCAAGACCCATCGAGGAGTGGCGCGCGCGGCGAAGCACCTGGCTAGGCTTGTCGGTGCCGAGGATTTCGCCATCGGTATGGATGACGACCGCGTCCCTGGCGACGAGCGGCGCTTTCGCCAGCTCGGCGCGGATCGCATCCTCGCGGCCATAGAGCCGGAAACGGATATCGGGGTGGCGCGTACGTGCGATTTCGGCGGCGGCGATGGTCACTGCCGGACCGCCGTCGCCACCCATGACGTCAAGCGCGATGACAGGCACGGCCGTCATCGGACACCCCCCAAAGCGTTGTCCACCGGTTTAGGCGCCGGCTTCGACAACCTCTCGGCCGTTGTAGAAGCCGCAGGCTCCACACACGTTGTGCGGAAGCTTGAGCTCGCCGCAGTTGGAGCATTCCTGGAACGTCGTCGCGCTGAGCGCATGATGGCTACGACGCATATTCCGCCGCGACGGCGAGGTTTTTCTCTTAGGGACAGCCATGCGGCACCTGTTACCTTCAACGTGAATTTTCGTGAACCGGCCGACCTTTCAGGACAATGCAAATTGCCCCGGAAACCCGCCGGATTCGGTTGAGCGCGCGAACATAGCGATTCATCGCCGCGATGCAAGTGGGCTTTCTGTTGCACGGTTCGTCTATATCAGGCGCGCGCCAAAACCGCATCCGCGACGAACGGATTCGATCGCCGTTCCTGCCCGAACGTGGACATCGGACCGTGCCCCGGAACGAACGCAGTGTCGTCGCCGAGCGGCCAGAGCTGCGTGCGGATGGAATCGATGAGCGCCTGGTGGTTGCCCTTCGGAAAATCCGTGCGGCCGATCGATCCCTGGAACAGCACGTCGCCGACGATGGCGAGGCGGCTTTCGGGGTGATGGAAGATCACGTGGCCGGGCGTGTGCCCGGGACAGTGATAGACGTCGAGCGTCAGCTCGCCCACCGTCACCGTGTCGCCGCCCTTCAGCCAGCGGTCGGGCGTGAACGGCGCGGCGCCGGTGATTCCGTACTGGTGGCCGACACTGCTCGCCATATCGATCCAGAACTTGTCTTCGGGATGCGGCCCCTCGATCGGCACGCCGAGCTCGGCGGCGAGCACGCCGGTGAGCCCGCAGTGGTCGATATGGCCGTGCGTCACGAGCAGCTTTTCGATGGTGACGCCATACTGCGCCGCCGCCGCCTTCAGCTTATCGAGGTCGCCGCCGGGGTCGACGAACGCGCCGCGCATGGTGCGCGTGCACCAGAGCAATGTGCAGTTCTGCTCCAGCGGCGTGACCGGAACGATCGCGGCGGCAAGCGGGCGGGTGTCGGAGGTCATGTGGGCAGCATTGAGGCCCGCAAGGGCGGAATGTCAACGGCTTGCGAGGGCATCGGGTACCGTCCCAAGCAGGTAGCGTTGCCAGAACAGCACAGTCGCGAGGAACTGATAGTCGGCGTTCGGCCTCTTCTCGAAGCCGTGCCCCTCGTCCGCCGCGACGACGTGCCACGCCGTCCCGCCCCGCGCGCGCAGCGCCGTAACGATCTGGTCGGCTTCGGAGGGCGGCACGCGCGGATCGTTGGCGCCGGTGACGACCAGCAGAGGCGCCCGGATACGGTCCACCTTTGTGAGCGGTGAAATCGCCTTCAGCTTGCGGCGTTCTGCCGGATCGCGCTCGTCGCCGTATTCGAGGCGGCGGAGGTCGCGGCGATATTCGCCGGTGCCTTCGAGGAAGGTCACAAAGTCCGATATGCCGACGATGCTGACACCGGCGCGGAAGTCCTTCGGGTAGCGGATCAGCGCGGCGAGCGTCATGTAACCGCCGTACGAGGCCCCGCTTACCGCCATGCGCGTCCGGTCGATCCCCGGATCATGGCGCAGGCGCTTCAGGAACGCCCCCACGTCGCGCACCGCGTCTTCACGGAGAAACGGCCCGTCGTCGAGTGCGACGAAGCGCTTGCCGTAGCCGGTGGAGCCGCGCACGTTCGGGAAGAACAGCGCGATGCCGAGTTCGTTCACCATGTGGTTGCTGCGCCCGAGAAACCCGGGGCGGGACTGCCCCTCCGGCCCGCCGTGGAAGACCATCACCAGCGGTCGCGGCCCCGGGAAGCGCGCCGGATCGGGCCGGTAGAGCAGCCCGGAGACGGGAAGTCCGTCGAAGCTCTTCACGGTGACGATCTCGGGCTCGACACCCGGCGGCAGGTCCGCGCCGCTCTCCGTCCAGCGCGTGAGTTCGAGCCGGTCGGGATCGAACGACCATACATCGCCCGGCGAGGATGCGGTCGTCAGCGAGAAGCCGACCTCGCCCCACGGCGCGATCGACAGCCCCGTGAGGATGCCGCCGGGAAGCGGGGGCGCCGCACGCGGGCGCCCGGTCGCGAGATCGAGAAGGCGAAGCCGCGACAGGCCGTTCTCGTTCACCACGTAGGCGAGGAAGCGGCCTTCGGGATCGATGCGAAAATCCTCGACGGACCAGCCGGTTTCGGGATTGAGCCTGCGCGGCAGGCCCGTCACGCGGTCGATCTCGGCCAGATAGCGGTGTTCCGCGCCGAAATCGGTGACCGCGAAAATGCGTCCGCCGGGGGCATAGCGCGCCGACCCGAAGGCAAACGGCTCGGCGGTTGGCGGGACCAGCGCCCGGAGCACGCGCGTTTCGAGGTTGATCTCGAACAGGCGGCTGATCGCCACGGAAATGTAGTTGTAGAGGAGCGCGCGTTTCCCGTCGTCCGAGAAGTCGGCAAAACTCCAGCCGCCGCCCCGCCCTTCCATCACCAGCCGGTCGGTCGCGGGATCGCGCGGGTCCATGATGTGGAGATCGGTGTCGAGGCCGGTGCGGCGCGTCGTCGAATAGCCGATGCGCTTGCCGTCCGCCGTCCAGCGGACGCCGAGGTTGCGCCCGTCATCACCGGTCAGGCTCACCATCCGGCCCTCATCGACGCGGAAGATCTGGTACTGCTCGTCGCCCTGCCGGTCCGCGAGCGCCAGCGTCACGTCGCCCGAAATCGGCGCGAACTCCCCGGCGATCACCGGCTCCTCGCCGAAGGTGAGCTGGCGCGGTGCGGCACCGGGCACGGCAACCTCGTAAAGCTGGCGATTGTCGTCAAGGCGCGCGCCGATCAGCACCGAGCGGCGCAGCGGATGCCAGCCGAGCAGCCGCGCCGAGCGGTATTCGAGATAGGGCTTCGCCTGCTCCATCAGCGTCACGGGCACGGCGGGAACGCCGCTCACCGTGAGCGCCGCGGGCGCCTCCACCGAAGCCGCGCGGGCATCATGCGGGAGAAGGCTTGCGGCAAGCGCGGCAAGACCTGCTAAGAACCACCCCCGGACCATGACGCTTCGTTTTTTCACTTTCCCCACTCTACCGATTCCGCCGGGTTCCCGGCAACGGGTGTCGTGATGCCGAGCGCGCCCTTCGTGGCGCTCGACGACGCGCGCGGCGACGGAACGCGGCCACTCACGCTCTACAGCGGCGCACATGAGATTATCACGGCGACACGGCGGGACGAGGTCCGGCCCGCGCTTGCAGCGCTGCAGCATCACGTCGATGCCGGTCGCCACGTCGCGGGTTTCCTTGCCTACGAGGCCGGGCACGCGCTGGAGTCGCGCCTTTTCGCCATTCCGGAGCGACGCACCGAAACCCCGCTCGTCTGGTTCGGCATCTTCGACGCGCCGCAGTTCGTGCCCCCGGACGCGCTGCTGGGCAGCGTGCTCGGGCGCTCGGCACACGTGTCGACGCCGGAACCTGGTCTGGACGCGGCGCGCTACGCCGCCGCCCTCGGCGAGGTGAAGGCGCTGATCGAGGCGGGAGACATCTATCAGGCCAACCTCACCTTCCCCACGCGCCTCGCCATCGAAGGCCATCCACTTGCGCTCTACGCCCGGCTGCGCCACGCGCAGCGCATGGGCCACGGTGCGGTCGTGTTCACGGGGCACGAATGGATATTGTCCTTTTCGCCGGAGCTGTTCTTCACGCTCTCCGGCGACGTGCTGCAAACGCGCCCGATGAAGGGTACTGCCTCGCGCCGTCCGCTTGCCGCAGACGATGCCGCCATGGCCGCAGCACTCGCCGCCGACCCCAAGAACCGCGCCGAAAACCTGATGATCACCGATCTCATCCGCAACGACCTCGCGCGCGTCGCCGAAGCCGGATCGGTAACGGTGAAGAATGCGTTCGCGGTCGAGCGCTACCCCACGGTCCACCAGATGACGACGACGGTCGAGGCCCAGCTCCGCGAGGGCCTCGACGCCTTCAACGTTCTCACCGCGCTCTTCCCCTGCGGCTCCGTCACCGGTGCCCCCAAGATCCGCGCGATGGAGGTGATCGAGGCGGTCGAGGCGCGACCGCGCGGGGTCTACACCGGATCGATCGGCGCCATCGGCCCCGACGGCGCGCATTTCAACGTCGCGATCCGCACGATTGAAATTCGGAACCAAACCGCGACAATGGGCATTGGATCGGGCATTGTCGCGGATAGCGATGCTGCGTCCGAGTGGCGCGAGTGCGGAGAGAAGATGGCGTTCGTCAGCGCGTCGGGGCGGCCGTTCCACCTCATCGAAACGATGGGCTTCACGCCCGACGAGGGCATTGCCCATCTGCCGCTGCATCTCGAACGGCTGGAGCAATCCGCCGCGTGGCACGATTTTCGCTTCGATCGGCACGAGGTCCGCAATCTGCTGCAGGCCGCCGTCGGCGCGCTCCGAGCGCCCGCACGCATCAAGCTGGTGCTGGCGGCGGGCGGCGCGGCTGCGGTGAGTTGTACGCCGCCACCCTCTCCGCCTGCCTCGGCGCGCGCCGCCATCGTGCCGCTGCCGGTGACGCCCGGCGATCCCCGCCTCGCGCACAAGACGAGCGACCGCACCTTCTACGACGCCGCCCGCCGCGCCTCCGGCATGGACGAGGTGATCTTCGAACGCAGCGACGGCCGGCTCACCGAGGGCAGCTTCACCAACCTGTTCGTCGAGCGGGACGGCGTGCTGCTGACACCCCCTGCGGCGGACGGCCTCCTTCCGGGCGTGCTCCGTCGCCACCTCCTCGAAACCGGCCGCGCCCGTGAGGCGTCCCTCTCCCGCGCCGATCTCGATGGTGGATTCCTGCTCGGAAATGCATTGCGCGGACTTTTTCGCGCCGCGCTGGTTGCCCCCGCAGGCGAGTGACTCTAAGAGGCCCGCGACCTCTCAAGCGGAGCCTTTTCATGACCTTCCTCTCCGACGCCATCCAGCGCATCCAGCCTTCCCCCACGCTCGTCGTCACGCAGAAGGCCGCAGCGCTTAAAGAGGCAGGGCGGAACGTCATTGGTCTCGGCGCGGGCGAGCCTGATATGCCGGTGCCGGATTTCGTCGCCGAGGCCGCCATTGCCGCCATTCGCGGTGGGCAGAACAAGTATACCAACGTCGACGGCACGAATGCGCTCAAGGAAGCCGTGCGCGGCAAGTTCAAGCGCGACAACAACCTCGACTACGGTCTCGATCAGGTCACCGTGAACGTCGGCGGCAAACACACGATCTTCAACGCGCTGCTGGTCACGCTCAATCCCGGCGACGAGGTGATCGTTCCCGCGCCCTATTGGGTCTCTTATCCCGATATCGTGCAGTTCTGCGGCGCGAAGCCGGTGTTCATTTCGGCCGGGATCGAAGCGGGCTTCAAGATCACGCCCGCGCAGCTCGAAGCCGCGATCACGCCCAAAACGCGCTGGCTGATCCTCAATTCGCCGTCGAACCCCACCGGCGCCGTCTACACGCGCGATGAAATCGCCGCGCTCGGCGAGGTGCTGCGCCGCAATCCGCACGTGTGGATCCTGTCGGACGATATGTACGAACACATCATCTACGACATCGAATTCGCGACCATCGCCGACGTTTGCCCGGACCTCTACGACCGCACGCTCACCGTGAACGGCGCCTCGAAGGCCTATTCGATGACCGGCTGGCGCATCGGCTTCGCGGGCGGCCCCACGCAGCTCATCAAGGCGATCGCCAAGATCCAGTCCCAGTCGACCACGAACCCCTGCGCCATCGCGCAGGCGGCGGCGACGGCGGCGCTGAACGGCCCGCAGGACTTCCTGAAGGCCCGCGTCGAAACCTTCCGTGGCCGCCGCGATCTCGTCGTCTCGATGCTGAACCAGACGGACGGCCTCAAGTGCGCGACGCCCGACGGCGCCTTCTACGTCTATCCGGACTGCACAGGCCTCATCGGCCGCAAGACACCCTCGGGCGCAGTGCTGGCGAACGATGAGGACGTTGCCAGCTATCTGCTCGAAGCAGAGGGCGTGGCGGTGGTGCACGGCGGCGCCTTCGGCGTCTCGCCCGCGTTCCGCATCTCCTACGCGACGTCGACCGAGCTTCTGGAAGATGCCTGCACGCGCATCCAGCGTGCCTGCGGGGCCCTCAAGGCAGCGTAAGCTCTACAGAAGCTCGGTGACGGCATGGATGGTGAGGCCGACAAGGCCGCCCACCAGCGTGCCGTTGATGCGGATGAACTGGAGGTCGCGGCCCACCGCAGCCTCGACACGCTCGGTGACGGTGTCGGCGTCCCAGCTCCGCACGGTGTCCGATACGATACGCACAAGCTCGTCGCCGTAGTCGGCGACGACGCCTACGATCGCGCGCCGCGCGTATTTGTTGAGCGCGCCGCGTAGCGCCGGATCGCTCTCGATGGTCTTGCCGATGTGCCGCGCGGCCTCCCCGACACGCCCGGCAAGCGCCTGCTCGGGGTCAGCGAGCGACGCGCGGAGCGATGCCTTGGCGTTCGTCCAGATACCGTCGAGGAAACCGCCGAGTTCGGGATTGTCGATCACTTCAAGCTTCAGCGTCTCGATGCGCGCCTGCGTTTCCGATTCGAACTGCATGTCGAACGCGAGGTCCTTCAGCCCCACCATCACTTTCAGGCGCAGCGGGTGCTCGGGATCGGCGGACATCTCGTTCAGCAGCCGCCGCAGCGCCTCGATGATCGAGTTCGCAAGCCGCTCGTCGAGCGAGGCAAGGCGCAGCAGCCACATTGTCCGCGCCTCTACGAGATCGCGGATCAGTCCCTCGTTCTGATCAAGCACGCGCGCGAGCCACGTGATGCCCGAATCGACGAGCGGCTGCAGACGCCCCTCGTCGATCGAACGGTCGAGCACGCGGCCCATCAGCGGCGCGAGTTCGAAGCGGCGCAGGTTGCCGCCGATCGCGCCGCGTATCCAGCCCGAGACCGCCTCGTTGTCGAGCGCGTCGAGGAGCTGGATGCCGAGCTTGCCGATGCTGCCGCTCAGGCGCGTTTCGGCGGGCGGCGCTGAGAGCCAGCGGCCGACGGCGCCCGCCATGTCCACGCCCCGCATCCGGCGCGCGACGATCGCGGGTTTCAGGAAGTTCGTCTTCAGGAACGTGGCGAGGTTGTCGCCGAGCCGGTCCTTGTTCTTCGGGATGATCGCCGTGTGCGGGATCGGCAGGCCAAGCGGATGGCGGAACAGCGCCGTCACCGCGAACCAGTCGGCAAGCCCGCCGACCATCGCCGCCTCGGCGAAGGATTCGACATAAGGCGCCCAGACATAGGCTTCGCCGAGCAGGCGCGCCGCCACGAACACCGCCGCCATCAGCAGCAGCATCCCCGTCGCCACGATCTTCATGTGTCGTGCCGGGTCGGCGGTCACCCAGGTGCGCGCTGGACCGATCGTCCCGTCCTACTCGGCGGGGGCAGCGGGCGCCGTTGCCGGCTTGCCCGGATGGTCGTGCGTCAGGAGCTTGCCGAACTTCGCGCCAAGCCAGCGCTCGAAGTCATCGGCAAGGCTGAAGCCCGCGGGAACGATAACCAGCGTCAGAAGCGTCGACAGGATCAGCCCGCCGATCACGGTGATGCCCATCGGGGAGCGCCATGCGCCGTCGCCCGTAAGCGAAAGCGCCGTCGGCAACATGCCCGCGGCCATGGCCACCGTGGTCATCACGATGGGCTGCGCGCGCTTGTGACCTGCGTCGATGATCGCCGTCACCTTGTCCACACCCTTGTTCATCTCCTCGATCGCGAAATCGACGAGCAGGATGGAGTTTTTCGCAACAATGCCGAGCAACATCAAGAGGCCGATCAGCACGGGCATCGAGATCACCTGCCCCGTGAGGTGCAGCGCCAGCGCACCGCCGAGCGGCGCGAGCAGCAGCGACCCCATATTCACGAAGGGCGGCATGATACGCTTGTAGAGCAGCACGAGCACCGCGAACACGAGCAGGATGCCCGAAACGACGGCGATCGTGAACTGCGTGACCAATTCGGCCTGCATCTTCGATTCGCCGAATTCGACACGCTCCACGCCTGCCGGAAGGTTGCGGAGGGTGGGCAGCGCAAACGCCACCTTCAAGCCTTCGCCCTTCACATAGCCCTCGGCAAGATCGGCGCCCACGACGATCCGGTCGCGCTGGTTGTAGCGCCGAAGGATCGACGGGCCCGCCCCGAATCCGATATCGGCGACGACCTTCAGCGGCACCGATCCGCCGCTCGATGTCGGCACCGGCAGGTTCTCGATCGTGGCGATGTTCTTGCGCGAATCCGCCGGCAGCACGACGCGGATCGGAATCTGCCGGTCGGAGAGCGAGAACTTGGCGACGTTCTGATCGATGTCGCCGATTGTGGCGATGCGGATCGTCTCGCTGAGGTCCGCCGTGGTGATGCCAAGCTCCGCGGCGAGATCGAAATGCGGCGAGATGACGATCTCGGGGCGTTGCAGATCGCCCTCGACACGTGGCGCGACGAACATCTTCTGTGCCCGCATCTCATCGACGATCTTCAGCGCGGTATCATGCAGCAGCTCGCTGTTGTCGCCGGCGATCATCACCGTCACGTCGCGCCCGCCGCTCCAGCCTTCCATCGACTGGAAGGTGATGCGTGCGTCGGGAATCTTCTGCAGTTCAGGCGTCAGCTGCTTCTGATACTCGATGCTCGAACGCTTCCGCTTATCGCTAAGCTGCGTGTAGATCATCGCCTCGCCCGGCTGCTCGATATCGATGTAGCTGAGCTGCGTTTCCGGCTCCTTCAGAAGCACGGCATTTGCGCGCTCGGCAACGGCGCGGGTCTGTTCGAGCGTGGTGCCCGGTACCATCTCGATCTTGAGCTGGGTCGAATCCTGATCGGATTCGGGCTGGAAGGTGAACGGCAGCGTCGCGAACGACACGACCGTGAGCAGCAGCGCCACCACGCCGATCCCCATCACCCAGACACGATGATCGGCAAAGCGCCACAAATGGCGCTTCCAATCCTGCCGCGCCCGCGCCTTCTCTGCCTTCCGCGTATCGAGCGACCAGTGCAGCAGCGCGAGGTAGCGGTCCATCATCGGGCCGTCGCCGTGGTTCTGCTCGCCCTGCGCCTTCAGGAAATAGGCAGCAATGAGCGGCGTGATCATGCGCGCGACGGCAAGGCTCATCAGCACGGCGACGACGACCGTCAGCCCGAACTGCTTGAAGAACTGACCCGTAACGCCGCCCATCAGGCCGACCGGCAGGAACACCGCGGCGATCGCGGAGGTTGTCGCCACGACGGCGAGCCCGATCTCGTCGGCCGCATCCATGGAGGCCTGATAGGCGGTCTTGCCCATGCGCATGTGGCGCACGATGTTCTCGATCTCCACGATCGCGTCGTCGACGAGCACACCGGCGACAAGGCTGAGCGCGAGCAGCGACAGGCCGTTCAGCGTGAAGCCCATCAGGTCCATGAACCAGAACGCCGGGATCGCCGAAAGCGGAATGGCGGTCGCCGAGATCAGCATGGCGCGCCAGTCACGCAGGAACAGGAACACCACGATCACGGCCAGCACGGCACCTTCCAGCAGCGCCGCCATCGAGGCTTCATACTGCTGCTCGGTATACTTCACCGTGGTGAACATCGGCGTGATCTTCACCTTGGGATATTCTTTGGCGAGTTCGTCGAGAACTTTGAGCGCATCCTTGTAGACCGTGACGTCGGACGAGCCCTTGGCTTTCGCCAGGCGGATGCTCACCACCTGACGCCCGTCGATCAGGCCGAGACCGCGCTGCTCGCCATAGGAATCGCGCACGTTCGCGACGTCGGAAAGCCTGAGCGTGCGCCCGCCGACGCTGAGCTGCGTCGCGCCGAGCGCCGCAGCGTCGGCCGCGTTGCCGAGCACGCGCACGGACTGTTCCGCGCCCGCGATCTCGGCGCGCCCGCCGGTGGCGTTGAGGTTGAGCTGGCGGAGCTGCTGGTTCACCTGCGCGGCGGTGATGCCCTGCGCCTGCAGCTTCATCGGATCGAGCTCGACGCGGATTTCGCGCGATACACCGCCGCCCCGGCTCGCCACCGCCATGCCGGGCACGGAAAGCAGCCGCTTCGAAGCGACGTTATCGACGAACCACGACAGCTGCTCGAGCGTCATGTCGACCGACTGCACGGTCCAGTAGGCGAGCACGCCGTCGATATCCTCGCGCACCACCTGCGGTTCGAGAATGCCCTGCGGCAGGTCGCCGCGAACCTTCTGCACCGCGTCGCGCACGTCGTTCACGGCGCGGTCGATCGGCGTGCCGATGTCGAACTGCACCATCGTCGTCGATGTGCCCTCGGTCACCCACGATGTGATCTCGTCGACACCGCTCACGTTCCGCACCGAGGCCTCGACGATCTGGGTGATCTGCGTCTTCATTTCCGAAGGCGCAGCGCCCGGCTGGGTGATGATCACCTGTGCCATCGGAAAGCTGACGTCCGGGTTGTTGTTGATGTCCATGCGGATGAAGCTGACGATGCCCGCCAGCGTCAGCGCCACGAACAGCACGATCGGCGGAACCGGGTTCCGGATCGACCAGGACGAGATATTCCGCATCGTTTCGCTTCCTGTCGGCCGCTTATTGCGGCTTGTGCAGAACCGGGCTGACTTTCTCGCCCGGATTGAGGAAGGCGCCGGCCGACTGCACGACCTGCTCCTTGCCGGAAAGGCCGCTCGAAATTGCGACACCGGCCGAAGAGACCGCGCCGACCTTGACGTCGCGGCGCTCGACCGTGCCATCCTTCGCCACGACAAAGACGAAGCTGCTCTCGGCATCGCCCATCACAGCGGATTCGGGCAGCAACGGCCGTTCGGCTTTGCCCACCTCGATCTTGCCCGAGGCGAAGCCGCCGGGGCGCAGAGCGCGATCACCCGAAAGCGCGATGCGAACGAGGCCCTGGCGGGTCTGCGGGTTGATCACCGGCTCCACCATCCAGACACGGCCTGCGTAGGCGGTCTGCGAGCCGACCATCTGCACCGTCGCCGACTGCCCGGTCGTGATACCGGCGAGATCCTGTTCGGCAACGAGCGCACGCATTTCCATCGCGCCGTCCTGCGCCATGCGGAACACGGCGGGGCTGCCGGAGCTCACCACCTGACCCGGCTCGACGTTGCGTTCGAGGACGAGACCAGCTTCCGGCGCCCGGATATCGAGCCGCCCGAGCCGAGCCTGTGATTCCCGAAGCTGCGCGGCGGCAACGCCCACGGCGGCGTTGGCGCCGTCGCGGGTGGCCGTGCGCCGCTCGATGTCGGCCTTCGAGATGAACCCGCGCGCGACCAGCGACTGCGCCCGATCGAGCTCGGACTGCGCAAGCGCCGCATCGGCGCGAGCCCGCGTCACGGAGGCCTGCAGCTGGCTCACTTCCTGCTCGAGCACCGAACGATCGATGCGCGCGAGCACCTGTCCCTTCCGCACATAATCGCCGGCATCGACAAGAACCGCGACAATCGCTCCGCCCTCGCCCTGCACGCCGACCGGCATGTCGCGGCGCGCGGCAATGCTGCCCACCGCCGTCACGCTGTCCGCGACCTGCGTTGTGCCCGGCACGATCACCGTGATGGAGGGGCGGCCAGCATCCGGGTTCTCGGCAGGCGCTTCCGCGCCGCCGCCGAAGATCAGCCACGCTGCGACAGCCGCCGCACCAAGGATCGCCGCCAGTATCAGCAGACGGCGGCGACGGCCAGCATCGGCCGATGCCCAGGACCGGGAAACGCTGCTCTTGAAGGAGCTATCGACGGGTTGATGCATGTTCATCGCCAGTGACTGAGCCTGTTTTGTATCGAAGGGTGTATTACCCGAATAAGTCAGTTAGCGCAAGGTCTGCATGACGACACGGGAAGTTCGAGATCGCTCGAAAAGATGAAAACTTGGCGGCAATTAGCACGTTTTCGACAGTCAAACGAGCCAAGAACCGAATATTTCAGCCTAAGTTGCGTAGACTCCACACCAAGTTTCGGCTCGACAGCTATTCGATAAACGGATTTTATCATCGACGAACGCACGACGAGAGTGCGTTCGGGGATCGCCCGGTCGGTATCAACCGCCGGGGCCGCCCGCAGGAAACGTGAGGGACATCTACGGTTTTTTCCGAAAACAGGAGGAGTGAGCAGATGGACTACGGTTTTCTCGGTTGGATCGTCGTTGGCCTCATCGCCGGCGCGCTTGCGAAGTGGATCATGCCGGGCAAGGACCCCGGCGGCATCATCGTCACCATCCTCATCGGCATCGCCGGCGGTCTTCTGGGCGGCTATATCGGCAGTCTGCTGGGTGTTGGCGGTGCGAACAGCAATCTCATCAACATCCTGATCGCCACGGCAGGCGCGGTTCTGCTTCTGTGGATCTACCGCCTGGTCAAGTCCCGGCAGGCATAAGCCGGTACTTTTCAACTTCGGTTCATGTCAGGCGGCGGATAGGGCGACCTGTCCGCCGCTGATCCGTTGGGGCGGAAAACGAAAGGAATGAAACACATGCGTACTGCAACGCTTCTCGCCCTCGGCGCACTCGCCGCCACCGCCGCGACTCCGGTCTCGGCGCAGACGGCGCCGAGCGTACCCGCCGAGACCCTGCTGTCGTTGACAGCGACCGGCGAGAGCACCCGCGTTCCCGATATCGCCATCATTTCGGCGGGCGTCGTCACGCAGGCCGCGGAGGCGCGCGCCGCGCTCACGGCCAACAATGGCCAGATGACGCGCGTGGTCGCCGCACTCAAGAAGGCCGGTATCGCCGAGCGCGACATCCAGACCTCCAACATCAACCTCAATCCGCAATACAGCTACGAGGAGCGCAAGGCCCCGCAGCTTATCGGCTATCAAGCGACCAACACCGTCACCGTGAAGCTGCGCAAGCTCGCGGGCGCGGGCGACGTGATCGACGCGCTGGTCAGCGAGGGCGCCAATCAGGTGAACGGACCGAGCTTCGGCCTCGACAAGCCCGAGGACGCCACGAACGAAGCCCGCCTCGATGCCATCAAGAAGGCTCGTTCGCGCGCCGATCTCTATGCGGGTGCGGCGGGCCTCCGCGTGAAGCGCATCGTCTCGATCAGCGAAGGCGGTGGTTACCAGCCGCCCTACCCGATGCCCAAGATGATGGTCCGCGCCGAATCCGCAGATGCGGGGGCCGCACCGCCCGTCGAGGCGGGCGAGGTCGGCACCAACGTCACGGTCACGGTGGTGTTCGAGCTTCAGTAGAACGCGCCGGGCAGGGCTTCAGACGACGGTCGCACCACCGTCGATCACGAAGCCCTGCCCGCTCGTGAAACCACCCGCCTTCGCAGCAAGGAACACCGCCATGCCCGCGATCTCGTCGGGCTCGCCGATGCGCTGCAGCGTCGAGTGCGCGGTGGATTGCTTCAGGATTTCGGGATTGTCCCACAGTGCCTTCGCGAAATCGGTTCTGATCAGGCCGGGGCAGATCGCGTTCACGCGCACGTTGGCGGGGCCATATTCGGCCGCGTAGTTGCGCACGAGCTGCAGGTCCGCCGCCTTCGAGATGTTGTAGGCGCCGATCATCGTCGAGGCCTTGAGCCCGCCGATCGACGAAATGACGATGATCGCCCCGTCCTTCCGCTCAACCATCTGCGGTGCGGCCATCTGGATGAGCCAGTGGTTCGAAACGATGTTGTTGTGCAGAATCTTGGTGAACTGGTCGTCGGCGATCCCCGCCATCGGCCCGAAATACGGGTTCGAGGCCGCGTTGCAGACGAGGATGTCGATCTTGCCGAGCTTCGCCGTCGCGCCGCTGATCAACGCCTGAAGATCTTCCTTTACGGAGATATTGGCGGTGATCGCGATCGCCGCGTCGCGACCGACGGCGGCGTTGATCTCGGCAACGGCCTCGTCGCACGCCTCCTGCTTGCGGCTGGAGACAACAACGCTCGCGCCGTGTTCCGCCATGCGGTGCGCGATCGCCTTGCCGATGCCGCGCGAGGAACCCGTGATGACGGCGACCTTGCCGGTCAGATCGAAAAGTGCGGGTATACCCATGATGTCTCTCCCTATCAGACGCGTTCGATGATGATCGCGGGCGCCATGCCGCCGGCTGCGCACATGGTGACGAGGCCGCGCTTGAGGTCGCGCCGCTCCAGTTCGTCGAGGATCGTCCCAATGAGGATCGATCCGGTCGCGCCGATCGGGTGGCCGAGCGCCATCGCCCCACCGTTTACGTTCACCCGGTCGCGGTCCAGCTTCAGGTCGCGGATGAACTTTTCCGCGACCACGGCAAATGCCTCGTTGATCTCGAAGAGGTCGATATCGTCCACAGTGAGCCCGGCCTTCGCCAGAACCTTTTTGGCGGCCGGAACCGGCGCATTCAGCATCAGCGTCGGGGAATCCCCCATGTTCGCCATCGCCACCACCTTGGCGCGCGGCTTCAGGCCCCGTTTCGCCGCGTAAGACGGAGAGGCGAGCAGCAGCGCCGCCGAGCCATCGACGACGCCTGACGAGTTGCCCGCGTGGTGCACGTGCTCGATCTCAAGATCGGGATAGGCCTGGCGCACGAGGCTGCGATACGTCAGCCCCGCCTCGTCGAGCGGCATGTCGATCAGCCGCGTGAACGCCGGCTGGAGCTGCGAGAGGCTTTCGAGCGTCGTGCCGGCGCGCGGAAACTCCTCCCGATCGAGCGCAAGGCTGCCGTCCTCGCGGTAGACGGGGACAAGGCTTCGGTCGAAGTGCCCGCCCGCGATGGCTGCCGCGGCACGCTGCTGGCTGACGACTGCAAGCGTATCGAGATCGCGGCGGCTGATGCCTTCCAGCGTCGCGATCACGTCGGCGCAGACGCCCTGGTGCGGCTGCGGATGCCGGTCGCGCAGGCGCCGGTTGCCGCGGTCCATCGTACGGGAGGCGTCGGCCGAGACACCCTGCCCGGTCTGCGACATCATCTCGGTGCCGCCCGCGATCACGCAGTCCTCCATGCCCGACATGATCGAGGCCGCCGCCATGTTCACCGTCGTGATGCCCGATCCGCAGAAACGGTC
Organism: Sphingosinicella sp.; assembly: GCF_041916975.1. Classification (NCBI taxonomy): domain Bacteria; kingdom Pseudomonadati; phylum Pseudomonadota; class Alphaproteobacteria; order Sphingomonadales; family Sphingosinicellaceae; genus Sphingosinicella; species Sphingosinicella sp. The sequence continues at coordinate 461,864 of NZ_JAYRYK010000001.1, forward strand.
CAGCGTCACCGCCGAAGAGCGGATGTCGTACCCCGCATCGAGCGCGGACATGCGCCCGAGATCGCCCGCTGCCGGGCCGGTCTGCGAGCTGGTGCCCCAGATGATGTCGTCCACCTCGGCGGTATTGAGCGCGTTCCGCTCGGCGAGCGCCTTCAGCACCGTCGCCCCCACCTGTTGCGGGTGGATATCGGCAAGCGACCCCTTGCCGACCTTGCCGATGCCGCGCGGCGTCCTCACGGCGTCGATGATCAGTGCTTCGGGCATATGCGTCTCCTGTTTTCGTCTTTCCGCGCCGCTCTAGAGGAAAGCGCAGGCGCCCGGATACCGCTTCAAACTCACAGCCTGTTTGCATCGCCTGCCGCTTTGGGCCACGCTCGGCCTTGAAAACGCTGGGAGAGATCGTGCGCCGGTTCAGACGCCTGCCGCCCCTTGAACCGCGCCTTCAGAGCGAGGCGCTGTCCGACACCGAAGATACGCGGCTCGGGCGCAGTATCGAGCAGGAAGCCGCTGCAAGGCCCGGCCTTTCCGGCATCCATCTGCTCGCCGACGCGCATCAGGCCTTCGCCGCGCGCATCCTCCTCGCCCGCGCCGCCGAGCGCAGCCTCGACGTGCAATACTATATCTGGCGCGGCGACCTTTCGGGGATGCTGATGCTGGAGGCGCTGCGCGAGGCGGCGGACCGCGGCGTGCGCGTGCGGCTGCTGCTCGACGACAACGGCATCGCCGGCCTCGACAACCTGCTCGCCGCGCTCGACGTCCATCCGATGATCGAGGTGCGCCTGTTCAACCCGTTCTTCGTCCGCCGCCCGAAAGCGCTCGGCTACCTCACCGATTTCAAGCGCCTCAACAGGCGGATGCACAACAAGAGCTTCACCGCCGACAGCCAGGCGACGATCATCGGCGGCCGCAATATCGGCGACGAATATTTCGCTGCGCGCGACGGCGACCTCTTCGCCGATCTCGACGTGCTCGCGATCGGCGCGGTGGTGAACGACGTCTCCTGCGACTTCGACCGCTACTGGAACTGCGCCTCGGCATGGCCCGCGACGCGCGTTCTGCCCGTCGTCGGCATCGAGCAGCTAGAGGAACTGGCGCAGCGATCGGCCGCCGTCCACGCCGACCCGAGGGCGCACAACTACGTGGAAACCGTCCGCTCCCTGCCCTTCATCACCGATATGCTGAGCGGCTCGCTGCCCTTCATCTGGGCGCCCGTGCGCATGGTCAGCGACGATCCCGCCAAGGTGCTCGACAAGGCAAAGCCCGGCACCTCGCTCAGCGATCAGTTGCAGGAAGCGATCGGGCGACCGTCACGCGAAATGGGTCTGGTTTCCGCCTATTTCGTGCCGACCGCCGCCGGCGTTGAAGCGTTCGCCGCGCTCTCGCGGGAAAACATCAAGGTCTCCGTGCTGACGAACGCGCTCGAATCCACCGATGTCGCCATCGTCCACGCGGGTTACGCCAAGCGCAGGGAGGCGCTGATCCGCGCCGGGGTTCGGCTTTATGAGATGCGGCGCCCGCGCGCAGGCACGCGCCGGAAACGCCGCCTGCCGCTCGGCGTCGGCGGCTCGGGCGCCAAGTCCGTCACCGGCTCGATCCTGCGTTCGAGCGGTTCGATGCTGCACGCCAAGACCTTCACGGTAGACCGCGCGCGTCTATTTATTGGATCATTCAACTTCGATCCGCGCTCGGTCGCGCTCAACACCGAGCTCGGCTTCGTCATCGAATGCCCCGAGCTTGCCGCCGACGTGCAGGACGCCTTCGAAAGCGCGATCCCCATGAGCGCCTACGAAGTGACGCTCAGCGACAAGGGCCGCCTGCGCTGGATCGAACGCGAGGACGAGGGGGACGAAATCGAAATCCACGACCTCGAACCCGGCACGACGCGGCTGCAACGCCTCGCCATCCGGGTCCTGTCGCGCCTCCCGATCGAGTGGCTGCTTTAGTAGACGACCACGCTGCGGATCGACTTGCCCGCGTGCATCAGGTCGAAGCCCTTGTTGATCTCTTCGAGGCCCATGACATGCGTGATCATCGGATCGATCTCGATCTTGCCGGCCATGTACATGTCGACAATCTTGGGAACATCCGTGCGGCCCTTGGCGCCGCCGAACGCCGTGCCGCGCCAGTTGCGTCCGGTGACAAGCTGGAAGGGCCGCGTGCTGATCTCCTTGCCCGCCTCGGCCACGCCGATGATGATGCTCGTGCCCCAGCCGCGATGGCAGGCTTCGAGCGCCGTGCGCATCACTTCGGTATTGCCGGTTGCGTCAAAGGTGTAATCCGCGCCGCCATCGGTCATCGCGACGATCTTTGCGACGACATCCTCGCGGCTCATCCCCTTGGAATTGAGAAAGTCCGTCATGCCGAACTTGCGGCCCCATTCCTCGCGATCGGGATTGATGTCCACGCCGATGATCTTGTTGGCGCCCGCCAACCGCGCGCCCTGCAGCACGTTGAGGCCGATGCCGCCCAGACCGAACACCACGACATTGTCGCCGACCTGCACCTTGGCCGTATTGATGACCGCACCGACACCCGTCGTCACGCCGCAGCCGATGTAGCAGCTCGACTGGAACGGCGCGTCCTCGCGGATCTTGGCGAGCGCGATCTCGGGGAGCACGGTGAAGTTCGAGAAGGTCGAGCAGCCCATGTAGTGGTAGATCGGCTGGCCCTTGTAGGAAAAGCGCGTCGTGCCGTCCGGCATCAGCCCCTTGCCCTGCGTGGCGCGGATCGCCGTGCAGAGGTTGGTCTTGCCCGAAAGGCAGCTTTTGCACTGGCGGCATTCCGGTGTGTAGAGCGGGATCACGTGGTCGCCCGGCTTCACCGAAGTGACGCCCTGCCCCACTTCGCGCACGATGCCCGCGCCTTCATGGCCAAGCACGCTCGGGAAAATGCCTTCGCTGTCGAACCCTTCGAGCGTGTAGGCGTCCGTATGGCAGATGCCCGTCGCCATGATCTCGACCAGAACCTCGCCTGCCTTCGGGCCTTCAAGTTCGAGTTCCACGATCTCAAGAGGCTTCTTCGCCTCGAAAGCCACAGCCGCGCGCGTCTTCATGAATCAGCCCTCCCGTCAGCGAAATTGGTCACCCGTCTAATCCGGGAACCTCCACTGCGCCAACCCCTTCCGCCTCGAAACTGGCGATCGGGTACGCGCAATAGTCCGCTGCGTAATACGCACTTGGGCGATGATTTCCAGAGGCTCCGAGTCCGCCGAACGGCATATTGGCGGCAGCGCCCGTCGTCGGGCGGTTGCGGTTGACCACGCCCGCACGGCTTTCCTCGACGAAACGCGCCCACAGCCCTGCGTCTTCACTGATGAGCCCGGCGGAAAGCCCGAACACGGTGTTGTTCGCCGCGCGCATCGCCGCGTCGAAGTCCGGCACCCGGATTACCTGCACCACCGGCGCGAAGATCTCGGCGTCCGGCACGTCGATGCCGGTCACGTCGAAGATCGCGGGCGTCACGAACGCAACCGAACGCCCATCGATCCCCTCGAACGGCCGAATCACCTTCGCCCCGCGCGAGACGATCCCGTCCGCCGCCATCCGCGCCCCGGCGGCAGCCGTGTCGGAAACGAGCGGCCCCATGAACGCGGCACCCGCCTCGTCCCACGCCGCGATGCGCAGCCGCCCGGCCATCGCATCGACGGCGTCGACGATCGCGTCACCGACCTTGCCCTCGGGCACGATCAGCCGCCGCGCGCACGAGCAGCGCTGGCCGGTGGTGACGAAACTCGACTGCACGATGATCGATGCCGCCGCTTCCGGCGAATCCCACGCAACCAGCGGATTGTTGCCACCGAGTTCGAGCGCAAGGCTCACGTTCGGCCGGTCGATCAGCGCGCGCCGCAGCGCAGCGCCCGCGCCCGCAGAGCCCGTGAACAGCAGCCCGTCGATATCACCCGCGACCAGCGCCTCGCCGGTCGCCCGCGCGCCCTGCACGAGATTGAGCACGCCGTCCGGCAGCCCCGCCTCCGCCCATGCCGCCACCATCGCCTCGCCGATGGCGGGCGTGATCTCGGATGGCTTGAACACCACCGTGTTGCCCGCGAGCAGCGCCGGGATGATGTGCCCGTTCGGCAGGTGGCCGGGGAAGTTGTACGGCCCGAGCACCGCCATCACGCCGTGCCCCCGGTGGCGCAGCACGGCACGGCCGAACGGCATCTCCGCCGCCCGCTCGCCGGTGCGCTCTGCAAAGGCGCGGATCGACACCTCGACCTTGCCGATCATCGAGGCGATTTCCGCCTCGGTTTCCCACAGGAGCTTGCCCGTCTCGCGCGAAATCAGCCGAGAAAGCTCCGCCTTGCGGGCGGCCAGCACCTCGGCATAGCGCCGTGCAAGCGCGATCCGTTCGTCAACCGGGCTCGCGCGCCACGCCCCGAGTGCGGCGCGTGCCTTTGCAATCGCGGCATCGCAGTCGTCTGCGCTCGCCGCTGGGCCTTCCCAAACGGTTTCGCCCGTGGCCGGATCGATCGAACGGAAAATCGTCATGCCGACACCCTCACCGGATCGCCGCTGCTCAGCTTCAACGCGTCGGCGGCCTCCTTGCTGATCGTCACGGCGGTCTCGCCGATACCCGCCGCCGCGCGCACCGATCGAAAACCATCGATCTGCGTCGTCGAGAGCAGCGCCTGTACCTCGCCCGGCTCGCCGATTTCGAGCCGAAGCGTCCGCGTCGCGCGGATCGTCGCCACTTCGTCCGCCGAACAGGTCATCGTCGGCCCGCCGTCGAAGATGTCGATGAGACCCGAGCGTTCGAAGCCTTCCTTTTCAAGCAGCGCCAGCGCGGGTTCGCCGTCGCGGTGCACGCGGCCGATCGCCGCGCGCGCATCCTTGTCGATCAGGTCGACGTAGATCGGGTGGCGCGGCGCAAGGTCGAGGATGAACTGGCCGTCGGTGGACATCACCATACGGTCCGCCTCCTCGAACGGCAGGCGGAAGAATTTGGAGGCGACGCCCTCCCAGAACGGCGACTTGCCGGTCTCGTCGAAAAAGCCGCGTAGTTCCGCCATGATCGTGTGCGAAAAGCGCGTCGGCTCGGCGCCGATCAACATGTAGCGCGAACGCGCGAGCAGGCTGCCCGCGCCGCCGCTGCGCCGCTCGGGGCGCAGGAACAGCGAACCGACCTCGGTCCAGCCGCCGCACTCGTTCACCAGCACCAGCGCCTGGTGATCGAAGCGCGTGCCGATGGCCGACGAATATTGCGCGAGCGTCATCACGCGGAACGAGAAATGCGGGCGTTTCAGCCCCACGGCCGCCCGCACCCCGGCCAGCCCCTCGACGCGGCCGGTCTCGGTGTCCTCCAGCATGATCGTGTACCATGCCTCGGCCGGTGCGATGGCGCCCGTGAAGCTCGCCTCGGCGAGCGCGAGGCGCGCGGAGAGCGTCGCTTCGTCCTCGGGCAGGCTGGTGAACCCGCGGCCCGAAAGCACCGCGAGTTCCATCATCACATCGAGATCGGCCGGCCGCGCCGGCCGGATCACCAGCATCAGGCCGCCTTGGCGAGGCGCGTCCGCGCATCGGCGAACGCCGCGTCGAGCCGCTTCACGGCTTCCGCCGCTTCTTCGCTGCTGAGGAGCAGCGACGGCAGCAGACGCACGCAGTTCTCGCCGCCGCCCGCAACAAGGATGCCGTGATCGCGCGCCAGCGCCATGAACTCGCGGTTGTTGGGCACGAGCTTGAGGCCGATCAGCATCCCCTTGCCGCGCACTTCGACGATGAGGTCGCTGTGCTTGTCCTTGAGCGCATTGAGCTGCGCCACGAGTTCCGCCGAAACCGCGCGGGCGTGCGCCAGCGTCTCTTCCTTGGCGATCTCGTCGAACGCCGCGATGCCCACCGCCATGGCGAGCGGGTTGCCGCCGAAGGTGGAACCGTGCGTGCCGACGACCATGCCCTTCGCCGCGTCCTTGGTCGCAAGGAACGCGCCGATGGGGAACCCGCCGCCGAGCGCCTTGGCGATCGCCATGATGTCCGGCTCCACGCCTTCGAACCACTGGTGCGCGAACAGCTTGCCGGTCCGGCCCATGCCGCTCTGCACCTCGTCGTAGATCAGGAGCACGCCGTGCTGCGTGCAGAGGTCGCGCACGCGCTTCAGCCATTCGCCGGTCAGCGCCCGCGCGCCGCCTTCGCCCTGCACCGGCTCCACGATCACCGCCGCCGCCGTCGGGCGCGCGATGGCTTCGGCGATGCCCGCCTCGTCGTCGATCGTCAGCTGCACATAGCCCGGAAGCCGCGGCCCGAAACCTTCGAGGTAGGAGGCGTTGCCCGAAGCGTTCACCGCCGCATAGGTGCGGCCGTGGAAGGAGCCCGCAAAGCCGATCACGTCGATCCGCTCGGGCGCGCCATTCACGAAATGATAGCGCCGCGCGGTCTTGAGCGCGCCCTCGATCGCCTCGGAACCAGAGTTTCCGAAGAACACGACGTCCGCAAAGGTCGAATCGATCAGACGCTGGGCCAACGCCTCCTGCCCCGGAATGCGGAAAATGTTGGAGACATGCCACAGCTTCTTCGCCTGCGCTTCCAGCGCTGCGACCAGCTTCGGGTGCGCGTGGCCGAGCGCGTCGGTGGCGATGCCCATCACGCAGTCGAGCCAGCGGTTGCCGTCGGTATCATAGAGCCACGCCCCCTCGCCGCGATCGACGACGACGGGCGCCCGGCTGTAAACTCCAAGCAGATTGTCGGACATGGTCTTCTCCATCTAAAACTGTTCGGCGCTGCTTACCGCGTTACGCGGCGCGCGTCATCGCGAAGATACCGGTGGCATTGCCGCTGTCGAAGCGCAGGTCGAGGCCGTCTGTGGCGGGATCCACGTCGCGCGTGATGAACTCGTAGAACGAGCCCGGCACGGTGCGGCGCACGCCGCCCGCGAACTTGCGCTCGAAGGTATCGGCGCGGAATGCCGTCTGGCGCACGCGGCCACTGCTCGACACCTCCACCTTGTCCTTCATCGGCCGGCCTTCCGCCTTCAGCCGCGCGGCGTGCGCATCGACATCGGCCACGCGGTCGGTCGCGTGATTGAAGGCATTGCCTTCGGTCGCGATCCACGCCGCCTCGCCCGAGCGGGCGAGCAGTGCCTCATAGTCACCGAGCGACACGGCGTCGTGGTGGCAATCAAAACAGGCGAGGATCGCGGGCAGCGCGTGCAGCGCATCCGGGTAAGGCACGCTGCCGTCCGCTGCGAACGCCGCCAGCACATCCTGCGCATCGGCGCTCAGCGGATCACGCGTCGTGCCGAATACGCGCTCGGCGACGCGCACGAAGCCCTCGTCAAAACGCTCGACATGAAGCTCGCTCACGAAGAACTGCGGGATCGTCTCCGCCGCATCGCGATGGCAGTAAGCGCGACCCGTCATGCGCAGCGCGGGCAGCGGATAGGTGTCCGCCACATGGTAGCCGAGCGGCTCCAAAATACGCTGGAATGCATCCTGTCCGGCGGGAAGTGCACCGGTCGAACCCTCGCGGAACCGGATGGTACGCAGCGCGCCGTGATCGAAGGTGATGCGCTCGCCGCGCGCCACCGTGTCCGCCACATAAGCCGCGCCGCTCGGCACGCGCTTCAGAAGATCGTCGAACAGCAGCACATTCAGCGCCATCGCGAAGCCCGCGCGCGAAACCGTCTCGCCGGTTTCGGCAAGCAGTGCCGCGTCGATGGCAAGCGCGCCGAGCGCTTTCACACCCGCCTGCGGCCCCAGCGTATCCATCACCAGCCGTTCGATCGTGGCTACATTCGCATTCGACATGACAAAACTCCCTGCGTTCCGGCGCCAATTGTCAGGAAACGATTGATATGGCAAACAAGGAGCCTTCATCTGCTCATGCGAGTTTGGAATGAGTGAACGCCGCCACCTGCCGCCGATAGGGGCGCTTGCCAGCTTCGCCGCCGCCGCGCGTCACGGCAGCTTCTCTCGCGCCGGTGAAGAGATCGGCCTCACGCAAAGCGCCGTCAGCCGCCAGATCGCGCTCCTGGAGGACTGGCTGCAGACGCCGCTATTTGATCGCACCGGCCGCCGCGTCGCGCTGAACAGTGACGGCCGCGCTTATGCCGACGAGATCACCCCGGCGCTTGATCGCATCCGCCGCGCCACCGCCCGCCTCGCAACCAAACGTCCCGAAAACGCGCTCAGCATCGCCACTCTGCCCAGCTTCGGTATGCGCTGGCTCGCCCCGCGCCTTCCCCGCTTCACCGCCGAGCACCCCGACCTCGTCGTCAATTTCGCCGCACGCTCGGACACGTTCGATTTCGCCGACGAGGATTTCGACGCCGCGATACACTTCGGCCTCCCCGATTGGCCCGGCGCCGCGCACGACTTCCTGTTCCGCGAAACCTCGATCCCCGTCTGCGCGCCCGCATGGCTCGCGGCGAACCCTCTCGGCTCTCCCGCCGATCTCATCGGCAAGCCGCTGCTCTTCCAGACCTCCCGCAAGGATGCGTGGGCACGCTGGTTCCGCCTCGCCGGAGTAACCACGCCCACCGTGTCCGGCCCAACCTTCGAACATTTCCTGATGCTCGCGCAGGCCGCCGCAGCGGGCGCGGGCGCCGCGCTCATTCCCAGCTTCCTCATAGAGCCGGAGCTTGCATCGGGCGCCCTCGTCTCGCCCTTCGATCTGCCGCTCGCCACCGACAACGCCTATTATCTCGTGTCGCCCGAAACCGGCGGCAGCGAAGCGCTTGCCCGCTTCCGCGACTGGCTGGTGCGGGAGGCCGCGTCATCGTAGCGCTTGGCGCGCCCTGCGCGCTGCATTAATCCCGCCGCATGACAACCTCTGCCCGCCCCCGTGCCATTGCGCTTTGGCTTTATGTCGTTGCCGCGCTTGTCTTCGCGATGGTCGTCGTCGGCGGCATCACGCGGCTTACCGAATCCGGCCTCTCGATGGTCCGCTGGGAACCGATCTCGGGCGTCGTCCCGCCCTTGAATGATGCCGAGTGGCACGCAGAATTCGAAGCCTACAAGGCCTACCCCGAATACCAGAAGGTCAACCGGGGCATGTCGCTGTCCGAATTCAAGGCGATCTTCTTCTGGGAATATCTGCACCGCGTCCTCGGCCGCTTCATCGGCCTCGCCTTCGCGCTGCCGCTCGCGTGGTTCTGGGCCCGCCGGGCGATCCCGGAAGGCTACAAGCCGCGCCTTCTCGCGCTCCTCGCGCTGGGAGGACTGCAAGGCGCGATCGGCTGGTGGATGGTCGCCTCGGGCCTCATAGACCGTCCCGACGTGGCGCACGACCGCCTCGCCGTGCATCTCGGCACTGCGCTCTTCATCCTCGGCGGCCTCGTCTGGACCGCGCGTGACCTGACGGCGCACGCGCGCGGCGAGCGCCGTTCACGCCTCACCGGCTTCGCCCTGCTCACGCTCCTCGTGCTCGCCGTCCAGATCGTCCTCGGCGCGTTTGTCGCGGGCCTCAATGCGGGCCACGCCTTCGCCGAATGGCCGCTGATGGGCGGGCGTTTCTTCCCCGAAGGCGTGGAATGGCTGGAGCCGCTCTGGCGCAACGTCGTCGACAACCCCGTCGTCGTGCAGTGGGTACACCGCTGGTGGGCGTGGATCGCCGCCGCGCTGCTCGTCATCATCTCGCTGCGCACGTCGCGCGAAAGCGGCGGCAGCGCGCCGCGTCTCGTCCTGCTGCTGCTCACCGCGCAGATCATCCTCGGCATCGCCACATTGCTCACCGGCGTCGCGCTCCACGTCGCGGTCGCGCATCAGGCCGTGGCGGCGCTTCTGGTGTGGGCGTCGGTCTCGTGCGCGCATGGCCTCGGCAGGCCGGGATACCGGATGCGCTGAAAGCCCCTGATTCCGCACGCAAATTTGTCTGAACACCATAATACCCCACGCCTAAACACCTATTTCGCTTGACGCTTTCGGGGCGCTCCATCATATGCCGCGCGGTTCACGCGGGCGGCTTCATGCGGCCCGCCTTTGTTTTGGGATCGAACCATGCACACCAAGTCCACGGTCTCGGCGAAGCCCGCCGAAGTCGAAAAGAAGTGGCTGCTGATCGATGCCGACGGTCTCGTCGTGGGCCGTCTCGCCTCGATCATCGCCAATCGCCTGCGCGGCAAGCACAAGGCGATCTTCACGCCGCACGTCGATTGCGGCGACAACGTCATCGTCATCAACGCCGATAAGGTCCGCTTCACGGGCAACAAGCTCAAGGACAAGACCTACTACCGCCACACCGGTTATCCGGGCGGTATCAAGGGCGTCACCGCCGGCAAGGTTCTCGAAGGCCGCTTCCCGGAGCGCGTGCTCGAGAAGGCGATCGAGCGCATGGTTCCGCGCGGGCCGCTCGGCCGCGCGCAGATGCGCAACCTTCGCATCTATGCGGGCGCAGAACATCCGCATGTCGCACAGAATCCGCAGGTCGTCGACGTCGCCGCGATGAATCGCAAGAACAAGGTGGGTGCCTGATCATGTCTGAAGAGAAGATGGGTCTTGAGGATTTGAAGGACCTCGCCGTCGAAACCGTCGCGGGCACGCCTGTGGCCGTCTCCTCCGCGCCGCTGCGCGAGCAGGAAATCGACGCGCAGGGCCGCGCCTATGCGACCGGCCGCCGCAAGGATGCTGTCGCCCGCGTGTGGCTGAAGCCGGGCACGGGCAAGATCACGGTGAATGGCCGCGATCAGACCGTGTATTTCGCGCGTCCGACGCTGCGCCTCGTCATCAACCAGCCGTTCGAGATTTCGGGCCGCAACGACCAGTTCGATGTCGTCGCCACCGTTTCGGGCGGCGGTCTTTCGGGTCAGGCCGGCGCGGTGAAGCATGGCATCAGCCAGGCGCTCACCAAGTACGAGCCGGGTCTCCGCACGGTCGTGAAGCAGGCGGGTTTCCTCACCCGCGACAGCCGCACCGTCGAGCGCAAGAAGTACGGCCGCGCCAAGGCACGCCGCAGCTTCCAGTTCTCGAAGCGCTAGTCCGCTTTCAGAAGCACGTTCAAAAGGGCCGGCCGCAACGCCGGCCCTTTCCGTTTGTGGCGAGTGCCATTAAGCCTTGGCGCTATGTTTCGCGCCGTTCTCCTGCTGCTTGCCGCCCTCGCGTCGCCCGCCCTTGCGGCGAGCGCCGTTCAGAACCCCAACACGCGCGTCGAGCTGATCGCGGAAAGCGCGGCGCCCGCGCCGGGCAAGATCGCCGCGCTCGCGATCGTCACGACGCCCCGCAAGGGCTGGCACACCTATTGGAAGAACCCCGGCAGCGCGGGCATGGAAACGCAGGCGGCGTGGACACTGCCGAAGGGTGCCACCGCCTCGGCCATCCGCTATCCCGTGCCGTCGACGTTCACCGTCTCGGGCATCATGAACTACGTGTTCGAAGGCGAAGCGGCGCTGCTCGTCGACCTTTCGGTGCCGCAGCTTGCCCCCGGCACACCGCTCCCCGTGAAGGTGCGCGTCGACTATCTCGTCTGCGACGATGAGCTGTGCGTCCCGGAAAGCGCCGATCTCGCACTCGACCTCAAGGTCGGCGACGGTGCGGCGGACGCAGCTGCTCAGCCCCGCTTCGAAAAGGCGCGCGCCGCCCTGCCCCGCCCGGTGGATTGGCCCGCGCGCTATGCCCGCGCAGACGGCACGTTCCGCCTCTCGGTCGACACAACCGGCGCGGGCGACATCAGCCGTGCCTACTTCTTCCCGGAAGCAGACGGCGTTCTCGACTACGATGCCCCGCAGACGGTAAGCCGCAGCGGCGACACGCTCATCATCGAAACCACGGCAGGCGCGAACGTCGATCCGGGCGCAGTAAGCGGCGTGCTGCGGCTCGACCGTGCCGACGGCAGCCATTTCGGTGCCAGCCTCACCGCAAACGCGGGCGAGGTCGCGGCAGCGGGCGCAGCGCTGGCCTCCGCTGGGCACGAACAGCATCAGCCGGGCCTGCCTTCGGCGCTCACAGCCTTCGCGCTCGCCATACTCGGCGGCTTCATCCTCAACGTCATGCCGTGCGTGTTTCCGATCCTCGGCCTCAAGGCGCTCAGCCTTGCGAACGGCGGCCATTCCGAAGCCGCGGCGCGGCGAGAGGCGCTTGCCTACACGGCGGGCGTCGTCGGCACTTGCGTCGCGCTCGGCGCGGCAATCCTCGCACTCCGCGCGGCGGGCGCGCAGGTCGGCTGGGCCTTCCAGCTCCAGGACCCGCGCGTCATCTTCCTCCTCCTGCTGCTCGTCACGGCCATCGCGCTCAACCTCGCCGGGCTGTTCGAAATCAGCGCGCCGCGCGTGGGCGGCGACGCGCTCGCATCGCGCGGCGGCACGCAGGGCGCGTTCTGGACCGGTGCGCTCGCCGCCATCGTCGCGACGCCCTGCACCGGCCCCTTCATGGGCCTCGCGCTCGGCGCGGCGATTCTGCTGCCCACCGCGCTCGGCCTGCTCGTCTTCGCCGGGCTCGGGCTCGGTATCGCCTTGCCCTTCATCCTGATCGGCTTCATCCCCGCGCTTCGGAACCGCCTGCCGAAACCGGGTCCGTGGATGGTCACGTTCCGCCGCATCATGGCGCTGCCGATGTTCGCCACCGCCGTTGCGCTCGCGTGGGTGCTCGGGCGTCAGGCGGGCGTTTCGGGCATGAGCTTCGGCCTCGCCGCCGCCGTGTTCCTCGCCGCCGGGCTCTGGTGGGTCGGTATCCGCCAGCACGGGGGCCGCCCCGCCGCCGTGCCGCTCGTCGTTGCCGCGCTCTCCGTGGCAGCCGTCCTGCTCATCACGCCGCGTGCCGAGGCACCCGTCGCCAATGCTGCGCTCCCCAATCTCGAACCGTTCACGGAGGCCCGCCTCGCCGCGCTTCGCGCCGAAGGCCCGGTGTTCGTCTATTTCACCGCAGACTGGTGCATCACCTGCAAGGTGAACGAAAACGGCGCGCTCTCTGCCCCCGCCGTCACCGCAGCTTTCACGGATGCCGGAATCCCGACGCTCGTGGGGGATTGGACCAACGCCGATCCCGCGATCACGCGCTTCCTCGAAAGTCACGGGCGCGCGGGGGTTCCGCTCTATCTCTTCTACCCGCGCGGCAAGGAGGCGGAGGTGCTGCCGCAGCTTCTCAGCGAGGCACTGATGCTGGAACTCGCCCGCCGCGCCTGATTGTGGCATCCTCGCCTCTCACGAAAAGGAGACGAGACATGAAAACCGCCATCGCCGCCTTCGCAGCCATCGCTTTCGCGGGCGCAGCAGCAGCCGCACCGGAAGTCGGCAAGCCCGCCCCCGCCTTCACCGCGCAGACCGCAGCGGGCAAGACCGTCAGCCTCAAGGATTTCGCCGGGAAAACCGTCGTTCTCGAATGGACGAACAGCGGCTGCCCGTTCGTGAAGAAGCACTATGATTCGGGCAACATGCAGAAGCTGCAGGCCGATGCGAAGGCAGGCGGCGGCGTCTGGCTCACCGTCAACAGCAGCGCGCCCGGCAAGCAGGGCCATGTCGATTCCGCGCTCGCCGCGAAGGAAATGAAGGACTGGAAGTTCCAGCCCACGGCCTATCTGCTCGATCCGGCGGGCAAGATCGGCAAGGCGTACGACGCGCGCGCGACGCCGCACATGTACGTGATCGACGGCAAGGGCGTGCTCCGTTACGCGGGCGCCATCGACGACAAGCCGACCGCGAACCCCGCCGACATCAAGGCCGCGAAGAACTACGTGACCGCGGCGCTCGGCGACGTCGCTGCGGGTCGTGCCGTCGCCAGCCCCGTCACGCGCGCCTACGGCTGCTCGGTGAAATACCCGGACGCTTAAAACGCCCTTAACCAGCCCACCCGCACCATAGCCCCTGAGAACGTGTACCTGTCTCGCGGGGTCGTGGGTCGTGATTATCTTTTTCGGGCTGGCCATCGTGCTCGTCTGCGTGTTCGGCAGCTTCCTCATTGCGGGCGGCGAACTCGGCATCATTGCCGGGGCGCTGCCGCAGGAGCTGCTCATCATCGCGGGCGCGGCGGCGGGCGCCTTCATCATCGCCAACAGCAGCACGACTCTGCGCCGCGCCGCCGAAGGCGTGCGCCGCGCGTTCGAAGGCGAGCGCTGGGGGAAGGCCGACTACCGCGACCTCCTCTGCCTCCTTTTCCTCCTCATCAAGACGCTGCGCACGCGGGGCGTCGTCGCGATCGAAAGCCACATCGAATACCCTGAGGAATCGCGCCTGTTCGCGGCCTTCCCGCGCATCGCGGCAGACCCGGCGCTAGTCTCCTTCATCTGCGACTACGTGCGCATGATGGCGATGAACTTCGAAGACCCGAACCAGATGGCGGATGCGATGGAGGCCGATCTCGACCGCCACGTCGCCGAAGAATATCAGGCGCAGGGTGCGCTCCAGACACTCGCAGACAGCCTCCCCGCACTCGGCATCGTCGCCGCCGTGCTCGGCGTCATCAAGACCATGGGCTCGGTCGACCAGCCCACCGAAGTCTTGGGCGCCATGATCGGCGGCGCACTCGTCGGCACCTTCCTCGGCGTGCTCCTCAGCTACACCGTCGTCGGCCCCATCGCCTCGCGCCTCGCGCAGGTGATCGATGCGGAGGCGAAGTACCTCACGCTCGTGAAAACCGTCATCGTCGCCCACCTGCAAGGCCAGGCCCCGCAGGTCGCCGTCGAACTCGGCCGCCGCACCACCCCCTCGAACCACGCCCCCACCTTCGCCGAAATGGAAGCCGCGCTCGACGCCCTGCCGCGCGACCTCGTCTAGCTGAACAGCCTTGCGAGAAAACCGCGCGACGGCTTCCGATCGGCGCGAACCTCAAGACGGCCATCACGGTTCGTCATGCTGATCTTTACCCGCCCCGGTTCGGTCGACCATGCGGGAAGTTCACCCATCACCGTCAAAAACCCCGCCGAGGGTTCATCCGGCAAATCCGGCGGCGCCTGCCCTCGCAGGACGGGCGTACCCGGCGCGCGGTGGAAGATTTCAGCCGAGAGTGCGCGCACATGCCGGTCGCGGCCCGCAACATCTTCGAGGAAGCTTTTCACGATGTCGCGCCCGAACATGGTCTGTGCGGGCTCGTCCAGCATCGCGCGCGTCAGCGAAAGCGTCAGCATGGAAAATCGCCCATCCGCGCCAGTCTCCGCCGCCAACGACACCTGATCCCGAAACACTTCACTCTCGGGTCGCCACAGCAAATCTCCTGCGGGCTTCATGCTGAACCATTTGAAGAAGGCGCTCTTCTCCATCTGCTGCGGCCCGTTGCCGAAAGCGCCGAATGCCATGTCTTCGTTTCTCCCCGCCCACTGCGGGCCGAACGTAACGCATGATCCTCATGCCGTCTTTCGCCGTCCATCGCACGCCGTCTGGAAACGTCTTCGCATATCCGCTAAGCGCCCTCCATGTCGCAGAAAGTCCGCATCGCCGTGCTGGGAGCGTCGGGGTACACCGGCGCCGATCTCGTTCGCCTCGCGCTCACGCATCCGAACATCGAAATCGCCGCGCTCAGCGCCAATGCGAAGGCGGGTCAGGCGATGGCGGACGTGTGGCCGCACTTCGCCCACGTGCCACTCCCCGGTCTCGCCCGCGCCGAGGAGATCGACTGGGCGGGCATCGACGCCGTGTTCGGCTGCCTGCCGCATGCCGCCTCCGCCGCGCTGCTTTCAACGCTCGTGGGCCCGCGCATCATCGACCTGTCGGCGGATTTCCGGCTGAACGACGCGAAGACCTACGCCGAATGGTACGGCAACGAGCACCCCGCGCCGGAGCTGCTGCCCGATGCGATCTACGGCCTCACCGAATACGCCGCCGAGCTTCTCCCCGCCGCGCGGATCGTCGCCTGCCCCGGCTGCTACCCGACCGCCGCGCTCCTCGCGCTGCTCCCCCTCCTCGAATCCGGCCTCATCGGCCACGAGCGGATCACGATCAACGCCCTCTCCGGCGTCTCCGGCGCGGGCCGCAGCCTCAAGGAAGCGAACCTCTTCACAGAGGTCGCGGAGGCCGTGCACCCTTACGGCATCGGCCGCCACCGCCACATGCCGGAGATCGAGCAGGAGCTTTCGAAGCGCGCGAACGGCGCCGTCACCATCAGCTTCACGCCGCATCTCGTGCCGATGAACCGCGGCGAGCTTGAAACCATCACGGTCGAACTGATGCCCGGCAAGTCCGCCTCCGATCTCCGCGCCGCGCTCGGCCACCGCTATGCCGCTGCGCCGTTCGTGCACCTGCTGCCCGAGGGCAAGGCTCCGGCGACGCGCATGGTGCGGGGCTCCAACCACTGCGTGATGAACGTGTTCGAGGATCGCATCCCCGGCCGCGCCATCGTCATCGTCGCCATCGACAATCTCGTGAAGGGCTCGTCGGGCCAGGCGATCCAGAACATGAACCTGATGTTCGGCCTTCCCGAAACCACCGGGCTCCTGCAGGCGCCGCTCTTCCCATGATCGTTACAGACCGTTTGAAACTCCGCCCCTGGCGCGAGTCCGATCGCCTGCCGTTCCGCATGCTCTGCGCCGACAAGCGCGTCATGGAGCACCTCGGCGGCCCCCGCAGCGCGGCAGACGCCGACGCCGCCATGGAGCGCATGATCCAGAGCGAGAAAGAGCGCGGCCACTGCTTCTGGGCGATCGAGCGCAAGGCGGACTTCTCGTTCATCGGCTTCTGTGGGCTTCTCCTCTGCGAAAAGCCCGGCACGCCCGTTGACGGCGAGATCGAGATCGGCTGGCGCCTGCGGCACGATTGCTGGGGCCAGGGCTTTGCCAAGGAAGCCGCCTACGCGAGCTTCGACTGGGGCTTCGCCAATCTCGATGTCGAGCGCATCATCGCGATCACCATGTCGGAAAACACGCGCAGCTGGGGGCTGATGGACCGTCTGCGGATGCGCCGCAGGCCCGAGCTGGATTTCTACGAAACCTCCGCCACCACGGGCGGCCAGGAAACGCGCATCATCACCTATTCCCGCTCGCGCGCCTGGGATTGATCTCTCCCGAAGGACGAACACGAATGCCGGTTTACAGCTACGAGGGCACCGTGCCCGAGATCGCCGAGGATGTTTTCATCGCCCCCGGCGCGCACGTGATCGGCAATGTGAAGATCGGCGCGGGCTCCAGCGTCTGGTACAACTGCGTCGTGCGCGGCGACGTGGGTTCGATCACCATCGGCGAAGGCACCAACATTCAGGACGGCACGATCGTCCACATCTCCGGCGGCGCATTCGATACCGTGATCGGCAACCACTGCCTGATCGGCCACACCGCGATCGTCCACGGCTGCACGCTCCATGATCACGCGTTCGTCGGCCTCGGTGCCATCGTCATGGACGGCTGCGTCATCGAAAGCGATGCGATGCTCGCGGCGGGCGCCATGCTCACCCCCGGCAAGCGCATCCCTTCGGGCCAGATGTGGGCGGGCCGCCCCGCCAAGTACGTGCGCGATCTCTCACCCGAAGACATCGCCGGAAACCGCGAGGGGCCGAAGCACTACGCGCGGCTTTCGAAGGCGCACCGGAATCTCCCCGTCGTAAAACCCTAAAGCATCGACTCGCTGACCGTCCACAGCCGCTCGGCGGCGGCAGGATCGATTGCGTGCGGCCACACCCCCACCTTGCCGAGCCCATCGCCCGCCGCGGGCGCCGCGTCGCTCTCCGCCATCACCGGCGAGATGTCCGCGTTCTCGCAGTAAACCCCGCCCATGCCGTCGAGCGCGGGGCTCGTCGCGCACCACACCTGCGTCGCCGCGCCCTGCACTGCGGTTTTCAGCCCCCGTGCCGGATCGATCACCGGGCGGCCGCCCTCGTCCACCACGCCGAGCCGCTTCGGCATCTCCGGCGGCATGTGCTTGGCGAGCCCCGTGTCCATGATCGTGCCCGGATGCACTGCGAACGCCCGCACCCCCTCCGCCTGCCCCCGCGCATCGAGCGCGACCGCGAACAGCACGTTCGCCGTCTTGGACTGGCCATAGGATGTCCACGGGCTATAGGGCCGCCGCTCGAAATCGATGTCGTCGAACACGATCGGCGACAGTCTGTGCCCCATCGAAGAGACGGAAACCGCCCGCGCGCCCTTGGCGGCAACCAGCGCCGGCCACAGCCGCGTCGTAAGCTGGAAGTGCCCGAGGTGATTGGTCGCGAACTGCATCTCGTGCCCGCGTGCATCGCGCGTGAGTTCGGGCAGCGCCATGATCCCCGCGCTGTTGATCAGCATATCGAGCGGCGTGCCGCCCTCCAGAAAGCGCGCCGCGAACGTATCGATCGAGGCCGGGTCCAGTAGATCCATTGCCCAAATCTCGGCATCGATACCGGCAAGCGCTGCACCCGCCCGCGCGACATCGCGCGCCGGCACGATCACGCGCGCACCCGCCGCCGCGAGCACGCGCACCGTCTCGCGTCCCAGTCCCGAATAGCCGCCCGTCACGATCGCGGTCTTCCCCGAAAGGTCGATTCCCGCGATCACGTCGTCGGCGGTCGAGCGCGCATCAAAGCCGGAATGGATCGGTGATTGGGGCGTGGGCACGGCTTGTCTCCAATTTCAGGAGGCGGGCTTGCAATGCGCGCGCCGCGCCGGAATGATCGCGGCCCATGCCCGTAAACGATCCCCCCGCAGCGCCGCATCGTGCCGCCTCCACGTCCATGTCTTGCGCATCGCCCGCACAGAATCAAACATTGTTTGTTTCCAACCGCGACTATTCGAGAAAGCCTCACCAGCCATGACCGCCCGGTACACCCGCCGTTTCGCCCTCGCCGGTATCGGCGCGACTGTCCTCGCCGCCGGCATGCCCGCCCGCGCCGCGAGCGAGATCGTGCGCCGCCTCGAAGAGGTCGAGGCCCGCACCGGCGGCCGCATCGGCCTTTTTGTGCGGAACACCGGCAACGGCCGTGCGATCGCGTACCGCCCGGACGAACGCTTCGCGATGGCCTCCACCTTCAAGGCGGCGCTTGCCGCAGCAGTGATCGCGGGCAGCGAGGCCGGGGATTTCCGCCTCGATCGCCGCATCCCCTACACGGCGGGCGACCTTCTCGAATATGCGCCCGTCACCAAGCGCCACGTCGGTGAGGGCGCGATGAGCATCGAGGCGCTGTGCGCCGCCGTCGTGGAGCTCAGCGACAACACGGCGGCGAACCTGCTGCTGCCCCTCGTCGGCGGCCCTGCCGGGTTCACGCGCTGGCTGCGCGGCATCGGCGACACCGAAACGCGCCTCGATCGCACTGAGCCGACCCTCAACGCCAACACCCCCGGCGATCCGCGCGACACCACCACACCCCGCGCCATGGCCGTCACGCTTGAAAGGCTGCTGGTCTCCGATGCCGTTCTGCCGCAGGCCGCGCGCGACCGCCTCACCGGCTGTATGATCGCCTCGCCCACGGGGCGGGATCGGCTGCGCGCGGGCCTCCCGGTAGACTGGCGTGTCGGCGACAAGACCGGCACAGGCATGAACGGCGCCGTCAACGTCATCGCGATCCTCTGGCCGCCGAAAGCCTCAGCCCCGCTCATCGCCGCGATCTACATGGATGGGTCGAAAGCCCCCCTCGCCGATCTCAACGCAGCGCACGCCGCGCTTGGCGGCTTCATCGCCGCCTGGCACGCGTCCTAGCCGCGCCGCGCCCGCAGGCCCATGCGCGGGCGCTGACGGCGTTGCAGAGGGAACGTTACTTCGCGCCTACCGGAGACCAGCCGAGCCCGTCCCCGTTCACGCCCACGGGAAAGCGCCGCAGCACCTTGCCGCTCGGCCATTCGAGTTCCGCCACCGTGTTCGTTCCCGTCTCCGCCACGAACAGCCGCTTGCCGTCCGGCCGGAACAGGATCGTCACCTGCATCGCCTCGCCCTTGCCGCTCACCGGGATCGTGCGTTCGTGCTTGCCCGTCGCCACGCTGTAAACGCCGAGCGCACCCGCCTGCAGTTCAGAGGTCACGGCGTGCTTCCCGTCCGGGCTGATCGCGATGCGCAGCGGGAACGGCCCCGTCTCGATGCGCCGCACGAGCGTGTCCGTCGCCGTATCGTAAACATGCACCTCGTTCGATCCCCGGCTGGAGATCCACACCTCTTTGCCGTCCGGCGTGATCGCGATCCCCTCCGCCTCGCGCCCGGCGGGCAGATGGCCGACCGTGCGCCCGCTATCGAGATCGATCACACTCGCGCTGCCGCTTTTCAGGTTCGCCGTGTAAGCGCGCGGCCGCGAAGGATGCACCGCCACCATGTGCGACCCCTCTGCGTCTGTCGGGATCGACCGCAGCACACGGCCGTCCGTGCCGTCGATCACCACCAGCGTCTTCGAAGCCTCGGCCGTCGCCACCAGCCGCCCGTCGGCAAGCCAAAGCAGCCCATGCGGCCGCGAATTCGGCCCAATGTCCCACGTCGCAAGCCGCTCACCGCCCGGCACCGCATAAACATCGATCGCCGCAGCACCATAGTTCACCACCGCTGCCCGCGCCCCGTCCGGCGAAAGCGCCACCTCATGCGGATTCGCCCCACTTGCCGAGCGCGCCAACTCCTTCCCGCTCGCCAGATCGATGAAACTCACCGTATCCTCGCCCTTGTTCCCCACAATGAGCGTCTCGGCCGAAGCCGGAAGCGCGGCAATCAGCAGCGCGGCGGTGAAGATGGTACGCATGAAGCTCTCCCGATGTTTCGGGGCATATTGACGTGGATAGGGCGGGAGGTCACCTTTAAGCGACCTCAGACTAATAATAACACACCTACAACACATGACCCGACCGTCGTTTGTTCAAACTCACAGGAAATGAGTGCCGCTCCTTCACTCTCGTAAAAAAGTCGGCACTCGCTCTACAAATCAGAAAACCAGCGCGATTAAAAATCAAGTGAAGGGAAGTTTTCCATATCAGTGGGGACTGAAAATGTTAAGCACGTGCTTTTTGTAACCAATCCACAGCGATTTTCGATGCCCAGCCTTGGCGGTTGGCAATTGACAATTCTACAACAAGTATATCGTCTGTTTTGCCGAGAAGGGGACGAATCAAATCGTAGAGCACCTTCGCATCATGCGAAAATGAATAGACATAGTAGGTATTGCTCGAAAAGCGAAGCCAATCATAACCAGACAAAGCCTTCTGGATCGCCTCCGTTCTTGGGCCATCCTTATAATTTAGCGTAATCGCGAAAAATTTCCCAAGCACTTAGACCTCGCCTTCTTTTAACGCGGGAGGCAAACCGCCAAAATCCTCAATGAGTGGTGTACAACTATCAGGCGTGACCCCCTTCGCGGCCACCTCCATTCTGTGCCATTCTAGTAATTCAGCCCCTTCCAAAAGCGCTAATGCTGGGTTCCGTTCGGCATAAGAGCGGCTTGACTTAATGAACCAAAAAGCGAAGGAAGTCGCTATCGATCCCGCTAAAACCAACCCAAAATTCATCATCAGGCTCTCCGACCATCGCCATACAACAATGCCCCAAATCAGCAATGGAATGGCGGCAATGTAGCTAGTCTTTGAGGTTACACCTTTCCCCAACCGCACATTCCGAGCAGATTCTAAGGCCTTTGTCAGGCCGATGATTGGGTCGTCAGACATCTAGTGAAAATAGCAGATAATCTTGCCGTTCAAAACGGTGTCTTATCGATTTTAAAGTATTACACTTTTGCAATTATTGCGATCTTTTCGACACTCGCTTCGGCGGCTATTTATCCGCCCCCTTCGCCTTCCCCCAGCTCCGCGCCGCCGTGTAGCCAAGGTAGCCGGTGCCGAAGAGCATGTAGAGCGGTTCGGGGATCGCTTCGAGGTAGGCGCCCATCCCATCCCCGATCGCCTTCGCCATCGCCGGGTCGGCGGCGGCGATGAGGCCCATGGGGATGGACCAGAGCAGCAGCACGTACATCACATAGAGGAAGCTCGGCCGCGCGCGGCTCGTCCACGGGTCCGCCGCGTTCGCCTCCGCGATGATCGCGGACATGCGCGCCTCTATCAGCTTCAGTTCGTGGCTGTCTTCGAGCTGGATCAGCTCCAGCTTGGCGCGTTCGCGCGCCTCCTTGTCCGGGATGATGCGGTCGAGCAGCTTGGCGACCGGCGCGATGATGCCGTCAACGAGTGACATGATGGTCCTTTCTTTCCGGGCGGAGGGCTGTCAGGCGTGGAAGTCGCCGATGCGGCCGGCGAGCCAGCCGTAGACGAAGCTTTCGTTCGCGGGCCGCGCCTCGGCGAGTTCGATGTAGCGGGCGCCCTGCAGCGCTTCGAGCGCGCGGAGCAGCACGGTTTCCCCCGCCTTGCCGCGCGTTTGGAGCATCGCTTTCAGCGCGGCGAGCGTTGCCGTGTCGATGCGGCGGGTTTGCGGGATGTCCGGCCAGTCGCGTTCACGGCGGTTGAGCGCGTTCAGCGCGCGCTGGAGGAAGCCGGTGGCGACCGCAGGCCCCATGTTGACGCCGGCGTCGAAAAGCTCCGCCGCGATGCGCGGGGCGAGCGCGTTCACGCGGTCGAAGCCGGTCTCGTGCCAATAGCGTTTCCGGTAGATGTCCGCCGCCGTGCTGCGCGGCAGGTCGCGCACCGCGCCGCCGTAGCCCGCCGCCCGCGCCGTCGCCTCCGTGATGCCGAAGTTGGTGGGGCCGCCCCGGTCGTCCGGGTGGTCGATGTATCCGCCTTCGCGGCGCAGCAGCATTTCGATGAGATCGTCGATGGACGCCATGTGGGCTCTCCTGCTCTTGGGGAGCAGAACGAACCCATATGGTTCCTATTTGTCAAATCCTATCACGAAACCGGCACCACGCACCGTCTCGGTTGTTTCGCTCAAGGGAAAGCTGGTCGGAGCGACAGGATTCGAACCTGCGACCCCCACACCCCCAGTGTGATGCGCTACCAGGCTGCGCTACGCTCCGACCGTGGCCCGCACTTAAGGGCCTTGGCGGGCAAAGGCAAGCCTTGCCCGCCGGGTTTATGCCTAGCTGCCCTGCAGGCTGGTCAGCAGCTTCTGCGCCGCCGGGCGGCTGTCGAACTTCGGCGCCTTCAGCGCTGTTTCCAGCGCCTCCACCGCCTTGCCGCGCTGCCCGTTCATCGCGTAGCCGACGGCAAGGTGGAAGCGCACGTCTGGATCGTTCGGCGTTCCCGCCACCGCCTTCTGGAGCAGGCTGAGCGCCAGCTTCCTGTCCCCCTTGTTGCGGAGGAGCAGCCAGCCATACGTGTCCTGCACCGCCGGCACATTCGGCCCCACCGCATAAGCCTGCTTCCCGGTCGCGAGCGCGCGCTTGTCGCCCACCAGTGAATAGGCCCAGGCGAGGTTGTTGAGCACGGTCACGCTCTGCTCGGCGTTGGGCAGTTTGCGCAGCGCCTCGTAGTTGGCGATGGCCGCCTTGTATTGCCGCTGCTGCATCTGCAGCTCGGCGATTGCCGCAAGCGCGATCGGATCGCGCGGGTTCGCCTTCTGATAGGCCTGCATCATCGTGACGGCCTGCGCGGGCTTGCCGGTCTGCACATAGGCCTGCGACAGCGCGCGCGCGGCTGCGAGGTTGAACTTCGTCTTGCGCGCGGCTTCGAGGTACGGAAGCGCCGCCGCGGCCTGGTTCCGCCCGAGGTAGGCGCGGCCGAGCGCGAGATCGGCGAAATTCTCCTTGGGCGCCTGCTTGCGAAGACGCTCCGCCCACTGCTTCGCCGCGTTCCAGTCACCCTGCCGTGCTTCGAAGAACACGAGCTCGGAATAGACCGGAGTCGGGTCGACACGCGGCATCGTCAGGATGCGCTGGTAGGTCGCGCGCGCCGCTGCGACCTTCTTGTTGGCCTCCTGCGCACGGGCCAGCATCACGCGCGGCTGCGGGCTGTCCGGCTGCGCATTCACGAGCCGGTTCAGAACCGATTCGACCTGGCTCTTCTGACCCGCCGCTTCATAGACGCGGGCCGCCGCCAGCAGGGCCTGCGGCTGCTCGGGGAAGTCGCGCAGGATCGAGGCGACCTCGTCAAGCGCGCGCTTGTTCTGATTGGTGTCGAGGTAGGCATCGGCAAGCTGCACACGCGGGCCGAGCTGCTTGGCATCGACCGCGGCGGCCTGACGCAGCCACTCTACACGTGCGGTCGCATCGCCGCGCCGCGCCGCCGTTACGGCGAGCAACGTCAGCGCACGGCCATCGCGCTTGTTGTATTCGAGCAGCTGCTTCAGCTCGCGCTCGCCCTCGGGAATGCGGTTCGTCGCGATCAGCACCTGCGCAAGGTTGCGCCGCGCTTCGGTGTAGTCGGACTTCTTTTCTAGCGCAGTGCGGAAGCTCGCTTCAGCCTTCTTCGTCTGCCCAATGCCAAGCTCCGCGCCGCCGCGGATGTTGTAGCCCACGGGCAGGTTCGGATAGAGCGTGATGATCCGGTTGCTGGTGACGAGCGCCTTGTCGAACTCACGGTCGCGAATCTGGATCAGCGTCAGCACCATCAGCGCCTGCAGCGACTTGCTGTCGTCCTTCAGGACGTCCATCAGCCCCTCTTCGGCGGACTCGGCGTTGCCCTGAAGGAGCTGCGTCATCGCGAGCTGGGTTTTCAGCTCGCCCGCCTTAGGCGCCTCCGTGACAGCCTTTTGCAGGTACTGCTGCGCTTCGGCCATCTTGCCTTCGCGCGC
Organism: Sphingosinicella sp.; assembly: GCF_041916975.1. NCBI lineage: Bacteria > Pseudomonadati > Pseudomonadota > Alphaproteobacteria > Sphingomonadales > Sphingosinicellaceae > Sphingosinicella > Sphingosinicella sp. Next base: position 486,257 of record NZ_JAYRYK010000001.1, read on the forward strand.
GAAGGCTGCGCCGTAAAGCGCATAGGTGCGGCCATCGGCAGCGCCGGAATCGATGACCGGCTTCAGCGTTTCGATCGCGCCCCGCGTGTCATTGCCCTTCAGCTGCGAAGCCGCATACAACTTGCGGGGAAGCACAGCGTTCGGCGAAGCGCCAACCACCTTGCCGAAGAAATCGGTGGCCTGCGCAGTGTCGTTCGCCTGATAGGCGAGCATACCCTGCAGCATCAGCGCGGGCACATAGCTCGAAAGCGTGCCCTTCGTGCGCGTCATCAGCTGGCGCGCTTTCTCATACTGGCCGGCGCGGGTTTCGAGGACGGCTTCCAGATAGAGCGCGAGCGGGTGATCCGGAACCAGCCCATTGATGCGCTTCAGATCTGCACGCGCCTGATCTTCACGCTTGAGGTCGCCGAGCGTCGCAGCGCGCTCCAGTAGCGCCTCGATGTTGTTGGGATCAACCTCCAGCGCACGGTTGAAATAGGTGAGCGAGGGTTCAAGGCCCTGCGAACGGCGCACGAGGTCGCCCTTCAGCATCAGGCCCTTCACGTTCGTCGGCTTCGCGGCAAGCACCTGATCGGCCAGCGCCGAAGCTTCCTGCAACTTGCCGTCGGACGCATAGAAGCGCGCGACATCGACCAGCGTTTCCGGGTCTTTCGGTGCGATACGGCGCGCGCGTTCGAACTCGGCACGCGCTTCCGGCATGTTGCGCTGCTGTGTCAGAATCTGGCCGCGCAGCCGCGCCGCATAGGCGGCGAACTGCGGCTCGATCGTCCGCGCGTCGAGCAGGTCCATCGCTTCGCCGTACTTGCGCTGCATCATCAGCGCGTGGGCGCGCAGATGGCGCACTTTCGCCGAAGGGATGCCCGCCTGCATGGCGCGCTCCAGCTCCGTCTGCGCCTGAATGCCGGAGCCGAATTCCAGCGCGACGCGTGCCTGAAGCAGACGCGCCAGCCCGTTATTGGGGTTCGCCTTCAGCGCCTTCATCAGCTGAATGCGTGCGCTGCGATAGTCGCCGGCCTGAAAGAGGCGGAAGCCCTGAACATAGGCATCGTTCGATTCGCTCCGCGCGTCGGCGTACGCCGGGAAGGCGACAATGCCGACGGGAGCTGCAAGCGCGAGGGTCGCCGCTGCAAGCTTTAGGAAGGTCTTGTTCAACATCTTTTTATCCTCGGTAGGACGGTTCGACTTGCCGTGGCCGCGTGCGACCCTTTTTTGATAACCACGGCATTATGACCGTCAGGTCTCAATATTATATTGCTTTAGAAGATCATACAGCGTTGGCCGGCTCACACCGAGCAGCTTGGCTGCGTTCGACACATTGGACTCGGTACGCGCCAGCGCCATACGAATGGCGTTTCGGTCCGCCCGCTCGCGTGCGGACCGGAGGTTCAGGAAATCGTCGTCCTCGACTTCGGCAAGGTCGAGGTCAGCCGCTGAAAGCCGGCTTCCATCCGCCATGATGACGGCCCGTTTCATGCGGTTTTCAAGCTCGCGCACATTCCCCGGCCACTTCCACGCCTCGATCGCGGCCAGCGCATCCGCATTGAAACCCTTCACCGGGCGCTTCATGTCGCGGGCATATTTGCGCAGGAAATGATGGGAAAGCAGCACGGCATCGCCCTGCCGCTCGGCAAGCGGCGGAATCTTGATGACGACCTCGGCAAGCCGGTACCAGAGGTCTTCGCGGAAGGCGCCGTCGGCGATCATCGCTTCGAGGTTCTGGTGCGTCGCGCAGACGATGCGGACATCGACAGGGATCGTCTTGCGGCCGCCGATGCGCTCGATCACGCGTTCCTGCAGGAAGCGGAGCAGCTTCACCTGCAGCGGCAGAGGAATGTCGCCCACCTCGTCGAGAAACAGCGTACCGCCCTCGGCGAGTTCGATCTTGCCCTCGGTGGTTTTCACCGCACCCGTGAACGCGCCCTTCTCGTAGCCGAACAGTTCAGCCTCCAGAAGGTTTTCGGGAATCGCCGCGCAGTTGATCGCAACGAACGGCGTGCCTTTGCGTCCGGAACTCTCATGCAGCCCGCGCGCCAGCACTTCCTTGCCTGTGCCGCTCGCGCCGAGCAGCATGACGGAGACGTCGGTGTTGGCGACGCGCTCGATCATGCGGCAGACGCGGAGCATACTGTCCGAGCTGGTGATGAGGCCGCCGAGCGCCTCGTGACCGTCGCGTTCGGCAAGCTGCCGGTTTTCCGTCTCGATCTCGTGGAGGTGGAACGCCCGCTGCACGATAAGGCCGAGCTGATCGATATCCACGGGCTTCTGGTAAAAATCGTATGCGCCGAGCGCGATCGCCCGCAGAGCGCTTTCACGCGCGCCGTGGCCAGAGGCGACGATCACTTTGGTATCGGGTTTCAGGGCCAGGATTTCCACGAGCGTCGCGAAGCCCTCGCTGGTCCCGTCCGGATCGGGCGGGAGACCGAGGTCCAGCGTTACCACCACAGGTTCGTGGGCGCGCAGCAGCTCGATGGCGGTGCGGCGATCGCCCGCACAGATCACTTCATAGTCCTCGTAAGACCACTTGAGCTGCCGCTGCAGCCCTTCGTCGTCTTCAACGACCAGCAGTTTCGGTGCCGTTTTGTTCGCCATTCAGCCTTCTCGCCTATTCGCCAGCGGCGCCGCAGCCGCCGGCAGCTCGATCGTAAAGCAGCTCCCCACACCCGGCTCGCTTTCAACCAGGAGTTTGCCGCCCATGTCCCGTGTCATTTCCCGCGCCTCGAACGCGCCTATACCAAAGCCCCCGGATTTGGTCGACTTGAAGGGCGCGAAGAGTTCGTCGCGAATGAAGTCAGCGTTCATGCCGCGACCACGGTCGCGCACGCGCACGCGCACGGTGTCGCCCGGCTCCACCGCAATCGTCACCGCACTTCCCGGTTCGCTTGCATCAACAGCGTTCTGGACGAGATGGATCAGCACCTGCTCGAAACGCTCAGCTGTACCATTCACCATGACATCCTGCCCACAGCGATCGACGGTCACGCCGGGCCACGAGCGCCGCGCCGTATTCGCGACAGCCTCGACCGCACAGCAGACATCGAACGTGTCCCCGGAAGGGCCTGCCTGTACGCTTTGCTGCGAAAGCCGCGCCAGCAGGTCGTTCATCTTGGCGACCGAGCTCTGCAGCGTCGCGATCATGTCCGCCCGGAACTCGGGATTCTCGGCATGGCGCTCCGCATTGCGCGCAACGAGGCTCAGCTGACTCACGAGGTTCTTGAGATCGTGCATGATGAAGGCGAAGCGGCGGTTGAACTCGTCGAACTTGCGCGATTCCGCGATCTTCGCGAGCGCCGCAGCCTCGGCGACGTAGCTCGCCGCCTGCCGCCCCACGGTACGGAGGATGTCGAAATCCTCCCAGTTGAGCTCGCGCTGGGTAAGCGGCCGTTCAATCAGGATGAAACCGATCGCCTCGTCGATATGAATGAGCGGCACGATCAGCCACGCCTGCGGGTCTTCGACCAGCCATTGTGGAAGGCTGAGCGCCGCACTCTCGCGGCCGCCCCTATGCTCCTCGATATCGAGGACACGGCCGCTCGCCTCAAAATGCGCCTTGAGGCGAGCCGCGCCTTCAATCCGCCCTGGCCGCAGCGTTCTGTAGTTCCAGCGGGCGAGGTGTACAAAGCTGTCGTCCTCCGCCCCGATGAACAGTGCACCGCCGGGCGAATCCACCGGCTCGCAAGCGGCCTGAACGACGCGCATGTGCAGCTCGCCGAGTCCCGGCCCCGAGCTCGATACCGTGTTCACGAAACGAAGCCATTCCTGCCGGTAGTCATACTTGTAGGCGAAGAAATGCTTGTTGATCTGGACGCGGAGCCACGCCCGCGCACGGCCCGAGAATAGAATGACGGCCGCGAGCACCGCCGCCGCAAAGATGAAGCTGATCTGGAGCAGACGTCCCCAGTCTCCCCCCACCAGCCGCAGGCCGTAACCTGCAAGCGACATCAGGACGAGATAGAAGCCGATCGCGCCGAGCGACAGCGTATGGAACGCCGCCTGCCGCGAAACCTGCAGCTTCAACCCGCGATTGCGCGCGGCGGACAGATAGATGAGCGGCACGACGAACGCATTCACGAGCCCGCGCACTTCGACGAGGTCCGGCCCCATCGCGGGATCGAGCAGGAACAGCGTGTAGAGATTAAGGTCGTAGGCGAAGATGCCAGCAAGCGCGATGCAGAGCAGGCGGATGCTCCAGCGGTTCGCAGGCGCGGAGTTCACGTAGACGTTGTGCGTCAGTACCAGCCCACCGATGGCGACGGCGAGCCGCCCCATCGTATAGAAATACTGCAGCCATCCCGGAACGGCGGTCCCCCGCACAAGGCTCCAGATGTCCCCTGCCAGTTGAAGCACCACGACGGCGGCAAGCGCGATAAGCACGCTGCGCGAGGGGTTGTGCGCCGTATCCTGCCAATTGCTGATAACGAGGACCGCTGCGAAAACGGCCCACGCTGCCGAACGCAGCGTTTCCGCGATCGAGACGAGCACGGAATAGGCCGGGTCGACGACGGGAACGAGGACGACGAGCACCGCCCACACCGCCATCGCCAGCGATGCGCCGACCAGCCACATGTCCGCGCGCGATTCCAGCCGGCGATAGATCAGCAGTCCCGCGAGCAACAGATAGCCGATCGCCGCCACGCTGTGGCTGAATGTGCTGACATCGCTGTAGGCGGGCACGGCGCTAGCGCACCCCGTCCTGCCAGACGACGACGCGAACGGTCTGGATCAGGATCAGCAGGTCGAGAAACAGGCTGTAGTTCTTGATGTAGTAAAGGTCGTATTCGAGCTTGTGGCGCGCATCCATCACGCTCGCGCCATAGGGATAGTTCAGCTGCGCCCAACCCGTGATGCCCGGCTTCACGATATGCCGTTCCCGGTAGTACGGGATTTCAGCGGCGAGCTCCTCCACGAACACCGGCCGTTCAGGGCGTGGGCCCACGAAGCTCATGTCCCCGGTGAGCACATTGTAAATCTGCGGAATCTCGTCGATTCGGCTCGCGCGCAGGATACGGCCAACCGGCGTCACGCGCGGATCGCCCGACTTTGCCCACTGCGCTTTCCCGTCCTTCTCCGCGTCCGCCACCATCGAGCGGAACTTCACGACATTGAAGGTCTTGCCGAACTGCCCCACCCGCTCCTGCCGGTAGAAGGTATCTCCCGGGCTCGTCAGCTTCACCGCAAGCGCCGCCACGATGAGGATGGGCGAAGCGAGCACGAGCAGGATGAGGCTGGCCGTGACGTCGAACAGCCGCTTCAGCATGATCGAAACCGGCTCGGCGCCCAGAAAACCGTCCGAATAGATCAACCACGAGGGCGAGATCGAACGCAGATCGACGCGCCCCGTCTGCCGTTCGAGGAAGCTGCTGATCTCCGAAACCGGAAAGCCCGCCAGCTTCACCTCGAGCAGCTTTTCGCTCGGTGCCGCGCCGCGACGCTCATCGAGCGCCAGCACGACCTCATCGATCCGCAGCCGCTCGCACAGATCAACAAGCGACGGCACCGAATCGATCGGAATCGCATTGTCGATCGCATTGCCCGTGTTGGTGAGCCGCACCACTGCGGCGGCGGTGAAGTTCGAATCGGAGGCTTCCGCGGCGCGCGCCAGCCGGGCGCCGCGTTGCCCCGCGCCGATGATGAGCACACGGAAACGGAAGCTCTTCCACTTCACGATCCGCGAGATGAGGACCCGCCACGCGAAGATCACGACGAACGTGAGCGCGATCGCATAGAGGACGACCGACCGCCAAAGATCGACGTCCGGGAAGAAGAACAGGATCACCGAAATGGCGGTGATGCTGACCAGCATGGCCACGGCAAGCCGGCTCATCGCCATGCGCAGCGACCGGAAGCAGTCCATCTGGTAGGCGCCAATTCCGAGCATCACGAGGTACACGGTCAGCGCATAGAGCGCGAATTGCGGCGCGCGCGCCACAATGCTGCCCGGGTCCATGTCGATCTGCTGCGTGCGGAAAAGCCACGCAGCCTGAGCCGAAAGATAGATCAGCACGATCTCGATAAGGCCGAGGATGAGCAACGGACGTGGGAGATAATGGTTGAAAAGTCGGATCAAACGCGGCCACCCCTGCTCATAGACTTCGACTATCCCCCTGCTTTGCCGACAGTTTACAATAGCTTGCTAGGAACACGCCAGCGACGGATTTATGGCATGGATGCGCCAGACCGTGTTCGGCACCGCTTGTGGGCGCCTTAACCCGGACCTAATGGCTGTGCAGGTAGAGCAAGGCGGTGAACAAAGTGCAAACCACGCCCGTTATCCTTTCCGGAGGCGCCGGAACCCGCCTATGGCCGCTGTCGCGCAACGCGACCCCCAAGCAGTTGCTCCGCCTCCTGGGTTCCGAAACGCTGATCCAGTCGGCCGCACGGCGTGCGCCTGCTGAAAATGGCTTCAAAGCGCCACTTATCGTTGCCGGAGACGCACATCTCGCAGAGATCGAAGCGCAGTTCGCTGAGATCGGCGTTGCGCCGCGCGCGATCGTTCTTGAGCCCGCGGGCCGGAATACGGCGCCCGCGGTCGCGCTTGCGGCGCTGATGCTTCCCGAGGACGAGCTGATGCTCGTTATGCCGTCCGACCACATCATCAACGATGTCGAGGCCTTCCGCGCCGCGATCGCACGCGCCGAGCCCCTGGCGAACGACGGCTGGCTCGTCACCTTCGGCATAACGCCCGACCGCCCGGAAACCGGCTACGGCTATATCGAAACCGCCGAATCCATTGCAGACGGCGTCCACCGCGTCGCACGCTTCGTAGAAAAGCCACCGCTGGAGACGGCGAAAGCCTATCTCGAAACCGGCCGTTTCTCTTGGAATGCCGGCATCTTCCTGCTTCGCGCCGGCAGCTTCCTTGCCGAGCTGCGCCGCCATGCCCCGGACATAGAAGCCGCCGTGCGCCAGTCGATGGCGGGTGCCGCAGATGAAGGCGCGATCCTTCGCCCCGACCGCGAAAGCTTCCTCGCCTCCCCATCGGAAAGCATCGACTACGCCGTAATGGAGAAGGCCGATCGTGTCGCCGTCGTTCCCGTCGAGATGGGCTGGTCGGACATTGGCGCCTTCAACGCCCTCCTCGAGCAGCTTCCACGCGACGACGCAGGCAACGCCGTGGGCGGCGACGCCATCGCACTCGACACCACGGATTGCCTCATCCGCAGCGAAGGCCCGCTCGTGGCCGCCATCGGCGTCTCGAACATCACCATCATCGCCACCGGTGACGCCGTCCTCGTCGTAGCGAACGAGCGCGCGCAGGACGTGAAACGCATCATCGACACACTAAAGGCGAATGGCCGTCACAACATGAGTTGAACGTAGCGAACGGCTTCGCTATAGCCGCGCCTTCGGCTGGAGACGTGGGTGAGTGGCTGAAACCAGCGGTTTGCTAAACCGCCGTACGGGGTTAACCCGTACCGAGGGTTCGAATCCCTCCGTCTCCGCCAAGAACTGTGCAAGTACAACCCCTTACGGGGGTCAACCTTGCAACACTCCTTACATCAGGTCAGCGCTTTAAAAGTAGTCGTGTAAGGTTGCGTCCGTGAAGACCAACGATCACGCACCGGTCTGGACGGTGCTTGATGACAAAGGCCAGGCCCCCTGATAAGCGTCGCCCATGGCTTCACTTTTCTCACGGAGGCCCGATCTCGCGATCGATTTCGGGACCGCCAACCTGCGGGTGATACGGCGCGACGAAGGCGTCGTCTTCGACGAGCCATCGCTGTGCTGCTTCAGCAAGGATGGGAACGCGCCGGGCCTCGTCGCCGCGGGTATGGGCGCGCAGGCTATGGTAGACCGCACGACGGGAAACCTGGAGGTCAAACGGCCGCTCCGCCGCGGCGTGCTTCAGGATATCGATTCGGCGCGCGAGCTGCTGCGCTATGCGGTTCCCAAAGCGCTCGGGCGCAAGCGGACGGCCCCGGTTCGCGCCGTGATCGGCGTTCCCGCAGATGCGACAATGGCTGAACGCAGCGCATTGCTGACAGCCGCGCGCGACGCAGGCATCGGTTCCGCCCGTCTCATTGCGGAGCCGTTCGCGGCGGCGATCGGCGCGGGCCTTCCGGTCTCGGCAGCGACCGGAACGATGCTGGTTGAATGCGGTGCCGGAACCACCGAGGTCGCGGTTCTCTCGCTTGGCGGCATCTGCCTCACACGCTCTGTGCGGATCGGGGGCGCATCGCTCGATCAGGCGATCGCCGACGCCCTGCACTTCCGCCACAAATTCCTGATCGGAGACACGACGGCGGAACGAGTCAAACAGGAGTATGTCCAGCTGCGCGAAGCCGCGGCCAAAGCGGCAGGTACAATCGCCGTGAAGGGCCGCAGCCTGACCTCGGGAATGCCGACCACGATCGATGTGACCCTGAAGGAACTCGATACGGTCGTCGAAAGGCATGTGACGGAGATCGTGGAGGTCGTTCTCGATGTCCTCAATGGAACACCCCCCGAGCTGAGCCAGGACATCCACGACAATGGCATCGTGCTTACGGGTGGCAGCGCCGTGGTCCCTCTTATCCGGTCCATGATCGAAAATGCCACCGGCCTACGAGTGGTGGCAGCGGATACGCCCGCGCAGTGCGTCCCAAATGGCTTGCACCACATGCTGCTCAACTAGGACCCACTTTAGCCTCAAACCGATTGCAGTCCTGGCCACCGAACGAAAAAAGTGACTATGCACGCCGGTGGCTTCGCATGGCGAAGCTCGACGTGATACGCGACACGCCCGGCAGGCGCGACAGCACATCCCTGTGGAACTGCCCGTAATCATCGATGCCGGCGATCTGGATGCGCAGGATATAATCGCCCGCACCGGTCATAAGATGCCATTCCTCAATCTCGGGATGTTTCCGTAGCGCCGTCTCGAAACGCGACAGATACTCTTCGGTCTGCCGCTCAAGTTCGACCTGCACGATCGCGACCGTCCCTTCCTCGGGCAGAGCGCCAGCGACGATCGCCGTATAGCCGCGGATGACGCCGGATTTTTCGAGAAGGCCGACGCGGCGAAGACACGCCGATGGGGAAAGCCCAACCTTCTGCGCGAGCGCATTGTTGGGGATGCGCGCGCTGAGGCGAAGCTCATTGAGAATCCTGCGGTCGATATCATCGAGCGAGATCATGCATATCATTCCAAAACATCGAATATTATTTTATTAATTTGATTTCATTGACACTTCAAACATCAAAGAAGCGGAAAATTCGAACCTGGTACGGATATGCTCTTTCTCGGAGGTGAGCATGTCGAGACCCATCAATGCGATGTTTTCAAGTCGGCTGACGGTCGATCTCGACGCATTACGCGCCAATTATCGCCCGATCGCCAGCCATGTCGCGCCGGCCGCGTGCGGTGCCACGATAAAGGCCGATGCCTACGGCCTCGGTGCAAGAGACGTCGCCCCCGCACTTTACGAGGAAGGTTGCCGCACCTTCTTTGTAGCGCAGCTTCGCGAAGCGCTCGCCATCGGCGATACGCTTGGCAGGGACGCCGAGATCGTCATCCTCAACGGCCTCGACCCGGGCGCCGAAGCCGTCTGCGCGGCGCATGGGTTTCTGCCCGCCCTCAATGCTGACAGTCAGGTCGCGCGCTGGCGCGGTCTTGCGCGCGCACTCGGCAAACCGCTTCCGGCCGTGCTCCAGGTGGACAGTGGAATGGCGCGTCTAGGGCTCAATGCCGCCGCAGCCGAAGCCCTGGCCGCAGACCCGGCATTCGCGAAGGACGTTCCGCTTCGCCTGATCATGACGCATCTCGCCTGCGCGGACGAACCGGACCGCACGGCAAATGCCGAGCAGCTCGCGCGCTTTCAGGAGATATGTTCCCTGTTTCCCACGACACCGTCTTCGATCGCCAATAGCGGCGGAGTTTTTCTGTCGTCCACTTTCCACTGCGATCTCGTTCGGCCCGGCATCGCGCTCTATGGCGTGCAGCCCCATTCAAGCGGCACACCAATGCGCCCGGTGGTCCGGCTCGACGCGCGCATCCTTCAGATCCGGAATGTCGAGGCAGGTGTTCGCGTCGGCTACGGGCTCGACTACGCCGCGCCGTCACGGCGACGCCTCGCGACACTGGGTATCGGCTATGCCGACGGCTGGCCGCGCAGCCTCGGAGGCGTCGGCGCGGCATGGCACGCCGGAAAGCGACTTCCTGTCGTCGGCCGCGTTTCGATGGATAGCATGACAGTCGATCTGACCGCGCTGGCACCCGATACGCTGGCAGAAGGCGATTTCGTCGAACTGCTCGGCCCTTCCCAAGCACTCGCCGACGTCGCGCGCGATGCCGGAACCATTCCCTATGAAATCCTCACACGGCTCGGCGCGCGCTCGGAACGCATCATTGTAGGGCATAAAACTGCCGCGGCGGCGGCTTTGGAGACAGTGTAATGAAGGTCGCAGTCCTGGGTGCAGGCGTCGTCGGCATCACGTCCGCTTATTATCTCGCGGAAGCGGGCCACGAGGTGACGGTGATCGAACGGCAGGCCGGTCCGGCACTCGAAACGAGTTTCGCCAATGCGGGCGAGGTTTCGCCGGGATACGCGTCGCCTTGGGCAGCCCCCGGAATCCCGGTAAAAGCAATGCGCTGGCTCTTCATGCGCCATGCACCGCTCATCCTGCGTCCGAAGCTCGATCTTGCGATGGCGCGCTGGATCGCCGCCATGCTGCGCAACTGCACCGCGTCGCGTTACGCGCTGAACAAGAGCCGGATGGTACGCCTTGCCGAGTTCAGCCGTGACGAGCTCGCCGAACTGCGCGAGCGCTTGCCGCTCGAGTACGACCACCGGACGCTCGGCACGCTTCAACTGTTCCGGACACAGAAGCAGCTCGATTCAAGCGCGGATGACATCGCCGTTCTGCAGTCCTACGGCGTGCCCTACGAAGTTCTGGATCGCGATGGTTGCGTGCGCGCGGAGCCCGGCCTTGCGGCATCGCGCGACCGTTTCGTGGGCGGGCTCCGTTTGCCCGGTGATGAAACCGGGGATTGCTACAAGTTCACGGCTGCACTCGCGGAGTGGCTGGCGACACGTGGCGTGGGCTTCCGGTACGGTACCGATGTCGAGGCGCTGGAAAAGGCATCCGGCCGGATCAGCGCTGTGCGAACGACACACGGGACCATCGCGGCCGATGCCGTACTTGTGGCACTCGGCAGTCATTCGCCGCGGCTGGTGCAATCGCTCGGCATTCGCCTGCCGGTCTATCCCGTGAAAGGCTATTCCGTGACGCTGCGGATCGCCGAGCCGGACCGGGCGCCTGTTTCGACGCTGCTCGACGAAAGCTACAAGGTTGCCCTCACGCGGCTCGGCGACCGCATCCGCGTGGGCGGCATGGCCGAAATCTCCGGCTACGACAACAGCCTCCCCGATCGCCGCCAGGCGACACTCCTGCATTGCGTGAACGACCTGTTCCCCGGCGCCGCCGACCTGCAAGAGACAGGATATTGGCGCGGTCTGCGCCCGATGACGCCCGACGGCCCGCCGATCATCGGCGCGACGCCGGTGCCGGGCCTGTTCCTCAACACCGGCCACGGCACGCTCGGCTGGACGATGGCCTGCGGCTCCGGCCGGCTGATTGCAAGCCTCATCAGCGGAACGACGCCCCCGATCGATCCGGAAGGGCTTGACATCAAACGCTATTCATCGTGACGAACACAGCGAGAAGGAGAATTTCAATGAGCATCCAGCGTTTGCATTCCGGGGCCCGCATGAGCCAGGCCGTGATCCATGGCGGCATCGTCTATCTGGCAGGCCAGGTCGCGCTCGGACCCGACGTACCGGCGCAGACGCGCGCCGTTCTTGCACAAATCGACAGCCTTCTTGCCGAAACAGGCACCGACCGGTCCCGGATTCTTCAGGCCACCATCTGGCTTGCGGACATGGCAGACTTTGCGGCGATGAACGTCGAGTGGGAAAAATGGATCGGCGGCGCCAACGCCCCGGCGCGCGCCACGGGCGAGGTTCGCCTCGCGACCCCTGACTACAAGGTCGAGATCATTGTCACGGCCGCTCTGCCGTGAAGTGACTGTCGGAATGACAGGATGAACGCGTGATCGGCCCTAGTGGCCTAACACGCGCTCATCCTGTGGTTATGCATCGATTTGACCGTCGGCACTATCCGCCCCAGCGTTTCCAGGTCGTAGGACGGTCCGATCGATAGAACGACGAATTGACCTCGACGCGCGAGAATCGTTCAGCCTGCACAAGAGGTGGAACGATGACGCCCTGCCTGTCTCCAGCGGGCCCGATTTCGCTTCCATACAAATCAGGCCGCATCCGCTCTTTCCGACGGTGGTGCGGGCCAGACGAACCGGCATCCGACGGTTACCGGACCGACCTCATAGTGCACCTGTCCCGCCGGAACGGCTGAGAGCGCTGACCGAATGACTTTCGTACCAAGTCCAACACGGTCTCCGCTCGGGGAGATCGCCAGCCCTCTCTCTTGCCATTCGATGTGGAAATGGTCATCGAGCCGCCGGACCCTGAGTTCAACCGAGCCCTGCGGATTGGCAAGCGCTCCATATTTCATCGCATTGGTCGCAAGTTCGTAAAGCGCCATACTGAACTGTGCGACTGCACGTGCCGGTACGCTTGCACCATACTCGATTTGCACATGAAGGCGCGGATTGGGCAGAAACGGACCAAGCGTCGCATGGACCAACTCTTCCACGGGAAGATCCTGCCATTCGCTTTTCAGCAGCATATCCTGCGTAACCGCGAGCGCATTCAGTCTTTCGTCGAGCCGGTCCCGATAGCTCTTCACATCGCCGGCACTCGCGCTGATCTTTCGCGAGATGGACTGTACCACCGCCAGCAGATTTTTAATCCGGTGCACCGACTCCTGCGCCGCCCGTTGACGCAGGTCTTCCGTACTGGCGAGTTCGTCGAGCAGAAGCCGCGCCATGCCGCTCGTAAGAATCGTCACACTGGCGGTGCAGAGGTACACGAGGGCGGTCATGATCCTGAGCGGATCAAGCGCCCCGGGCGTCGGCGGCGACATCCACAAGGTCCATGCCACCACGGCGCTGAGCACAACCGCGAAGAGGCCAACCCGCACACCGCCCAAGAATGCGCCAAGGACGATGGCTGGATAGAGCGTGATATAGGGCGGAAGCGGCTGCCGCGCGACGGCATCCATCGGAATGCGGGCCAGCACTGCAAGTCCGATCAATATTACCGCGCATAGATAGGCTTTGGGACTCGCGGGCGGCGGAAGCCAAGGTCGCACCTTGTCGATCAGTCGCGATTTTACCTTGGACGCGTCCTGCATCACAGCCTTCCAGTCGAGTACCAGTCCAACCTTCACAGCGCGCGCGGGTACGGCGCGAAAGTTTGCGTACAAATCGCCATAACGCAATGCCCCCTGCGATGAACGGACGCTCAGCCTCTGATTTGGCCTCGTCACAGCTCCTTTTTGGACAGATCGCCCTTGATCCTGCCATCAAGCTCATCGGCCTATGGTGTGCTACGCGGTGGACGGCAGGGCGATCGCCCCCTCGGAAGGCGGTATTTTCCGCTTGCCGAGGTTTCTACTGAGAGCGTCCCCTCGCCTCGATCGGCCATACATCCACGAGGTGGTCACCCTGGACCACGTGGTAGGCATCGTAGAGATTTACGGTCGGGTCGCAGTGGGGGACCGAACAGGTGATCACGGTGCCGATTGCAAGTGTGCTGCCCGCCGAGAGGGTCAGGCCGCCCTGTTCGTCGCCGTAGAAGAAGTAGGTGGTGTCCGGTGAGGCCCCAGCCAGAATCCGGGGAACTTCGGCATCGGTGGCGAAGGCCTTGTAGCCGGCGTCGACTGTGGCGAGGCCGGGGTGGTTGGTGCTGATCACGGTTGTTTGGACGAAGAGCGACGAGCGATACGGTGCGGGTTCGCCGGCGGTGACCCATACGTCTGCGTACTGGCTGTCCATGAACGGATAGGAACCGGGCTGGAGCTCGGTGAGGAGACCCATTTCTGTATCGATGGCGAGGCTGCCGGTGCCGCCGCCGGTGGTGAGCGGTAGCGGGATTCCGCGCCCGCGCAGTGCGGCGAGCGGCGCCATCGCGGCTTCGAGCGCGGCGCGGCGGGCGGGTGTGCCGGCGACGTGCATCAGATGCCCAGCATAGGCCTGCACGCCCGCGAATTCGAGAGCGGGATGCGCGAGGATCGCGTGGATGAGTGCTTCTGCGGCTTCGGGCGTCGCGGCGCCGGTGCGGTGCAGGCCAACATCGAGATCGACGACGAGCTTCAGGCGCCTGCCCGACGCGGCGGCGGCATCGCCGATGCGCGCGAGTACGGCGGGATGATCGACGACCGCGCTGAGATCGTCGACGCAGGCATTGAGCGCCATCAGGCGGGCGATGCCATCATCGGTGACGACAGGCGAGGTGACAAGCAGGCCATCGATACCGCCCTCCGCAAGCGCCTCCGCCTCACCGAGCTTGGCGCAGCCCTGCCCCACCGCGCCCGACGCGATCTGCCGCCGCGCGACGCTGACCGAACGATGGCTCTTGGCGTGCGGGCGGAAGGTGCGCCCGTTCGCGCGGCAGAATTCGGCGACCGCCGCGATGTTCGCCTCGAACGCATCGAGATCGAGCACGAGCGCGGGGGTCGGTATCCGCCAGCGGCTTCCCGGCTTGCCGATCAGATCCCAGATATCAGAAACCGGCATGGGCGGCCCAGCGGACGGTGCGGAGCGCCGCCTTGTCCGTGCGGTCGAGCGCAAGCGGCGTGATCGTGATGCGCCCGGTGCGATAGGCGGCAACGTCCCCGGCCGCAGGCGGCGCGGTTTCTTCTGCAATACGTGCCCGGTAAAGCGTCACGCCCTCGCCCGCATCCTTCGCGTCGAACCCGGCGATGCGTACGGTCATGCCGCGCGCGGGCGCGATGGTGACACCCTTGGGGTCCATCGGAATGTTGACGTTGAGCATGACCCCTTCGGGAAGCCTCTTCGCAAGCGTCTTTCGCACCAGCTTGCGGGCAATTTCGGCGGAAGCAGCGTAGTCCCGCCCGTACCCCATGTCCTGCGAAATGGCGATGGCGGGAACGCCGCGCACCAACGCCTCGACCGCGGCGTTGACCGTGCCCGAATAGAGGTTGGCAAGGCCGGTGTTCTCGCCGCGGTTGATGCCCGAGACGACGAGATCGAACGGCCTGCCATCCGACAGCGCAGTGAGCCCGAGCCCGGCAGCCTCCGCGGGTGAACCTTCGACGGCATAGCCCGTGCCGCTGCCCACCGCGACGCTGCGCACCCTGAGCCCATCGCGAACGTTCGGGATCGCATGGCTCGCGCCCGATTGTTCACCGGCAGGCGCGGAGACGACGACGTCGCAATCCACCCTCAGTGCATCGGCGAGCGCGGCGATGCCGGGGGCGCCGACGCCATCGTCGTTGACGATGAGCAGACGGCATCCCCCGGCGGCCGCCGGGGACGCAGCGGCAAACAGGCAAGAGACGGCGATGATAGGCTTCAACATGCGGACCTCCCTATTCGACATCGAACGTGCGCCACGGCGTTTCGCAGGGCGGCCCGGCAGCGACATGCAGGCGCGGCGGGCTGCCGAGTTCGTAGATCATCGACCCCGCCGTGAACCCGATCGGGCTGCCGAGCACGTCGCGATGCGTGCGCGAGACGGGGTTCGCGGGATCATCGTGCGCGGAAAGCGCGGCGCGCAGGGTTTCGAGCGTAGAGGCGCCGCCCTGCTCGACACGTCCGGCGATCGAGAGAAGCCGCTGGCGGCTGTTGTTGAACGTGGGCCGTTCGGTTTCGGGAAGCGCGGCGATACGCGCCTGAAACGCGCCGAGATCCGAACTCGCGAGCACATGGTTGGTATGGCAGATGCGTCCATTCTCCGCGCCGCCGGGACATTCGGTGACGCTGAACGCAGAGCATTCGAAACTGCCGACGCGAGCGGGCGCGGAGAGCAGATAATTCTGCCCCGAAGCATGAGGCACGGCGCGCAGGAATGCCTCTGCCTCCGCGAAGCTGCGCGCTTCGAGCAGGCGGCGGACGATGAAGGCCACGGGGAGCCCCGTACGCGAAGGCTGGAGCTGATTGAGCGAATTGCAGCAGAGGCCGAGGCGCGAACTGTTGACACCATTGAGCCCGATCATGCCCGCGAAGCTGAAGACGAACGCGACATGCCCGTCCGGTTCCCGGATGCGCATCAAAATCTGGTGCCCATCGAACATCGGCGGAATATCCATGTTCTGCCCGCCGTAGGTGATGCCCTCCCCCACGATGCCGAAGCTGGAGCATTTCTGCCGGGGATGCGCCGGTTCGTGATGGAAGAACCCGTACTGCCACTCTTCGTCGCCGAACTGCGTGTAGACGACATCATCGGGATCGAGCCCGGCACCTTCCGCGATACCGATCGCCTCTTCAAGAAGGTGCGGCGCGTGTGTGCGAACGGCGGGCAGGAAATCGGCATAGCGCCGGAAGCCCGCGTAGAATTCTGCCGGATCGAGATCGTAGTAGGCGCGCACATAATCGCGGTATTTCGCGCGCAGATCCAGGATGTTCGCGCGCAGCGTTTCGCCGTGCGCGCGGCCGCGTTCGCGCGGCGTGCCCTCGAGATCGAGGACCGGAAGGTTCGCGGTGTCCATAACAGCTCTTTCAGATTGCCCGCGTACGGGATTCGATGCGGCGGCGGAGGATTTCCTGCCGCTTGCGGGTGATCGGAAAACGCGTCGCCATGACGGCGGCAGCGGCCCAGAGGAGAACCGGGAGCCCGACGAAGACCGCAATGAGCCCGCTTGCTGCAAAGCCGTTATTCACGCCCGTCGCGCTGTAGCCGATCAGCCCGAGCAGCAGGAAAGCCGCGCCGCCGCCGATCGCGAAGTTGAGCTTGGCGATCAGGATCATGAACGAGAAATAGCTGCCGGAGCGATCGACACCGCTGCGCCACGTTTCATAATCGACGATATCGCCGACCATCGCATAGGGTGCGACCTTCGTCGCCGCCTCGGCAAACCCGAAGGCGATGGCGAGACCGATCATCGGCACGAATGCGGCCTCCCCCTTCGGCACGGCGAGCATGGCAAGCTGGACGAACACGAGGCTGCCCCAGCTGAGCGCGAGCGCGCGATGGCGCCCGATGCGCTGCATCACGCGGTGCCAGAGCGGCATACCGGCAAGGTTCGCCGCGGCCGACGCGACGTAAAGCATGGCGAAGCGATCGCCGATGCCGAGGTGATTATCGACGAAGAGATAGAACACCGCCGTGAACGCGCCGGTGCCGAGGCCGCCGAAGATAAAGGTGACGACGAAGATGAGCAGCGGGCGATTGCGCGCGAGCGAACGGATCGCCTCCAGCCCCGTGCTGCGTTCTTCGGGCAGTGCATCGCCTTCGGGAACGCGCCAGACAGCGAGCACGACGCAGGCAGGAAGCAGCACGGCGATGACCATCGCCATGAGCGCCATCGTCGGCGGGCCGATTTCCGACGAGGCAAAGATCGGCAGCAGGGGAATCGCCATGAACAGCAACGTGCCGAGCGCACCCATTACCGCGATCGCCGTGGAGATCTTCGTGCGCTCCGCATAGTCGCGCGAGAGTTCGACGCTCCACGCACGATAGGGGATTTCGAGCATCCCCCAGCCGAGGAACAGCGCCATCGACGCCGCCATCAGCCAGCCGGCTCCTGCATCCGGCGCGGGCGTGAACAGCGCCCAGACGGCGAGGACCATCACGGCCGCACCGGCAACGACCCACGGCTTGCGGCGCCCGAACGGCCCGCGCGTGCGATCGCTCATATGACCGATGACGGGATCGATCATCGCATCGAAGATGCGCGAGACGAGGAACACCGAACCGATCGCCGCCATCGAGGCCGCGGTGTGCTTCGCATAGAAGGACGGGATGATCGCGCCGACGGGGATGTGCGCCATCACCACCGGCAATGCCGGAAGGGCGAACAAGGCAATGCGTGACGAGGGGATACGCTGCGTCATGGCAGGTGCCAGCCGACGAGATTGAAATAGAAGAGCGCGGCGGTGAGCAGCGCGCCGCCGATAACGAGCGTGGCGAGCCATAGGCATCGCCCCCTGCCCGGCCCCTCACCCCCGAGCCCGGCCAACATGGCGAGCGCGAGAACCAGCGTGGACGCCGCGATGAGGTTGCCCGCGACCGTGAGCGCGGCGAACAGACGCGTATCGGAGAAGGCCCACGCGAACACCGGATTGCCGAGCCATGCCGTTCCCGCAACCGGGATGAGCATGGCGATAAGCGCGCCGATGCCGAGCATGAACGCCGACCATCGCGCGACCTTGTGGGGACCGCGCCTTGGGCGCCAGAAGATCGCGGCGAGACCCGACAGCGAAAGGACGAGACCCACGCCGCCCGCCAGCCGTGCCTGCGCGGGGCTGAACCGCGCCGGAGCGAACATTTCGATCGCGACGTGTGTTGCGGCGTAGCGGACCTTGCCGTCGCGGTCGGTTGCGAAGGCATAGAGATCGGAGGCCCCGGCGTCCGGCATATATTGCGTCACGTCGGCGCGGAAAAAGCGCCCCGGCGCATATTGCCGGTAGCCGGAAATGCCGTTGATCGTGAGCGTGCCCCCGGCGCCCGCGCGCGCATCGATCACCGCGCCGGGATTGGTGAGCGCTTCGGGCGTTGTCGCGGGGCGGCGCGCGGCGCGGTAGAGCCCGGCGAATTGTGCTGGCGGCGGCAGCGGGCCTGCAACGGCGGGCGGCGCGTAGCCGCCGAGTTCGCGTTCGAGATAGCTGCGGCGGATTGCGAACATGTTGAGGCTGGTTTTGGCATCCAGCGTCTTGCCGGAAAGCTTCGCGGCGAATTTCTCCCAAGCCGATGGCCCAGCATAATCCCCCATCACCAGCACGACGAGCGCGCGGTCGCGGCCGGGGAGCAGGATGAAATTGGCCTGAAAGCCGGGACCGGAACCGGCATTCTCGACGATCCGCGCGCCGTTCCAGTCGCTGACGACGAAGCTCATGCCGAACCCCGACACGTCGGGCGCATTGGCGACCATGCGGCTGTGCATGAGTTTCGTCGTTGCGGCATTCGCGATGCCGGGTGCGCCCGCCCGCTCGGCGGCGATCTGTGCTGCGGCGAAGCGCGCCATGTCTTCCGCTGTCGAGACGATCGCCGCGGAGGGCGCAATGTAGGGGTGATAGGCCCACGTTTGTGGTACGGGCGTGCGCTCGCCGTTTGCGTGCAGCGTCGTGGGCAGCGCGATCGGCTGGTCCGGCCGCGTGCGCACGAACGACTTCGCCATGCCGAGCGGACCGAAGACATGACGCGCGACGTAATCCTGATAAAGCTCGCCGGTGACATCCTCGATGAGCAGGCCAAGGATCGCGTAGCCGTTGTTCGAATAGACCGACACGTCACCGGCGCGGCGCACCTGCGGCGGCAGGCGCTTTTCGATCGCCTGCGTCGGCAGCGGCACCTTCACCGGGGCGGGTGTCGCGAGGCCGTAGGTGCTGTCGTCGAAACCCGCGCGGTGCGTGAGAAGATTGCGCACGGTAATCTCGCGGCCGCCGCGCGCGGGCAGATGGATGCGTTTCAGATAGCGGTTCGCCGGATCGTCGAGCGATGCGATGCGGCCGCTTTCCAGAAGCTGCGCGATCGCGGTCGCGGTGAACGACTTCGAGACGGAGCCGATCGAGAACGGCGTGCCATTCGGCGTGACCGGGCGGCCCCGGTCTTCGCCGTAGGCCTTGAGGAACACGGTTTTGCCGTGCTCGACAATCGCGACCGCCGCGCCGGAGGCTCGCCCCTCTGCGACAGCGCGGCCCACGACCGCGTCGGACCATGCCGCGAGGTCGCCGCTCGCCGCTGCTGCCGGAACCGGCGACAGGGCGAGAAGCAGCGCGGAGAGAAGACCGGGAAGTCGCATCAGAAGGCCGCGGCCAGGCGGACGCCGTAGGTACGCGGCGCGCCGTAGTTCACGTATTCCTGACCGAGGAGACCGCCGAGCACGGGTGTGCCGCGCGCATTCAGATAGCGCTTGTTCGCGAGGTTCTTGCCCCACAGCTCGACCGTCCAGACGCCATCGGCGGTGGTGAAACCGAGCCGTGCGCTGTAGAGTGTGTAGCCCGGAATGCGATCCGCCGGCGTGTTTTCGGGATCGACGAAATAATGCGCGCGGTAGGTCATGTCGCCGCGCAGCGTGACGTTGCCGACGCCGATATCGTGCGTGTATTGCGCGCCGAAACTCGCCGTCCAGCGCGGGGCTTCGGGGAGGCGGTTGCCGTCGTAGTCGACGCCTGCACCGCCGGCGTCCTTGAAGCTGTCGAACGTCGCGTCGAGATAGCCGACGCTGCCGTCGAAGCGCAGGCCCGCAATCGGCGACGCCTCGAAATCGAGTTCGACGCCCTTGATCGTTGCCTCGGCGGCGTTCGAGATGTTGAAGCCCGCGAACTGCTGGAACTGGATCACCTGCAGGTTGCGGTAATCGGTGACGAAGACCGCGAGATTCGCACGCACGGCGCGATCGGGCGAGACATATTTCGCGCCGGCCTCGTAATTCGTCGCGCTTTCGGAATCGAAGTCGACGAGCGCGCTCGGCACGTAATCCGCGTTGAAACCGCCGGATTTGAAACCCTTCGCGACCTTTGCGTAAAGATTGAGCGTGTCGTTCGGGCGCCATGCGAGGCCGAGCGTCGGCGACAGATCGTCCTCCTTGTACCGATGGCCCGAAAGCGAGACGGTCGCGATACCGAACAGCGGCGAGCCGACGAGATCCATGTCGAGCGTCTTCTTCTCCGACGTGTAGCGCAGGCCGCCGGTGAGCGTCAGGGCGTCGGTAATCTTGTAGTCGAACTGGCCGAAGGCGGCATAGCTGTCGGTGAGCACCTTTGCATCGAGCGTCACGTCGATCTGGAACGGCAGCAGGTTGGTGAGGCGCGATAGGCGCGAGGTGGTGACGCGCTGGTGGAAATAATAGAGGCCTGCGACCCATGAGAGGAGCGTGTTGCCATTGGAGGCGAGGCGGAGTTCCTGCGAGACCTGTTCCTGATCCTCCTCGAAATGACCGGTGAGGAACGGGTTTGAAGAGCCGTCGTCGTCGGTGAGGAATTCGATGTCGGTCGTGCGGTAGGCGCTGATCGAGGTGAGCGTCGCCGGGCCGAAATCGAGATTGGCGGTGGCGCTGGTGCCGAAGACGTCGCGCTCCTGGTAGACGGGCGTGTCGATGTCCACGTCGCGAGGTTTGCCAGTGGCACCGAGCCCGCTCGCCATCTCGTTGACGTTCGGGCGATAGCGATCGTGCAGGCCGTCGACGGCGATCTGGAGATCGAAACCGTCCGCGGGCGTCAGCAGCAGCTTCGCCATCGCGCCTTTCGAATCCTCGGTGTAGAGATCGCCGCCGGTGTGGAGATTGTGCTGGTAGCCGTCGCGTTTCCGCATGTAGCCGCCGACACGGATCGCGAGCTTGTCCTTCACGATCGGGCCGCTCGCCGACGCGCGGACGCGGAGCGCGTCGTAGTTGCCGTACTGGAGTTCGAGATTGCCTTCGAATTCCTGCGAGGGCGCGCGCGTGATGATGTTGATGGCGCCCGCGGTGGTGTTCTTGCCAAAAAGCGTGCCCTGCGGGCCGCGCAGCACCTCGACCTGCGCGACATCGAGCATGTCGACGCTGAACGAACTCGGGCGGCCCGTGTAGACGCCGTCGACATAGAGGCTGAGGCCGCTTTCGAAGCCGATGTTGCGCGCATCGCTCGAAATGCCGCGCAGCGAGATCTGCGGGCTGACGACGTTGTCGACGCTGGTGAACATGAGGTTCGGCACGGAATGTTCCAGATCGCGCAGCGCATTCACGCCGCGCGCGGCGATATCTTCCGCGTCGAACACGGTCATCGCGATCGGCACGTCCTGAACGCGCTCTTCACGCTTGCGCGCGGTCACCAGGATTTCCTCCGGTGCGACGGCGGTTTCCGCCGCAAGCGCCGGCATCGCCAGCGGTACGGCGAGCGCCGCGAGCGCGACGCCTGCGAGTGAGCGGCCCGAAACCATCATCGAAGACCGCATAATAGCCTCATCCCTGCTGAACATCGACTTTCCCCCTTTGCTGGTGATCGTCCCTCCCCGGGGACGTGGTGATGACGCCCGCCCCGTCCGCGAAGGGATCGGGATCGAACGGCCATTTCGGACGGCTGAGATGCCGGTAGCGTGCGGCATCGCCGGTAAGACTGAGAACGCCGGGCGATTCGACGTAGGCGATACGCCCGGCGATCGCTTGGAAACCGGCAACGAAATGCTGGGCCGACTTGACGACGATGACACGCGCCGCCTCCGGCATTGCACCCAGCATATGGAAAACCGCAGGATCGACGCATTGCACACGCCGGTCGCACACGGCGAGGCGAACGCCGCCGATCTCAAGCAGCACCGCGTCGCCCATCGGCCAATCCCACCCGTCGGCGTGCTGCACCGCATCGCGCACCACCGAAAGGACGCGCGCATCAACATCGAGCGGCTGGCCGGACCACGGCGACGCCTTGCCGCCGATGCGGAAGCGCGCCTCACCGCCCGGCCCGAGGGCGGCGGCCTGACGTACCAGCATCGGATCCCAGACGAGGCCCGCGAGCACACCTTCGATGCCCGCGTCGATCAGAGCCCCGATCAGCCATGTCGCATCGCCGGGCGCGCCGCCGCCGGGATTATCGGCGGCGTCGGCGAGCACGAGCGGTGCGCCTTGCCAGCCTTCCACCAGCGCGGCGGCTTCGGGGACCGAAAGCAGCGGCGGCAGGGTCGTGCCGCGCAGCGCGAACAGGCGGTGCCCGAAGCGCTCGGCAACCTCTTGACCCAGCGGGGCGTTGCCGTCCGTATAGACGAGCATCTTCGTGCCCATCTCCGGCACGTCGCCCCACGGAAAACCGTGAACGAGCGACACGGACAGGATCGCCCCCTCCTCCGCCGCCGCCATGTCGTCCACGAACACGCGCATCGGCTCGCGGTCGGTGAAATAGAAATCGATCATCCGGCAATCGAACACCGACGCCACGGGCCGGATCGCGCCCGCCCGGCATTCGATGAGCCTCTCGACGAGCCGCTGCGCGCGATCCTCGATATCGGTGTGGGGATACTCCCTGAAGAAGATCAGGAGATCGGCGCCCTCCACCATCGCATCGGTGAGATGCGCGTGGGGATCGAGCACGGCGCCCACAGGAACGTCAGGCCCGACAATCGCGCGCACGCGCTGCAGAACGTCGCCCTCGCAGTCCGGAACGCCGGCCGCGATCATGCCGCCATGCAGGCTGAGCGCGACAGCATCGACAGGCAGCGCAGCGCGCAGATCGTCCAGCAGTCGATCGCGAACCTCCGCATAATCCGTGGTCGACATCGGAGCGGCGGGTTCGGCGGCGACGCACAGGCCCTGCGCAACATGCCATCCATGCGCCCGCGCGGCGAGCCGGAAGCCTTCGAGCGGCGCGGGCCAGATCGCCGCGTCGCCCAGCGACCCTGCCTCGACCCACAGATGATCGCGGAAGCTGCCGATGTCGGTCGGCACCGGCGAGAACATATTCGTTTCCGCCGACAACGCCCCAACGAAGATCTTTCCCGCGCTCATATTCCTCCCGACTCATCGACTGACTGTCAGTCACTAGAGTTGACACTCGCGATATGCCGTGTCAAGACCGTTGCCATCACGCAGGTTTCGGGATCAGGAGAGACAGGTTCGGATGGCTGGCACGAGCGCACGAAAAAAGCCGGACCTTGCCGCGAAAGGCGCCGCGACCAAGCGGACGCTGCCGCCCGAGGTCCGCAAGGCGCAGTTGCTCGCCGCCGCACGCGCCGTGCTCGCCTCCACCGGCTTCTCGCAGATGCGCGTGTCGGACGTGGTTGCCGCCGCAGGGCTGAGCCAGGGCGCCTTTTACCTGCACTTTTCCAGCAAGGACGATATCGTCATCGAACTGATCCGCGCGATGGTGGCGGAAGCGGTGGCAACGCTCGGAACGATCCCGGTGGAGTCCGCGGATATGGAGACCGGCGTTCGACAGGTGCTGGAGGGATATTATCGGACCTGTTTCGCCTACCGCGACGTGCTCGACAACATCGACAGCGGCACTTCGACCGGCATCGACCGCGACCGGTGGAACGATGTCTTTGCGCCGCTGAACGTCTTTGCCCTGCGCGCAGTGGCGACGTGGCAGGCCAAAGGCGAGATCGGACCGGGTGATCCCGATCTCCTCTCGTGGCTGTTAATCGACACGATCAACGGTGCCCTGCCCCGCCTTTTCGGCCATTCACGCAACCGCATGTCCGCGGACTATCAAGACCGCGTCGGCGACTGGCTGCTCGCCGCCCTGCGGGGTTTCAAGAGCGGAATCTGAACAGGCCGGCATTGCCCGCGATAGACGTATTTTGCATTTTTCATGACTGATCATCAGTCGTTTATGGAGACACGCCCTTGCGAACCGATGAGTATGCACGCTGCGATGCGCTTGACCTCGCCACCCTGATTCGCGACGGCAGCGTAACCGCGACCGAGGTGGAGAACGCAGCGCGCGACGCGCTCGCGGCCCTGAACCCGGCGCTCAACGTGCTGGCCGGCCCGGTGCCTCCTCCCACCCCTGCCACGCACGGCACCTTTGCGGGCGTACCGACGCTGGCAAAGGACATCGGCTGGGCGATGGCCAGCGTGCCGCAGGAAATGGGCTGCCTGCTTGCAGAGGGGCTGCGGCCCGCCGAAGACAGCGAAGTCATCAAGCGTATCCGTGCAGGCGGCTTCTCCATCATCGGACGGTCGACGACACCCGAACTCGGCAGCGCCTTCACGACGGAATCGCGCGGGATCGGCATAACGCGCAACCCATGGGACGTGTCGCGGTCCACCGGCGGATCGAGCGGCGGCGCGGCGGCGGCAGTTGCCGCGGGGATCGTTCCGCTGGCCCTTGCCGGAGATAGCGCCGGCTCGATCCGCATTCCCGCGCACTGCTGCGGAGTGTTCGGGCTAAAACCCTCGCGCGGCCGCCTTCCAAGCGGACCGCAGGCGGGGGAAGTCAACAGCGGGCTGACCGCCGCGCATGTGATCACCCGCAGTGTCCGCGATTCCGCCGCCGCACTCGATCTGCTCGCCGGGCCCGATACCGGCTACCGCTACACGGCGCCATCGCCGGGAAGCAGCTTCCTTGCCGCGACAGAGCGCCCACCCGCACCGCTGCGCCTTGCGCTGCTGACGGCGAGCCCCTTCGCCGATACCGTCGACGCCGGTGTGATCATGGCAGCCGAGGACACCGCACGGCTTTGCGAAGCGCTTGGGCATTCGATCGAGCCGATCGCCATCGCCTTCGACGCCGACGCGGCGATCGACATGCTCGTGACGATCTGGTCGGCGAACATCCTGCGCGCCGTCCGCCGCATTGAGGCCGCGACCGGACGACGCGCGGACGCCGATACGGTCGAGGGAGCAACGCTGGCGATGATCCGCCACGGCGAGACGATCAGTGCCGAGGCGTATCTCGCCGCGCTCGATCAAATGAACGTGTTCTGCCGCCGCATGGCAATCGCTGCCGACGCATTCGATGCGGTCATTTCCCCGGTCTTCGCCTCGCCCGCCCTGCCGCACGGCGTGCTTTCGCACGATCGCCGTGTAGGCCCGGGCGTCGAAGCGCTGTCCGCATTCTTCGCCGACGTGTTCCGCCGCGCGCCATTCACGGTGCAATACAACCTCACCGGGCAGCCCGCGATGAGCGTGCCGCTGCATGTGCTTGACGGATTGCCGATTGGCACGCAGATCGCCGGTCGACCCGGTGGTGAGGAGAGCCTGCTTTCGCTTGTCGCCGCGCTTGAAAGCGCACGGCCGTGGCGAGACACGCGGCCGCCGGTCTCCGCCACGCGAACCGGAGTTGCCGCATGACCGAGTTGCTTCTGAACCCGCTCAAAACCGCTGATCCGCAGGGAGGCCTGCCCGCCGACGCGCATCTCGAGCCGATGGCGATGCTCGCCGCCTGCCCGGCCTACGCGCCGACACCGCTCGTTCGGCTGCCGGGGGTCGCGCGGCGTCTCGGTGTGCGGCAGGTGCTTGTGAAGGACGAGAGCAAGCGCATGGGGCTCGGCAGCTTCAAGGCGCTGGGCGGCGTCTATGCGGTGTTCAGCGTCGTACGTGCGCAGGCCGAAGCCGCGCTCGGGCGCACGCTCGATCCCGCCGAACTCGTCGGCGAAGAGGTTCGCGCCATCGCCTCGGACATGCATTTCGTTTGCGCCAGCGACGGCAACCACGGCCGTGCCGTGGCGGCGGGCGCGCGGCTCGTGGGTGCGCGCTGCTCGGTCTATCTTCACGCGGGCGTGACCGAGGAACGCGCCGATCATATCCGCAGGCAGGGCGCGGCGATCGCGCGCGTCGATGGCACCTATGACGATTCGGTCGAACAGGCGCGGCACGATGCGGCACGCACGGGCGCCATTCTCGTTTCCGACACCGCGGACGCACCGGAATGTGCGGACGACCCGCTGCCTGTTCGCGTGATGCAGGGCTACACCGTGATTGCCGAGGAAATCCGCGCACAGCTTTCGCCCGACGAGCGGCCGACACACCTGTTCGTGCAGGCCGGTGTCGGTGGACTCGCTGCCGCGATGGCGAGCCGGTTCAGCGGCAGCTCCGACGCGCCGCGCATCATCGTCGTCGAGCCCGACAGCGCCGACTGTCTGCTGGAAAGCGCGCGCGCCGACGGCGCGACCGAGATAGCGCACAGCGCAGAGACGATCTTCGCGATGCTCGATTGCCTGCGCCCTTCGCTGCCGGCATTCGCAATTCTGAAGGACCGTGTGGACGCCTTCATATCGGTGGCCGACACCTACGCCGCCGAAGCCGTCCGTAGCCTCGCCGCCCCTGCCGAAACGGATACCGCGATCCGCGCGGGCGCATCCGGCGCCGCCGGGCTCGCGGGCGCGCTGGCCGCCACCGATCTCGGATGGCGCGAAGCGATCGGCGTGAACGGCGACGCCACTCTGCTCTTCATCATTACGGAAGGCGTGACGGATGAAGGCGAGTTCGAACGATTGACGCAGACAGCACGGTAAATCGGGGCTGACCTCACGCCTTCGCGAAGAAGGTTTCCAGTTCCGCGAGCAGCACGTCGGGGATTTCTTCCTGCGGGCTATGGCCGCACGGCAGCGCACGGCCGCTTACGTCCCGGGCCTTCGGACGCCAGCTTTCCATGACATCGAACAGCGCTCCCACCGTGCCGTAAGCACCCCAGAGCAGTAGCAAGGGGGCTTCGATCAGGCGCCCTTCGTCCACCGCATCATGTTCGAGGTCGATGCTCGCCGCCGCGCGATAGTCCTCGCAGATCGCATGGCGCGTTGCCGGATCCCGGTAGCAGCGGCGATATTCGGCCACCACGCGCGGATCGAGCGCGCCTTCGATCTTGATCTGGCCGGCGAGGTGGCGATCGAGGAAATGGTCGGGATCGGCCGCGATCATCCGCTCGGGTAGGTCGAACGGCTGGATCAGGAAGAACCACCAGAAATAGCGTGTCGCGAATTCGCGATTCGTCTGTGCGTACATCGTGGCGGTGGGTGCGATGTCGAGCAGCACCATCCGGCCGACACGGTCCGGATGATCGAGCGTCATCCGGTGTGCGACGCGGGCGCCGCGATCATGCGCGACGACATCGAACCGATCGAAGCCGAGGGCAGCCATCGACGCCACCTGATCCGCCGCCATCGCACGCTTGGAATAGTTTCGGTGTTCCGGGTCGCCGGGCAGCTTCTCACTGTCGCCATACCCCCGCAGATCGGTGGCGACGACGGTGAAGCGCTTCGCCAGTTCGGGCGCGACCTTGTGCCATGTGAGGTGCGTTTGCGGGTGGCCGTGGAGGAGAAGCAAGGGCGGCCCCTCGCCGCCGACGGCCGCCCCGATGCGAACGCCGCCCGCATCGATATCGTGCCAGCGAAACCCCGGCATCAACTCGCTGTATTCAGGATGCGCGCTCATCACCGTGCCCACCCATAAGCCACGGCTTGCCGGCGAGATAGGCCTTCTCGAACGACCGGATGCGATCGGCATAGGTCAGCGTCTCGCCGATGCGGTCGAGCCCGAGCATCAGCGCCCTCCGCAACGCCTGATCGATATCGAAGCTTCCAGCGTAGGCGCCGATCTCTATGCGCTGCGCTTCAAGATCGACCGTCATGTGCCCCGCCCCTTCCTCGAGATGCGCTGCAAGTTGGGCAAGCTGCGCGGAGGGCAAGGACAGGAGGAGCAGGCCGTTGTTCGCCGCATTGTCGGCGAAGATCGCGCCGAAGGAGGAGCCGATGATCCCCCGGATGCCGTATTGGAGCATACCCCAAACCGCATGTTCGCGTGAAGACCCGCAACCGAAATTGGGCCCGACGAGCAGGAAGCGGGTCTCGGCCATATCGGGCCGGTTCAGGATGAACGCGGGTCGCAGCGTACCTCTTTCATCGAAACGCAGATCGTGGAACAGGCCCGCCGCAAGCCCCGACCGGTCGATGCCCTTCAGGAAAGCCTTCGGCATGATGACATCGGTATCGATGTTCGCGGCGGGCATGGCTGCGACTGGGCCCGAGAGACGCACGAAATGTTCCATCAGGAGAGGGCCGCGAGCGCGCGCACGTCGGCCAATCGGCCGCTGACGGCTGCCGCCGCGACCATCGCCGGGCTCATCAGGTGTGTCCTGCCGCCGACCCCCTGCCGGCCTTCGAAATTGCGGTTGGTGCTGGAGGCGCATCGCTCGCCCGGCGCGAGGCTGTCGTCGTTCATCGCGAGACAGAGCGAACAGCCTGACCGGCGCCATTCGAAACCCGCTTCGATGAAGATGCGATCGAGCCCCTCGGCCTCCGCCGCACTGCGAACGCCGCTGCTGCCCGGCGAGATCATCGCGCGGACGCCGGGCGCGACCTTGCGCCCCTTCAATATGCTCGCCGCGTCTCGGATGTCCGACAGGCGCGCATTGGTGCACGAGCCGATGAAGGCGCGGTCGATCGCGATGTCCTGCAGCGGCGTGTTCGGCGCGAGGCCCATGTAGGCCAGGGCGCGCACGGCATCGGCGCGGCGGGCGGGCGGAAGCGTATCGGGGTCGGGAACCACGTCGGTGATCGCGAGCGACTGATCGGGGCTCGTGCCCCAGCTCACCATCGGCGGGATGTCGTCCGCGCTCAGCCACACTTCCTTGTCGAACCGGGCATCCGGATCGCTGCACAGCGCCCGCCATTCGATCCGTGCGCGTTCGAGCAGATCGGCCGACGGCGCGCGCGGGCAACCGTCGATGTAGTCAACGACCTTGTCGTCGGGCGCCATCAGCGCGACGCGCGCGCCGCATTCGACCGCCATGTTGCAGATCGTCATGCGCGCCTCGACACCGAGCGCATCGATCGCTTCGCCCGAAAACTCGACCGCATGACCGGACGCCCCGTCGGCGCCGATCCGGCGGATCACCTCCATGATCAGATCCTTTGCCGTCACACCCGGCGCCAGCCGGCCCTCGACCGTCACCCGCATCGTCTTCAGCCGGCGATAGACGAGCGTCTGGGTCGCGAGCAGATGCTCGATATCGGAGGTGCCGATGCCGAAGCCGACCACCCCGAAGGCGCCGTACGTTGTCGAGTGGCTGTCACCCGCCGCAATCACCATGCCCGGAAGGACGAGGCCGAGTTCGGGCATGACGACATGCTCGATGCCCTGGCGGGAATCGAAAAGATCGAAGATCTCGATCCCGAAATCGCGGCCGTTTTCGGAGAGGTACGCGATCTGCCGACGCGCGCCGTCGTCGAGATGGCCCGCCTCCCGGTCGGGATTGGTCGAATTGACATGATCGACGACGCCGAGCGAAGCCTCCGGCCGCCATGGCTTCCGCCCCGCGTCGCGAAGGCCGCTGAACGCCTGGGGGCTTGTGTACTCGTTGAGCACCGTTCTATCGATATAGAGCAACAATCGTTCGCCAGCGCCGCCAGCTTCGTCGAAAGACAATATGCGGTGTTCGTCGACGATCTTGTCGTAGAGCGTTTTTGGCGCCGACATCCATAGACCTTTCCCTGCGGATTCGCAGGGCCGGGCTTACCGTGGAGGGTTTGGGCGAAGCCAATGCCGGGACAGTATCAATTGATGCGACGGGTGGGTTCAAATGGATATCATGTGGCTCGAGGACTTCATCAAGCTTGCGGATGAAGGCAATTTTTCCCGCGCCGCCGAAGCGCGGAACCTCACCCAGCCGGCCTTCAGCCGCCGCATTCGCGCGCTGGAGGAATGGGTCGGCGCGACGCTCGTCGACCGCGACACGCATCGAATCGCCCTCACCGAAGCGGGCCAGGCCTTCCGCGTTCTCGCCGAGGAGATATTGCGGCGGCTCACGCTCGGCCGCGACCACGTGCGCGAGATCGGGGGCACGCTCAGCAACGAAATTCGTTTCGCCTCGACCCACGCGCTGTCGACGACCTTCTTCCCATCCTGGCTCCGCAGCGTGAGCGACGGGCATGAGGCCGGGACGATCACGCTGATCGCCGATCATATGGTTGCCTGCGAACGGTTCATGCTCGAAGGCAAGGCCGACTTCCTTCTGTGCCATCATCATACCGCCGCCGCGCATCGCCTCGATCCCGCTGGTTTCACCTCGCTCGTTCTCGGACAGGATGTGCTGCTGCCAGTCGCAGCGCCCTCCGGCGACGGATCGCCGACCTACCTGCTGCCGGGCACCGACGACCACCCGCTTTCCTATCTGGAGTTCGAGGACAAATCGGGCATGGGCCGCATCCTTCAGGCGGCGCAGGTGATATCCGCGGGCGCCGCCTCGCTTCGCACGGTGTTCCGTTCGCACATGGCGACCGCGCTCCTCTCGATGGCGCGCGACGGGCGCGGACTTTGCTGGGCACCGCTCAGCCTTGCCAGTGCCGATTTGGAAAGCGGCCGCCTTGTCGCCGCAGGCGATGCGCGCTGGAACGTCCCCATCGAGATCCGCATTTACAAGCCGATCGCGCGGCGAAGCCCCAGTGTCGAAGGCTTCTGGAGCATGGTGAAGGCCCGCTTGAAGACCGAGACCGCCTAGGGCGGATCGACATTCAGCTCTGACAGCCTGCAAATGGCGGCTCTCCGCGCTTCCGGTGCTGACGTACCTTTAGCACGCTCCGCTCCGGGTCACGAACATCCACCATTTTCGGCATGTCATCTTCTGAATGTCGATCCGCCTAGGCCGATGGCCGCGTAATAATGCTGCGCGCGGGCCTTTCACACCGCACGAATGATTCTATGTCGAACCGGCATTGGGATCGCTGCCTACATCCCCATAGACATGCTGGACCCTTGCACTAACCGACGGGTGGGCGGCTTTGGCAGGGCTCAGGGTGGAGAAAAAAATGATTCAGGGAACGACAAAGGCGAACAGTCGCAAGCTCAAGATTTCCGCATCCCTCCTCGCGATTTCGTTTTGCGCTGGACTGGCAGGCACCGCGCGCGCGCAGGACGCAGCCGATGCAACAGACACGGTGATGGAAGACGAAAGCACCATCGTCGTGACCGGTTCGCGCATCGGTCGCCCCGTTCTCGATTTGCCGACCCCGGTCGGCGTCGTCACGTCGGACGCACTTACGAACAACAATGCCCAGTTCGATATCGGCCGCGCGCTCGCGCAGCAGCCGTCAATCGGCTTTTCGGGCAGTATGCAGCAGAGCCAGCAGACCGGCGCATCGGGTTCGCGCGGCGAAAATAGCGGCGGCCTCGCCGTCGTCGACCTGCGCAGCCTCGGCGCGAACCGCACGCTGGTGCTCGTGAACGGCAAGCGCCGGGTCGCCGGCGCCACCGACAGCGCGGCCATCGACCTCAACTCGATCAACCCCAACCTCATCGAACGTATCGAGGTGATCACCGGCGGCGCTTCGGCGATCTACGGTTCAGACGCTGTCTCCGGCGTCGTCAACATCATCCTCAAGGAAAATTTCGACGGCATCCGCCTGTCTTTCAACGGCTCGCAGCCAGCGCGCGGCTCTGAAGGCTTCACCTATGGCGGCAGCCTCGTCGCCGGCAAGAATTTCGGTGAGGGCCGCGGCAACATCACAGTCGCCGCCGACTACACGAAGGTGCAGGAAATCACGCCGCGTCAGGCCGACATGAAGAACTATGTCGCGATGATCAATCCTGCCGACACCGGGCCGGATGACGGCATTCCCGACATGATCCTCGCCCCCGGTGCCGAAGCGCTTCGCTTCTCCGGCTACGGCGTCGTCGGCTTCAGCAACGACACGGGCGGTCTTGGACGTTTCGCTTTCAACGACGACGGGACAGTGCGTCCCTTCCCAACACCGAGCCTGACCGATGGCGGCCTCTTCGGCGTCTTCGAAAATTGCGGCGCCGCGTGCTTCCGTTTCGATGATTCCATCTCGATCGTGCCCGATATCGAGCGCTACAATCTCAATCTCAGCACGCACTACGATTTCAGCGACAGTGTTCGCGGCTATTTCGGGGTCGATTACAACAACACGTCCAGCTTCGGGCGCGGTCAGCCCGTGATCCGTTCGGGCACGCCGATCAATGTTGCGGAGAATGCTTTCCTCAACGAGGATTTCCGCGCGGATCTGCTCGCGGCCGGCGCAACGACGGTACGCATGGACCGGCTCTACACGGATCTTGGCCTGCGCTACAGTCAGGTCGACCGTAACAGCCTGTCGTTCGTCGGCGGCTTCAAGGGCAAGGTCGAGACGGGCTTTTCAGACCTGCGTTACGACGTTTACGGCACCTATGGCCGCACCAAGGCGAAGTTCATCGGCTACAATCGCCTGCTCGTTCGGAACCTGAACGCCGCGCTCGATTCGGTGATCGACCCCGCCACCGGTGAGGCGGCCTGCCGTATGAACGTTCCGGCGCTCCAGCCGCCCGGCTACGTGCCGCCGAGCATCGTCGGCAGTGCGCCGTGCGCCCCGTTCAATCCCTTCGGTTCGACTGCCAGCTCGCAGGCAGCGCGCGACTTCGTCACGACGACGACGGTCTCCAACGCCTTCATCCGGCAGACGACCGCCGGCTTCTCGCTTGCCGGCGACTCTGAAAAACTCCTGACAATGCCGGGCGGCGGCGCGGTCGGCTTCGCGCTTGGTGCGGAGTATCGCAAGGAACGCAACGGTCGCACCACCGATCCGCTGGTCAAGGCAGGCCTCACCAATCAGGCCGCGACGCAGGACTACGAAGGCGGTTACCATGTCACGGAGCTGTTCGGAGAACTTAGCGTCCCGATCCTCACCGACATGCCGTTCGCGAAGCTGGTGTCGATCGAAGGCGCTGTGCGTCATGCCGACTATAGCCACGCGGGGCAGGCAACATCGTGGAAAGCGGGCGGCATCTGGGAACCGACGGAGGGTTTTCGTCTTCGCGCGACGATAAGCCGCGCAATCCGCGCGCCGAACATCTTCGAGGCCTTCCGGCCGAGCGAAGGGCAGACGACCAACGTCGACGATCCCTGCTCGGAAACCAACATCGGTGAGAATCCCAATCGCGCTGCCAACTGCGCCGCGCTCGGGCGCCCTGATGGCTATGTTCCGCTGAACGGCGGCATCGGCGTGCCGTTTATCGTATCGGGTAACGAAAACCTGAAACCGGAGGTTTCGGACAGCTGGACGGCGGGCTTCGTCTTCACGCCGACCTTCCTGCCGGGCCTTCAGCTCTCGGTCGACTGGTTCAACATCCAGATCGATGATGCGATCAGCTTCCTCAGCCCGCAGCAGATCGCCGAAAACTGCGTCGATCGCGCCGGTGGACCGGATCCCGATCTCTGCTCGCTGATTACCCGCGAGTCGAACACTGCCAGCCCGAACTTCTTCGGCATCACCACGGGCAACAGCACCTATGTGAACACGTCGAAGCTGAAAACCTCGGGTCTCGACGCGCAGATGTTCTATGCGCAGCCGGTCGGCAACGGTCGCATTTCGGCCAATCTCGCCTTCACCTATCTGCACCGCCTGCGGACCTACACGTTCCAGGCGCGACCCGACCTCTACACCGTCCTCGAAGGCTTCTACGGCTATCCGAAGTACAAGGGCGTGATGGGCCTCACGTATAGCAACGGCCCGCTCACCGTGGGCTGGCAGGGACGCTACCAGTCGAGCCAGTCGCTGACGGACATCTCGCCGGGAATCAGCCGCGAACTGGTGTCGGATCGCAAGACGGGTTCGCGCTTCTACAACGACATCTCGGCATCCTATGTGCTGCCGATGAACGGGCGGCAGGAAGCCAAATTCTCGTTCGGCGTCTCGAACCTCTTCAACGAGAAGTTGCCGAAGATGGAATCGGTCCAGGTCATCGATCCGTCAGGCGGCGGCTTCGATCAGTTCGGCCCGGTGATCCGGGCGGGACTCGAAGTGAACTTCTGATCTTGGCTCAACACTATGAGGCTCGCGCTGCGCGCGTGAGCCTCATAGTGTCTGTATACGAAGACACGAATCCATCCGGGCAGGAGGCGCAATCGTGACTGCCGAAACCATCCGCCCTCTCCGTCAGAGGGGGGTACTGGGTTTCATCGAGCGCGTGGGCAACTACCTGCCCGACCCGACGATCATCTTCATCTATCTGATCGCCGCGCTGATGCTGCTTTCCGCGCTCGGGGCCGCCTTGGGATGGAGCGCCTCGCTTCCCTTCGCGGGCAAGGAAGCCCCCGCCAACGCCGAACTCGCGAACGGCATCCTCATCTACCGGGCATCCAACCTCTTCTCGGCGGACAACATCGCCCGCCTGTTCACCGAGATGCCCCGGACCTATGCGAGCTTCGCACCGCTCGGCATCGTCCTCACCATCATGATGGGCGCGGCGGTGGCTGAGCGATCGGGGCTGTTCTTCGCGCTGATCCGCGGTTCGCTTCGCAATACGCCCCGCCGGTACATGACGCCGATCATCGCGATCGTGGGCATGGTTTCGCATCATGCCGCAGACGCCGTCTATGTCGTGCTGATCCCGATGGCGGCGGTACTCTTCGCATCGGTCGGGCGGCATCCGCTTGCCGGGATCGCGGCGGCGCTCGCCGCAGTATCTGGCGGCTATGCTGGGAACATCATGCCCGGGCAGCTCGATGTCCTGCTGTTCGGCTTCACGCAGGAGGCTGCGCGCATCATCGAACCCGGATGGATGATGAACCCGCTCGGCAACTGGTACTTCATTCTTGGCATCGTGATCTTCTTCACACCGATCATCTGGTTCATCACCGACAAGGTCGTCGAACCGCGCCTCGGCATATGGGACGAGGAGGTTGACGATCAGCTGCGTGCGGATCTCGAAAAAGGCGAACTCAGTGATGATGAGCGCCGTGGCCTCCGCCGTGCCGGTGTCGTTGCACTGCTGGTCGTGGCTGCGTTCACGGCCTTGTGTCTGTGGCCCGGCTACACGCCCTTCATAGATCAGGATGCCGAAGGCCCGATCCGCCTCCAGCCGCTCTACGCCTCCATCATCGCGGCATTGTTTATCCTGTTCCTGGCGACCGGCGCCGTGTTCGGGCGCGCGGTGGGAACGGTGAAAGGCTCCGCGGACATCGTCGACATGATGCGCGATGGCGTGAAGACGATCGCGCCCTATCTCGTCTTCGTCTTTTTCGCCGCGCATTTCGTGGCGATGTTCAACTGGTCGGGCATCGGGCCGATCATCGCGATCAGCGGGGCCGAGAAGCTGCAGAGCATGGGCCTTCCCGCCCCTTTCCTGCTTGTCTGCGTGCTTCTGCTGTCCTCGGTGCTCGATCTGTTCATCGGATCGGCGACGGCGAAATGGAGCGTCCTGTCCTCCGTCGTCGTGCCGATGTTCATGCTGCTCGGCATCAGCCCGGAGATGACGACCGCCGCCTATCGCATGGGTGACAGCTACACGAACATCATGACGCCGCTGATGAGTTATTTCCCACTCGTGCTCGTCTTCTGCCAGCGGTGGGACAAATCGATGGGCGTGGGTTCGCTGCTCGCGCTGATGCTGCCCTATGCGCTCTGTTTCATGGCGACAGGGATCGCGATGACCGTTGGCTGGGTGGCGTTCGACCTCCCGCTCGGGCCCGGCGCGCAGGTCTTTTATCAAATCCCCGCGCACGCTGTGCCCTGAGAGGAGACGAAGATGAAAATCGCCCCCACACCGTCGCAGCGCCAGGAGAAGCGTTCGTATGCCCGTTGATCTGACATCGCTCGAAGCGGACATGACCGCCTGGCGCCGGCACATCCACCGGCATCCCGAACTCGGGTTTCACGAGCAGGGAACCGCGCGCTTCATCCTCGACCTCCTCGCCGAATTCGGGATCGACGAGGTCCACACCGGGATCGGCGGCACCGGCATCGTCGCGACGGTTCGCGCCGGGCAATCGGGTCGCGCGATCGGTATCCGGGCGGATATCGATGCGCTGCCGATGACCGAACTCGCCCAATCGGATCACCGATCCTGCACGCCGGGCGTGATGCACGCGTGCGGGCACGATGGGCACACGACGATGCTGCTCGGCGCGGCGAAACATCTCGCGGCGACGCGTAATTTCGACGGCGCGGTTCACCTGATCTTTCAGCCCGCTGAGGAATCTCTCGGCTATCAGGGTCCCGATGGCGATCCGGATGGCGGCGCGAGCGCAATGATCCGCGACGGGCTGTTCGAACGATTCCCGATGGAGGCGATCTTCGGCATCCACAATCGCCCCGGCATCGCTGCCGGCAAGCTCGCCGGGCGCGCCGGTGCGCTTTACGCTGCGGCCGACCGGTTCGAGATTGTCGTGTCCGGCAAGGGCGGACACGCAGCGCGGCCGCACCTGACGGTCGATCCCGTGCTGGTCGCGGCGCAGATCATCGTCGCGGTGCAGAGCATTGCCGCCCGCAATGCCGATCCGATGGATTCCGTGGTCGTGTCGATCTGCAAGGTTGAGGCGGGCACGGCGTTCAACATCATCGCCGATGAAGCGCGGATGGGCGGCACGGTGCGCACCTTGTCGCGCGCGAGCCAGGATTCCGTCGAGCAGCGGCTGCGCGATATCGTGACCGGCGTCGCGGCGTCGTTCGGCGCGACTGCTGAACTCCATTACGAGCGCGGCTACCCCGCCCTGCACAATCCCGCCGATCTCTATGCGAGGGTGCGCGAGATCGCGATCGGCGTGGTCGGCCTCGACCGCTTCGTCGATCTCGATGTGCCGGGCATGGGGGGCGAGGATTTCGCCCGTTATCTCGATGTCGTCCCCGGCTGCTTCCTCCTGCTCGGCAACGGCGACGAAGGCCCCGGATCGGTCATGCTGCACAATTCGCACTACGCCTATGACGACAGCATTTCGCCCACGGGCGCCGCGCTGTGGGTCGCCTTGGCGGAGGCATTCCTGCCCAAATAACGGCCTCGGGGAGACGCTTTTCATGCGCCATTCGACTGCACTCGTTTTTGCATCCTTCATCGCGGCGTCCACGGCCAATGCGCAGGTTGTCGCGGCGGGGACGGTGACCATCTATCGCGATAGCTTCGGTGTGCCCCACGTGCAGGCCGAAACCTCGGATGCCGTGATGTTCGGCGCAGGTTACGCGATCGCACAGGATCGTCTCGCCGCGATGGAGCTGGCGCGGCACAACACGCAGGGGCGCCGCGCCGAGCTTCTGGGCGCCTCGGCGATCGAAATGGACAAGGTCATGCGCGGCCGCAAACTCTCCGATGCCGTGCTGATGCAGCGCTACCGCGCGCTCGCACCCGAACACCGCAAGATGATCCAGGCGATGGTCGACGGCATCAACAAACGCGTCGACGAAGTGAATGCCGACCCCGGGCGTCTGACGCCGATGGAATTCATACGCTGGGGCATCAAGCCGACGCGCTGGAGCCTCGTCGAATATCTCGCCCTGATCACGGCGGCACCGCTCGGCCGCGATACCTATGAAATCCGGAATCTCGAATTCCTGAAGGACATGACGGATCGCTATGGCCGGGAAAAGGCCTGGCAGATCTTCAATGATGTCGTGCCGATCTCCGACCCGGATTCGCCGACGACCATTCCCGCGGGGGACGACCTCGCACCCGCGCGGCCTGTACCCGTGCCTGTCCTCGCCCCGGCCCAGCTTCCGCCAGGCGGCGTCACCTCCGCGGCGGCGCAAACCGCGCCGGTCGAACCGGTGAAGGGCGCGAGCCGCTGCATGGTCATAGGCCCGGAAAAGTCGGCAAGC
This sequence comes from Sphingosinicella sp., assembly GCF_041916975.1. Taxonomy (NCBI): domain Bacteria; kingdom Pseudomonadati; phylum Pseudomonadota; class Alphaproteobacteria; order Sphingomonadales; family Sphingosinicellaceae; genus Sphingosinicella; species Sphingosinicella sp. The sequence continues at coordinate 524,263 of NZ_JAYRYK010000001.1, forward strand.
GGGAAAGTGCTGATGCTGGAAGCCACCGCCGACGGCCCTGAAATCCATCTGCACGGCGGCGGTTTCGACAACGCGGGCTTCGGCTCGACCGGCTGGGGTGTCCCCACCATGGGCCGCGGCGCCCAGCACGGCTGGCTTCTCGTATCGGGCAGCAGCGAAGCCGGCACGGTGTTTGCCGAAAAGCTCAATCCCAAAAACCGTTACGAATATTGGCACAAAGGCGCATGGCGAAGGATGGAACGCCGGACCGAGACCTTCAAGGTCAAGGATGCCGCGTACGTCGTCCATGAGGTCGCCTGGACGATCCATGGCCCCGTGATCGCCTGGAACACCGAAAGCAACACCGCCTATTCGCAGCAGATGGGCGTTCACGGCAGGGAGCTCGACACGTGGGTCGCCTTCGCTGAAATGGGCCGCGCAAAAAGCCTGAAGGAATTCAGGGAAAAGGGCGTCGACCGTCTCGGCTGGAATCTCGGCGCCTGCTACGGCGGCGAAGATGGCACGATCGCCTATTTCGAAGCGGGTGCGCTTCCGAAGAAGGCTGCCGGCGTCGACCCACGCCTGCCGACGCCCGGCACCGGCGAATATGAATGGACCGGCTTCCTCTCTCCGCAGGAAAAGCCGCACACGATCAACCCGGCGCAGGGTTATTTCTTTTCGTGGAACAGCAAGGCGACGGGCTGGTCGCAGGAAGGCGACGGCGCGCGCATCGGCGCGACGTTCCGTACATGGCTCGGCGATCGACTGGCCAAAGCCGGTCAGTCGCTGACGCTGCTCGACATGCGCGACTTCAACGGCCAAATTTTCAACGCGCTCGGCGCGGTCGATCGCAACCAGGCCGCACCCGACTTTTTCGCCCCGTACATTCAGGAAGCGATTGGGGCGAGCAGCGACCCCGAGGTGAAGCGCGCCGGTGAATATATGCTGAGCTTCAACGGGCTCTATCAGGATCGCGATGCTGACCTGAAATACGATAATCCGGGCCTGACGCTGTATCGCGCGTGGCTGCAGGTCGCCCCGCGCATCGTGTTCGGCGACGACATGGGCGATTGGTGGAAGAAGATCGACGCCGATCGCTACCTCACCTATCAATCGAGCCTGCTTCTGCGCGCGTTTCAGCGTGATGCCGCGGGCGCGCCGCTGGCAGTCGATTATTTCAACGGGCGTGACCGCAGCGCTGTGATGATCGACACGATCAAGGCGACCATCGCCGAGGTCGGGGAACGGTTCCCCGGCAAGGACATGGCCGAATGGAAACATCCGATCTTCTGGAAGTATTTCGACGCGTCGCTTGAAACGCCCGAGCGTCCGCAGATGGCGGAAGACGCGCCCGAGCGGCGTCTGTCCGCTGTGCTGCGGCTTGGTCCCACGATGGCGCCGCACAACGGCGGGGAAAGCTGGGTCGGGCTGATGGAAATCGGCGCGGATCGGCGTGCGCTCTATTCGGTGGTGGATGCTGGCGGCCAGAACCTGTTCATCGATCCCGACGGCAAGGGCAACCCGCACCTCACCGATCAGACGATGATGCACGAGACGAACGAGCTCAAGAAAATCTCGCTCGTGCCCAAGGAAATCCGCAAGACTGCAGTGTCGAGCGTGACGCTCGAATACCGTCCGCAGTCCCGTTAGCGCGGCGGGAAGCAATCATGCGGCACCCACCGACGGCAAAAACAATCCATCGGCGGACAATGCTCGGAATGATCGCGGGTTTGCCGCTCGCCGCCTGCGCGCGCCAGTCGCGCGCGCCGGGCGAATTATGGGTCGGATCATCGCCGACCGGCGTGCCGTTCAGCTTTGTCGACCCCGCGACCAACGAGCTGACAGGTGCGATGATCGACATCGCGAAGGCTGTCCTGCATGACGTCGGCCTCACCGGCGATTATCGCGCGGCGCCGTTCTCGGCACTTATCCCGTCACTCACGACCGACCGGATCGACATGATCGCGGCAGCGATGCAGCGAACGCCTGATCGCGCGCGGGTCGTAGACTTCAGCACGCGGGTCTTTTCCTACGGCGGCGGCCTCGTCGTTCTCAGCGACGACCGGGGTACGTATCCGGCCCTGTCTGCCATCCGGCACATGCGCGTCGGCGCACAGGTCGGCACACGCTTCATCGATCAGCTTCACGGAGCGGGTATCGGCCGCATCAAAACATACGATGGACTCGGTGAGATCGTGCGCGACCTCGCCAATGGACGGATCGATGCCGGATACGGCGACGCGCCGATCCTGCGTTACCAGCTTCGCGTCGGGCCGCGCCGTCTAGTGCGCATGGTCGAAGAGTTCAGGCCGCCGGTGGAGGAAGACCTCTGCCTGATCGTCGCGAAAGGCGACCCGCTGCTGCCGCGCCTCGACGCTTCCATCGTTCGGCTCCGGGAAAGCCGAATACCGGAAATTCTCCGCCATTGGGAGCTCGGCTGATGCAGGACTTCCTCATGGACGCGGCACAGTTCCTCCCGATCCTTCTGCGCGGGCTGGGCGTCACCCTCCTGCTGACGGCCGGAGCCCTTGTCGTCAGCATCGTGCTTGGTCTCGTGTGGGTGTTGATGGGCTATTCGCGGCTGGCGTTGCTGCGCGCGATCAGCCGCACGGTCATCAACGTCATCCGCGGCATCCCGATCATCGTCCAGCTGTTCTGCATCTACTTCGTGCTTCCCGAATGGGGCATTGATCTGCCCCCGTTTGCGGCGGGCGTGATCGGTCTCGGCCTCGCCTATTCGGTCTATCAGGCCGAAAATATCCGCGGCGGTCTCTCTTCGGTCGACAAGGATCTGATCGAGGCAGGCACCGCGCTCGGCATGTCATGGCCGGTGCTGATGCGCCGTGTCGTGCTTCCCCTCGGCATCCCCGCGGCGCTCCCTTCGCTCGGCAATACGACGATTATGCTGCTCAAAGATTCGTCGATCGCTTCGACGATCACCATCGCCGAACTGACCCGCGCCGGGCAGCTGCTCGCCATCTCGACCTTCAAGAACGGCACCGTCTACCTGCTCATCGCCCTTCTGTACCTCGCCGCGAGTCTGCCCATGGCCGCGGGCGTGCGTGCGCTCGAGCGCCGGTTCGCGCGCGCATGATCCGGCTCCGCAATGTCCGAAAATCCTACGGCACGCGCGAGGTGCTGCGCGATGTGAGCTTCGATATCGCTCCGGGCGAAGTCGCCTGCCTGATCGGTCCATCAGGCTCAGGCAAATCGACGATCCTTCGATGCATCAACGGGCTGGAAAACCATGACGCCGGATCGATCGCGGTCGACGGCGTGCCGGTAACGCCCCGGTCGCTGCCTCAGGTCCGCTCGGCGGTCAGCATGGTCTTCCAGCGCTTCAACCTCTTTCCGCATCGCACCGCGCTTCAGAATGTCATCGAAGGGCCTGTGCATGTCCTACGCAGGCCTGTCGGCGAAGCGACCGAGCGCGCAATGTCGCTGCTCGAAAAGGTCGGCATGGCGGACCATGCGGATGCCCTGCCCCGCCAATTGTCGGGTGGACAGCAGCAGCGCGTCGGTATTGCGCGCGCGCTCGCGATGGAGCCGCGCGCGATCCTGCTCGACGAACCCACCTCCGCGCTCGATCCCGAACGCGTGGGCGAAGTGCTCAAGGTCATGCGCGATCTCGCCGAGGGCGGGATGACGATGATTATCGTCACGCACGAAATCGCCTTCGCGCGCGAGGCTGCGGATTCGATCCTCTTCGTCGACGGCGGCACGATCGCTGAGCGCGGACCGGCCGCCGACTTCATCGCGAACCCGAAAACCGAACGGACACGGCTCTTCCTCGGCCGCGTCCGACATCTGTTGTGAACGCACATCTTTCAAGGAACCGCCAATGACCGTCGCCACGATCAGCCTTTTCCGTCCGAACGACCTTCTCGCCCCCGCCGCGGCGATACCCGTCGCCGAGCCGCTCTGCGAACCGGTCTCGCAGGTGCGATCGGTTTCCATTCCGGGCGCCGGCGCCAGTCAGCACGGGGTATGGCACTGCACCCCCGGCATCTGGCGCCGACAGGTCGTTCAGGCCGAATTCTGTCACTTCCTCTCGGGCGAAGCGATCTTCCGCCCGGACAAGGGCGAACCCGTCCATATCACCGAGGGCGCCGCGGTCTATTTCCCGCCCAAGAGCAGCGGCACGTGGGAGATCCTGCGCGATAGCCAGAAGATTTTCATTGTCTTCGAAGAGGCGGAGGCAGCCCGATGACACCCACCATTTCGCCGGACACGATCGGCAGCTATTGGCTCGCGAGCTGCGACGACGATCTGACACCGCGCGCTGCGCTCGCCGGTGATGAGATCGTCGATGTGGCGATCATGGGCGGCGGTTTTTCGGGGCTCTGGACCGCCTATTTCCTGCTGCAGCGCGATCCGAACCTCTCCATCGCGATCGTCGAGCGGCAATTTTGCGGCTTCGGCGCATCGGGCCGTAACGGCGGCTGGTGCTCACCACGCTTTCCGATCAATCCCTCCGCCCTCACCCGCCGCTTTGGACACGAGATGGCCCGGTCGATGCTGCTCGCCCAGCAGGCGATGGTCGATGAGGTCGGCCGCATCTGCGCAGAAGAGGCCATCGACGCGCATTTCAATCCGGTGGGTGTGTTGACGCTTGCCCGCAGCGCCGATCAATTGCCGTCGCTGCGAAATTCGTTCGATGCTTATGCCAAGCTCGGCATGACAGACGGCTGCGAGATTCTGGATGCCAGCCAAGCGCAGAAGGCCGTGAACGCGACCGAGGTGCATGGTGCGTTCCGCCTGCGCGCCGGCGCGACAATTCATCCCGGCCGCCTCGTGCGCGGGCTGGCGCGCACGCTCGAGCGGCGCGGCGTGCGTATCTACGAGGGAACCAATGTGCTGCGCGCGATCGATGGTACCGCGCCCGCGCTTGTCACTTCCGGGGGGACGATCCGCGCACGGCGCGCCGTCCTGCTCGCGGGTGAGGCCTTCATGACCAGCCAGGCCGAATATCGCCGCCGGCTGATCCCCATGGCCTCGACGATCATGCTCACCGCGCCGCTCACGGCGGAGCAATGGGCTGCGGTCGGATGGAGCGGCGGCGAATGCCTCAGCTCCTATGTTCACACGACCAACTATCTCACGCGGACCGCCGATGGGCGCATTCTGTTCGGCAGTCGGGGCGCACCCTATCGCTATGGTTCGGACATGTGCGAAACGGCGCTCAGGGAGAACGCCAATTTTGGCTGGATCCGCGATCGACTCCTCGAATGGTGGCCCTCGCTCGAAAGCGTTCCCTTCACGCATCAATGGGCCGGTTATCTCGGTATTCCGCGCGACTGGCTGCCGACCGTGCATTTCGATTCCGAACGCCGCGTTGGCCACAGCTATGGCTACACAGGTCATGGCGTCATCACGAGCGCGATTTGCGCGCGAGCGCTTGCCGGGCTTGTCGCCGGTCATGCACCGGGCGTGCACACCCCCTATGTTCGCCAGCAGGCGCCGAACTGGGAGGCCGAGCCGCTACGCTGGGCGGGCATCCGCTACGTTCAGAATGCCTTCCTGCGGATGGACCTGGCGGAAGCCGCGGGGCAGCGGCCTCCCCTGGATTCTGGTCTCGCGAAATATCTGGGCGAGCCCTGACCTATTCCGCCCCTGCCTGCAGCGCCTTTTCAAGCCCTGGAACAAACCCTGCACCGGTCTTCAAATCGACCTGTGACCCGACAAGGTCGTCGCCATAGGGTTCCGCTTTCCCGCCGAGGCACTTCGAAAGGAAATGCTCGGCGATCGCAGCGAAGGAAATGTTACTTTCATCCTTCGCATAGACGTGCCCCTCATCACGGTAGAAGGCATAGGTCACCGGCTTGCCGCGCGCCTTCAGCGCATCGACGATCTCCTGCGACTGATCGGGGAAAATGCGCGGATCGTTGGCGCCGTTGGTAACGAGCAGCGGCTTAGAGATCGCATCGACGCGAGAGATCGGAGACCGCCGGAGCAAATCCGCTGCACCTTCAGGCGTAGACGGATCGCCCATCCGATTGAGGAATTGCGGCTTCTGCCACGTCCACCATTCGGGCATCGAGGAGGCCAGCCGCACGAGATTGCTGGGGCCGGCCAGGTCAACGCCACACTGGAAGACATCGGGCGTGAAGCTCAGCGATACAAGCGTCGAATATCCTCCGTAAGACAACCCCATCACCGCGACGCGATCCTTCGCCGTCACGCCTTTGTCGATCGCCCACTGCACGGCATCGAGCAGGTCGTCATGCATCGTTTCGGACCATTTCCTGTCGGCCTTCGCCATGAAGGCACTTCCGAATCCGCTCGATCCGCGAAAATTCACCGATAGAACCGCATAGCCCCTGTCCGCGAGCCAGGCGTGCTGCGGATCGAACGCCAGATCGTCGCGCAGCCAAGGTCCACCGTGGACGAGGAGAACGAGCGGTGCGGGCTTCACGGGCATACCGTCCGCGCCGAGCTTCGCGCCCGTCGGAAGCGTAAGATAGCTCGGCAGGCTGAGCCCGTCGCGCGATGTGATGGTCACAGGCGTGCGGCGTGCGAGCGTCCGCTCATCAAGCGCCGGACGCATCGACACGAGCGGCGTCAGCGTTCGGCCCTTCCTGTCCCACCAGCTATAACGATCGGCGCGGTTCGGCACCGTTTCAAGGAGCAGCCAGCGGGCATTGTCGGGGGTTTGCCCCGCGATCCTGAACGGCCCCGCGACCGCCGCCTCAAGCGCCGCGAACTCGGCACGCATATCGTCCGACCGCACCGTCCATTCGTTCACGAGCGGATCTTCGCGCGTCGCGAGCAGTGCGCCGCTCTCCTCGTCAAAGAGCGGCTCCATGATATCGGCGCGCCGGGCTTCGGCCAGCAGCGTCTTTTTGCCGCTCGCGAGATCGATGGAAACGAGGTTCGCTTTGTCGCCGTCGCGGCTGTCGAGCATCGTGAGCCTGCCCGCCGCATCCAGTCCGAAAACCTTGGAATTGCGCAGCGAAACGAGTGGCATGGACATGAACTCGCTCGGTCCGGCGGGATCGAGGCGGAAATAGGTCCACGAACCGTCGGCATTCCCGCGAACGCCCATGCGGATGTTGAAATCGGGATCGGCAATGACATCGATATAGTTTGGGTCGTTGCGGAACACTTCGGTGCGCTGGCCGGTCGCAAGATCGATGCGATAGATGTCGCGATACCGCGGGTCGCGGATGTTCATGCCGACGAGGATTTCGCCGGGCCGCCGCGCCGAGATTTTTACGATCTTCGTCTGCACTGCGGGGTCGGCAGTCGCGTTGATGACCGTTTGTTTCTCGAGGTTCGCGATCCAAAGCTGGCTGTGCTCTTCGCCGCCGATATCCTTCAAGATGAGGAGGAAGCGCCCGTCCGCGCTCCACTGGAATCCGTCCGGAGGCCGGCTATCGAAACGGGTCACGGGTGTCGCCGAGGCAAGATCGTCGATCGGTGCGATCCAGATGTTGAGCACGCCGTTCAGCGGGTGGAGAAACGCGAGCGCCTTTCCATCAGGGCTGATCTGCAGTTCGGAGTAGGTCGGCGATGCGAAAAGCTCATCGCGCGGAACCAGCGTCGTCTGCTGGACAGCCTCAGCGCGTGCCCAAGCTTCCGGCAAAGCGCCGGGAACAACGCCGGCGCAGATGAGCGTGGCAGCCAGCGCCGTGCGGCGAAGGCGTAGTCGCCGCAAAACCTCGAAACCCATACCCGAAGCTCCCTGAATCAACCCCGATCCCGGCAGATGAGCGCCGGAAAAAGCGGGATGGTCCCCAATCGGCACAGATTGCCAACCGGACCCTTCCGGGGCCAATACAGATTATGGATCAATCTATGCGTACCAGGAAGCATCGCTCCGGCGCTCGATCGTATACAAGAGGAGCCCGGAAATGGCTGCAACGGATACGATGACGGGCAGATAACGATGGAAATGGCGTGGCTGGAAGATTTCGGCGCCCTCATCCGCGCAGGGAACTTCTCGCGCGCGGCATCGGTGCGCCATGTCACGCAGCCTGCCTTCAGCCGCCGCATTCGCGCGCTTGAGGAGTGGCTGGGCGTCGAGCTTGTCGATCGCAGCACCCACCAAATGGCGCTGACACCCGCCGGCAAACGCTTCGCCGTGATCGCCGAGACGGTTCTGCGCGACATCGAACACGGGCGGCGGGAGGTTCAGGAGATCGCGGGCACTTCCGCGTCGACGATCAAGATTCTCGTCACGCACGCTTTGGCCCTGAACTTCTTCCCGCAATGGCTCGCCGCCCTGCAGGCGATGTCGGATTCGGAGATCCTTATCCAGCTCACCGCCGACAACATGGGTGCATCCGAGAAGATCATGCTCAACGGCAAGGCGCATTTCTGCCTGTGCTATTTCCATCCCGGTGCCGCATCCGTTCTCGATGACGCGGGTTTTCATTCGATATCCCTCGGTGGCGACACACTCATACCCGTCAGCGCGCCGAGCGGCGTTGATCAGACCCCGCTGCACGCCCTCTCGGAGGGCGCGGGGGATGCGGTCAATCTGCTCGCTTATGGATCGGAGTCGGGCATGGGCCGCATCGTTTCGGCCACGCTCGCGGCGAATGCGATGCCGGTCAGCCTGACGCCAGTGTTCACATCGCACACGCTGGTCCTCGCGCGTATGGCAAAGGATGGAAAGGGCTTGGCCTGGCTTCCCCTGAGCATCGTTGCGGATGATCTGGCGAAAGGTTCGCTCGTCCGGGCGGGCGACGCTTTTTGGGACATTCCTGTCGATGTCCGCCTGTATCGCCCGCGCGGACGACAATCCCCATCGGCTGAAGCGTTCTGGAAACTGGCCTCGGCGTAGATGAGACGCTTACGGGACGGCATATAACCATCAGCAACGGGCATTGGCCGAGGCAATCCCGCTCTTGTTAATCGCTACCAACGAAGCGGCGCAGCCTTGCATCGCACGCGCCGCCGCGAGCCGGGATCGGGGTACCGAACTCGACCGGTATGACGGAGTTTGGAGTTTAGGGTATGAAACGGCTCGCCATTGACGCGGTGGTCTTCGACCTCCTCACCGCACTTCTGGACTCATGGTCGGTCTGGAACCGCGCAGCGGGGTCGGAAGACGATGGGCTGCGGTGGCGCCGCGCCTATCTGGAACTGACATATGGATGCGGTGCCTACCGACCCTATGAGGACCTCGTCCGCGAGGCGGCTGTGGTGGCGGGGGTAACCACATCCTCTGCCGATGCACTCGCCGCGCACTGGAATACGCTCCGCCCGTGGCCCGAGGTGCCGGCCGTGCTCGGCGATCTGAACGCCCGCGGCATCCGGCTGGGCGTCGTCACGAACTGTTCGATCACCCTGGGCCGACAAGCCGCGGAACGTGTCGGCGTGCCCTTTTCCGTCGTCGTGACGTCTGAAGAGACGGGCTATTACAAGCCGCAGCCCCAATCGTACCGCGCTGCGCTCGACCGGCTCGGCACGGACCCCGCGCGGACGCTTTTCGTCGCGGGTTCGCCCGCCGACATCCCGGGAGCCGCCGGGGTCGGGATGCCTGTTTTCTGGCACAACCGGGCAGGACTGCCATTCGTCGCCGATACGGCGCGCCCCCTTCTCATTGCCGATACGCTGCACCCGCTCGGGGAGCTCGTGTGACGGAGCCGTCAGCAATGTTCGAAGGATTGGAGACGCCGCGCCTCATTCTCGACGCGGAACGGCTGAAGCGTAACGCTGTCCACATGCGCACCCGCTGCGCCGAATTGGGCGTCACGCTGCGCCCGCATCTCAAGACCGCCAAATCGATCGACGTCGCCCGTATCGCCGCGGATGGCGGGCAAGGGCCGATCACCGTCTCGACATTGGCCGAAGCCGAATATTTCGCGGCGGCCGGCTGGCGCGACATCCTCTACACGACCGCCGTCGTTCCCGCGAAGCTCGCCCGCGCCGACCGTATTCAGCGCGCGCATGGCGCTCGGCTGCTGTTCGTCGTGGATGACCGGGATGCCGCCACGGCCATCGGGAAGGCGGCAGCATCCCTCGGCGCGCACTTCGGCATCCTCATCGAGGTCGATTGCGGCGAACACCGCAGCGGCGTCGAACCGGCTTCGGACGCGCTGGTCGAAATCGCCGACGCGATCCACGCCTGCGCGCCGCATCTGGAACTGATGGGCGTGATGACCCATGCCGGGCATTCCTATGCTTTCGACGAACCCGCACCAATCAAGGCGCTTGCCGAGGTCGAGCGGCAAGCCGCGGTGGCCTCCGCCGAATTGCTGCGCGCCCGGGGACACCCCTGCCCCATTGTCAGCGTTGGCTCCACCCCCACAGCTCTCTTCGCGGAGCATCTTTCGGGCGTGACCGAAGTGCGTGCGGGCATCTACCTGTTCTGGGATCTGTCGCAGCTCTCGCGCGGCATGTGCGCGGAGAAGGATATCGCAGTCTCGGTGCTCGCCACGGTGATCGGCCATCAGCACAGTGCTCCGAGCCTCATTCTCGACGCCGGCGCGCTCGCGCTGTCCAAGGACATTGGCGCCAACCGTTTCATGCCGGAGGCGGGCTACGGTCTGGTCTGCGATCCCGTAACGCTGGAGCGGCTGGGTTCGTTGGCGGTTACGACCGTGCATCAGGAGCATGGCGCCGTGCCGGTGCCCGATGAAAGCTGGTTCGCACGGCTGCCGATCGGCAGCATGGTCCGCATTCTGCCCAACCATGCGTGCCTGACCTGTGCGGCTTATGCTTCATACAATGTGCTACATGCCGGAAAAGCGACCGAATGGCCGCGCATCGGTGGATGGTAAGAATTTCGGAGATCAGGATGAAACGTCAAAAAATGACCGAGATACGTTGTGCGGAGGCACCTCCCCCGGGAGGGCACTACGCTCAGGCCATCCTCCACCGCGATACGCTCTACGTTTCAGGTCAACTCGGCGTTACCAGCGAAACACCCGATGCCGAAAACGTCGGCATCGCCGAGCAGGTGACGTTTGCGCTCCAAAACATCGCAGCCATTGCAGGCGTCGTGGGCGCCAACGTCGACGATATCATCCGATGCACCGTTTACGTGGCCGACATCACACATTGGAACGAAGCGAATCGCGCCTATGCAGCGTTCTTTGGCGCGCATCGCCCGGCCCGGTCCATCGTCCCGTGCGGCCCGCTCCACTACGGCGCGCTGATCGAGATTGAAGCGGTCGTCGCGGTGGGCGACTAAGGCAGCCGCCTCCCGTCAGATAACGCCGTCGTCATGCAGGCTGCTCATCTGTTGCCGGCTCATCCCCAGAACAGCGCCGTAGATTTCCTCGTTGTGCTGGCCGAGTTCAGGCCCCGCCCACGCGACCTCGCCCGGCGTTTCGGAGAGCTTGGGAAAGACGTTCTGCATCCACAGGTTCTGGAACGTCGGATGCTCCACCTTGATGATGGACTCGCGTGCCTTGAAATGCGGGTCTTCCAGCATGTCGGGTGCCTTGTAGATTTTCCCCGCCGGCACGCCGTGCGTCTCCAGGTGCGCCAGAAGATCGGCACTGGACCATGATTTCGTCCATGCGCTGATCATGTCGTCCAGTTCCACCTGATGTTCGCCGCGCGCATGATGCGTGGAGAAACGCGGATCGCTGCCGAGCTGCGGCTGCCCCATCGCTTCCGCCATGCGCTTCCACACGCTGTCCTGATTAGCCGCGATCAGGATTTCGCCGTCCGAGGTGGAATAAACGTTCGAAGGCGCGACCTTGGGGAGCGTCGCCCCCGTCCGCTCGCGCGTGAAGCCGGCTTCGGTATATTCGGGAATCGTCGATTCCATCATGGCCAACACCGCTTCGTAGATCGCGGAATCGACCACCTGCCCGTGCCCCGTACGATTCCGGTGCTGCAAGGCCATGAGTGCACCGAGACAAGCATATGTGGCGGCCAGAGAGTCTCCGATCGAAAGGCCGACGCGGCTGGGCGGGGTGGAAGGATCGCCCGCGAGGTTTCGGATACCGCCCATGGCCTCGCCGATCGACCCATAGCCGGCGCGCCGCGCATAGGGACCGGTCTGCCCGAAGCCGGTCACGCGGATCATGATCAACCCCGGATTGATAGCCGAAAGCTGCTCGTAACCGAGGTTCCACTTTTCCATCGTGCCGGTGCGAAAATTCTCGAGCAGGAAGTCCGATTTCTCCACCAGCTGCCGCACGATCTCCTGCCCGCGCGGATCGCGAAGATTGAGCGTGATGCTCTTCTTGTTGCGCGCGACGACGGGCCACCAGACCGGCTTGTTCCGCCCCCACTCGCGCATCGGATCGCCTTCGCCAGGTGCTTCGATCTTGATCACCTCGGCACCGTGATCGGCCATCAACTGTCCGCAGAAGGGCCCGGCGATGAGTTGTCCCATCTCGACAAGCCGCAACCCCTGCAACGCCCCAGACGCCATCATCAACTCCTCCGGAGCTTCCGGATCAGCATTCGCCGATCCGGAAGGCTTCCATTCTTCTTGCAGTCGCCAAGGTTAGAACTTGTACGCCAGTTCCACGCCATAGCTGCGACGGATACCCGCCGTAAGGAAGTCGCCGCCGAATTCCGGCGCGGGAATGACTTCCGCCACGTAGTTCTTGTTGAACATGTTTTCGGCAAAGGCGCTGACTGACCAGCTATCCGACTTCAGGCCAACGCGCAGGTTGAAGATGCCATAGGGATCGCGCTGCGAGTTCTTGAAGTTCGCTGCAAGCCCGAAGATCGTGGGCACGGTATTGTCCTGCACCGTGTGGAACCAGGTCTTGCCGGTGATGCGATAATCGGCGCGCACAAGCAGCGACAACGCGTCGCTGAGCGGTGCATCGATCTGGCTGCCGATGTTCAGCGTGTAATCCGCCGTGTAGGGAGACTTGTTGCCTTCCGTATACGGCCGCGCATCGTTGCGCTTGATCTTGCTGTCGGTCACGTTGAACGAGCCGAACAGCGACCAGCCGTCGATCAGGCGGAAGCTTGCCGAACCCTCGGCACCGTACAGCTCCACCTTATCGATGTTGGAAACGACGCGCAGAAGTCCGAACGGCCCCACGAAGAACTCGAAGAACTGCATGTCCTTCACGGTCGTGTGATAGCCGGCGAAATCGAATGTCAGGCGTCCATCCAGCGCCCTGCCCTTGATACCCGCCTCGAACGCGCTCGAGCGCTCCTTGCGGTAATCGTCGAAGATCGACAGGCCCGACGCGATCGTCGCGTTGAAGAAGTTGTCGATAACCGCCTGCGAACCGCCGTTGTTGAAGCCGCCCGATTTGAAGCCGATGCCCCAGTTCGCGAACAGCGAGACGTCGGGGCTGACCTTGTAGCCGAGCGTGATCTTGGGCTGCAGCTGCTTGTAGGTCTGGCTGCGGTCGGCAAGGATGCCGCTCGGGTTGTAAACCGGATCGAGACCGGGGTTCAGATAGTAATTCGCCGGCGTCGTTGCCGTGCCGTTCGGGTTCCCGGTGAGCACGTTGCCCACCCAGCGGGTGAGCCGCCCCGTCGGCACGTTGTTGCTCGTGCTGCGATCTTCGATGTCATAACGCAGAGCTACACCGATCTTGAACGCTTCGCTCACGTCATAATCGACCGAGCCGAAGGCCGCGTAGACCTTCGTCTTGAAGTTGTCGTCGACTAGCGCCTCGGTGGGGTTGGTGGGATCGGTCGTGTAGCATTCGCGAACGACACCCTGCCCCGTATCGAGACCGAGGTTGATGCAGGTTCGCCGATCGAGTGTCAGGAAATAACCGCCGAGCTGCCAGCGCAGCGAATCCGTTTCGCCGACCAGCCGCAGTTCCGCACTGAAATCCTCCTGATTGCGGCGCTGGTACTGCGTTCCGTCGCACGATGCTGGCGAGTAAGGTTGGGAACCGACGAACGCACCGCCGAGATACGCTTCATCGAACGGTGCCTGATTGACCACCGGCACCGTGCCCGCCGATGTCGCCTGGCACGTGGATTCATTCGCGAAGAATCCGAAGGCTCCGCTGGTTCCGTCGGCATAGAAGTCGTTCTTGATGTTGCTGTAGGCGACATAGCCGATCAGATCGACCGCACCCAAAGACTGCGTGAGACGCGCGGACGCCTCTATGGTCTTCTGCGTGTTCAGCGGATCGATGTTCGGCGTGAAGATGAACTTGTGATCGTTGATGTCGATATTGAACACCTTGTCGGCGCCCTCTAGCGCCGGAATCTGGAACGCCGCGTTGAACGCGATCGCGCCGCTGCGGACCTTGCCGTAGCGTGCCTTCAGATCGATTTCCGTATCGTCGCTCGGTGTGAACACGAGGCGGCCGTTCACGTTCCACCGCTCGTAATTGTCCATCGAGTCGGCTTTGGTGCTGTTGCCCGGATAGAGCGTCTTGTTGATGTCGGTCGGCAGGAAGCTGTTGCGGAAATAGCCGTCTCCCCGGCCGTAATCGCCATTGAGAACGAAGCCCACGGAGTCGCTGAGCGGACCCGAGATCAGCGCGGCGGCTTCCACCGTATTATTGTTGCCATAGCTGACGCGTCCGCTGCCTTCCAGTTCGGAGCCCGGCTTCTTGGTGGTGATGATGACAGCGCCGGCGGCGGCATTGCGGCCGTAAAGCGCGCCCTGCGGCCCTTTCAACACTTCGATCTGCTGCACCGATCCCTGATCCTGGTTCAGCGACGACGTGTTCGATTTCTGAATGCCGTCAACGACGAGCGCAACGTTGCTCTCCGCGTCGCGTGCGCCGTTGATGCCGCGGATATTGATCTGCGTGTCAGCCGCCTCGACGTTGCCGGTGACGATCGTGACACCCGGCGTCAGCTGCACGAAATCGGCCGCGACGCGGGCGCCCGTATTCTCGATGGCTTCCGCCGTCAGCACCGAAACCGCTGCCGGAACGTCCTGCAGCTTTTCGTCGAACCGGCGTGCCGTAACCACGATCTCGCCTCCGAAGGGTTCGGCGGTCTCGTTCGCCTGTTCCTGCGCGTAAGACGGCGCGGGAAGCGAAAGCACGATCGCGAATGCGGTCGTAAGACATGTTGCAAGTCTAAGTTCGGATTTTGTCATGGTATCCCCCTTGTCCCTTTCCAATGCTGTTGCCTGAACGCTCGCCTGCGAATTTTTCTGCTCTTGAAACCTCTACGCGGAATGCCGTTTGACCCATTGTTTGGAAATGATGATCCGCTGCATCTCGTTCGTTCCCTCGCCGATGCACATCAGCAGCGAATCCCGGTAATAACGTTCGATCTCGTATTCCTTCGAATAGCCGTAGCCGCCGAAGATCCGCATCGCCTCCTCGGAGTTCCGCACTGCGGCTTCGGATGCGAAATACTTCGCCATGCCGGCCTCCATGTCGCAGCGCTCGCCGCGATCGTAGGCTTCGGCAGCATCCTGGGTGAGCAACCGCGCGGCTTTTGCGCGCGTCACCATCTCGCCGATCTTGAGCTGGATGGCCTGATGCTCGCAGATCGGCTTACCCATGGTCTGGCGAACCGTCGCGTATTCGGTTGCGAGGCGCAGCGCGCCTTCGGCAAGCCCGACCCCGCGCGAAGCCACGTTGATGCGCCCGAGTTCGAGCCCGCCCGCCACCTGCAGGAATCCCTTGCCCTCTTCGCCACCAATCAGGTTCGCGGCGGGAAGCCGGTAATTGTCGAAGATCAGCTCCGCGCTGTCGATCGCGTTGTAGCCGAGCTTCTTGATCTTCTTGCCGACCTCGAAACCGCTGAGCTTGGGCGCGATGAAGAGGCTCATGCCCTTGTGGCGCGGCTGCGCGGCAGGATCGGTCTTCACCAGCAGCGCGAAGCAGCTGCCGTGGATGCCGTTCGATATCCACGTCTTGGTGCCGTTGATCACATAATCGTCACCATCGCGCACCGCCGTCGTGCGGATCGCCTGCAGGTCCGTCCCGGCGTTGGGTTCGGTCAGCGCAAGGCCGCCTCGGATTTCGCCGCTGGCGAACTTCGGAAGCCATTCCGCTTTCTGCTCCGCCGTGCCGAAACGCTCGACGGCAGCCGCCAGCATCAGATGCGAATTGAAGATGCCGGTGATCGCCATCCAGTAGGACGCGATTTTCGCGACGATCTTCACATAGGTCGTCGCTGGCAGGCCGAGACCGCCGTACTCCGGCGAGATCGTCGCGCCGAATAGGCCCATCTCCGCCATCTGCTCAACGAGCTTCGCGGGCCATTCATCGTTGTGATCGTGGTGCATCACCACGGGCCGCACTTCCTTATCGATCCAGCGATCGATGGAATGCAGCAGGACGGCCTCTTCTTCGGGGTCCATCGTTCGCGCTGTGTTGTCTGACATCTGCCGTGCCCTCAATCGTCAGCCGGGCCGAAGCCCTGCTTCCACACGAGGATCGAGCGTTCGAAGGTGCAGACGACGTCGCCCTTCTGGTTCCGTCCGGTCGTCTTCACGGTGACGATGCCCTGTTGCGGCCGCGAACCGGACTCGCGCTTGCTCAGCACCTCGCTTTCGCCATACAGCGTGTCGCCGCAGAACAGCGGATGCGTCATGCTGATGTTCGTCCAGCCGAGATTGGCCACCGCCTTCTGCGAAACGTCGCTGACGCTCATGCCGACGAGGATGGCGACCGTCAGCGGTGAACAGACCAGCGGCCGCCCGAACTCGGTCTTCGCGGCATATTCATAATCGAAATGCAGCGGATGCGTGTTCATCGTCAGCAACGTGAACCACACGTTGTCGGCGTCGGTGACCGTGCGGCCGGGCCGGTGCTCATAGATGTGCCCAACCTCGAACTCTTCGAAAAAACGCCCGAAGGTTTCCCGGAACCGTCCCGGTGCAACTTCGATGACACCCTTACGCATTACGGCTTTCTCCAAATGCGGCGAGACGCTCCAGTCGGCGCATGAACGGCACCTCCAGCATCCGGCCTTTGAACATGACGGCCTGCCCGCCAGCCGCGGCGAACGCCTGAAGCGCGGCCCGCGCCTCTTCGATGTCGGACGGCTGCGGACGCAGCACGTCCTGAATGGTCTGCACCTGCGCCGGATGGATCGCGGCCTTCGCAGAGAAGCCGAAGCTCTTCGCGCGCCGGACTTCCTCGGCAAGCCCATCCTGATCCGCGATATGGATGAACGGCACATCGATCGCGGGAACGCGCGCCCGTGCGCAGGCGATAATGAACTGTCCTCGCGCCGCCGCAAGCGGCTCCCATTCGAGCGCGACGCCAAGTTCAGCGGAAAGGTCGCCGCCGCCGAACATCATCGCGACCACAGCCTCCGCCGCCGCGATCTCCGCTGCCGCGGCAAGGCCTTTCGTGGTTTCGATCAGCGGGATGATCGCGGGAGCGCCAACGGCCTGCAGCGGCGCAAGCTCGCCTGCGCTTTCCACCATCGGCACCAGCAGCAGCGGCAGCGGCCCGGCATCCCTCAGCGCCAGCAGATCGCGCAGTCCCGCCTCGGTGCGCATGCCGTTCACGCGCACTGCGATGCGCTCTTTCGGCAGGCCGGCAAGCGCCCCGATCACCGCCGCGCGCGCCTCGGCCTTCGCGGCCGGCGGCACCGCATCCTCAAGATCGATGCAGACCAGCTCCGCGCCCGTCGCCAGCGCCTTTTCAAAACGCTCCGGCCGGTTTCCCGGAACGAACAGAAGGCAGGAGGCGGCGCGGTCCATCGATCAATGCTGCGCGTAGAATTCGAACAGGCGCTGCGAGAAACGGCTGCGCTGGTCCTTGCCCGCAAGCACGTGCGCGGCGCCTTCCATCAAGAATCCGGTCGCGTTCGGTAACGCCTCCTCGATCGGTTTGGTCGCGCGCGGGCCCGTGATGGTGTCGAGCGGCGCGTGCATGATCAGCGCGGGAATCTGCACCTGCTTCAGATCTTCGATGACATCATAGTCGATGCTTGCATCGATGAAGCGCGCGTGCGTGTCGATCTTGCCCTGCAATTCGCGCCACGGACCTTGCGGCCCGATGAGGCGATCCGCGTTGGCATTGTAGTAGTCCGCGCTGAACGAATACGCGCAGACGAGCCGCTGGAACGTCGCCCAGCCGGCATCGCGGTGAATGTCCAGAAACAACCGCAACTGGTCGGCGAGCAGCGGGTCCATCGTTGCCCACGCGCCGGTGTTCACCAGCGACCGGGCAAGATCGGGCCGCACAATGGCGATCTGCTGGCAAACGCACGCGCCGATGCCGACCATGCCGAGCAGGTGGACATTTTTCAGCCCCAGCGCATCGAGCACGGCAATCGCATCGTCGGCATAGACGCGCATGGAAATCGGCGTCTCGGGGTTGTCCGTGGAGTCCGCGATGCCGCGATAATCCATCAGGATAACCTGATAACGCTCGGCCAATCCGAACGGCAGGCCGCCGCTGTTGCCGTGGCAGAACGTACCCCAGCCGCCGAGGCAGAGGACTGGGTCACCCTCGCCAACAACTTCATAATAGATCACCGCGCCGTCGGGGCGCTTCAATTCAGGCATCTTTACGCTTTCCACTGATCGCTTGAATGACCTCGTCGAGGCCCAGAACGTCGGCGTAGCGACGCCCGACGTCGGCAAGGTTTGCCTGATGTGCGGTCATCTCCTGATCGCCGCAGCAGGGCTCCGGCACCATCACCCGGTAGCCGTATGAAAACGCGTCGACGATCGATGCGCGCACGCAGCCGCTCGTTGTGCAGCCTGTCACGATCACCGTGTCCACGCCCTGACGCGTCAGGAAGGTCTGCAGCGGCGTACCGAAAAAGATCGACGGCGCACCCTTGATGAAATGAAAGTCGGAAGGATCGGCGATGCGCGGATCAAGCTCCATGCCGGCGTCGCCGTAGAACATGTCCTTGTAGACCGAGCTGACCTTCCAGTGGCCCATGTCGCGCGGGCTGTTCCACCCGACGCTGCACGTCGCGACCGGCACGTTGTTCGCACGGGCGACCTTCAGTAGACGCGCGGTATTCTCCACGGCCTGATCGACATGGCCGGAACGGCCCATCGGATAGGCGCTATCGGTGAACGACCGCTGGAAATCGACGACCAGCACGGCCGACTGCCGGCCGAACCCGATATTGCCCTGGTCGCCATAGCCGGCCGCGGAAAAGCCCCTAGCGTCTGCCTGATCGCTCGCCATGGCTCACTCCGCCGCGTAGCGCTGGGGCATTGGCACGGCTTCGCCGCGCTTGCTGAACCACGCGGTGGCGATCGGCGACGGTTTGGGGTCGACGGGCGGATTGAGCCCGGTCTCCTCAAGGCAGCTCGCGCGCAGTTCCGCGATCGAAGGCCCGAACTCAAAGGCATTCACCTGCGGACGGTTCTTACGCATGTCTGCGCGAAGTGTCTCGGTTGCTGCATCGTCAACCACGCCGGATTCGGAAATGACCACGCCGTAGCGGCGCGCGCCCTCTGATGTGACGAGACCAGCCTCCACATCATAGGTGACGGCAGCGATATCGCGTTCCAGCGGATCACCCCAGCCGCCGCCACCCCACGTATCGAAGATCAGGCGGTCGCCGGGCTGCACGAAAATATGATCGATCTTCGACGGCAGGATTTTCTCCTCACCGCCCGCGCGGACCAGAAGCTTGCGGCTGCGCTTGCCCGGCTGTCCGCCCTTCACGCCCCACGGATAGGTTAGCCAGCGGTCGTCGTGGATGGAGATTTCGCCTTCCACGTCGAACACATATTCGGTGCGCACGCCGTTGCCGCCGCGATGCTTGCCCGCCCCGCCGGTGTCCGGCAGGGATTCGAAGCGATCGATCCGGATCGGGAAATAGGCCTCGATATATTCGTTCGGCACGTTGCGGAATTTCGGCCACAGGGAGTGGCCATCCGGCCCGTCGCCGCCGGGCTTGCCGGGGATGCCACCGAAGCCGATCTGGAACAGCAGGAACCAGTCGTTGCCCTTGTTGAAGCCCGAATACATGAAGTGCGGGCTGTCTGAAAATCCGGCGGCGACGAGGAAATCCGGGTTCGCCGAGCCAAAGAGCCCGCTGATGATGTCGAAGATGCGCCCGAGCGCATGCGTGCGTCCGTTGAGCGCCGCCGGCGCAATCGGATTGAGCAGCGTGCCCTTGGGGATGCGCACGTCGATGAGGTCGATGTAGCCGTCGTTGAGGACGATCTGCGGATCGTACACGTTCACCATGAACTGCCCGCAGAACATCTTGAACATGCGCTCGTTGAGCAGGAAGTTCACGCAGCCCGCCGATTGCGGATCGGTGCGCGAGAAATCGAAGATCAATTTGTCGCCTTCGCGCCACATCTCGCAGCCGAGCTTGTAGGGGCCATGGCCGATGGCATCGTCGCAGATCCAGTCTTCGAACACGACCTTCTTCTCGGGCATCGTCGAGACGATGAGCGCGCGCATCGCCTCGCGATTGCGCTTCAGAAGCTGGTCCTGCGCGGAGACGAGCACATCCGGCCCGAAGCGGTCCGCCATCTCGACAAGGCGCGCCGCGCCCGTGCGGCACGCCGAAAGGATCGCGAAGAAATCGGCTTCGTTCCAGTCCGGGGTGCGCGTGTTGCGCATCGCCATGCGCAGCAGGTCCTTCTGCAGCTCGCCCTTGGAGACGATCTTTACCGGCGGGATGACGATGCCTTCCTGCAACAGATCGGAAGAGGTCACCGGCATCGAAGCGGCCGTCATGCCGGAAATGTCCGACATGTGGCCGAACATCGCGGTCCAGCCGAGCAAACGCCCTTCATAGAATACGGGCATACAGAACAGCCAGTCGTTCAGGTGGCTGATTGCACCCTGGCAGGCATAGGGATCGTTGGTGAGAAGGACGTCGCCCTCGGAGACCTCCCCGTCATAATTGTCGACGAACCCGTCGACCGGCGATCCGAACTGCCCGGCGAGCATCATGCCTTCGCGGTTGGTCAGAACCGGGAAGCCGTCGCGCTGTTCGCGGATGATCGGCGAGATCGCAGTGCGGAAGAGAATGGCATCCATCTGCACACGGGCGTTCTGGAGCGCGTTCTCGATGACATCGAGCGTGACCGGATCGACATCGACCGTCGGCCAGGGCTTGGTGTTGGTTTCGATGATCCTTGCCATCTTGTGCCTCCAGTTCTCAGCGGTCGTCGCGGATGAGCAGATTGCCGACGGTGTCGACCGTCGCGTGGCTGCCGGGCAGGATGAGCGTGGTGGAATCAAGCTCGGTGACGATGGCCGGGCCGTTCACACGGTCCCCGGCGAGTAGCTTGCGCCTGTCGTAGATCGTCGCCTCGTGCCACGCGCCGCTGTCGAAGATGCGTGTGCTGTGAACGGCGGCGCGTGCCGGGTCGCCGTCGCCTTCCGCCAGGGCAAGCTGGCCGACATTCGCGCCCGGCCCCTGTGCGATGACGCGCAGATTGACCAGCTCTTTGCCCTTGTCGAGGCTGAAGCTGAACATCTGCTCGTGGAGATGATCGAACCGCTCGGCGGCTTTGGCGAGGCCGTGCTCGGTGAACTCGGCAGGCGGCAGCGAAACGGTGATATCCGCAGATTGGCCAGCATAGCGCAGATCCACCTGATAGATAATCTCCTGCGCGTCCTCGGGGATCCCCTCGACGTCGAGCGTGGCGCGAACGCGCTCCTCAAGCTCATCGAGCAGTCCCCGCAGTTCAGCAAGGTCGATACCGTCCACCGGACGGATCATCGTGCGTGCCGCTTCATCGCGAAGACGCGTCGTTGCGTCACCCGCAGCGCACAGCACGCCAGGCCCACGCGGCACGATGACCGGCCATGCCTGCAGCAACCGCCCGAGCGCATTGGCGTGGAGCGGCCCTGCGCCGCCGAAGGCCATCAGCGAGAAGTTGCGCGGATCGTAGCCCTGCTCGACCGACACAAGCCTGAGGGCGCCGAACATGTTCTCGTTGACGATGCGGATGATACCTTCCGCAGCCGTCTCGAGCCCAAGCCCAAGCGCATCGGCGATCTTTTGGACGGCCTGCTGCGCGAGATCACGGCGAATGACCATGTCACCGCCAAGGCGCGCATCCGCCGGCAGATAGCCGAGCACGACGTTGGCATCGGTGACGGTCGGCTCCGTGCCGCCCTTGTCGTAGGCCGCCGGACCCGGGACTGCGCCTGCCGACTGGGGACCGACACGGAGCGCCTTGGTAAGCTCGGGAACGGTCGCGATGGAACCGCCGCCGGCGCCCACTGTGCGCACGTCCACCGAAGACGCGCGAACGACAACGTCATGCACGACCGTCTCGCGGCGCACCTGCGCCTCGCCGCCCTCGACGAGACAGACGTCGGTCGACGTGCCGCCCATGTCGAAGGTGATGATGTTGGGGAAGCCCGCCTGCTTCGCGACCCAGATCGCGCCGGCGACACCGCCCGCGGGGCCGGACATCAGCAGGTTGACCGGGAAGTCGGCCGCGGAGGCCGCCGTCGCGAGGCCGCCGTCCGAACGCAGGATCGAGAGCTTCACCTCGCCGGTCGTGCGCGCCTCGAGGTTGTTCTTGAGGTTGGAGACGTAGCGCGACACCACCGGCTTCACGAACGCGTTGGCCACCGTGGTGATCGCGCGCTCATACTCCTGCATTTCCGGCAGCGTGTCGGAAGACACGGAGATCGAAATGTCGGGAAGCTCCTCGCGGACGATCTCCTCGACACGCTTCTCGTGCGCGGCATTCACATAGGAGTTCATCAGCGAAATGGTGATGGAGCCGACGCCGCTGCCCTTGAAGCGCTGAAGGTCCGCGCGCAGGCGGGCCTCGTCTAGCGGGCAGACGACCTCGCCGCTGGCGCTGATCCGTTCGGAGACCTCCAGCGTGTGCTTCAGGGCCGCCATCGGCTTGCCCTTCACGAAATTGATCCACCCCGAAAGCGCGCCGGGTACGAAGCCGCGCGCCAGATGCAGAACCTGCCGGTAGCCTTCGGTGACGATCAGACCGACCGACGCGCCATTGCCGGTCAGCACCGCATTCGTCGCGACCGTGGTGCCGTGCATCACATGCGTGATGTCCGCCATGTCCAGGCTGTTTTCGCGGCAGGCTTTCTCGATTCCGGCGATCACCGCTTCCGAAGGATCGGCCGGCGTCGAAGGCACCTTGGCCGTGTAGGTCCGGCTGGCCCCTTCATCGAGCAAGAAAATATCCGTGAACGTCCCACCGACGTCCACTCCAACCCGAAGACCCATGCCACTCCCTCCACTCGCGAAACGGATTTCATCGTGCCGGCGCCCTCCCAGGGCCAGGCCGCACATGTCGCGCAGTCCGTAAGCTGACAAAGGGCGGCAGGCAGGTCAATGGAAAAGTTCGAACTTTTAATTTGGTTAGTTTGATTTATTGAATTCTTGTGCTTTTCGAGCCAAGTACGAACCGCTGACGCGGGCCATGCCGGCGGCAACGAAGGAGAACGGAGTGAGCAAGGTGAGCGCCGGACGACGCCCGAGGTATGAAGGGGTTTATACAGAGCTGCGCGAGCGCATCGATTCGGGCGAATTCGCCGTTGGCTCACCCTTCCCCACCGAGGTGCAACTGTGCGCCGAACTCGGATCGAGTCGCTATGCGGTGCGGGGCGCGCTCCTGCAGCTCGAAGAGGAAGGTCTACTGAGCCGCCGCCGGGGCGCGGGCACAACGGTGTTGCGCCACACGCCGATCCAGACCTTCCGCCACGCCATCGGCTCCCGCGCCGATCTCCTCCACTATGCGCACGCCACGCACATGCAGTGGGAAGCGCGCGAACGCCTGAGCGCGGACGGGCAGCTCGCCCGTTTGCTCGGCTGCGACGAGATGCGCGAATGGCATACGATGCAGGGCGTGCGTTATGACGACCACGACATGCCCCTGTGCATCGTGCGTGTGTACGTGGACGTCACGCGTGCGGTGCTGCCCGACGTAGACGGATTTTCGGACGAACCCGTCTACGAATGGCTGCACCGCGTTCACGGCATCAAGCCGTCGGGCCTGTCGCAGGATATCCGCGCCAAGATGCTCACGCCCGCCGAAGCGGGCAAGCTCGGCGAACCGATTGGCGTTTCCGCGCTGCAGATCATCCGGCGCTATTTCGATGCCGGCAACAGCATCTACCTGATCTCGGTGAACACGTTCCGTTCGCGCGATTTCGTCTACAACATGCGCCTCGAACTGAAGGACTGAGCTTCAGCCGCGCGCCCAGCCCGTGGCGCGGATCGCGGCGCCGTCCGCGTCCAGCGTCGGCGCGCACAAATGCACCTCGCCGGGTTCGTCCGCGAACTTCACGGGCGTGCCGACCACGCGGCCGCCGATCCCGTCATCGATCAGCATCTCGCGGGCGGCAGCGTGCGGGTGATCGAAACCTTCCGCCATGTCCAGCACCGGCGCCCAGCTGACCTCCACGGTCGGCAGGAATGTGCTCCAGTCGTCAAAGTCGCGCGCCTTGAATATCTGCCGAAGCTCCCCGATCAGCTGCTGCTGAACAGGCCCCGGCTCGGCCTCGGCAAGCGGGATCAGTTCCTCCCGGCCAAGCGCCGTGAGCAATGCCCTCGCGAACTTCATTTCGCGGCCCGTGAGCGCGATGAAGCGGCCATCGCGCGTCTCGTACAGATTATAGAAGGCCGAGCCGCCGATGGACCTGTGCGTCCGCGTCGTCGGCGACAGGCCGCCGCCCAGCACCGGGCCGGACAGATGCGCCGTCCACGCTATCAGGGCGTCGTACATGGAGGCATCGACGATATCCCCGCGTCCCGTCTCGGTCCGCCGGTGAAGCGCCATCAGCACCCCGACGAGGCCCGTCAGCGCGCTCCCCATGTCGGCGGACGGCAGTCCAGGCACTACCGGACGCCCATCGCCATTGTCATTGATCGCCAGAAAGCCGGTGTAGGCCTGCGCGCCCATGTCGTGGCTCGCCTTGTAGGAGAGCGGGCCGGACTGCCCGAACGCCGACAGCGAACAATAGATGAGGCGCGGGTTCCGCGCGCAAAGCGTCTGCGCGTCGAAGCCCAGCTTCGCGGCGACGCCGGGCCGGAAGCCTTCGACGAAGACATCGGCTTCGTCCGCCAGGCGCAGCAGTACCGCCAGGTCCTCGGGCTTCTTGAGGTCGAGAACGATGCTGCGCTTGCCGCGGTGAACGTTCTTGAACCAGATCGAAAGCCCCTCGGCATCATAGGGCCCGAAGGCGCGGCTCGGCTCGCCGCCCGGCGGTTCGATGCGAATGACGTCTGCGCCGTGATCGGCCATGATCTGCGTCATCACCGGTCCCGGCAGGAACATGCTGAGATCGACGACCTTGATACCTTCAAGCTTCACGACTTCCCCTTTCAGGCAGCGTCAGCGGGAAAGCGCCCCCGCAGCGCCGGACCATCCGCATCCAACCCGGGCGCGGCCCGCTGCGCCAGACGCGCACCGTCGAAACGCAGCGGGTTGGCGAACATCCTGAGCGTGCGGCCGGCGGGATGCGGCACGTCCTGCACCATGCCGACCTCGGCCACGAACGGATTGTCGATGGCTCCGTCCAGCGATTCCACGGGCGCCGCCGGAATCTGGCCTTGCAGGATCTGCATCCACTCTGCGCGCGTCCGCGTCATGAACGCCGCGTCCAGCACCTCGGTGAGCATGTCGCGGTTCTCGCGGCGGCTGGCCAGATCGGCGAAGCGCGGGTCGGCGCCGAGGTCCGGACGGCCGATCAGCCTGACGAGGATTTCCCAGAATTTCTGGTTCATGCAGCAGATGTAGAGCCAGCCGTCCGCCGTCTTGTACAGTTGCACCGGCGCAGTCGAAGGGTGCGCTGAACGCGGCGTCTGCGGCGTGATGATGCCTTCGTTCAAATACCAGGTGCCCTGATACGCGAGCTGGTGGAGCGCCGCGTCGAACAGCGAAACGTCCACATCCATGCCGATGCCGCTGCGCTCCGCGCCCCGGATCGCGCTGACGAGGCCGAATGCCATCATCATGCCGGTCATGTAGTCGACCATCGAGAGGCCCACTCGGGTCGGCGGGCTGCCGGGGTCGCCGGTCAGTGCCATGAAGCCCGCCTCCGCCTGCATCAGGAAATCATAACCCGGCCAGTCGGCGCGCGATCCGGTGCGGCCATAGGCGGAAATGTGGCCACAGACGATGCGCGGGTTGACCGCCGAGAGCGCCGCATGATCCAGCCCCAGTTTCGCGGGCAGGCTGCCGCGCAGGTTGTTCACGACCGCGTGCGATGTGGCGACCAGCCGGTGCAGCAGCGCCCGGTCGGTGTCGGCCTTCAGATCGAGGATGAGGCTGCGCTTGTTGAGGTTGAAGCACTGGTAGTAAAGGCTGTCGGCCTCGCCCAGCGTCAGCGGCCCGGTCTTGCGGGCATAATCGCCGTCCGCGCCTTCGACCTTCACGACATCGGCGCCCAGATCGGCAAGGAACATCGTCGCATATGGCGCGGCGCCATATTGCTCGAAACTTATGATTTTCAGGCCTTCGAGTGGCAACGCAGTCATGAGCCCTCCCCTTTCGCGGGCGGAGACTGCCGAAAAGGCTGGGGACAATCAATACAAATGTTCGAACTTTTAATCGTGATTGATCGGACAGCGCCGACGTTGATGCTCTGTGGCCTCCTCGAAGGCCTGCGCCACACGGAACAGCATGGCCTCTGCGCGCCAGGAAGCGGTGAGCTGCAGTCCGATGGGCAGGTTCCGGCGATCGAGGCCGCACGGCACGCTCAGCGACGGCACACCGGCGGCGCCGAGATCATAGGTGTTGCGCGCCACGAGGCGCGTCGTCGCCACCATGTCCGCAGCCTCGGCCCAAAGCGGTGCGGTGACGGGCGTCGTCGGCGTGAGCAGCACATCGATCCCGGCGGCGAACGTCTCGCGAAGCGTCCGCTGGAACTGCTGGAGAAGGCGGATGCAATGCGCGTAATCGGCACCGCTCACCTGATGCCCCAGTTCTATGCGCCGCCGGACTTCCGCGCCGATCCGATCCGCATGTTCGGGGTACACATCGCGGCGCGCATCGGCGACATCGGCGAGCACGAACCGGAACGCGCCGCCCGTACGCAGAGTTTCAGCCTCTCCAAGCGGCACGTCGACGAGCGTGCAGCCCAGCCGTTCCAACACGGCTGCGGCTTCATCCACCGCGCGTGCCACGCAGTCCTGCAAATCCTCGTAGAAGAACGACCGCGGTAGCCCGACACGCAAACCTTTCACGCCGCCATCCATTCCTTCCAGCAGCGGCGCCGGGTCCGCGAAAGACAAGGGATCGCGCGGATCATAGCCCGCGATGGCTGCATACAGCCGCGCGGCATCCGCCACGGTGGCGCCGAACGGCCCGACCACATCGCAGATCGTGCTGACATCCAGCACGCCATGATTCGAAACGCGCCCCAATGTCGGCCGCAGCCCCACGACACCGCACAGCGCGGCGGGCACGCGCACCGAGCCGCCCGTGTCCGTGCCGATCGCCGCGGGCACGATCCCGGCACCCACGGCGGCCGCCGATCCGCTGCTCGATCCGCCCGTGATGCGCGCGGTGTCCCATGGATTGCGACAGTTGCCGAAGGTGGCGTTTTCTCCGGTCGCGCCGAAGCAGAACTCGGTGAGGTGCGATTTCCCGAGCAGCGTGGCACCGGCATCGAGCAGGCGACGCACCACCTCGGCATCTTCGGCCGCCGGCGCCGCATCCCGATAGACCGCCGAGCCGTGCGTCGTCGGGCGGCCCTGCCAGTCGATGCAGTCCTTCACCAGAACCGGCACGCCGCCGAGCGGGCCAACACCGGCCTTCGCCTCGCGGTCGAGCCACAGCACGGCGTTGACCGACGGATTGACCCGGTCGGCTGCGTCCAGCGCCCGTGCGATCACTGTCTCATCCCGCATCTTCATCCTCCGCAGCGTCTCGGTCGTACCAGTAGCGCCGCACTCCCGCCGATCAGCAACACGACGCTGACAAGCGCGAACGTCCGGCCATAACTCCCCATGATCTCATAGAGCAGCGCAAAGCTCGCCGGCCCGACCATGACACCGGCAAAGACATAGACGAGCGTGCTCCCCATCACGCTGCCGACCTCGGCGGGCGCGGCGTGGCGGAGCACCTCCGCCATCGCGACGCCATTCCAGCCATTCAGGCAGAAGCCGAGGAAACACAGCAACGCGACCTGCATGTATGCTGGAAAGTCCGCGAGCCACGGCAACAGCAGCAGACCCGCGGCGCTGCCGAGGCCAACGAACGCCAGCACGCGAAACCCGGACCCGAACCGGTCGGCCAAAACGCCCCAGCAAAGCCGCCCCAGCACGCCGAAGGCCTGCACGCCCGCCGCAGCGGACGCAGCATGAAGCAGCCGCCACCCGCAATCCGCGGTCAGCATCAATACGGTGAAGGTGGAAAGCGTCAGCTGAACTGAAGAGTAGAGGAAACCGATGATCGTCAGCACGCGCAGGTCGCCGCGCCGCCAGATCAGCCGCTGCTCTTTCAACAGACCGCGCAGCAACGGCGCCTCGTTTCGCGGCGGCGTGTGCGGCACCTTGTGGCCCGCCAGGACGGCGAGCACAGCGCACGGCAGCAGCGCCATCAGGACAAACGCTGCGCGCCAGCCGATCACCGTGTCAAGCAACGGCAACGCAATACTCACCAGCACCACGCCAAGCGGCGCCGCCGCCTGCTTGATCGAAAACACGACGTTCCGCCGGTTAAGGGGCGTAACGGCGCTCAGGATCTGAGACGAAGCCGGATTCTGGAACCCATAGGCAAAGCCGATGAGCAGAGAGGCGATCACGCCGACGGAGATGTTGGCCGTTGCCAGCCCAAGCAGCCCCAGCGCGAACATGCCCATTCCGAACTGTTCGGTGCGCACGGCACCCAAACTGCGGATCAGCGTGCCAGCCAATACGGATCCAAACGCGCCGGACGTGAAAAGCAGGCTCACCTGATAGCCGACGACATGGGCCTCCACGCCAAAATCGGCAGCAACACGCGGCGCGATGGGCGGCAGCACCAGCGCCGTGCTGGTTGCCAGCAACTGCACGAGCACAGTCAGGATCAGCGCTTTGCCGAGGCTGTCAGCAACCGAACGCGGATTTTGTTCGAACAAATCTTGGCCCATGCCCCCGCATAAGACGAGTTTGTCGCAAAGGCCAAGATGATTTGCCGGCAAGGATCACGACGCCATTCGCACGGTCAGCGAAAAATGAACGTCCACGGACAGTCGGTGGCGCCCCGGCCAGACTCGAGCTTGCTTCCGAGAAGCGCAAAATTCAATAAACTTACATTTATGTAAATTTCTGACACCATGATCGATACCAAGGGACTTTTAACCCATCGCATCGGTTCGAGTCCAAAAGCGGCACCTAGGCGTGCCTCAAAGTCGTGATTCGCAAAGAGAGGAAATCGCTCCACTTTGCCTGACATCATGCTCGACAAGACGCGGCAACACATCATGTGCCAGTCGATGCAAGGCGTCGATATAGTCGATCGCGCTGAAGATCACGCCATCGATACCGGCACTGGCCATACTTACGAGCTTCGCGACCACAGTCTCCGCATCGCCGACAATGGGCGTTCCTGAGCCCAGCGCAACCGTCCGCCGCATGAAGCGCATATGCTCTGAATCCTCGGCAATGCCGTTTTCGCGCGCCAGCGTGCCAATGAAGCCGTCGATGGCGGCGTAATCCGCCCGGTCTTCGGAATAGTAGCGCAGATAATCGACTGCCTCGGCATCCGTATCCTTCAGAACGAGTTGGGCGTTGGTCCAGACCTGAACATCTCGACCATATTCGTCTCGCGCCAGCGCTTTATATTTTGTGACCTGAGCCCGCCACTGGTCGGGGTTCTCGCCGAAGAGACCCACAAGGCCTATGTTCGAATGGCGGGCGGCGAATCGCATGCCGGTCTCGGAAAAGCCGGCGTTCATGATCGGCACCGCACCGCCCTGCAGCGGCTGCGGGCGAGATAGCGCACCTTTCATGCTGAACCAGCGGCTGTCGACATCGAACTCGCGCGTCTCCGACCATAGGCGGCGGATCAGTGTCAGCCACTCCGCGAGATACTGATATCGCTCCTCATGACCGAGCATCTCGATACCGAACATGTCGAACTCGCGCCGATTCCAGCCCCCGACAACGTTCATACCGAAACGGCCACCTGAAATCGCGTCGATCGTCGACGCCTGCTTCGCAACGATCAGCGGATGCACGGTTGGTGCATGTGTCGTCGCAAAAATCCCGATATGGCGCGTCGCCTGCGCGATCGCGGCAGCATAGGTGAAAGGCTCGATCACATCGTGCGAGGCATGCCCGAAGTCTCCATCCACGTAGCCTTTCCAGCGCGCGATCGGTACGATGGCTTCGAGGCCGGCTTCATCCGCTAGCTGCGCAATGCGTAGACACTCCGCCCAGTTCGGCTTGAACAGTTCCGGAACGGTCGTAAGGGCGGGCATTGTGTTGACGCAAAACACGCCGAGTTTGAGCCTGTTTTTTGAGTAAACGGGATGCTGCGAACCCGTCATTGTGCCAGGGCCTCGCGGCGGACGCGTATCCCGGCCTTCTCTCGGTCCCATGTGTCCGCCGTCAAACCCTCTTTTCGCAGATCACCCTTGAGCACTTTGGCCGACGGTGTCTTCGGTAACGCACTCATGACGCGGATATAGCGCGGCACCATGAAATAGGGCATCCGGCCCACAAGGAACTCAGTCAGCTCAGCCATATCAATCGTGCTCCCGGGCACGGGCGCGACCACGACCATCACCTCGTCTTCGGAATACTCGCTTGGCACCCCGATCGCGGCGCACTCGCGTACAGAGGGGTGCGCGCAGACTTCCGCCTCCACTTCAAACGAAGAGATGTTCTCGCCGCGCCTGCGGATTGCATCCTTCATGCGGTCAACGAAATAGAAATAGCCGTCTTCGTCCATGCGAAACGCGTCGCCCGTGTGGAACCAGCCGTTCCGCCAGGCCTCGGCCGTCGCGACCGGGTTGGCATTGTAGCCGCTGTTCATGCCCCAGGGGCGGTCCGTGCGGACAAGCATCTCGCCGACTTCGCCCACAGGAACCTCGCAATCGTTCACGTCGACGAGGCGCACCTCGACATCTGGGCGCGGGCGGCCGCAGGTACCCCGCTTCGTGGGGTTTGCCTCCGACACGATCGGAGAGGAAATCTCCGTCATGTTGAAGATTGTATAGATGTCGATGCCGAACCGCGCCTTGAACGCTGGCGCGTCATCGGTGAACGGCACCATGAAGGCCAACTTCACCTTGTGATCGCGGTCGCGGTCCGATGGCGGCTGCTTGATTAGGAAAGTCGCCATCACCCCGAGCAGGAAAACCACCGTGGTTTCCGTTTTCCGTACCACCTCCCAGAACGTGTCCGTCGAGTAGTTGTTGACCACAGCAACCGATGCGCCGCGCGCAAGCATCACGAACGGCGGCCCCATGCCGCCAATGTGGAAGATTGGCGCGACGGTCATGTAGCGATCGTCTTCCGTCACCATCGGCCAGCTTTCGGGGCCAGCGTTGGAGAACATATGGAGATAGGACGATAGCACGCCTTTCGAAGGGCCAGTCGTGCCCGAGGTATAGATGATAGACTGGATATCCCAGGGATCAATCGGGAGATCGAGTGGCTGCAGATCGGTTTCCGTGCCGGAGAGATCATCGAAGCGGGACGTCGGAAGGCCGAAGTCTGGAGCTTCAAGGGTGGTGGTCAACACCGCTCGTTCAAGACCGGCCATGCCTATTTCGGAAAGGCGCGGCGCAAGTTCCGGATGGACGATGATCACCTTGGCGCCTGAATTCTCGACGACATGTGCAAGCAGCGTGCCGCGATACGCCGTATTGAAAGGGACAAATACCGCGCCGATGTAATTGATGGCATAGAAAGCGAGCAGCGCATCGTGCCCGTTTGGAAGCCATACCGCGACGTAATCGCCCTGCCGGATACCAAGCGCCTGCAGACCAGCCGCCTTCTCGATCACGCGCCGGCGAAGATCGCGAAAACTCCATTCCTCACCATCTTCGAAGATGACATGGGTCTTGTCGGGGCGCTCCACCGCCCACCGATCGACCAGATAGCGTAGAACACACTGGTTTCTGTTAGGAATGCGCGGATCATGAAAATCGCGCGCGGCATCCTCGCGGTCAGCCATGGGAACTCCCCTCGTCCGTATGTTCGTCATTGCGGTTGGAACGACTCCAACCGATGCGCGCATAGCTGCGCACCAACCTCAGTCGAGGCCGATCAGCCGCATGCAGGCGTGTGATACCTGCTCGATCACATCGTCCCGCTTCCGGCGGCTACCTCGCCAGTAGCAATTGGGAATCCACGACAGCAGACCACCCATCCAGACCGACATCGCGGCAGCGTCATGCAGAGTCACAAGGCCGTCCGCCCGGCACTGCTCCACAAGGCGCGCGATCCTCAGATCAAACTCGTGCCGCAGCCGCAAAATCTGCTGTGCATCGATGTTGGTGAGGTTCTTCATCTCACGCTGGTAGACGACGATATATTCCATCCGATCGATAATGATCGCCGCCACCTCTCGCAGCGCCGCCCGCAGTTGATCGACCGAGTTTCCGGGCGCGGCCGCCGCGCGGTCCAGCGCATCCAGCGATTCCGACACGCCGACGGCGCAAACAGAAGCCAGGATCTCGGCCTTGTTCTTGTAGTATGTATAAAGATACGGCTTGGTGACGTTCAGCTCGTCCGCCACCATGTCGAGCGTCGCTGTTTCATAACCCTTTTCGTGGAACAGCCGGCTCGCCACCTCCAGAATGCCCTGCCGCTTCAGGGCAACGACATCAGGTTTCGACATGCGCCGACCGCGCGGCCGCGCCTGGCGTGGTGCATTCGCACTCGCCACCTCGGCCGATTTGCTACGCGTTGCTCTCTTCATGCAGCCCTTCTCAGGATCTCCAGTATATCCGCAGGTGACCGCACCGGACGTGGATTGGTCCGCCCCCAGATATCAAGCATGGTATATTCAGCAACCTGTTGGAAGCGATCTTCGCCGACACCGACCTCCGCCAGTGTGCGAGGCATGCCGAGCGTTCGGATGAAACGGTCCAGCGCGGCAGACGCCGTGCTCTCGGGCTCCCCAAGACAGGCACTGATCCGCTTCTGGCGGCTGTCGTCATACTCAGCGTTCCACGCGAGCACATAGGGCGACATCACGCACGAGGTATAGCCATGCGGCACATCACAGGTTCCACCGAGAATGTGGCCGATCGCGTGGCTCGCGCCCATGGGAACCCCGCCGATTATGGAGATCATGGACTGCCATGCGCCGATCTGGCACTTGAGGCGTCCCTCCAAATCGGCGGGATCGCGCTTCACGCGACTTAAACCTTCCACGAGCAAGCGCAGCGCACTGTCTGCCAGACCATCCGCGAAATCGTTGGACTCGTAGGATGCCAGCGTCTCGACAGCGTGATCGACCGCGCGCACGCCGGTTGAGAACCACAACCATTCGGGCGTGTGCTGCGTCAGTTCGGGATCGAGCACGACAGCGATAGGCGCCATGTTGCGGTGCTCATAGCCCTGCTTGTGCATCACCGCTTCGTCAGTCGCCCCCGACAGGGCGTTGAACTCACCGCCAGAAAGTGTCGTCGGTACGCAGATCACGCGCACATCTGGGCCAACCGTGATCGGGTTGATGACCTGACCGTCGTCGGTGACATAAGTTCTGAGGGGCTCGAAGGCTTCGACGCTCCGCACATCGTGCTTCAGGAGCAGTCCGATGATCTTGCCAGCATCGGTGACTGAGCCGCCACCGATCGTGACGATCAGATCCGCATTGGCAACACGTGCCGCGTCCGCGCCGGCAAGCACGCCCGATCGCGGCGCGTGTGGTGCAATTCCTGTCCACGTCGCGGCATGGCGTGCGCCGAGTGCAGCCTCGACCTTGCGCACGGCATCCGTTGTGTTCGCAAGCGTTGTTCCAGCGAGAATGAACACGCGCTCTGCACCCAAAAGCGTAGCCTGCTCAGCGATTGCCTCTGCAGCAGACCGGCCGATCACGACGCGCTCGGTCGACGTGAAGCCCATTGCCTTGCCAACCATGTCATCCTCCGCAGTTTTTTCGTATGCTGGCACAACAAAATTATACTGTCCAGTATATTCAATATATGCGCACGACGACGCAGTCTCGATGCCGCCTTGACAAAATCATACCCATTAGTAGGTCGATATGCGTAACAATCGATAATACCGGGGATGGATGGCCGTGGCGACAGAAGGCGACGAGGGCACGACAGGCCCGCTATCAGGCCTCCGGATTGTGGAATTCGCCGGTCTTGGCCCGACGCCTTTCGCCGCAATGCTGCTTGCCGATTATGGCGCGGACGTTCTGCGCATCGATCGCAAGGGACAGCCCCCTCTCTCTCCCGGCGACGGCAGGCAGGACTTTCTAAGCCGCAGTCGCAGCTCAGTTGCACTCGATATCAAATCCGTCGATGGCCGGGCGCTCGCGCGGCAGTTGATCGGCAAGGCCGATGTTCTGCTCGAAGGTTACCGGCCAGGCGTCATGGAGCGGCTGCAACTCGGTCCTGATAAAGCGTTCGCGCTCAACCCTCGACTGGTTTACGCGCGGATGACCGGCTGGGGGCAGAGCGGCCCGCTCGCCCAGAAGGCTGGGCACGACATCAACTATGTTGCACTTACCGGCGGCCTGCACATGATGGGCAGCGCGGACGCCCCCCCTCCCGTTCCGCTCAACGTCGTCGGTGATTTCGGCGGTGGCGGCATGGTGGTCGTCTCAGGCATTCTGGCCGCCCTTGTAGAGCGCCAATCGAGCGGGCGCGGCCAGGTTATCGATGCCGCCATGATAGACGGCGCGGCCCTGCTGCTGACCCAGCTCTACGCCTGGAGGGCCATGGGTTTCTGGTCGCCGGAACGCGCCTCCAACCTTCTGGATGGCGGTGCCTACTTCTACCGCTGCTATGAAACTGCAGATGGCTACGTAGCAGTGGGTGCGATCGAACCCCAGTTTCACGCCGCGCTGATCGCGGGGCTTGGCCTGAACCTTGCGGACTTCGCCGATCACATGAATCGCGCCCTCTGGCCTGAACGCACACGGACGCTTGAAGCGCTGCTTAAAACACGCACACGCGATGAATGGGTTTCAGTTTTCGAGCCGTTTGATGCATGCGTAACGCCGGTGCTGACGCAGGACGAGGCTGTGCAGTATGCTGCAAATACGCAGCGGAGCGTGTTCACCGGCGTGGACAGCGCGCAGCCCAATCCGGCGCCGCGCTTCTCGCGTACGCCTGCACAAATCCGCAGCGCACCGACACTTCCGGGCCAGGGCGGCTACGCAGCCCTGAAAGCCTGGGGCGTTTCCGAAACAGAGATTGGCGCGCTCGTCTCTCGCGACGTAATACGCGCAGACTAGGACGGCCAGTCTATCTGGAGTTCGGTGAGGCCGCGAAAGTGTACGCCGCGCCAGTGCGGATCACGCGTTTCGGCACGCATTTGCGGCAGTCGCCGCGCAAGCGTTGCAAGGCCGATTTCGCCTTCCAGGCGCGCAAGTTCAGCGCCGACGCAGAAATGAATTCCGCCACCGAATGTAAGATGTCGTGGCCCATCACGCGCAATGTCGAAAACGTCCGGGTTCTTGAAAACCCGGGGATCGCGGTTGCCCGCGCCTAGCATCGCCATCACGCGCTGACCGGACGCGATCGTGTGTCCACCAAACGTCGTGTCGGCAAAAGCTGTGCGATACGTCATCGTGAGCGAACTTTCGAAACGCAGGATTTCCTCGGACGCAGAGGCTGCGAGGCCCGGATCACTCACAAGCCTGGCCCACTGTTCAGGATAGCGGTGCAGCGTCAGCAGCCCGTTGCCAAGCATATGGGCCGTCGTTTCGAACCCGGCCCCGAACAGCGCAATCGCAACCGTGGTCATCTCCCACTCGGAAAGGCCATTGCCGTCTTGGCGCGCATTCAGAAGTGCCGTCGCCAAATCGTCGCGCGGCTCCATGCGTCTGCGATCGAAAACAGTCTTGAAGAAGCGCTCGAGGAAGAGGATCTGATCGTTTGCAAGCTTCAGCTCATCCGGTGGCAGCGGGCGCATTTCGAGAACGAGGAAACTGTCCTGTATCGCCTTGTTGAGCGCCATGAGCAGATCATCATCTGCCTCGTCTGCGTCAATTCCAAGCATGTCGCACATAACGGCGGTCGGGAGCTTGTAAGCGAAATCGTGGATGAACTCCATGCGACCGCGACCGATCACCGCGTCAAGGAGACGGTCAGTGATTTCCTGAATACGTGGTCGCATAGCCAGCACGCGGCGCGCCGTAAGAGCCTGCGTCACCAGCCCGCGAAGCCGTGTGTGCTTGGGCGGATCCTGAAATACGAACACATCGGCGAGCCAGCGGTAAGCCGGATGCGAGAAAACGTCGAAGTCCTCGCCATAGAGAAGGCGAATATTTCGTTCAAAATCGCCCTGTCCGAAGTTCTGACGATCCATGACGATCGCACGAACATCGTCGTAGCGCGTCACCACCCAGTATCCATGATCCGACCAGTGCACGGGATCATGTTCGCGAAGCACGGCAAACGCCGGGTAGGGATCGGCGAGCAGCTCCGCATCGTTCGGATCCATCGCGAAATTCCGAAGCCAGCGTTCGGTCGCGAGATCCGCCATCATGCAAGCCTTTCAGGGCTGTAGACCGGCCTGAACTTCCCATCCTGTCGTAAAACACGGACAGCGTGAACGCCGCCGAAATGTGCAGGCACAAGCAGCGCGCCCGTTCGCGCTGTCTCTTCCAGAACCGCGCGACGGCTTTCCCGCGCCATATCCTGATCTTCGCAGAACTGACTGTTCCAGTCCGGATTGTGAATCTGAATCGGATGATGAAGTACGTCGCCCACGAACAAGGCGGAATCGCTCTCGCTGACGACGCGCATCGCCAAATGTCCCGGCGTGTGTCCGGCGACTGCGAAAAGATCAATGCCGGGCATCACCTCGAACCCGCTTTGCGCCCACACGACGCGGTCCTGATCGATCAGGGGCTGTATGCTGTCCTCGAACACCCCGGCGTTCACCGCTCTTCCCGTCGCCGAAGGCTCCACACTGTCATCGCTGGGATCCCAGCAGGCGCGATCCGCGATCGGAAGGACATATCGCGCATTGGGAAATGTTGCTTTCCACCCGTCTGCTGAACGGACGGTGTTCCAGCCGACATGATCGATATGGAGGTGAGAACAGACGACCGTATCGATATCTCCAGGCGCGAAGCCCGCTGCGCTCAAACGCTCAAGAAAGTTCGTCTGCAGTCCGCCGAAAATCGGAATCCCCGGTCGCTCCTTGTCGTTCCCGGCACCGGTATCGAACAAAATTTTCTCTGAACCGGTATCGATCAGCCAGCTTTGCAGGAAACCATAAATGAGCCCGGTTTCGGCCTGGTGGTAGTCCGGCACGAACTCACGCTCATGCGGCTGCCAGAGAGCGTCGTCATAGCCTCGAAACATCGCGGAAGGAGGCGCAAAGCCACCCTGCCACTCCTCGATCCGGTGAAGCGTCACGCCTCCCAAACGAAACCGATCCATCCCTACCGCCTCCGAGAGTTTCCCGTCCGGACGCCGACAACCTGCGGCGTCCGGATCACGAAATCGACGCGATCAGAACTCGTAGCCGAGCGTGAACCCATACGTGCGCGGCGGGATCACCGAGCCCACACGCACAAGCGCAAACGTCGGTGCTGTCACAATATTGTTCGAAATCGCGAACTTATCCGTAAGATTCCGCGCCCAGAGGCTCGCGGACAGCCCGCTCTCATGCTTGTAGGTGAGGTTTGCGTTCACAAGAGCATATCCGCTTTGCGCTGCATCCCTGTTGTTGAACTCCGTGAAATACACCTTGCTCTGATAGCTCATGTCCGCACCGAGCGTCAGTTCACCCGGCCCGACGTCCACCGTGTAATCGAAACCCGCGCCGAACGAGAATTTCGGCGCATTCGGCAGGCGCTTGCCATCGAGGTCAGCGAGCGCCGGATCCGTGGGGCAAGGATCGTAAGAAATCCCCGGTCGGCTGACGGCCGCGCCATAGTAACCGTTGCAGAAGTCCTGGAACTTCGCGTTGAGATAAGCAGCATAGGCATTCAGTGTGAGGTTGTCGTTCACGCGCCCGCTGAGTTCGAGTTCAGCGCCATAGTTCTTCGCCGCACCTGCATTGATCGTTTCGACAATGCTCTGAGCGTTAACAAACCCGACCTGAAGATCGGTGTAATCGTAGTAGAAAACCGCACCGCTCAACAGGATGCGGTTGTCAGCAAGCTGCTGCTTGAAGCCAGCTTCATAGTTCCACACGAACTCGGGATCGATCACAGAGTTCGCGCTGCCCACGTTGATGACGCCGGATTTGAAACCACGGGTGACCGTGCCGTAAATCAGTGTTTCGTCTGCCGGGCGCCACTCGACGAGCAGTTTCGGTGTCACTGCGCCCCAGCCCTTTTTCCTATCGGTGGGAATATCGATCCCCGCTGCCTCGAACGTGAACTGTCCGACACCCTTGCGCCGTTCATAGCTGTAGCGCGCACCAGCTGTGACACGCAGCTCGGGCGTCAGGTCGAACGCCGCCTGTGCGAAAACTCCATAGGACTTGGTGTCCACCGTGCCACGCTGGAAGTAATTGCCATCATCGAAGGTATCGGCCGGGAGCCCAAAGAGGAGGCCAAGATTAATCGTTGGCACCTTGACTTCGCCGTACAACTCCTCCTCAAAATACATTGCACCAGCGAGAATATCGAGCCCGCCGCTCTTGTAGTTCAGCAGAAGCTCCTGACTGAACGATGTTGCATCTTCCACGTAGTTGTTCTGACCGTACATCCAGACGTCCGAAACGTCGAGATCAGTCCGATTGAAGCGTTTGAAATCGCGATATGCCGTGATTGACTTCAGATTGAAATCGCCGGAATTCCATTCGATGAGGCCGGTATAATTCTCACCGTTCCGCGTGTTGATCGGATCTTCATCCGAATAAATATTGCGGAGGTTCGGCTTCTCACCGCGCGCTGCGTAGTAATCGAAGATGGTTTCGCCGCCCAGCAGCTTGTGCGGCAACGAATCGGCAGGAACGATGGTCGGGCCGAAATAGTGGAAGGCGTAATTGTTGTCGTCTTCCTCATAGTGCTCGACGATCAGCGAGGCCGTGAGTTCGGACGACAGGCGCGCTTCCAGGATGCCGCGAACCGCATAAGCTTCGCGATTATCGACATCCGAGCCCGTGAACAGGTTCTTGCCGTATCCGTCGCGATCCTCCTTCTTGCCGGAAACACGGAACAACAGCTTGTCCGGCACAATCGGACCGCCGACCGCGCCTTCCAGCGTGATCGCATCGTAATTGCCATAAGTGCCACGGATGTAGCCCGAGAAATCCTCGGTCGGCTTCGCCGTGATGAGATTGATCGCGCCGCCCGTCGCGCCACGTCCGTACAGCGTGCCCTGCGGTCCGCGCAGCACTTCGATCTGTGCAAGATCGTAAAAACCCGCGAGCTGTGCCGCCGGCCGCGAGATCATCGCCCCATCCTGCAGGAATGCAACAGCACCGTCGGCACCAAGATCGATACTGGTCATGCCGATGCCGCGGATGAAGGTGCGGTTCACTCCGAACTGGTCTCCGATCGAGACGTTTGGCACAGAGGATTGCAAGTCCCCGATGTCCTGTATGCCACCCGGTCCAAGATCCTGAGAGGAAATGGCCGAAACCGCCGCCGCCGTATCGGCGAGCGACGTGTTCTGACGCGTTGCCGTGATGACGATTTCCGAGCCCTGCGGCTCGTCGACGCTATCCGCGCCGCCGGCCTGCTGCGCTAAAGCGAGGCCGGAGAACGACGCCGTCGCCAGAAGGCTCACACCGAACACAAATACACATGAGTTCCGTCGCATAATAACACCTCCCCGATCGTCTTATGACTTATGTTGGCAATGAATATACTTATGAGTAGTTTTTTGCAAGCACCTTCGGCGTGCTGAGGGTTTCGCGCGTCATACGGAACAAACGTCCGAAAACGGCCATTATTTTTGAATATTTCGCCGGGCTGGCATACCTTGGCCAGCACACCACATACTGTTGAGTATGCATTTAGAATGCGCGCGTTGACGTGGCGTCAGCCGTTACCCACCCGATCTTCTTTGAAATTGAAATCGGCCGGATTCGCTGTTCGGGTCATCCGCCAGAAGGCATCGTTTCGCCACGGCGTGATCGCAACAATACGGCCCCGCGCGTTCCGATACCAGTTTTCCGTACCTGGATGCGTCCACACAAGCTTTTCGTGCGCAGCGTCCACACGGTCAGAATAGTTGGTATAAACCTGCTCCCTGACGTCGACAGCCACAGCATTCTGCCGAACCATTTCCTCAACGATTCGCAGTGCGTAGTGCGTCTGGTTCTCGATCGAGCGGATCATGCTGCCACCATGACCGGACCCGACATTCGGCCCAAGCAGGATGAAAAAGTTCGGAAAACCGGCAACCACAGTACCGAGATAGGCCGCAGCGTTATCACCATCCCAAAAGTCGCGCAAAACGCGGCCACCGCGACCGACAACATCGTAAGAGCCCAGGACATTGGCCGCCTGGAAGCCGGTAGCGAGGATCAGCACGTCCGCTGACACCCCCTCCCCACTGTCGGCAACAAGCCTATCACCGTGAATTTCCGCAAGCCGTTCCGGGATAAGGCGAACGTTCTTCCGGCGAAGCGTTCGGTACCAGCCATTATCGAGTAGCATGCGCTTTGCGAACGGCGGGTAATCGGGCAAAACATGCGGTAGCAGGTCCTGCCGATCGCCAAGTTCTTCCATTACGTAGCGGGTGAAATACTCGCGGTGGCCATCATTGATCGCGTTGACCGCACGTTCGGGGTGCTCCCACGCCGGATCACGGAACAACGTGCCATGCACACGGTCGTTGAACGTCCAGGACAGACGCTGCTCGTACCAGGCCCGATACAGAGGCACGATTTGCAGCAGGTAGCGAACACCATCTGGCACGGACTTCCTGAACTGCGGAAATGGCGCCGCCCATTGCTTCGAGCGCGCGAAAATCGTGAGTTCGGAGACACTTTCCGCGATCGCAGGCACAACCTGCATGGCAGATGCGCCGTTACCCACAACCGCAACGCGCTTTCCCGTCACGTCCAGATCTTCCGGCCAATCGGACGTGTGCACAACGCGCCCAGCGAAGCTTTCGAGTCCTGGAATCTTGGGCACCAGCGGAATATTTAGTATGCCGACCGCGCTGAATACGAGATCGGCGTAATGCTGCTCCGTACGGCCATCCTTGTCGGTTACGGACACCTTCCAGCGATTTTCACTTTCGATCCATTCAGCCTTCTCAACCGTCGCCTCGAAGCTGACGCGATCATGGAGTCCATATTCAATAGCAGTTT
The DNA here is from genome assembly GCF_041916975.1 of Sphingosinicella sp. NCBI lineage: Bacteria > Pseudomonadati > Pseudomonadota > Alphaproteobacteria > Sphingomonadales > Sphingosinicellaceae > Sphingosinicella > Sphingosinicella sp. Next base: position 565,339 of record NZ_JAYRYK010000001.1, read on the forward strand.
CAATGAGGTAGTTGGAAATCTCATCCCGAAGCGGGAAGTATTTGGACCAGTCAGCTCCGCGGAACGAGAAAGTGTAGGTGAGGTTCGGCGTGTCGACACCGCAACCTGGATAGCGGTTTTCCCACCATGTACCGCCGAACTGCGTGTTCTTCTCGAAGATCCTACATTCTATACCCATCTCGGCGAGCTTTATTGCTGCGCATATTCCGGAAACGCCCGCGCCGATCACGATCGCACTCAAAGGCCGCTGGGGCCGAGGCTGCGACACCTCTCCTTCAAGCTTCATCGTCGATGCGATGACATCGCCATATTCATCCGGCACATCTTCGGTCATGGCGACACTCAGCATGTGCGCAAGCTGAGTGTTGGAAGGGCGAGGCAGAACAAGCTCCCTCCCTTTCAGCCAAGCCACTATCGCCGCATAGGCCGCATCTCGAATTTGCCGCTGAAGGGCATCTGAAAGCCCTGCCGAATCATTGTCATCAAGGCCTTTGCCGCGCTTCGGTGCAAACGGCGCATCCAACCATTTGGCATCGCCGGTCATCTGGAAGAGACACATGAGAAGAGAAGGAATATTTCCCTCGTCGACACCCTCACGAAGCTTGGCATAGTCGATGTCCATGCCCGTCGAAGGCCTGTCAGCCATCTTTTTCAACGCCTTTTCCTCTCGCGGAGCCGCCATCATAGGTGGCAATAATACGAATTTAATATACTTTCCAGTATAATTTTTGCCAACGCGTGCGGCGCGGCATAGACTCAGTGGAATACCAATTGGTATATTTAACTTAGAAGCACGCAGATTCTGCGCTCCGTATGCGGGATCGCACGACCGATGATGACATGGCTATTTAGGAAACAATCATCTGCGGCACGCGCCTTGGATGATGCATGCCCGGCACGACCTCTCCGTCGCTCGGCCACACAAACTGAAACATGTTAGCGAAGCAGACAATTGGTGGACGAAAATGAATGTCCACGGACGGTCTCTGGTGCCCCGGTCGGACTCGAACTTACCTCTGAACGGCGCAGAAAATCAACAAACTTACATATATGCAAATTAACGATACCATGACCGATACCAAGGGACTTTTTATCAAAATGGTTCGAGTCCCAAAGGCTCCAGTTCATCAACTCACATCGCTGATTCGTTACCCCCTTACATTGGGCCCTCCTTGATGATTCGATATGATCGAGTGCTGTTTCTGCGCGATAAGAACGTCTTTTATAAATCAAATAATTATGATATTTGATCGATAGAAAGGCGTGCTATCGATCATGCTTTGGAACTGGCAACAACCCGACTGGCCAAACTTCGCCTACGATGTGAAGCGCCTGAGAAGCCGTGAGGACAAGTTTCTGAAGGGCGCGGGTATCCTGGTCGGCGTCATGGCTCATCTCGATTCCGATGATCGTCAGAACCTTTCCATCGAACTGATGGCACAGGAAGCTGTCGACAGCTCTGCCATCGAGGGCGAGATCCTCGATCGCGCTAGCGTGCAATCATCTGTTGCGAAGCACCTGGGCATCAAGGCCGACCATCGCCGCGCCAATGCCGCCGAGGCGGGCGCTGCAGAACTCATGGCGAACCTCTTCTACAGCTATCGCGAGCCGATCAGCGACGCCATGTTGTTCCATTGGCATGCCTTGCTCCTGAACGGCAGGCGGGACCTCGCCGACATAGGCCGATATCGAACACATGCGGACCCCATGCAGATCGTCTCGGGAGCCATTCACGCGCCGAAGGTGCATTTCGAGGCTCCACTATCGCAAGCGGTGCCAGCCGAGATGGAGGCATTCATTGCCTGGTTCAATGATACCGGGCCAACCGGCCCTTCACCGGCGAGCGCATTAACGCGAGCGGGTATTGCTCATCTATGGTTCGAGTCCATTCACCCCTTCGAAGATGGTAACGGGCGCATCGGCCGCGCTATTGCGGAAAAGGCCTTGGCCCAAGGGCTTGATGCGCCCGCTATCACCGCTTTCGCAGAAACCGTCCAACGCCATCGCAGGGATTATTATACCCAGCTTCAACGCGCGAGTCTGTCAAACCGGATCGACGATTGGCTTGAATGGTTCTCCGACATCGTGCTTGCGGCCCAACAGCGCACACTTGATCGGGTTCATTTCCTTCTGGCCAAGGCGAAGCTGCTCGGCCGCCTGCGCGGCGGGATCAACGCACGGCAGGAGAAGGCCCTACTCCGAATGTTCGTCGAAGGCCCAGATGGATTCAGGGGTGGCTTAAGCGCGTCAAACTATCGAACGATTACCGACGCAACATCCGCCACAGCAACACGCGATCTCGCACAGTTGGTGGAACAAAAGGCCCTGCTCAAGAAAGGAGAGCTGAAGCACACGAGATATTACCTGAACCTTGACGAGCGATCATAAAGTTTGATGGCTGCTATTCTGGCACGTTACGGTGAGAAAGCCGAAGCCTGTGCATTTTGGTAGCATCCAGAATCTACAACCGTAACAGCTTTCAGGATTAATCTATTGGAGACCGTCCGTAGCAAGCGCGCAAGAAGCTGAACCATGCCGGAACACCTGCGGTCAGGTGGGTTTCCAACGGGATGATCTCTGTCGACACTTGCAAGCCCGGCAACGGATGAAGCGTGGTTTGTGAAAGGAGTTCGGTTGTGCTGCGAGCCACGAGCCATTGGTAGATGGTTGGCTGTGTGAGTTCACGCGCTGCGATCGTGACGTGCAGTCGCCGACCAGAATAGTCCTCTTTTGAATCGACAGCCTGTTGGTACAGCTTGAAGATCTGGCTGTTTTCGATGATGCCCGGACTGCCCGCGCCTATGCGCTTGAAGAGGTCCGACCGCTTGATCGCGACATAGGCCGCAAACAGCCCGCCATAGGAATCGCCCCAGAGACCGACGTCATTCTCATCCATTCTGAACGTGGCCGCCAACGCCGGATGAAGCTCGCCTTCCAGAAAACCGAGGAATTTGTCGGCGGCGGGCTTGCCAAACATGGCAAGATATCGGTCGCCCTTCTCCTTGGGCAGCAGCCCGGCCTGGACCGAATACTCCACCGCCTGAAGCATTGCTTCCGGAATGGGTTCATCCGGTGGGAGCAGATCGCGAACACGCAGCCACTGCCAATCCTGACTTTCCGCGTTGGAATAGCCGACCGAGACGAGGATGAAAGGAACCAAGGGCGATAGGCTGTCGCTCGGCATGGCCTGATGAAAGGGCGCCGTCGCCGGGAAAAAGAGATTTCCATCGACTTGATAGACCACCGGGAAACTCTGTGCCTTGTCGGCGTCATACTGCGCTGGAAGCGTGACCCATGCGGAAAAACGTACGCCGGCTATTCTGGAATCAATCTCGAAATAGCGGGTCGACGGAAATAGAGAGCCGAAGGAAGGCGCGGACTCGGCAAGTTCGACTGAGTTATCCATGCATTTCTCTTTCATCCTGTTTTGACTGGTAATCTCGATACTTACACCGTCGAGCGAGATTATTCCCTTCGGCGCGATTTGGCCAAATTTAAAGACCTTCCGGCAAGGTCTGCTCACCTTCTCGAAACAGCCGTCGGCGCATATTCTGGAGCGCCGCCCAGACGGCAAGGACGATCAGGGGCGCAGCAATCCCCAATAGCGAGGTCGGAGAAACGCCGCCCCAAACATGCTCGGCCGCCTTGACTGGATAAGAGATCAAACCCAGCAGATAATAGCTGATCGCGACCGCAGACAGGCCTTCCACCAGATGCTGGAGCCGCAATTGCATCCGCGCGCTCCGATCCATCGAAGCGAGCAGCCGTCCATTCTGATTTTCAATATTGGTTTCGATACGGGTGCGCAGCAGACCGGTGAACTGCCCGGCCCGCCCGTTCAAAAGCGCGAGACGTTGGGACACGGCAGCGCAGGTCCGTATGGCCGGGTTGAAACGCCGGCTCGTGAAATCCGTCAGCGACTGAAACCCCTTGACCGGCTGCGCCTTCAGTTCGTGCAAGCGATCGGCGACGATGACAGCATAGGCGGCTGTCGCGCTCATGCGGAACTCCGTCTCGGCTGTGATCGAAAGCAACTCCTCGCTGTGCGTCGTAAGTGCCTTCAGCAAGTCATCGTCACGCTGATCACCAGTGAGCAGAACCCGCCCCGTTTCGGCGAGCGCCCGTTCGATCTCGTCGAGCCGCGCCCAGGTCGTCCGTGCCACGGGCAGACCGAGCAAGGCAAGATTACGATAATTGCCCAGTTCCTGAAGCCGCTGAACACAGCTCGCCAGTTCAACGGGGGGCAAACCGTTGGCCGCGATCACGAGCCGCCCATAGCCATCTTTGTGGATCCGGAAATCGCTCCAGATGCGCGCGCCATCGGCCACATGGCAGGAAACGAGGTGCGATTGCGTGAAATCGGCAGTCTCGACAAAAGGCCCGGCAGCCTCGTCGCTCGCCACGACGATAAGGAGGGTCGCGCGGATGACATAACCCGGCGCTGTTTCCGCCCATTCGAGCGCAGCGGCGCCATCGATGCTATCGGGCCGCCCCCAGCCGATGCCCTGTGCGGCCGCCCCGGTCATCGTGACGGTAATCGTGCTCGCCTCGCTATGTCGCTCCCAGGATGCCCGGACATCGGACGACCAGCGACCTTCGCGATGCCGCTCGCCGGTTATCCCGTATAGGTCCGGAAGAGCCGCGAGCGACAATTGTTCATCTGCATTCTGGCTCTGCTCGACCGTCCGCACAAGCTGGATCACCTGTGCCGGCAGTTCGAAAGCCGGAAAACGCCGCAGGTGCATCTCGCCAACGATTTCTGGGCGTTGCGGATGCTCGATGAAACCGGGCGCTTGCGTCATATCAGGCGCGCCAAGGCCGGCCTCCAGCTACGCGCTCGAATACCCCGACGGGACGAACCCGTCGGAATTGAAGTCTCCATCGCCATGGCCAGGGCCAACGATCGGGTCGCATCTCAGAATGAGAAACGGAGTTCCGCGCCGACGGTGCGCGGCGTCAACGTATGCACACGCAGTGCCCCCGTCTGTCCAACGAGCAAGCCCGTTCCCACCGCGTCGAGTTGCCCCAGTGTATTGGTCAGATTGTCGACAAAAAGGGTCAACGTATAGTCGCCGAGCTTGACCCCGCCCCGCACGTTGATCGTGACAAAGTCATTGAGCGTCTGCCTCGTGGTAGGCTCGATCACCTCGTCGCGGAATATGATATCAGCGCGTCCGAAAGCGGAACTGCGATCTGACAAGGGAGCTTCGTAAGCAATACCTGTCGAGACCGTCCAAGGCGGTGCGAGCGGCAGGCGGTCGCCCTTGAACGCGTTCGCCTGCGGCGTGTCCTCGGCGACGCGCGCATCAAGATACCCCAGCGACAGGTCAACCGAAAGGCGCTCGGTCGGGCGAAGCGTAGCCGCGAGCTCGAAGCCTTCGATCTTCGAACCTCCGATATTTGCGCCGAGGTTGAAGCCGCACTGAGGAAGGAAAACGTTCTGCTGCTGATTCTTCCAGTCGATACGAAATGCCGCCGCGTCAAAGCTGAGGGCGCCGTTTCCGACGCTTCCCTTGGTACCGACCTCATAATGCCAGAGATTGTCGGATTCGAACGTTGCGGGCGCGCTCGTATAGCCCAGCGCCTGAATTTCGGCGTCGCACGATGAAGGGATCGCAATGATGTTGTTCGCACCGCCCCGACGGAAGCCCTTGCTGGCCGAACCGTAGAAGAGCAGATCGTCGCTGGGCTTATAGGCCAGGGCGAACCGGGGATTGATCCCGTCGTCGTCCGCCTTGAGATTGCTCGTGGGCGCTCCGAACAGACCCGCGCGTACATCGGTGTTCTTGAACTTATTCTTGAAGTACCGCGCACCCGCGGTGAAGGTCAATTCGCTCGTGATGTTCCAATCGATCTCAGCGAAAGCGCCGAATTCGCGGGTCTTCGATACACCATACTGATCGACCAGGATATCACTTGTCGCGTAGGGAAAGCCGAGTGCGTCATTGATTGCATCCGCTACGCCCGGCGAGTTCCAATAGAAGGTGCCGGTTTGACGGGTATGTTGATAAAACAGACCAGCCTGCCAATCGATCGCATGGCGGCCGATCGACGACAACCGCAACTCTTGCGTGAAAACGTCGCGATCGTTCTTGTAAATGTTCAGGCTCGGCGTGTTCCAGTCCGCCCCGAAGCTCACCAGCGTCGATTTCAGAAAGTAGGTCAAATCTTCAATATTGAGGACTTTGTACCACGTTCCCGATGTGTTGCTGGTAAGATTTGCAAAGTCGCCGAAGTCATAGCTGACCGTCAGCGAGGCATTTCTGAATTCGGCCTCGCTGGGTTCCGCCGCAAATCCGCCAGTGGTGAGAGGCCGGTCAAGCGCATCGCTGAGAGGCACATCCCAATCTGACCGCGCGTCCAGCTTGGCTTTCTCGTAGATATAGCCCGCAGTTATCCGCAGGTTACCGTCCGGTGAATAGACAAGCGAGGCGCGCCCACCGTAGGTTTTCTCATCATCCTCGTTCATCACGAGTCCGCCCGCAGGAATGGTCGCCGGATAAGGGGCGGGCACATTTTGCGCGCCGGGCAAACGATCGATCACGCCGTTTCGGAACACGCCATAACCAGCGACGCGCAACGCAAGCTGATCGGAGACGATCGGCAAATTTATCGCGGCGTCGCCGCGATAATTGAACCCGCCACCTTTGGTGTCCGACAGCTCGATCCCGCCGCTTGCCTCGAAATCGTTCAGGTCCGCCTTGCGCGTCTGGACCTTGATGAGACCACCCATGGCCCGGGCTCCGTACAACGTACCCTGCGGTCCCTTGAGAACTTCAATGCGCTCGATATCGAACAACTTGAGATTGACGCTGCCTACGGGCGTATCATCGATATAGAAGCTCACCGGCGGGTCGCTGAGGCCACCGCTCACGCCGCGGATAGAAAGCGTTACACCTTCTGTTCGACTACTGGTCGGGCCGCGAGTGCTGAATGCAAGTCCTGGCACGCGATTCGCATAGTCATCGAAGTTTTCCGCACCGATCGCCGTCAGTTGCTCGCCCCCAAGGACGCTGATGCTGATCGGAACGTCTTTCAGTCTTTCCTCGCGCTTACGCGCGGTAACAATGATGTCCTCCGTGTTGAATTGATCCAGCTCTGCAGCCAACGCGGGCGTCTGGGCGGCAGTCGATGCCGGCGCCGCGCCCTGGGCACTGGCAGTCGCCCCACCCCCAATTGCAATCGCACTTGTCGCGATCCACAAAGCACTTTTGCGACCCATCCCGGGCCGATCCGAATTCCGTTGCACGATAATTCCTCCCTCTCGCGCCCACGCCGGGGCGCGCCCTAAAAAATCCATCTACTGAAACGCTGCCTCGATGCCGCACGACACCAGGCAAGTTCCGGCCCCCAACCAAACGGATACCTTCCCCGACCGGGGATGGGCTTAGCGCGAAGCCGAGCCAATATTTGCAACCACGTATCGATTTTCTCGATGCTTACGGGGCATGATTTCCGTAAAGATAAATCATGGCGTCATTCATCGCCGGCATGAAAACAGACGTGTGCGTTTCTCCGTCATATACTTTCGACGCCCAAGTCAGGTCCGAAGACTTACTTCTATGCAATGCGCTCACAATTCGATTGAAGCTCCGGCCCATATCCTCGTAAAAATCCACACCCCCGGACATTTCCTTCGAGCCCATTGAAAGAAACATCCTGGTTGGATGAACCAGTTTCTCCTTCAAGCGCGCCTCGAATTGCGCAACATAGTCCGTTGACGTTGTGAACACGCCTGGGCTGCCGAGCCAATATCGATCAAAAAGCTTCGATTGGCGCAAGAATGCGTAGAATGTGAATGTTCCGCCGAAGGAGTCACCGACAATGCCGGCCGGCCTGTTCGTGGTATTGTATTTTGCCCTAATGAGAGGATCGAGCTCATTTTCAAGAAATTCTAGAAACTTGTCCGCACCGCCCGGAATGACTTTCGAGGCCTGTGCCAGACGCTTGTTCAGCGAAGGAGGAACAGAATCCTTCATCGTGTAATCCCGGGTTCGAGCATTTTCGGCGTCTACCGGATAGTCGACCCCAACCAGCAAGACAGGCTTGTAGCCGGGGTTGATCAAATCGACAGATTGCAGTGTGCAAATTGTTGCCGCCACCGCCAGCGCAAACGACCCATCTAGAACATAGACGACATCAAGTGGCGAGCCCTTCGCGTCAGTACGCAAGGGGTTTGATTTTGGATGGGACCAAACGCCGACAGCCATTTTGTCGCCGACCGCGCTGGATTGATATTCAAACGCCTCGCTATTCCGAAGGGGCCAGGGCGAGCCGGTACTCTTGAGTCCTCCGCCCGTTTTGGCATGGGCCGACGCGACACTCACTTGTGATGCGCCTATCATGGCGGCCGCAGTCAAACCGGATCCAAGAAACTCTCTTCTTTCCATCACAGCGCTCCCCCACCTCCCAAACTTTTTGGGAGCTCTTCTCCTGACGCCTCAGGCAGATGCCTTCACCCACACTCGTCCCGAGAACGCAGATCACTCTGCGCCGGACGATGCGAGCCAGCGACCGTTGCCTTTCCGAACGCGGATCTTGATAGAGACCCGATTATTCCCTGCAGGATACGATTATCAAAAAATCAGTTGATATGTCAACACACCTTTGTGCAGCCTGAAATGCCGCTTAGTGTTCGGCATCCGCCTTCATCGTGCGAGAAGCGAGAAGGAAGCAAATGCCCCCCGGCAACAGCGAAGCAAAGGCGCTCACCATCGCTATGCGCAAGCCCATTGCCGAGCCATAGGAGGCACCAAAGCCGTCGCTGAGCAGCCCGGTCAACACAGGTCCACCTCCCAGGCCGATCGAGTTCATCATGAAGTATAGCATCGCGATCGCCGTCGCCCGGCGCTGCGATCCACAAATGATGTGAATGCCGGCAAACATCGATGGGCCGGCGCTGAACAACACGCATCCACCGATCAGCGCAGCAATCACGAATATCGTGAGATTCTGTGTCAGCAACGCGGCGATATAGAAAGGCAAAGCCGCGATCAGCAGTCCTCCGGTCAGCAACGGCACTGCTGTGGGGCTGCGGCGCCCCAGTCTATCGGTGAGATAACCGCCAACCAATGCGCCGACGACCGCGGTCACCGTCGAGATCGTTCCGTAGACGGCACCAGCGCGCGCGAGCGGCAAATCAAAACTGCGTACAAGATGAGACAGGACAAAGATCAGCGCGCCGTAGCTCACGATGCCGAAGAACACGCCGCCTGCGACCTGCCAGCAGAAACTCGGCTTTCGAACAAGCGCCGCGAGTGATGGACCAAGCCGCTCTCGTTCCGGCCGATCTGTAGTTCGGGGCAGCATCTGGCGCGGCTCGCGCAGGATAAAATGGACGACGACCACGATGAGCAGGCTGGCGAGCCCGAACGTCACGAACATGGCACGCCAGCCGTAGTGGCTGGCGATCTGTGTCCCGCCGATCAGTGCCCCCGCATATCCGGCTACACCCGCCATGATGAAGATGCCAAGCGCCCTACCCCGCACCTCCGGCGGGAAATAATCGGCGATCAGGCTTTGCGAAGTCGGCAACGCCCCGGACTCTCCGCCGCCGACTGCGAGGCGAGCGAGAAACATCTGCGCAAAATTCTGGGCCGCGCCGCAGATCGCGGTCATGAGACTCCAGAATGTGATCGAGACCGCGATGATAAGCTTGCGATTGCCGCGATCAGCCAGCCGTGCGATCGGTAACCCCAAGGTCGCGTAGAACAGGGCAAACGCGGCGCCGGTCAGCAACCCCATCTCTGTATCGGTGGCCTGAAATTCGTCTTTGATCGGCTCGATCGCGACGCTCATGATCTGGCGATCGATATTGCTGACTGTCGAGACGAGGAACAATACGGCGAGCATCGTCCAGCGCCGCGTGGGCGAAAATAGCAGCCAGGGTTGTGCGATCGCGGGATCGCTGCTCGTGGGCACGTCTGCCATCAGTTTGGCGCGAAGATTTTGCCAGGATTGAAGATACCGGCAGGATCAAGCGCACGTTTGATCGCACGCATGAGATCGACGCCATCACCGAGCTCGTCGACGAGCGCTGCCTGCTTGCCGAGGCCGATGCCGTGCTCGCCGGTGCAGGTTCCATCCATTGTCAGCGCGCGTGCAACCAGGCGGGCGTTGAACGCCTCCACTTCCGCCCACTCATCGGGCGCGTCTGGATCGAGGGCGAAGCAGACGTGGAAATTGCCATCGCCGACATGCCCGCAAATCGTCGCCGGTACCGAGCAGGTCGAGAGATCGCGTTTCGTCTCCGATATGCATTCGGCGAGACGGCCAATCGGGACACAGACATCGGTCGCCCAGCCCGCCGAACCCGGACGCAGACCAAGCGTGGCATAATAGGCCTCATGCCGTGCCTTCCAGAGCCGCGATCGCTCTTCGGGAAGGGACGACCAGGAAAATGTGCCCCCACCATTGCTGGTGGCGAGCTCTTCAACTGTTGCAACCTGTTCGTCGACAGAGGCCTGCGATCCGTGGAATTCGAAGAACAATGTGGTTTTTTCAGGATAGCCTAGCTTGGACCAACGATTGACCGCGCGCATCTGAGCGTCATCAAGGATCTCGGCGCGTGCCAGTGGCACGCCGAGCTGGATCGCCTGGATCACGGTCGTCGCGGCGCCTTCAAGCGTTTCGAAGCTGCAGACGGCCGACGAGATCACCTCGGGAATCGGGTGAAGGCGAAGCGTCACCTCGGTGATGATCCCGAGCGTGCCTTCCGCGCCGACGAACAACCGCGTCAGATCATAGCCCGCTGCAGACTTTCGCGCGCGGCGGGCGGTGCGGATTTCGCGCCCGTCGGCGGTAACGACACGCAGGCCGAGCACCGCCTCGCGCATCGTACCGTAGCGGACGGCGTTCGTGCCCGAGGCCCGCGTTGATGCCATGCCGCCGATCGTCGCGTCGGCACCGGGATCGACGGGGAAGAACAGCCCCTGATCGCGAAGGTGATTGTTAAGCGCGATCCGGGTCACGCCAGCCTCAACGGTGACATCGAAATCATCTGCATTGATGCTGAGGATGCGATTCATCCGGCTCATGTCGAGAGAAATGCCGCCGGCGATCGGGAGCGCGTTGCCCTCGATCGAGGTACCAGCGCCATAGGCCGTGAGCTTGATATCGTGCGCTGCACATAGGCCGACGACGAAAACGACCTCGTCGGTATTTTCCACGAAAACGACCGCGTCCGGCAGGCACGATGCGAAGTGCGTCTCGCTATGGCCATGCTGTGAGCGGACCGCCTCTGAATAGCTCACGCGCTCGCCCAGTCGGTCATCGAGGGCGGCGCGCGCTGCGGCCGGTAATCTCGGACGCGGCGAAATCTCTCCGACAGTTTTCATTGGGTATTGCTCCAAGGGTGGCGGCGCTTCTCAGGTCATTCTGTTCTTTACGATCTCGCCGGCCCGCATAATCAGATCGAGCTTGTGACCATCAGCAGCGAGCAGTTCGATATCCTTCAACGGATCACCGTCTACCACAATGAGGTCCGCATGGGCCCCTGGACTTACGCAGCCCAACTTTCCTTCCTGCATCAGGATCTCCGCGCCCATCGACGTGGCCTGGCGCAGCATCTCGAGCGGCGTGAAGACTTCGGACCGAAGCGTGAACTCGCGGCATTGCTGGTCATAGGTGGAACCAAGCAGGTCGGTGCCGTAGCCCAGTTTCACGCCGGCATCGCGCATATGCTGGAGACCTTCGATTGCAAAATCCGCGGCGACCTTGAGCTTGGCCATGTTCTCGGCCCCCATTCCGAGCTTCGCGCCGACTTCCATATTGACGAAGATGACCGACATGGTGGGAACGACAAAAGCGCCCCGTTCGGCAACCCACCGTGCGGTCTCGGCATCGATCAAGGTTGCATGTTCGATGCAACGAACGCCGAACTCGACTGATCGGCGAATGGCGCTGACGGGATGGCAATGCGCAGACACATAGGTTCGACGCTCGGCGCATTCGTTGACGATCGCGCGGATTTCGTCTTCTCGAAACTGGTTCATCCACATCGGGTCGCTTGGTGACATCACCCCGCCCGACGCCGTAATCTTGATGCAATGGGCACCGCGGCGCAGTTCCTCGCGCGCAGCCTTTATGCATTCGTCAACGCCGTCGACAACGACACCGCCCCAGTTCATCGATCCGCAGGAACAATAGCCGTGGGTATGATGCTGTTCAGTGGGTGTCCTGTAATCGACATGACCGCCGGTCATCGACAGAACCTTACCGGCGTAAAAGAAGCGCGGCCCCCGGATGAGACCGTCCTGGATCGCGGACGCCAAGGGATAATCGCCGCCGCCAATGTCACGAACGGTGGTGAAGCCGCAATCGAGCGCATGGCCAAGCTTCTTGACCGCATAGGCCGTCCGGTATGGCGCATCGCGGCCGTCGACCACCTTGGCGTTCAAATCGGAGAAATAAGCATGGATGTGAAGATCGATCAGTCCGGGCATCAGTGTCTTGCCGGCGACATTGATCCGCCGAGCATCATCCGCTCTGATCGGGCGCTCGGAGACTTCGCGGATCGTTCCGTTTTCGATCAGCGCCGACATGCCTTCGGCGCAATCCGCAGACACGCCGTCAAATATCCGTGCATTTTCAAGAATGACTCGAGTCACGTTTCCCGCTGCGCCCTTGGCCGATCAGCCCGCTCCAAGGAGAGGCCGTCAGCAATTCTAAGACGCCTCCGATGCCATGAAATCAGTTGACATGTCAACTTGCATCGGTGCGGCGGAGGTCAGCAATGACTTATATGTACGCAGCGCGCACCTATGAATGGGTGAGTCGCCACTCCAGCTGCGTTCTCGTTGAGGGAGGTCGGGAGGACGGTCGATCACTCTTCCCAAAAATGCCCTTGCGCGACCAGTTTGTTCACGCTTTCGACATTCGTCAGGATTTTCCGCAGGCTTTTGAGAAATTGTCGATGCTCTTCGTCATCCAGGACGTTGAGCAGATGTTTTTCACGAGCGAACGTAAAGTGAGCGATCTGCTTGCATTGCGCCTCACCGGCTTCGGTCAATGTCAATATGTTACGGGCAGCATGGTTGGGATCTCGCTCCGAGGCTACCAGACCAAGTTCAACAAGGCGATTCGTTGCGCGGCTGATGGCAGCCTTGTCGATACCCAAATTCTTGGCGAGCTTATTTGCCGTGGTCCACGAAGTTGTACCTAAATGGAAAACGATGCGGGCTTCAGTCACGCTCAATCCCGTTCGCTTACGCAAGGCCGGGGCAGCGCCGGCAATAACGCGATTATACAGGAAACTGACGATCGCGAGCGCATGGGTGCCCAGTTCGTCGTCGGCAGCACTTTTGTGTTTTGCCTTCTTTTCTATTGCTGCCATGTCAACTCCCGGCGTGACATTGATGCTCGATAAAAGCTGATCGCGGCACATATGGTCAAGTGCGCTCCACGCAGTATAAGATCGGCAACGACCAGCCCTATCCAATCATATTCCTGGGCTCTCTGCTCAGGAACAGTCAACGGCACTTTCGAGGTCCGTCTGTTTAAAGTCCTCTCCGACATAAAGCAGCCGACATCCATGTTCCCTGGCGACCTCATACGCGAAGCAGTCACCAAAATTCAGCGCGGCAGGATGAATGCCCTTCCCCCATTGTTCATAGGCCTGGGCAACGCGCCGGGCCGAAGCCGGCGTTAGGCTGACAATCTCGAATCCGAGGCCGTCAATGAGCTGGGCAATCTCTTCACCGACATTGCGCCGCGCGCCGACAATCAACGCCTCTGCGACGGTCCCAGCCGAAATCAGCAGATGCTCTTCAGCTTCGAGGACCGCAGCACATGCGTCTGCCTCCGGCTCATTGAGCATGATCGCCATCAAAGCTGATGTGTCTACCGCGATCATTTGGGCAGACCATCATCACCATAAAGGAAATCCTGGCTCTGCGCAGCGCGGGGACCAGGAGCAGCCCTTTTCGCAGCAGACGCCCGAATGCTATCGAGGAGGGTTCTGCGGGACGTTGCAGTGGAAATCGGCCTGATCGGCACCAATCGCACGACGGCATGCCCGTGGCGCGTCAGTATGACTTCGTCTCCCGCTTCTGCGCGCTTCAGAAGATCGGTAAGCAACCCTTTTGCTTCCGTGACAGATACATGCATCGCGCGCGTCCTAGCATTTGAGACTCTAAAGATCGATTATTTAGACCATTTAATAGTCCATTTCAAGTGCCCGATACCTACCAGTCACCCAGATGGTGGTGCGGCAGCCCACTTCAGTCACCCGGCAGACGAGAATGGACGTCCAAGGGCCCGGTCGCACTAGAAGCTACTTTTGAAAGTCGAAGAAATCCAATCAACTACATGAATGTCAGTTGATGTTGCCATCACTGATACCAAGGCGCTTTTTTGCGCAACTGGTTGGAATTCCGATCAAGAAAACCAGACTGCTTCGAATCATTCGGAGCGATCAACGCAAAGAGTGCTGATCACTCCAGCGCAATAACCTGTCATGTTCATGCGCATTTATGGTGCTTTCAGGTTCCAAACCAAGGCAACGGCACCCCAACCATCATGTTTATGACGATGGCCAGCCGCGCGCTTGCGTCTCTAAGTTACCTCAACGGTCCCGCGGAAGGCCGATTGGGGGCAAGGCAAAGCCCATTTGCCAGCAAATGCGGAGGGGTAACACATGAAAGCGAAAACCGAAGTCGTGAAACGCAAGTATGCGTGGATGCGGAACACCGCCCTCACGGCAATCACAGTGACGACTTTCTACGGATGGTCCGAGGACGTTAAGGCGCAGACGACGGGAGCGGGTGAGGATCAGCTCTCTGGAGAGATCATCGTGACAGCGCGCAAGCGCGAGGAGCGTGCCATTGATGTTCCGGCTTCGCTGAATGTGTTTTCCGGTGAGGCGCTGGAATCCGCCGGTGTGAAATCCCTTGTGGATCTCCAATATCAAACACCGGGACTCAAAGTTGCCGTCGGCGGTAGTTCCGCGCGCATCTCGCTCCGAGGCGTCGGGACGAATATCGGATCAGGCGGCCCATCGGTCGCGGTGCATATGGACGGAATTTACATTCCAGACACGCGCTTTGCGCTTACAGAAACCTTCGACCTCGGACGCATCGAGGTGCTCAAGGGGCCGGAGGGCACACTTTACGGCCGCAACGCGACCGGAGGCGCCATCAATATCATATCGAAGGCCCCAGGCTCCGACTTCGCGGCGGACGGATACATCGGCTACGGAAGCAACAACCTTGTCACCCTGCAAGGCGGCGTCACCGTTCCTCTCGATGATCGCGGGGGCATACGCCTCAGCGGTCTATACGCAAATGATGACGGTTACACCACGAACATCCACCCTGCCGGCGGCGAGATTGATGCTCGTGGCTATCGCGGCATTCGTCTTCGCGGCCAATACGCGCTCACGGAAACCTTGACCGCCGACATCACGGCACAATACTCACATGATAAGAGCACGGTCGGATTTGGCTTCAGCAACAACCCTGACTCCCCGGTTTATGCCAGCATCGCGCCGCAGCGCGAAAGTCCGCGCAGAATCAGCAACGATACCCCGCCGGTATTCGATCAAAAAACCTGGCTTCTCTCGGGAACGCTATCGCTCGACCTGGGTGACGTCACTCTGAAGTCCTTGACCGGATTTCTCGATTATCAGTCTCTGGATATCAGCGACATTGATGGCAGCGGCGGCTTTATCGGGTACACTGTTGCCGATGCCGTCAATCGCTTTTTCTCCCAGGAGTTTCAAATTTCGGGCGGCCACGCAGGGGGCATTACCTGGACCGCCGGCGCCTATTACTCCCGACAGCGGATGTCCGGCAATGGATACGAAATCGATAGCGACTATCCACTCGATGACCCTTATCTCTACACCGATCAGACACTGACGATACGCAGTCGAAGCAAGGCCGTTTTCGGCGAAGTAACCGTGCCTCTCAACGACCGCACATCGTTCCTTGCAGGCGCACGTTACACTGACGAAAAACAGTGGGGCGAAAGCATATTCGATGCCCCGCTCTTCATCCCTGCACCGATTGCAACCGATGCGACGACGAAGGGGGACGCTTTCACACCGAAGCTTCTTGTTGAATTTTTGCCCTATGACGGGGGTAGACTTTACGCAAGCGTAACGCGCGGTTTCAAGAGCGGCGGCGTCAACCTTGCCACCATCGCGGAGACTTACAAGCCAGAACGAATCTGGGCCTATGAGATCGGCACAAAAAACAGCCTGGCGAACGGTCTTGCCGAATTCAGCCTCGCAGGTTTCTATTATGACTACACCGACCTCCAGCTTCGCACGCGCCTCTTTACGCCGACTGGCATTATCACGCGGATTACGAACGCTGCCAAAGCTTCGATCTACGGCATTGAAGCTGCCGCCACGGTCCGCCCGGCCCAGGGTCTGACCCTCGACTTTAACGGTGCCTATCTCGATACTGAATTGAAGAACTACATCTCGCCGGTCACTGATGCTGAAATCTCGGGCCTTCCCATGCCGCTGACACCCAAATGGAGTTTCACGGCAGGCGCCCAATACAAAGCAACTATCGGGAATTCCGGCTCAGTCACTGCACGCGCGGAAGTTACTTACCAGTCCGAGGTCAATTTTCCTCAGTTTACGGACTTCGAACGCGAGCGGCAGGCAGGCTACGCGCTCGTCAACGCAAACCTGCGTTACGACTTCCCGGGTGACCAGGTGTATGTAGCCTTGATTGGTCGAAACCTTACCAATACGCTCTACAAGACCCAGCGGTTCTTCTATGCGGGCTTTGCAGACACCGAGTTCTTCGGCACACCTCGAATTATCGAGGCGCGCGTCGGATTCCTGTTCTAGTACGAAAGACACAAAAATGATCAGGGCGAGACCCTTCAACTATCCGTATGATGGCAACCTCGACCCAGAGAAAACCGCTCTTCTTGTCATCGATCTGCAAATCGATTTTCTTTCTCCGAACGGCTACTTTGCGCGCAAAGGCTACGATCCCGCCCGCTTGCGTACCATCATTCCCACTGTACAACGGCTGGTCCAAGCCGTCCGGGAAGCCGGTTGCCGCATTATTTGGACACGTCAGGGATATCGCGCAGATGTAGCCGATGCCTCACCCTACGATATCTGGCGTGCACAGCGCGCCGGGATAAACCTGGCAGGGGGAAGTCGTGGAGCAATGCTCCGGGATAGCGAAGGTTATGACCTAGTACCCGAATTCCAGCCTGCAAGTGACGATATCATCGTAGATAAGACCGCCAACGGCGCATTCTACCAGACAGACCTGGAAATGATTCTTCGCGCGCAGGGCATCACGCATCTGCTGTTCAGCGGCGTGACAACTGACGTCTGCGTTCACACGACGCTTCGCGAAGCTGTCGATCGCAAGTATCAGTGCCTGCTCGTCGCCGACGCTTGTGCCAGCGGCGATGCCTATGCGCATGATGCTGCGATCCACATGGTTACGGTTGAGGATGGAATCTTCGGCGTTGTTGCAAGTGCAGATGATGTCATCGAGGGCCTTAAATCGCGCATTCAGAAACCTGACAAAGCGGCGTGAACGCGTTCAATTTTATAACCAAGACGACCCACGGCAGCATCCGCAATCAAGTGCCGTCTTGGATAAGATCCAGGGAAGCACCTCGGATGCTTAGAAAGTATTGGCCGGCACGAGCGATAGCTATGCGGCTTGGCGCCAATGGCGCCACGTTTAGCCGCAACTTCAACGATTGTCTCGGTTAGAACGATGACAAAAGCTCTTCAACCAAGCGCATTTCAACGTTTTCTGCTCCCTGGATTCGCCTTCAAGGCAATTGTGATCGGTGGGGGCTATGCAACCGGGCGCGAACTGGCAGAGTTCTTCGTACCAAGCGGCCCATGGGGCGGTGTCGCCGCCATTGCGCTCTCGACAGTTCTTTGGAGTATAGTTTGCGCCATAACATTCGTTTTTGCGTGGCGTGCCCAAGCTTTCGACTATCGTCTATTTTTCAAGGCGATGCTCGGAAAAGGCTGGGTCGTGTTCGAGGTCGCCTACATTCTGCTCGTGGTTCTCGTGCTTTCCGTGTTCGGAGCCGCAGCGGGATCCTTGGGAGCCGCCATGTTCGGCATTGCGCCCACGTGGGGCACCCTTGCATTGATGGTGCTTATTGCTGCATTCGTCGGGCTCGGAAACACAGCTGTAGAGAGGCTATTCAGTTACGTCACCTTCATGATGTACGGCGTTTACGCCATTTTTGCCGTGCTCGCATTGAGCCGTTTCGGTGACGATATTCTTGTGAGCTTCGGGAACTCAATACCTCCCCGACAATGGGTCGAGGGAGGGCTTAAGTACTCGGGATACAACGTGGTCTGCGCCGTGGCTGTACTTGCAGTCCTTCGGCACCTCACAAGCAGCCGAGATGCGCTCATTGCAGGCCTTCTCGCGGGTCCACTGGCCATGCTTCCTGCCCTTATCTTCTTCGTCTGCATGATGGCGTTCTATCCGGGCATCGGGAATGAGGCGCTACCCTCTGACTTTATGCTGAGACGACTAGATGTTCCGGCATTTCATATCCTGTTCCAGATCATGATATTCGCAGCGATTCTGGAGAGTGGCGCCGGGACGGTACACTCGATCAATGAACGTGTGAGCAACGTCTGGTCGTCAAGGCGAGGGACAGAGCTGTCACATGGGGCGCGGTTTGGAGTCGGCATTGTGCTGCTGACCCTCTGCATGTTCATTGCTGATCGCTTTGGGCTCGTCACTCTCATTTCCGAAGGCTACGGCGCACTCTCATATGCCTTTCTCGCGATTTACGTTCTCCCTGTTCTGACGATTGGGCTTTGGCGGATATTGAGGTCCCCTCACCTCTCCGATCAGGTCTCAATCGAAAGATAGCGAGTCTCAACTGCGCTTCACGGCGATCTTATGGGCGAATTTCGATTGGGCGTCTGACGGGGCGGCCGGGCATTGCGCTTCGGTCGAGTTGGCCGTCGATAATGACGGGCGTTCCTGCAACGATCACCCATCGCATCCCGATTGAGGGCTGGGCAGGTGCCGCAAACGTCGCCTTGTCGGAGATCACGTTCGGATCAAATACAATAACGTCCGCATCAGCGCCGGGACGAATCCGGCCTTTGCGCACCATTTGGGGAACGCTGGGTTCGAGAATGCGCGCCGGAACCAATGTTATCCTCCTTATGGCTTCCGGTAGACTCACCAACTTTCGTTCCCGGCTGTATTCGCGAATGAAGCGCGAGAAAGTCCCCGCACTGCGCGGATGAGAGAAGGCATTCTCCGGCATCGGCCAAATATCGCCTGAGACAATGCGCCCATCGACCATCCAAGGCATCGCGTCCGATGCGACCGCACCGCCGGGATAAAGGACCGCGAGATCGAGCATACGCTGGTCATCGGCCGAGTTATCAGGTCGCAGGTATTTGTAGACAATGATCGCTCCAGGATCAGTACTCTGAAGATGCTTGAAACTTGCCTCATCGAGTCTCTTTCCGGCATGCTCGAAATCCTCGTAGCGTACGCCCCCCAGCCGCTTTTGCCAGTCAGGTCCCCGAAACATCGCAGCGCCCACCACGGTTGAGGCGGCAGAGTACGGATAGGCTTCCACCGTCAGTGGAACTGCACGCTCTTGTGCCCCCCTCACGAGTTCGACGATTTTAGGCACATCGCGCAACGCGGTACTGTTGAAGTGGCTTATATGCATATGGGCGCCTGTTGATGCCGCAACGGCCACCATTTCTTCGTAGGCCTCGAAGGAGCTGTGAGGCTCTTCAGTGCTGGCAAAGCGTACATGCGTGAAAGTGGGAACGTTGTGGGCAGCGGCAAGCTTGTTCAACATGTAATATTCCCTGCGGCCGCTGGGTGGTGAATAGCCCACATTAAAGCCAATACCGAGCGCGCCTTGCCCGATCGCCTCCTCCATAAGTGCCGACATACTGCTGATCTCTTTTTCACTGGCGATTCTGCTCGACCAGTTCGGAAGGTGGGCAGCATCCTGAAAGGCTTTTATGGAGGGCACCAGCTTGGCGCCGTCCATCACCGCCTGCCGGGCCTGAACCCAGGAAGCGGACGCGCCAAAATTTATCGGACGTCCCTCGTGGGCCGTCTCTTCGTAATATCGGTCGATCGGCAACATGCCGAGCTCAAGTTCCAGAGCCGTTGTTACGCCGTCGAAAGCCTGCATGCGGGCGCCGGGCAACTGCTGGGCGTGGGAATGTATATCGATGAAACCCGGCGCCACCACCAATCCCGTGCCGTCGATCGAACGCTTGCCCTTGATGGCAGCCGTCGTCACTGCAACGATCGAACCGTTATGGATCGCGACGTTCCGCTCGGCATCAAGTCCGCTTTCAGGATCGATAACGCGACCATGCAAGATAACGAGATCATACGACATATCCTGCTCGGCCGGACCGCTTCCCGTTGTCGCCACGACGATAGATAACAGGCTTACATAACGTAGTATTCTTTTCGTCGTCATTGTTTCAATTCCCTACCATGCAGTCCTTGGGAGTCTTGACGAGGAAGGAGTCTACCCACCTGCACCCCGATCAGGCGGGGCGCGAGCCTTGCCCGGAGAGTACGTACATCAACGCATTTCCCCTAAGGCTCTTCGCAATTTGGCCTCCGGGAATTGTCACCTGATAACAGCGAAAAGCGCAATCCGCGGCTGAGATAGGCAGGGATAACCGACATATGTCCCTCACCAGAGAACTCGTCCAGACGTACGCACAGCGCAGCATCGTCTACGGTGTCCAGTGTATCTGCGATTGCATTGGCACCATCGACCATGGATGCGTTGCGAACGAAGCCATGGTTATATGCCGATAGTTCGTCAGCATCCTTCGGTGTTGTGGATGCACGGATCGCGCGGTCTTCGAATGGCTCGACGGACTGCTCAAGAAGTCCAACAGTTACGAGGAGCCTTCGCTTACTTCGGCCGTCGGTATCCTGAATGATACCTCGAGCCTTGCGGAGGAGCAGGCGATTACTCCACCAAACAGAAGGGCTTGCCGCCACATATGTGTTGAAAGCATCCGGTGCGGAAAACAAAGTATCGAGGACAAAAAGTCCCCCGAATGAGTGACCGAACAAGGCTTGGCGATTTCGATCAATCGCAACGCGTCTTTCCACCTCAGGCTTAACAGATTCCACGAGGAATTTACGAAAATGTTCGGCGCCTCCGGTGGGACCGTAGGGCGGATCAAAGCGGCTTGCCGGCAGACTGCTCCTATCAGTATCGGATGGCGTCAAATCGAATGTTCGCGCCAATGTATCGGGTTTCGGATACCCAACACCGACAATCACGGCCGGACCAAGCGAGAACGCCTGTGCCCGAGCGGTATCTACCAAGGTCGCGAACGCCGTGTCGGGGTCGAGCACATAAATGACAGGAAAGCCTGTTTCCGGCTTTTTGGCGAACGGAAAGGCAATGGAGACACGATAGATCTGTCCGCGCTCGGATTTCAAATCAAACTGCTGCACATTTTCGAGCGTATACGGCTCGCTTTGACCTACATCAGCTGCCGCGTGCGCCTGTCCAGAAAATACAAGGCAGAGGACAATCCCTGTGGCACGAAGGCCGTGCATCTTCCGCAGCAGCAGCATCAGTGCCTATCGATCTTCTGGAAATCCGGTATGCATCTATGCGACCGAGGGAGGGAACATTGCATCTCCCAATCGATACGTGACAATGACTGTCCAACTGTCGAGGCCAGACCTTCCCAGGCTCGCTCTCTCGAGTTCGAATTTTGCACTGTATCGTCTCCCTCCCCGACGCCAATGACGCACTCTTGAGGGATACGGCGTGTTTTCAAAATTGCCCACCGTCACGAATGTGACGGGGGGAGCCTGGGTGCGGGAAGCACAGATATGAGAGCTAAATCAATCCGACAGGCTTCTCAGGAAGCGATTGAAAAGCTGTGCCTGAGAGTGAACCTTTAGCTTGGCATAAACATGGCGTTTATGATTTGCGACAGTTCCATTGTCGATGTTGAGGAGTGTAGCCATCGATTTTACCGAATGACCTTTTAGCATAAGCTCGACTGTATCGACCTCCCGGGGTGTGAGAACCCCTGACTCCATGGCCATGACTTGCGCTCTTAAATCAAATTGTGCGGTCGCAGACGCTTGCGAACCCGACGGTTGTGTCAACAAGCGAAAATGGGTTTTAACGTAAGCAGAAACCGCGGGCTCAAGCAGTTTCAGCACGGCAGAATCTCTTGGCGAAAATTCGTTGCCGCCCCCTTCTCTCTCCACAAAAATGTGAACTGATCGTCGCTCGTCAGGCATAACGATATAACGAAATTCATCGATCACATTCGTGAACTTGTAGAATCTTCGATAATACTCAGACTTAGGAAATGCCTCAGGCATAATATCGCGCATACGATAGAGCCCACAACCCTTCTGGGTCGTCACTTGATAGAAGGGATCCAGTGTGTAAAGGCCTCGGATATAGTCGGCCATGCTATGGCGCATCTCGATCACGCCATGGTTGGAATAAAGCACCTGAGGCTCTGTCCCGAGTTCGAATACATAAACGATGAAATTCGTATATGGACAAAGAGCCTGCAACTCTCTGTCTAATATGTTAAGTCCGTTTGGCGTATCTACGGCTGAGAGAAGGCGCGAAACGGAAGTAGCCGCGGCGCCGACAAGACCTTCCCAAGCACTCACAATATTATGGGAGTCGATCAACTCGCCATCGCCAACGCTTGTGCCCTCACCTGTCATATCCATGACATAGCTTGCCAGCGAGAACTCGGCTAGTGTCCGCGACGTCAGGCTTGCATTGTGTCTCGACGCTGCGGCCGCTTCCGAGCCGAAGGGCTTTTCCTATGGCAATCAAAACATTTTACCTCGCTTTCGTCCGCGTTTTCCTGGGGCTATTAATATTAGCGCCTATGCTGGTCGCATCGGCAGCGAGTTCCTCCGCCGAAAACTTGCGCGCTACGACCTCGCGCCTGCTTGCATTCGGCGTACGCATTCAAGCCCCGACTTCCTGGCGCGTTATTGACAGGGCAGTTGCGACGATTGAAGCGCCTGAGGGAGATACGGTCGTCACCATCACGCAGACAACCTCCCGTTCGGCGATCGAGGCACTTAGAAGCGCAGCGACAAAATTGCCTCCTGTAACAGCTCGCGCGATAGCGACAGTTATTCCTCTGCCACCCAAAGGCGGGTGGATAGGGCGAACAGAATTCACATTTTCCCTATCTCCCGCCGAACGACGCACCGCAAAAGCGATCGTCTTTCAAGGCGCGCGATCGTGGACCATCGTGGTTTTGGACGGCTCGGACGCAACGATTAGCAAAAGAAGTGCGGAAATCGATGAAATACTCGATGGCCTTCAAACAGCGGACTATCAGGAAGAGAATCTGGCTGGGATTAAGGCCCACCCTTTTAAAGCCGCTCGAGTCCACATGCTCAAGGCTTTCGTCAAGGAAGCAATGGTCGCGCTGGATGTACCCGGCGTTGCGCTCTCTGTCATAAGCGACGGCAAAATCGTTTTTGAAGGCGGGCTTGGTGTCGAGAGCATTGAAACAAAGCAACCCGTAGACGCCGATACGCTCTTCATGATCGCATCGAATACTAAGCCGCTTACCACCCTCATGCTTGCGTCACTGGTAGCGACAGGCGATCTCGCCTGGGATGAGCCGGTTGTTGATATATTGCCGTCGTTCAGGCTAGGCGACGAGGCCACGACCAAACGCGTTCTCGTAAGGCATCTTGTCTGCGCCTGCACGGGCCTTCCACGTAAGGATTACGGCTGGATATTCAAAGGCGGTCCGGACACGCCGGCGACAGATACGTTCTCTCAGCTTGCAAACACCAAGCCGACGAGCGACTTTGGCAAGGTCTTTCAATACAGCAACCTGATGGCTTCCGCCGGCGGCTATATCGGTGGCCACAGACTGTACCCGGACCTGGAATTCGGCGCCGCATACGACAGAGCCATGCAAGAGCGCGTATTCGCCCCCCTTGGCATGACGAGCACGACATTTTCAACAGAACGCGCGCTGGCTTCGAAGCATGCAAGTCCACATGGATTGGATGCCGAAGGACACTCCGCCGTTTCAAGCCTCGGGCTGAACACAGCAATTACGCCCTATCGTCCGGCTGGCGGCGCGTGGTCTAACGTTCGCGATATGACGCGATACGTCCTGGCTGAACTTTCTCTGGGCAAAGCGTATGATGGTCGTCAGGTTATTGCTGCTGATGCGGTCAAAGCCCGCAGGGATCGCATCGTCCCCAGCGGCAGGGGCATGTGGTACGGAATCGGGCTCGAGGAGATCGATGTTTCCGGCATTGCCGTTTACAATCACGGCGGCAGCCTGCCGGGCTATACATCCAATATATTTTTCATTCCCTCTGCGAATGTAGGCGCTGTTATTCTCACGAACTCCTCTTCGGGAGGCTTACTGCTAGAACCAACCATGCGTCGGCTTATTGAGTTGCTCTATGATAGCCGACCAGAAGCAGCGGCAGAGATTGCCAGCGCTGCAACGAAATTAAAATCTCGGCACAGCAGTCATCAGTCCATCACTGTTCCAGCGGACCCAAATCTGGCAGGGCTCCTTGCTCAGCGATACGAAAACGCTGATCTTGGATCCATTAATGTCGTTCGCAGAGAGGGTAAAACGATATTTGATTTTGGAGCCTGGTCATCTGAGGTCGGCACAAAAAAGAACCCCGATGGAACCATCCTATTTAAAACTATAGACCCAGGCGTGGATCGCTTCGATTTCATTCTACACGCGACAGAATCAATTAAAACACTTTCAATATTCGAAGGGCAACATCAGTATAAATATATGCAAAAGCCATAATCATAATCTAAATT
This sequence comes from Sphingosinicella sp., assembly GCF_041916975.1. Classification (NCBI taxonomy): domain Bacteria; kingdom Pseudomonadati; phylum Pseudomonadota; class Alphaproteobacteria; order Sphingomonadales; family Sphingosinicellaceae; genus Sphingosinicella; species Sphingosinicella sp. The sequence goes on from NZ_JAYRYK010000001.1 coordinate 590,137, forward strand.
AGAAAAATGACCATTAGTCATAAAAATGGTTATAATTTAGAAATTTATTATTACATTTTATTTATGAAATTCTGTAATTATAAAATAACATTTCTTAAATTTACAAACGGCAAGTCGGCATACCTCACGTGATATGACAACGACGCAACCGCTTCGCACACGAATGGACAAATGTGGACGCTTATGGACATCGAGCCCGGTCGGACTCGAAGTTAGAATTTATCTGATTGATTTTAAACGACAACCTTTAAGCCCTTTCAAGCGATACCATGACCGATACCAAGGGACTTTTTCGCGGAATGGTTCGAGTCTGAAAGCGGGAATCTATGGCTATATTTGGACAGCGATTCGCCGTTCGAATGACGTCAGCCGGAGCGCGTTGTGAAGGACTCACTCTGCGTCTTTCAAACCTCGCCTGAGAATATCGGCCGCCTGTTTCAGCCACGTTGCTTTTATGACTCTCTCCGCCGTTGGAGAAAGGTTGGCTGCGGTATTCGCCACCGCTAGCAGCAGCCCGCCGGCAACAACCACTGTCGTAGCTTTCTTCGCGCCGTTGCGAGCGCCCTCCGTTACCGCCCACAACGCATTGGCAAATTCCGATATTATTTTTGCCAGTAGGTTTTCCAGAGTTCGTATCACACCGAATAGAGCTCTGCGACCAGCGAGCTTTGGATTTTTCAGTGCTTCTAAAATCAGCTCTAGAGATTTTGGGACTTCCGGATCAACAAGTCCTCGGGCTGCCCTCAGCGCCGGAAGTATTGCCTTCCCGATGTCATAAGTCCGGGCAATATCTTCGTTCTCAATCTCGGCTTTGGCAGCATTTTCCGTGAACCTATGCCATTCGGGGAACTGTGCGACATACAAACCGATCGCGACATTTAAACCTTGAAAGCGTGCCGCGGCTACATCTGGAATTTCCTCAGAAAGTCGAGAAAATAAATAATCGCACGTAAAATTGACAATCCCTAGCCTAATTACGTCCGCACCCGACGCAATGATATCATGGACCTCCTTGACAACATCAATAAGACGAGGGTCGCAGTTCGATTCAGAAAGAAGCTTAGCCAGAGAAGAAGCATTCTCTTCCAGAGCAGAACGTGCTGCTATAATACTTTTCTTGTCTTCATTATTCAGCCTTCCGGGCTGTTTTTTAATACGTAATACACTATTTCGCACTTCAAACTGGAGTGGCCCAGCTTTCTGCTCAGGCGTTATCTCATCCAACTGTTGCGCAGAATTTTCATCGCCCGCCGCGGGCGTGAGTGGAAATTCACCCTCCGGCTCCTCGTTAGCAGCTTTCGACACAACTTTTTTGGGCCGGTTAACTGTGGCAAAAGCGTCAAAACCACCAATTTGGCTATCCAGTGACTCTTTAAAGGTTCTACGATTCCCGCTTCGATCCTTATATATTCTGCTTGAAATATGACTTTTAAAATAACTGTTTTCTCGGACAAGCTTTAGTTCAGCTATCACAGAATCAAGATTATCAAAGACATAATTGAGATCGCTCCGATCATGAGTCTTCTCAAGGAGCCGAAAAAGGCGTTCGCTAGCAGCCTTAACTGCTCGCCCTTCCCCAGATTCTGGCCAATACTTAATACCGTCCAGCGCCGCATTTCCGATATTTTGACCGAGATGCTGTAGATCAAGACACGTCACGCGCGTCCAAGTATGCAGATTTGTTGCCATTTAGCGCGCTATACTGGCAAGGTGGAGGGCTGGTGACAAGCGCAAACTAAAGGCCATTCCATCAAATGGCCATCATGAAAAACTAGGTTGCTTTATTGCAAAATCCCCAGTGCATTTCCTCTTACTACGGGCCAGCAAGAGGGTAAGGCAGTTATCCGCTAACTTTCTTCTCTACCCCTTCCAGAAACCCCTCTAGCCCCTTGATCGGTACAAGCGTCATGCTCCCCACCTTGATCGTGGGTATGTCCCCGGCCTTGATGAGTTCGTAGAGCTTCGACCGCCCGATCCCGGTTATCCGGCAGGCCTCGGGGATGCGCACGGTGATCGGGTGCGGGGCGGGGTCGATGCTCACGGCCTGTCCTCTCCAAGCAGGCGCTGCCGCTTGCCCTTGCCGCCGAGCCGCCGCTCGACAAGTTCGAGGAACGCATCGATGCGCTCGCCTCCGAGGCGCTGCACATCGTCATCGAACGGCGGATGATGCGCGACGAGCGTGAGCTGGTGCTGGATGAACAGCGCCAGCATCTCGGTGATGACGTCGATGCCGTGTTTGTTGGCGTCGGCGTATGTGGCAAGCCGGTCGAGCTTGGGGCCGAACCGGGCGTCGAGCTCGCGCGTAGCCTTGCGATCGATCCAGGCGCGCAGCGCATCGGTGAGGATCTGCGTCTTCGACGCGCCGGGCTTTTTCGCGAGCGTGTGCAGCTGCTCGGTGAGGTCATCGGGAAGGTAGAACTGGTGCCGCGTCTTCATGGGAACGAGTATCGCGCCGCTTCGCGCGGGCGCATACGGCCTCGCCGCCGTCACGAACCGCCTTTCGGCCGCCAAGCTTGGCACCGATCCTTACATGCCGATCGAGAGCCCCCGGCTGCGCTTGATCGTCCAGCTGATGCCGCTTTCGCGCACGATGCCGGAGACCTGCTTTCCGATGCCGCGTTCGAGCACGGGGCGCCAGGGCACCAGCGCGAACTCGCGGCTCTTCTCGATGATACTGTATTTGTGGTCGCCGACCATGACGCTGCGCCCCACCTTGCCCTCGATGTGGTCGCGGGTGCGGGCCGGTGTGTGGGAAAGGCCCAGCTCGGACGACAGCTGCACGGCGACGCGGCCGAGCTCGCGCTGCCGGAGCGCGGCAAGCGCGCCGGGCGCCAGCGTGAACACCTCGCCCTCGACGTGCCCCAGCCCATCGCGTTCCAGCCAGAGCATCCGCTGCCTGAGCGCCGCGCGCACCTCCGCGCCGAACCCGCGTCCGAGCGCTTCGGGGGCGCGTGACGCGAGCTCCCGGTCGAGCCACGTCTCGCCGTCGTGGCCGGGCAGCTGTTCGAGCGGCTTTGACGATAGCACCTCGATGGTGACGGGCCGGTCGCTCGCGAGCGCCGCCTCGTAGGCTTGCGCCCTGCTCAGGTGATCCTCGGCGATGATCCACGTGCCGTCGGGCTCGCGGCTGACCCCGCCCGTCTTGCGCCGCATAGCTTCGAGCCGCCGCACATGCGCCTCGGCAAAGTCTTCGGTCGCGCGCGCGTCGTGCTTCAGGTGCAGGTCGATGCTGTACCGCCCGCCGCTCGCGGCGGCGACCTCGGCGACGGCGCGGTCTGCATCGCGCACCCCGAACCGCGTCGGCACTACGCGCACGATGCTGCCGTGCCCGGTCTCGGTGCTCACCTGACCGATGTCGACATAGTGAACCTCGCCGCCAAGCCCGTCGACGATGAGGTACTGCCGGTCGGCGTGCTCGTCGGAGAGCCCGCGCGCGAGGACCTTGCCGACGACAGTTTCCATGGTCGCCGGCTCGTGGATGCGCTGCTCGGCCGGAGACCTTGCCAAGCAGTGGGCCGTGAGCTGTCGCTGCATCGTGCGGATGATGTCACCCTTCTCGCCCATGCGGCGGAGTGTCGGCTCCAAGTTCTCATCAAGCTTCCACCAGCCGGGGCGCACCTCTTCGGCCAGGCGCAGCCGCGCGAGCTTGTGCAGCCGCCGCGTGCGCAGTGCCTGCTCGGTGCCGTCGCGGTGGCCGGGATGCACGAGACCGTCATCGCCGCGCGCATGCTCAAGCTTCCGGTCGAGACCCGTGTAGCGTTCGGCGTCCACCTGGCGCGTGGCCGTCGCGACGATCTCCTGCTCGGTTCTAGGTCCAAGATCGAGGCTGACGATCGCTTCGGCGCGGGTACGGATGCCGTGCGTGATATAGTCCCTGGCGATGATGAGGTCGTGGCCGCGTTCGTCCTTGCCGCGAACGATGACATGGCTGTGCGGATGGCCGGTGTTGAAGTGATCGACCGCGACCCAGTCGAGCCTGGTGCCCAGATCCTCTTCCATGTCGGTCATCAGCCGCCGCACGACCGGCTTCAGGTCTTCGTATTTGTCGCCGTCCTCGGGGGCGACGATGAGCCGGAACTGATGACGGTCGCCCGCCGAGCGTTCGAGGAAGGCCTTCCCCGAGACGCCATCCGCCTCGGCGCCGTACAGCCGTCCCTTCTCGCCCTCGCGCGTCGTGCCGTCGCGCTCGAGATAGCGCACGTGCGCACGCGCCGCCGACATCCCCTTGCCGAGCTTCACGATGCGCGCCTTGACGACGACGCGGCGATGGCTCGCGCCACGCGTCCGCAGCACGCTTGCGACGCCGCCGCCGCGCCCGATGCGTGCGCCAGTAAACTTTGAGCCTGACCGGCCCCGCCTCGCCCTGCGTCCCGTAAGCGCAGCCGCCTTCGCGAGCCGCGTGCGCATCGGCGGGGTTCCGATGCGCCCGAGCCAGAGTTCGAAGTCGTCGCCGCCTGCCATCCGCCTGTCTCCGGCATCAAAAGCCAGGATGAGGGCGAACCCGGACGATCCGGTCAAGAACCTCCAAAGACCCTCGCGCTATAAGCCAGTATTGCTGCGGCTTTCCGCGCAATCTGTCTCGCACGTGGAGGGCTGGGTGCAAAACCACCTCTAATAAAAACGATGTGCAGACAACGACTTGCCGCCCAAAGGGAGGCACGGTTTTCTATCTTGCCGTGCCTCCCTTCTGCCCTTCGCGCCCCATGCTGCCACCACCCGTCCGCAGCCCTATGGACGGGTATGGACCCCGATGGTTACGCGCGGACCTAAACTCGAGCATTTTGCCGGTGCCGTGGGGTATCTCGGCAGGATTGGATGGGCACGGACGCGACGCTTTGCGCGCTTTCCGCCAAAGTTTGCGCAAGTCCCGCCGAACCTTGCGGATTGCTGCACAGCATAACGCAGCACGAAGCGTGGCGATTCGTGTGTTTGGGCACGCTTTTTTGAACGCCCGAACGCGCTCGCGACATGTTCGTTTGACAGCGATTCCGCAGGCCGTCAGACGGGCTTTCCACAACGATATTGGAGCTCAGACATGAACAATGCCGACCTCGCCGAAGCGCTTGCCGAGACGCTGGGGACCACGAAGACCGATGCGCGCAAGGCCGTCGATGCGGTGTTCGCCGCGATCACCGACGCCGCCGCCAAGGGCGAGGAAGTATCGCTGAACGGCTTCGGCAAGTTCAAGGTGAAGGCCTCACCGGCGCGCGAAGGCCGCAACCCGGCGACCGGCGCGGCGATGACGATCGCGGCCTCGAACAAGCTCACATTCAGCCCCGCCAAGGCGGTCAAGGACCGGCTGAACGGCTAAGGCCGACACGGCTTTCGAGACTTGGCCGCCAGCATCCGGGGGCAGTTGGATGCTGGCGGCCGCACCGGAAGTCGGTGGAGGAAAGCGGAACGACGGGACATCAGTCCGGTTCCGTCGCCTGACATCGAACAAGAAAACGCCGGCCCCAAAAGGCCGGCGTTCAGTTCATGAAAGGGGGAATAATGGCGCCCAGCCTATGGCGCCGGATACGGCGCGGCAACTTCGTCCTTCCGGCAGTTCAGGCGGCGCGTTCGAGCTCGCCCAAACGCTTCAGGCAAAGCTCCTCGATGAGGCCCCGCAGCACCTCGACGCGGCTGCCGATCCAGTCCAGTTCCTCGGCGGTGATACGGTAATGCCGCGAGTAGCGCGCCTTCACATAGGCCGCGCGCAGCAGCTCGTAGCAGCGCCGCTCGAACTTGGTCGAGCCTGGCCATACTTCGCGAAGCCGGGGCTCCAGCGCCTCGGTCTGCGACCGCAGCCGGTTCAGGTTGTGCGTCTTCGGGCTGTACAGGGTGCGGACGAGAAAGAGTGTGTGATAGTAACGTTCGGTGGCCTGATGGATAAGGAACGCAGCTTCTTTGAGCATGGCCTTATCAATCGCATCATGCGCTAATGCATCGAAGTTTTCGGCACTTTTGAACCACTCTTCGTAATAGTCCTCCGTCTCCTTAAGCGCTTCGGCGGGGGTCAGTTTGCGCGGCGTTTCGAACGGATGGCCGGGCTCCTCGAACAGCACGATGCCGTCCTTGACGATGTCGGCAAAGAAGTACCGCCCGAGCTTGAGCTGGTCGTTCACGTCGTCGAGGCTGTGGTAGATCACGCTGACGGGCGTCCTGACCTTGCCCTCGCCGACCTCGGCAAGCAGCCGGTCCTCTGTCTTCAGCCAGAACTCGGGAACGTCGGTCAGGTCTTCGTGATCGACGACGACAAGGATGTCGTAGTCGGAGAAGTAGCGGCCGACCGGGTCTTCCACCCAGTCGCCGCGCGCGTAGCTGCCGAACAGGATGATCTTGAGCAGCTTGCCGTCGCGGAAGCGCGGTGCGCGCCGTTCGGCGACCGCCTCGGCGAACCCTTCGCGCAGCAGCGCGACGACGCGCGCAAGCTCGCGCCACTTGCTCTCGGGCAGCGCAATACCGGGATCGTCAATGCTCTTCATCACACACAGACTCGCTTCTAATCAGCGCCTTGCCAAGCACAATCACACGCAGCAACCACCTCTTCCCCAATAGCCGCACGCGGCGGCAGAGCGGGGTGGGCGGCGGAGCGCCCACAGGTCGGCCCCAAGGGCCGGGCTGCACCCGAAGGGCTGGAACGGGAGTGGAAGACCCGCGTCAGCGGGTTGCAGGACCGGCACGGCCGGACCAAAGGCATAGCGACCCGCACACACCGCGCGGGAGCCAGATCAGACACGTTTCGAACCGCCAAAGCGGGACGGCACTATATTGGAGTACGTACTTTATGACCGCCTCCCACCAGATTTCCGTCATTCGATGCCCATCGCAGGCTCCGAAAAACGTGCGCTGAACGGCCACCATCCTCATGGCTGTGGATAGGGACACTTGGGACTGTCCAAAGTTGGGCTGACAATCTGAAAGCGGACTTTCATTCACTTAGTCTGACACAAACGCGCCTTCGCTGTTGCATTATATTCTCCGCCAGTCAGTTTCGCGGACTGTGTCCGCGCTACTTTCCCTCAGCTTTCGCGGCCGCACTAGCATCGCCGGGCATTTCGTTAATTACCGGTGGGAGCTCTCCTATTCTGCGCACGAGCTCGGTCTGGGTTGCCGTCAGCCGCTCTGTCTGCATTTGCAGCGCCGCTTGGCGCGTCTCTACCCCCGCATTCTGGCTATTGATAGACATGACCGAAATGCACAAAGCCACGACCGAAACGAACGCCGCCAGGATCGTCGCGGCCAGCGTGGCTTTGGCAATCTTGAGACTTTGCTTGGCGGCCGTGAAGGACTTATCCGCGCCCGCGCTGAAATCAGTCACCGCAGCGGAAGCTGTGGCATTCAAGGTGCGTTGCATCTCTGCGGTAGCCGCCGCCAGATCACGCATTTGGCCGATTTGGCTCGCAACTTCGCCCAATATCTCATTCGTGTCATGGATCGGATTGCGCGGTAACTCCGGAATCCGCAGAGTTGCAGGCTCTGGCCGCATTGAATCGAGCAGGTGCGATAGGGAACGGGACGCGCCCATATTGGCCACAAGGCTTGGACCGATGACCCCCTGCATACGCTCGCTGAGGCCATTCAACATGCCCTTAAGCCGCGCCTCCTTTGCGGCGAGCTCTGCACGAACGCCCCGCGCCAGAAACTCTTCGTCGCTCTCCTCCTTGCCCTGCTCCATCGGCACGCAGAGCTTGGCAAGATCAGTGCCATTCCCTTTCTCGTTTCGATCCTCGACAAACCAGTCGCGGTTCTTCGCGATGATGGCCCGCACAATGGTGTGCCGCGCATCGGCATCCAATGCGCCCACCTCTTCACGAGACAAAGGCGCGTCATCACCGGTGCAAATCAGTGCGACGATCACCAAGCTCGCCAGTTCATCTGCTGGCAGATCGCCCTCTTCATCCGCCGCGTCGAGATCGCGCAATGCACCGACACTCAGACTCCGCTGGAACAACTCGCCGTGCGGCGCGATTTCGCCAATAGAAACCTTCGGGATCTTCAGTTCAGGGAAAGATTTTCTCTCGGATTCCATGCAGTCGCGTCCCTATCGTCGATTATTCTGCCCTATTTTGACCAGCTGTTCCACTATAAGCCGCAACAGCTCTGACGCTATTGCAAAATAGGGGCATTTTGCCACAATTGGGTTATGGAAATCAGCCGTCGCCTTCGTAACCTGCTAATGGAATACCTGTCGGCAAATTCCGTCCTGCGTGAAATCGAAGATGAATTTGAAGCAGCCGCGGTGCCGCTCGGCCCTCCGCCCAAGCAAACTGGCCTGCAACAAGGCCAACGGCGCCAGATGGTTCAATCCTACTACAACGGCCTGGACTTCACCGCCCCCTCCGACATTCGTAAATTCCTTACCGTCGTAGCCGTGTTCATGGGGAATCTTGAACGGGCGATAGGCGAGACCTACCCGTGGAGCAGCGCTGATGACACCTATCATCGCCAGCAGCTGGGAAAGTTCCAGCAGCAGCTAGCGCGCGATGGCTATGAATACCGTGCAGGCACCATCGTGCCCGTCACTGCCGCTGCAAGGCTTGCCGACGCCAAAGCGATCGCGGAGCAGTTCGATGCCGCCCACATCACCGACCAGATCAAGCGCATCGAGGCGTCAATCGACGCCGATCCCGCTTTGGCGATCGGCACCGCCAAGGAACTGGTCGAAAGCTGTTTCAAGACGATCCTACGCGAACGCCACATCACCTACGACAAGGAGGACCTCCCCCAGCTTGGCAAGAAGGCCTTCGCCGCCCTCAAACTCCTGCCCGATGACGTGCCGGATGCCGCCAAAGGAGCAAGGGCCATCAAGGTCCTCCTGAGCAACCTGGCGACAGTCGTGCAGGGATTGGCGGAAGTGCGCAGTCTCTATGGCACCGGCCATGGCCGCGACGGCAAGGTGCGCGGTGTCGGCTCGCGCCATGCGCGTCTTGCGGTCGGGGCCGCAAGTGCGCTTGTTACCTTTGCCTTTCAGACGCACCTGGAAGCCACCAGTGAGAATGGGCGCAATTGATTCAACCTCTCTCTGCCGCTCGCTAGGTCGTCAATCCAGCGGCACGCGCCGGCCGCCCTTTCGTTGAGAATGGCAGCCATCCCACGAGACAATCCGAAAGCTGCCTGTCCCTGCGCAGCCGCCGTTTTACGCCCCTCCGAACTTCACCCTGATCACCTTTGCCCCGTCGCGAAGTTGATCGAGGTAATCCGACCAGTGCTGCATCATGCGGATGCGCTCTTCCCAGTATTCGCCGCGCGTGTAGGCGCGGCGGACACCATTGTTCTCCATGTGGGCGAGTTGCCGCTCGATGGCATCGGCGTTCCAGATGCTCATCTCATTAAGTAGCGTAGCCGCCATCGCCCGGAACCCGTGAGCCGTCATCTCATCGTGGGCGTAGCCAAGACGCCTTAGCGCCGTGTTCACAGTGTTCTCAGACATCGGGCGCCGTGGCGTATGAAACGACGGAAACACATAGCGGCCGTGCCCGGTGAGCGGCTTCAGTTGGTCGAGAAGTACCAGCACCTGCCGCGAAAGCGGCACCCGGTGCGGACGGCGCATCTTCATCTTTTCGGCCGGAACTACCCACAACGCCCTGTCGAAGTCGAATTCCGGCCACTCGGCCTGACGTAGTTCACCCGGACGCACAAACACGTGCGCGGACATTTCCAACGCGATTTTCGTGATGGTGTGACCGTTATATCCGGCAATGGCCCGCAACAGACCACCCGCCTCTGCCGGGTCGGTAATGGCGGCGTGGTGTTTGACTTTCGGTGTTACCAGCGCCCCGCGCAGGTCCGCGGCGACGTCCCGGTCGGCTCTCGCCGTGGCGATGGCGTAGCGGAACACGCGGCTGATGATGCTGCGCATCCGTTTGGCGCTCTCGTAATGTTTCGCAGCCTCTATGCGCCGGAGGACCATAAGCACCTCCTGCGCACCGATCTCCGTGATAGGGCGGTTGGCGAGCGTCGCGTACGCCTTGTCGAGGAGCCAGCGGATTTTCGCCAGCGTGAGGCTTGAAAGGCCTTCGCGTTCGTTCTTGAGGTACCATTCCTCGGCAATCGCCCGGAACGTGTTGCTAGCCGCAAGCTCCGCGCGCATCTGCTCCAGCTTCCGCTCCTCGGACGGATCGAGCCCGGCCGCGAGGATGCGCCGGGCCTCGTCGCGCTTCACGCGCGCTTCGGCGAGGCTGAGCAAAGGCCACTCACCAAAGGATAGTGTCTTCTGCCGCCCCATATATACGTAGTTCATCCGCCAGAGGCGGGTGCCGCTCGGCTTTACGAGTAGATAGAGACCGTGCCCGTCGCCGAGCTTGTAGGGTGTGTCACGCGGTTTCGCGTTGCGGATCGCCAGCGCTGAGAGTCGCATGGTACCTCCTTCAGGAGGGCAACTCGATACCACGAAAAATACCATGGTATCGTCGTGGTATCGGGCGAATTTGCCCGATTAAGTGCGGACACCATAGCAAAAATAATACAGGAAAAAGCCACTTGGCGGACGAAAATGGACGTCTACGGACGGTCTCTGGTGCCCCCGGTCGGACTCGAACCGACACTTCTTGCGAAACTCGATTTTGAGTCGAGCGCGTCTACCAATTCCGCCACAGGGGCCAGGCGGAATGCCACTAGCCGAAAGCGGCGGGCTTGCCAATTGTTCGCTGCGGGTTCAGGTGATCGGCATGACGAAACCCCCTCGCCGCTTCGGTCCGCCGCGCCGTCCATCAAAAGCCGGCGGCCCTGCCCGCCCGCCATCGGACGGCAAACCCCAGCGTCCGCGCCGCCCGGCGGACCACGACCGCGTTTCCGATGGTCCGCGCACTGCGGAACGCGCCGGCGAACGCGGTACCGGACGGCCCGTCCGTGAACGCACGCCCCGTGAACGTACACCTCTGGAACGCGGCGCCAATGAACGGACGGGAAAGCCTGGCGATCGTGGCCCGCGCCCAGGCCGCCGGTTCGAGGCCGATGATCGGCCCTCCCGTCGCGCGGATGGACGCCCTTCGCGGCGTACGGATGAGCGCCCGATGCGTCGCTCCGAAAGCTCTGCGACGCCGGCCGCGCATCGTCCGGGTGCGCCGCAGCGCATTGCCAAGCTGCTCGCGCGCGCAGGCGTGGGCTCGCGCCGCGATATCGAACGGATGATTGCGGAAGGGCGCGTTTCGGTGGCGGGCACGGTGCTCACCTCGCCCGCGCTCAACCTCACCTCGCTCGCCGAGGTCACGTTGGACGGGAACCCCGTCGCCGCCGCGAGCGCGACGCGCCTCTATTTCTTCCACAAGCCGACCGGCTGCCTGACGACCGCGCGTGACCCCAAGGGCCGCGCCACGATTTACGACCTGCTGCCCAAGGATTTGCCCCGCCTCGTCACCATCGGCCGCCTCGACATGAACACCGAAGGCCTGCTGCTGCTCACCAACGATGGCGAACTCAAGCGCGCGATGGAATTGCCGGCGAACGCGCTGATACGCCGTTATCGCGTGCGCGTGTTCGGCAGCGTGAATGCCCGCTCGCTCGAAGCGCTTGCGGAAGGTGTCACCATCGAAGGCGTGCGCTACGGATCGATTAATGCCGATATCGAGCACAAGTCGGGCGCCTATGCGTGGCTCGTGATCACGATCACCGAAGGCAAGAATCGCGAGGTCCGCAAGGTGCTGGAGCATCTCGGCCTCAAGGTCGCGCGGCTGATCCGCGTCAGCTACGGCCCGTTCGAACTGGGCGAACTTCCGGTGCGCGGCGTTGAGCAGGTGCCCGACGACATCGTTTCGCGGTTCCGGAGCCGCCTTCCCGGCAAATGAGGATCATTGCCGGCGCATGGCGCGGCCGCCCGCTCGTCGCGCCCGCGGGCGCCGAAACACGCCCCACGGCCGATCGGACGCGCGAAACCTTGTTCTCGATGCTGACGAGCCGCCTCGGCACGTTCGAGGGCCTGCGCGTCGCCGACCTGTTCGCTGGCACGGGCGCGCTAGGGCTTGAAGCCCTGTCGCGCGGCGCAGCGCACGCGACGTTCATCGAGACGGACCGCGCCGCGCTCGCCGCGCTCAAGACCAATATCACCAAGCTCGGCGCCGCCGATCGCACCGACGTGCTGGCGCGAAGCGCGGATACGCCGGGCACAGCCGTTGCACCGCACGATCTCGTGCTCCTTGACCCACCCTACGGCAAGGGTCTCGCGGAACAGGCGCTCGCAGCATTGCGACAGGGCGGCTGGCTCGCCCCCGGCGCATGGATCAGCGTGGAAACCAGCCGCGACGAATCACTGGGACCGGAAGGCTATGCCGTGGATGCAGTGCGAAACGTCGGCAAGGCCTGCCTCCATTTGCTCCGGCCGCTGTAACCCGTCCTACTGCTCCTCGGCCGGTTTCTTCTTCCCGAACAATTTGCCGATGCCCTTGCCGAGCGCAGTGCCGAGTTCATCCTCCACGCTCTTCTGCGGCGCGGCTTCGGCGGGCGCCTCGCCTTCCGCGATGGCCGGCGCCTGCTGCTTCTTGCCGCCGATAAGTGTGCCGAGATCGAGTTTGTCGCCGCCCACCGCCGCCTTGATGCCAACGAGTGCGATGCGCTTGCCGAACCACGTTTGCAGCGGCCCGAGCGAGTATTTCACCTCCGGCACCGGCAGCGGGCCCTTGATGGTGGCCGGAATCGCAGGCGCATCCTTGTGGCTGCCGAGGCGGATCGTGGCGACGCTGTCCGCATACCACGCGCCCATGTCGACATAGCCCTTCGCGGTCACACTGCCGCCGTCCATATCGCTCGTCACCGTGTCGATATTGAAGCGGCCGCCCTTACCGGTCGCGTCGATGGCAAGCGTACGATACTGCGTTTCGCCGCCTTTCAGCGCCGTACCCGCGAAACGGGCGAAACTGTCGAGCGAGCGCAGATCGTTCAGTTCCTCGTCGAGCGCCTTCAGGTTCACCTTGCGGATCACGCCGTTCGTCGCGGCCAGCCTAACCGGCCCGGCAAGGGAGGACATCAGCGCCTTCTGCGAACGGCCGCGCGCGGTGACGTTCGCGGTCATGTCGAACGTGCCGGTCGCGGGCGCGCTCGCCATCGCGGCCTTAAGGGACGGCTCCACCGGCACACCGCTCAGCGCGACCTTCAGCGCCATGCCCTGCGCGTCGCCCGATGTGAGCGTACCGGAGGCTGTGAAGGTGCCACCATAGAGGCCACCCTTCAAGCCTTCGATATTCAGCGTCCCGCCCTTGCTGAAGAGCGCGAGCGAAGGCTTCTCGAGCACATAGGCATCGTAGTTCGCCCGCTCCGCCGTCAGCGCGATACGGCCATCGAAATTCCGGATCCAGTCGAACGACAGCGGCTCCGAAGACCAGCGCGCGCCCTTTCCGCTTGCCGCCTCCGCCGCGCCCGTGCCGTCGTCGCCCATCAGCGCGAGCACGGGCACGACGCCCGCTTTCAGCACGGCGTTCACCACCGGCACCGAACCGCCCGTGTTGACGGACGCGTCACCCGAAAGCGTCATTCCGCCGATCTTGCCCGCAATGCCGGTGATCTTCGCAACGTCGCCCGCGCCTGCGATCTGCATCCCGAGATCGAGAGGCCCGAGCTTCGCCCCACGCGGCTCGTCCTGAAGTCGTGCGAGCACCACGCCCGCCTCCGGCGCCTTCGCCGAGGCCGCAAGCTGGTAGGCAACGTCCGGCTCCGTCCGCACCCAGCCGTTGAGCCCGATTTCCGCGCCCGCATAGGTGACCGCGCCGCCGACATCGAGCTTCGACATCGGCCCTTTCACCGTGATCGCACCCTTCACGCCCTCGCCCGCAAGGCCGAGCGCGAGGTCGGCGCGGCGGTCGGCGGAGAGCTTGTCGATGCTGCCTTTCGCCGTGATCCCGAAGCCGAGCGCCTCCTGCACCACCGCCTGCGCCAGCGTCACCTTGTCGGCGGCGTAGCTGCCCTTGGCCGCGATGCCGCCGTAGCGGTTACCGCCCATCAGCAGTTCGCCGAGTCGCACATCGAAATTCACGGTGCGCGCGAAAGCATCGCCCGCCTTGGCGCTCGTCGATGGCTTGGAAACCACGCGATCCCAGTTCAGCCCTTGCAGGCCGAGCGTCACGTCGATCGGCAGCGTTTCTCCCAGCGGGTAGTGAACCTTGCCGGCGACCGATTTGCCATCCAGCGTTCCGCGCAGGTCGCCGAGGGTGACGGCATCGTCGCGATATTCGATCGTGCCGCCGAGCGTCGCGGGCGGCAGCGACGTGTAGCCGTCCGTGCCGAACGCCGCGAGCGTCTGCGCCGGGCGCGGCAGGCTTGTGCCGAAGCGGCCCCGGAAGCGCGGATCGCCATCCGCTGCATCAAGGATACCGCGCAAAACAGCGCTGCCCCCACCCGCGAGCGCGAGCCTTGTATCGCCGAGCGTCACCACACGGTTCGCGAGCTTCACCGGCGCATTCACCGCGCCAAGCTGCATCGTGTCGTAACGCGCATCGTTCACGCGCACGAGCACATCGGCGTCGATCGTCTCGGGAAGCTCGAACGGCTCCTTGTTATCGTCCTTCTTTTCGCCCGATATCCAATCCGCCGCGTTCAGCGCATCGATGATCAACCGGCCGCTGATCGCGGTGCGCGCGCCGCGCTCCACATCGAACGCACCGCCGAATTTCGATCCCGCCACGGTTCCGCTGACATCGGCGAAGCGAAGCTGGTCCGCCGTACCCTCGATCGACGCCTTGAGCTGTACGGGCTTGGCGTAGGCGAGCGCCTTGGACGCCTCTTCGCCGCTGAACGCCGCAAGCAGGTCTCCCAGCTTTTCGCCACTGACGGTGAGCCTACCCGAAACCGGCGTCGCGGCATCGCCCTCGGCCTCGCCGATCCGGCCCGCAAAGGCGATCGTCCCCGCCTTCGCGAGCGTCGCGTCGAGCTTGAGGCCGCCCTGCTCGTAGGCCGCCTTCAGCGTCACCGGCATCGCGCCGTACCGGAGCGAACCCTCCACCGTGTACGGCCCAGCCGCGCTTGCGATGGCGACGTTCATGTCGATATCGTCCACCCGCGTCGGCTCGCCCTCGGGCGACTGCATGATGAACGTGCCCTTCTCGATGCGGAAATCCTCGATCGAGAGTTCCCCCCCCGACGATTCCGCGTCCTCCTTGGCGGGATCGGACCAGTTGCTGGTGCCGTCGGCATAGCTGATGATGCGCACGACGGGCGTTTCGAGCGCGATATACTTCACCTCCGCCCGCTTCGAGAGCAGCGGCAGGAAGGCGACAGCGGCGGAGAGCTTTTCCGCCTTCACCAGCGGCTCGCGGCTCGGCCCGAAGCCGGTGACGGTGAGGCCTTCGGCAGAAAGGCGCGGGCTCGGCAGCAGTGAAAAGCCGATGTCGCCCGCCACCTCCACATCATAGCCGGTTGCTTCTTCCACGGCCGTAACAAGCTGCGGCTTGAACCAGTTCCAGTCGATGAAATACGGCACGATCGCAACAACCGCCGCCGTTCCCGCCACCGCTCCGAACCCGATCCACGTCTTCCGCATTGCGCTTCCGTTCACAAAATGTTCTTCACGCTGGCCAAGGCAGCACCATAGAGACTATCACAGCGCATGATGAGTGTATCCGTTCCGACCTCGACCCGCGATGAACCGCCCTATCTCAGCGGCCTGAACGCGCCGCAGCGTGACGCCGTGCTAACGACGGAAGGCCCCGTGCTGATGCTGGCGGGCGCGGGAACGGGGAAAACGCGCGCGCTCACGTCGCGCCTTGCGCACATCATCTACACGCAGCGCGCGTGGCCATCCGAAATCCTCGCCGTCACCTTCACCAACAAGGCGGCGCGCGAGATGCGCGAGCGGATGCACAGCGTGATTGGGGATGTGTCGGAGGGGCTGGGCTGGCTCGGCACCTTCCATGCCGTCGCCGCGAAGATGCTGCGCCGCCACGCCGAGCTTGTCGGGCTCAAATCGAACTTCTCGATCCTCGACACCGACGACCAGATTCGTCTCTTGAAGCAGATCATCACCGCCGCCGATCTCGACGAAAAGCGCTGGCCGGCGCGGCAGTTCGCCGGGGTGATCGACAAGTGGAAGAACCGCGGCTGGACCCCGGAAACGCTCCCGAAGGATGAAGTATGGGCATTCGCGGACGGCAAGGCAGGCACGCTCTACGCCGCCTACCAGGCGCGGCTCGTGGAGCTGAACGCCACCGATTTCGGCGATCTTCTGCTGCACATGCTCACGATCTTCGCGAAGCATCGCGACGTGCTGGAGCAGTACCAGACGCGTTTCCGCTACATCCTCGTCGACGAGTATCAGGACACCAACGTCTCGCAGTATCTCTGGCTGCGCCTGCTCGCGCAGAAGCACAAGAACATCTGCTGTGTGGGCGACGACGACCAGTCGATCTATTCGTGGCGCGGCGCGGAAGTCGCCAACATCCTGCGCTTCGAGCAGGATTTCCCGGGCGCCAAGGTGATCCGCCTCGAACAGAACTACCGCTCCACCGGCCACATCCTCGGCGCAGCCGGCGGCCTCATCGCGCAGAACGCCGACCGCCTCGGCAAGACGCTGTGGACCGAGGCGGACAGCGGCGAAAAGGTCCGCGTGCTCGGCGTGTGGGATGGCCCCGAAGAAGCCCGCCGCGTCGGCGAGGAGATCGAAAGCCTCCAGCGCCGCGGCGTCTCCGCCGACCACATCGCCATCCTCGTGCGCGCGCAGTATCAGATGCTGGAGTTCGAGGAGCGCTTTGTGCGCGTCGGCATCCCGTTCCGCATCATCGGCGGGCCCCGATTCTTCGCCCGCCTCGAAATCCGCGACGCCCTCGCCTATTTCCGTGTCGTCAGCCAGCCCGCCGACGACCTCGCCTTCGAGCGCATCGTCAACACGCCCAAGCGGGGCCTCGGCGACAAGAGCCTGCAGCGCCTCCACCAGTTCGCCGCCGCGGCTGGAATCTCTCTCTCCGTCGCCGCCTCGGACATCGCCGGCACCAGCGAGATTCCCCCGGCTGCGCGCAAGGCGCTCGCACAGCTTTCCGAGGATTTCCGCCGCTGGCGCGGGCATCTATCCGATAAGATGCCCCACCCGGAACTTGCCCGCATCATCATCGAGGAATCAGGCTATCTCGCCATGTGGCAGGCCGACCGCTCCACCGAGGCGCAGGGCCGCGTGGAGAACCTGCTCGAACTCACCCGCGCGATGGAAGAGTTCGAATCGATGGAGGCGTTCCTCGAGCACGTCAGCCTCGTGATGGACAACGAGGAGGCGCGCGACGAGCCCAAGGTCACGATCATGACGCTCCACGGAGCCAAGGGCCTCGAATTCGACCACGTCTTCCTCGTGGGCTGGGAGGAAGGCGTATTCCCCTCGCAGCGCTCGCTCGACGAAGGCGGGCTCAAGAGCCTCGAAGAAGAACGCCGCCTTGCCTACGTCGGGATCACGCGCGCGAAGCAGGAAGCGACGATCCTCCACGCCGCAAACCGCCGCGTCTACGGCCAGTGGACCTCGTCCATCCCCTCACGCTTCGTGAATGAACTCCCGCGCGAGCATATCGAGGCCGAAACCTCGCTCTCCGGCGGCGCCTCGCTCTGGCGCGCCGCGCTCGACGAGCGCGATCCCTTCGCGGACGTCCACCGCGCCACCCAGCGCGGCCACGGCCCTGGCTGGCAACGCGCCCAAACCTACGGCCGCCCCACCCGCGCCGCGACACAGATCGACGCGAAACCCGTCTCGGTCACCGTCGGCGCCGCCCCCCGCCGCGACCTCTCCGTGGGGATGCGCGTGTTCCACCAGAAATTCGGCGGCGGCACGATCAAGGGCATCGAGGGCAACAAGCTCGAAGTCGCGTTCGATCACGCGGGCGAAAAGCGTGTGCTGGACAGCTTTGTAGAGGTGCAGGGGTAGAGCCACTGCTCTCCAATGGCTCGACAGAAGACCACCCAGATCTGCGTATCAATTAAGCATTCTAAGAAGTGAGCGCAGTCTTTTCCAAAGCTCCGGCCAATACGGCCTAGGTGGCTCCATAGCGTCTCTTCCGTCTATAATCGAATACCATTCATCAGAGACACCTTTTAGGAATACTTCCCTTTCTTCTTTCGTAACGCGTATACCTTTGGAATTCGGCCACGCGTAATAGATGTAACCTCCATCAACCGCCTGAAAACTCCATTCAGCCGCCAGAGCCGTTTCATCAATTCTGTTCATCGGAAAAACTCGTTCCGCCACCAGTTCTCAAAACACCGCCTTCGCTTCAGCTTCCTTCATCATCGCCTTCCTCACCAGCGGGATCGGCGGCCCGCCATACCCAAGAAACTCGTCGTGGAACGCCTTCCACGCCTTGCGGCCGCCGCGTGATGCCGTCCAGTCCTCGCGGAGCTTGCGGATCAGCAGCTTGCCCATCGTGTAGTTGAGATAGGCGGGATCGTATGTGCCGCGCGCCGATTGCTGGCGGGCGTTGCCTTCGTCCTGATAGCACTGGTCGCGGAACATCTGGCGGGATTGCTCCACGCTCATGCCCCGCGCGTGCATCCCGATCGCGGAGAGGTAGCGGCAATCGCGCAGCAGCGCGTTCGAAAGCTGGCCGACATGTGTCGCGGGGTCGCCGTTCCCGAGCCCCGCTTCCCACATCATCTCCTCGGTGTAATGTGCCCAGCCTTCCGCGAAGGCATAGCCGACGAACACCTTGCCGAACTGCGATTTCGCGCGGTTCGCGTGCAGGAAATTGAGGAAATGCCCCGGCCAGACCTCGTGCACCGAGGTGAACAGCAGGTCGAGCTTGCCCGGCACGAACGCGTCCTGCACGTCTTTCGGCCACGAAGGATCGGGCGGCGAGATGTAGTAGACGGACGGCAGCCCTTTCTCATACGGCCCTGGGATATCGATGTAGGCGCTGTTCTGCCGGTTGAACGGCGGCGATTCCTCAACGAGCGCTTCCTCCGTCCCCGGAATGGTCACGAGATCGGCCTTCACCAGAAACGCCTTCAGGTCCGGAAGCTGGCGCCGCGCCTCCGCGACCGGGCCGTCCGCGGGTTTGTCGTTCGCGACGACTTCCATGCAGTCCGCGATGGATTTACCGGGCGCGAGCTTGTCGCACGCCGATTTCAGCGCGGCCTGATTGCGCTTCAGGTCCGCCTCGCCGATGCGTTCCAGTTCATCGAGGCTGATGTCGACGCCCTCGGTTTCGCGCACCATCGCCGCAAAGGTTTCCGCGCCCAGCACGAAATCCTCGGTCTGGCCGGCACGCTTGGTTTCCAGGAAGGCGGCAAGATCGCGCATCGCCTTCGCGCCCGTGCTGCTCGCCGCGTCCAGTTCCTTCTGAAGCGCTGCGTCCTTCACCTCCGCGAAGGCCATCTTCACGTCCTTCGCGAAATAATCGGCATAGCCGTTGAACGCCGCGAGACCGTAATCGATGTACGTGCGCGGCATCGGCCCCGTGAGGTTCGCCTTGATCTGCTCGGCGGCCTTGGGAAGCGCGTTCGCGTATTTCACGAACGCCTTCAGGCGCACGTCCGGTGCCGCATAGGGCCGCGCCACATAGACGTTCGGGTCGAGCCCGCCATCGGTGTAGAAGGCCGGATTGCGATAGGGCCAGCGCGCCGTTTCCAGCCAGAACAGGCTGCCACGCGTCACCGCGATCAGATAGTCGCGCTCGAAACGCTCGGCATCGGCGAGGCCGGCGGGATCGATCGCCTCCGCGTCGGCAAGCGCATCCTTCAGCCGCGCGATCTCCGCATCGATTCCCCCCTTCGACCAGTCCGGCAGGATACCGTCGTACTCATGCCGCCCCTGATAGACGGCGAAATAGGGATCGGCCTTGAAGGTCGCCTCGATATAGGCGTCGGAAAACGCCTTCCAGTCCGCCTTGGGCGGAGCTTTCGGCGCTGAATCGCAGGCGGCGACACCCATAAGAAGAAGCGGCAGAAGCGTGCGGAGTTTCATGGATCAACCCTCGGCAGGAACATTGTCGCGGCAGCATGGCGTCCCGGCGCGGCGCTGCCAAGCGCCGTTCGTCGAAACATTGCCACCCGCCCCCGCCCGGCCTATTCCCCGCGGGTATGACGACATGGAAACTCACATTCGCCTGCACGCGCGCCGAAGCCGATCTCTTCACCGGCGATGTGCCCGAACTCGCCGACTTCGATCCGCCCCCCGTCGTGATGACGAGCGAGCCGGATGAATCGAAGCCCGACGACTGGCAGCTCGACGTTTACACCGAAGAGCACCCGCCGCAGGCGCTGATCGAGGCGGTCTCCGCGCTGATGCCGAGCGCGAAAGGCGCGCATACGCTTGTCGAGCTGGCCGACGAGGATTGGGTAACGATGAGCCAGGCGGGGCTCGATCCGGTCGATGCCGGGCGCTTCTTCGTCCACACCGCGGCGGATGCGGAAAAACTGCCGCCGGGCCGCCTCGGCCTTCAGATCGAGGCGGGGCTTGCCTTCGGTACCGGTCAGCACGCGACGACGACGGGCTGCTTGCTGACGCTTGATGCGCTCGATTTCGCGCCGAAGAACGCGCTCGATCTCGGCACGGGAACGGCGATCCTTGCTCTCGCGATCGTCAAGGCGTGGCCGGAGGCGGTCGTCACCGCAAGCGACATTGATCCCGTCGCGATCAAGGTTTCGCGCGAGAATACCGAAGTGAACATGGTTAACATCGGCGAAGCCGCAGGCGAAATCGCGCTCTATGTGGCTGATGGGCTGGAAGATGCGGCGCTTGCCGCACGCGGGCCGTTCGATCTTGTCGTGGCGAATATTCTCGCCGGGCCGCTTATTGAAATGGCGCCGTCCATCGCGGCGGCGCTTGCGCCCGGCGGGACGTTAGTCCTCGCCGGGTTGCTCGCGGGTCAGGCCGAAGCGGTTGAAGCGGCGTACCGCGATTGCGGGGTCGCGCCGGCCTCCAGAACCGTCATCGGCGAGTGGCCGACCTTGCGGCTCCTCAAAGCCTGAGGCCCGTGGTTACGGGCGCCAGGCGTGGAACAGCTGCATGTCGCGGCCGCGCTCGCTGAAAAGTCCAGCAAGGCTGCGCGCTTCACGAAGCTTGGTCGGCTGCACCGTCTGCCCATCCTGCGGGAACGCCATCGTGGCGGCCTTTGCATATGCGTAGATCATGTAAGCCTCCTGCTGCCGCCCCTAGTGGCGACAGGGAGACATATGGTGCAGTGCAACATCAGTGAGTAGTCGATGAAATCTTCTACCGGCCATGCAACCAGTGCATAGCTCTTTCTAAACACCTGTTAAGACTTGGTGATCCGGACCATCTGTTCCTTGTAGCCGTTAATGAACGGGGAAGGCACGCGCAGCGGTTGTGCAACTGCTTCCACGTCGATGCCGCGCGCAAGCATTTCCTCGATCAGGATCGAAAGCTGCAATTCGGCGAGACGCGCACCAACGCAGCGGTGGATACCGTAACCGAACGACAGGTGCCGCCGTGCGTTTTCCCGGCCGAAGTCCACGCGGTCCGGATCTTCGAAGACTTCCGTGTCGCGGTTGGCGGAGATGTACCACATCACCACCTTGTCGCCCTTGCGGATGGTCTTGCCGCCAAGCTCCGTGCCCTCTTTCGCCGTGCGCCGCATGTGCGCGAGCGGCGTCTGCCAGCGGATGAGTTCGGAAACGGCATTGGGAACGAGGCTCCGGTCCGCCTTCAGCTTCGCCCATTCGCCGGGAAATTCGTTCATGATGCGGACGAGCCCGGTCATCGAGTTCCGCGTCGTGTCGTTGCCGCCCACGATCAGCAGCACGAGATTGCCGATGAATTCCTGCTCATCCATCTTCGACAAAGCTTCGGAATGGATCATCATCGAAAGCAGGTCCGGCGCGGGCGGCGCATTGAGGCGCGCCTGCCAAAGCCCGTGGAAATAAGCGCCCATCTCGTAAAGGATGCGCGTGCGCTCTTCCCGCATCGCCGGATCGGCCGCCGCCTGCACGTCGCCCGCCCAGTCCGACCACTTGGTGAGCAGCCGGCGGTCCTCCCACGGAAAATCAAACAGGATCGCAAGCATCTGCGTGGTGAGCTCGATCGAAACCCGGTCCACCCAGTCGAAGGTCTCGCCCACCGGCAGGCCGTCGAGCAGCGCTGCCGTCCGCGCACGGATCGGCCCGGCAAGCCGCTGCATCTCGCTCGGCGTGAAGGCAGGCGCCACGACGCGGCGCTCGGCGGTATGCTGCGGCCGGTCCATCGCGATGAACATCGGGAACTTCAGTTCCTGGTCGAGCGCGTCGAGCACGGTGATGCCGCCATACTCCCACGACGAGGAGTAAATGTCCGGCAGCGCCTCGACATGCACGATGTCCTTGTAGCGCGTCACCGACCAGTAGGGCGCGAACATCCCCTCCGTGCAATAATGCACCGGGTCTTCGGCGCGCAGCCGCGCGAACAGCGCGGGCCATGTCTGCTCGGTGAAATAGCGGTAGTCCGCCGGATCGATCGCGGCGAGATCGCTGCTTCCCGCCGCCACTTTGGTCGCCATGGCGAAGCCTCCCTTCCTCACCCCCGCAAACAGGAGAATGACGGAAAGGATGCGCGTCGTAACGCGCTCCAAAACGCTAGGATCGGGTCATCGTCACCATCTGCTTGCGGTAACCGTTCGCGAAGGGCGACGGAATCCGCATCGGCGCGTGGAGCGGCGTTACCTGCATCTCGCGGCTCAGCATCTCTTCGAGCAGGATGTAGAGCTGAAGCTCGGCAAGCCTGGCACCGACGCAGCGGTGGATGCCGAAGCCGAAGGCCATGTGGCGCCGCGCATTGGCGCGCGTCACGTCGAAGCGGTCCGCATCGGTGAAGACGGCCTCGTCGCGGTTCGCGCTGTTGTACCACAGCACGATCTTGTCATCCTTGCGGATGAGCTTGCCGCCGATCTCCGTGTCTTCCGTCGCCGTGCGCCGCATGTGCGACAACGGCGTCTGCCAGCGGATCAGTTCCGACACGGCGTTGACAACAAGGCCGCGGTCGGCATCCAGCAGCGGCCGGTTTTCGGGAAACTGATCGAGCGCGACGACGAGCCCGGTCATCGAATTGCGCGTCGTGTCGGTGCCGCCGATCACCAGCAGCATCAGGTTGCCGCAGAATTCCTGCGGCCGAAGATTGGACATCGCGTCCGAATGGATCATCCGCGACAGAAGATCGGGCGCGCGCCCGCTGTTCCGCCGTTCGGCCCACAGCCGCCCGAAATAGTCGACCATCTGTTGGAGCACGCGCTGGCGCTTGCGGCGCAGCGCCGGGCTCACCGCGGCGCGGAAATCGCCCGCCCAGTTCGCCCATGTCGCGAGCAGGCGGCGGTCTTCCCAGGGGAAATCGAACAGCGTCGCCAGCATTTGCGTCGTGAGTTCGGTCGAAACGCGGTCCACCCAATCGAACGCCTCGCCCACCGGCAGGCTGTCGAGCAGCGCCGCCGTGCGCGTGCGGATCGCTGCGGAATGGTCTGTGAGCGCGCTCGGGCTGAACGCGGGTGACACGGTGCGCCGCATCGCGGTGTGTTCGGGCCGGTCCATCGCGATGAACATCGGCAGCTGGATGTCGGGGTCGTTGTGCAGGATGGTGATGCCGCCGTGCGTCCACGACGACGAGAAAAGCTGCGGCAGCGCCTCGACATGCGCGATATCGGCGTGCCGCGTGACGGACCAGTACGGCCCATAGAAGCTGGCGGGACAGAAATGCACGGGATCGTCGCGCCGCAGGCGCGCGAACACCTCGGGCCAGCGGCCCTCGCCGTACAAGTCGTTCGCCGTAACATCGAGCGCACCTGACTCAGGATGCGTCGTGGCGACAGCCAAGCTTCTCATGTCCAACAGACCCCCGGTTCTGCCGAAACGCCAGCAGGTTACGGACTGTTTTTACCATGTCCATAAAAAAACGTCATCTATGTGACTGGCCCAGGGATGCGCGCACGTGCCGCAGGGCGTCAGCTTTGCCGGACGATTTCCAGCCATGCCGCCTCGTCGATCACCTCGATGCCGAGGTCAGCCGCCTTCTTCAGCTTCGACCCCGCGCCCGGCCCGGCGACGACGAGATCGGTTTTCGCCGACACCGATCCCGCGACCTTGGCGCCGAGCGCCTGCGCCTGCGCCTTCGCCTCGTCACGCGACAAGGCCTCAAGCGTGCCGGTGAACACCACCGTCTTGCCGCTGACGCGCGACTCCCGCGTCTCGAACACGACATCGGCGGGGGAAACTTCCGTCAGCAGGTCGGCAACCGCCTCGGCATTGTGCGGCTCGGCGAAGAAATCGACAAGCGCGAGCGCCACTTCCGGCCCGACGCCCGGCGTTTCGATGATCGCCGCAAGTTCTTTCGCCTCGCGCGCAAGAAACTTGTCCTCCGTCTCCCCGAGCACAGGCGAAAGCTCCGCGCGCCGCGCGAGCGCCCGGTCGATCATCTCGCGAAACGCGGCCCAGCTCCCATAGCGCCGCGCCAGATCGCGCGCCGTCACCTCGCCGACATGCCGGATGCCGAGCGCATTCAGGAACCGGTCGAGCGGAGGCGCACGCCGCGCGTCGATCGCGGCAACGAGGTTCGCAACCGACTGCTCGCCCCACCCGTCCCGCGTTTTCAGCGCGTCCGCGTGCGTGTGCAGCCGGAAGATATCCGCAGGCGATTGCAGCAATCCGTCGGCGAACAGCTCGACGATGCTCTTCTCGCCGAGCCCCTCGATATCAAGCGCCCGCCGCGACACGAAGTGTCGCAGGCGTTCGACACGCTGCGCAGGGCAGATGAGCCCGCCCGTGCAGCGATAATCCACCTCGCCCGGCTCCCGCTCCGCCGCCGATCCGCACTCGGGGCAGTGATCGGGGAACACGAACGGCGGACGATCCTCGTCCCGCGTGAGGTTCTCGACGATCTGCGGGATCACGTCGCCCGCGCGCTGGATACGCACCCGGTCGCCGGGCCGCGCACCCAGCCGCCCGATCTCGTCGGCGTTGTGAAGCGTGACGTTGGACACGATGACGCCGCCCACGCCCACCGGCACAAGTCGGCCAACCGGCGTCAATTTGCCCGTGCGCCCCACCTGGATGTCGATCGCTTCCAGCGTGGTCTCCGCCTGCTCGGCGGGGAACTTGTGCGCCAGCCCCCAGCGCGGCGCACGTGCGACGAAGCCGAGCCGTTCCTGCCAATCCAGCCGGTTCACCTTGTAGACGACGCCGTCGATATCGTAGCCGAGATCGGCGCGCGCGTGCTCGATCCGGCGGTAGTGATCGAGCGCACCCTCCGCGCCGTCCACCAGCGCGAGCAGCGGATCGACCGGGATGCCCCAGCCCGCAATCGCCTGCATCACCGCCATCTGCATGTCGGCGGGGAGCGCCGTCACCTCCCCCCAGCCGTGCGCGAGAAAGCGCAGCGGCCGCGCCGCCGTGATCGTGGCATCCTTCTGCCGCAGCGAGCCCGCCGCCGCGTTGCGGGGGTTGGCGAAGATCTTGCCACCCGCCCGTTCCTGCTCCGCGTTCAGCGCAAGGAAATCGGCCTTCGACATGTAGACCTCGCCGCGCACCTCGAACACGGGTGTGTCGATCGGCAGGCGCTGCGGAATGTCGGCGATGGTGCGGACGTTCGTGGTCACGTCCTCGCCGACGCTGCCGTCTCCGCGCGTCGCTGCCTGCACGAAGACGCCGCGCTCGTAGCGCAGCGAGCACGAAAGCCCATCGATCTTGGGTTCGGCCGTGAGCGCCACGGGCTCCTCCGGCCCAAGCCGCAGATAACGTCGGATGCGCCCGACGAAATCCTCGACCTCCTCAGCACTGAACGCATTGTCGAGGCTCAGCATCGGCTTCGCGTGCGTCACCTTCGCGAACGCGCCCGCAGGCGCCGCGCCCACGCTCCGCGACGGACTGTCGGCACGCACGAGTTGGGGGAATGCAGCCTCGATCGCTTCATTGCGCTTTTCCAGCGCGTCGAATTCCGCGTCGCTGATCTCCGGGTCGTCGTGCTCGTAATAGGCGCGCCGATGCCGGGCGATCTCTTGCGCCAGATGTTCGAGTTCCGCCGCCGCTTCGGCCTCGGTCAGGTCTTTAATACGCTTCACGCCAGCAATCTCTCCGCCTGCGCCCGCGCCTCATCGGTGATCTCGGCGCCCGAGAGCATCCGCGCGATCTCCTCACGCCGCGCCTCGGCATCCAGTCGAACGACCGCTGTACGCGCCGCGTTCCCGTCCGAAGCCTTCTCGATGCGGAACTGCTGCGCCGCGCGCGCCGCAACCTGCGGGCTATGCGTCACCACCAGCACCTGCGCGCCCTCGGCAAGTCGCGCCAGCCGCTCGCCGATCGCGCTCGCCGTCGCACCGCCGACACCCCTGTCGATCTCGTCGAAGATCAAGGTGCCCTGCCCACGCGTTTCGGAAAGCGCCACTTTCAGCGCCAGCATGAAGCGCGAAAGCTCGCCACCGCTGGCGATCTTCATGAGCGGCCCGAACGGCGCGCCGGGGTTCGTCGAAATCTCGAACTCGGCGCGGTCGGTTCCGGCCTCCGACCACTGCGTCTCGGGCAGCGTTTCCACCACTGTGCGAAACTTCGCAGCTTCCAGCTTCAGCGGCGGCAACTCCGCGGCCATCGCGCGATCAAGCCGTTCCGCAGCAGCCCGCCGTGCCGTGCCGAGCGCGTCGGCAGCCTTGATGAACGCCTCCCGCGCGCGCGCGACCTTGCGCTCCAGCCCCGCAAGCCCCGCCTCGCCCGCCGCGATCGCCGCCGCGCGCGCCTCGAACTCGGCGGCAAGATCGGCGAGCCGATCGGGCTCCACACGGTGCTTGCGCGCGACGCCGCGCAGCTCGAACAGTCGGCTTTCCGAAGCATCGAGCTCAGCCGGGTCGAACCACAGCGCATCGCGTGCGGCGCGAAGGTGATCCT
The DNA here is from genome assembly GCF_041916975.1 of Sphingosinicella sp. NCBI lineage: Bacteria > Pseudomonadati > Pseudomonadota > Alphaproteobacteria > Sphingomonadales > Sphingosinicellaceae > Sphingosinicella > Sphingosinicella sp. The sequence continues at coordinate 616,867 of NZ_JAYRYK010000001.1, forward strand.
CCGCTTCTCCCGCCTCGACGAGCGCCCGGTCGAGCGCCGCGAGCATCTCGCCAAGCAGAGGATGCTCGCCAGCCACCCGGTCCAGCCGCCGCGCCGCAGTGCGCAGGCGTGCAAGGCCGCCATCGCTGCCGTCGAGATCGCCGCTGATCGCGTCCAGGTCTTCGACAAGCTTCTGGCCCTTCAGCATGTCGCTGCGCCGCGCCGCGAGCGTTTCCTCTTCGCCGGGTTCGGGCCTCAGCGCACGCAGCTCCGCAACGGCGTGCTCCAGAAACTCCCGGTCGCGTTCGTCGCGCTCCACGGTCTCCCGCGCCGTCGCAAGCGCCGCTTCCGCATCCCGCCACGCCCGGTAGGCCTCACCGCAGGCGCCCGTATCGATGCCCGCGAAAGCATCGAGGAGCGCCCGGTGCCCCTTCGGATTGAGCAGTCCCCGCTCGTCATGCTGGCCGTGGATTTCAATGAGCGTGCCGCCGACGTCGCGAAGAAGCTGCGCACTCACGGACTGGTCGTTCACGAATGCCCGGCTGCCGCCGTCGCTGCGCACGATCCGGCGCAGCACGATCTCCTGCCCTTCGGTCTCGATACCCTGCTCGCCGAGCAGCGCGAACGCCTCGTGGTCTGCGCCCACGCTGAACACCGCCGTCACCTGCGCCTGCCCCGCCCCCGCGCGCACAAGGCCCGTGTCGCCACGCGCGCCGAGCGCGAGGCCGAGACTGTCGAGCAGGATGGATTTGCCCGCGCCGGTCTCGCCGGTCAGCACGCCGAGGCCTTCGCCGAAATCGAGCGAAAGCTGTTCGATAAGGACGACGTTGCGGATTTCCAGCGCGGCCAGCACGCCAGCCGCCTCAGCCGGTGGTGTAGCGTTCGACGAGCGCGAAGCTGCGCTCGTACCACTTCGATCCGGGATAGTTGTACCCGAGCGCCGCCGCCGTCTTCCGCGCCTCGTCGCGCAGGCCGAGCGCGAGATAGACCTCCACGAGCCGGTGCAGCGCCTCCGGCGTGTGGCTCGTCACGTCATACTTGTCGACGACGTTGCGGAAGCGCGAGGCAGCCGCGATGAACTGGCGGCGCTGCTGGTAGAAGCGGCCGATTTCCATTTCCTTGCCGGCGAGGTGGTCGCGGGCAAGATCCATCTTCATCCGCGCATCGGACGCATAGGGCGAATCGGGGAAGCGGCGCGTCACCTCGGTAAGCGCGGAAAGCGCCTGATCGGTGATCTTCTGATCGCGCTGCACATTGGCGATCTGCTCGTAATAGCTGATCGCGATCAGGTAGTAGGCGTAGGCCGCATCCTTGTTGCCGGGGTGCAGCGACAGGAAGCGCTGCGAAGACAGGATCGCCTGCTGATAATCCTTCGCCAGATAGTACGAAAAACCGCTCATCAGCTGGGCGCGGCGCGCCCATGTCGAATAGGGGTGCTGGCGCTCCACCTCGTCGAAGATCAGCGCCGCCTGCTTGTAGCGTCCCTTGTTCAGCGTATCCTTGCCGAAGTTGTAGAGCGTCTCGACGTCGCGCGCGATGTAGCTGCGATCGGAGACGTTCGGCCCCTTCTTGCCGGCACAGGCCGACAGCGCGAGGCCGGCGGCAACGAGGAGCAGGAGGGCACGGCCGGTCGCGCGACCGGTACGGGACGAAGCTGTCATGCGGCACTCCTTAACCGGTCGCGAACGGTGCGCCAAGCGCTGATGGGTTGGCAGGCGCGGGATACTGACGCTATCAGCATGACGCCGTGCTGAACGTCCTCACCTTCTCCTCGCTGTACCCCAACGCCGTGCAGCCGAATTTCGGCGGATTCGTCGAGCGACAGACAGCACGCCTCGCCGCGCGCGGCGATGTGGACCTGAAAGTTCTCGCGCCCGTCGGCATGTTCCTGCCGGTCGGTCCTTACGCGGCGCTCACGCGCGTGCCGGGACAGGGCGAGCATAACGGCATCCCGGTTTTCTGGCCGCGTTTTCCGCTGCTCCCCGCTGTCGGCTGGCGTTTCAACCCCGCGCTTGCGTACCGGGCCGGGCGGAACGTGCTCCTCGATCTCATCGCCGACGGCTTCTGCCCCGATGTGATCGATTGCGAGTTTTTCTGGCCGGATGGCCCCGCCGCCGTGCGGCTGGGCCGCGCGTTCGGAATTCCGGTCTCCATCAAGGCGCGGGGGTCGGACATCCGCCTTTGGGGCCAGCGCCCTGCCGCGCGGAAGATGATGGTGGATGCCGCGAATGCGGCGGACGGCCTGCTCGCGGTCTCCGAATCGCTGAAGGCCGACATGGTCGCGATCGGAATGCCTAAAGAGAAGATTCGCGTGCACCGCACGGGCATCGAGCTTGATCGTTTTCGCCCCGTGGACCGCGCGGCCGCGAAGGCGTCGGTCGGCGTTTCGGGGCCGCTGCTGCTCGCCGTCGGCAACCTCGTCGCGCTCAAACGTTTCGACCTCGTGATCGGAGCGGCCGAGCTGCTGCCCGATGCCACGCTGTTCATCGCAGGCGAAGGGCGCGAACGGCGAAAACTGGAAGCGATGATCGCCGAACGCGGCCTCTCTCAGCGCGTCCGGCTGCTCGGCGGGGTGCACCACGCCGACATGCCCGCCCTGATGGCCGCGGCAGATGTGTTCGTTCATGCCTCATCGAGCGAGGGCCTCGCCAACGTGTGGGTCGAAGCGCTCGCAAGCGGCACGCCCGTCGTCACCGCGAACGTCGGCGCCGCCGCCGAAGTCGTGGACCGCGCCGAAGCCGGAACGCTGATCGACGATGCTCGGCCCGCCGTTTTCGCCGAGGCGATCCGCGCCATGCTGGAAACGCCTCCGTCACCCGAGGCCGTGCGGGCATCAGCGCTGCGTTTCGACTGGAAGACCAACACCGATGCGCTCCACGCGCACCTCAGCGGGATCGTTTCAGGCACCGAGGCCCAGCAGTAAGGCGCCGACAAGACGCCCTTCCCCGGCCAGCACATTGTAGGTCCGCGCGGCAAGCTGCGACGTCATGACGTCAACCCCCGCCCCCTTCGCGGCGAGCGCATCGAGCAGATCCTGATCGGGCCAGCACAGCGCGGCTCCCGTGCCTACGAGCAGAATCTCCCGCGCGGGATCAAGCGCGAGCAGCGGCGCGAAGGCTTCCAGCGTGATCGCATCGCCCGCGTCCTCGATACCGCCCGGCCAAATGAGGATGCTTCCCGCACGCGCTTCCCCAGCGACGACAAACCGGCCGCCCCGGATCGCATCGATACGGTGGACGCCGCGCGGGCCTGTCTGCAGTTCGAGCGGCACGTGCTAGAGCCTGTCCTGTTCAGTTTGAGGCATCGTGATTGCGTTTCCGTGTTCGTCCGGCAGGGAGCGTGGTGCGGCGCGTAGCAGAGCTACGCGCAAGCCGCGCGACGCCGTCCGGCGGGCGCGGCAACGCAACCGCGAAGCGGCGGGCGGAAATGGGCGCATGGGGGCGTCGCTCGTCGATCACGATGCTTCTGCATCGCTCCCTCCTCGCTCCTACCCATGCACCCATTTCCGCTCCGTCACGACGCCTCAAACTGAACAGGACAGGCTCTAACGGCTGCCGACCTTCTCGGCAGTTCCAGTGTCGGCAGGCGCGAACGTGTGCGGCCCGACGCCGAGCGAGATCAGCAGCGAGGACGACACGAAGATCGACGAGTAGGTGCCGATCACGATGCCGAGCAGCATCGCCGCCGTGAAGCCGAACAGCACGTCGCCGCCGAGCAGCAGCAGCGAACCGAGCGCGAGGATCAGCGCCATCGTCGTCGCAACCGTGCGCGAAAGCGTTTCGTTGACCGAGAGGTCGATCAGCGAGCCGATCTCCATCTGCCGGTACTTCCTCAGATTCTCGCGGATGCGGTCGTCGACGACCACCTTGTCGTTCAGCGAATAGCCGATGATCGTCAGCACCGCCGCGACGATGTTGAGATCGAATTCAAGCTGCGTCAGCGCGAAGAAGCCAAGCGTCACCGTTACGTCGTGGACGAGCGCGACGATCGTCGAGACGCCGAAATGCCATTCGAAGCGGAACCACGTGAACAGCGCGATGGCCCCCATCGAAAGCACGATCGCGATGATGCCGTCGCGGATCAGTTCGTCGGAAACCTTGCCGCTCACCGTTTCGACGCGCCGGAAGGTCGCGTCCTTGTGGTTCTCGCTGATCGCGGACTGCACTTCCTGCACGACCTTCTGCACCGCCGCGTCATCGCCGGGGGGCAGCGGCAGGCGCACCAGCACCGTGTCCGGCCCGCCGAAGTTCTGCAGCGCCGAGGAGCCGACGCCGAGGCTGTCCACGGTATTGCGAAGCTCGTCGAGCTTCACGGGCTCCTCGAATTTCACCTCCATCATCAGACCGCCGACGAAATCGACACCGAGGTTGAGCCCGCGCGTCGCGAGCAGCGCGATCGAGCTCAGCGTCAGCACCACCGTGATGGCGAACGCCACCCAGCGCATCCGCACGAAGCCGATGTTGGTGTTGTCCGGAACGAGTTTCAGGAGCCGCATGGATGGGTCCGATCAGATGGTGATGGTCGTTGGCCGCTTGCGATGCAGCCAATTGGAGATGAACAGCCGCGTGATGGTCACGGCGGTGAACACCGATGTGACGATGCCGATGGTGAGCACCACGGCGAAGCCCTTGATCGGGCCGGAGCCGAACGCGAACATCACGGCGGCCACGATCAGGTTCATCGTGTTCGCGTCCCAGATCGTGCGGCTGGCTTCCTTGAAGCCGGTTTCCACCGCTGCCCTCACGTTCCTGCCCTTGCGGCGTTCCTCGCGGATGCGCTCGTTGATGAGCACGTTGGCGTCGACCGCCGCGCCGATGGTTAGCACCATGCCCGCGACGCCGGGGAGCGTCATCGTCGCGCCGGTCAGCGACATGACCGCGAGGATCAGGATCACGTTCAGCACCAGCGCGATGTTGGCATAGACGCCGAACCGCCCATAGGTGACGAGCATGAACACGCCCACCGCGAGCACCGCGACCAGCGATGCGATCGCGCCGGCACGAATCGAGTCGGCGCCGAGGTCGGGACCGACGGTGCGCTCTTCGACGACCTTCAGCTCCACGGGCAGTTTGCCCGAGCGCAGCAGGATCGCCAGCTCGTTCGAGCTCTCCGCGTTGAAACTGCCGGAAATGACCCCCGAGCCACCAAGAATCGGCTCGTTGATGTTGGGCGCGCTGATCACGCGGTTGTCGAGCACGATGGCGAACGGCTTGCCGACGTTCTCCTGCGTGGTGCGCGCGAAACGCCGCCCGCCCGCACTGTCGAAGCGGAAACTCACCACCCACTGGCCCTGCTGCAGCGTCTGCTGCGCGTCCATCAGCTGATCGCCGGTGATGATCGCGCGGCGCTTCACAGCGATCGGCTGGCCGGTATCCGCCATCTGCAGGATCTGGCTGCCCGCGGGCGCACGGCCCGCCGCGACGTCCGCCGGGTCGGCCGTGATGTCGACAAGCTTGAATTCAAGCTGCGCGGTCTTGCCGAGAAGCTGTTTCAGCGCCGAAGGGTCCTGAAGCCCCGGCACCTGCACGACGATGCGCTCTTTGCCCTGCCGGATGATCGTCGGTTCGCGCGTGCCGAGTTCGTCGATGCGGCGGCGGATCACCTCCACCGCCTGCGTCATCGCGCTTTCCATCGCCTGCGTGCGGCCGGCTGACGTCTGCGTCAGCACGATGCGGTTGCCGTCCGTCACCTCGACGTTGAAGCTGCGCTGCCCGGTCACGCCGATCGGCATGGAAAGATTGCGCAGCAGGTCCACCGCGCGGTCGACATCGTCGACATTGCGCACGAGGAAGCTGACGCGTCCGCCACGATTGCTGACATCGCCCACCGCGATCGCACCGCCTTCGGCGCGACGCAGCTCGGAAAGCGCGTCTTCCTCCATCTTGTCGATGTTGGCGCGCGCAAGACCCTCGGCATTCGCCTCGAGAAGAATGTGGCTCCCGCCCCGGAGGTCGAGGCCGAGGTTCATCTGCTTCTTGGGTGCCCAGCTCGGCCAGGCCTGAACCTGCTCTTCGGGAAAGGCGTTGGGGATCGCGAAGATCACGCCCGCAACGAGCACGGCGATGATCGACCAGATCTTCACCTTGGAGAATTCAAGCATGGCGCGGGGTCAACCTTCAGGCAGCCGTGTCGTTGGCAGGCTTGCCGGCACCGGCGGCGCGAACCTCGGAAAGCGTCGACTTCACAACGCGAACCTTTGTGGATGCGGCCAGTTCGACCTCGACCTCGTCGTCGGTCACCTTCGCGACCTTGCCGATCAGGCCGCCGGCGGTCACCACCGTATCACCCTTTTTCACCGCCGCGATCATCTCGCGGTGCTGCTTGAGGCGCCGCTGTTGCGGACGGATCAGCAGGAAGTAGAAGATCGGGATGATGAGCAGGAACGGCATGATGGCATTGAGGAAAGCCGCGCCGCCTCCCGGCGCTGCCCCCGCGGCTTGCGCATAGGCTGGAGAAATGAGCATTGAGACCCTTGCTTTCGAACGCGTGTGGCTGCGATTTGGCGCGCGACTATACAAATGCAAGAGCGAGACGCAATGAAAACGCCCGAATCTCCTGAAATCAGCCTTTTTGCGCGTATCGCCGATGCGCTGGAGCGGCTCGCCCCCGCGCCGCCCGCCATCGAAGATGCGCCCGACGCACCCGCCTACGCCTGGGATCACGGCGCGCTGCGGCCGGTCGCGACGCTCCGCGCGCAGCCGCTGGACCGCTATGTCGGCATCGATGCGCAGCGCGAGGCCCTGCTCCGCAACACCGAGCGGCTGGCGAAGCGCCTGCCCGCGCACGACATCCTCCTCTGGGGTTCGCGCGGCATGGGCAAGTCGAGCCTCGTGAAGTCCGCCGTCGCGCATCTGCAGGCGGCGGGCGAGGCCATCGCGCTCGTCGAGATCGAGCGCGACGACATCGCCGACGTCTCGCTGCTGCTACGCCGGCTCGCGAAGTTCGATCGCGCTTTCGTGCTGTTCTGCGACGATCTCAGCTTCGATACGGACGAGCGTCAATATCGCCGCCTGCGCTCGGTGCTCGAAGGCGGCATCGAGGCGCGGCCGGACAATTGCCGCTTCTACGTCACCTCGAACCGCCGCCACATCGTGCCGCGCGAAATGCGCGAGAACGAACTCGCGAACAGCATCAACGCCCGCGATGTGCTCGATGACCGCCTCGCCCTTGCCGACCGCTTCGGCCTCTCGCTGGGCTTCCACGCCTGCGACCAGACGACGTACCTCGCGATGGTCGAGGCCTACGGCCGCGCCTACGGCCTCGATATCGATCCGCAGGCCGCCGTCACATGGGCAACGGGACGCGGCGGACGTTCGGGCCGTGTCGCATGGCAGTATGTGCAGGAGGTCGCCGGCGCTGCCGGCGTTCGCCTCTCCTGAACCTGCCCTTCGATCCCGCGATCGTCAGCTCGACGATCCTCGCCCTCTCGCTGGTGCTGTTCATCAGCGAGAAGGTACGTCACGACCTCGTCGCCGTCATCGCGCTGCTCGCGGCGCTGGTGTTCGGCGTCGTCAGCCCGAAAGAGGCGCTGGCAGGCTTTTCCGACCCCGCGGTGATCGCCGTGGCCGCGGTGCTCATCGTCGGTCGTGCGGTCGAGCTGAGCGGTGTAGCTGCCGCGTTCACGCGCCGGGTCATCCCTGGCCAGGCGCCGTTTCCTGTCCGGCTCATCATCGTGATGGTGGTCGGCGCCGTGCTGTCGGCGTTCATGAACAACATCGCCGCGCTCGTCATCACGATGCCGATCGCCACGCAGGTCGCCATCGATTCCCGGCGTTCCCCGTCCGCAGCACTGATGCCGCTCGCGTTCGCGACGATTCTCGGGGGCATGACGACGCTGATCGGAACGCCGGCAAACCTCATCCTGTCCTCGATCCGGCAGAACGCGCTCGGCGATCCTTTCAGCTTTTTCCAGATGACGCCGGTGGCAAGCTGCGTGGCGGCGGCGGGGCTGCTTTACATGGCGGTGATCGGCTGGCGGCTGCTCCCCGATGCCCGCGCGCCTGTCCGCGCGTTCGCCAATCCGTGGCGTATCTTCGAGCTCGATGTTCCCGTTGAAACGGACGATGCGGAACTCCGCGCAGCACTGCGCAAAGCCGGCAGCCGTCTCCTTGCGAGTTTCGAGAGCATTTCGCAGGCGATCGGCGGCGATCGGCGCCGCGTGCTCGTGCTCAGCCGCAAGGATCCGTGGGAGCTGTCCGACGCGACCGGCACCTATCCGACCGTTACCCGCAATCCCGCCCCTGATGCGACGACTGTGCGCGCTGCGGTAGCGCACGGATCGTTTCTGATCGGCCAGAGGTACGAAGCGGTCACATGGCGAAGCGGCCAACAGCTCCGCGTCGTCGCGGCGGGCCCGCGCGCTGCGCACGAGCGATTGCCGCTTTCGGAAATGGAGATACAGCCGGGCGATCAGCTCTTCATTCATGGCCCGGCGGATCAACTCGGCGCGTTCACAGCGAACGCCCGTCTTCTGGAGATCGGACGGCTGGATACGCCTCCCGTAGAGCCAAGCCGCGCCGCCGCCATCGTCGCCATATTCGCCGCGGCCATCGTCGGCATCGTGGCGTTTGACGTGTCCCCCGCGATCGCGTTCTTCGGCGCGGCCGCAATCCTGGCGGCGACGCGCCTCATTCCGACGTCGGAAGTGTACCGGTCGATCGATTGGCCGGTGGTCGTCCTGCTCGCGGCGATGATCCCGGTCGGCCAGAGCCTTGAATCGACAGGCGCAGTGAACATCCTGTCGGAATGGCTGAGCGCGCAGCTCGGCGACGCGAGCGTATTCATGACCTTCGTGGCAATCGGCGCTGCAACGCTGCTTCTCTCCGCGCTGCTCAACAACGTGGCGACCGCGATCATCATGGGGCCGCTCGCGATCCAGATGTCGGAGTATATGGGATTCGCGCCCGATGCGGGTCTCATCATGGTGCTGATCGGCGCCTCGTCGGACTTCCTCACGCCCATCGGACATCAGAACAACTTGCTCGTCATGGGTCCGGGCGGCTATCGCTTCTCGGACTATGCGCGAATGGGGGTGGGCGTTTCGGTCATCGTCATCGGTGTTGCGGCATGGCTGTTGAGTAGAGGATTTGGATAGCAAGACGCGCACGGGCATGAAGGCCCGGATGGATAGAACGCTTCACCACGCAGCGACTTTGTGGCGCCGCCAGCGCGCCTATTGGCGGCGTTTCGTGGTCCGCTCGGTCAATCACGCGGAGGTCGCCGCGAAGCTGGATGGCGAGGCGCACTGGTCCGCCCGCTTCGGTTTCATGCTCATCATGTCGGCAGGCATCGCCGTGCTCGGCCTTCTGCTTTCGTCGCCGGCTGTGGTGATCGGCGCCATGCTGATCTCACCGCTCATGGGTCCGATCATGGCGCTCGGCTTCAGCCTTGCGCGCTTCAACCTCGCCGAAGCAAAGCTCGCGCTGACAACGCTTGGAATCGGCGTCGCGGCGGCCGTCCTTTTCTGCGCGGCGGTCGTCTATCTCTCCCCGCTGCAGGCGGTCACGCCCGAAATCCTTGCACGGACGCGGCCGAACTTCTTCGATCTTCTGGTGGCGATCTTTTCCGCACTCGCCGGCGCTTACGCCGTCATCCGTGGACGCGGCGAAACGATCGTCGGCGTTGCCATCGCTACCGCGCTGATGCCGCCGCTCGCCGTTGTCGGCTATGGCCTCGCGACACTGAACGGCACCGTGTTCTTCGGCGCGCTCGGCCTGTTCATGACGAATCTCCTCGCGATCGCGTTGAGCGCGGCCGTGATGGCGAAGATGTACGGCTTCGGTACGGCCATGTCGGACAGGTCCACGCGCATTCAGACGATCGGCGTCCTCGCGATCTTCACGGTGCTGTCGGCGCCGCTGCTGTTCTCGCTGCACCAGATCGCTTGGGAAGCCCTCGCCAGCCGCCTCACCCGCGAGGCGATCGGCGCCTATTTCGGTCCCGACGCGCGCGTTTCGCAGCTTGAGATGGACTTTTCCGCCGAGCCGATCATTGCGCGCGCGACGGTCCAGACCCCGCAGCGGCGCTACGATGCCGACCAGCAGATCAGCGCCCGTCTCCGCGCTCGGCTCGACGAGCCGGTGGCGATCAACCTGGCGCAGGTGTTGGTCGACAGCGATGCAACGCTGAAGGAGCGCGAACAGCGCGAACTCGAAGCCGCGAAGCGCGCGCAGGGCGAATCGCTGCGCAAGGCGACGGAGGCCGACGCGCAGCAGGTCGCCGCTGAACTGGCGATCCTCGGCGCCCAGTCTTCCTCGTCCGTGAATGTCGATCTCGCGCGCCGCTTCGCTTCCATGACTGCGGAGGCGATGCCGGGGATTCGCCTTCCGGCTTGGCGCGCGCTCGAAACCCGCGTCGCCGTCCGTCATCCGGGCTGGACGGTGATGGTGGTTCCGCCGGTCGGCCAGCTCCCGCTCATTCCGTTCGATGAAGACGCTGCCACGCTGTCGCCGAAAGGCGTCGAGGCCGTGGTCGATGCCGCATGGGCGCTGAAGCGCTGGGGGATCACCACCGTCCTCGTCAACGGCCGCGTCGCAAGCGGAGAGGCCGACAGCGGCGACGCGCGCGACAAGCTTGCAGAAGATCGCGCGGCCGCCGTCGCCGTCGCCCTCGGGGAACGCGGCATCAAGGTCGCTTCGCGCAGCGCCACCTCGGGCACGATCCAGAACGCGGCCGAGGATGAGTACGGCCGCAGCGCGCTCAGAAGCGTCGAACTCGTTCCCGATACGCTGGCCGAACCGCCAAGCGCTGCACGCTAGTAATCTATCTTCCGCAACACATTGATGCAGAAGCGTATCGTTTAAGATTTTTAGAGGCTATCTTCCTTTAGAATCACCAGTCCAGTATTGCGTCTGAGTGCGACTCGGAAGTGGATCAGCCGCTATGAATTCCGTTCGGCCCTTCGCAGCGGCCTTCTTCCTTGCTCTCGCCGCATGTTCGGCTGGCGATGAGGCGGCGAAGCCATCCGAAGCCGCGCCCGTGCCGATCCGCGTGGCCGAAGCCCGCCCCGTGGAAAGCGCTGACACCTTCCGCGCCGTCGGAACCGTACGGCTGCGCCGCGAGATCGATCTCGGCTTCACGACACCGGGGCGCATCGCCGCCATCGCGGTGGAGGAAGGCGACCGCGTACGGAAAGGCCAGCTCCTCGCCGCGCTCGACACGACGACCGTAGGTGCGGACCTTGCCGCCGCTGCCGCCGAACGCACCCGCGCACAGGCCGATCTCACCCGCGCCCGCGACCTCTTCGCGAAAGGCTGGCTGACCCGCGCCCGGCTCGACAGCGCCGAAGCCGCCTATCGCGCCGCCGCCGCCGCAACCACGTCCGCGCAGTTCGCCGCCAGCACCGCCCGCATCACGGCACCTGCGGACGGGCACATCCTCCGCCGCTCTGCAGAGGTGAATCAGGTCGTGAACGCCGGAACGCCGGTGATCAGCTTCGGCGACAATCGCGACGGCTTCGTGCTGCGCGTCCCCATCACCGATGTGCAGGCCGCGGGCATCATCCGCACCGGCAGCATTCCCATCGATATCGCGGCACTCGGCCCCGCCCCCCGCGCCGCGCGCATCATCGAGGTTGCCGGCCGTGCCGACGATCGCACCGGCACCTTCGCGGTCGAACTCGCGCTGCCGCCAGACCCCGCACTGCGTTCCGGCCAAATCGGCCACGCGATGCTCTCCATGCGCGGCGGCGGCCCGGAAACGATGCTCGTGCCGAGCAGCGCCGTGTTCGCGGCGCGCGCCGGGGAAGCGTTCGTCTATGTGCTCGATGCGGACGGAAAGCGCGTAAAGCCTCGCCGCATCGTCACGGGCGCCATGAATGACCGGGGCGTCGCGGTTCTCGCAGGGCTCAAGGCCGGGGAACGCATCGCCGTCACGGGGATCAGCCAGCTTACCGACGGCAGCCGCGTCACCCCGACCGTTTCCGGCACATGAACCTCGCCGGCTTCGCCGTCAGCCGCTGGCAGCTGACGCTCGTTCTCTTCACGCTGCTCGCCGCGCTCGGCATCTACGCCTTCCTGAATATCCCGCGCGCCGTCGATCCGCACCTGCCGATCCCCGTTGTGCTCGTCGTCGCCTCGCAGCCCGGCGCCGACGCGCAGGACATGGAAGAAACGGTCGCAAAGCCGATCGAGGAAGTGATCAAGGGCCTCGACGGCATCGTCGACGTCGACTCCACCTCGAAGGACGGCGCCTCGGTCATCACCGCCGAGTTCGAATGGGGCGGCGACCCTGAGCAGCATTTCGACGAGGTCGTGCGCGAGATCGGCGCCATCCGCGATCGCCTGCCCTCCGGCCTCGCCAGCCTCCAGTACCTCAAGGTCCGCACCAGCGACGCCGCCGTCGTCCAGCTCGCACTCGTCAGCGATTCCGCCTCGTGGCGGCGCATGGAGAAGTATGCGACCGACCTGTCCGAGCGTCTCTCGCGCGTCGACGGCATCCGCTCCACCGAAATTTACGGCCTCCCGAACCCCGAGGTCCGCATCGCCATCGATGGCGGACGCCTCGCCGAGCTCCGCATTCCGCCCTCGTCGCTCGTCACCGCGCTTCAGAGCGGCGGCGTCGATCTGCCCGCGGGGGCCGTCCATTCGGGCGAGCACCGCCTGAACGTCGACGCCGGCGGCGCCTATCGCGGCCTTGCCGAGATTCGCGCAGTGCCGGTCCGCGCCGAGGACGGAACACTGGTCCGCGTCGGCGACGTCGCCGAAGTGAACTGGTCCACCGCCGAACACACGCACATCACGCGCTTCAACGGCAAGCGCGCCGTGTTCGTCACCGCGATGCAGAAGGAAAATGGCAACGTCCTCGGCATCCGCAAGGAGATCGAGACCGCGCTCGCGCAAGCGCGCAGCCAGCTTCCGCCCGACATCAAGCTCGAGCTCGGCTTCGATCAGTCGCGCGATATCCGCAATCGGCTCGATACGCTGGCACGCGATTTCGGCATCGCGCTCGGCCTCGTCCTCATCACGCTGCTACCGCTCGGCCCGCGCGCCTCGCTGATCGTAATGATCTCGATCCCGCTCAGCCTCGCGACCGGCGTTCTCCTGTTGCACGTGTTTGGCTTTTCGCTGAACCAGCTTTCCGTGTCGGGCTTCATCCTCGCGCTCGGGCTCATCGTGGACGATTCGATCGTAGTGACGGAGAACATCTCCCGCCACCTGCGCATGGGCGCGGAGCGCACCGCCGCCGCGCTTTCCGGTACCAAGGAAATCACCGCCGCCGTGTTCGGCTCCACGGGCGTGTTGCTGTTCGCCTTCCTGCCGCTGGTGTTCCTCCCCGGCGGCGCGGGCGAATTCACGCGCTCGCTACCGCTTGCCGTCATCTACACGGTGGGAGCCTCGCTCGTCGTCTCGCTCACCATCATCCCGTTTCTCGCCAGCCGCGTTCTGCGCCGCGACGATGATCCTGAAGGCAACCCGATCCTGAAGGCGCTCACCCGCGGCATCCACCGGCTTTACGGTCCCGTCCTGCATTACGCGCTCGAAAAGCCGCACCGCACGCTCGCGATTTCGATGGCGCTGTGCATCGGTGCGCTCGGCCTCATCCCGGTCGCGGGATGGCAGCTCTTCCCGGCGTCGGACGCGCCCTATTTCATGGTGGAGGTCGAAACCCCCGAAGGAACGAGCGTCGCCCAGACCGATCGCGTCGTGCGCCGCGTCGCGGACGAAGTGGCGAAGGAAGCCAGCGTCGCCGTGTTCATGGAAAACAGCGGCGCGGGCAATCCGCAGGTCTACTACAATGTACGTTCACTCACCGAGGAATCGCGCAAGGGCGCGGTGTTTGTCGTGATGAACGAATGGACCGCGGGAGAGAGCGACGCGATGCTTGATCGCCTGCGCGGCAAGTTCAGCATCGATCCCGACGCCCGCATCACCGTCCGCAAGTTCGAGAACGGCCCGCCGATCGACGCGCCCATCGCCATCCGCATCAGCGGCCCGGACAATGGCGTCCTGAAGATGATCGCCGGCGAAGTCGCGAAGATCATCCGCGCAACGCCCGGCACGCGCGATATCGACAATCCCCTCGCGGTCGACCGCGTCGACCTCGACCTCGGTCTGGATGCGGACAAAGCGGCGCTTCTCGGCGTGCCGCCGGGCGAGCCCCGGCGCGCGCTGCGTCTCGCCATCGCGGGCGAGCGCGCCGCGAGCTTCCGCGATGATGAAGGCGATACCTATCCCGTCGTCGTGCGGCTTCCCATGGAAGAGCGGCAGCCCGTTTCCGCGCTGCAATCCGTCTACGTCACCACCAGCGCCGGCAGCGCGATCCCGCTCGCGGAGGTCGCCAATCCGTATCTGAAGAGCGTGCCGCCGCGCATCGATCGCTACCAGCTCGAACGCAACATCACCGTCACCGCGTGGACGCAGGCCGGCTATCTCACGTCCCGCGTCAACAAGGATGTCGTCGAGCGCCTGCAAAGCCTCACGCTGCCGCAGGGCTATGCACTCGGCATCGGCGGCGAGGCGGAAGCGAGCGCACAGAGCTTCGATGGTATCGGCAGCATCCTGCTCCTCGCCGTGTTCAGTATCATGGCCGTTCTCGTCGCCGAATTCGGCCGCTTCCGCGAGGTCGCCGTGGTCGCGGGCGTCATTCCGCTCGGCATGTTCGGCGGCATCATCGCGCTGCTGATCACCGGCTATCCGATGAGCTACATGGGCATCATCGGCTTCGTCGCGCTCATCGGCATCGAGATCAAGAACTCGATCCTGCTCGTCGATTTCACGTCGCAGCTTCGTGCGCGCGGTGTCGGTCTGCGCGAGGCGATCGAGCAGGCAGGCGAGATTCGCTTCCTGCCCGTGCTGCTCACCTCTGTCACGGCGATCGGCGGCCTGATGCCGCTCGCGCTCGGCGGCTCGGCGCTCTATTCGCCGCTGGCGTGGGTGATCATCGGCGGCCTCATCTCCTCGACGCTGCTCAGCCGCATCGTCACGCCGGTCATGTACCTGCTGCTGGCGCGTCCGCGCAGACGGCGGCGGCGCAGGCCCTTCGCTCAGCTCTTCAGCCGGTAGCCCGTCCGGAAGATCCACCAGACGATCGCGAGACACAGCGTCAGG
Organism: Sphingosinicella sp.; assembly: GCF_041916975.1. NCBI lineage: Bacteria > Pseudomonadati > Pseudomonadota > Alphaproteobacteria > Sphingomonadales > Sphingosinicellaceae > Sphingosinicella > Sphingosinicella sp. The sequence goes on from NZ_JAYRYK010000001.1 coordinate 631,893, forward strand.
AAGCCGAACATTGCCGCCAGGCTGAGTTCGACGCTCACATCGCCCTTGCCGAAGAAGCTCCAGCGGAACCCGCTCATCAGGTAGACGATCGGGTTGAACAGCGTCGCCGTGCGCCACGCGGCGGGTAGCATGTCGATCGAATAAAAGGCGCCGCCAAGGAACGTCAGCGGCATCACCACGAGCAGCGGAATGATCTGCAGCTGCTCGAAGCTCTTTGCCCAGATGCCGATGATGAAGCCGAACAGGCAGAACGTCACTGCAAGCAGCACCATGAACAGCAGCATCCACAGCGGATGCACGATATCGATGTCGACGAACAGGTTCGCAGTCGCGAGGATCACGATACCCAGGATCACCGATTTCGTCGCCGCCGCGCCCACATAGGCGATCACTGTTTCGAACGCCGAGATCGGCGCGGAGAGCAGCTCGTAGATCGTCCCCGACCACTTCGGCATGTAGATGCCGAAAGAGGCGTTGGAGATGCTTTCGGTCAGCATCGTCAGCAGCATCAGCCCCGGCACGATGAAGGCGCCGTAAGGCACGGTGCCCACCTCCTGCATCCGCGAGCCGATCGCCGAGCCGAACACGATGAAGTAAAGCGTCGTCGTGATCACAGGCGTGATGAGGCTCGTCCAGACCGTGCGCCGAAAGCGTGCCAGCTCGAACTTGTAGATCGCCCAGACGGCATGACGGTTGAAGATCATGGCCGCGCCTCCTGCCGCTGCGTCACAAGGCCGACGAAAATATCCTCCAGCGAACTCTGTTCGGTATTCAGATCCTTGAAGCCGAGCCCAATGTCGCTCATCCGCCGCAGCAGGGAGGGCACGCCCGTGCGCTCGGCATTGGCGTCGAATTCATACTCAATCTCGTTGCCGTCCGCCTTCAGCTTCAGGCTCCACTCGCCCAGCTCCGGCGGGAGCGCGGCGAGCGGCTCTGTAAGGTTCAGCGTCAGCGTCTTGCGGCCGAGCTTTTTCATCAGCGCGGCCTTGTCCTCCACGAGGATCAGCTCGCCCTTGTTGATCACGCCCACGCGGTCGGCCATCTCCTCGGCCTCTTCGATGTAGTGCGTGGTGAGGATGATGGTGACGCCGCGCTCGCGAAGCCCGCGCACGAGGTTCCACATGTCGCGCCGCAGCTCCACGTCGACGCCCGCCGTCGGCTCGTCGAGGAACAGGATTTCCGGCTCGTGGCTGAGCGCCTTCGCGATCATCACGCGCCGCTTCATGCCGCCCGAAAGCTCCATGATCTTCGAATTGCGCTTTTCCCAAAGCGACAGGTCTTTCAGGATCCGCTCGATCAGCGCCGGGTCCGGCGCCCGTCCGAACATGCCCCGGCTCAGGCTCACCGTCGCCCATACGGTCTCGAAGGCATCGGTATGCAGCTCCTGCGGCACCAGCCCGATCTTCATCCGCGCCGCGCGATAGTCGCGCTTGATATCGTGCCCGTCCGCGATCACCGTGCCGGTTGTCGGGTTCACGATCCCGCAGACGATCGAGATCAGCGTCGTCTTGCCCGCGCCGTTCGGCCCGAGCAGCGCAAAGATCTCGCCCTTGCGAATTACAAGATCGACCGACTTCAGCGCCGTGAAGCCGCCCGCATAGGTTTTGGAAAGGCCGGAAATGGAAAGCACTGACATCGGACGTGTTTAGACGGTTTTTCGCGAACGCAAAACCGTCCGTACTCAGGCGCCGAGGAGCGCCGACCCCTTCTGTATGAAAACCGCATCAATCGTCGAGAGGCGGCCGCTGCGCCCAAACTGAAGCATGTCCGTAATGTCGAACAGCTTGAACCCGTAACCGTCCAACGTCGAAATAAACGTCGCAAAATCGTATCCACCCTCATACCGCTCCGCCACCGAGACTTCGGCGATCAGGCACTGGATATCGGGAAACAGGCCGGTTGCCCCCGCCAGCACCTCCAACTCGAACCCTTCCGAGTCGACTTTCAGCAGGTACGGCTTCAGCCAGGCCGCACGGTCGAAAGAATCAAGGCGTTTGACCGGCACGGTCACCGCGCGCGTCTCGCGCGTCCAGCCACGGCGGGCAAACTCGTCGACCTGCCGGGCCGAAGGTTTCGACATCGTGGAACTGGTCGGGCGCCGGACGTTCAGGTTCAGCGTCATTTCGGATGCCTCGCGCCCCGCCGCCGCGAAATGCACCTCGCCTCTTCGGTGCGCCATCATCTGCGCAATCGGCTCGCGAAACCCTTCATTGGGTTCCACGAGCACGGTGTAGGCATCGGGGAACCCTTCCATCAGCCAGGGCGTGCCGTATCCCACGCCGACATCGATGATCGTTCCGGGATTGAGACCCTTGGGTGTCATGGCCCGAAAGAAGGCGGGCGCTTTCCGCAAGGGGTGCTGGACGTCCTTCAACTCGTACTCGCGCCGGCGCAGCGTGTCCGTGAAGGCCCGTTTCAGAAACGTCTTCATAGCAGTATGTCCAGACTTGCCCCAGTCTGGACAGTACCATCAGCGCGGTTGGCCGCAAAGCGGCGAGCGATCTACCTTGCCAGCGTTGCGATGAGCGTCCGGTAATGATCGAGCGCGGGACCGATCGCGTCGACCGGCACGCGCTCGTTGAGGCCGTGTGCATATTCGTCGTCCGGCTTCATGAACAGGCCGGAGACGCCGTAGCTCGGGATGCCGGACGCCCGGAAGAACAGGCTGTCGGTCGTGCCCGCCGACATGCTCGGGATGATCGAAAGCCCCTTCGCCCGTCCGTCCACCGCCTTGCGCAGCGCCGCGTCCAGCTCGGGCAGCAGCGGCGATGTGGAGCTTTGCGGGAACGGCTCCGGCAACGTCACCACGACCTTGTCGCCCGCCAGTTGCTGCAACCGCTCGCGAACCGCTTCCGGCGCCGTGCCGGGGAAGATGCGGCAGTTGATGTTGGCGACCGCGCGCTGCGGCAGCGCGTTTTCGGCGTGGCCGCCGCTCACCATCGTCGGCACGCAGGTCGTCCGCGTCGTCCCGATGTGCTCGGGGTACTTCGCGAGGATATCCGCCGCAGCGGTATCGTTCGGGTTGGCCGCGAAGCGCGCCATCGCCTCACCCGCCTCACCCGGCGTCCGCTTCGCCGACGCCGCGAAATAAGCCCGCGTCGTCTCGCTGGTTTCGGCCGGGAACGGCGCATCGGCGATCCGTTTCAGCGCGGCGCCCAGCATAAGGATCGCATTCTCGGCACGCGGCGCGCTCGAATGGCCGCCCGGGTCGGTCACGGTCAGCTTGTAGTCGGCGTAGGTCTTTTCCGCCGTCTGCATCGTGTAATAGAGCGGCTTGCCGTCGGCGCCCAGCGTTCCGCCGCCGCCATCGCCGTTCAGCACCATCGCCGCGTCCTTGTAGCGGGGCGCGATCGCCGCCACGGTCTTTTGCGCGGTTTCCTCGTCGCCGGTCAGGAACAGCACGATATCGCGGGACGGTTTGAAGCCTTCGCGCTTCAGGTTCATCAGCGTCTGCACCAGCATCACGACATCGAACTTGTTGTCGCTGATGCCGCGCCCGAACAGGTAGCCGCCGTCTTCGGCCATCACGAACGGGTCGCGTTCCCAATCCTCGCGCTTCGCCTCCACCACATCCATGTGCGCGTTGAGCACGATCGGCTTCTTCTTGCCCGTGCCCTTCCACGTCAGGATCAGCGAGGCGGTTTCGCCGAGCGGCTCGATGCTGATTTCACCGTCCTTGAAACCCGCGCTCTTCAGTTCGCCCGCCAGATAGGCCGCGTACACCGGCACCTGCCCACGCCCCGCGACGGTCGGAATAGCGATCGATTTGCCGAGCATCGCCTTGGCGCCATCGATCTGCGCCGGGGTTGCGGCGAAGGCCGGTGCGGCTGCCAGAAGCGCCGCGAGCATGAACGGAGTGCCGGTTTTCAACATTAAGGATTCTCCCACCTGTTTTACAGGTGTAAGAAATCGGCACGTCAGTCGGCAAGCACTTTCAGCGGGTCGCCGACCAGCGTGTTCAGCCACTTGTCGGCAATGCGCGACGCCTCCTCGGGCGTGAAGCTCGATGCGTCGAGGCAGATTTCCAGCCAGAGTCCGTCCACCAGCGCCGTCACGCCGACCGCCGTCAGCCGCACATCCACATGGCTTGCTTCCGGCCCCAGGATTTCCCTGACCATTCTCTCCACCGGCCGCCGGTGGCTTGCATAGTTTTCCGTGTGAAGCTCGCGGATACGCGGATCGCTCTTGATCAGGCTCCAGAAGGCGAGCCACGTCGCCAGAAGGTCCGGGTCCGCGATCGGCGGCTTGAAGCTTGCCATCACGAAGGCACGCAGCTGTTCGCGCGGGTCCGGCCCCGCCTTGTCAGCCGCCGCGATCATGTTCGCCACGAGCCGGTCGCCGACGTCGGCATAGGTTTCGGCGACAAGCTCGTCGATCCCCGCGAAATAGTGGCGCAGCAGTCCCGCCGAAACGCCCGCCTCCGCACAGATCACCCGCACGGAGGTGCCGCCGATACCGTAGCGGGCAAGGCAGCGCGCGGTCGCCTCGATCAGGCTTTGCCGCCTGAAATCGGGATCCAGCCGTTGAAACTGCGCGCGTGCCAACCTTACCCTCCCAAAGCTGCGAGGCCCCTATATCGGCGCGTTAACCATTTGTCGCGTCCCGTTGTACACTCTGCGCTGCTTTTTGACGGCGCACGAGCAGATAGACCGGAAGCCCGGCGATCAGCAGCACGAGCGCCCAGCCGTTCGCCTCGGCCCCCGCGCCCTGAAACGCCCATATCGCATAGATAAGCCCGAGCGGCGTCAGAACGGCGAGCAGCGGCGTGGTCGTCAGCCGCCGCTTCAGCATCAGCCGGACCGCCGCGGCGGCCCCCGCGAAGTAGAGCACGAGCGTCGCGGAGGTGGAGAGCAGCGCCATGAACGTGAACAGCCCCGCCATGCTGCGCGTATAGTTCGAAAGCACGAGCACCGTGATCAGCGCGCCGCCGATCAGGATGCCGCGAACCGGCGTCCCGCGTGCGTTCACGTCGCGGAATAGGTGCGGGAAATCGCCCTTCCGCGCCATGGCGAGCGGATATTCGCCCAAAACAAGAATCCAGCCGTTGATCGCGCCGATCGCACTCACGGCGGCGAACAGTGCCACGGCAAGCCCGGCGCCTGTCCCCCAGTAGCCGGCGATCACGTCCGCAAGCGGCGCGTTCGAATTCGCAACCGCATCCGCGGGCATCAGCATGATCACCGCCGTGCAGACCGCGAAGTAGATGAGACCCACGATCAATGTGCCCGCCATGGTGGCGCGCGGGATCGTGGTCTGCGGCCGGTCGACCTTATCCTGCGGCACGCAGGCGGATTCGAAGCCGAGCATCGCCCACAGCGTCAGCGCGGCGGTCGCGTTGATCGCGGTCATCGAGATCGTCTCGGGCACATAGGGCGTTGCCGGCTCTGCGCCGCCCAGAAAAACCACGGCCGCGATCCCCACGATGAGTGCGAGCGGCAGCAGCTTGAGCCCGAGCGTCAGGAGCTGAAAGCGCCCCGCCGCGCCCGCGCCGTAAGTGTTGAGAAGGATGAGCGCCCAGAGCAGCGACACCGCAAGCACGGCGGGAGCGCCGGTCGTTGCCGCGATCTGCGGCGCGAATGCGGTGAGATAGCTGACCCCGCCGACCGCAAGCGCAGATACACCAACCAGATTCGAAACGATGTAGGACCAGCTGACGAGAAACGCGGGCAGATGCCCGAACGCCGCTTCCACGAAACCGTGCGGCCCGCCCGCGTGCGGCATCTCGCGCGCCATCGTCGCGAACACGTAGGCGAGGCAAAGCGCCCCTCCGATGGTCAGCACCCAGCCGAACACAGCGTTCCAGCCGAAGGGCGCGAGGCTGGCGGGAAGCATGAAGACGCCCGAGCCGATCATGTTGCCCATGACCAGCGCGAGCGCCATCCAGAAACCGAGCGGCCGGAGGGCGGGGGCCTTGTGGTTCACGCCTGGCCCCCGCCGCGCGGTATCAGAACTTGGTGCCGACCTTGAGACCGATGGTCCGCGGCGTCGTCACCACCGTGTAGAACTTGCCGCCGATATCCGTTACGCCGTCCGGATCGCCGCAAACGCTCTCGCCGCACTGGATCGTACGCGTCACCTGCCCGCGCGAGTCGAACAGGTTGCGGGCGTAAAGTTCAACTGTCCACGATCCGTTGGTCACGCCCGCGCTGACGTCCACCGTCGTGTAGGAAGGGAGCGAACCGACGATGCTGCGCTCGTAAAGGCGAAGATCGCTGGTGCGCTTGCCTTCGTAGACGAGACCGCCCTGCAGATGCGCCGTGAGATCTGCCACCGGGAATTCGTAGCGCGCAAAGGCGTTGCCCTTGAACTTCGCCGAGACAGGAAGACGCGTGCCGGAAGGCGCCAGCAATGCGTTCTCCTCTTCGTCCGGCCCCTCCAGCGTACAATCGAACTGCGGGTTGGCGATGAGACAGAAATCCGTCGTGCTCTGCGCATCGTTGTAGCTGAAGCCCGCGTTGAAGGTCAGGCCTTCAGAGGCGCGGATGAAGATATCGCTTTCGATACCCCAGATGCGCGCGTCGCCGGCGTTACGGACCTCGGTAAGGCCGTTTGCGCCAAGGAACGAGAGCTGGATGTTGGACCATTTCTCGTAATAGACGGCGCCGTTCCACCGGAACGCACCGCCTGCCCACGTCGTCTTCCAGCCAAGCTCGTAATTGTCGAGCTCATCCGCCCCGTATGGCGGCAGCGTACCGCGCCGGTTGACGCCACCCGGCCGGAAACCGCGCGACCATGTCGCGTAGACCAGCGCATCGTCCGTCAGCTTGTAGGTCGCGTTCAGCTTGTGGATGAAATCCGTGTCCGACGTCGTCTTGTCGAGGTTGGTGCAGGGGCTGCCCTTGATCGTCGGCGGAAGAAGTTCGCCTTCGCTGTCCGTGAAACACGCCGCGACACCCGTCCGGCTGCTGAAGCCATCGCTGTATCCGAAGAACCCCTCGAGCGAGTTCTTGTATTTGTAGACGCGGATACCGCCGCTCAGCGTCAGCTTCTCCGTCAGGTCGTAGGAAACTTCGCCGAACGCCGCGTAGTCGCGGTCGATGCGCAGCTGCTTGGTCAGCCAGATATTGCTGTCCGTACCCGGCACGGTGATCGAATCGGCGATGTCATCGACGATATAGTTCTGCTCGATGTTGTGCGACTGGCGCTGATAGAACACGCCGCCGATGAAGCGCAGCGGCTTGTCGGCCGGTGAAGCGATGCGCAGTTCGTGGCTCTGCTTCGTGAAGCGATCGATGCCGATGATGTACTGGTTCGGGTTCACCAGATTATCGTCGTTGTCGTAGAACGAACCGCCGGCCTCGTAGAGTGCATCGTAGAAATACGCATAGTCGACATAGTCGGACTCGCTGTTGATCTTGCGCTTCATGTAAGCGCCGGCATAGGTCAGATCCCAGCTGCCGATCTTGCCTTCGATGGTGAGCGCGGCCTGGAACCAGCGATCATTATAACGCTCGGGATTGAACTGCTGCACCTGCAGCTCGCCGAGCCCGGCCTCCTGAGCGAACGAGCCGAAACTTTTCTGCTTCTGTCCCATCAGCGTCGGCAGAACGGTCCAGTTCTCGTTGAGATCGATCTCGAGCGCAATGCGCCCGCCGTAGGTCTCGACGTCGTTGTAATCGTCCTCGACATACGGCGCGTTATTGAAGGTGATTTCCGAAGTCGGGAAGGTCAGCGAGCCCGGGATGTTGTCGATGTATCCGCCGTCCTTGTCGTACCAACCGACGACACGCACCGCCGCATTGTCCGAAAGCGGCGCGTTGATGAAGCCTTCGAGGACATAGCCTTCCTCGCCGTGCGCGATCGTGTTCACCTCGGCATCGACCGCGCCGTAGAAGCCGCTCGTGTCCGGGCGGTTGGTGACGATCTTCACCGTGCCGGCCTGGCTCGATGCACCGTAGAGCGTGCCCTGCGGACCCGCGAGCGCCTCAACGCGCGCGATGTCGTACACGTGGATGTCGAGGTTGCCCTGAATGGTCGTGATCGGCTGCTCGTCGAGATACATGCCGACCGACGGCAGCGAGGTCGAATGGTTCGCGTTCTCGCCCGAGGCGACGCCGCGGAAATAGACGTTCGCAGAACCCGGCCCAAGCGACTGGTAGGAAAGACTCGGCAGGTAGCGCGCGTAGTCGTCGAAATCCTGCACCTGAAGCTGCTGGAGCTTCTGCGTTCCGAGCGCGACGACCGCGATCGGCACGTCCTGCAAATTCTCCTCGCGCTTCTGCGCCGTGATGATGATGGTGTCGCCGATGACTTCTTGCGCTTCCTGTGCAAGCGCCGGTGCCGTCAGCATCGTGGAACCAAGCAGCACGCCACTGGCGACTGCAGCCCTGATCGTCACATGATTTCGCAGGTGCACCCTTTTCCCCCTCTCAGCTTTTGCTGTCCCGGGCGGAATGGTGAACGTGCGTGGAACAGCGGTCAATTCGGGTCCCGCGGCTTTGTTATACAGATGTCATATTGCTGGTCGGGCGTCACATTATTGCAACAGCGAAGCGACCGGCGGCACCCCCGGATACGCCGTGAGCGCGGGTCCCAGACTCGCCTTCAGGGGCTCCAGCCACGGCGCGAACGCCTGCCATTGCTCCATGCCTTCGCGGTTGATCGGGCGCCGCACCTGTTCGGAACTTGCCGTGCGCACTGCACGCTCGTTTTCGAAGAAACGCAGGCACGCGGGGTCGAACGGCACGCCGACATAATCCAGCAGCCGCCGCACCTCGCCTTCCGTATCCTCGATCATGTCTTCGTAGAAAACACGGTGCACGCGCCCCGGAAGCGCGTCGTCGATCACCGCCATCATCGCCACATAATCGCGATAGTAACGGCCAAGGTCGGAAAGGTCGTAGCTGAAGCCCTGCCCCCGCGCGAAATGCTGCTTGAAGTTCGAAAAGCAGCAGCCGAGCGGATGCCGGCGGGCATCGATGATCTTCGCGTTCGGGAGGATCAGGTGAATGAAGCCGGCGTGCGCCCAGTTGTTCGGCATCTTGTCGATGAACAGCGGCCTGTCGGTCTTGCGGTGGATGCGCGTGCGCTCCAGATATTCGGCGCCGAGTTCGGCGAATGCCTCGGCGGACAGGTCCCCAAGGCACGCCGGATAGGCGGTCTCCTCGTCGCGCATCTTGCGGCCGCCGAGCCGCCGCGCCATCGCTGCGATGTCGGGCAGTTCCTGTGTCCCCTCGATCATCGGGTGCGACGAGAGAATCTGCTCGATCAGCGTCGATCCCGCGCGCGGCATTCCAAGGACGAAGATCGGATCGGGCGCAGGATTGCCCTGCCCTGCGCGCGCAGCGAAGAATCCAGCATCCATCATCGCCGCCGCACTGCGAACGAGGCTGCTGATTTCGCCCGCATCATAATCGAGCATCGCCTTCCGCAGCGCGTTGCCCTTTAGGTAGTGACCGAAAGAGCCCGCGTGATCCTTCGCATCCTCCAGCGCCTTGCCGAGCGCGAAATGCAGGTGAAAGCGGTCATCCTCGCTGATGCCGCCGCCGTCCAGCGCACCCTGCATCGCCGCGATATCGGCGTCCGTGAAATGCACGGTCTTCAGGTTGGCAAGGCTCCACCACACCTCGCCGAGCCCCGGCGCGCGCGCGATCGCCTTGCGGTAGGCGGCGATCGAATCCGCCTGCCTGCCCACGGTTTTCAGCACATGGCCATAGCTCATCCACACGCGCGGCTGCGCCGGGTGGGCGGCAAGCACGGATTCGTAAAGCGCGATCGCCTCCTCATAGCCGCCGATCCGCCCCAGCGCCGCGGCTTTGAGGTTGCGGTGCGCGGCATTGTCAGGGTCGCCCGCCAGCAGCCGGTCGAGCTCAGCAACGGCATCGGTGGGATTGTTCTGCCGGTAGAGCACGGTGGCGAGGTTGGCGCGCGCCGCCACGAACGCGGGCGCAAGTTCAAGCGCGCGGCGCAGCAGCTTTTCAGCGTCCCCGTAGCGCCCGAGCCGCCCGGCGATCTCCGCCATCATGCGGATCGCCGCGACGTCCATGGGCTTTTCCTTCAGCCGCGCGCGCAGGACGCGTTCGGCGATCGGGATATTGTTGTCGAGGAGCGCGGCGGCCGCCTCGACAAGCACCGGGTCGCGCGTCGAAGCCTGAATCGCGCCGAGTTCGGCTTCCTCGGCGGCCGTGTCCTCACCCATGCCGCGCAGCGCGGCACCGAGCGCGCGGAGTGCGTCGGCATTGCCGGGATGCGTTTTCAGGAAGGTGCGGGCGCGTTCGGCACGCTCGGCCGGATTCGGTGCGGTCGACATGCGCGCGAACGTGCTGAGCCGCGCGTTTCCGGTCAAGCCGCCAGTCACCGGCGCATCGCCCCATCGGAAAAATCGATACCCCCTGCTCCAGTAAATCCCACTGGCCAAGTGCTTGCCGCACGCGCAGTATGCTGGCCGGACGGGGGTTTATCCGATCATGTCAGCCGAAATTACCAACTGGATCAACGAACGCGGTATCAGCGAGGTCGAGTGCATCGTCCCCGACATGAACGGCATTCAGCGCGGCAAGGTTCTGCCCGCGGGCAAGTTCCTGAAGTCGCTTACGGACCAGACGCTCCGCATTCCGGGCAGCGTCTACACGGTCACCGTCACGGGTGAATACCCGGACGATATCAATTCCATCATCCCGGACTACGATCCCGACATGGTGATGGTGCCGGACCCGACGACGATCCGCGAGGCGCCGGGCTTCAAGACGCCGACGGCCTATGTGATCGCCGACGCCTTCACGCGCGAGGGCAAGCCCCTCGCCATCGCGCCGCGCATGATCCTGAAGAAGGTTCTGCACCTTTATGAGCGGCGCGGCTGGAAGCCGGTGATCGCGCCGGAGCTGGAATTCTACCTCGTCTCGAAGAACCTCGATTCCGACTTCCCGCTCACGCCCCCTGCGGGCCGCTCGGGCCGCTCGGAAACCGCGAGCCAGCCCTACGGCCTCGAAGCCCTCGGTGAGTTCGAGGACATCATCGAGCACATCTACGACTTCTGCGAGAAGGCCGAGCTCAACATCGATACGATGATCCACGAGTCCGGCGCCGCGCAGCTCGAGATCAACTTTGTCCACGGCGATCCGCTTGCGCTCGCCGATCAGGTGCTGCTCTTCAAGCGCATCGTCCGGCACGTCGCGCTGGAGCACGGCGTTTACGCCACCTTCCTCGCCAAGCCGATGTCGGACCAGCCCGGCAGCTCGATGCACATCCACCAGTCGCTGCTCGATAGCGATACGGGCCGCAACCTGTTCACCACGCCGCAGGGCCGCGACAGCGCGCTCTTCCGCAGCTACATCGCCGGCCTCGTCCGCCTGCTGCCGCAGATCACGCCGATGTTCGCACCGAACGTCAACTCGTTCCGCCGGATGCGGCCGGATAGCGACGCGCCGATCAACGTGCAGTGGGGCAGCGACAACCGCTCCTGCGGCCTGCGCATCCCGGTTTCGGACGCGAAGAACCGCCGCATCGAAAACCGCCTGCCCGGCGCGGATTCGAATCCCTATCTCGCGATCGCGGCATCGCTCATCTGCGGCTACGTCGGCATGACGGAGCGGATGCAGCCGCCCAAGAGCCTGCAGGGCAGCGCCTACAACCGCGCGCGTACTTTGCCGCGAACGCTCGAAAGCGCGCTCGATCGCTTCAGCCACTGCAAGGCCGTCCGCAATCACCTCGGCGAGGATTTCTTCGACGTGTTCTACGCGATCAAGGAATCCGAGCTGTTCGCGTATCAGTCGGTGATCAGTTCCTGGGAGCGCGAACACCTCCTCCTGAGGGTCTGATCTTGGCCCAGCCGCACGCGCCGTCGTACTACGCCGCGACCGCAAACGCCTTCCCGGCCCAGCCGCAGCTTGCCGGCAGCATGGCCGCAGACGTCTGCGTCGTCGGCGGCGGCTACACCGGCCTCTCCGCCGCGCTCTCCGCTGCCGAAGCCGGCTACGCCGTCACCCTCGTCGAGGCGCACCGTATCGGTTGGGGCGCTTCGGGTCGGAACGGCGGCCAGATGATCCCCGGCCTGCGCTGGTCCGCGACCGATCTCGTGGAGCGCTTCGGCCAGGAAACCGCCCAGCGACTTTTCAGCGTGGGCAACACGGCGCGCGCGCGCGTTCACGATCGCATCGCCCGGCACGGCATCGCCTGCGATCTCCGCCACGGCCACTTCACCGCCGCCTGCAAACCCGCTGACCTCGCCGCCATGGAGCGCGAGCTCGAATGCCTCGACTATGTGATGGGCTACGACGCCGCGCAGCTCGTGCGTCCCGAGCAGGCCGCCGGAATCGTCTCGGCGAAGGGCTATCACGGCGGCATTTACGATTCGGCGGGCGGCCACCTGCATCCGCTGAACTATGCGCTCGGCCTTGCCGAAGCCGCGCGCGCGGCCGGCGTGAAGCTCCATGAAGGCTCACCCGTCACCCATGTCACAGGCGGTGATCGCCCCAGCGTCACGACCGCGCATGGCAACGTGTCCGCGCGCTACGTCGTGCTCGCCTGCGATGCCTTCATGGGCGAGGTGGACGCCGATCTCGGCCGCTACACGATGCCGGTCGCGAACTACAATATCGCGACGGAACCGCTCGGCGAGGACCGCGCCCGTGCGCTCATCCCGTCAGGCGCAGCGATCTCCGAAAGCCGCTTCGTCCTCAACTATTATCGCCTCTCCGCCGACAACCGCCTGATCTTCGGCGGCGGCGAGAAATACACGCCGCGCCCGCCGCGCGATGTCGCCGGGTTCGTGCGCCCCTACATGGAAGCCGCGTTCCCAAGCGTCAAAGGCATCGGCATCGACTATGCGTGGGGCGGTCTCGTCGGCGTCACCATGAACCGGCTCCCGCATTTCGGCCGCAAGGGCAATATCTTCTACGCGCACGGCTATTCGGGCCACGGCGTGCTGCTCACCACCCTCGCGGGCGAACTCATCACCGAGGCGATGCGCGGCACCGCCGAGCGTTTCGACCTGTTCGCATCGCTTCCCGTGAAGCCCTTCCCGGGCGGGCCGCTGCTGCGCCACCCGCTCTATGTCGCCGGAATGCTCTGGTATGCGCTGAGGGACCGGCTGTGATCGCGCCCGCCGCCATCGCCCGCATGATCGCGGACGAGACCGCGCGTTTCACCGCCGCGAACCCGCGCTCCGCCGCGCTCGCGAAGGATGCCGCGCGGCACTGGCATCGCGGTGTGCCGTTCCACTGGATGCTCGATTGGGGCACGCCCTTCCCGCTCTTCGCCGCGCGGGCGGAGGGTTCGCGCCTGTGGGACGCCGATGGCCACGTCTACGACGATTTCTGCCTTGGCGACACCGGCTCGATGTTCGGCCACTCCCCAGTACCCGTGTCCCGTGCAATCGCACGGCAGGGCGCGCAGGGCCTCACCTTCATGCTGCCGACAGAAGACGCTGTCGCGGTCGGCGACCTGCTCGCAGAGCGCTTCGGCCTCCCGTTCTGGCAGATCACGTCCACCGCGAGCGAAGCGAATCGCGCCGTCATCCGCTGGTGCCGGGGCATCACGGGGCGCGACAAGATCATCGTTTTCAACGGCTGCTACCATGGCGCGGTCGACGATGTGTTCGTCGATCTCAGAGACGGCGTGCCCGAACTTCGCCGCAGCCTCGTCGGGCAGGTTTACGACATGCGCGAACACACGCGCGTTATCGAGTTCAACGATCTCGCCGCGCTCGAAGCCGCGCTGGCGCCGGGCGATGTCGCGTGCGTGCTTACCGAACCCGCGCTCACCAACGTCGGCATGATGCTGCCTGATCCCGGCTACCTCGAAGCGCTCCGGGACCTCACCCGCCGCCACGGCACGCTGCTGGTCTTCGACGAGACGCACACGATCTCCACCGGCCCCGGCGGCTGGACAGGCACACACGGCCCCCTGCCCGACCTGTTCGTCCTCGGCAAACCCGTTGCCGGCGGCGTGCCCTGCGCAGTCTACGGCTTTTCCGCCGACGTCGCCGAACGCATGGAGCACGTGCGCGCCGCGAACGAAAGCGGGCACTCCGGCATCGGCACCACGCTCAGCGCCAATGCGCTCGCGCTCGCAGCGATGCGCGCCGCGCTTGCCGAGGTGATGACGCCCGAAGCTTACGCGCACATGCTGCCACTCGCGGACCGCCTCGCCGAAACGCTGCGTACCACCATCGCCGCGCACGACCTCGACTGGCACGTCACGCATGTCGGCGCGCGCGGCGAGTTCATCTGCACCGGCACGCCGCCGCGAAACGGCACAGAGGCGCGCGCCGCCATGCAGGGCGATCTCGAACGCGCGATCCACCTCTATCTCATCAACCGGGGCATCCTCATCGCGCCCTTCCACAACATGACGCTCGTTTGCCCGGCGACGACCGAAGATCAGGTCGCCCGCCTCGGCAATGTCTTGGGCGAATGCCTTTCAAGCCTTATGGAATAAACGCATGACCAAGCCGCCCCTCTCATCGAACAAGATCGCCGACGTTTCGGAAGCTCACGCCTTCTTCGCGGCGAACCCCGATATCGACGCTGTCGACATCATCTTCACCAACATGTGCGGCGTGCCGCGCGGCAAGCGCCTGCGCCGCCACGAGGTGATCGCCGTCTATGAGTCGGGCCGTTTCCTGCCCGGCTCCGCCGTCGTCGTCGACATTACCGGCCGCGACACCGAGGAAACCGGCCTCGTCTGGGAAGACGGCGACGCCGACCGCTATGTGAAGCCCGTCCCCGGCACGCTCGTCCGCGCGCCCTGGCTCGGCGAGAACGCCGGTCAGTTCCTCACCAGCTTCTACGAACTCGACGGCACGCCCAACGACCTCGATCCGCGCCACGTCCTCGGCAGCGTCATCGATCGGCTGGCGGCGGATGGGCTGACGCCCGTCGTCGCGGTCGAGCTCGAATTCTTCCTGCTCGACATTTCCGGCGGCAAGCCCGCCCCCGCAAAGGGCCTGCTCACGCCGCACCGCTCAGGCGACAATCAGGTCTATGGCCTCCGCGAGCTCGAAGACTTCAAGCCGTTCTTCGACGATCTCTATGCCGCGTGCGACGCGCAGAACATTCCGCTCGAATCCGCGATTGCCGAATACGCCCCCGGCCAGTTTGAACTCACGCTGCGCCACAAGCCGGACGCGCTCCGCGCCACCGACGATGCCGTCATGTACAAGCGGCTGGTGAAGGGCGTTGCGGTGAAGCATGGCCTTGAAGCCACGTTCATGGCGAAGCCCTTTGCGCACGAAGCCGGCAACGGGATGCACCTCCACATCTCGATGGCCGACGAAAGCGGCAACAATGCCTTCGCCAGCGAAGACCCCGAAGGCGCGCCGATCCTGCGCCACGCCATCGGCGGCATGAAGGCCGCGCTCGGCGAATCGATGGCGATCTTCGCCCCGAACGCCAACAGCTACCGCCGCTTCAAGGCGAACAGCTACGCCCCCGTCGCGCCGACATGGGGCGTCAACAACCGCACGGTTTCACTGCGTATCCCGGCGGGTTCCCCCGCCTCGCGCCACGTCGAGCACCGTGTCTGCGGCGCGGACGCGAACCCCTACCTCGCCGTCGCCGCCGTGCTCGCCGCGATGCACCACGGCATCACGAACCGCATCGATCCCGGCCCCGCCGTCGTCGGCAACGGCTACGAGGACGAGGCGAGCGCGGGCGTGAAGCTCCCCAACAACTGGTTCGCCGCCAACGACGCCTTCGAAGCCTCGCCGCTGATGAACGACTACCTCGGCGCGCGCTTCGTGAAGAACTACACCATCGTGAAGCGCACGGAGATGGCGCGCTTCTACGGCGAGGTCACCGAGCTCGATTACGACTGGTACTTGCGCAACGCCTGAGGCGGCGCACGTTTTGCGCTTGCCGAGATTTTGGGCTATAGCTTTGTCCGCTGACGTCGCGAGCGACGGATATCGGGCCGAGATTCGGTCTCTTTTGTCCCTGCCTAGCCTTACAGAAGCCGGGAAGCATCGCTGTTGATGTGCTCCCGTCACACATTGGGCCAAAGGATACCCATTATGATCACCGGAACCGTAAAATTCTTCAATGCAGACAAGGGCTATGGCTTCATCGCGCCGGAAACGGGCGGCAATGACGCGTTTGTCCATATCTCAGCGGTCGAGAAGGCCGGTCTTCGCACGCTCGACAAGAACCAGCGCGTTTCCTACGAGCTGGAAACCGATCAGCGCGGCAAGACCTCGGCGGTCAACCTCCAGGTCGCCTGACGCGTATCCGGGCGGGTGTCCCCAGCGGATACCCGCCTGATCGTTTAACCCACAACTGGACAGAGTTTCACCGAATATGACGTCGTTCAAGGTTCCCAGTTTTCAGGATCGCGCCGCCCTCGCCAAGCAGGCGAAGCAAAAAGCCCTCGAAAAGTTGAAGGCCAAGCCTCAGGTCGACGAGGCCACGCTCGCAGTGCGCAAGGCCGCGCGCCTTGCCCGCGAAGCTGCCGAAGCGGAAGAACGCGCCGCCCGCCGTGCCGCGGATGCAGCCGCCAAGGCCGAGCGGGAAGCGCAGAGGCTCGAAGCGGCAACCGCCGTTGCCGCCGAACCGCCCGCCCTCAGCGAGGCCGAGAAGAAGGCCGCGCGCGATGCGCGCTACGCCGCGCGGAAAAAGCGCGTAAAGCGCTGATCGTTCCTTCATGCTCCCCCGCGTTCTGATCGATACCGCGAAGATACCGGGCGGCGGCGAACTTCGTCTCATCCAGCGCGGCACCGAGTTCTCCATCATGCTCGGCGCGAACGAGCTGATGAACAGCCGCCTCAAAGGCTCGGAGGAAGCGCTGGCGGGCTTGTCGTGCGGCAAGATCCAGTCGCGCCCGCAACCGCGGATGCTGATCGGCGGCCTAGGCATGGGCTTCACGCTGCGTGCCGCGCTCGCGAAGCTTCCGGCCGACGCGTCGGTCACCGTCGCCGAACTCGTCCCGTCGGTCGTGGCATGGGCGCGCGGGCCGATGGCGCATATCTTCGACTGCTGTCTCGACGACCCCCGCGCCACGGTGGCCGTGGAGGATGTCGCGGACCTGATCGGCGACGTGCGATCGCATTATGACGCGATCCTTCTCGACGTCGACAACGGCCCGGACGGCCTCACCCACCCGGATAATGACCGGCTCTACGCCCGAAAGGGCCTGATCGCCGCCCGCGAGGCACTCCGCCCCGGCGGCGTCCTCGCCGTCTGGTCCGCCGCGCCGGACCACGCATTCAAGAACCGGCTCATCAAGGCGAACTTCGAGGTGGAAGAAACCGTCGTCCGCACCAACGGAGAGCGTCGCGGCGCCCGCCACATCATCTGGATCGCGAAACGCCCCTCCTGAGCATCGGCCACCCCCGTTCGATCAGCATTGGAGCAATAGGGTCGCAGCACCCAGCTTCGGCCCCGCCTCGGCGAGTTTGTGATCCAGCGTCGCGAGGACAAGCCCGCGCTGCGACGCGACAGCAAGATGCAGGGCGTCCCCGGCGCGCAGGCCAAGCTCGTGCTGATCCACGAAACGTGCGGCGATCTCGAAGTGCCGCGCCTCCACAGGTTCGACCACCAGGCTTTCATCGATAAGCCGATTGAATACGGTCAATGCATCGGCACGGTGTTCAAGACTGAGGCGCCCCGTCCGCATCTGGATGGCAAGTGCGCTCGAAACCTCGGTGCGCACCCATGCACTGATCGAAAGTCCTCCACGGCCCGAAAGCCAGTCGTGAACCTTCGCGCTGTTCGCTTCGGGCGTCAGCGCGGCGATCAACACTGACGTATCAAGATAATGCATCAGTAACGATCGCTGTCCCGCATTGCGCGCACCAGATTGGCAGCGGATTCCGGCTGCGGCGAAAGACGTGCCGTCAGCGCGCGCAACATCGCGATGTCTACGCCCTTCTTTGGGCCATCATAAGGCGTCAAACGCGCTGCCGGCTTCCCGCGGCGCAGGATATCCAGCGTTTCTCCCGCCTCCGCGCGATCGACAAGCTCGCTCAGATGCGCCTTCGCGTCGGCAAGGTTGATTCTGTCCACAAATGCCTCATGACCATTTTTATGACCATATAGCGCAAGACTGCCTCAAACTCAACCTACCGCCGGTGCTCGTGCACCGTTTCCATGAACAGCGTCGCCGCCTCGCTGTGCCGCGTCAGGCGTCTCCAGGCGATGCCGATGTCCACGGTCGGCAGGCTTTCCCGCGTGCGCTTGGCAATGATGCGGTCGCCTTCGAGGCTCCACGGCCGGTAGACGAGATCAGGCAGCAGCGTGATTCCCGCCCCCGTGCCGACGAGACTGCGCACGCCTTCCATCGAGGAGGTGCGATAGGCGACGCGCGGCGGGTGATCGAACTTGGACCAGATGCCGTCGATCAGCCCTTCAAGCTCGTCGAGCGTCAGCGCGATCACCGGCTCGTTTTCAAGGTCGGCAAGGCTGAGGCCATCCACGTCCGACAGCGGATGCGAAGGCGCCACCCACGCGCGGCATTCGGAGCGGAGCAGCACCTCGTGGTCGATCGCGTTGCGCTCCTCGAGGTTGCTCACCATCAGCACGGCAAGGTCGAGTTCGCCGTTGATGAGCAGGTGTTCGATGTAGTCGCGGCGCTCTTCGACGAGTTGCACCTCGATGCGCGGAAACATGCGCCTGAAGCGCGAGAGCAGATCCGAAAGGAAATAGCCCGTGACGACCGGCGTCACGCCGACGCGCACGCTGCCCGCCGTCAGGTCCTGCTCGCGCCCCACCCCGCCCTGCATGTCGGCAATCGCATCGATGATCGATCGGGCATGGCGCAGGAACTGGTGCCCTTCCCGCGTCAGCGTCACGCCCTTGGCATGGCGGTGGAACAGCATGACGCCCGTTTCCGCCTCCAGCGTGCGGATCGCATCTGTCACGGCCGACTGAGAAATACCGACGGAACTCGACCCGCCAGACACCGAGCGCGCCTCCGCGACGGCTATGAAATAGCGGATTTGCCGGAACGTGATGTTCATCTCTGCCATCGGATTTTTCGATACCTCACGGATTGAATAATGCATTTGCGCGTGTGGCGGTAGAGCGTTTTGATAAGCCTCGGGAGACTGAGGGGCTTGCGGCCATGCGCGGCTGCGTTAGCATCCACCAAGCGCCGTCAGAGCGTTGAAGTCCGGGGATGATCGCTGGCGGGCGATGAACGGGAGACAGGGACCATGAACAGCTTCGACAGCATTCGCAAACGCATCGGCCGGCGCTCGCTCCTGCAGGGGCTTGGCGCTGCGGCGATCGGCATCACCTTCACCGGCGCGCTCGCGGGCTGCGAGAAGAAGGAAGCCGGCAAGGCCTCCACCGGCGAGGAGCCCAAGCTCAACTTCTACAACTGGGACACCTACATCGGCGAAACCACGCTCGACGATTTCAAGGA
Organism: Sphingosinicella sp.; assembly: GCF_041916975.1. Classification (NCBI taxonomy): domain Bacteria; kingdom Pseudomonadati; phylum Pseudomonadota; class Alphaproteobacteria; order Sphingomonadales; family Sphingosinicellaceae; genus Sphingosinicella; species Sphingosinicella sp. The sequence continues at coordinate 651,189 of NZ_JAYRYK010000001.1, forward strand.
CACCTCGGGCATCGAGGTCAACATGAGCCTCTTCGCCACCAACGACGAACTCTTCGCGAAGCTGCGCGCGGGCAACCCCGGCTTCGACGTGATCGTGCCCTCGAACGACTTCGTCGAGCGCATGGTCCAGGCGGACATGCTGGAGCAGCTCGATCATTCGAAGATTCCGAATATCGCCAACATCGGCGCCGAATTCAAAGATGTCGCCTACGATCCGGGCCGCAAGTTCTCGATGCCCTACACGTGGCTCACGCTCGGCATCGGCTACCGCAAATCGAAGGTGGACGGCGTGCCGGACAGCTGGAAGTGGCTGTTCGATTCGGACAAGTACAAGGATCGCATCGCCGTGCTGTCGGAAGCCGGCGACATGTTCCGCCTCGGCGCCAAATATCTCGGCCATTCGGTGAATGGTGTCACGCCTGAACTCGTGAAGCAGATCGAGGCGATGCTCATCAAGCAGAAGCCTTTCATCAAGGCCTTCCACGAGGACAACGGGCAGGATCTGCTGCTCTCGGGCGAGGTCGATCTCGTGCTCGAATACAACGGCGACATTGCGCAGATCATGGCCGAGGACGACGACATCGGCTTCGTGCTCCCGAAGGAGGGCAGCCAGCTCAACTCGGATACGCTCTGCATCCCCAAAGGCGCGCCGCATCCGCTGAACGCACACGCCTTCATTAACTATCTGCTCGATGCGGAAGCCGGCAAGAAGATCGCGGAATACATCCTCTTCCCGACGCCGAACGAGGCCGCGAAGGCGCTGATGCCCGCGGACTACCGCGACAACAAGGTGATCTTCCCGACCGCGGCGGAACTCGCGAAATGCGAGTACGCAGCCTACGACGGCAAGATGCAGCCGATCTTCGAAGAAGCCTTCACCCGCGTGCGCGCGGCCTAGCGAACAGCAGCGCGAGGGGGAGCGCGAGATGCAGGACTGGAAGCTGAACCGGGCGTTGTTCGCGACCATCGCGAGCGCGCCCATCCTCTGGCTGGTCCTGTTCTTCATCGTCCCCCTCGGCCTTGTCTGGCTCTACAGTTTCGGCCGCAATGTCGGCCTCACCGAAATCGATATCAGCGGCACGTTCGCGAATTATGCGCGGGCGCTCGAACCGCTGTATCTCGGCATCTTCGTGAAATCGGTCGGCGTCGCCGCGCTCACCACGATCATCTGCCTCGTCGTCGGTTTCCCGGTCGCGCTCGCGATCGTCTTCGCGACCCCGAAATGGCGGCCTTGGCTGCTGCTCGCGATCATGCTGCCCTTCTGGACGAACCTTTTGATCCGCACCTATGCGCTGATGGCGGTGCTGCGGAAGGAAGGCTACGCGAACCAGACGATCGGCTGGATGTGGGACCAATGGAGCGGGCTGATGACCTTCGCCGGTCTCCAGCCGCTCGGCACCTTCGAGCCGCTGCCGCTCCTCTACAATAATTTCGCGGTCGTGCTCGGCCTCGTTTACGTGCACCTGCCCTTCATGGTGCTGCCGCTCTACGCGGCGCTCGACCGGCTCGACAAATCGCTTATCGAAGCGAGCCTGGACCTTGGCGCAGGGCATGTCCGCACGCTGCTCAGCATCGTCGCGCCGCTTGCCGCACCGGGTATCATCTCGGGCATCATCATCACGTTCGTGCCCGCGCTCGGCGCGTATCTGACGCCGGACCTCCTCGGTGGTACCGACAGCCAGATGATCGCCAACGTCATCGAGCGCCAATTCAAGCGCGCCAACGATTGGCCGTTCGGCGCTGCCCTCTCCTTCCTTCTGATGTACGCAACCTTCATCGCCATCGCGTTCCAGGCCATGAAATCGCGACAGGCGGAGCGCCGCCAATGAGCCTTTTCAAACCTCGCGTCCCGCTTGCACCGCTCGAATACACGAAGCGCCTGTGGATGCGCGCGTGGGTCGGCCTCGTGCTGTTCTTCCTCTACGCGCCGCTCATCACGCTCGTCGCGTTCAGCTTCAACGACAGCAAGCGCAACATCGTGTGGCGCGGCTTCACGCTCAAATATTACGAGAAGGCGCTCGACAACGACTCGCTGATGATCGCGATGGGCAATTCGCTCACCATCGCCTTCATCAGCACGATCGTCAGCGTCGTGATCGGCGCGCTCGCCGCCGTGATGCTCTGGCGCTTCCGTTTCCCGGGCAAGACCGCAACCGAAGGCGCGATGGCGCTGCCGATCGTCGTGCCGGAAATCTGCATGGGCGTCGCGATGCTGGTGTTCTTCGCCAAGATCGGTTTCCCCACGGACCTGCCATGGCCCTTCAGCCTCGGCGCCATCATCATCGCGCACATCACCTTCTGCTTCCCGTTCGTGACGATGGTGGTGCGCTCGCGCCTCACCAGCTTCAACCGCGAGGAAGAAGAAGCCGCGAAGGATCTCGGCGCCACCGAATGGCAGGCGTTCCGCGACGTACTCTTGCCGCACATGAAGCCGGGCCTCGTTGCCGGCGCGCTGCTCGCCTTCACGCTCAGCCTCGACGACTTCGTCATCACCTTCTTCACCAGCGGTCCGAACACCATCACCTTCCCCGTGAAGGTGTATTCGATGGTCCGCTTCTCGGTGACGCCGGAGGTGAATGCCGCCTCGGCGCTGCTCATCGCCCTCACCGTCATTCTCACGACCATAGCCCTGAAGGTGCAAAGCCGGATGGGCGGAACCCCGCAAGGCCACTGATCACCATGGCGACCGCACCCAAACAGCCGATCATCAGCATCCGCAACGTCACCAAGCGCTTCGGCGCGGTGGCGGCGGTGGACAATGTCTCGCTCGATATCATGCCCGGCGAATTCTTCGTGCTGCTCGGCCCGTCTGGCTGCGGCAAGACCACGCTGCTGCGCATGATCGCCGGCTTCGAGGTGCCGACCGAAGGCCAGATCATCATTGATGGGCAGGACATGGCGCACGTGCCGCCGAACAAGCGCCCGGTAAACATGGTGTTCCAGTCCTACGCCGTGTTCCCGCACATGACGGTGACGGAGAATGTCGGTTATGGCCTGCGCATCGCGCGCGTGGCATCGTCGGAGATCAAGTCCCGCGTCGAGGAGGCGCTCGCGCTCGTGAAGCTCGACGGCTTCGGCGGTCGTCGTCCGGACCAGCTTTCGGGCGGCCAGCGCCAGCGCGTCGCGCTCGCCCGCTCGCTCGTCATGCGGCCCAAGGTGCTGCTGCTCGACGAGCCGCTATCGGCGCTCGACGCGAAGCTCCGCGCCGCGATGCAGTTCGAGCTTGCCGATCTTCAGGAACAGGTCGGCATCACCTTCGTCACGGTGACGCACGATCAGGACGAGGCGCTCTCGATGGCCGGCCGCATCGCCGTCATCAACAAGGGCCTCGTCGCGCAACTCTCCACGCCGTCCGACCTCTACGAGTTCCCCGCGAACCGCTTCGTTGCGGACTTTATCGGATCGGTGAACCTGTTCGATGGCAGGCTGACGGTGGACGAGCCCGACAAGGCGATCGTCGACTGCCCGGAGATCGGCCGCATCTATCTGAACCACGGCGTTACCGGCCCTCATGATGCGAACGTCCACGTCGCGCTCCGCCCCGAAAAGATCGCCATGATCCCGGAGGCGAAGGGCAAGCCCACAGCCCCCGAATGCCCGGAAGGCGACAACATCGCGCACGGCCAGATCCGCGGCATGTCCTACCTCGGCGACATCACGATCTACGAGGTGAAGCTCGATTCCGGCCGCGTCATCCGCGTCTCCCGCCCCAATCTCTCGCGCTACGACCAGGAAGATTTCACCTGGGAGGACAAGGTCTGGCTCTCATGGCACGGATCGAGCCCGGTGGTTCTGCAGTCTTAGCGAGCCCGCTCGCACCGCGCCCTCATCCGCTGTAATACGGAAATATCTGAGGGGCGGAGGAAACGGTGATCTTCGAGCAAATCGCGGCCGGCGGCTGCCAGTCCTATCTCGTCGGCTGCGAAACCACGCGGGCGGCGGTGCTGATCGATCCCGAACAGTCCCGCATCGAACATTATCGGATGCTTGTGAACCAGCTCGGCGTGCATATCCGCTACGTCGTGGATACGCACACGCACGCCGATCATTTTTCGGCCAGCCGCGGGCTCGGCAAGGCGCTCCAGGCGCCGGTCGTCATGCACCGGCTGAGCCCCGCACCCTTCGCGGACCTGCGCCTTGACGACGGCGACATGTTGATCGTGGGTGAGCTTCGCCTGAAGGCCATGCACACGCCGGGGCATACGCGCGATTCGCTGTGCCTGGTTGCCGAGGACCGCGTGTTCACCGGAGACACGCTCCTGATCGGCGGCACGGGGCGTACCGATCTGCCGACCGGCGATCCGCACGCGCTCTACGAAAGCCTGTTCGAAAAGCTTCTGAAACTGCCGCCGGAAACGCTGGTTTTTCCGGCGCACGACTACAAGGGCCGCTCGCACTCCACCATCGGCATCGAAATCGCCGACAACCCGCGCCTGCAGAAGGTCGAGCGTACGGCCTTCGTCGATATGATGCAGCACCTCGATCTCGCCGCGCCGACCCACCTCACCGAAGCGCTGCGCACCAACATGAGCGGGGGCAGAACCGTGGCGCAGATGCTCGCCGAAGCCGCGCGCGAGGTCCCCTTCATGTCGCTTGCAGAACTCAACGACCGGATCGGCCGGAACAGCGGCGCGCTCGTCATTCTCGATGTCCGCGAGAAGGATGCCTACGACAAGGGCCACATCGCGGGCGCGGTGCATCTGCCACGCGGTCAGCTTGAACTGAGGACGAACAGCGTCCTTCCCGATCCGACAGTGAAGATCATCACCTGCTGCGAATTCGGCAAGATATCGACGCTCGCGGCCGCGACGCTGCGCGATCTCGGCTACATGCGGGCCACAGCGCTCGACGGCGGAATGAAAGCTTGGTCCGAAGCCGGCTATCCGCTGGAGCAATGAGGGCTTCAGGAGCCCATCGGTAAAACCGATAGGCCTCGCGTCCCATTTCGTATTTCCGATGCCACGTGGCCATCCCTATCGTCCGGACCAGACTTCACGCTCTGGAAAGTGCAGCCATGATCGACCGTACCGGCCAGTTCATCGATGGAAATGCCTTGAGCGGCGACGAGGCGCCCGAGTCGGTGTTCAATCCGGCTACCGGCGCAGTCATCGCCAGTCTGGCTAGCGCCAGCCGGGCGCAGGTGGATGCGGCCATAGCCTCCGCGGAGCGCGGTTTCGCGGTCTGGTCGGCGATGTCGCCCAAGGAACGCTCGCTGCGGATGCTCCGCATCGCCGACCGGATCGAGGCGCTGGCGGACGAATTCGCCGAGCTTGAAATGCGCAACTGCGGCAAGCCGATCGGCACGGCCCGCGCCGTCGATGTCGGCAACACCATCGACGTGTTCCGTTTCTATGCGGGCGCCGCGCGCGCGATCCCCGGTCAGGCCGCCGCTGAATACAAGCCGGGCCACACCTCGATGATCCGCCGCGACCCGATCGGCGTCGTCGTCGGCATCGCGCCGTGGAACTATCCGCTTATGATGGCCTCGTGGAAGATTGCGCCCGCGATTGCCGCAGGCAACACGGTCGTTCTCAAGCCCTCCGAACACACCCCCCTTACCGCGCTCCGTCTCGCCGAAGTGTGCGCCGAGTTCCTGCCTGCGGGCGTCGTAAACGTCGTCACCGGCAACGGGCCGAACGTCGGCGCGCGTCTTGTCGCGCATCCGCGCGTGCGCATGGTGTCCCTCACCGGCGACGTCGCCACGGGCCGCAAGATCATGGAAGCCGTCGCGCCCACCATCAAGCGCACGCATTTCGAGCTCGGCGGCAAGGCGCCCGTGATCGTTCTGGCGGATGCGGACATCGCCGCCGCCGTCGAGGCGATTTCGGAGGGCGGCTACTACAACGCCGGGCAGGATTGCACCGCCGCCTGTCGCGTCTATGCCCATGCGAGCATTCACGATCGCCTCATCGCCGAACTGCAAAGCGCCGTCGAGGCGATCCCGATGGGCGATCCGTCCGCGCCCGGCACCGCGCTCGGCCCGCTCATCACCGCCCGCCAGCGCGATCGCGTGGACGGCTTCGTCGCCCGCGCCGCCGCCGACACGGACGCTGAGGTCGTCACCGGTGGCAGGGCGCCGGACGGCCCCGGCTTCTTCTATGCCCCCACGCTGATCGCGGGCGCGAAGAACAGCGACGAGATCGTACAGAAGGAAGTGTTCGGCCCGGTCGTCTCGGTCACGCGCTTCGATGAAGACAGTCAGGCGCTCGACTGGGCAAACGACAGCGAATACGGCCTCGCTTCTTCGGTGTGGACTCGCGATGTCGGCAAGGCAGCAGCCTTCGCGTCGCGCCTGCAATACGGCGTCACCTGGATCAACACGCACTCGGTGAACGCCACCGAAATGCCGCACGGCGGCGTGAAGGCCTCGGGCTACGGCTCCGATCTTTCCGTCTACAGCCTCGAACACTATCTCGCGACGCGGCATGTCATGATAAAGCACTAGCATGACCACTGCCCGTCCCGTTCTTGGTATCATCTGCTGTCAGCGTACTGTGGGCACCGAGCCTGCGCAGACCGTCATCGAGCGCTATGTGCGCGCGGCGATGCGCTATGCCGATGTCGCCGCGCTGCTCATCCCGTCGCTGCCGGACCTGATGACCGCCGCCGAGGTCGCCCCGCGTCTCGACGGCGTGCTGCTTACCGGCAGCCCGTCCAACGTCGAAGGCCGCCGCTATGCGGAGGACGTCGGCGAAGGCCCGTTCGACCCCGGCCGCGACGAGATCGCGCTGTCGATGGTGGACGCGATGATCGGGCGCGGCCGCCCCGTGTTCGGCGTCTGCCGCGGTTTTCAGGAGATCAACGTCGCACTCGGTGGCACGCTGCGCCGCGATACCTCGGCGAGCGATGATCTCATCCGCCACCACGCGCCGGACGGCGTTGCCTTCGACGCGATGTTCGATCATCGCCACCGCGTCGATCTCGTTCCCGGCGGCATCCTCGCGCGCACGTATGAAAAGCCGGCGCTCGATGTGAACTCCGTTCACTATCAGGGTATCGGCCGCCTCGCGGACAGCCTCACCGCCGAAGCGACCGCGCCGGACGGACTCGTCGAGGCCTACTCGGCGACCATCGGCAAATCGCCCGTCGTCGCCGTCCAGTGGCATCCCGAATGGCACCCGGAATCGAATCCGGACAGCCAGACCTTCTTCAAACTCCTTGGCCAGACTCTCAGGGGAACAGCATGACCGCCGTCCGCAAGAACTACGACATTCCCGCGCTGCGCCGTCTCGACGTCGCGCATCATCTTCCCGCGCAGCAGGATTACAAGCTGATTGAGGACATGGGCGGCAGCCGCATCGTGACCCACGCGGAAGGCTGCTACATCACGGACGGTGACGGCAACCGCATCCTTGATGGCATGGCCGGGCTCTGGTGCGTCAACATCGGCTACGGCCGCGAAGAGCTTGCCGACGTCGCCGCCGAGCAGATGCGCGAGCTTCCGTTCTACAACACCTTCTTCAAGACGGCGACGCCGCCCACCGTGGAACTCGCCGCGAAGATCGCCGGCCTCACAGGCGGCAAGCTCCAGCACGTGTTCTTCAACGCCTCGGGCTCGGAAGCCAACGACACCGTGTTCCGCATGGTGCGCCACTACTGGAAGGTGAAGGGCGAGCCGAACCGCAAGGTCTTCATCAGCCGCTGGAACGCCTATCACGGCTCCACGGTCGCAGGCGTCAGCCTCGGCGGCATGAAGGCGATGCACGCGCAGGGCGATCTCCCCATCCCCGGCATCGAGCATGTCCGCCAGCCTTACTGGTACGGCGAGGGCCGCGACCTGGAACCGCGCGAATTCGGCAAGCTCTGCGCGCAGGCAATCGAGGACCGCATCCTGGAAGTCGGACCCGAAAACGTCGCGGCCTTCATCGGCGAGCCGGTGCAGGGCGCGGGCGGCGTCATCATCCCGCCCGAAGGCTATTGGCAGGAGGTGGAGCGCATCTGCCGCAAATACGGCATCCTCCTCGTGGCGGACGAGGTGATCTGCGGCTTCGGACGCACAGGCGAATGGTTCGGCCACCAGACGCTCGGCTTCACCCCCGATCTCGTCCCGATGGCGAAGGGCCTGTCGTCCGGCTACCTCCCCATCTCGGCGGTCGCGGTGTCGTCCGATGTGGTGGACGTCCTCAAGACCGGCGGCGATTTCGTCCACGGCTTCACCTATTCCGGTCATCCGGTCTGCGCCGCCGTCGCGCTCCGCAACATCGAGATCATCGAGCGGGAGAACCTCGTCGGCAAGGTCCGCGACGATGTGGGCCCCTATCTGAACGCGGCGCTGAAGCGCCTCGATGATCACCCCCTCGTCGGCGAGACGCGCTCGATCGGTCTGCTCGGCGCGGTCGAGGTCGTCGCCGACAAGAAAACCGCCGCGCGTTTCGGCGGCAAGGAGGGCAATGCCGGGCCGGTCGTGCGCGATTTCTGCATCGATAACGGCCTGATGGTCCGCGGTATCCGCGACACCATCGTCATGTCGCCGCCGCTCATCATTTCGCACCAGCAGATCGATGATCTGGTTGACATCATCCGCCGTTCGCTGGATTCGGCCATGCCGAAACTGAAAGCCCTGTAATAGGAGAGTCTCCATGACCCGATCGCCGCTGCTGCGCGAAGCCTGCTATATCGACGGCGAATGGGTGAAGGCCGATAGCGGCGAGACGATAAAGGTCACGAACCCGGCCACGGGCGAGGTTCTCGGCACGGTGCCGAACTGCGGCGCAGCCGAAGCGAAGCATGCCGTCGAGGCTGCGAATCGTGCGTGGCCCGTATGGCGTGCCAAGACGGCGAAGGAGCGCGCAAGCATCCTTCGCCGCTGGTACGAGATCATCATGGCCAATCAGGAAGAGCTCGCCCGCCTCCTGACGCTCGAACAGGGCAAGAGCCTTGCTGAAGCGCGCGGCGAGATCGCTTACGGCGCCTCGTTCATCGAATGGTACGCCGAGGAAGGAAAGCGTCTCTACGGCGACGTCATTCCTGGCCACATGGCGGACAAGCGCATCGTCGTGCTGAAGCAGCCGATCGGCGTCGCCGCCGCGATCACGCCGTGGAACTTCCCGAACGCGATGATCACGCGAAAGGCCGGCCCGGCGCTCGCCGCGGGCTGTCCGATCGTGCTGAAGCCGGCCGCCGAAACGCCTTTCTCCGCCATCGCGCTCGCCGTGCTGGCCGAGGAGGCCGGACTTCCCAAGGGCATCTTCAACGTGCTCACCGGCAAGGCCTCGGCGATCGGCGGAGAGCTCACGTCGAACCCCATCGTCCGCAAACTGTCGTTCACCGGCTCCACGGAGATCGGCCGCCTGCTGATGCGTCAGTCCGCTGAGACCATCAAGAAGCTCAGCCTCGAACTCGGCGGAAACGCCCCCTTCATCGTCTTCGACGATGCGGACGTGGACGCCGCCGTCGTCGGCGCCATGGCCTCCAAGTACCGCAATTCAGGGCAAACCTGCGTCTGCTCGAACCGCCTCTACGTGCAGGCGGGCGTTTACGATGAATTCGTCGAAAAGCTCGCCGCCGCCGCTGCGAAGCTAAAGGTCGGCAGCGGCCTCGAAGCGGGCACCGAGCAGGGCCCGCTCATCAACATGGCCGCGGTCGAAAAGGTCGAGCAGCACATCGCAGACGCCACGGGCAAGGGCGCGAAAATCCTCGCCGGTGGCAAGCGCCACGCGCTCGGCGGCACCTTCTTCGAGCCGACCGTGCTCGCGAACGTCACGCAGGACATGCTCGTCGCGCACGAGGAAACCTTCGGACCGCTCGCCCCCGTCATCCGCTTCGAAACCGAAGACGAAGCCATCGCGATGGCGAACGACAGCGAGTTCGGCCTCGCCTCCTACTTCTATTCGAACAACCTCTCGCGTGTCTGGCGCGTGGCGGAGGCGATCGAGTCGGGCATGGTGTGCGTCAACTCGGGCATCCTCTCCACAGAAGTCGCGCCCTTCGGCGGCGTCAAGCAGTCCGGCCTCGGCCGCGAAGGCTCACGCTACGGCATCGATGAGTATGTCGAGATGAAGTACCTCTGCCTCACCATCTGAGGCGGCGGAAACATTTCGTCCAATAGGCGTTTAGGTTCAGTGCATTGACCCCAATGCAACACCTTGACGCCGGCCTTTTGAGAGGGCCGGCGTCTTTTTAGAGCATCGTGCGGAAATGTGGAAACCGGTTTTCCGCCAGAAACGATGCGTCAACAAAGAGATAGAGCGCGCGCCCTGCGTCGGATTTCACGCAGCGCGCTCTAGAATGCGGCGACATCAGGCAGCCTGCGCCAGCGCCACCGCATCCGGCCCCGCGGGAAACCGCAACTGACCGGTCAGGTCGTTCGACGCCTTCCACACGGCTTCGGCGACGTCCGTTTCTTTCGTCACCAGTGCGGGCTGTGCGAAGGCCGCAAAGATCGGGGCTGCGAAATCCGCGTAGGCCTTCGGAATCAGATCTTCGATTCGCACGTCGCTGTTGTGCGCAAAGCGGGTCGTCGGTGCATAGCCGGGTTCCACCAGCTTGGCGCGGATGCCGAAGTGCGCGAGTTCGTGGGCAACCGATCCTGTAAAGCCTTCGATGGCCTGCTTGCTTGCCGTGTAGGCCGCCGCCAGCGGCATCGGCGCCAGCGTCACGCTGGATGTAACGTTCACGATCACGCCGGATCGGCGCGCGCGGAACTGCGGGATCACGGCCTGCGTCATCGCCATGGTGCCGAAGGTGTTCGTCTCGAAGACCTTGCGCACGTGGGGCATCGGCGTCGCCTCGAACGCGCCCACCACGCCGATGCCTGCATTGTTGACCAGCACATCGATCGGCCCCGCGGCATCGAGCGCCGCCGCGATGCTTTCAGCATTCGTCACGTCCAGCGACAACACACGCAGCCGCTCGGATGGCGGCAAGATGTCCGCGCGGGGCACGCGCATGGTCGCCACGACGTGCCAGCCCTGCGCAAGGAAGTGGCGCGCGGTTTCGAGGCCATAGCCGGACGAGCAGCCGGTGATGAGGATAGTTTTCATGGTGGTTCCTTCTTTCGGTCGCGATTGACAGGAGAAGGATAAGTCCGTCATGATGGACTATCATCAATCATCGGTCCTATATTCATTTGCAATAGTCCGGAAATGGCAGACCCACTCGCTCAGGTGATCGCACTTCTCCGTCCCCGCGCCGTCTTTTCCAAAGGGATCAGCGGCGCGGGGCGCTGGGCTGTGAACTACACGGCGTTCGGACACCCAGGCTTCTGCGCGGTGATCGAGGGGCGCTGCCGCCTCGTGGTCGCGGGCGAGATGCCAGTCACCCTTGAGCAGGGTGACTTCGTGCTCCTGCCCGCCACACCGGCGTTCACCATGTCCGGCCTCGAACCGGCCACACCGAAGCGGATCGACCCGCACGAGATGCTGTCGCCGGGCGAGGACATCCGCCACGGTCGTGCGGACGGCCCCGCCGACGTCCGCCTGCAAGGCGGCTATTTCCTTTTCGACTCTCCGGATGCGGGCCTCATCGTGTCGCTCCTGCCGTCGATGATCCACATCCACGGCGACGAGCGGCTTGCCACGCTAGTGCGGCTTTTCGGCGAGGAAGCGAGCGCTCAGCGGCCCGGCCGCGAATTCGTGCTTACACATCTTGTCGAACTTCTGCTGGTCGAATCCCTGCGCGCGTCGTCGCGGAAAGATACGCCGCCGGGCCTTTTGCGCGGGCTCGCAGACGCGCGCATCGCGGCGGCGCTGCGCCAGATGCACGGCGATCCGAAGCGGCCATGGACCGTGGACGCATTGGCAAAAACGGCAGGCATGTCGCGCTCGGCGTTCTTCGATCGCTTCGTTCGCATGGTCGGGCTCCGCCCAATGGAATACCTGGTAGCGTGGCGCATGGCTGTCGCGAAGGATCTCCTGCGCGGCGACACTCTGGCGCTTGATGAAGTGGCAAGCCGCGTCGGCTACGGCTCGGCGAGCACGTTCAGCACCGCCTTCAGCCGCCACGTCGGCCAGCCCCCGGGGCGCTTCGCCCGCACATCCGAAAGGCTCGATTTCGAACCCGAACGGGTTCGCAAGGCCGACCGGCCGCCCGAGCTTATGCGAGGAAAGCCAAGGCGACGAATGTCGCCGCCCGGCGCCTGAGGGACAACAAAAAACTGGCGCGCCCGGCAGGATTCGAACCTGCGACCCCAAGCTTAGAAGGCTCGTGCTCTATCCGACTGAGCTACGGGCGCCCGCGAGGGGCCTTAGCGCAAATGCGCACTATTTGAAATTGTCGGCGTAGGTCTGGATTTTCAGGCGGTGCGTGCGCGGCGGCAGCACCGTGTAGGCGAAGCCCTCGCGCTCGGCATAGGCCTTGGCGGCCTCGGCGGTGTCAAAGCGCAGCGTCAGCTGGCGGCGCGTGTCGGCGGAGCCTGCCCAGCCGGTGAGCGGATCGGGGCGCTGCGGGTCCGCGCGCTCGAACTCCAGCACCCATTCCTGCGTGCGCGCCTTGCCGCTCTGCATCGCGTTCTTCGGGCGTTGGTAAATCCGGGCAGCCATCTGTCCTCGTCCTTGAAAGCTCGTGGAAACGCCAATGGCGCAGCCTCGGGCCGCGCGTCAAGCGCTCAGAATGCGCGCGCGATCGCGAAACGCACGGTTTCGGTAAGCGCCGCCTTGGCGCTGCTCGCCGGCATGTCGGCGATGGCATCGATGGCGAGCTCGCCGTAGTGCCGCGCGCGCGCCAGCGTATCGGCGATCGAGCCAGACGTTTTCAGCCGCTCGATCGCTTCGGCGAGGTCTTCGTCGGACTTGCGGCGGCCTTCCATGGCGTCGCGCCAGAAGCGCCGCGCCTCGTCGTCCCCGCGGCGGTAGGCGAGGATCACGGGCAGCGTCAGCTTGCCTTCGCGGAAGTCGTCCCCCTGCCCCTTGCCCATGGTTTCAGCGTCGGACATGTAATCGATCGCGTCGTCCACGAGCTGGAACGCAATGCCGAGGTTGCGGCCATAGCTTTCGAGCGCGCCCTCGCACGCCTCGTCGCGTTCCGCGACCACGGCGGCGATCTGGCACGCGGCGGCGAACAGCACTGCGGTCTTCGCAGTGATCACCTGCAGGTATTTTTCCTCGCTCGTCTCGATCTGGCGCGCGACCATCAGCTGGTCGACCTCGCCCTGTGCGATCACGGCGGAGGCGTTCGAGAGGATCTTGAGCACACGCAGCGAGCCGTCTTCCACCATCAGCTCGAATGCGCGGCTGAACAGGAAGTCGCCGACGAGCACCGTCGCCTGGTTGCCCCAGATGAGGTTCGCCGCCTTCTTGCCGCGCCGCAGGTCCGATCCGTCCACCACGTCGTCGTGGAGCAGCGTTGCGGTGTGGATGAACTCCACGCTCGCCGCGAGCTTGTGGTGCCGCTCGCCCGAATAGCCGAGCAGGCGCGCCGAGGCGAGCGTCAGCATCGGCCGCAGCCGCTTGCCGCCGCCCGAGATCAGGTGCCCCGCGAGCGCCGGGATCACCGCCACCGGGCTCTGCATCCGGTCGAGGATGATCTGGTTCACGGAGTTCATTTCGGGCGCCACAAGCTGCATCAGTCCGTCGATGGACGGCGCAGGCTCTGCCGGATTCAACCTGTGGATGGTGGCGCTCACGACTCTGACTTGTCCCATGACGTTTCCGCTGTCATGCGTCCATGCTACATCCACGGCGCTTTGTCACCGCGCCACATCGACGCGCCGATGTTTTGGGGAGCCTGATGACCGACGACCGGAAAGATGATCGCCTCGCCGCATACCGCAGCAGCATCGACAATATCGACGCGGCCCTCATCCACATGCTCGCCGAGCGCTTCAAGATCACGCAGGCCGTGGGCGAATACAAGGCCACCGCAGGGCTCTCGCCCGCCGATCCGGACCGGGAAGCCCGCCAGATCGCAAGGCTGCGGAGGCTCGCCGCCGATGCGAAGCTGGACGAGGAACTCGCGGAAAAGTTCCTGCGCTTCATCATCGATGAGGTGATCCGCCACCACGAGCGCATCAAGAAAGCGCAGGCCTGAAGGCGATTTTCGGAGGCCGTGCAAACCCCGTTGCATCGACGGGGAGGCATCGTTATAGAGCGCCGTCCGGATCGGGGCTGTAGCTCAGATGGGAGAGCGCTGCAATCGCACTGCAGAGGTCAGGGGTTCGATTCCCCTCAGCTCCACCATCCGGATTTCCTGTTTTCCCATCAACCGACATAGTGCGGCTCCGGCCGCTCGCGGAGCTGTTCGTAGTGAACGAGCGACGGTTCGGCGCCCAGCGGAACGGGGGCGCCGCCGCGAAACGCCCACTCGCCGCGGTCGCAATCGGCGGCGCGCACGTAGCCGTTGATGTAGAAGCGCCGGTGGTGATCGGCGCGGTTGGTGCCCGATCCATGCACGAGGTAGGGGCTCCACAGCGCAAGGTCGCCGGGTTCGAGATCGAGGTCGATGAGCCCCGAAGGATCGAGGCCAAGCGCGACGAGCGTGTCTTCGGCGGCGGCATTGTCCATCACCGCGCCTGCGATTTCCATGTCGAGCGCACCGAGCCTGTGGCTGCCGGGAAGGATGCGCATCCCGCCCGAGCGGGCATTATGCGGATCGATCGCGAGACCGGTCTGCACGTAGCTCGCGCCGAGATTGCGATAGGCGTCCGGCGGTCGCCGGAAGCGTGAGTCCTGATGGAAGGCGAAGTCGCCCTTCCCGCCCGGACGCTTCCAGTGGATCTGGTTGATGATCTGTTTGATGTCGTCGCCGATCATCCCGCCGAGCAGTGCCGCGAAGCGCGGATCGGTGCGTGCCTCATCCAGCACGTCGCTGCGCCACGAAGGCCACTGCGCCATGCGCACGTCGCCGTCCGCGATCTTGTAGAAGAGATTGCCATGGCGGAAGCTCTGCCCGTGCGCGGCGGCTTCCGCATATACGCCATCGATCGCCGCACCGATCCGCGCGATGTCGGCAGGCGAAAAGAACTGCCGGATGATGGCGTAACCATCCCGGGCATAATCTTCCATGAAGGTCATTTCAGAGTTTCCGCAGCACCACGTCGATGCGCTTCAGGATGCGCCAGCTTGGTAAAGAAGAAGTAAGGTTACCGCGAGAAGCGATACGGCGACGATCCCGGCGAGCACCGGATCGACAAGCGTGAGCGTGAGCCCGCCGATGGTGAGAATGTCCTCCACCCCCGAAACGATCACGTTCGAGAACGGCTCGGGACTCGCATTCACGACCGCGCGGCCGCTCGCCTTCGCGCTGTGGCTGACGAACGCCGCACCGCCGCCGAGCAGGAACGCCGCCACCTGCCATGCCGGATCGCCCGCATCGATGACGGCGAGCGCTATGAGCGCCCCGCCGAGTGGCCGGATCGCGGTGTGGATCGCATCCCAGATGCTGTCGAGCCACGCGATCTTGTCGGCGAAGAACTCCACGACGAGGCCGATTGCGGCAACGCCGATCACCCAGGGGCTTGCGAAAACATCGAGGCTTTGAAGATGCTGCGGCAGGTCGAGAAGGCCGAAACGCATCGCGAGGCCTGCGGCGAATACGGTGGCATAAAGACGCCATCCCGCGAGCAGGCTGAGGCTGGCGGCGACACCGAGCAGTTCGATCGGGCCCATGGATGAGAAAATGATAGGCATTGCCCCGCTTGGCAAGCAGGCATTGCGGGTCCACATACGCCGCATGTCCACGAACGACGACGCCAAGCCCGCCGCCACGCTGATCCTTCTGCGCGAAGGATCGAGCACGCCCGAGATCTTCATGCAGACCCGCGCGCAGACGATGGGCTTCGCGGCGGGCATGATCGCCTTTCCCGGCGGCAAGGTGGATGCGCACGACATGAACCTCGCCGCATCGCGGCTGGTTGCGAGCCGCCACGATCTCGATCTTGAAGAAATCGCCGCGCGCGTCGCCGCGGTCCGCGAAAGCTTCGAGGAGGCGGGCGTGCTGCTCACGCACGGGCCGGAGATCGCACCGCGTGACTTCATCGAAGCGCAGCCGGCGATCGCGTCGCGGGCGCTCGCGTTCTCCGATTTCCTCGCGCGTCACGATCAGCAGATCGATCTCGACGTGCTCTTTCCCTTCGCGCGCTGGGTGCCGCCGCCCGGTCTTCACGGCAAGCGCTACGACACACGCTTTTATCTCGCACGGCTCCCCGAGGGTGCGAACGCGGGGCACGACGGCAACGAAGCGACGACCTCGTGGTGGATCACGCCGTCGGAGGCGATCGCACGCGCCGACCGTCAGGAAGCCGAAGTGATGTTCCCCACGCGCCGCAATCTCGAACGCCTCGCGCAGCACGCGAGCGTCGACGCACTTATCACGCACGCGATGGAAACGCCGGTCGTCACCGTGCAGCCCGAGGTCCGCATGTGCGACGGCGGCCTCCATCTCTGCATCCCGGAAGGCATCGGCTATCCGGTAACGCGCGAGCCGCTGGAGACCGCGCGCCGCGCGTGACGCGCTTTCAGAATTCCAGGATCGTCGCCACCTCGCTGCCGGGATAGGAGACGAGGAGATCGCTGCCGGGCACGGCTTCGAGATCGGCATCGCCTTCCACGAGCAGCGTCTCGCCCGATCGTGCATCACCGGCTCGGCCATCGATCACCGTGATCCATACCGGCCGATCGCGCGGCGGGCGCAGGTGCAGGCGCGCGCCGGTGCGCCAGCGTTCGACGACGAATTTTCCACCCGCGGACAGCAGCGTGCGTCCCCGGGAGAGGTCGTGCCGTTCGTCCGAAACGAAGAACGGATGCGCATTCGAAACCGCGACTCCCTCTTCGAGGTGGAGCTCGCGCGGGCGTCCATAATCATAGAGTCGGTAGGTGAGATCGACGTTCTGCTGGATCTCGATGATGGTGACTCCGGCGCCGATCGCATGGACGGTGCCTGCCGGTGAGTAAATAAAATCACCCGCCTTCACCGGCTTCCAGTCGATCAATTGCTCGATCGAACCGTCGATGGCAGCCTCGCGCAATTCGTCTGCAGACAGCGGACGCACCGTGCCGAGGCCGACCGTGCCGTGTGGTTCTGCGGCAAGCACGAGCCACGCTTCATCCTTGCCGCGCGCATAGCCGGCGGCACGCGCGGCGGCATCGTCGGGGTGCACCTGCACGGACAATCGCTCACTCGTGAACAGGTACTTTATAAGAAGGTCAGGGTCGCGCCCGTCGGGAGTCTCGAACCAGATCTCTCCAATCTTTTCATCATCCTCCGGGACGTCTTCAAAGAAAGGTGAGAGATGCCGCCGGCCCCACGGCTTCTCGATGCGGCGTGTTATCAGCTTGGTAACCGTCATCGTATTTCCTGCCTCCCCTCAGTCATGTTCCGGCTGCGTCTGCGAGAGCGCATCCGCTTGCCGGGAAACTTTCGCCGCGTTCGATATCGCGCTTTGCATCCTTATCTTCGGGATCGCGTTTCAGTTGCTTTACATCCTCGGCCTTCAGCATCAGGCGCGTCTCAAGAAATCCTGTCTTGCGTTTTGCCATGACTAATTCCATCAAGAATATGGCAATTATTACGAACTATCTGCGCGTTGGTAGTTTTTCAAATTTTGTGGACATGTTAGCGTCCTCCATCCGTCAATGGGAGATCATGATGGCGAAGAAGAAAGAAACGGTAGCGAAGGCGAAGAAGCCGAAGAAGGTTAGCGCTGCCAAACCGGCCGCGAAGAAGCCGGCTGCGAAGAAGCAGTCGACGGGTTCGGATTTCGGTGAACATCTCGCAGCCGCCGGTGCGCAGCTGCAGGCACGTGCGGAAGCGATGTTCGGGCAGTGGCTCGATCAGGCTTCGTCGACGCTGCGCAAGAGCGGCGTGCAGACCATTGTCGACGACATCAAGTCACGCTCCGGCTTCGAAAAGATTGCCAAGGAACTCGCCAGCAACGTCGCGAGCGAGATCACGAAATTTGCTGCGTCGACAAGCATCGGCGCCAAGGTTGCACCGAAGGCGAAGCCGGGTCCGAAGCCGAAGGGCAAGCCCGGTCCGAAACCCAAAGCGGCTGCTGCGAAGCCTGCCGTGAAGGCACCGGCGAAGGCGAAAGCGAAGCCGGGTCCGAAACCGAAAGCCGCCGCGCCGAAGGCCGCTGCGAAGCCGGCCGTGAAGGCACCGGCGAAGCCGAAGGGCAAGCCCGGTCCGAAGCCGAAAGCGGCTGCGAAGCCTGCTGCGGCGAAGCCCGCCGTTTCGGCGCCCGCCAAGCCGAAGGGCAAGCCGGGTCCCAAGCCGAAGGCCGCTAAAGCTGCTGCGAAGCCGGCCGTGAAGGCACCGGCGAAGCCGAAGGGCAAACCCGGTCCGAAGCCGAAAGCCGCCGCACCGAAGGCCGCTGCGAAGCCGGCCGTGAAGGCCCCCGCGAAGGCGAAAGCGAAGCCGGGTCCGAAGCCGAAGGCCGCTGCGCCCGCGAAGCCGGCAGCCGCGCCTGCCGCCGCCGCTCCGTCGGTGTCGGCACCCGCCAAGCCCAAGGGCAAGCCGGGTCCGAAGCCGAAAGCCGCCAAGGCTGCCGCACCGGCGAAGCCGAAGGGCAAGCCCGGTCCCAAGCCGAAGGCCGCTGCACCGAAGCCGGCAGTGACTGCTGCTCCGGCTGCCGCAAAGGCGAAGCCGGGTCCGAAACCGAAGGCTGCGGTTGCGAAGCCTGCTGCGGCTGCGCCCGCGAAGCCGGCTGCGCCTGCGGGCCTCACGCCGCGCCGTCGCGGACCGCGTCCGTCGTCGCGGCCTGCGCCGAAGAAGTAAGCGTTAAAACAGGAATGGCCCGGCGCGTTTCGTACTCACGACGCGCCGGGCTTTTCTTTTGCTCTCGAATTTCCTGCGAAGCGGCCATGCGCTTCGACGAAGGATATACCTTCCCCCGCGCAATCGCCGCGGGAATGCGCTATCGTGGGCGCCAATGAACAGGTCGTTGCTAAAAGGCGTGCTCGCTAACGATTCCGCACGCACAGCCATCCAGTCGATTTTCGGCTTCTGGCTCTTCTATTTCCTCATCGTCACGCTGCGCGCATTCGCGCTCGGCTTCGAAGAGCTGCTTCCGATGGCCGGGCGGCGTGCGGTGGTCACGATCATCGGCATGACACTCAGCTGGGCGCTGTATCTTGCGCTCGCCCCGCTCGAAAAAGCCCCCCTGCGCAGACGCGCGCTGATGATGTTCCTGCTCTGCGTGCCCGCCGCGGCGCTGTTCACCACGTTCAATTTCTACGCCTTCTACGTCTATGAGCCGCTGCCCTCCGTCGCCGAGGATCTCGCGCACAAGGAGCGCTCGCTCGCCATGCTGCTGGCGATCATTTTCGAGGGCACGGTCACCTGGTTCTTCTTCTTCGCGGCATGGGCGGCCTTCCATCTGGCGCTCGGCTACGCGGCCGATGCCGCGAAAGCGGAACGCCGCGCCGCTGCCTTCCGCGAGGAGGCGCAGGCCGCACAGCTCCGCGCGCTGCGCTATCAGATCAATCCGCATTTCCTGTTCAACACGCTGAACTCCCTGTCGTCGCTGGTCCTCACCAATCGCAACGACGAGGCGGAACGGATGATCCTCAACCTCTCCACCTTCTTCCGTGCGAGCCTCACCAGCGACCCGACCGAGGACATTCCGCTCGCCGACGAACTCGATCAGCAGCGCCTCTATCTCGAGGTCGAACGCGCCCGCTTTGGCGACCGCCTCGAATTCGATTTCGACATCGCCCCCGAAGCGGAACGGCTGCGCGTGCCCAGCCTCATCCTCCAGCCGCTGATCGAGAACGCCGTGAAATACGCGGTGTCGCCTTCGAACGCGCCGGTGTGCATCCGCGTGAAGGCAAGCCTGCACGATGCGATGCTCCACATCGTGGTTGAGGACGACGGCGCATTTGCCGCACCGCAGGCGCAGGTGGATGGCACCGGCACCGGCCTCAACAATGTCCGCGATCGCCTGCGCGCGCGCTTCGGCGATGCCGCGGCATTCAAGGCAGGCCCGTGGCCGGGCGGCGGCTTCCGCGTCGACATTGCCATTCCCGTGAAACGACCGGTGTCCCATGCCTGATAGCCCCCTCCGTACGCTCGTCGTCGACGATGAAGCCATGGCGATCGAACGGATGCAGGTGCTGCTTGCGCGTTTCGATGACGTCAATCTCGTTGGAACCGCGAGCACCGGCGGCCAGGCGCTGCGCCTCATTGAGGCGCTCTCCCCCGATCTCCTGCTGCTCGATATTTCGATGCCGGGTCTCGACGGGATCGGCGTCGCGCAGGCGGTCCAGCGTCTGCCGCAGCGTCCCGCCGTGGTGTTCGTCACGGCGTTCGATCAATATGCCGTCACCGCGTTCGACGTCGCGGCCGCCGATTATCTGTTGAAGCCGGTCGATCCAGCGCGCCTCGGCAAGGCGCTGGCGCGCGTGCGCGAGCTGCGCGTGAATGCGCCCGCAGGGCCTGCGGAAGACGATGGCTATGTCAAGGAATTCTGGGTTCCGCACCGTTCGGAGATCATCCGCGTCGATGTCGACGCGATCGATATGGTCGAGGCCGAGAGGGACTATATGCGGCTGCACACCGCCGACCGCTCGTTCCTGCTTCACCAGACGATCAAGGAACTGGAGCGAAGGCTGGACCCCGATCTCTTCATCCGCATCCACCGTTCGAAGATTATCCGGCGCGAGCGTATCAAGGGCCTCGTCCATCTCGGCTACGGCGTGTGGTCGGTCGATCTCGGCGACGGCGGCGATCACCGCATCGGCCGCACCTATCTCTCCGACGTGAAGCGCATCACCGGCAAATAATCGCGCACCCAAAAAGAAAAAGGGCGGGCACCCCTGGGACGTGGTGCCCGCCCTGTCGGCGGCATCTGGGATTGCCGCCTTTTACGGCATCGCGATCGTGATCGCCGCACCGGCGTTCGCAGCGACCTGCGTACCGGCGTTGTTGATCGCGGCAGTGATCTGCGGCGCGGCGCTCGCGATCGCGGCGTTACGGCATTCCATCGAAAGCGCGTCGCGGCGCGGGTCCTGGCGTCCGCCCTCGAAGCACATCGCATTGGCGGCGCGGCGCACGCGGCCGTGCAGCGTCTTCACGCCGGCATCGCTGGCAAGGTTGAGATCGCCGTATTTCACATGCGCGACCGGGCGCACCGTGTTCGCTTCGACGATGGTTTCATCCATGGCATAGGCTGCGGGAACGAAAGCGGCGGTCGTCATTGCGGCGGCGAACGCAATCGCGCTGATCTTCACGAGGGTCATCGAGGGCGGTCCTTCCTGTTTCGCCTGTGGGAGGCGGAGAATTTCTGGCTGCGAACCGGGAACGTCCGGACTTGCTGGGACTGTGGGGTCCGTCGCTCCCGATCCGCATCCTGTAGATACCGTGCTTCGTTTGTCGCCGCCGCACCGCTTCGATTGCCCGCGAAGCCCGCTCGACGAACGATCATTGCCGTCGACGAACGGCTGACAGCGCCTGACGAAAACGACTATGTGTCAAATCGGTGAAACATCGACCGCCCATAGACGGCGCACGAACACGATGATCGGGCAGGCATGAGCAAGATGAGGAAGGCAGGCGGCGGCGGCGCGGCCTCCGCGGTGAACGACGATCTCCGCCGCGAGATCGCCGAAGCGCTGCTCGGTGGCGATGATCCCGCGCGCCTCGCGCAGCGGATCGCGAGCCGAGGCATCGGCCATGCGCTCGCCGTGTCGGAAATCGAGCGCGCCCGGAAGAGTCCTTATCTCGCCGCCGGAGAGCGATTGCGCCAGCGCCTCCAGAAGCGCGACTGGTTCCTCGCCAACTATGCGAAGCTCGCAGCACCCGCCTCGGGCGAGGTGCCGCGCGTCCACGCGCCGTCCGCCGATACGTTCTTTGCCGAACATTATGCCGCGCATCGCCCGGTCGTCCTCACCGGCCTCGTCGATCACTGGCCCGCGATGAAGCGCTGGTCGCTCGATGATTTCGAAGCCCGTCTCGGCAATGCCGAAGTCCGCGTGCAATGGGGCCGCGAAGCCGACAAGGACTACGAGCGCAATTCGGATGCGCACGGCGCGGTGCATACCTTCCGCGAAATCATCGCCCGCCTGCGCGCCAGCGAGACGGCGCCGACGAACGATTTCTACGTCACCGCCAACAACCACACGCACAATCGCGAAGCCCTCGCCCCGCTCTATGCGGACACCGGCCCCATCCCCGGCTATCTCGCCGAGCCCGGCGGCCCCGGCGGTTTCCTCTGGATCGGCCCCAAGGGCACGATCACCCCGTGGCACCACGATCTCACCAACAATCTGCTGCTCCAGATCGCGGGCCGCAAACGCGTCCGCCTCGTCTCCAGCCATCACAGCGCGCTGATGCGCAACAGCCGCCACTGCTTCAGCGACTGGGGTAGCGAACCCCTCGAACCCGGCCCCGGCGACGGCACCCGCCCACCCGTGATGATCGCCGACCTCGCCCCCGGCGAAGCCCTGTTCCTCCCCGTCGGCTGGTGGCACCATGTCGAAGGGCTCGACGTCACCATCGGCATGAGCTTCACGAATTTCGCGAGGGATAACGATTTCTGGTCGCACTACGCGAGTTATGGGGCGGTGTAGGGTAAGCGTTTGCGCATCTCGCTGAAAACTCTCGCAAACCTTTGATGACGAACGTTGCAGTGAAGTGCGTTCCGTTTCAGACTGGCCACATGGAAGCGCTTTCGAAAGTGCAGGATGTCGGCGATCAAGCTCGGGCTGATTTGGCGGATTTGATTGATCTGCAAATGTCTCCATTGGGCTTGGCTGCCATGGAGGCTCTGGCTCCGGCGTCAGGTCAAACGGTTCTGGATATAGGCTGTGGCGCAGGAGAAACGATTTTACAGTTGGCAGAGCGGGTGGGGACCGAAGGCCGCGTTGTCGGTGTCGATATAGCCCCTCGTGTCTTGGAGGTTGCTCGGACTAGAACGACCCATCTGACGCAGGTAACATTGTTGCAGGAAGATGCCGCCACCCTGCGTTTGCCTTCCCGGAGCATCGATAGCGCCTTCTCTCGATTTGGGACAATGTTCTTCGCTGAACCGACCGAGGCATTTGCCAACATACACAGAATGCTTAAACTCAACGGCAGGATCGGCTTCATCTGCTGGCGATCAATGCAGGAAAATGAACTGGACGTGCTTCCCGTCGAGGCAGCAGGTTTGCCAGTAAGGATCGATAAAACGCCATTCAGCTTTGAAGACGCCGATACCATTGATCACGTTCTTCGAACGGTGGGCTTCACCCGTATCGACATCAAGGCACACGATGCCCTCATATCCAGCGGTAACACCGACGCTATGTTGAAGGTAATCACACGCGTTGGTGCCTTGGGGAAAGTCCTGAGAGAAATGCCCGAACTCATGCCGGAAGCCGAACCGCGTGTACGGGCTGCGTTGTCAGCACGCGAAAAGGACGGCAAGGTTAGCCTCGGAGCCGCAACATGGATTGTCTCCGCAACTGCCACATAAACGCAAAATGCCTAAGTGCTCTGCCGCCATTCAGTCCCGCCGTTTCCCATTCTTGCCAAGCGCGCCTGCTGTCCCCATCTCCTGTCTTCCCCCGGCGCCGTTTTGCGGCTAGTGTCCGACCGGAACAAACAGGAAACGACAGCCCTCCTTATGCTGACCCACATTTCGATCCGCGGCGCGCGTGAGCACAACCTCAAGAACATCAGCCTCGATATTCCGCGCGAAACGCTGACGGTGGTCACGGGCCTATCGGGCTCCGGCAAGTCGTCCCTCGCCTTCGACACGATCTACGCGGAGGGCCAGCGCCGCTACGTCGAGTCGCTCTCCGCCTACGCGCGGCAATTCCTCGAGCTGATGCAGAAGCCCGACATCGATCATATCGACGGTCTCTCCCCCGCCATCTCCATCGAGCAGAAGACCACCTCGAGGAACCCGCGCTCCACGGTCGCCACCGTCACCGAGATCTACGACTACATGCGGCTCCTGTGGGCGCGCGTCGGCATCCCCTATTCGCCCGCCACCGGCGAACCGATCGCCGCGCAGCAGGTCAGCCAGATGGTCGACCGCGTGATAGCGATGCCCGAAGGCACCCGCCTGATGCTCCTCGCCCCCGTCGTGCGCGGACGCAAGGGTGAGTACCGCAAGGAAATCGCCGAGT
This sequence comes from Sphingosinicella sp., assembly GCF_041916975.1. Classification (NCBI taxonomy): domain Bacteria; kingdom Pseudomonadati; phylum Pseudomonadota; class Alphaproteobacteria; order Sphingomonadales; family Sphingosinicellaceae; genus Sphingosinicella; species Sphingosinicella sp. The sequence goes on from NZ_JAYRYK010000001.1 coordinate 675,173, forward strand.
GGCGGCGCACCGGCTTCCAGCGCGTGAAGATCGACGGCACCGTCTACCCCATCGAAGAGGCCCCCGCACTCGACAAGAAATACAAGCACGACATCGACGTGGTCGTGGACCGCCTCGTCGTGAAGGCCGGCCTTGAAACCCGCCTCGCCGACAGTTTCGAAACCGCGCTCGGCCTCGCCGAAGGTCTGGCGGTGGTGGAGCTTGTCGATGGCAAGAAGAAGGGCGATGGCGAGCGCATCCTGTTCTCGCAGAAGTTCGCCTGCCCTGTTTCGGGCTTCACGATCCCGGAGATCGAGCCGCGCCTGTTCTCGTTCAACTCGCCGCACGGCGCCTGCCCCGCCTGCGACGGACTCGGCGAGCGGCTCTACTTCGATCCCGAACTCGTCGTCCCGAACCAGAACCTCAGCATCGAGCAGGGCGCGGTGGTGCCGTGGGCGAAGTCCAACCCGCCCTCGCCTTATTATATGCAGGTGCTCCGTTCCGTCGCGCGCGTCTACGATTTCTCGCTGCGCACGCCGTGGAACGAACTGCCCGAGGAAATCCAGGACGTGGTCCTGAACGGCACCGGCGGCGTGCCGATCACGCTCCGCTTCGAGGACGGCCGCAAGACCTACGAGGTGAAGAAGCCCTTCGAGGGCGTCGTCAACAATCTCGACCGCCGCTGGCGCGAGACGGACAGCCAGTGGATGCGCGACGAGCTTTCGCGCTTCCAGTCCGCCGCACCCTGCGAAACCTGCAACGGCGCCCGCCTGAAGCCCGAAGCGCTCGCCGTGAAGATCGCCGGCGAGACGATCGCAGACGCCGTCCGACGCCCGGTCGGTGATGCCTTCCGCTGGGCGAAGGGCCTCCCCGCCCACCTCAACGACCAACAGAAGCAGATCGCCGAACGCATCCTGAAAGAGATCGTCGAGCGCCTCGGCTTCCTCGACAACGTCGGCCTCGAATATCTGAATCTCGACCGCAAGTCGGGCACGCTCTCCGGCGGCGAGTCGCAGCGCATCCGGCTTGCGAGCCAGATCGGCAGCGGCCTTTCCGGCGTGCTTTACGTGCTCGACGAGCCCTCGATCGGCCTCCACCAGCGCGACAACGACCGCCTGCTCGAAACGCTGAAGCGCCTGCGCGATCTCGGCAACACCGTGCTCGTCGTCGAGCATGACGAAGACGCGATCCGCACCGCCGACCACGTCATCGACATGGGTCCAGGCGCGGGCGCCCACGGCGGACAGGTCGTCGCCGAAGGCACGCTCGCGGACATCCTCGCCAATCCGAACAGCCTCACCGGCGACTATCTCTCCGGCCGCCGCGCGGTGCCGGTGCCGGAGGTGCGCCGCAAGGGCAACGGCAAGAAACTCACCGTGAAGGGCGCGCGCGCGAACAACCTCAAGAACATCAACGTCTCGATCCCGCTCGGCACCTTCACCTGCATCACCGGCGTCTCGGGTTCGGGCAAGTCGACCTTCACGATCGACACGCTCTACGCCGCCGCCGCGCGGGCGCTGAACGGCGCGCGCCTCGTCTCCGCGCAGGTCGATGATGTGAAGGGCCTCGAACATCTCGACAAGGTCATCGACATCGACCAGTCGCCGATCGGCCGCACCCCGCGTTCGAACCCCGCGACATATACAGGCGCCTTCACCAACATCCGCGACTGGTTCGCGGAACTCCCGGAGTCAAAAGCACGCGGCTACAAGCCCGGCCGTTTCAGCTTCAACGTGAAGGGCGGCCGCTGCGAGGCGTGCAAGGGCGACGGAATGCTCAAGATCGAGATGCACTTCCTGCCCGATGTCTACGTCACGTGCGACGTCTGCAAGGGCAAGCGCTACAACCGCGAAACGCTGGAGGTGAAGTTCAAGGGCAAGTCGATCGCCGACGTGCTCGACATGACGGTGGAGGACGCCGCCGAATTCTTCAAGGCCGTGCCGTCCATCCGCGACAAGATGAGCATGCTCGTCGAAGTCGGCCTCGGCTACATCCATGTCGGCCAGCAGGCGACGACGCTTTCGGGCGGCGAGGCGCAGCGCGTGAAGCTCGCGAAGGAACTCTCGCGCCGCTCGACAGGCAAGACGCTCTACATCCTCGACGAGCCCACGACCGGCCTCCATTTCGAAGACGTGCGCAAGCTCCTCGAAGTGCTCCACGCGCTCGTCGAGCAGGGCAACAGCATCGTCGTCATCGAGCATAACCTGGAGGTCATCAAGACCGCCGACTGGATCATCGACCTTGGCCCCGAAGGCGGCAATGCGGGCGGCAGCGTGGTCGCCGAAGGCACCCCTGAAACCGTGTCGAAGGTCGCAGCCAGCTACACCGCCCGCTACCTGAAACCCCTGCTCGAAAAGAAGCCCCTCGCCGCCCCGATGCAGATGCCGAAACCCAAGGCGAAGCGGAAATCGAAGGCGGCCGAACTGGCGCTGGAGGGCGAAGCGGCGGAGTAGCGGTCAGGCCGCCGCGCCAAGCAGCGCGCCGAGCGCGGCGCGCCTCCGCGTGATGTCGGCCAGCGAATAGCCGTCCAACACGCCCATGAACGCGCCGAGCGCCTCGCCGAGTGCGCCCGAAAGGCCGCACGCCGGCGCGACGACGCAGCCTCCGCAGTCGGCAAGCGCCTCCTCACCCTCCGTATGGCGCACGAGATCGCCGATACCGATCTCCGCCGCGGGCCGCGCCAGCCGTATACCGCCAAAGCGTCCGCGCTCGCTCGCGACATAGCCGGCGTTCGCGAGGTCATTGACGATCTTCATCAGGTGATTGCGCGAAATGGCGTAGGCATCGGCAATTTCGCCGATCGAGCAAAGCCGGTCCGGATGCACGGCAAGATGCATCAGAGCCCGCACCGCATAGTCCGTGTAACGTGTCAGCCGCACGCTGCGGTCTCCTGCCATTTCGTCGCACGCACATTATATGTATTTTAAATACATCTTTCAAAGCCCATGATTGCCGGTGTGCAGAAACGAGTCGGAGCCTCCGAATGGACATCGACGACGACAAACTGAAGATGCTGGTCGACGTGTTCTATGCGCGCGTGCGCACGGATCCGGAGCTTGGCCCCATCTTCAACGATGCCATCGGAGACTGGCCGGAACATCTTGAAAAGCTGACGGCCTTCTGGTCGTCGGTGATGCTGACGAGCGGGCGCTACAAGGGCAATCCGATGATGGCGCATCTGAAGCATGTTCGCCGCATCACCCCCGCGCTGTTCGATCGCTGGCTTGCGCTCTGGGCACGAACGACGAGCGATGTCATGTCGCCCGCCGCCGCAGCAGCGCTACAGGAAAAGGCCCAGCGCATCAGCGAAAGCCTTCAGTACGCGATGTTCCAGCGGCCCGGCGCGGCCGCGCGTCAGGTCGCCTGAGATGCCCGCCCCCTACCGCTCGACGCCAGTGTTCGACGAGCGCACCCTGCCCGATGCACTCCGCAGGCGTCACAATACGAAGGCGGGCGTCTGGGGCGTCGTCCGGGTGCTCGAAGGCCGCCTGAAGCTCACCTGGCTCGATCCACCGTCAGACATGGTGCTGGAACAGGGCAGCTCCGGCCTGTTGCTGCCCCAGCAGGACCATTTCGTCGAACCGCTCGGGCCGATGAAGATGCGCGTCGATTTCTACGATACGCCGCCGATCGCGCGTGACGGCGCGCGGCAGGGCGCCTGAATCTCACCGATTTCGATCCGTCGTCGAACCGGCGCCATAAGGACGAGGCGGCGGAGCAAGTACTCCGCCGCTCGCCGCATCTTTCGTCAGGGTTGCGGCTTCGTCGTCACGCCCTGTGCTTCGGCAGCGGGAACCACGACCGTTGTCGTCGTCGACTGAACCGCCGCTTCCGTTGCCGCAGGGACGACATCGCTGCTCGCGGTCGCCGCGGCAGCTGGCGTCGCGACCAGCAGCGGCAACACCGAAGGCCGGCGGACGTTCAGCACAAGATCGTCCTTCGTGTGCACCGCGAGTTCGCGTCCGCGCGGAACAATGCCCGACTTCCCCGTGATAAAGGCCGCAAACACACCCGCGGCGACCACGCCAGCGACGGTCCCCACCGTGTTGCCTTCGCCTTCCTGGCGGAAGGTGCCGACCAGCGGCAAGCGCTGTCCCTGCACCTCCACATAGCGGAGCGCAATATCCATCTTGCCGGATTTGCCGAACGCCCCTTTGCCCGTCCGCCACGTGATTTCACCGGCGGCGCGCGCGCCCTTCGGGATGGCCACCTGATCGCCCACCTTCGCGTCGTGTACGACGGTCATGTAGAATGTATCGCCCTGCACGTTCCGCTTGGTGTTCAGCTCTTCGTTCATGCTGAGCAGAATCTCCGTATTCGCCGGCAGCACCATGCGTGTCAGCGCGGGCTGCTCCGGTTCCGCAGCAGACACTTCCACGGAAACCGCAGGTGCTAGCGCCGCGGGGGCAGCCGCAAGAGCGGCAGGCGCGGCGGCCGGAGCCTGCGCGAACGCGCCGCTGGCAAGCAACGAGGCCAGGCTCAAAGCCGCAATACAGCGATGGGCGCGATGCGCCCGGTTAGATGACTTCATGATTTCCCCCGTTCCGGCAGAATTTGCCGTTCCTGAGCAATACCAGCAAGTCCAATCAAAGAACAACTATCAGATTCAACTTCATCGTTTCTTGTTCGTACCATTTCGATCCTGGCCGAACTTTCGTGCCGTGCAGTCATGGTGACACGCCGCGTTTCCACTCGATCGACTGGCCGGATTGACTGACAGCCCACGCCCGGCAAGGGTGCGGGCCATGGACCCCTCACCCTTCACAGGCGTGCAGATCGCCGACATCGGCCACGCCGTTCAGCTCGCGATCGCGCCCGTGTTTCTTATCGCGGGCATCGGCGCACTGCTCAACGTGATGGCGAACCGGCTGGGCCGCGTCGTCGACCGCGCCCGCGCGCTCGAAAGGGACATCAACGGCTACGACGAGACGATGCGCAGCCGGGCGATGGCCGAGCTCGTCGTGCTCGATCGCCGCATGGTGCTGGTGCACTGGGCGATCTATGCGTGCGTCGCGAGCGCGCTCGCGATCTGCCTCGTCATCGGCGTGCTGTTCGTGGGCGATCTTGCCGACGCGGCGGTGGGCACGATCGTCGCCGTCCTCTTTATCGCGGCCATGGCGCTCATCGTCACCGGCCTCATCATCTTCCTCGTCGAAACCGGCATCGCCACCCGCTCCGTCCGCGTCCGCCAGGAAGTGCTCAAACACAAAGCGGAATGACACCAAGACACGCGCGAAACGGGGCGCAGAGCCGTTCAGGCCGTGGCGAAAATGGTGGATTTCGAGAACCGGCGCGCAGCGTACATCAGTACGTGAGCACCGGAAGCGCAGAAAGCTGCCGTTTGCAGCCCGGCATGGACGGCTCTCCGCCCCGTTTCAAAGCAAACGGGGGCTGACCTTTCGGCCAGCCCCCACTCGCTCCGTTGGTCCTGCGCCATTCAGCCATGCGGCTGACGTTCAGGCTTCGGGGCTTGCGTCTCCGTCGGTCCCGGGGGATCGGCCGGTTTCGCATTTCGATGCCGTTCGCCGGGGTCCATCCACGTCGCCTGTGCTTCGCACTGGCGGGCTTTCGGGCCGGGGTTTCCGGTATCGAGGACCATCGGTATTTCCTGTGGGCTTCGCTCTCGCGCCGCATACAGGGAATGGAACCGAGACCCTGGTGGTTTTCCGGGAGTTTCCGTCCGTTTCCGGGCTTCCGCCGCCTTCCGACCACGCATTGAAGGTCTCACGAATCGGTGAGTCGCCAAAGCGAAAAATGACCTCGCGGGCCTGTGGATAACGGGGATATCGGGGATAAAGAGGGCAGATTCGCCCAAAATGGAAACGCCCCACGCCGCATAGGGGCGCAGGGCGTTCCTGTAAAGCCTTGAACGGACTGTGATCGTTGCGCCTTACTTAACCCTGCGCCGGAACCACAATGCCGTTGACGACGTGAACGACACCGTTCGAGGCCTGAACATCGGGCTTCGTGATGTAGGTCGCATTGCCCTGGCTGTCGGTGAGCTTGACGATGCCGGCGTCCAGCGTCGCGGTCAGCGTGCTGCCTTGCACGGTTTTCACCTCGGCCTTGCCGCCGCCCGCTTCGATCGCGGCCACCACATCGGCCTGCGTCAGCTTGCCGGGAACCACGAAATAATTGACGAGCCCGGAAAGCTGCGCCTTTGCGTTCGGCTGCATCAGCTGCTGCACGGTGCCCGCACCAAGGCGCGCGAACGCATCATTGTTGGGGGCAAAAACCGTGAACGGCCCCGGCTGCGAAAGATCGTCGACCAGCTCGGCAGCCTTCACGGCCTGCGCGAGCGTGCTGAGTTCGGGCGTCGCGAGCACGTTGCCGACGACCGACGTCGGATCGACGGCAACAGCCGTTTCAACCTGGGCTTCGGCGGGCGCCGCAGCCGCTGCCGGTGCGGCTTCGGATGCCGGCTCAGCGACCTGCGCCGCGACGGGCGTAGCCAATAACGCGGAAATGGCGACTGCCTTCAGAAACGTGGAATTCTTCATCCTTCTCCCTCTCCAGTGATCGGGCGCACGACACCCTCGATCTAGCAACCGCAGCATAGCGCGAAGGTTCCGGAGGAAACGGCGGCGGAAAACGGCCTGCCCCGGGCATGGCTCGCTTCGCCCCGAACGGTTGCACTGCAGCGAAAAAGGAGAAAGGCCGCCCCGGATCGCTCCGGCACGGCCTTTCAACATGGGTCAGCGGCCGGCAGTCCGGCCCGGGAACCCGTCTAATCCTCAGGCAAAAGCCTCAGGCGCGATACCCCCGAACGAGCTGAACCGACCCCATCGCTGAACCATGAGACATCGGTCACCTCCTTTCGCGCTTGTTGAACTCGATTCGAAAGATGGGGACAAAAACGCGATCCTGCAAGCATCAAAAAGGCGTGTCCCTCCGGCCCGTCTTGGTCTAGGCAGCGCGCCATGTCGGTTTTCGAGGCCCTTGCCAGCGATCTCCAGCGGCTCGACGCCGCTTCACGCCGCAGGCGGCTGATGCCGCGCACGGGCACGGATTTCTCATCGAACGATTACCTCGCGCTCGCGGGCGATCCCGCGCTCGCCCACGCAGTGGCGGAAGCGGTCGCGCGCGGTGTTCCCGCCGGCTCGGGCGGTTCGCGGCTGCTGCGCGGCAATCATCCGGAGCACGAGACGCTCGAAGCCGAAGCCGCGCGCTTCTTCGGCGCCGAAAGCGCGCTGTGGTTCGCGACCGGCTACACGGCGAACTCGGCGATCGTCTCGACGCTGCCGCAGCGCGGCGATCTCGTCGTCTATGATGAACTCATCCACGCCAGCGTCCACGAAGGCTTGCGGTTCACGCGCGCCGAAGCCGTCGCCGTGCCCCACAACGACGTCGATGCCTTCGCCGATGCGATTGCCGCGTGGCGCGGCCGCGGTAGCGCGGGCCGCGCCTGGATCGCGGTCGAAAGCCTCTACAGCATGGATGGAGACCGCGCGCCGCTCGCCGATCTCGCCGCGCTTGCCGATGCGAACGACGCCGTTCTCATCATAGACGAAGCGCACGCAACCGGCGTGTTCGGCGAAGGTGGCCGCGGGCTCGCGGCGGCGCTTGAAGGCCGCGACAACGTCATCACGCTGCACACCTGCGGCAAGGCACTCGGCTGCGAAGGCGCGCTCGTCTGCGCGCCCGCCGTCGTCAACGACTTCCTCGTCAATCGCGGGCGCGGGTTCATCTTCTCGACCGCCCCTTCGCCGCTGATGGCGGCCGCTGTACGCGCGGCGCTGCGCATCATCGAAACCGCCGACGATCGCCGTGCAAAGCTCGCCGCGCTCATCGCCCATGCCGAGCGTACGCTGGGCCCACATGGCGCGCTCATCTCGGGCTCGCAGGTGATGCCGCTCATCCTCGGCGACGACGCCCGCACCATGCGCGCGGCGGGCGCCGTTCAGGCCGCCGGGTTCGACGTGCGCGGCATCCGTCCGCCCACGGTGCCCGCGGGCACCTCGCGCCTGCGCATCTCGCTGACACTGAACGCCACCGAAGACGACGTATCGGCCCTCGCCACCGTCTTCGAAGAGGTGCTTGCATGAGCCGCATCGTCGTCACCGGCACCGATACCGGCGTCGGCAAGACGGTGTTCGCCGCCGCGCTCACCGGAGCGCTCCGCGCGCATTACTGGAAGCCCGTGCAGGCGGGCCTTGAAGACGGCAGTGATGCGGAAAGCGTCGCCGCACTCTCGGGTCTTCCCGCGGATCACATCCTTCCCGAATCCTACCGTCTCACGACGCCCTGCTCGCCGCACCGCGCCGCCGAGCTTGACGGCATAGAGATCGATCCCGCCCGCCTCGCCCTTCCGGTGCATGATCCGCTCGTCGTCGAAGGCGCCGGCGGCGCGCTCGTCCCGGTAACACGCCAGATCCTCTACGCCGACGTTTTCGCCCGCTGGGGCCTCCCGGTCGTCATCGTCGCGCGCACCGAACTCGGCACGATCAACCACAGCCTGCTCACCGTGGAGGCGCTGCGCGCGCGCGGCGTTCCCATCCTCGGCATCGCCTTTTCCGGCAACGCCAACGAAGACAGCGAAGCCACGATCTGCGAGATCGGCAAGGTCAGGCGTCTCGGTCGCCTCCCCCGCGTCCCCCTCACCGCACCGTCTCTGTCGTCCGCCTTCGCGTCCGCATTCCGGCTGGAGGATTTCCGATGACCTCACCCGTCTGGCATCCCTTCACCCAGCACGGCCTCGGCGAGCCGATCCCCCGCATCGTCCGCGCCGAAGGCTCGGCGCTTTACACGGACGACGGCCGCCGCATCATCGACGCCATCTCCTCGTGGTGGGTCACGACGCACGGCCACTGCCACCCGCGCATCATGGCCGCCATCGCCGATCAGGCGACGAAGCTCGACCAGATGATCTTCGCAGGCTGGACGCACGAGCCTGCCGAAACGCTCGCCGCCGCGCTCGTCGAAATGCTGCCCGCCCCGCTCGCGCACGTCTTCTTTTCGGATAGCGGCTCCACCGCCGTCGAGGTCGCCCTCAAGATGGCGCTCGGCTACTGGCGCGATCGCGGCGCGCGCCACCGCATTCTCGTGATGGAGCACAGCTATCACGGCGACACCATCGGCACGATGTCGGTCGGCGAACGCGGCGTCTACAACGCCGCTTACGATCAGCTGCTGTTCGACGTCGGCACCGTCCCCTTCCCCGCCGCGGGCCGCGAGCAGGAAACACTCGACACGCTCGAACGCCTCTGCCGCACCGAAAGCCCTGCCGCTTTCATCGTCGAGCCGCTCGTCCTCGGCGCGGGCGGCATGATGATGTACGGCGCGGACACGCTCCGCGAGATGCACGCCATCTGCCGCCGCCACGGCGTCCTCTTCATCGCCGACGAGGTAATGACCGGCTGGGGCCGCACCGGCACGCTGCTCGCCTGCGAGCAGGCCGGGATCGTCCCCGACATCCTCTGCCTCGCCAAAGGCCTCACCGGCGGCGCCGTCCCGCTCGCCGTCACGCTCGCAACACCGCCGATCTTCGAAGCACACCTCTCGAAGGACCGCGCCAAGCTCTTCTACCATTCGTCCAGCTTCACTGCGAACCCGCTCTCCTGCGCCGCCGCCGTCGCCAACATCGCGATCTGGCGCGAAGAGCCGGTGCTTGAACGCATCGCCGATCTCACCCAGCGCCAGGAGCAGAAGCTTGGGAAGCTTGCGACGCACCCCCGCATCCGAAACGCCCGCCAGATCGGCACGATCACGGCGGTCGAGGTCGAGGATACGACCGGCAACTATCTCTCCGCGCTCGGGCCCCGTTTGCTCGCGGCGTTCCGCGAGCGCGACATGCTGCTCCGCCCCCTCGGCAACACGGTCTACCTGATGCCGCCCTATTGCACGGACGACACGGACCTTTCCCGTATCTACGACGTGATCGAAGAGGCCATCGCGGAATAGTTTACGCCCACGCGGCAAGCCGGTACCTTCAGCGTCCAACAACCGGGGAGACCATCCATGCGCTGGCGCGGCCGCAGAATGAGCGACAACGTCGAGGACCAGACCGGCAGCGGTGGCGGCATGGGCTTCCCGATGGGTGGCGGCAGGCTCCCCATCGGCGGCAAGGGCGGCATGGGCTGCGGCGGCCTTGTTATCGTCATCGTGCTGGCGCTCGTCTTCGGCGTCGATCCGATGCAACTCCTCGGCGGCCTTTCCCAGCAGGGCGGCGTTCCCACGCAGCAGCAGGCGCCGTCCGCTACCCCCGGCGAAGGCCAGGGCTGCGAACGCAGCGACCTCCACCGCTTCTCCTGCACCGTCCTCGCCGACACCGAAGACACGTGGAACAAGATCTTCAAGCAATCCGGGCAGGACTATCCGGAGCCGACGCTCGTCTTCTACGCGGGCCAGGGCCAGTCCGGCTGTGGCACTGCACAATCCGCGACCGGCCCTTTCTATTGCCCCGCGGACCAGAAGATCTACATCGACACCAGCTTCTTCGATCAGCTCGAAAAGCAGCTCGGCGCGGGCGGCGATTTCGCGCAGGCCTATGTGATCGCGCACGAAGTCGGCCACCACGTCCAGACGATCACCGGCCTCTCGAACGAGCTCCGCCAGCAACAGGCCCGAGTCAGCAAGGCGCAAGGGAACGCGCTTCAGGTGAAGATGGAGCTACAGGCGGATTGCTACGCCGGCCTCTGGGCACGCACCGTGCAACAGCAGCTCGAACCCGGCGACATCGAGGAAGCCCTCACCGCCGCGAACGCCATCGGCGACGACCGCCTGCAACGCCAGTCGCAGGGCTATGTCGTGCCGGACAGCTTCACGCACGGCACGTCGGCGCAGCGCATGGCCTGGTTCAAGCGGGGCTACGAGACGGGCGACCCGAACCAGTGCGACACATTCGCGGCGCGGGAGCTTTAGGCTACCGCTTCGCCCAATAGTCGAACACGCGCTTCTGCAGTTTCGTGACGTGCCGCCGCGCGTCCGGGCCTTCCCACACGCCCTTGTACCCCTTCGCGCCGCCCGCCACCCACCAGCCCTGCCCCGGCAGCCCGTCGGACTGGCGGACGACGAGCACCGCCATTTCCGGCTCGCCGCGCCCGCGCGCATGGGCGTCCACGTCGCCGAGGATCGTGCACAGAGCCCGCATCTTCGGCCGCGAGAAGCTGTAGCCGAACGCCCCCAGCGCCCCGGCATAGGTCACGCTCTCCCGTGCGCGGGCGTGGGCAAGCAAAAGCTCGCGAAGGTCCATCGGGTCGATCATTGCGGGACGCATCTTGCCAAGACGCGAAGCCAACCTAAATTGGTGTCATAGTCGAACGACACACTGGAACCCGAATGCTGAACCTCATCTCCGTCCTCATCGGCCTTGTCGCGCTCGTTGTCGGCATCATCGGCCTGTTCCCGCTCATCGGCCTCGTCAACTGGTTGGCGCTGCCCATCGCGGCGCTCGGCGCCGGCATCGGTACGTTGTCGGACAGCAACGCGGGCCGCAATCTCAACATCTTCGTGCTGATCCTTGCATCGGTTCGGCTTTGGCTTGGCGGCGGCATCCTGTAACCAGCCTGCATGGAGCAGCAGGGCTGGCAATTCTGGATCGATCGCGGCGGCACGTTCACCGATATCGTCGCGCTCGCGCCTGACGGCACACTGAAAACCGCCAAGCTGCTTTCCGAAAACCCGGAGCAGTACGCGGACGCCGCCATCGCGGGCATCACCCGCCTGCTCGGCCATGCGCCGGACGCGCGCGTCGCGTCGGTGAAGATGGGCACCACCGTCGCCACCAACGCGCTCCTCGAACGCAAGGGTGAGCCGACTCTCCTCGCGATCACGCGCGGCTTCGCGGATGCGCTCACCATCGGCTATCAGGCCCGCCCGAAGCTGTTCACCCGCGCCATCACGAAGCCGTCGCCGCTCTATGCCGAGGTGCTGGAGATCGACGAGCGCGTGGGTGCGGACGGCGAAGTCGTCCACACGCTCGACGGGGCGCAAGTAGCTGCAGGTTTCGCCGCAGCCCGCGCGCGCGGCATCAACGCCGTCGCCATCGCGCTGATGCATGGCTACCGCTACCCCGACCATGAACGCCGCCTGAGAAATCTTGCCGAAGCCGCTGGTTTCACCCAGATTTCCGTCAGTCACGAGATCGCCCCGCTCATCAAGCTCGTCGGTCGCGGCGACACCACGGTGGCCGACGCTTACCTCTCCCCCGCACTCCGCCGCTACGTGCGACAGGTGACGGAAAAGCTCGATCCCGCAACACGCCTGATGTTCATGCAATCGAGCGGCGGCCTCGCGGGCGAAGGCGCTTTCACCGGCGCGAACGCCATCCTCTCCGGTCCGGCGGGCGGCATTGTCGGCATGGCGAAGACGGCAGCGGCGGCAGGCATAAACCGCATTGTCGGCTTCGACATGGGCGGCACCTCCACGGACGTTTCGCTCTACACGGGAAGCTTCGAACGGACGCACGAGACGGTCGTGGCGGGCACGCGCATCCGCGCGCCGATGCTCGCGATCCACACGGTTGCTGCCGGCGGCGGATCGATCTGCCGCTTCGATGGCACACGCCTGCGCGTCGGCCCGGAATCAGCGGGCGCCAACCCCGGCCCGATGAGCTATCGGCGCGGCGGGCCGCTCTCCATCACCGATTGCAACATCTATCTCGGTCGCATCCAGCCCGCGCACTTCCCGGCGATCTTCGGCCCCGGCGGCGACCAGCCGCTCGACCGCGACGCCGTCGTCCGCCACGTGGACGCCCTCGCCGCCGAGGTTTCCGCCGCCACCGGCCGCCCCATCACCGGCGCGGCGCTCGCGGAAGGCTTCATCGCCATCGCGGTCGACGACATGGCGAAGGCCGTGCGCCAGATCTCGATCCAGCGCGGCCACAACGTCACCACCTGCACGCTTTCCAGCTTCGGCGGCGCGGGCGGGCAGCACGCCTGCAAGGTCGCGGACGCGCTCGGCATCGCAGAGGTCTATGTGCATCCGCTCGCCGGGCTGCTCTCGGCACTCGGCATGGGCCTCGCCGATCTCACCGCCCTGCGCGAACGCACGCTCGGCGCGCCGCTGGATAGCGGCATCGCCTCCGCCGAAGCCCTCGCCGACACGCTCGAAGCCGATGCCCGCGCCGCGCTCGCCGCACAGGCGGACGACCTCGCGGGCGTGTCCGTCTCCCGCCGTGCAGAGCTTCGCTATGCCGGGGCCGATAGCGGCCTCACCCTCCCCCTCGCCGCGCCTGACGCCATGCGCGCGGCTTTCGAAACGGAGCACCGCGCCCGCTTCGGCTATGTTATGCCCGGCGGCGCGCTGGTGATCGAGGCGGTGAGCGTGGAAGCGGTCGGCCACTGGCCTGCCCCGCCCATTCGCGTGGAAAGCACGGCGCAGGACGCCTCCACCTGCACGATGATCGTGGACGGCGCGCCCACCGAAGCTGCTGTCCTCGCACGCGGCACGCTCGTGCCCGGCGAGGCGATAAACGGCCCCGCCGTCATCCTTGAAGACGGCGCAACCACCGTGATCGATGCGGGCTGGCGCGGCGAAGTTTCACCCGGCGGCGACCTCATCCTCCACCGTGTCGTTCCCCTGCCCGCACAGCGCGCGCTCGGCACCGATGCCGATCCGGTGATGGTGGAGATATTCAACAACCGTTTCATGGCCATCGCCGAGGAAATGGGCATCGCGCTTCAGACCACGGCGCATTCGGTGAACATCAAGGAGCGGCTCGATTTCTCCTGCGCGCTCTTCGATCTCGAAGGCGGCCTCATCGCCAACGCGCCGCACATGCCCGTCCACCTCGGATCGATGGGCGACAGCGTGCGCGCCGTCATCCGCGCGCACGGCGGGCGAATGCGCCCCGGAGATGCCTTCGCGCTCAACAACCCGATGAACGGCGGCACGCACCTGCCGGACGTCACCGTCGTCGCCCCCGTGTTCGCCCGCGCCGATGGCGGCGACATCCTGTTCTACACGGCAGCGCGCGGCCATCAGGCCGACATCGGCGGCCTTACCCCCGGCTCGATGCCGCCGGACTCGAAGACGCTCGACGAGGAAGGCGTCCTCTTCGACAGCCAGTTGCTCGTCTCGGTCGGTGCATTTTGCGAAACCGAGACGCAAAAAACACTCGCGTCCGGCCCCTATCCGGCGCGAAATCCTGCCCAGAACATTGCCGATCTGAAAGCGCAGGTCGCCGCCTGCACGCGCGGCGGAGACGCACTCCGCGCCATGATCGCCGAATTCAGTCTCGATACGGTCGAAGCCTACACGCGTCACGTGCAGGACAATGCCGAGGCCGCCGTACGGCAGGCGATCGGCGCGCTGTCGGACGGACACTTCCGCTACGAAATGGATAATGGCGCAGCGGTAGAGGTGCGCGTCACCGTCAATCCCGAAAGCCGTTCCGCCACGGTCGATTTCACCGGCACCAGCGGCCAGCTTCCCGACAATTTCAACGCGCCTTTGTCGGTCTGCCGCGCCGCCGTGCTCTACGTGTTCCGCACGCTGGTGGACGACGAGATCCCGATGAACGAAGGCTGCCTGCGCCCCATCACGCTCATCGTCCCCGAAGCCACGATGCTCAATCCCGCGGCGGGCGCCGCCGTGGTCGCGGGCAACGTGGAAACCAGTCAGGTGATCTGTGATGCGCTTTACGGCGCGCTCGGCGTCATGGCCGCCGCGCAGGGCACGATGAACAACCTCACCTTCGGCAACGCCCGCCACCAGTATTACGAAACGATCGCGGGCGGCGCGGGCGCAGGCCCAAACTTCGACGGTGCCGATGCCGTGCAGACCCATATGACCAACAGCCGCCTCACCGACCCCGAAGTGCTCGAGCTTCGTTTCCCGATCCGCGTCGAAAATTTCGCAGTCCGCACCGGCTCCGGCGGCACAGGCCGTCACAAGGGTGGCGACGGCGTCATCCGCCGTCTAAAATTCCTCGAACCGATGACCGTCAGCCTTCTCGCCAACCGCCGCCGCGTCGCGCCCTTCGGCCTGTCGGGCGGCGGGGACGCGAAACCCGGCGCAGGCCGGGTCATCCGCACGAATGGAGCGATCGAGCCGCTCGCCGCCACGGCACGCGCGGAGGTTCAGGCCGGCGATGCCGTCGAAATCGAAACCCCCGGCGGCGGCGGCTTCGGCCCTCTTCCCAAATAGGAAATCCTGTGAAGAGAGTGCCGATTGCTCTTTGAAGCGTATCGGCCGTCAATCGGCGCCGACGCGCACCGAATTTTCCGTCTTGGCCTCCACTTCGTCTACTTCGCGGAGGTGGGTGGAGCTAAGCTGCCAAACCTAGATAGCCCAATTGCGCGGCCTTGAAGATCGTCTGGCTGCGGTTCACCGCGTCCAGCTTCTCGCCCGCGTTCTGGATGTGGAAGCGCACGGTGGCGTGGCTCCGCGCGAGGATCAGGCTGATTTCCTTGTCGGTCTTGCCGACCGCTGCCCAGCGCAGGCACTCGACCTCGCGCTTGGTGAGCTGGCAGTCCATCGGCAGCCACTTGCGCGTGCGCATCAGCTTCACGTAGCCCGCGAGGAAGCGGTGGACCCACACGCCCCATTCGTCGGCGAAATTCTCGTAAACCTCTGAAAGGTCGCTCTGATTCCGCGCAGATCCGATCACCGCAACGCCGATCTGGCCGAACGGCAGGTGCACCGGGATCACCACGGCGGCGTGGCACATCGCGCGCTTGTCGAAGTTCGAAAGGTCGATGCCGTCAAGGTACGGGTTCGGCTGCTGTGTACGGAAGCCCTCCTCGTTCGCCCAGAACGGCTCGCTTTCATAGCGGCAGGCCCGAAGCAAAGGAGAGCTGAGCGCGACGCGATGTTCGCTCCACTGCCGCTCCTCGTCGCTCACGAAGCCGAAGACTTCCGAAGAGAGCGTGTTCCCCTCGTCGTCCACCATGGGCCGCTTCGAGCAGATATTGTCGGTGATGGCGATCCGGAAGGTCGGCGCGTTGCGCTCCACCATGTCGCGCAGCGCTTCCGAAGCGGGTCGAATGTCGCTCATGGTGCGTACCGAAACGCGTGCAATATCATCCTGCAACGTCACGTTTCTCTCCCCAGTATGGCCGTCCGCTGCCGAGTCGGACTCATTTAGTCCATATTTCAACATGCCATGCGCCGGGTGACAAGGGTGTGACGCATTCTAAGTATCTGCGGTTCAAGCGGGGTTCAGCCGTGCGGCTTTCAAGTAACGCTGCGGCAGGCGCCATTGATTTCGGGGACTCCCCGTCGCATGGTCTGTCCGAAACCGACAATGAAGCGGGAGATGCAGGTTGATGTTTCGCATGGGTAGGGCCGGATTGGCAGTGTTCTCGATGATGCTCCTCGCGGCGACGGCGCGCGCGCAGGATGCCAATGCCGATCTGGCACCGGTGCCCGGGAGCGAAGCCGCGTATGGCACGATGTCGGCCGAAGTGCCGCCGTCGACCGCACCCGCGGCTCAAACGCCCGCATCCCCGCCGCCTCCGCCCCCCTCGGCGCAAAGCGGCGTTCCTGCCGCGCCTGCCACCAATGCCGCGCCCGGCGTCGTCGGTGACGGCGACCTGCAGCCCGTGTTCAGCCAGAGCGAGGTGCTCACCGCTGCCGAGAACGTCTTCGGGCGCGGCGCCGAAGGCCTCGCGCGCATGATCGAAACGGTCTTCAAGGATCTCGGCCAGCCCAACGCCTATATCGCCGGCCGCGAGGGCGGTGGCGCCATCGGCGTCGGCGTCCGCTATGGAGAGGGCAAACTCTACCACAAGGTCGAAGGCGAGCAGCCGATCTACTGGCGCGGCCCCTCCGTGGGCTTCGACGTCGGCGCCGACGGCAGCAAGACCTTCATTCTCATCTACAAGCTCTACGATACCGAGGAGCTGTTCCGCGCGTATCCGGCAGCAGAGGGTAAGGCCTACATCATCGGCGGCCTCTCCGCCCAATATGTGCAGCGCGGCGACGTGGTGATCGTGCCGATCAAGCTCGGCGTCGGCTGGCGGCTCGGCGTCAATGCCGGCTACCTGCGCTTTTCCAAGAAGAAGAGCCTGCTGCCCTTCTAGCTTCGGCGAACCTCAGATCGCGCCGCCGTCGACGAGCGTGATGTAGCGCTCCATCGCCTCCGCCGCTTCGTCGGAAAGGTCGATGAAGCTCCGGCGTCCGTCCCCGGGGTCGCTGCGCCGCGCCAGCATCCCGGCGTCGGTCATGCCCTTGATCCAGCGGAGCGCCGTCGTTGTCGGCACATCGGCGGCGATGCACAGGCTGGACACGCTCACCTGCTTGCCTTCCAGCCGGGCGGCGGCAAGGTCGAGCATGATATCCCACGCCGGATCGGCGAAGAGTTCGGCCGGAAAGAACTGCTTGCGCACCTGCCGCTTGCGGATGATCTCCCGAAGGCTCCGTGCGGTCTCGGCGGCGCTGCGGTCTGTTGCGACCGCCGGCAGCAACGGCCCTTCCTTCATGCTGGCGAGGCGCGCGAGCTGATCGGCGATGCGGCTCACCTCATCGCTCAGCATACCGATCTGCACGAAAGCGTCGCGTCCCGTCTCGCGAACACCCGCCGCATAGCCCTGCCCGATGTCGATGCGTTCAAGAATGCTCAAGATGTCCTCGGCCTCCAGCGGCCATACGGCCAGTTCGACACCTTCAATATCCATAACGGATATCGCGTCGTCCAACGCATCGTCGTCCAGAATGACTATAACTGGTGCAGTTTTGGACAGAACTCCGATGTCCGCCATTGGCCGCCCCGTCCCGGCGACAAGTCCGGCTTCCACGGCAATGATCAGTGGCAGCTTCGCCAGCGGCGCAGCGAAGAGCGCGGAGACCTCGATCCGCACGTGGCCAACGCCGGCTACATCGAGGCTTGAACGGAGCGTTGTTTCCAGCGTTGGCGGCAGCGCCA
The DNA here is from genome assembly GCF_041916975.1 of Sphingosinicella sp. Taxonomy (NCBI): domain Bacteria; kingdom Pseudomonadati; phylum Pseudomonadota; class Alphaproteobacteria; order Sphingomonadales; family Sphingosinicellaceae; genus Sphingosinicella; species Sphingosinicella sp. The sequence goes on from NZ_JAYRYK010000001.1 coordinate 692,958, forward strand.
ACTGGACACGCGGTGGTCCCGCCGCGGAAAAGGTTTCGGTCATACGCTTCCCATAACACCACACGGGAAGCAGTGCTCGCCCGTCATATTTCCGAACCTGACCAACAGCGCTGATATCAGGCGGAGGTGCGCAAGAAAATCGTGAATCGGCGCGCCGCGCTCACGGCTGCTTTGTAAGCGACAGCCAATGAGCGAGGGCATTACGAACACGGGCGTTATCGGCATCCCCGATCGCGGTTGCGCTGCCGCGCAGCGTCGCGCCGTCCAGCTTGAGTGCGAGATGGACGAAGTAGCTGTAGCGACCGACATCGGGATTCGGGATACGCGCACTGAGGTCGCCCTCGAAAAAATCTCTCTCGAACCGTGCCTTGGATACAAGCGTCGGCAACTGGTTGCCGAACGTCGCACGGATCAGGCCGTCACTCTGAAAGACGAGCTCGATCGGCATTTCCGTTTCGGGCGTCGAGAGCGTGCCTTTCCATGTTCCCGCCAGATCGGGCGTTGGCGAAAACGGCGGCGTCTTGGGCTCTACGGGCGCAGGCGAAGGTTTCCAGCCCGGCAGCATGATCGCGGCAATCTTGTCGGCGATGATCCGCGGCGCAGCGCTGCTGGAGTTGGTGAGAACCACAATGGCAACATTGCGGTCGGGGAAAAGCTGCATGATCGTGGCGACACCCGCCATGCCGCCCGTATGCGACACGACGCGGCAGCCATCCTTTGTCCGCACGTTAAAGCCGATGCCATAGCCGCTCCCTTCCTCACGGTCGGCCTGGGGATCGATCGGACGGTGCATGTCATCGATCATCGCCGTGCTGAGGATCGGCTTTTGTCCCGGCAGACGGTTCTTGAGGTGGAACCCCGCGAAACGGACAAGATCGTGCGCGCTCGAAAAGACAGCCGAGCCGCCGGGGTGGTCAAACGTATAAAACGGGATCGGTTGTCCGTTCCGGTCGTAACGCGTCGCCGTATATGGCTCGAGCCCCGCCCCGATATCGATTGTCGTGCGGGTCAGCCCGAGCGGCAGGAACACTTCCCGGCGCATGAAATCCGCATAGCTGCTTCCCGAAACACGGCTGATGATATGGTCAAGGATCCCGAAGCCAAGGTTGGAGTACTGGTATCGGTCCCCCGGCGCGCTCACGAGATTTGCATAGCGCTGGATGGTTTCGCCCATCGGCGGCCGGGCCACCGCTTCATCCGCGTAGAAGAACTGGTAATGCAGCGGCAGGCCGGCCGTATGCCCTGCGACGCGCCGTACAGTCGCGGCCCGTTCATCACCGACACGCGCCGTCAACCCCACGTTGCCGAGATAATCGTTTGCGGGGCGGTCCAGATCGATCTTGCCGTTCTGCACGAGCGTCATCAGCCCAGTGGTCGTGATAGGCTTCGAAATCGAAGCGAGCGAATACATCGTATTTGCATCCGCCGCTATCTGCCTCTCGCGATCAGCCCAGCCGAAGCCCTCCTCCCATACGATCTTCCCATCTTGCATTACTGCAACGGCAACCGAGGGTACGCCATTCTCGACAAGCTGTTCCCGAATGGCGATGCGGACAGGATCGAACCGATCGGCCTGCGCGGGGATAGCATAAAAAAAGAAAATCACCGCACCGACGAACCGGCACATCAGCGTAGACTTCATTCCACTTCTCTCCCACCGCCTATATTTTCAATAATTGAAAACAGCATGGATAAAAGGGAAAAAGGGATGAGAGGCCGCAGCCCATAAAATCATCCGAAATCGAAAATGGTCGGGGAGACAGGATTCGAACCTGCGACCCTCTGCTCCCAAAGCAGATGCGCTACCAGGCTGCGCTACTCCCCGACGCCGGGAGCCGTCCATGACGGGACGGCTCCCGCGCGTCAAGGTTTACCAGATGCGAATGCGCTGATCTTCGGGCAGGTACAGCTTCTGGCCCGGCTTTGCGCCAAAGGCCGGATACCAGGCATCAAGGTTGCGCACGGCGGTCGGCCGCCAGTTGCCGGGCGTATGCGGGTCCGCCGCGAGTTGTTGCTGGAGCTGGGCGTCGCGGTACTTTTGCCGCCAGATCTGCGAGTAGCCGAGGAAGAAGCGCTGGTCGCCGGTGAAGCCGTCCAGCACCGGCGCAGGCTTGCCGCCGAGCGACGCCTTGTAGGCGTCGTAGGCGACGGTGAGGCCTGCGATGTCGGCGATATTCTCGCCGAGCGTCAGTTCGCCGTTGATGTGTGCGCCGGGAAGCGGCTCGTAGGCGCCGTACTGTGCCACCACCTGATCGGTGTAGACCTTGAAGCGCTTCACGTCCTCGGGCGACCACCAGTCGGCGAGCTTGCCGGTGGGATCGTACTTGCGACCCTGATCATCGAAATGGTGCGTGATCTCGTGGCCGATCACTGCACCGATCGCACCATAGTTGACCGCCGGGTCGGCGTTCGGGTCGAAGAACGGCGGCTGCAGGATGGCGGCCGGGAACACGACCTCGTTCATCGTGGGGTTCGCGTAAGCGTTCACCGTCTGCGGCGTCATGAACCACTCGTCGTGGTCGATGGGTTTCCCGAGCTTGGCGAGGTTGCGGTCGTACTCGAACGCTGCCGCGCGTTTCGCATTGCCGAAGGCGTCGCCGGGTTCGATTTTGAGCGCCGAATAATCGATCCACTTCACGGGGTAGCCGATCTTCGGCTTGAACGCGGCAAGCTTGGCGCGGGCCTTCACCTTCGTCTCGGGCGTCATCCACGCGAGGTTTGCAATGCGCGCATCCATCGCGGCGATGAGGTTGCGGACGAGTGTGTCGGCCTGCGCCTTCGCTTCCGGCGTGAAGTATCTGGCGACGTAGAGCTCTCCCACCGCCTCGCCAAGCGCGCTGTTCACAGAATCGACGCCCCGCTTCCAGCGCGGCTGGATTTCGGGCGTGCCCGACAGCGCCGTGCCCTCGAACGCAAAGTTCTCGTCCACAAACGCCTTGGGCAGCAGGGGCGCTGCATCCTTCAGGGTCTTGAAGGCAAGCCAGTCGCGTAGCGTAGCCATGTCGGCCTCACCCATGATCTTCGCCATGCCCGCAAAGCTGCTCGGCTGGCTGACAATGAATTGGCTCTGGCTGCCGAGACCTGCCGCGGCGAAGAAGGCGTTCCAATCGAAGCCCGGCGCCTTCGCGGCAAAATCGACCTTCGACCACTTGTTGTAGGCCTTGTTGGAATCGCGGCTGTCGACGACAGTCCAGTGCACTTCCGCGAACTTGTGTTCGAGGTCGTAGATTGCGGCGGCCTTCTTCGCCGCTTCGCCCGCCGAAACGCCGGAAAGCACGAACATCCGCGCGATGTGCGCCTTGTACTTGTCGCGCGCCTCTGCGTAGTTCGGATTATCGACAAGGTAGTAGTCGCGGTCCGGCAACCCGATGCCGCCCTGATAGAAGACCGGCACGTAGCGGTCGGGCGCCTTCTCATCCTGGTTGATGTAGTAAAGGAACGGCGATGGGCCGTAGCTGCGTAGCGCTTCGCCGAGCGCCGCCGCGAACGCAGCCTTCGAACCAATACCGGCGACCGCATCCAGCTCCGCCTTCACCGGCGTAATCCCCTTGGCTTCGATCGCCGCCTCATCGAGGAAGCTGGCGTAATAATCACCGACCTTCTGGCCCACCGAGCCCTTGCCGGCGTGGCTGACGGCCGCGCCTTCGATGATGGTGCGCGTCCGCTCCTGGCTGAGATCGCGGAGCTTGGTGAACATGCCGTAGTTCGAACGGTCGGCGGGAATCTCCAGGTTGCGCAGGTAGGCACCACCCGCAAAGCCGATGAAGTCGTCGCCTGCCGGAATGCTGCGGTCCATGCCCGCCTCGTCGAAGCCCCAGCTGCCGATTTCCGGTTTGTCAGCGGCAAACGCCGGCGCGCACGCCAGCAGGGCCGCCGTGGCGGCGGCCGTCGCAAAAGTCAGTTTCATGATGGATAGTCCCCGAAACGGATGATCATGCCCCAAGCCTTAAGAGGCTCGCGCGCACGCGCGCTGCATGGATTCGATGAACTGCCGATTCTGCTATACGAACGTCAAACTGCCGAGCCGTTCGAGCAGGGTCGGCCTAAAAAGGTCAACACTATTCAGCCTGATGCCGGTCAGCTGTAGCGCTGCTCCAGCCACGGATCGCCGACATTGTGGTAGCCGCGCACTTCCCAGAAACCTGGCTTGTCTTCGGCCGTGAAGCTGATGCGCTTCAGCCATTTGGGGCTTTTCCAGAAGTAGTAGCGCGGGATCACGAGCCGCGCTGGGCCGCCGTGTTCGCGGCTGATCGGCGCACCGTCATGCGTATGCGCGACGAGGCAGTCCTCTTCGAGGAAATGCGCGTACTCGACGTTCGTCGTGTAGCCGTCGTAGCTGGTGAAGAGCACGTGCTTCACTTCGCCGAGCGGCTTCACGACATCGGCGATGTGGCGCGTCGATACGCCGTTCCAGCGGTTGTCGTACCGAGACCACTGCGTGACGCAGTGGATGTCGGAGACGTCCTCGCTCTGCGGCTGCGCGAGAAAGGAGCCCCAGTCCCATGTCACGGGATTTTCGACAGCGCCGTCGATCACAAGCTGCCAGTCGGCTTTCGACACATCGGGCTGGATGCCGAGATCGAGCACCGGCCAGTTTTCCACAAGGCGTTGCCCCGGCGGCAGGCGATCGATGCCGTGTTCGGCGGTCTTGCCCGTCAGCAGGCGTCCGGCGCGCGCCCACGCCTTCTTGGTTTCAACCAGCTTTTCCCGGAACCCGTCCATCGCCGTCTCCCGTCCGCCGCGCATCCCGCTTCCGCCGCGCTTCCATTCGCTGATGAATCCACAGCCGCCATATAGCATGAATGCCGAGGTAGCCGATCACCGCGCCGAGCGTGGCGATCGTGAACAGGCCGATCGCGGTGGGCAGCGGCGCATTGGTGAGCACCACGCTCAATTCCTCGAACCAGTGATCGGCATTCATGTTGGCGAGGCCGCCGTCCTGAATCCGCAGCATCCAGCGCCCGATCTCGTAGGCGCCGAGATAGATGAAGGGCGTCGTCAGCGGGTTCGAGATGAAGGTGACAAAGGCCGCAACCGGCAGGTTCGCACGGCACGGCACGGCGAACAGCGCCGCGGCGGGTGCCTGCGCAAAGGGAATCGAGAGCCCGAAGAACATGCCGAGCGCCACGCCGCGCGCCACCGACTTGCGGTTGAAGTGCCAGATGACTGGATTGCCGATGGTATTGGCAAAAGGCCGCATCCAGCGGTTTTCCACCATCGCCTCTCGCGAGGGGCGCTTATCTTTCAGCCACTTTATGAGCCGCATCGAAAACCCTAACCGCGATCCCTGAGGATGCGCGCCTGATCGCGCTTCCAGTCCCGGTCGCGCTCTGTCGCCCGCTTGTCGTGCAGCTTCTTGCCTTTGGCGAGCGCCAGTTCGACCTTCGCACGACCCCGTTCGTTGAAATATATGGAGAGGGGCACCAATGTCATCCCTTGCCGGGCGACGGCACCGTGCAGCTTGGCGATTTCACGGCTGTGCAGCAGCAGCTTGCGGGGCCGGCGCGGCTCGTGGTTGAAGCGGTTGCCGTGGCTGAATTCGGGAATGTTGGCATTGATCAGCCACACTTCCTCGCCGTTCACTTCGGCGTAGGACTCCGCGATCGTGCCCTCGCCGAAGCGCAGCGACTTCACCTCGGTGCCGGTAAGCGCGATACCGGCCTCGAAGACGTCTTCTATCGCATATTCGTAGCGGGCCTTGCGGTTTTCAGCGACGGTCTTGACCTTGCTGAAACTGCCTGCCCGTTGCGGGCGCACCATCAAGCGATCCCGGCATGGGCCATCGCAGCATCCACAATGCGCCGTGAGGCCTCTCCGGCTGGGACCATCGGCAGACGCAGCTCTTCACGCAGCTTGCCGAGCTTCGAAAGCGCATATTTCGCTGGGCCAGGGCTTGCGTCGGAGAAGAGGCCGGCGTGCAGAGGATAGAGCCGGTCCTGAAACGCGAGCGCATCGTCCCAGCGCTTTTCGCGGCAGGCGGTCTGGAACTCGGCACACAGACGCGGAGCAACGTTCGCCGTCACAGAGATGCAGCCGTGCGCACCCGACGCCATGATGCCGAGCGTCATATCGTCGTTGCCCGAAAGCTGAATGAAGTCGTTGCCGCAGGAAAGCCGCTGTTCCGAAATGCGCTGAAGCACACCGGTCGCATCCTTCACGCCGACGATGTTCGGAATCTCCGAAAGCCGCTTCATCGTTGCGGGCGTAATGTCCACGATGCTGCGTCCGGGGATGTTGTAGAGGATGATCGGCAGACCGGTCGCCTCGGCGACCGCCTTGAAGTGGCGGTAGAGCCCCTCCTGATTGGGCTTGTTGTAGTAGGGGCTGACGACGAGCGCCGCATCCGCCCCTGCCTTCTCGGCGTGGCGGACGTGCGAGACCGCGCACGCCGTGTCGTTGGAGCCGCAGCCCGCGATCACTGGCACCCGGCCGGCAGCCGCCTTGATGCAGGCGGCGATCACGGCATTGTGCTCTTCGATCGTCATCGTGGCCGATTCGCCGGTGGTGCCGCAAGGCACGAGGCCGGTGCTGCCTTCGGCGATCTGCCAGTCCACAAACGCCTCGAAGGTGGCAAAATCCACCGACCCGTCGCGGAACGGGGTGACAAGTGCCGGAATGGAACCGTAAAATCTCGCTGTCATGCTACTCTCGCCCGTTGCCTCCTCGCGCGCCGCTCACGCAGCGGCCGCAGTCGGCCTGTTTGTGGCGTCATAGGAGGCTCGGAAAGTCTGTGTCCAGTATTACCAGCGTTCTTATGCGATTTGCCCTGCTTTCGGCGGCTACGCTCGTCGCGCCGCCCGCCGTTGCCCAGTCTCGTGTTGATGCGGATGCGTTGAAGGCGGGTCTGGAAGCGCAGGCCCGCCGCGAGTTCCGCCCCGTCTCCGCGATGGGTGTCAGCGGCTCGCCAACCGCGCAGAAGCTGCTGATATGGGATCGGCTGCGGCGTCCGGAATACGCGGCCACGTTCTCGGAGTTCTCCGAATTCCTGCGCGCCAATGCAGACTGGCCGGGCGCCGACGACCTACGCCGCCGCGCCGAGGGCACGATCAGCGACACGACGCCGATGGCAGCGCGGCTCTCCTTCTTCCGCGCGTTGCCGCCGCTTTCAGGCATCGGCCGCTTCCGCCACGCCGAAGCGCTGATGGCGGCGGGTATGACCAACGCCGCCAACACCGAAGCGAAGCAGGCGTGGCGCATGGGCGGCATCGGCCCCGCGCTTGAAAACCAGTTCCTCGCAGCGTTCGGCGGCATCCTCAGCCGCGACGATCACGTGTTCCGCATGGATCGGCTGCTCTGGCTGCGCGATCTCTCCACCGCAACGCGGATGCTGGCCTTCCTGTCGGGCAGCGACCGCACGCTTGCAGAAGCGCGCATTGCGCTACAGCGGGCAGCGGCTGCGAAGGGCGCTGCCTCGGCACCTGCGGCGGTGGATGCCAACCTCGCCATCGGCAAGCTCGGCACCGGTTTCGAAAACGACCCCGGCCTTATCGCCGACCGCAGCGCCTTCCTGCGCGCCAGCGGCAACAGTCTTGCCGCGCGCCAGCTTCTTGCACGCGCCGAAATCGCCCCTGGTAGCGCGGGAGACCGCAACGCCTGGATGACCGAGGTACTGGCGGCAGCACGCGGCGCGGTGAACGACAACCAGAACAGCCTTGCCTTCGAGATCGCCCACAATCACGGTGGCTTCGCCTTCGACCGTGCGCTGACCAGCTACAGCGCGGCCGAGCGCGATACCTTCACCAGCCTCGAATGGCTGGCGGGGTGGACGGCGCTCCACAAGCTGAACCGCGCGCGCGAAGCCGTCCGCCATTTCGAGAATTTCGCGGCGGCTGCTGCGTTCGCGGGCACGCGCTCACGCGGGCACTATTGGGCAGGGCGCGCCGCAGAAGCTGCCGGGCTCACCATCGACGCCAACCGCAATCTCGAAACCGCGGCGCGCTTCCCCCTCACCTTCTATGGCCAGCTCGCCGCCGAACGGCTGAACCGGCCGCTTTCGATTCCCGCAACCGCTGATCCCGCCGTACCGACACCCGAGCGTCAGGCGTTCGCAGCGGACGACCGCGTCGAGGCTGCCCGCCTGCTCGGCATGGCCGGCGACCGGGCGAAGCAGACATTGTTCCTGAAAACGCTCGCAGACGGCGCGAAGACCTCAGCGCGCGAATTCCTCGTCAGCGAACTCGCGCAGCAGCTCGGCCGCGCCGACTATGCGCTGATCGCGAGCCGCGGCGAAATGGTGGACGGGCCGCCCGCAATCCTGCGTTTCGCCTATCCGCAGCTGCCCGTCGGCGGCGTACTGACAAGCAACTGGACGATGATCCACGCGATCACACGCCAGGAAAGCCGCTTCGATCCCACCGCCGTCAGCCGTGCCGGTGCGCGCGGCCTGATGCAGCTGATGCCGGGTACGGCGCGCGAGACGGCGGGCAAGATGGGCACGACCTATCGCCCCGAAGCGCTGACCGGCGACCCCAACTACAACGTCCAGCTCGGATCGACCTACTACCTCAACCTCGTCGACCAGTGGGGCGGCAACCACATGCTCGCTGTCGCCTCGTACAACGCCGGGGCGGGCAATGTGCGCAAGTGGATCACCGCGAACGGCGACCCCCGGCTGCCGAGCGTCGATGCTGTGCGCTGGGTGGAGGAAATCCCGTTCACCGAAACGCGCGGCTACGTGCGCGCCGTGCTGGAAAACGCGGTGGTCTACGACCGGCTCAATCCGTCCCGCGCGGGCCAGCCCTCCACCAACACACTCTCGGCGTGGATCGGCAAGAATCGGCCCGGTTGAGACGATCGTTAGAAAAATGGCTGATATCCCCAACTACATCACGCCCGCAGGCATGAAGGCGCTTGTCGAGGCGCACCGCGCGCTCTTCGAGGTCGAGCGGCCCAAGATCGTCGAAATCGTCTCGTGGGCGGCCGGGAATGGCGACCGCTCGGAAAACGGCGATTACCTTTATGGCCGCAAGCGGCTGCGCGAGATCGACCGTGAGCTGACCCGTATTTCGAAGCGGCTGAAAAATGCCCGTGTCGTCGATCCGGCAAAGCAGCCCGACAAGTCGCGTGTGTTCTTTGGCGCCACCGTCACCGTCGCGGACGAAGACGACCGGCAGCGCACGATCACGATCGTGGGGGAGGATGAGACGGACACGCCGCGCGGCCACATTTCATGGCGCGCGCCGCTCGCCACCGCGCTGAAGGGCGCGGCGATCGGAGACCTGAGGAGCGTCCGCCTGCCGGGGGGCGTGCAGGAGCTTGAGGTCGTCTCGATCGCCTATCCTAATAGTTGAAGCTGTACCGGTACTCGTCGCGCAGTTCCTCGACGCCGAAGCGGATTTCTCCGTCGTTCAGGTAGCCGTCGCGATTGCGGTCTGCCAGACGGGCGAACTCACGGTTGGCGCGCCGTGCCTCGTCCTTCGAAAGCTGGCCGTTGCGGTTGCGATCGAAGTTCCACATCACCCAGTGCTTCGCCGCCGGGTCTTGCCGGAGCCACGGATCGAGCAACGCCCAACCGCTGCCATACTGCGAACCGTAAAAGCCGTAGCCGGGGCGATACCAGGAATCGTAGTCGTAGTGACCGTAGTAGCGGTTATCGAAGTAGAAGGCGCTCGAACCCCACCAGTACGGACGATAACGGTAGCTGGGGCTGGGGCGCACGATCACGACAGGACGTCGATTGTGGTCGCGCCAGCGGTCCCGATCCCTGTCGCGGTTACGGTCGTTATCCCGCCAACGATCGCGATCACGGTCCCGATCTTTGTCCCGGTCGCGCCAATCGTTATCGCGATCCCGATTCCGGTCGCGATCCCAGTTTCGGTTGTCGTTCCGGTCGCGGTTTCGGTCCCAATCACGGCGATCGCCGTCGCGGCCGTCCCGGTCGCGGTTGTTCCAGTCACGACCCGGATTGCGGTTATTGTCGCGATTGTTGTCGCCGTAACGCTGATTGTCGCGGCCGATCACACCGTTCATACGCTGCTGCACGGCCTCCGCCTGTCGCGGCGCTTCCACGCGCGATTGGCGGGGCTCCGGCGTCTCGATCCGGCGGACCTGGCCACGTTCCGGCTGAACAACCCGCGGCGGCCTTGCCTCGGGTGCGCGCGGCGCCTCGCGATTGACCTGCATCCCACGCTCGCGCTGCGAGCGCGGCCCGTCACGGTCGCGATCCTGTGCCATCACCGGACCGGCGAGAACCGCTGCAACCAGCGTACTCGCCATCAAACCTGCTTTGTGAACACGCATTTCGAGCACTCCTGACCCAACGTCGTGGAGATTGCGACTCGCTCGTTGAATGGCGGCTGAAGGCGGGCGTTAGCCGAGGTTCAGCTTCTTGCCGAAAGCAGCCTTCGCCAGCTTCACGATATCGGGCGAAAGCGCAGGCGGTGACAGGTCGAGCCCATCTGAAAGCCGCTCCGCAACAAGGTTCAACGCGGTGATGCGCGCGGTCTTCTTGTGCTCGCCGTCGATGATCGTCCACGGCGCATAGGCCGTGTGCGTGCGGGCGAACATGTCTTCGGCGGCCTCGACATAGGCATCGCGCTTCAGCCGATTGCGGAAGTCCTCCGGCGAGACCTTCCAGCGCTTCGCGGGCGTTTCCAGCCGCTCGACCAGCCGCTCGTCCTGCTCCTCCTGGCTCACCGTGAAGAATAACTTGATGATGACGGCGCCGTCATCGACGAGCGTCTTCTCGAAGGCGTTGATCTCATCGTAGGCACGGCGCCATTCGGCTTCGGTTGCGAAACCCTCGACGCGCTCCACGAGGACGCGCCCGTACCATGTGCGATCGAAGATGTTCACTTCGCCATGCGCCGGCAGCTTCTGCCAGAAACGCCAGAGATAGTGGTGAGCCCGCTCCTCGGCATCGGGCGCCTTGATCGGCTGCACGTCGAAAAAGCGCGGATCCCAAGGTGCGGTGAGCCGCTGGATGAAGCCGCCCTTCCCCGCCGCGTCGAGACCCTCGACCGCCACGATGGCACGGCGACGGCGGCCGATACAGCTTGCCTGCACGGCGGCCAGCCGCTCCTGCACCGTCTTCAGCGCCGCCTCGTAGTCGCCGTTCGAGACTTTCTCGAACTTCGGCAGGCGGTGGAGCGACGGCGCTTTCATCGCCTTACCCCGCCTTGGGTTTCGGCAGGTCGAGCTTGATCGAAAGCTCTTTCAGCTGTCGATCGGAGACACTGGCCGGGGCGTTCATCATCAAATCCTCGGCCTTCTGGTTCATCGGGAACAGCACCACCTCGCGGAGGTTCGGCTCGTCCGCCAGCAGCATGACGATGCGGTCGACGCCCGGCGCCGATCCGCCGTGCGGCGGGGCACCGAACTTGAAGGCGTTGATCATGCCCGAGAAGTTCGTGTCGACCTGTTCCTGGCTGTAGCCGGCGATCTCGAACGCCTTGTACATGATTTCCGGCTTGTGGTTCCGGATCGCACCCGACGACAGCTCGATGCCGTTGCAGACGATATCGTACTGCCACGCGAGGATTTCGAGCGGGTTCTTCGTCTCCAGCGCCTCAAGCTCGCCCTGCGGCATCGAGAACGGGTTGTGCGAGAAGATGACCTGCTTGGCTTCCTCGTCGTACTCGAACATCGGGAAATCGACGATCCAGCAGAACTTGAAAGCCCCCTCCTCGATAAGCCCCAGGTCTTCGCCCACCTTGGTGCGCGCCTTGCCCGCGAGCTTCGCTGCGTCGGCTTCCTTGCCCGCCGCGAAGAACACGCCGTCGTCCGGGCCGAGGCCGAGCGCCGCGATCAGCTTCGCGGTCGCCTCCTCGCCGTGGTTCTTGGCAATGGGACCGGCAGGCACGCCGTCCTTGATGTTGATGTAGCCGAGACCAGCGAAGCCTTCGCTGCGCGCCCAGTCGTTCATGTCGTCGAAGAACTTGCGGCTACGCTCGCCCGCCTTCGGCGCGGGGACGGCGCGCACGACGTTGCCGCCTTCCACCATCTTCGCGAAGATGCCGAAGCCCGAACCGCGGAAGTGCTCGGTAACATCCACGATCTCGATGGGGTTGCGAAGGTCCGGCTTGTCGTTGCCGTACTTCAGCATCGACTCGCGGTACGGAATGCGCGGGAACGACCCCGCCGGGGTCACCGACTTGCCGTTCGCGAACTCCTCGAACACACCCGCGAGCACGGGCTCGATCGCGTTGAACACGTCGTCCTGCGTCACGAAGCTCATCTCGAAGTCGAGCTGGTAGAACTCGCCGGGCGAACGGTCGGCGCGGGCATCCTCGTCGCGGAAGCAGGGCGCGATCTGGAAGTAGCGGTCGAAGCCCGCGACCATCAGGAGCTGCTTGAACATCTGCGGTGCCTGCGGCAGCGCGTAAAACTTGCCGGGGTGCATACGGCTCGGCACCAGGAAGTCGCGCGCGCCTTCGGGCGAGGATGCGGTCAGGATCGGCGTCTGGAACTCGGTGAAGCCCTGCTCGATCATGCGGCGGCGCAGCGAAGCGATGACGTTCGAACGCAGCACGATGTTGCGGTGCAGCCGGTCGCGGCGGAGGTCGAGGTAGCGGTACTTGAGGCGGATATCCTCCGGATACTCGGTATCCCCCGCCACCGGCATCGGCAGCTCGGACGCGGCGGACTGCACCGTCACCTCGGCGGCCCACAGCTCGATCTCGCCGGTCGGCAGGTTCGGGTTCACGGTCGCGTCAGAGCGGGCGACGACCTTGCCGGTCACGGTGAGCACGCTCTCGGCCCGCGCGCCATCGAGCACGGAAAACGCCGGAGAATCCGTGTCGCACACCACCTGCGTGAGCCCGTAGTGGTCGCGAAGGTCGACGAACAGCAGCCCGCCGTGGTCCCGCTTCCGGTGGACCCAGCCCGAGATGCGGGCGGTATTGCCAACATCGGCCTTGCGAAGGGCGCTGCAATGGTGCGTGCGATAGACGTGCATTCTCACTCGATTCCGGTGTTTGTGGCGGGCCAGACACATGCCTGCGCCCTTGTTGTCAAGGCGCTGGCATGGAAGCGCCGACCGCCCTAATAGAACCGTCCATGAAAATCCATCCGCTGATTACCGATACCGAAACGCTCGCCGCCTTCTGTGCCCACCTCGCCACCGCCGACTATATCGCCGTCGACACCGAGTTCATGCGCGAGAACACATACTGGGCCGACCTTTGCCTGATCCAGCTCGCCTCGCCGGAGGAGGCCGCGGCTGTCGATCCGAAGGCGAGCGGCATCGACCTCAAGCCGATGCTCGACCTTCTCGTGGAGTCAGACGTCCTCAAGATCTTCCACGCGGGCGGTCAGGATATCGAGATCATCCACAACATGACCGGCAAGACGCCCTCGCCCGTGTTCGACACGCAGGTGGCGGCGATGGCGCTCGGGATGGGCGAGCAGGTCAGTTACATCAATCTTGTCGCCTCGTTCACCGGCGCCAATCTCGACAAGGGCGCCCGCTTCACGGACTGGGCGCGCCGCCCGCTCGACAAGCGCCAGCTTGATTACGCGATCGGCGATGTCACCCACCTCATCCAGTTGTTCCCGAAGCTGCTTGGTCGCCTGAAGAAAACCGGGCGCGGCGATTGGCTCGACGAGGAAATGGCGCGGCTGACGACGCCTGAAAACTACGTCAACGACCCATCAACCGCTTGGCAGCGCATCCGCCTGCCGAGCCGCAAGGCCGATGCGCTCGGACGGCTGAAGGCGCTCGCCGCGTGGCGCGAGCTTGAAGCACAGCGCCGCGACCTGCCGCGCGGGCGTATCGTGAAGGACGAAACGCTCGCCGACCTCGCCGCGCATCCGCCCGGCGATCAGGAAGCGCTCGGCCGCGTGCGCGGGCTTTCGAAGACTTGGACGACGAACGATATGGGCGCGCGGCTGATGGAGGCGCTGGATGCCGCCGTGCCAATGCCAGAAAGCGAAATGCCAGAGCGCGACGCAGGCAAACCACGCTTAGGATCGGATGCCGTTCTCGTCGCCGATCTCTTGAAGCTGCTTCTGAAGATTCGCTGCAAAGAGGCTGATGTCGCCCCGAAACTTATCGGCAAGGCAGACCACCTCGAAGCCCTCGCCGCGGGTGTCCGCGACGGGTTGCCGCTGCTGAACGGCTGGCGCTACGAAGTCTTTGGCCGCGATGCTCTTGCGCTGGTGGAAGGGCGGCTGAGCTTCGCCGTTCAGAACGGCAAGCTGAGGATGACCGAGATCGCCTGACCCCAGGCGAAAGGTCACAAAGTTTATTCAGAAGCGCATTTTCTTACAGTGTGACTTTTCGCGCGGCTGACACTCGCGCGTATCGAATTTGCATGGACACAGGGCCTACAAAGCCCCTTTCAAAGAGCGGTGTCCAGCTTGCACACGCGTTCCTATTGGGCAACGCTGCCTATGATTTTTCGACAGCAAACACTGCTGTAAGTCCCATTGCCGCCGCCAAAGCTTCGTGCCTGCGGGCAACAGCCTCTGCATAAAGCGGCTGGTAGCGAGGGGTCAGCGTCAGGATGAGTTGGCCGTTTTCCCGGTAGACGCGGCTCTTTTCGAGCGGGCGGGCCGTACCTGCCGTGAGACGCTGACCGAGCCTGAGCGCGAGCCCCCATTTGAAGGCGCGGTTCAGTTCCTCGCGCGACGCGAGCCGGGGCAGGTCGGCGATCGCCGGATCGTTCGCCGAGCCGCCATAGGCCGCGAACAGCGCCGTGCCGAGCAGCGCGCGCTCACGTCCGTCGATCCCGACCCAGTTGCCGTGGAGCGCCAGCTCCAGCCCCCGCTCCGCGCGGAAATCCGGGTGCGCGCGCCATGCCGTGTCCGCAAGCACGCAGGCGACGAGTCGCAGCCGCGTGTGATCGGGCGCTTCCGGCGCGAACATGCCGTTCATCCATTCCATCAGCGCTTCGGCGTGGAGCGGGAAGCGACCCTGAATCGCGGCCTCCTGCTTCGCGGCGGAGACGAGCGGGTCTTCCTTCTGAATGTCCTTCGGCAGGTCCGCGTAGAGGATACCTTCGCGAATACCATAGGACGAGGCGATGACGCCGCTGCTTCCGAGTCGCTTCACGACGGCGCGGAGCAGGAGCGCAGCGCCGGGAAGCTGCGGAATACGCGCCGAGGACAGGCGCGGGATCGCGCGCAGGCGCTTGGGGCTGAGGTTCGGCAGCGCGCGCGCCATGTGGTCGATTCCGGCGATATCCATCGCATACTGGTGGACGACCGGCAGCGGATAGTCGGCGAGATGCATGTGAAGCTGCGCGAGCGCGCGCCACGAGCCACCGACCATGTAGAAGGGAAGCCCCTTCCCCTGCCCCGCCCACTTCACCTCGGCGAGCGCTTTCTTCACCAGCCCCGCCAGCGAGCGCCCGCCTATTTTGCGCGCGGCATCAAGCTTCAGTGCGCCGATGGGCAACGACAGATGGCTGTGCGGCTTGCCCTTCTTCACGCGGACGAGTTCAAGGCTGCCGCCGCCGAGATCGCCAACGACACCATCGGCATTCGGGATACCGGCGATCACGCCGTAGGCGGCAAGCCGCGCCTCCTCTGCGCCGCTCAGTATGCGCACATCGAGCGCACAGCGCTTCTTCGCCATTTCAAGGAAGGCATCGCGGTTCCTGGCATCGCGCACCGCTGCTGTCGCGAAGGCGTGAAGGCGATCGACGTTCATGTCATCGCATAGCAGACGAAAGCGTGTGAGCGCGGCGCGCGCGGTTTCCAGCCCCTCGGGCGTGATCGCGCCGGTATCGGCGACACCCCGGCCGAGCCCGGCCATCACCTTCTCGTTGAACAGCACCAGCGGCGTGCGCCGGTCGCCGCGAAAGGCGACAAGGCGAATCGAGTTCGAGCCGATGTCGATGACGGCGTTGACCGGAATATCCCCGGCCCGACGGCGGTCTTTCGTCGCGCTCAGCGCCATTCGTTTGCCCCTGTCGCCGCACCCGTTTGCCGCAATGCGCTCGGCAATAACGGCTGGCTTCACACGAGTCTATTCGGCGGCGGCGGCAGGAAGGCCCGCGTCCGGTTCCGATAGGTAGAGCCGGGGCACGGGGGCGGCCGCCTTGATGGCGGCACCACGACCCGAAAGCGACGGATTCGTCATGAAATAACGGTGCAGATTGAACGATTCCCCGGGCGAGGCGATGCGTTCATATTTCCCGTCCGGGTGGAGTTCCCACGACTGCTCCGTGTCCTTGAGGTTCGCGAGCATCACCTGATCGAGGATCTGCGCGTGCACCGTGGGGTTCTCGATCGGCACGAGCAACTCGACGCGGCGGTCGAAGTTGCGCGGCATCCAGTCCGCCGACGAGGTGAAGAGCAGTGCCTTGCGCGAGGGTAGCGCACTGCCGTTCGCGAAGGCGACGATGCGACTGTGTTCGAGAAAACGCCCGATGATGGAGCGCACGCGGATATTCTCCGAAAGCCCCCGCACGCCGGGGCGCAGGCAGCAGATGCCGCGGATCACAAGCTCGATGGGAACGCCCGCCGCGCTCGCCTCGTAGAGCTTGTCGATGATCGCCGGATCGACCAGCGAGTTCATCTTCGCCCAGATGCCACTCGGCCGGCCGCCTTCCGCATTGGCGATTTCCGCGTCGATGAGCGCGGTGAGCTTCTGGCGCATCCCCGAAGGCGAAATCGTCATCGCCTCCAGCCCGCGCGGCTCGACGTAGCTCGTCACGTAGTTGAAGATCTGCGCGGCATCGCGGCCGAGCTTCGGGTCCGCACTGAAAAAGCTGAGATCGGTGTAGATGCGTGCCGTCACCGGGTGATAATTGCCCGTGCCGAGGTGGCAATAGGTACGAAGGCTACCGTTTTCACGGCGCACGACGAGCGATATCTTGGCGTGCGTCTTCCAGTCGATGAAGCCATAGACGACCTGTACGCCCGCGCGCTCCAGCGCCGCCGCCCACACGAGGTTCTGCTCCTCGTCGAAACGCGCCTTCAGCTCGACGACCGCGGTCACCGACTTGCCCGCCTCCGCCGCGTCGACGAGTGCGCGGACCACGGCGGACTGCTTGCCGGCGCGGTAAAGCGTCTGCTTGATCGCGACCACGTCCGGGTCCGCGGCCGCCTGCCGCAGGAAAGCGAGCACGACGTCGAAGCTCTCGTAAGGGTGGTGGACGACGATGTCCTTGGCGCGGATCGCTGCGAAACAATCGCCGCCGTATTCGCGGATGCGCTCCGGGAAGCGCGGCGTATAAGGCTCGAACTTGAGGTCCGGGCGATCCTCCTCGACGAGCTGCGCGAGGTCGGCGACACCGATGATGCCCGTGACCGGGGTCACGTCACGGTCGTCGATGTGGAGCGCATGTTGAACCATCTGGTGGAGGCGCGGCGGTGTGCCGTCCTCGATCTTCAGGCGGATCACGCGGCCGCGCCGGCGGCGCTTGATCGCGGTCTGGAAGAAGCGGACGAGGTCTTCGGCTTCTTCCTCCACCTCGATGTCGCTGTCGCGGATCACACGGAACACACCGTCGCCCATGATCTTGAAGTTCGGGAACAGGTCATCGGCGAAGATGCGCACCACGTTCTCGAGCGCGATGTAGCGCGCCTGCGCGCCCGGCAGGCGTACGAAACGCGCGAGCGGCGCCGGCATCATCACCAGCGCAAGCAGCTCCTCGCCATCCGATTCGCGTTTCAGCTCCATGGTGAGCGCGAGGCCGCGGTTGGGGATGAAGGGAAACGGGTGCGCCGGATCGATCGCCTGCGGCGTCAACACGGGGAAAATCTGCTCACGGAAATAGGTTTCCAGCCATCTCTCGTCTTCAGGCGACAGCTCGGGGCCTTTGAGGACGTGAAAGCCCGCAACCGCAAGCTCGCTGGAAAGCGCGCGCCACACGTTCTGCTGCTGGCGCATCAGCGCATCTGCGCGATCCGTAACGGCGGCAAGCTGCTGCGCGGGCGTCGCGCCGTCGGGGCTGCGAAGCTCGACCCCCTCTTCCACCTGTCCGTGCAGACCCGCCACGCGGACCATGTAGAACTCGTCGAGATTGGCGCCGGAGATTGACAGGAAACGCAGGCGTTCGAGCAGCGGATGGCGGACGTTTTCCGCCTCTTCGAGCACGCGGGCATTGAATGCCAGCCACGAAAGCTCACGGTTGAAGTACCGCGCGTTGCCGTTCCCGACCGCCTTGATGTTACGTTTCGCCACTTTCGCTTCCGTCCGCCGTATCGCCAAGCAGCAGCGCCGCGCGCACCAGCGGCACGGTCACGGCGCGCTGCCCCGCAAGAGCGGCGGCGTCGATCGCGGCGACAGCGGATGCGGCGGCGGCAAAGCTGCGTTCGATCCGTTGTACCATATACTCTATGACAATTGGTGAAACGCGCAGGCCACGTTCGCGAAAAGATTTTGCAACGATTTCGGCAAGCAGCGCGTCGTCGGGGGCATCGATATGGATGATCCCCGCCGCACCGAGGCGAGAGGCAAGATCGGGCAGCCGCACATTCCATTCGCCGGGCGACGTCCGCGCCGCGACGAGCAGCGCGGGACCACCTGCCTGCGCGGCGTTCCACGCATGGAACATTGCATTTTCGTCACGGCCGGGCGCGTCGGTATCGTCGAAAATGCGCACAGCGCCGGGATGCCGCCCCGCGAAAAGCCGCAACAGGTGGCTCTTGCCCGAGCCTTCGGGGCCGACGACGATCAGCGTATGCGACGGCCAATCCGGCCAGCGGTCGAGCATCGCAACCGCAGCAGCATTCGCCTCCGAAATGTAGAAATCCGCTTCCCCGTCGGCCGACCGGTATTCGAGTGGCAGCGCGAACTGGCTCATGCGGAAAGGGTCACGTCCTCTGGCGGCGACTCGTCGTCCAGAAAGAGCGGGCTTTTCAGATACTCGCCGAGCAGCCAGCGCATGACGACGCCGAGAACCGCGGCGACCGGCACAGCCAGGAACACGCCGAGGATGCCCAGCAGTTCGCCGCCCGCGAACACCGCGAACAGCACCCACAGCGGATGAAGCCCGATGCGGTTGCCGATCAGGTTCGGCGTCAGCACGGTACTTTCCAGAAGCTGCCCGACGAAGAAGATGCCCACGATGAGGCCAAGGTGCAGCACGTCCGGCCCCCACTGGCCGAGACCGACGAGCAGCCCAAGCCCCACCGAGACGACGACGCCGAGATAAGGCACGAAGCCGAGCACACCCGCGAGCGTGCCGAGCACGAGCGCGTAGTTGAGGCCGATCAGGCTCCAGCCCACCGAGTAGAAGATCGCAAGCGACAGGCAAACAAGCGACTGGCCGCGCACGAAGCCAGCCAGCGCGGCATCCGATTCGCCGAGCAACCGGCGGATCGTGCCCGCACAGCGCGATGGCCACCACGCGTTGATACGTGTCGTCAGCGCATCGTAATCGCGCAGCGCATAGAAGGCGACGACAGGCATCATCACGAACAGCGCGAGCAGGTTGAAGACCGCAAGGCCGCGGCTGAGGATGCCGCTCGCAAGCGTGCTGAGCCACGCTGCGGCGCGGTGCATCAGGTCGTTGCTGAGCGTTTCTATCGCAACAACGTCGCCAGCCGCATCCGAAAGGCGCTCGACCAGAGGTCCAAGCGACTGAATGAGTTGCGGCAGGTTCTGCACAAGTTGCTGGAACTGCGCAGCCACGAGCGGCGCCATCGCGAGGATCAGCAGCGCGAACACGCCGAAGAAGCCCACGAGGATCAGCATCGCCGCCACCCAGCGCGGAACACCGCGCTGCTCCAGCCTGTCCGCCACCGGGTCGAGCAGGTAGGCAATGACAAGCCCGGCGATGAACGGTCCGAGCACGCCGCGTGTCGCATAGGCGAACCACAGGATGATCGCGGCGACGAGAATCCAGCGGATCGGAATTCGCCGCCGACCGCCGAGGACGGCGCCCTCACTCACCGTTCGTTCTCCGAGGGCATCAGGTCGCGCGGTCCGTCGCTTTCGGTGACGGCATCGTCGGCGACCGGCAGCGACGGCAGCGCGACCGCAGGGCGCGGCAGCGGCGCCTCGCCTTCCGCGCGGCGGCGAAGCTGGCTGCCATCGAGACGCCAGCCGCGCTGATCGAGCGCGTAGCGAAGCATCGCGTAATCGACCGTGTGATTGATGCGCACCTGCGACATGCCACCGATCGAAAGCCCGAGCAGCGTGACGCCGTCCACCTCGGGCACGCCGCCGAGCGCGGCCTCGATCGCATTCCAACTCGCTGCATCGGGCGTCGCGACACTGACGGTGGTGCCCATCGAACCCAGCGATTCCGCCGGATCGAGCAGCGGCGATACAGAAACCGGTTCCAGCGCCAGTGTCAAAGTCGGGTCGGCGCGCAGCACGCCGGACTGAAGCGCGCGCGCATAAGCGGAATCGATCCGCCGCACGGCGGTGTCGAGCATCGCATCAAGCTCGCCCGCGGCCCCGGCGCGCAGACGGAACCGTGTCAGCACGGCCGAATCCGGCCCATGCCTGGCAAGGAAGGTGCCGACGATAGGCCCGCCCGGATAGGTGCGGTCGAGCCAGGCCTCCGCCACCAGAACATTCTCCGCACCATAACGCGACAGGATCGAGCGCCAGAGGCCGCGGTTGTCGCGCCGCGCCTGCCAGCCGGTGAGCAGCATCGCGTCGGACGCGCTGCCACCAGCGCGGACATAGGAAATCGGGCTCGAATCCGTGCCGAAGCGTGACCACGCCTGCAGCCACGGCGAGCGGCCTTCATAAACCGAGGTCACACCGCCGTCCGCGAGCACCGGCAGCAACAGCATCGGCGCGGATTGCAACACGCGCGCGTTCGCAGGCAGCCGCTCCCCGGCGCGGACACGGTCGAACACGACGCCGAGCTTGCCGACGTAGCGCTTGTCGGAAAAATGCTCGCTCTGAACCTCGACGCCGCTCACCATCCCCTCGATCGCGCTGTCGGGCAGCTTGGGCGCGCCCGAGGCGGCAACGCCCGTCATCCGCGCATAAAGCTGCGGCCACGCCTGCCGCGCCGCCTCGCGGAACGCGGCGACACGCGCAGCTTCCGCAGAGCCCGCAACCACATCGACATCGATATCGCTGACGAGAAACGCGCTGCCCCCGGCTGCGGGCGCTTCAGCGGGCGCTTCTGGGCGATCGCCATCCTGCGCAAGCAGCGGCACCGCGACGGCCGCCGCAAGCGCCGCAAGCGCGGCCGCCATCCATCCGTTGAGCTTGCGTTTGAAGGTCACGGCGCCTCTATGCCAAACGCGGCGCGAATTGGGAGTCGAATATTTCTCGCTTCGGCGCTATGGCCGCGCGATGACCACGGGCAAATCGTACAGCTACGCCGACGCAGGCGTCTCCATCGCCGCCGGAAACACCTTCGTGAAGGCGATCTCCTCGCTGGTGAAGGCGACGGCGCGTCCCGGCGCGGACGCCGAAATCGGCGGCTTCGGCGCGTTCTTCGATCCGAAGGCCGCCGGGTTCAACGATCCGCTGCTCGTTGCGGCGACCGACGGTGTCGGCACCAAGCTGAAACTCGCCATCGATACAGGTAAGCACGACACAGTCGGCATCGATCTTGTCGCGATGTGCGTGAACGACCTCGTCGTGCAGGGCGCCGAGCCCTTGTTTTTCCTCGATTATTTCGCGACCGGAAAGCTGGAGCAAGGCGTCGCTTCGGCTGTCGTTGCCGGTATCGCCGAAGGCTGCCGCATCGCCGGCTGCGCGCTCATCGGCGGCGAGACCGCCGAGATGCCGGGCATGTACGGCGCTGGCGACTACGACCTCGCCGGCTTTTCCGTAGGCGCCGTCGAACGCGGCCAGCAGCTGACCGGCGAGCGCGTCGCGCACGGCGACGTGCTGCTCGGCATCGCATCCTCAGGCTTCCATTCGAACGGCTATTCGCTCGTCCGCCGCATCGTTACCGACAAGGGCCACGCGCTGGACGCCCCCGCCCCGTTCGACACATCGCGCCCTCTCGGCGAAGCGCTCCTCACGCCCACGCGCATCTATGTGAAGCCGCTGCTCCCGGAAATCCGCGCGGGCCGCATCAAGGCGCTCGCGCACATCACCGGCGGAGGGCTCCTCGAAAACGTGCCGCGCGTGCTGCCGAAGGGCGCACACGCCCGCATCGACACGGCTGCATGGGCGCTTCCGCCTGCGTTCGCGTGGCTCCAGCATGAAGGCAACATCGCCGCCGGAGAAATGGCGCGCACGTTCAACTGCGGCATCGGCATGGTCGCGGTGGTTGCATCGGCGGACGTCGAAGCGACGCTCGGCGCACTCGCTGCTGCCGGGGAAACCGCATACGTGATCGGTGCGATCGATGCGGGGGAAACCGGCTGCACTGTCGTCGGCGACGCAGAAACGTGGGGCAGCCGCGAGGCTTGGGAAGCCGTGCATGTCGCCTAAACTCCGCGTCGGGGTGATGATCTCCGGCCGCGGCAGCAACATGGCTTCGATCCTTGCCGCCGCCGAGGCGCAGGACTGCCCATACGAGGTCGTCCTCGTCGCTTCCAACAACCCCGAAGCGGCCGGCCTCAGCTTCGCGGATGAGCGCGGCGTGGCCATTTGGGCACATGATCATCGCGGCATGAAGCGCGCCGAGTTCGACAGGCTGATCGATGCGGCGCTGCGTGCCGCGAACGTCGAAATGATCGCGCTTGCGGGCTATATGCGGCTGCTTTCGCCCGAATTCGTCGAATCCTGGAAGGGTCGCATCCTCAACATCCACCCTTCGCTGCTCCCCAAATACAAGGGGCTCGACACGCACGCCCGCGCGATCGAAGCTGGCGATGCCGAGGCCGGCTGTTCGGTGCACATCGTGACGCCGGAGCTGGACGACGGCCCTGTGGTGGCGCAGGCGCGCGTTCCCGTGCTTGCGGAGGACACGCCGGAAACGCTTGCAGAGCGCGTGCTGAAAGAGGAACATCGCCTGTATCCCGCAGCGCTTGCGAAGTGTGCCGCCGATGTCCTCCAATCCCGAAGCCCTGCTTGAAGCCGTCCGCGCGCGGGCACTCGCCCTGCCCGCCGCCGCCGAAAAACTCTCGCACGGCGCGCCCGGTTTCTACGTCGAGAAAGGCAAGTTCTTCGCCTATTTCAGCGACGATCACCACGGCTGCGGCATCACCGCGCTGCTGGTGAAGACGAGCGGCCTTGAAGAACAGGCCATGCTGATCGAGGCCGACCCCGATCTTTACTACCGCCCGCCCTATCTCGGCCCCTACGGCTGGATCGGCATCCGGCTCGACGAGGGTGAGCCGGACTGGGACCACGTAAACGACTGGCTCATGAAAAGCTGGCGCCTGTCCGCGCCAAGGAAACTCGCCGATGTCTTCTGACGTACCGGAAATCCCCGAAACGCACGCCGAGAAAGCCGCCGAAACTGCCCGCATCCGTCGCCGCTGGCTCTCGCTCGGCGAAACCGTGGCCGTGATCGCCGTCGTGATCTCGGCGCTCACGCTGTGGAACAACTACGACGAGCGCAAATCGGCGGAGGAGGAACGACGGGCGGAGAAAGCCTCGCCCCGGCCGAAATCGATCGGGCTGATCGCAATCGATGCAGGCGGTGCCGGCCTTGCCTTCAAGGCGGCGGACTGCGCCCTGCAAAGCACAGATATCCTTTTCCCGAGCGCGCTGGGCGTCGGGCCGGAAAGCACCGTTCTCGATCATCGCATCGAAGCGGACTGGTTCGAAAGCGCGCTCTTGAAGGCGGTGGACAAGGACGCGCGAGACGGGCGCCTGCCGGTCGTGATCGCCAGCCGGTGCGAAGCGGCCGATGGCCCGCGCACCGAAACCGCCATCTACGACATCGTGTACCACATTGAGCCGCGCGTCATTCTCGGCCGCACGGTCAAGCTTCGCGGGCTCGTGCGCCGCGAAAGCGTGGCGGGCGACGATGCCGCCGCCCGCCTCGACAGACTCTGGAGTCTTTAGCCGACGATTTCTTCAGGCGTGAAGAAAAAGGCGATCTCGATGTTCGCGTTTTCAAGGCTGTCGGAGCCGTGCACCGTGTTCGCCTCGATCGATTCCGCGAGCGCCTTGCGGATGGTGCCCTCATCGGCGTTCGCCGGGTTCGTGGCGCCCATCACTTCGCGGTTCTTCGCGACGGCGTCTTCGCCTTCGAGAACCTGCACGACGACCGGGCCCGAGGTCATGAACGAGACGAGATCGCCGAAGAACGGACGCTCGCGGTGCACGCCGTAGAAGCCTTCGGCCTGTTCCTTCGTCATGTGGATGCGCTTCGAAGCGACGACGCGGAGGCCCGCCTCTTCCAGCATCTTGGTGACGGCGCCGGTGAGATTGCGACGCGTCGCGTCGGGCTTGATGATCGAAAAAGTACGCTGCAGCGCCATGGGAGGTCTCCAGATAGGGCTTGTTGTGTCGTTTCAGGAAGTCGCGCGCCCAATATCCGGGCGCGGGTCCGATTGCAAGCCGCGCCTACCCCGCCTTCTGCCAGCCGCCCTTCTCGCTTTGGGTCCAGTAGACCGGCTGGACACCCTCGCGCGCCTTCAGGGCCCGCCAATGCGCGCGCGCTGCTGTGAGCGAGTCCTCGTCGTTGCCATCGAAGAGGTAGAGCACGCGCGCGAACACTGCCGGGTCGCCGGGTAGTTTTCCGCCCACCGAAATCAGCAGATCGGCACCATTCGCGGGCGCGAAATCATCGGACAGCAGTACGGGCTGAACCGCCGGATTGTCGCGCCCGTGCGGCAGGAAGCTGCCGGGATCGTAGGTCCACAGGTGGCTGTCCAGCGCATCGAGTTCGTTGCCGTGCGAGGCGTGGACGAGCACACGGTGCCCGGCTTCGATCGCCTTGCCCGCAAGGACGGGCACGACGTCGAACGGCCGCGACCGCGTGCAGTGATAGAAGCCAACCGGTGTGAGCGCGTCGCTCACGCTTCCAGCGTATCCTCAACGAAACGGTCGAGCAGACGCACGCCATAGCCGGTGGCGCCCTTCTCCCATGTCGCGCCGGCCTTCGCAGACCACGCCATGCCCGCGATATCGAGGTGCGCCCACTTCACGCCGTCGTTCACGAAGCGGCCGATGAACTGCGCAGCCGTGATCGAGCCCGCATCACGCGAGCCCACGTTCTTCATGTCGGCGATCGGCGAGTCGATCATCTTGTCGTAGGCGCTGCCGAGCGGGAAGCGCCACAGCTTGTCGCCCGTCGCGATGCCCGCAGTGACGAGTTGCTTCGCAAGCTCGTCACTGTTCGAGAAGAGGCCCGCATATTCGTGGCCAAGGCTGATGATGATCGCGCCGGTCAGCGTCGCGAGATCGACGATGACCTCCGGGTTGAAACGCTTCTGCACCCACGTGATCGCGTCGCAGAGCACCAGGCGGCCTTCGGCGTCGGTGTTGATCACCTCGACCGTCTGGCCCGACATCGTCGTCACGACGTCGCCGGGGCGCTGGGCGTTGCCGTCCGGCATATTCTCCACAAGGCCGCAGATGCCGACGACGCGCGCCTTGGCGCGGCGCAGCGCAAGCGCCTTCATCGCGCCCGCAACCGCGCCCGCGCCGCCCATGTCCCACTTCATGTCTTCCATGCCCGCGGCGGGTTTGATCGAGATGCCGCCGGTGTCGAAGGTCACGCCCTTGCCCACAAACACCGTGGATGTCTTCGCCTTGCCGTTCGTGCCGTCCCACTCCATCACGAGCAGGCGCGGCGGCTTCGCCGAGCCCTGCGCGACGCCGAGCAGCGCGCCCATTCCCGCCGCCCGCATCTCGCTTTCGTCCAGCACCTCGATCTTGATACCGAGGTCGGCGAGCGGACGGCAGCGCTCCACGAAGCTTTCCGGGTAGATGACGTTTCCGGGCTCGGTGACGAGGCTGCGCGTGAAGCCCACAGCCTCGACGAGCGGTTCGAGCCGCGCCCATTCCTGCCCTGCGCTACCGGCGTTGGCGATGGCGATTTCGGTGAGCGTCGGCTTCTGCTTTTCGGGCAGCTTGGTGCGGTACTTGTCGAACCGCCACGCGCGGAGCGATGCGCCGAGCGCGAGATGCGCGGCGGCCTTCGGGGTATCGAGTGCGAGATCGCTGAGCCCGCCGAAATCGACCGTCGCCTTCGTTTCGCCCGAGGTCAACAGCCGCGCGGCGAGCGCGCCACCGATCCGCTCGAATATGGCAGCGTCAGCATGACCGGGCTTGCCCGTGCCGACCACGAGGACGCGCGAGGCATCGGTACCCGAGGGTGCCAGCAGCTCCACGATCTGCGCGACGTCGCCTTCGAACCGCGCCGTCTTCACAGCATTGGCGACCGCACCGCCAAGCGCTGCGTCGAGCGCCTGCGCCGCCCCCGAAAGCACCGCGTCCTTCGCAGCGAAAACCACTAGGGCCGTGCCCGGCGTGTGCGACGTAACCCCGAACTCGATGCGCATCGGAAGGACTCTCCCTAGAAGAAAAAACGATCGGGGGCGTTCTAGCCGTCCGGCAGGCGGACCGCAATTCACGGCGTATCGACGGGCGCTGCTTGCCGCCGCGGGTGCGCCGCGGGTAAGAGGCGCTATCCGCCTGTCCGGGGAGCGCTTTCTTGTCCCGTTGCCTTGCCGCCTTTCTGCTGTCCACCGCGCTCGCGGGATTCGCTGCGCCTACGCTGGCGCAGACGGAAGGCGCTACCGACGTGGATGCCGGTCCGGTGCTGAAACCGGGCGACGCGATCGAGTTCGCTGCGGACACTATGCAGTATGACGATGACACGCAGCTGGTGACGGCGCGCGGCAACGTCGTCGTCACGCGCGACGGCTACCGCCTCACCGCGAACGAGGTCGAATACGACCGCAAGACCGGCAAGGTCGAGGCGCGCGGCGCTGTGAAAGTGATCGATCCCGAGGGCAACGAAGCCTTCGGCGAACGCGTCGAGCTGGACGAATCGCTGCGCGACGGCGCGGTCGAGAACATCCTCCTCGTACTTCGGGACGGCGGACGGCTTGCCGCCCATGACGGCCGCCGCGACGACGGTCGCACCACGGTGAACCGCGCCGTCTATTCGCCCTGCGACATCATCGGCGAAAACGGCTGCCCCAAGGAGCCGCTGTGGCAGGTGAAGGCGCTTCGCGTGCGCCACGATCCCGATCGCAAGCGTGTCTACTACAAGGATGCGAGCCTCGAATTCCTCGGCATCCCGATCTTCTACACGCCGAGCCTGTCGCATCCGGACGGGCCGGGCCGCAACGCGACCGGCATCCTCGTCCCGTCCGTCACCATCGACCGGTCGCTAGGCGTCTCGGTTGAACTGCCATACTTTCTGAGCTTTTCCGACCATAACGACCTCACCATCGCCCCGATCCTCTACACGGAGGTCAACCCGGCGCTCTCGGTGGAATACCGGCACCAAACCGCATCGGGCCCGCTGCGTTTCGGTGGTATCGGTACCTATTCGTCGGAACTGGACTTCCCCGACCCCGCGGGAACCGGCATCCCGAACAAGCAGTTCCGCGGTTACGTCTACGGCAACGGCCGCCTCCAGCATGGCCGCGACTGGCGCTCGACCTTCGGCCTTCGCCTCGCCACAGACGACACGTTCCTGCGCCGCTACGACATCTCGCGCGACGACACGTTGCGGAATTTCTACCAGCTCGAGCGCTTCGGTGTGGAGAGCTACTTCGCGATCGAAGGCTGGGCTTTCCAGGGCCTTCGGCAGACGGACGTCGCGGGGCTGACCCCGATCGCGCTGCCGCTGATCAATTACATGTGGTCGCCCAGCGAGACGATCGGCGGCGGCCGACTGAAGCTGGCGGCGGATACGGCGGCGGTCACGCGCACCGACGGTATGGACACGCAGCGCGCCTCGGCCTCTGCGGAATGGAAGCGCAGCGCGATCACGCCGTGGGGACAGCGTGTGACAGCGACCGCCCTTGTCCGCGGCGACATCTATCACATCACAGACAGCGCCTTCGCCGAGCTGCCGATCTACGCCGGGCGCGACGGCTGGGAGGGACGCATCCTGCCCGCCGCCGCACTCGATATCGAATGGCCGCTCGCCGGCCCCGCCTTCGGCGGCACGCAAACGCTGACGCCGCGCGTGCAGTTCTCCGTCTCGCCGAGCGATGTGAACGACGACATCCCCAACGAGGATTCACGCGCCGTCGATCTCGACGATACAAACCTCTTCGACTTGAACCGCTTCCCAGGCGCGGACCGATGGGAAGGCGGGCAGCGCGTGACCTACGGTGCCACATGGCGGCTCGACCGCCCGCGCTGGCAGATCGAAAGCGAATTCGGTCAAAGCTACCGCTTTGACGACACACCGGCGACATTTCCGCAGGGCACAGGCCTTTCAGGCAACTTCTCCGACTTCGTCGGCCGCAACACGCTGCGCATCGGCAGCGGCTTCGACGTGACGCACCGCTTCCGCCTCGACAAGACCAGCTTAAAGCTGCGCCGCAACGAGATCGACGTGACAGTGGGCAACAAGCGGACCTACGCGACGGTCGGCTACGTGAAGCTCGACCGCGATATCGACATCGAGGACCTCGAAGACCGTGAGGAACTGCGCGCCGGCGGCCGTGTCAGCTTCGCGCGCTACTGGTCGGTGATCGGCTCGGTGATCCTCGACCTCACTTCGCGCGCCGAAGATCCGCTCAACACCTCCGACGGGTTCGAGATGGTACGCCACCGGCTCGGCATCGCCTATCAGGACGAGTGCTTCGAGTTCGGTGTCACGTGGCGACGCGACTATGTGGAAGACCGCGACTTCCGGCGCGGCAACGCCTTCCTCTTCTCGATCAGCCTCAAGAACCTTGGCCGCTAATCGGCGGTTCAGCCGCGGGGGACTAGCCCTGCTGCCAAGCGTAAACGATACGCTGACATTCATGTCCGCGCGTGCTAGGCGGCATGACCTGAGAGGCTACAAGACCGCTTCGGCGCCGCCGGGACGGGGGAGAGATTGATGAGGTTTTCGACGCTGCGCTGGCTTGCTGCCAGTGTCGCAGTTCTTGCTGCAGGGTCAACATTGGCCCAGAATTCCCCGCTCGCGGGCCTCTCCGATCCGGATATCGAGATTCTCGGCCAGCCTGTCGATCCAACGATCCGCAAGGCGACCGCAATCGTCAACGGTGACGTCATCACCGATACCGATATCGACCAGCGCCTCAATCTCGTGCTTGCCGCGAACCAGGGTCAGATTTCCGATGATGAGCGCGTGCGCTTGCGGCTGCAGGTGGTTCGCAACCTGATCGACGAAAAGCTGCAGATCCAGGAAGCGACCGGGCAGGAAGTCACGATCTCGCAAGACGAAGTCGATCAGGCATTTACCCGTGTCGCCTCCAACTTCCGCATGAGTGTGGACCAGTTCGACGCATTTCTGAAAACGCGGGGCACATCGCAGAATTCGCTGAAGCAGCAGATTCACGCCGAACTCGCATGGAGCCGCCTGCTGCGGCGCAAGGTCGAACCGTTCGTGAACGTCGGTGACGACGAGGTGCAGGCGCTGATCGACCGCCTCAATGCCTCCAAGGGCAAAGAGGAATTTCGGATCGCCGAAATCTTCCTGACCGCGACTGCGGAAAACGCGGAGCAGGTTAGGGAGAACGCACAGCGCATCGTCGATCAGGTGCGGCAGGGCGGCTCGTTCATCGCCTATGCGCGGCAGTTTTCCGAAGCCTCGACGGCAGCGGTGGGCGGCGATCTCGGCTGGGTGCGCCCGGCGCAGCTTTCGCCCGAACTCGCACCCGTGGTCGAAAGCCTGCCGCGCGGTGACGTTTCCAATCCCATCCAGATTCCCGGCGGCTTCGCGATTATCGCACTCGTCGACAAGCGGCAGGTGCTTGCGGCCGATCCCAAGGACGCAGTGCTCGCCGTGAAGCAGATCACGGTGCCGCTGGCGGCTGATGCGACACAGCAGCAGGCGGCCGGAATCGTGCAGCGACTGCAGGCAGGCACGCAGGGCATGGGCGGCGGCGGCGGCGCCGCGGCGCTGGCCGAGAGCTTCGGCGGCAACGTTGTCGCCAACGACCAGGTTCGGCTCGGCGATCTGCCACCACAGCTTCAGCAGATCATGGAACCGATGCAGATTGGCCAGAGCACGCCGCCCTTCGGCACCCGAGAGGACGGCATCCGTGTGCTGGTGCTCTGCGGCCGCGAAGACCCGCCCGCCGCCGGGGCGCCGTCGTTCGACCAGCTTTACGCGCAGATGGAAGAAAGCAAGGTCGCCATGGCGGCCCGCCGCTACCTGCGCGACCTTCGCCGCGACGCCGTTATCGACTATCGGTGATCCGGGCCAGATGATTCCACCGATCGCCGTCACGCTTGGGGACCCCGCAGGTATCGGTCCTGAGATTATCGGGCGGTGCTGGGAACAACGCGAAGCGCTCGGACTTCCGCCCTTCTTCGGGATCGGCAATCGCGATTCGCTCGCGGGGGTCTGGAAAGGTGAGGTCTGCCAGATCGAGCACCCCGAGGATGTCGGCACCTGCTGCGACGCGCTGCCGCTGATCGAGGTCGCTGACAGCGAGGTGGTCGAGCCCGGCAAGCCAACGCTGATCGGCGCACGCTGCGCGCTCGATGCGCTCGAAATCGCCACCGGCCTCACCCGCAGTGGCGCGGCAGGCGCACTCGTCACGGGGCCGGTTTCGAAGGCACAGCTTCAGGCGATCGGCTTCACGCATCCCGGGCAAACGGAATTCGTGGGCGAACGCTGCGGCGTGTTCGCGGCAAACCTCGCGATGATGCTGGTCGGACCGACGCTCCGCACCGTGCCCGTCACCATCCACATCGCGCTCGCCGATGTGCCGCAGCGGCTCACCACCGACCTCATCGTCAGCCGCGGGCGGGCGGCGGCGAAGGGACTGGCGCGGAATTTCGGTATTCAGAATCCGCGCCTCGCCGTTGCCGGGCTCAATCCGCACGCGGGCGAAAGCGGGCTCCTCGGGCGCGAGGAAATCGATGTGATCGCTCCCGCGATCGCCGAACTCCGCGCCGAGGGCATCGACGCGTTCGGGCCGCTTTCCGCTGACGCGATGTTCCATGAACATGCCCGCAAGAGCTATGACGCCGCGCTCTGCATGTATCACGATCAGGCACTGGTGCCGCTGAAGACCCTGCACTTCGATGAAGGCGTGAACCTGACGCTCGGCCTGCCGATCGTCCGCACCGCACCCGACCATGGCACCGCGTTCGACATCGCCGGCAAGGGGATCGCGAGCCATCGCGCCATGGCAGCCGCGATCAGAACAGCGCACGCCTGCGCCGTGCACCGCGCGATTGACTGACACCCTGCCGCCCGGTCTCGCCGCGCTGCCGCCGCTGCGTGAGGTAATCGCGCGGCACGGCCTTACGGCGAAAAAGGCGTTCGGACAGAATTTCCTGTTCGATTCCAACCTTCTCGACAAGATAGCCCGCGTTCCGGGCCCGCTCTCCGGCGCGCGCGTCTACGAGGTCGGCCCCGGCCCCGGCGGGCTCACGCGGGCCCTGTTGCGCGCCGGGGGACTCGTGACAGCGGTGGAGATGGACAGCCGCTGCCTCCCCGCGCTTGCCGAACTCGGCGAGGCTGCGGAAAGGCGCCTCACCGTGATCGAGGGCGATGCTATGCGGATCGATGAGCCTGCAGTGCTCGGCGGCCCGGCGCACATCGTCGCAAACCTGCCCTACAACGTCGGCACAGCGCTGCTCATTCGCTGGCTCACGGCCGATCCGTGGCCGCCGTGGTGGCTGAGCCTCAGCCTGATGTTCCAGAAGGAAGTTGCTGAGCGCATCGTCGCGGCGCCGGATACCGACGCTTACGGGCGCCTGTCGGTCCTCGCGCAGTGGCGTTCGCGGCCACGCATCGCACTGTCGCTGCCGCCGCGCGCCTTCATTCCACCGCCCAAGGTGGATTCGGCGGTGGTCCACATCGTGCCGTCCGCCGCGCCGGAAGGCGTGCCGGTGAATGCGGTGGAACGGGTGACGGCGGCAGCGTTCGGCCAGCGCCGCAAGATGCTCCGCGCCAGTCTTAAGGCACTGCCCGGCGGGCTCGAAGCGCTTGCAGAAAGCGGCATCGACGGCGCACGGCGCGCGGAAACGCTTTCGGTTGATGAGTTTGTGGCGCTCGCGCGCTGCTGGTCTGCTCTTAGTTAATCTTGGGCGCGGGCTTCTCAGCGGCCGCCGTTACCGTCGCCGGAGGCCCCTTCTCGATCGTCGCCGCAAGCGTCACCGCATTCTGGCATTCGCTCTGGCAGAGTTTACGGATGCGCTCCAGATTGCCCTTCGCAAGCGCCACGGCACCACGCGCCATGTACGCCTCGCCCTGTTCCGACAGCGCGGTGAGGTCGTTGGGATCGATGGCGAGCGCTTCGCGGTAAAACTTGACGGCGCGGCCGGGGAGACCGAGCTGGTCGTAGGAGCGCGCAATGCCGATGTAGGCGCGTGTGTTGCGGGGATCCACGGCAAGCGCAGTTTCGAACTGATCGATCGCGGCCTGCGCCTTGTGGCCATTGAGGAGCGCTTCGCCGCTGCGCGTCAGCTGCATCGAAAGCGGTGCGATGCTCGGCTCCGCCGTCTTGCAATACGCAACGCTCGAGGCCGTGGCGATGGCGACAGCGATACCGGCGAGCATGATCCTGGACTGCATGAACACTTCCCTCAACGTCACTCCCCCTAAGGCCCGCTTTAGCATGACTTTTCATAACCTGCGATGAAGAAACCATCGGTTTCGTCGCGGTCGGGGCGCAGAATTTGCGCGCCGCCACCATCAAGAGCCAGGTCCGGATACCTCCTGCTCAGGGCCTCTGCCTGAAGCCGTCCTTCCTCGGGAAGCAGCGAGCACACCGCATAGACCAGCCTGCCACCCGGCTTCAGCAAGCGCGCGCCAAGATCGGCGAGATGGGCCTGGAGTGCTGTGAGCCGCGCTAGCCGCTGCGGCGTAAGCCGCCAACGCGCCTCCGGGTTGCGGCGCCACGTGCCCGTACCGCTGCACGGCGCATCGATGAGCACTACGTCGGCGGCACCGAAGAGGTCGCCAAGCGCGTCGGCCTCGCGGCCCGGATCAAGGAGACGTGTTTCGATGTTCACAGCGCCTGCGCGCGCCGCGCGGGGACCAAGGCGTGAAAGCCGCGAACGATCGGCGTCGCAGGCGATGAGGCGGCCCCGGTTTTCCATGTCCGCCGCAAGGGCGAGCGTCTTTCCGCCCGCGCCCGCGCAGAGATCGACGACTGTCATCTCCGGCTGCGCACGGCAGGCGGCGGCGATAAGCTGACTGCCCTCGTCCTGCACCTCGACGCGGCCATCGGCATAGACGGGCAGGTCCTCGACATTGAGAGCCTCCACCATGCGGAGGCCGTCTTGCGCGTGCACGGTCGGCACGGCGCCCGGAATGAGCGGTAACACCGCACTACGCGTTGTTTTCAAACGGTTGACCCGCAGGTCGAGTGGTGCGCGTTCGGCGAGCGCGGCGAGCAGCGTCTCCGCATCGGCATATTCAGCAGCGAACTTCGCGGCGAGCCATTCGGGCGCGAGTCCTAGTGCGGCGGCCGGCTCCCCTTCAGCGACAGCCACCGGACCGCGCGGGTCCGTGCCGAACAGTGCAAGCAGCGCCGGGGCTTCCGCGCGGGCATAACCGATCATCGCGGCGCGGCCGTTTTCCGGCCGTTCACCGAGCGCGCGGATGACTTGGTAGACAAGGTCGCGGACGGCGCGTCGGTCCTTTGAACCCGCATATCTGCGTGTCTTGAAGTAGCGCTGGATGAGCGTATCCGCTGCCGCGCCGCCACCGGCAGCGGCGTCGATGATCTCGTCCAGCAGCACAATTGCCGCCTCGACGCGCGCGGCAGGCGTCACTGGCTTGCCTTACCGGGTCGGGTAATTGGGCGCCTCACGCGTGATCGTCACGTCGTGGACGTGGCTTTCGCGCAGGCCCGCATTGGTGATCCGTACGAAACGCGCGCGCTTCTGCAGGTCAGCGATCGTGCGCGCGCCCGTATAGCCCATCGCTGCCTTGAGACCGCCGGCGAGCTGGTGGATGATGTCCTTCGCCGGTCCCTTGTAGGGCACCTGACCTTCGATGCCTTCGGGCACCAGCTTCATCTGGTCCTTGATATCCTGCTGGAAATAGCGGTCCGCCGAACCGCGTGCCATCGCCGCGACCGAGCCCATGCCGCGATACGCCTTATAGGTGCGGCCCTGATACAGGAACGTCTCGCCCGGCGCCTCCTGCGTGCCCGCCAGCAGCGAGCCGACCATGACGGCGGAAGCGCCCCCCGCGATCGCCTTGGCGATGTCGCCCGAAGTGCGCAAACCGCCGTCCGCGATCACCGGAACACCCGATTTCATGGCTTCCTCGGCGGCATCCTGAATCGCCGTGAACTGCGGCACGCCGACACCCGCGACAACGCGTGTGGTGCAGATCGAGCCCGGCCCGATGCCGACCTTGATGCCGTCCGCTCCCGCGTCGATCAGCGCGCGCGTCGCTTCCGCCGTCGCGACGTTGCCCGCGATGATCTGGACGGTGTTCGAAAGCTTGCGGATGCGGCTCACCGCCTCGGCGACACGCACCGAATGGCCGTGCGCCGTGTCCACGACGATGAGGTCGCAATCGGCATCGATCAACGCCTCGGTGCGCTCGAAACCGGCGTCGCCCGTCGTCGTCGCCGCAGCGACGCGAAGGCGGCCCGCGGCGTCCTTGGTCGCCGTCGGGAAGGTGACGGCCTTCTCGATGTCCTTCACGGTGATGAGGCCGATGCAGCGATAGGCATCGTCCACCACGAGCAGTTTCTCGATGCGGCGTTGGTGAAGGAGCCGCCGTGCCTCGTCATGCGTCACACCGGGGCGGACGGTGGCGAGGTTGTCCTTCGTCATCAGTTCGCTGATCGGCTGTTCGGGATGCTCGGCGAAGCGGACGTCGCGGTTGGTGACGATACCGATTAGCTTGCCGGGCTGGCCGCTCGGGCTGCGCTCGACAACCGGGATGCCGCTGATCCGGTGGCGCTTCATCAGGTCGAGCGCCTCACCAAGCGTCTCGTCCGCGTGCATCGTCACCGGGTTCACCACCATACCCGATTCGAAGCGCTTCACCTGACGCACGGCCTGCGCCTGCTCCTCGATCGTCAGGTTGCGATGCAAGACACCAAGCCCGCCGACCTGCGCCATCACGATCGCCATGTCGGCCTCGGTCACCGTATCCATCGCCGAGGAAAGTATCGGAACATTCAGGGAAATTTCGCGCGTCACGCGCGTCGAGAGATCGGTCTCGCTCGGCAGAACCTCGGACTCTCCGGGCACCAGCAGGACATCATCGAAAGTGAGTCCGAGCCGGATGTCCATGCCGTTTTCCTTGTTGCCGATTTTCGAGGTGGCGGGCTTATGCCATCGGTTTCCGGGAATTGCTACGGTCGCCGCTGATATGGCGACGATTTCGTCCATGTGGGCCATTCACGGCTGTTCGCGAGCCCCT
The DNA here is from genome assembly GCF_041916975.1 of Sphingosinicella sp. NCBI lineage: Bacteria > Pseudomonadati > Pseudomonadota > Alphaproteobacteria > Sphingomonadales > Sphingosinicellaceae > Sphingosinicella > Sphingosinicella sp. Next base: position 728,162 of record NZ_JAYRYK010000001.1, read on the forward strand.
GACCAACATCGAGCAGGAGGTTCATGTCGGCCGCCGCGCCGCGATAATCGATCGGCAGCGTCACCGCGTCCGAGGGCTGGTGATAATGCTTGCCCATGTAATCGCCGAACCCGCTGCCCGCAAAGATGCCCGTTGCGATGACGGCGGGCACGCCGACCTCCGCAAAGGCGAAATGGTCGGAACGCGCGTAGAAACTCTGGACATCGGGCATCGCCATGATCCGGCGGCCTTGGGCCTTCGCAGTATCGGCGAGCCGCGTGTCGAGACTGGTGAGCCCCTGCCCCAGCACGATGACATCGTCGGACGGGCCGTTCGCGGCAATGGTATCAAGGCCGAACGCCGCGACCATCCGCTCTGCATCGACTGGGCCTGACGTCGCAAAGTGCTTGCCGCCGAGCAGCCCACTTTCCTCGGCGGTCGTAGCGAGGAACAGCACGGAGCGCTCGGGACGCCTACCCTTCGCAAACGCCTCTGCAAGTTCGATGAGGCCGCCGACACCGCTCGCATTGTCGACCGCCCCGTTGCAGATCGTGTCGACACCGGTTCCGCAGTGACCGAGGTGATCCCAGTGGGCGAGATAGACGATGTATTCGTTCGGGTGCTTAAGACCCCGGAGCACGCCAGCCAGATTGTATGAAGTGAATCGCGTGACTCGGTTTTCGGCGGAAAGAGCACCGGAACCGAGCGTTCTCAGTTTGAAACCCGCCGTCGTAGCTTCTGCTTTCAGTGCCGAGAGGTCTGTGCCGAGGCCCCGCGCCAAAGCGCTTCCGGCTTCATGGCCAACGACGGCATAGAGGGGAGCTCTGCCCTCTGCCGGTGTGTCGATCCGCATTTCGGCCCGGCCCGCAGCGATGCGCGCGCCTTGCCAAGTTTCGTCCTCCGGTGGCGCATCGTAAAGGAGAATGGCTCCGGCGGCGCCGGCACGTGCGGCGTTCTCGAGCTTGGTAGCGCGCGCAGATTGCCGGTGCATGGCTTCCGACGGCTCGACGGCTCCATCGGGGAGGCCCGCGAAGATCAGCGCGATCTTGCCGTTGAGGTCGAGTCCCGCGAAGTCGTCGCGTCCCAGTTCGGGGAGCACGATGCCATAACCGGCGAACACGATGTCGCCCTTCGCAGCGGCGCTCGCCTGCGTCACCGGCGCGCGAACCATCGCCGTTTCGCCGTTTTCTACGATCACGGATCCTACCGAAATGCTGCCGACAGTCGCCTCAGATTTCAGCAAGGGCACGGGCAGACGGTAGCTTTGCTTCGAAATCGGCAGTAACCCCGCACCACGAAACGCCGTTTCGATATAAGCGAGCGTCTTCACCTCGCCCGCCGTTCCAGGTGCGCGGCCTTCATAGGCGTCCGACGCCAGTTCCGTGACGTGCGCGGCTATGCCTTCGGGCATGACGACGGGCACATCGCGCGTACCGGTCGCGCACGCTGCGAGCAGAAGAAGGGCCGGAAGCCAAAGAGAAAATCGGGATATGGGCATGTATGCGACGCTAGAGGCCGCGTTCCTGCCTGCCAAGCCTTCGCCGGCACGCTTTCCATGATCGCATGACGGGCGTCGACGGACGCCGAGCTATTATGCCCGGTTTTGCAGCCGCTGCTCGGCGTCGATATCGCCGAGGATCAGCGTTTCATACGCGATGAGTTCGCGGCATCCCGTGAGCGCACGGTAATATTCGCGGTTCATCATCGCGAGGCTGACCTGCGCGCAGATAAGCCGAACACGCGGGTTTTCCACGACGTCCATGAACGCATCCATGTGCTCGCTGAAGCGCGGATAGTGGCTGTCCGCCGCGTCCGCATCGAGATAGGAGAGCATACAGACGAAATACAGGCGCGTCGCCGGTGTGCGCGCTTCGTCCTCGCGGATGACATCGCTGTCGCGAAGCACCCCGGCCTGATTATCGACTGTCAGCACCGCGTGCCGATCGCCATTGACGATGACGGCACCGTTGATGGCGAATTTTTCGCCCGGATCGAGCGACAGTTTAAAAGTCACGGCCAGTTCCCCCTGGAAATCAGCCGCAATCTACTTTCATATTGGAAAGAACTTCTTAACAGACATCAGCCGATCTCGATGATCTGCGTCGCAAGCCGCTCCACCTCGCGCTCGTCGTGTGTGACATAAAGGATAGGCAACTTAAGCGTATCGCGGATGCGTTCGATGACGTGGAGCACCTCCTCGCGGCGCGCGCGATCGAGGAACGACAGAGGTTCGTCCAGCAGCAGCGCGCGCGGCCCCGAAAGCAGAGCGCGGCCGATGGCGACACGGCGCGCTTCGCCGCCCGAAAGCCCCTTTGGCCACCGATCGAGCAGGTGCGCGATGTCGAGCAGCCGAACCGTGTCGTCATAGTCCATCCAGCGGTCCTCCGGCCGCGCGAGGCGGTGACCGTAGAGCAGGTTCTCGCGCACTCGCAGGTGCGGGAAAAGCCGGGAATCCTGGAACACATAACCCAGCCGGCGACGCTCTGGCGGGACATTGACAGCTGGGGCATCGAACAGCGTCTCCCTGCCGATACGGACATGGCCGCGCTCGGGTGTGAGCAGGCCGGCCACCATGTTCAGCACCGATGTCTTGCCTGCGCCAGACGGGCCGAAGAGCACCACGAGCCCGCTTCCTGAAAAGTTGGCGGATACCTGCGTCTCGCCGACGCGGCGCATAACGTCGACGTCAAAGGACATGGCGCCCCCTTGCGGCACGGCGCGCCAGGATTTCGGAGATGACGAGCGCCGCCAGCGACAGTGCGATGGCGATGGCGGCGAGGCGAAGCACCTGCCCCTCCCCGCCCGGAAGCTGAAGAGCACTATAAATGGCGAGCGGCAGGGTTTGCGTCTGGCCCGGCACATTCGACACGAAAGTGATCGTTGCGCCGAACTCGCCAATCGAGCGCGCAAAGCCAAGCACCGAGGCGACAAGCACGCCGGGGACGGCTAGCGGCAGCGTGACCGAGAAGAACACACGCGACCGGCTTGCACCGAGCGTGCGCGCAGCACTTTCGAGGCCGCGATCGACGTTTTCGATCGAGAGCCTCAGCGCCCGTACCATCAGCGGCAGTGCCATCACCGCAGCAGCGATTGCGGCACCGGTCCAGCGGAACATTACCGTCATGCCGAACCAGTCTTCCAGCCATGCGCCGACCGGGCCGTTCCGTCCGAACGCAAGCAGCAGCAGCCAGCCGGTGACGACCGGGGGGAGCACGAGCGGCAAGTGCACGAGGCCGTCGAGCAGCACCTTGCCGGGGAAGGTCGCGCGGGCGAGCAGCCACGCGAACGCGAAGGCGATGGGCAGCGTGACCAGCACGGCCGTGATACCGACCTTGAGCGTCAGCAGCAGGATCTCAAGCTCGGCGGGCGAGAGCATCAGGGTGCGGAAAAGCCGTGCCGGGCGAAAATGGCCCGGGCCTGACGCGAGCCGAGAAATGCGAGGAAGGCCGCGGCGTCCTTCGCCTTTGCCGTCTTCAGCCGTGCGGCGGGATAACGGATCGGCGGATGGCTCCATGCCGGGAACACGCCGACCACGCGGACCTTGCGCGACGCGGCGGCATCGGTCGTGTAGACGATGCCGAGCGGCGCCTCGCCGCGTTCAACGAGTGCAAGTGCGGCGCGGACGTTCTCCGACCTGACGACGCGCGGCTCGACCGCGGACCAAACACCGAGCGCTTCGAGCGCGGCACGGCCGTAGCGCCCCGCGGGAACGCCCGCGGGATCGGCCATCGCCAGCCGCCCGGTGCCGAGTGCGCGGGCGAGCGGGAAACCCTTGGCGATCCTGAGTGTGGTGGACGAATCCGAAGGCGCGATCAGGACCAGCCGGTTGCCCGCGATGACCCGGCGGCTGCCGGATGCAAGGAGGCTCCGCTTTTCGAGATGGTCCATCCACGCCTCATCGGCCGAGATGAAGAGATCGGCGGGGGCGCCTGCCTCGATCTGCCGCGCGAGGGCCGAGGAGCCGGCGAACGAGAGCACGGGGCGCGGATGGCGCTGCTTCGCCCAGGCGTCCGCCGCTTCCCCCAGCGCTTCCTGCAGCGAGGCGGCGGCGAGGACGACGGGGGGCGCGCCTTGCGCCCGTGCCGGGAGGGCGCCGAGCAGGGCGAGCAAGACGAGGGAGACGATGCGGGCTGCGTGGATCATTTTGCTGTATTCCGGCTTATATAGCCCCGACCGCCGCCGCAAACAAAAAGGGCGGCGCCGAGGCACCGCCCTTTTCGAAGCTGTCCGCAGGTGGATCAGTTCACGGTCGATGCCGTCTGCGTTCCACCCTTGCTGTTCAGGTGCGCGAGCCAGAACTTCGCGATATCGGCGCGCTTGCCGCTCTGCACCGTGTTGAAGGCCGTCTCCGCGCCGGCCTTGTCGCCGCTGCGAGCGAGCGCGATGCCGATGCGGGTGTTGACCTCGGCCGCATCGACGCCGCCCTTCTGCAGCGCCAGCCAGTACAGCTCGGCCGCCTTGGCGTTCTCGCCATAGCCGAGGTAACCGTCCGCCGTGGCCTTCGCCATGCGGCCGGTCTTGTCGGCACGCGCTTCCTTCTCGAGGCCCGGCAGCGAAGCGCGGTCGCTCTTCACCTTCGGCGTGACGATGTTCACCAGCTCTTTCACGTAAGCCTTGCTCGTGGAGAGCGCGCCCTTCGCGGTGCCCGCATCGATAACGCTCTTGGCTTCGCCCGCGAGGCCGCGCTTGTCGGCGGTTTCGGCATATTCGAAATAGTCGCGTTCGCCGGTGAGCGCGTTCGTGTCGTGCATCAGGCGCATGACATCGAGGTTGCCCTGATCGTCGAGACCCGACGTTTCGCGGAAGATCACCAGCACATCGCGCCAGTTCGTCGGCGAGGGATAGGCCTGCACGAGCGCGAGCGACGCCGGAAGCACCTGGTTCGCAAGCTTGCCGTCGTAGGCGAGCGCGAGCGCGCGCTTGTACCAGCTTTCCTCGACGGGCTGGCCCGCCGCCTGCTTCGCCTTGATCGCCTTGTCGATCGTGGCGACAGCCTCCGGCGTGCGGCCGGCGCGGTTATACATCTCGCCGAGACCGACGACGATATCGGCATCGTTCGGATGCTCGGCCGCCATCGCTTCATACACCTTGATCGCGCCCGGCACGTCGTTCTTCTGCACCGCGAGCGCGGCGAGGCTGCGCTGGAACTTCAGCTTTTCCTCCGGCGTGGTGCTGCCGCTGTCGATCGAGCCCTGCAGGCCCTCCGCAAGCATCGCATTGTCCTGCTTCGCAAGCGCCACGTTGATCTTGAGCGCGTTCGCCATGTACTTGTCGTCCGGCGTCTCCGCGAGAGCTTCAGCTTCGCGGATCTTCAAGAGCGCCGTATCGTTGTCGCCCTTCTGCTGCGCTGCCTGCGCTTCGCCGAGCGCCTTCTGCGCCTTCTTGGAGAACTTGAACTTGCGCTGCTCGGGGCCCGCTTCCTTCTTGTCCTTCTCCTTGGCGATCGCGGGCGCAACCATGGCGCCGCTCGCAATGCCGAGTGCAAGCGCGAAGCCGAGCGCCGTGCGTGAAACCATCTTCATCCGTCCAGTCTCCCCAGTGCAAGTTCCCGGAAATCGCCGGGAAAAGCCGAATATGCCGCCGCAGCATGTCGCGCCCGTGACGGTCTGCGTCAAGCCTTGATGCGATGCATGGATGGCACAGCCATGGTGAACCGCGCTTGAACCTCGTTCAGGCGTGTAAGCGCGCGATAATCTGCTAAATCCATAGCACGACTCGATCCCCGGGGGTGATCCTGCCATGGCTCAACGCATCGCGCTTCCCGCAAGCCTCGCCGCAATCGCTGCGGCGGCCTACTTCCTCGCCATGAACGCGGGGCTGCCGTTCGCGGCGCACGTCGCGCTGAAAGGCGCCTGCCTCACGATCCTCGCCATCGCCGCCGCTACGGCCGCGCGCCGCACCGACGGCTGGCTGTTCGCGGGCGTCATGGCCTTCGGCGCGCTAGGCGACATGCTGCTCGAATTCGACCTGATGATCGGCGCGGCGGCGTTCGCCGCAGGGCATGTGGTCGCGATCTGGCTCTACCTTCGCAACCGGCGGGCCGGACCGATGCCCATCAGCCAGCGCGGGGCGGCGCTCGCGCTGCTGCTCTCGGCCCCTTTCCTCTACCTAATCGCGGGACCGGCCGCAAACGCGGGGATCGCACTCTACAGTTTCCTGCTCGCAGCGATGGCAGCGGCCGCGTGGACGAGCCGCTTCCCGCGCTACCGGACGGGCATCGGCGCGATCCTGTTCCTCGCCTCCGACGCCTTCATCTTCGCACGCCTTGGCGGTCGCATGGCCCCGGATCAGGCGACCCTCTTCATCTGGCCGCTCTATACGGCGGGGCAAATCCTGATTTTCGTGGGCGTTCGGCAGAAGCTGGAGGCTGAGGGGAGGTAGGACACGTTGCAGGAAGCGTTTAGCCGGAAGGCAGTCAGAAAGGCCGAAGTGAAGGTGGAGTTTGGGCCATGTTGCTTCTGCGCGCAGCCCATCGAGGCAACTTCTACCGATCCAGTTTCAATAACGGCCACAGCCGCCAACGATAAGTGGCAGGTCTGGTCGGCCCACGGCGACTGTTTCAAAAAATTGCTGACGAACCCGCCAGAGGCGACCGGTCTCTTTGACCCTGCCCATTTCTAGTTGGCTTGCGATATGAGGGCCGTATGAATCCCTCGACCAATCACGCGCCGCTCCAGCTCCGGCTTTCGCAAGAACAGGTTACGGCCTTCCTTCACGACGCCTTTCCTGCCGAGGTCCGCGCCAAGCTGGGCACGGTGGACATGCTGTCGCTCAACCATCTGAGGATGCGGCTCGACCCCGACGAGTCTATGTTGAGGTCCGGCGGCATCGTTTCCGGGCCGACGCTGATGGGGCTGGTGGACGTCGCGGCCTACGCCATCATCGCGGCGCACCATGGACCGGAAGCCATGGCCGTGACGAACGCGCTCAACATCAACTTCCTGCGCTCCTGCAAATTTCAGACGATCTTTGCCGATGCGCGCCTTTTGAAACTGGGACGACGGCTCGCGACCGTTGATGTTCGTATATGGCAAGACAGCAAAGATGACATCATCGCACAATCGACTGTGGGGTATGCACTGCCGCAACAGTCCACCCCATCATCTCCGAAAAATTGCCGACCAGAAAATTGAATTACACTTCAGGTTTATCTTCTAACGTAGCTCATTTCTTTCCACCACTTCCCCCGTCACCCTTAGCGCCTGCACGCGAATGACGGCGGAGAGCGGCAGCGGCCCATACACATGCGGAAACAACTGCCCTCCGCGCGACGGCTCCCACTTCACGCCGTCCAACTTGATGAGATCGACTTCGGCGAGCACGAGATCATCCCGGCCCGCGAAGTGCTTGGCCGCCGTTTCTGCAACCTGATCGGGTGCGGAGAGGTGGATGTAGCCGTCGGCGAGGTCCACGGGCGCACCCGCGAATGCCCCCTCGCCTTTCAGCCTCTCCCACTCCTCGCGGGTGAGGATCTTGTAGGCGGTGGGGCTCATTCCGTGGCGGGAGCGGCTTCTGCTTCCTCGGCGCCTTCGCCTTCGCCCTCGCCTTCACCTTCGTCCTCGCCGTCGGTTTCGATCTTGGCGGCGGAGACGACGTGTTCGTTGTCGGCGACGTTGAACAGGCGCACGCCGGCGCTGTTGCGGCCGATGACGCGGAGCGTATCGAGGCCGAGGCGGATCATCTTCGCCTGATCGGTGACGAGCATGAGCTGCTCGCCGTCGTGCGCCGGGAAGCTCGCCACGACGGGGCCGTTGCGGGCGATGTTGTCGATGTTGCCGATGCCCTGCCCGCCGCGGCCCGTGCGGCGGTATTCGTAGGCGGACGTGCGCTTGCCGTAGCCGTTCGCACAGACGGTGAGGATGAACTCCTCGGCAGCCTTGAATTCCGCCATGCGCTCGGCGGGCAGCGTCGGCTCGTTCTCGTTGTCCTTCCACGGTGCGGCGCGGAGGTAAGCCTCGCGCTCGTCCGGGGTCGCCGCGAAGCCGCGCAGGATGGAGAGCGAGATCACCTCGTCATCGCCCTTCAGCGTCATGCCTCGCACGCCCGTAGACGTCCGGCTCTGGAACTCGCGCACGTCGGTCGCGGAGAAGCGGATCGCCTTGCCCTGCCGGGTGGCGAGCAGAACATCGTCGTCCTCCGTGAGCAGCGCGACGCCGATGAGGCGATCATCGCTGTCCTCGTCGAAACGCATGGCGATCTTGCCGTTCGAGGGCACGTTCGTGAACGCATCCATCGAGTTGCGGCGCACGGTGCCCTTCGCGGTGGCGAACATCACGTGGAGCTTGCCCCACTCCGCCTCGTCTTCCGGGAGCGGCAGCACGGTGGAGATGACTTCGCCGTCCGCCAGCGGCAGCAGGTTCGCCATCGCCCGGCCCCGCGCCTGCGGCGCGCCTTCGGGGAGCTTCCACACCTTCATGCGGTAGACCTTGCCGGCGGTGGAGAAGAACAGCACGGGCGTATGGGTCAGCGTTACGAACAGGTTCGTGATCGCGTCCTCATCCTTCGTGTTCATGCCGGAGCGGCCCTTGCCGCCGCGCCGCTGCGCGCGGAAGCTATCGAGCGGCGTGCGCTTGATATAGCCGCCCATCGTGACGGTGACGACCATCTCCTCGCGCTCGATGAGGTCTTCATCATCGATATCGTCGAGGTAGGGCACGATTTCGGTGCGCCGGGGTGTCGCGTAGCCTTCCGAGACGGCGACGAGTTCCTCGCGCATCACGGCGTAGAGCTTCGCGCGGTCGCCGAGGATGGCGAGCAGCTCGGCGATCGAAATCGCGAGTTCCTTGAGTTCGGCGCCGATCTCGTCGCGGCCGAGCTGGGTAAGGCGGTGCAGGCGGAGGTCCAGAATGGCGCGGACCTGCGTCTCGCTCATCTTGTAGGTGTCGCCGTAGACGGCGTCTTCCACGGCCTCGACAAGCTCCAGATAGGGCCGGATCTCGCCGATCGCCCATTCGCGCGCCATCAGGGTTTCGCGCGCTTCGGCGGGGTTGGAGCTGCCGCGGATGATGCGCACGACCTCATCGAGGTTCGACACGGCGACGACGAGGCCGAGCAGGATGTGGGCGCGGTCGCGCGCCTTGTTCAGCTCGAACTTCGAGCGGCGGGTGATCACTTCCTCGCGGAAGGTGATGAACGCCGCGATGATGTCGCGGAGGTTCAGGAGCTCCGGGCGGCCGCCGCGGATCGCCAGCATGTTGAAGGCGAAGCTCGTTTGCGCGGGAGTGAAGCGGTAGACCTGGTTCAGCACCACTTCCGGGGTTGCATCGCGCTTCAGCTCGATGACGACGCGCACGCCTTCGCGGTTCGATTCGTCGCGGATGTCCGAGACACCCTCGATGCGCTTGTCCTTCACCGCCTCGGCGATTTTCTCGACGAGGCCGGCCTTGCCGACCTGGAACGGAATTTCGGTGAGGACGATCTGGCGGCGGTCGCCGCGCCGATCCTCGATGACGCTGCGCGCGCGCATGATCACCGAGCCGCGCCCGGTGGTGTAGGCGCTGAGCAGGCCGCCCTTGCCCATCACCATCGCGCCGGTCGGGAAGTCCGGCGCCGGCACGAACTCCATCAGCTCCTCGACCGTGATCGCCGGATTGTCGATGAACGCCACCGCCGCCGCCACGACCTCGCCGAGGTTGTGCGGCGGAATGTTGGTCGCCATGCCGACCGCGATGCCGCCCGCGCCGTTCACCAGCAGGTTTGGGAAGCGCGCCGGAAGCACCGAAGGCTCGCTTTCGGAGCCGTCGTAGTTCGGGACGAAATCGACCGTATCCTTGTCGAGATCGGTCAGCAGCTCGTCGGTGACCTTGGCGAGGCGCGATTCGGTGTAGCGCATCGCGGCGGCAGCATCCGGGTCCATCGAGCCGAAGTTGCCCTGACCGTCGATCAGCGGCACGCGCATCGACCAATCCTGCGCCATGCGGACCAAGGCGTCGTAGATCGCGCTGTCGCCGTGCGGGTGGTATTTACCCATCACGTCGCCGACGATGCGGGCCGACTTGCGATACGGCTTGTTCGACGTGAAGCCGTTTTCGTAGGCGGTGTAGAGAATACGGCGGTGGACGGGCTTCAAACCGTCGCGAACATCAGGCAGCGCACGCGCCACGATCACGCTCATCGCGTAATCGAGATAGCTCGTCTTCATCTCCTCGACGATGGAGATGGGGCGGATATCGGACGGCTCGGCGCCGCTGGTCTCTGGGGCGTCCACTCGGTTTCCTGTACGCTCTCGGGGATTTGTTCTTGGTATGCCGTTAGGTCTCTACATGCGCGCGCGCGTGAAGGCCAGCGTTACGATTGGGTGACTATCCGAGCTCCACGCGGGCGCGCAGCCACACCACGAGCTCTTCGAAGCGGAACGTGCCTGTTTCGTAGAGCCCGCTGATGAACCGGAAGGTTTCATCCGCTTCAGCGTTCAAATTCGCGCCGTTGATCGCGAGGAATGTATACATTGCCGCGAAAGCCGTGCGCTTGTTTCCATCGACGAAGGGATGGTTCTGCGCCATGCTTTCCCACAAGGCTGCAGCCTCCTCGATCAGATCGGCGTAATAGCCGGTCTGCGGACGAAACAGCGCCGCTTCGAGCAAACCGGGATCGCGGAGCCCATGCGCACCGCCATACCGCTCGACCTGATCCTGATGCATCGCCAGCACATCAGCCAGCCTCAGATAATCGGTCACTTGGCGAGATTCTTGTAGAGCTCGGCAAAGCGGGCATGGCTACCCTGATAGGCGGCCATTACGTGCGCGCGCGGCCTGGCGCGGTTATGCTTTTCGACGAGATCGGCCAGCGCTTCATCCACGAGCGCCTGAATCTGCCGCCCTTCGCGCTGCGCAAGCTCCCTCACCTCCGAAAGGATTTCGGTGTTGACCTGCGTGGCGAATTTTTCCCGAGGGATTGTCGACATGATCTTTCTCCGTCAGGAAGATGTATCATGACAAATCATGACAAATCAAGCCGACGTTGAAAGGATTGCCTCGACCTTTTCGAACTGCGCGGCACGCGTCAGCCCATCGGCCGCGCCTGCGGGAAGGTCGGGAAGCCGCCCGTTCGCGCGCTCGGCCAGCTTTTCCGAGAGCCAGCCGGCGATCGCCGCCGGATCGTTGCTGACGAGGCCGATGCCGGTGCGCCGGATGATGTCCGCCGCTTCGCCTTCCTGCTGGCCGTGGCAAAGGATAGGGCGGCGGGCGCCGACATATTCGTAGAGCTTGCCTGCGACGACGTGCTTTTCACCCTCCGTCGCGAAGCGCAGCAGCAGGAGGATATCCGCCGCGCGCTCGATGCGCAGCACCTCGCCGCGCCCGATGGGCGGATGCGCCTGCACCAGATGCGAGACGCCTGCGCGCTCGGCCATCGCCATCGGGACGTGGCTGTCCTCGCCCCAGAAGTGGACGACGAGCTTTGCAGGATCGGGCTTCAGCAGCGCGAGCGCGGCGAGCAGGGGTTCCGGCGAACGGCCGCCGTTGTAGGTGGAGCCTGCGTGGACGATGGTGAGACGCTGTTCATCGAGGGCTGGCGTATCCTCCAGTCCGACGAAATCGGCCGGATCGTAGCCGTTTGCAGCACAGATGACGGGCTTGCCGTAGCGCTTCGCGAGGATTTCGGCGCTGCCCTCTGTCACCGCCACCAATGCGGCCGCCTTCGATAGCGCGCGCCGCTCCATCCAGCGGTTCACGCGGTTCGCGACGAAGCTTTCGTTCTGGTAGATATTGTCCGCCCAGAGGTCGCGGAGTTCGGCCACGAACGGCACGCCCCACGCACGCGATAGCCGCGCCGCGGCCATGTGGCTCGAATGCGGCGGGCCGGTCGAGAAGATCACGTCGGGCTTCCAGTCCGAAGCCTGCGCCGCCGCCACCGCTGGCTCGATCCAGGTGACATGCGGGTCGGGCAGGTAGGAAAGCTGCCAGATCAGCCGCCGCAGCCCGCCCGGCTGCGCGGCGGTTTCGACGCTGGCCTTCGCACCGGGTTTCGGCTGGTCAGCTTCCGTCATCGGTGCCGCGCGCCCGCGCCGCACATAGGGCACGGCGGTGATGCGCTCTGGCGGAATTTCGGGATCGACCGCCGCCGGAAACTGCAGATTCTGGCCGGAAAGCACGCGGACATCGTGGCCGCGATCCAGCAGGAAGCGCGCGAACTTCGGCGCGCGCACGGTCGCCGTGGGGGCGTTCGGCGGGTACAGCCCCGTGACGATCAGGATGTGGCGCGACATTCGGCAAGGCTCATCGCAAAGACCGCGTGGCCATGCAACACTGGACGCAGGCAGCCCTTCCCCATATCTCCGCGCGCATGAAGACACATGTTCACGTCATCGGCGGCGGCCTCGCAGGTTCGGAAGCCGCATGGCAGCTCGCGCGCGCAGGCGTTCCTGTCGTTTTGCACGAAATGCGGCCCGTGCAGGGGACGGACGCGCATCATACCGACGGGCTTGCCGAACTCGTCTGCTCGAACAGCTTCCGCTCCGACGATCCGAATGCCAGCGCCGTCGGCGTGCTCCACGAGGAGATGCGGCGGCTCGGCTCGCTGATCCTCGGCTGCGGAGACGCGGCGCGGGTGCCCGCGGGCTCGGCACTTGCCGTGGACCGCGACGACTTCTCGGCGCGCGTCACCGCCGCCATCGAAGCCGAGCCGCTGATCGAAATCCGCCGCGAACGCGTGGACGGCCTGCCGCCATCCGAATGGAGCCAGACGATCATCGCGACCGGGCCGCTGACCGCCGCCCCGCTCGCAGAAGCCATTCGCGCGCAGACGGGCGAAGACGCCCTCGCCTTCTTCGACGCAATCGCGCCGATCGTCCACCGCGACAGCATCGACATGGAAACCGCATGGTTCCAGTCCCGCTACGACAAGGGCGACGGCAAGGATTACATCAATTGCCCGATGGACGAGACGCAGTACGGCGCCTTCATCGACGCGCTGATGACCGGCGAGAAGACCGTGTTCAAGGAATGGGAGGCGAACACCCCCTATTTCGAAGGCTGTATGCCCATCGAGGTGATGGCAGAGCGCGGCCCCCAAACGCTGCGTTTCGGGCCGATGAAGCCGGTCGGCCTCACCAACCCGCGCACGGGAAAGAAGGCTTACGCCGTCGTCCAGCTCCGCCAGGACAACGCTTCCGCCACGCTCTGGAACATGGTCGGCTTCCAGACGAAGCTGCGCCATGCCGAGCAGGTGCGTATCTTCCGCTCGATACCGGGGTTGGAGAACGCCGAATTCGCGCGGCTGGGCGGGCTGCACCGCAACACGTTCATCAAATCACCCGTGCTGCTCGACGGCAGCCTGCGCCTGAAATCCGATCCGCGCATCCGCTTCGCCGGGCAGATCACCGGCTGCGAAGGCTATATCGAAAGTGCCGCGGTCGGCCTGATGGCAGGGCGCTTCGCGGCAGCCGACGCACACGGCACCGCGCCGGATCTGCCGCCGCGCACCACAGCGCTCGGCGCGCTGCTTGCGCACATCACGGGCGAGGCGGTGGCGGAAACCTACCAGCCGATGAATGTGAACTTCGGCCTGTTCCCGCCGTTCGACGCGCGTGTTCCCAAGAAATCGCGCAAAGCGGCCTATGCGGAGCGGGCGCTTGCCGATCTCGACGGATGGATCGCGGCCAAAGCGGTTTAGTCAGCGCAGCCGCATTCGGCTTTCGATTTCGCGGCAGCGCGCACCGTCCGCGTCTTTTCGAACTCGGCGGCAACGAGTTCGCCGGACCTGTCGGCATCGGCATCATCGAAGCGCGCATTCTGCTTCACGGCGTATTCCGTGAAGCTGAGGACACCGTTGCCGTCCGTATCGAACCTGTCGAACGATTGCCGGCGCGAACGCAGATACTCATCGCGGCTGACGCTGGCGTTGCGGTCGCGGTCGTAGCGGCGGAAACGCTTCTCCTCCCGCGTCGCCTCGCTCGCCTGCGGCGGCTCGGGAAGCGGCGCGGCGGCGGCAACGGCTGGAGGCGGCTCGGGAAGCGGCGGGGTTGTCGGCTCGTCGTCCCCGCTCACCACAAACGCGGCCGCCACAAGCAATGTCACCGCAATCCCGCCGACCGCCCAGCGCCAAACCATCGTCATCCCTGCCCCCTCGACGCGACTCGAAGCGCGAAGCCTAACGGGTTCGTTTCGGCGCTGTCACGCTTTCCCTGTCAGCACGTGCCGCAGGATCGCGAACTGCCGTCCGGCTGCGCCGCGCGGTTCGCGTTTGTCGGCGGCATCGCGCCGGGCGACGGCGGCAAGCGCGGTGACGGGCCGGACAGCGGGCGCGAAACGCATCTTATCAAGCATGGAAACGGCAACTTCCGCGCCCCGGCGGCGCGCGTTCGCCTGCGCCCAGAAGCGGCCGGCTTCGGCAAGTTCGGCGCTACCTTCCGCTCCGAGCAGGACGGCGGCGCAGCGGAAAAGCTGCGCGCCACTCTCGCCGATTTCAGCGCCGTCGAGCACGTCCATATGCGCCTCTGCGAGCGCCGCGAGCCCTTCCGGGTCCAGCGCCGCGGCAGCGACGGCGGCAAGGACAGGCTGCCCCGCAACCGGCTTTTCGCGGGCGCGCTCGACGCTATCGCGCCACCAGGCGAGCCGGATCATGCCGATCTGCGGTTCGGTGGTCGTGCGTACCACCTCGGCGAGCGAAAGATCGAAGGCGTGAAGCGCAAAAAGTTGCGGCCTTGCGGCGGCCGGCGCGAACAGCGTCGCGACATAGCGGTCCCGATCTTCGGCCCGCACAAAGGCTTGCGCTTCGGAAATCGTTTCGGCAACGCCCGGAATTCCGCCGATCCCGTCTGTCATTAACCAGTCACCTCAACGGCTTCTTAGGCATTTCCCGTTATGCATCCTTGATCATGCGCCTGTTTTCAGGCGGTGCACGGGGGTGAACACTTATGTCGCTGGGCAGCAATACGCCGGGCAATCGCATGAAAGCCATGCAGTCGTCGACCTTTCTTTCGCGCCTGAGACGCGACCAGAAAGGCAACGCACTCGCCATCGTGGCTGCATCCGTCATACCGCTCGTCGGCGCCATCGGCGGCGGCGTGGACCTGACCCGCGCCTACATGGCCGAGGCCCGGCTCGCGCAAGCCTGCGACGCGGCTGCGCTTGCGGGACGCAAGGTGATGACGAAGGACGATACCGACGCCGGCGGCACCGTGCTCGACAATTCGACCGCCGATCAGGAAATCCAGAAGTTCCTCGACTACAACTTCCCCGAAGGCAAGTTCGACACGGGCGAGATCACACGCACCGCGCAAGTCGATGATGATGGTGAGCTCACGATCACGCTCGCCACGACGATCTCGACACAGTTGCTGCGCATCGCGGGCATCCAGTCGATGGATATCAACGCCGAGTGCTCGGCGCGCCGCTCCGGCGTGAATGTCGATGTCGTTCTCGTCGTTGACGTGACCGGATCAATGGCATGGGATATCGATAGTGGCAGCGGCAGCGACAACGAGCGCATGATCGCGCTGCAGGATGCCTCGAAGGAATTTCTCGACATCCTCAAAGAACTTCAGGATCAGCTGAGCAGCAGCGGGCTTCGTGTGCGCGTCGGCATCGTTCCCTATTCGCAGGGCGTGAACATCGGCAAGCTGCTCTACGCTGAAAACCCCAGCTACATCGATTACTCGGGTGAGCCGTACTCGACGAATATCGGTGAGCCGTACATGGCGACCGTGAGCGGAAAATACGCCTGGAAGAATTATGCCGTGACGGGCTCTTGGGACGACGAAAATCTGGACCTCGACCAGTTCGTTTCCCTCGGGCTTGCGGAAACGACGCCTGCCAACCCGTATGCGTGGAAAGGTTGCATCGAGGCCCGCAGCACCGTCACGACCATCGATGCATCGAGCGCTCCCTACACGACCATTCCGGCCGGTGCATGGGATGTCATCGACGCCGTGCCGGGCGCGGAGATCGACGGACAGGTCGCGCCGAAATGGCGGCCGTACTTCGCTTCGCCCTGGTCGGGTTCCTCGGTCGGCGGCGTCACTGTGACCGGTAACAAGTATCGGCCAAACGCGACGTATATGGACATTACGAAGCAACCCTGGGCCAATCTCAATTGGCGCATGCAGAATGACAGCAGCACCTACACGAGCAAGGCGGTGCGCTATGATACGAGCTACTCCAGCCTGACAGCGTCAAGCCATTACAAGGACGGCGTGGCCACGACCGGGCCCAACAAGAATTGCCCGAACGAAGCGAAACTCCTTACGCAGATCGATGCGGACGGCGTGACGACGCTGGGCAGCTATATCGATGCCCTCAAGCCTACGGGCGGCACCTATCACGACCTCGGCATGTACTGGGGTCTGGCCCTTATAAGCCCCGGCGCACCGTTCCCGAACGACAGCACATACCTTGCGCCCGGGCACACGGGCGAAGAACGCGGCGTCAACCGCTATCTCGTCTTCATGTCCGACGGTGAAATCGATCCCGGCATCAGCTATTCGGCTTATAGCCAGTATCTTTGGGATCATCGCACGAAATCCAACACCACGGAACCCAAGGCCGAGCATCGTGGGCGCTTCCTCATGATCTGCAAAGCGGCCCAGATGCAGGGCATCAAGGTTGCGACTGTCGCTTTCGCCACGTCGATCGGCACGACCGACAAGAATGCGATCAAGGAATGCGCAAGCTCCCCAGACGATGCCTACGTTGCGGAGACCGCCGAAGATCTGAACGAGGCTTTCCAGAAGATCGCGCAGAACATCGGCTATCTGCGCGTGTCGAAGTAGGCCCGCCATGATGCGCCCTCGCAACCCGCTTCGCCGTCTCCGCCGGGACGAACGCGGCAGCTACATCATCGAGTTCGCCTTGCTGAGCCTGCCGATGATGACGCTGCTGATGGGCGGGATCGAGCTCGGCTATCTCGCCTATGCGAAATCGAACGTGGAAGGCGCGCTTCGTGAAGTCTCGCGCCTCGCTGCGACCGGCAGTTCGACGCCGGAGGAACTCGACGCGATCCTCGATGCGAAGATCGGGCAGATCAAGGGCGCCCACGCAGAGATCGATCGGAAGAGCTACTCCAGCTTCGGAGCCGTGGGCCAGCCGGAGCCGCTTTCTTCCGATGTCGCACCGCTCGGCGGCGAGCCCGGGCCCGGCGATTGCTACATCGATATCAACGGGAACGAGCAGTGGGATGCGGATCGCGGCAGCGACGATCTCGGCAATGCCGAAGACATCCTTTTTTACGGCGTGACAGTGACTTACCCGATGATCTTCAAGCTGACCTCGGGTGTGATCAACGGCGGCAATGCAGACATGACGATCAGGGCGAACGCCGTCATCAAGAACGAGCCGTTCAGCAATATCGAGGTGCCCGCCCCCGAGGAGGAGTGCATTCCCGCATGACGACGAAACGGGTTCGCCTCTTTCGAAAGGCTCGGGCACAGCTTCGTGATGACGAGTCCGGTGTCGCGTTCATGGAGTTCGCGTTTGCGCTGCCGTTCCTGATGGTCGCGCTGCTCGGCGGGCTGGAACTCGTCCACCTTGCGCTGACCCATCAGCAGCTTTCGCGCATCGCGACATCGACCGCCGATCTCGCCGCACGCTATCGGTCAAGCATCGACGAAGTGGACGTGAACACGCTGTTCATGGGTTCGCAGATGTCGGCATCGTTCGACGATTTCGACACGAACGGCCGTATCGTGCTGAGTTCCGTCACGCGCAATGCCGATGACGATGGGCACTGGATACGCTGGCAGCGCTGCGAAGGCGACCTCGCGCGGGCGAGCGAAATCGGCGAGGAAGGCGACGGCGAGGACGACGACACGATCGACGAAGTGAACGGCATGATCGTCACGGACCCCAACAACGTTCTCGTTGCCGAGGTGACCTATCGCTACACGCCGTGGTTCTTCCCGGTGAGGAGCAGCATCCTGCGCAGCATCGCGCCGATCTTCACGGAGCGCGACATCACCTATACGTCGGCGTTCATCGCGCGCGAACTGACGCTCAGAAACATCACCAACACCACCAGTCTCAGCGACGGCGACCGCAGGCTCTGCGACTGACGATGGCTCTTACCGCGTGAGCTTCTTGTAGCTCATGCGGTGCGGGCGGTCGGCTTCGTCGCCGAGGCGGCGGCGCTTGTCTTCCTCGTAGGATTCGAAATTGCCTTCGAACCATTCGACGTGGCTGTCGCCTTCGAACGCGAGGATGTGGGTGGCGAGGCGATCGAGGAAGAAGCGATCGTGGCTGATGACCACGGCGCAGCCGGCGAAGTTTTCCAGCGCTTCTTCGAGCGCGCGCAGCGTTTCGACGTCGAGGTCGTTGGTCGGTTCGTCGAGCAGCAGGACGTTACCGCCCTTTTGCAGCATCTTCGCCATGTGAACGCGGTTGCGCTCACCGCCTGAAAGCTGGCCGACCTTCTTCTGCTGATCGACGCCCTTGAAGTTGAAGGCGCCCACATACGCGCGCGTCGAAATGTCGTGCTTGCCGAAGTAGAAGCGCTCGTTGCCGCCGGAGACCTCTTCCCAGACGTTCTTGTTCGGATCGAGGTGGTCGCGGCTCTGGTCCACATAGCCGAGCTTCACGGTGTCGCCGATCTTGATCGAGCCGCCATCGGGCGTTTCCTGGCCGGTGATGAGCTTGAACAGCGTCGACTTGCCGGCGCCGTTCGGGCCGATGACGCCGACGATACCGCCCGGCGGCAGCGTGAATTCGAGGTTTTCGAACAGCAGCTTGTCGCCGTAAGCCTTGGTGAGGCCCTTCGCCTCGATCACCGTGCTGCCGAGACGCTCAGGAATCTGAATGAGGATCTGCGCACCGCCTGGACGGCGATCATTCTGCTTTTCAACGAGTTCGTCGAACGCCTTGATACGCGCCTTGGATTTGGTCTGACGCGCCTTGGGCGACTGCCGGATCCACTCCAGCTCTTCCTTGATCGCCTTCTGGCGGCCCTCTTCCTCGCGGTCTTCCTGCTCCATGCGCTTGGCCTTCGCTTCAAGCCACTTGGAGTAGTTGCCCTCGAACGGGATGCCGCGGCCGCGGTCCAGCTCCAGCACCCAGCCGACGACATTGTCGAGGAAGTAGCGATCGTGGGTGACGAGGATGACGTTGCCCGGATACTCGATGAGATGGCTTTCCAGCCACTGCACGCTTTCCGCGTCGAGGTGGTTGGTCGGCTCGTCGAGCAGCAGGACTTCGGGCTTTTCGAGCAGGAGCCGGCAGAGCGCCACGCGGCGCTTTTCGCCGCCCGAGAGGTTCTCGACGCCGGCATCGCCCGGCGGGCAGCGCAGCGCGTCCATGGCGATTTCGAGTTGATTGTCGAGCGTCCAGCCGTCAACGGCGTCGATCTTTTCCTGAAGCTCGCCCATCTCGGTCATCAGCGCGTCGAAGTCCGCGTCTTCGGGCGGATCGGCCATGATCGTCGAAATCTCGTTGAAACGGTCCATCATGTCGGCGACCGGGCGGACGCCGTCCATGACGTTTTCCTTGACCGTCTTCGTCGGATCGAGCTGCGGCTCCTGTGAAAGATAGCCGACGCGAACGCCATCGGCGGCCCATGCCTCGCCCTGGAAGTCCTTGTCGTAGCCCGCCATGATCTTCATCAGCGTCGACTTGCCGGCGCCGTTGACGCCGATGATGGCGATCTTGGTGCCGGGCAGGAACTGCAGGTGGATGTTGTTCAGAACCGGCTTCGGCGCGCCGGGGAAGGTCTTGGTGAGACCCTTCATCACAAAACTATACTGGTAGGACGCCATGCCGCCGCCGCCTTCTCACGTGATCTTTCGGATTTGCGGGCGCGTTTAGCGTAGCCGCTCGGCGATGTCGAGGATGCCGGAGAGGTAGGCGTCGATGCTCGCTTCGCTTACCGTCCGGCCGTCCAGAAACCGCCGCAAGCGATATGGGTTCGCGCCCGGCGCGTTCAAGCCTTCGGTGACGAGCGTCGCGGATTTGATCCCGGCTTCGGCGAGCATGGCCTCCCCGCGCACGTCGAAACCACCGCTCGGGTAACAGAAATGGTCCTGATGCGCGCCGCCGAGCATGGCGCCGAGCGAAGCGCGGTTGTCGGCCAGTTCCTGCGGCAGGTGGTCCACGTAGCGGTGGAGACCCTTGTGTCGGTGCGTGTGGAGCTGGATGTCGAGGCCCCGGCGGGCGGCATCCTGCACCTCTTCAGGGCGCATCAGGTGGAACTGGCGCCCCGACCACCACGGCTCCGTACCCATGCCGAGCCGGTTCGCGACTTCGGCGAGGCCGACCATGCGGGGCTGGAAGCCAACGTCGTCGACGGCCGTGCGCAGCCTGTCCCCTGCCCGGTCGCGGCTCGCGGCATCGCCGAGCACGAGCGGCGCTTCGAGGCCGGGGAGCACACCGGCGAGGTCATAGGTGCCTGCAGGCGCGCGCTCGGCGAGATAGTTTGCAACGACGTTCGCCACCGGGCCATCGTTTTCGACATAATAGGTCGAGACATAGACGGTCGCCGCAAGGCCGCAGGCTTCGAGCGCGGGGAGCATGTGCGTGTAGGTGGAGGACCAGCCGTCGTCGATGGTGATGACGGTGGCGCCCTTCGGCAGCCTGTCTTCCGCGAGCATATCGACCGCTTCGCCGAGCGGCAGCACGGGATAGGGCGCGGCGGCAAGCCACTTCATCCGATCCGCGAACTGTCGGTGCGGCATGAACAGGCGGTTGCCGAACGGCCGCGCATCCAGCGTCCAGAGGCCGTGGTAGCAGAGGATGCGCAGCTTTCCCCCGGTCAGCGCACGCGCCGCCGCAAAACCGCCAAGCGCGCGGATAGACCCGAGCAGCGCCTGCTTCACTCCGCCGCGTCCTCGAACGCCTCGTCGATGCGCTGCAACGCCTCGGGGTGCTGCTTGCCGTAAGCGGCGAGCCCCTCGCGGAGCTCCGAGAGACGCGCATTCACACTTTCAGGCGTCAGCACCAAGCGGTCGTCGAGCGACGCGTTCATGATCATGATCATGCGGTCTCCGAGCGCGGATTTGAAGTGGCCCGCTTCCCAATACCACTTCATGTCGGCCTTCGTATCGCCCTGTGCCGGCACGGGTTCGCCCGTCACCTCGTCGATCCGCGTGAAATCATAGGTCAGAACGTGATTGCGTGCCGAAAACGCCGCGAGATCGCGAACCCAATCCTCATAAGCGGGCCAAAGGCCGCTGGAGCGGAAGCTGAGCAGAATGTCGGCGTGATAGGGATAGGTAAAGAAAACGAGCACGATACGCTTGCGCTTCGCCGTTTCGACCAGTTGCTGGAGCATGGCGAAGTTCGGATTGTCGCCGCCTGGCCGGCGAACCGTTTTCGAGCCTTCGAGATAGGCCTTGATGTTTTCCCGATTTCGCTGGCGAAACAGCGCCGCATGGCCTTCGGCATCAACCACGCTGTGGTACTCGCTGAGGCTGTTGAACCCCTGCGGCGTGATATCGGCCGGGTATCGCGCCCGCTGTTCGGCAAGCGCCGAGAACGTATCGGTAAGCGCATCGATCGAGATCAGCAGCTTGGCATCGAGCGCCGCTCGCTCCTGCCAATCGGGCGCGGACAGTCGCTCTGTCCGCACCTGTTCATCCCCGTCGAGCCGAAAATCGAGGAAGTCGAGGCCAACGAAGATGGTTCGCGGCTGCGAGGTGAAGAGCGCTTTTTCAACCGTGCGCACCACCCCTTCCACACCGTAGCCGGGGAAGCCGAGGTTGTAGACCGGCTGCATGCCCTGCGGCCAAGCGGAAGAGGCCGGATCAAAGCCGACGTCGACACGGCTGTTGCCGGTAATGATCGTGTTCGGGGACAGCCGCGCATACTGCCGCAGCTTGACCGCTTCCAGATGCTTGCCCGACGCGGGGTGATAGCGATTGATCCCCTCGACTGTCGGAGAGTTCCAGTAGGCATAGGGATCGACAAACCATGCCAGCAGAGCTGTCGATGCGACCAGCAGCGTGGCTGTGAGGGCAAAGATCACCAGATAGCGCCGCATATCCGCCTCAGAACTGGAAATAGAGGAACTCGGACACCTGGCTCAGGGCCAGGAAACCGAGGCCTGCCGCCACACCACACCCGACAGCCCACCGCACTGACGGCTGCCAGCGCCGTCTGGGGGGCGCGGACGGTTCGAAATAAAGCGCCGGGTCGTATGCCGACATGATATCCTGCGTATTGGGCGCAAACCGGGCCACGACAAAAAGCGCGGCAATCCAGAGCCATGTCATCACGAACACAGCTCCGCCACCACCCTCCTCGATCCCCATCCCTGCAAGCACATCCCAAAGGCCGCCGAGACGGGCTGCGATGGCACCGGGGACGCTGAACCCGTTAAGCCCAACCATGCCCGCAAGCATCCGGCCCGCGCCCTCGATCGTTACGGCACGGAAGGGCACCCAGGCGAAGACGACCACGAGGAAAGTGAGCGTCCACGCGAACGTCCGATAGCTTCGTGCTTTCGTGGCGGCTTCCGGCACGATTCGCCGCCATCCCTGATGGATCACGAGAAACAGGCCATGTAGGCCGCCCCAAAGCACAAAGGTCCAGCCCGCGCCGTGCCAGAGACCGCCGAGCAGCATCGTCGTCATCAGATTGACGTAGCGGCGGGCGGGCCCCTTCCGGTTACCGCCGAGCGGAACATACAGATATTCACGTAGAAAACGCGACAGCGTCATGTGCCAGCGCCGCCAGAAATCGGCGATATCGAGCGCCTTGTAAGGCGAGTTGAAGTTCACCGGCAGCTTGATACCGAACAGGCGGGCGCCGCCGATCGCCATGTCCGAATAGCCCGAAAAATCGAAATAGAGCTGGAACGTGTAGGCAAGCGCCCCGCCCCAAGCCATCATGAAATCGGGCTCGACGCCAGCGTCGGCCCCATTGAAGACGGGGGTCGCATATACCGCGATACCATCCGCCAGCACCGCCTTCTTGAACAGCCCGATCGCGAAGATGGTGAGGCCCACCGCGAAGTTTTCCGCGTAGGGCTGCAAGGTCTGCGGCAAGCGGAACTGGGGGATCACATCACGGTAGTGAACGATCGGACCGGCAATGAGCTGAGGGAAAAACGCCACGAAGAGGGCATACTCAAGCGGACCGACATCTTTTGTAAGCCCCTTGTGACTGTCCACGAGGAACGCGATTTTCTGGAATGTGAAGAAAGAGATCGCAAGCGGCAGGATAATCGGCTCGATGGCCCAGTCCGCTCCCGTCACGGCATCGACAGTGGTGATGAAGAAGTTCGCGTACTTGAAGTAGCCGAGCGCCGCGAGATCGACGCCGATACCGAACGCGAGCAAGGCCCGCGAAGGGCGGCGCGACAGCATCTTGCCGACCACGTAGTTGAACGCCGCAATCACGATCAGGAGCGGCAGATATGCCGGATTCCACCACGCATAGAAAAACAGCGAAGCGGCCACGAGCCATCCGAAGGCGATCCGCTTCTCCCGAAAACGGCCAAGGAGAAAGTAACCGGCCACCGTGATCGGCAGAAACAGCAGGATGAACTCGTAACTGTTGAAAAGCATAAAGCCCCCTTCAGCGAGGGCTATAGCCGTAAATCATTGATCGAGCATTCACAAAGCAGAGAAAAAGCGGCGGACGGACGGCAGCGCGAGACACCCCTTGCGGCACTCCCTCAGCGCCTCTAACCGGGAACCATGACTGCCGAAATCGACCCCTTTCACGCCATTGCCATCAGCCGCCTTGCTCACCGCCTTTCGGCGGAGGGGCGCCAGGTCATCCACATGGAGTTCGGCCAGCCTTCGACCGGCGCGCCGGCCAAGGCCATTGCCGAGGCGCACCGCATCCTCGATACCGACGGCATGGGCTATTGGGAAAGCATCCCGCTCAAGACGCGTATCGCCCGCCACTATCAGGAAACCTACGGCGTCGCGCTCGACGCCGAGCAGATCATCCTGACGAACGGCGCCTCCCCCGCCTTCGTGATGGCGCTTTCCTGCCTGTTCGACCCCGGCGCGCGCGTCGCGCTCGCGCGGCCCGGGTATGTCGCTTACCGCAACACGCTGAAAGCGCTGCACATGGTGCCGGTGGAGCTGCCCTGCGGCGAGGCGGAGCGTTATCAGATCGCCGCCGCCGCAATCGAAGCGCTGGAGCCCGCGCCCGACGGCCTCATCGTCGCGAGCCCGGCCAATCCCACGGGCACGATCATCCCGAAGGACGAACTCGCCGCGATCACCGAAGTGTGCCGCCGCCGCGGCATCCGCATCATCTCCGACGAGATCTACCACGGTATCAGCTACGTGGGGCCGGCGCACTCGATGCTGGAATTCTCGACCGACACGCTCGTCGTCAACAGCTTCTCCAAATACTTCAGCATGGCGGGCTGGCGGCTCGGCTGGCTGGTGGTGCCGCCGGAACTCATCGGCGCGGCGCGGGCGCGCATGGGCAACCTGTTCCTGACGCCGCCTTCGCTCGCACAGCACGCAGGGCTCACCGCCTTTGAATGCCGAGACGAACTGGAAGGGCATATCGCGACCTACACGCGGAACCGCGACCTCTTGCTGGAGGCGCTGCCGAAAATGGGCCTGCGCCGCATCGCCCCGCCGGACGGTGCCTTCTACATTTACGCCGACATCAGCCACCTGACCGACGACGCCATGGCCTTCTGCATGCGCATCCTTGAAGACACGGGCATCGCCACGGCGCCCGGCATCGATTTCGATCCGGTGGAAGGCCACCACTTCATGCGCTTCAGCTTCGCCGTCTCCACCGACCGGGTGGAACGCGCGATCGCACTCCTCGAACCGTGGTTCGCAAAGCAGAACGCCCGCTAGGACCGCTCGCCATTCAGCTCTGACGGCCTGCAAATGGCGGCTCTCCGCGCTTCCGGTGCTCACGTACTTTTAGTACGCTCCGCTCCGGGTCGCGGAGAGCCGCCATTTTCGGCACGCCACCTTCTGAATGGCGAGCGGTCCTAAGCGTCTACTCGGGCTGACCGAACGGGATGTAGAGCGCGCTCGGGTGCGCCTTGTCGTGGAGCAGCTTCACTGTGACGGGCCGGGCGTCAGCCATCGTTTCGTCCGCGACCACGCCGCCGGAATTATAGTTCTTCTGCGTGTTGATCGAGTTGATCGGCCCGACGACGAGGCGAAGGCGGCTGCCCTTCGCGATCTGGCGCGACACGAAGGTGAAGCGGTTGAAATCGTAGCGCAGCGGCGCCTTCGAGGTGACGAGCTTCGCTTCACGGAGCGACTCGCGGTAGCGTGCGCGGAGGATATCGTTCGTCAGCAGGATGCTGCCGCCGTCTGGCGTGATTTCGTAGACCGAGGCTTGGAAGTCCGTGTCCGGCTGATCGATTGCGATCCAGGCGGAGAGGCGGAAGAAGCCGGAGACCTCGGTGCGCTTGTCGAAGGCCGCGCTGTGATAGACGAGCTGCTTGCCGTCGGCCGCGAGCACCAGCGTCTGGTCGGTGAGGAGGCTTGGGTCGATGCCCGCTTCGAGCGCGGCGCCCGAGACGTCGCGCGGATCGTAGACGTAGCTGTCGGCGCTGCCTTTGCCCGCTGAGGTCGGCGAGAGCGATCCTGATGCCATCACGCGGTTGGCGTTGGCGGTCGAATCGAGGAAGAACGGCTTTTCTTCAGCCGTCACGCCCTCCAGCGTGTCCGCGTAGCGCCAGCGCTCGGCGCCCATCACGTAATAAGCGACGCGCTTTTGCAGGAAGTCCGGCTTCGCGCCGCCCGCCATCGCCCAGTTGTACCACTGGACATGCAGCTTCGGCAGGTCGACGAGGCTCGCGGGGCCGAAGGTCAGCCCGCCGACGCTTGCCTGCGGCGTGCGCGTGCCCGCGTGGTCCCACGGTCCGACGATGAGGTAGTGGTTCGTGCGCGCCTTCTCGGAGCCCAGCTTCATGTGCGTCTTGTAGAATTCGAAAGCGCCGGGCTGGTCCCCGTCATAGCTGCCGGTGATCGTGAGGATCGGCATGTCGAACGCTCGGAACTGCTCGGGCGTTGGTGCATAGCTGTCGTACCACGCATCGACCGCAGGGTGCGAAATCCACTCGACAAGCGTCTTCTGCTCGCCGCCGAAGATGCGGGGCAGCGTGCTGAACGCCTCGCCCCTTTCGAAGCGTTCGCGGGCGATCGATGCCCAGAAGGCGGCATCGCCGAAGATGTTGGCCTGCGAGGCCTTGCCGTCCGTGAAGGTCAGCCACTGCATCAGATAGGGGTAGGCGATGTTGTTCCGCGCCGGGAAATCGGCGCCCGGATAGGGCGAGGCGACGGGGATAATGGTGGCGAGGTGCGGCGGGGCTTCCTTCGCCGTCGCCCACTGGTTGTACCCGGCGTAGGAGCCGCCCCACATCGAGACCTTGCCGTTGCAATAGGGCTGCTTCGCCAGCCATTCGACGACGTCGTGGCCGTCCTTCGCCTCCTGGATGAGCGGACGGAATTCGCCTTCGGAGTTGCCGCGCCCGCGCACGTCGACGGTGAGGAACGGCAGGCCGTGCGCCGCGAAGTAGACGCCGCGGTCGTGGTAGCTCTGCGCGATGTAGGGCGTCAGCGTGAAGATGCAGGGCGCGGGTGCCGCCTGCCCCTTCGGCAGGTAGACGGTGGCGCTGAGCTTGACGCCGTCGCGCAGCGGGATTCGCTCGCCCCAGCGCATCTCGACCTTGCTGGCATCAACAGGGGCATCCGCAGCGGCGATCTGCGCAAAACCGGCGGCAAGTGCCACGCCCAAAACCAGTGCTGCCCTCATCGCACGCCTCCCTGACCCATTCCCCGAAACAATCCTGATCAGGATCATCATTTTCCAAACGGGATATGTCAATCGGGAGAACGCCGCCTCAATCCAGAAAGTCGAGAACGGCGGTGGTGAAGGCTTCCGGCTGTTCGACGTTCGAGAGATGCGCGGCATCCAGCATGAGCTGCCGTGCGCCGGGGATCGCCTCCACGATGAGCGTGGTGTCGGCGGGAGGTGTCGCGGGGTCGCGGCTGCCGGTGATGACGAGCGCCGGCGCGGCGATCCGGCCGAGCAGCGGGCGCAGGTCCATGTCGCGGATGGCGGCGCAGCAGCCGGCGTAGCCCGCCGGATCGGTGGCGAGCAGCTGGTCGCGGACGAACGCGGCACCTTCGGGCACGGCGCGGAATTCCGGCGTGAACCAGCGTTCGAGGATAGCGTCGGTGAGTGCCGCCATTCCCTGCTGCCGAACCGTTACGATCCGCGCGTCCCATGCCGAGGGCGGGCCCATGACGGCGGCGGTGTTGGCGAGGACCAGACGATCGACACAATCTGGCGCCCGCGCGCCGAGCCATTGCCCGGTCATGCCGCCAAGTGACAAACCACAGAAATGGACACGGCCGAGCCCGAGTGCATCCAGAAGCTCGACGGCATCGCGGCCGAGACGATCGAGACCGTAGCCGCCCGGCGGCGCATCGGAACGGCCGTGGCCGCGCGTGTCGTAGCGGAGGACGCGGAAGCGGGCTGTGAACGCTGTGAGCTGCGGCCGCCACATCTCCATCGTGGTGCCGAGCGAGTTCGACAGCATGAGGACGGGGGTGCCCTCCGGCCCATCGAGCGCCCACGCGATGCGGCAGCCGTCGCCGAGTGTTGCGATACCAGTCGTCATGCGGCCCTCCGGACGGGTGCGCCTGTGCGTTCGAGGATTTCGGCGGCGGTCACGCCGGGGGCGCATTCCAGCAAAGTGAGCCCGCCGTTCACCTTGTCGCAGGCGAGGACGCCAAGATCGGTGATGATGAGATCGACGACACCGATGCCGGTGAGCGGCAACGTGCATTCCGGCAGGATCTTGGGTTCGCCGCTGCGGCTGCAATGCTCCATCACCACGACGACGCGGCGGACACCCGCGACAAGATCCATCGCGCCGCCCATGCCTTTCAGCATCTTGCCCGGAATCGTCCAGTTGGCGATGTCGCCGCGCGCGCCGACCTGCATCGCGCCGAGGATCGCGAGATCGATGTGGCCGCCCCGGATCATCGCGAAACTCTCCGCCGAGGAGAAGAAGCTCGACGTGGGGAGTTCGGTGATCGTTTCCTTGCCGGCGTTGACGAGATCGGCATCCTCCTCGCCTTCATAGGGATACGGCCCCATGCCGAGCATCCCGTTCTCGCTTTGCAGCGTCACGCTGATGCCGGGCGGAATGAAATTCGCGACGAGCGTCGGGATGCCGATGCCGAGATTGACGTAGTCGCCGTCGGTGAGCTCCTGCGCGGCGCGGGCCGCCAACTGTTCACGGGTCCAGGGCATCAGGCGGCCACCGGACGCGGGCGCGTCGTCAATTTCTCGATGCGCCGCTCGTAACCCCTGCCCTCGACGATCCGGTCCACATAGATGCCAGGCGTGTGCACTTCGTCGGCGGCGATGGAACCCGCCGGGACCAGATGCTCGACCTCAGCGATCGTCACCTTCGCGGCGGTCGCCATGACGGGGTTGAAGTTGCGCGCGGTTTTCCGGAACACGAGATTGCCCTCGGGATCACCCTTCCACGCGCGGACGATGGCGAGGTCCGCGCGCAGCCAGCGTTCCATCACGTAGCGGCGACCTTCGAACATCTCGGTCGGCTTGCCTTCGGCTACGACGGTGCCGACGCCGGTTGCCGTGAAGAACGCGGGAATGCCAGCGCCGCCCGCGCGGATGCGCTCGGCAAGCGTTCCCTGCGGGACGAGTTCCAGTTCCAGCTTCCCATCGAGATAGAGCTGCTCGAACAACTTGTTCTCGCCGATGTACGACGAGATCATCTTCGCGATCTGACCGTTCGCGAGCAGCGTCCACAGGCCGAAGCCGTCAGCGCCGCAATTGTTGGAAACGATCGTCAACCCCTTCACGCCGGAGGCGCGAAGCGCGGCGATCAGGTTTTCCGGATTGCCGGTGAGGCCGAAGCCACCCGACATGATCGTCATGCCATCGAACAGCACACCTTCGAGCGCTTCTGCCGGGCCAGAAAAGACCTTGCCTCTCATCAGGCCGCCTGTGCCGGGGCGCGGTGCCGCGCCATCAATTCGGCTTCCGCGCTTTCCGCCGCGTCGTGCAGCACGAAATCGAAATCGATCTCGCTGAACGGCCCGTTGAGCTGCTCGGCGTGGATCGCTTCCGGATCATCGCGCCGGACGACTTCGGGAATGAGATCGTTGTGCGTGGCGAAGGCGAAATCATCGTAGAGATAGGGATCACCCTTGATGTTGATCTGCGTCGTCAGATGGCGATAGCCGGGAGCCGACACGAAAAAATGGATGTGCGCGGGCCGGTTGCCGTGGCGCCCGATCGCCTGGAGCAACTGATCGGTGCTGCCCTGCGGCGGCACGCTGTAGCCGGAGGGGATGACGCTGCGGAACACGTAGCGGCCGTCGGCATCCGTCTCGATACGGCGGCGGTTGTTGTAGGGCGCCTGCGAGGGATCGAAGGTCGAATAGGCGCCCTTCGTGTTGGCGTGCCACACGTCCACGATCGCGCCTGCAACCGGCTTGCCGCGCGCATTGCGCACCTGCCCGCGCATGATCAGCACCTCGCCCGAGTCGCTGCCGTCATCAAGACGCGCGCGGCCCTTTTCGATCGGTGCGCCGGGCACATAGAGCGGCCCTTCAATCGTGCGCGGCGTGCCGCCGGAAATACCCGCTGCACGATCGGCAATGTCCATGCGCACGTCGAGGAAATGATCGAAACCGAGACCGGGCGCGATCAGGCCGAATTCGGGTGCGGCCTGCTGCATGAAATGCAACGCGTGCCAGAACTCCTCGGCGCTCACATCGAAATCATCGATCGTGGTGAAAAGATCGGAGACGATCCGGCGTACGATCGCCTTGGTGCGGGCGTCACCGCCCGTGTCGCCGAGCCCGGCAATGCGATCGAGATAAGCTTGTATTTCGGCGCTCTGGACCAGTTCGGAACCCATGTCGTCTCTCCCCTTGGTATCTGATTTCGAAAACTCAGCGATCGTCCGCGTGGATGGAGGACGGGTGCCGGCAGAGCGGCGTCACCCGGATTTCCATGAACGGGAACAGCGGCAGCCCCACGAGAAGCTCGTGAAGCTCCGCATTGCTTTCCACATCGAAAATGCTGGTGTTCGCGTACTGCCCGGCGTGGCGCCAAAGATGCCGCCACTTGCCGCTTTTCTGCAACGCCTCGGCGCGGGCCTTTTCCTCTGCCTTCAGCGCATCGAAACGCGCTGGATCGACCGTGTCAGGCACGCGCACGTGCATTTCCACCTGGAAGAGCATCAGGCCTTCTCCGCTGCTACGATGCTGAGGGTTGGACGCGGCTGTGCGTCCCGACGAAAGAATGCGATCTTTTCGAGATCGAGCGCGATGCCGAGGCCGGGAGCGCGCGGCACGGCGAGCTCGAAATCGGCATAGAGCGGCGGCGTTTCCAGAATCTCCTCGGTAAGGAGCAGCGGCCCGAACAGCTCGGTTCCCCACGGCAGCGCGGCGAACGTCGCGCAGAGGTGCGCGGCGGCGATGGTGCCGACGCCGCCTTCGAGCATGGTGCCGCCGTAGACCGCGATGTCGGCCGCCTCGGCGATGGCAGCGACCTTCGCGGCGGCATGAAGCCCGCCTGCCTGCGGCGCCTTCACCGAGAACACGTCCGCAGCGTGGCGGCGGGCGAAATCGAGCGCGTCGGCGGGGCCCTGCAACGCCTCGTCCGCCATGATCGGGATTTCCGAGCGTGCGGTCAGCCGCTGCATCCCGGCGCGGTTGGCCCGCGGCAGCGGTTGCTCGACGAGATCAACGCCCGCCTCCGCGAGCATCGCGATGCCCCGGCGCGCGGTCTGCTCGTCCCAAGCCTGATTGATATCCACGCGGACGCTGGCGCGATCGCCGAGCGCCTGCTTGATCGCGCGGACGTGCGCGACGTCCGCCTCGACGTCGCGCTTGCCGATCTTCAGCTTGAAGATCCGGTGCCGACGCGTTTCGAGCATCGTCTCGGCCTCTTCGATATCGGTTTCGGTGACGCCGCTTGCCAGCGTCCACAGCACCGGAAGCGTATCGCGGACACGCCCGCCGAGGAGCTCGCTGAGCGGAAGGCCCGCACGCTGCGCGGCAGCATCGAGCAGCGCGGTTTCCACTGCGTTCTTTGCAAAATGATTGCCGACGACATGCTTGCGCACCAGCGCCATCGCCGCGGCCGGAGAATCCGCCGCAGCGCCTACGAGCAGCGGGGCGAAATAGGTATCGATGGCGAGCTTG
Source organism: Sphingosinicella sp. (assembly GCF_041916975.1). NCBI lineage: Bacteria > Pseudomonadati > Pseudomonadota > Alphaproteobacteria > Sphingomonadales > Sphingosinicellaceae > Sphingosinicella > Sphingosinicella sp. The sequence goes on from NZ_JAYRYK010000001.1 coordinate 759,195, forward strand.
ATGCCTTCCGGGCTCTCGTCACCATAGCTGAGGCCGCCGATCGTGGTGCCCTCGCCGAGCCCGACGACACCATCCGAACATTGCACACGAACGATCACCATCGCCTGGCTTCGAATCGCCGTCATCGACAGGACGTGCGGGCGGATTGTTGGCACGTCGACAATCCAGGTATCGATCTTTTCGATCGTCAGCAAGGCAATGACCCTTCCATATTGCATGACTTCCGCCATTTGGTAGGTATTGCACCGTGCGGCGTAAACGACCGTCTCGGTAAGCCGCGAGACCTGAAAGGTATCGAATGGAGCTGAGACACTTGCGCTACTTCGTTGCGGTCGCCAACGAACGGAACTTCACGCGCGCCGCCGAACGGCTGAACATCGCGCAGCCGCCGCTCAGCCGGCAGGTCCGCCAGCTCGAGGAAGAACTCGGCGTCGACCTGTTCGATCGCGAGGCACGGCCGATCCGCCTGACCGAGGCCGGGCGCCTGCTCTATGAACAGGCCGTGCAGGTGCTTGCAGGGGTCGATCGGATCCGCGAGGTGTTGCGGGATCAGGCGGGCAAGGGCCGCAAGCGTTTCGTGATCGGCTTCGTCGGCTCGACGCTCTACGGCCTGCTGCCGGAGGTGATCCGGCGTTTCCGTGAATGCGCGGCGCGCAGCGACGTTTCCGTGATCGAGCTTTCGACCATCGAACAGATCGCCGCACTGAAGGACGGACGCATCGACGCCGGCTTTGGACGCCTGCGCTTCGAGGATGCCGCGATCCGCCGCATCGTGCTTGCCGAGGAACCGCTGGTGGCGGTGATGCCGATCGATCATCCGCTTGCGGGCGGCGGGCCTGTTCACCTCGAGGCGCTGCTCGGCGAGCCGCTGATCGTCTATCCGCGCCCGGCACGACCAAGCTACGCCGACCAGGTGCTCGGCATCTTCCACGATCTCGGGCTGCAGCCGCGCATCGTCCGCGAGGTGCGCGAGGTGCAGACGGCGATCGGGCTTGTCGCCGCGCATGTCGGGTTCAGCATCGTGCCCGCATCGGTGCAGCGCATGAAACGCGATGACGTCGCCTACGTGCCGATCGTCGACAGCCCCGCGCACTCGCCGATCATGATGATCCACCGCGCCGGAGACGTCTCTGCGGAGCTTGCGCAGCTCGTGGCGATCAGCGAGGCGCTCTATGCAGGGCACGGCAAGGCCAGCACCGACCGATAACGGCCCCTCGATCATCGCGACTGAGACGCCAGAAGCAGCATCGTGTCCAGAACGCGTCTCCCCTTGTTTTCTGATGCCGTCCACCGTGCGGGAGAAGCCGCACGCCCACTATCCCCGCCCCGCAGCGGGTGGACGCTGAGTGCGGATTTCGCAGGGGGCATCTGAACCCGCACGGGTGCGGTCATCAGACACCTGCACACGATGATACCCTACAGGTCTGACGATCGGGCGAATGGGTATTGGACAGGGAACCGCACGGGACGCAGCTTCTGCAAAGGATATCGAGCCGGTAACGAACAACTGCCGGGCCTGCCGGACGCCCGCGCTTCGATACCTGAGACGGAGGAGTGCAGGGCCAGTGCAAGCGCGGATCATGCCAGCGGTAGGCGCATCGAATCGTCGCTTGATCGCAGGGGCAATGTGCGAAATGCTGCCAGGCGGGAGAGGCCGGAAAACCGGCCAAGCGGAGGTGGGAGCATGTTGATCACGGATGTGGAGACGGCCCGCCGCTGGGCGGGCGACGGGCTGCCGCTTGCAGAGCGGGCAAGGCTGGTGACGAACGACATCGACGAGGTGCATCAGCACATGAGCGCGATGTTCTGCCCGCACGACCTCAGGATCGAGGGCGGCGTACCGCCGCTCGCGTTTCGGCATCATCAGGCGGCGCTGCGGTCGCTGACCTTCAACGCGACCGACTACGGCAATCCCTATGGCCGCGTCGTCGTCAACATCCCGCCGATGGATGCGCTCTATCTCGTCCAGTTCTCGCTGCTGGGCGTCGCGCAGATCGTGCAGGACAAGAACACGTTCGAACTGCATCCCGGCGAAATGTGCGTGATCAGCCCGGATGCGAAGGTGCGTCAGGTCTTCGGCGAGGGCTACAAGCACTTCACGGTGAAAATCCCGAAAAGCGGCCTCGAAGCGGTGCTGGCGCAGGAGCTGGGCTTTCGGCCGGGCGACCTGCGTTTTTCACCGCGGCCCGTGCGGCTGCAGGGTGCGGCGGCGGCGTTCGCACAGCTCGTGCGCACGGTTTGCGACGGTCTCGATACCGGCGCCACCGGCTATACGCACGCGCGCGCCTGCGGCTCCGTGGAGGAAACGCTGGAGCGGCTGCTGCTCGCCGCGGTGCCGCACAATCATTCCGATCTGTTCGACGCGCCGCCTTCGGGACCGGCGCCCTATTATGTGCGCCGCGTGGAGGAATTCGTGCGCGAACACGCGCGCGATCCGATCACGCTGGGCGAGATGATCGACGTTTCGGGCGTGAGTGCGCGGTCTCTGCACGCGGGGTTCCGGCGTTTCCGCGACACGACGCCGATGGCGTATCTCAAGAACCACCGGCTCGACCTTGCGCAACGGCAACTGAAGGCCGGTGCCGATCTCGGGCTTTCCGTCACCGACGTCGCGCTCGCGTGCGGCTTTACACACCTGTCGAAGTTCGCGCGCGATTATCACGACCGCTTCGGTGAGCGCCCCTCCTGCACGCTGAAACGCCTGAGCAGCTGAACTAGGGGGCGAGTAAAACCTCGCCGTCCGCGACCGTCACCGCATAGGTTCTGAGCGCGACCGAACAGGGTGCGCCCGTGGGTTCGCCCGTGCGAATATCGAAGCTGCCGAGATGGAACGGGCAGAGGATGTTGCAGCCCTCGATCTCCCCTTCCGCGAGCGATGCGTCGCCGTGGGTGCAGAGATCGTCCGTGGCGTAGAACGCGCCTTCCAGATGATAGACCGCGAGCGCGCGGCCGTCTTCGAGATCGACGCGCAGTATCTCGCCCTCGGCGATGTCGCCGACGGCGCAGAGACGCACGCTCATCGTGTCACCGGCTGCTTCAGATACCACGGCGGGTTCGCTTCGCCCTGGAGCCGTATCTCCAGACACACATTCCTGAATTTCCATCCGTCCTCAGTCCACTCCGCTTCGCTGTCGTACCATCCGCCGAGCCATTCATCCCGCTGACCCGCGTCCCCGGCCATGGTGCACAGTTCCCAAAGATACCAATGGCATCGCGCCGATCTTCCGTCGGGCGCGAGCACGATGCGCGGCGACACCATGAAATGGATCGACCACAGCACGCGCGATGCCGCGATTTCGGCAAGCCCCTTCGTGATCGCCTCGCGGCCCTCGAGCGCCGCGAAGCCTGCCGCCGACCATATCGCGTCCGGCGTGAAGAGCGTGCGCATGATCGCGGGATCATTGCCGCGATCCGCGCCGTGCGCGTAGCGCGCGACGAGGTCGCCGATCTCGGCGCGCGCTTCGAGCCGCACCAGACGCTCCTCGGCCGAAAACGCCATGCTCAGATGGTCGCCATCGGGTGCAGGCCTTGCCATGTCGGCTGCGTGCCGTGCACGGCGATGAAGCGGCCTTCCTCGAACGCGTAAGGCACGCCGGGCGAGCCGCCGTAAAGCTCGACATGCGGCGCGACCTCGGCGAGCGCGAGCGCCATGTCGTAGATCGCGTGATGGCTCTCCGGCAGGTTGCCAAGCGGATAGGTATCGACCTCGGCAAGGATCGCTTCCAGCCTTGGGAGCAGCGCGTCGTAGAACGCCTTCAGCTGTTCGCGGCTGGCATGGCGACGTTTGGTCTGGCGCTCGTCTGCGGTGGGCAAGGCCCAGTCGAGGAACGGCGCGAGATCGGCGAAAGCGGGCGGCAGCGTGAGTTCGGTCATGATCGTGCTCCGCTCAGGCGTTGACATACTGGTCGACGATGACCGCGCCGTGGCGGATGAGGATCTCGTCGTCCTGAAGATGCTGCAGCGTCTTCGCGCGCGACTGCATGGCGCGCTGCGTGTCCTCCATCGTCGCGGTGTCTTCGAGCCAGGCGTTGCGCTGCAGCGTCATTGCGTGCTCGATCGCCCAGCGTTCCGCGTTGGTGGTCGGCGCCTTCACGTAATAGCGGCCCTCCCACAGCGTGCGGTTGTGCGCGATCGGCCAGAACTGGTGCGTGAACCAGATGCCTTCGGACACGTGCAGCAGCGTGTTCGGGAAGATCACGCTCAGCTCGAACGCGAAATCGCTGCGTTGATCGGGGTTGATCGTCTTGGGCAGCATCGACTCGCCGCGCTGCGAAACGAGACTGGCGCCCGCGATGCGATTGGCGACGCCCGCGACCGGCGTCGGCTTCGCATCGAGCGTGAGGCACACCGCGCAGGTGCGGTGTGGCCCCATCAGCTTCACGTTCTGGAGGCCGGTCGAGAACACGTTCGGGAATGATCCGGCGTGGATCGTATCGACGTGATACGCCTCCGCGAACGCATCGTGCGCAACCTTCCAGTTGCATTCGAGCTCGGTACGATAGGTGAAGCCATAGTCGAGGCTGTCGAACGGATAGCCGGCGAAATGCCCGGCATAGTCGCCGAGGAATTCTTCGAGCGTCGTCTCGGGCGTCTCGGCGACATTGATGAACATGAAGCCTTCCCACAGCGACAGGTGGATCGGCGCGAGCCCGTTGTGGCTCTTGTCGAAGCAGGAATAGAAGCGCTGTTCGCTCGGCACGCTCCTCAGCGCACCGTCGGCGCCGTAAACCCAGCCGTGGAAACGGCAGGTGATCACAGCCGCCCGGCTCTTGCCGTACGTCTCTTGCCCGTGTTCGGTGACGACGGTGTTGCCGCGGTGCGCGCAGACGTTGTGGAACGCCCTCACCTCCCCGTCCTTGCCGCGCATGAGGATGACGGAGGTGCCCGCAGCCTCGATGCGCTTGACCTTGTAATCGCCGGCCTTCGGCAGCTCGTTCGCGCGGCCGACGCAGAGCCAGACCTTGCGGAAGATCTTCTCGCGCTCCTTTTCGTACCAGTCGGGCGAAATGTAGGGCTCGGTCGAGATCGGGTTCGATCCCAGCTCCGGGTATTTTTCGAGCCAGCGATGTTCAACGCTCATGGGTTCGGTTCCTTCGAGTTTGGCCGGCGCTTCAGTCGACGAAGATGTCGAGCGGCAGCACGGCCGAGACGATGATGTTGGGAACATCGACGAGCTGGCCGATGCGCAGGTCGACTGCCGCGGCGGCGACCGCATAGGCCTGCTCGCGCGTCAGCCCCTTGTTCTCCACCATCCAGTCGATGATCCGGATGAGCGCATCGCGCGCGGCAAGCGTCAGGTCTTCGGAAAGGTTGGTGAGCGCGGCGACCTTGGGGCTATCGAGATAGGCGAGGTGCGGCGGCACTTCGCCCTTCTTCTTCACCGGCATACCGACCACCGCATGGAAACGGCCCGGCTCGGTATTGCGGAGCTGGCTGCCCCCGGTGACGTGCGGGAACACGATGTTCTTGCCACCGCCCTTGATGATCTCGCACTTCAGCGTGACGCGTGCTGCCATCTCGACGGCGGTGCCGCAGACCTCGCCGTCGCCCTGCGCGAAATGGATGTCGCCGGTCCACAGGCCGGCGCCGTCGACAAGAACGGGGAACAGGATGGTGGTGCCGACCTGCATGGCCTTGATATCCATATTGCCGCCGTTTTCGCGCGGCGCGACGGTGCGCAGACCTTCGGCGGCATAGGGCGCACCCTCCCCGAACAGATTCGCGGGAAGCGCGCGGCCGGGATCGGGCATCAGCACGAAGCCGCCCGCCGCCGCGAGCGCGCCTTCGCGTTCGAGCGCGGCGGCGACCTCGGGCTTGCCGGGGAGCACGCCGATGGAGCCCGGAAACGCGCACATCGGAATGCGCACGCCCGGTATCTGCTCGGAGACCGCGCAGAGCCGGTCGAGCTTCCAGTTGGCGATGAACGGCCCGGGGATGATGTCGCGAAGGAAGCCGAAGCCCGGCACGATCACCGTGTAGCCATAAGCGGACGGGGCGATATCGACGATGGTGACGGCGAGCGCATCGCCGCGCTCGGCGCCTTCGATATAGACAGGGCCGGTCATCGGGTGGACGCGGTTCAGATCGCAGGCGGCGACTTCAGCAGGCGTCGTGGAAAAATTGAACTGATCGTCGAACGCATCGCGCGTCTCGTAGACGATATAGTCGCCCGGCCGCGCCTTCGCGACCGGCTCGATCGCCCAGTGCAGGCGGTTGAAGCAGTTGGGATCGCCCTTCGCGGTTTCCCCGATGCGCAGCACTTCGACAGTGTTGGTCATGAGTCTTTCCTGGCTTGCCGCCAGCCGAAGCCGGCCCGTTTCGTGGAGAGATCATGTCGGCTGGGTGCCGCCGGCGGCTATCCCGCTGCCGAGCCTGTTAGCCGGTTACCGCACTAAAGCAGCGCAAGGCGCCCTTGCCGGATCGCAGAAACGCTGACGTACGCGCTGCACTCGATCGCACTGCGGTGCTGCTGATCGCACCCTTGGGCTAGCGGAAATCGCAGCGTTGTTGTTGCCTTGGGAGTAACAATGGACGGCGCGTGGATCGTTTCCGGTGGGATGGAAGCGGCGGGCGCCCCGGGGTGAGAACAACAACGGCGCCGCCGGACAGCGGGGCACCAACAGGAGGGGAAAGACACATGAACGGAGCGACCGGAACAAAGATGCGGGGGGCTTACGGGTTGCTGGTGGGCGCATCGCTGCTCAGCATCGCGGGCACCGGCCCGGCACTGGCACAGGATGCCGCACCTGCGCAGGCGGAAGCCGACACCGGCGGCCTTGAAATGATCACCGTGACGGCACGCCGCCGCGCGGAATCGCTACAGGACACGCCGATCGCCATCTCCGCCGTCACCAGCGAGGGCCTTGCGCAGCGCGGCATCGAAACTGTGACGCAGATCGGCGACTTCACGCCGAACGTGAAATTCAACAGCTCGGTTCCGGTCTCTGCGAGCAACGCAACCGCGGCCATCTTCATCCGCGGCATCGGTCAGAACGATTATCAGCTTTCCGCCGACCCCGGCGTCGGCCTCTATCTCGATGGTGTCTACATCTCGCGCGGCGTCGGCAACGTACTCGACGTGATGAACGTTGAGCGTATCGAAGTGCTGCGCGGCCCGCAGGGCACATTGTTCGGCCGCAACACGATCGGCGGTGCGGTGAGCGTGGTGACGCAGAAGCCCACGGACACGCTCGGCGGCAACTTCGAGGTATCGACGGGGAGCCACAACCGCGTTCAGCTGAAGGGCATTCTCAACCTGCCGCTCGCCGAGGGCATCTACAGCAACGTTGCGGGCTTCTATCACAAGCGCGACGGCTATGTGAAAGGCGTGGTCGACGGCGCACCCGACCTTGGCGACACCGACAACCTTGCCGGCCGCTTCGCGCTGAGGCTTGAACCGTCCAGCAACGTGACGATCGACCTTGCCGTCGACGGATCGCGCACGCGGGAGAACTCCGCACCGAACGTGATGCTGAGGGTCGATGAGAACGCGCCCGCCGCGCAGGCCTGGAACGCGGGCTATTCGGGCGCGGGCGCCATCTGCGCCGATCCGCTGAACCCGGCGCGCCTCACCGATCAGCGCTGCTACAACAGCCAGTGGGCGCTGGCGCCCTATCGCCACGGCGGCACGTTCAGCGCGATTTCGGACGTGTTCGCGAACGGCAATCCGAAGCCCTACCAGTCCGGCTCCGATGTCGACATCTGGGGTATTTCCGGCACCATCGAATGGAAAATCACGGACGACCTGACGCTGAAATCGATCACCGCGTACCGCAAGGTAACGGGCTTCTGGACACGCGATTCCGACCATAGCCCGGCATCGATCGTGCAGACCAACAGCGACTGGACACAGGACCAGTTTTCGGAGGAATTGCAGCTTCTCGGCGAGACCGGCGACGGCCGCCTGAACTGGGTTATCGGCGGCTATTATTCGAGCGAAAGCGGCAACCACAAGGATCTCGTCAACCTCATCGATGCGGTGTTCCTGAGCGGTGCCGTACTCGACGGCGAAAGCCTCGCCGCCTTTGGCCAGGCGACCTACGAGATCGTCGATAACCTGAACCTCACCGCGGGCATCCGCTGGACCGAGGACAAGAAGACCTTCGGCAACGCCAACCAGTATGTCGTTGAGGCCGGCTTCCTGACCGGACTGCCGTTCAACCCCGACGGCTCGGGCCTGCAGAACGGCGACCCGCTGATGGGGCCGCTCGGCCAGACGGCGACGATCACCGACCGCGCGTGGACGCCGATGGTGAGCCTTGCCTATCGCTGGAGCCCCGAGCTGCTGACCTACGTCTCCTATTCGGAAGGCTTCAAGGGCGGCGGCTTCACGCAGCGCGTGTTCCCGCCGTTCGCCTTCATCCCTTCGTTCAAGCCGGAAACGAGCACGACCTACGAATTCGGCTTCAAGTCCGACCTCGCGGGCCGGACGCTCAGGCTGAACGGCGCGGCGTTCCTCAACGACTACGACGATCTGCAGGTCACGGTGAACGACCCGACGCTGGGTTTCGCGCCGATCATCCAGAATGCCGCGAAGGCGCGCATCAAGGGCATCGAGCTTGAGCTTGAAGCGCGGCCCGTGGATGCGCTCCGCATCGAGGCCGGCATCGGCTATCTCGACGCGAAATATCGCCGGGTCGACATCCGCGCGCTGAACGCCGGCGTCACCACCGACACCAAGCTGCAGAATGCACCGAAGTGGACGCTGAGCGCGGGTATCTCCTACCTGATCGAGGCGCCCGGCCTCGGCAGCTTCCAGCCGCGCGTCGACTGGTCGTACCGTTCGCGGGTTTACAACGATGCCGTCAATAACCCGCTGCTGGTGCAGGACGGCTATCACCTCGTGAACGCCTCGATCGCCTTCAACGACGAGAGCGAGCGCTGGGGCCTGTCGCTCGGCGTCAAGAACCTCACCAAGGAAGTCTATCTCGGATCGGGCTACGCGGACGCGTTCGGCGGCATCACCGAAGGCGTCTATGGCCGCCCGCGCGAGTGGTATCTGAGCGCACGTTACAAGTTCTGATCTTCCCCCGGCGGGCCTCCCCCTCCCGGAGGCCCGCCCCCTTACGCGGGAGTCCTGCGATGCCGAACCCGACGCTTGAAGAGCGCGTACGCAGGCTGGAAGCACTGCGCGCCATCGATGCCCTGATCGGTGATCTTGCGCGCGCCTTCGATGCCGGCCCATCCGCGGAGGCATTGCTGCCGCTGTTCACGGATGATGCGCTGTTCCGCATCGACCGCTACGGCGACCTCGTGGGTGCCGCCGCGATCGCGGGGGGTGTTGCCGGAAATGCCGAGCAGGGCTTCCGCTGGACGCTGCACTACCTCGTCTCTCCCAAGGTAACGCTCGATGACGACGACGCGGCCGCCGAAGTCGATTTCATGCTCTGGGAGGTTGCGACCGCCGCCAGCGGCCGCGCTTACTGGATCGGCGGACGCTATCTCGCACGCGCCGTTTCCGTGGATGCGGGATGGCAGTTCGCACGCCTCGAACTGCAGGCCGATCTGATTTCACACTACCCGGCCGGATGGTCGCCGAAGCCCGACGCGCTCGGTGACGCCTGACCGGCCTGTCTCACGAAGGAGAAATGACATGAGCGTGACCACCCTGCCCGGCGCGAAAAGCGCGGAACAGCTGCGGCACCTCAATCGCTCGGTTGCGGCCATCCGCGATGAACTCGGCGTCGACCCCGTTTCCGTGGACGCGATCCGCGATCCCACCGTCTACGAGATCGAGCGCGAGAAGATTTTCCGCAAGACGTGGCTCAAGGTCGCCACGAGCTGGGAATTGCCCGCAAACGGCGACTACAAAGTGAAGGAGCTTCCCGTCGCCGATGCCTCCGTGCTCATCGTGCGCGGCAAGGACGGCAAGATCCGCGCCTTCCACAACGTCTGCACACACCGCGGCAACAAGGTGGTGCCGACCTCAGATTTCGAAACCTTTGGACGCGCCCGCGCAGGCGTCGTCAGTTGCCGCTTCCACGGCTGGGTATTCGGCACCGACGGGCCGCTGCGCTCAGTTCCGCTCGAGGAGCATTTCGGCACGCTCGACAAGGCGTGCCTCGGCCTCCGCGAAATCGCCTGTGACACGTGGGAAGGCTTCGTCTTCATCAACTTCGCGCCAGAACAGACGCTGCGCGAATATCTCGGCGATTTCGCCGATCTCTTCGGCGGCTATCCCTATGCGGAATCGACGACCGCCTTCCGCTATTCGACCGTGCTTGAATGCAACTGGAAGGTCGCGCTCTACGCCTTCTCCGAAGGCTATCACGTGCCGACGATCCATGCCGGGTCTCTGCCCGGTTTCCGGGGTATCGAACACAGCGATTTCAAGCTGATCGGGCCGCACGCTTCCTCAGCAATCTACGGCGCCGGGATGGACGCCGCCGCCTCGACCGCCGCGTTTGCGGGCGTGCTTCATGGCGGGGAGCCCCACCGTCCGCGCCCGGACCTGCTGCCGCCCGGCATCAACCCCACGCGGCGCGCGGACTTCCAGTTCGAGCTGCCCAACATCTTCCCCAATTTCCTCATCCATCTGGCATCGGGCTGCGGCTATCCGGGCATGTCGTTCTTCACGCACCAGTTCTGGCCGCTCGATCACGGCCGTACGCTGTGGGAAGGTATCAACTATTTCCGGCCCGCACAGAACGCCGCGGAGCGCATCGCACAGTTCCATGTCAACGCGCTGCACCGCAACGCCTGGCTCGAAGACACCGCGACGATGGAAGACACGTTCATCGGCATCCGCTCCGGCGTCATCGACACGATGCAGCTGATGGATCAGGAATTCCTGATCCGCCACGCCGCGCGCACGCTCGATCAGTATCTGGCCGCCTGAGGAGACCACGCATGACCACCCTTCCCACGGGCTTTGAAGACCTCGCCGCGCTTGCCGCACAGTGGGCACGACCGACAGAACGCGCGCGCAGCGAAATCCGCTGGATCGCTTCAGCAAAGGATTTCGCGGCTTTTTACGACGCGTTCATGCCGCGCCTGCCGCAGGTGCTCGATTACCTAGCCGGAGGCGAACTCGGCGCGATGGACGAAGCCGCGCAAAACCTGTTCGCACTCGCCGCCGCCTTCGCCGAAGCCTCCCCCCACCACGAGCTCTACGGCGGCAGCGCCGAGGTCCCCCACAGCTTCGCCGCACGCCGCTTCGTCCCCGGCCACGGCGATCAGCCGAGCGATGGCGCTTGGCGCTGAACCGTTGAGAGGGGTGCTTTCGTTTCCGAGGGCAGTGTTGCCAAAACGCGCTCGCCGGTGAGTGGCAGGGCCACGAGCGGCAATGCCGTCCCAAGTGCATTCTGCACCGCATTGGTGATCGCGGCGGGCACACCAATCGTGCCGCTTTCGCCGACACCCTTGGCGCCGATCGGCGAGAACGGGGTCGGCGTTTCGAAATGCACGAGTTCGACGTGCGGCACGTCCGATGCGAGCGGCAGCAGATAGTCCTGCAGCGACAGCGTGAGCGGCCGCGCGTCAGCATCGTAGCGCACCTCTTCGAAGAGGGTCGCACCGAGCGCCTGCGCAAGCCCGCCGATTACCTGCCCCTCCACGATCGCAGGATTGATCTGCACGCCGCAATCATGCCCGAAGACGATGCGCTCCACGGTGACCTTGCCCGTATCGAGATCGACGGCGACCTCCGCGACGACGCAGCCATAGGCGATGGCGAGTGCGGGCGGATCGTAAGCCGCTCTGTCCTCGAGCCCGGGCTCCATACCTTCGGGCGTTGAGAACGCCTTGTACGCCGCCATCGCGACCTCGGCGATGCCGATGCGGCGCGTCGGCACGTCGATCACCTCGACTCCGCCCTGGACGAAACGGACGCTTTCCAGCGGCGCTTCCAGCAGATGCGCACCCCAGCGCAGGATACGCTCCCGCAGTCGCCGCGCGGCAAGCGCCGTCGAGCCGCCTGCTACACCAGCGCCGCGGCTGCCGCCGCTCGCATAGGCGGTGTAGGCGGACGAAACCGTGTCGCCGTGGACGATGGAGATATCTTCGACCGGAAGTCCGAGTTCGTCGGCGGCGACCTGCATCAGCGCGGTTTCGACGCCCTGCCCCATCGGAGTCTGGCCGACGAAGACGCGCACGTGGCCGCTCGGCTCCACGCGGATCGACGTGATATCGAAGCCGCCGCTGTCGACACCGATCAGCTTGCAGAGCGGCGATGGGCCGAAGTTCGTGGTTTCGGCGTAGCAGGCAATGCCGACGCCGGTGCGGAGCCGCGACGAGGGTTGCACAGGTCGCGCATCGTCGTAGCCGAACCTTTCGAGCGTCGCATCGAGGAGATCGGCGTAGCGACCGCTGTCGAGCACGATACCGGTCGGTGTGGGGTACGGCATTTCTGAGGACGCCACGAGGTTGCGGCGGCGAAGGTCCGCCGGATCGAGGCCGAGGCGCGGCGCGGCGATGTCGAGCGCGCGTTCGAGCGCGAAGTTCGCTTCCGGCTGTCCGAAGCCGCGGTAGGCGCCGGTCGGTGTCTTGTTGGTGACGACGGCGAGGGCTTCGATGTCGATCGTGTCGATCCGGTATGGCCCGGTCATCACCGCTCCGGTGATCCAGGCGGTGCCCATCGAGGTCGCATAGGGGTCGGCGCCCTTGTCGAGGACGATGGTGGAGCGGAGGCCGCGGATGCGGCCGTCGGTGTCGAAGGCGACGGCGAGGTCGACGCGTTCGTCGCGGCCGTGGGCGGAGGCGACGAAGGCTTCGGCGCGGGTTTCGATCCAGCGAAGCGGACGACCGATACGGTGCGTGAGGAAGGCGAGGATGACTTCCTCGCCGTAGATGCAGGCCTTCATGCCGAACGATCCACCTACGTCCGGCGCGATGACGCGGATGCGGTGTTCGGGAAGGCCGAGACATTCGGAGATGCCAGCGCGCACCTGGTGGATGGACTGGGTGGAGAGCCACACCGTGATGCTCTCGCCGTCGAGATCCGGCGCGACGACAACACCGCGCGGTTCGAGCGAACAGGGATGGACGCGCTGGGTCGTGAAGCGGTCGCTGACGACGAGTGCGGCGCCGTCGAAGGCGGCGGCGATGTCGCCTGCCTGCCAGCGTGGACGGGCGACGATGTTATCGGACCAGTGATCGTAGAGGCGCGGCACATCGCTGCGGAGCGCCGCATCCATGTCTGCGATGACCGGGAGCGCGCGGTACTGAGGAACGATCGCGTGGACTGCCGCTTCGGCCGTGCGGCGATCGACGGCGACAACGGCCGCGAAAGGCTGGCCCACGTAGCGCAGCCGATCCGTTGCCAGCGCCTTCAGGCCCGAATGATTCTGGCCGGGCAGATTCCACAGCGACGGCTGCGGCGCGAAGCTCGCAATGTCATCGCCTGTGATGACGGCGAGAACGCCGGGCATGGCGCGTGCGGCTTCCGTGTCGACACCGAGGAGTTCGGCGTGCGCGACAGGACTGCGCGCGAAGGCGACCGTTGCCATGCCCGGCAGATCGATGTCGCCAACGTAGCGGCCACGGCCCGCGGCGAAGCGATCGAGCGCCGCGCGGCGCACCGATTGGCCGATCACGCTCATTCCGGCACCGCGGCTCGAACGGCTGCGACAATGGCCTGATACCCTGTGCAGCGGCACACGACGGCATTCAGGCGCGAGCGGATCGCCGCCTCGTTGCGGTGATCGGCGACCGTGGCGTCCGCGAGGAATTCGCGCGCCACCGCCATCATGCCCGCCGTGCAGAAACCGCACTGCGCCGCGAAATTCTCCGCGAACGCCTTGCGGAGCCGATCACCTGCCGGATCATCGAACCCTTCGACGGTGGCGATGTCGGCTCCATCCATCTGCGCTGCGAGCGTGAGACAGGAACGCAGCGTCTCGCCGTCCGCCAGCACCGTGCAGCTTCCACAAACGCCCTCCTCGCAGCCGATGTGGGTGCCCTTGAGACCCTGATCGCCGCGCAGGAAATCTGCGAGCGTCAGGTCCGGCGCGACATGCGCCGTGACTGCCGCGCCGTTGATATGGAGGCTGACGGAAACACCTGTCATGCCCGTTCCCGCGCACGAAGGGCGAGCGCATGAACAACGCGCCGCCGATAGTCGGGGCTGCTCGCGTCGGCGAGGACAGGGAATTGTACGAGCAGATCGTCGAGCCATGGGCCGGGATCGCCTGCGATCGGCCCGCTGCGGACAGGACGATCGACGAGGCCGGAAACCGTGTAGCGCATGGCGTCCCCCACCCGTTCGCAGGCGGCTGCAACCACCGCGCGGCCAGTCGAGTTGCGCACCAGCAATTCCTCGAAGGCAAATTTCCGTCCGGTTTCGAATGCCGCAGCCACGATGACCTCGCCGGGTTCGAGTGCGGTTCGGGAGGGGCCTGTTATGAAGCTTTCCATCGCAATCTCGCGCCTGTCCGTCACCACGGTTCCGCCGAGCGCAAGCAGGACGAGCGGCAACTCGCCGCGCGGGTCGGCCCACGCGAGACAGCCACCGACCGTGGCGCGGTTGCGGATGGTGACGTTGCCGACGAAGCCGATCGCTTCTGCAAAACCGCCGGCCGTGGCGGGATGCCGTGCGAGCGCCGCGAGCGTGACGCCCGCGCCGACCCGCACGTGATCGCCCTCAATCTCGATCGTCTTCAGCGCCGCGATGCGGCCGATGTCGACGAACAACGGCGACGCCTTGCCGCGCAGGCTCGGCAGCAGGCTTTGCCCCCCGGCAAGGATCGCCGCGCCGGGATTGGCATCGAGGAGCGCACGCAGCGCCCCCAGATCGTCCGGTGCCGCATAGCCGCCGCTCTCCCCCGCCACGCCCGGCCGATCAGCGAATGAAATCGGCCGACGGATGCGCCCTTGGGAAATCACGCATGTAGTCGAAGAAGCGCGCGAGCGTCTTGTCGCTGCGTGTCAGCGTGCCGGGCTTGAAATGAATCGTCTGCATGTTGACGAGATCATCGAGCACGACACGCGTCTCGAGCTCCGCCACAAATTCGAGATACTCGTCGATCTCTTCGGGCGTACCCATGTCCTTGCGCGCACAGACGACGATGAACACCGTGGAGCGGCTCGGCCGGTTGAGGCTGAACGGCGACACGAAGCCGAACCAGCGGCCCGCGAAATTGGTGCTCTGGAAATACATGCTCGTGCCGACGATGCCGATGCGGTGGTTGACCGGATCGCCGGTGACATGCGTGCCCTCGAACTCGTAGAACATCGAATGGTCGGTCCATTCGACGGCATCGTGGGGATTGTCGCCGTTGATGACGATGCCGTGCAGGTAGCGGATGTGCTGCATGTCCGGCGTGTTGGCGCAGAGAATCCACGGATCGGTGGGAATTTCCTCGCCGAACGTCTTGATCTTGAAGACGAGCTCGTCGTCCGGATACGGAAAATCGGGAAGCTGATAGTGCGGATCGGTGCCGTTGTAGGCCCAGACGAGACCGTATTTCTCGCAGGTGGGGAATTCGAACAGGCGCGCGGTCGGCGGAATCGGATCGCTGCTCGGCATACCGGAGCAGCGCCCGTCCGCGCCGTAGCGCCAGTGATGGAACACGCAGCGCACCTGCCCGTCCACCATGTCCCCAACCGAGAGGTCCGCGCCGAGGTGCGGGCAATAGGCGCTCATCACGTGCGCCTTGCCTTCCTTGTCGCGGAACACGATGACGCGCCCATCAAGGAAATCGAAACCGCGCACGAACGACGAGGTCGCCGCGCTCGACAGGCAGATCGGATACCACGACTGGGTGAAGAGCCCGTCTTCACCTTCGAACGGGACGGGCTGGCTCAAAGGCCGCTTCACCGGCTGATCGAGACGGCGCGACTTACTGACATCATCAAGCGACACGCGAGACCTCCCTCTTGGTCCACTGGAATGGAATATGAGGTTGCAGCATCGGTCAAGCGGCACGCGGCGCATAGCCCCACGTACGGCCAATGCGGCAGTGTGCGGCCCTATCCTAACGGACGGGCGATGCTCGCCAATCGGACGTGTGTGTGCTTGTCCCCGCGCCGCTTATGGTCTCTCCATTCCACTCAGGGGAGCAAGCGGAGCCCGACATGGCCAAGAAAATCCTGTTTATCGTAACCTCGCACGGCGAGCTCGGATCGAGCGGCAACGCTAGCGGAAGCTGGCTTGAAGAGCTGGCGACACCCTATTGGCAGTTCGTGGACGCCGGCTTCGACGTCGCGATCGCATCGCCGAAGGGCGGCAAGGCGCCGATCGACCCGATGAGCCTTGAAGACGCATGGATCAGCGACAACGGACGCCGTTTCCTTGGCGACGCAACGGCATCGGCGAAGATGAACGGCACGCAGCCGCTCGAAAGCACCGGCGACGAGGGGCTGGACGGCATCTTCCTTGTCGGCGGCACGGCGACGACGTGGGACTTCCCGCACAACCCCGTGATCAAGCGCCTCGCCGAGACGCTGTTCGCGCGCGGCGATGTCGTCGCGGGCATCTGCCACGGCGTTATCGGCCTGGTGCAGACGGTCGACCCGAACGGCGAGCCGCTGGTGAAGAACCGCAAGCTCACCTCGATCAGCAACGCCGAAGACGTGATGATGGGCGTCGACAAGATCGTGCCCGTGCTGCCCGAAGATATGCTGCGCAAGCTGCGCGCGATCTATTCGGCGGCGCAGCCGTTCGGCGCGCACGTCGTTTGCGATGCGCCGTTCTTCACGGGACAGAACCCGGCCTCTGCCGAGCCGCTGGCGAAGCAGATTATCGATCATCTCGAACGGAAGGCCGCCGCCGCAGCGGCCTGAACTGGCCCGGGGGCGGCGCTGTCGCCCCCGATTGCCGTGCTGGAGTCATTCCGGTTCGGCAGGTGAGTCCACCTGCCTTGAAATCACTCTATCAGCCGACGGGTGCAGCGCCGACGAGCGCGCGGTAGCGCGCCAGTGCCTGCGTGCGGTTCTGCGCGCTCAACTTCCTGTAGATATTGCGCAGATGGAACTTGATCGTCGCCTCGCTGAGACCAAGGCGATGCGCGGTGACCTTGTTCGGGTGCCCTTCCCCCATGAAATGCAGGATCTGCCGCTCGCGCGCCGTGAGCGGATCGCTTGAAGCTCCGACCGGGTCGGCGCCCGCGACCGGAATGTCGCCACGTTGCGGGTCCGGCGTCGACCAGCCCGGCAGCTCGGCGAGATAGGGCTGGAGATCCGCGCCCGCCTCCACGAATAACCGCGCGGGCAACAATCCCTGACAGTGCCCGCACGCCGCCTGCAGTTTCGCGCGCACCAGAACGGGCTTCGCCTCGGCATGATGGATGCGCGCCCAGGCGATATCGATCGCGGTCGCAAAGCGCAGCGCCGAGGTTCGCCCGACCTCCTCCTCGGCGAGGCGGAGCCAATGCGCGGCCTCGTCGAGACGACGTGCCGACGTCTGAAGCTCGGCGAGCGCGAGCAGGCCCCCGATACGCTCCTGCCATGTGAGGGGAACGCCCGTTCCGCTGAGGAAGGCGCCGCCCGGAAGGCCGAGCGCCTCCACATCGCGCCATGCCTTGTCCACGGCACCGCTGCGCGCCTCGATGAGCGCGCCGGTGAGGCCCATGTTCCATGCAAGCCGCGGCGTCTGCAGCCGTTCGCTGACCTCGACACCGTTCGCAAGGATCGCGCGCGCTTCGTCCAGCCTGTTGGCGGCGGCGGCGGCCCGCGCGGCATAGCGATGCGCCCAGAGCTGCACCTCCACCCACGCCTCCACCGCGCCGACCATGGCGGCAAGATCGAGCGGATTGGCATGGAGATCGGGCTTGCCGAGCTCGAACTGGATGCTGGTGCGCAGCATCTCGGTGAGCACGCGCAGCCGCTGATCTTCCGGGAAGAACAGCCGCACCATCTTCTCGCCGAGCGCGGATTCGGCAAGCGCGCCTTCGAGATCATTGCGCCAGAACTGCGCGAGCATCCGGTGCACATGCATGAACAGCGCGCCGAAAACGCTCTCCGTGCCCGCGTAATCGATCGCGGCTTCCACCGCCGCGCGCTCCGCCTTCACGAGATCGCCGCTGCAATAGCTGTTCCACGAGCGGAGAATATGGACCTGCGCCCGGCCATGATGATCGCTCGGCAGCGCCTCGTCGATGTAGCGTTCAAGCGCGGCTTCCTCCTCGGCGCTCGCCCGCTGATCGAGGAAGCCGTTGACGAAACCTTCGGCGATCAGGAACTGCCGGTCGATCAGTATCGTATCGGCACCGGTCTCCGCATTTTCGAGCTGGAGCCGTACGGACTGGAGACGCTCGACCGCATCGACGATGCGGCCTTCGTGGGCGCTGACGACGGCGAGCGAGAGCTGTGCGCTTGGGCAGCGCGGATCGGCGGCGATGCCGATCGAATCGAGCATAAGGCGCGCTGCCGCGATGCCTTGCCGCGTGACGACGGTGGTCGCACCCACCTGCTCGATGAGCGCGAGCGCGCGC
This sequence comes from Sphingosinicella sp., assembly GCF_041916975.1. Lineage (NCBI taxonomy): Bacteria > Pseudomonadati > Pseudomonadota > Alphaproteobacteria > Sphingomonadales > Sphingosinicellaceae > Sphingosinicella > Sphingosinicella sp. The sequence continues at coordinate 777,563 of NZ_JAYRYK010000001.1, forward strand.
TCCCGTTCGCCCGCTTCGATCGCGTGGCGGAGCGCTTCCTGAAACAGGCCGCGATCCGCGAACCACTCTGCAGCGCGGGCGTGAAGCGCCGCGCGCTCCTTCGCATCCATAAGCGCGAGCCGGTCGTCGAGGAACCGGCGCAGCATTTCGGGGAAATGGAATTCCTGCGTGTAGAGATCGCGGAGCAGCAGGCCTTCGTCGTGATAAAGCTTTTCGACAAGCGACAGCGCGACGTTCCCAACCAGCGCCTCGGCAAGCGAGAGGTCGAAACGTTCGACGACGACGAGGCGGCTCATGGCGGTGCGGAGATCAGGGTCAAGCGTTCTCAGCACCTCGTCGCGGAAATAATCGCCGAGCCAGTCCTGCCATGTGCCGCAATCGTGGCCCGGACGCGGCGTGTGATCGAGCGAACGCCGCGCGAAGGCGACCGCGACCGCCGAACCGCTCGTGCTGGCGTGGAGGCGGCGGGTGTAAAGCTCCGGTACCTGGTTTGAGAGCAGCGCGTGGATTTCCGCAGGCGTGAAGGCGAGATCGCCGGGGCCGATCTCGAGCAGCTGGTTGCGCGCGCGGAGAGCGCCGAGTGGAAGCTGGGGGCGGCGGCGCGAGGACAGCACCAAGCGCAGCGCGGGCGAGTGGAGGAGGAGGCTCGAAAGAAACGCGAAGGCTTCGGGCGCGTTGATCGCCTCGCAGCCATCGAGGATCAGGATGGGCTTGCGCGGGGTGCGGTTGACGGCGGCGGCGAGGCGGCGGGCTGCGGCCTCCGGCGCGTCGGGAGAGAAACTAGGGGCGATGGCGGCGAAGGCTTCGGCGAGGTCGTCGTAGCCCGCGTGGGCGAGCGCTTCGGCGATCCCGGCGATGAGTAACGCAGGGGCGCGGTCCGACGCATCAAGCGTGAGCCACGCCGCCGGGCGCTCCATCTGGCGCAGCAGGTCCGCCCACTGCGTGAGCAGCACGGTTTTGCCCGAGCCCGCGGGGCCGCGAACGATGGTGAGCGGACGCAGCAGGCTCGCCTCGGTCAGCTCGCGGAGCAGGAGCTGACGCCGGACGAGCGGCACGTCGCCGCGCACGGGGCCGAAGCGGTGCGGCAGCGCGGCGGTATCAACTTCCAGGCTGTGATCGACCGGCATCGCTCCCTCCCAGCCCCTTCACATCAAGCCGGGGAGCCTATCACGAAAGCGCGCCCCAAGCGAAGAAGTCCGTATCCACGCGCCAGCCCTTGGCGGTGCGGCGCCAGAGGATCGTGTAGCGCACGAGCGTCGGCGCCTCGCCCGCCGCCTTCGGATGCACGGTGGATTCGCCGAGCTCGAACGCGATGTCGCCGCCGCCGTGGCTGACCTCCACCTGCCGGAGGTCGCACGCCGAGAAGCCGTCCATCAGACCGCGGAAAACCGCGATCGCGGCGTCGCGACCCTTCTGCAACGGCGTGTCGGGCACAGCGATGCGGGGATCGTCGACATAGTAGTTCGCGACGAGGCGCTCGGGATCGCCACTTCGGAAGTCCGCCTCGAACCGGTCGCTCGCCGCGCGGATCGCCGCCGCGACATCTTCCGGCCCAACCGCGGGCGCGCCGCCGAGGAAGACTTCGATCTCGTCGAACAGGCTGTTCTCGATGGTCTCCCATTCTCTGCCCCAGCCGTCGTCGGTGGTGACGCCGACGAAGCTGTTGCGGATCACCACATCGCAGGCGCCCGGCCCACACGGCGTGATGCGCACCTCGCCGACATAATCGGTGATTGGCAGCGACCCACTGTCGACGACGCGGTAGCCATAGCCATAGCCCGCAGCATCGATCCATTCGAGGCGTTCGCGGAGCGGCGGGCCTTCCGCGAGGTGGATCCACTTGGTTGCGCCGACCTCCGCCCCCTCACCTTCGAACACGACCCGTTTGAAGAACCCGCCGCCGGCGAGCTTTTCCATGCCGCGCCACGAAAGATAGCTCCAGAGCGTCTCCGCCGGTGCATTGAACCGGCGGACGACCTGTGCCTTGCCCATATCGAAACTCCCCTAGAAGCGCAGCTTCGCCTGCACACCCCAACGCCGCCCCGGCGCCGCGCCGGAAAGATCGCCTGCACCCGCGCCACTCCACTCGACGGGCACGAACTCGATCACATAATCCTCGTCGAACAGATTCTCAACGAAGCCCGCGAGCGACAAGCCGCCCTTGCGCAGCGTGAGACGCGCATTCACGAGGCTGACGCCGCTGCGCTTGTCGGTGTTGTCGACTTCCCAGTAATAGGCACCGCTCGAACCGTTGAGCTCGACACGCGGCGTAATCGACATGTCGTCGCTGAATTCGTGCTCGTACTGCGCGCCCAAGGCATAAGAGAACTTCGCCATCTGCGGCAGCTTGTTGCCGGTATAGTCGCCCGCCGCGGGAAGGCCCGCGAACACCGACGTATCGTAGCTGATGATCTTCGAATCCGTGTAGCCGATCGACGCCGAAAGATCGAAACCGGGCGCCGGACGCGCGATCACCTCCGCCTCGAAGCCATAGACTTCCGACTTCGGAATCGGATTCGTGAGCGTCTGCGCCGAATTGTTGATATCGAGCGTGTAGACCTGACGATCCTTGATGCGCGTGTAGAAGACCGCACTGGTGAGCGTCAGCTTGCGATCAAAGGCGCTCGCCTTCATCCCGACCTCGTAGTTCCAGTTCTCTTCCTTGTTGTACGACCGCGTGATGATATCGAGTGGGTTGAAGCCGCCGCTGCGGAAACCCTTGGCGACGGTCGCATAAACCATCGAATCGTCGTTCCAGAACCATGTCGCCGAAACCTTCGGCTGCAGCGATTTGAAGGTCCGGTCGTACTCCGGAAGCCCCGGCGCGGCGCGATCGATCTGGTGCCGGTCATCGACGTCGTAGCGCAGCGCGCCCGTGAGCTCGAGGCCCATATCGAAGCGGTAGGAGACCTGGCCGAACGCCGCATAAGCCTTGTTGTGATCGGTCGAACGGCTCTGTGAGAACAGGAGCGGCGCAAGCTCCGGCGGCAGGCCGAACAGCGGAAGGAAATCCGCACCGAGGAAAATCTCGGTATCGAGCTTCTGACGCGTCTTCAGATAGTAGAGGCCAGCGAGCCACTTGAAACGCGTGTTACCCGTGGACGCGAGCCGCAGTTCCTGACTGAAATTCCGTGTCTTCAGCGTCTGTTGCGCGATGATGCCGTCAAGCGGGCTGAGATCGAGTTCCTCGTCGATGAACGACGAGACCTTCGAATAGGCCGTGACCGACGTGAGCATCGCGGCGCCGAGATCGACATCCACCTTCGCGGAGGCATCGTTCAGGATACGCTCCGCCCACGAGGGGTAGTCGCCGATATACGGCCGCGGTTCGTCGATGTCGCCGCCGGGCGGCACAGCCGCGTACCAGGCCGCGCCTGCTTTAGTTTCAAGCCGCGAATAGCGCAGATCGACAGTGACGACATCGGACGGCGTGAACAGCAGGCTGCCGCGGATGTTCTTGTCTTGCGCCCAGTTCGCTTCCTTCGAGCGCGGCGCGTTCACGCTTTCGATGTCGCCGTCGAAATCGCGCAGCGATCCGGCAAGGCGGAACAGCAGCTTGTCGGGAACGATCGGACCGCTGATCGCGGCGGACAGGCGCCAGTCCTGCCCCGTGCCGTAGCTGCCCTGAACGAAGCCTTCGAAATCATTCGTCGGCTGCTTGGTCGTGATGTTGATCGCGCCGCCGATGGCGTTGCGGCCGTAAACCGCGCCCTGCGGACCTTTCAGTACCTCGATGCGCTCGATATCGAACAGATCCTGCGTGATCTGGTAGGCATTGCTGAGCTGCACACCATCGACGACGACGGCGATCGGCGGTTCGCCGTTGCGCGCCTGCCCGACACCGCGGATCGTCAGCAGCGCGACGCCCGGCTGCTGCGCCTCGACGATGGAGAGGTTTGGCACGCGAAGCGCCACATCCTTCACGTTGTCGATACGCGTCGCTTCGAGCGCGGCCGCCGTAAAGACGCTGATCGAATCCGGCACGTCCTGCACGCGCTCCTCGCGCTTGCGTGCCGTAACGACGATCTGTTCGACCTCTCCACTGTGCACGGCAGTGTCGCTGCCGCTTTCCTGCGCCCACGCCGGCATGGCGACGATGGTCGCAACGCCGGCCAAAAGGCAGGCGCACGTATAGTTCAGGCTAGATTGGCTCCGCATACCACTTCCCCTCCGCATACGCCGACGATCCTCCCGATCGCTTGGACTGTTCCGCGTCCCTGTTCGGCGACCTTGGTTCTAGCCCGAGGGCGGGGCGAGGCTCATCCTATCTTTTGGGAACAAATGACCTGCATGCCCGCCTATCCGGACGGATAGGTCCGGGAGAGAGGTTATGTGACATGGGCAAACCGCGAGACCGTTGCCTCCCGAACCCTTCCAACTGCGGTGCGGACTCCTCCGCGTCCGCATCTGGAGGCTCTATGGAAAGATAAGCAAGTGCTTGAAAACGCTTGGCTAGGGCGGAAGAATTCGAACCTTCGCAGGCGGTACCAAAAGCCGAGCACTTACCGCGTAGCGCCGCCCCGCATTGCTGCAAGCTATTGAACAATAACGATTTTCTTACTTGCCATTTTAGAATTTTCGGTGATCTGTCCCCTGCTGAGTGGCCCAGAGACTGTGATGGTCTGGACCACGAAAGGGACATTGAATGTCGAGCAAGAAGCACAAGCCGGAAGAGATCATCGGCAGGCTGCGTGAAGTTGAGCTTGTGCTGGCGCAGGGAGCCTCGACCGCCGAGGCGTGCCGACCGATCGCTGTCACAAAACCTATCGGTCCACTCGCTGGGGGCAGATCAAACTCGTAATCGTGCTTTTTCTGCTGGTCACCGGCTTCGCTCAGTATCAGGGTTTCGTACTTTACGCGAAGCTCGGAAGAGGATCGCTCCGGCCATCCCCCATCCTGCAAGCAACAGCCATTCTGTCGGCAGCCCATCGGCTTTCAGCAACGGCAGAACAGCAGCTACCGCTCCCATGGCAATCACGAGAATGAGTGCTACAAGGATAGGAACAGAGTTTCCCGGCACTTTGAATTCGGGTTTGGAAGTACCCGAGGCCCTCTCCTTTAAAAGCACCGAAAGAAGAAGAACAAACGTCGCTGCTAGACACATAGCACAAAGATTCAGGATTGGAACGATAGCGCCGGGACCCAGCAGAACCGCAAGAGCCGCAAGAATCGAAAACAAACCGACAGCAAGCGATGGTGCGCCGTGGGAATTGAGTGCCGCCAACCTGGAAGGGAAAAAATGATCCCTGGCGAGTGCCACGATCAAGCGCGCACCGATGATCACAATAACGTTCCACGTCTTTGCCAGAGATACGATGGCAACAACAATAACGACCTGGGCGAGCCATGGCGCAGAGGGAGACAGGACGCCGAAGGCATGGGCCGTCGGCAATCCGGCCGCCACAGTCTCCTCCCACGGCGCCGCGGATGCGACAGCGAAGATAATAAGGACGTAGAAAATCGAGGCGGCGACCACGGCCGCGATCATAGCCCATGCAACGGCAGATAAGCTTACACCATGCGCTCGTTCTTCGGCGACTTGCGCCGCCCCCTGAAAACCGTTCAGAAACAGGAGGCACATTGAGAAAACCCAGAACACACCTGACCAAGGGAAGCCGTTCGGAGACATTTGGAAGAGTGGCCTCGTATTCGCAAAATCGCCGAGACTGAGACCAAGTACGGCCAGCACCACAGCGAATGCGATAAAGCCATATGTAAGAATCTTCTGAAACGTCACCGTTGCGCCGCTGCCACGCGCATTCAGCCATCCGAGAAGAAGAAGACCGCCAAAACTGGCCGTCAGGCCAATGGCCCCCACGGGCTCCCCGAGTACATAATAGATCGGCGCGTCGTGCATTGAGGGGAATAATGCTGAAAACAGCCAGACAAGTGCTATGCCTTCGAATGCCGCAAGACCGACGAAATTCAGCAGTAGAAACCAGCCCACCAAAAAGCCCGGAATAGCCCCAAGTGATGTTCGAACGTAAACAAACTCTGCACCCGCGCGCGGCATCCTGGCTGTAAGTTCCGCATAGCACGCGCAGACAAGGGCCATGGTGATGCCTCCGGCCCCAAAGGCAAGTGCCGCACCGCCCGGTCCTGCGGCTCCAAGCCATTCACCGAGAACAACCACCCAACCAGAGCCAACGATCCCCCCGAATGCGAGAGCGAAGTATCCGAGCCGCCCTACGTGACGTCGAAACGTCATGTTCGCGGTGGCGTTCATGTCGGCCTGCGATGTCATTCATGATATCCTGTTGATAATCTGCCAAAGCCAATCGCCTTCCAAACGTTCCGAACAAAGACCGCGCTTTGCCCAGGGGCGCGTTCAAAGTACGTGAATCTGGAAAGTATCACTCACCCAAGGAGTGGCATTTCTATTCTGCCGTAAGATATCGCCCGCTCTTCGGGGAACGAACCTTTCGACCCTCAGGATCACTCTCGCGCAGATTTTCGAATTCCGACGGCAGCCCATCGGAACGAAGCAGAACAGGTCCCGACATCAATTGATAGTGCAGGTGCGGCACGCCTCCATTCGAAGCGCCCAATAGCGCGATGACCTGCCCTTTTTCAACCTTGTCGCCTACCTTGACCTTGATGGATTCATTCTGGAGATGAGCAAAGAAGCTGAACTCGTCGTGGCCATGATCAATAATGATAACATTACCCGGGAGCGCCCAAACATCTCTCGGCAAATCCGTCTTCTCCCAGAAATCGTCCGGTAACGTATCAGGCACACCACCACGCGCATACACGACCCTGCCTTCCGCGGGGGCAAGAATCTCCCGACCGAACGCAGGGAAGGATGCATTGAATTCGGGCGTGCCAAATGCTGCCTTGGATGTGCGAAGGCGGTACCCCTCCCCAAGAGGAATGATGTCGTATGCGCCCCACTGCTGCCATTCATCCTTGTGATTGATCTCGTCCCAATCATGGCCACTGACAATCATGAAATCGCCCTTTACGGGAAACATCAAAGCTGTCTTCTGCTTGTATCGCGAGACTGGAACGTTCGATTCCGCCACCACTTCCGAGCCGTCAGGCGCGCGCAGATTCAAGCGGTAAGACATGGCATCAACATCGAGATCAGCTGCCTCGGTGAAATGATGGCGAAAGACCATAATTCCCGCAAACCCTGCATAACGAGAAACATCGCGCCGACGCACCATGTCCAAGGTTGCCTTTGAAAACGCGATGGTCTTCAAAACTTTACCATTGGCGTGGAAGGTAACGACGGCAGAGGAAGGCTCCAGCCAGCGACCAAATTTCTCGTCGACCATCATGTCGAACGTCCAGGTTTCTGTCGGTCCGAACGTCGTCGCCCAGCGACCGTTCTGATCCCATTCACCTGCGCCCTGTATCCAGTCGGCCTCTTTATACACATGGAATGGAACCGTTTTCAGGGCCACCTCAAAAGGCTTGCTCGACTGCATGGATTCGGGTTGCGCGAACGGATCACCCTTGAGATCCGACGTCTCGTAGCCGCGCACGCGCACGTTCAATGTGAGCCTCGGCAACTCCGGATCGGGATAGGTGATGCTGAACGGCAATCGCATGTTTCCGACGTTGCGATAGTCCCCGTAGGTTTCCTCGATTGCACGAACGCCCTCGGAGTAGGTTCCGCTATAGGTACGCGTAACCGGCAGGAAATCGCTTTTCCGAATATGGTAAGACTCCTTCCCTTGAGGCGCCTTGCAAACCACGATGTAAACGTCGTCGACCGCTCCCGTATCGCCCGACAACGCGCAAGCCTCGGGGTCGTTCAGATAGCCCAGCAGAGCGAACAGGTAGAATGGACGGCTCCTCGAGCGGGTGCGCGGATCGATTTCCCTGTCGTCCGATCCGGTGGTGCCTCCAAGATTCCGCCAACTCTGCTTTTCCCAGCCCTTGTCGCTATCGATCGCCCGGAAAAGCGAATACTGGATGGTCTCAATGCTTATCGATTGCGCGCCCGCCGCGCTGGCGTGAAGCTCAAAATTCGCCGGAAATCCGAACGCCGCGCCATCACCGCTCAAGGCTATGCTACTCGGCATCGCGTTGGGGCTTCCCAGAAAATGTGCGGCGACCGCTTTCCGGATGACTTCATTGCCATCAATCGCCTGGCCCGCAGCCTTGGAGGCGACTTCAGCCGGTGCTGCAGCACCCAATGCCAGAAGGAAAAGTAAAGCAGAAAACCCCTTAATTTTCATCGCCTCATCCTTTTTTTCCCCATCTTCCCCGTTACAGCCTTCGCGCAACGCTCGAACGGAAATTATCCGCATTTTCGCAGCCGACGAGAATTGGCAAGTCAACGACTATAAATCAGACCAAACCGAGAATATTATTGTCCAGAGAATGAAATCCACCTCTGACAATTTTAACGTAATTTTCGAGATCGATATTTGCGCCGCAGACAATGATTCCGATCCTCTTGTTTTCGAGCTTGGATCGCAATGGCCCGAAAGCAGCAGCTGTTGCCGCTGCTGCAGCCGGTTCGACAGCAAGTTTCATCTCTCGGAAAAGAAGCGCCGCCGCGGCACTGATCTGCTCGTCATCGACAAGCACAATCTCGTCGACATACTGTCGGCACATGGCATATGCGTATGGCGTTGTCATAGGGGGTGCGAGGCTGTCGGCAATAGTGTCGCTATGGCTCAACCTCTGTGGAGAGCCCGCGGAGAAACTCTTCGTCATGACGGAAGATCCCACCGGCTCAACCCCATAAACCTTGCAGTCGTGTCTTGCCAGCTTGGCGGCCAGGGCAATACCAGAGCATAGGCCACCGCCGCCAATCGGAACAATAATCGCGTCCAGCGCGCCAGCGTCTTCGATAAATTCAAGCCCGCATGTCGCGGTCGCTTCGGTGACTCGCCGTCCTTCGAACGGGTGGATGAAAGTCCGTCCCTCGACATTGACAATGTCTTCCACCAGCGCAAACCCTGCGGGACCATCCGATGCGATGATCACTTCGGCACCGTAGTCACGTGCTGCTGCAACGCGCAAAGGATTCGCCGAGGCCAACATGACAACCTTCGCACTGGTTCCAACACAGGATGCGGCATACGCTGCTGCAATCGCATGATTGCCCGCGCTGACTGCCGCAACGCCCTTACGACGCTCCTGCTCAGTGAGTGCCAGGGCATTGTTGATCGCACCTCGAGCCTTGAATGAACCCGTTCGTTGCATCAACTCCAGCTTGACGTGAACTTCCGCCGAAGCGCCAAAGCACGACTTGATCAGCCCCCCGGACCATCGCGTCGTCGGTGTCCTTTGAACATAGGGGAATATTCGTTTGGCCGTATCCAGAATCTCTGAAAGGGTCGGTGGTACGAACAGGTTAGTCATTGCCTATGCCATCCTGATATTTGCGCGAGGAATTCACGTTCCATTCCGGTCTATCAATAGCCGGAGCGTTCTGAAACCAAGTGTCACGCTCTTCTCGAAAAAGTGGACCATATTCTCGTGACTTGCGATTGAAGAGCGTTTCCAATGGCGACCTGCCGTAGAGACTTCTCCTCTAGTCATCGAACAGCCCGGACTTGGCGAGTTGCCTTGCCACGCGTTGCATCTGATTGTGCTCACGCTTCTCCGTGTGCGTACCAAACCAGGCAATGACCAGATCCCGCGATGGTGAAATATAGAGCCCCTGCCCTCCGACGCCGGCCTTATAAAAATCGCCTTCGACCGTGACGATATCCCATTGATACGTATTATGATGAAATGAGTTGTCCCCCAGGTATTCGTGTGCGTACTTCAGCCCCTTGGTCAGTTCCGGGCGACCTTCCTTCTGAATTCGTGAAAGCAGCGCATCTGACACGACGGGATTGTCAGCCTTCCGTCCCGAGGGAACAAAAAAGAGTCCGTATCGTGCAAGATCACGCAGGGTCGAGATCATTCCGCCTGCCGAGAAGGCATTTCCGCTTGGAGTGCTCGTCAGAAACGCGGTCGATTGCGCTCCAACCCTGCCCCAAATTTCTCTTTCAACAAAATCAGCATAACGATCACCCGAAACGACAGTCACCAGACGATTGAGCACTTCAGTATTGACCGATGAATAGTCATATATTTCCCCGGATGGCCTTAGCCTCTTCATCTCTTGAAGCGTTTGCCAAGGGTCATCCTTGGCAAGTTCTGATACCGGCCATCCGAAAGCATTATAAAAGTCCCAGAAGCATGACTTCAGGTCTGCGTGGGCCTCGGAACAATCCACGCCAGACGCCATGTCGAGCACATCGATCACTGGCACACCGGCCCACGCGGAGCCTTTCAACTCGGACAAGTAAAAATCAACTGGCTTGCGGACATCGATCAAACCGCGCTGCTCGAGCACCGAAACGGCAAGTGACGCCACTGTCTTGGAAATCGAGAACCAGAGATGCTTGTCCATCGGCTTCATGCGGGGATAGGCTTCAAAGACGATCTTGCCCTTGTGGACGACGATCGCCCCATCTGTCGGAGATTCGTTTACGTATCGCCCAAGCGGCATTTCCCCGATTTTGGAGGAGATAACAAAAGCGGCGACCTTGGGATTCGGTTTGACAGGTAGAGATGTTACTGTACCCGTCTCGTTGAATACGCTTTGGAGAAAAAACTCCGGCGTGTTGAGAAGGACGTATCGGGTGTAGTCCCCCCCCTGAAAGAACCAATCAGTGAAGTACGGTGTGAACTGCTGATGAAACGACTCTGCCTGGCCTGACGGAAAGGACTGCGGCACACCTGCAGAAGCCGGACTTCCATTCTGACTGGCCTGAGCTCTGGGCGCGGCAGGGCTCGGATCGCTCCCTGAATAAGCGTGCGACGACGTCAGGCAAAGTGCCATAAGTAGAAGCTTACATTTCATCTGCCTGGCTCCATTCTGAATGTGGCATCGTTATACATCCTCGCCTCCGCGGACCGATCCCGCTGCACAGCTGCACAATGGATAACGTACCGGATCAGCATCCGGGAAAATTTCGACGTTGAGCACCGGCATCTCACAGGCGGGGCGCTTGTGTGCGTCCCGCCTGCGAAATCGCGCCATGACGTGCTGAAGAGCGCTTCTAGAATTTCGCGCGGACGCCGGCATAGACGTATCGGCCAATCACATCATACAAGGCCGGGTTTGTTGCGATATTGTCAACGAAATCCAGCGGCGCAACCGGCGGATCCTTGTCGAGAAGATTATTGACGCCCGCATAAAGCTGAAACGCCGTTCCGCGTGCCGTTTCAAAATTGTAGCGTGCCGACATATTCACATAAATTGCCCCGCTTACAGAATTGTCATTAATGTCCTCGGGGGTCAGGCCGCGCAAGTATTTGCCTCCGCCAACATAGCGCAATTGGGTCAGCAAGCCGAAGTCACCAATCACGTAGTCGGCGGACATGTTCCAGCGCCATTTCGGGGTCGGACTGCCCCCCGGCGCGTCAGGGCCAACGACGCCAGCATCGTCGTAGACGATCACGCCGTCCGGGGACAGAGACTGCTCGATGGTATAATTGACAAGTCCGCGAACATTCAGGCTACCCGGGCCCACACTATCGACACGGTAACTCACCTCAAAGTCGACGCCTTCTGCGACTTGTCTGGCAACATTCAGGAATGATGCATTTACCGCGGTGAGTGCACCGTCAACAAGCGTTACAGCCTCGCATCCAATACCGGCATCGAAGCAGTTTGTGACGATTGTTTGCGCAGGCACCCGGCTGATCGCATCAGAAACCTTGATCCGATACCAGTCAACGGACATCGACAAGCCGTCTACCCATGAGGGCTGGTAAACAAGTCCAGCGCTGTAGGTATAGGCCTTCTCGGGCCTCAGGCTTGGATTGCCGCCGCCGTTGATCGGGACGAGGCGGACCTGGTTCGTAAACGGATCGAAAATGTTATCGAAGTTCCGCAACGACGTACTATACAGTTCCGTGATGTTCGGAGCCCGTATATCGCGCGAAACCGTGCCTCTCAAAGTGACGTCACGCACCGGACTGAAGGTCATACCCGCCTGCCAGGTCGTTACACCGCCACTCGTGCTGTAATCGGTGTATCGGATGGCGCCATTAACATCGAGCGACATCCCGCTATCCGATTTGAGAATTGGCACGCCCGCTTCAAAGAACACTTCCTTGACGCCTACATCGCCCGCGATCGGCTGGGTTCCGCAGAACAGCATACTTCCGTCCTGACAAAGCTTGTCAACGGTCGTTGATGCTTCTTCGTTTCGGTACTCGGCGCCGAGCGCAACTGACAATGCGCCTGCCGGCAGTTCCGCAATCTCGCCGCTGATCGCTCCGACGACAACTGTTTGACTGATCTTCCTGCGGAACATGGTATCGGCATGAATATAGTCCAGCGCCGCGGCGCTCGGCGAACCGTCGCCAAAGAGATTGAGCGGTACGCAGCCAGGGGCGCCATTCGCACCATCCAGATTTGCCCGACACACGATTTCTCCGCTGTCGGGATCCCTCACGGCATCGATAGCGAAGTTGCGGTTGGCAACGATGACATTGTTTATCTGCCTATTGGTGAAGTTCGTTTCGCCGTGTGAAACATAGGCATTCCAGTTCCAGTTGGAGATCTTGCCTTCAAGGCCAGCGACAATCCGGAACGTGTCCGACTCGGAATCTGCCGTGATAAACCCATGGTCGGTGTTTGTGCGCGCCATGATGAGCACGGGAACGCCATTGTCCGTCATGGTTTGCTGCAACGCGTCCGGAATGAACGGGTTACCGGAAATGATAATGTCGGGACCGCCCCCGATGAAACTCCAAGGCTGCACGGTCTCATTACGAGCTTCAAAACGCGCATAGGTTGCGTCGACGAACATTTTCACGTTGTCCGATAACTGATAATCAGCAACGATCATCAGATTCTTGCGCTGGAACGGCACAGACAATGTCGCATCGTCTCCAAAAGCGCCCCCGTCGCCGCCGACCTGAAAAGGTAAGGCCGAAAAAGCGTTCGGGATCGGGTACTCCCCGATATCGTAGGGCAGAATTTCCCCGCTTCCCCCAAAGCGTATTTGTGCGACTGACGGATGGTTACCAAGCGCCAGGGGCAGATAGCCGCCATCAGTGCCCAATCCTAGCACGACATTCTTGGTGATGATACGAGCAGGAATGCCGTCATTCGGCCCGGTATCGTTCGGATTGCCCACAATGCCCCAACGCTTGCGGCCCCAGCTTCGATCGCGCTGATCAGCGACACCGCTGTTATCCTGAAATTCTGCCGCAAACGTGATGTGACCGCGCCCATCGGCACCCGAAACACCGTACGCGAACGAAACGAATTTATCCTTTGCGTCGCCTTCGTCCGACAGGCCATAGCGCGCATCCAGCTTCACGCCTTCAAGTTCGCGATCGGTGATCAGGTTCACGACACCTGCAACAGCATCCGAGCCCCACTGCGCGGAAGCACCGCCCGTTACGACCTCAACCCGCTTCACCAGGGTCTGCGGAACCAGATTGATGTTGATGGTACCGGACAGATCCGTTGCCACATGGCGCCGCTGATCGACCAGAACAAGTGAGCGCCGCGGCCCAAGGCCGCGCAGATCCAGACCACTCACACCATTATCCGTTGACAGCAATCCCGTCGATTGCGGCGTCGTAGTCGCCCGGAAAGACGGAATTTCGTTCAGATAGTCGGCGATATTTACGAGCCCCCTCTTCTCGATGGAATCCCTGTCCACCGTGATGACGGGTTTCGGCGAGTCAAAGCCGGAAGAAAGGCGTGTTGACGCTCTTACCACAATCTCCTCGGCGTCCGACGAGGTCGTGGCCTCCTGAGCCAGAAGTGCACTCGGAGCTGCTGAACACAGCATTGCCCCCACAGTCAACATTACTCTGTAATTGCGCATATTTCCCCCCTTCCACTGAACTGAACCATGTTGTTATGGGTCACGTCATATATTTTATAAAACATATTGTCTAGCCCTGCGAAGGCGACTAGGAATCCAGCGGACGGAAAGCAAAGAGGGCGCCGGCCCTGCGCCCCTATCCCGGCAGAAACCCAAGGCTCCGCTCAATTGATTCTTAGAGGATGCAATGCCTGAACTTACCGGTAAAAGTGCGCTCATAACGGGCGCGGACAGCACGGCACGTATCATCGCCGAAACTCTGGCCAGAAGCGGCGTAGAGGTGTTCGCCTGCGACATACGAGAGGAAGCCGTCAGCGCGCTGCTCGAAAGCAACCCCGCAATGCGGGCCACCGTCGCCGATATCGGTGTGGAAGCCGATGCCATTCGCGTAGCGGAGGAAGCGGTGGCGCGATTCGGAAAAATTGACATTCTCGTCAATGTGGTTGGCATTGCGGGGCCAACAAAGCCGATCGAGGAGATCACTTCGACCGAATGGCTCGATACGATGAATACCAACATCAACGGCGTTTTCTATACCGCGCGCGCGATGGTGCCCGGGATGAAAGCCCGCCACTCCGGCGTCATATTGAACTTCTCAACCGCCTCAACCCGCACCCGCCTGCCAAATCGATTGCCTTACATCACTTCGAAGTATGCAGTTGAAGGATTGACGCTCAATCTCGCCCGAGAGCTCGGGCCGTTTGGCATTCGCGTGAATGGAATCCTCCCCGGCCCCATTAACAACGATCGCCTGCAGCTCGTCCTTTCTCAAATCGCGAACAGAAATGGTTCAACGATCGAGAAGGTTGCTCAGGATGCTCTCCAGTACGTTTCGATGCGTTGCCTGATCGAACCCCAAGAGCTTGCCGATACGGTAACCTTTCTGTGCTCTGATAAAGCGAAACACATTACCGGCCAGCTTATTGGCGTAGACGGCAATCAGGAATGGGAGGGCTGATCGGCGATCGATCCGGCCGAACGGCGGGTGTTACCCGCCGTTCGGCCCAGACACGAACATGTCAGACAAGGTAAAGCTTCGGCTTTTCGCTTGTTTGCATGTCTTTCTTCGATCAACAGAAGTGTCCGCGACAACTAGCGGTTTTTGAGGCGAAGCATATCGCGTGCGGCCTTGACGGTTGCGACATTCGTCCCGAGGTGTTCGACAATTTCGACTGCCCGCGTAACGAGTTGAGCATTCGTGGCAAGAACGCCGCGCCTCAGATAGAGATTATCTTCAAGTCCAACCCTCACATTGCCGCCCATAAGGATCGACTGTGCGACAACCGGCATCTGCCGATCGCCAATACCGAAAGCACCCCAAACACAATCTGCCGGAAGCATGTCGCACATCGCGACTATACCGCGGGTCGTTGCCGGTACTCCATATTTCACGCCCATACACAGCTGGATAAGCGGAGGCGCATCGAACAGCCCTTCAGCAATGTATTCCTGGGTACGCCACAGATCGCCTACATCAAAGACTTCGATTTCGGGTTTCACACCTATCCGCTGAAGCTCTTTGGCCATGTAGCGAACATGATCAGGAAGATTGCAGTAGGGCGTATCATGATAGTTCATGATCGGTACGTCGAGCGAGCAAACATCCGGCATCGCAGCATGGATATGCTCAAGACGACGCTCCGGCCGCCAGAATTTCGTTTTGACAGGATCAAGCCGGCTCGGATCTTCCGGATCGAAGGCCGCCAGCACCCCGATGGCCGTGGTGAGATTTATGATAATGTCCGTACCCTGATCGCGGATTCGGCTTACGACCTCAACAAAATGTTCCTTTTTCCACGACTCCTGCCCAGTTTCCGGATCCCGTACGTGGATATGAACCATCGTCGCCCCCGCTGCCGCGACCTTGGCAACGTCTTCCGCCATCTCCTTTGGAGAAATTGGAATGTTCGGATTCTTTCCCGTTGTATCCGCACCTCCGCTGATAGCGCAGGTTATCATCACATTCTGTTTCACTATTCACTCCCATCTATTCCCTGAGCAGGTCGAAAAAACCAGCGCTAGAGGAAACCTGCAAACGGACGGCGGACAACGCTTGCGTGCAACCATTCCACCAATCCGCTCATGTCAAATACCGGCAAACCAAGATTCTGCTGCAGATCCGCCGCAAAGGGCGGAAGATCGCTGCACTGCAGGAGCAAGGCGCCAACCGTGTTATCGATCTGCGCTTCAACGCGTGAAAACATCTCCTTCAGCAGCGCATCGCCATCGCAAAGCTCGCCGGGCGAGACAAAGGCATCGAATTCCGGACATCCCATCAAATCTATCGAAATGATGCGATCAGATTCCAGTATCCCACATTGCTCGCGCAACAAGGGCGTGAAGGCCCGTTTGGTCGCAAACAGAATGGCAAGTTTCTGCCGCACACCCAGAGCCTGAAGGATAAACGGCACCTGTGTCATGATAGACATGAAGACGGGCGTTGGCACCGCATCGGCGACAGCGCGCTGGTAGTGACCAAGCGAACCGCACGCTCCGACGACGGCACGCGCACCTCCTGCGACCAGCTCACGAGCTGCTTCGACAATTGGCTCTGTAGCTTCGGGGGCGCCACACGCGATCTGATCGAACGAGACGTCTTTGACGACCTTGTATTCAACAGGGAAGCTAAACGTCGATGCGTTTTGCATATTTCCGGGCAGCAGGGCACTTACACCGGGAATGCATATGATGCCGATCGAATGCCCGGCAGTAGCCTGGCGTTCCGGCAGATTCCGCCATTTGGCGGGACGATGCTGTCGCCACCCCCCGTCGCGTTCCATTTCCACTCTTTTCAAAACCAATTCCCTGTATTCCCTAGCGCCGCCGCTCTGACCAACGGGATCGCGATGCGCGTGGCAAGATTGCGATTCGTCACAGAATGTCGTTCAAGAATATAAAATATAAATTATACTGGCAATGTTGGATTTGGCCTTTCTGGTGCCTTCTACGTCTGGGCCTCTGCGCACTTGGGAAAGTTTCATGCCAGCCCTGGCCGCGACCCTTTGAGAGTATCGAATCGATGTTGCAGTCGAACTTTTCTGATATATTATATAAAATGCTTGCAGCAATGTGTACGAGCTGGGATGAAAGCCGAGTTGGGTGGAAGGTGGAATAGCACAGCGGACAGGTTTCAACCCTGAGCCCCCCGCGAGCGCGGGCCACTTCGTGTCCCCACGGCGCCCCATGGCGAGTCTGATAGGATGAAATATCGATCATGCTGAACGGCTCAAAGGCCTCTGCGATCCTCGCGACGCTGCTTTTCCTGCTGAATTTCGTTCTCACGCCTGCTGCTCTTGGCGCCACGCCGCCCGGCTTGGGATCAGGAGACATACCTTCCAGAGATATCGACGATCTGTTTCTGAAGACTATCTCTCAAGAGCCTGTTGCCATGGCTTCGCCCGGCGCTCAGGTGGCGGTCGTTTTCGCCAACGGCGACGTATATACGAAGGGCTACGGAGTATCAGGAGCGCCAACGCATAATCGCCCTCCAATGGACCCGGAAAGGCATTTGCTTCGCATTGCATCGCTAACAAAAATGTTCACCGCTGTGGGCATTCTGCAGCTGTACGAGCGTGAGAAACTGGATCTGGATACTGATATCAATCGTTACCTGAAGGCGTTTCACGTACACAATCCCTACGGCGGCAAAGTTGTTACCGTGAGACAACTTCTGCAGCACACGAGCGGCCTTGATGAAGATTGGGCCGGCATGTCGCTACGTTCTCCAAACGACCACGCTCCGCTCGCCGATGTCTTCAAGCGCAGAGGTGTACGCTTCGCACGGCCTACCGGAGAGGTTATGGGCTACACCAACCGTGCCTACATGCTGCTTGGGCATCTGATTGAAGCCGTCAGCGGCCTTAGTTATGAAACCTACGTTCAACGTCACATTCTTGATGTGCTTGAAATGGACAACAGCACATTCGTACTGACCAAAGACAAGAGCAACGATCTGGCGTGGGGCACAGAGATTGAAGGTAATGCATACACGGAAGTCTGGATTCCGGATACGTTGACGCGTCCCGCCGGGGACCTGATGACGAATGCAGTCGATATGAGCCATTTCGTCAAGGCAATGCTCGGAAATGGTCGTTATCGCGACAACGTCTTGCTCAAGCCAGAAACGCTCGAACTCATGAAGAGTGAGTGCAGATTGCTTGGCAAAGGCCTCCCTGGCTTTTGCCTTGGGTTGGCCACCAGTGTGCACGACGGCTTGCGCTACTGGCTCCATGCAGGCAACCACCCAGGCTATAACAGCTTCTTCGCCCTCGATCCGGCCCGCGGTTATGGCATTTTCTATGGTTTCAACGGCGGCGTCGACGTGGAGCGGTTTTATGCAGATTTCCTGGAACGATTGGTTCCGACGAAAGCACTGCGGCAACTCCCTCAAAGTCTGCCAATTTTACGTACCGATATTGCCGGGGATTACCGGTCGCTAAGGCCAAGCTCCGAAACGCCGGAAAAGCTCCTGTTCCTGCACAAAGGCGACACTCGTGTAGAAATCAAGGGAGGCGAGTTGATCATCCCGCCTGTCCATTTTGTACAGGTCGCCCCTCTGTTGTTTTATAGCAAGGACTTCCAAGCCTACGCGAAGGTGCTCCTAAATGATGCCGGCGAGGTACAGTATATTCAGGAATTCGTAGGCGGGCTGAGAAAGCTGGCATGGTATGAAACGCAGGCCTTCCAGCTTGGCATCCTTTGTGTCTGCGTCGGCTTCATTCTTGTTTTCCTGGTTCTGGAAACTGCGGGGGCCGTCCGCCAATCAAGGATAAACATATACAATCTTGCCGGGGTTTCAGCTGGCATTCTTTGGCTCACCGGCATCGGTGTCTGGTATTTTTATCCAATGAATTCGGATAACTATGCGTTCGGTTTCCCCAGCTACCTGCTCTTGGGCCTCACCGTTATAAAATGGGCGGCCACGATGACAATTATAGCAATCCCGGCCGCCATTTTTTCATGGTTCGCAGGTGGAAGGCAGTTCGATCTCCGCAACGCGTTTAAATGGCTTGCGCTGCTTGCAATGTTGATTTTGATTTCCTGGTCTAAATACTGGAAAATTTTGTAATATTTTAGAACGTTACATTTAATATCGAATTATTTTCAATTTATAAATTACTCAATATTTTCAAATATACTGTAATGCGACAAAAACCATTCTCTCGAATAGACGAGCATTTTTCGCATTATTTTCTTTGATTCCAGAGAATCGTTATTAGCCAGCGCGTTGATCAAATCCTTGTGCAACGGCAGCGTGCGTTCAACCTCGCGGCGCGCACCTTCGTGTTCACGCCAGATCGCAATGTGCATGGGCCCAGCCCTCAGCCACAAACGTTCAATCGCGTCCAATATATAATGATTGTTGCACTGGCGATATATTTCAAAATGAAAATTATAGTTGAAAAGCTGAACCTGTCCGAAATCATCGCTTTGGATAAGCTCTGCGATCGTCTTCAAATGCTGACGAAGCTCAGTAATAATCGGTTTTGTTATGTTCTTTGCCGCCTCGGCAGTGGCAAAGCATTCCAACAACAACCGTGCCTTGAATAAACTATCGAGTTCATCCAGATCATGTACTGGAACCCGTATTGACCTGTTAGGCAGAAATTCGAAGGCGCCCTGATAAGCCAGTTGCTGGATCGCCTCCCGCACCGGCATCAAACCAAGATTGAGCTGGCTGGCAAGCTGCGAGATCGTCGCCGAACTGGCGGGTGCGAACTTGCCCGTGAAAAACGCGCGGCGCAGCTCGTGATACGCCATCTCCCGCTTTGTCAGGTGCCTGACCTGGCTCAACCCCTCCGGTTCCATCTTCACGTTAAATCCTAGCCTTGTTACCACCTGTGGAGACAGCGTGCCAAATCAAGCTCAAAGCTCACCTTCTTGTAGCGTGTCAACTGAAAACCTAACAGATTTTATATAATGTCTCTTCAAGACCGCCCCAAACGACCGTGCCTCGATCGCCTTTTTTGCCGAACGATGGCTCTGAGCGAGAAATTGCGCGTCGCGAACAACCTGTCCTTACGCCATTTTGCAAATCAACATCCATCTGCGAATTTCGACGCTCGATGTCCCGGCGCTCCGGTCACCCTATGGCCTTCGGATGATTGAAGACCTCGACGTTTCGCTGCTTCGCACCGGTAACGACAGCCCTGGCCAGCCGGCACCGAGGTCAGGACAGAGGCAAATGCCCCGACCGAAACAGCACTTCGACCGCTTCTGCGCGATGACGAAGCACCGTGCCCTGGTTGAGATAACCCTTGTCTGTAATTTCGCCGGCCTCGGCAGACGGCGCGTCTGGGAGCACGTGCACGAAACGCACTTGCGTGCTGGGTCCCACCTGCGACGCGTTATAGCGCGCGATCCCGCGATACAGCACCTCTTGTACGGCAGGATCTGAAAGCGTTGCAGACACATCTCCGGCGGGGTCGGCTGCAAGCTTGCGGCACGCCTCCAGATTCGGGAAAACAAGAATACCAATTTCCGGCCGCCCCTCGCCCGCCACCACGACGTCGGCGACGACCGGATCCGTCGCGGCAGTCACGGCAAGGCGAAGCGCAGAGACATTCACCCACGTTCCCGATGAGAGCTTGAAATTCTCCGCAATACGCCCATCGAAAACGAAGCCGCTCTCGGGCTTGCCATTTTCAGCGAAAACGGCTGCATCACCAATCCGATAAAAGCCGTCCGCGTCAAATGCGGCTGTATTCGCGTCCGGCTGGCGCCAGTAACCCGGCATGACGTTGGGGCCGCGTACGCGCAGCTCCTTACGTCCATCGCTATCGACCATCTTGATCTCGGTCCCTGGCAGCGGAACGCCGAGATTGGCTGCATGGCTGGTCGGGAAATAGATGACGGTCGAGAATGGAGCCGTTTCAGTCGATCCCCAGCCACCCAGGATCGGTGGCACCCGGCCGATCGCGCGTCGAGCCGCTGCTTCCAATCTTGACCGGGTCGATTCCGGAAGTGTCGCGGCCGCATTGAACAGCATGTCGAGACGAGAAAAGAAAGTCTCGGCCAGCGAAGCGTCTTCCTCCAGCCAAGGCAAGAGCGCAGCATATCCAGCGGGAACATTGAAATAGGCTGTGGGCGCTATGGTTCGCAGCGCCGTCACGGTCCGTCCGATCAGCGCCTGAACCGGCTTCCCGTGATCGATATGCAGCGTCCCTCCGAAGTAGAGCGCGATGTTGAAACAGCAATTGCCGCCGAAAGTGTGGTTCCACGGCAGCCAATCAACAAGCACGGGTGGGCGCTCCGAGAGGAAGGGCCACACACGCTCAAGCGCCTGCATGTTCGAAACCATCATGCGTTGCGTGTTGGGCACGGCTTTCGGCGTGCCGGTCGAACCGGACGTGAACAACAGCTTTGCGACGGTAGCCCCGTCTATGAGGGGCAACATGCCGTTTGGCAACGACTCCGAAGCCGGCGCGAATTCGTCAAGTCTCTCGACTTGCAAACCGGAAAGTGTCTGCAGCGCATCTGCGGACACCCCGTCCGCCAGCACCAGTCCGGGCGTCATGAGCGCAGCCAAATGAGCGAGCTTGGCATAAGGTGCAGCTGCAGGCATCGCATAGGCCGGCGAGACAATTGAAACCGGAATTCCGGCAAGCGTCGCACCCAGCATCCAAAGCGCATGTTCAATGCCGTTGCCGGCGACGATCATGAGCGGGTGTTCTGCATCAAGACCGTATGCGAGCAGGCAGGCAGCTCGGCCGCGCGCCTGCGCAAAGCCCTCCGCATAGGTAAGCGTCTTCCGCACGCCTTCGACGACCTCGGACAGAAAAACGCGATCGGGCGCTACGCCCGCCCAGTACGCAAGTCGTTCCGGCAGGGTTTCCTCCCTCTCCCGCAACGCGATCGCATTGCGCAGGATCAGCCCATCCCGCACGCGCTCTACATGCACTTCGACGGGTGGAAATGCACCCTCACCCGAAACGGTCGACATGGCACCTCCGCAAACGGTCTCTCGCCGTCTACGGCAATGCATAACATTCTATACCGTATTGACGTCAAGACAATCAAACAACTTAATTCAAATTAGCACTTTATACGTTTTCTCTAGACAGAATCACCCACCATACATACCTTTCCGTACGGAATGAGGTGTAAAATGAGAATGTCCCAACTCCTGGAACCGGCGGGCGCTGTCGATCGGCGTATTTTCTGGGACCAGAAAATCTATGAACGTGAACTCGAACGCATTTTTGCGCGCGCATGGCTGTTCGTTGCTCACGAAAGCCAGCTTGCCGAGCCCGGCGCATTCGTCACGACCTATATGGGCGAGGATGCGGTAATCGTTGCGCGCGGGGACAGCGGCGCGATCAATGTATTCCTGAACAGCTGCCCGCATCGCGGCAACCGAGTCTGTTTTGCAGACAGCGGCAAGAGTCGTACGTTCACGTGCAACTACCACGGCTGGGCATTCGGCCTCGACGGCGCACTAAAGAAAATGCCGAAAATGGGGCTCTACAAAGCCACACCCGGTTTCCGGACAGAGGACTGGGGCCTGAAGCAAGCCCG
This sequence comes from Sphingosinicella sp., assembly GCF_041916975.1. NCBI lineage: Bacteria > Pseudomonadati > Pseudomonadota > Alphaproteobacteria > Sphingomonadales > Sphingosinicellaceae > Sphingosinicella > Sphingosinicella sp. The sequence continues at coordinate 799,891 of NZ_JAYRYK010000001.1, forward strand.
CGTGGAAACCTACAAGGGGCTCGTTTTTGCGACCTTCGCCGAAGACGCTCCGACGCTCGCCGCCTATCTCGGCGACTTCCGCTGGTATCTGGACGCTGTGCTTGATACCGACGACAGCGGCACCGAATTTTTGCCCGGCGGCGCAACCCGCTCCGTGATCGCCTGTAACTGGAAATTCCCAGCCGACAATTTTGTTGGTGACATCTACCATGCACTCTGGACGCACCTTGGGGGCTCCGAGCCCACACTCGGTCGGCACGGCGGCGTCATTGTCAGCAATGAAGGCAGCTACCAGGTCTCCGTGAACGGGCACGGGTGGGAATTCAACGACAGTTTCCTTGGGAATGCCGCGACAATGGGCGACCGCGACCTGCTGCGCTACATGCGTTCCCGCCAGGAGGCGATCGCCGCACGGCTCGGCGAATTCCGCATGACGATGTGGGGCTCGGTCGCGTCCGCAACCGTGTTTCCAAACTTCTCGTTCCTGCCGGGCTATTTCACGTTCCGCACCTTTCAGCCGAAGGGGCCGACTAGGACCGAAATCCATGCGTGGACATTGGTGCCAAAATCGATGCCTGAAGAAATCAAGGACCGCTTTCGGCGCGGATCGATGCGAACCTTCTCGCCTTCCGGCCTCCTCGAGATGGACGACGGCGAGAACTGGGAGCATTCCACATCCGCCAATGCGGGCTTCGTCACCCGCAACCAGAAGCTCTGCTACCAGATGGCGCCGGAAGGCACCCGCACCCATGCAGAGCTTCCCGGAGAGGTAACGGCAGGCCAGCTTTCGGACGCTAATCAGCGCGCCTTCTATACGCGCTGGGCTGAATTCATGGACGCGGAACGCTGGGCCGACATCCCGCTTTCACCAACCTTCGAAGACAGGAGGGCCGCGGAATGAATGTGGCAGGCGAACGCAAAGCCGATTATTCCGTATACCCACGCCTTTCCTTCGCCGAAGCCCGGGAGGCAGCCGCATCCTTGCTCGCGCTCAGCGGCGATGGCGCGCCTGTCGAGGACACGCTTCTGCACCGTATCGAACGCTTCTATCTGCGTGAGGCGCGGCTGCTCGACAGCGAGCGTTACGCCGAATGGTACGATTTGCTCGCCGACGATCTCTTCTACTGGATGCCACTGCGCGAAAACCGATTCCGCCGTGATGCCCGCAGCGAAATCGACCCCGCGGGCATGGCGTTATTCGACGATTGCAAGGCCGATATCGCCGTGCGCATCGGCCGTCTCGCCTCCGGCCTGGTATGGACCGAAGATCCGCCAACGCGGCATGTCTACGTGGTCTCCAATATAGAGGCTTTCAAGACAGAAGACGACGGACTGTTTGAAGTCCACTCCGTCTTCGTACAACATCGCAATCGCTCGGAGCGCGACGAAGCCACGCTCTTTGGACGCAGGCGCGATCTCATCTGCGTACACGGCTCGTCATTCCAGATTGTCCGTCGACTGATTCTGCTATCCCAGTCCGTACTGCTCACCAAGAATCTCTCGGTGTTCTTCTGATGGGGCGGCTGGAGGGCACGCGCGCGATCGTCACGGGTGCAGGGTCGGGCATCGGGCGTGCCGTAGCGCAGCGCTTCACTGCAGAGGGTGCGCAGGTACTCGGCGTCGTTCGGAATCCTCGCGATGTCAAGCTGTTGGAGGCAGAAGGCATCGCCGTGATCATCGGTGACGTCGCGGATTATGAAACAGCCCATCGCGCCGTGGAAACCGCAGCGGTACGTTTCGGCGGGCTCGATGTCTATGTCGCGAACGCGGGCCTCTGGGATTTCAGCAAGCGCGTGGAAAAACAATCCCCCGGGGAGTTGAAGGCGGGCTTCGACGAGATATTCGGCGTGAACCTGCTCGGCGCACTTTATGGCGCGCACGCAGCCCTGCCGCGCTTGCGCGACTCCGGCGGCAGCGTGATCGTCACCGGATCCAACGCCTGCTTTCGCGCTGGCGGCGGCGGCGCACTCTACACAGCATCGAAATTTGCGCTGCGCGGAATGGTGATGCAGCTTGCAAAGGAATTCGCGCCGGTACGCGTGAACGGGGTCGCACCGGGCGCAACCAACACCGGCCTTTCCGGCCCTTCAGCGTTCGGACAGCAGGATCGCGCGATGAACTTGGACGCTGTACGCATGTCGGCAATGGCAGATCACATGCTGCTCGGCCGCATCTCGCAGCCCGAGGAGCACTGCGGGCTCTACGTAACGCTCGCGTCCAAAACCGAAAGCAGCTACGTGACCGGCGCCATGCTGCTTTCAGACGGCGGGCTGACGATTTCCGTCTGATCGTTTCCGTTCAGCGTGGCCAGCCAGGCAACGCTGGCAACGCCGCATAGTCCGCGACGAGGTCATCGACGATCTCGCGGGTGGATTGCACGGCGCGTGTCTGCCCGACGGAATGTCCCGCACCCCAGATCGTCTTCCACACCTTCGTGCCACCGTGGAGATTGGAGAAGTCGACGCGCCTCTTCACATCCAGCATCTCTTGCGTGATACCGGCGCGGTCGAGGCTTTCCTTCATCCAGTTGGAGGGTATCCCGGTAACGGCTGTGGTTGTGACGATATCCGTCATTTCTGCACGCATCAGCATGGCGCGATTGGCGTCGCTGACGAGGCTTTCGGTGGAGGCGATGAAGCGCGTGCCCATGTAGGCGAAATCGGCACCCAGATCGAGCGCCGCGCGGATTCCCTTCGCGCTTCCGATCGCACCGCCGAGCACCAGCGGCCCATCCCAAAAGCGGCGCACCGCCTCCACGAACGCGAAGGCGCTGTATTGACCCGTGTGCCCACCCGCCCCGCTTGCCACGAGCACGAGACCGTCCGCTCCGGCGTCCAGGGCCTTGCGCGCCTGTTCGGGATTTATGACATCGGAAAACACAGCACCACCATAGGCGTGGACGCGCTCGAGCGGTCGTTTCGGCGAACCAAGTGCAGTGATAACGACACCCGGGCGATATTCGCAAATGAGATCAAGTTCGGCATCGAACCGTTCATACGTCGGGTGCACGATCATGTTGATCGCCCACATGCCCGCCCGTCCCGCTGTATCAAGCTCACTGGTGATCCTCGGCAGCCACGCCGCGAGATCTTCTATCGTCCGCGCGTTCGGCGCTGGAAATGCCCCCAGGATTCCGGCCTTGCCCGCAGCGACCACGAGATCGGGTCCGGAAATGAGGAACATGGGCGCAGCGATCACCGGAAGACGCATCCGTGCAGCGAGCGCCTCTACGACCTCACCCGGCATCGGCGTTCTTTTTGGGCGGCCGCTGGAAATGATGGCCCCATGCGGAATTCGTCGCGTGCGTCACGACGTGCCAGCCCTCGTCATCGACCTCAAGACCGCCCCAGCCATATTCGATATCGAATCCGGACGGCGACATCGGATAGAAGGACAGCATCTCGTCGTTCGAATGACGCCCAAGTGTGAACGACAAATGCACGCCATTTTCGAGGCAACGGTACATGGCGCGGCCCACGTCATCGAGTTGCTCCGCCTCGACCATCAGGTGGACAATCTTGCGCGGGATCGGCACCGGCGCGAGCGCCAGCGAATGATGCCGCCCGTTGCAGCGCAAGAAGCTGATCGAAAGCGGCCGGCCAGAGATCACTTCGGTCTCGATATGATCGGAAATCCGGAAGCCGAGCACATCGGTGTAGAAGTCCATCATTCTTGCCTTGTCGCGGCAAGCAAGGACAATATGACCCAGCCCCTGACGCCCCGTCTTGAACCGGACACCGTACGGGCTGACAGGTGGCGCGTCGGTACGCTGAAGCGGACCATAGAACGCTTCCAGTACCGTCCCTTCCGAATCGCTGAAACGGATGAGGTCGCGGACGCGGCGATCTTTCGCCACCTCCGGTCCCGGCCGTTCGGCCGCGATTCCGGCATCCATGAGGCGCACGGCAAGGGCTTCGAGCGCACGCGCATCGCTTACCTCCCAGCCAGCGAACGCCAGATCATCGCGAGCCCCTTCGATCAGACGGATGCGACATGAATAAGCATCGAGTCTGAGATCGACGGAACCGTCGTCGCGCCGCGACGCGGGGATACCAAGCAGGTCGCCAGCAAAATGCATCCAGCGGTCCATATCGGAGACCTCCAGCCCGACATACCCGAGCGCTTTGATTTCGGCAGTCATATCAGCCCCCAAGATGCCGCAGTGTCAGCGCCACAAAGTCTGCCTGACGTTCCGACTGAACCCAGTGGCCGCACTTGCCGAAAATATGAAGCTCGGCGTCCGGTATGGTGCGCGCGAGCTTTATGCCCATCTCGACCGGGATTACGCGATCCTCTCGCCCGTGCAGGACCAGCGTTGGCTGCGCGATGGTGGCCACAACGGCTTCGGGCATGCCCGAAAGCGGTGTGTCTCCGTCCTCGTTCGGCTTTGCAAGCAGCTGGCGCAGCCCCTCCTGTGCGCCAGGGATCAGGCTGGTCTGGTAACGGTCCTCGACGAGCTCATCGGTGATAGAGGCAGGGTCAAAAGGAAAATGGCTCATGGCGACGCGCATGTTCTCGCGCGAAGGCGTATAGTCCCATCCGACCCGGAGGCCGGGCGTCATCATGAACCTGTCGCAGGGCGTCCCCATCAACACCAACCGGTCGAAGCGATCACCGAACCGCGCCGCGGCCGCAAGCGCAAGCGAGCCGCCGAAACTGTTGCCGACGAGACTCGCCTTTGCGATGCCGAGCGCGTCCATGAAACCCAGCAGGTGTTTTACCCAGTATTTGATGTCGTAGGCGGCCCCGGCCTTGCGTTCGGTAAAGCCGAACCCGGCCATGTCGGGCGCCAGCACATGAAAATACTCCCCGAGTACGGGAAGAATGCGCTTCCAGTTTGTCCATGCGGAAACGCCCGGTCCAGAACCGTGAAGAAGGATGACTGGATGCCCTTTGCCAGCATCATGATAATTCGTATCGGTATCGAAAGCCCTTATTACCTTAGCTTTTCCCGCAGATGTATGTTCCGTCATGCCACCTCTACCTGTTTTCGACGACAGTTGCGTCTTAGGTAAAAAATGTCAATACGTTAGCGTATGGTATGGAAGTTCGGCGAGAAAAGGTGACCCGTCACCAGTCATCGGCTAGAAACGCCGGCATGACCGCAATGAAGCCATCAAAATCGCGTCCGAAGCCAAAGGACAGCCCCCGCCTGGGCGCCAATGACTGGGTTCGGGGGGCACTCGACCTCCTCGCAGAGGAAGGGGTCGACGGCGTCCGTATCGAGGTGCTCGCGAAACGGCTCGGCGTCACCAAGGGCAGCTTCTACTGGCACTTCAAGGACAGGCAGGGATTCCTGCGCGCCATGCTCGACGACTGGCGGCGCCGCGCTACGCTGGACATCATCAATCGCATCGAAAGCGGTGAGGAACCTCCCCAAGAGCGCCTGCGGACCCTGCTCCACCTTCCGTTTCGCGGTGGAAGGTCGAAACGAGGCGCCGATGTGGAGCTTTCCATCCGATTGTGGGGCCGCACTGACATGGTTGCGAGAGACACGCTCGCCGAAATAGACAAGCTGCGCCTGCGATATATTTCGAAGCTCTTCGCGGAAGCCGGATTCGCTGTGAAAGAGGCCGAGAGCCGCGCTGTCCTTGCTTATGCCTATATGCGGGTCGCGGTGTCGCTTATCGACGACCAAGCCGAAATGATCGAACGCTGCGAGACCCTTCTGCTCACCTCAACGGCAGCCCAGGCTTAAGAAAAGAATTGCGCGCCGTCGTTTCAGGCCCTCATCAACACCAGCCAACTGGGTAATTGCGCGCAGGCGCCTCCAGGGCAGGCGGGCACGGATGTCCCGCTTCACTTGAGAACCTAGGACTCCCTTCGCGGACCTCCATTTTGCATCCATAGCTTCCGGCTATAGGACAGCACAGCATTGAGCGCTCGCAGTCACTCGCATTATTTTATATTTTATATCACATATTTTAAAGAAATTCGTCACGGCCGCGTTTGGCATAGAGGAGGCAAGAATGGGGATGGGCTCGGGAACATTTCAATCCAACACAAGCGGACGCTCGATTTTCCGAGGAAAGAGCAAGCTATTTGCAACTGCGGCCACACTTATCTGTGTCGGCACGCCCGCATTCGCCCAAGCGCCCGCCACAGAAAGGGCGGCCGATGAAGAAATCGTCATCACCGGCTCGCTGATCACTCGGAGCGGCTTCGATGCGCCGACACCAGTCACTGCGATTGGCACTGAGGATCTCTTGCGTATTGCAGCACCCGACATCGCAAATGCGATCAACCAGTTTCCTTCCGTCCGTCCGTCGCTGACGCCGGCAAGCACAGGCAATCTCAGCAGTTTGGGCGCCGGAAACTACATCGACCTTCGCGGTCTCGGCTACCTTAGAACGCAGATATTGATCGACGGTCGACGCTATGCGCCGAATACACCCAACGGGGGCGTCAACGTCAGCTCAATTCCCCAGACACTGATTCGTGGAGTGGATGTCGTTACAGGCGGTGCTTCGGCAGCCTATGGATCCGATGCCGTCGCAGGAGTCGTCAATTTTCTCATTGACGACGAGTTTCAAGGCTTCAAAGGCAAACTCCAGGGCGGCATCACGGACCACAACGATTATCGCAACTACCTCGCCTCGATGGCTTTCGGCACAAGCCTCGCCGACAATAGGGTCCGGGTCACGGTTGCCGTTGAAGCGGCGGAGAACAGCGGCATTGATTTTATCAGCGATCGCGATTGGGGTGACAACCCCGCACGCATTCCAAATCCTGCATCGACTTCAACGAACGACGAGCCTCGCAACCTTATCGTCATGGGCGCGAAGGCGGCGAACGCCAGCTACGGCGGTGTCATCAACTCTCCGGGACGCCTGCGTGGCATCCAGTTCGCGCCCGATGGATCAGCTATTCCTTTTAGATATGGCACACTCGCCACCAGTTCATCAATGGTCGGCGGCGACGGTGTCAACCTTACGGCGGACAATGTCGGTTCAGTTCCTTCGGAGCGATACACGGCCTTTGGACGTCTGACATTCGAGGCTAGCGATTATCTGACGCTTTTTGCCGAGATGAACTATGCCAAGATACAATCTCGATACCTCGGCCTTTCGCAGATCGAGCAACTCACGATAAAGGCGGACAACCCCTTCTTGCCGGACTCTATCCGTGATGTGATGGTCGCTGAAGGCATTCCGAGCTTTGTTATGGGCCGTAGCTCGAATGACTATGCACGCGTGAAGCTTAACCTCGATATAGATACGCTGCAGGCTGTAGCAGGGGGCGAAGGAAGCTTTGGCAAATCCTGGACGTGGAATGCCTATTACAGTTACGGCAAAACTGACAATCTGGCACGTTCGGAAAATTCGCGCATTAACGCGAAATTCGCGCTAGCCCTCGATGCAGTAACGAACCCCGCGACGGGGGCAATTGCCTGTCGTTCTACGCTCAGCGACCCAACCAACGGTTGCGTACCCATCAATTTGATTGGTGAAGGCAATGTCACCGACGCTGCTGCGAATTATGTGAACGGAACATCCCTTCGCAGATGGGATATCAAGCAGCATGTTATCGCGGGCACAGTGCGCGGCGAGCCCTTCTCCACTTGGGCCGGCCCCGTTGGCGTTGCCGTAGGCGCTGAATACCGAAACTGGAAGGTCCTGACGACCTCGGATGCCATTTCAGCAGTACAAGGCTTTCGGAACGGCGGCACTATTCCATACACCGGAAAAGTCACGGTCAAGGAAGTCTTTGGCGAGGTCCTGATACCCCTCGCATCAAAAGAAAGCTGGGCGGAGGATCTCAGCCTCAATCTTGCAGGCCGCATCACCGACTACAGCACCTCGGGTACAGTAGAGACTTGGAAGGCGGGTCTCAGCTATGCAGTCAGTGATAGCATTCGCCTTCGCGCCACGCGCTCGCGTGACATTCGCGCACCGGGCCTGGAGGAATTGTTCGCAGCGGGCTCGACGAGTTCGCTAGCCGTGCAGGATCCAGCCTTCGGCGGCGAAAGCTACTCGGTTCTCGCTGCCAACACTGGTAACCCTGGTCTCGTACCTGAAAAGGCCGACACATTAACTGCCGGCATCGTTCTGACACCTGAATTCGTTCCCGGATTCAAACTTTCCATCGACTATTACGATATCAGGATGAAGGACGCGATCATATCGCTGACGCCTGCTGCTATCGTCGACCAATGCTATACTACGGCGCCGCAGCTTTGCTCGCTCATCACCCGCGGCGTCGACGGCCGAATAACAAATGTTCTGAATGGCCCCGTCAACCTTCAGCGTGTTTTGGTACGCGGTCTGGATTTCGAAACAACCTATAGCTTTCCCGTTGGGGAATCTCAGATCAACGTCCGTGCACTCGCAAGCTATATCGACAAGGCTTTGATCGACAACGGCACCACAACAAGTGAACTGCATGATGCTGTTAATCAGCCAACAGTCGCAGCTCTCGGCGGCAATCCACGTTGGCGTTTCAACGCTAGCGCAAGCTACATAGCGGATTCATATCGCTTCAGCCTAACGGGGCGCTACATTGGTGGCGGGAGAATAGAACCCGGATTCACCTCGAAGGACCTGGATGTCTTGCGCGCAAAAGGTCGCCTGTATTTCGACATCTCGGCTGAACACTCGATCGTCGAGAAGGGAGAGAATTCGGTAGTCCTATTTGCGGCGGTGCAGAATCTTCTCGACAAAGATCCGCCGATTACGGGTGTCGGCGGCTACGGCACGACGCGCGCACTATATGATACGATCGGCCGCACCTACAATATCGGCGTGCGATTTCAGTTCTAAATTTGATGCGACACAATGGATCAACATACACTAAGATAGTTGGGGCTCGTCTGGCCGAAGTGAGAAATCCTACGGCCAGATGAAATCTCTGTGGGCGCATTCCTGACTGGCCCCCAGCAAGAGCCCGCTCGACGTCATCGGCGGAAGATCTTTAAGGATTATCCCAAACCAACGAACACAAGCCTTGTCGGGAAGCGGCGTTCACTCCCGATACTCGACTTCCAGCTGGACCTGGCCGACCGCGTCGTCAATGGTGCAATACTTACCATATGATACCATTATCCCCGTCGAGCCGACTTTCGAACGAAGGGCGCGCGTCCTCGCCAGCCGGGCAGCCCATGCACGAGTAATTTGAAAGGAAGGCTGGGCCGCTCCGCATACCTGTGCCACCATACTGGCAGGGCCGGGCGGCAAGCCGTGGAACCAGATCACGTTCCAGCACCACTGGCGCAAGGCAACGATTGTCGCAGGATGCGACGGCCTCCACTTCAACGACCTGCGCGGCACGACCTGCACGTCACTGTCCGAGGCCGGGTGCACACCGCAGGAAATCGCGGCCATGCTCGGGTGGACCGTGCAGACCGTGAACGCCATGCTGGACACGTATCAGGCCATGACAGCGAGCCTCTCGAACAACGCTGTGGCGAAGCTCGAAGCCAGACGGGCTGCGGAAAAAAGTGCGGGAACACCTGTGGATAACTTCGGTGGGAGTATGATAAGTGCTTGAAAACGCTTGGCTGGGGCGGAAGGATTCGAACCTTCGCATGGCGGTACCAAAAACCGCTGCCTTACCGCTTGGCTACGCCCCAATGCGATGCTTGAAACGGCGAATGCCGTGTTTGCGGCCGCCCTTATAGCCGCTGCTCCGGCTTTGGAAAGAGGTGCCTTGAGGCTTTGTTTCAGGCGCTGACGCCGCGGCGAACCGTGCCGCCGCGTGTCGCCAGGAAGAGCGTCGCCACGTACATGACAGTGCCGAGGCCAAGGAGCGCAAGACTGTAGGCCGGGAACATCACGCCGAGGAAATTGGGCAGCGCCACCAGTGCCGCGTAGATGCCGAGACCCGCGGGCCAGCCCCAGCGCGCGTGCAGATAGTGGTGGAGGTGGTTGCGGTCACCCGAGAACGGGTTGCGGCCCTGCCGCATTCGCCAGACCATGAGCCGGACCGTATCGAGAACCGGGACCAGGAACAGCAGCGCGACCTGCCCCGCATCGAACGTCGCGAAACTGTGGTTGTAGGCGTAGATGGCGAGCAGGCCGAAAATCGCCGAAATACCGTAGCTCCCGCCATCGCCGAGGAACAGCGCGCCCTTCATGTTGAACCAGAGCATGATCACGAGGCTGCCGGCGATGCCGAACAGCAGCGGATCGAAGGACTGCGGGTTGCGGGCGAAGAGCACGGCTGTCCAGATCAGCGACAGCGTGAGGACGATGCCGTTTTTGCCGTCCGCCATATTCACGGCGTTCAGAAGCCCGATGAGGCAGACGAGCGTGAACAGCACCGAAGCCCATGATGGGAGCAGGATGAGCTGGTCGACCCCAGCGAAGCGCAGGAAATCCACGCGAAGATCAGGCACTTCGAGGATCGTAAGGACAAGCACGAACGAGGTGAGTGCCAACCGCACAATGGGGGACAGACCCATGCGATCGTCAGCGAGGCCGACGAGTGCCATTGCCCCGACCGCGAAGCCGAACCACAGAATCTGCCAATCGAGCAGCGCGGAATCCTTGGCGAGGAGGTGATAAAGCAGCAGCGCCGAGGCTTCGAACGCCAGCACGACGGCAAGGCCGCCGACCAAGGGCGTCACGCGGGCGTGGCGCTTACGGCCACCGAACGGATCGGGATAATCGAGAAGCCCCAGCAGGCTGCCGATACGGCCTGCGTTTCGCCCCACGAAAAACGCGATCGCGACGCCTATGGCAGCGCAGAGCATGTTCAGGCTCATCGCGGTCATTGCCGTGTACTGGCCCCTTCCTCATCAGCGTGCACCGACCTTACCGTTGCGGCCCGGCCAGCGCTACGCTAACTCCCCTCAGTGTGGCGACGAAGTGCAACGTTTCGCCTTTATGCAGGATGAATCAATGACTTTTCTCGTGACCGGAGCCGCAGGTTTCATCGGCTACCATCTTTCGGAACGGCTGCTTTCGCGCGGCGAGCGGGTCATCGGCATCGACAACGTCAACGACTATTACAGCCCGACGCTGAAGCGCGACCGCATCGCCGATCTGAAACGGCGGCACAACGGCTTCACCTTCATCGAGCAGGACTTCGCGGACTTCGAAGGCTTGAAAACTGCGCTTGCGCCGCACCGGATCGAGCGGATCGCCCATCTCGGCGCGCAGGCCGGCGTCCGCTACTCACTCACGAACCCGCACGCCTACGTGCATTCCAACCTCGTCGGCCACCTCAACCTGATGGAATATGCGCGGCATTCGGACAGTGTCGAGCACCTCGTCTATGCCTCGTCGTCGTCGGTTTACGGCAAGAACGAGAAGCTGCCGTTCTCGGTGGAGGACCGCGTCGACCAGCCGATCTCGCTCTATGCGGCCACCAAAAAGGCCGACGAGCTGATGAGCGAGACCTACAGCCACCTCTACCGCCTGCCGCAGACTGGGCTCAGGTTCTTCACCGTATATGGCCCGTGGGGCCGACCCGACATGGCGATGTGGCTGTTCACCGATGCCATCCTGAAGGGCGAGCCGATCCAGGTGTTCAACGGCGGCGACATGCGCCGCGACTTCACATACGTTGACGATATCGTTTCGGGCATCGTCGCCTGCCTCGACAACCCTCCGCCCGACGACGGCAGCGTGAAGGCCGGCGGATCGGTGAGCCCGCACCGCGTCTACAACATCGGCAACCACCGCTCCGAAGAGCTGATGCACATGATCGCAGTGCTCGAAAAGGCGGTCGGCAAGACAGCGATCAAGCAGTTCGAACCGATGCAGCCCGGTGACGTGAAGGACACGTTCGCCGATATTTCCGCGATCGAGCGCGATCTCGGCTTCCATCCGACCACGTCGATCGAGGAGGGCATTCCCCGCTTCGTCGACTGGTTCCGTACCTACCACGGCGTCTGACGGGCGTGTCGCTGAACTACCTGCTCTGGGCGCTTTTTGGCCCCGCAGCCTGGTTTGTCTGGCTGACACTGCTTACCGCGATCTTCCTCTTTTGCGGCGCGCTGCGGTCCGCGCGCGGTGCGATCGCGCTTCTGGCGCTTTGGACCCTCCTGTTCGCTATCCTGCCGACTGGGAACTGGCTGATGAACCGGCTGGAGGCCGCCTATCCGCGCCCAGCCGCCCTGCCAGAGCGGATCGACGCCGTGGCGGTGCTCGCCGGCGCGGAACAGCTGCGCGCCTCGGCGCTGTCGGGTTCGCTGGAAGTCGGCCCGCACGGTGAGAGGGTGAGCGAAGCGCTCGCGCTCGCGCAGGCCTACCCGAGTGCAAAAATCTGGATCGTCGGCGGTGTGAACCGTCAGGGCAGCCGCGACGTCGACTGGACGGCCGACTACTGGCGCCGGGCGGGTCTGCCGCAAGGCCGCATCGGCAAGATCACGGGAACGCTCGACACCTGCGCCAATGCGCGCGGCATTGCCGCGGCGCTGCCCGGCAAGCGCGTGCTGCTCGTGACGTCAGGCTTCCATATGCCGCGCGCGATGGCGTGCATGGAAGCCGCAGGCGTCGATGCGCTTGCCTACCCGGTGGACCGGCAAGCAAGCGACCGCGAATTCTCGCCCGCGTTCATCGAAAATGTCGAGCGCGCCGACCTTGCGCTCCACGAATACGTGGGTTTCGCCTGGTATCGATTGAGAGGCCGTCTATAGCTGCCAGCGGGCGACCCCTGCCGGCAAGGCCTTGCCACGCAGCGCGCCCTTGATGTCTGCAACGAGCCCGCCGTCCTTCACGAGACCCCCGATCGCAGGCGGGTCCATGGCCAGATATTCGGCGTGCGGAACCGCGAGCACCACCGCATTGTAGCGACGCGAGAGCGCGTCCGCATCGAGCGTCAGGTGATATTCGTGAACGGCTTCCTCGGGGTCTGCGAGCGGATCGTGCACCGTGACGTTGTGGCCGAGCCACTTCAGGCGTTCGATGACGTCGACCACCTTGGAATTGCGAAGATCGGGAACGTCTTCCTTGAAGGTGAGCCCCATCACGAGAACATCACCGGCCTTACGCAGCCGATCGTGCACCTGATCCGCAACATAGGCGCCCATGCTGTCGTTGATCGAGCGGCCCGCGAGAATGACGCGTGGAAGCTGACCTAGCTGCTGCGCCTTGTAGCTGAGGTAGTATGGATCGACGCCGATGCAGTGGCCGCCGACGAGACCGGGGCGGAACGGCAGGAAGTTCCACTTGGTGCCGGCCGCATCGAGCACGTCGTAAACTGAGAGGTCGATCTTCTGAAAGATTTGCGTGATCTCGTTGACGAAGGCGATGTTGATGTCGCGCTGCGCGTTTTCGATGACCTTCGCGGCTTCGGCCGCCTTGATGGACGCCGCGCGGAATACGCCGCCGGTCGTGACCTTGTTGTAGAGCGCCGCCACCTTGTCGAGCACTTCGGGGCTTTCGCCCGAAACCACCTTGATGATCTTGTCGACCGTGTGTTCGCGGTCGCCGGGGTTGATGCGCTCTGGCGAGTAGCCGAGGAAGAAGTCCTTGCCCTGCTTCAGGCCAGATACCTTTTCGATGATGGGGCCGCAGATCTCTTCGGTGACACCGGGATAGACCGTGCTCTCGTAAACGATCACTGGCTTCGAGCCCGCGGTGATCGCCGCCGCGAGCGCGCGCGTTGCGCCTTCGACGGGACCGAGATCGGGCTGGTTGGCGCCGTCGACCGGCGTCGGCACTGTCACGATGATGAAGGCGGCGTCCGCGCAGGATGCCATGTCGGACGCGTATTTGAGGCTGCTGGCCTTCAGCGTGTCGCTGTCGATCTCACGCGTCGCATCATGCCCGTCTTTCAGCGCAGCGATGCGGGCGGCGTTTATATCGACCCCCGTCGTGTCGAAATGGCGCGCCAACGCTACTGCCAGCGGCAAACCGACATAGCCGAGGCCGACGACGACCACCTTCGTTGCAGCATCAAGGCTCATGCATTCATTCCCACAGGTTCGGCGGCGGGCAACGCGCCCGCTGCGACTAGTTGTTCCGGTCCGCCAGAATCGCGATAGAAGCGACGGCGGTCGCCAATTGCCCGAAAATGGTTGCTACATCACGAACGATACCAAGAGTCCTGAGCGGTTGCAGGTTCTTCGGCACGATGATCGTGCTGCCCGGCGGCACGACGACATTGGAACGCCGCCAGAAACTGGACCGGACCGGCTGCGCGCTGCCGTTCGGCAGAACCAGGAACACCCGACCATCGTCCGCCGTGGACTGCGTTCCGCCAACCTCCGAGACATACTCCGAAACCGACTTGCCCGGCTGGAACTGGACGGCGCCCGGGTTGGAGACATCGCCAAGCGCGAGCACGTAGGTCGGCTTCTTGGGGATGTGCAGCGTGTCACCGCCATCGAGTATGGGATCGAGGTCAGGTCGCTGGGCAAGCACCCGGGGATCGGCTTCGACCACCATGCGCCCGACAGCCTCGGTCTCTGACAAGGTCTTGATCAGATCCCCCGCAGCGATAATCGATTGCCCATTCACATTTTCCTGTGCCGCCAGAGCGAGCAGCGAGGTGTTGAGTTCACGCGCGGTACGCTGGAAGCCCTCCTGCTGCTGTTCCCGAACACTCCTGCGCGTGAAGACACCGCCATAGGGATACGCCTGATCGGTGAGACCGCCAGCACGGGCGATGAGCTCGGAAAGCCGCTCGCCCTTGCGGATCGTATAGAGGCCCGGACTGTTGAACTCTCCCGTCAACAGCACCGCACCGGCTTCATAAGCCGCATTGTTCGCCGTAATGCGGATGTCGTCGCCAGCGCTCACAAGAACATTGGCAAGCCGGTCTTCCTGACCCTGCGCCATTTCATAGCGCGTAAACGGTCCACCCGCCGGGGTGATATCCAACACAGGGTCACGCACGTTTGCCATGACACCATCAGACGCTGAGACAAGTGCATCGGCAGAGATCGACCCTGCCACGGGATAGGCACCCGGTCGCCGAACGGCGCCGCCCACGCTGACGCTGTGCTCGATCAGGACAGGAAGGAGTTCCGGAACATCCTCGAACACAGCGGGGCACTCGCGATTCTTACGCGCGAGTTTTTCGGCATCCGATTCTTCAATCTCGTTCCGGTCATATTGCTGGTCTCGATCGCTCTCGCCCCGCGTCCGGGCCGCCGCACGGTCCATCCTCTCGACTTCCTGCAGGGGCCGTGTACGAACCGCCTCCAGCGATTCATTGGATCCGCTCGTTCCGGCGCCAGTAAGCGCGCGTCCTGCGCTTGCGGCCACGTCGCGTCCCTCGCGCTCGACGGTGATCGTGCCGCGCGTAATGACGTTAAAACGAGGTGATTGCGTATCCGCAACGAGACTTTGGAGCTTTTCAAGCGCGTAGCATTGCGGCTTCGGGTTATCCTGCCCCAAAATAATCTGGCGTGTAGCGCTTGAGTTCAGGAAGGCGATGTCCTCGGCACTGAACACATACACACGATCATCGCCGCGAAGCGCCACGGGGCGACTGCGATCAAGCGCGCTGCGCAGGTCTGCCGCTTCATAGGTGCGCATACCGGTGAGTGCATTGCGCCGGATGATGATCGCCATTGGCATATAGGTGCCGAGTTGCAAATCCTCGGGCCCGCCAATCAGATCGGCGAGCGTCGGGACAGCGGCAAGCGCTCGCGCTCCGGGATTTCGGACGTGGCCGGCAAGCATGACTCGATCAAAGGCTGCACCTGCACTGCCCGAAAGCACCTGCACTCCATCCCCCGACCAGATAGCGGCGGCTGTTCCCTGCGGACGGACGAAAATCTCGCGCCCGTCGTCTCCGATGCGGCTGATCGAAATCTGGTATCCGCGGGGGTAAAGCGCGCCGCCGGCATAAGCGATGACATCGCTGACGCTCGCCGAGCCCTGAATCTCGTAGATTCCAGGGCGCGCAACGGAACCGGTGACGGCGACCGTATTGCCCACCACCGGTACAACGATGCGGTCGCCATCCTGCACGCGGATACGCGATGCCGTTCCGATACCGAGCAGGCCGTAGAGATCGACCGTGCGTGTGACCCCGCCCCGGACGAGACGGATGTTCCGAAGACTACCTGCCTTGCGGACACCTCCAGCAAGCGCAATCGCGTTCGCGACGTCGGACAGCGCAGTGACCTGATATTGCCCCGGCCTCTCGACCTCGCCGCCAACGAGCACCGTCGCCGAACGCACGCCGCCCAGCGAGACGAACACGTCGGTACCAAGCAGGTTCTGACGCGTGGCCTGGGATAGCGAAGTGCGTACCGAACCCAGCGTCCGGCCCGCAGCGCGGATGGGCGGCAGGCTGCCGACGATCAGCCGACCATCGCGGGCCACGCGCGCGCTTTGACTCGTATTGGTGGCGCCCTGAAACGTGACGACCAGTTCATCGCCCGGCCCGAGCACATAACCATCGGAAACCTCGCCGGTGACAGGGCCGGAGCCGCCTTCGGAAACCCGGAACAGATCATAGCCGAACTGCCGAAGCGACGGGTCACCAAGCCGTTCCCGATACTGCCGCTCGACCGGCGACGGCAGGTAGAGGGAATTCAGCTGAATCCGCGATTGCTGGCGGCGGAGTTCACGCTCTTCGCTGGTCAGCTCCGTGTTTGACGGCAGCGTGATGCGGCCGCTCTGTTCGCGGGCCTGATCAACCTGTGCGCCGGCATCCTGCGTCCCCTGCAGCCGACCCTGAAGCTGCTCGATAACGCGCGGATCGACCTGCGCCGCAGCGGGAAACGCCAGACCAAAGATCAGGGCAACTTGCAGTGATCGCCGAGCAGCCCCCACCGCCAGAGCATGTATTGCATTCGACGCCGCGCGCACGATTGCCATGCCCAGCCCTCTCCCGATCAAAGTGGTTGTCACGCGTGATAGATAGGCCGGAAATGCCAGTCAACTCGCCGCGGTCCCATATCGAGACAGGCGATTGTACACACGGGTTTAATCCGAAAGCAGGCTTTCGACAGCCTCCAGCGCCTCGTCATCGGTGCGCTCCAAATCCGCGTCGCCGCGATCCACCCCATAAAGGCCCTTGTCGGAATGATAGCGCTGATGGGCACTGCTCGCCTGCCCCTGAGAGACAGGGGATGGCGTAACAATGAAGGCGGCAGCAATACAAAGTGCTGTCAGAGCCTGAACACGCAATTTCATATCATATGCCTGTGCTTGGGGCCGGGACGAAATCCCAGTCTCTCTTTGTTAGCTTGCATTCCCCAACCGCGAGGGCAAATAAAACGCAAGTATTACAAAATCAAGTCGTTAAACAATCATTCCGGCTGGATGTTCAGTTTAAAGCCAAAGTGTGACTCGGTTCACACGCCCCCAGTTGTTGGCATCAAGACCATGACAGGTCCGTACTGAGTTTTCGCACCTTCTCCCGCGGCGCAATCCATGCGAGATGCGTCAATATGGCTGACTCATTTTTGCCGCCGTCACCGCTGTTTCTGCGCGAGGCCGAGGTTCGCCGCGGCATCGAGCTTCTGTATTTTGGCTATTCCAGCCTGATCAAGCGGGCGGACGACAAGCTCGCCGGCACGCCCTATGGCCGCGCGCATCACCGCGCGCTGTATTTCATGGCGCGCCAGCCGGGACTGACTGTTTCAGAACTCCTGCGACTGCTCGACATCACCAAGCAATCGCTTGGGCGGGTACTGACCGATCTTCAGGACGGCGGGCTTGTCGAGCAGAAGGTCGGCGAGCGGGACCGGAGGCAGCGCCGGCTTTTCCTGACCGAAGCGGGCAAGGCGTTCGAGCATGAACTCTTCGATCTTTTGCGCCGGCGCATGGCCGAGGCCTATGCCGAGGCCGGGCAGCAGGCGGTGGGCGGTTTCTGGTCGGTTCTGCGCGGGCTGCTGCCGCCCGATCTGCGCGAGGCGGTGGCCGACCTGCAGCAGGGCGATTAACGTCCTTCCGCGAGTTCCTTCGAGCGACCGGCGGCGGCGCGGACGGCGGCGCGCACCAGCGCCGGGAGACCGGGGTCGGCATCGAGCGCTTCGAGGCCCGCCTGCGTCGTGCCACCCGGCGAGGTGACGGCGGCGCGGAGATCGCGGGGGCTGCGGGGATCGGCTTCCGCAAGGGCCGAAGCACCCACAACTGTGGCGCGCGCGAGCTTTTCTGCGAGTTCGGACGGGAGGCCCGCGGCTTCGCCGGCGGCGGCGAGGGCTTCGATGAAGCGGAAGACGTAGGCGGGGCCGGAGCCGGAGACGGCGGTGACGGCGTCGAACTGGTTCTCCGATTCGAGCCAGACGACCGATCCGGTGCGTTCGAAGAGATTTTCGACCGAGACGCGTGCGGCGTCGGAGAGGCCATTGGCGTAGAGCGCGGTGATGCCCTTGCCGACGGCGGCGGGCGTGTTGGGCATGGCGCGAACGGGCACGGCTTCGCCCGCGAAGGCGGCGAGATCGGCGAGCATCGTGCCCGCCATGATCGAGACGACGACCGTTTCAGGGCCGACAAGCGCCGGGAGCCCGGCAAGCGCGGTCGGCGCGACCTGCGGCTTCACCGCGAGCACGACCACATCGGGACGCGGCAGCACGCCCGCAGGCAGAGCTGGAAGATGCTCGACACCCTCCGGCAACTGCGGCGAACCCGGATCGACGACGACGATCGTTTCGGCGACACCGACCCACCGCGCCAGCAGCGCGCTCCCCATATTGCCGCAGCCGATCAGCCACAGCGTTCGAATTTTGTTCTCGTTCTGCATAGTCGATGCGCTCCTTAACCGGGCCGGACCACGACCGCAATCGCGAGTTTCGGAACCAACCGGGCAGCGCGTTGTTATGGGGGGACCGAGGATAAGGAGATCGCTATGCAATCCAGGGTTTTTCGAATCGCCACTGCGGCTGCGGCACTAACGGCGTTCAGCGGACTTGCCGCGTGCAACAGCCCGACTGAGGAGAAGGCGGAAGACCGCGCAGACGCCATCGAAGATCAGGCCGACGCGATGCGTGACAGCGCGGATGCACAGGCGGACCAGATGGAAGACACTGCCGATACCATGGACCCGACGCTGGACGGGGTCGATTCGACCACCGAACAGTCGATGGAGAATCAGGCCGAGGCCGTCCGCGAGTCGGGCGAAGCGAAGGCTGATGCCATGGAAAACAAGGCCGACGCCGTCCGCGACGCGGCCGACAAGTAAGCCGCGGTCTCACTCAGGAAAAAGCTCGGCGCGCCTTCGCGTGCCGGGCTTTTTTTGTTCAGGCCACCTGGCGAAGCTCTTCGCCCGGCCACTTCACCCAGAGCGCAGCAGCACGCGCAGCGACCTTTTTGGCCGCTTCTTCCTTCACCGGACCGTAGCCGCGTACATCGAGCGGCAATGAGGCGATCGACGTTGCAAGCGCGATGTTATCGGCGCGGAGCCCGGCGATCAGGCGATCGAGATCGGTCTCGAACGCGGGAATAGCCGCGCGCTCGTCTTTCCGTTCCTGCGAATAGCCGAAGATATCGAACGGCGTTCCCCGAAGGCCTTTCAGCTTCGCCAGCACCTTGAACACCGGCATGATCCACGCGCCGAACTCGTACTTCTTCGGCCGCCCCGTGCGCGGATCGGGCCGTGCGAACAGCGGCGGGGAAAGCTGCACCTTCATCTTGTAGTCGCCGCCAAACTGCTGGCCGATCGCCGCTGCGAAACGGCCATCCGTGTAAAGCCGGCCGACTTCGTATTCGTCCTTGTAGGCCATCAGCTTGTAGAGCGACCGCGCCGCTGCCTGCGTCAGGCATTCGCTGTCCGGGTTCGCCGCCTGCTCGGCCGCGCGCACCGCCGCGATCCGGGCAGCGTAACGGCTGGCATAGGCCGCGTCCTGATAGGCCGTGAGGTCTTTCACGCGGCGCGCGATCAATTCGTCCAGCGTTTCGGAAAGCGGCTCGGGCGCCGGGCCCTTTGCCTCCTCGACCATCGCCATCACCTTGTCCGGCCGGTGCGCGAGCAGGCGCCCCAGCGCGAAGGCGCGCTTGTTGAAGGGGATGGCAACGGCGTTGAGATCGATCGCCGCATCGATGCTTTCCAGCGCCAGCGGGATGAGCCCCTGCTGCCACGCATAGCCGAGCATCAGCATATTGGTGCCAATGGCGTCCCCGAGCAGCGCTGTCGCGATCTCGTCCGCCTTCACGAACGTGGTGGCGTTCGGGTTCGCGGCCTTGCGGATCGCGCGCTCGATGGCGGCGTTCTGGAAATCGAGATCGCGGTTGCGAACGAAATCGCTGACCGGCGAGATGTTCGCGTTCGCGACCACCGCCGTGCGGTTCGGCAGCATCAGGTTCTGCGCGGCCTTGTCCGCCGCGACCACGGCATCGAAGGCGAGCACGAGATCGGCAGACCCCGCGATGATACGCGGGCTGAGCAACTGGTCGTTGCGGTCGGCGAGGCGGACGTGGCTGTAAACCGCCCCGCCCTTCTGCGCGAGACCGGCCATGTCGGCGGTCGTGGAGGCCTTGCCTTCGAGGTGCGCGGCCATACCGAGCAGCGCCGAGATGGTGAGCACACCGGTGCCGCCGATGCCGGTGACGAAGATGTTGTAGCCGTGGCCGGGCGCATTCAGCGCGGGCTGCGGCACGTCCGCCAGGTCCACGTCCGCCGACTTCGCCTTTTTGATCTGCGCGCCTTCAACGGTGACGAAGCTGGGGCAGAAGCCCTTCAGGCACGAGAAGTCCTTGTTGCAGCTCGACTGGTTGATGCGGCGCTTGCGGCCGAATTCGGTCTCGACCGGCTCCACCGACACGCAGTTCGACTGCACCGAGCAGTCGCCGCAGCCTTCGCAGACGGAAGTGTTGATGAACACGCGGCGATCGGGATCGGGGAACTTGCCCTTCTTGCGGCGGCGGCGCTTTTCCGCCGCGCAGGTCTGGTCGTAGATGATGACCGTGGTGCCCTTGGTCTCGCGGAACTCGTTCTGGATCGCGGGGAGATGATCGCGATCCTTCACGGGCACGCCGGAGACGGTTTCACCTTCGTAGCGCGACATATCCTCGGTAAGGACGACGACCTTCTTCGCGCCTTCGGCCAGCATCTGCGCGGCGATCTGCGCCACGGTGATGTCGCCGTCGTGCGGCTGTCCGCCGGTCATCGCAACAGCGTCGTTATAAAGGATCTTGTACGTGATGTTGACGCCCGCCGCGATCGACTGGCGCACGGCGAGAATACCGGAGTGGAAATAGGTGCCGTCGCCGAGGTTCGCGTAGATGTGCGGCTCGTCGACGAACGGCGCCTCACCGATCCACGGCACGCCCTCCCCGCCCATCTGCGTGAAGTTGCCGGTTTCGCGATCCATCCACATCGACATGATGTGGCAGCCGATGCCCGCCATTGCGCGGCTACCTTCCGGCACCTTCGTGGAGGTGTTGTGCGGGCAGCCCGAGCAGAAATAGGGCGCGCGCTTGATCGGCGGCGTGTAGCTTTCCGATGTTTTCGCCCGCTCCTCGAAGAAGGAGAGGCGCGCGCGGATACGGTCCGTATCGTGGTACTTCTGGATGCGGCTGGCGATCACGTGCGCGATCATGCCGGGGGTCAGCTCGTTATCGGGGCTGAGCAGCCATTCGCCGCGCTCGTCCTGCTTGCCGACGATGCGGGGGCGCACGTCCTCGCGCCAGTTGTAGAGCTGCCAGCGAACCTGATGCTCGATGAACTCGCGCTTTTCCTCGATGATGAGGATTTCCTCGAGCCCTTCGCAGAACTGGCGAATGCCGTCCGGCTCCAGCGGCCAGGGCATACCGACCTTGTAGATGCGAAGCCCGATATCGCGCGCCACGTGCTCGTCGATGCCGAGCGCGTCGAACGCTTCCATCGTATCGGCATAAGCCTTGCCCGTGGTGATGATACCGAAGCGAGGGCGCGGCGTATCCCACACCGTGCGATCGATGCCGTTCGCCTTGGCAAAGGCCATCGCGGCGAAGCCCTTGTAACGCTGGAGGCGCGTGTCTTCCTCGCGCCAGATATCGCCCTCGCGGATGCCGAGGCCGCCTTCGGGCATTTCGAAGTCGCCCGGCACGATGATACGGCGATGTTCCTTCGCAAGATCGATCGTCGCGGAGGTCTCGACAGTGTCAGCGGTGGCCTTGAAGCCGACCCACGTGCTGGCGAAGCGCGACATGGCGATGCCGAGCAGGCCGTATTCGACATATTCGTCGACGCTCGCCGGATAGAGGAACGGCACGAAGGCGGCGAGGAAGTTGTGATCCGACTGGTGCGGCAACGTGGAGGACTTGGCGCCGTGATCGTCGCCCACGATGGCGAGGACACCGCCGTGCTGCGAGGTTCCGGCCGCGTTCGCGTGCTTCAGCACGTCCATGGCGCGGTCGAGGCCGGGGCCCTTGCCGTACCAGATGCCGAAGACGCCATCGAACTTGCGGTGCGGATTGAGGCCGACGTGCTGCGTGCCCCAGACGGCGGTGGCGCCAAGCTCTTCATTGACGCCGGGGACGAAGCGGATGTCCTGCGCTTCGAGCAGCTTCTTCGCGCGCCACAGTTCCTGATCGTAGGTGCCGAGCGGCGAACCGCGATAGCCGGAGATGAAACCGGCGGTGTTGATGCCGGCGGCACGGTCGCGCGCCTTCTGGATGAGGGGGAGCCGGACCAGCGACTGCACGCCGCTCATAAACACACGCCCGTCTTCGAGCAGGTACTTGTCGCTGAGCGTGATGGCGGGCTTCGTGGCCATGTGTCGATTCTCCCTCAATAGGTCAGTTATACTGCCTTATCCCTTTTCACGCAAGAATATTACAACGCGCCAATGCGGGCTTTTTGGCTGATATCGGCGCCACAAACCCTCATTCTGAGCAGATATCACCCCAGAAATCTTATTCGTTGGCAGAATTCTTCTCCGAACCCGGCCACATGCCGAAAGAAAGACAGAATCTAGCGACTTTGCATGTTCACCGCGCCAGCGGGCATCCGCATCTCAAGCTCCGGCAGGTCTTCCGATGTGTAAAGCTGGCAGGCGAGCCGGGAATTGCGCGCAACGCCATAGGCAAAGTCCAGCATGTCCTCCTCCTCCACGCTCGGGCGCGGCAGCAGCGCGGCGTGCCGCTCCGCGACGATGACGTGGCAGGTCGAGCAGGCCATGTAGCCTTCGCAGACGCCCTCCAACGGCTGATCATTCAGCTGCGCGATTTCCAGCACGCGCTCGCCGGGCTTTGCTTCCACCTCGACGACATTGGTGCCATCCGCCGATATGAACCGCACCAGCGTCACGCTGCTGTCCTCCGCTGCATCAGTACAGCATCGCCGATCATGGCGGCGGCGGCGCGTACCTCGTCTTCGGTGCTGAAGCGGCCCCAGCCGATGCGGAGGCTCGCCTTCGCCTGCGCGCGGCTGAGCCCGAGCGCTTCGAGGACATGGCTGTGCCGCCCCTTCGCGCTGGCGCACGCCGCACCCGAGGAGATGGAAAGGCGGCGCAGGTCCGCGATCAGGCGGTCGCCGTCCAGCCCTTCGAAGCGCAGGTTGATGTTGCCGCGCCAGCGGTGCACGGCGCTGCCGTTGATCGCGTGGGGCACATGCAGCGCGGCGAGGAAGGCGTCCCAGAGTGCTTCGGCATGGGCGGCATCCTCGCCCATGCACGCTGCGGCGATCTCGGCGGCCTTGCCGAAGCCGACAGCGAGCGGGGCGGCGAGCGTGCCGGAGCGCAGCCCCCCGCCCTCCTGCCCGCCGCCGTGCATCTGCGGTTCGAGGTCGAGGCCGGAGCGGAGGACGAGCGCGCCGATGCCCTTGGGACCGTAAATCTTGTGCGCCGACAGGCTCACGAGATCGATGCCGAGCGCGGGCATATCGAGCGGGATCTTGCCGAAGCCTTGGGCGGCGTCGCAGTGGAACAAGGCTCCGGCGGCGTGCGCGGCGGCGGCGATCTCTGCGAGCGGCTGGACGACGCCGATCTCGTTGTTGACCGCCATGACGGAGACGAGCGCGACGTCCGGGTCGAGCGCGGCTGCGAGCGCGGCGAGATCGATGAGGCCGTCCGCACCGACGCCGAGCACGGTGATAGCGAAGCCCTGCGTTTCAAGGTAGCGCGCGGTTTCGAGGACGCAGCTGTGCTCGGTGGCGACGGTGACGAGGCGGCGACGCTCGGCGCGGGCCATGACGCCCTTCAATGCGAGGTTGTTCGTCTCGGTGGCGCCGCTCGTGAAAACAACCGCTTCCGGCGGCATGTTCAGAAGACGTGCAATGTGGCCGCGCGCGACGTCCACGGCGGCTTCCGCCTCCCAGCCGTGGCGGTGGCTGCTGTGCGGGTTGCCGAACTTTGCGGTCCAGAACGGCTGCATCGCCGCGACAACGGCGGGATCGGCGGGGGTGGTCGCCTGATAGTCGAGATAGATGTTCATGCCGCCCGCCTTGCCGCCGCGAGCGTTTGCCACGTGTCGCAGAAGGCATCGATCTCGGCCTCGGTCGTTGTCCCGCCGAGGCTGACGCGGATCACCTCCGCCGCGGCGGTGCCCATGCCCATCGCGGCAAGCACATGGCTCGCGCCGACCTTGCCCGAGGAGCAGGCCGAGCCGCTGGAGACGGCGATGCCCGCCATGTCGAAACGGATGAGCTGGGTGGCGGCGGGGAGGCCCGCCATGCGGATCATGCTCGTCGTCGGCAGGCGCGGCGCGGACGCGGCGACAATCTCGGCGCCGAGGGCCGTGAGGCGCCCCTCCATGCGGTTCCGCAGTTCGCCCGCACGGGCAAGCCAGGCGGTGTCCGCGCGGCGGGCTTCGAGCGCGGCGGCGAAACCGGCAATGCCGACGAGGTTCTCGGTGCCGCCGCGAAGTCCCCGCTCCTGCCCGCCGCCCTTCTGGATCGCGGCGAAATCGTCGGCACAGCGCACGACGAGTGCGCCGACACCGGGCGGCCCGCCGAGCTTGTGCGCCGAGACCGCGACGAAATCGGCGGGCGGGAGCGGAAGCTTTCCGGCGGTCTGCACGGCATCGCAGACGACGCGGGCACCGGCGGCGTGGGCCGTTTCGACGATCTCCACCACGGGCTGGATGACGCCGGTTTCGTTGTTGGCATGGCTGACGGCGAGAAGATCGCCCGCCTCCAGCTCCGGAAGCCGGGCGAGGCCATTGGCGTCCACGGGGACGATCAGAGCGTCAGGCGCGGCGGCGAGGACGGCGGCGTGCTCAGTCGCGAGGGCGAGGCGGCGGCTGGCCTTCGCGCCGTTCAGCGCGAGCGCGAGCGCCTCGGTGCCGCCGCTGGTGAACACGATCTGCTGCGGGAAGGCGCCGAGCGCGGCGGCGATGCGGTCGCGGCAGTCTTCCAGAAGCGCCTTCGCGCGGCGCCCCTCGGCATGGACGGACGACGGATTCGCCCAGACGCGCGCGGCCTCGGCCATCGCGTCCGCAGCGGCCCGCGCCATCGGCGCCGTGGCATTCCAATCGAGATAGATTCGCTGCGTCAAATCATTGCCTTGCCATCCCCGCGACTCATCATTGAGTCCGGAAGGGTGTTTCCTATATAGGGATGCGCTTTCACGCGCACAGTATCAGGACCATCGATGCCCGAAGTGATTTTCCCCGGACCGGAAGGCCGGCTCGAGGGACGCTACCAACCCGGCAACAAGCCGCGCTCACCCGTCGCCATTCTGCTCCACCCGCACCCGCAGGGTGGCGGCACGATGAACAACGCCATCGTGCAGGCGATGTACCAGTCGTTCGTGCGGCGCGGCTTCGCGACGCTGCGCTTCAACTTCCGCGGCGTCGGCCGCAGCCAGGGAACGTTCGACCAGGGTGTCGGCGAGCTTTCGGACGCGGCGAGCGCGCTCGACTGGCTTCAGCAGTTCAACCCCGAGGCACCCGTCACGTGGGTGGGCGGGTTCAGCTTCGGCGCGTGGATCGGGATGCAGCTGCTGATGCGGCGCCCGGAGATCAAGGGCTTTATCTCGGTGGCCCCGCCGGCGAACATGTACGACTTCGGCTTCCTCGCCCCCTGCCCGTCCTCGGGCCTCATCGTGCAAGGCCTTGCCGACGAGGTGGTGGCGCACGGCGCGGTTCAGAAGCTTGTCGACAAGCTGAAGACGCAGAAGCACATCACGATCACGTACGAGACCGTTCCCGGCGCGAACCACTTCTTCGCGAACGAGATGAACGAGCTCATGGGCGTGATCGACGCCTACCTCGACATGCGGCTCGCGACCGACCGTTAAGGTCGGCCGCAAGCCGCAAGGTTTCAGCCGACCTTGTGGATCCAGCCGCGCTCGTCGTTCGACTCGCCGCGCTGGATGCCGACGAGTGCGTCGCGCAGCTTCGCGGTGACCGGGCCGGTTTCGGTCGGATCGCCGATGGTGAACGCGCCGCTTGGCGAGCGGACGGTGCCGATCGCCGCGACAACTGCTGCGGTGCCGCACGCAAACGTCTCGCGCAGGCGGCCGCTTGCAGCGTCGGCCTTCCACTCATCGATGCTGTAGGGGCGCTCATCAACTTTCATACCGAAGCCGCGCGCCAGCTCGATCAGTGAGGCGCGCGTGATGCCAGGGAGGATGGTGCCGAGCGGCGGCGTGACGATGCTGCCGTCGTCCATCACGAAGAACACGTTCATGCCGCCGAGTTCCTCAACCCAGCGGCGCTCTGCCGCGTCGAGGAACACGACCTGGTCGCAGCCTTCGCGAATCGCTTCGGCCTGCGCAATGAGGCTGCCCGCGTAGTTGCCGCCGCACTTGGCCGCGCCCGTACCGCCGGTTGCGGCACGCGTGTAGTTTTCCGAAACCCAGATCGTCACCGGCTTCGCGCCGCCCTTGAAATAGGGGCCGACCGGGCTTGCGATCACGCAGAAGATATAATGTGACGCGGGCCTGACGCCGAGAAACACCTCGTCCGAGAACATGAACGGGCGCAGATAGAGGCTGCCCTCGCCGCCCGGAATCCAGTCGCGGTCCGCCGCAACCAGCTTCTCGACCGCTTCGAGGAACAGCGCCTCGGGAATGCTCGGCATCGCCATGCGTTCCGCTGACTCATTGAACCGGCGCGCATTTTCCTCGGGCCGGAACATCGTGATCTCGTCGCCGCGGCCGCGATAGGCCTTCATGCCTTCGAAGATTTCCTGCGCGTAGTGGAGAACAGCAGCAGCGGGATCGAGCGTGAAGGGCGCGCGCGGACGCAGCTCCGGATTGTGCCAGCCTTTGCCCTCGCTCCATTCGATCGTCACCATGTGATCGGTGAAGAGCTTTCCGAATCCGGGGTTTTCAATCAGCTTCGCACGCTCCGCGGCGGGGACCGGAGTCGCGGGGGTAACGCGGAATTCAAGACCGGATGTCATCATTCTCTCCTTAAAACTCGTTCAGGCCGCGGTCCCAGCGACGACTCGCGCGCTTTGTTAGAAAATTGCGCGGGCCTTTGGCAAGCCATCCACCATACAGACGCGTCAGGGACGGAAGATGACACCGCCCACGGTGGGCGACGGTACGCCCGTGGTGCCGGGAAAGCTGATGGGCAGGCCCCGAAGGCGCCGCACCGCCATGTAGGCGAAGCCTTCCGCCTCCATCGCATCACCCCGCCAGCCGACAGCTTCCACGGGATCGGCGGGAATACCGGTACGCTCGGCGAGCATCCGCATCAGTGTCCCGTTATGCCGTCCGCCGCCGGTGACGAGCAGCCGCGCCGGGCGCGCGGGCAGATGGGCGAGCGCAAGCCGGACGGTTTCCGCCGTGAAGGCGGTGAGCGTCGCCGCGCCGTCCTCGAACGACAGGCCGCTGACGGCGTTCAGCGAGAAATCGTGGCGATCGAGCGACTTGGGCGGCGGCAGCGCGAACCAATCGAGGGCCGTCATGCGGGCCAGCACCTCCTCATGCACAACGCCGGACGCCGCGATCGCGCCGCCCGCATCATGGCTGAGACCGCGCGCCGCCAGCACCCAATCGTCGATGAGCGCGTTGGCGGGGCCGGTATCGAACGCGATCATCTGATCGTCGGCGCCAAGGAAGGTGACATTGCCGACGCCGCCGAGATTGAGCACGGCGACAGGTCCGCCAAGCCCAAAGGCGAGCGCGCGGTGATAGACGGGGAGCAGCGGCGCCCCCTGCCCGCCGGCCGCGACGTCCGCCGAGCGGAGATCGGCAACCACCGTGAGGCCGAGCGCGCGGGCGAGCGCTGCGCCGTCGCCGATCTGCCATGTCCAGCCGCGCTCCGGCCGGTGCGCGATGGTCTGACCGTGGAAGCCGACGACGTCGGCGGCGGCACCGTCCAGCAGGGTGCGCACCGCATCGGCGTGCAGCGCGGTGATTTCAGCCGCGGCAGCGTCGATCAGCGGGTCCGCACCCGGCGCTTCCACGCCGAGCGCGCGCTCTATGGAGGCGCGGAGCTTTTCCCGCGTGCCTTCGCCATAGGGAACGCTGAGGAAACCGAGCGGGTGGACATGCCCCTCGCCGTCCGTTTCGATGAGCGCAGCGTCTATGCCGTCCATCGACGTGCCGGACATCAGGCCGACGGCGCGATAAAGCCCGCTACTCATACGCTCACCCTCATGCTATGCGCCCGGCCGCTATGACCCAATTCAAGTCCGATCTCCTACGCCTG
This sequence comes from Sphingosinicella sp., assembly GCF_041916975.1. Classification (NCBI taxonomy): domain Bacteria; kingdom Pseudomonadati; phylum Pseudomonadota; class Alphaproteobacteria; order Sphingomonadales; family Sphingosinicellaceae; genus Sphingosinicella; species Sphingosinicella sp. The sequence continues at coordinate 828,261 of NZ_JAYRYK010000001.1, forward strand.
CTCGATGCGCGCGGCTATATCCATCAGCAGACCGACGCGGCGGCGCTCGATGCGCTTGCAGTGAAGCAGGTGGTCCCGGGGTATATCGGCTTCGATCCGACGGCGCCCTCGCTGCATGTCGGCAGCCTTGTGCAGATCATGCTGCTGCGGCGGCTCCAGCAGACCGGCCACAAGCCGATCGTGCTGATGGGCGGCGGCACCGGCAAGATCGGCGACCCGAGCTTCAAGGACGAAGCCCGGCGGCTGATGACGACCGAGACGATCGCGGGCAACGTCGCCTCGATCAAGCGCATCTTCGAGAAGTTCCTGACCTTCGGCGACGGGCCGACCGACGCCGTGATGCTCGACAATGCCGAGTGGCTCGACAGGCTCGAATACATCCCGTTCCTGCGCGACATCGGCCAGCACTTCTCGGTGAACCGGATGCTGAGCTTCGATTCGGTGAAGCTGCGGCTGGAGCGCGAGCAGTCGCTGAGCTTCCTCGAATTCAACTACATGATCCTGCAGGCGTACGACTTCCTCGAACTGTCGCGCCGTGCCGCCTGCCGCCTGCAGATGGGCGGATCGGACCAGTGGGGCAATATCGTGAACGGTGTCGAACTCGCGCGCCGTGTGGACGGCACCGAGGTGTTCGGCGTGACGACGCCGCTCATCACCACCGCCGACGGCGGCAAGATGGGCAAGACGATGGCGGGCGCCGTGTGGCTGAACGAGGATTCGCTTCCCGCCTACGATTACTGGCAATTCTGGCGGAACACGCACGATGCCGACGTGGGCCGCTTCCTGAAGCTGTTCACCGACCTGCCGCTCGATGAGATCGCGCGGCTGGAAGCGCTGGAAGGCGCGGAGATCAACGCCGCCAAGGAAGCACTCGCGAACGCGGCAACGGCAATGTGCCGGGGCGAGGATGCGGCGGTGGGCGCAGCGGAAACCGCGCGCGCGACCTTTGCGGAAGGCGGCGCGGGCGAGGACCTGCCCCACATCGCCGCCTCTGCCCCGATCCCGCTGGTCGACGCGCTCGTCGACCTCGGCCTCTCCGCATCCAAGGGCGAAGCGCGCCGTCTGATCACGCAGGGCGGCGCCCGCGTGAACGGCGAGGCCGTGACGGACCCGGCCGCGACAGTCTCGGGCACCGGCGCGGTGCGCGTGTCGGCGGGTAAGAAGCGCCACGGAGTGGTGAACTTCGGGTAAGGGCAACGTCCTCCAGGGCGATTTTCGCACCTTGCCTCTCCAGCGGTACACTCTAATATGACCAACGGGTCATATTAGAGTGTACCGCTGCCGTTCGCCTGGAACGGCTTCCGATGGAAGGGGCAATCGTGTCGGTGCCATTTCGAAAAATCAGCATTTCCGGTGACGGAAGAACCCGAGGAAGGCAGCACGGCGAGGAACTGCGCGATCTGGTGCACGCACATCAGGCGCGCTGGGCGGACTCGATGCGGGCCGACCTCGACATGCCTGTCGACGCCTACCTCGCGCGCCTTTTCGGGGAAACCCGCTTCCTGCCCGCGATCGAACGCCACACGCCGGACTTGCTAGAAGAGGTGCGCGGCATCGCGGAGGGTGCGGGCGCGGATTTCGGCGTTACGCTCGCACGCCAACTGAGCGACGAGGAGCCGTGGTTTCGCCGCAAGATCAAGCTGGAAACGACGGCGGGCCGGGGCTGCACGGCCATCGGCGTCGACGTGGGAAGCGACGCGCCGACGCTGATCGCGCAGAACATGGACATGCCGAAATGGTGCGACGGCCATCAGATTCTGGTGGATGTGGACGATCATGTCAGCGGCACCCGCGCGCTGGTGTTCACACTGGCCGGCAAGCTCTCGCTGAACGGCCTCAACGCCCACGGCGTCGGCATCTGCTGCAACGGCATGTCGCAGCTCGACCACTCTGTTGACGGCCTCCCCGAAGACTTCGTCGTACGCGGCTTCCTGACCCGAAAGTCACTCGAAGAAGGACTCGGCTTCATGCGATCGATCCGGCACGCCTCCGGGCAGAATTATGTCGTCGGCGGCCCCGGGGGCAGAGCGATCGACATCGAGGTTTCGGCGGACCGCGTCGTCGAATGGCGGCCGGACGCGGACGCCCAGATGGTGTTCCACACCAACCACCCGCTCGCGAACGGCGACCAGGCGATCTACCGCCAGCAGGCGGCCGGGCTCGACGAGGCCAAGCTGCGGCGGCTGTTCTACGGCACCTCGCATCTGCGCATGGCGGTGCTTGGCGCCCGTTTCACCGCGCCTTATGATCGGATCGACATGGATGGCATCAAGGCCGCACTGTCCGACCACAACGGCCCGGTGTGCCGGCACGGCGAGGTCGAGGGCATGACCGATCACTACACGATAGGCTGCATGATCATGGAACTGGACGCCTCGCCCCGCCTGCATGTCGCGCCCGGCCCTCCCTGCGAGACGCCGTTCGAGACGCATGGGTTCGCATAATATGGAGCAGGATCACGCCTGGCTGACCGCGCTTCGCCGCGACATCCATCAGCATCCCGAACTTGCGTTTCGCGAAACGCGCACGGCGGAGATCGTGGCGCGCGAGCTGACTCGCATGGGCATTCCCTTCCGCACCGGTATCGGCGGCACGGGCGTGGTCGGCACGCTCAGCGCCGGAACCTCGGGCCACAGCATCGCGCTGCGCGCGGACATGGACGCGCTGCCGATGCAGGAAGACTCAGGCGTGCCGCACCAATCCGTGTATCCCGGCGCGTTTCACGGCTGCGGGCACGACGGACACACCGCGATGCTGCTGGGCGCGGCTGAGCAGCTCTCTCGCACGCGCGCGTTCGACGGCACCGTGCATTTCATCTTCCAACCGGCCGAGGAAGGCGAAGGCGGTGCGGTCGCCATGCTGAACGACGGGCTGCTGCGGGACTTCCCTGCCGAGCAGATATTCGGGCTGCACAATTGGCCGGGAATGCCGCTCGGCCATTTCGCGACGCGCCCCGGCCCGATGATGGCCGCCTTCGCGAAGTTCGATATCCGCATCGACGGCAAGGGTGGGCACGCTGCGCTCCCGCATGAATCGACCGACCAGATTCTCGCGGCCTCCGCGCTGGTGCAGGCCCTTCAGAGCATCGTGTCGCGAACGCTCAATCCGATCGATCCGGCGGTCGTCAGCGTCACGCAGTTTCACGCGGGCTCGGCCTACAACGTGCTGCCAGGCAGCGCCGCGCTCGCCGGGTGCACGCGCTATTTCTCCGATGCGGCCGGGGAGACGATCGCCGCGCGGCTCCGCGCCATCGCGGCGGAAACGGCGGCGACGTTCGACGCCACGGCGGAGGTCTGTGTCGATCAGGTTTACACTGCGCTGGTCAACGATGCGGCTGCGGCGCGGCTGTGCGCCGATGTCGCCGCGTCGCTCGTCGGCAGCGCGCAGGTGGATGCGGACTGTGCGCCGATCATGGCCTCGGAAGATTTCGCGTTCATGCTGCGTGAGCGGCCGGGCTGCTACATCCTGATGGGCACGGGCGACGGCGACCACGGCTGCATGGTCCACAACCCCGCCTATGATTTCAACGACGCGGCGTTACCGATCGGCGTATCCTACTGGGTGCGGCTCGTGGAAACCCGCCTCGCCGGCTAGGCTTGCAGGCCAAGCATTTCGCGCGCCTGCGCCGGTGTCGCGAGCGGATAGCCGAGATCTTCGACGATGCGCCGGGCCTTTTCGCAAAGCGCCGCGTTGCCTTGGGCGAGAACACCTTTCGACAGATAGATATTGTCCTCTAGCCCAACGCGGACATGACCGCCGGTCAGCACCGAAAGCGCGACCATCGGAAACGAAGACGCGCCGACGCCGAACGCCGTCCACACCGCGCCCTCCGGCAGCATCGCCTTGCCAAGCAGGACAGACTCGACGCTCGCGGGCCAGCCGTATTTAAGGCCGAGCACGAAGGAGAACATGGCGGGCGCCGGAAAGGTGCGGGTGCGCATCAGGTCGCGCGCGAGCACAAGGTCGCCGGGATTGAAGATCTCGATCTCGGGCTTGCTGCCCGCGGCCAGCATCGCATCGGCCATGATCGCCGTGTTCGCCGGCGTGTTGATGACGACCTGCTCGCCCGAATTCATCGTGTTCAGATCGAGCGTGCAGATCTCCGGCTTCAGCGCGGTGATGTGCGGCACACGCTCTAGCGGCGGCAGCAGGCTGGTGCCTTCGGCGGCGACGCGCGGATTGTCGCGGTCCGGCACGAAGCGGCCGCCGGGTCCGGTCGTCAGGTTGAGCACGATGTCGCATCCGGCATCGCGAACGCGGGCGACGACCTCCGCATAATACGCGACCTCCATCGAGGGGCGCCCGGTTTCGGGGTCGCGGACATGGATGTGCGCGATCGCCGCGCCGGCTTTCGCCGATGCGATGGTCTCCTCGGCGATCTGTTGCGGCGTGATCGGTAGCCATGGTGTCTGCTCGGGGCGGGTGATGTTGCCGGTGACGGCGGCGGTGAGGATGATGTCGCGCATGGCTGGCGTCCCTAGAGGTGGCGGCCGCCGTCGACGGCGATGACGATGCCCGTCGTCGCCGTCAGCAGCCGGGCGGCGCAGAGGACGGCGTTCGCAACTTCGGTGGTCGTGGCGAGGCGGCCGAGCGGGGTTGCCGCGACGGTGCGGTCGATGAAATCCTGCCCGCGTCCTTTCGCGAACGGCGTGTCGAGCGCGCTCGGCGCAATGCCGACGACGCGGATGCGCGGTGCAAGTGCCTTGGCGAGCGCGTGGGTAACGGCATCCATCGCCGCCTTCGCGCCAACATAGGCGATGTTGCTGCCCACGCCCGTGCGCGCGGCGACGGAGGAGATGTTGACGATGCACGGCTGCTCGCCGCGATCGAGCAGCGGCTGGAGATCGCGGATGAGGCGGATCGCGCCCGTGGCGTTCGAGGTCATGACCAGATCGATCAGTGCGTCGTCCAGCAGGTCGAGGCGGCCGAGTGATACGCTGCGTGTCACGCCGGCGCTGTTGACGAGGAGGTCGAGGCGGCCGAGCACGACGCCTGCCCAGTCGGCGAAGGCGCGGATCGAAGCTGGATCGGTCAGGTCAAGTGCGGCGCTGATCGCCTCGCCGCAGGCAGGTGCGCTGCGGCCGGGATCGAGCGCGTCGCCGCTGCGCGATGCGATGACGACGCGGGCGCCGTGCGTGGTCAATTGGCTAACGACGGCCGCGCCGACGCCGCCCGCGCCGCCCGCGACGATCGCAATGGCACCCTCGAACCCGGTCGCGAGCAGTGCGGAAAGCGTATCGCTCACTGGTGCTTGATCCCGCCGTCGGCGGCGCGCACCGGGCCATCGGGGAACTTCGTTCCGAACGGTACGTACTCCGCACGGGCCAGATATTCGAGATCGAGAGTCATGCCGATCCCCGGCGCATCGGGGATGACGAGGTAGCCGTTTTCGATGCGGTTGATGTGGCTGGTGACGCGGTTCCAGGGATCGCGGTCTTCGCGGACATAGCCCTGCACATCCCAGTTGGGCGTGCAGGCCGCGAGCTGGATGTGGCAGGCGGTCGAAACCGGCGCGGTGAAGTTGTGCGGCACGATGCGCTGATGGCGGGATTCGGCGATGGCAGCGATCTTGCGCATCTGCGTGAAGCCGCCGGCAAGGCCGACGTCGGGCCGCAGGATCGAGACCGCGTGGCAATCGGAGAATTCTCGGAATTCCCAGATGTTCGTGTTGCGCTCCGCCACCGCGACGGGGCCTGCCATGCGCTCTGCGACGCTGGCATTGGCGGCAACGCTGTAGGGGAGGATCGGGTCTTCGAGGAAATAGGGGCTGATGCGCGCGGCAGCGGCGGCGAACACCGCGGCCAGATCGGGCGTCAGGTTGCGGTGCATCTCGATGGCAATGTCGATGTCCCAGCCGACCGCTTCACGCACGGCCTCCACAGCGCCGATTGCCGATTGCATCATCCGCGCCATCGGCTGCCGGTGCCAATCGCCAAGGAACGGCTTGATCTTGATCGCGGTGAAACCCTCATCGCGGGCGATGACCGCCTGCTCGACCAGTGCCGCTTCCGTTCCTGCTTCGAGCAGCAGGATGGCGCGGACCTTGTCGCGCACGCGCCCGCCCAGCAATTGCCAGACCGGGACGCCGAGCGCCTTGCCCTTGATGTCCCACAGCGCCTGATCGACGGCGCTGAGCGCCGCCATCAGCACCGCATCGCGGATGCAGTGATGCTTGAAGGCGCGCTGGAACAGGAATTCGGAGCGAAACGCATCCTGCCCAACAAGCTCGCCGCGCAAATCATCGATGACGGCGCGCACAGCGGTCGGGTGCGGGAAGTAGGTCGCCTCGCCGATCCCATCGATGCCCGCCTCGGTGATGACGCGCACGAAGGCCCAGTGCGAGGCGACGTAGCATTCGACCCCTTCGATTCGCATGTAGCCCCTCTTCTTCACCCTGCGTGCATCTCAATATGACCAAATAGTCATATTATCAATACAAACCGTACCCTGCCTGCACGCAGCACATGCTCTTGGATCACAAAGCCGTCGGGAGAACAGCACCACATTTTATAATAAATTTCAATTTTTACAGTATGATATAGAAAATTCTGATTTGCCCACGCCTTGTGCACACCGTGGAGCACAGCCGGCATTGACAATCCATTCTTATCAGTCATATGACTATATGGTCATATACTGACGGCAAGCCAGGATGCCGGGTTCCGATCGGCCAGAACGGTGGCGGATTCAGGAATGCCGGCCTACCGGGTCGGGAAGAGGGGGCCGAATCATGGGGATTTCGAAACGGACGTTGCTGGTATCGGGAAGTTTGGGGGCGATCATGCTCGCCGGCGTGCCGGCCTTTGCGCAGGAAGCCGAAGCGCCGCTCGTTGAGGGCAACGAGATCGTTGTGACCGCAAACCTGCGCGAACAGGTGCTTCAGGACGTTCCGATCGCGATCAACGTGATCTCCAGCGAAGAGATCCGCAACGTCGGCGCCACCGACCTCAATGGCATCGTCAAGACGCTCGCGGGCGTCGAGCTCCGCTCGGAATCGCCCGGACAGGGCGCGGTCGCCATCCGCGGCATTTCGGAACTCAACACCAACAACATCTACGGAACGACCGGAACCGCGGTCGGACTCTATATCGATGAGGCCCCCTTCTCGGTCGGCGGCTTCTTCCCGCAGGCCGTGCTCGCCGACGCGGCGCGCGTCGAGGTACTTCGCGGGCCGCAGGGCACGATCTTCGGCGAGGGCTCGCTGGCCGGCACGATCCGCATCATCGGCAACAAGCCCGACTCCACCGCCTTCGCGGGCGCGGCCTCCGCGACGGCAGGTGCCGTGCGCGACGGCGGCACCAACAGGTCGGGCAACCTGATGCTGAACGTGCCGCTGGTGACCGATGTGCTCGCCCTGCGCGCGGTGGGCTTCTACCAGCGCGACGGCGGCTGGATCGACCGCACCGACGCAACGGTGACGGCATCCTTCGGCGCGCCGCCCAACCCGATCCTTGGGCCGGGCGTGCCATCAGTGAACCAGACGTTCACGCTGTCCAAAACCGAAAAGAACGCCAACGACGGCGAAACCTACGGTGGTCGTTTCCAGCTCGGATTCACACCAACCGACAGCTTCAGCGCGAATTTCTCGGCACTGATCCAGCGCTCCGACCGCGGCTTCCGCAACCGCGGCTCGGTCGATCGCGAAGGCTTCTTCTCGACCGATCTCGAGCACATGAACGACGATTTCGAGCTTTACAGCCTCGTCCTCGAAAAGCGCCTGCCCTTCGGCAAGCTGCTGTCCTCGACCAACTATTTCAGCCGCAACATCTCCCAGGCGCAGGACCAGCTCGGCATCATCTACATCGCCAACCAGATCGGCTTCCCGATCACCGGCGGCGCCTTCACCTTCCAGGGCTCACGCGTCGAGGTCGATGTCGATGTCAAGGAGTTCAACCAGGAGCTTCGCTTCGTTTCCGACTTCGGCGGTGCGTTCGAGCTGACGGCGGGCGGCTTCTACAGGAAGCGCAAGCTCGACACGCGACTGTACGCGCCGCAGGAACCGCTGGTGCCGGTCGCGATGGCCAATGCCATGTGCGGCGGCCTTTGCGGCTACACGGTGGACGGCGCCGGCGATCTCGATTCGAATTCCGACACCACGAGCCGGCAATGGGCGGGCTTCGCCGAAGGCACGCTGAAAGTCAGCGACCAGCTGACGCTGCTGCTCGGCGCGCGCTATTTCAACGATCGCCGCCGCTCGGAAACCATCGCCACCAGCATCTTCGGCGGCATCCCCTTCCCGCAGGCCTTCCCGTCTTCGGGCAACGACAACGTCTTCAACCCGCGCGTGTCGATCACCTTCGAGCCGAGCCCGGACCTGACGCTTTACACGTCGGTCAGCCGGGGCTTCCGCAGCGGCGGGCAGAACGATCTGTTCGCGCTCGTCTCCGGCGCGGTGCCATCCGACATCTCCTATGCGCCCGAGCGCATGACCGCGTATGAGGCGGGCGTGAAATCGGCGTTCGGCGACGGGCTCGCCACGTTCAACGCGGCCGTCTTCTACAACGACTGGACCGATCTTCAGGTCGTGACCAAGGAAGGCGCGGGCGGCGTCGGCGAGATCATCGGCAATGCCGGCAAGGCGCGCAGCTACGGCGTCGATCTGGAAGCGATTGTAAAGCCGACTGAAGGGCTGACGCTCGCGGCCGGGGCCACAATCCTCGACACCCGCATCGGCAGCATCGTCGCATCGGGCCAGACCATAACCGGTGCGCGTATCCCGAACACCGCGAACTTCAGCGCCAACGCCTCGATCACCTACGAAGCGCCGCTGAACGACGATCTCAGCCTGCTGATGCGCGCGGGTCTGCAGCACCGCGCCGGAGCGCTCAGCTCGCTGCTGCGCATCGGCACGCCCTTCGAACGGCTGGACGGCTACACCACGCTCGACCTGCGCGTCGGCGTGCAGACGGACCGCTGGTCGATCAGCCTGTTCGCGGACAATGTGACCGATGCGTTCATCCCCTACAGCCAGTTCGTTTCCACCGATCCTTCGAACCCGAACGGCGGCGACCCCATCACGGGTAAGGCGCTTTATTTCCAAGGCTCTCCACGCGTGATCGGGATCAGCGCCCGCGTCAATTTCGGGGCAAATTGACGAAGTCCGCCCGCCCGATCGCGCTGCCCGGCCGGACCTCCCATCCGGCCGGGCAGTCATATGTGCCGAAGGGGGCGGAACGAGATCGACAAGCCGTGCCGCTTTCGATTATTGGCGGAGCAGGCCGTGCCGGACGCGCGGCAGGCAATGGCGGGGATAATGGCTTGAACGGGATCAGCAGCATCCGCTTTTCGACATTTCTGGCCGCGCTTTCGGGCGAGATCCGGAAGGTGCGGAGCGGCGAGAAGACGAAGCTGAATCTCCTCTCTTCGGGCGTGCGCCTGCTCGAGGATGTCGGCTACCGCGATCTCAATGTGGAAGACGTAAGCCTCGATGCCGGGCTCGCCAAAGGCACGTTCTACATTCATTTTCCGAGCAAGGACGCCTTCCTCCACGAGATGGCGCGCCGCTATGTCGATTACGAGCGGCAGATCTATCCGGTGCTGCCCTCCAACCATTCGCACTACGCCAATGTGCGGCAATGGATCGCCTGGTACGAAACCACCTTCATGAACAATGTCGGCGTGCTGCGCGCCATGGTGCAGATGGCGGATGTCGATGCGACGATGTGCGCGATCTGGCACGACCGCAACGAGGCAATCGCCGACCGCACGCTGGAATTCGCCGTGCGCCGCATGGGGAAACCGCCAAGGGACCGCGACCTCTTTCACCTGATGCAGCGCACCGCGGGCGGGATGCTCGACCAGAGCCTGTTCGCGCGCCTGCGGATTCAGGCCGGCCCCGGCATCAAGCAGGAATACCCGGCCGAGTTCCTGATCGAACTGCACGCCCTGATGCTCTACCGCGCGCTTTACGGCCAGAACCCACCTGCGGATCAGGCAGGCGAGATTTGTGCGCTGGTGGAGATGCAGGTTCCCGAATGACACGCATCGCGGTTTTCGGAACCGGGATCATGGGCGCGCCGATCGCGCGCAACCTCGCGGCCGCGGGGCATGATGTCGTCGCCTGGAACCGTTCGTTCGACAAGGCCGAAGCACTCGCCGGTCCGGGGATCACGCCGGTGCAAAGTGCGCGCGAAGCGGCGCGCGGTGCCGACGCCGCGATCCTGATGGTGAGCACGGGCGCAGTGTGCGACGCGCTGCTGTTCGGGGATGACGGGATCGCAGAGGTGCTGCCGCGCGGCAGCACGGTCGTGGTGATGAGTTCGATCCCGGTCGAGACGGCACGCACGGAGGCGGCGCGGCTTGCCGACGCCGGGATCGATTATGTCGACGCGCCGGTTTCGGGCGGCGAACGCGGCGCGATCGCGGGGACACTGACCATCATGGCCGGGGGCGACGCGGACGTGGTGGCGAAAGCGGCCGAATGGCTCGCGCCGGTCGGCCGCGTGACACATGTCGGGCCGGTGGGAAGCGGGCAGCTTGCCAAGCTCGCCAACCAGCTGATCGTGGGCGTGACCATCGGTGCGGTGGCAGAGGCGCTGCTGCTCGTCGAAGCGGGCGGCGGCGACGCGGAAGCCGTGCACCACGCACTGCAGGGCGGCTTCGCGGATTCGACCATCTGGCGCCAGCACGGCGAGCGCATGATCCGGGGGAATTTCCAGCCCGGCGCCCATGCGACGGTTCAGCTCAAGGACCTCGACACGTCGACAGGGCTCGCCGGAAGCCTCGGGCTCGAACTTCCCTTCGCGGGTCTCGCGCGCGATCTTTACGCGAAGATGTGCGAAGGGCCGCGCGCGGCGCTCGATCACAGCGCGCTCTATCTGGAACTCGCCGAGCGCCGGAACGGCTGAGCGAAGCCTTCTCCGTTTGGAATGACCTTATAGTCATTCAAAAATTCCGCACGAACCTGTACGAGAGCGCATAATAGCTTTCATATCCTCTGAAAATTCTGCGCTTGTTAACATGACCTGATAGTCATATTGTCTCGACAAGGAATCGGGGAGGCATTCGGGTGCGATGACGAGCGCGGGCGACATGGCGACGCTGACCGATCAGCTGCGCTTCCCGGAAGGACCGATCGCACTGGGCGACGGCAGCGTTCTCGTCGTCGAGATCGAGGGCCGCAGCCTCACCCGCGTGACGCCGAACGGCGCGCTCGAACGGCTGGCGATGCTCGACGGCGGCCCGAACGGCGCGGCGCTCGGCCCCGACGGCTGGGTCTATATCTGCAACAGCGGCGGCTGGACCTATGTGCGCGAGGGCGCGTGGACGCGGCCTTCGGGGCAATCGGAAACGCCGGGCTGGATCGAGCGCGTGCACCTCGAAACACGGCGGGTTGAGCGGGTTTACGACGCGTGCGGCGATGCCGCGCTCCGTTCCCCCAACGACATCGTTTTCGATGCGGACGGCGGCTTCTACTTCACCGATCACGGCAAGCGCGGCGTGCAGACGATGGATGTCGGGCGCGTCTACTATGGCCATGCGGACGGGCGCCCGCTCGTCGAGGTCGCGGCGGGGCTCGTGACGCCCAACGGTATCGGCCTCTCCGCCGACGCGCGGGCGTTGTTCGTGGCGGAAACCATTACGCGCCGCGTATGGGCGTTCGCGCTTTCCGCACCCGGCGTGATCGTGCCCGAACCATGGCCGTCGCCGTGCGGCGGGCGGCTGGTCGCGGCACTGGACGGCCCGGCCTATCTCGATTCGCTGGCGATCGATGCGGCGGGCAATATCTGCGTCGCCTCGTTCAACCGCTGCGGCATCCACGAGCTCTCACCGGACGGTGCGCACCACCGCTTCGTCGCGCTCGACGATTTCTACGCGACCAACATCGCGTTCGGCGGACCGGACAACCGCACCGCCTACGTCACTCTGTCGTCGTCCGGGCGCCTCGTCGCGCTGCCGTGGCCGCGCCCGGGCCTGCCCCTCGCTTTCCAGGACACCATCGCATGACCGTTTTCGCCGACAACCTCCTTGCTGGCCACGCCGCGTTCGTCGCGGGCGGCACCAGCGGCATCAACCTCGCCATCGCCAAGGCCTATGCCGCCGCGGGTGCGAAGGTCGCCGTGCTCAGTCGCAAGCCGGAGAAGGTGGAGGCCGCCGTCGCCGAAATCGGCCACGGCGCGATCGGCTTCGCGGCCGACGTGCGTGAAAGCGATGCGGTTCAGGCCGCGATGCGTAGCGCCGCCGACGCCTTCGGGCCGCTGTCGATCGTCGTGTCGGGCGCGGCGGGGAATTTCATCGCGCCAGCCGCCCAGATGTCGGCCAACGCGTTCTGCACCGTCGTGGAGATCGACCTCATCGGCACGTTCAACGTGCTGCGCGCCGCCTATGACGTGGCGCGGAAACCGGGATGCCGGATGATCAACATCTCCGCCCCGCAATCGACCGCGCCCTATTGGGGGCAGGCGCACGTCTGCTCGGCGAAGGCGGCGATCGACATGCTGACCCGCGCGCTGGCGCTGGAATGGGGGCCGGAAGGCATCTGCGTCAACGCCATCGTCCCCGGCCCCATCGACGGCACCGAAGGCATGGCCCGCCTCGCCCCGACGCCGCAGGCGCGGCGGATCGCCGAGAGCGCGACCGCGCTCGGCCGCTTCGGCACCACCGGGGACATCGCCGAAATGGCGCTGTTCCTCGCGTCGGACGCCGGCCGCTACGTGACTGGCGCGATCCTCAATTGCGACGGCGGACAGACACTTTCGGGCGGGGGCGCCTTCTCGCCCGCCGTCATCGCCGCACAAGGCTGAGCTGCAGGAGAGCGAGATGCGCAAATCCCCCAAGGTCATCATCACCAGCGCGACGACAGGCGCGATGCACATGCCGATCATGTCGCCGTACCTGCCGATCACGCCCGACGAGATCGTCGCCGATTCGGTGGCGGCCGCCGAAGCCGGCGCGGCGATCGTCCACCTGCACGCGCGCGATCCCGAAACCGGCTGCCCGGTCACCGATCCCGCCGTCTACGCGCTCTATCTTTCGCGCATCAAGCAGCAGTCGGACGTGATCATCAACATCACCACCGGCCAGCCTGCGATCCGCCGCAATCCCGAAACGGGCGGCTTCGACGTGAAGAGCAACTGGGCCGAGGTGATCGAGGAACGGCTCGCGGCGCCCAAGGAATTCTCGCCCGAGATCACCAGCTTCAACATGGGGCCGATGAACGCCGCGAGCTGGATGCTGGGGCGCAAGTATGACTTCGACAAGCTGCGCGACTGGGAGAAGCTGTTCGTCCAGTCGACCCGCGACCTCACTATGGCCAACACGTGGGCGAGCATGGAGAAGATCGCGCAGGAGCTGGGGCGGGACCGGGGCGTCGTGTTCGAATACGAATGCTTCGATATCGGCCATCTCTATTCGCTGAAGATGCTGGAGACGATGGGCGTGGTGGAACCACCCTATTTCATCCAGTCGGTGTTCGGCTTCCTCGGCGGCATCGGCAGCACGCCGCGCCATGTGCTCCACTTCCGCGAAACCGCCGACGAGCTGTTTGGCGACACGTATTACTGGTCGCTGCTGGCGGCGGGGAAGGAGCAGATGCGCCTCACCACGCAGGCGGCGTTGCTGGGCGGCAACGTCCGCGTCGGGATGGAGGATAGCCTGTGGCTCGGCAAAGGCCAGCTCGCCAAATCATCGGGCGAGCAGGTGGCGAAGATCCGCCGCATTCTGGAAGAACTCGGCCTCGAGATCGCGACGCCTGACGAGGCGCGCGCAATCCTCGGCACCAAGGGCAAGGACAAGGTGAATTTCTGATGGGTTCCACCCCTGCCCCGCCGAACCACAACCAGAGCGTTTCAGAGCGTCTTTTCACGCGCGCGCAGGCGGTGATGCCGTCGGGCTACACGCGCCATCTCGCCGTCGCCAAGCCCTATCCGATCTATGCCGATCACGCCGAAGGCTGCTGGATCACCGACGTCGAGGGCAACCGCAAGATCGACTGGATCAACAACTTCTCGGCGCTGATCCACGGTCACAACAAGCGCGAGATCATCGACGTGCTTTCGGCGCAGGCGGCGCGGCTGATGTCGGCGGTGCTGCCGACCGAATGGGAGGTTGAGCTCGCGGAGATCCTCTGCGCGCGCATCCCCTCCATCGAGCGCGTGCGCTTCATGAACAGCGGCACCGAAGCGAACCAGATCGCGGTGAAGGCCGCGCGCGCCTATACCGGCAAGCCCAAGATCGCCAAGATGGAGGGCGGCTATCACGGCCAGTTCGACCTGCTTGAAGCGAGCTTCCAGTCGACGCCCGAAAACTGGGGCGATCCGCGCCGGCCCAAAGCGACCGCCTATCAGGCGGGCCATCCGCAGGGCCTGCTCGACCTCGTGACCATCCTGCCGCTCAACGACATCGAGGCGACCCGCGAAATCCTGCGCGCCGAAGCCGATCAGCTCGCCGCCGTCATCCTCGATCCGCAGCGGCTTCAGCTCGGCATGGTGCAGCCGGATCTGGCGTTCCTCGAAATGCTCCGCGAGGAGACCGAGCGCCTCGGCATCCTTCTCATCTTCGACGAAGTCTGGTCGCTGCGCGCCGGCCATGGCGGCTATCAGGGCAAGATCGGCATCACCCCCGACCTCACCACGATGGGCAAGATCATCGGCGGCGGCATTCCGGTTGGGGCCTGCGGCGGCAAACAGGAATATATGTCGGTGTTCGAGATCGATTCCGGCGATCCCAAAATCAAGCACAGCGGCACGTTCACCGCGAACCCGATGGCGATGGCCTGCGGCACCACATCGCTGCGGCTGCTGACCCCGGGCGCTTTCGACGATCTCGCCGCCAAGGGCGATCGCCTGCGCGAAGGTCTCGCGCAGATCCAGCACGATCTCGATCTCGACGGCGTCGTGCTCGGCGAGGGTTCGATATCGGTGCTGGTGATGACGCGAAAGCCGCTGCGCAATTACCGCGATCTGGCCTTCGCGGCGTCAACCGATCTCGCCGCGCGCCTTCCCATCATCCAGAAACTGCTCGCCGAGGAACAGCTGCTAACGATGCGCGGCGGTTTTGTCGGATCGACGCCGATGACGAATGATGACATCGATTTCACGATCGCGGGGGCGCGCCGCGCGTTCACGCGCTTCAAGGCCCTGTAGACGGCAAGGGAGGACGACGTATGCGCGATTCCATTCGGGCCCACCCCTTCCGCTGGTTCTATGCGATCGCGTTCGGCATCGCTTCGCTGCTGTGGACGTATGCCGTCGTCGCGGAGATCGTGGCGCCCGATGCCTATGGTCCGGGTCAATCGCTGGTCGATCATTATTTCACGGTGCGGGCGGAGGTTCTCGCCGCGCATCCGCTGATCGCCGCGCACCCTGACGGGGTTCCGGCGACGCTGCTGTCTTACTGGGCGGTACCGCTGGTGTTTCCGTTCCTGTTCTTTCCCGGCGCACCGACCACGGCGGCGCTGATCGTCGTCGCGGCCGGGTGGGGGAAATCGGGCCTGAAGGCACTGCTCTCGCTCTATCACCCGCTGCGCGGCAGCCTCGGCTGGCGTGAGGGCGCGCGCCTCTATCTCACGCTCCTGCTGCTGGTCGCGGGCGTTGCCGCGCTGGCCGGGACAGTCACCTGGCTCCGTGCGGGCGACCTCGCCCTGCCGGGGCTCATCCAAGGCTTCGGCCTGCAATCCGCCGCCATGTTCACAAGCGCGTGGCTCGTCGCGCTCTTCGCCAATCAAGGCGCCCTGCTGGAGGAACTCGGCTGGCGGGGGTTCGCTTGGCCCCTGCTCGTCCACAAGTTCGGGGTGCCGCTCGTCGCCGCGGTCGTGCTCGGCATCTGCTGGGCGCTGTGGCATTTCCCGCGCGAGGTGCCGCTGCTGCTCGCCGGGCAGAACACGCTACCGCGTCTGCTCGCCGGGCAGTCGGTGTTCATCGCAAGCTGCGTGGGGATGACCATCATCGCGGGCTATTTCGTGAACCTATCCGGCGGCAGCGTGTGGCCGGCGATCATCGTGCACGGCAGCTTCAACATGATCGGTTCGGCGATGCGCTTCGAGCTTCCCGGCGCAGGCGGATCGGGACAGGTGCACATCAGCCTGATGGTGCTGTGGATCATCCTCGCCGCCGCCGTGCTTCTGGTCGCGGGGCGCGATCTCGGCTGGCAGCGGCGCATGGCGCTGCACGGTGGCGACGGCAACACCGACCCCTCGCGCCTCTGGTCGAAAGAAGGCAGCAACTGATGTTCCCCGACAGCCAATCCCGCTCCGCCGCATTGTTCGATCGCGCGCGCGCGGTGCAGCCGGGCGCCAACACGCGCCACATGATCACCTTCGCGCCCTACGTGATCTACGCGGAGCGCGGCGACGGCTGCCGCGTCACCGATGTCGACGGGAACGTCTACATCGACTGGGTCAACAACTTCTCCACGAACATCCACGGCTACGGCTACCCGCCGATCGTCGAGGCGATCAAGGCGCAGGCGGAGCGGATGCTGTGCTGCATCCTGCCGACCGAGGCCGAGATCGCGCTTTCCGAGATCATCGTGGAACGCTGGCCGGGGATCGATCAGGTGCGCTTCACCAACAGCGGCACCGAGGCGGTGATGGTCGCGGTGAAGGCCGCGCGCGCGATCACCGGCCGCAGCAAAATCGCCAAGACCGAGGGCGGCTATCACGGCCAGTTCGATCTCGTCGAGGCGAGCTTCCTGCCGACACCCGCCAACTGGGGGCCGGAGGATCGCCCGGCCGCGCCACCGCTCGGCCACGGCACGCCGCAATCGCTACTGGACGAGGCCGTCATCGTCCCGTTCAACGCCGTCGATGCCACGCTGGCGCGGCTCGAGGAGGAGAAGGACGCCCTCGCCGCCGTGATCATCGATCCGATCCCGGCAAGGCTCGGCTTCGCACCGGCGAGCGAGGCGTATCTCACGGCGCTGCGCCGCTTCTGCACGGAGAACGGTATCGTCCTGATCTTCGACGAGGTCTTCTGCGGACGCGCTGGCTATCACGGCGCGCAGGGCCGCCTCGGCGTGCTTCCCGATCTCACCGCGCTCGGCAAGATCATCGGCGGCGGGCTGCCCATCGGCGCGGTCGGCGGTACAAGGGAAGCGATGGCGATCTTCGACAATCTCGCCGGGCCGCTGAAGATGAGCCACAGCGGCACATTCACCGGCAATCCAATGAGCATGGTCGCCGGTATTGCGGCGATGCGCGGGCTGACGCCGGAGGTGTTCGCGCGCCTCGAAGCGCAGGGAGAGAGTCTGCGCCGGGGTCTGATGGAACGCATGGCGGCGTTCGGCCTCGACATGCGCGCCAACGGGCTCGCTTCCATGACCAGCCTGCAGTTCTTTTCCGAGCCCGCCGACAATTATCGCGAATTCCATAACCGCTCGGGCGACGCCTATCTCGACCGGATGCGGCGCCTTCACCGCGACATGCTGAACGCGGGGCTGCTGATGGCGACGCGCGGGCTGATGGTGGGATCGACCGCGATGACCGACGCCGACATCGACGAGACACTGGCGCGCGCCGAAACCGCCTTGCAGGCGTTCGCACAGAGAGAGGCCGCATGAACCGCCGCTTCTCGACCAGCGTCTCGCTGATGTTCCGCGAGTTCGCCATGCCGGAGCGGTTCGCGCAGGCGAAGGCGGCGGGCTTCGAAGGCGTGGAGATCCAGTTCCTTGCCGAGGGCGACCTCGCCGAAATGGCGACAGCCGCAGCGGCGGCGGAGATCGACGTTACGCTCATCAATGTCAACATGGGCGACTACATGGCCGGCGGCGCGGGCCTCTCGGGCGTTCCGGGCCGCGAGGCGATGTTCCGCAGCGAATTCGCCAGTGCTCTCGATGCGGCGGAGGTGCTGGGCGCCCGCTTCGTCCATCTCGGGCCTTCGCGCATTCCCACCGATAGCGATCGCGCCGCCTGTCTCGATACGTACCGCCGCAACATCGACCATGCCGTGGCGGCGGCCGCGCAGCGGGGCAGCACGGCACGGCTGCTGGTCGAGCCGATGAACCGCGTCGACGCGCCGGACGCGCTGATCAACGACATCGACGACGGCGCCGCGCTGATCCGGGCCGCTTACGAAGGCGTGATCGGGCTGCAGTTCGATATCTATCATGTCGCAATGAACGGGCACGATCCGGCCGAGGCCTACGCCCGCCACCGTGACATTGCCGCGCACGTCCAGTTCTCCGACATTCCGGGGCGGCAGCCGCCGGGCGACGGCACGCTGGATTTCACGAGTGTTTTCGCGGGCATCGAAAGCCACGGCTACGATGGTCTTCTCGGTGCCGAATACATGCCGCGCCAGCCGACACTGGAAACGCTCGGCTGGATGAAGCGGCTTGCCTGACGTGGCTGACATCAACCTCCTGACAGACAAAAACATCCACGGCGCAGTGGTGCGTGTCGAGGATGCCGAGGGCGCACCGCTTCTGGTCGCGGCGGCCGGCGAAGCGCGGCCCGGCATCGCCATGACCGCGGCGCACGGCTTCCACATCGCCAGCGTCACCAAGACGATGACCGCAGCGGTCGTGCTGCAGCTCGCGGAGGAAGGCGCGCTGGGCCCGCGCGGCATCGATGCCGCGTACGGCGACTTCGGCGTGTTCGCGCCGGAGATCATGGCGCGGCTGCACAGAAGCGGCGGCGAGAGCCTCGCGCACCGCATCACGCTGAGGCATCTGCTGACGCACACCAGCGGCCTCCGCGATGCGATGGAGGATGACGCGGCGACGCTCGGCGGGCCAGCGCCGGACTCGCTGATCGGGCGGATACTGGCGCCGGGCGGCGATCGGCGCCGCGCATGGAAGCCGTGGGACCCGGAACGGCCGCTCGACCCCGAGGCGGGGGTGATCAACCTGTTCCTCGCGAACGGCACGGCGGACGCGCCGCTCGCCGCGCCGGGCGAGGGCTTCCACTATTCCGACACCGGCTTCATGCTGCTCGCCCTGCTGATCGAAAAGCTGACCGGATGCACGCTGGGCGATGCCTACCGCGAGCGCCTGTTCGCGCCGCTCGGCCTCGCCGACACGTATCTGGCGTACCGCAACGATCCGCCCGGCCTCGGCCCGCACCGCGAGCCGGAAGCGGAAGTCTGGATGGGGCCGATGCCGGTGCTGGGCAGCGGCGCCAGCCTGTCGTTCGACTGGGGCGGCGGCGGCGTGGTGTCGAGCGCGGCCTCGCTCAACCGCTTCCTGCGCGGGCTGCTCGGCGGCGCGCTGTTCCGGGAGCTCCGAACGCTCGCAGCGATGCTCGACTGGCAAACGCCGCCGGGGCTCGCAGCGCCGCGCACGGGCGTCGGGCTCGGTATCTTTCGGACCGAGGACGCCGGCCTCGAGCTGATCGGGCATTCGGGCGCGAGCGGCGCCAAGATGTTCCATGCGCCCCGACACGGTTTCTTCATCGCCGGCACGATCAACCAGATGGCCGGCCCCGGCACATGGCACTGGCCGATCGCACACCAATTCGCGGCGGCATCTTCAACGGGAGGACAGGCATGACACATGACAGGGCGAATGCGCTCATCACGCATATTCTCGGCGCGATCGAGAGCGGCGATCATGCTGCGATCGAGGCGATGCTGGCCGATCAGGTGGAATTGAACACGCCGCGTTTCCTGAAGCCGATCCGCGACAGGAAGCATGTCACCATCGTGCTGCAGACGATCCCCAAGGTGATCGAGAACTTCCACTATGTCCGCACCTGGCCCGCCGCCGACGAGGCGATCATGGAGTTCAAGGGCAATATCGGCGCGATCGAGGTCCACGGGCTCGACATTTTCCACCTCGATGCCAGCGGCAAGGTCGACGAGTTGACCGTCTTCATCCGTCCCACCAAGGCGCACGCTGCGCTCGGCGAGGCGGAGGACGCGCTGATCCTCTCGCAGCTCGAAAAGGCAAAGGGCGGCGCGGCCTGATGCTGCGCGCCGACGATCCGTATTGCGTGCCCCCGGCAGTAACCGCCGAGGGGCTGCTCGACGTCGGCGACGGCCATCACATCTACTGGACCGACAGCGGTGCCGGCATTCCCATGATCACCTGCCACGGCGGGCCGGGCGGAGCGATGATGGCGGGAGCGGCGCGTTTCACGGACCGGCGCCGCGTGCGCCACATCATGTTCGATCAGCGCGGCTGCGGACGTTCGACGCCGCGCGGCCGGCTGGAGGCGAACAGCCTGCAGCATACAGTCGCCGACATGGAACGGCTGCGGCACCATCTCGGCATCGAACGCTGGATCGTCAGCGGCGGATCGTGGGGCAGCACCGTGGCGCTCGCCTACGCGGAGGCGCATCCCGAACGCTGCCTCGGCCTGTTCCTCGTCAGCCTATGGCTGTGCCGGAAAGCCGATACCGACTGGTGGTTCCACGGCGTACAGGCGCTGTTCCCGGAGCTTTGGGAGAGCTTCGCCGCGATGGTGCCGGAGGCAGAGCGCACCGATCTTCGGGGCGCATACTGCCGCCGGATTCTCGGCGATGATCCCGAAGTCGCGGCGTGCTTCGCGACCAATCTTTTCCTCTATGAAGAAGGCTTCATGCACTTCGATGCGCCGATCGCGCCGCCCGACCCCGTGCGCGGGGCCGACTACGGCCGCATCTTCGCGCACTATGCGGCGCACGACTTCTTCGTCGACGACGACATGCTGCTGCAGAACGCGGACCGCCTTGCCGCGATTCCGGTCTCGATCATCACCGGCCGCTACGATTGCTGCACGCCGCCGTCGAACGCCTGGGCGCTGGCGCAGCGCCTGCCGCACGCCCGGCTGGAGATCGTGCCCGGCGCGGGCCACTATCCCACCGAACCGGCGTTCGGCTATGCCGTGGCTCGCGCCGCGCAGGACTTCGTAGGACACATTGAACGGGAACTCGGCCGATGAGCAAAACGGCGCAGCGCGTTCCCTTCGGCCAGCTCGCAGCCTATGCGGCGCCCGGTTTTTCGCTGGCGCTGCTGATCTCGCCGTTCCCGGCGCTGCTGATGGCATTCTATGCCAAGCACACCGACGCGACGACGGCAGGCATCGCGACGGTGATCCTGTTCGCGCGCATCTTCAACGGCGTCATCGACCCGCCGATCGGCTTCCTCAGCGACAAGACGCACTCGCGCTGGGGACCGCGCAAGCCCTGGCTGGTCGCGGGGGCGCTGTTCTCGCTATTCGCCTTCTGGGTCGCTTACATGCCGCCGGCGAATGCGGGGAACGCCTATTTCGCGCTGGCGATCGTGTCCTTCTACATCGCGCACTCGGTGATCGACACGCCCTACCGCACATGGTCCGGCGAGATCAGCACCGACTATGCTCAGCGGTCCCGGCTCGCCGGTGCGACCACGCTGGCGCTGTTGATCGGCGGCGTCGGTTTTCTCGCCGTACCGGAGATCCTGTCGATGCCCGCCATCGGCATACTCGATTCCGCCGAGCTTGACCGCGACGCGATGGCGATCCTCGGCTGGATCGGGATCGCCATGATGCCGGTCTGTATCGGCATTGCAGTGTTCGCGGTGCCGGTCGGCACGGTCACGCGGGGTGAGGCCTATCATCTTGCGGAAATGCGGACGATCTTCACCCGCAATGGGCCGTTCCGCCGTTTCATCAGCGCCGACTTCATCAGTCAGGTGGGCTGGGCGGCGAGCTACGCGCTGATGGCGATCCTCCTCGACAATTATTTCGGCTTCGGCGACCGCGTCGTAATGTTTCTGCTCGTTGCGACCGCCGCGCAGGTGGCAGCGATCCCCATCTGCACGCGCCTCGCCGCGCGGTTCAGCAAGCACAAGGTCTATGCCTGGTGCCAGATTCTGAATGGCGTGCTGCTACCTGGCTATCTGCTGTTCCCGCCCGGCGGCCAGGCCGATTTCGGACTGATGCTGGCGTACGGCGCCTTCGTCAGCGCACTCGGCACGCCCAACATGATGTTTCCACAGGCACTCACCAGCGATATCGCCGACTATGACACGCTGCGTTCAGGGCAAGCGCGGGCCGGCACCTATTTTTCGATGCGCACGTTCCTCGCGCCCGCGGGCGGCGCCGTGGGAGGCGCGCTCGGTTTCTACACGCTGTCGCTGTTTAGCTATGATCCGGCGAGCAACGCCAACTCGGCACTTGCAACCCACGGCATGCTGGCAGCCGCCATCGGCCTCCCCATGATTGCCTTCGTCGTCTCGGGGCTTCTGATGCTGTCGTACCCGATCACTGCATCTCGCCATGCCTTCATCCGCAAACGCATCGAAGGACGCCGCCGGGAGGATCGAAGCCTCACGGCGTGAAGGCAGCAATGCTCAGTGTGGCCGCGGCGGTACGGTGTGGAACTGCGGCACGTCGTCGGCGATGTCGTAGTAGTCGCCCTTTTCGGCGGTGTGGACGTGCACGGCGAGGCGTGTGTTCGTCGGCGTGTCGAAGGCGCCCATTGCGATTCCAGTCCAGTCACGGCCTATCGGATCCCAGAACAGCGATGACCCGCAGGTTGCGCAGAAGCCGCGACGAACCTTTTCGGAAGACTGGAACCAGCGGACGTTTTCCGCGCCGCTGATCGAGAGTGCGGAGCGGGGCACATCGGTCGACACGAAATAATGGCCCGACTGCTTCCGGCATTGGGTGCAGTGGCAGCCATCCGGCCCGGGCAGGTCGCCCTCCACCCTGAAGCTCACCGCACCGCACAGGCAAGAGCCGGTGTGCATCTTCAAACGCCTCCGGGCTATCGCTGCCGCTGCGCGCGCGGGCGCCAGTTGTGGACATCCTCGCCGATCTCCGCGCGATCTTCGGGACTGAGAAATTTACCGAGCGCCTTGAGCCGCACGCGCCCCGATGCCTCGGCGCTGCGGTCTCCGCCAATCGTCGCGGCCAGTGCCCAGAAATAGGCGCCGCCGGTGTCGCGGCCGACGCCGTGCCCGCGCGCGAAGGCATCCGACAACGCGATCTGCGCGGGACCGTAGCCGCGGCTTGCCGCACGGTGGAACCATCCGGCAGCGACGGCGTGATTTTCCCGAACGCCCCGTCCCTTCGCGTACATGACGCCGAGCATCGTTTCGGCGATCGCGGAGCCATGCTCGGCAAGGCGCTGAAAGCCGCGCCGGGCCGTACGGTAATCACCCGTATGATAGGCCGACATCGCGCCTTCAAGCCGCGCCGCAGCCCAACCACCCGTGCCGGCGAAGGACGGCGCAGCCAGTGCGAGCAGCAGTGCGAGCAGCAGTGCGATTGCAAGCGGTGTCTTCATCTCTTTCGGCGCTGTCGCAAACGGCTAGCCGGAACGCAAGAGGCCGACAGCGGCGTCACGTCCGAACAGGTAGAGAAGAATGCGCGCAGCCTCGCCTCGGGGACCGGAAAGGCCGCCTTCGTGCTCGACGAGGAGGCGCGCGTCGTCGCGCGCGGTCTCGACGAGCGCGGCGACCTGCTCGGGCGTCGCGATGCGGAATTCGGGATCGCCGGACTGGCGGACGCCGAGCAGCTCGCCGCCGCCGCGCAGCTTCAAGTCTTCCTCGGCGATCTCGAAGCCGTCGTTCGAGCGGCGGATAAGCGCGAGGCGACTGCGCGCGGTTTCCGAGATGTTGGGCGCGCGGACGAGCAGGCACACCGAGCGCGCCGCGCCGCGCCCAACGCGGCCGCGAAGCTGGTGAAGCTGGGCGAGGCCGAAGCGCTCGGCCTGCTCGATGACCATCAGGCTCGCTTCGGGCACGTCAACGCCGACCTCGACGACGGTGGTGGCGACGAGAAGCTGGATGCGGCCGGACTGGAAATCCGCCATCACCGCGTCTTTCTCCGGCCCCTTCATGCGGCCGTGGACGAGGCCCACGATGGGTCCGAAGCGTTCCTTCAGCATGGCATAGCGCGCGTCGGCGGCAGCGAGATCGCCCGCGACCTCGCTTTCTTCCACGAGCGGGCAGACCCAGTAGGCACGGCCACCATCGGCAAGCAGGCGGCCGACGCCCTCGACCACCTCTTCGAGCCGATCCTGACTGATGACGCGCGTTTCGACCGGCGTGCGGCCCGGCGGCATCTCGTCGAGCTTCGAGATGTCCATCTCGCCGTACTGCGTGAGCGTGAGCGTGCGCGGGATCGGCGTGGCGGTCATCACCAGCATGTGTGCGGTCTTTTCGGCCTTGTCCGCCAGCATCAGCCGCTGCGCAACGCCGAAGCGGTGCTGCTCGTCGACCACGACGAGGCCGAGATTGCGGTAGTCGACGGCCTCCTGAAAGATCGCGTGGGTGCCGACGAGGATGTGAATGTCCCCCGCCGCGAGGTCGGCAAGGATGGCCTTCCTCTGCGCGCCTTTCTCGCGGCCGGTGAGGATTTCGGCGCGGACGCCGATGCCGTTCAGCAAAGCCGCGATGTTCGCCATGTGCTGGCGCGCGAGGATCTCGGTGGGGGCGAGCATCGCCGCCTGCGCACCCGCCTCTACCGCGCCGAGCATGGCGGCGAGCGCGACCAGCGTCTTGCCCGAACCGACGTCGCCCTGCAGCAGCCGCAGCATCGGCGCGGACTGGGCAAGATCGCCGGTGATCTCGCCGATGGCGCGCTGCTGCGCGCCGGTGGGGCGATAAGGCAACGCACGGAGCATGGCATCGATAAGGCGGCCATCGCCCCGGAGCGGGAGCGCCCCCTTGCGACGCGAGGCCTGCCGCATCAGCAGGAGCGCGAGCTGGTTCGCGAAGAGTTCGTCGTAGGCGAGCCGATCGCGTACCGCGCGATCGTTCGCATGGGCCGCGGCAAGGGCTTCGTGCCAGTGCGGCCAAGCACGCTGGCGGACGAGCGAGGCCCCTGCCCATTCGGGAAGCGCCGGGACACGCTCCAGCGCGTGTTCGACGAGCGTGCGGAGGCGGCGGTTGGTGAGGCCCTCGGTGAGGCCGTAGACGGCTTCGCGCCCGGGGATGTCCCCCGCCTTTTCGGGCACAACCACATGATCGGGGTGGACGATCTGAAGGTTCTGACCGAAGCGATCCAGTCGCCCGCTGACGACGCGGCGCTCGCCGATGGGGAGGAGCTGGCGCGCATAGCCGCCGCGATCGGTGAAGAACACGATGTCGAGCAGGTTGCCATCGCCATCGCGCGCGCGGACGCGCAGCGGCGACTTCGGGCCGCGCGTTTCATGGCCCACGACATCGACGGCGAGCGTGACGACCTTGCCTTCAAGGCCGCCGTGGACGGCATCGACGCGCAGGCGCTCGATCTCGCCCGTCGGCAGATGGAACAGCAGATCGATGACGCGCGCGATTTCCAGCCGCTCCAGCTGGCGCTGCAAGGCCGGGCCTACGCCTTTCAGCGCCGCGATTTCCGCGAACAGGGGGTTGAGGATATCGGGTCGCATGCTATCTCGCTCCGACTGACTAACTCCATGCAGCGGGAGGCGCAAATGCGCTTTCCGCTTATCGGCTATTGGCGAAAGCGCAGATGACCAATCCCCTCGACGCGCGCCGGCGGCGGCTCCACTTCCGCGCCTGGCACCGCGGCACCAAGGAAGCCGACATCATGATCGGCAGCTTCACGGACCGCTATCTTGCGGGCTGGGGCGAAGCCGAAATCGCGTGGATGGAAGCGTTCCTCGAAGAGGACGACGTTGAGATCATGGCGTGGGCCATCGGCACCGAAACGGCACCGGAGCGCTGGCACGGACCACTGCTCGACACGCTGAAACGGCTCGACTTCATGGTGGCGCCGGAGTGAAGAATTACATCGAGGCGATTGCGAAGGCCGATGCGCCGCTGACGCTGGCGAGCGCGCCCGCCGGGTTCCAGCCGTGGCTGCTCGCGGACCTTGCGCGCGCCGCGTTTGCGAAGGGCGCGCGCGCAGTGTTCGTCGCGCCCGACGACCTTGCCGCGCATCAGCTTCTGGATGCCGCGCACTTCTTCGCGCCCGAGGTGGAGACGCTCTACGTCCCAGCGTGGGATTCGCTGCCCTACGACCGTGCCTCACCCTCGCTGCGTGTGGCGGCGGAGCGGGTGGCGGGGCTTGCGGGGCTGCTGCGGCCGGTGACGGCGCCGCAGCTTGTCGCGACCACAGTGAACGCGCTCCTCCAGCGGACGCTCACGCCCGCGCGGCTTGGGAAGCTCTCCGCGCGGATCGCGCCGGGCGAGCGGATCGACCGCGATGCACTGGCCGAGATGCTGGTGGCCAACGGCTACGTGCGGACCGACACGGTGATGGACGCGGGCGAGTTCGCGGTGCGCGGCGGCATCCTCGACCTGTTCCCGGCGGGCGGCGAGCACGCGCTGAGGCTCGACTTCTTCGGCGACGAGATCGAGACGCTGCGGCTGTTCGACCCGGCGAGCCAGATGACGAGCGGCACCAGCGCGGGCTTCGACCTGCTGCCGGTTTCGGAGGCGCTGCTTTCGGCGGACAGCATCCAGCGCTTCCGGCGCGGTTACGTGGACCTCTTCGGTGCGACCGCCACTGGCGATCCGCTGTATCAGGCGGTGAGCGACGGGCGGCGGCTGGCGGGCATGGAGAACTGGCTGCCGCTGTTCGAGGACGGGCTCGGCACCGTGTTCGACTATCTGGGCGCGGACGACATCATCGTGCGCGACGAGGGCACGAGCCTTGCCGCCGAGCAGCGCTTCGCGGCGATCGACGACTATCACGGCAACCGCGTTTCGGCGATGACGCGCGAGCCGGGCAGCTATCGGCCGCTGGCGCCGGGCGCGCTCTATCTGGCGAAGGCGGAGTGGGACGGCACGCAGGCGGCGCGGCGCGTGCATCTCGCAACGCACTTCGCACGGCCCGACGAGGATGCCGTGCTCGACCTCGGCGTGACGGCAGCGCGGGACTTCGCGCCCGAACGCGCGGCGCAGGCGAACATCTACGAGGCCGTCGGCACGCATGTCGCGGCGCTGCACCGGGACGGCAGGCGCGTCGTGCTGGCGAGCTACACTGAAGGTTCGCGCGACCGGCTGCGGACGCTGCTCGCCGACCATGGCTTCGGGCCGCTGCATATCGTGGAGAATTGGCAGGAGGCGCTGGGCGCGGCGAAATCCGGCGGCGCAGCCATGGCCGTGCTGCCGATCGACCACGGCTTTACAACCGCCGATGTCGCGCTCGTTTCCGAGCAGGACATGTTCGGCGACCGGATGGTGCGGCGCGCCAAGCGCGCGCGCAAGTCCGACGCTTTCATGGACCAGCTTTCCATGATGACGCCCGGCGACCTCGTGGTGCACGCCGACCACGGTATCGGGCGCTACGAGGGGCTTGTCACCATCACGGTGGGCCGGAGCCCGCACGACTGCGTGCATCTTTCGTACGCAGGCGGCGATAAGCTCTACGTGCCCGTTGAGAACATGGATGTTCTCTCCCGCTACGGCTCCGATTCCGAAGGCGTCACGCTCGACAAGCTGGGCGGCGCGAGCTGGCAGGCCCGCAAGGCGCGGATGAAGGAGCGGATTCGCGAGATCGCGAACGAGCTTCTGAAAGTCGCGGCAGAGCGCGCGACGCGGCCGGGCAAGGTGTTCGAGGCGGAAGCCGCCACCTTCGGCGCGTTCGTGGACCGCTTCCCCTATGCGGAGACCGACGACCAGCTCCGCGCGGTGGACGATGTGGTCGCCGACCTTGGCGCCGGGAAGCCGATGGACCGGCTGATCGTGGGCGACGTCGGCTTCGGCAAGACCGAAGTTGCGCTGCGCGCCGCGTTCGTGGGGGCGATGGCGGGCGAGCAGGTGGCCGTGATCTGCCCGACGACGCTGCTCGCGCGTCAGCACGCGCAGAATTTCCGCGAACGTTTCGACGGTCTGCCGGTGAAGGTGGGGCATCTTTCGCGGCTGGTTTCGGCAAATGAATCGGCGCAGACGCGCGCAGGGCTGGCAGACGGCAGCGTCGACATCGTTGTCGGCACGCACGCACTTTTATCGAAGAATATCAATTTCAAGCGACTTGGCCTTGTCATCGTGGATGAAGAGCAGCGCTTTGGCGTCATTCACAAGGAACGGCTGAAACAGCTGAAGACCGACGTGCACGTGCTGACGCTGACCGCAACGCCGATCCCGCGCACGCTGCAGATGGCGATGTCGGGGCTGCGCGACATGTCGATCATCGCGACGCCGCCGGTCGACCGGCTCGCCGTGCGCACCTATGTGATGCCGTGGGACGAAGTGGTGGTGCGCGAGGCGCTGCTGCGCGAGCATTATCGCGGCGGGCAGAGCTTCTTCGTGACGCCGCGCATCGCGGATATCCCCGAGATCGAGGAGTTCCTGCGCACCCACGTGCCCGAGGTGAAATACATCGTCGCGCACGGGCAGATGAGTGCCAGCGAGGTTGAGGAGCGCATGTCCGCCTTCTACGACAAGCGCTACGACGTGCTGGTTTCGACGACGATCATCGAATCCGGGCTCGATATCCCGAGCGCCAACACGCTCGTCGTCCACCGCGCCGACATGTTCGGGCTGGCGCAGCTCTACCAAATCCGGGGCCGCGTCGGCCGCTCCAAGACGCGCGCCTATGCGTATCTGACGACGCCCGCGAACCACCTGATCACCGAAACGGCGACGAAGCGGCTGCAGGTGCTTTCAAACCTCGACACGCTCGGCGCGGGCTTCCAGCTCGCCGCGCAGGACCTCGACATTCGCGGCGCAGGCAATTTGCTCGGCGACGAGCAATCGGGACATATCCGCGAGATCGGCTTCGAACTGTATCAGGACATGCTGGAAGAGGCGATGCTGGCGGCGCGCGCCGACGCCGCCGGGCTCGACCGACCACGCGAAGCGTTCAGCCCGCAGATCACGGTGGATGCGCCGATCCTCATCCCGGAAAGCTATGTGGGCGACCTCAACCTCCGCATGGCGCTCTATCGGCGGCTCAATGATATCGACGAGGTGGCAGGCGTGGAGCCGTTCGCCGCCGAGATGATCGACCGCTTCGGCAAGCTTCCAGATGAGGTGAGCAATCTCCTCAAAGTCATTGAAATCAAGCTACACTGTAAGGCCGCCAACATCGAGAAGCTGGAGGCCGGCCCCAAGGGCGCGCTGATCGCCTTCCACGCCGGCAGCTTCCCGAAGCCGGGCAAGCTCATCGAATTCGTGCAGAAGAACGCGCAAGTCGCCCGGCTGCGTCCCGACCACAAGCTTTTCATCGCCCGCGACTGGCCGAACCCGGCAGCACGCTTGCAGGGCGGGCTCAATGTGGCGCGGGCGATGGGCAAGCTCGCAGGATAGGTTTGTTTAAGACCTGGGACGTAACCTCGGGTGCGTGGCCAGTATTCCGCATACACCGCTGAGCAGCCGCGCCTTCTGGTCGGTCACTGCGATCATGTCCACGTGCGTGTTCGGCGCCGTTTTCCTTTGGGATGGCGTCCCACTCGCCGCACCCTCCCCGCGAGACAGCGCCACCTTCGCCTGCGCCGCGCCCTATATCCACGACGGCGACAACATCAATTGCCGGGGAATGCAGCGCGGACGCCTGCATGGCATTGACGCCCCCGAAATGCCGGGCGCCTGTCGGCCGGGCCGCCGCTGCACGCCCGGCGACCCCTATGCGAGCCGCGATCACCTGCGTTCACTCGTCTCGGGAGGAGCCGTACGCTGCGAGAGGCTCGAAACCGACCACTATGGACGCGCCATCCTCCAGTGCTGGTCGGGCAATATCAACCTTTCCTGCGCGCAAGTGAGAGCCGGCCATGCGGTGAAGCGATACGGCTGGCTGCGCTGCGGAGACGCGAGCTAGCGGAACTGCGGACTTGCCGGGCCGCAGAGCCCATGCGATCAGCACCCGCGAAGCCGCAGCCTGAGTGCGGCGTTCCAGAGGGAGAGAGACGGTGTTCAGTCACATCATGCTCGGCGCCGACGATACGGCGGCCGCCAAAAAATTCTATGACGCCACGCTCGGTGCGCTCGGTATTCCGCCAGGCAATACGGATGACAAGGGGCGGCTTTTTTACGTGACGCCGACCGGCATCTTCGCCGTGACGCAGCCGATCAACGGCGAACCTGCGAGCTGCGCCAATGGCAGCACCATCGGCTTTGCCGCGAAAACACCCGCCGAAGCCGATGCCTGGCACGCCGCCGGCGTGGCGAACGGCGGCACGACCTGCGAAGATCCGCCCGGCGTTCGTGAGGGCAGCTTCGGCAAGCTTTACCTTGCCTATCTGCGCGATCCGGCCGGCAACAAGCTCTGCGCCCTCCACCGGATGGGCTGACGACAACGGCGTGCCCATCTTTGTGGGCACGCCCTTTTCTATGCGGCGGCGAGCTCAGCCGCCTGCCTTAGCGCCTCGATCGGCTGCGCGCCGACCACGGCGATCTTGTTTGCAAAAATGTGGGTGGGTACGCCGCTGACACCCATCGAACGCGCTCTATCCGCCTGCGCATTGACAATGTCTCTGTCGGCATCGCCAGCGAGCAGCGCTTCCAGAATGACGCGGTCCATGCCCGCCGCTGCGCCAATATCGGCGAGGACAGCGACATCCCCGATATCGCGACCCTCGCTGAAATAGGCGCGGAACAGACCTTCGGCGACAGCGTCCGCCCGCCCCTGCCCGCCCGCCCAACGCACGAGGCGGTGCGCATCGCGGGTATCCGGCACGCGCTCTACGCGACTGTAGTCGATATCGAGACCGGCACCCTTCGCAGCCGCGGTGACACCCGCTGCCAGCTCGCTCGCGCGCTCATCGCTGCCGAACTTCGTGCGCATGAAATCGGCGCGGGCGACGCCGCCCGCAGGCATATCCGGGTGAAGAAGATAGGGGTGCCAGCGCCGCTCGATGTCGGCCTCGTTCGCAAACGTATCGAGATGGCGCTTGCCGATCCAGCACCACGGGCAGACGAAATCCGAAACGATATCAATGGTGATCGCCATGAAAAGCCTCCCGCGCGGGAGCCGGATCAGGCTGCGACTGCGACCTTCCGCGCCTTGAGCGACGCGACGAGGGCGCGCGCGTCGGCATCGCCATCCCAGCAGGCGAGAGTGTAGCCGATCCTGAGCGCGATGGAAGCACCGCCCGGCAGATCAACCTTCTGGAAGCGCAGGACGTTCGCAAGGCGGCGGACCGCAACGTTCGCGCTCGCATAGCGCGTATCAGGGAACTGCACGAGGATGCGGCTGCCGGAGAGGCGCGTCGCCATGTCCTCGCCGCGGATGCAGCGGCGCACCATGTCTCCGACGCGGCGCATCACGATATCGCCCGCGAGATAGCCGTGCACGGCATTGATCTCGTCAAGGTTCTCGATCGTGAGCCCGGCCACGGCCACGGGAAGCGAAAGTTCAGTGCAGTCCCGCAAGGTCGCCTGCAGATGCGCCATGCCGAAGCCATGACCCGCAAAGCCTGTGAGCCCGTCGCGAATGACCATCTCGACGTGCTGCGCGTAGCGCGCGGCAAGCGCAGCACGCAGCGCTTCGAGCCGCTTGAACGAGGTGAGATGCACGGAGAGCTGCTCGCTCGACAGGCAGGTGGGCGCGACATCGGTCACGCCGGCGTTGAACACCATATCGAGATCGAGCTTCTCGACCTCCGGCGTCGCGAGCAGCACGGGAAGATTGTAAAGCGCGGGCACGCGGCGCATCCGGTCCGCGAACTCGATGGCGCTCTTCGGGTCGACCGCCGAGCAGAGCAGCACGGCATCGAGACCGCCGCGATAGAGGAGCGCGCGCGCCGCCTCGGGATCATCGCAGATCGTCGCCTCGGTGCAGGACCGCACGGCGCGGTTGAACTGTTCGGCGCAGTGCGCGCTCTGATCGAACTGCACGAGCAGAACCGACGCCCGGCGGCTTGCCACAACCGGTTCGGCGGGCGCAAGAAACAGCCCGTCGCCGCTCGTGAAGCCGCGCGCGGTCGCCTGGCGGCGCGCGAGTTCGCGGCGCATCGTGGAGAGGCGCAGGAGTATGGCGACGCGGCTCGCGACCTGCGTGGGGTGCATCGGCCGATGAATGATGTCGTCGAAACCCGCGTGCTGGAGATCGCGGTGAAGCGCGGCGGTGCCGTCTTCGGTGAGCGCGACGAGCATCATGCCTTCGCGCTGCGTCCACCGCTCGGCGCTGCGCGCGAAGGTGGTGACGGCAGCGATGCCGATTTCCGCGCCTGCGAGCACGATGACAAGCTGATAGCGTCCGCTCGACGCAAGCGGGATCGCTTCCATCCAGGAGGCTGCCTGCACCTGGGTGAACTTGTCGGCTGCGATCTTCGCGACGCCCGCTTTTGCGTGCGTTTCATCCTTGCCGACGACGAGTACGCGATTGGCCTGCACGACGCAGCCTGCCCCCTGTTAAAGCGTTAACGTGGAGCTTTCTAAGGGACGGCGGTTAAGGATTGGTCAAGCGGCGCGGGCGCGCTGCCAGTTCTCCACGAACGGCGGGAGATCGCCGAGCGCGAGCGGCGGGCTGCACAGATAGCCCTGATACCAGTTGCAGCCTTCGCGCACGAGCGTTTCGAGCTGGCTTTCGGATTCGACGCCCTCCGCGACCACCACCATGCCGAGCGAACGCGCCATATCGACGACGCCGCGCACGATCACGCGATCGCGCGTCGAGCCCGAGAGATCGGTGACGAGCTTCTTGTCGACCTTGAGAATATCGAGCGGCAGCGACTTCAGATAGGCGAGCGACGAGTAGCCGGTACCGAAATCGTCGATGGCGACGCTGATGCCGCGCTGGCGAAGCTTGGAGAGGATCTCGGAGGCGTGCTCCAGATCCTCCACGAGGCCGCCTTCAGTGACCTCCAGCGTCAGCCGTGAGGGCGGAAAGTGGCTGTCGGCGAGCGATTCTGCAACGATACGCTCGAAATCGGGCGCGCGCATGTCCGCCGCCGTGACGTTGATCGAAAGCCGCAGGTCGCGCAGATGTGCCGGCCACGCTGCCGCCTCGCCGCACGCCTGCCGCATGATCTGCTCGCCGAGGCGGGTGCCGAACTCAGCGCGCTCGGCGATCGCGAACAGCGTTTCGGCGGGGAGCACGCCGTAAAGCGGATGCTCCCAGCGTACCAGCGCCTCGACGCCGACGATGCGGTTGGTGACGATATCGACCTGCGGCTGATAGAGCAGACTGAGGCCGCGCCGCTCCGCCGCCGCGCGCAGGTCCGCTTCAAGGCTGGCGAAGCGGGCCGGGTTGCCGTGCTCGTCGGAGAGGAACACCTGGAAGCTGTTCGGATCAAGCTCCTTCGCGCTCGAAAGCGCGGCGCTCGCGCGCTGGAAGAGTTCGTCCGCAGTCGTCACCTCCTCGTCGCTCGCGGCGATGCCGATGCGGCACGAGAGGTGGATGACGCGCCCGCCGACGATGAACGGCTTCTCAAAGCCCTTGCCGATGCGCTGGCTGAAGAACACCGCCTGATTGAGCGTGATCGGCCCGGCGAAGGCCACCGCGAACTCGGCCCCGCCGAGCCGCGCGGGAAGCTCGCTTTCGGCGGTCTGGTCGTTAAGCAGGCGACGGAGGCGGCGGCCGACGGCCTGCAGCAGCGAATCCGCGACCGCGCGACCATAAGCGGCGTTCACCTGATCGAAGCGGCTGATCGCGAACATCACAACGATGCACGCGGGGTTGTGCCCGGCGCGCGTGTTCAGCTTCTCATCCACCCACGCGCGGGCATGGCGAAGGTTCGCAAGGCCGGTCAGCGTATCGAAATGCGCGGAAAGCCGCCGCTCGATGAGCGTTGAATCAAGATCCTCGACCGTGGCGGTAAGCCCGAGCACGCTTCCCGCAGCATCGCGCGTGGGCCGTATGTGGTGAACATAGGTATGCGGCCGTCCGTCGAGAACGAGGCGGTGTTCCACCTCTCCCGGAACGCCCGCCTGCCAGATACGGCGGACGGCGCGGCGCGCCTGCGCGCGCGCGCGCCGGTCGAGCCGCAGAAAGGCGTCGTCGAGCGAAAGCTGATCGGTGTGCGGCGGATCGCCGATGAGCACGGCAAGCGCCGGGCTGATGCGGACGGAATCGTCGCCCACGCTCCATTCCCAGCGCGCCGTGCCGCCGATCGAGGCCTGCGCGGAGGCCACGGCGGCTTCGGCGCTCGTCTTCTGCATCCGCCGGATCGAACGCTCGACGAAACGCAACGATTGGCCGAGTTCAGAGGCGCCGAACGGGCTGATCAGATAGTGCGTCGCCCCCGCCGTGTAGACATCGCCGAGCGACGCCGCATCGCTGCGCGAGAGGAGCACGAGAAGGCCGCCGCGCCGTTCCTGCACCGCCTGCGAAAGCTGCTCGACCTGCTGGAGGCCCCGCTGCAGCGCGCCGCGCGCATCGACAATGGCGATCAGCGCTTCCGAGGCGGCATAGCGACGGGCGGCATCGTCGGGCCGAAGGCTGACGATAACCGGACGTCCTGTCGCCTCAATGGCATCCTGCGCTTCGCGCCGGTAGCGGAATGAGGCGAGAAAGACGGGCGCGGAGAGCGATGAGCCGTGCATTTCACCTCGTGTGGAGACCGCAGCGCCTGTAACACTATCACGATGCCCTGCAAAGGCCAGCGACGAGAGCGGCCGAAGCGGCCATCATTGACGGCAAAACTTGCCCCCCGCCCCCGCCATGACTAACTCTTGAGGACGATGCAGGACGTAATCGCAAAAACGGCCGGGAAAGGCCCACTGATCGACCCCTTCGGGCGGGCGGTGACGTACCTGCGTGTCTCCGTGACCGATCGCTGTGACTTCCGGTGCACTTACTGCATGGCGGAAACCATGCAGTTCCTGCCGAAATCCGAAGTGCTGAGCCTGGAGGAGATCGAGCGCGTCGCGTCGGCCTTCATCCGGCGCGGCGTACGCAAGGTGCGACTGACAGGTGGCGAACCGCTGGTCCGGCGCGGCATCGTGAGCCTCGTCGACTCGCTCGCACGACACCTCGGGCGCGGCCTCGACGAGCTGACGCTCACCACCAACGGCAACCAGCTTGCAAAGCACGCCGAAGCGCTCGCAGCCGCAGGCGTGCGTCGCGTGAACGTGAGCCTCGACACGCTCGACCCCGACCGCTTCCGGCGCATCACGCGCTGGGGCGAGTTGCCGCGCGTGCTGGACGGCATCGCCGCCGCGAAGGCCGCCGGGCTCGCCATCAAGATCAACACCGTGGCGCTGCGCGGCATCAACGAGGACGAACTCGGCGACATGGCGGCGTGGTGCGGCGGCGAAGGCCACGATCTCACTTTCATTGAAACGATGCCGATGGGCGAGGTCGACGAAGACCGCACCGACCACTACCTGCCGCTTTCCATCGTGCGCGCCGAACTTGCGAAGCGCTTCACGTTCCGGCCGACCGACTATGTGACGGGCGGCCCGGCGCGCTACGTGGAGGTCGCGGAAACCGGCCGCAGGATCGGCTTCATCACGCCCCTCACCCACAATTTCTGCGAAAGCTGCAACCGCGTGCGCCTGACCGCGACGGGGCGGCTCTACATGTGCCTGGGGCAGGAAGACAGCGCCGATCTGCGCGCCGCCGTGCGCCGTTCGCCATCGGACGCCGACCTTGACGCCGCGATCGCCGAGGCGATCACGCGCAAGCCCAAGGGCCACGATTTCGTCATCGGACGCGGCCAGCCCCGTGCGGCCGTTCCCCGCCACATGAGCGTGACCGGCGGATGAACGACAAGCTGCCCGGCAAGGTGGCGCTCGCCGTCTCGCCAACCCCCGCCGCCCGCGAGGCCGCTGCGGATATCCTGCCGCTGCACGACTGGGCGAGCGAAGCCGAGGCGGACATCATCCTCGCGCTCGGCGGCGACGGTTTCATGCTGCAGACGCTGCACGCTGTGCTCCACCGACGGCGGCCCGCAAGCGTCTTCGGCATGAACCGGGGCACCGTCGGCTTCCTGATGAACGAATACAGCCCGGACGGCATCGCCGAGCGCATCGCGAACGCGCGCGCCTTCAAGCTGCACCCGCTGCAGATGGACGCGCGCACGATCGCGGGCGATCGCATTGTCTCCCCCGCGATCAACGAGGTCTCGCTGCTGCGCGAGACGCGGCAGGCCGCCAAGATCGAGATCGCGATCGACGGGCGCGTGCGCATGTCCGAACTCACCTGTGATGGTGTGCTGGTGGCGACGCCGGCGGGCTCCACCGCCTACAATCTCTCGGCGAACGGCCCGATCCTGCCGCTCCAGTCCGACCTGCTCGCGCTGACGCCGATCAGCCCCTTCCGCCCCCGCCGCTGGCGCGGTGCGCTCATTCCCGACACGTCGGTGGTGGAGTTCCGGATGCTGGAGGCCGGCAAGCGCCCGGTGAGCGCGGTCGCGGACCAGGTGGAAGTGCGCGATGTCGACGTGGTGCGCGTGAGCACCGACCGCTCGATCACACTGGAGCTGCTGTTCGACCCCGAATATGCGCTCGACGACCGCATCGCGATGGAGCAGTTCCTGACCTGAACACTCGCCCTCGCCGGAAACGCATTCCGGGGCTTGGCAGCGGAAACCGGCACTGTTATACGCCGCGCCCTGACCATGTTCCCCGGTAGCTCAGCGGTAGAGCATCCGACTGTTAATCGGACGGCCGCCTGTTCGAATCAGGCCCGGGGAGCCATCTTCCTTCAGACTTGGAAAACAGCGACCGCGGCCATGGGCGTGATCACGCCTGCCTGGTCACCAGCTTGCGCAGTTCGGTCTTCAGGATCTTGCCCGCGCCCGACAGCGGCAGCGGGTCTTCGCAGAAGGTGAAGGACCGGGGGCATTTGTAGCCGGCGATGAGTTCCCTCGTGTGGGCGATCAGCGTGTCTGCCGACGCGTCGCCGTCCGGGTGCAATTGGACGAAGGCGTGCACCGCCTCCCCCCAACGCTCGTCGGGCACGCCGATGACCGCACACTGGCGCACCGCCGGGTGCGACATCAGGGCGTTCTCGACCTCAACCGAATAGACGTTCTCGCCGCCGGAAACGACCATGTCCTTCACGCGGTCGACGAGGAACACATAGCCGTTGGCGTCGCGGTAGCCGGCATCGCCTGTCCGCAGCCAGCCGTCGATGATGGTGGTGCGCGTGAGGTCGGGTTGCCGCCAGTATCCCATCATCACCCCCGGGCCGCGTACCGCGATCTCGCCGACCTCTCCATATGACCGATCGCGCATCGTCTCATCGACCACGCGCAGATCGACAGTCGGGATGGGGCGCCCAGCCGAACGCAAATAGCCGCGCAGATGGTCTTCGTGTTCGAGCACGGTGGCCACCGGCGACAGCTCGGTCTGGCCGTACCCCTGAGAGAAACGCGCGTTGGGGAATGTCGCCATAGCCGCGCTCAGCACGGCTTCCGAAATCGGGGATGCGCCGTAGAAGATGCGCCGCAGACAGCTCATGTCCGCCTTGCGATCCTGCAGAGCCTCAACCAGCATCGCGATCATCGTGGGAACCAGCATGACCGCGCTCACCTGTTCGCGGACGATCGTGTCGACAACCTCGGCAGGATCGAAAACAGGCAGCGCGACGTGCGCCGCGCCGATCGTGGTCATGCCGAAGAGGCAGCAGGCATCCGCCATGTGGAACATCGGCGCGACATGCAGGAACACGGTATCGGTCGGATATTGCAGAATCGATTGCTGCGCGAAGAAATTGCTGACCAGATTGGCGTGGCTCAGCATCACGCCTTTCGAACGGCCGGTGGTCCCCCCTGTGTAGAAAATCATCGCAAGATCGTCGCCGCTGCCGCTTTCGTCCGGCATGGGGTCGTACCCCGCGAGCGTATCGAAACACGGCAAGTCAGG
Source organism: Sphingosinicella sp. (assembly GCF_041916975.1). Lineage (NCBI taxonomy): Bacteria > Pseudomonadati > Pseudomonadota > Alphaproteobacteria > Sphingomonadales > Sphingosinicellaceae > Sphingosinicella > Sphingosinicella sp. Next base: position 865,746 of record NZ_JAYRYK010000001.1, read on the forward strand.
CTGCGTACCCTCCATGGCGATCACAGGGCAGGTTTTCGCAAGCTCGGGAGCGAGATGTCCGAAATGCGCATCAATCAGGATCAGCGAGGGCTCGCTGTCGGAGAGGGCGTGCGCGATCTCCGCCCACGCCCAGCGGGTGTTGAGCGGCACTGCGATGCAGCCGGCCCACAGTATGGCATAGTAGGACTCGATATAACGGTCGCTGTTAAGCGCAAGGATCACGATGCGATCGCCGCGGCGCGCACCCAGCCCAAGCAGGCCGGCGGCGAGACGTGCCACCCGGCTTCCGATGTCCCGCCATGTGCTGCGGCGCGCCCCCATAACGGCGGCCACGCGATCACCGAACAGATCGGCGCTGCGACGAAGACCCTGCGTAAGCTGCATATGGCTCATGCCGCGCGGATGCGGTTGCGCAGGATGCCGATCCGCTCCATCTCGAGCTCGACGACGTCGCCATCCTTGAGCATCCGGCCATGTTCCAGCCCGCAGCCGCTGCCGACCGTTCCCGATCCGAACAGTTCGCCGGCATGGATCGTCTGCCCGCGCGCGGCAAAGGCGATCATGTCCTCAAATCGGTGATGCATGGCGGAAGAATTGCCGCGCGACACCTCTTCGCCGTTGATCCGCGCCACCATTTCCAGCGCATAGGGGTCGCCGATCTCGTCCATCGTGACAATGCAGGGGCCAAGCACATTCGATCCGTCGAACTCCTTGCCTTTGCCCGGCCCAAGCTTGCCATCCATCACCCGCATCTGCTCGTCGCGGGCGGACAGGTCGTTGAAGATGGTGAAGCCGAAGACATGATCGAGCGCGCGCTCGCGGGGAATGTCCTTGCCCGGCCGGCCGATCACCGCGGCGAATTCAAGCTCGTAGTCCATGATCGCCGAATAGGCGGGCCATGTGATCTCCGCCTCCGGCCCCGCGATGCAGAGGTGCGAAGCGGTATAGTAGATCGGGCTTTCGTACCAGATGGCCGGAATATCGAAGGCGTTTGAGCTTTCGATCGCGGCGCGCTCGGCCTCGTTCCTCGCCTGGGACAGGCGCAGGGTCCTCGCCATGCGGAAAGCATTCACCAGATGCTCTTCGAAGCCAAGAAAGTCCCGGAACTGGCGCGGGCGCGGCAGCGGCGCGCACAGGGACACCGCATTCGTCGCGACGGTCGGCCCATCGCCGCGATCGATAAGACTGCGCACGGCACCCCAAGCCTCCGGCCCGGCGTCGATCAATGCGAGCATGGATTCGCAGCAGCCCGGCGGCACGGCTCCCGCCGTACGCGCTGCGGCGTTCAGATCCACGATCAGCCGATCACCGTCGACCCAGGCTCCCAAGGCTTCCCGTCCATCACGGACGAATGTCACCAATCGCATAGACCCTCTCCAATTTCGTTAGCCGCCTGCTTTTTGTTGTACGTTTGTCTATATAAATTCAGGATGTGATTGACGAAAGCATCGGCCATCCCCCACTAGGACCGCTCAAGCTGGTAGAAGCCGAGGATGCAGTGGCGAAAAGTTCGAAAGCCTCCACGAACAAAAAACAGAGCGCCCGCGACCGGATCATCACCGCCGCCGAGGAATTGTTCGCGACCAAGGGCCTGCACGGCACTTCGCTGCGCGAGATTGCCCGCACGGCCGCGATCAACGTCAACCTCATCTCTTATTACTTCGCGGAGAAGGAAGATCTCTACGACGCCGTGGTCGATGCGCGGGCGGCGCTGCTCAACGACGCGCGCGCGATCAGCCTCGACGCGCTTGAACATCGCTACTCGCCCGAACCGGTGCCGGTGCCGGAAATCATCCGCTCGCTGATCCACCCCTTCTTCGAGCTGCGCGGAGAGGACCCGGCCGGTTGGGATTATTGGGTCCACCTGCTGGACAGGGAGACGGGCACCGACCTCTTCACCAATGCGATGGCGCGCAACCTGTCGGTGGTGCTGCGCCGCTATCTTTATTGCCTGCATCGTTCGGTTCCCAATGCGGACAGGGTGGACCTGCTGTTCGTTCTGGAGCTGACGACGCGGGCGATGGTGATGGGTTCCGAATGGGACATGCAGGCCATCGTGCCGGACCACGCCACCGAGATGTTCCTCGACGACAAGGCGGTGGAAGAACGCATCGTTCGATCGATGTCGGCTGCGGCGCTGTCGTTCAACAAAAGCACGGCATGAGGCGTGCGCGAGCGGCCGTTTCGGCCAAGGCCCGGACGCACGCCCCTTTTCACCATCAACTGCCGAACTTGTAGCCGATCCGGACACCATAGGTGCGCGGCGGATAGAGCGTGCCGGTGATCGGCAGACCGATCAGCCCCGAATTGACGAGCGCATTGGCGATCACGGTCTTGTCCGTAAGGTTGCGCCCGAACACCGAAATCTCCCAGTTGTCGAGTGTGTAGCTCGCAAACACGTTGAGCAGCGTGTTCGGCTCGCGCGAGACATTCCGTTCCTTGAACGGTGTGAAGTAGACGCGGTCCTGGAACCCCATCTCGCCCCGCAGACGCAAAGAGCCCGCGCCGACATTCGCCGTGTATTGGGCGGCAAGGTTGAGCGCGACCTCCGGCGCCTGGATGATCGGATTGCCATCGAGAACGACCGGCGTGGGATTGAAGGGATCGGCGGGGTTGGCGGACTGGAAATCCTTGTAGCGTCCGTGCAGCCACGTCGGCGTCACTTCCAGTTGCAGGCCCCTCAGCGGCCGCACGATCGCCTGCGCCTCGATGCCATAGATCGTGGAAGCGGCAGCGTTCTCGATGATCACCGTTGTATTGACGACCTTCGATACCTGTAGATTCTTGTAATCATAGTAGAAGGCGTTGGCGTTGAGTTCGACACGGCCGTCGGCGAAGCTGCCGCGGAAGCCCGCATCGTAAGACCACAAGGTTTCCGGCTTGAAACCATCGTTGGCGAGGCCGGTGTTCGGATCGATGATATCGCCCAGGTTATAGCCGCCGCTCTTGAAGCCTTTCGACATGGAGGCGTAGAAAAGCAGATCCTTGCGCGGGCTGAACTCCAGGCCGAACTTGGGCGTGACGGAATTTTCGGACCGGCGCGCATCACGCGTGGCCGCCGGGATCAATTCGGCTCCGGGCACATAGGGTCGGAACAGATCCAGCTGGAACTGATCGGAGATGTCGTGCCGTTCCCAGCTGTAGCGCAGGCCGAGCGTCGCCTTCAGCGTGTCGGTGAGCGCGTAGCTGCCCTGGCCGAAACCCGCGAGCGCTTTGGTCTTGACGTCGCCGTTCACTTCATAGCCCTGCACCATCAGGGCGGGCATTCCGATCGCCATGCGATCGAACGGAATGGCGACATTGCCGCTCAGCGACTCTTCGAAATAGAAGCCGCCGACCAGAAATTCGAACCGGCCGATTTCGCCAGCGAGCTGCAATTCCTGACTGAAATGATCGCCCTTCTCGGCGAAGGTGAAGCGAGAGATCGCCGCGCTCGTCGCATCGAGATCGGTGAGCAGGGAGTATTCGTTGTTGCGATAGCCCGTGATCGACGTGAGCGTAAGGTCGCCGAGACCCACTTCCAGCCGCGCCGACAGACCCCAGAAGGTGCGGTCGTTCTGCGGATCGAAATCGTTGGCGATGTCGCGCGGATCATTCGGCACGACGCCGCCCACCAGCAAGCCCACCGGGCTGATCACCGTGCTGGCACGGCCGAGATAATGGTTGCCGTAGTTGCGATCATCCTCGGTGGAGTAATCGGCGCTCAGGTCCAGCTTCGCCGTTTCGCCCAGCGCGAACGACAGCATACCGCGCACGGCACGCCGCTTCGCATTGTCGATCTCGTTCCCCGTGGTGATGTTGCGACCATAGCCGTCATGATCCTCAGTCGAGAAAGCCACGCGGAAGCCGACGCCGTCCGTGATCGGCCCGCCGATCGCGCCCTCGGTCGTGATGGCGTTGTAATTGCCGTAGCCGAGATTCAGATACCCCTCGAAAGTGTCGGTGGGTCCGCGCGGGATGACGTTGATCGAGCCGCCGGTCGCGTTGCGGCCATAGAGAGTGCCCTGCGGCCCCCGCAGAACCTCGACCCGGTTCACGTCGAAGAATGTGCCGGTGGTCGCGGCCGGACGCGAGAGATAGACACCGTTCAAATGATAAGCGACGCGCCCTTCGCCGCCCGGGTTGATCGTGTCGAAACCGATACCGCGAATGGCGATGCGCGCCTGCCCACCATAGCTGCCGAAGGTGAGGCTCGGCACGGCCATCGCCAGGCTGGCGACATCGGTGATGGCCCGGTCGGAGAGCGAGTCGCCCGAAAGCGCGCTGATCGCCAGCGGCACATCCTGAAGGCTCTCAGAGCGCTTCTGCGCGGTAACGATAATTTCTTCGCCGGCCCAAACGCTCGGCGCCTCGCTTGCCGTCTCGACCTGCGCGAAGGCCGTAGCGCTGAACAATCCTGCCGTGCCCGCGAGCAAGACGCACGTGTAGCGTGAAATCATTTTTCCCTCCCCTGCCGCGCGCCGGGCCGTCCCTGACCGTTTGCGCTGTTTTTTGTTCGTATGTTTTATGAACTCGACGATTGCGTAGTCATCAGGGCCGCCCTCTATTCGGCCGCAACCTGCGCTTCTCCGGCCTCTCCGCCCTCCTGACGGATCAGCTTCGAAAGGATGCGGCGTGCCTGCACTGCCGCGATGTCGGTTTCGAGAATTGCCGGCGACAGATCGAACAGAGGGCGACGGCCCATCATCTCGAAACACTGTGCGATCACCGGCTCGTCCTCCTCGGCGAAAGCCTTCATCGCGATCTCGCCCATGATCCGCGTCTTGTCGCTGTTCTCCAGTTCCCAGTTTCGGGAAATCGCGAAGAAATAATGGCAGCTGTTCGCGGTCTCCGGCACGATCAGATGCGCGCTCGGAATCAGGAGACCGTTTTCAGGCGGCTGTCCCACGGGGGTGATGCCGATATCGAGCAGGAGCGAACTCGCCGGGTCCCACCGCATGGATGCCCGCATGTCCCCGCGCGCTTCCTTATAGAAATGCGCCATGAGTGGCGTCGGCGCGGAATTGTAGAAGGTATAATCGGAATAGACTGTAGAGCCCTCGGTCCGGAAATCGTAGTGCAGCGAGGATCCCAGAGTATCCTCCGGTGATGCGCCGACCGTATCGAGATGCAGATAGGTGCCGTGCGTGAGATCGAGCAGATTGTCGATCACGAGCTGGTAATCCGCGTTGATCTTCAGATAGCCGGTCGTCCCTGCCCAGCCTTCCGCCTCGACGAAATAGAGATCCATGATCGTATCAGGATCAGCCGCGGCGGGCTCTCCCATCCACACCCAGATCGCGCCATGCCGCTCCGCCACTGGATAGGCGCGGATATGGGCGCGGGGCGGAACCGTGCCGCTGCCATGCGGGTTTTTCGTGCAGGTGCCGGTGCGATCGAATTGCAGGCCGTGATAGCCGCATTCGATGACGTCGCCCCGCACGCGCCCGATCGAAAGCGGTGCAAACCGATGCGGACAGCGGCCCTCGAGCGCGGCCACGCTGCCCGCCTCCGTGCGAAACAGCACGATGGGCTCGTCGCAGATGCGGATGCCGATCGGCTTCTCGCCCAGATCGCCGGACCAGCCGGCGCAGTACCATGAGTTCCTCAGGAAGGAGGTCATCAACAAGTCCTTCAGTGCGCGTGGTCGCAGTTCGTGTGCGCGGTAGCGGGTGGCGGCGGCGGAACGCGCGGCTTGCCGAGCCCCTCCGCACGGTAGCGGCGATCGAGCGTGGCCATGCGCCCGAACATCTCCATGACATCGCGCGCGGACGTATCGCCATTGAGCTCGCGATAGATCGTATCCACGGTCACCGCGATCCGCTCGGGGTCCTCAAGCGCGCCGAAGGCGCCGAGGCTGATATCCTGCGCGGCCTCCCAGCTATCCATGCCGGCCGCGTGGCGCCGCTTCGCCTCCGTCTCGACGAAAGCGAGATAGTCGCGATTTGCCTGGACGCCGCGCTTGTCGGTCATCGGCCCATGGCCCGGCACGATCAGATCCACATCCATGGCGAGCATCCGGTCGCAGGCGGCGATCCAGTTGCGCACCGGCCCCGACCAGCTGATCGGCGTACCGTCGATGAACAATATGTCGCCGGTGTAGAGGATCCTGTCCTCCGGCACATGGACGAGCGTGTCGCCGCCGGTATGGGCGGGGCCGACGACGATCAACTCGACCGTCTTGTCGCCCACCTTCAGCGTCCTGGCACCGCCCGCAAAAGTTTCGTCAGGCAGCCGCAGCTTCACGCCGGCAAAGTCGAACGCGCCGAAAATCTCCTCCAGATAAACGCCGAGTGGCCCCATCTGGCTTGTCTGACCCATGAGAGCCGCGAGCATTTCCGGCGGCGCATCTTCCTTCATCTCGTGGTCGGTGGCGGCCGAAGCGATGATCCGCGCCTCCGTCAGCAGGCGGTTGCCGAAGGTGTGGTCTCCATTGGCGTGGGTATTGACCAGTTGGCCGATCTCGCCTGCGCCGAAGCCGGTCGCGTCCTTCATCACGGCAAGCATTTCAGCGGTGAGGCGCTCGTCGAACAGCGTGTCGACCAGCAGTGCCTGATCCCCATCGATGATCAGCCCGGCGTTGTTGTAACCCCAGGTGCCCGATGGCTGCAGGTAGGCGTAATTGCCATTGCCGATCTGCTGCAGGCCTTTTTCGAAGCGCATCCTCTTCTCCTCCCCTGCAGTCGATCCGAGGTGAGTCCCTCCCCGAACGACATCATTTGTGTCGCTGCTGACCGTAGTGCTCGCATAGAAAAAACAGACGATCAAGATATTTTAGACAAACAAACAATTTTTGATGTACAATTGCCTTTCACGACGATGGCGCACGTCATGCCGCCGCCCATGCGCTCCGTCTGAGACGGGCACAGCAGCACTCAGTCGCCGATCATCACGACTCTCTGGTTTCATTGAACGCCTTGACGTCGGCGCGGCCGTTCTCAGCCCCCCGCGTACGGATCGGGACGCGGCGACAGTCCTTGCAACATGAACTCGACGCTCTGCTTCATCAGCGCCAGCAAGGCCGCGGATCGGCCGGATTGTGCGCGGTGCCCGAACCAGCTGAGCGCCCCGGCCAGCGTGAATGCCGCGACCTTCGCGTCGCATGGCGCGATCGACCCATCGGCGATCCCATCCTCGACCAGCCGCCGCAGGCGCCGATCCACCTCCGCTTCGACGGCCCTCACACGGACGAGGCTTTCGGGCGAAAGATCGTGGTCAGCCAGTCGGACCAGACAGATGCCGAAATCGGTAATCACGACATTCGCATAGGCTTCAAGCGCGGCGACCAGCCGTTCACGGCCATTTTGCCGGGATTGCAACCCAGCTTCGCACGCCTCGCTGAACATCCCGTAGCCCACGTTCAGGCACTCGAAGAGGATGTCCTCCTTGCTGCGGAAATAATGATAAACGGTGGGCTTGGTGACGCCGAGACGCTCCGCGATGCCGTCGAGCGAGGTCTTGTGATAGCCGCTCTCCACGAACATGCGCGCAGCGACGCGCAGCACCGCCTCGCGCTTCATGGCCCTCTGGCGTTCTCGCTCTGCACTCGGCTTCCAGGGCGACTGCGCCATCCGATTCTCCTGCCCGGTTGTTTCCGATACCATCATGACGACGAAGCCGCCGCCACTCCAGCCCGGACAGCGCCGTACAGACCGCGGCCGGTACGCCGCCGTCTATAGGCTCCGCGCGATCAGCAGTTTCATGATTTCGCTGGTGCCTCCGTAGATACGCTGCACACGCGCGTCCACGAACATGCGGCCGATCGGATAGTCCGCCATGAAGCCGTTGCCGCCAAAGAGCTGCAGGCAGCGATCGATGACGATGCCCTGCCGCTCGGTGCACCACAGCTTCGCCATCGAAGCCGTTGCCGCGTCGAGCGCGCCTTCCAGATGCAGGCGGATGCAATCGTCCACGAATGCGCGCGCCGCCGCGATTTCGGTGCGGCATTCGGCAAGCGCGAACTGGCTGTTCTGGAAATCGGCAACCGTCTTGCCGAACGCCTTGCGCTGACGCACGTAATCGAGCGTCAGCGCAAGCGCACGTTCCATCGCGGCAACCGCACCGACCGCGATCACCAGCCGCTCCTGCGGCAGCTCGTGCATCAGCATGGCGAAGCCCCGACCTTCGGTTCCGCCGAGAAGATTGTCCGTCGGAACAACGGCACCGTCGTAGAACAGCTCCGACGTGTCGGACATGTGAAGCCCGATCTTGTCGAGCTTGCGCCCCCGCGCGAACCCCGGCGCGTCGGCTTCCACACCGATCAGCGAAAGCCCCTTCGCGCCAGCGCCGGGCTCCGTCGTGCACACCGTCAACACCAGATCGGCAAGCTGGCCGTTGCTGATGAAGGTCTTTTGTCCGTCGATGCGGAACGTGTCCCCGTCCCGCACGGCGCGCGTCGAAATCGCCTGCAGATCGGATCCCGCGCCCGGTTCCGTCATGGCCACCGCGCCGACGATCTCGCCGCGCGCCATCGCCGGCAGCCACCGTGCCTTTTGCGCTTCGCTTCCGAAATCGCGAATGTACGGCGCGACGATGGCATTGTGCAGCGCGACCGAGAAGCCGATGCCGAAGCCTGCGTATTCCAGTTCCTCGACGATCACGCAGTCATGCGCGAAGGTGCCGCCACCGCCGCCATATTCGGTGGGCATCGACACGCAGAGCAGCCCCGCCTCGCCGGCGATGCGCCACGCCTCACGGTCCACGATGCCGCGCGCAAGCCAGGCTTCAAGTTCAGGCGTGAAATGCCGCCGGATCAGCCCGCGCACCGAGGCGCGGAACATCTCCAGTTCCTCGGTGATCCACGGCGCGGGGCGGCGGGCGATGTCCATGCCGTGCCCTAGAGCCGAATGCCGCCGCCGACGGTGACGAGCTCGCCCGAGATGTAATCGGATTCGGGACTGCAGAAGAGATAGACGCCGTTCGCCGCTTCTTCCGGCGTGCCGGCGCGCCCGATGGGAATCATCTGCTTTTCCATCGCGCTCAGAAACGCGGGCTGCACGCCGACGGCAATCTCGCGGCCTTCCACATCGATCGTCGCGCCGCCCGATGTCAGCGGCTGCGTGAGCCGTGTGTTGATAAGCCCGAAGGCGACGCAATTGACGTTGACCTTGTAGCGTCCCCACTCCTTCGCCAGCGTCCGCGTCATGCCGACCAACGCCGCTTTTGCCGACGCGTAGTTCACCTGCCCGGCATTGCCGCCGATGCCCGCGATCGAGGCGATGTTGACAACCTTTCGAAAAACTTCGCGGCCTTCGTCGGCCTCCTTGCGCGACAGGATGCGAATGGGCTCCGCCGCGGCGCGGAGGACGCGGAACGGTGCCTTGACGTGGACATCGTACATCGCGTCGAATTGTTCGTCGGACATCTTGTGGATGACATTGTCCCACGTGTAGCCGGCGTTGTTCACGATGATGTCGAGGCCACCGAAGCCCTCCATCGCAGCGCGTACGAAACGATCCGCAAAACCATCGTCGGTAACGCTGCCGACAACGGCGATGGCGTCACTGCCCACCGCGCGGATCGCCGCCACGGTTTCTTCCGCAGGGTCGGCATCCAGGTCGTTCACAACCACGCGCGCGCCCTCGCCCGCAAGCTTGAGCGCCAATGCGCGCCCGATGCCGCGCCCCGAACCCGAAACCAGCGCGACCTTGCCCTTGAGCTTGCTCATCGATTGTCCCCTTCCACGAGCGCGACCACGGCGTCGCCCGCCAATTTCACTTCGCCTGTCTGATTGCGTGCCGTCAGCGCCAGCGTCGCAACGGGCACGCCGTTCTGCTCGCCGATCGACTGCAATGTCGCCGTGCAAGTGATCGCATCGCCAAGATGGGTGATCGCCTGAAACCGTGTGCTGAAACGCCTGTGCCGTTCCACCGGCGCGACACGGTTCAGCAGATTGCCGAGATACGCCATCACCAGCATTCCATGCGCGAAGACATCAGGAAAACCCGCCCGCTTCGCGAAGTCGATGTCGACATGGATCGGATTGTGATCGCCCGATGCGCCGCAATAGAGCGCCAGCGTGTGCCGCGTGATCGGCGGCATGGTGAGGCTGGCGATCTCGGTTCCCGGCGGCGTGCCGCCGTCCAATGCAACGCGCTCAGCCATTTCGCACCACCAGTGTCGTTGTTGCCGTCAGGGCAAGCGTGCCGTCTGCCTTGCGCGCCTCGCGTTCGATGGTCGCGAAGACGAGCGCGCCGCCCTTCTTTTCGTAGACATCGGCAACGCGCGAGGTGAAGCGGATCGTATCGCCCGCGAAGATCGGCGCCCGGTAATCGAAACGCTGTTCGGCATGGAGCAGCTTGCCGAGATCGATGCCGAGCTGCCCGAGGAAATCGAGCGGCTCGTCGCGGTCCATTTCGAGGCAGAAGCCGAGCGTGGGCGGTGCGGGGATGGCGGGATAGCCCGCCGCGCGCGCCGCCTCGGCATTGGCGAAGGCCGGATCGTCCTGCCCGGTCGCACGCGCGAAGAAGCGAAGCCGCCCCGCCTCGACGACGTGTTCGGAGGGTTTCAGCTCAAGGCCGATATGGCTGCGATCGACCATGTCAGACGCGCTCGTAGAGCGTCACGACGCAGGCGCCGCCGAGCCCGAGATTGTGCTGCAGGCCGATGCGCGCACCATCCACCTGCCGCAATCCCGCCTGCCCGCGAAGCTGGGCGACGATCTCGGCGCATTGGCCGAGGCCCGTTGCGCCGAGCGGGTGCCCCTTGCTGAGCAGACCGCCCGACGGGTTGGTGACGACAGCGCCGCCATAAGTGTTGTCGCCGTCCGTGACGAAGCGCTCCGCTTCACCTTCCCCGCAGAGGCCGAGGCCCTCGTAGGTGATGATCTCGTTGGTGGTGAAGCAGTCGTGGAGTTCCACCAGATCGACATCGGACGGCCCAAGGCCCGCCGCTTCGTAAACGCTCTCGGCAGCCTTGCGCGTCATGTCTGCGCCCACCGCACGGATCAGGCTGTCGCCGTCGAACGTCCTGTTGGTATCGGTGGTCATCGCCTGCGCGCGGATGCGGATTGCCGTGTCGATACCGTGGCGCCGCGCGAAGGCCTCCGAACACAGCACCGCCGCCGCGCCGCCGCACGTCGGCGGGCAGCATTGCAGGCGGGTGACGTTCAGGAAAATGGACGGCGAGGCCATCACGTCCTCGACCGAAATCGGCGTCCGGAAGATCGCCTTGTCGTTGTGCTCGGCGTGGCGGCTCGCCTTCGCGCGCACCGCCGCGAAGGTTTCGGTGCGTGCACCGTAGCGCTCCTGATACTCGTGCCCGGCCCCCCCGAAGAGCCTGAGCGCCATCGGAACCGCCGTCAGGTCGCCGAACTTGCGGTCGGCGATGGCGAGGAAGTCGGCGAGCGGGCTCGGCCGGTCCTTGAACACAGTGTCGAGCGCGCCCGGCGTCATCTGTTCGAAGCCGACCGCGATCACGCACTCCGCCGCGCCGCTCGCGATCGCCTGCCGCGCGAGGTACAGCGCGGTGGAACCGGTCGAGCAATTGTTGTTCACGTTGATGATCGGAATCCCGCTCAGCCCGACGCGGTAGAGCGCCGCCTGCCCCGCGGTCGAATCGCCGTAGACCCAGCCCGCATAGGCCTGCTCGACGAGGCGGTAGTCGATGCCCGCGTCCTCCAGCGCCAAACGTGCCGCAGCGGCCCCCATCTCGTCGTAGCTCGGGCTGGTGCCCGGCTTCACGAACGGCAGCATCCCCACCCCGGCGACTACCACATTCGCGGCCATCTCATTCTCCGTTTTATCTTCTACTAGGTAGTACCCTTATTGGCGAGACAATGGCGAGTCAATCGGCTGGCGTTTTCTTCGGGGCTGATGGATCGAGGGCCTCGTCGCGCTTGTACGGGAACCGCTGCGACGGACATAAAGGCGGGTGCGAGGCGCAACATCGTGGTGCGCCTGCACGATTTCTGTATGACAGCTGCACACCCCTGATAGAAAAATGGCATTCAAGGACCATATGACATCCGCTCCGCAGACATTGCGCCAGGCGACGACACCCGCGCTGGTTCTCGATGAGGCCCGCCTCACCGCCAACATCCGCCGGATGGAAGACCATCTCGCGCCCTTCGACGTTATCTTCCGCCCACATGTCAAAACGGCCAAATCACCGGATGTGCTTCGTGCGGTCTTTGGCGGCACCGGGCCGATCACCGTATCGACGCTCATGGAAGCGCACAGGTTCGCGGAGGCGGGCTTCAGCGACATTCTCTATGCAGTGGGCATCGTTCCATCGAAGCTGGATGCCGTCCGCGCGCTGGCGGATGCGGGCGTCCGTATGCAGATCATCCTCGACGACGCCGAGGTCGCGCGCGCGGTCGCCGATGCGATCGCCGGCCACAGCGGCATCACCGTGCTGATCGAGGTGGACTGCGACGGCCACCGTTCCGGCGTCGCGCCGGAGGCGGATGAACTCCTCGTCATCGGACGGACGCTTGCGGAGGCGGGGCTGCTCGGCGGCGTCCTCACTCACGCGGGCGAAAGCTACAGTTGCGAAGGTGCGGATGCGATTGCCGCCCACGCGGAGATCGAGCGCGCCGGTCTCGTGCACGCGGCGGAGAGGCTGCGGGCGGCGGGGCTTCCCTGCCCCATCGTCAGCATGGGCTCGACACCGACCGCGCTGTTCGTGCGGGCGCTCGACGGGATCACCGAGGTGCGCGCGGGCGTTTACATCTTTCAGGATCTGGTGATGGCGGGGATCGGCGTCTGCCGGCCGGAGGAGATCGCGCTTTCCGTGCTGGCGACGGTAATCGGATATCAGAAGGCACAGGGCCGCCTCGTCATCGATGCAGGCTGGATGGCGATGTCGCGCGATCGCGGCACGGCGGCGCAGCGCGTCGATCAGGGCTACGGGCTCGTCTGCGATGCGGGCGGCACGATCATCGGCGATCTCATCGTTACCGGCGCCAATCAGGAACACGGGCTCGTCGGGCACCGCGACGGCACGCCGCTCGATCTTTCCGCCTATCCGATCGGAACCCGGCTGCGCGTGCTGCCCAATCACGCCTGTGCCACCGCCGCGCAGCATTCCGCCTATCTGCTCACCGACACCGACGGTGCAGTTACGGCGCGCTGGCCGCGCTTCTCGGGCTGGTGATCCCGGCTTGCGCTATCCCGGCAGCCATGTCAGAAAGATAACAATAATGAGATTCAGGCGATTGTCCGAACATCGTCCGTAGGAGAGAGTAGCCATGATTCGATCGGTGCTGCGTGCCGCGCTCGTTCCTGCAGTCGCGTTTTGGGCGACAGCCTCCGCCGCGGAGAGCTTCGTCATTGTCGGCGCGACCGTCATCGACGGCACCGGCGCACCGGCGCGCAAGGCCGACGTGCGGGTCAAGGACGGCCGCATCGCCGCGATCGGCAAGCGCGCGCGCGGCAGGGGCATTCCCGTCGTTGAAGGCAGCGGCTTCGTGCTCGCGCCCGGCTTCATCGACACACACAGCCACCACGACCGCAATCTCGATGCGCACCTCGATGCGCTCGCCCCGGCAGCGCAGGGCATCACGACGATCGTCGTCGGGCAGGATGGTGGCGGCCCTCTGCCCGTCGCGGGCCTGTTCGCGAAGCGCGAAGCGCAGCCCGCAGCCGTGAATGTCGCCACTTACATCGGCCACAACAGCGTCCGCGACGCCGTGATGGGCGCAGACTACAAGCGCGCGGCGACACCCGCCGAGGTCGATCGCATGGTCGCCGTCGTCGAGGACAACATGCGCGCAGGCGCGCTCGGCCTTTCGACCGGGCTCGAATACGATCCGGGCATCTATTCGGACCCGTCCGAGGTGATGGCGCTCGCCCGTGCCACCGCGCGCCACGGCGGACGCTACATCAGCCACATGCGCAGCGAGGACACACGCCTCGACGCCGCGATCGACGAGCTGCTGGAGATCGGCCGCACCGTGCGTCTTCCCGTGCAGATTTCGCACTTCAAGATCGCGATCGTCGACCGCTGGGGAGACACCGCACCCCTCCTTGCAAAGCTCGACGCCGCGCGCCGCGCAGGCATCGACGTGACGGCGGACGTCTACCCCTACACCTACTGGCAATCGAACCTCGAAGTGCTGTTGCCGAAGCGGGATTTCACCGATCTCGCCGCGGCCGAATTCGCGCTCGCGCACATGGCGCGGCCGGAGGATGTGCGTCTCACCCAATATCCCGCGAACCCGGCCTATGTCGGCAAGACCGTCGCCGAGGTTGCCGCGATGCGCAGCGTACCCCCGGCGCGTGCCTATCTCGATCTCATCGTGGAGGCCGAAGCGAAGGGAATGTCCAACGCGATCATGGGCCGTTCGATGGCGGATGACGATGTCGCCGCACTCATCGCCTGGCCGCACAGTAACATCTGCTCGGACGGCGGCATCGAGGACGCACACCCGCGCGGCGCAGGCGCCTTTCCGCGCGTGCTCGCATGGATGGTGCGCGACACCGGCCGGCTGAAGCTCGAAGAGGCGATTTACAAGATGAGCGGACTTGCCGCCGATCACATGGGTATCGGGGATCGCGGCCGCATCGCCGTTGGACAGGCTGCCGATCTCGTGCTGTTCGATCCCGCGACCGTCGCCGATCGCGCAACTGTCGAGAACCCCACCGCCCTCCCCGTCGGAATCCGCACCGTGTGGGTGAACGGCGTCGCCGTCGTCGAGACCGGCAAGCCGACCGGCGCCCTGCCCGGCCAGATCATCCGCCGGGCCAACTGAACCTCAAACCGGAAACCGAAACCCATGCAGCCACCGTTTTTGCTTTTTCTGGGGACGGCTCCCGATATCGGCTGGGCCAAGACCGCCTCAGGCCTTGCCGAATGGCGCGCGGGGGACTGCGCGGGCCAGTATCGCATGGAAGGCTGCCCGGTCGATCTCGGCCTGCCAGACATGAATTTCGCCGAAGCCGCCGCAAAGGGCGTGCGCACGCTGGTGATCGGCATCGCCAACGACGGCGGCTACATTGCGCCCGAATGGGTGCCGCACATCACGGCAGCGCTCGCGGCGGGGCTCGATGTCGCGGCCGGGCTGCATCAGCGCCTCGCCGATCACCCGGAAATATCCAAAGCCGCGCAGGCACACGAGCGGACGCTGCACGATCTCCGCCGTCCGCAGCAGTCGTTCAAGACCGGCACGGGCAAGAAGCGCACCGGCCGCCGCCTGCTGATGGTCGGCACGGACTGCGCAGTGGGCAAGAAATACACTGCGCTCGCCATCGATCGCGAGCTTCAGCGGCGCGGCGTGCCCTCTACCTTCTGCCCCACCGGGCAGACCGGCATCATGATCACCGGGCGCGGCATCGCGATCGACTCTGTCGTCGCCGATTTCATCTCGGGCGCCGCCGAATGGCTCTCCCCCAATGCAGCGCCGGACCACTGGCACGTGATCGAGGGACAGGGCGCGCTCCTGCACCCGGCCTATGCGGGCGTCACGCTCGGCCTCGTCCACGGCAGCCAGCCCGACGCGCTCGTCATCTGCCACGAGGCGGGGCGCCGGGAAATCCAGGGCTATGAGGGCGCCTACCCTTGCCCCTCCCTCACCGATGCACTCGCCGTGCATGTCGCCGCCGCGAAGCTCACCAACCCGAATGCACGCGGCATCGGCATCAGCCTCAACACCTCGCTGCTCAGCGAAGACGCGGCACGCGCCGCGATCCGGGATGCCGAAGCGGAACTCGGCCTCCCCGCCTGCGATCCGCTACGGTTCGGACCCGCGCCCATCGTCGATCACCTGCTGGACGTGTTCGCGTAAAATTGTAGCCCGCGAAATCCTTGCGTCGGCGCTCCCCCCTTTCCCTCGCTCTGCCCATCAATGTGATGACAACTTTGTCGCGAATGTTATTCTGAAAACATTCGCGACAAAGTGTGCAGAGCGAGAATGAAATGAGCGACCTGTTCACGCGGCTCGAGGCCGAAAATGCGAGTTACACGGCTGCGGAGCGCCAGATCGCCCTGTTCCTGCTCAACAATCGCGAGATGATCCCGTTTGAAACGGCGGCATCGATCGCGCAGCGGCTCGATGTCAGCGCGGTAACAGTTGGCCGGTTCTGCCGAATGCTTGGCTTCAAGCATTTCCGGGAACTGAAAGAGCACCTGCGCATGTCCGCGCACTTGCCGTGGCTCGCCGGGCAGGCCTTCCAGGATTTCCTGTCCGACTTCACCGACAGCGACAAGCGCCGCCGCACGCTGGAACGCGAGATCGAGCTGCTCGTCGCCGTATACGAGCGCAGCCAGCACAAGGTGTGGTCAGATACAGTGGCACTGATCGCGCGCAGCAGGCGAGTGCAGATCGTCGGCTTCCAGACCGAGCGGGGCATCGCGGCGATGCTTGCGCACAATCTCCAGTACGTGCGCCCCGGCGTGGAACTGATCGATAGCGCCTCCGGGCATTTCGCCGATGTGCTCCTCGAAGATCCAAGCGATCGTTGCCTCGTCATCATCGATGTCCGCCGCTATTCCAGCACGTCACGACATCTCGCTGAGCGCGCGGTGGACGTAGGCATTCCGCTCGTCATCATCACGGATACGCTTTGCGACTGGGCGCCGCGCCTTACCGCAAACGTACTGGCGGCAGACAGCGACGGCGCGCTGTTCTGGCAAAGCGCGGTGCCGATGACGGGCCTCGTCAACCTGCTCGTCAACGACATCGTCGGCCACGGCGGCGGCCGCGATGTCGAGGAGCGGCTGGAGCGGATCAGCGCGCTCTACGAAGATTTCGTGGGCTTCGTACGGCCGACGCGCGCGCGCGGAAGCGATGCATGACGCGCACCCGCGACGCCGTCGCGGGGCTTTCCGGCCGGTGGCATTGAATGCTATCTCCGGGGCATGATTTCATTCTTCGATGAGCGCCAGCTCCGCCACGCGCCACTTCGCGAACTGCACAACGGCGCATGGACGCCCTATGCCGAATGCGCTGATCGCGCGCGCAATATCCGGGATGCGATCGGTACACCGGCACCCGCGCGAGATTTCGGCATGGCGCCGATCGAGGCGGTTCACGACGCGGACTATCTCGCCTTCCTGAAGGGCGCGCACGCGGCATGGCGTGCCGCTTTGCGCGAAGATGATGCGATCGCCTACACGTGGCCCGTTGTCCGTCGCCGCAAGCTGTCCCTCGAACGCATCGATGCGCGGCTCGGCCAATATAGTTTCGATGCCTCGACACCGATCGCGGAGGGTACGTGGGACGGCGCCTACTGGTCGGCGCAGACCGCGCTCACGGCGCTCGATGCCGTGCTCGCGGGCGCACGCACGGCCTTCGCGCTTTGCCGTCCGCCGGGACACCACGCCGGTGCCGATTATCTCGGCGGCTATTGCTATCTGAACAACGCCGCGATCGCCGCGCAGCACGCACACGCCGCGGGCGCTGGGCCGGTCGCCATCCTCGACGTGGACTATCATCACGGCAACGGCACGCAGGACATTTTCGAAGCGCGCGGCGACATCTTCTTCGCCTCGATCCACGCGGATCCGGTGACCGACTATCCGTTCTACTGGGGCCATGCCGACGAAACCGGCAGCGGCGATGGCGCAGGCACGACGCTCAACATCCCGATGCCGCGCGGCACGCGGATCGACGCCTATCTCGCTGCACTCGATACGGCCTTGGCGCGTATCAATGACTGGGGTGCCAGACTGCTTGTGCTTTCTTTCGGCGCGGACACGTTTTCCGGCGACCCGATCTCGCACTTCGCAATTGAAACCGAGGATTTCGCTACGATCGGCGCACGCATTGCGGCCTTGGGTCTGCCGACCGCAATCATCATGGAAGGCGGCTATGCCGTCGGCGATCTCGGCGGCAATGTCGCGCGTTTCCTCTCCGGTTTCCCAGACTAGGCGATCTTGCGGGCGCGGCCAAAACGCAATACTATGAGCCTGATTATCGGAAACAGGCCAATGAAGCGGAGCACGGATTATCCCCTCGAACTCAGGCCCGTGATGGGCTTCGAGGATGATTACCCGGCGGGTTTCGTCGATCCCTTCCATTCGCACGATCGTGCCCAGCTCTCTTATGCCAACTCCGGCGTCATGCTGTTCATCACGGATCATTCGAGCTTCGTTCTGCCGCCCCAGCGTGCGATCTGGCTTCCTGCCGGCGTACGGCACAAGGCGATCTGCCGCGGCCCCGTGAACATCCACACCGTCTTCATCGATCCGGACATCGAATACCTGCCGCACGCCTGCCGCGTCTTCGAAGTCTCGCCGCTGGTGCGTGCGCTCATTCAGGAGGTTTTCGGCTTCCAGCCCGCCTATGACGAGGAAGGCCGCGAGGGGCGGATCGTGCGGCTGCTGCTCGAAGAAATCCAGCACATGCCGAACATCCCGGTGATGGCGCGTATGCCGGCGGACAGCCGCCTGCTCAGGGTATGTCAGGCCATACTCGACGATCCCGCGGACCCGCGCGATATCGATGACTGGGCAAGCCTTGCGAGCATGGGCCGCCGTACCTTCACGCGCCTGTTCAAGCAGCAGACGGGCATGGGCCTCGCCACGTGGCGGCAGCAGGTGCGGCTGATGGAGGCGCTGTCGCTCCTCGCATCCGGCGTCTCCGTCACCAACGTCGCCTACGATGTGGGCTACGAAAGCCCGAGCGCGTTCACCGCGATGTTCCACCGCTCGTTCGGCGTGCCGCCGAGTCAGTACGTCGGCGGCTGAACGCTCTTACCTTTCGGCAAACCACGGCGCCTCGTGCGCCCGCGTGCGCGGCCAAACCTCATCCAGCGTGGCACCGTCGTAAAGGCGGCCGTTCTTCATCACCTGTGCAATCCGTCGCGTGTTCCGGATATCCGTGCGCGGATCGGCATCGAGGATGACGAGATCGGCATATTTGCCCGCTTCGAGACTGCCAAATTCGGCGCCGCGCCCGATCGTTCGCGCACCGCCGATCGTGGCCGCACGCAGCACCTCGGTGGGTGTCATGCCGCCCATCGTGTGCGCTTCCATCTCCCAGTGGTAACCGATGCCGGGAATCTCGCCGTGCGCCCCCATGCCGACCGTGCCGCCCGCACGCTGGATCGCCGCCGCACCCGCGGCGACCGCCGGAAAGCTGTAGTCGGAATCGATGTGCCAGCGCTGCGAACGCATCTTCGTGTCAGCCGCGAAGTGCGGCGTGAAGCGGCGGTATTTCGGATCGTCGTGCTGGTTGTCGCGCGCGATGAAATAATCCTGCCCCGGCGGGCCGCCATTGGTGATCACCAGCGTCGTCGTATAGCCACTGCCGCTGCGCGCGACGAATTCGATCACGTCGTGCCCGAGCGGCGTCACCGGCAACGCATGTTCGCTGCCGCCGTAACCGTCGGTGATCTGGCCGAGATCGAGTTTCAGCGACAGCGCGCCCTCGGTGGTCGCCAGCATTCCAAGTTCCTGCGCCGCCATCGCGATCCACTGGCGTACGCGGCGATTGCCCGCCTGATACTGTTTGATGTTGAACGTGCGATAATGATCCCGGTAGCGGCGCAGCACCGCGCGCACCTCATCCAGCGACTCGAACCGGTTGAACGAGAACAGCGCCGTCCCCGTCGAAGGCATTCGCGATCCGACCGCGAGACCCGCATCAATCAGATCCTCGTAGGCGAGCCCGTCGATGGTCAGCGTGGAAGGATCGAACGCCGTCGTGATGCCGTAAGCAAGCCGCTCGGCCGGTCCCCACGGCTGCATGTCGAGCACATCGCGGCGCACGTCCGCGACATGGTCGTGCGTGTCGATGAAGCCGGGCACGATCGTCTTGCCGCGCACGTCGCGAACCACAGCGTCCGCGGGAACGGAAATCGATCCGCGCGCACCCACGGCGGCGATCCTGTCACCGTCGATCAGGATATCGGCATCCTCGATCACCGTGTCGCCGTTCATCGTGATCGCACGCGCGCCGCTCAGCAGCAGACGCCCCGAAGGCGTGTCGCGCGGCACCTCGACGACCATCTCCACCGTCGTCGGTTTCGCGCCATCGAGCGGCATCCGATAGAACGTCGATCCGACCGCCCACGTAATCGTGCGCCCGCCATCCGCCCATTCCAGAAAATCCGCGCCGACATCGGAAAGCTGGCGATGCGAAGGGCCGGGCGTCAGCAGATCGACCTTGCCTTCCGAATTCCCGCGCAGATCGACGAGATGCAATTGCTGCGCGATGATCGCGATGGCGTGCGTCCCGTCCGGGCTGATGCGGACATCATCGACCGGCACCGGCCCCTCGATGAAATAATAGCCCGGCCCGACGATGGAGACCGCGCGCCGCCGCTTGCCGCTTGTCAGATCGACGGCGTTGAGACCGTCCCCGAATTGCAGATACACTTCACCGGGATTGGCCGCGAAATGCAGCTTGCCGCCCATCGTGTCGGAGAGAATCTCGCGCGCCGTCCCGCCCGCCACGGGGAGCGACACGAGCGTCGCCTGCCGCTGATTACCGAATTCCATGTAGGTGAGCAGGCGCGCCGCCTGTGCCGAACGCAGCGCGAGAACCGCAGAGCCGTCCGGCGTGAAAACGGGGTTCGTGTAATAATCGGCAGCCGCGCTCAGGCGGCGCGGCGCACCATCAAGTGGCGCCATCCAGACATGCCCCGCCCCCTTCGCGGTCCACGTGACATAGGCAAGGGTCTTGCCGTCTGGCGACCACGTGGGATGGAATTCGGGATCACCGCCGGACGTCAGGCGACGCGGTTTCGCGCTGCCATCCGCGGGCATCAGATAGACACGCCCGAGCGCCGAGAATGCGAGCGTGCGCCCGTCCAGCGACAGCACCGGCGTCTGGATCAGCCGCGCGCGAACCGGGCCTGTCTCCTGTCGGATATCGGGCGCCTGCAGGGTGCCCAGTTCCACATCGACCTTCGCGCTGAAGGCAATGTTCGTCCGCGCGCCCGATGCGACATCGATGCGTTCGATCCGTCCGTCGGTGCCGACAATCAGCGCCTTGCCATCAGGCGTGAAAGCATAGCCGGGAAACAGATCCTGCCACAGCGCAGCCTCGGCGAGATCGCGCTGCACCGGAAATGCGAGTCTCCGGTCCGCGCCCGTTTCAAGGTCACGCACATGAAGCGCGGTGCCGCCGTCGTGGTGCGTCGCATAGGCGAGCATCTTGCCATCCGGCGACACCACGGGCCGGAAGAACGCACCGGCAGGCCCGCCGCGCCGGTTTGCCGGTTCGGGCAGGATCACGGTTTCCGTGCCCGTCGCGAGCTCGCGGCGACGGATCGTCCATTCGGGAACGCTGTCGAAATTGATGCTGCCGGTGAGCGCGGCATAGTAGAGATACCGGCCGTCGCGCGAGGTATTGGCACCGATCGAATGCCGGAAGCCGCTGCGGTCCTGATCGGGGCTCGACCGCACCGGCACCACCAGCTCCTCCGCGCCGGAGAGCGCGTGCCGCCACAATTCGTAGGCGTTGAGTTCGGGCCGGAACCGCGTCACGTAGAGCGCGCCGCCATCCGCGCTCCACGCAGGCGAGGTGATCGGCGAAACCTCGTCGCGGAAACTGATCTGCCGCGCACCCGACCCATCGGGGCGCATCACCCACAGATTCTCCGATCCCGAGCGATCGCTGACAAAGGCGAGCCACTTGCCATCCGGCGAGAACACCGGCTGCGTTTCGAATGCCATGCCGCGCGCGATCGGCTTCGCTCGCCCGCCCGACACCGGCATCACGTACAGATCGCCGAGGATATCGAACGCGATCGTCCTGCCGTCCGGCGACAGCGATAGCGACGCCCAGCTCGCCTCGCGCGTTTCGAAGGCGATGCGCCGCGTGGGCTTCATCGGCAGCGTCTGCCCCGGCGGCTGAATGCGCGGCACGGCAGCGACAGGCGTTCCGGTCTGCGCCGCAGGCGCCAGCATCGGCAGCCCGAGTTCGCCGGGTTCGTGCGCGGCCGCGGGCCACGCGAGCAGCGCGGTGAGGATGAGGCAGCGTTTCATCGGTATGCCGGCGGCAATGGCGTTTCGGCGCCCGGCCGGTAACGATCGCGCAGCGCCGCCTGCCGCGACATATCCGGCGCCTCACGCCCGCCAATCAGCACGATTGCGGGACCGGACTGGGGCTCCAGCGGATCACCATCCCAGATCACGAGATCGGCCGCCTTGCCGGGCGCGATGCTTCCCTGCCGGTCGTCGGCGCCCCAGATCTCCGCGCCGCTGCGCGTGATCGCGCGGAGCGCCGCCGCATAGGGCAGCCCGTTCGCCGCAGCGATCCCCGCACCTTCGCGCAGCGCCGATCCGGCGTTGTAGCTGAGATGAATGCCGAAGCCGGGCACGGTGAACGCGATCCGCACCCCCGCATTCGAGAGCAACGCGGCGTTATCGAGGCGCGCGCCGATCTGATCGTAGCTGAGCGGCAGGTTGAGCATCGGATCGAGAATAACCGGAATTCGCTTCGCCGCGAGGTCCGTCTTCGCGCGCCACGCTTCCGCGCCCCCGAGAATGACGACGCGAATGCCGTAATCGTCGGCGAGCGCAATCGCCTGCCGGATATCGGACTCGCGCTCGGCAGCGATCACCAGCGGGATGCGGCGATCGAGCACGGGCGCAAGGCTCGCGCGGTCGAGGCGTCCGAGCAGGCGTTCGCGCGGGTCAATGCCCTGCGGCGCACGCGCCTCGTCGAGTGCGTTGCGAACAAGCTGCCACTGCGCCGCACGCGAACCGCCCGTCTTGTCCGACGTGCCGCTGCCGACGCGAACGAACAATGCGGCCTGCGCGCGGTCGAGAATGTCGCCGTCCGGCTTCAGATGCACGAGCGCACCGCGCCCCTGAAACGGCGCCGAAGCCGACCCGCCCGGAAACACCATCGCTTCCGTCACACCGTCCGCCCGCGCCTGCGCGACGAGCGCGGAATTGGCATTGAGTGCATACTGGATATCGAATGCCGCGCCGAGCGCGCCGCTTGCCACCGACTGGTCGTTGGTTTCACGCGCGCCCGAAACCTCGGTGAGCCCAAGCTGCGTCGCGGCGTTGACAAGGCCGGGCGTCACGACACGGCCCGCCGCGTCGATCACGCGCGCACCTGCGGGAACCGCGCCTGCACCCGCAATCGAGACGATCTTTCCGTCACGCGCCACAATCGTCGCATTCTCGATCGGCGTCTCTGCCATCATCGTCCACGCGCGCGCATTCACGATCGCCACGGTTTCGGCATGTGCGGGCAACGCCGTAAGCATCGCGAAGGCGGCAAGCAGGTGTTTCATCGCGGCGCGGCCTCCGTGCGGCCGATCTCGAAATCGCTGCGTGGCCGGTACGCTGGGTTCGCATGGTCGTAGACGAGTGCGCCATCAATGTAGACGCGGTCGGCATGGCTATAGATGCTGAACGGATCGCCCGACCACAGCACGAGATCGGCGTTGTAGCCGGGTGCGAGCGTGCCGATACGGTCATCCAGACCCATCGCCTTCGCGGGGTTGCTCGTCACCCAGCGGATGATCGTTTCCGGTGGCAGGGCAACGCCCGCGCGGCGCCCCGCACCCGCAGCCTTGGCAGCCTCGATCGTCAGCCGCTGACCCACCTGCGGCGAATCCGAATGCATCATCGCGCAGCCCCCCGCCGCCTCGACGAACGCGGCATTCTCGCGGATCGCGTCCTGCGCTTCCACCTTGAAGCCCCACCAGTCGGACCAGACCGCCGCGCACGTCCCCGCCTCGCGCAGCATCTCGGGAATCTTGTAGGCTTCGGTCGCGTGGTGGAAGGCTGCGATGTGGAAATTATATTCGCGTGCAAGGCCCAGCATCACCGCCATGTCGTCGGCGCGGTAGCAATGCGCCTGCACGCGTATGTCTCCGGTGAGCACGCCGCCAAGCGTTTCGAGTTCGAGGTTGCGCGGTCCCCTCGGGCCACCATGACCACCGCCCCTGCCCGGCTTCTCGCCGCGCGACCGTTCGAGATAATCCTGCGCGGCGGAAAATGCCGAGCGGAACATCGCAAGTTCGCCCTGGCGACTGTTCGGCGCACTCCCGCGTCCACCGAAATAGAGTTTGGGATTCTCGCCGCACGCGATCTTCAGTCCCTGCGGTGCGCCCGGAAACTTCATGCCCTGCATGGTGACGGCGGGAACATTCTTCAGAACCACAGAACGCCCGCCGATAATCGTCGTCGATCCGGGCAGGATCTGCAGCGTCGTCACACCGCCAGCGAGCGCGCGATCGAAGGCGACGTCCTGCGCGTTCACCGCGTGCTCGATCCATGTCTCGGCGGCGTTGGGATCGCTGATCTCAGTCACGTCGGAGCCGTGCTCGTCAACCGATGTCTGCGGCACCACGAAGGTGCCGTTGTGGCTGTGCACATCGATGATGCCGGGCGTCACCCATTTGCCGCGCCCGTCGACGACCGCCGCGCCGCCCGCATCGAGATTGCGGCCCACGGCGATCACGCGCCCGTCCCGCACCAGCACGTCGGCCGCGTCGTGCCGACCACCGGCACCATCGAGGATCGTGGCGCCGGTGATCAGCATGTCCGCGCGCGGCAGCGGCCTGTAAGTACTCGGCCACGGGTCCGGCGCGGACGGAGACACAGGGGAGGATTGACGCTCCTCCTCCTTCTTCTTCGCGGCGACCACCGGGGACGCGAAGAGGGCGGCGGCGGCAACCGCGAGGATGACATGGCGGAGTTTCCCGCGTGTGTTCATGTCACCCCCCATTTGCCGCCCCACCCCACGCTTACGCATACAAATCAGAACTTGCGCGTCACCGTCCCGATGACCTGACGACCGGCGCCGAAGTTGCACCCGGCCGGGCCAGAGCAACGCGCGACATAGGTCTTGTCGAAGATGTTCGAACCGTTGATCGCGAAGCGCCATTCCGGCGTATCGTAGTGGATGATCGCATCGAACAGCGTCGTGCTTTCACCGTTGTAGACGACCGGATTGAACAGGCCCGGCAGGCTGCCCGCACTCTTGCTGTTGTAGCGTCCGCCGAAGCCGAAGCCGAGACCGCCGAGCGAGCCCTGCTGGATCGTGTAGTCGACGAACAGCGACAGCTTGTGCTTCGGCGTCGTCGGCAGCGGCGCGCCGACCTCGCCGGCGAAGTTCGATTCCTTCACTTCGCTGTTGTTGTAGCTGTAGGAGCCGTTGATCGAGATCTGCTCGCGGATACGCGCCACGAGTTCGATCTCGCCGCCCCACACCTCAACCTCGCCGCTCTGTGTGCCGAACACCGGCGTCACCGAAGGCGATGTGCTTACCACGTTCTTCTGCTTGATATCGAAGACGGCGGCGGTCACGAAAAGCTTCACATCGTCCGGCAGACCGCGCGCGTCATACTTGATGCCCGCCTCGATCTGCTTGCCGGTCGAAGGCTTGAAATCATCGCCGGTCACGCTGTCGACGCCGAGCACGGGTTCGAACGAGGTCGCGTAGCTGATGTAGGGCGCAAAGCCGCTGTCGCTCACATAGTTCGCGCCGACGCGCCACGTGAACTTGTCCTGCTTCGAGGTCGTCGCCGTCAGCGCGCTCGCGACCTTTACCCAATCGTAGCGGCCGCCGAACGTCAGATAGAAATTGCCGAAGCCGATCTGATCCTGTGCGTAGACGCCGGTCTGCTTCAGGCGCTGATTGTTGAACGCGGAGGGATAGCCGGGTTCATACGTCGCCTGCGGTGCGTACACCGGATCGAACAGATCGATCGTATTGGCGAAGATGAAGCCGAAATCCGCCTTGTTGTAGACATTGCGGTAATCGACACCGACAAGAAGCTTGTGCTCCGCGCCGCCGGTTCCGAAATTCGCATCGATCCGGTTGTCGGTGGCGAAGCTCGTCACCTTTTCCTTGTAGCTGAAATTATACTGCTGGACCGTGCGGTAATAATCCGGGTCGAGTGGATCGGTGGTCTCGATCAGGCCGCCGCCGCCGTAGATGCCCGTGGGCGTATCTTCCTTGTAGTCGCTCCACTTCACGTTGGAGCGGAACTTCAGGCTGTCGGAAAATTCATGCTCGGCATCCCAGCCGAGTGCGAACTGCTTGCGCTCATACACGTTCGCCGGATCGCCGAGGTTCGTGCTGCGCTTCACCTTGCCGACCGGGTTGTCGAGCAGCGTGCCGTAGACCGGCAGGAAGCCGTTCGTGTCGCCCTTCACCTTGTCGTACTGGTAATAGCCGAGCCCGGTAATCGTGGTGCGCTCGCCAAGACGCCACGTGAAGGTCGGCGCCACGGTGAAGCGGCGTGCCGAGACGAAGTCGCGTTCCGAATCGCGATCGCGATAGAGCGCGGTGATCCGCGCATCGATCGAATCCGCGATCGGGCCTGTCACCGTCCCTGCGATCTGCTTGTAATCGTCCTCGCCGTACTTGGCGCTGATCTCGCCGCCAAGGGCGCTCTGCGCGCGGCGGCTGACCTGGTTGTAGATACCACCGGGAGGGGCGTTGCCGTAGAGCACCGAGGCCGGGCCCTTGAGCAGATCGAGTGATTCAAAGGCGTAGAGATCGACACCGACCGAATAGATCGAGGTGGAGATCGGCGCGGCCAGCCCGTCGATATACTGCTTCGGCGTGAAGCCGCGCACGGTGAAGAAATCGAAGCGGAGATCGGGACCGTAGTTCTCGCCGAACACGCCCGCGGTGTAGCGCACTGCCTGCTGTGCATCGATGAAGTTCAGAAGGTCGATCTGGTCGCGTGTCACCACCGAGATCGACTGCGGCGTCTCGATGAGCGGGATGTCGGTCTTGCTCGCGGTCGCGCTGCCTTCGGGCACATAATTGCGCGCGGTGACGACGATCATCTCTTCCCCGCCCACCGTGGTGCGTGTGGTTTCTATGGACGATCCGCTTTGCTCTGCCTCCTGCGCCATCGCGGGAAGTGCGGCGAACCCGGTGAGTGCGGCCCCGGCAAGCAGCAGTGTTTTCAGCGTCCGGTCATGAACGGTCATTGCGTTCCCCCTTTGATGAAATGAAGTTTCGAACCTCATGTTGATTATGACGCCCAGATTACTCCCACCGGGCCCGAACGGCGTTTCGGCGCAGGGTCTAACTGTATCGCGATCAGGCCATTATTGCGAGTCGTTATCATTATTGGCGCAAATCTGCCCGGATAGCCACTCGGACGTTTCCGCGAGCGCCCGATCTGCAAGCGGCGAGATCGACACGGCTTCAAGGAAACTGTGGGTCGCGCCCGCATAATCGCGGAAATCGACCGCAACGCCCGCCGCTGCCAGTCGCGCCGCCATATCCCTGTTTTCGTCCGCGAGAATATCGCAGGCCGCAACCGCGAAGAACGTCGGCGGAAGCCCGGCAAGGTCCGCGCGCATCGGGCAGGCGAGCGGATCTCCGAA
Organism: Sphingosinicella sp.; assembly: GCF_041916975.1. Classification (NCBI taxonomy): domain Bacteria; kingdom Pseudomonadati; phylum Pseudomonadota; class Alphaproteobacteria; order Sphingomonadales; family Sphingosinicellaceae; genus Sphingosinicella; species Sphingosinicella sp. The sequence goes on from NZ_JAYRYK010000001.1 coordinate 892,926, forward strand.
GTCGGCGTCGTCGCGCAGGTAGTTCGCCCAGAACACCGCCATCTCGGCGGTGGTAAGGTTATACGCGGGCCCATCGTAGCGCCCGTAGCTCGGATAATCCGCCCTGCCATCGAATGCGCCGTAGTTCACAAGTATGGCGGAAAGCGGCGCTTTCCCATCTCGAACCAGCGCCAGATTGGCCGCAACCGAGAGGTTCGCGCCCGCCGAGTCGCCGCCGATCGCGATGCGCCGTGGATCGAGCCCGTGTGCTTCGCCTTCAGCGCGCAGCCAGCGCACCACAGAAACGATCTCGTCCAGCGCCAGCGGGAATTTCGCTTCGGGCGACAGGCTGTAGTCAATGCCGACGACGGCGACCCCTGCGCGCGCCGCATATTCGCGCATCAGCCGGTCGTGGGTATCGAGGCTGAACATCGTCCAGCCTCCGCCGTGGACGTAGATCAGCACCGGCAGCATCGCCCCTGCATTGGGCCGGTGGATGCGAACGCGAACGCCAAACGCCCCCACATTCAGCGTTTCGGTGCTGTGCATCACCGGGCCCCCTGCGGCCCACGGTGCGCGCACTTCCTCCGCGATACGACGCCGTTCCCCGAGCGGCAGCTGCTCGAAATCGGGGTAACGGCCGTAGGCGGCGGCCATCTCGCGCTGGAAACGGCGAATGTCGGGGTCGAGGTCGTCGGCGACCCCGGCTGTCGTCTGGTTCATGGGTTCAGGCTTCCGAAAGGGTGTGGCGCAAGCGCGAATGGCGCACGCCGTAGAGAAGGTAGAAGGCGATGCCGAAGGCGATGTAGAGGCCGAGAATGGTGGCGGGCAGCCACTCCCCGACCATCGCCTTGCGGATGATGTCGAGCACCACCGGCGCCATCATCAGCACGCAGAAGACGAGCGCGAGCACCGGCACCACGCCCAGCCAGAGGTTCCCGACGCGGATGCCGCCGAAGGGCACGCGGAACGGGCGCGGCAAATCCGGCTGCGTGCTGCGCAGCCAGATGACGCTGATCGCCACGGTGATGAACACGCAGCCCGTGCCGAGGCTGACGAGATCGCCGAGCATCGAGATCGGCAGGAACGCCGCGGCGACACCCGCCGCCAGCGCCACGAACCACGTGCCTTGATGCGGCGTGCGGAAGCGCGCGTGCACGCGGCTGAACAGCGGTGGCAGCAGCCCGTCCGTCGACATCGCATAGCACACGCGCGAATGCGCGTAGGTGTTCACCATCAGCACCGAGCACAGCCCGGTGAGCGCGCCCACCTTGATGACGATGCTGAGCACCGGCATACCGATCGCAGAGACGGCAACCGCGACCGGATCGGGCACGTTCAGCATCTTGTATGAGACAAGACCCGTCAGCACCGCGGCCACTGCCATGTAAACGATCGTCGCGATGGCGAGCGCGCCGAGAATGCCGATCGGAATATCGCGCTGCGGCTTCTTCGCCTCAAGTGCGGCGGTCGCGACGGCCTCGAAGCCCAGATAGGCGAAGAACAGGATCGAGGCACCGCGCAGCACGCCCGCCCAGCCGTAAGTGAAGCCGCCCTCGTTCTCGGGGATGAACGGCTTCCAGTTCGCCGGGTCGACATGCGGCAGACCGAAAGCAATGAAGGCGAGCAGCACCCCCACCTTCACCGTCACCATCACTGCGTTGATCGTCGCTGACTGTGAAACGCCGCGTACCAGAATGAACGCGAACAGCAGCACCGCCGCCGTCGCAACGAGATTGATGCCGCCGCCCGTTACGAACGCGGTTCCCGCCTCCCCTGCCGCGGGCCGAATGAAGGGCGTCGCCAGAACCGCCGGGATATGAATGCCGAAATCCCCGAGCAAGCTGACGAGATAACCCGAAACGCCCACTGCAAGCGCGGACCCGGCCAGCCCGAGTTCGAGCATCAGCATCCAGCCGAGCCCCCAGGCGAAGGCCTCGCCGAGCGCGGCATAGGCATAGCTGTAGGAGGCACCCGAAACGGGTAGCGTCGAGGAAAGCTCCGCGTAGCAAAGCCCGGTGAACGCGCAGGCGAGCCCCGCGAACACGAACGACAGCATCACCGCCGGACCGGCATAGTTCGCCGCCGCTGTGCCGGTCATCACATAGACGCCCGCGCCGATGATGCAGCCGATGCCGATGAGCACGAGATGCACGGGGCCGAGCGCACGGTGGAGACCGTGGCGGTCGATATCGCTGCGCACGTCGGCGAGCGGCTTGCGGATCAGATATCGGGTCGGCGCACGCGCCATGGCTTCAATCCCCCAAGGATGCGCCAGCTTACTGCCGCCGGCGCGTGCCCGCCCACGCAATCGGGCCGGGCGTCATTCCTTCCGGGCCGCCCCGCGCATCGCATCCGCGAGCGCCGCATCGGGGTGACGCTCCACGATTTCCGCGAAGGTCTGCGCGCTCTCGTCCTGCCCCAGCTTGAACGTCGCCTGCTCCGAAAGCACCCACGCTCGGAAGGCGACGATATGGTCCAGCATCGGCACCGCGCGTGCGCCCATCTCCGCGACCGTCCACGCGCCGGGTCCGGTGCCTTCGAGATGCGCGGCCAGCCGCTCGGCCGCGCTCGGCGTTTCGTCGGGCACGAACACCACCTCGGTCTCGAAGCGCACGACGGCATAATTCCACGTCGGGCCCCATGTCGGATTGGAGACGAGACGCGGCGACACATAGCCCTCTGCGCCCTGAAACAGGATCGCGGCGCGCGGATCGGCTTCCAGCGCCGCCACGTGCGGGTTGCGCTTCGCGAAATGGCCGAACAGTGCAACCACCCGCCCCTCGCCGTCGCATTCGGCAAGAAGCGGCAGCGGCGTCGAAACGAAGCCCGCTGGCCCGTTCGAGACGATCCACGCCAGCGGATGCGCGGCGATCAGCGCCGCGATATCGCCCTGAGCACGCGGAATGAAAACGCTCATCGTGCCCTCACCTTTCGCCGCGCTGCCCAGAGCAGGACGCCGACAATGATCATCGTCACGAGCCACGCGCCGATCGCGGCAACCGCGATGCGCCCGGCAAGCCCGCCCATCTCGCCCGTGTGGAACGGGAACAGCCCGTCCACGAACGCACGGCTGGGCGCAGCATCCAACGCATCGAAGCGCGCGATGATGCGGCCGTCCACCGCGCTCACGAACACGCGCGTTGCGCCATAGGCCCGCCGCGCCTCATCAGGCTGCGTTACCCGGATCTGCCACACCGGTCGTTCGCCCTCCGGCGCATAGACCGCCGCGAGCGTTGATCCCGGATAGGCCGCAAGCGCGGTTCCCGCCGCTGCGGCAAGGCCGACGCTCGCTGCCCCCGCCGGCGCATCCGCAGGCGCCACGATTGGCGCCGGCTGTACGATACGCTCGACGCCGCCCGCGAAGGTCAGCAGCACGCCCGCCGTGATGCTCGCGAGCGCCGGAACGCCCACGATCAGGCCGAGCGCCCGGTGCCAGCTGTAGTGGCGTACCGCCGCCTGGCCCTTGCGCTGCACGCGCAGCGCACGCCCCCACTGGCCGCGCTTCGGCCAGGCGATATAGAGCCCGGAAAGAATATTGGTCACGAGCAGGACGCCGCTGATCCCCACGATCCAGCTTCCCGTGTCTCCGGCGAGCAGATGGTGGTGGATCAGTACCAGAGGCGTCGTCCACGCCGCCGGTCCCGTAAAATCGCCGTCGACGAGAATTTGCCCCGCGCCGTCGATGCGAACGCTGCGGTTCGCCTCGGGCATATCGCCCGTGATGCTCACATCGTAGCGATCCGGCGCACCCGCACCCGTCCAGATCGAGCCGAGCCGCGCGCCCGAACCTTCGGGAGTCAATTGCCCAACCGTGCGTTCGATCGCGGCAAGATCGGTCTGCCGATGTGCGCCGGGGATGAACGCATCCCGGATTTCCCAGTGAAAGACGATCAGCACGCCGGTCAGCGCCTGCACCAGCCAGAACGCAGCCGCCGCAAGGCCCGCCCAGCGGTGCCAGCGGATCAGATTTGCTTTCAGCGTCATCCGCTTTGTCTCCTCAGGGCAATTCGAAGATCAGCCGCACACCACCAACGAGCGCATCGCCCAAATCGGCGCGCCAGCCGGGGTTCACGACATACTGCACATTTGGCTGCACCGTCAGCCACGGCGCCGCACGGTACGCCCATGTCAATTCGAACGCCGTTTCCGCGCGCTTCGGGCGCTCTCCATCGGCGATGCCCGCCCGCACGGCGGGATCGCCGAGACGCGCGTGCGAAACCGCGAGGCCGAACAACGACGTCTCGGCGCCGTAGCTGAAGCCGCCGCCAACATAGCTGCCGATCGCATTCATCTCGGAATCGGCGATTCCGGCGCGGACCCAGCCGCTCAGCGCGTTCGCCGCGTCCGATCCGGCAACCCGCCCTTCGAGGGTCGCATAGACACCGCGACTGCCCCGTTTCAGCGCGGGCTCGCCCGCCGTATCCATCTCGATCGCTTCGAAGCGCGATGTATAGGCCCAGCCGCCCAGCTTTATCGCTGCCGCATCGCCGAGCGCGCGCTCGACCTCGGCGGCCAGCAGAACGCCGTGCTTCGGTGGGAACCGCAGCACCGTCCGCTTCGGGTAGTCGGGGTCGCCCGATTTCGCATCGAACACGGCGACCCGCGCGGTCCATTCACCCGCCATCATGCGACCGACGAGCCCGAGCGATGTCGTCGGGAAGATCGAAGGCCCGTTGAAGCCGGACTGCGAATAGTCGGGGCCGATGCCGTGCGACGAGTTGATGAACAACCCGCCCACGGTTTGCGCATCGAACTCTGAATTGAGGTCGATCATGCCGATCTTCGCCGATGCATTCGCCCCGAGCGGCACGTCCGCCCAGGCTTCGAACAGGCGCAGCGCCGGGTCCGCCTCGATATTGCTGACCGCCTGCGCGTCGCCGACAAGCGTGCCCGACAGGGCACGGCCGTGAACGTGTTCGGCCGAGACGTAAAATTCGGCGCCGTCCCATCCCACGGCTTCGCCGCCGAGCGTCGCGTTCACCTGGAGCTTGCCGAGGTAGGCAACGCCGCGTTTCATGCCGCCGTCGGCATTGCCGAGTATATCTGCAACGTAAGACCCGCCGAGCCGAACGCCTTTGCCTCCCGCCTCAGATGCCATCGCCGGAGCCTCGAACGCGCCGAGCGCCGCTGCAAGACCCATCCACTGCGTGCGCCGCACGCCTGCAATCGTTCCTCCGTCCATACCCTTTTCATAAAGGGGGCATGGTGGGGCCGCTTGTCAGAACAGGCCATCAATTTGCTCAAATGCGCCATCGAACGGGCACACTCACCGCCCGAAAAAGTCAATCCTGTATCAATTTGAAACAGTGTCGGGATATATTACAAAGTTACGACACCGAAACGTGATTAACCATAGAATCTATTGAAAAATCTTGCTTGGCATATTTCATGCTAGTCAGGTGTATAACAATACGAATCTCGTTACTTTGGCGTTATGGAGACTTTGATGCGTTCGACGATGATCCGGAACCTGCTCGGTTCTGCACTGACCATCGGCCTGCTGGCCGGCGCAACTGCTGCGAACGCGGCCATTCTGTTCCAGGACAATTTCAACCGCGGCGTCGGCCCGGTTGTCGGCAACGGTTGGGTCGAGAACCACACGAGCGAAGCGGACCTCTTCACCCGCGGCTACGGCGATCAGGTGCTGCGCCTGAAGGAAGATCCCGCCGGCGAAGTCACGGCGACGCAGAACGACATCGATCTCACGGGCTACGAGAACATCGTGCTCTCGTTCCAGTACAAGCCCTGGGAAACCGAAGCCGGTGACATTCTCGAAGTCTACTTCGGCGATCTCGTCTACTCGGTCTCGCTCGACGGCGCGTGGAACTGGACCAACGTCTCGCTCGCGCTCGACGTGAAGGACGTCGCCGGGCTCGACCTGATCTTCAAGCTTGTCTCGAAGGATAGCTCTTACACCGAGTATTACTGGGTCGAAGAGTGCGAGTGGAAGTGGGTCGGCGGCCGCTACAAGAAGGTCTGCAAGGACGTCAAGAAGAAGAAGGAATGGGACGACTGCGAAGATTGGGTGAAGATCGACAACGTCCTTATCACCGGTGACCTGATCCCGCCGCCGCCGCCCGTCGACACGCCTGAACCGGCCGCGCTGGCCCTTTTCGGTCTCGGCCTCGCCGGTCTCGGCGCCGCGCGCCGCCGCAAGGCCAAGTAAACCAACCTCATACGCTGAAAGAAGCGGCGGTCCGAAAGGGCCGCCGTTTTCTTTTGAAGTCTAGGGCCGCTAGTGCCGTGCCGCGCGCCGTTCGAGACCATAATCAATGCGGATGCGCACCCATTCGCCGACCATCGCCCGTCCGCCGATCTGCGGCGGGCGCACGCGGAACTGCCACGCGGCGGCGAGCACCGAGCGCGCAATCTGTGAGCCTTGCGGATACTCTCCCAGCGCCACGCAATCCTCGACGCGGAAATCCTGAACCGTGCGGCACGCGATAAGGCCCCACCCCGGCCCCCGCGCCGTCGAAAGATAACCGGCCAGCTCATCGTCATAGGGCTCGCGGTACCACGACGCCGCATAAAGCGGCTCGCCGTTCGGCCCCGTCCCGTCGACACGCTGGCTGTCGCCGGCAAACGTCGGGGCCGGCGGGCCCATCATGGGCCGCGGCGCAGGCGCGGTCGGCGGCGGCAGCTTCGCGATGTCGGTTGCCGCCATCTCCTCGCGCGAGAGCTGGATCACGGGCAATTCGATCGGCACCGGCGGCGGCTCGACCGGCTTCGGCGGGGATTTCAGTTCCGGAGGCTGCGCTGCGGCGCTTTGCGTTTCCGGGGCCTCGGCTTCGCTCTCGGGTTCTTCATCCCGGATCATGTCGAGCCGGAACACCGCCATCGGCACCACCTTCTCGGAAATCGACGGCGCCAGCGTCAGCAGCAGCAGCGCCAGCAGCCCTTCGACGAAGAGCGCGAACAGGATGCCCGCGCCGCGCCGCTTGAACCCGTCGCGAAGTCGCGCAGGTACAGAACGCAGGAAAGGGCCGACCGACTGAAACACGCGAGCAATCCCGGCAAAAGCCGGGCGGCTACGACCCGGACGCGGCTCAGCGATAGGGCGGCCCAGCGTTCAAAACAAGCCGTTCCGGATGCGTGCTATGCCTTCGGCCGTGGATCGCTCGGTAGTGGGATACGCTCGTCGTCGTCCCCCGGAATATGCGCGAAGCGGTCGGCTTCCCAATCGTCGATGGCCTGGTTCAGGCGCTCCGGCCGGGAGGAAACGAAGTTCCACCAGATCTCGCGCGGCCCGTCCATCGCCTTGCCGCCGAGCATCAGCACGCGCGCATCCGTCTCCGCCGTCCATTCCACCTTCGCGCCGGGTTCGAGCACAAGCATCGTCGCTTCCTCGGCAACCTCACCGCCGGGAAGCGCGATGCGGCCGCTCGCCACATAGATCGCGCGCTCCTCATGCTCGGTGGAGACGTCGATCGTGGCGCCCGCCTTCGCATCCACGTCCACGTAGAACGTCGGCCAGACGACGCCGACCGGCGATTGCCGGCCATAGGCCGTGCCCGCGATCACCGTGAGCCGCGCGCCGTCCTGCTCGATCACCGGCAGCGTGTCCGCCGGATGATGCACGAAGCTCGGCTCCACCTCCTCATGCGTTTTCGGGAGCGCCACCCACGCCTGAATACCTTCCATGCGCTGGCCCGCCGCCTGCACCTCGGGTGAGGTGCGCTCGGAATGCGTGATGCCGCGCCCCGCCGTCATCCAGTTCACCGCGCCGGGACGGATCGCCTGCGCGCTGCCAAGGCTGTCGCGGTGGAAGATCTCGCCTTCGAACAAATAGGTGACCGTGGCGAGGTTGATATGCGGGTGCGGGCGCACGTCGAAGCGATCGCCCGGCGCATAGTCCACCGGCCCGAAATGGTCCCAGAAGATGAACGGCCCGACCATGCGCTGGCCCGCCACCGGAAGCACCCGCCGCACCACGAAGCCCCCTCCAAGATCACGGCGGCGGCCTTCGATGCGGCGGAGGATCATGGCTTCAGTTCCCTTGCGAGCGTGGCGCGGGTTTTCTTCCCGTAGGGAGGTTTCAAGCCCGCGAGGCCCGCAAGGTCAAGCTTCGGCTGGTGATAGACGCTCTTCGCGTGGCTGAATGTGCGGAAACCGTCCGCCCCATGGTAGCTCCCCATGCCCGACGGCCCGACGCCGCCGAACGGCAGATCCTCCGCCGAAACGTGGAAGATCACGTCGTTCACGGTAACCCCGCCCGACACCGTGCGATCGAGCACGCGCCGCTCCTCCGCACCGTCCGTGCCGAAGTAATAGAGCCCGAGCGGCCGGTCGCGCCCGTTCACGAACGCCACCGCCTCGTCCGTCTCGCGATAGGTCTTCACGGGAAGCACAGGCCCGAAAATCTCCTCCTGCATCACGCGCATGTCATCAGAGACATTGCGCACGATGCTGAGCGGCATCTTGTTCGAATTCGTGTTCGCGAAATCCTCGTTCGCAGGGTTCACGGTGACGATCTCGGCGCCCTTCGCGGCGGCATCGTCGAGCAGGCCCTGCAGGCGCTCGCGGTGGCGCGCGTTCACCACCGACGTGTAATCGTCGTTCGCGAGGAGCGACGGATACATCTTCGCCGCCGCCGTCTTCAGCCCCTCGACAACCTCGCCCTCCTTCTCGCTGGGCACGAGCAGATAATCAGGCGCAAGGCAGATCTGGCCCGCGTTCATCATCTTGCCGAGCGCGACACGCTCCGTCGTCTGCGCGATGTCGGCGCTGCGCGAGACGATGACGGGCGACTTCCCGCCAAGCTCCAGCGTCACCGGCACGAGGTTCTCCGCCGCAGCATGCAGGATGTGCTTCGCGACCGCCGTGGCCCCCGTGAAGATCAGGTGATCGAAGGCAAGCCCCGAAAACGCCTTGCCCACCTCCGGCCCGCCGATGACGAAGCCGAGTTCCGTCTCGTCAAATGCCTGTGCGGCAAGCTCCGCCATCAGCGCGGAGGTGACGGGCGTGAACTCAGACGGCTTCACCATCGCCCGGTTCCCGGCCGCGAACACGCCCGCGAGCGGCCCGAAGGTGAGGTTCACCGGGAAGTTCCACGGGCTGATGATGCCGACGACACCCTTGGGCTGATAAACGACCTGCGCCTTCGCGCCGAGCAGCCCGAGCGGGAAATCAAGCTTCCGCCGTTCGGGGCGCATCCATGCGTCGAGGTGCTTGATCGCGTGCTTCAGCGGCTTCACCGAAGCCATGATGTCTGTCACCAGCGTCTGCTCGGCGCTCCGGTGACCGAAATCCTCGGAGAGCGCCTTCACGAACCGGTCCTGATGCGTCAGCACGAGGTCGACCGCGCGGCGCAGGCGATCCTTGCGGACAGCAGCGCCAACGGGCAACTCCGCCATGAATGCCGCACGCTGCCGCGCCAGCAGCGCCGTCATCGCTTCAATGGATTTCGCCTCACCCGGCAGAATGGCCGCAGTCGCCATAACGCGCCTCCCTCAAAACGCATGGATTTGAGCGGCACTTTAACCGGTGGCGGCGTATCCCGCCACCCGGGCGAAATCGTCAGGTCGAGCGGCTGCTTTTCAAGCGCATCTGTCCGTATAGACCGTCGCCTCGCGCGGGGTCAGCGGCTTCATCGCCTCGTCGAGCGAAAGGCTGAAGCCTTCCCACGGCTGCTGCGGCGGCCGCGCGCCCGTAACCCACAGATAGGCGGGGCGCTTCCCCGGCGCCGAAAGACGATACCACACCGGCGCGTTCATGCCCTTCAGCTTCGGGCAGCGCGCGAGCGTCGCCGTGTAGCCCGCGCCCTTCAGCGCCGCGAGTAGGGCGGGCGTACCGATCGGCTTGCCCTCGTTCTTGAAATAGAGGTTCATCACCATCGTGCGCGCACCGCCCGCGAGCACTTTCAATTGCTGCCCGGCAACATTCGCCATACCCGCGCGGCGGAAATACTCGCCGTTCGACATCGGCTTGTCGAGCATTTCGGGCGGAAGTGCCGCCCAAGTGACGTGCGGCGCGGCTTCGATATGCCGCCAGTCGTAAAAACTGTTCGCCGCATAATCCCCCGGCTTCAGCAGCCCGCCGAGCACAGCCGCGAAACCGTCCGCTGGCGTTTTCGCGGGCGCGGCCGGCTTCGGCGCGACAACAGCAGCCTTCGCGGCCGTTGCGGGCTTCCCGGCCGCGCTTTGGGTTACCACCGCGCCGCACAGCTTCAGCTTACGCGCCTGCACGATCTGCGTCATCGGCGCGCCGATGGGCGTTTTCAGTGTGTTGTCATGGTCGATCTGCACGGCGCCGCGCTGTTCATCAGCGTTGAACATCATGATGACGGGCATGTTGTCCCCGCCCCACTTGTCCTTGCCGTATTTCACATACACCCAGCGCTGGATGCCTTCATACTGCGCGCCGCCCGCGCAGGAGTAGCAGACGTCGATGGGAAGCGGCCCCTGCCGCCCCGCCGCCGTATCGATGACCACGCCCGTCTTGCTCACCTCGATGCGCGGCTGCTTCGAGCAGTCTCCGCCCGGCGCATAGCGGCCGTAAAGCTCTTCTGGAGGCACATTTGTCTGCGCGGCAGCCGTCCCCGACGCCAGCACCAGAGCCATAAACAGTGCACGCTTCAGCATGAGAGCCCCCTTCCCCGTCCATCCCACACGGTCGTTTCGACTATGTGACGAACGGGATGAACGCAAGCTGAGTGGAGCCTCGGCTCCCTTTGCCTCCACCCTAAAATTCTCCATTACGAAAATTCTGTCTTTATCGGGATTGCATCGCCGTAGCCCGGCGCGCCATAGAGAAGGGGCGGGACGAGGAAGAAAACGGGAGGGTAGCGATGCGTATATCGCGGCGGGTATTTACAGGGTTCACAACAGCAGCACTCGCTCTTGCATCCGTGGCCCTGCCGCAAACGGCGGCGGCGCAAACCACGATCGACGCGCTCTCCGACCGCTACATCACACTCCTGCTCCGCAGCAGCCCCGAACTCGTGCCGCTTTCCGGGATCGAAGGCGCCCGCCAGTCCGCGCTGCCGCCCATCGACCCTGAAACCCTGAAGTCCGTCGCGGCGGAGGAAGACCGGCTGTGGCAAGACCTGAAAGGCGTAGACGAAGCAAAGCTCGATGATGCCGGCCGCGCCTCCTACGCGCTGATGGCCGACGGCCTCGAAGCCGCGCGCGCGCTGCGGGTTTGCAATCAACCCCTTTGGAGCATCAGCCACATGACCGGGTGGCAGGTCACGCTTTCGCGGCTTGCGCAGGCACAGGCCACCGGCACGCCCGATGCACGCGCGGATGCGATCCGGCGCTGGGAGAGCCTGCCCGCTTACGCCGATCAGGATATCGCCAACCTCCGTGAAGGCCTGAAGCAAGGCTATGCCGTGCCGCGCTCGGTCGTCACCCGCGTCGTTGGCCAGCTCGACCGGCTGCTCGCGCTGCCCGCCGAACAATCCCCCTTCTATGCCCCGGCCCGCGCCGATAGCGACGCCGCCTTCAAGGCCCGGTTCAGGCCGATCGTTGCGGAGGGCGTGCACGGCGCGCTGAAACGCTATCGCGATTTCCTCGCCGAAGAATATCTGCCGAAAGCGCGCGAAGGCATCGCGCTTTCGGAGCTGCCGAACGGCGCCGCCTGCTACCAGGCGCTGCTCCGTGCCTCGACGACGCTGGACCGCACGCCCGCCGAGGTCATGGCAGTCGGCGAGGCGGCCGTTGCGCAAAACGTGAAGGATATCATCGCGATCGGCGGCAAGCGCTTTGGAACCTCCGACCTCGCCGCCACCCTTGCCGCGGTGAAGGACGCACCGGACAATCATTTCGCTACGGCCGATGACCTCGTCGATTTCTCGAAGCGGAGCCTCGCGCGGACGACGAAACTCAGCGCCACCGCTTTCCAGCAACTCCCGAAGCAACCCGCCGCGATCGAGGTTCTGCCCGCGACCGAGGCGGGAAGCGGCGTTCCCGCGCACTATCTCCCCGAGCCTGATCCTTCGAAGCCGGGCCGTTACATGTTGCCGCTCGATCATTGGAAGACCGAGACGAAGGGCGGCGCCGAAGTCACTGTCGTGCACGAAACGATCCCCGGCCATCACCTGCAGATCGCCATGACACAGGAACTGGCGGCGAAAGTGCCGCTGCTCCGCATCGCGCTCACCGGCGCCTATGTCGAAGGCTGGGCGCGCTATTCGGAACGCTTGGTGGAGGAACTCGGCGTTTATGAAACACCCTACGCGGGCATCACGCGGCGCGCGTGGATGGCACGCGGCATGGTTGTCGATCCGGGCATCCACATGTTCGGCTGGAGCCGCGCGAAGGCCATGGCCTATCTCGTCGAGAGCGGTCGCTTCGACGAAGCTGCCGCGGCGGACATGCTGGACCGGATCGCGGTCATTCCCGGCCAGCTCACCTCTTACGACAGTGGCGGTCTCGAAATCGCGGCGTTGCGCGCGGAATCAGAATCGTCGCTCGGCAAATGTTTCGATCTACGCGACTTCCACCAGCACGTTCTCTCCGGCGGCGCGCTGCCGCTGAAAGCGCTGCGCAGCCGGATCGAGGCGTGGCAGGCCGCAACGCGGAAGGCCTGCGCAAAATAGACCTGAACGAAAACGGGGCGCCGAAGCGCCCCGTCCGTTTCTCGTGGATGCCGCCGTTCAAACCCCCTGCGGGCTCGGCTCCCCGCCGAAGCCGCGTTTGCCGGTCTTCGGGATGGCGCTGACGCCGGTCGAGACGGCGGCTGGCCGTGCCTTGCTGCCACGGTCGCGGTCCACGCCTTCACCCGCGAGCAGCGCCTTGATCTCGTCGCCCGAGAGCGTCTCGTATTCGAGCAGCGCCTGCGCGAGCGTGTGCAGCTCCTCGCTGTTTTCGGTGAGCAGCGTCTTGGCGCGTTCGTAGCCGCGCATCACGATCTCCTTGATCTCGTGATCAATCAACTGCGCGGTCTGTTCAGACACGTTCTGCGTCTTGGTGACACTGTGGCCGAGGAAAACCTCTTCCTGGTTTTCCGCGAGCTTCATCGGGCCGAGCTTGTCCGAAAGCCCCCACTGCGTGACCATGCTGCGCGCAAGATCGGTCGCATACTGAATGTCCGACGAGGCGCCCGAGGAAACCTTGTCGTAACCGAAGATGATTTCCTCGGCGACGCGGCCGCCCATCGAGACGGCGAGGTTCGCGTGCATCTTGTCACGGTGGTAGGAATACTGGTCCCGCTCCGGCAGGCGCATCACCATGCCGAGCGCACGGCCGCGCGGGATGATCGTCGCCTTGTGGATCGGATCGGACGCCGCCTCGTGCAGCGCGACGATGGCGTGACCGGCCTCGTGATAGGCGGTCATCTTCTTCTCGTCCTCGGTCATGATCATCGAGCGGCGCTCGCTGCCCATCATGACCTTGTCCTTGGCTTCCTCGAACTCGGCCATGCCGACGAGGCGCTTCGACTTGCGCGCCGCCATCAGCGCCGCTTCGTTCACGAGGTTCGCAAGATCGGCGCCCGAGAAGCCGGGCGTACCGCGCGCGATGGTGCGGGCGTCGACATCCGGCGCCAGCGGCACCTTGCGCATGTGGACGCGCAGGATCTTCTCGCGGCCTTCGATATCCGGGCGCGGCACGACGACCTGGCGGTCGAAGCGGCCGGGACGCAGCAGCGCGGGGTCGAGCACGTCCGGGCGGTTCGTAGCGGCGATGATGATGATGCCTTCGTTCGCGTCGAAGCCGTCCATCTCGACGAGGAGCTGGTTCAGCGTCTGCTCGCGCTCGTCGTTGCCGCCGCCGAGGCCGGCGCCGCGATGGCGGCCGACCGCGTCGATTTCGTCGATGAAGATGATGCAGGGCGCGGACTTCTTCGCCTGCTCGAACATGTCACGCACGCGGCTGGCGCCGACGCCGACGAACATCTCGACGAAGTCGGAGCCTGAAATGGTGAAGAACGGCACGTTCGCCTCGCCCGCGATGGCGCGCGCGAGCAGCGTCTTGCCGGTGCCGGGCGAGCCGACGAGCAGCGCACCCTTCGGAATCTTGCCGCCGAGACGCGAGAAGCGGCCCGGATCCTTCAGGAAGTCGACAATTTCCTCAAGCTCTTCGCGTGCTTCATCAATGCCCGCGACATCGTCGAACGTCACGCGGCCCTGCTTTTCGGTCAGCAGCTTGGCGCGGCTCTTGCCGAAGCCCATCGCGCCCTTGCCCGCGCCGTTCTGCATCCGCTGCATCACGAAGATCCAGATGCCGAGGATGAGGAGGAACGGCAGGATGTTGATGAGGATCGCGGCGAGCAGCGAGCGGCTTTCCTCCGGCTGCGCCTTGAACTTGACGCCCGAGGCTTCGAGCCGTTCGACGAGGCCGGGGTCGCCCGGCGAATAGGTGCTGAACATCTCGCCGCTGGTGAGGCGTCCCGCGATGTCCTGCCCACGGATATCGACCTCGCGGACGGCGCCCTCGTTCACCTTGGTGATGAACTCCGAATAGGCGATCTGCTGCACCGCGCCCTGCGATTGAGGAGCGTTGTAGACCGAAACGAGCACGACGACCGCGAGCAGGATGACCGCCCACATGGCGAGGCTTTTGCCCCAGGGTCCGGTCGGTCGCTTCTTGTTCTCGTCCATCGGGTTCGTATTCCTGAAAAGGGTTCGGTTCTAAGATAGGCACGCAGCCGTTAACGACAACCGCTATTGCGGCCTATTCGGTGGATGTGCGCATTTTTCGCGGCGGCTCGGGCCGGAAGCGCCACAACGGACCGCCCTCCACGAGCACGCCCCCCAGCGTACCCCCCTGCCCAACAAGCAAGCGCTGGAGCGCCGGACCATCGGGCTCGACACCCTGCATCTCGCGAAACGCCCTGAGCACGAGCCGCCGAACCAGTTCGGCCGGAAGCCCCCGCGTATCGAGCGCGATGGCCTCCCCGGAGACGCTGGCGCGCCCGGCCCAGGCCTCGTCCGCAACCCACTGAAGCGCCGCCTCAGCCTCCGCAAGATGCGCGGCCGTCGCAACCGCACCCCCTGCGTCCACCCCTCCCCCCGCGAGCAACGCCCGCGCACCGGTTCGGTCGTATGCGTCACTCCGGTTGCTCGGATCATCGACAGCCGCGATACCTGCCGCTTCCACCAGCCCGACAAGCTCGGCCTTCCGCGCGCCAAGCAGCGGGCGGAGCAGCGTGACGGCATGGCCCTCCACGGCTCGCCGCGCCCGGATTCCCGCCATGCCGCCAAGCCCACTGCCGCGCGACAGGCGCATCAGCAGCGTCTCGGCCTGATCGTCGGCATGGTGCGCGGTCATCAGCCAGCGTACATCATTGGCGTCGCACCAGCCCGCCATCGCCGCATAGCGCACACCACGCGCCGCCGCCTGCACGCTCGCCGTCCGCGGGACATCGACCGCAAGCGTGACGTGCGGCACGCCGAGCCCCGCGGCAACGGCAGCGACATGGCGCGCTTCCGCCGCGGCTTCGGGCCGGAGTCGATGATCGACCGTAAGCGCCACAGCGTCGAAACCGGCGCGGTGCGCGAGGAGCAGCAGTGCAAGGCTGTCCGGCCCGCCCGAGACGGCGAGCGCGACCCCTCCGCGAAGATCAGGCGCCAGCGCCTCGACCGCCGCACGGAAGCGCTCCGGCGTCAGGCCGGGGTCAGCCGCAGCGGGCTGCCGAGCGGGCATCCACGAGCTGCGTGCGGAGCGACTGCGAGAGTTTCTTGCCGTAGCTCTCCTCAAGCTGATCAAAGGCCTCGCACGCCTTCTGCGGACTGGGCGGCGAGAACGCCATCAGTGACTTGCCGAGCCAGAGCAGGCTTTCCGGCGCGCGTTCGCCCTCCGGCCGTTTCTGGTAGTTTTCGAGCAGCGTGCGCGCTGCCTGAACCGGCTGGTTCTGCGCGAAATAGGTGCGGCCCAGCCAATACTGCGCGTTGCTGGCGCGGGCGTGCTTCGGGTTCTTCGCGATGAAGGCAGAAAGCGCCTTCTCGGCCGCCGGATAGTTCTTGGCGGTCACGAGGCCGTAGGCGGCGTTATATTCCTGCTCAGGTGTCAGCGGTGCGGCTGCGGCCTGCTGAGGCGGTGTGGTCGCGGGTGCCGTCGGCGCGCCGGGGGGCGGGAACACGCCTGCGGTCCCCGCCGCGGGCGGCGGCGCGCCGCCCTCCAGCGTGGTCAGGCGGAACTCGGCGTCGGTCTTGAACTTCTCAAGCGCGGCTTCGAGCTGACGCACCTTGAAGCTGTTTTCCTCGATCTGCCCGGTCATCGTGGTGAGCTGGCTTTCGAGCGAATCGACGCGGCGCGAGAGGTCGCTCAGCGGGTTGGAGGCAGGCACGCCCGGCGCCGTCACCGGCGCAGCAGGCGCTTGAATTTCCGCCTCGAAATACTCTTTGGAGCCGCCCGGAAACACCTTGCGCTGCACGGCGCGCATTTCGCTTTCCAGCTTCTTCACCCGGCCTTCCACCTGCTGGGCGGTCTGCTGCGCAGCGGCGGGCACCGCAGGGAGCAACAGCGGCAGGGTCAAAAGGAGCAAAGGTTTGAATTTCATCATGGCTTTCCCGACAATTGATAGACGCAGGGCCGAGCCTAGCAACCCGTCCCTTGCCTGAAACTGAAGCGCATCACTCCGCGCGCGGCTGCGCCCGCGCTGAGAGACCCGCCGCCGTCAGCGGCACATCGCGAACAGTCTGCGTCGCGGCGCCAAGCGGCGGAATTGCCGTACCGCCCACGGTGAGGTCGAGCGCGCCTGCGCGGCCTGTCCAGAGCAGCAGATCCTGTCGATCCGCGGGAACCTCATAACGGTCGCCCGCCGCCATCACGCCCTGAAACACGGAGCGGCCGGAGCCGGTCTCGTATATCTTCACCCACGCATCCTCGCGCGCGGTGACGACGATCGTACCGCCCGTCGGCACTGCAGGCGCGGGCGTAGCAACCGCCGCCGTCGCTGCGTCGGCCGCAGGCACTTCCGCCGCGGCAGGTGACGAAGCCTGCGGTGCGGGTGGCGTATCCACCGCAACGGTCGCGCCGTCATCCGATCCCGCCGGAGCTTCCGCCACAGCAGGCGTCTCGTCACCGCCGAACCAGCCGAGGCCCCACGCCGCGACCGCCAGCACGACAACGCCGAGCAGCACGATACCGAGCAGAGCCGCGCCGCGTGTAGGCACGCGCACATCCTCGATCGGCTCATGATCCATCGTCGGGATCACGCGGTCGGGCTTCGTCGTTTCGCGGCGAAACTGTTCCGCGGTCGTATCCGGGTCGAGGCCGAGTATGCGCGCGTAGGACTTCACGAAGCCGATCGTGTAGGGCAGCGCCGGCAACGTATCGTGCTTGCCCTCTTCGATCGCTGTCAGGTGTCGCAGCGGCACGCGGGTCTGATGGGCAATGTCGGCCAATTCCCGGCCGAGTTCCAACCGCCGCGCGCGCAGCACCTCGCCGATGTGACGCGCGCCGCCGAGATCAATACCGTCCTGCGTTTCCAGCTCGTCGCTCACCCAAAACCCTCCGAACAGACGCCAACTCGCCCAATTGCCACGTTCGCGCGCAGCTTCGCCAGTGTCAACGCGCTTCGTCGCGGCACGGCCTCAGCCAGCGGCGATGCCGCGGCTCGATGCATATTCCGTCAGCGCCGTGCGGATGTTGATCCCCCGGCGCAGCCAGCCCTCCATCTCGTGCTGGAGCGGCGCGAGCGCGAGCGACCGGATCATCGCCTTCATCGGGCCGATCCCCGCTGGCGTGATCGACAGGCGCTCGATGCCGATGCCGAGCAGGGCCAGCGCATCCAGCGGGCGCCCGCCCATCTCGCCACACACGGTCACGGGCCGCCGCGCGGCACGCGCCTGATCCGACACGCGCTTCAGGAAGCGCAGCAGCGATACCGAAAGCCAGTCATACCGATCGGCGAGCTTGGGATTGGCGCGGTCCGCCGCGAACAGGAACTGCGTGAGATCGTTGGTGCCGACCGACAGGAAATCGATGCGCGGCAGCAGGAGATCGAGAGACTCCGCGAGCGCGGGCACTTCAAGCATACAGCCGAATTCGATCTTCTTCGGCACAGGATGGCCGCGCGCAACCATGCGCGAAAGCTGCGCCTCCACAAGCGCGCGCGCCTCGTCGAACTCCCACGGCTCCGAAACCATCGGGAACATCAGGCGGAGCGTGCGCCCGGCAGCGGCGTCGATGAGCGCGCGCGCCTGCACCTTCATCAGCCCTTCGCGTTCAAGCGCGAGGCGAAGCGCGCGCCAGCCGAGCGCCGGGTTCTCCTCCACGGTGTCGCCCATCATGTAGGGCACGGCCTTGTCGCCGCCGATATCGACCGTGCGGAACGTCACAGGGCGGTCACCCGCCGCGTCGAGCACCGCCTTGTAGAGCTGCGTCTGCCGCTCGCGGCGCGGCAGCGTCGCCGAAACGAGGAACTGGAACTCGGTGCGGAACAGCCCGATGCCGTCCGCATTCGTGATGTCGAGCGCTTCCATGTCCGAACGCAGGCCCGCGTTCATCATCAGCGTGATGCGCGCACCGTCCACGGTTTCGGCGGGGAGGTCGCGAAGTTTCGCATATTCGGCCTGCCGACGCGCCTTCAGCGCCACCTGTTCCTCGAACTGGTGGACGACCGGCTCGCTCGGCCGCACGAACAGCGCCCCGCGCTGCGCATCGAGCAGTAGCGGATCGCCTTCGAAGATCGTGGTGCGCAGATCCTTCACGCGCCCGAGCACCGGAATGCCCATCGCCCGCGCGATGATGGTGACGTGCGCGGTGAGCGAGCCTTCCTCCAGCACCACGCCGCGCAGGAAGCGTTTGTCGTATTCCAGAAGCTCGGCAGGCCCGAGATTGCGGGCGATCAGGATCATGTCCTGCTGCAGGCCCCGCTTCGCCGCCGTGTCCATCTGCCCGGAAACGATGCGCAGCAGGCGGTTCGAGAGGTCGTCGAGGTCGTGCAGGCGCTCCTGGAAGAACGGATCCTTCGTGGCGCGCATCCGCGTGCGCGTCTTCATCTGTACGCGCTCGATCGCCGCCTCGGCTGTAAGGCCGGTATCGATCGCTTCGTTGATGCGCCGCGACCAGCCCTCGTCGTAGGCGAACATCTTGTAGGTTTCGAGGATCTCGTCGTGATCGCCCGGCGCGGCAAAGTCCGCCTGGCCCATCATATTGTCGATCTGCTCGCGCATCATCTGGAACGCGGCATAGACGCGCGCGCGCTCCGCCTCGATGTCGTCGGCAACGGTGTGCTCCACGATGACGCGCGGTTGGTGGAACACCGCCTGCCCGCGCCCGACGCCCTCGACGAGCTTGAGCCCGGTCATCCGCGCGGGACGGCTTTCGCGTTCGCGCGCCTGCTGCA
Source organism: Sphingosinicella sp. (assembly GCF_041916975.1). NCBI lineage: Bacteria > Pseudomonadati > Pseudomonadota > Alphaproteobacteria > Sphingomonadales > Sphingosinicellaceae > Sphingosinicella > Sphingosinicella sp. Next base: position 912,141 of record NZ_JAYRYK010000001.1, read on the forward strand.
CGGTCTGGTCGTCGACGAGGCCTGCCGACGAGATCAGCTCCGCCAGCACCATCGCGGTCGTCTGCAGCGCCTCGATCTCGATATCCGCATATTCGCGCGGATCGACATGCTGCACGGCAAGAACGCCGATCGCGGTTTCCTGCCGGATGATGGGCACGCCCGCGAAGCTGTGGAAGCTCTCTTCCCCCGTTTCCGGCTTGTACGCGAAATCCGGGTGCGCCTTCGCCTCGGCGAGATTGAGCGCTTCGCGCGTCTTCGCGATCGTGCCGACAAGGCCTTCGCCCACGGCAAGCCGCGTAACGTGCACGGCGGACTGGGCAAGGCCGCGTGTGGCGAACAGTTCGAGGACGCCGTCGCGCAGCAGGTAGACCGAGCAGACTTCGGAAGAAAGCGCACCCGCAACGATATCGACGACGCGGTTCAGCTTCGCCTGCGCGCCGGCCTTGGTCGCCATGACATCGTGAAGCCGCCGCAGAATCTCGCGCGCGGCGCTGGTTGCCGAGACGTTCCTCTCGGCGTTCATGCAGCCTGCGCGCCGCGGCGCGCAAGGGCCGCCGCCGCCTCGCTGACCAGTTCGTCGATGATCGCCTGCACAGGCTCCTCGCGCTTCACCATGCCGACCGACTGGCCCGCCATCAGCGAGCCGTTCTCGATATCGCCGTCTACCACAGCACGGCGCAGCGCGCCCGCCCAGTAGTGCTCGATCTGGAGCTGCGCGGCATCCATATCCACCGCGCCCGTGTCGAGAAGCCCGGCAACCTCGCGCTGCTTCGCCGTAAACGCCTCGGTTCCGGCGTTCTTGAGCGCACGCACCGGGATCACCGGCAGGCGCGGATCGATCTGCACGCTCGCGACGGCATCGCGTGCAGCAGCGCGGATGAAGGCCTGCTTGAACTTCGGATGTGCGACGCTTTCGGTCGCACAGACGAAGCGCGTGCCGAGCTGCACACCAGCCGCGCCCATTTCAAGGAACGCTGCGATCGCCTCGCCATGGCCGATGCCGCCCGCGACGAATACCGGCACATCGGTGATGTTGGGCAGGATTTCCTGCGCCAGAACGGTCGTGGAAACAGGGCCGATATGGCCGCCCGCCTCGGTGCCCTCAATAACGAGCGCGTCAACGCCCGAGCGCACCAGTTTCTTCGCGAAGGCGAGCGCCGGGGCGAAGCAGATCAGCTTCGCGCCTGCCGCCTTCACCGCCTCGATCGCCGGACCTGAAGGAATCCCGCCCGCAAGCGCGATATGACCGACCTTTTCCTCGGCACAGACCTGGATGAGTTCCAGCAGCGCCGGGTGCATCGTGATGAGATTGACGCCGAAGGGCTTGGACGTCAGCGCGCGCGTCGCCACGATCTCCTCGCGAAGCCGCGCCGGGTCCATCGCGCCGCACGCGATCATCCCGAAACCGCCGGCGTTCGAGATGGCGGAAACGAGATTCCGCTCCGAAACCCAGGTCATCGCACCGGCCATGATCGCATAGCGTGTGCCAAGGAAGGCACAGCCGCGCGCCATCAGCGCATCGAGGCGATCACGGCCGCCGCTCACGCAGCGGCCCCGGCAGGCTCGGACGTATCGTCCAGACCGTAGGCGGTGTGGAGCACGCGCACCGCAAGCTCGGTGTATTCCTCGGCGATCAGCACCGAGATCTTGATCTCGGACGTGGTGATCGCCTTGATGTTGATGCCGCGGTCGCCGAGCGCCTTGAACATGGTGAGCGCGACGCCCGCGTGGCTCTTCATGCCGACACCGACCACGGAGACCTTGCAGACGTTGTCGACAGCTTCGAGCGCGCCGTAACCGATCGCATCCTTGGACTTGGTCAGCTCGTCCATCGCGCGGGCAAGCTCCGTGCGCGGTACCGTGAAGGTCACGTCCGTCCGGCCGCTTTCGCGCGCCACGTTCTGCACGATCATGTCGACGTTGATGTTCGCGGCGGAGAGCGGCTCGAAAATGCGCGAAACGACGCCCGGCGTATCGGGCACGCCCGTCACCGTGACCTGCGCCTCATTGCGGTTGTAAGCGATGCCGGTGATGAGTTCCTGTTCCACGCCTTCTTCCTCGTCGACTACGAACGTGCCGGGCGCGTCGGTGAACGACGACAGCACCTGCACCTTGACCTTTTCCTTCATCGCAAGCTCGACCGAACGGGTCTGCAGCACTTTCGCGCCGACGCTTGCGAGTTCGAGCATTTCCTCGAACGTGACCGACTGAAGCTTCTTCGCTTTCGGCACGATACGCGGATCGGTGGTGTAAACACCATCCACATCCGTATAGATATCGCAGCGATCCGCTTTCAGCGCCGCCGCCACCGCAACCGCGCTGGTATCCGAGCCGCCGCGGCCGAGCGTGGTGACGCGGCCGTCGTCGGTGACGCCCTGAAAACCCGGAACGACCGCAACGCGGCCCTTCGCCATGTCGGCGAGGACGGCGCTAGTATCGATATCGCCGATGCGCGCCGTCGAGTGCGCGTCCGACGTGCGGATGGGAAGCTGCCAGCCGAGCCAGCTGCGCGCGGGCACGCCGATCGCCTGCAGCGTGATGGCGAGAAGCCCCGACGTCACCTGCTCGCCCGAGGCGACGACAACGTCGTATTCCGCCGGATCGTGCAGTGCGGCGGCTTCGCGACAGAAGCCGACAAGACGGTCCGTCTCGCCCGCCATGGCGGAGACGACGACGGCGACTTCATTGCCGGCATCCACCTCACGCTTCACGCGCTGGGCGACGTTACGGATACGCTCGATACCCGCCATCGACGTACCGCCGAATTTCATCACGATCCGGGCCATGGTCTGGCGCCTGTTCCTTCTTCACGTTCACGAAAACAACCCGGCCGGAACCGGCCGGTACGAAAGCGGCGCCTTGATAGAAGCCGCCTTGCCCGAGTGCAAGCGCCTCGGCTTGCCGCGCTCGCGCCAACGGCTTATGCGTTCGGGTATGACCGCCGTTCGGCCGTATCCGGAGCTTTGCTGCACCATGAAATCACGCTTCCTCGGCACCGCCATCGCCCTCGCGCTGGTGGCCGTGCCGGCCCTCGCCGCCCCGAAGAGCGCGGGCCCCGATCCCGCACTCGTTTCCGCCGTCGATATCCCCTACGAGCGCTTCACGCTGCCCAATGGCCTGCGCGTCATCGTCCATACCGACCGCAAGGCGCCGATCATCGCGACGAGCATCTGGTATCATGTCGGCTCCAAGGACGAGCCTGCGGGCAAGACCGGCTTCGCGCATCTCTTCGAACACCTGATGTTCAACGGCAGCGAGAACTACAACAACGACTGGTTCGTGGCGCTGCAGGAGATGGGCGCGACGAGCTACAACGGCACGACGTGGTTCGACCGCACGAATTACTTCCAGAACGTGCCCACCCCCGGACTCGAACGCATCCTGTTTCTCGAATCCGACCGCATGGGGCACCTGCTGGGCGCCATCGACCAGACCAAGCTGACGAACCAGATCGGCGTCGTGCAGAACGAGAAGCGGCAGGGCGACAACCAGCCCTACGGCAAGACCGAGTATCGCATCCTCGAGGGCCTGTTCCCCGAAGGCCACCCCTATCGCCATTCGACAATCGGCTCGATGGCGGACCTCTCCGCCGCCTCGCTCGACGACGTGAAGACGTGGTTCCGCACATGGTACGGCCCCAACAACGCCGTGCTCGTGCTGGCAGGCGATATCAACGCCGCGACTGCAAAACCGCTCGTCGAGAAGTATTTCGGCGACCTTCCCGCCGGACCCGCCGTGGAGCGACGTCTGCGGGCATGGGTGCCGGAACGCAGCGAGACTGTGCGCGAAACGATGGAGGATCAGGTCTCCAACACGCGCATCTACCGCGTGTGGGCGGTGCCCGGCCTCAACGATAAGGACGCGCAGAACCTCTCGATCGCCGCGGCGACGCTTGGCGGCGGCGGCAGTTCGCGGCTTTACAAGGATCTCGTCCGCGACAAGCAACTCGCCATCGGTGTGTCGGCATACCTGCAACCGTTCGAAGCGGTCAGCCTGCTCCAGATGGAGGTGGACGTGAAGCCGGGTGTGGACCCGGACACGGTGAATGCCCGCCTCGACCAGCTTCTTGCCGAGTTCCTCGCGAAGGGGCCCACCAAGGACGAGGTCGGCCGCGTCGCCATGCGCGCGGTTTCCGGCACCATTCGCGGCCTCGAAGCCGTCGGCGGCTTCGGCGGCAAGGCGGTGACGCTCGCGGAAGGCGAGCTTTATTCGGGCGATCCGCAGCAGTTCAAGAAAGACCTCTCCGCCTACGTAAATGCGACGCCTGTCAGCGTGAAAGCGGCTGCAGACCGGTGGATTTCCAAAGGTGACTACCAGCTCACGGTCTATCCGTACGGCAGCCTGCAGCAGGTCGCCGGCAAGGGCATCGACCGATCGAAACTGCCGCCGGTGGACGGCGCGCCCGCGCTCGAGTTCCCCACCGCCGAGCGCGCGAAGCTTTCGAACGGTATCGAGGTCGTGTTCGCCAAGCGCGACACCGTGCCTGTCGTGAACCTGTCGATGGTGTTCGATGCGGGCAATGCCGCGGATTCGCGCGAGAAACTGGGCACACAGTCGCTGATGCTGTCGCTCCTCGACGAGGGCACCGCGAAGCGCACGGCGATCCAGATCGCCGAGGAAGAGGAGCGCCTCGGCGCCAGTATCGGCGCGGACGCAGGCAACGACACCACCGAGGTCTCGCTCTCGGCGCTTTCCACCAACCTCGCCCCCTCGCTCGACCTGTGGGCGGACATCATCCGCAACCCGAAGTTCGATCCCGCCGAGCTTGAGCGCGTGCGCGGCATCCAGATCGCCGGGATCGCGCAGGAGGAAAGCCAGCCGCAGACGCTCGCGCTGCGCCTGCTGCCGCCGCTCATCTATGGCACGGCGCACCCTTACGGCGTGCCGCTCACCGGCTCCGGCACGGTGGAGGGCGTCAGGGCGGTGACGCGCGGCGATCTCGTCAGCTTCCACCAGACGTGGCTGCGGCCCGACAACGCCACCATCTTCGCCTCGGGCGCGACGACGCTCGGCGCGTTGATGCCGCTTCTTGAAAAGACGGTCGGCACGTGGTCGGCGCCGTCCACGCCGAAGGGCGCCAAGACCTTCACGACCGCGAGCGCGCCCACGGCGAGCAAGATCATCCTGATTGATCGTCCCGGTTCGCCGCAGTCGTTCATTCTCGCGGGCTATCCGCTGGCGCGCAAAGGCACGGACGACAATCTCGCGCTCACCACCGTCAACACCCCGCTCGGCGGCGTGTTCACCTCGCGGCTCAACATGAACCTGCGCGAGGACAAGGGCTGGTCCTACGGTGTTTCCACCGCGATCTCGCAGACGTCGGACCAGATGCCCTTCTACGTGTTCGCGCCCGTGCAGGTCGACAAGACCGGTGCATCGCTCGCCGAGCTCCGCAAGGACATTATCGCTTACGTCACCGATAAGCCCATCACGCCCGACGAGGTGAAATCCACGCTGGCGTTCCTCACCGGGCGCTTGCCCGGGGCCTATGAATCTTCCGCCGCCGTGCTGGACGCGCTGGAGACGAACGCCCGCCTGAAACGGCCGGACGACTATCAGGTCACCTATGCGGCAAAGCTGAACGCGCTTTCCCGCGACCAGTTGGTCGCTGCCGCGAAGGCGAATATCGATGTTAACCGGCTGCTCTGGGTCGTCGTCGGCGACCGGCAGAAGGTCGAACCGCAACTGAAAACCCTTGGGCTGCCAATCGAGGTAAAATGATGAGCAAGGTTGAAACGAATTTAGCTGAATATTCGCACGCAGGTACGACGTTCGAGGCTTATGTCGCCCACACCGGCGGCACGCAGAAACGCCCTGTCGTCCTCGTCGCGCACCAGTGGGCCGGGCAGTGCTACCACGAATGCGAGCGCGCCGATCTGCTCGCCGAAGCGGGCTATGTCGGTATCGCCATCGACACGTACGGCAAAGGCGTGCGCGGCACGGTGGGCGCGGACAACAGCGCACTGATGTCGCCGCTGATGGCCGATCGCGCGCTGCTCCGCGACCGGCTGCTCGCCGCGGTGGCGTTTGCGAAGACGCATCCCCTGGCTGATCCGTCGCGCATCGCGCTCATCGGCTTCTGCTTCGGCGGCCTCTGCGCGCTCGATGTCGCACGCAGCGGCACGAAGGACGTGGCGGGTGTCGTGTCGTTCCATGGCGTCTATCCGCCGCCGAACCTCGGGCCGCAGGGACCGATCCACGCGCAGGTGCAGCTCCACCACGGCTGGGAAGACCCGCTCGCGCCGCCGCAGGATGTGCTGGCACTCGCCAAGGAGCTTACCGACGCAGGCGCAAAGTGGCAGCTCAATGCTTATGGCGACACCGTCCACGCCTTCACGGCGAAGGGCATGAACGCCCGCGCAGAAGGCGCACAGTATAATGAAATCGCCGACCGCCGCTCGTGGCAGGCGACGCTGCACTTCCTCGAGGAGATCTTCGCCTGAGGCGAATTTCCAGCCTGTGCGTGTTCCTCGGTTCCAGCCGGGGCGCGCGACCTGACTATGCGGATACCGCGCACGCGCTTGGCACGGCCATGGCCGCGCGCGGTATCCGCCTCGTTTATGGCGGCGCGTCGATCGGCCTGATGGGCGTGCTTGCCGATGCTGTGCTCGCGGCGGGCGGCGAGGCGGTGGGCGTCATCCCGCAGGCCCTCGTCGACCACGAAGTCGCGCACCACGGCCTCACGGAACTTGTGATCACCGGCTCGATGCACGAGCGCAAGGCCGAGATGGCACGCCGCGCCGATGCCTTCGCGGCATTGCCCGGCGGCGTCGGCACGCTTGAAGAACTGTTCGAAGTGTGGACGTGGAGCCAGCTCGGCATTTTCGAAAAGCCCTGCGGCCTGCTCAACGTCGCGGGCTACTACGACCAGCTTGCAGGCTTTCTCGATCACATGGCCGCCGAGAAATTCGTGCGCCCGCAGCACCGCGGAATGCTCGCCGTTGCCGCAACTCCAGATGCGCTCATCGACGCGCTGGAGGCCTGGCAGCGCCCGGTGGTCGAGAAATGGATCGGCCTCGAACAGAGCTAGACGAGGCTGTTTGAGGCTGCTATTCGCCCGCCCCGATGTCCAAGACGATTAAAACGATTAGCACCAAGCCGGTCCGCGCTCGCGGGGCGGTTCTGCGTGTGCTGGCGGTTTAACCGGTCAAGCAAGCAGGACAGAGCCCCGCCGAGCGCGGGGCGGCCTGGAACTTCCGAGCCCACTGTCCCCGCGCCTCTGCACACAACAGGAGACGCAGTTCACATGACCAAATCCCTTCCCGCCCGCCCCAATGTCGGCATCGTTGGCGCCACCGGCCTCGTCGGCGGCATGATGCGCGAAATCCTTGCAGAGCGTGATTTCCCGATCGGCACGCTCCGCCTCTTCGCCTCCGCGCGGTCGGCCGGAAAAGCAATTCCCTTCCGCGGCGCCGATGTGGTTGTCGAAGACGCCGAGACCGCAGATTTTGCGGGCCTCGACATCGTGTTTTTCTCGGCAGGCGGCTCCACCTCGCGCGCACTGGCGCCGAAGGCTGCCGCTGCGGGCGCCGTCGTCATCGACAACAGCTCGGCATGGCGTAGCGATCCCGACGTGCCGCTCGTCGTCGCCGAGGTGAACCCCGAAGCGCTGCGCGACATTCCGAAGGGAATCGTCGCCAACCCCAATTGCACCACGATGGCCGCGATGCCCGTGCTGAAGCCGCTGCACGCGGCGGCGGGCCTGAAGAGCCTGGTCGCCAGCACCTATCAGGCCGTCTCGGGCGGCGGCATGGCCGGCGTCGAGGAACTCCACGAACAGATCGTCGCGGGCGCATCCGGCAGCGACGCGCTCGCCCGCGACGGCGCCGCCGTGAATCTCGGTCAGCCGCGCAAGTGGGCGGTGCCGATCGGCTTCAACGTCGTGCCGCTCAACTACGTGCTCGGCGAAGACGGCTACACTGAAGAGGAAGCCAAGCTGCGCGATGAAAGCCGCAAGATTCTCGGCCTCCCCGATCTCACCGTTTCCGGCACCTGCGTGCGCGTTCCGGTGTTCAGCGGCCATGCGCTGTCGATGAACGTGGCGTTCGAACGCCCGCTTTCGGTCGCCGACGCGCTAAAGCTGCTCGAAGCCGCGCCCGGCGTCGTCGTGACCGACGTCCCGAACCCGCTCGAAGCCACGGGCAAGGACCCCGTATTCGTCGGGCGCGTTCGCAGCGACCCGACCGTGGCTCACGGCCTCGCGCTGTTCGTGGTCGGCGACAATCTCCGCAAGGGCGCGGCGCTCAACGCCGTGCAGGTCGCCGAAGTGCTCCTCGAACAGGCGCGCTGATCGCCTTCAATCGACAAGGGCCGGAGCGGCGAGCTGCCTTGCATGGGCACGCACGTCCTCCGGCCAGTTCTCGGTGAGCGCCGCAAAGCGCGTGCCGTCCGCTGCGAACAGCGCGCGCGCCGCCTCCTCGAAATTCTCCCGGTTGCCCGCCATTGCCGACATGAAGCGGTAAGCCGCTTCCGCCGCCGCCTTCGCGATGCTTCGGCTGTCTCGCGCCGCATCCTCGACCAGACGGCGCAGCGCCGCCGATGCCCCGCCCCGCTGCGTTTTGAGCCAGTCCCAGTGGCGCGGCAGCAGCGTCACCTCTTTCGCGACAACGCCAAGCTTCGGGCGCCCCGGAACGGCGGGAGGCGGCGCATAGCGCGCAGCCACTTCCGCTTCCGTGCCGCGCAGGTCGAGATCGGTTTCAGCGCCGGTACTGTCGTTGAAGATCAGCACATTGTCCGCGCCGTCCCGCTTCAAGGCGAGCGCCACGTCTGCAAGCGATCCTGACGCAAATTTATCGTCGCCCCGAAAGGCCGTGTATTTTTCCTGTTCCATGCGCTTCGATTTATCCGGGTAAAATTTCCCTGTCAATATTACCCGGATAAAACATCCCGTTTGCGCTGCCGCCCTCCCCGCTGCATCATTGGCGCCCGATGCTCCCGGCCCTTCCCAACATCATCACGGACTGGTTCAGCACGCGCGGCTGGCGCGTGCGGCGCCATCAGGCGGAGATGGTCGCCGCCGCCGAGGCCGGGCAGCATGCGCTACTCGTGGCAGCCACGGGCGCGGGCAAGACGCTCGCGGGCTTCCTGCCGACGCTCGCCGATCTCGCTCAGAACCCGTCCGAGGGCCTACACACCCTCTACGTCTCGCCGCTGAAGGCGCTCGCGGCGGACGTTGAACGCAACCTGCTCACCCCGATCGCGGAGATGGGCCTTCCCATCCGCGTCGAGACGCGCACCGGCGACACCTCATCCGACAAGAAGGCCCGCCAGCGCGCCGCTCCGCCGCACATCTTGCTGACGACCCCTGAATCGCTGTCGCTTCTACTCTCCTACCCGGACAATGCGCGCATGTTCGCGGGTCTCAAGACCATCGTCATCGACGAGGTCCACGCCTTCGCAAGCGGCAAGCGCGGCGACCTTCTGGCGCTCGCGATGGCAAGGCTGCAGGCGATCGTGCCCGATATGCGCCGCGTCGCCCTCTCCGCCACCATCGGCGACCCCGAAGACTACCGCCGCTGGCTCGCGCCGGACCATGACCCCGCAAGCGTCGCGCTCGTCGCGGGCGAACCGGGCGCGAAGGCGCACATCGAAATCCTGACCCCCGAGGGCCGCGTGCCGTGGTCCGGCCACTCCGGGCGCTACGCGGCGGAGCAGGTCTACCGAGAGATCGAGCGGCACAAGCTCACGCTCGTCTTCTGCAACACCCGCAGCCTCGCCGAGCTGGTGTTCAACGACCTTTGGGCGGTGAACGAAGCGACGCTCCCCATCGGTCTCCACCACGGCTCCCTCTCCAAGGAAGCGCGGCAGAAGGTGGAGGGCGCGATGGCGGACGGACGTTTGCGCGCGCTTGTCTGCACCGCGAGCCTCGACCTCGGCGTCGATTGGGGCGACGTCGATCTCGTCATCCAGATGGGCGCACCCAAGGGCTCATCGCGCCTCATCCAGCGTATCGGCCGCGCCAACCACCGGCTCGACGAGGCCAGCGAGGCCATCGTCGTGCCCGGCAACCGCTTCGAATACCTCGAAGCCCGCGCCGCGCTCGACGCGATCGACGCGGGCGAGCTCGATACCGAACCATGGCGCCCCGGCGCGCTCGACGTGCTCGCCCAGCACCTGATGGCGTGCGCCTGCGCCGAGCCCTTCGATGCCGATGCGATGTTCGGCGAAATCCGCCGCGCCGCGCCCTACGCAGCGCTCACGCGCGAAGCGTTCGACCGCGTGCTGAACTTCGTGGCGGACGGCGGCTATGCCCTGCGCGCCTACGATCGCTACAAGCGCCTCACCCAAAACCCGGACGGGCGCTGGCGCGTCAGCCACCCCACGCTTGCCAAGCAGCACCGGCTGAACGCCGGCATCATCGTCGAGGCGCCGATGCTCGATGTGCGTTTCGCGAACGGCCGCAGCCTCGGCCGCGTCGAGGAGTATTTCGCCTCCACGCTCTCCCCCGGCGACACGTTCCGCTTCGCAGGCCTCGCGCTGGAGGTCGAACGCATCATCGACACCGACCTCATCGTCAGCGCCACCCGCCGCGCGGCGATGATCCCGAGCTACATGGGCGCGCGCCTGCCGCTCTCCACGCACCTTGCCGACCGGGTGCGCGGTTTCCTCGCCGACCCTGCCGAGTGGCGGCGCTTCCCGGCGGACGTGGCGGAATGGCTGGAAGTGCAGCAGATCCGCTCCGTCCTGCCGAAGCCCGGCGAGCTGCTGATCGAGACCTTCCCGCACGAAGGCCTCCACCACATGATCGCCTACAGCTTCGAAGGCTGGAACGCGCACCAGTCGCTCGGAATGCTGCTCACCCGCCGCATGGAAACGCTTGGCCTGCAGCCCACGGGCTTCGTGGCGAACGACTATGCGCTCGGCGTCTATGGCCTCAAGGAAGTGAAAGACCCCGCCCCGCTCTTCTCGCCGGACATCCTCGAAGACGAGCTTGCCGAGTGGGTGCAGACGTCGCACCTCCTGAAGCGCGCCTTCCGCGAGGTCGCGGTGATCGGCGGCCTTATCGAGCGCCAGCACCCGGGCAAGCGCAAGTCCGGCCGCCAGGTCACCTTCTCCACCGATCTCATCTACGATGTGCTCCGCAAATACGAGCCCGACCACATGCTGCTGCGCGCCGCGTGGGAGGATGCGCGCCTGCGGCTGACCGACGTCGCCCGCCTCGCGAATCTGCTCGATCGCGCGGCGAGCAGTATCGTTCACAAGCGCCTCGACCGCGTTTCCCCGCTCGCTGTGCCGGTGCTGGTGATGATCGGCCGCGAAAGCGTTGCGCGGGGCCTTGCCGACGAGGCGCTGCTCATCGAAGCGGAAGCGCTCGCCCAAGAGGCGATGCACGTCGACGAGCGTCGTTGTTGAACGCCCCGATATGGCGTAGAATCGCCACCGGGGAGATCGCGTTATGAACGCCTGGGCAATCGCTGTTTTGCTGGCCGCCGGAACCACCGAACCGGTCTTGCCGCCGCCTGCCGCGAACGAAGCCGTCGATTTCGGCGCCGACAAGTCACAGCGCATGACCGTGCCGGTCAGCATCGACGGGCAAGGCCCGTTCAATTTTGTGGTGGATACAGGCGCCGAACGCACCGTGCTTTCCGAAGAGCTGGCAAACACGCTCGGCCTCGGGCGCACAGGCACTGCCGAGGTGCACAGCATCAGCGGCGCCCAGCGCTTCCAGACGGTGACGGTGCCATCACTCTCGGTGACGAGTACGCCCGTTCGCAATGTGCAGGCGCCGCTCCTCAAGCGCGGCAATCTCGGCGCAGAGGGGCTGCTCGGCATCGACAGTCTGCAATCGAAAGCGATCCTTATCGATTTCGCGCAGCAGAAGATCATGGTGACGCCCGCCTCGAAGGCGCCCGAGCTCAACGCCGACGAGGGCGATACCATCGTGATCCGCGCGCGTAGCCGCCTCGGCCGCCTAATCCTGGCCGACGCGGCCGTCGGAGAGCGCAAGATCGCGGTGGTGATCGATACGGGCGCCGAGCACAGCGTCGGCAACCTCGCCATGCGCAAAGCGGCGGTGAAGCGCGGCAAGGCGATGCTGCTGATCCCGACGACACTGCAAGACGTGGCGGGCGGCTCCGTTCCCGCAGAGATCGCCGTCGTGAACGACATGCGCCTTGGCAGCGTGACACTCACCGGTATGCCGATCGCCTTCGCCGACCTCCCCGTTTTCCGGCAACTCGGCCTCGACAAGCGCCCGGCGATGCTGCTCGGCATGAATACGCTCCGCGCTTTCAATCAGGTGGCGGTGGACTTCGCGACGAAAAAGGTGCGCTTCGTGGTGCCCGGCGACAGCAGCCGCGAGGACGCTACGCAGCTTGCCAGCGCCAGATAGCGCCCCTTGATCCCGCCCGCGCGTCGGGGCATAGCCGGAGCCATGGTTCCCCTTTCGTTCGCAGGCCACGAGATGGTGCCGCTCGCCGCAGGCGCGCTTTGGTGGCCCGCACGCCGCGCGCTTCTCGTTGCCGACCTGCATTTCGAAAAGGCGAGCTGGTTCGCACGTTTCGGCCAGATGCTGCCGCCTTACGACAGCCTGCAGACGCTCTCCGACCTCGACGCGCTGATCACTGCCACCGGCGCACAGACGCTCTGGTGCCTCGGCGACAGTTTCCACGACGCAGACGGACCCGGACGGCTCGGCGCCAAGGCACTCGAACTGCTCACCACGCTTCAAAGCCGTGTCGACTGGGTCTGGATCACCGGCAACCACGACCTCAAAGCCGATGGCCTCGGGCATGTCCGGCCGGAGATCGAGGTGGACGGCATCGTGCTGCGCCACGAAGCTGAGCCGGATTCGGCACGCCCCGAGATCAGCGGGCACTTCCACCCGAAAATCCGCGTTCAGGGGCGCGGCCGCATGGTGAGCCGCCGCTGTTTCGTGATGTCGGCACGGAAGCTGATCCTGCCCGCATTCGGCGCACTCACCGGCGGGCTTGCCGCCGACCACCCCGCGATCCTGAACGCCGCCGGACGTCCCGCGACCGCGCTTGTGCCCACGAAAGACCGCCTGCTGCGTTTCCCGCTCGCCGCCTGATACTCAGGCCGTGCGTGGCCCCCACAGGATGACGGCTGCGCCGACGAGGCAAAACCCCACCCCGATCACGTCCCACCGATCCGGCCGCACGCCTTCGGCAACCCAGAGCCAGCCGAGCGCCGAAAGGATGTAGATGCCGCCGTAGGCCGCATAGGCCCGGCCCGCCTGATCGGTTTCAGCGAGCGTCAGCAGCCACGCGAACAGGCAGAGCAACAGCACGCCCGGCACCAGCCAGAGCGGCGACTTGCCGAGACGCAGCCACGCCCAGAAAGCGAAGCATCCGGCGATTTCGGCAATGGCGGCGCCGACATAGGCAGCGATGGTAAAGCCCGGCATCCGCTAAAGAACGTCGGTCTTGTAGTGGTGCCACATGAAAACCGCCGCCGCGCCCCGGTGCGGGCGCCACAGTTCGGCGATTTCCCGCGTCGCACGCTCGCTCGGCCGTTCGGCAAGACCCTTGATACGCCCCACCTCGATCTGCACGGCGAGATCGCCCGCGGGCCAGATGTCGGGGCGTCCCTCGGCAAACAGCAGATAGATTTCCGCCGACCAGCGTCCGATGCCCTTTACGGCGCTCAGCAATGCGATGGCCGCTTCGTCATCGGCGGGTAGGTTCGCAAAGTCGATCTCACCGGAAGCGGAAAGACCGGCAAGGCTTTGTGCGTAGCCGATTTTCTGCCGCGAGAGGCCCGCCCCGCGCAGCTCTTCGAAAGACCGTGCAAGCAGCGCGCGGGGGTCCGCGATGTCGCCGATCGCGGCCGCGAGCTTGTTCCAGATGCTGTTCGCCGCGCCGACGCTCACCTGCTGGCCCACGATGGTCCTCAGCAGCGTTTCATAGCCCCGTGCGCGGATGCGCGGTTCCGGATACCCAGCCCGCCCGAGCGCCGCTGCAACATGTTCATCGCGCGCCGCAATGGCATCGATGCCCTCCCGCAGGGCTTCCGCACTCAGACCCATCCGTCGCTCATGCCTTTTGACAACGCCCGTCTTGCCGCTATTAGGCTCCCCGAATCCAAAGGTCGAGGGAACGGGGAACGAGATGCCGAAACTGATTGTCGTATCGCGCGACGGCTCGGAAAAGACGGTGGAAGCTGAAAACGGCCTGTCCGTGATGGAAGCCATTCGCGACAACGGCTTCGATGAGCTTCTGGCGCTGTGCGGCGGCTGCTGCTCGTGCGCGACCTGCCACGTGTTCGTTGACGACGCATGGACGGACACGGTGGGCGGCCCCGGCGAGGACGAGAACGACCTTCTCGATTCGTCCGACCACAAACAGGCAAGCTCGCGACTTTCCTGCCAGATCGAGATGAGCGACGCGCTCGACGGCCTCAAGGTCATCATTGCACCCGAGGATTGAGGTTTTGGGGCCTGAGTTCCACGCTCGCGTTTTGCGGGCGATTGTTGCAGTCTTCGCGCGATGAAACTCGGTCCACTCCCCAAACAGGGCTTTTTCGCCGACAAGAACCACGCCTTCTGGATGCTCCAGATCGGCGGCTGGTCTGCCTATCTGGTGCTGCGCGCGCTCGGCGGGCTCGCGAACTCGATGGGCATCGCCTACATCCTGCCGACATTGATCGCGACGGCGACGGGCTTTTCCCTCACGCTCCTCATGTCTGCCGCCTACCGGCGGATTATCCGGATGCGCGCGGTGTTCGTGTGGAGCCTCACGCTCGTTCTCGTCGCACTTGCCGCCGGCGTGTTTTCGGTGATCGAGGTGTGGGCACACGCGCGCTTCTACAACTCGACGTTCGAGCCTCAAGGCATTCAGTTCTTCGGCGCGATCCTGCTCGATATCTCCGTCCTCGCAGCGTGGACGGGCCTCTATTTCGGCATCAACTACTACCTGCTGCTCGATGAACAGTCTGAGCGCGTCCTCATCCTTTCGGGGCAAGCGAGTGCGGCGCAGCTCGCCATGCTGCGCTACCAGCTCAACCCGCACTTCCTGTTCAACACGCTGAACAGTATCTCGACGCTGGTGCTGCTGAAGGAAACCGAGCGCGCCAACACCATGCTCTCCCGCCTGTCCTCGTTCCTGCGCTACAGCCTCGTCAGCGATCCGACCGAAACGGTCAGTCTTGCGCAGGAGATCGAGGCGCTGAAGCTCTATTTCGAGATCGAAAGGATGCGCTTCGAGGATCGGCTGCGTACGCGCTTCGACATCGAAGAGGCCGCGCTGCAGGGCCGCCTGCCGTCGCTCCTCCTCCAACCGCTTGTCGAAAACGCCATTAAATACGCAGTTACGCCGCAGGAAGAGGGTGCGGAAATCGTCGTTGCGGCGCATGTTTCGGGGGACCGGCTGCTCATTTCGATCAGCGACGACGGGCCGGGGCTCACCGCGGAAAGATCGGCACTCGTCCCGTCCGCCGGGGTCGGATTGAACAATATTCGGGATAGACTGTTTCAGACCTATGGCGACGACCAGCGGTTCGAAATGATATCGAACGTACCGCAGGGGGTCGTCGCCAACATTGAAATCCCGTTCGAGTCGGCCAATGTTCGGCTCAAGGAGAACGCTTAATGACGATCCGGACCATATTGGTCGATGATGAGCCTTTGGCCATCAAGGGTCTTGAGATGCGGTTGGAAGCCTTCGATGATATCGAGATCATCGAACGCTGCGCCAATGGGCGCGAAGCCATCCGTGCGATCAAGACGCACAAGCCCGATGTCGTGTTTCTCGACATCCAGATGCCCGGCTTCGACGGTTTTTCCGTCGTGAACGGCCTCGCCGACATCGAACCGCCGCTCGTGGTGTTCGTCACCGCCTACAACGAGTTCGCACTCAAGGCTTTCGACGCCCATGCGGTCGATTATCTGATGAAGCCCGTGGACGAGACGCGCCTTGCAGCGACGATGGAACGCGTGCGTCAGCGGCTTGCCGAAAAGAACGCCGGGGCCGAAAAGGACCGGCTGCGCGAGCTTCTTGAAGAAGTCGCGCCCAATGCCGCCGCGGACATCAAGCCCGTCCCGGAAGCTCATGCCGCGTCGCGTTTCGAGCGCATGATCAATATCAAGGATCGCGGCCAGATTTTCCGTGTCGACGTGGAAAGCATCGAGCGGATCGACGCGGCCGGCGACTACATGTGCATTTACACGGGCGACAACACGCTCATCCTGCGCGAAACGATGAAGGATCTCGAAAAGCGCCTCGATCCGCGCATTTTCAAGCGCGTGCACCGCTCCACGATCGTAAACCTCGATCAGGTGAAGCAGGTGAAGCCGCACACCAACGGCGAATGCTTCCTGAAGCTCGGCTCAGGCGCCGAAGTGAAGGTCAGCCG
Organism: Sphingosinicella sp.; assembly: GCF_041916975.1. Lineage (NCBI taxonomy): Bacteria > Pseudomonadati > Pseudomonadota > Alphaproteobacteria > Sphingomonadales > Sphingosinicellaceae > Sphingosinicella > Sphingosinicella sp. The sequence goes on from NZ_JAYRYK010000001.1 coordinate 928,452, forward strand.
CAGCTACCGGGACGTGGTGGCACGGTTTCTGTAACAAACGGCGGCTCGGGATGACGGAGGTTCGTCATCCCGGGCCTTCCCAAATAGGGTTTCGCGTGAAAGGCTCTCCGCGAACCGCGAACCATGTTCGCCTCGCTGAGACCGTCCATGCGAGAATCGAGAACACTCCCGAAGCACAAAACCGTTCACGCCGCCGATAGCGCGCATATGGCCGCGCGCATGCGCGCCCGCGTACGCGATCGCGCGCGGGCATGTCTCAACTTCATCAACTTCGGCTGGGATCCGGGCACGAAAAGGCCGGGAATCCGTGCGTTACCGCACACATATCCCTATTCGGCAAGACTGCCGATCAGGCATGGACCGCCGCGCCGATGTAATTGATGCGGCGATCGTCCGACAGTTCGAAGCCGCGCGAGGGACGAAAGCCGATGCCGCGCGTTTCCGTAACCTTGAGTTCGGCTTTCTCCAGCGCGCTGGTTAGTTCCTCGGGTGTCAGGAACCTGTTCCAGTCGTGCGTGCCACGCGGAATGAAGCGCAACACCCATTCGGCGCCGACGATGAGCGTGCCGTAGGAGAGTGCCGTGCGGTTCGGCGTCGAGAAGACGAGGAGACCGGCTGGCTTCAACAGGCTGGCGATGCCCCGCAGAAAGACCGGCACGTCCGCGACATGCTCGACCACCTCCATGCAGGTGATGAGATCGAAGCGCCGCCCTTCCTCCGCCAGCGCCTCCACGGAGGACTGGCGATAGTCGATTTCAAGGCTTGCCCCGGCAGCGTGGGCCTTCGCCACGGCAATGGCCTCCGCCGCCGCATCGATGGCCGTCACGCGCCCGCCGAGCCGGGCAAGCGGCTCGGCAAGAATGCCGCCGCCGCAACCGATGTCGAGCACATCGAGCCCCGCAAGCCACGCCCGGTCCCGCGAATCGCGCCCGAAGTGCGCCAGCGCCTGTTCCCGGATGAACGCGAGGCGCACCGGATTCACCTTGTGCAGCGGCCCAGACGATCCCTCCGCATCCCACCATTCATGGGCGATGCTGTCGAAAAGCCGGGACTGCGCGGGGTCGATCGTGGTCGTGGTCATGAAACCACTCTCGCGCGCCGACGCCCGCGCTGCAAGGTGAGACTAGCTGCAGGAATGCCGCAGGACGGCGCCCGCACGCGTATCTTCAAGCTTGCCCTTGTCGAGCGCGACACGACCGTTGACGATGACGGTGTCGATGCCCTTCGGATAGTCGACCGGGTTGGTCCAACTCGCCACATCATCGAGCGTTTCGTAGTCGAACACGACGACGTCCGCGCGCATCCCCTGCCGGACGAGTCCACGGTCGCTGAGGCCCATGCGCTGCGCGGGCCAACCGGTCATCTTGCGAACCGCATCTTCCAGCGTCAGCACTGGGCGGCGCTTCACATACTCGGCGATCACGCGTGGAAACGTGCCATAAGAGCGCGGGTGCGGCAGGCCGAGGTCGTCGATCTCGCCCGGCTTCAGCGCCGCCCCGGCATCGCTGCCGATGCTCGTCCACGGCTGTCGCAGCGCCGTCTCGATGTCCTTCTCATCGATCATGAAATAGAGCGCCATCGAACGCTTGGGGTACGCGTTCAGCACAATATCCCACGCCGCGTCAGCGGGATCGAGGCCAAGCGCCTTGCCGATCTCGACAAAGTTCTTGCCGTGGAACTGCGCGTATTTTTCGCTGTGCGAATTCGCGAGAACGACGCGTTCCCATCCCCCCGAAGCCTCGACGAGGTTCGACCAGTCGGGCATCGAGCCTGCGGCGACCTGTTCCTTCAGCTTCTTGCGGATTTCGGGGTCTTTCAGGCGTTCAAGGCCCTTCTCAACGCCGTCCGCCCACGCCCAGTTCGGCACGGTGATCTCAACGCCGGTGCCGCCCGCCGGATACGGATACATGTCGGCGGCGACATCCACACCGCGTGCACGCGCCGCCTCGATCGTGGCAACGGCCTTCGACATGCCCTTGCCCCATTGCGGCGCGTAGGCGTTCTTCAGGTGGTAGATTTCCACCTTCACACCACCTTTTTCGCCGATCTCTATGGCTTCCTCGATAGCGGACACGAGCTTCGCGCTCTCGTCACGCATGTGCGTGGCATAGAAGCCGTTGCATTGCCCCGCCACCTTGGCGAGTTCGACAAGGTCGGCCGTCGTCTGGAAGCTGCTCGGCGGATAGATGAGCGCACTGGTCACGCCAAAGACGCCCGCCTTCATGGCCGCGGCGACTTCCTTTTTCATTGCCTCCATCTGCGCCTTGGTGGGTGCGCCCGCAACGTCGCCCATCACCTTTTCGCGCGCCTGCGAGGTCGCGTAGTAAGTGCCGAAGTTTACCCCGATGCCCTGTTTTTCAAGTTTGGAAAAATAGGCCGGAATCTCCGCGGCATCGACCGGTGTGCCGCCTTCACCCGAAAGTACCGTGGTCACGCCTTGCCTGAGCTTGTTTTCCGCCGCACCGTTCACCGGAAGCACACGGCCCGACTGGTCCATCATGTCGATGAAGCCCGGCGAAACATAGCGTCCACGCGCATCAATCTCGCGCTTGCCACGTGTCTTGATCGTGCCGACAGCAGCAATGCGGCCGTCTTTGATGGCAACGTCGGCGTTCACCCAGGGATTCCCAGCCCCGTCGAGAACCCGGCCGCCGCGGATCACAATATCATAGTCTGCCGCGGGCTGCGCAGTCGCCGCTCCCGAAGACACCAGCATCGCGCCGGCAAGCAGGGCAGCACGCGTTCCGAATGATATGAAGCTCATCTCTTATCCTCCCTTGTTGCTCAGGCGCTTATTTCAGGCAGCTGTCGACGAGCGCCTCGAACGCGGCCCCCCGGCGGATCGGGTCCGCGACGGGAAGGCCGAGACGCTTGCTCTCGGCCTCCATGAGCGCATCTGCCGCCGCAGCACCCATGCCGCTGGTGTTGAAGGCGATGCCGCCGCAGCGGATCGCCGGGTTGGTGCGACGCCCCATGCGGAGGTTAAGCTCGATCGTCTCCTCGATCGACGGCACGGCGTGATCCGGGAGGCCCAGCATCGTCTCCCGCCCCGGCTGGTGACACACGACGATCACGTCGGGCTGGCTGCCGTGCAGAAGGCCGAGCGAAACCGCCGCATAGGCCGGGTGGAACAGCGAGCCCTGCCCTTCAATCACGTCCCAGTGATCCGGCGTCGCGTCCGGGCTCAGCACCTCGGCGGCGCCGGCCTCGAAGTCCGACACCACAGCATCCATCGGAATGCCGCCGCCCGCGATCATGATGCCGGTCTGGCCCGTGGCGCGGAAATCCACATCTACGCCGCGTTCCGCGAACGCTGCCGCAAGCGCCAGCGCCGTGTATTTCTTGCCAAGTGCGCAGTCGGTTCCCACGGCGAGCAGCCGCTTACCCGTCCGCTTGCGGCCGGTGCCCACGGGCAGACCCGCCGGCGGGACGCGCACGTCGATCAGGCGCCGTCCGTGTTTAGCCGCCGCCTCGGCAAGCTCGGGCACGTCACCCAAACGCACGTGCATACCGCTGATGATGTCGAGCCCGGCTTCAAGCGCCTCGACCAGCGGCACAATCCAGTTGGAAGCGATAACGCCGCCACGATTTGCAACGCCGATGAGAATTGCACGCGCGCCTGCCGCATACGCTTCCGCGGGTGTCATCACCGGCAGGCCGGTCGTAACCTTCGCTCCCACGGCGAACTCCCCGACACACTTGTCAGCGGCCCAATCCCGGACGCCGAAAGCCGTTTTCGCGAAGCCGGGTTCAGCCGTATCGCCGAGGAACAGAAGGTAAGGAAACGGCAGTTGTACAGCCGCATCCGAATAGGGATCGGAAATCGCGTTCATGAATGGCTCCACCGTACGTTCGGCACGGCAAGGACTGAGGGAACAGGTTCGGCGAAACCGGAAGAGGCCTCGCAGCGCTCGTAAACTTTCATGGCCCCTCCTTGTCTTCGCACACGCAGTGTCAGGCCCAACTCCGCGACACCTCGGCCAACAAAATCGTTCTCCTGATAAGGACAAAATGATCCTAGATGGAAATTTGTCAATTCCCACATAGTGGCCATACGGAAAATTTCCGGAATTGCGAATCGTTTCAAAAAGTGCAAGTTTCACTCCGAAGGGTGGAATGCCGATTCGCTGGCCCACCCTTTTCAGGGAGGAATCCAACCGATTCCTCGGAGGCATTGGGGAGCGTTCTGCCGAACATGGCAAGCTGTTGCGATGCAGCCATCCGCTGTCTGTCGCTGTCAGCCAAACCGTCTCGCGGCCCGCGAGGGACACGCTGAACCGTCATGCGCGGTTCGGGCGCGGGTTGTTGCAAACCTAAGGAAGGGGGGTTTAATCATGATCGATAAATCTGTTCTCGTTACCCGGGGATCATCGCGCACACGCCGCCAAATCGCAGGCAAGGTGCTGCTTTGCGCCACGACGGGCCTCGTCGCTCTATGGAATGTGTCGTCGCAGGCGCAGGAAGTCTCCGGCGACGTGCAGCAGGCGGAAGACACAGGCGAGATCATCGTCACCGGCTCGCGAATCCAACGCAGCGGCTTCACCGCGCCGACCCCGACGACGAATATCACGTCCGCCGATCTGGAGCGCGTTGCGGCGCCGAATATCGCGGACGCGCTCAATCAGCTTCCCGCACTGCGTGCAACGCTGACGCCGGCGACATCAACAAACCTCTCGACCGCTCTCGGCGGTAACTTTCTCGACCTGCGCGGCCTTGGCTTTCTGCGAACGCTCACCCTGATCGACGGGCGCCGTTATGTCCCGACCACGACGACCGGCGGCCTCAACATCAACACCATTCCGCAAGCACTGATCGCCGGCACCGACGTGGTCACCGGCGGCGCCTCGGCTGCTTATGGTTCGGATGCTGTCGCGGGCGTCGTCAACCTACGCCTCGACAACAAACTCGAAGGCATCAAGGGGTCGCTCCAGGGCGGCATCACCGATCATAACGACCACCGCAACTTCCTCGCGTCGGCAGCCTTTGGCACGAGTTTCAGCGGCGGTCGTGGCCACCTGCTCATCGGCGGCGAAGCAGCGCACAACAGTGGTGTGGACAAGATCGGCGATCGGGACTGGGGCAACAACCCGAGCACAATTTTCAATCCCGCCTACACGCCCACAAATGGTGAACCGCAATACCTGATTGTCAACGATGCACGTTCATCGAACGCCTCTTTCGGCGGTCTTATCAACAGCGTCACCTATGGAGACGGCACCAGCGGTCCGGGGCCGCTGCGTGGCATACAATTCGCACCGGACGGTTCGCCGATTCCCTTTACATATGGTTCGCTTGTCACCGCGACGACAATGAACGGAGGCGATGGCGTTCCCTCCACATCTGATCTCGTTCTGGAAACACCGGTTAAGCGGTACTCGGGTTTTGGACGCCTGACATATGAAGTGGCAGACGACATCGAGGTCTTTGCCGAGTTTGCTTACGGCCGCACGGAATCCAGCAACCTCAGCATTCTGGGCAACGATCAGATCAGAATTCAGGCGGACAATGCCTATCTGCCCGATTCCATCCGGACGACAATGACCGCGAACAACATCACGAGTTTCGTGATGGGCCGCAGCCTGAAGGATTACGGGCGCGGCGGTATCGACGTTACGACCGACACGTGGCAGGTGACCGGTGGTGCCAAGGGCAAGTTCGGAGACAGCTGGAGCTGGGACGCCTATTACGGCTTCGGCAAAACGCACAACCTCGCCCTATTCACCGGAAGCCGTATCACGGCGAACTGGAACCGAGCGATGGACGCCGTGTTCCATCCGGACACCGGTGCGATCGTATGTCGTTCCACCATCACGGACCCCACAAACGGCTGCGTTCCGATGAACGTGTTCGGCGCAGGCAATGTTTCACAGGAAGCCAAGAATTACATTCTCGGCACCGCGGTGCGCGACTGGAAGATCAAACAGCGCGTCGCAGCGTTCGCCGTGCGCGGCGAGCCGTTCTCGACTTGGGCGGGGCCGGTTTCGATTGCGTTCGGCGGCGAGTATCGTAAGCAATCCGTGGACGTCACATCCGATCCGCTTTCACAGGTAAGCGCATACCGCGTCGGCAACGCCCAGCCCTGGTCTGGCGACGTCAACGTCAAGGAAGGCTTTCTCGAAGCCCTCGTGCCACTGGCAGCCGATCAGAGCTGGGCAAAGGCCCTCGATCTCAACGTGGCAGGCCGTGTAACGGACTACAGCACTTCTGGTACAGTGAAGACTTGGAAGGTGGGCGTAACCTACGATGTGAACGACTCGATCCGGTTCCGCGCCACGCGCTCGCGTGACATCCGCGCACCCGGCCTCGACGAACTGTTCGCTTCAGGCAACACCTTCATCTTCGGGATCAACGATCCGGTTCTCGGCACCAGCTACAACGTGCAGAACATTCAGGGCGGCAACCCCAACCTGAAACCGGAAGAAGCCGATACGTTGACGTTCGGCGTTGTGTTTACGCCCACCTTCATCCCACGCTTCCGCATGTCGGTCGATTACTACGATCTTGAGCTGAAGGGCGCGATCAACTCGCTCGCAACCTCGGCGATCGTGGACCGCTGCTACACTGACACGCCGGCACTCTGCTCGCTCATCACGCGGCCGACGCCGACGAGCCAGATCACGGTCGTCCGTTCAGCGCCGGCGAACTTCCAGAGCATAAAGCTGCGCGGCGTCGATGTCGAACTCGGCTATGGTCTCCCACTGTTTGACGGTGACCTCGATCTGCGAGCGCTCATCAACTACACGGACAAACTCGATCTCGTAGACGGCGCCAACACGACGCACCTCGCGGGCAATACGGAGCTGATCACCATCCAGGGCGTTGGCGGTACGCCGCACTGGCGTTTCAATACCAGCGCAACGTTCGCCACGGATGCCTACAAGCTGGCTCTTACCAGCCGCTATGTTGGTGGCGGCATCATCACGCAGAGCAATCAGACCGACAAGAAGAGCGTCAACGGCCGGCTGTATTTCGATATCATGGGTGAGGTCACCTTGATCGACGATGGCAACCGCCGTGTCGCATTGTTCGGCACGATCCAGAACCTAATGGACAAGGATCCGCCGATCACGGCCTGGAACGGCTACGGCACGACGCGCAGTCTTTATGATATGATCGGCCGCGTTTATAACCTCGGCGTTCGCTTCAAGTTCTGAACGCCGCTGCGGACGGTCCGGAGTCCCAGCCGGACCGTCCGCAACATCGTTAAGCCGGGTCTTTGGGCAAAGGATGCAGCGCCGACTTTAGATCGGCATCGGTGGCCGAGCAGATGGAGAGGATGCGGCAAGGCCCCTCCCCCACGGCGACATAAGCGTGGCCCATGCTGCCGTCGAAATAGACCGAGTCCCCAGTGGACATCAGAGAGGGAGCGTAAAGGTCGCAATGGAATTCGCACTGGCCTTCAAGAACCAGCGCATACTCCTCGCCCGGATGTCGCATCAGGTCGCCGAATTCGGCGATCGACCGCACACGAACATCAATGATCATCGGATTCAGAGACTTGTTGAGAAGGTCAGCGGACGGATAGACATAATCGTAAGTTGCTGTGCGTATCCGGGGTCCATCGCCGGCACGCGTGATCGTCCGGCGTCCCGTAGTGAGCGACCTTCCCGACCCGGAAGCCGGTTTCGGCGCCGCGAAAAGGCGCGTAATGTCGATGTCGAGACCCCGGCTGAGGCGCATCAGCTTTTCGTAACTGAGCGAAATCTTGCCTGTTTCAACCTTGGACAATGTCGAAATCGGCATACCTGTCCGCTTGCTTACCTCCGCAAGCGTCAAGCCTCGCTCGGTCCGGATGCCGCGCAAGACCTCGCCTGGATCGATGTCCGCGGAAGAAACTGCGGCCGTGGGGCCCACAGCACTGCGGTTTGCAGTAGACATTCTGATCCTCTCCTGTTGCCGCAAACTAACAGAGCAGCGTCCGGCTGTCATGGCGGCGAAACGACATCAGCTACATCAGATTTTTCAAAATTTGACAAACATGAAAATCGTTGCGGACAAGTCGCCGCAAGTTCTCGTTCTGTGATGAAATGATGAAAGGATTGCCCATGCGACGCGCCTCTCTCGTGACCTTCGCCTCCGCCGCACTTCTAGCCGCCGCCGGCCCTATGGCCACACCGGTGCTGGCCGCACCCGCAAAAACGACCGCGCAAAGCCGACTTTCCGATGCCTTCAAGCTCTTTGCGGAGCAGACCGACGGTACGGTGGGCGTCGCCGTGCAGGCCATAGAAGGCAAGGAGATGGCCACACTGAACGCCGGAACGACATTCCCGATGGCGAGCACGTTCAAGATCGCCGTCGCCGGCAAGATTTTCGAACGGATCGACAAAGGTGAAATCACGCTTGAGCAGGTGATCACCGTCGATCCGAAACTGCTCGTCGGCTCCTACGGCATGGCGATCCAGACGCCGCATCCGGGCATCGCGCTTTCGGTCTACAACCTGCTCGAGTTCATGATCACACAGAGCGACAACACCTCGACCGACGTGCTCGTCGAGCTTGCGGGCGGCCCGGCTGCTGTTACGGCGTGGCTGCGTGCTCAGGGGATCACCGGGCAGCGTGTCGACAGCGACACCGCACACCTCATCTACCGCGCTATGGGTATCGACAGTCCCACCCTGCCCACGTTCAAGGAGAATGTGGAGGCCGCGTACAAAGCGGACCCTGCAATGCGCAATCGCGGCCCCAACGTGCCATTCAATGCCGATCCGCGTGATGCCTCTACGCCCGAAGCCATGTTGCAGCTCCTGCTCCGTATTCACTCGGGCAAGGCGATGAGCGCGAAAAGCACAAAGACGCTGATTGAGATCATGGAGCGCTGCCGCACCGGCGAGAAGCGGCTGAAAGGCCTTCTCCCGTCCGATACAGTGATTGCGCATAAGACCGGCACCTTGAACTCGGTGGCGAACGACGTCGGCATCATCACGCTCCCGAACGGCAAGCAGTTTGCCATCGCGGTGTTCGTGAAGGGCGACACGAAGGGCAAGGATATTCAGGACAAGGTGATCGCCGACATCGGGCGCGTCGCCTACGACCATTTCCTCACCGTCAACTGATCTGGAGCCGAGGGACAATGAATATGCGGACCAAGGCTGCGCTTGGCGCGCTGCTGCTGGCGGCATTTGCTCCGGCCGCACAGGCCGATGACCAGTGGGACTTCCTGATCACCAATGCGCGTATCGTGGACGGGAGCGGGAATCCGTGGTTCCGGGGTGCGATTGCCATTGATGATGGCAAGATCGCGTGGATTGGCAACGAGACGACCGATACCATGCGGGCAGCACGGATCATCGATGCGAAGGATCGGGTTGTTTCGCCGGGCTTCATGGATTTCATGGGGCAGAGCACGCTTGTCTACGTGACCAATCCAGCTTCGGCGCAGTCGCGGCTCACACAGGGGATCACAGTTCATCTGAGCGGTGAAGGCGGATCGCCCGCGCCGCAGAACGAGACGACCCAGCCCGATCCCGTGATGATCGCCGGCAAGCCGTATCGCTGGCGCACCTACGCGGAATATTTCGACATCCTCGAAAACCTCGGCGTGCCTGTGAACGTCGTCCACAACGTTGGCGCCGCGCAGGTGCGCCGCGTGGTGATGGGCGTCGAGGACCGGAAGCCGACCGCGCGCGAAATGGAGGCCATGAAAAAGCTGGTGGACGACGCGATGCGCGATGGCGCCTCGGGCCTTTCCACCGCGCTTATCTACCCGCCGGGCAACTATCAGACGACGGCAGAACTCGTCGAACTCGCGAAGATGGTGAAGCCCTACGGCGGCTTCTACTCCACGCATATGCGCAACGAGAGCAAACAGCTCCTCGAAGCCATCGACGAGTCGATCGCGATCGGCAAGGGCGCCGGAATCCCCGTGCAAATCTACCATTTGAAGGCGGCGGGCGTGAAGAACTGGCCGCTGATGCAGAAGGCGGTGGACAAGATCGCCGACGCGCGCACCGCGGGTCTCGACGTCACCACCGACATCTACCCCTATGTCCGCAACGGCATCGGCCTCGGCTCGTTCGTTCCGCCATGGTCCTACGCGAAAGGACCGGAAGCCTTCTACAAGACCCTCTCCGACCCAAAGGTGCGCGCCGACCTCCGCAAGGTCGTGGAGACAGACACATCGTGGGAGAACTGGTACGACCACGTCGGCCAGGACTGGGCGAACGTCCAGATCACCGACGATCGGCTCGGCAAGGAACTTGCGGGCCTCAGCATTGCCGAAGCGGCGAAACTGCGCGGCAAGGACGCTTGGACCTTCGTGTTCGACACGATCGCCGAAGGCGGCGTCAGCGTCGCGCCGCTCAGCATGAACGAGGAGCAGAAGCGCATCGCGCTGAAAGCGCCGTTCGTGATGATCAACACGGACACGTCACCCGCGAGCCCCGACGTCGACGGCATCGCCACGCATCCGCGCGCCTACGGCACGATGCCGCGCGTACTCGCGAAATACGTGCGCGAGGAGAAGGTGATCCCGCTGGAGGAAGCGGTCCGGCGCATGACGTCGGCATCGGCAAACCGGCTCGGCCTGTTCGATCGCGGCAGGCTGGGCGTCGGCTATGCCGCCGACGTTCTGATTTTCGATCCCGAAACCATCCAGGACCGCGCCACCTTCGAGAACCCGGCACAGTATTCGACCGGCATGGACTACGTGTTCGTGAACGGCGTGCTTGCCATCGACGATGGCAAGATGACGGGCGCCCGAGCAGGCAAGGTGATCCGTTACGATCGCGCGCGAAAATAAAACAGAACCAGGAAACGAGAGACAAATGAGCATTATCCTGCCGCCAGAATCACTCGATTGGCGGATCAAAGGCCTGCCTGCTGCCTGGCGTGGAGACGCCGCGACACTGACCGGTGCCGGACTTTCCGTTCTGGGCGAAGATCTGATGCTGCCTGCCGCCGTGCTGCGGCGTTCTGCGCTGGAACACAACAGCCGCTGGATGAAGCGTTTTACCGAACTGACCGGGACGCTGATCGCCCCGCACGGCAAGACGACCATGAGCCCCGAACTGTTCGCCATGCAGATGGCGGACGGAGCCTGGGGCATCACCGCCGCAAACGCCTGCCACGTCCGTGCTTATCGTGCGTTCGGCATCGACAAGATTTTCATGGCGAACCAGCTCGTGGGCCGTGAAAACATCGCCTACGTTGCGGCGGAACTGCGCGACGATCCCGACTTCGATTTCTATTGCCTGGTGGATTCGATGCAGGCGATCGATCTGCTTGAAGCAGGACTTGCCGCGACGCCGCCCGGCAGGCGGCTTCAGGTGCTGGTCGAGCTGGGCTTTCCCGGCGGGCGGACGGGGTTCCGAGACGATGCCGAAGCGTTGGCCGCAGCGGAGAGGATCGCCGCGTCCCCCCATGTCTGTCTGCGCGGCATCGAGGCGTTCGAGGGCATCGTTCAGGGCCTCGAAGCGGCGGAGCGTGACGCGAAGGTCAACGCCTTGCTGCAGCGGATCGTGCGTCTTGCCGAGCACTGCTACGACACGGGTCTCTTCTCCGGCGAACCGATACTGTCCGCAGGCGGATCTTCGCTGTTCGATCATGTTGCCCGGACATTCGGCGAAGCACGAAAGGGGCGGCCGTTCCTCGTGCTGCTGCGCAGCGGCTGCTACCTCGTGCATGACAGCCACTTCTACCAGCAGCTGATCGACCAGCTCGAAGCCCGGTCCCCGATTGCCGCGGGCCTCGGCGAAGGTTTGCGGCCAGCACTGGAAGTCTGGGCCTATGTCCACTCGCGGCCCGAACCGACGCGCGTGATCGCAGGCCTCGGCAAACGCGACATCGGCGAGGACGTGGCACGCCCCACCCCGCTCGCGTGGGCCCGGCCCGGCCCGAACGCGGCACCTCTTCCGCTTGGCGACACGCACCGCGTCGTCCGCCTCGACGATCAGCATGCCTATCTCGACGTACCCGCGGACTCGCCCCTGCAGCCGGGCGACATGATCAGCCTCGGCATTTCGCATCCGTGCACGACGTTCGACAAATGGAGGCTGCTGTATATCGTGGACGACGCGCTCATCGTGACGGGATCGGTGCGTACCTACTTCTGAGCCGCCGCAGACATAAAGGGGACGAGGGAATGATGAAGAGACTGCTGGCCTGGATCATCGTGCTGGTGGCCCCGGCCGCCGCGCTGGCACAGACGCCGGACCCAGCTCTCGATCGCGCCGCAGCGCTGATTGCGGGCGCGGCGCAGTGGGAGGTTCGCGAAAAGCAGATCCCTTCGATCGCGGTGGCGATCATCGGCCCGGAAGGCGTGCGCTGGTCGGGCGCATGGGGCAAGGCGGATGCCAACGGCAAGATGCCGGCGTCAGCCGATACGGTTTACCGGGCGGGCTCCGTGAGCAAATTGTTCACCGACGTCGCCGTGATGAAGCTGGTCGAGCAGGGCAAGCTGAAGCTCGACGTTCCCGTCCGCACCTATCTGCCGACGTTCCAGCCCAAAAACCCGTTCGGCACCGAGATCACGCTGCGCCAACTGATGACGCACCGCAGCGGGCTGGTGCGTGAATCCCCGCGCGGCAACTATTTCGACATCGACCCCAAGGGGCAGGCCGATGCCGTGCTCAGCCTGAACGACACGACGCTCGTCGCCGCGCCGGGGACGATCACCAAATATTCGAACGCCGGGATCGCAGTCGTCGGCGAGGTCGTCGCGCGCGCAACCGGCACGTCCTTCGAAAAGGCGCTGCACACGCTGGTGCTGGACCCGCTCGGCATGGCATCGAGCGGGCTTACGGCGGCCCCGTTCGCCGGGCGCATCGCCTATAGCGAAATGGCAGCGTTCGACGGCCCGCGCGTCGCCGCGCCGCCGATTGAACTCGGCACGCCCGCCGCCGGGAGCCTGTTCACGACGACGGGCGACCTCGGGCGGTTTGCGCAGGCGCTGCTGAACAAAGGCGCGATGCCGAACGGCCGCATGCTGAACGTCGCCTCGCTCGACGAGATGTGGAGGCGCCAATACCCGGATTCGGGCGCGCGCATCTTCGGTCTCGGCTTCGTCGTCGCGGACATGGACGGCAAGCGCGTCGTCGGCCACGGCGGCGCCATCTACGGCCATTCGACGCAGTTGCTGGTGATGCCGGAAGCCGGCGTCGGCGTTGTCGCGTTCACGACCGTCGACGCGTCCAACCCGATCACGAACAAGCTGGCCGACTATGCGCTTCGCACCGTGCTCGCGCTGAAGGCGGGAACCGAAGTGCCCGTATACGCGAAAGGCGAGCTTGTGACCGGCGCCGACGCAAAGCGCCTTTCCGGCTGGTTCACGAACGGCAGGCAAAGCGTCAGCACGCGCATCTACAACGGCCGTCTCGTCATCGACGCTCCCGAACTGGTCGGCGACATCCGCCGGACAGCCACGGGCTTCATCGTGGAAGACGCGCAGACGCGGTTCGACAAGCTTGCCATCGCCGACGACGCCTCGTGGATCGAAATCGGCGGCGTGCGCTACGCGCGCGGCGAGATGCCCGAGCCGCCGCTGCCGAACGCTGAACTCGCCTCGCTCGTCGGCGACTATGGCTGGGAGCACAACGTGCTCCGCATTTACGAACGCGACGGCAGGCCTTTCGTGTGGATCGAGTGGACCGAGCACACGGAGCTGACGCGCACGGCGGCCGACCGGTACGCCTTTCCCAACGATCGCGGTCTCTATCCCTTCGAAGCGCTGACATTCGAACGCGACGGTTCCGGCGCGGTGACGGCCGCGAACCTCGGCGGTATCCGCTTCCCGCGCCGCGATTTCGGCGCGGAGGTGCAGGCGAAGGTCCGTGCGGGCGTAGAGGCCAATTTCGCCGGACTTCGCGCCGCCGCGCTCGCCGCATCGCCGCCGAATGAGCCGCCCTCCGCAAAGCCCAGCGATCTCTACGCGATCAACAAGGCCGACCCGACGATCCGGCTCGATGTGCGCTATGCGGGCACCAACAACTTCATGGGCATCCCGGTTTATGAAAGCGCCCGCGCCTATCTGCAGCGGCCCGCCGCCGAGGCGCTGGCGCGTGTCAACCAGGCGCTGCGCAAACGTGGCTACGGCCTCCTCATCCACGACGCGTATCGGCCGTGGTATGTGACCAAGATGTTCTGGGATGCGAGCCCGGTTTCGAGCCGCATGTTCGTGGCCGACCCTTCGAAGGGTTCGCGCCATAACCGGGGCGCGGCGGTCGATCTCACCATGTTCGAACTCGGCACCGGCAAGCCCGTTGAGACGACGGGCCGCTACGATGAGTTCTCCACCCGCTCCTACTCCAACTTCGTGGGCGGCACCGACCATCAGCGCTGGCTGCGCGAGGTGCTGCGCAGCGCGATCGAGGCAGAGGGCTTCGACGTCTACCCCGAGGAGTGGTGGCACTTCGACTACGGCGACTGGCGGGACTACCCGATCGGCAACAAGACCTTCGAGGAACTGGAGGGCCGCAAACGCCGTTGATCCTCCGCTCGGTTTGATCGGAGTCATGGTTGGCGCACATCGTCCGGTGCAAAAAACTTGCGCCGGGCGCTTGCGTTGCAAAACTGCAACACCATATCGCGCTCAGACCATGATTGCCCGCCAAGGGGGATGTAAACGCTATGAATATCGAGAAATTCAGCGACCGCGCCAAAGGCTTCCTGCAGTCCGCGCAGACCGTCGCGATCCGCATGAGCCACCAGCGTGTGGCGCCGGAGCATCTGCTGAAGGCGCTGCTGGAGGACGATCAGGGCATGGCGGCCGGTCTCATCCAGAAGGCGGGCGGCGACGCGCGCGCTGCGGTGCGTGAGGTCGATCAGGCGCTCGCCAAGCACGCGCAGGTTTCCGGCGGCGGCGCGCAGGGCGTGCAGTGGGACAACGACACTGTGCGCGTGCTGACGCAGGCCGAGGAGGTCGCGAAGAAGGCCGGCGACAGCTTTGTCACCGTCGAACGGCTGCTGCTGGCGTTGACGCTGGCGAAGGAAACCGCTGCGGGCAAGGCGCTCGCTACCGCAGGCGTGACACCGCAGGGCCTCAATAGCGCGATCGAGGAATTGCGGCAGGGCCGCACCGCCGACACGGCGGGCGCCGAAGACCGTTATGACGCGCTGAAGAAGTTCGCGCGTGATCTGACCGAAGCGGCGCGCGCGGGCAAGCTCGACCCCGTGATCGGCCGGGACGAGGAAATCCGCCGCACGATCCAGGTGCTGGCACGCCGCACGAAGAACAACCCCGTGCTGATCGGCGAGCCGGGTGTCGGCAAGACCGCGATCGCGGAGGGTCTCGCACTCCGCATCGCCAACGGCGACGTGCCCGACGGCATCAAGGATCGCACCGTGATGGCGCTCGACATGGGCGCGCTGATCGCGGGCGCGAAGTATCGCGGCGAGTTCGAGGAGCGCCTGAAGGGCGTGCTCGACGAGGTGAAGGCCGCCGAGGGCGACATCATCCTGTTCATCGACGAGATGCACACGCTGATCGGCGCGGGCAAATCCGAGGGCGCGATGGACGCCTCCAACCTGCTGAAGCCCGCGCTCGCGCGCGGCGAGCTGCACTGCATCGGCGCGACCACGCTCGACGAATATCGCAAGCACGTGGAGAAGGACCCTGCCTTGCAGCGGCGCTTCCAGCCCGTGTTCGTGGGCGAGCCGACCGTGGAGGACACAATCTCGATCCTGCGCGGGCTCAAGGAGAAGTACGAGCTTCACCACGGCGTGCGCATTACCGACGGCGCGCTCGTCTCCGCCGCGACGCTTTCCAACCGCTATATCACCGACCGCTTCCTGCCGGACAAGGCCATCGACCTGATGGACGAGGCTGCGTCGCGTCTGCGCATGGAGGTGGAATCGAAGCCCGAGGAAATCGAGAACCTCGACCGGCGCATCATCCAGCTCAAGATCGAGCGCGAGGCGCTGAAGAAGGAGACTGATACCGCCTCGAAGGACCGCCTTGCCAATCTGGAGCGCGACCTTGCCGAACTCGAAGAGCAATCGTCCGGGCTGACCACCCGCTGGCAGGCCGAGCGCGAGAAGATGCAGTCGGAGACAAAGCTCAAGGAGCAGCTCGACGCCGCGCGCATCGAACTCGAACAGGCGCAGCGTTCGGGCGATCTCGGGCGTGCGGGCGAGCTCTCCTACGGCGTCATTCCGGGGCTCGAAAAGCAGCTTGCCGAGGCCGAAGGGGCCAGCAAGGGCGCGATGGTGCGTGAAGAAGTGACCGCCGACGACATCGCCGCCGTCGTTTCGCGCTGGACGGGGATTCCGGTCGACCGGATGCTCGAAGGCGAGCGCGAGAAGCTGCTGCAGATGGAGGCGCTGATCGGCAAGCGCGTGATCGGGCAGGAGGATGCGGTGAAGGCTGTCTCCGCCGCCGTGCGCCGCGCGCGTGCGGGTCTTCAGGACCCGAACCGGCCGCTTGGCAGCTTCCTGTTCCTCGGCCCCACGGGCGTCGGCAAGACCGAACTCACCAAGGCGCTCGCCGAATTCCTGTTCGACGACGCGGGCGCGATGGTGCGCATCGACATGTCGGAATACATGGAGAAGCACTCGGTCGCCCGGCTGATCGGCGCGCCTCCCGGCTACGTCGGCTACGACGAGGGCGGCGTGCTGACCGAAGCCGTGCGGCGCAGGCCCTATCAGGTCGTGCTGTTCGACGAGGTCGAGAAGGCACACGCGGACGTGTTCAACGTGCTGCTGCAGGTGCTCGACGACGGGCGCCTCACCGACAGCCAGGGCCGCACGGTGGACTTCACCAACACGATCATCATCCTCACCTCGAACCTCGGTTCGCAGTATCTCTCGTCGCTGCGCGACGACCAGACGGTGAAGGACGTTGAGGATGAGGTGATGGCCGTGGTGCGCGGGCATTTCCGGCCCGAGTTCCTGAACCGCCTCGACGAGATCATCATGTTCCACAGGCTCGCGCAGGCGCACATGGGGCCGATCGTCGATCTGCAGCTGGCACGCGTGCAGAAACTGCTCGCCGACCGCAAGATCAGCATCGACCTCACCCCTGCCGCGCGTGACTGGCTGGGGCGGGTCGGCTACGACCCGGTGTACGGCGCAAGGCCGCTGAAACGCGCCGTGCAGAAGTATCTGCAGGACCCCCTCGCCGACAAGATCCTCTCCGGCGAGATCGCCGACGGCGCGAGCGTGAAGGTCGACGAAGGCGACGGGGCGCTGGCGTTTCAGGTGGGCTGATCTATGTTACGCTCCAGTCACGTCCTGGAGCGGAACATGAGCTTACCGAATACTAGACTTTCCCGGCGTGCGTTTCTTGCTGCTTCGGGAGCGCTGGCAGCGACGGCGTGTGCCACGCTCCCTGAAACGCCGCGCGCAAAATACATCGACGGTCTCAGCTTCCTGCCGCAAGATCTGTCGGAAATCGCCGCTGCCGGTCTTTCCGCCATGATCTGCGACGTTTCCGAAATCGAGGAGATCCGCGACAAGGACAATATTCCCCGATACCTGCGCACATTCGAAGCCAACGACAAGGCTATCGATGCGGCCGCGGCACGCCTTGAAAATTCGCCATTTGCATATCTTGCCCTGCACGGCAGCGACATCGGAAAGACGCCGGGCTGCGCCACGTTCCTGCAATTCCAGTCCTGCGAACCGATCGGCAGCGACCTCGTCAGGATCGGCCGTTTTCATGCCAAGGGGCTTCGCGTCCTCCAGTTCACGCACCACAACAACAATCTGTTTGCCGGCGGTGCACTCGAACGTATCCAGAGCGGCCTCACGCCGCTCGGCCGGGAGGGGCTTGCCGAAATGAACCGGCTGCGCATTCTGCCCGACGTGTCGCATGGCTCTGAGGCTACAATGCTGGAAGCCGCGAAGGCCAGCCGCACGCCGGTCGTGTATTCCCACGGCGCGTGTCGCGCCATTGTCGATAACCCGCGCTGTATTCCGGATTCAGCGATCCGTGCAATCTCCGAAGGCGGAGGCGTGATCGGCATCTTCATGATGAGTTTCTGGCTGACGCGCGACAACCCGCCGACACCCGAGCATCTCGTTGCTCACATTCGCCATGTCATCAAGGTCGGCGGAATTGACGCGGTCGCAATTGCCAACGATTTTCCGATGGCGGGACAAGCCAACCTCGCAAAGCTTGGGAACGACAACGCGGAAGGCGTCAAGGAATACCTGCCGTGGTGGAAGGCCATGCGCGATTCCGGAATTCCCGGCTTCGAGATCCTGCCCGAGCACGTGGTAATCCCGGCACTCAATACGATCGATCGCCTGCCACGTATTCATGCGACACTGGAAAGCGCCGGGTTCCGAGCGAGAGAGATCGACAGGATCATGGGCGGTAACTGGCAGCGCGTGCTGACCGACGTTCTCGGCTGAGAACCAGACAAAAAAGAGGAGGGCAAAGGCGAACCCTTGCCCTCCATTTCTTTACACCAGCCCTTCAGGCCGGGCAGTTTCTAGAACTTGAAGTCGACGCCTGCGTACAACATCCGACCATAGAGATCGTACGTGTTTGCAGATGTTTGAGCACCCGGGAAGGTCACCTGGTTGGTGTCACCAAAGATCGGAGGCTTCTTGTCGAACACGTTGTTCACGCCGAAGTAGAAGGCATACTTCTTCTCTTCGTCCAGCGAGAAGCGCACCTGCGCATCGTGGTACCAATAGGCGCCCGTCGAGATCGGTGCCGTTGCGGTAAGCGAGTCAACAACGGAGCTCATGTAGTTCGTCCGCCAGTTGAGCGACAGGTTCTCAAGCGAGAAGGTGACGGAAGCGCTCACCTTGTCCTTGAAACCCGTGCCGAGACGTCCGCAGCTGTAGCAATCAAGCTGACCGACTTCCTCCTGTGTCGGGCCACCCGGGAACGAAGTCTGTTCCTGCGTGAGCAGGTGGGTCCAGTACACCGACAGATCAAGTTTGCCGGCTCCCAGATCGGTACGATACGCCGCCTGAGTGTCGATACCTTCAACCTTGTAGGAACCAATGTTGAGGTTGAGCGCATCGACCTGCGTAACAAAGCCATTCGCATCGCGATGGATGTTGTCGCAGAACAGGGCGAGGCCGCTGCCGTTCAGGCACTCGTCGAGCGATGTCTGCTGACCGATGATGCCAATCGCATCCTGAACCTTGATGCGATAGTAATCGATCGTCAGGCTGAAGCCCGGCAGGAAGCGCGGCGTGATCACCGCACCGGCAGTCAGTGTCTTCGCGGTTTCTTCCGTCAGATCCGGATTACCGCCCGTGAAGCCATTGATCGACTGGATCTGGGCAGTGGTGTACCCGAAGAAGCCGTCCTCGGCGACCGTTGCGGAAATGCCCGGAATGGCAAGACACGCGGCCGACAGCGGCAGCGTCGCCGGAGCGCCGTCGCCGTTACCTTCCCGCTGGTCGCACGGATCGACGATAGCCGGGAACGTTTCATTCTGCGCGGAGAAGAGCTCCGAGATGCTCGGTGCACGCGTGGCTTCCGCGTAGATCGCACGGAAACGGATATCCGGCGTCGGCGCGTACTCACCGCCGGCCTTCCAGCTCCACACGCCGCCGACCGTCGAATAGTCGGCATAACGGATGGCGCCTTCAACACCGAGATAGTGGATGCCCGGACGCTCCGAGAGGATCGGAGCCACAACTTCGATGAAGCCTTCCTTGACGTTATACTTACCGCGCGTGTCGGAGAGCATATTGCCGAGCGTCAGACCGTCGTTCGTCGCCTGATCGAAATCTTCGGTGCTGCGTTCACGCCGATATTCGAAGCCCGTAGCAATGCTGAGCGCACCGCCGGGAAGATCGAACACTTCGCCCGAGATCGTCGCAGAGAACACGTCCTGCTTGACCTTGGCGTTATACGTGGAGAGCTGGCCACCGTTCGTCACGTAGTTCGCGGCGGCCGCGCTGACGGTGTTGAAACCGAAGATGTTGATCGGCACGCACGCCGCATCATCGTTCGTCGTATCCGCATCGACGTTGATACGGCAAACCGGCGCACCGCCGGGGCCGGCAACGGCATCAAGCGCGTTCCGATAATTCGGCGCGAGGATGGTTTCCGAAGCGGTGTAATCCTTCATTTCGCCGTGGGTGTAATAGATGTCCCACTTGAAACGCTCACCGATATCACCGCGCAGACCCGCGACGACGCGCCATGTTTCGCGGTCGTTCACGTTGCTGCGATCGAAGATGTCGTTCGAACGGCGGCGGAACGGCAGCGCAGTCACGCCTTCATCGATCATCGCATCGCGAATCTCGGTGGGGATGAACGGGTTATCGATCGGAATACCTTCGTAGAACGTACCGTCCAGATAATCGAGGTCCGTATAGGCAACCGCCTGCGGTTCGAGGCTGGAACGCGACTTCGTCTTCGCGAAGGTGCCTTCCACATACGCCGTCACACCATCGGCGACTTCATAGCTGCCGAGACCGGTGACGAGATAGCGCTCGACGGGAACGGAGAGGTAGCGATCGAAGTTGCGGTTGTAACCGTCGATATTCGCGCTCTGGTAGGGCTTCAGGACGTTCGTCTCGCTGAAGGTGTAGGTGGCCGCCCCAGGAGCGAAGCTGCCGTCCGGGCTGAACAGACCCTGCGCCGCAAAGGAGCTGCGGTTGGGAATGTCGCGCTCGGAGAAACCGCGGTTGCGCGAACGCAAGCCCTGGTCACGATCGTAAGAACCGTTCAGCACGATGTGTCCACGGCCATCGGCGAACGAGGTGCCGCCCGTGACGGACACGAGCTGACGTCCGGCATCACCTTCATCCGAGATCGTGCCCTGACCGCGGATGCGAAGGCCCTCGAACTTGTCGTCGAGAACGAAATTGACGACGCCGGCGATGGCTTCGGAACCGTAAACGGCCGACGCGCCGCCCGTCACCACTTCAACCCGGCTGATCAGGTCCGTCGGGATGTTGTTGAGGTCGACGATGGAGGTGCCGGGAAGGCCTGCGACATACCGGCGGCCGTTCACAAGAACGAGGGTGCGCGCGGAGCCGAGGTTACGCAGGTTGACAGTCGCCTGACCGTTACCCGTCGTGGAGAAGTTGCTCGAGGTACGGCTGAAATTCTGGCCGACCGACGGCAAATCCGCCAGAACGTCCTGAATGTTGGCGGCGCCGGTCTCGAGAATCTGAGTCTGGCTGACTGTAGCGGCCGGCACAGACGACGAGAGTTCAGGGCGCGCGATGCGCGAACCCGTGACGATGATCACGTCTTCGACAGCGACGTCGTCCTCGCCAGCCTGCTCCTGTGCGAAGGCAGGCGCGCAGATTGCGGACGCAGCGATCAGTACGCTGCTTGTGCACAGCGCACGACGATAAAGCGAAAATTTCGCGTTGTTCACATCCCAGTCCTTTTAACATTGTCCCAGTTTTGTCGCCGATACCTGTTGCATGAATGCACCGGTGCGGATTGGCCTTGTTTCGGTCCGTCGTCCCCTTTCCGATGCCGAAACACGTATCGACGCAGTCCATTTTGGACTTATGCGTTTGTCCCGAAATGTTGTTGAAGTGTAAAGCAGCTCAAAGACGGCCGGATCGCTTCAAACCGGCGGTGTGATGCTGACGCAACAGTGAGTGCGCACAGGTAACGAAATCAGCACTTAAATTGTAATTTTATTACCGTTTAACAACGGACGGCAAGGCCTGTGACAACAATGTGGCAGGGTCGAACGCACAGGCCGGCAAATCATGCCGCACCACAGACGTGCCGCATCACGCGACTGGCACCATCGAAGGCGGCAATGATTTCATTGTCTTGCCGCCGACCAGCGCGGCGTTAGAGGCGGCCCAGGGCCCGCATTTCAGAGTAGCGGGCAGCGGCGGCTTCGCCGGAGACATAAGCCTCCTGAAGCTCGTGACTCCAATAGCGCAGGTTCTGCAGCGGAACGCGCGTACCGGTGACCGCGCAGGTCACATGGTCGCCCTGCTGAAGCACGCGGTAGGAGCCGGAAAGATACTGGAGCCGCGCCGGGCGGCCTTCACCGAGTTTGAGCATAGCGGGCATAATGTCGTCTACAGGAGCTTCGCCTGCAAGGGTGTATCGCCCTGCGGAGCCGATTTGCGCGGTTTTGCCCCGACTGCGACCTCCACCGGATCGCGGCTGTCGCCGAAACGAAGCCCGAGGCGAACCTCGCGCCGCGCTTCGCCCGCACTCTTCACGAGGCTGCCGTCTGGCCGGGTGACCACGGCATAGCCGCGCGACAGGATGGCGAGCGGATTCAGCGATTCGAGCAGCCGCCCCGACGAGGCGGTCCGCTCGGCGGCGCGCTGGGCGAGGCTGAAGAGCAGTGTCGGGCGAAGGCGCGTGGCGGCGCCCGCGAGATCGTGGCGTGCGTCGGCGATGCGGCTGCGCATGGCGGCGCGGAGGGGTTCGGCGGCGCGGGCGTAGCGGGAGTGCCACTGGTTCGCGGCAGCGCGGAGGGCGCGGGGGAGACGTTCACCGATATCATCGAGACGCTGCGTCTTCATCCCGAGGATGGCCACGGGGGTTGGGAGGCGGGCGGACCAGAGGCGGAGACGCTCCGCACGCGTCTCGGTCGCCGAAGCGATGCAGCGATCGAGGCGGGCGGCGAAGGACGAGACGCCTGCGACCAGCTCGGCGCGGACGGGCACGGCTAGCTCCGCGGCAGCGGTGGGCGTGGGGGCGCGGCGGTCCGAGGCGAAATCGATGAGCGTGGTGTCGGTTTCGTGGCCGACGGCGCTGATGAGCGGGATTTCGGACGCAGCGGCAGCGCGCACGACGATTTCCTCGTTGAAGGCCATCAGGTCTTCGATCGAGCCGCCGCCGCGTGCGACGATGATCACGTCCGGGCGGCGCGGCATGGCGTTGAAGCCGCGGATCGCCGCGGCGACCTCGTCGGCCGCACCGTCGCCCTGCACCTTCACCGGCCAGACGAGCACATCGCGCGGGAAACGATCACCGAGGCGTTGGAGGATATCTCGGATCACCGCGCCCGTGGGCGATGTGACGACGCCGATCAGCTCGGGCAACCAGGGAATCGGCCGCTTGCGCTCGGCGGCGAACAACCCCTCGGCGGCGAGCATCGCCTTGCGCCGCTCGATCATGGCGAGGAGAGCGCCCTCGCCCGCGAGTTCCAGCGATTCGACGACGATCTGATACTTGGAGCGGCCCGGATAGGTGGTGAGACGGCCGGTGGCGACCACCTCCATGCCGTCTTCGGGCCGGAAATTAAGGCGCGCGCGCCCTCCCTTCCACATCACCGCATCGATCAGCGCCGCATCGTCCTTGAGTGCGAAATAGGCGTGGCCGGAGGCTGGCACCTTCCAGCCCGAAATCTCGCCGCGCAGACGCACGTTGCCGAACTGATCCTCGATGCTGCGCTTCAGCGCCGAGGAGAGTTCGGAGACGGTGAATTCATGGGCGTTGTCGGGGGCGTCCATCAGGCGTTGCTAAGCGCTCGGCGCACGCTCTACAAGGCCCGGCCATGAACATCCTCCTTATCGGCAGCGGCGGCCGCGAACATGCGCTCGCCTGGAAAATCACCCAGTCGCCGCTCTGCGACACGCTGTGGTGCACGCCCGGCAATGCCGGGATCGCGGACGTTTGCGAATGCGTGCCGCTGAACACCGCCGATCATGCGGCCGTGATCGACTTCTGCCGCACGAACACCGTGGGCCTTGTCGTCGTGGGGCCGGAGCAACCGCTCGTCGAGGGGTTGGTGGATGCGCTGACGGCGGCGGGCATCAAGACGTTCGGCCCGACCGCGAAGGCCGCGCAACTTGAAGGCTCCAAGGGCTTCACGAAAGACCTGTGCAAGCGCGCGGGTATCCCAACCGCCGCTTATGAGCGGTTTACCGACGCGGGCGCGGCGAAGGCCTATGCGGCGGCGCGTGGGCTTCCCATCGTCATCAAGGCGGACGGGCTCGCGGCGGGCAAGGGTGTGATCATCGCCGAGACGCGCGAAGACGCGGACGCGGCGATTGAGGACATGTTCAGCGGCAGCTTCGGAGCTGCGGGTGCCGAGGTGGTGATCGAAGCGTTTCTGACCGGCGAGGAGGCGAGCTTCTTCGCGCTCGTCGACGGCAAGACCGCCCTCCCCCTAGCCTCCGCGCAGGACCACAAGCGCGTCGGGGACGGCGACACCGGGCCGAACACCGGCGGCATGGGCGCCTACTCGCCCGCGCCCGTGCTGACGCCCGAACTCGAAGCGCAGGTGATGCGCGAGATCGTGCAGCCCACGGTGGACGCGATGGCGGCGGACGGCATCCCTTATGTGGGCGTGCTCTACGCGGGGCTGATGCTGACCGAAACCGGCCCCCAGCTCATCGAGTACAACGCGCGCTTCGGCGACCCGGAATGCCAGGTGCTGATGCTGCGCATGAAATCGGACATCGTGCCCGTGCTGCTCGCGGCGGTGGACGGCGGGCTCGAACACGTCAGTGTCCAATGGCATGATGCCCCCGCGCTGACGCTGGTGATGGCGGCCGAGGGCTATCCGGGCACGCCGAAGAAGGGCACGGTGATCGAAGGCACCGAGACGGCTGCGGGCGAAGGCGTCGTCATCTTCCACGCAGGCACGGCGCGGAACAGTGAAGGCCGGCTCATTGCGAACGGTGGGCGCGTGCTGAACGTCACGGCGGTGGGGCAGACCGTCCGCGAGGCGCGCGATCGCGCTTATGCGGCTGCCGAAAAGATCAGGTGGCCGGAAGGCTTCTACAGGTCAGATATCGGCTGGAGAGCCATAAAGCGGGAGGAATAAACGGCGTGAGCGACAAGCAGGAGCAGTTCTCCGGGACGCAGGCCGTGCGCGATCAGCACCGCTTCGACGAGGCCTGCCTCGCGGATTGGATGCAGGCGAATGTGGAGGGCTACAAGGGCCCGCTGACGGTCGAGCAGTTCAAGGGCGGGCAATCGAACCCGACCTACAAGCTGGTGACGCCCGCGAAGAATTACGTGATGCGCCGCAAGCCGCCGGGGCAGCTGCTGAAATCCGCCCACGCGGTCGACCGCGAATATCGCGTGATCAGCGCGCTCTACGCGCAGGGTTTCCCGGTCGCGCGCGCCTATGGGCTCTGCACCGACGAGGACGTGATCGGTACGTGGTTCTACGTGATGGACTGCGTGGACGGGCGCGTGGTGTGGGACACGTCTTTCCCCGGCGAATCCCCCGCAAGCCGCGCTGCGCACTTCGATGCGATGAACAAGACGATCGCCGACCTTCACAATTTCGATCCCGAAGCGATCGGTCTTGGCGATTTCGGCAAGCCCGGCAACTATTTCGCCCGCCAGATCACGCGCTGGGCGGGGCAATACAAGGATGACGAACAGGCCGGACATTTCGAGGAGATGGACCGGCTCTGCGAATGGCTGCCCGCGAATATCCCGCCGGGTGACGAGACCAGCGTCGTCCACGGCGATTATCGCGCCGACAACATGATCTTCCACCCCACCGAGCCCAAAGTTCTCGCGGTGCTGGACTGGGAGCTTTCGACGCTCGGCCACCCGCTCGCCGACTTCACCTATCATCTGATGATGTACCGGATGCCGCCGGAAGAAACGGCAGGCCTGGTCGGCAAGGATCTGGTGACGCTCGGCATTCCCAGCGAGGCCGAATATGTCGAGGCCTATTGCCGCCGCACCGGGCGCAGCGGGATTCCCAATCTCGATTTCTATGTCGCTTTCAACATGTTCCGCCTTGCCGCGATCATCCACGGCATCAAGGGGCGGTACATTCGCGGCACAGCTTCCAACGCCCACGCCGCCGCGATGACCGAGCGGTTGGTGCCGCTCGCCAAGCTCGCATGGGCGCAGGCGGAAAAGGCGATGCAGGCGGGTTAGCGCCCTACCCCATCTCTTCCCCTGGAAAGGGGGAGGCCGGGTGGGGGACGATGCTGAGGGTTGCGCCAGTGACCCTCCCCTACCCCTCCCTTTCAGGGAGGGGTTTTCTGGTTAGTTTCCGCCCTCACCGGCGCCGCGCGACACGGGCTTCCAGTTACGCACGAAGCTATCGAGGAGTTGCACGCCATAGCCCACCGCGCCCTTCGGCGCCTTGGGCTGGCCCTTGTCCGTCCAGACCGTGTAGGCGACATCGAGATGCGCCCACGGCGTTTCGGGTTTCACGAACGCGCCGATGAAGTACGCGCCGAGGCCCGCGCCCGGCCTGCCGCCTTCAGCCGAATTCAGGATATCGGCGACGCCCGATTTCATCGTTTCGGCGTAGACGGGATTGAGCGGCAGCTGCCAAAGCGGTTCACCGACCGCCTTGCCCGCCACCGAGAGCTGCGCGGCGAGCGCATCATGACGGCTGAAGAGCCCGGCATATTCGTCACCGAGCGCACCGCCGACCGCGCCGGTGAGCGTTGCGATATCGACGATCGCCGCCGGGTTGTATCGCGCGTCCGCATAGGAGACGGCGTCGGCGAGCACGACACGGCCTTCGGCGTCGGTATTCGTCACCTCGATCGTCTTGCCGTTGTAGGCCTTCACGACATCGCCGGGCCGCGTCGCCCCGCCGTCCGGCATATTCTCGGCTAGTGCGGCGACGGCCACGACGTTGACGGGCGCGCCGCTCTTCGCAAGCGACAGCGTGGTGCCGACAACCGCGGCGGCGCCGGCCATATCCGTCCGCATCCGCCACATGCCCGCGCCGGGCTTCAGCGAAATGCCGCCCGAATCGAAGGTGATGCCCTTGCCCGCGAGCACGATCGGCGCCTCGCTGCCGCCGCCGCGATACTCGACGATGAGCATCCTCGGCGGGCGCGGCGAGCCCTTGCCGACGCTGAGGATCGCGCCCATGCCGAGCTTTTCCATCTCCGGCACGCCAAGCGCCTCGATGCGCACCTTGGCAACGCCCTTGAACGCTTCGCGCACACGCTCCACGAACACTTCGGGGTATTTGACGTTCGAGGGCTCGCTGATGAGATCGCGCGTAAGCGTGACCCCCTCGACAAGCGCCTTGCCCTGCCCGGCGTAGCTTTCAGCCCCGGCTGCGCCGACCACGGTGAGCGGCGCATCCCGGCCTGCTGCACGCGGCTTTGCGGAGGGCGCCTTGTAGCGATCGAAGCTGTAGCCGCCGAGGTCCGCGCCGATGGCGAGATTGGCGGCGGCATCCGCCACGCCCGGCGCGAGGCCTGCGGCGAGAAGCGCCACGGGACCGTCCGCCGATCCCGTTTCTCGTGCTGCGAGACCGCCGATGTCCTGAAGACCGGCGGGCGTCGCTCCATCTTTCGCACCAATGACGACAATCTGTTGCCAGGCGCCGATGCCGCGCAGGACGAGCGTCGAATTCGCCTTGTAGTCGAACGCCGCAGCATCGAGCGCACGGCCCACGGCATCGCGAGTTGCGGCATCGAGTGAACCACCGCGCACAGCCAGATCATCTTTCGCAGCAAGCGGCAGAACGATCGCCGCGCTGTCTGTCGGCGCACGATCCGCAAAGGTGACCTGACGCGCTTCGGCTGCCGCCGTCACAAGAAAACCCGCAAGCGATACTGCAACAACATAACGCATTCGTAGACGCTCCTCACGACAATTCCCCGACAATGCCAGCTGCCGTACAGACGATGCAAGCTTATCAGCAGAAACCCACATCTCTTGAACTTATCTTCTATTAACCTTGACCGTAAGCACCTCCTTCAAGGGTGTCGTGTCAAAAGGTGCGCCGGGGCATGGCGCGAATCGCGCTTCAAAAACAGGAACTTCGGGTGCTAAGGCGAATTCGGTGCGATCAGGTACGGTCCGGCATGTTCATACACGCCATGGAAGGATCCTGGTTTGCGCACCCCTTCATCAAAGCGGGCTTTATTCTGAGCGACGCTGCGGATGTCGAGGCATTGCGCAGCAGCCGTCTCGATGGCGTCGTTATCGACACCGAGAAGGGTGCCGACATCGTCCTGGAACAGAAGATCGCACGCCCGGCGCCTGCCTGCGATGAACGCGCAGAGCCGAACCGCGCGGCCCAGGCAACCGCGGCCACGCGGGAGGTGGTCGTTCCGCTGAACATAGAGACTGTACCGGCGGTTACGGCTGTCGCATCGGACGCGCCCTGCAGCATGGCCGAAGAATATGGGCGTGCAAATGCCATCGCCGCACACGCCAAGAGCGTGATGACCGAGCTTTACGATCAGGCGCGGCTGGGCAAGATCGTGGAGGCGGACACGCTGGTGCCGCTCGTGGACGACATCGCCGGTTCGCTTGCGCGCAACCGATCCGCGC
Source organism: Sphingosinicella sp. (assembly GCF_041916975.1). Classification (NCBI taxonomy): domain Bacteria; kingdom Pseudomonadati; phylum Pseudomonadota; class Alphaproteobacteria; order Sphingomonadales; family Sphingosinicellaceae; genus Sphingosinicella; species Sphingosinicella sp. The sequence goes on from NZ_JAYRYK010000001.1 coordinate 956,521, forward strand.
TGACCAGCATTCTACGGCTCAAATCCAAAGACGAATACACTTACGTGCATTCGGTGGCGGTTTCTGCGCTGATGATCAACCTCGGACGCGAGATCGGCGGATTCGATGTTGGGGCACTTCGCAATATGGGTGTTGCCGGGCTTCTGCACGACATCGGGAAGATGTCGATGCCGGAGGCCGTGCTCGGCAAGCCCGGAGACCTCACCAACGAAGAGTTCTCAATCATGAAGACGCACCCGGAGCGTGGCCACGCGCTGCTCCGGCGCAGTCGCGAAGTGCCCGATATGGCGCTCGACGTCTGTCTGCATCACCACGAACGGGTGAACGGCACCGGCTATCCCCAACGGCTGAAGGGCAACCAGATCACATTGTTTTCGCGCATGGGGGCAATCTGCGACGTGTATGACGCGCTGACCTCGAACCGCCCCTACAAAACCGCGTGGGAAGCGAACAGGGCGCTGAAAACCATGTTCAGCTGGCGAGGGCATTTCGATACCGACATTCTGACGGCGTTCATCCGCTCAGTCGGAATTTATCCGGTGGGAACGCTCGTGAAGCTGCGCTCTGACCACCTTGCAATCGTGGTCGACATCAACACTGCAGACCTGACCCGGCCCATTGTGCGCGCGTTCTATTCGACCGCGAATCGCTCACTCATCCCGCCACAGGACATCAACCTGTTGCTGGGTGGGGACGGCGACGTGATCGTTTCTTCCGAAGACCCTGAAGCGTGGGATCTGACAGACTGGGAAACGCGCTGGAGCGCCCTCGCCGCCTGATTGCGGGGGATAGATCGCGGCCGCGGCGTTTTCTAAAGTCGGCGCGAACCAGCAAGAGGCCCATCCCCATGCGTCCGATCGATATCGCCGAAGTTTCGAAACGCCTGCTCGGCAGCGCGCCGGAAGACCTCGGGCACCATGAAAAGCGCGTTCTTGAACATGTTTCGAAACGGACGCCGATCAGCCGCGATGCAGGTCTGCTCGCCGAGGAAGGCGCGACGTTCGGCGATCGACTGGCGGACCGTGTCGCCGAGGTCGGCGGCTCGTGGGGCTTCATCATCGCCTTCGCGCTGGTACTGCTCGGCTGGATGCTGCTGAATGGCGGAATCCTGCCACGGCTGGGGCTGACGTTCGACCCCTACCCCTACATCTTCCTCAATCTGATGCTGTCCACACTCGCAGCCGTGCAGGCGCCGATCATCATGATGAGCCAGAACCGGCAGGCGGACAAGGACCGGCTCGCCGCGCGGCTCGACTACGAGGTGAACCTGCGCGCCGAGCTTGAAATCCTGCGCCTTCACGAAAAGCTCGACATGGCGGTGATCGATACGCTGCACCGGCTGGAAACCGAGGTCGCGGAGCTCAGGGCGCAGCGTTAGGGTTCGGGGTTCGCCGCGGGCGCCGCGAGGAGCCGGTCGATCTTGCGGCCGTCCATATCGACGATCTCGAAGCGCCAGCCGTCGTAGGCGAAGGTCTCGCCGATTTCGGGCAGGTGCGTCAGCACGCTGAGCGCGAAACCGGCGACGGTCTGGTAGTCGCGATCGGCGGGAAGGCGCGTGCCGAGCGTCTCGGCCATTTCGTCAGCAGGCATGGAGCCGGCGAGCAGCCAGCTGCCGTCGGCGCGCTCCACGGCGTCGGGCTCGCTGCCCTCGTCGAGATCGGACTTGAACGCGCCCGCGATCGCCGCGAGCAGGTCGGCGGGGGTGAGAATACCTTCGAAATGGCCGTACTCGTCGTGAACGAGCGCGATCGGCACGTCGGCGCGCCGCAAGACCTCGAGCGCGTCCGCCGCATCCATCGCATCCGGGACGACGGGCGCGGGCCGGAGCAGTGCCTTCAGATCGAGCGGACGCCCATCGAGGATCGCGGCCACGACATCGCGCGCCTGCACGACGCCGACGATCCGGTCGACAGAGCCTTCCGCCACCGGCAGGCGCGTGTGCGGGGTCGCGATCAGCTCGGCGCGAAGCTCGGCCTCGTCGGACTCGATGTCGAGCCAGTCGATTTCGGTGCGCGGCGTCATCACCGCGCGTACCGAGCGATTGGCGAGGCGCATGACGCCGCTGATCATCTGGCGCTCGCTCTCCTCGATCACCCCGGCATTGGTCGCCTCGGAGACGATGAGGTGGAGTTCCTCGGCGGTGACATGATCGGCGTTTTCCGCCGCCGCGCCGAACAGCCGCAGCAGCGTCTTCGTCGACCGCTCCAGCACCCAGACGAGCGGCGCGGTGACGCGCGAGAGCACCGACATGGGCGCCGCGATCAGCACGGCAATGCGTTCCGGGCTGCGCAGCGCGAGCTGCTTCGGCACCAGCTCGCCCACCGTGAGCGACAAATAGGTGATCAACGTGACGACGAGCACGATCCCGGCTTCGCTGGACAGCCTTTCCGGCACGCCGAGCGCATGGAGCCGCTCCGCCACTGGCCCGCCGAGCGTTGCGCCCGAATAGGCGCCCGCGATGATGCCGACGAGCGTGATGCCGATCTGCACGGTGGAGAGAAAGCGCGAGGGTTCGTCGTGGAGCGACAGCGCGATGCGCGAGCCGGACTTTCCGGCGTTCACCATGGCCTGCAGTCGCGCCCTTCGCGAGGAGACGACAGACATCTCCGACATGGCGAACACGCCGTTCAAAGCAATGAGAACCAGGATGATCCCGACGTCGGACCAGGGGAAAGGTTGCATGATCACCTTTCCTTATACGGCGGAAACAGGCATTTGAAGCCCGGACTTGGGGGAAGGGATCGCAATGCTGAATGTCGTTACGCGCGAGGGCAAGGAACCGGCGCTCGCGCTCGTCCACGGCTGGACTTGCGACCACCGCGCCATGCAGCCGGTCGCGGATGCGTTCCCGGCGCAGAAGACGGTGATGCCCGACCTCCCCGGCCACGGCGCGAGCCCGAAGACGGGCGACTATGCGATCCCGGCGCAGACCGACGCCGTGCTGGCAGCGATGCCCGAACGCGCGATCTGGGTGGGCCATTCGATGGGCGCACAGATCGTGGTGGAAGCCGCCGCGCGTGCACCGGAGCGCGTGATGGCCGCCGTGCTGCTCGACCCGGCGGCAATCCAGCCGATGGAAGCGGCCTTCGCGGGGCGGGACCGGATGAAGACGGACCTTGCCACGACGGACGACTTCCCCGCACTGATGCGCCGCTTTTCAGGCGGCATGATGATCGCGCCGACCGATGCGGCGGCGGTGCGCGCACTCGCCGACACGCAGGCTGCCAGCGATCCCGATGTCGCACGCGCAGGCTGGGACGCAATCTGGAACTGGGACGGCCCATCGGCATTCGCTGCGCTTTCGGTGCCGACTCTCGTCATCACCGTCGAGCGGACGATGAACCGGCTTTCGGACCTTTCGAAGCTCAATCGCCGCATCGCGACCGCGCAGGTGACGGGATCGGGCCATATGCTGCAGTTCGAAGTGATGGATCAGGTGACGGCGATGATGCGCCGGTTTTTTGATCTGAACGGTCTGCTCAGCACGCGTTAATCTGAATTGCTGTTGGAACAAGCACGCGGCTTCCCGCGTATTTGCGGCGCAAACGGAAATGGAGATCAGGGGCTTATGTCTATCCGAGCGAAACTGATTGCAGCCACCGGGGCCACGGCCCTGCTGCTGACGACGGCCTGCGTGACCAACCCGGAAACGGGCAAAAAGGAAATCTCGAAGACCGCGATCGGCGCCGCACTCGGCGCAGGCGCGGGTGCCGGCCTTGGAGCGATCATCGGCGGCAAGCGCAATCGCACCGAAGTTCTGGTCGGCACCGGCATCGGCGCGCTCGCGGGCGCGGCGGTCGGCGCCTACATGGACAAGCAGGAGAAGGAACTGCGCGAGAAGACCGCGGGCACGGGCATCGATGTCGTGCGCCAGGGTGATGAGATCGTGCTCAACATGCCTTCGAAGGTGACGTTCGACGTCGATTCAGCACTCGTCAACGCGCAATTCCAGCCGACGCTGAACGAGGTCGCGCGTGTGCTCTCGCAGTACGAGAAGACCTTCGTCGACGTGGTCGGCCACACCGATTCGACGGGTTCCGACGCCTACAACATGACGCTCTCGCAGCGCCGTGCGGACAGCGTCGCTACCTATCTGTCTTCGAACGGCGTGCTGCGCGCGCGCATCGCGACACAGGGCATGGGCGAAGGCCAGCCGATCGCCAGCAACGACAGCGAAACGGGCCGCGCGCAGAACCGCCGCGTCGAGATCAAGCTGGTGCCGGTGACGGAAACCGCGACAAGCTAGGAAAGATTGCCGACAAACAATTGGGCCGAACAACCGCCCGGCCCAGTTGGCGACCCATGTTTGGGGTGCGTACATCATCGCAGAACGGGATTTTCCGAGCACTATCAATACTCGGAGGCCCGTTCGGCATGAGTCACGCGAACTCGTTTTTCTTATTGAGAATGATTCTCAAATAAGATAGAGGCCGTTTCATGACGAACACACTCCAAATCGACGACTGGAACGGCGCGACGGGCGCGCGCTGGGTGGACAACCAGGAACGGCTCGACCGCATCCTCGCGCCCTATGGCGACGCCGCGCTGGCGGCGGCCGCGGCGAGACCGGGCGAGGCGGTGCTCGACATCGGCTGCGGCGCAGGTGTCACGACGCTGGCGCTTGCCGCAGGCGTGCAGCCTGGCGGCCGCATTGTAGGCATCGACATCTCGGAGCCGCTCATTGTGCGTTCCCGGGAACGCACCGCGGCCGCAGCGCTGCCGATCGACTTCAGGCTGGAGGATGCGAGCCGCGCCGCCCTGCCCGCAGCCGCCTTCGATCTTCTGTTTTCGCGCTTCGGCGTGATGTTCTTCGACGCGCCGACGGAAGCGTTCCGCCACATGCGCGCCGCGCTGAAGCCCGGCGGTCGCCTTGCCTTCATCTGTTGGCGCAGCGCAGCGGAAAACGACTGGGCGAAGCTGCCGATCGCAGCGCTGCGTGGCATCGTGCCGATCCCGGAATCAAACCCCGAGGCGCCCGGCCCCTATGCGTTCGGCAACCGCGCGCGGCTTCAGGGCATTCTAGAGGATGCCGGTTTCATCGATATCGAAATCCAGCCGTTCGACGCGCCGCTCATCTACGGTATCGGCGCGGACAGAGAGGCGGCACTCGACGACGCACTCGATTACATGACGCAGATCGGACCGGTGCCGCGCCTGCTCGCGGACAAGCCTGCGGACATGCACGAGAAGGCCATGGCTGCAGTACGTGCAGCGCTCGAATCCCGGCTCGGCGATGACGGAGTCGTTATTGACGGTGCGGCCTGGGTGGTGACGGGCCGCAATCCCTGATCTGTTATGGTTGCCAAATGGCATCATATGAATTATATGATGCCAAAAGGAGACGCCGTGACACCCTCGCTCCAGCTTGTCGACACCGCCCCGCAGGTGTTTCGCCCCGCACCCATCACCGACGCGGAGGGCGCGGCCATGTTCCGCGCTGCGCTGAACCTGTTCCGTGCGTGGGAGATCACCGACGAGGCGGCGGCAACGCTGCTCGACCTGCCGCTCCGCACCTACCGCCGCTGGAAGGCTGAAGGCCCGGGTCGCATGGGACGCGACGGCAAAGCGCGGCTTTCCAACCTGATGGGCATCCACAAGGCGCTGCGCATCATCTTCCGCGAACCGCATCGCAGCTACGCATGGGTAAAGGCGCCGAGCACCGTTTTCGGGGGCGAGAGCGCGCTCGACATCATGCTTGGCGGCGAACTCACCGATCTGATGCGCGTGCGCCGCTATCTCGATGCCGAGCGGGGCGGATGGTGAATGATGCAGCGATTCCGGTCGCGGTGGAGTGGAAAGGCGCGGTGCGGATCATCCGCAGCGCCTGGCCGCCCATCGACCTGTTCGAGGACATTGCCGACCCCGCCGACTGGCCGCTGCTGATCGCGGCAGAGCAGAAGACCAACCCACGCCTGATGGCCACCATCGGGACGATCGACCTTGTGCCGCCGGCGCGGCGCGTTTCCGGGCCGGGCGCGAGCTATCTGATGGCGCCCTTCACGCACATCAGCACCGACCGGCCGAGCCGGTTCAGCGACGGGCGCTACGGCGTCCTCTACATCGGCGACAGCTTCGAAACGGCGCTGTTCGAAACGGCGCACCACCACGCGCGCTTCATGGCCGCAACCGCCGAGCCGCCGGGCTGGACCTCGCAGTTCCGAGAGATCGTGCTCGACGTTTCGGCGCCGCTTCATGATCTGCGCAGCGGCGCCGAGGCCGTGCTTTCGCCCGACGACTACGGTCCCGGCCAAGCGCTCGGTATGCAACTGCGGGCGGCAGGATCCGAAGGCGTCATCTATCCAAGCATGCGCCGCGCGGCCGGCACGTGCGTGGGACTGTTTTATCCAGACCGCGCATCCCTGCCGCGGCAAGGGCGGCATCTCGATTATCATTGGGATGGCACGCGCATAGACATGGTGCGCGATGCAGGCAGCGGACACGTGTATCGGATCGTGTAGGGCCTAGAGTCGTGGGGGGGGGGGTTGTAAAGCGACCACACAACAAAAAATTTG
>NZ_JAYRYK010000001.1:963042-1505831 GCF_041916975.1 Sphingosinicella sp.
GTTCCGGTTCTGAGTGAACCGGAACGACTCTAAATATCTTTTGTTTACCGTTATTTCCGAGCCGGCCGGTGATTCCACCTGCCTCGAAATCACTCTAGGCGGCTTCGTCCTTGGCCTTTTCTGCCCGCGCAGCAAACTGGTCCGCGAGCGATTCATGGATTTTCCGCAAGGCGGGCGCAACGGCACGGGCCGCCATCTCACGACATTCGGCCTCCCTCCGCAGGAGATATTCACGCACTTCGGGGACTGACATGAGACTCTCCTGGTGCCGCGGCTGACGCCGCGGAGCCGAGCGGTTCGGGAATGAGTCGCTGGTATGCGTGCCTTATAGCACGCGCGGCGGAATGTGCCGAATCGGGACAGATTTGAAGGGGTTGCAGCACAGGCGACAACGCGGGATGCTTGCCGCCTTGCGACAGGAGACACGGATGAAACAGCGCACGCTCGGCGCCAGCGGCCTTTCGGTCGCGCCCATCATGCTCGGCGGCAACGTCTTCGGCTGGACCGCCGACGAGAAGACGAGTTTCGCGGTGCTCGATGCCTTCGCCGCGGGCGGTGGCAATTTCATCGATACGGCAGACGTTTATTCGGCGTGGGTGCCGGGGAACAGCGGCGGCGAATCCGAAACGCTCATCGGCAAATGGCTGCGGGCGCGCGACAGGCGCGATAGCACCGTGATCGCGACCAAAGTTGGAATGCTCGATGGCGAAGGCGGCGCAGGACTGAAAGGTGGCCGCATCGCGGCGGCGTGCGAAGCCTCCCTGAAACGCCTGCAAACCGATGTGATCGATGTTTACTTCGCACACAAGGATGATCCCGAGACGCCGCTGGAAGAGACGCTGGCCGCGTTCGATGCGCTGGTGAAGGCGGGCAAGGTGCGCGCAATCGGGGCGTCGAACTACAGCCCCGCGCGGCTTGCGGAGGCGCTGGCGATCAGCGACCGGAACGGCTGGGCGCGCTTCACCGTGCTGCAGCCGCAATACAACCTGTTGAAACGCGACGAATATGAAGGCGCACTGCAGCGGCTCGCCATCGACGAGACGATCGGCGTGGTGCCCTACTACGGCCTTGCGAGCGGGTATCTCTCCGGCAAATACCGGACGCCCGCCGACCTCTCCGGGCCGCGCGCGGGCGCTGTGAAAAAATGGATGGAAGGCCGGGGCCCCGCTGTCCTCGCCGCGCTGGACATGGTTGCGGCGGAAACCGGCGCCAGCCTCGCCGCCATCGCGCTCGCTTGGCTGAAAGAGCAGCCCGGCATCACTGCACCGATCGCCAGCGCGAGCCGGCCGGAACAGGTCGCGGATTTGATTGCCGCGGCGACGCTGACGCTAACACCCGATCAGCTTGACCGTCTGACGGCGGCAGGGCGTTAGTAAACGCGCGCCTTCGGCTTGATGTACTCGATCTCGTCGGTGAGCGTGTAGGTGTGGACCGGGCGGTAATCGAGCTTCACGCCGCCACCCTTGCCGCCCCAGCCGTCGAACCATGAGACCGTGTGCCGCATGAAGTTCTCGTCGTCGCGGTTCGGGTAGTCCTCGTGCATGTGTGCGCCGCGGCTTTCCTTGCGGTTCGCAGCGCCGTGGATCGTCACCATCGCCTGGCTGATGAGGTTGTCGAGTTCCAGCGTTTCGACGAGGTCGGTGTTCCAGACGAGACCCTTGTCGGTGACGCGGATGTCCTGAACGCGCTCGTAGGTCTTCGTGAGCTTGCCGATGCCTTCCTGCAGCAGCTCGTCCGTGCGGAACACCGCGCAGTGCGCCTGCATGGTCTTCTGCATCTCGAGCCGCACGTCGGCAGTCGGCGAGCCGCCTGACGCATTGCGGAAGTGATCGAGGCGGCCGAGCGCGAGGTCGGTGGAGTCGCCCGGCAGCGGCTTGTGTGCGGTGCCCGGCTTGATGGTCTCGGCGACGCGGTGCGCTGTGGCGCGGCCGAAGACGACGAGATCGATGAGGCTGTTGGAGCCGAGACGGTTGGCCCCGTGCACCGAGACGCACGCCGCCTCGCCGACCGCGAACAGGCCGGGGACGACCGTGTCCGGGTTGCCGTTCTTCAGCGTGACGACCTCGCCGTGATAGTTCGTGGGGATGCCGCCCATGTTGTAGTGGACGGTCGGCACCACCGGGAGCGGCTGGCGCGTAAGGTCCACGCCCGCGAAGATCTTGCCGGTTTCGGTGATGCCGGGCAGGCGCTCGTGCAGGATCTTGGCGTCGATGTGGTTGAGGTGAAGGTAGATGTGGTCCTTCTCCTTGCCGACGCCCCGGCCCTCGCGGATTTCCATCGCCATCGAGCGCGAGACGACGTCGCGGCTGGCGAGATCCTTCGCCGACGGCGCATAGCGCTCCATGAAGCGCTCGCCTTCGGAGTTGGTGAGGTAGCCGCCCTCGCCGCGCGCGCCCTCGGTGATGAGGACGCCCGCGCCGTAGATGCCGGTCGGGTGGAACTGGACGAACTCCATGTCCTGCAGCGGCAGACCCGCGCGCAGCACCATGCCGCCGCCGTCACCCGTGCAGGTGTGCGCTGAGGTGGCGGAGAAGTAAGCGCGGCCGTAGCCGCCCGTCGCCAGCACGACGCTGTGCGAGCGGAAGCGGTGGATCGTACCGTCTTCCATGCACATGGCGATGACGCCGCGGCACTCGCCGTTCTCCATGATGAGATCGAGCGCGAAATATTCGATGAAGAAATCGGCGCTGTAACGCAGCGACTGCTGGTAGAGCGCGTGCAGCATGGCGTGCCCAGTGCGGTCGGCGGCGGCGCAGGTGCGCTGCGCAGGCGGACCGGCGCCCATGTTCTGCATCATGCCGCCGAACGGGCGCTGGTAGATCTTGCCCTCGCTGGTGCGGCTGAACGGCACGCCCGCGTGCTCAAGCTCGTAGACGGCGGCGGGCGCCTCGCGGCAGAGATACTCGATCGCGTCCTGATCGCCGAGCCAGTCCGACCCCTTGACGGTGTCGTACATGTGCCAGGTCCAGTGGTCCGGCCCCATGTTGCCGAGCGATGCAGCGATGCCGCCCTGCGCCGCGACAGTGTGCGAGCGCGTGGGGAACACCTTGGTGATGCAGGCGGTCTTCAGGCCCGCCTCGGCGATGCCCATCGTTGCGCGGAGCCCTGAGCCGCCTGCGCCGACGACGACGGCATCATAGGTGTGATCGATGATCTGATAGCTGCTGGTCATGCGTATTCAGTCCGTCAGGCGCCGAGCGCGATCTTGAGAATGGAGAAGACGCCGACGAGGCCGCCGGCAACCGCGAAGGCGCTGAGCGCGAGGAGCGAGGCGACCTTGGCGCCATCATGCAGATAGTCTTCGATCAGAACCTGAAGACCAAGCCGCAAGTGCCAGAAAACACTCACCACGAACAGGATGAGCGGTACTGCGACCAGCGGCTGCGCCATCCAGTCCGTAACCGTCTTGTGACCAAGATCCGGCAGGCGGACGAGCGACACGATGAACCAGACGACGAGCAGCAGGTTCGCAATCGCGGTGACCCGCTGGAGCCACCAGTGGTGCACGCCGGTTTTCGCCGCGCCGAGGCCGCGCACGCGGCCGATTTCGGTTCCACGTCCCATGGGTCGGCTCCTCAGAGGTACAGGATTATCGCCCAGGTGATCGCGGTAAGCGTCAGCGAGGCAAGGATGGTGAGCGTGGCGGTCAGCTTCGAGGTGGCGAGGTCGTAGCCCCAGCCCGTGTCCATCGCGAGATGGCGGATGCCCGACATCATGTGCTGATAGACCGCCCACGTCATCGCAACGAGGATCGTGATCCCGAACCAGCCCGACGCGATCGACAGGAACGTCTCGTAAGCCTCCGGTCCGGTCGCAGCGGCGACCAGCCACCAGAGGAACAACAGTGTACCGCCGATGGCGAGGCCGTCGCCCGTGGCGCGGTGCAGGATCGAAACCAGCATGTGGACGCGCCAGCGCCAGATGCCGAGGTGCGGTGAAAGCGGCCGGTTTACGGATGCCACGCTTTTATCCCCAGTTGAGTGCCCTTTTCACGGGTGCTTTTAGGGCGCGCGGCGAGTCGTGCAACTCTTATGCTTGCGAACGATTCTCAACTATGCCGATTCAGGCGCCGCGAAGGCGCTGGAGCGTCGAGAAGCGCGGGTTATCAACGGCAAGGCGCGCTGCGACACCCGCCTCCAGCGCATCGAGAAGCCCCGGCGTTTCCGCCGTCCACGCGCCCGAACGAATGCGCGCGCAGGCGGCGGTCACACGTTCCTCTGCCGGGACATCCGGCAGCAGCGCGCTGAGGGCCGCCGCTTCAACCTCACCAGGCCGTTCGCGCAGTTCGCGGGCCGCGATGGCAAGCGCATTCGCGGCAACCTTGGCGTGAAAGGCCATGCGGCCCGCGAGTTCGGCCTCGGCCTCTTTCAGAAAGGCGGCGGCGGCCTCGACAAGGTCAGCGGCTTCGATTCTCGACCGCATCGTTCAAAGCGCTCCGTGCTTCAGCATGAAGAGAATATCGGCTTCAGTTTCCGAGACGCGGCGCGCGATCGCGGCACGCTCGACGGACGCCACCTCGCCCGAAAGATGTGCGGCACCCATCTGCATACACATCACGCCCCAGCGCAGCGAACCCAGCATTTCGAACGCGAACGCAAGATCGCGGTCCACCGGCCTGCCGCCGGCCGCTTCATAGGCCGCGTAAAACGCCTCACGCTCCGCGAAGCCGCCAACGGGCATCTGCGTCTGGCCGAAGCGCCACGTGTTGGTGGAAAGCCATCCGATATCGAGCAGCGGATGGCCGACATGCGCGAGTTCCCAGTCGACGACCGCCGCAAGGCCGGTATCGCCGACAATGAAGTTCCCCGAACGGAAATCACCGTGGACGAGCACAAGATCGCCATCTTCGGGCAAACGATCGGCCAGCATGGCAAACGCCAGTTCGAACACCGGCACGGCGCCCTCGCAGCGATCATAGGTCTCGCGAAGCGCGCGAAGCTGCGCCTGCGGCGTCAACACGGGAAGCCGGAGGTCGGCGACGGCTTCGGCGCCGATCGCGTGGATGCGGGCGAGCGCTTCCGCGCAATCGGCGAGCATCGCGGCCCGCGCCTCGGCATAGGCATCGTCGCGCAGCCAGCGCGGCGCGAGCGTTTCGCCCTCCACGAACGCCATGACGAAGCCCTCGCCAAGGCCATCCTGCGGCGTCAGCACAGCGACCACCTCGGCAACGCGCACGCCCGCATTTCCGGCCCGTGTCTGCAGTGCGGCCTGCACTGCCCGCGACATGCCCTCCGCCGTCTGGCCGGGCGGCGTTACCTGCAGGATGAGCCGCCACGTCTGGCCTTCGCGAATGGCATCGACCGCATAGGTGAGCGAACTGGCCCCGCCCGAAAGCGGGATGACCGCCTCCACATCGACATGGCCGGGCACGGCCCGCTCGAGCACACGGGCAAGACGTGCGCGCGCTGCCCCCGGATCGGTCCTGTCTTGTTCCATTATGGATACGGTAGCGCCTCTTCGTAGCGCCGCAACTGCGCGATCTAACGGGGCGTTAACCCCGATCGGCTATATCGTTTCGCACTCGGCACCCCTATTTGCGCGAAAAGCAGGCGACAGAACCAACGCATGATCGACAACGAAACGGTCTCCTGGCGGGAGCGGCTGCGCTCTTATCGCATCACGGACGAGGATCAGCGTCTGATGCCCGAGCTTTGGCACGCGCTGGAACCGGTCGCGCCGCAGATGGCGCAGGCGTTCTGGGAGGTCTTCGGGCCTTCCGCGGGCGCGGGCGACGACCTGACGCCCGAACACAAGCGCATCATGATCGAAAACAGCGTTGCTTACACGCGCCAGAACCTCACCGATCCGCTCGATGCCGCGTGGATGGAGCGCGTTGCCCTGCACGGCAACGGCGTATTCGCGGCGGGCGCCAAGAGCCATGAGGCCGTGGGCGCATTCAGCTGCGCTTACGATGTCGCCTACGAACATCTGCCGCACGTGATCGAGGACCGCACGAAGCTCGCCAAGATGCTGCGCGTGCTTTCCAAGATATGCGAGCTTGAAGTGGACCTCGTGCTGACGCGCGTGCTGGTGCTGCGCGACAAGCAGCGCACCGACGAGATTCATGCGTATGGCGAGAAGTTCCGCACGCTGATCGCAAGCGCGGTCGAGCGCACCTCGCAGCGCTCCGCCGCCGTGCGCACACAGTCCGCGACCGCCGCGATCAAGGCGCGCGACATGCTTTCGAAATCGGCCGAAGTCGCCGCCGCTGCCGAGCAGTCCGCGATGGCGATGCGGCAGGCCGCAGAGACCGCCGCAGGCCTCATCCGCACCATCGAGGAAACCCGCGCGGAGGTGGACGGCGCCGCGACCGTTGCCGACCGCGCCACCGCGCAGGCTGGCGATGCGGTCGATTCCGTGACGCTGCTCGCCAAGCACAGCGAGACAATCGAATCGATCGTGAGCCTGATCCGCGACATTGCGGGGCAAACGAACCTCCTCGCCCTCAATGCCACGATCGAGGCGGCGCGTGCGGGTGACGCCGGGCGCGGCTTTGCCGTGGTTGCGCAGGAGGTGAAGTCGCTCGCCGGGCAGACGGCGCGCGCCACCGACGATATCGCCAAGCAGATCGCCGCGATTCAGGCCGCGACGCAGAGCACGGTCGCCGCGAACGGTTCGATCCGCGAGACGGTGGATGGCGTGCGCAAATCCGCCGATCGCATCAAGGGGGCGATGGACAATCAGGCAGCGACGGTGACGATGATCACCGGCTCAGTCGACGAGACCGCACTTTCCGCCGACGCGATGTCCGCCGCCATTGCCAGCATCCGCCTTTCGACCGAAAGCGTCGCGAGCGAGGTGGATACGGTGCGCGTGGTGTTCGCCGAGGTGGACGAACAACTGACGCAACTTCAAAGCGCGGTCGGCGAGTTCATGGCGGCCATCGCCGCCTGACACATTCCCCGCCGGGGATGGTGACAGGGCAGCCACGCGGCGGATAGACTCGCGCGCATGGCACGTCCCCACATCTTCATCACCGGCGCTTCGCGTGGCATCGGCGCAGCGACCATGGCCCTTATCCGCGAGGAAGACGCCCGCGTCGTCGGCCATGCCACAAGCGATGGCGGCGGACTGATCGGCGCCGATCTCAGCCTGCCGGGCGCGGGCCGGGCACTTTGGTATAGGGCGCTGGAGGCGCTGGATGGGCGCATCGACGTGCTCGTGAACAACGCGGGCGTCTTCGAGGACAACCCGCTGGACGCGAGCGATCCCGACTGGGACGCGCAGTGGGAGCGCGGCCTCGCCATCAATCTCAAAGCCGCGGCGGACCTCTCGCGCGCGGCGATCCTGCACTGGCGCGAACGCGGCAGCGGCGGGCGCATCGTCAACGTTGCAAGCCGCGCCGGGCACCGGGGCGATTCGCCCGCGCACTGGCACTATGCGGCGGCGAAGGCCGGCATGATCGCCATGACGAAAACAATCGCGCGGGCCCATGCGAGCGAAGGCATCCTCGGCTACGCAGTCGCGCCCGGCTTCACGATGACCGGCATGGCGGAAGACTATCTTTCGAGCCGCGGCGGCCAGCAGCTTCTCGCCGACATTCCGCTCGGCCGCGTCGCCGACCCCGGCGAGGTGGCGAACGCGATCATCTACCTGTCGCTGAAAGCGCCCGCCGCGATGACGGGCGCGACGCTCGACATCAACGGCGCGAGCTACGTCCGCTAAACCTCAGGCTTCGATGAGCACCTTGCCCATCGCCTTGCGGTCCATCATCCAGCGGATCGCCTCGGCACCGTCGGCCAGGCTGAAACGCCGGGAGATGTGTGGGTGCAACTTGCCCTCGGCAAGCCACTCGATCAGCTCTGCCATGTTCGCAGCGTGCAGCTTCGGCTCACGCATCGTGAACGCGCCCCAGAACACCCCGACGATCGACGCGCCCTTGATGAGTGCGAGGTTGAGCGGCAGCTTCGGAATCTCGCCGCCCGCGAAGCCGACGACGAGATAGCGGCCGTTCCAGCCGATCGAGCGGAACGCGGGCTCGGCGAACTTGTCGCCGACGGGATCGTAGATCACATCCGGCCCGGCGCCGCAGGTGCGCTTGATGCCCTCGCGGAGGTCTTCGGTGGAATAATTGATCGTCTCGTCCGCGCCGTATTCGCGGCAGAGCGCCAGCTTCTCGTCGGAAGAAGCAGCGGCCACGACACGCGCGCCCATCACCTTGCCAAGTTCCACCGCCGCGAGGCCGACGCCGCCCGCCGCGCCGAGTACGAACAGTGTTTCGCCCGGCTGGATGTTCGCGCGCTGCTTCAGCGCATGATGCGAGGTCGCGTAAGTCATGGTGAAGCCGGCCGCGATGTCGAGCGGCATCGAATCGGGCAGCGGCACGGCCTTCGATGCCTCCGCGATCAGATATTCGGCGAAACCGCCCGTTCCGATCATCGCGAGCACGCGATCGCCCGGCTTCAGGTGCGTGACGCCCTCTCCCACCGCATCGACCGTGCCCGCCGCCTCGCCGCCAGGCGAAAACGGCAGCGGCGGTTTGAACTGGTAGAGGTTCTGAATGATGAGCACGTCCGGGAAATTGACGCCCGCCGCCGCCACCCGGATGCGCACCTCTCCCTTGCCGGGTTCCGGCGTCGGCACCTCGCGCACGACCAGCTTTTCAGGGGGGCCGTGCTCCACGCAAAGCAGTGCCTTCATATTCTGTCCCTTTCACGATCCGCAGGTTGCCATTCGGCGTTCGGTCGGCACAATAACCGCATGAAGGGTGGGGACAATGCACGACAAAGATAGGCTTTCCGTCGCCGTGATGGGTGCCGGGCTGATCGGCTGTTACATCGGCGGGGCGCTTGCGGCGGGCGGCGCGCGGGTGACGCTGATCGGCCGCCCGACCTACATGGATGCGATCCGCGCGGAGGGCCTGCGCATTTCCGACGCGAGCGGGCGCGATACACTCGTTCCGGCTTCGGACGTTGTGCTGACGGAGAACCCGGCGGCCGCAGCGGGCGCGGACGTGGTGCTGGTGACGGTGAAGAGCGACGCGACGGCGGAAGCGGCCGCGGCGCTCGCGCCGTACCTTGCGGCGGGAACGCCGGTGCTGTCGCTTCAGAACGGCGCGGACAACGTTGCCGCCATTGCTGCCGCATTGCCGGAGGTACGCGCCTTTGCGGGCATGGTGCCGTTCAACGTCGCTGCGCGCGGCCCCGCCCATTTTCACCAGGCAACCGGCAGCCCCGTACAGATCGATGCCGACCCTGCGCTCGACCGGTTCGCAGACGTGCTTGCCGCAGGCGGCCTCCCGCCTGTGCGCAGCGCCGACATGGAGGGCGTGCTGTGGGGCAAGCTGCTCGTGAACCTCAACAACGCGATCAACGCGCTTTCGGGCAAGACGCTGGCGCAGGAGTTCGCCGACCGCGATTACCGGCGCGCGTGGGCGCTTTCGATGCGCGAAGGGCTCGGGCTCGTAAAGGCGGCGGGCATTCGCCCGGCGAGCGTGCTGCCGCTGCCGATCGAGCGGATGCCGCTCCTGCTGTCGCTGCCGAATTTCCTCTACCGGCGCATCGCCGCGCGGCAGAAAACCACGGTGGATCGGCACGCCCGCTCATCAATGGCGGACGACCTTGCGCGCGGGCGGCGCACGGAAGTCGATCACCTGAACGGCGCCGTCGTGCGACTCGCTGCAAGGCTGGGGCGCAAGGCGCCGGTGAACGCGAAACTTGTCGAGCTGGTGCGCGCTGCGGAAGCGGGCGCGCCGCCGATCCCCGGCAAGACGCTGCGTCAGACGCTCGCGGCGTCGACGAGGGCCTGAGCGAGCAGGCGGAACTCCTCCTCGCGCGGGCTCGATTTGCGCCAGACGAGTGCGATCTCGCGGAACGGCTTTTCGCCGTCGATCGGCCGCGTTTCGACATCGGTGCCGTTGAGGATACCCGCCTTCAGCGCCATGTCCGGCACGAGCGTGGTGCCCAGGCGATTGTCGACCATCTGGATGAGCGTGTGCAGCGAGGTGCCGACGACCGACGTTTCCGCACGGTACTCCGGCCGGCCACAGGCGGCGAGCGCGTGCTCCTTGAGGCAGTGCCCGTCCTCCAGCAGCAGCAGCCGGTCGGTATCGATGTCCTCGGGGTGGATCACCTTGCCGGCGCCGTGAATGTCGTCCTTGTGCGCAGCGATGTGGAAATAATCGCGGAACAGCTTCACACTTGCCACGTCGCCGCAGGGAAACGGTAGCGCGAGCAGCACGCAGTCGATCTGTCCCCGCCCGAGCGCATCGCACACCGAGGCACTCGTTTCCTCGCGCAGGTAGAGCTTGAGATCGGGCCAGGAGGCGCGCAGGCGCGGCAGCGCCTTCGGCAGGAAGAAAGGCGCGATCGTAGGGATCACGCCCATGCGGATCTCGCCCGTCAGCGGCCGCGCTTCGGCCTGCGCCAGCGCGGCGAGGTCTTCGGCCTCACGCAGCACGAGGATCGCCTTGCGCGCGATCTTCTCGCCGAGCGGCGTGAAGCGCACGACGCGGCGCGTGCGCTCGACGAGTGCGGCGTCGAGCAACGTTTCAAGCTCGCGGATGCCCGAAGAGAGCGTCGACTGGGTGACGAAGCAAGCATCGGCAGCGCGGCCGAAATGCTGGTGCTCGTGAAGCGCCGCAAGGTACTGGAGCTGCTTGAGCGTGGGCAGAAACGTCATCGGCTTTTTCGATCAGTCTGACCAGAATTATCCATTGGCTCCATAACGCGCCAGACGGATATACACAAGTCACTGAAGCCCCCGCGGCCCGCCGGATCATCCCCCTCCCGGCGGGCCGCATCCGTTTTGGGGATCGACGTTAAAAGAAGGCGCGCCAGATTCCATAGCCGCTGGTCAGCGTGAGAATGACGCCGACAATCATCAGGAGCGGGCGCGGCTCGACCTTTTTCGCAAGCCAGGCGCCGAGCGGCGCCGCGAGAACGCCGCCAATGAGGAGGCCAAGCATCGCCTTCGTGAAGAACTCGATGCCGAGCGAGAACAGGAATGTCGCCGAAACAGTGAGCGTCAGAAAGAACTCGGCGGTGTTGACCGTACCGATCGTCTTGCGCGGCGAGGCGCCCTGGATCAGCAGATTCGAGGTGACGACCGGACCCCAGCCGCCGCCGCCCGCCGCATCGAGAAACCCGCCGGCGAGACCGAGCGGCTCGACGATGCGCGGGTTCTTGATTTTCGGCGGATAACGCCAGCTGCGCCACATCAGCAGGATGCCGATGCACGACAAATAAGCCAGCACCATCGGCCGCGCAGCCTCCGCGGAAACCTGCGTGAGCAGATAGGCGCCGATGACACCACCGATGACGCCGGGAATGACGAGGCGCGCGAACAGCTTCCAGTCGACGTTGCGGTGTAGCGCATGGCTGATGCCCGAAACCGCCGTCGTGAACGTCTCCACCGTATGAACGCCGGCCGAGGCCGCCGCAGGCGGGACACCCAAGCTGACGAGGAGCGTCGATGAAATCACGCCGAACGCCATGCCAAGGGCACCGTCGACGAGCTGAGCCGCGAAACCCACGGCAATAAAAGACAAAAGTTCCGTCGACATAGGCGAGAGCGAATCCATCCTCGGCAATTCTCTACCGCTTTGATGGCATATAGCATCGCGGCGACAAACGAATTTTTCTTGGTCGCGCCAAACCCATATCCTTGCCGGGCTTTCAGCAGCCTCTGCACGGGGGCTGGCAATTCCGCCTTGCGCGCCTTAGATTCGGCTACGATCAGACCGAACCGGGGAAGCGTTCATCGCCATGTTCGAAACATTTGTTACCTACCTCGATTCGGTGAAGGCGCGGGACCCCTCGCCGCGCTCGCGCTGGGAAATCCTGCTGTATCCGGGCGTCCTCGCGCTTGGTCTGCACCGGGTGGCGCACTGGCTCTACCGTGGCGAGATGTTTTTTCTCGCGCGCTTCGTGAACCATCTTTCGCGGGCGCTGACGGCCATCGACATCCACCCCGGCGCGAAGATCGGCGAGCGGCTCTTCATTGACCACGGCTTTGTCGTGATCGGCGAAACCGCCGAGATCGGCGACGACGTGACGATGTACCAGGGCTCGACGCTCGGCGGCACGAATCCCACGAACGGCGTCGGCGGCAAACGCCACCCGACGATCGGCGACGGCGTCATCATCAGCCTCGGTGCGGCGATCCTCGGCCCGATCACGGTGGGCGCGGGCGCGCGTATCGGCGCGAACGCAGTCGTCACCAAGGACGTGGCGGAGGGGGCGACGATGGTCGGCATCCCGGCGCGCTCCACGCTTGTCGAGGTGAAGCCGGAAACGCAGGACTTCGTGCCCTACGGCACGCCGTGCAGCGAGAAGTTCGATCCGCAGACGCAGCAGCTCGAAATCCTGCGCTGCGAGGTGGAAACGCTGCGCAAGCGGCTCGCGGAGCTGACCCCCGCCGACCTCAAGCCCGCCAAGCCGGGGGCCTCCGCCCGGAAGGCATGAACAACGTCACGCCCCTTTTCGCGGGGCGTGGCCCCACTCAGGTCATCTTCGACCGCCACGAGCTGAACCACATTATGAGCCTGTACGGCCGCATGGTGGCCGCTGGGCTGTGGCGCGACTACGCGGTGGACATGAACCGTGACGAGGCTGTGTTTTCCGCCTTCCGCCGCGCGTCCGAACGCCCGGAAATCCGCGTTGTGAAACGGCCCGAACTGCGCGCACGACAGGGGCAGTACCTACTTCTCGGCGAAGCTGGCGCCGTGCTGCGCCGGGGCCACGAGCTGCCGCCGCTGCTTGCGCCGCTGGAGCGCAAGCTTTTGAAGCTGGTCGAAGTCTAGCCCTTCAGCTCGCCGAGCCGCGACATAACGAGGCCGCCCTGCTCGGCGCCGTTCGTTGGCACGGTTTCGCCAGTGCGGTCGGTGATCTCGGCGATCCGCGCTGCGACAGTTTCCACCGTGCGATCGGCTTCGGGCACCATGATGCCGTGCGTCAGCGTAACGTGGGCGGCGTGGAAGCCCCCTGCCCCAGCGCCAAGGATCGTGCTCGTCGGCGCCACGTTGCTGACGAGATAGAGCGCCGCAGGAACCACGTTTTTCGGCGCGAGCAGCCGCAGCATCTCTTCGGGCATGATGTCCTCGGTCATGCGCGTGCCCGCGACCGGGAAGATCGAATTGACGTGGATGTTCGACTTGGCGCCCTCAAGCGCGAGTGTCTTCATAAGGCCTACCAGGCCGAGCTTCGCCGCACCATAGTTCGCCTGTCCGAAATTGCCGTAAAGGCCGGTCGACGACGAGGTCATCAGGATGCGGCCGTAGCCGGCATCGCGCATCGCGTCCCAGACCGCCTTGGTGCAGTTCACCGAGCCCATCAGGTGCACATCGAGTACGAAGCGGAAGTCATCGAGCGTCATCTTCGCGAAACTCTTGTCGCGCAGCACGCCCGCGTTGTTGATGAGGATGTCGATCCGACCCCAGCGTGAGAGCGTATCGGCAACCATCGCCTCGACTGCTCCGAAATCGGTGACGCTCGCGGGGTTCGCAACCGCTGTGCCACCCTTCGCCACGATCTCCGCGACCACAACCTCCGCCGCGCTCGCCGATCCGCCGCTGCCGTCGCGCGCACCGCCGAAATCGTTGACGACGACCTTCGCGCCGCGTGCAGCCAGCTCCAGCGCATATTCGCGGCCGAGACCGCCGCCAGCGCCGGTAACGATGGCAACGCGGTCCTTGAAATCGATGGTCATAAACAGCTCCCCGAAGACAAAATCGGGGATTTGCCTAGCGAAGCACCACGTCCGCGAAAACCCGTCTTATGCGACAGCTTCCCGGCGGCCATCCGTATCGAGCGAGTACCCCGCCGAGCGCACCGTGCGGATCACATCCGGCAGACCATCGAGGTTGATAGCCTTCCGGAGCCGGCGGATATGCACGTCGACCGTGCGCTGCTCCACGTAGACGTCGCGGCCCCAGACGGAATCCAGAAGCTGCTCGCGCGAGAAGACACGGCCCGGATGCTCTAGGAAGTGCCGCAGCAAGCGAAACTCCGTGGGTCCGAGCGCTACGGGCTGGCCGTCGCGCGTCACCTTGTGCGCGGTCGTATCCATGAAGATACCCGCATATTCGAGGTTACCGCCGGCAAGCGCCGGGCGCAGGCGACGCAGCACGGCGCGGATGCGCGCGACGAGTTCGCGCGGGCTGAACGGCTTCGTGATGTAATCGTCGGCGCCGATTTCAAGGCCGCGGATGCGGTCCGCCTCCTCTGTACGCGCCGTCAGCATGATGATCGGCAGGTTCGCGGTGGCGGGCTCGCGGCGCATGCGGCGACAGACCTCGATGCCCGAGAGGTTGACGATCATCCAGTCGAGCAGAACGAGATCGGGCTTCTCCTCATCCGCCAGAACCAGCGCCTCTTCGCCGTCTTCCGTGCTGACGACCGCGAAATCTTCCTGCTCCAGATTGTACCGGATCAGCTCGACGAGGTTCGCGTCGTCCTCGACCACCAGAATCTTCGGCTTCATGTCGCTATCGCTCCTGTTCGCCTTCGACGTCCTCGCTCACCGTGTAAACGGTTTCATCGGCCTTCTGCCGATCGGTCAGATGTTCGCCCGTGGCGGAATAATAGACGACCTCGGCGATGTTGGTGGCGTGGTCGCCGATCCGCTCGAGGTTCTTTGCGATGAACAGCATGTGCGTGGAGGGCGTGATGTGATGGGGGTTTTCCATCATGAATGTCAGCAGCGCCCGGAACAGGCTGTTGTAATATTCATCGACCGAATTGTCGCGCTTCCACACGTCGCGCGCGAGTTCGGGATCGCGGCGCGCATAGGCATCGAGCGCGTCATCCACCATCTGCGAAACGATGCGCGCCATTTCGGGCACGATCACCATCGGGCGGATCGGCGAATCCTGCGCGATCGAATTCACGCGCTTCGCATTGTTCTTGGCGTAGTCGCCGATGCGTTCGATCACTGCCGAGATCTTGAGCGCGGCGATCACCTCGCGAAGGTCGTCGGCAAGCGGCGCACGGCGTGCGATCGTGGCGATGGCGAGCTGCTCGACCTCCGCCTCGATCCTGTCGATGCGTGGATCGGACTGGACGACCGCCTGCGCGGCCTCTGCGTCGCGCGCGACGATGGCGGCGACCGAGCGATCGACCTGATCCTTCGCAAGCCCGCCCATCTCGCCGATGAGCAGGCGCAGCTGCCGCAGATCCTCGTCGAAGGATTTGACCGTGTGCGCGGTGGGCGTGGTGTTCATGGCGTTCCTGCCTTCTAGCCGAAGCGGCCGGTAATATAGTCCTTGGTACGCTGCTCGCGCGGATTGGTGAAGATTTCCGCGGTATCGCCGTATTCGACGAGCGTGCCCAGATGGAAGAAGGCCGTGCGCTGGCTGACGCGCGCCGCCTGCTGCATGTTGTGCGTGACGATCACGATCGCGTAGCGGCCGCGCAGATCGTCGATCAGCTCTTCGATCTTCGCAGTGGCGATGGGATCGAGCGCCGAGCACGGCTCGTCCATCAGGATCACCTCGGGATCGACGGCGATGGCGCGCGCGATGCACAGGCGCTGCTGCTGGCCGCCCGAAAGCGCCGTGCCGCTGTCCTGCAGGCGATCCTTCACCTCGTTCCAGAGGCTGGCGCGCACGAGGCTCTGTTCGACGATGGCGTCGAGTTCCGCCTTGCTGGAGGCGAGCCCGTGGATGCGCGGGCCGTAGGCGACGTTCTCGTAGATCGATTTTGGAAACGGGTTCGGCTTCTGGAACACCATGCCGACACGCGCGCGGAGTTGCACCACGTCCATATCAGGCGCGTAGATGTCGTGGCCTTCGAGTTCGATGCGACCTTCGATGCGGGCTGCGTCGATCGTATCGTTCATGCGGTTGAGGCAGCGCAGGAAAGTGGACTTGCCGCAGCCCGACGGACCGATGAAGGCTGTGACGAGATCGGTGTGCACGTCGATGGAGACACCGTTCAGTGCCTGTTTCTCGCCGTAAAAGACCTTGACGTCGCGCGCCGTCATTTTCGGCTGCGACGACACAGTCGCCTCCGCACTCGCCGTCATGGTCGCCATCATATCGTTCACCAGCGTTTCTCGAACTTGTTGCGGAGGTATATCGCGAGGCCGTTCATCAGCATCAGGAAAACGAGGAGCACGATGATCGCCGCCGAGGTCTTCTCGACGAAACCGCGCGCGACCTCGTCCGACCACAGGAAGATCTGCACCGGAAGTACGGTTGCGGGGGTCGTAAGGCCGCCCGGCACATCGGTGACGAAGGCGCGCATACCGATCATCAGCAGCGGCGCCGTCTCGCCGAGTGCGCGCGCCATGCCGATGATCGTGCCGGTGAGGATTCCGGGGAGCGCCAGCGGCAGCACGTGGTGGAAGACCACCTGAATCTGCGAGGCGCCGACGCCGAGCGCAGCGTCGCGGATCGAGGGCGGCACCGACTTGATGGCGATGCGACCGGCGATGACGATCACCGGCAGCGTCATCAGCGCGAGAGTCAATCCGCCAACGATGGGCGCCGAGCGCGGCATCCCGAAGAAGTTGAGGAACACCGCGAGGCCGAGCAGACCGAAGATGATCGAGGGCACCGCGGCGAGGTTGTTGATGCTGACCTCGATGATGTCGGTGAAGCGATTCTTCGGTGCGTACTCTTCCAGATAGATCGCCGTCATGACGCCGATCGGGAAACAGAGGAGCAGCGTGACGATGAGCGTGAGCAGCGAGCCTTTGGCCGCACCCCAGATGCCGGCAAGCTCGGGGCTCGTCGAATCCGCCATCGTCAGGAAGGTCGTGTTGAGCGTGGTGCGCACCGCGCCCTCCGACTTGAGCTTGTCGAACGCGGCGACCTCCGTGTCCGACACCGGCCGGTTCGCTTCGGGCACGGCGCGGTCGATGAGACCCTTGCCGAGCAGATCGAAATCGCCCGAGGTCGGCACCCACACATCAACCCGCTTGCCGATGAGGCCGGGATCGGCGCGTACCGCCTCGCGGAGTGCAAGCCATGCACCGTCGCTGACAAGATCCTTCGCAGCAATGCCGAGCGCCTGCGCGCGCGCGTTCGCCGCTGCGGTCATCACGCCCTGGAAATTCGCCGTGTTGAGCGCGTTCTCGTCGCCAGGGCCTGAAAGGGCACTGCTGTCGATGCCGAGCGTGAAAGGATCGTATTCGACCGATAGCTTCACTTCGGTGCGCAGGAAGCCCGTGTAGCCGTTGGCGAAGATCGTCCCCAGGAGGAACAGCAGAAACGCGCCCGCCAGCGCCAGCGCGGCGAACCCCATGAAGCGGAAGCGGCGTTCCTTCGCATAGCGGCTGCGCACGCGCGCCTGCATGACGGGCGAGGCCCAGTCGGTCTGTACGCGCGGGCTATTCATAAGCTTCCCGGTAGCGCTTCACGACCGCGAGCGCGTAGATGTTGAGGCACAGGGTCACCGCGAACAGCACGAGGCCGAGCGCGAAGGCGGAGAGCGTCTTCGCCGAATCGAATTCCTGGTCACCGGTGAGGAGCTGCACGATCTGCGCGGTGACGGTGGTCACTGACTGGAACGGATTCGCCGTGAGATTGGCGGCAAGGCCGGCAGCCATCACCACGATCATCGTTTCGCCGATCGCGCGGCTGACGGCGAGGAGAACACCGCCGACGATGCCCGGAAGCGCCGCCGGTATAAGCACGCGCTTGATCGTTTCGGAAGTCGTCGCACCCATCGCGAGGCTGCCGTCGCGCATCGCGGCGGGCACGGCGGTGATCGAATCGTCGGCCATCGAGGAGACGAACGGGATGATCATGATGCCCATGACGACACCGGCCGCGAGCGCGCTTTCGGAGCTGGCGTTCGAGATGCCGATCGAGAGCGCGAACTCGCGCACGGCAGGCGCGACGGTGAGCGCCGCGAAATAGCCGTAGACGACCGTGGGCACGCCCGCGAGCACCTCCAGCATCGGCTTCATGATCTTGCGTGCCTTCGGCTTCGCGTACTGCGTCAGATAGATCGCCGACATCAGCCCGAGCGGGATCGCAACGATCATGGCGATGATCGCGCCGATGAAGATCGTGCCCCAGAACAGCGGCACCGCACCGAACGCGCCCGACGAACCGACCTGATCGGCACGGATCGCGGTCTGCGGGCTCCAGTTCGTACCGAAGAGGAACTCGATCGGCGAGACGCGGCGGAAGAACTCGACGCTTTCGTAGATGAGCGAAAGCACGATCCCAAAGGTCGTGAGAATCGCCACCAGCGACGAGAGGACGAGTACGACCATAACGAACCGCTCGACACGCGGCCGCGCCCGGAAGTGCGGCCGCACGCGCAGCCACGCGAAACCGCCGCCGGAAATGGCCAGCAGCGCGGCCAGCCCCGCGATCACCAGCGACCACTGCGTCTTGATCGATCGGTAGATCGGCACCGCCGCATCGGCGGCCGGGTTGAATGCGCCCGCGAGCTGGCCCGAGACGACGCCGCGCACCTCGGTGAGGAAGGCTTGCCGGTCGAGCGTCGTCTGCGGCTGGCTTTCGGCCGGGAGCGAGGCGATCGTGCGGTCCGCGACGATGCTTTCGCCAACGAGCGACCACGTCAGCACGAGGATGAGCGCCGGCACCAGCGCCCAGAGCGCGACGTACCAGCCGTGATAGGCGGGGCGGGAATGGATCGATGCGATCCTGTCGGCGGCATTCGCGAACTTACGTCCGGCGAAAGCAGCGGCACGGGCGCGGGCGGCGAGAAACGCCGCGACGGCCAGACCAAACAGGGCAAGGATCAGGGCAGCTGCTGACATGATCGAACGGCGCCATGCCTAACCACGGCACGCACACCTTCATCCTTTCCCGTTGATACGCCCACTGCCGCAAAGTTGCGGCCGACTGATTCGCCCGGTTCCACGTTCCGCGCGCTTTTGTGGTCTCATCTTTTCAGATTTGTGACACCGACGCGGGCAAAGTGAAGCTGACGGTGGTACCGACGCCCTGTTCGCTGGTGATTTCCAGCGTTCCCCGATGCCTTTCGACAATATGTTTGGCGATTGCGAGACCGAGCCCGGTGCCGCCGAGGCGGCGCGAACGACCCGTGTCGACGCGGTAGAAGCGTTCCGTGAGACGCGGGATGTGCTCGGCGGCGATGCCGTCGCCGACATCGGCGATGGCGATGCGAACGATTTCACCCTGCAAAGCCTTCGCCCGCTCGGCCGAGACTGTGATCGGCGTTCCGGCGCGGCCATATTTGATCGCGTTAGTCATCAGGTTGTGGAGCACCTGAAGCACCTGATCCTTGTCTGCGATCACCTGCGGCAGCTCTGGCTCGATGGCCATCACGAGCTGACGCTTGTCCGCCTCCAGCGCCACCGCGGAGGTCGTCGCGACGTTTTCGAACAGCGGCGCAAGGTCGATGATCTCGCGCGGGCGGATGTTCTTGTCGAGCTCGATGCGCGACAGCGACATCAGGTCGTCGACGAGCCGTGTCATGCGCGCGGCTTCATTCGCCATCACGTCGAGAAAGCGTGCGCGCGCCGCAGGGTCGTTCGCGGCCGGGCCTTGAAGGGTCTCGATGAAGCCGACGAGCGTCGCGAGCGGCGTCCTGAGCTCGTGGCTGGCGTTTGCCACGAAATCGGCGCGCATCCGCTCCGCGAGCCGCGCGGGCGAAACGTCGGCGAACGACAGCAGCAGCCGCGCGTCGCCCGCAGGCCCGGCGCGCAGGCGAAACACCGTGGAATGCCGCCCGATACCCTCGATCTCGCGGATCGAATCGCGGTTCTGCCGCATCGCGGTCGTCACCGTCTCGATCACGGCGGGATGCCGGATGGCAATGCGGATATCCTCGCCAAGCGTATGGGCGCCGAAAGCGTCCACCGCCTCGGCATTCATGGCGAGAATGCCGAAGTTGCGATCGACGAGCACGGCTGCGTTTTCGAGCGAGTCGAGCGTGATCGACGGCTGTGCATCGTCTGGGCTCGCCGCGCCCTGCTCGGCAGGCTGGGGGGGCGCTCGCGTCGCGCGTGCGGCGAACGCCCCCGACACGGCAGCAAGCAACGCAAGCACGGCCGCTCCAATCAGCTCATGCCACGCAAACGCATAGCCCGCCGCCGCCGCGAGCACGACCGCAGAAGCGACCGCGATCCACCGGTTCCGGCCGGCGCCGTCAGCGTCCTGGGCATCGCCCGCAGATGTCGGCACGTTTTACAACTTTCGCTTTTCCGGCTGCCGTTTACGTCGCAACCCATTAGAAACGCAGCAATGGTATGGTCCTTGCTTCCCATGAGGGCAAGATGGCGTATAGTGTGTATTCGAGGGATTTCGGGACAGGCATATGACAGACGAACGCAAAAGCGACGAGATGGAGCTGGCAGCCGGCAAGGCTTCGCGGCGTGCCCTTCTGCGGCTTGGCGCGGTGGCGGCACCGGCAGTCGTCACGCTGCGTCCCGCATGGGCGACCGGCGGCCATCACGGTGGCGGCGGTGGCGGCGGCGGCGGTGCGACGACATCGCTCGCCATGTGCCAGATTCCGATCGACAAGGTCTGCGACAAGGACGGCAAGGGCTACGACGCCTACGGCTACGACATGTCCACGGCCGACGACGAGGGCATGGTCGCCTATGGCGGCGGCAGCAGCAGCACCACGAGCAAGGACAAGGGCAAGTGCTACGCACCCCCGCCCAAGGGCTACTACTACGGCCAGGAACTCATCGACTACGAAGAGTCCGGACGCCTTCCTGACGGCATCTACTCGACGAAGCAGTTCGACGCCCACCTCAAGTACATCAAGAACCTGAAGCCGGGCCAGAGCGGGTTCACCTGCCTCACCTCGCTCGTCCACAAGCTCTGACCGGCGGCACCGACCCGCGTTATCGCGCCGCGGCGCGGGATGCTTATGTCGTGCGGCCGGTGGACGAACTGACGCTCGTCTATCATCGGCCTTCGGGGATGACGCATGTCGTCTCCCCCGCTGTCGTCGCCATCCTCGACCTGCTACACGAGCGAACGCTCGATATCGGGGAGGTTTGCGGCGCGCTTGCACAGCATCATGATCTGGACGGCGAAGGCGACGATATCGCGCGCGTCGTCGGTGCGCGGCTCGACGAGATGGCCGCGATGGACATTATCGACCGCATCGCATGATTGCTGACCGCTGGCCGTCCCGGACGCTGCGGATCGGCCCGGCGTCCTTCCATCTGCGCTCGCCCTTCCGGCGCGTGATCGACGATGTGAACGCGCTCTATCGCGACTATCCGTCAGCCACTGCCGACGGCATCTACGACTATGCCGTAAGCGCCGTGCCTTCGAGCCCCTTGCGGCGGTGGATAAAGCCGAACCTTCGCCTGGAATGCGATTTCGAGCCCTTCGACACGCTGCCTCTGCCTGTGGACCTGGGGATGCTCGGCCTTGAAATGGGCATGAACCTGCAAATGGCGGTCGGCTATCGGCGGCATGTCGTGGTTCATGCGGCCTCATCTGCGCAGGGTGGCAAGGCGGCGCTGCTGATCGGCGATTCGGGAGCGGGCAAGAGCACGCTCTCGGCGCTGCTCGCGTATCGCGAGGGCTGGCGCCATCTTGGCGACGAGTTCGCGCTGCTCGATCTCCACGCGCCGCTTCTGCACCCCTTCCCCCGTCCCATCTCGCTCAAAAACGCCTCGATCGGTGCGATGGAAGCCTGCGCGCCTGCGGATCGCTTTGGACCAGTGCTCGAAGGCACGGTGAAAGGTACGATCCGGCACCTGCTGCCGCCTGCCGCTGCGATCGATGCGATGCAGACGCCTGCCGAGATTGCCCTCGTCATCGCCCCGCACTTCCGCGAAAACGCTGCGCCCGCGTGGCGCCCGATGACGCGGACCGAAACCTATGTGCGTCTCGCCGCCTCCTCGACCAATCAGGCGCTGATGGGCGAGGCCGGATTCGAGGCGGTGTGGCGCTGCCTCGCGCACGCTCCCGCGTTCGATATCATGTACGGATCAAGCGATGACGCGCTCGACCTGTTCGAGACGCTGTGGCGCAAGGTGACGGAATGACGCCGGCCGCGATCCTGCACCGCGCGCTCGCGGCGCCCGAATCGATGCGGGCGTTGTCGGCGGAAGACTGGAACGCGCTCATCCGCGTCGGCCGTGCCGAGCGGCTGCTGGGCACGGTCGCCGCGCGCGCTGCGCCGCTGTGGGACGCACTGCCGGAAGGCGCGCGGACGTGTCTTGCCGAGGAACAAGACCTCACGCGCGGCGACCATCTCGCCGCCGGCTGGGAAATCAACCGCGCTGCACTGGCGCTTAAAAACGTTGGTTGCCCTGTCATCATGATGAAGGGCTCCGCCTATCTCCATGCCGGGCTTGCAGCCGCCGAAGGGCGACGGATCGGCGACCTCGACATTCTCGTGCCGCGCGCCGCACTTCCCGCCGTCGAGGCCGCATTGTTGGCCCATGGCTGGATTCAGGCGAAGGAAAACGCCTACGACGACCATTATTACCGCACATGGATGCACGAGCTGCCGCCGATGGTGCACAAGGAGCGCGGCGGCGTGATCGACGTGCACCACACAATCCTGCCGCTCACCGCGCGGCTGAGGCCGGATGTGGACGCGCTCATTGAAAGCCGCGTGGCGGTAGCGGATGGCCTGTTCGTGCTCGGCCCGGCGGAAATGCTTCTGCACAGCGCCGCGCACGTTGCCTACGATGGCGAGTTTGAGGGCGGCACGCGCAACCTTTGGGATATTCACTGCCTCGCGACCGATTTCTCCCGCGATGACGCCTTCTGGGACAGGCTTGCCGAGACCGCGGATCGGCACCAGCTCCGCGTGCCACTGTCACGCGCGCTACGGCTCGCCCAACGGCTCTACGGAACGAACGTGCCGGAAACGCTGGCCGGCCGCATGGACCTTGTCGATGGGCTCGCGCTCCGCAAACTCCACGGCCGCGACCGCTTCGGGCATCAGGGCGCGAAGATCAGCGACCGGCTGCTCTACATCCGCGGTCACTGGCTACGGATGCCGCCGCTGATGCTGGCGCAGCACCTTGGGCGCAAGGCGCTCAGGCGAAGAGCGCAGGCGCAACCCGTTTGAGCGTCGGCATCAGAGCATCGAAATGGTCGATCATCGCGTCGGCGCCGAGCGTATCCGGCGGCACGTCGCTGTAACCGAAGCTGGTGAGCACCACGGGGACGCCCGCCGCGCGCGATGCTTCCACGTCGGGCCGCGAATCGCCCACGAACGCGGCGCGCGCCGGATCGCCGCCGATGCGCGCCAGCGTTTCGAGCACATGCGCGGGGTCTGGCTTCCTCACCGGCAGGCTGTCGCCGCCGAGGATCGCATCGAAAAGATCGCCCCAGCCAAGCGCGTCGATCAGGTCCACGGCCAGCCGTTCGGGCTTGTTTGTACAGATCGCGAGGCGGGCACCTGCATCCGCGAGGGCGGCGAGCGACGCTTCGACCCCCTCCCATGGGCGGGAGCCGACGCAGACGTTCACGCCGTAAAACTCCAGGAATACCGGCACACCTGCATCAAGCATCGCCTCGTCGCCGCCGCCGGTGAGCGCGAGGCCGCGCTCAATCGTACGGCGCGCGCCATGGCCCACCATGTGGCGCACGGCTTCGGGGTCCACGGGTGCCCGCCCGAAATGCGCCAGAACGTGGTTCATCGCCGCCGCAAGGTCGGGGGCCGTATCGACGAGCGTGCCGTCGAGGTCGAAAACGATGGAGGGTGCTGTCGGATTCATGCAAGCCTTTTGCCCGGCGTTATGGAAATGGCAATCCGGTGCTGTCGGATTCATGCAAGCCTTTTGCCCGGCGTTATGGAAATGGCAATCCCGATATGGCACAGCGGCGCGAGGAATCGCCCTAGGGAATCGATTGAGTCTGTGAGAGTTTCATGAGCCGCCGGCCTGTCGCCGCCATCATCCTCGCCGCCGGAATGGGCACGCGGATGAAATCCGAAACGCACAAGGTGCTGCACCCCATCGGCGGGCGGCCGATGCTGCTGCACCTGATGGCAAGCGTGGACGAGATCGCGCCCGAGCGCACCGTCGTCGTCGTGGGCGCGCGGCGCGAGCAGGTCGAAACCGCCGTCGCGGGCACCGGCGCCGTCGTCGTGACACAGGAGCCGCAGCTCGGCACTGCCCATGCTGTGCTGCAGGCAAAGGCCGCGCTGGCCGATTTCGAAGGCGACATCCTCGTTCTCTACGGCGACGTCCCCTTCATCGAGAGCGCCACGATGCGCCTGATGCTGGCGAAACTGAACAGCGATACTGCGCCCGCCGCCGTCGTGCTGGGTTTCCGCGCTGCCGATCCCGGCGCCTACGGCCGCATCGACGCCGACGACGGCCTTATCCGCAAGATGGTCGAGTTCAAGGACGCGTCGCCTGCCGAACGGGGCATCAACCTCTGCAATTCCGGCCTGCTCGCCGTACGATCCTCTGACCTCTGGCTGCTCCTCGATCGCGTTGGCAACGACAATGCGGCGGGCGAATACTACCTGCCCGACATCATCATGCTGGCGAAAACGGATGGGCGCGCCTCGCGTGTCGTCGAAACCGCCGAGGCCGAGGTGATGGGCATCAACAGCCGCGCCGAGCTCGCGGTCGCCGAGGCGCGCTTTCAGACCGAGCGCCGCGCCTATTTCATGAAGGAAGGCGTCACGCTCACCGATCCCGGCAGCGTGTTCTTCGCCTTCGACACCGAGATCGCAGCCGACGTGAGCATAGCGCCGAGCGTGGTGTTCGGCCCCGGCGTTTCCGTGGGTGCGGGCACGCGCATCCATGCTTTCTCGCACATCGAAGGTGCGAAGGTAGGCGAAAAGGCTGAAATCGGACCTTACGCACGCCTCCGCCCCGGCACCGATCTCGCGAAGGGCGTCAAGATCGGGAACTTCGTCGAGACGAAGAAGGCGGTGTTCGCCGAGGGCGCGAAGGCGAACCACCTCTCCTACATCGGCGACGCCAGCGTGGGCACGAAGGCCAACATCGGTGCGGGCACGATCACCTGCAACTACGACGGCTTCTTCAAGTACAAGACGGAGATCGGCGCGGGTGCCTTCATCGGCTCCAACAGTGCGCTCGTCGCCCCGGTGAAGATCGGGGACGGCGCTATCGTCGGTGCGGGTTCAGTGATGACGAAGGACGTGGAAGCCGACGCGCTCGCAGTGGCGCGCGGTGTTCAAAACAGCAAACCCGGCTGGGCCGCGCGATTCCGCGAGGCGATGACGGCCAAGAAGAAAGCGGCGAAGTAATGTGCGGCATCATCGGCATTCTCGGTAAAGGCGACGTCACCGACCAACTCGTGGCTGGCCTCCGCCGGCTTGAGTATCGCGGCTATGATTCGGCGGGCGCCTGCACGATCGTGGACGGGCATTTCGATCGCCGCCGCGCGGAAGGCAAACTCGACAACCTCGCGAAGAAGCTGGCGCTCGACCCTCTGCCCGGCCACATCGGCATCGCCCACACGCGCTGGGCGACGCACGGCGCACCCACCGAGGACAACGCGCACCCGCACATCGTCGGCGACGTGACGCTCGTTCACAACGGCATCATCGAGAACTTCAAGGAACTGCGCGACGAGCTTTCCGCCGAGGGCCGCACGTTTGCCAGCCAGACCGATACGGAGGTCGTCGCCCACCTCGTCGCGCGGGAGCTTGAGTGCGGCAAGGCCCCGATCGAGGCGGTGAAAGCCGTGCTTCCGCGCCTCCACGGTGCGTTCGCGCTCGCCATGATGTTCAAAGGCCACGACAATCTGCTGGTCGGCGCCCGCCTCGGCGCGCCGCTCGTCGTCGGGCTCGGCGAGGGCGAGAACTATCTCGGCTCCGATGCGCTGGCGCTCGCGCCGATGACGCAGAAGATCGCGTACCTCGAAGAGGGCGACTGGGCCGTGCTCAGCCGCGAGAAGATCGAGATCTTCGACCGCGACAACGCGCCCGTTACCCGCGAGGTGACACTGTCTGGCGTTTCCGGCGCGATTATCGACAAGGGCAACCACCGCCACTTCATGCAGAAGGAGATCTTCGAGCAGCCGGTGGTCGTGGCACAGACCCTGCAGGCCTATCTGAAGCCGCTCGACGGCAAGGTCGCGCTCCCCATCCCCGAGTTCGACCTCGCCGAAGTGAAGCGCGTCACCATCGTCGCCTGCGGCACCAGCTACTACGCGGGCCTCGTCGCCAAATACTGGTTCGAAAAGTTCGCGCGCGTGCCGGTGGACATCGATGTCGCCTCCGAGTTCCGCTACCGCGAGCCGGTGCTGGAGCCGGGCGGCCTTGCGCTCTTCATCAGCCAATCGGGCGAGACGGCGGACACGCTCGCCGCGCTCCGCCATTGCCGTGCGGAAGGGCAGAAGATCGCCGTCGTCGTCAACGTGCCCACAAGCTCGATGGCGCGTGAGGCAGACCTGCTGCTGCCGACGAACGCCGGGCCGGAGATCGGCGTCGCCTCCACGAAGGCGTTCACTTGCCAGCTCGCTGTGCTTGCCGCCTTCGCCGCCAACCTCGCGCGCGCCAAGGGCAAGATGACCGCCGAAGAGGAACGCGGCATCGTCCAGCATCTCGCCGAAGCCCCCGCCGCGCTCAACGCAGCGCTCGCACACGATGAGGAGATCGAGAAGATGGCGCCCCTCGTCGCAGTTGCCCGCGACGTGCTCTACCTGGGGCGTGGCCCGGACTATCCGATGGCGCTCGAAGGCGCGCTGAAGCTGAAGGAAATCAGCTACATCCACGCCGAAGGCTATGCCGCGGGCGAGATGAAACATGGCCCGATCGCGCTCATCGACGACAGCGTTCCCGTCATCGTCATCGCACCCTCGGGGCCGCTCTTTGAAAAGACCGTCAGCAACATGCAGGAAGTCGCGGCGCGCGGCGGGCGCATCGTGCTGATCTCCGACGCGGCGGGCATCGCCAAGGCCGGCGACGGTGCGGTCGCGACGATCGAGATGCCGGACTGCCATCCACTGATCCAGCCGCTCGTCTACGCCGTGCCGGTGCAACTCCTCGCCTATCACGTCGCCGTGGCGAAGGGCACAGACGTCGACCAGCCGCGCAATCTCGCGAAGTCCGTAACGGTCGAGTGACGATGCTTGCCGGCGGCTGCCACTGCAAGGCCGTGCGCTTCACCGTGGATGTGGCGGACGGACCGATCCCACTGCTCGATTGCAACTGCTCGATGTGCTCGGCGACAGGATTCCTGCACCTGATCGTCACGAAGGATACGTTCCGGCTGCTTTCCGGCAGCGATAATCTCGGCGAATATCGCTTCGGCGAGGGTGTCGCACGGCACCTGTTCTGCAAGACCTGCGGCATCAAGAGCTTCTACGTGCCGCGCTCACACCCGGACGGGTACAGCGTCAACGCACGCTGTCTCGATGATTACGCATCGCTGACGTTCGCGGTGGAAGCCTTCGACGGCCGCAACTGGGAAGCCGCACGGGAACGTCTCGGCTAGAGATCCTCGCCGACAATCTCGCGCAGCAGGACCTCAAGCTCGGCGATCTGGAAGGGCTTGCTCACGAGCCGCGCGTCGCAGTGTTCTTCCGGCAACATCGATGCACCATCGTACCCTGTGGCGAACACGAACGGGACGCCGCGGGTCTTGAGCACGTCCGCGACCGCCCAGCTCATCTCGCCGTCGAGGTTCACATCAAGGAGCGCGATATGGGCGTCCGTCGTCTCGGCAAGCGCGAGCGCCTCCTCGAGCCGGGTGGCCGGCCCCTGCATCTCCCAGTCCATGTCCTCGAACAGTGTTTCGAGCGACATAGCGACAAGCGGAGAATCCTCCACCAGCAGAACCTTGCGCCGGGCAGGTATGTCCTGGGGCGCCGTTGCGACCGTTGTCATCTCACCCTACCTTCCCCCGTAGACGTTGCCGGATGTGTCCGCCAATCGCTACACAGCCGTAATCTACCGCCACAAAGGGCCGGACCGCAAATATGAACGCATACGACTACGACCTCTTCGTCATCGGCGCCGGTTCCGGCGGGGTGCGCGCGGCCCGGATTTCCGCGGGCTACGGCGCGCGCGTGGCCATCGCCGAGGAGTATCGCGTCGGCGGCACGTGCGTGATTCGCGGATGCGTGCCGAAGAAGCTGCTCGTCTACGGCGCGCACTTTGCCGAAGACCTTGAAGATGCGCGCAACTTTGGCTGGACGGTGGAGGCGAAGCGCTTCGACTGGGCGACGCTACGCGACAACGTGCTTTCGGAGGTCGACCGGCTCAACAAGGCCTATATCTCGACGCTCGAAAGCCAGAAGGTGACGATCCTTAACGGCCGCGCCGTGCTGGAGGACGCGCACACGGTTCGGATCGGCGACAAGACCGTCACCGCCGACAAGATCCTGATCGCGACCGGTGCGCGGCCGGGCCTCCCGGACTGCGAAGGCGCCGAGCACGGCATCACCTCGAACGAAGTGTTTCATCTCGAAGCGCTGCCGAAGCGCGTGGTGATCGCCGGCGGCGGTTATATCGCCAACGAATTCGCGGGTATCTTCAATGCGTTCGGCGTGAAGGTGACGCTGCTCCTGCGCGGCGACCGTCTGCTGCGCGAATACGACCAGCAGCTTGCCGAGCGCCTGCAGGCGATCAGCACTGCAAAGGGCATCGATTTCCGCTTCAACGCGCCGTTCCGCAAGGTCGAGAAGCAGGCGGACGGCAGCCTCCTCGTTCATGCCGGCAAGGATGCGCCGATCGAAACCGACCTCCTCGTCTATGCAGTCGGCCGCCCGCCAAACAGTGCCGGGCTGGGCCTCGAGGCGATCGGCGTTGAACTTGCCGAAAACGGCGCAATCAAGGTCGATGCGGACAGCCGCACCAATATCGAGAACATCTACGCGGTCGGCGACGTGACCGACCGCGTGCAGCTGACCCCCGTCGCGATCCGCGAGGGCCATGCCTTCGCCGACACTGTGTTCGGCGGCAAGCCATGGCGGGTCGACCATAGCTGCATCCCGTCCGCCGTGTTCAGCCATCCGCCGATCGCGGCCGTCGGCCTCACGGAATCGCAGGCGCGCAATGCGTATGGCTCGGTGCGCGTCTATGCCTCGGACTTCCGGCCGATGAAGAACGTGCTGGCGGGTCGCACGGAGCGGTCGCTTTACAAGCTTGTCGTCGACGATGCTTCCGGCCGCATCCTCGGCGCGCACATCATTGGGCCGGAGGCGGCCGAGATCATGCAGCCGCTCGCCATTGCCGTGAAGGCCGGGCTCACCAAGGCGCAGCTCGATGAAACCGTGGCCGTTCACCCGACGATGGCGGAAGAACTCGTCTTGATGCGTTAGATGGCGAGCGCGTGATTGGGGTCGACGACGGCCTCGATCATGCGGTCGACCTCGCTGTGCGCGATGCGCAGCTGGCCGTCGATGAGCAGCATGGACAGACCGTGCACGAGCGACCAGGCGCGGAGCGCCGCCTTGCGCCGCATCGCGGACGAGAAGCGCGGCCCCGCGAGACGGGCGACGGCATCCTCTATGTTGGCGGTGAGGGGTTCGATCGCGAACATCAGCGCGGCATCGCGGCTGGAATCGATCTGGTCGCTGAACATCAGGCGGAACAGCGCGGGATTGCGGACCGCGAAGCGAACATAGGCGCGACCCATGTCGGCAAAGCGCACCGGCGTCACCACGGCATTCGAAACCGGCTCGATCTGCACGGCCGTGAGGCGCTTGAAGCCTTCAATGGCCATCGCGGTGAGCAGCGCCTCTTTCGAGGTATAGTGACGGTAGACGGCAGCGGGGCTCACCCCGACCTCGCGGGCGACTTCGCGCAGCGCAAGCTCTGCGCAGCCTCTCCGTTCCAGTAGCTCCAATCCGGCGTTCAGCAGCGCCTCCTGAAGATTGCCGTGATGGTAGCTGCTTGGAGCCTTGCGTTCAAAAACCGGCGACTGTTTCAGCATCGGAGTTTTCCCTCGTCCCCCCGGAACATGTGAACAATGTACGCATCAATGGTTAATATCAAGTGCATTCATTGTCTTAGCCCCTTCTTTTGCGATGAATTGTTACGAGAGCGTTAACCACGACGGAAAAAACGCTGCGCCAAAGCGGCCAGAAGAGGCATCCGATCCCCAAGAAAGCATTGCTTGCGCTCCTTGAAGTGACACGTCAAAAGGCGCGCGATGAAGACGTCCGAGCGATCCTGGGCCCCGGCCAGCTGGCGCAATTCCGAAGCGCGGCAGCTTCCCGCCTATCCAGACACGGCAGCACTTGCGGCCGTGGAAAGCGAGCTTTCGAGCTATCCGCCGCTCGTCTTCGCGGGCGAGGCGCGCGCGCTTGAAGCCCAGCTCGCCGATGTCGCGGCGGGCAAGGCTTTCCTGCTCCAGGGCGGCGACTGTGCCGAAAGCTTCGCCGAGTTCCACCCGAACCACATTCGCGACACGTTCCGCGTGCTGCTGCAGATGGCGGTCGTACTGACCTTCGCGAGCCGGATGCCCGTGGTGAAGGTGGGCCGCCTTGCCGGGCAGTTCGCCAAGCCCCGCTCGGCGGACATGGAAGAGCTGAACGGTGTTTCGTTGCCGAGCTACCGCGGCGACATCGTCAACGACATCACCTTCGAAAGTGCGGCGCGGGAGCCGAACCCGCAGCGGATGCTTCGCG
Organism: Sphingosinicella sp.; assembly: GCF_041916975.1. NCBI lineage: Bacteria > Pseudomonadati > Pseudomonadota > Alphaproteobacteria > Sphingomonadales > Sphingosinicellaceae > Sphingosinicella > Sphingosinicella sp. The sequence continues at coordinate 993,470 of NZ_JAYRYK010000001.1, forward strand.
CCTACATGCAATCGGCCGCGACCCTCAACCTTCTGCGCGCCTTCGCGCAGGGCGGCTTTGCGAACCTGCATCAGGTTCACAAGTGGAACCTCGATTTCGTGGGCCGTTCGCCCTGGGCCGAAAAATACAAGGACGTCGCCGACCGCATCGGCGACGCGCTTGCCTTCATGGAAGCGTGCGGCATCAGCCCGGAAACGGTTCCGCAGCTGAAGGGCACGGACTTCTACACCAGCCACGAGGCGCTGCTGCTTGGCTACGAGCAGGCGATGACGCGGCAGGATTCGCTCACCGGCCGCTGGTACGACACCAGCGCGCACATGTTGTGGGTGGGCGACCGCACGCGTTTCGAAGGCTCGGCGCACATCGAGTTCCTGCGCGGCGTCGGCAACCCGCTTGGCCTGAAGGCCGGACCGAGCCTGCAGCCGGACACGCTGATCCGCCTGATCGACACGCTGAACCCAGATAACGTGCCGGGGCGCATCACGATCATCAGCCGCTTCGGGCACGACAAGGTGGAAGCCGGCCTGCCGCCGCTCGTCCGCGCCGTGAAGCGCGAAGGGCGCCATGTCGTCTGGTCGTGCGACCCGATGCACGGCAACACGATCAAGTCGGCCAGCGGCTACAAGACGCGGCCCTTTGACCGCATCCTCGCCGAGGTGCGCGGCTTCTTCGCGGTGCACCGCGCCGAGGGCACGCACGCGGGCGGCATCCACGCCGAGATGACCGGCCAGAACGTGACCGAATGCACCGGCGGCGCCATGGCGATCACCGACGAGGCGCTTGCAGACCGCTACCATACGCACTGCGACCCGCGCCTCAACGCCGGCCAGAGCCTTGAACTCGCCTTCCTGCTTGCCGAATGCATCAAGGCCGAGGTTGACCTCGCCGCACGGAACCAGGCGGCCTGACCCCCTCACCTTTCCGCCCGCTTGCGAAGCGGCGCTGAATAAGGGATCGTCCGCCCCTTCCAAGGGGGAGGGGTCACCATGCCGATCGAACTTTATCTGCTGGGTGCAGCCGTGGTGCTGGGCCTTGTCCACATCCTGTGGGCCGTGAACGTCAAGACCGCGCAGTACGGCATCGAATGGAACATGGGCGCGCGCGATGCCGAGATGCCGCCCTTGAAGCCGCTTGCCGGACGGCTGGCGCGGGCGCAGGCGAACTTCTTCGAGACCTTCCCGCTGTTCGCGGCGGTACTGCTGGCGACGGTCGCGGCGGACCGGCTGGGCTGGAAGACCGAGCTTGGCGCCCACCTCTATTTCTGGGCGCGGCTGATCTACCTGCCGCTCTATGCCGCGGGCATTCCCAAGCTGCGGACGCTGGTGTGGCTCACCTCTCTGGCCGGTGTGGTGCTGGTGCTCTCCGCGCTGCTGATGGGCTGAACGGCCTGTCCCGAAACGGTACGAAGTTGAGGAAGTTGAGGCAAAGACGCGGAAATTCAATTCCACGGCGGGTGCGCGCGTCTGCGATATTGGAAGCACTTGAGCAGGCACCGCCCCTGGCTGGCACAGGTTTTCCTATTTCGGAAGCGTCCCTATTTCCGCTGCGGCCAGCACTTCTCGCAGCGGCGCCAGCATTTGATGTTCGGCATCACATCGGCGGGCTTCACGCCTGGCGGCGGATTGAGGCCGACGAGGATTTCGGGGGCGACACCTTCGGGCGCAGCGCTCTTGTGGCAGAACAGGCAGCGTTGGCGGTAAATCTGCGGCGTGAGCGTTTGCGCGCCTTGATGCGGCATCGCGAACACCGGGGACGCGGTCACCGCGATCCCTGCGAGCATGGCAAGCGCGCAGAGCAGGACGCTGTATCTCGGCATCAGGAAGCCCTCTTCGGAGAGCGCCCACTCTGACCCCGATGAAAAACTTGTCAACTGTCCTAAATTGACAGCCTACCCCTCGTCGCCCATGCGGAGCGCGGCGATGAAGGCTTCCTGCGGGATGCTGACCGAGCCGTACTCGCGCATCCGCTTCTTGCCTTCCTTCTGCTTGTCGAGGAGCTTGCGCTTGCGGCTGATGTCGCCGCCGTAGCACTTGGCGGTGACGTCCTTGCGGAGCGCTGCGATCGTTTCGCGCGCAATGACCTTGCCGCCGATCGCCGCCTGGATCGGGATCTTGAACAGGTGGCGAGGGATCAAGTCCTTCAGCCGCTCGCACATGTGGCGGCCGCGCGCTTCCGCCGCGCCGCGGTGGACGATCATGCTGAGCGCGTCGACAGGCTCGTTGTTGACGAGGATCGACATCTTGACGAGGTCGCCCTCGCGGTAGCCGATCTGGTGATAATCGAAGCTGGCGTAACCGCGGCTGATCGACTTCAGGCGGTCGTAGAAATCGAACACGACCTCGTTCAAGGGCAGTTCGTACGTGATCTGCGCGCGCCCACCCACGTAGGTGAGGTTCTTCTGGATGCCGCGGCGATCCTGACACAGCTTCAGGAGCGAGCCGAGATACTCGTCCGGCACGTAGATCACCGCCTCGATCCACGGCTCCTCGACGAAATCGATCTTCACGACGTCAGGATAGTCGGCGGGATTGTGCAGTTCCTGCACCGTCCCATCCGTCATGTGCATCCGGTAGACGACCGAGGGCGCGGTGGTGATGAGATCGAGGTCGTACTCGCGGGTCAGCCGTTCCTGAATGATTTCCAGGTGCAGGAGGCCGAGGAAGCCGCAGCGGAAGCCGAAGCCGAGCGCGGCGGAGGTTTCCATCTCGAAGCTGAACGAGGCGTCGTTGAGGCGCAGCTTCGAAATGCTGTCGCGCAGCTTCTCGAAATCCGCCGCATCGACCGGGAACAGACCGCAGAAAACCACGGGCTGCACTTCCTTGAAGCCGGGGAGCGCAGCCTTCGCCGGGTTCTTCACGGTCGTGATGGTGTCGCCGACGCGGGTTTCGGAGATGTCCTTGATCTGCGCGGTGATGAAACCGATCTCGCCAGCCGCAATCTCGTCGAGCGTCTCGATCTTGGGCCGCATACAGCCGACGCGGTCGATCAGGTGCTCGGTGCCGCCGGCCATGAACTTGATGTTGAGCCCCTTGCGGATGACACCGTTCACCACGCGCACGAGGATGACGACGCCGAGGTACGGGTCGTACCAGCTATCGACCAGCATCGCTTCGAGCGGGGCGTCGCGGTCGCCCTTCGGCGGCGGGATCTTGTTCACGACGGCTTCGAGCACATCATCGATGCCGATGCCGGACTTGGCGCTGGCGAGCACGGCCTCCGACGCATCGAGGCCGATGATGTCCTCGATCTCCGCCTTCACCTTCTCCGGGTCGGCGGCAGGCAGATCGATCTTGTTGATGACGGGCACGATCTCGTGGTCGTGCTCGATCGACTGATAGACGTTCGCCAGCGTCTGCGCCTCGACACCCTGTGCGGCATCCACCACGAGCAGCGCGCCTTCGCACGCAGCGAGACTGCGGGAGACTTCGTAGGCGAAATCGACATGGCCCGGCGTGTCCATGAGGTTCAGTGTGTATGTCTCGCCGTTCTTCGCCGTGTATTCGAGGCGCACGGTCTGCGCCTTGATGGTGATGCCGCGCTCGCGCTCGATATCCATGTTGTCCAGCACCTGCTCCGACATCTCGCGGTCGGTGAGCCCGCCGGTGCGCTGGATAAGGCGATCGGCCAGCGTCGACTTGCCGTGGTCGATGTGGGCGATGATCGAGAAATTACGGATGTGCGCGAGATCGGTCATGGGAGGGCCACTTAGGGGGCGCGGGCGCCTTCGGCAAGCGCAGGGCCGTGCCACTGTCGCCGTTTTTTACATACTTGTTGTACGCAAAATCGCTTAGCCATTTACGAAACGAAAAAACAGGGCCTAAATCCGTGACTTGTTGGCGCAGACACCGATTTGGCACGCGTTATGCTTTCCTCCGTTTTCGACGTTTGTGTCCACCCGGCAGTGTTTCGCCCGGTGTGCGTAGAAACACAGAGGGGATAAGATCATGCGTTACACGACCTCAATTCTGGCGGCCTGCGCCTCGCTCGCGATTGCGGGCACCGCCCAGGCGACGACACTTACCAACGGTAATGTCACCATGGGCCTGTTCGACGACGGCGGCCTTGGTTCGGGCGGCGTTGGCCTCAATCTTTCCGGCGTCGGCGACGCCATCACGCCGGGCTGCCTCTGCGAAGGCTGGGGCGTCGCTGCCAACGGCACCGGCACCTACACCTACGGCGGCAGCAACACGTTTGACTCGTCCGCGATTTCCGACGTGACGGCGTCGAGCGCCAAGTCGACGGTGAGCACCAACGGCCTCACCGTGACGCACACGTACTCGCCCGTCGACGGCGGCACGCTGTTCCGCATCGACATCAAGATCACCAACGACACCGGCGCCGACGCAACGGACATCCGTTACGCCCGCACGCTCGACTGGGACGTGCCCCCGGGCCACTTCTCGGACGACTTCACCTCGATCTACGGCGGCACGCCTTCGGGCCCCGGCGGCAAGGTGCTGCACACGTCACTCAACCCGTTCGCCGCTCCGGATCCCATGGTCCTCCGCGGCACGTACGGCGGCGTTGCGGCTGACACCAACGCGACGGACGCCACGGGCGATCTCGGCGGTTACTTCATCTTCTCGTTCGGCGATCTCGCCATGGGCGAGTCGGTTGAGTTCACCACCTACATCGGCGCGGCGCGCACGCTCAGCGGGTTGTTCTCCGAGTTCATCTCCGTGGGCGTCGAAGCCTACTCGTACACGCAGGACAACGACGGCGACTGGGCGTTCGGCTACGGCTTCACCGGTCTCGACCTGCCGCCGATCGGCGAAGTGCCGGAACCGGCTGCGCTGGCGCTGTTCGGTCTCGGTGTCCTCGGGCTGGGGGCAGCCCGTCGTCGCCGCAAGGCCTAAGACTTACAGTCTCGTCACGCGGAAGGGGTCGCCCGAAAGGGCGGCCCCTTCTCATTTATAGTCGCCTCACGTGCCCACAGCGGCCAGCTTTCGGGCAGCGGCGCGCTGACGGAGACGGGCGCTTCATCACGGTAGGGGATGACGAGGCCCGCCGAATGCAGCCGCATCGGGCCCTTCCCATCCCCATAAACCGGATCGCCCGCGATCGGCGCGAGCGCATGTGCGGCGTGGACGCGGATCTGGTGGGTACGGCCGGTTTCAGGGAAGAAAGCGATGAGCGCCTGCCCTTCGTGCGCAGCGAGCAGGCGCCAGCGCGTGGCGGCAGGCTTGCCGGCCGGATCGATGACCATGCGCCAGCCCGCCTCCGCGCTCGAAACCTTGGCGAGCGGTGCGTCGATACGGCCTTCGCTCTGCTCCGGCACCCCATCCAGAAGCGCAAAATAGGTCTTGGTGATGCGCCCGTCGGTGAAAAGCTGACCGAGGCGCTTCGCGGCCTTTGGATGCCGTGCGAGCACAAGACAGCCGGAGGTGTCGCGGTCCAGCCGATGCGCGGGTTGCGGCAGGCGATGGAAGCCGAAGGTGAGTTCGCGGAGGCGTTCCTCCAGACTGTGCGGTGTCTTCGGCCCCGGATGCACGGCAAGCCCCGCCGGCTTGTCGATCACCAGCATGTGCGCATCGATGTGAAGGACGGGCAGCGCCGTCATGCGATCCCGGCGGAGGCGATCGCCGCGACCGCCGCGGCGAACCGCTGCTCGGCGTCGCCGGAAACAAGCACCCACGGCACCGAGCGCCGTTCCAGCTCCTCTCGCGACAGGTCCATGAAGCGCGCACGCGCCTGCGGCGTGCGATGCAGCCGGACGCCGTCGTCCACCCACGGGATATCGTCCGCCATCAGCAGGTAAAGATCGCCGACATCTGTGAACGCATCGAGCGCCGACAGGCGGTGCCCGAGCCCCATCATCGCCCACGCCGCGGTCATCAGCGGATCGGTATCCGAGACGACGAGGCGCGCACCTTGCGCCGCCGCATCGTCCCGCGCGGCCTCCGTGAGCGCGACATGACCGTGCATGATAGAAACGAGATCGTCGGCATCAGTTTCGCTGCCACGCACCTCGCAGTAAAGACGCCCGTATTCGGGTATCAGCCGCGTGCCATAGTGCGCCGCAAGCCGGGCGCCGAGCGTCGACTTCCCCGTGCTTTCGGGGCCGTGGAGAACGACATTCGCGGGCCGCTTCATGCCGCCACCGCCGCGGCGCGGCGCCACTGGAAGAGCCCGGCGAAGGCGAGGCCGAGGAACACGGTATAAAGTGCCGACGTGACGGGAAGATCGCGCCACCAGAACAGCCCGATCGCGAGCATGTTGACGACGATCCAGTAAATCCAGTTCTCCACGAAGCGCCGTACCATGAGGATCTGGCCGGCCACGCTGAGGCAGGCGACCGCGCCATCGACATAGGGCGCGGCGGCATCCGTGAAACGGTGCATCACGCTCGACCACAGGAACCAGAGGACCGCCGTGACCGCAATCACGACGGCATTGCCGCGAAGCCCCATCCAGCGCACGGGAACGGCATCGCGCTGCTGCACGCGACGCCAGCTGATCCAGCCGTAGATATTGAGAACAAGGAAGAAAATCTGCAGCAGCGCATCGCTGTAAAGCTGCGCCTCGTAGAATACCACTCCGTACAGGCTGACCATCGCGATGCCGAACGGATAGTTCCAAACGCTGCGCCGGACGACGAGCGCGACATTGGCAAGGCCGAGCAGGGCAGCGATGATTTCGACGGCGGACATCCGCCTCCCGCATAGCATTCGCCGCGCCCCGTGCAATGCGCCGAAACGTCTGGATCGGGGCTTTTCCTTGACTCCTGTTGCGCGCACGCCTACATCGCGGCCCTTACGAATTTCCCGATTTTTTGCTGGAGTTTGCCCGATGGCGCGCGTCACCGTCGAAGATTGCGTAGACAAGGTTCCCAACCGCTTCGAACTCGTGCTGCTCGCAGGCCAGCGCGCGCGCCAGATTTCGAGCGGCGCAGAGCTAACCCTCGATCGCGACCGCGACAAGAATCCGGTCGTCGCGCTGCGCGAGATCGCCGAAGAAACCGTGAAGCCGGTGCAGCTGAACGAGGCGCTGGTTTCGGGTATGCAGCGCGTGATCGTGGACGACGAAGACACGGTGGACGAGATCGGCAGCCTCGCCGAGAGCGCCGAAGCACTGCGTCTCACCGCCGCCGCGCCGCCCAAGCCGACGCCGATCGTTCCCGACTACGACTGATCGGGACGAAGCAGTGAACTGAAACGGCGGGGCCTTCCCCGCCGTTTTCGTTTGTGCGCGTTGCCGTGCGCGCAACGCGGGATTGCGAAATCAGCGCTTTGCAAAGCGCTGACCGCGCCCCACATCGTGTTCATGCAACACAGCAGGCAGCCCGCATTGTTCATCCCGCACGGCGGCGGCCCGTGCTTCTTCATGGACGACCCGCGCGGAATCTGGCGCGGCATGGCGGCGTATCTCCTGAGCATCGCGGCAACCCTGCCCGCACGGCCCCGTGCGATCCTCGTCGTTTCCGGCCATTGGGAAACGGAAGGCTTTGCCTTCACCGGGGCGGAACGCCCGGCGCTGGTCTACGACTATTACAACTTCCCGCCGCACACCTACGAACTGCGCTACGACGCACCCGGCGACCCCGCACTCGCGGCGCGTGCCTCGGCGCTTTTACGCGGTGCCGGACTGCCGGCGACGATCGACGCGGAGCGCGGCCTCGATCACGGCGTCTTCATTCCGCTGAAGGTCGCCTTTCCCGACGCGGCGATACCGGTCGTCGAAATGTCGGTCGATCTCAGCCTCGATCCCGCGCTTCACCTCGTGGCGGGCCGCGCGCTCGCACCCTTGCGCGATGAGGGCGTGCTCATCGTCGGCTCGGGCATGAGCTTCCACAACATGCGCGGCTACGGCGACCCCCGCTTCACCGCGCCTTCTGATGCGTTCGACGCCTGGCTGACCAAGGCCGTGGAAGCGGATGCGGAAACCCGCGCCGCAGAGCTCGGCCACTGGGAAGACGCCCCCGCCGCCCGCGCCAGCCACCCGCGCGAGGAGCATCTGATCCCGCTGATGGTCGCCGCCGGCACCTCGGATACGCCAGGCCAGAGCGACTACCGCGAGCATGTTCTCGAAACGGTGATCTCGGGCTTCCGCTTTAACTGAGCCCTTCGCCGCGAGCGGGGAGTTTAGGGGGCTGCGGGATTGTGCTTTTCGACAAAGGCCAGCGCAGCCTTCAGCATGGCCAGCCGCGTCTCGCTTCTCGAGAGCCAGTGGTCCTCACCCTTCAGCGTTACGAGTTGCACAGGCTTCCCCGCCTTCCGCAACGCGCGGTCCATCGCCGCGCTCTGTTCGTGGAGAACCACGGTGTCGTCCTTGCCGTGCACGAGCAGGACCGGCGCGTCCGCTTGCTCTGCAAGGCGTAGCGGTGACACGACATCGAGATCACGCCCGAAGCCGATCTCAGCCTTCAGCGAGCGGATCAGCGTCTTGTTGAACCCGCTTTCCCGCGCCTCGGTCGTATACAGGCGCTTCACGTCGCTGACGCCCGCGACGGAGACGGCACAGCGATAGAGCCCCTGCTGGAGCGTGACACCCGCGAGCGCCGCATAGCCACCGTAGCTTGCACCCATGATGCACGCGCGTTTCCGGTCGACGACCCCTTGCCGCACAAGTTCGGCAAGCCCATCCGAAATGTCGGTCTGCATCTTGCGACCCCATTCGCCGTACCCCGCCCGCTCAAAGTCCACTCCAAGGCCGGTCGAGCCCCGAAAATTCGGCTGGAACACCGCGTATCCGCGGGAGGCGAATGCCTGCGCCCACCAGTCGAACACCGGGTAGTCGCGTGAGGCGGGGCCGCCATGCGGAAGCACAACCACCGGCAGGGCCTTCGCCTCGCGGTGCGGCGGCAGCGTGAGAACACCCGCCATCTCGAGCCCGTCTCCCGCCTTGTAGGACACCATTCGTACGGGCCCGACATCCGCGGGTTTGACCGTGTAGGAAACGCCGAGCACTTTCGCTGAGCGGGCCTTGATGTCGACGATCCACCATGTCGGCGGTTCGCCGGTTGCCTCCGTGCGCACGATCAGACGATCGAAGGCGTCGTTCCAGTCGATGAGATCGACGCGCTTGCCGGAAAAGGCCTTACGCGTCGCTTCCATCACCTTTTCGCGCTGGGCGTCGTGGAAGCGCACCACCGGCACGTCGCCTTCGACGACATGCCCGATAATCCTGCGCGTACGCCTGTCGGTGAGCCGCCATCGCGCCTCCTCGCCAAACGTAATTTCCTTGCCCTGCCCGCCCACCAAGGGCTGCTCGATCCAGCGCGGATCACCTGTTTCGTCATCGACGATCCCGTAAACGAGTGTGCCGGGCGTACTGCCAAGGCCGACAAGGCTGACGTCGCCGAAAGGCGCCCGACCGGAAACGATCGTGCGATTGTCCGGCGCCTTGATCTGCCAATCCCCCTGCCGCGAGGAGAAATCCAGCGTCGCGGCTACAGCCCCGGTCTCATCAAGCAACCAGCGCCGGTGGATTTCCTGACTGTCCAGACGGCGCGCAATCCGGCTGTATTTGCCGGTTTCGAGATCGACTTCGTAGAGTTCCGGCGCCGTATTTCCGAGGCGAAGCCCATCCCTTGAATTGCCCTCAAGCGTGATGCCGCCGAAATAGCCGTACCAGCGGCCCTGCTTTTCGATCGCCCCGTAATAGCCGCGAACCCCGCCGGTGATCTCCCTGGTTTTCTGAAAAATGTTCCAGACAGCGCCGCCGCTCAGCGACACGACCGTGATCGAGGAGAGCTCGGCCTGCGCCGCCGTGAAATCCGGCCCCAGATCAACCGTATGGCTCGTTTTCAGCAGGAGCCGATCTTCCCCGGCCCAATACACATCGCGCAGCTTGTTATCGCCCAAGGGCACCGCGAGCAGGAGCTGGTTGTTCCTGTCGACAACCATCAGCCTGCGCGCGTCGGCGGCAACGCCGACAACTGCGATGCGTTCGCCGGAACCGGAAATCGCAGCCATCTCGAAGCCGGGCAATTGCCCGTAGACCTCCACAGGTGGCGGAGCCGCGACGGCGAACCGTGCCGCGAATAAAGACAGGAAAATCGCCAGCGTTACTTTTGAGAAATGAAATCGCATTTCTCTGCTTCCCCCAAACGCACACTGTTTCACACAAAAGGACAGAGAACACCGCGAACTCAAGAACTGAAAGTCAGAAACATTCTGGACAGCGCGCACTTGCCGATGAAAACGCCAGCGGCATAAAACAATCAACTCTCCCCTTGCCCCGCACTGCCCCATGCCCCCAAATAGTGACGGGAGGATGAAAGAAAGGCACGTGTGCTCAGACAGTTCGAACTTGTCGAGAAGGTAAAGGCCTACGATCCGGGCGCGGACGAGGATTTGCTGAACCGTGCCTATGTGTTTTCGGTGAAGGCGCACGGCAGCCAGCTGCGCGCGAGCGGCGACCCGTATTTCTCGCACCCCATCGAGGTGGCGGGCATCCTTACCGACCTGAAGCTCGACGACGAGACGATCGCCACCGCCATTCTGCACGATACGCTGGAGGATACCGTCGCGACGCCGGAAGAGGTCGAGGCGCTGTTCGGCAAGAACGTCGCGCGGCTGGTGGACGGCGTTACCAAGCTGTCGCGCATCGAGGCGCAGACCGAGAGCGAGAGGGCCGCCGAGAATTTCCGCAAGTTCCTGCTCGCGATGTCGGACGATATTCGCGTGCTGCTGGTGAAGCTCGCCGACCGGCTGCACAACATGCGGACGCTGCACTTCATCAAGGATCCCGAGAAGCGCAAGCGCATCGCCCGCGAAACCATGGACATCTACGCGCCGCTCGCCGAGCGGATCGGCATGTACGAGTTCATGGACGAGATGAAGCAGGTGTCGTTCCGCGAGCTGGAACCCGAAGCCTATCAGTCGATCACCACGCGGCTGGAGCGCCTGCGCGCGGCGGGCGGCGATCAGCTGACACGGATCAGCGCCGAGATCACGGACGTGCTCGGCAGTCACGGCGTCGATGCCGATGTGGCGGGGCGCGAGAAGCGGCCGTTTTCGATCTGGCGCAAGATGCAGGAACGGCACATCCCGTTCGAGCAGCTTTCGGACGTGATCGCGTTCCGCGTGATCGTGAACAGGCCAGACGACTGCTACCGTGCGCTCGGCGTTATCCACCAGCGCTGGCCGATGGTGCCGGGGCGATTCAAGGATTTCATCTCGACGCCGAAGCGCAACGGCTACCGTTCGCTGCACACTACGATCATCCACGGCGAACAGATGCGCGTGGAGATCCAGATTCGCACGCGCGCCATGCACGAACAGGCGGAAATGGGCCTCGCCGCGCACTGGGCCTACAAGCAGGACGAGAACGCGCGCGCCTCCGAACGCTACCCGTGGCTATCCGATCTGCTTGAAATCCTCGACCAGGCGGGAAGCCCCGAGGAGCTGATGGAGAACGCCAAGCTTGGCCTCTATCAGGACCAGGTGTTCTGCTTCACCCCCAAGGGCGAACTGATCCAGCTGCCGCGCGGCGCGACGCCAGTGGATTTCGCCTACGCTGTCCATTCCAAGATCGGCGAGACGACCGTGGGCGCCAAGGTCAACGGGCGCGTCGTGCCGCTGCGCACCACGCTTGCGAACGGTGATCAGGTGGAAATCCTGCGCTCCGCCCGCCAGCAGCCGGACGCGACATGGGAGAGCTTCGTGGTGACCGCGAAGGCGCGCGCCGCGATCCGCCGCTTCATCCGCCACAAGGAGCATGAGGAGCAGGCCGCGCTCGGCGAACGCCTGCTCGCGGACATCATCAAGCGGCTCGACGTGAAGCTGAACGATACGGCGATCAAGGACGCGCTCGGGCGCCTTGGCCTGCAGGACCGCGACGACCTCGTGATGGGCCTCGCAGCGCACCGGATCGAGGACGACGCCGTGATCGATGCGCTGCTGCCGGGACGCATCCTCAACGCACGCGCCAAGCGGCGGGCGAAGCGCAACCCGAAGGCGAAGCTTTCGATCAAGGGACTGACTCCGGGCGTCTCCGTGCACCTCGCGCAGTGCTGCAGCCCGATTCCCGGCGACCGCATCATCGGCATCCGCCGCCAGAGCGGCAGCATCGACGTGCACACGATCGACTGCTCGACGCTGGCCGACGCGGACGGACGCGAATGGCTCGATCTCGGCTGGGGCGACGACAACGACGGCGCGGTCGTGCGGCTTTCGGCGGTGCTGCGCAACGAGACGGGCAGCCTCGCCACGATGACCGGCGTGCTCGCGAAGCAGGGCGCCAACATCGTGAACATGCGCACGCACCACCGTGACCGTGATTTCCACACCTTCGTCGTCGACGTCGAGGTGGACAATCTGGCGCATCTCACGAATATCATCGGTGCGTTAAGGGCGACCGACGCCGTGACATCCGTGGAGCGCATGAAGGCATGACAGACGAAGAGGTTCTTGGGGAATTCCGTGCCGCCGAAGCCCTGCTGGAAGGACATTTCATCCTGTCCTCCGGCCTGCGCTCGCCGAAGTACCTGCAATGCGCACGCGTGCTGATGGACCCGGCGCGTGCCGAGCGTCTGGCGAAGGCGCTGGCTGCGAAGATTCCGGCGGAGCTGCGCGGGCAGATCGAGGCGGTGGTGGCGCCCGCGATGGGCGGGCTCATCGTCGGTTACGAGGTCGCACGCGCGCTCGGCGTCGAATCGATGTTCGTGGAACGCCCCTCGGGAACCTTCGAACTTCGCCGCGGTTTCCGGCTGGAACCGGGCACGAAGGTGCTGATGATGGAAGACGTGGTGACGACCGGGCTCTCCTCGCGCGAGGCGATCGCGGCGATCGAAGCGGCGGGCGGCGAGGTGATCGCGGGCGGCTGCCTCGTGGACCGCTCAAACGGCACCGCCGACATCGGCGTGCCGCTCTACGCGCTGATCCGGCTCGACGTTCCCACCTACAGCGCGGACAGGCTGCCGCAGGACCTTGCCGCGCTGCCCGCGGTGAAGCCGGGATCGAGGGCCGCCGCGTGAGCAAACTGCGCCTTGGCGTGAACATCGATCACGTTGCCACGATCCGCAACGCGCGCGGCGGCGTGCATCCCGATCCCGTGAAGGCGGCGCTGATCGCAGCGGCTGCGGGCGCGGACGGCATCACCGCGCACCTCCGCGAAGACCGGCGCCACATCAGCGACGACGACATCGCACGGCTTTCAAACGAGATCGACCTGCCGCTCAACCTCGAAATGGCGGCGACCGAGGAGATGCTGGACATCGCGCTGCGCCATGCGCCGCACGCCGTGTGCATCGTGCCCGAGCGGCGCGAGGAGCGCACGACCGAGGGCGGGCTCGACGTCGTCGGCAACCAGCCGAACCTGCGCACGTTCGTGGAGCGGCTTTCGGCGCGCGGTTGCCGTGTCAGCCTGTTCATCGAAGCCGATCCCGAGCAGATCGAGGCTTCGGCGGCGATCGGTGCCGCCGTCGTCGAACTGCACACCGGCCGCTACGCGCTGACCGAAGGCATTTCGCGCGACGAGGAACTGGAGCGGCTGACCGCGGGCGCGGCGCTTGCGGCAAAACGCGGCCTCGAGGTTCATGCCGGGCACGGGCTTCGCTTCGATAACGTGGCGGCGATCGCCGCGATTCCCGAGGTCGCCGAACTCAACATCGGGCATTTCCTTGTCGGTGAGGCCGTGTTCATCGGCCTCGATGCCGCGATCCGCGAGATGCGGCGGCTGATGGACGAAGCGCGCGCCACGCCCACCGCCGCGGGAGCCTGATCCTGCCCCACGTCGTCGGCCTCGGCTCTGACCTCTGCAACATCGAGCGTATCCAATCGAGCCTCGACCGGTTCGGCGCGCGCTTCATCAACCGCGTGTTCACCGAGATCGAGATCGCGCGGTCCGAACGCCGCGTGCTGACGCGCGCAGCCTCCTACGCCAAGCGCTTCGCGGCAAAAGAGGCCTGCTCGAAGGCGCTCGGAACCGGGTTCCGGCGCGGCGTGTTCATGCGGGACATGGGCGTCATCAACCTCCCCTCCGGCCAGCCGACGCTGGCGCTGACCGGTGGCGCAGCACTGCGGCTCGCCGAGATCACGCCCGATGGCCACACGCTCGACATCCACCTGACACTGACCGACGACTACCCGTGGGCGCAGGCGATGGTGCTGATCACAGCGCGGCCGCTATGAGCGGCAAGAAGCCCGGCATCGACTGGAAGAAGGAACTGCGTTACGCGGCGCTGCTCGGCGTCGCGGTGATGGGCATCTGGTCGTTCGTCGCCAAGCCCTTCTACATTCCATCGGAATCGATGGTGCCGACGTTGCTGGTGGGCGACCGGCTCGTCGTCACCAAATATCCCTACGGCTTTTCATACCTGTCGCCGTTCCTGCCCGTGCTGCCGAAGATGGAAGGACGCGCGTTCGGCAAGATGCCGGAGCGGGGCGACATCGTCGTGGTGAAGTCACCGAGCGACCACAAGGACTGGATCAAGCGCGTGATCGGCCTTCCGGGCGACACGGTGCAGATGCAGGGCGGCGTGCTCTACCTCAACAACACCGCCGTGCCGAAACGCCCCGCCGCGCCGACGATGATCCCGGAAACCGACAACATGCCCTGCGCGCGGCCGGAGTTCCGCGTGGTCGAGGCCAATGGGACACGCTTCTGTCGCTATCCGCGCTTCATCGAGACACTGCCCGGAACGCAGGGAACCGGGCGCAGCTATGCCGTGCTCGACCTTCTGTTCAGCTACGCCGACGACACGCCGCCGGTGCTCGTGCCGCAGGGCCACGTGTTCCTGATGGGCGACAACCGCGACCGCTCCGCCGACAGCCGCTTCTCGCCTGAGGAAGGCGGGCTCGGCCTGCTGCCGATCGAGAACGTGATCGGCCGCGCCGAATTCACGACCTTCTCGCTCGACGGCAGCCAGCGCTTCTGGAACCCCGTGAGCTGGTTCACCGCACTGCGCGGGGAGCGGGCCTGGGTGTCGCTGCGGGACGGGGACGAGTAGCGGCGGCGCAGGCCACCCTCACCAACTTCGCCTATGGCCTGCGGCCAAGGCTTCGTATCCTCTCCCATCAAGGGAGAGGTTGGTCTGTATCCCCTCTCCCTTGATGGGAGAAGGAGGGGCCCGCCGCGAAGCGGTGGGAGGGTGAGGGTGGGTGAAACGCTATCCAACGGCAGCAGCAATTCCGCGTGCACGACGATTGCGGCGCGATGCGACCGTGTTCGAGCGGATACTTTGGGCCGCACTCCGGGAGCGGCTGCCGGGATTGAAGTTTCGCAGGCAGGTACCGTTCGGCCCCTACATCGCCGATTTCGCAAGCCATCGGGCACGGCTGATTATCGAACTCGACGGCGACGGACACGCGTTCCAGATCGAAGCGGACGCCGAGCGGAGCCGGTTTCTGGAAAGCGAAGGTTATCGGGTGCTGCGGTTCTGGAACGCAGAGGTTTTGGATAATCTCGATGGGGTCATCGACACGATCAGCGCTGCTGCCACCCTCACCGACTGCGACTAGCCGGTTTCACCGGCAAGTCTCGTTTCCTCTCCCATCAAGGGAGAGGATTTATTGCGGCGGCATACCCTGTTCGAGGGCTTCGCGCGGGGCGATTTCCAGGAGTTCGACGTCGAATTCCAGCGTCGCGTTCGGCGGGATGACGCCGCCTGCGCCTTCCGCGCCGTAGGCAAGCTGCGGCGGGATGCGGAAGCGGTACTTGGAGCCCTTCGACATGAGCTGGATGCCTTCCTGCCAGCCGGGGATCACGGCGTTCACCGGAAAGGCTGCGGGCTGGCCGCGGTCGTAGCTCGAATCGAACTTGGTGCCGTTGGCCAGACGGCCTTCATAGTGGACGAGCACCACGTCGTCAGCGGTCGGCTTCTGGCCGGCGGCCTCGCGGATCACCTCGTACATCAGGCCCGAAGCTGTCGTTTGCATATTGGCAGGCACCGCGAATTTCTGTGTTCCGGCCCATGCGAGCACGCCCATGCCGACGAGAAGAACCGCGATGAGCAGAACCCAACGGCCAAGGCCGCTACCGCGCGTCGCAACAGTCGCCATCAGCGCACACTCCAGACCTGAAACCTGAACGAGATCCGGCCCTCATTTTGGACCGGAGACCGGCTTAACGAACGCCGTCGCGCTCGGCGCGCTTGCGCTCCAGCTTACGGGCGCGGCGGACGGCGGCAGCCTTCTCGCGGGCACGCTTCTCGGAGGGCTTCTCGTAGTGACGGCGCAGCTTCATCTCGCGGTAGACACCTTCACGCTGCAGCTTCTTCTTGAGCGCACGAAGGGCCTGATCGACGTTGTTGTCGCGAACGATGATTTGCATTGCGGCCGTCTACTCCAATCCAGTTTTGCCGTTTGCCCGGCACAATAAAACGAGCCGCCAGAGGCAAGCCTTGGCGGAAAGAGCGCGCGATCTAGCAGATTCGGGCCAGTGCGGCAAGGGTCTGCGGGTAGCGCCCGAAGCAGGGCTGACGCCCCGGCACGGCTCGTGTATCACATCGCCATGACCGACACCATCGCGCCCGCTGACATGACGCTCGACGAGCTTCGCCCCGTGCTGGTGGAAGCTCTGCTGCCCAACGTGGCGTTCGACGGCTGGAGCGCGGCGGCGCTGGATGCCTCTGCCGCTGCGATCGGCATCCCGGCGGACCGGGCGCGGCTGGTGTTCCCGGGCGGCGCGACCGAGATGATCGATGCCTGGATCCTGAAAACGGACCACGACATGGCTGCGGAAATGGCGCGGCGCGGTGCGGCCGCGATGAAGATTCGCGACCGCATCACCACCGCGATCCGCATCCGCATCGATCAGGCGCGCCCGCACAAGGAGGCCGTGCGCCGTGCGTTCGCCGTGCTCGCACAGCCGCAGAACGCCGCGCTTTCGGCGCGTACGCTGTGGCGCAGCGCCGATGCCATGTGGCGCGCCGCAGGCGACACGGCGACCGACTTCAACCATTATACCAAGCGCCTCTCACTCGGCGGCGTCTATGCCGCGACCCTGCTCTACTGGCTGCAGGACGAGAGTGAGGACGATGCGGACACGTTCGCGTTCCTCGGCCGCCGCATCGACACGATCATGCAGGTGGAAAAGGCCAAGATGCGCTTCCGCGAGCAGGCCGGAAACCGCCCTCGCCTCTCCCGTTTCCTGGGCCGCCTGCGCTATCCTGCCGCGTAGGGCACGCTCGCCCTAGTCAAGCCACATTGAACATGATAATCGCTCGCAACAATACGAGCAGATCAGAGTGTTCATGCGGATCGAGGACCTCAAGACCGGGCAGACGGCCAGCGTCGTGAAGATCATGGAGACCGGCACGCACGCCCCCGAAGCGCTGCGCCTGCGGGAAATGGGCTTCGACGAAGGCGTCGAGATCGAAGTGCTGCACCGCGGTCTGATCGGCGGCTGCCCCATTGCTCTGCGTGTCGGCAACAACGTCATCGCGCTGCGCAAGGCCGCGACGCGGTTGCTGGAGGTCAGCACAATACCCGCCGGCATACAGGCCGAGGCTGCCGAATGAATGCAGTGACCGCCGCGCCGATGGTGGCGCTGGTCGGCAATCCCAACGCCGGCAAGACATCGCTGTTCAACGCGCTGACCGGCGCGCGGCAGAAGGTGGGCAATTATCCGGGCGTTACGGTGGAGCGGAAGGTCGGCTCGATGCAGCTTCCCGACGGCTCGCACGTCGAGATCGTCGACCTGCCCGGCACCTACAGCCTCAGCCCCCATTCGCCCGACGAGCAGGTGACGCGCGACGTTCTGATGGGCGAGCACGGCATCGAGCGGGCGCCCAACGCGATCATCTGCGTGGTAGATGCCACGAACCTGCGCAATCACCTGCGCTTCGTGCTCGAACTCGCGCGGCTCGGGCGGCCGATGGTCGTCGCGCTCAACATGATCGACCTTGCTGACCGCGACGGCACGAAGATCGATACCGCAAGACTCTCCCAGCTTCTCGGCCTGCCGGTCGTGCCCACGGTCGCGGTCCGACGGCGCGGGCTTGCCGATCTGGGGCAGGAAACGCTTTCGATGCTGATGCGCGAGGCGGTTCCGCCCGGGCCGGGCGCGGATATCCGCGCGCTTCAGCACGAGGCGCAGCGCATCGCACAGGCGGTGACGACACTGTCCGGCGGCGCGGGCGCCGCAACGCGGCGCATCGACAATGTCGCGCTCCATCCCGTGTTCGGACCCGTGATCCTGGCGGCGCTGCTGTTCATCATGTTCCAGGCGGTGTTCGCGTGGGCCGAAGCGCCGATGGCGTGGATCGAAGAGGGCATCGCCGCGCTTCAGGGACTTGCGACCGGCATGCTTCCCGAAGGCTGGTTCCGATCGATGATCGTGGACGGCGTTCTCGCGGGCGTCGGCGGCGTCGTGGTGTTCCTGCCGCAGATCCTGATCCTCTTCGCGTTCATCCTCGTGCTCGAACAATCGGGCTACATGACGCGCGCGGCGTTCCTGATGGACCGGCTGATGGCGTATGTCGGCCTCAACGGGCGCGCGTTCATCCCCCTCCTCTCGTCCTTCGCCTGCGCGATTCCGGGGATCATGGCGACGCGCAGCATCGACGATCCCAAGGACCGGCTGACCACCATCCTGATCGCACCGCTGATGACGTGCTCGGCACGGCTTCCCGTCTACGCCGTGATGATCGCCGCGTTCATCCCGGATCGGCAGGTCGGTTTTGCAAACCTGCAGGGCCTCGTGCTGTTCGGTCTCTACGTATTCGGCATCGTCGGCGCGATGGTGGCAGCGCTTGTGCTGCGGCGGACGGTGACGCGGGGTACGGGCAGCGGCTTCATGATGGAAATGCCGAAATACCAGTGGCCCATCCTGCGCGACCTCATCATCGGCCTGTGGCAGCGCGGCGTCGTTTTCATGAAGCGCGCGGGCGGCATCATCCTTGCCTCGACAATCCTGCTGTGGGCGTTCGCGAGCTATCCGGTGCCGCCGGAAGGCTCGGACGAATCGCCGATCGAATATTCGATTGCGGGACGCATCGGCAGCGCGCTCGAAGTTGTGTTCTCGCCGATCGGCTTCAACCACGAGATCAGCATGACGATGCTGCCGACGCTCGCCGCTCGCGAGGTTTCCGTGGCGGCGCTCGGCACGATCTACAGCCTGCAGACCGACGACGAGGATGCATTGCAGGAAAGCCTCGTCGACCGCCTGCGTTCGGCGTGGCCGCTGCCGACCGCGCTCGCCTTCCTCGTGTGGGTGGTGTTCGCCCCGCAGTGCATCTCGACGCTCGCGGTCGTGAAGCGCGAGACGAACGGGTGGAAGTGGCCGCTGTTCATGTTTGCGTACCTGTTCGCACTTGCTTATGTCATGGCCGGGATCACTTACTGGATCAGCCGGGCACTCATCGGCTGATTCCCACGACAAGGGAAAAGCATGGCGGGCAGCGTCAACAAGGTCATTCTGATCGGCAATCTCGGCGCAGACCCGGAAACGCGTACGATGGGCAGCGGCGGCAAGGTCGTGAACATGCGCATCGCCACCTCCGAGAACTGGACGGACAAAGCGAGCGGCGAACGCCGCGAGAAGACCGAGTGGCACACCGTCGTGATCTTCAACGAGAACCTCGCGCGGGTTGCCGAGCAGTATCTGCGCAAGGGCAGCAAGGTCTATGTCGAAGGCCAGCTCCAGACCCGCAAGTGGCAGGACCAGTCCGGACAGGATCGCTACACGACCGAGATCGTGTTGCAGCGCTTCCGCGGTGAACTGACGCTGCTCGACGGCCGCGGCGAAGGCGGTGGCGGCGGTGGCAACTATGGCGGCGGCGGATCCGGTGGTGGATCGGGGGGCGGCTTCGGTGGTGGAAGCGGCGGCGGTGGCGGCGGATCGCGCCAGGGCAGCCGGCCGAGCTTCGACGACGATCTCGACGACGACGTGCCGTTCTGATCGTCCGGCTGTCGGCACCGTTTACAGTTTGAAGGGGCGTCCGTTCGGACGCCCTTTTCATTAACTATCCAAGGGGTTGGCGGCGTTTAATGAAGCGGCGCACCACGCTTGCTGGCACGGCGTTTGCAAAGCAGAGGGCGTGGGCAACGGCTCTCGCCCACAACAGAGTTCCCAGTCTCTGATCTCAAGCAAGGCCGGGGAGCCAAAACTTCCCGGCCTTGCACTCCTTTTTCAGCTGTTGCGCTTCAGCGCCGCGAATGGATTTGCCTGCGCCTTTTCCGCAGCCTCGCGCTCCGCCGCCTCCTCCTCGCTCAGCAGACGCCGCCGCGCGGCGGCAAGCACTTCGGCATCCGCATGCGGGTATGGATCGAGCGCGAGACCGAAGGTCTGCGCAGCAACCTCGCCGAGGTCTATGCTTCGCCCCTCGATGGGCAGCACGTCGCAGTCCCCTTCGTGAAGTTCGATCTCCTCGCCCTGCCCGAGGTCGTGGAGGAACAACAGCTCGACAGGCTCATCGATCCGCGCCGGGACATCCTCGCCCGAAGTGACGCAGGCCTGCACGGCATCGCCCTCGACCCGGCCCGTCACACGCACGCCGCCGGGGGCGGGCGCCGCGGTCAGCGCCGCCTCCAGCCGATCCAGCGCGCGAAGATCGAACCGCGCGGCGAGCGCCGCACGCTCTTCCGCGTTTGCCGCAATCCGGCGTTCAACGCCCGCGCCGACCTCGTCGAGCGTGAGCAGCCTCACGAATTCGCTCATCCCAGAATCTCCGAAAGCGGCCGCGCGGTGCAGCGTGCCCATTCCTCGCGCACGCGCGCACCCAGCCAGTCCGGCGCGGCATCCTCACCGCGCAGCACGTTGCGGGCGAGCGCCGCGCTCAGCAAGGCGGGGTCGGCGTCTGGGCCAAGCGCCTCTCGATAGCTGCCGAGCCGGCCGCCGAGCGCCTGCATCGCGCGACCCATGTGCTTGCCGATCACCATGTCGCCGATGCCGATCTCGCGGAAGCTGCCGTCCATGTCCGCCGCGAAGCGCTCGACGAGCAGGCTGGAAAGCGCCCGCGCACGCGCATCGTCCGCATCGCGTTCGAGCCGCACGAGCAGCAGCGACAGCGCCAGCACGACCATGTCGAAACGGCCGTCGATGCTGTCGGGCACGCCGCCCTCGACGTACCAGTCCGGCCGGCGCGCCACCGCGACGATCTCGTCATAGAGTTCCGCCGCGCGCACCTCTCCATCGGTCCCGGCATTTCGCCTTTGCAGCCATTTCAGCATGGTTCAGTCTCGTTTCATCCCGTATGCGCTAGCGAAAGAGGCGCGGCTCCAGCTTGCGGGGCCGCGGCAACATGCATATTGAGTGGCGAGGCCGCGAGGTCAATGCGCGAGGCCTCGGCCAAGGTCAGGAGTGTTCATGTCGGTGAAACGGGTTGTCGGAACGCTTGCGATCGTTGTCGCACTCGGCGCGTGCACGCGGATCACCGACCGGCAGGGCTTCCTCGCCGATCAGGAGCTGATCGCCGCGATCTCGCCGGGCGTGGACAACCGCGCCTCGGTTGAAAAGACGCTGGGCCGCCCGACCTTCGTTTCCAAGTGGGACGAGAACAGCTGGTACTATCTCGCCCGCACGACGAGCCAGCTCGCCTTCCTGCCATCGAAGCCGACATCGCAGGACATGCTGAAGATCACCTTCGACAGCGCGGGCAACGTCACCGGCGTCAACCGCGACCAGACGCTCGCCCAGATCGTTCAGGTGATGCCGTCCGGCGACAAGACGCCGGTCTATGGCCGCGACTCGGGCTTCTTCGAAGACATCTTCGGCAACATCGGCGCAGTCGGCGCCGTGGCTCCCGGCCCGAGCCGAGACCAGTAAGCCGCTCTTCCCGTCCAAGGGTAAAAAGAACCCCGCCGGAGCGATCCGGCGGGGCTTTTTGTTCGCGCGGACGCGCGAGATCAGTGCGCGGCGAGGCTCGCGAGGAGGAGCAGCGCCACGATGTTGGTGATCTTGATCATCGGGTTCACCGCCGGGCCAGCCGTATCCTTGTACGGATCGCCCACGGTGTCGCCGGTAACCGCAGCCTTGTGGGCTTCGGAGCCTTTGCCGCCGTGATGACCGTCTTCGATGTATTTCTTGGCATTGTCCCACGCGCCGCCGCCCGAGGTCATCGAGAGCGCCACGAAGAGACCCGACACGATCACACCGAGGAGCAGCGCACCGAGGGCAGCGAAGCCCTGCGCCTGGCCCGCGATGGCGGTGATGATGAAGTACACCGCGATCGGCGCCAGCACCGGCAGCAGCGAGGGGATGATCATCTCCTTGATCGCCGCCTTGGTGACGAGGTCCACCGTGCGGGCATAATCCGGACGGCTGGTGCCCTCCATGATGCCCTTGTTGGTGGCGAACTGGTCGCGCACGTCCTTCACCACGTCGCCCGCCGCGCGGCCGACGGCGGTCATGCCCATCGCACCGAACAGGTACGGGAGCAGCGCGCCGAGCAGCAGACCGACCACGACGTAGGGGTTCGAGAGGGCGAAATCGACCTGCACGTCCCCGAAGAAGGTATTGAGATCCGCCGTGTAGGCACCGAAGAGCACCAGCGCGGCGAGACCCGCCGAACCAATGGCGTAGCCTTTGGTGACCGCCTTGGTGGTGTTGCCGACGGCATCGAGCGCGTCCGTGCGCTGGCGCACGTCCTTGTCGAGGCCCGCCATTTCGGCGATGCCGCCCGCGTTATCGGTCACCGGCCCGTAAGCGTCGAGCGCCACGACCATACCGGCGAGCGCCAGCATCGCCGTCGCCGCGAAGGCGATGCCGATGTAGCCGGCGAGCGCATAGCTGCCGAGCATACCCGCACAGATGACGAGCGTGGGCAGCGCGGTGGCTTCAAGGCTGATGGCGAGGCCCTGGATGACGTTGGTACCGTGGCCGGTTTCAGACGCCTTGGCGATGGACTGCACCGGACGATAGTTCGTGCCCGTGTAATACTCGGTAATCCAGACGATGAGGCCGGTAACGGCAAGGCCGATCAACATGCAGTAGAAGAGCGCCCGGCCGGTGAAGCCGCCGATCTCCGTATCCATGCCGCCGAGCGCCACGCCGGTGACGTACCAGAGCGCCGGGATGGCGAGGATCGCGGAAACCGCGAAGCCCTTGTACATCGCGCCCATGATGTTCTGCGAACCGCCGAGGCGGACGAAGAACGTGCCGATGATCGAGGTGATGATGCACACGCCGCCGATGATGAGCGGCAGGCCCATGAGGCCGTAGAGCGCATCGCCGGCCGCAGCACCGACGAGCAGCGCCGTCAGCACCATCGTGGCGCCGACGGTGACGACGTAGGTTTCGAAAAGGTCGGCAGCCATGCCGGCGCAGTCGCCGACGTTGTCACCAACGTTGTCCGCGATCACGGCGGGGTTGCGGGGGTCGTCCTCGGGGATGCCCGCCTCGACCTTGCCGACGAGATCGGCACCGACGTCGGCAGCCTTGGTGAAGATGCCGCCGCCGAGACGCGCGAAGATCGAGATCAGCGAGGCGCCGAACGCGAGCGCGACGAGCGCGTCGATCACGAGCCGGCTATCCGCTGCGTTCCCCGCGATGTTCACGAGGTAGTAGAAGAAGCCCGCGATCGCGAGAAGCGCGAGACCCGCCACGAGCAGACCCGTCACCGCACCGGCGCGGAATGCCATGGTGAGGCCCTGCTGGAGCCCCGCACGCGCAGCTTCCGCCGTACGCACATTGGCGCGAACGGAAATGTTCATGCCGATGAACCCGGTGAGGCCCGAAAGCACGGCGCCCAGCACGAAGCCGATGGCCGACGTGACCCCCAGAAAATAGCCGACGAGCGCCGCAACGACGACACCGACGATGGCGATGGTACGATACTGGCGGCCGAGATAGGCGGCTGCACCTTCCTGAATAGCGCCCGCGATTTCCTGCATCTTGGCATTGCCCGGCGAGGCGCTTGTTACGCTCTTCGTGGTGACAATGCCGTAGAGCACGGCCGCGAGGCCGCACACTATGGCGACAACAACAACGTCCATGAACGAACCCCTGCTGCTCGCCTTACCCGCCCTTGCCAGGCAGGCAGGCGCGTTTCCCCAAGTTTGACTTTATGTCGGGGCGGAGCATTGCAAATGGAATCGCAACAGGCAAGCCGCGGATTTCAGACAGGAACCGCCGTTAGAATGCGGACCTGCCGGACGTTTGACGCGCCGAGCGCGGAGCGTGCCGCAACGAGCAGCGCCGCACGCATCGCTTCGATGTCGAGCCGGTCGGCGTTTTCGGCAACGAGACTGGACTGCCACGCCGCTGTGTTCACCGCATGGCGCACCTCCGGCACCCGGTCGCGAACCCAGGCGCGGCGGGTGCGCGGCACCTCCAGCGTGAACGCGACGACGACATAGCCTTGCGGGCCGGACGCACCCATTATCGGCAGCGTCATGCGCTCTAGAGGGACATAGGCGATATCCGACGCCTCCGCCGTTTGCCGACGGACGTTTTCGCCGCCGAGCACGCTCGCGGTGACAAGCACGCCGAGCAGCGCGCCGGCGAAACCCACAAGCAGCGTGCGCCTTCCCTGCCGCGCTTCATGCCCCATGTTCATACCCCAGACGCGGCACCGACACGGGCGCACCGCCCTCGCCGATCACCGAAAACCCCTCGCCAGCCTCCACACGGCCGACGCGCGTGAGCCTAAGGCGCGTGGCTTCTGAAAGCGTTAAGAGCGCGGCGCGGCTTTCCGGCGGCGCGGCGATCAACAATTCGTAGTCGTCTCCCGCAGTCGCCGCGGCGAGCCTGCCCGTATCGCCCGGCGCGAGGCGCGCGGCGGCGGCTTCCGAGAGCGGGACATCGGCTAGCGCGATCTCGATACGCACGCCCGAGGCCTTCGCCATGCGCGAGGCATCGATGAGGAGGCCGTCCGACACGTCCATCGCCGCGTGTGCGCCCGCGCCTGCAAGCCCCTGCCCCATCGCAAGACGCGGGACGGGCAAGCGGTAGCGGCGGAGTAGCGCCGGATCGGCGGGCGCTTCGCCGCGCGCGATGGCAAGGCCGAGTCCAGCGTCGCCGATCGTGCCCGTGACATAAAGATCGTCACCCGGCTTCGCGCCCATGCGCGACAGCGATTGTCCGCGCGGCACGTGGCCGATGGCTGTGCAGCCGAGAACGGCGGATGCGGCGCCGGTCGCCGTGTCGCCGCCGAAGAGGGCGGTGCCGTGTTCGGCGAGCACGCGGGCGAGGCCCGATGCAAAGCGTTCGAGCCACGCGTCATCCGGTCGCGCGAGGCCGAGACCGATAAGCACGCCTGCAGGCTCGGCGCCCTTGGCGGCGAGATCGGAGAGGTTCACGGCGACGAGCTTCCACGCGATGTCGGAAGGATCATCCGTGCCGAGATAGTGGACGCCCTCGGCGATCACGTCGTGGGTAAGCACGAGTTCGCGACCCATCGGCGGCGACCACACCGCCGCATCGTCGGCAAGGCCGCGTGCTGCGGGGTGCGTCGCGATCGGACGCAGCAGCCGTTCGATGATTTCGCCTTCGCGCATTCCGCCTTGGTAGCGCGGGCGCGCTATTCGCGCACGTCCTTCGCGATGCGATCGAGCAGGCCGTTCACGAAACCGGCTTCGCGTGCCTCGTAAAACGCCTTCGCGACATCGACATATTCGCTGATCGCGGCTGCGCGCGGCACGTCGAGACGGGCGACGAGTTCATAGACGCCGCATCGCAAAATCTGGCGCATCGGCCGGTCGAGCCGGTCGAGTGTCCAGCCTTCGGCGAGCGCGCCCGCGATGCGCTCGTCGATCTCCGCCTCTCGCGCGGCAACGCCGGAGACGAGATCATCGAAGAAGTCCGCGTCGGCGGGAGCGAAGGCCGCATCCTCGATGGTGCGGCCGAGGCGGTGTTCATGGAATTCGCGCAGCAGCTTGGGGATCGTGTCGCCCGACATCTCGCGCTGATACAGCGCCTGAACGGCGGCGAGACGCGCCGTCGCGCGGGACGGTCTTTGCGGTTTCGTCTTGGGGGAGGAGGTCTTGGAGGACATGGCGCGCTATGTAGAGCCGCAGCCTTCGAAACCCAAGCACCAAAGACGTGTCACCCAAAACGGCTCTTGAGTTCGAGGAGCGTGAGCGCCGCCTTCGCCGCCTCGCCGCCCTTGTCCTTCTGCTTCGGATCGGCGCGGACGAGTGCCTGCGCCTCGTTCTCGACGGTGAGGATGCCATTGCCCACGGCGAGACCATCCATCGTCAGCGCCATCAGGCCGCGCGCGCTTTCGCCCGCCACGATCTCGAAGTGATACGTCTCGCCGCGAATGACGACGCCGATGCCGACGAACGCGTCATAGCGACCGGATTCGGCCGCGAGCGCGATGGCACCCGGGATTTCGAGCGCACCGGGAACGGTGATCGTTTCGTGGCTGTGGCCCGCATCCTCGATCGCGGCGCGCGTACCGGCGAGCAGCATGTCGTTGAGGTGCGCATAGAAACGGGCTTCGACGATGAGGACGCGTGCCATGGCCGGCCTTTCCGTAATCTCAGTTGGTGGGAATGGGCCGTTCGCCGACGACGTTGATACCATAGCCTTCGATCGCGACGATGTTGCGATGGGAATTGGTGAGCAGGATCATATCGTGGATGCCAAGATCGGCAAGGATCTGTGCACCGATACCGTAGGAGCGCAAATCCATGTCGTCGCCGCGTTCGCCGGCGATCTCGCGCGTCAGGCTGCTCGATTCCGGCGCGATCAGGAGCACGATGACGCCTGAACCCGCGCGCCCGATCTCCTCCATCGAACGCTGCAGGATGCGCTTGCGGGGGCCGGGCTGGCCGAGCACGTCCGAGAAGATGGAAAGGCCGTGCATACGCACGAGCGTCGGCTCGTCGGCGCTGACCTTGCCCTTCTGGAGCACGACGTTGACCGAACCGTCGATCCTGTTGCGATAGGAAAGCACCCGCCAGTCCCCGCCGTAGTCCGACGTGAACGGCGACTGCGCGACGCATTCGACGAGGTGATCGTGGCGGCGGCGATAGGCGATGAGATCGCGGATCGTGCCCATCTTGAGGCCGTGCAGACGCGCAAAGGGGACGAGATCGTCCATGCGTGCCATCGTGCCGTCGTCTTTCATGATCTCGCAGATCACGCCCGACGGGTTGAGCCCGGCGAGCCGTGCGACGTCCACCGCGGCTTCGGTATGGCCGGTGCGCACGAGCACGCCGCCATCGCGCGCGACGAGGGGGAAGACGTGGCCGGGCGTCACGATGTCGTCGGAGCCGCGCGCGGAATCGATCGCGACGGCAACCGTGCGCGCCCTGTCCGCCGCCGAAATGCCGGTGGTGACACCCTGCTTCGCTTCGATCGAGACGGTGAACGCGGTTTCGTGACGTGTGCCGTTCTGGCGGCTCATGAGACCGAGGCCGAGCTGGTCGACACGCGCTTTCGTCATCGCAAGGCAGATGAGACCGCGACCGTGCGTCGCCATGAAGTTGATCGCGTCGGGCGTCGCCATCTGCGCGGGGATGATGAGGTCGCCCTCGTTCTCACGATCCTCGTCGTCGACGAGGATGAACATGCGGCCGTTGCGCGCCTCCTCGATGATCTCCTCGATGGGGACGAGCGCCGGGCGGTCGCTGTTCGACGCCATGTACAGCTCCAGCTTGCGGAGCGTTTCGGCGGTGGGGTTCCACTCGGGCGAATCGATGTCGCGGAGCGTGTTGGCGTGAAGCCCCGCCGCACGGGCGAGACCGGAACGCGACACATCGCCCTTGGAGACGATGCCGCGAATCGTTTCGATCAGGATCTGGCTCATGGCGGAACTGCGTATCACATTAAAATGTGATCGCAATACCCATTTGTCACAGGCCTGTGTTCAGGCGGCGACGTCACGCATTCGGCCGATGTAGCGGGCGAGCACATCAATCTCGATGTTCACCGCGTCCCCGGCGTCGGCACCGCCGAACGTGGTGTGCGCCGCGCTGTGCGGGATCAGATTGAACGAGAGGACAATGCCTTCCGCCGTGTCCTCCACCGTGTTCACGGTGAGCGAGACGCCGTCGAGCGCGACCGAACCCTTGGGCGCGATGAACGCGGCGACGCTCTTCGGAGCGGCGATGCGGAACGTTTGGCTGTCGCCGACTGCCGCAATCGATTCGACACGGCCGACGGCATCCACATGGCCGGTGACGATATGGCCGCCGAGTTCGTCGCCGACCTTCAGCGCGCGTTCCAGGTTGAGCCGTGCGCCCTGCTGCCAGCGCGATGCGGCGGTTTTCGAGAGGGTTTCGGCGGACACGTCAACGGCGAACCAATCTGCGCCCTTGTCCACCACGGTGAGGCAGACGCCCGAACAGGCAATGGAGGCACCCATGTCGACGCCCGCCATGTCGTAGCCGCAGGCGATGGTGAGCCGCGTGTCGCCGCGCGCTTCAACGCGGGTGACGGTGCCGATGTCGGTGATGATGCCGGTGAACATGGCGCCCCCTCTAGCGCGTCCGCGCGTAGACTTCGAGTCGGTCGTTGCCGAACGTGCGCGTTTCGACGAGCCGCCAGCGGCCGTGCGCATCGGACAGGCGTTCGAGGCCGATGCGGCCCGCGCCGGGCGCACCGTCGCCGATCACGATGGGCGCGCGGTAGACGAGCATCCGGTCGACGAGATCGGCGGCAAGCAGCGTGCTCGCCGTTGCCGGGCCGCCCTCCACGAATACATCGTTCACCGCGAGGCCGCACAGATCATCGACCGAGGCCAGCAGCAGCGGATCGCGCGCAGCGAGCTTCGCTGACGCCGGAATCGCATCGAGTGTCGCGCTGAGCACGGCGGGCCGCGGGCTGCGATCCTGAAGCCCCGGCAGGCGCACATCGAGCGAGGGATCATCGGCTTCGAGCGTGCCGCGCCCGACGAGGATCACGTCTGCAAGTGCGCGCTGGAGATGAACGTGGGCGCGCGCCTCGGGGCCTGTGATCCACTGGCTCTCGCCGCCGGGCATCGACACGCGGCCATCAATGGACATGGCGAGCTTGAGCGTGATGCAAGGCCGTCCGCGCTCCATGCGCGAGAAGAATCCCGCCATCGCAGCGCGCGCCATCGCTTCGCCAGTCCCGACCGTGACGGCGATACCCGCATCCCTGAGCCGGGCCGTGCCCTGCCCCGCCGTGCGCGGATCGGGATCGAGCACGGCGATGTGAACGGCGGAAACGCCATACGCGGCGATGAGATCAGCACAGGCCGGGCCGCGCGCGCTGACATGCGCGCAGGGTTCGAGACTGACGTAAAGCTCCGCGCCCCGCGCCGCTTCGCCCGCGATCTCCAGCGCGACCGCCTCGGCATGGGGGCGTCCGCCCGGCTGGGTCCAGCCGCGCGCAATCACCGTGCCATCCTTCACGATGAGGCAGCCGACATTGGGATTGGGCGCAGTGCGGCCGAGACCGCGGTGCGAGAGGCGAACGGCGGCCTCCATCAGCCGCGCCGCCTCGCTCATTCGCTTGCCGGCTCTTTGGCGCTTGCCGGCTCTTTGGTTTCAGGCGGGGCTGCAGCCGCAGGTGCCGCTTTCTCCGCATTGATATCGAGCTGTGCGGCGATCGCGTCCGCCTGTTCCTGCATCAGCCGCTCTTCCTCTTCCTGCTCCGCGAGCGCATCGGCGCGCGAGCGGCCGTCCTCCCAGTTCTTGAAGTAGGCGATGATCGGATCGGGCGGCAGGTAGCCGAAGCGGTTCTCGATCAGGAACGTGAACATGATGATGAAGGTCATCAGCACCGAAAGGCTGCCGATGACCCACTGCCGCCGTTCGACAGCGGCGATACGTGCGCGGATGCGTCCGAAAATGGTGGCGTTGCTCATGCGGGGCCACAGATAGGGTTTCGAACGCACCCGCGCCAGTGCCTGCGTTATGCCTTTACGGGTTCAGCACGAATGTCACCGTGATCTGGTGACGGCTCTGGACCGCGACACCATCGCGCGTGGCGGGCCGGAAGCGCCAAGCCGACAGCGCCTGCCGGACCGCCGCGCTATCGAGCCGCTCATAACCGCTCGATCGCATCACTTCGGCATCGGCGACGCGACCATCGGTGCCGACGAGCACGCTGACGACGACGCTCCCCGCCTCGCCCGCGCGGCGCGCGGCCGATGGATACGCGGGCTGGAAACGGTCCCGGTAGCGCGGATCGATGCTTGCCGCGACGAGCACCGGATCTGCGGCCTGCGTCTGCCCGGCCAGTCCGACAACATCCGGAACACGCGGCAGAATGGGCGTTGGATCATCGCGCACGATCGGCGCCTGCGGCGCATCCACGACGAGGACCGGTTCGACGACGGTGATGTCCACGCTGTCTTTGATTGCGGGCAACGGCGGCGTTTCAGGCTTTGCAGGCTCGACTTTCTCGATCCAGATCGGCGCCTCTGGGCGAATGATGTTCGGAACCTTGACGATACCCGTGGCGGTGAGCGCCACATAACCGAGGACGAGATGAACGGCTGCGGTGACGAGAATGCCGCTGCTGTCTCGCAGGGCTCGGCGGGTCGGGAACGCTGACTTCATCGAACGGCTCCATCCCAAGGGAGGGCGCCCCATGCGTTGCCGAACGGCAGCGCCGCTCCACCACCGGCAACATGCCGGCCAGCGTGTTATACTATAACAACCCCGCCTCTGCCGAGCAGATCATTCGCGCCGCGCTCAGTTGGTACGGGCGCGTAACCGTTCGAGGGCGCGGTCACGACCGATCAGGAGCAGCAGCCCCGCCATCTCGGGGCCGTGATCGCGGCCCGTGAGCGCGCGGCGGAGCGGCAGGAACAGATCTTTGCCCTTGCGGGCGGTCGCCGCCTTGAGCGCGCCGGTGAGCGCGGACCAGATACCGGGCTCCCACGGGAGCGATTCGAGCGTTTCGGCGGCAAGGGCGAGGTAGTCATCCTCACCAGCGAGCGGCTCCACCGGGCCTTCGATCACCTGCCACCAGTCGGCGGCATCTGCGACGGTTTCGAGATTGGGACGCAACACCGCCCACGCCGCGGCATCCATGCCCGGCGGCAGGCGATCTGCGACAGCATCGTAATCGAGCTGATGCAGGATGCGCGCGTTGAGCTGGCGCAGCTCCGCCTCGTCGAAACGCGCGGCGGAGCGGCCGAAGTGCGCGAAATCGAAATATTCGACGAGCGGATCGAGACTCGTGACCGGCTCGACGGAATCGGACGTGCCGAGGCGGGCGAGCAGCGCGGCGATGGCGACGGGTTCGATGCCCGCCTCCCGGAAATGCGCCATGCCTGCCGAGCCGAGACGCTTCGAGAGCGCACCCTCGGTGCCGGTGATCAGCGCCTCGTGCGCGAAAGCCGGCGGCTGTGCGCCGAGCGCTTCGAACATCTGAATCTGCACGCCCGAATTGGTGACGTGATCCTCGCCGCGGATGACGTGGGTGACGCCCATGTCGATATCGTCGATCACGGAAGGCAGCATGTAGAGATAGGAGCCGTCGGCGCGGCGCACGACGGGATCGCTGAGCGAGGCGGGATCGATGTGCGAGTCGCCGCGGATGAGATCCTGCCAATGGACGTGCGCGCCCGTATCGAGGCGGAAGCGCCAGTGCGGCCGTTCGCCTGTTGTGCGCTTCGCCGCGATCTCATCGGGTGTGAGATTCAGCGCAGCGCGATCGTAAACGGGCGGCAAGCCGCGCGAGAGCTGGATCTTGCGACGAACCTCAAGCTCCTCGGCGGTCTCAAAGCAGGGATAGATGCGCTCGGCCGCGACGAGCGTTTCGAATTGTTCGTTGTAACGCGCGAGCCGGTCTGACTGGCGGTATTCGGCATCGGGCACGAGGCCGAGCCATGCGAGATCGGCGCGGATGGCGTCTGCATATTCAGCACGCGACCGCTCCGTATCCGTATCGTCGAGACGCAGGAGGAAACGCCCGCCGTGCTTCTTCGCGAACAGCCAGTTGTGGAGCGCGGTGCGGACGTTGCCGACATGGAGATAGCCCGTCGGAGACGGGGCGAAACGGGTGGTGAGGGTCATGAGGTCCGGAAGGCGTTGGTGATCGGATAGCGGCGGTCTCGCCCAAAGTTGCGGACGCCGATCTTGACGCCGGGGGGCGACTGGCGGCGCTTGTATTCGGCGACGTAGAGCAGGCGCTCGATGCGGATGACGGTGTCGCGATCGAAGCCGCGCGCGACGATGTCGGCGACCGAAAGCTCCTCCTCGACGAGGCCGTGCAGGATCGGATCGAGGATTTCGTAAGGCGGCAGCGAATCCTGATCCTTCTGGTTCTCGCGCAGCTCGGCCGTGGGCGGCTTGGTGATGACACGCTCCGGCATCACCGGGCCATTCGGTCCCAGCGCCAGTTTCGGGCGGTTCGCATTCCGCCACCGCGAGAGCGCGAACACCGTGGTCTTGTAGGCATCCTTCAGCACCGAATAGCCGCCCGCCATATCGCCGTAGATCGTGGCATAGCCCACCGACATCTCCGACTTGTTGCCGGTGGTGAGCAGCATGTGGCCGAACTTGTTGGAAAGCGCCATCAGCGTAACGCCCCGGATGCGCGACTGGATATTTTCCTCTGTAATGTCGCGCGCCTTGCCTTCGAACACCGGCGCGAGCATCGCGTCGAACGCCTCCATGGCAGGCGTGATCGCGATGGTATCGAGGCGGCAACCGAGCATCCGCGCGCACTCCGCCGCATCTTCGAGACTGTCCTGCGACGTGAAGCGCGAGGGCATCATCACGCACCACACGCGGTCCGCACCGAGCGCATCCACCGCTACCGCCGCCGAGAGCGCCGAATCGATACCGCCCGAAAGCCCGAGCACGACGCCCGGGAAGCGGTTGCGGTTCACATAATCGGCGAGGCCGATCTGCATCGCGTGGTAGATGTCCTCCGGATACGGATCGAGGCGGTGTTTGTGCCCTTCCTCGCATACCCAGCCCTTCGCGGTGCGGAACCAGGTGGTGAGCGTGACGCGCTCTTCCCAGTCCGGGAACTGCACGGCGATGCGGCGGTCCGCGTTCATCACGAAGCTGGCGCCGTCGAACACGATCTCGTCCTGCCCGCCGACGCGGTTGAGGTACGCGAGCGGCAGGCCGGTTTCGGCGACGCGCATCGCGGCAAGCGAAAGCCGTTTATCGTCCTTGTCGAGCTCATAGGGACTGCCGTTCGGAACGAGCAGGATTTCCGCGCCCGTCTCGGCGAGGCATTCGCACACGTCCGGGAACCAGATGTCCTCGCAGATAGGCACGCCGAAGCGCACGCCGCGGAACGCCAGCGGCCCCGGCAGCGGGCCGGGCACGAACACGCGCTTCTCGTCGAACACGCCGTAGTTCGGCAGTTCGTGCTTGCGTGTCCACGCCGCGATTTTGCCGCCGTCGAGCAGCGCCATCGCGTTATAGAGCTTGCCGTCTTCCAGAAGCACGCTGCCGACGAGCATCGCCGGGCCGCCGTCCGCCGTGGCTTCCGCCATGCGCTGCAATTCCGCTTCCGCTGCGCGCACCAGCGACGGCTTCAGCACGAGGTCTTCGGGCGGATAGCCGATGAGCGAAAGTTCGCAGGTGACGATGAGGTCCGCTTCGGGCTGACGCGCCCGCGCGGCGAGCATCGCGTCGGCGTTGCCGCGAAGGTCGCCCATGGTCTGGTTGAGCTGCGCGAAAGCGATCTGAAGGCGTTCAGTCATGCGGCGTCTTCTAGGCTGTCGAAACGGCTTTGGCGATGCCTTCACGCCACCGCGCGAAGGGGGCTTTCGAACGCCGCGGCTTCCGTTTAGGTTCCGCGCCGATGTTCACCGACACGCCCCTTCTGGCCAACCCTTGGACCTGGTTCGTCGTCGGCTATCTGCTGGGCGCGATTCCCTTCGGCCTCATCGTCACGCGCCTCGCGGGGATGGGCGATATCCGCCGCATGGGATCGGGCAATATCGGCACGACCAACGTGCTGCGCACCGGCGGCAAGAGCCTCGCGGCGCTGACCCTGCTGCTCGATGCGGGCAAGGGCGCGCTTGCCGTTTGGCTCGGCCAAACCTTCGCATATGGCGGCGACATCCTTGGCGGCATGGGCGCGTTCATCGGCCATCTGTTTCCGGTGTGGCTGCTGTTCCGCGGCGGCAAGGGTGTCGCCACGATGCTCGGCATCGCGCTCGCCATCCATCCGCCCGCGGGGCTCGTCTTCGCGGCTGTCTGGCTGCTCGTCGCGGGTGTAACGCGCTACTCCTCGCTCGCCGGGCTGATGGCGGTAACGCTGACCCCGCTCGCGCCCGCGCTCGCCGGACGCTGGGATGCCGCGCTGCTGTTCGCGGGCATGGCCGTGCTGGTGATCGCGAAGCACGACGAGAACATCGCGAAGCTGCGCGCGGGCACCGAGAGCAAGATCGGCGGGCGCGGCGGCGCGCCCGATCCGAATGGCTGACCGGCCGGGCAGCGACATCGAACGCATCGCAAAGCTGCGGCTGATTCGCAGCGAAAACGTGGGGCCGGTGAGCTACCGGCACCTCACCGCGCGTTACGGAAGTGCATCGGCGGCGCTTGAAGTCCTTCCCGACCTCGCACGGCGTGGTGGCCGTCGTGACTTCCGGATTGCAAACCTCGCCGCCGTTCAGCGCGAAATGGAAGCCGTGGACGCGGCCGGGGCACGCTTCGTGTTCCTCGGAGAGGCCAATTATCCGCCGCTGCTCGCCGAGATCGAGGACGCACCGCCCGCGCTTGCCGTGCGCGGCGATATCAAGCACGCGCACCGCCGCACGATCGGCATCGTCGGTGCGCGCAATGCGTCGGCCGCAGCGATCCGGTTCGCGCGCGGACTTGCCGCCGATCTTGCCGCCGCCGACATCGTCGTCGTCTCGGGGCTCGCACGCGGTATCGACGCCGCGGCGCACGCGGGTGCGCTTTCGGGCGGTACGATCGGCGTGATCGCGGGCGGCATCGACAACATCTACCCACCCGAGAACGCAGAGCTTTATGCCGCGCTTTACGAACGCGGCCTCGTGATCGCAGAGCAGCCCTTCGGCACCGAGCCGCAGGCGCGGCACTTCCCGCGCCGCAACCGTCTGATCTCGGGGCTTTCGGCGGGAATTGTCGTCGTTGAAGCCGCACCGCGCTCGGGCTCGCTCATCACGGCGCGCTTCGCGGGCGAACAAGGCCGCGAGGTGATGGCGGTGCCCGGCTTCCCGCTCGATCCGCGCGCACAGGGGTGCAACCAGCTGATCCGCGACGGTGCGACGCTCGTGCAATCCGCCGCCGACATCGCAGAGACGATTGCGCCTTTCGGGGCCACGCGACTCGCCGCAGGCGGCAGCCGCTTCTCGGCCCCGCCCCCCACAGACGCCGACGACAGCGCGCGCACCGCCGTGACTGCGTTGCTCAGCCTCACGCCCGTCGCCGTCGATGAACTCGTCCGCCTGTCGGGCGAACCGCCCGCCGTCGTGCAGACCGTGCTTCTCGAACTCGAACTCGCCGGGCGCCTCGTGCGCCATGCCGGCGCACGCGTGGCGCTCGCATGAGCTCGCGGCAGAAGCGCGGCGCGGCGCTCGACCCGGAGCTGCTGCTCCGCGCCTATTCGATCGGCATCTTCCCGATGGCGGAAAGCCGCGATGCCGAGGACGTGTTCTGGGTGGAACCGCGCGAGCGCGCGATCCTGCCACTCGAAGGCTTCCATCTCTCGCGCAGCCTCGCCAAGACACTGAAGCAGGAGCGTTTCGCGCACAGCGTCGATCGCGCCTTCAATGCCGTGATCGACGCCTGCGCCGAGCCTGCACCCGATCGTGCGGACACATGGATCAACCGGCAGATCCGCGAAGCCTACACCTTCCTCCATCGCATCGGCCACGCGCACAGCGTCGAATGCTGGGAGGGAGACGCGCTCGTCGGCGGCCTTTACGGCGTCAGGATCGGCGGCGCGTTTTTCGGCGAAAGCATGTTCAGCCGCCGCACCGACGCTTCGAAAGCCGCGCTCGCGCATCTCGTCGCGCGGCTGCGCGTCGGCGGTTTTCGGCTGCTCGATTGCCAGTTCATGACCGGACACCTCGCCAGCCTCGGCGCGGTGGAGATCAACCGCGAAACCTATCTTCAGTTGCTGGGCGGTGCGACGGGCGTTTCGGATGCGGATTTCGGCGCGCTCGACGCGCTGCCAGACGACTTGCCGACCACGATCGTGCGCGGGCCGGTTTCCGGGAAGCGCATCGCGCAGCTTCTGACCCAGACGTCGTAGCGTTCATTGTCGAAGCTGTTCAGCGACGGGCTTTCGGCGAAGAGCCAACCCGAAAACAGGCGCTTCATGCTGTTGTCGCGCGTGGGCCCGTCGATCTGAAGGAAGGCGCCGGTGTGCGGACGCTGCCACGGCGGCGATGCCTCGCAGGTGCGCGCCGCGATGCGGAGCTTGCCGAAACGAACGGTCTCGCCCGGCTTCAAGGTGAGGTCGCGCGTCTCGCTGCTCACCTTGTCGAGCACGCCGATCACAAGCACGCGCTCTGCATTCGGTGTCGGAAGTTTCACCGGTGCGGCCTTGGGCGCCGAAGGAGCAGACGCTGGAGTCGGTGCAGGTTCGGTTGCAGGCGCGGGCTGCGCGGCAGCCGGCGCGGCGAGCAGCACCATGCCGAGCGCGGCGCGGGCCGCTGGACGGATCACGGCGCGGCGGGCTCCGCAGGTGCGGACTCACCGGCCTTGTCTTCGGACTTGCCGGTCTGGTTGATGAAGCCGCCGATCAGCGTCATCAGGTCGACCGAGCCCTGCGTGTCGAGAATCTCGTCGCCCTCGCGCATCATCTCGCTGTCGCCGCCCGGCGTCAGAGAAATGTAGCTGCCGCCGAGGATGCCTTCGGAGGTGATCGCGGCGCTGCTGTCGAGCGGCAGCTTGATTCGCTGGTCGATCGAAAGGCCGAGCCGCGCCTGGAACGTGTCCGGATCGAGCGACTGGTCGACGACCGAACCCACCTTGATGCCGGAGACGCGCACGTCCGTGCCCACCGCAACGCCCGTGGCGTTCGGGAATAGCGCCGAGACGCGATAGCGATCCGCGCCGACATTGCCCGACGTGCGCTGATACGAGAACAGCACGAACACGACTGCGATACCGACGACAAGCGCGCCGACGATCGCCTCGATCAGGTTCTGCCGGAACAGCGCGGTCATGCCTCTTCGGGGCTCCACGCCTCATAGTCGCCCGTCGCGCGGGCGCGCGGCGCCTCGCTGGCGAGCGTCCCCGGCCGGTGCCACGCGGCGACGGTCCCGGTGGGGTTCGCATGATGCGGCTTTTCCCACACCTTGCGGGGCAGCGTCGAGTCGCCCGGCAGCACGTCCGTGGATTTGTGCAGCCAGCCGTGCCACTCAGGCGGCACGCGGCTCGCCTCGTTGAGGCCGTTGTAGATCACCCAGCGGTGCTCCGCACGCTTGCCGGGCTTGCGGAAATAGCGGTTGCCCTCCGCATCCTGGCCGACCTCCTCGCCGTGGAAACGCGTCATGTAGCGCGTTCCCCACGTCGGGCCGTCCCACCAGGTGAAAATCGACTTGAACAGACCCATTGCCGGCTCCGCTGACTTCAGTTGGCGCCTTAGAGCCTTATTCCGCGCCGCCTTGCAAGTCCCGAAGGTCGTATTCGACGAGATCGCCGGGCGTCACGCCGATCCGCGCCGCCTCTCCGGCATTGAGTTCGAGCACGGCGGCGACAGGGCCGAGCGAGCTGCGCTGCGCTTCATTGAGCGGCGGAACGTCGGCGAGGATGCTTTCGATGCGTCCGTCAGCGAGGAGGAACACCATGTCGAGCGGGATATATGTGTTGCGCATCCAGAACGTCGCCGGGCGCGGCGCAGGGAACGGGAAGATCATGCCCGCATCCTTCGGCATCGTGCGGCGGTACATGAGGCCCTGCGCCTGCTCGTCCGACGTGCGCGCGACCTCAACCGTGTAGCCGTGCCGCTTGCCGCCCGACGTGACGATGGTGAGCGGAATCTTGCGAAGCGGCTGGACCGCGGGCTCTCCTGCGGCTTCAGCTGCAGGTTCCTGCGTGGCGGCGGAGGGCGTACTGCCGCAGCCCGATACGGCAGCCACGAGCAGGAGGGCCGCAAGAAACGGCCGATGACGAACGGAAATCATGAAAAGGGCTCTATGCCTCTCCAACCGTGATGGCAACGGCCAGCGGCCCCTTGTCGCCGTCCGCGATGCGCGCCATCACATATTGGCCCGGCGTGAGTTCGATGAGACCCGCGCGGCGCACGGTTTCCATGTGCACGAAGATGTCGTGCGAACCTTCGCCGCGCGTGAGAAAACCATAGCCTTTCAGGCGGTTGAACCACTTGACCTCAAGCCGCTCGTAATCGCCCGCATCGTCGATGAGCTGCATCGGATCGACGCGCGACGCGGCGCGCTGCACGACGAGTTCGGGATCGGGCCCGATCGCCGTCGTCAAATCCAGCTCAATGATGCGTCGCGCCTGCCGGCCCCGTTCCCGCGCAACCGCCATGCAGACGACTGTCGCGCCTTCAGGCAGCGTGCGGCGACCAACCTCGCGCAACGTGGAAAAGTGTACCAACACATCGCCGCTCCCATCACTGGGAACGATGAAGCCATATCCCCGTACCGCATCGAACCACTTTACTGTGCCCTCGACGCGGCATTCCTCGGCGACTTCGGCAAGGTCGGACACGTGCTCACCCTCTGGCAGCAACGCGTGCTCGGCCATTACCCCCTCCGACGCACATTTAATTTTCCGAGAAAGAACGCTACCACAAAACCCCGTAATCACGAACTATATAGTTAATTTTCAAAGCGACAAGACAAAGGATTGCGCCGATGGAACTGAACGGTGAGACCCTGATCGCGGCGCCGCGCGAACGGGTCTGGGCGGCGCTCAACAATCCCGACGTGCTCGCCGCCTGCATCGAGGGCGTGGAACGGCTTGAGCGCGCAGGGGAAAACCGCTTCGAAGGCACGATGAACGCCAAGGTCGGCCCGGTGCGCGCGAAGTTCACGGGCGCGGTAGAGCTGTCGGAAATCGATGCGCCGAACGCCTATGTGATCTCTGGTGAAGGCAAGGGCGGCGTCGCCGGTTTCGCGAAGGGCAAGGCCTCGGTGAGGCTAGAAGACGCGCCCGGCGGCACGCGACTCGCCTGGCAGGCGAGCTCCACCGTTGGCGGCAAGCTCGCGCAACTCGGGGCACGGCTGATTGAAGGCACTGCAAAGGCTTATGCGGAATCTTTCTTCGCCGCCTTCAAGGCACGGGTGGAAGGCGATGGCGCGGCAGAGCAAGAACCCGTGGTTCTTCCTGAAACCGATCTTTCCGAAGGCACTGATGAGACGCCCGGACTTTCCCCCGCCGTGTGGGGCGGCATCGTGATCGCGCTCGTCGCTGCGCTGGTGCTCTGGCTGGTGCTGTGAACGGAGACGACACCGCCGCGCTGATCGCCACGCTTCGCGGCTGGATTGCCGCCGGGCACAAGGCGGCGATCGCCACGGTGATCGAGACTTGGGGCTCCGCGCCGCGCCGCACGGGCGCGCATCTCCTGATTCGCGACGACGGGCTGTTCGAAGGCTCTGTGAGCGGCGGCTGCGTGGAGGGCGACGTGATCGCCGCGGCTGCGGACGTGATTGCGGTCAATGCACCGAAGCGCCTCGAATACGGCGTCGCCGATGCCCGCGCCTGGGAGGTCGGCCTTGCCTGCGGCGGCCGGATCGCGGTTCTGGTGCAGCCGGCGTCCGAAGCGGGCTTCGCGCCTGCCCTCGCCGAACGCCTCGGCAAGGCGCTCGCGGGCGGCGAGAGTGTGCGCGTCACCACCGATGCGGACGGCGTTTCCCGCGAGGGTGAAGGCGAAGGTTTCTCGCGCCTTTATGAACCCGCGGGGCGGCTGATGATCGTCGGTGCGGTCCACATCGCGCAGGCACTCGTGCCGATGGCGGAACTGCTCGGTTACGTGCCGCTCGTCGTCGATCCGCGCGGCAGTTTCGCTGCGGCTGAACGCTTCTCGCACATCACCGTCGATCCGCGCTGGCCCGACGAGGCGCTCGCCGACTGGAAGCCGGACGGCGCGAGCGCAGTCGTGGCGCTGACCCACGATTCCAAGCTCGACGACCCGGCGCTGATCGCGGCACTGAATTCGCCTGCTTTCTATATTGCCGCGCTGGGATCGCGGAAGAACCAGGCAATTCGCCGCGAACGCCTCGCCGCCGCCGGGTTCGACGAGGCGGCGCTTGCCCGGGTCCAAGGCCCCGCCGGGCTTGCCATCGGCGCGGCGAACCCCGCCGAGATCGCGCTGTCGATCGCCGCACAGATGATCGCGGTACGGCGCGGCGCGTGAAGTTCGGCCCCGTCCCCCTCGATCGCGCAGAGGGCGCATACCTCGCCCACGCGGTCCAAACAGGCGCGCGGCGGATCGCCAAGGGTAAGCGCCTCGATGCGGCGGACATCGCCGATGCCCGCGCGGCGGGCCTTGCCGAAATCGTCGTGGCGGCGCTCGAAAGCGATGATCTGCACGAGGACGCCGCCGCCGCCCTGCTCGCGTCCGCCGCTGCGGGCCCCGGCCTCACCGCCCAGCCGCCCGCGCACGGCCGCGCCAACATCGTTGCTGACGCCCCCGGGCTGCTGCTCGTGGAAACCACGGCGATCGATACCGTAAACGCGCATGACGAAGCAGTGACGCTGGGAACGCTTGCTCCGTTCACCCCCGCCACGAAGGACGAGATCGTCGCAACGGTGAAGATCATTCCCTTTGCCGTGCCGGAAACCCTCACCAGACGCGCGGCGGACAGCGCAAGAGGCGTGCTGCGGCTGGCACCGTTCGGCAGGCGCCGCGTCGCCTTCATCCAGACGACCCTGCCCGGCACATCCGCCAAGCTGCTTGCGAAGACCGCCGAGGTGACCGAGGCACGCTGCGCCGCGCTGGGTCTTGTCGCGTGGCGCGAGATGCGCTGCGCGCACACGGAAGAGGCCCTTATGGCCGTGCTCGCGGACGTCGCGGATGCCGACATCGTCCTCATCAGTGGCGCCTCTGCGATCAGCGACCGGCGCGACGTGATTCCCACCGCGATCGAACAGGCGGGCGGTGCGGTGCTGCGGCTCGGGATGCCGGTCGATCCCGGCAATCTCCTGTGCCTCGCGCGCATCGGCACGCGGCCGGTAATCGGCCTTCCGGGCTGTGCGCGGAGCCCGCGACGCAATGGCTTCGACTGGGTTCTGGAACGGCTCTGGGCAGGTCTCGACGTGACCGGCGCGGATGTCGCCCGCATGGGTGCAGGCGGACTTCTCGCCGACGTCCCTCGCCCCGAACCGCGCCCGAAACCGGCAGCGGCCGGGCACGTCGGTGCCGTGGTGCTCGCGGCCGGGCGATCGGTGCGCATGGGCGCGAACAAGCTGCTCGCGGACCTCGGCGGCAAGCCGGTGCTCGCGCATGTGCTGGAAGCGGTGCGCGAAGCGGGGCTTCCCGCGATCGTCGTCACCGGCAACGCAGAAGCCGAGATCGCCGCGATGGCACGTGCCTTCGGCTTTCCGAGCGCCCATGCCGCGCGCTACGCAGACGGGCTCAGCCAGTCGGTCGCGGCGGGAATCGCCGCCGCGCACGATGACTGGTCGGCAGCGCTGGTGCTGCTCGGCGACATGCCGGGGATAAGCGCCGAGCATATCGCAAGCCTCGCCACCGCGGCGGACGCGAACCGCATCGCGGTGCCCGTGCACAACGGCAAGCGCGGGAACCCCGTCGCATGGGGCCGGCGCTATTTCGCGCGGCTGCGCGGTCTTGAGGGCGATGTCGGCGGCAAGGCCCTGCTCGCCGAATTCGCGGACGACATCGTGGAGGTGCCGGTGGAAAGCGACGCGATCTTCATGGATGTGGATACGCCCGAAGCCCTTGCGGCAGTGCGGGCGCGCTACGCGTAATCGGGTTCCACGTCCCGCATGTCGAGGATTTCAGCGGCTATGCGCGCATCATGCCCTGCGCGCAGCATCGCGGCGAACTGCTTCTGCCGCACCGCCCGGTCCGGCGCTTCCCGCGCGAACGGGCCGAAGCGCTTGCGGCGCGCATAGGCCATGGCCGCGCCGCGCGCGTCGATGGCATCTGTGATCTCGCCGCGCAAATCCTCGGCAAGGCCTGCGGCCCGCAGATCCTGCCCGATGCGCCGCGCGCCGAAGCCGCGCCGTTCGAGTCCTCGTGCCCTCGCTTCCCCGAACGTGCGGTCATCGACGTAGCGCAACGCCGCGAAATGCTGGACGATCGCTTCGATATCGGCTGCCCGCTCCCCGGCCCAGCCGCGTTCGCGCACCTTGCGCGAAAGATAGGCCGCGAGCCGGCCTTCCGAGGTCGCGAAACGCTCGACATAGCGCAGCGCAAGCGCACGAAGCGCTTCCTGATCGAGCGGTCGCGGCGGTTTTCGGCTTTTTTCGGTGCGCACGCCATGTTCCTGCCATAGTCGGACCCAATTTTGAACGTCACATTCCGGCAAAGGCTGACGCTGGCCTGTTTTGCAAGTGGCCAAGGAGTCGTGTATTTGGCGAGGTTTATGAGCGGCGGGAAATGCCGCCGCCGCGCCGGGAAGAGCTGAGGAGGTTCGGGGACTTGCTGAATCGCACTTCGGATTCGAGCGCGCTTGCGCTGTCCGGCGCCGATGAAACGGCGCTGGCGCCAACGCCGACGCTCGACGATTTGCCGCGCCGTCTGGCGGATTTCAACACGCTTGGCGAAGCGCTGGACTATGCGGCGCAGGGCAAGCGCGGCCTCAACTTCTTCGATGCGCGGGCACGCCTCGCGCGGGTTCTCACCTTCGCCGACCTCAAGGCCGATGCGACCGCGAACGCCTATCGGCTGATCGCCGCGGGTATCAAGCCGGGCGACCGCGTGGCGCTGATCGCCGAGACGAGCGCGGATTTCGTCAGCCTGTTCTTCGGCGCCATATACGCTGGCGCCCTCCCCGTGCCGCTGCCGCTGCCGACCTCGTTCGGTGGACGCGAAGGCTATGTGGAGCAGATTCGCAGCCAGCTGATGTCGTGCGACCCCGAGATCGCGCTTGCGCCTTCCGGCCTTGCCGCGATCGTTGCGGAAGCTGCGCACGGCCTGCGCTGCCGCACCGCGCACGACTGGCTCGATTTCATGGCGCGCGACGCAAAGCCCGCCGCGCTGCCGTCCGCCCGCAAGAGCGACATCGCCTATCTCCAGTATTCGAGCGGCTCGACGCGCTTCCCGCACGGCGTGGAGATCACACATGAAGCGCTGCTCGCCAACCTCAACGGCCATGCCGTTGGCGTGAAACTGCAGCGCGACGACCGCGTCATTTCGTGGCTGCCTTATTATCACGACATGGGCCTCGTCGGCTGCCTGATGGCGCCGATCGCGAACCAGGTTTCCGCCGACTACCTCGCCACCGAGGATTTCGCGCGCCGTCCGCTCTCGTGGCTCGCACTCATCACGCGCAACGAGGGCCACAGCCTCTCTTATTCGCCGACGTTCGGCTACGATATCTGCGCGCGGCGCGTTTCGAGCCAGACCGATGTTGCCGAGCGCTTCGACCTGTCGCGCTGGCGCGTGGCAGGCAACGGCGCCGACATGATCCGCCCGGACGTGATGAGCGCCTTCGTCGAGGCCTTCGCGCCTGCCGGCTTTTCTGGCGGGGCGTTCCTGCCGAGCTACGGGCTTGCCGAAGCGACGCTCGCCGTCACCATCTCGCCGCCGGGCACCGGCATCGTCACCGATCTCGTCGACGAACGCCTACTCTCGGGCGAGCGTGAAGACACGGGCACCGGCACGGGCCGGATGCGCGCGATTGTGAACTGCGGCGTTGCGCTGCCGGGCATGGAAATCGAAAT
The DNA here is from genome assembly GCF_041916975.1 of Sphingosinicella sp. Classification (NCBI taxonomy): domain Bacteria; kingdom Pseudomonadati; phylum Pseudomonadota; class Alphaproteobacteria; order Sphingomonadales; family Sphingosinicellaceae; genus Sphingosinicella; species Sphingosinicella sp. Next base: position 1,036,981 of record NZ_JAYRYK010000001.1, read on the forward strand.
CCGGGACGAATCGGGCCGCCGCCTCGGCGACCGCCAGATCGGCAAGGTGTTCGTGGCCGGCCCCAGCATCATGACCGGCTATTTCCGCGACGAGATTTCGACCCGCGCCGCGCTTCAGGGCCAATGGCTCGATACCGGCGACATGGGCTACATGCTGGAGAGCGCGCTCTACATCGTCGGCCGCGCCAAGGACATGATCATCATCAACGGCAAGAACCACTGGCCGCAGGACATCGAGTGGGCGATCGAGCAGCTTCCAGGCTTCAAGGCGGGCGACATCGCCGCCTTCTCGATCACCACGGAGGGCGGCGAAGAGTCGCCCGCCGTGCTCGTCCAGTGCCGCACCAGCGATGCTGCCGAGAGGGCTGACCTCCGCGAGACGATCAAGGCCAAGGTACGCACCATCACGGGCATGAACTGCATCGTCGAACTGGTCCCGCCGCGCACGCTGCCGCGCACCAGCTCGGGCAAGCTCAGCCGCTCCAAGGCCCGGGCACTCTACCTCTCCGGCCAGATTCAACCGTTCGACATCGCGGCCTAGCCGCCTCCCGTCGATGACCCGCATCGCGATCACCGGCGGAACCGGCTTCGTCGGCACGAAGCTGATCGACCTTGCACTTGAAAAGGGCCACGCGGTCCGTGCGCTCGCCCGCCGCACGCAGCCCGCGCGCGCCGGTCTCGAATGGATTGCGGGCGATCTTGCGAACGGCGATGCGCTTGCTCGCCTTACCGAAAACGCGGACGCCGTGATCCATGTCGCGGGCGTTATCAACGCCCGCACGCCGCTGGAGTTCGCTGCCGGAAACATCGAGGGCACGCGCGCGATGCTGGAGGCGAGCCATGACGTGCCGCGCTTCGTGCATGTCTCCTCGCTCGCGGCGCGCGAACCCGCGCTCTCGATCTACGGCAACACCAAGGCGGCAGCCGACGCGCTCGTCGAAACCGCGCGGCCGGACGCGGCGATCGTACGTCCCCCTGCCGTCTACGGCCCCGGCGATCGCGAGACGGCGAACGTCTACAAGCTCGTCGCGCGCGGCTGGGCGCTGCTGCCGGGTAGCGGACGCTTTTCGATCGTGGAGGTTTCAGACCTCGCGCGCGCGCTGTTGGCCCTTGCCGAAAACCCGGCGCCGAGCGGCATTTTCGAGATCGACGACGGAACGCCCGGCGGGCTCAGCCACCGCGAGATGGCCGCGTACATCGCCGCCGCGCTCGGCAAGACGCCGACCTACGTTCCTCTGCCGCCCGCTGCACTAAAGCTCGGCGCCGCGATCGATACGCTCGGCGCGAAGCTCGCCGGGCGCCTGCCCGCGCTCAGCTTCGACCGCGCGCGTTACCTCGCGCACCCGGACTGGGTGGCGGACAGCGCACCCCTGCGCGCGCTCGGCATCTGGGCGCCTGAAGTGCCCGCCGCCGAAGGCATCGCGCGCACGGCGGAATGGTACAGAAACGCGGGCTGGATTTAGGCCGCGCGCCTGCCTATCCCCTGCCACAATCTGTTGGCATCGAACCGCAACGACATTTCAGGACACACGCATGGCGCACACCCGCGACACCATCCTTCCGAAGCTGATGGAACTGATCGAGCCGCTGAACCGCAAGGCGATCACGCTGGCCGAGAATACGAGCTTTTCGAGTGACCTCGAGCTGGACTCGCTGACCGTGATGGATCTCGTCGCCAACATCGAGGATGAGTACGACATCATCCTGCCGATGAACCTGCTCCCCGAGCTGGAAACGATCGGTCAGCTCGCCGACGCCGTCACCAAGATCGTGAACGGCTGAGGCGGACGATGGGCGACCTTTTCGACAAATTCGATCCCGTCATCGCCGAGAAGGCGGCGCTGCTGGCGACGGGCGTGAACGACCCGTTCAACCTCGTGATGGAGAAGGTCCACTCGCCGACCGAAGCGACGGTGAACGGGCGCGAGACGATCCTCGTCGGCACATACAACTACATGGGCATGACCTTCGACCCCGACGTGATCGCGGCGGGCAAGGAGGCACTCGACCAATACGGTGCGGGGACGACCGGCAGCCGGGTGCTGAACGGAACATATCAGGGCCACCGCGAGGTCGAGGAGGCGCTGAAGGATTTCTACGGCACCAGCCACGCCATGGTGTTTTCAACGGGTTACCAGGCGAACCTCGGCCTGATGGCGACGATGGCGGCGCGCGGGGAATACATCATCCTCGATGCCGACAGCCACGCCTCGATCTATGACGGCTGCGCGATGGGCAACGCGGACATCGTGCGCTTCCGCCACAACAGCGTGGAAGACCTTGACAAGCGTCTCGGTCGGTTGCCGGCGGAGGCGGGCAAGCTTGTCGTTCTTGAAGGCGTCTATTCGATGCTGGGCGACATCGCGCCGCTGAAAGAGATGGTCGCGGTCGCCAAGAAACATGGCGCAATGGTCGTGGTCGATGAAGCGCACGGCATGGGCTTCTTCGGCCCGAACGGACGCGGCGTCTATGAGGCCGCAGGCGTCGAGGCGGACGTCGACTTCGTCGTCGGCACCTTCTCGAAATCGGTGGGCACGGTCGGCGGCTTCGTCGTCTCCAACCACCCGAAGTTCGAGGTGCTGCGCCTCGTCTGCCGGCCTTACGTGTTCACCGCCTCGCTGCCGCCGAGCGTCGTTGCCACGGCGGCGACCTCGATCCGCAAGCTGAAGCACGCGCACAACAAGCGCCAGCATCTGTGGGAAAACAGCCGCAAGCTGCATTCCGGCCTCAAGGCCAAAGGCTTCAAGATCGCGACCGAGACCGCGGAAAGCGCGATCATCGCGGTGCTGATGCCGGGCCAGGAAGCGTGCGCCCGCATGTGGAGCGCGCTCATCGAGCTTGGCGTCTACGTCAACATGGCGCGCCCGCCCGCGACACCGGCCGGCATGTTCCTGCTGCGCTGCTCGCTTTGCGCCGAACACCGCGCGGAGCAGGTCGACATCATCATCGACCGTTTCGTGAAGGCCGCTGAAATCGCCGGGATTCCGCTCGAAGCCTGAGCTAGCGCACCGCGCCCTTGCGGATCAGCTTCGGCAGCAACACCAGCCCGGCAAGGATCGGGAAGCGCCGGTGCCACGGCTTCACGACGATACCCGCGCCCGCGTGGCGGTTCACCTTCCACGCGATGTAATCGACGCCGCCCTTGAAGGTGAAACTCGCCTTCGCCAGCCGCAGCACGGAGAGCACCTTGCCCCGGCGGCGTAGCTTGGCCCAGACGCGCTCGCCCGCGTGGCGATCAGCGTCGGCGCGGAAATGGACGACACCGCCGCGCACTTCCGCCGCGAGATCGCTGTCCGCGATGGCGGGCGCTGTGAACGCAGTGTAGCGCGCGGGATCGGTTTCGAAGATCGACTGGCCGCGCCCCGCACGCTCCGACCTGAGTTCGGAAGCGTAGGTGAGTGCGAAAGCGCCGGTCCACAGCGCCTCGACACTGAGATCATCGTCGAGCATCGGCCGCGCGGTCTTGAGCAGCGTCGGCGCTGCCGTCGCGACCGCGCGGATCACGCGGGCGCGGGCCGCATCGCCGCGCACCCACACGAGCCGCGAGGGCTGCGCGAAGCGCGCCCACACCGAAACGTTGTCGCAATCGGGCGAGCAGGCGTGCGCGAAGTCTTCAACCGTCATCACCGCGAACTTGGCGCGCAGCCCTTCGTGCTCCGCATAATAGACATTCGGCGGGATCAGGCGGTTGGCCGTCGCCATCCAGCGGCGCGTGTAGGCGCGTTCGTAGGAATCGACGAGCAGATAGAAATCGAGCAGCGAATCGCCGAGATCTTCGCTTCTGAGGCACGAGCCGTAGAACAGCACCGCCTGCGCGGCGCCGCCGCAGCGCCCGGCGATCGCTTTGGCGAAATCGGCGACTTCGGGAGCGGCGGGCGTTTCCAGCTCGGCCGCAACGAGCGGCACGAGCGCCGTCATGCTGCGAGGCTGAGGAAGGACACCGGCGCGGTGGGCGTCAGCACGATCGAACGCCCCTCGCCCGCTTCGTAAAGCTCGCCATCAAGGATCACGCTGGCGCGCTTGCCCTCGATACGGATTTCGTCGCCGCGCCGGAGGTGTAGCCCACTGAAGCGCGCGCTGCCAAGCCGCCCGGCGAGCGCGGACACCAGCGCCTTCAGCACCGTCGTGCGACGCTGCTCGATTGCCATCAGCTTCAGGGGACCGGCGCGGTCGCTGAACGGCGTGGCGAAATTGAGCAGCAAACGCTCGAGCGTCGTGACCATCAGCACGAGGAAACTGCCTTCGACCGGCACGCCATCGCGCTGCAGCGAGACACGCATCGGGCTTGGCCGCACCGGATTCCATCGCGCACCCGCGCCGACGAGCACGCTCGCGATGACCACGATCGTGGCGATCAGGTGGCTGACCCAGTTCGGCAGGCCGAGCGGGTAGATCTTGTTGCGGCAGAACAGGATCGCCTCGGCAAGGCCCGCGCCGCCAAGGAACATGCCGAACACCGGGCGCGCCGCGATACCGTCGCTGAGCGCGATGAGCTGCCGCGCGACGACATGCGGATCAACGCCCGTCTCGACGATCTTGAGGATGTTCCCCAGCGCCTCGACCGGATTGGCACCCGCGCCGAGATCGAGCGCGATGAGGTTGGTCTTGCCGTTCGGCAGCACCGCAAGCGGCGGAACCGCGCCCTTGAAGTGATGGCCGTTGTAGATTTCGGTGAGCGCCGCCTGCACGGTGCCGTCGCCGCCGTTAATGACGAGCACGGCAGGCTTCACGCGCGCGATCATGGCAAGCGCGTCGGGCACTTCGGAGATATCCCCCACTTCGTAGTGGAAGATGTTCGGATGCTGCGCCACGAACTCCCGAATGCGCGGCAACGCGGCCTTGTTGCCGGTCGAGCGCGGATTGGAAAGGAGTGCGACGCAGGCCATGTCAGTCGCGCCTTGCCACAAGGGGCTTCACGGTGAGCAGCCCCTGCCTGTAGTTCAGGATCACATCGACAACCGTGACGCCATCGCGCGCGACGAACATCGCGTCTTCATAATCGGGCTTCGACAGGCCGAGCTTCGGATTGCCCGAAAAGCCGACGCCATCCTTCGAAACCGAGAGCTTGCCGTTCATGTCGCGATCGTGAAGCACGGCCATCGAGAACTCGCCGAAGCGCGGCAGCACCATGCAGATATTCATGTCGCCGGACGCTGTCGTCGGGATTTCGATGCGCTTCAGCTTCTTGCCGGAAGCGAGAAATTCGTCGGGATTGTCGCTGTAGAGCTGAACCCGGAGATTGCCGCCGCGGTCCTTGAAGCCATAAATGCGCACAAGCGCGGCCGGGCCGCGCGCACCGGGCGCGCAGGCAGCAGCTTCGGGGCCGATGATCGTCTGGGCGGCGGCGGGCGCTGAAAACGCGCCGAGAACCACCGTCGTCGCGATCAGCGAACGGACAAGCCCCCGGAAAGACGCATTGGAACGCTTCAGCACCATGAACCTCCTCGACCTTCCCCCTTCTCGAATCACCAAATAGTTGATGCATCGCTGCTCTCCCGTGGTATCGGGTCCGCTTGCGGCCAAAATTTGACCAAGGATCGACAAAACCAAGAGATGCTGGCCCGGTTCGACAGGTACATGGCGCGGCTGATCGCGGTGCCGCTGTTCGCGACACTGATGATCGCGGCCATGCTGCTATTGCTGGAGAAGATGCTGAAATTGTTCGACTTCGTGGTGAACGAAGGCGGGCCCGCATCGGTCGTCTGGCGTATGCTCGGCAACCTTATTCCGCAGTATCTTGGGCTTGGAATCCCCGTTGGCCTTCTTCTTGGCATATTGCTCGCTTTCCGGAATCTGGCGCTTTCGAGCGAACTCGATGCGCTGCGCGCCGTGGGAATCAGCTACATGCGGATGCTGCGCGTACCCTACATGTATGCGCTGCTGCTCGGTCTCCTGACGCTGCTCATCGTCGGTTTCATCCAACCGATCAGCCGCTATGCCTATGAAGGCCTGGAGTTCGAGCTGCGCTCTGGCGCGCTCGGCGCCACCATCGATGTGGGCGAGTTCGTGCAGGTGGCGCGCAATACCACGCTCCGCGTCGAGGAAAGCCGCAATCATGGCCGCGACCTGCGCGGCATCTTCGTCAGCGGCCAGAGCGCCGACGGCAAGACCGTTTCCGTCACCGCCGCGCGGGGTACGTTCCTCGCCACCGATGACCCGGACGTGATCCTGCTGCGGCTCACCGACGGCACGCTCGTGCACGACGCGCCCGGCTACAAGCAGCCGCGCGTGCTCACCTTCCGTATGCACGACCTGCCGATCGACCTGCCGCAAATCGAGCTGTTCCGCATTCGCGGCGCCGAAGCCGACGACAACGAGCTGACGCTGCCCGAGCTCTACCGTGTCGGCTATCTCGGCCAGGGCACCACGACCGAGGAGAACCGGCACGCCGTGCGCGCGAACCTGCACCGGCGGCTGGTGCAGGTGTTCGCGGTGATGGTGATCCCGCTGCTCGCGGTGGCGCTCGCGGTGCCGCCGAAGCGATCAACCTCTGCGGTCGGCGTGTTCGCCGCGCTCACCATCCTCATCGTCTACAACGAGATTTCAGAGGCCGCCGAGCGATCCGGCGCGGCAGGGAAAGCCGATATCGTGCTCAGCCAGTGGGGCAGTTTCATCGCGTTCAGCCTGCTCTGCGCGTGGTTCTTCCATGTGCTCGCGAACGTACCGGGCGGCCAGCCGATCGCGATGATCGAACGTGGCGCGGGCATCGTCACCAAGTGGATCGTCAGCCTGTGGCGCCTGATCCGCCGCCGCTTCGGAAAAGCGCAGACCGCATGAGCAGCGCGCTCTCGCTCTGGCCCTCGCCGACCATCGCGACCTACACGGCGCGCCTGTTCATGATGCGCACGCTTGCGTTCGCGATCGGCCTCGTCGCCATATTGCAGACGCTCGACCTGCTCACCGAATCGAACAAGATCCTGGCCATCGACGGCAACGGCAACGCCGAGCTGCTGCGCTACGTGCAGCTTCGCATTCCGCAGCTGATCTCGCAGTTTCTGCCCTTTTCCGTGCTGCTCGGCGCGCTGGTGACGATGGCGACGCTGAGCCAGAACAGCGAAGTGACGATCTTCCGCGCCGCCGGGCTTTCCGCGCACCAGATCCTCTACCCGATGATGGCCGCGGCGCTCGGCGTTTCGCTGTTTCACTTCGCGTTCAACGAGATGGTGCTGGTGCGGACGAATGCCGAACTCATCGCGTGGGAGAAGGCCGAATACCGGCGCGATGCGGAAATCGACACGAATCCGCTCACCGACGTGTGGGTGCGCGAGGGGCGCGAGATCATCCATGCCGACAGCGTGACCGGAAACGGCGCGGCGACGGTGCTGCACGGCGTGCGCGTCGACCGCCGCGACGGCAGCCGCCTGCGCCAGATCATCAACGCGCAAAGCGGTCGCCCGGACGGCAACGCCTGGCTGCTGAACGACGTCCGCATCTTCACGGTGCGCACCGGCGCGCTCTCCCGCGTACCGGAAATCCGGCTCGGCACGGGTATCGAGCCCGACCGCTTCACGATGCGCGCGCCCGATCCGGACCGGACGAACATCGCCGATCTCTGGAAGCAGACACGGCTTCTGGAATCGGTGGGGCGCGGCACGGATTCGCTGCGCGTCGCGCTCTATCACAAGGTTTCGCTGCCGCTTTCGGCCGTGCTGATGCCGTTGCTCGGCGCGGTGACGGCGTTCGGCCTTGCCCGATCGGGCAAGCTCTTCGCGCGCGCCGTCGTCGGCATGGCGCTCGGCTTTGCGTATTTCGTCGCCGACAATTTCATGGTGGCGATGGGCGAGTTCGGCTCCGTACCGCCGTGGGCGGCGGGCTGGGCGCCGTTCCTTCTGTTCTTCCTCGTCGGCGAAGCCGTGTTGTTCAGGACTGAAGAATGACAGGCGTCGATGCTTCGGGGCCAAAGGGAATCAGCAAAAAAACAGTCGTGAAAAGTGCGGGCGTCGTGGCAATGGCCCGGCTCGGCGCACTGATCGAAGCGGTTGCGCAGCCGGCGTACATATGGATGTTCGGCCTCGCCACTTACGGCATCTACATGGCGCTGTGGGCGGCAGTGAACATGGTGTCGAACATCGCGGACCTTGCGATGACCAGCGCAATGCAGCGCGCCATTCCACAGGCCCGAAGCGAAGAACGTGCGCACAGCGCCCTCAAGACCGCGCTCGTACTCGGCATGGTGCCGAGCATCGTCATCGCGCTCATCGTCAGCCTCTTCACGGCACCCGTCGCCGCGATGTTCAACGCCGCTCCGAAGGACAGGGCATCGCTTGAACTGGCTGTCGCCATATTTGCCTGGGCACTGCCGCTGTGGACCTTCGTCGAACTTGCAACCTCGGCGTCACGGGCGCGCAAGGCCTTCGGACCGGAAGTCCGCCTCAGAATCTTCTGGGAGCAGATCGTTCGCCTGCTGATGGCAGGTGTCGCATGGCTTGCAGGGTGGATGACGATGGGCCTGATCGTGGCCCATCTCGCGTCGCTCGCCATCACCGCCGCGCTCGGCTGGCGGCTGCTTAGCCGCTACTATGACGTGCGCCTGCTGATCCGCGCCCCGTTCGACGCGGAGGTCCTGCGCGATCTCCTCGGCACCGGGATCGGCATTCTGCCGGCCAATATCGCGGCGCGTGCCTTTTCGGACTTACCTCCGCTCGCCCTCAACATGATGCTGCCGGGTGCGGCGGGTGCCAGTGCGGCGGGTCTCTTCGGTATCGCACGGAAGATCGCGTCGATCCCGCTCATCGTGCGACACAGCCTGCACTACGTCATTCAGCCGCTGGCCGCCGAACAGGCGATGCACGACAAGCAGCGGATCAACCCCGTCTACGGCTTCGCCTCGCGCCTTTCGATGATTCTGCTGCTGCCGATGTCTCTCCTTCTGGCGCTTCTGGCGGAGCCGATCCTGCTGCTTTTCCCGCGCGAGGCGGCTGCCGCAGCGCCTCTCGTGGTGGTGCTGACGCTTGCGCGCGGCATCAATTCGATTGCGGGGCCGGCAAACGGTATCCTGCAAATGATCCGGCCCCGATACCTGCCTACGGCGAACGCTGCACTCGGCATTGCAGTGTGGGTTCTCGTCACGTGGCGGCTTCCCACCGACAATGTCGCACTTGCCATGGCCTGGGGGGTGGCTTGCGGCGTCTTCGTGATGGAGTGGCTGGCGCTCGCCGAGCTTTGGCACACCGACCGCATCCATCCGTTCGGAACCCCGTTCGGGCGTGGTCTCGCGATCCTCGGGGGTGCTTCCCTGCTCATCTGGGCGGCGCTGGGCAGCCACAGGCCTTTCCCCTTGTGGCTCGACATCGCCTTGCCTATCGCTTCGGCAGTGCTTTTGGTCTGGCTAGGCCTCCGCTTCGCTCTCACGGCGCGGGAGCGGCAAAGCCTTGGCCCGATCGGGAAGCGACTGGGGTTATCGGGGGCCTAGACAGAATATCGCATGAGCCGCAAACGTGTCGCGTTCCTGTTCGTCGGCGGCGCCCATCAGGTGCTCCACAGCGCATCCGTCGCAGCGGAACTGGGGTGCAACCCGCGCTTCGACGTGACCTGCTTCGTTGCCCAAGCCGATGAACGAGAGATGCTGCAACAGGTCGCGCGGGCGTGGCCGGAGTCCAGTCTTACCATCGCCGATCTCTCCGTGCCTTTGTGGTCCTCGCTCATCGGACGGCTGTGGCCGAAGTTCCGCGCCCTGAAACTTCCGCGCCTGTTGGCGAACCGGAAGCGCTTTTCCACCTTCGACGCCCTCGTCCTCACCGAGCGGACCTCGACGATCCTGAAGATGCTGCCCGGCTGCCCTCCGCTGATCCACATCCCGCACGGCGCCGGAGACCGGGCGCGCGGTTTCGAACCGAGGCTGCGGCGGTTCGACCTCGTAATCGTCTCCGGCGAAAAGGACGCGCACCGGATGACGTCGGAAGGGCTTGTCGAGACGTCGCGTATAGCGGTTTCCGGGTCGACGAAGCTCGATGCGCTCGATCGGCTCAGCGTGGGTCGCCCCCGCCTGTTCGGCAATGACAGGCCCGTGGTGCTCTACAATCCCCATTTCGAAGCCGCCCTCAGCTCATGGCCGCGCTGGGGCAAGCAGATCATCGACGCCTTCGCGGCGCAATCGGATTTCAACCTGATTGTCGCGCCGCATATCCGCCTCTTCGAAGGCGCCTCTGCGGCCCAGCGTGAAGCCTTCGAGGCGTGTGCCGTACAGGATCGTATCATCGTCGATGCCGGTTCGGTCCGCTCGTGCGACATGACTTACACCAACGCCGCCGACATCTACCTCGGCGATGTCAGCAGCCAGGTTTACGAGTTCCTCGCCCGTCCGCGACCTTGCGTGTTCCTCGACAGCACAGGGGCGGACTGGAAGGACAACCCGAACTATGCCTTCTGGCATTTCGGCGAGGTTATAACGGACGTATCCGAGGTTCTGCCCGCCACCCACCGCGCACCTGCCGCGCATCCGGCCTTCCTCGAAACGCAGGAGGCGGCGGTCTCCGCCGCCGTCGGCGGAGAGTGGCGCGGCGCATCGCAAAGGGCGGCGGCAGCGATCGCGAACTTTCTCGGGTAAGTCGGTCGCGGCGCGCTGGCAACGATCACAATACTGTCCTAAATATGCCGCATTGCCGCGAAATAGAGGCATCCTGGATGCGGCTGGACCGCACGATTTGCAGGATCAGAATATGCAGCTTCTGAAGGGCTATCGGCTTGGGATGTGGAGCAAGAGCCACAACCTGTCGAAGATGACGTTCCGCGAACTCGTCGTCGCCTATTTCCAGTATTACGCGATTCAGGCGTATCTGCTGCTGACGGTGGCATCGCTCTATGTGGCGTGGGCCCACCCGACGACGCTTCTGCGCGGCGCGGCGGCAGCGGCGATTGCCATCGCGGCCTATCCGCTGGCGTGGTTCCTGCTGCACCGCTACGTGCTCCACAGCCGCTGGATGTTCAAATCGCCGCTGACGGCGCGGACTTGGAAGCGCATCCACTACGATCACCACCAGGATCCGAACCACCTCGAGGTGCTGTTCGGCGCGCTCTACACGACGCTGCCAACCATCGCGATCGTCACCATCCCCGTCGGTTACGCGATCGGCGGCATCGGCGGCGCGGCGTGGGGTTTCGGCGCGGGACTGCTCACCACCTGCTTCTATGAGTTCTGCCACTGCATCCAGCATCTCTCCTACAAGCCGCGCTCGCCGTGGCTCGTGGAAATGAAGACGCGCCACATGGAACACCACTTCCATGATGAAGACGGCAACTTCGGCATCACCAACTTCGTGTGGGACAAGCTGTTCGGCACCTACTACCAGCGCGGCGAGCGCCCGGAGAAGAGCGAGACGGTGTTCAACCTCGGCTACACGACCGAGGCTGCCGAGAAATGGCCATGGGTCGCGAAAATGTCCGGCGGCGTCGCCGAAGGGCATCCGCGCCAGCGCATGAAAAAAGCGGCCTAATTCTCGACATGGGGGGCAGCATCGACATCCGGCCGGTCGTGAGCACGGCCGACCGCAAGACGTTCATCGACCTGCTGTGGACACTCTACGCGAACGACCCCAACTGGGTGCCGCCGCTGAAATCAGAAGTTGCCGGGCTTATCGGCGGTGCAAAGAGCAATCCGTGGTTCGAGCACGCCGAAGCCGCGTTCTGGCTCGCCTACAAGGACGGTAAGCCGGTCGGGCGCATATCCGCGCAGGTCGACCAGCTCGTTCTCCAGCACATGGGCGCGGGCACCGGGCAATTCGGCATGTTCGAGTGCATCGACGATGCCGATGTCGCGAACGCGCTTCTGGACACGGCGGAAGCCTGGCTGAAAGCAAAGGGCATGACACGGTCGCTTGGACCGATCAGCCTGTCGATCTGGGACGAGCCCGGCCTCCTCGTCAGTGGCTTCGAACTGCCACCAACAGTGATGATGGGGCACCACCTGCCCTATTACGAAGCGCTGATCGAAGGCCGCGGCTACGCCGGCGTGAAGGATCTGCACACCTACGAACTGCCGATCGCGACCGGCTTCCCGCCTGCGTTCAATCGGATCGTTGCAGCCGCCGAGAAATCCAGCCGCATCCGTATGCGCAATGTCGACAAGTCGCGTTTCGATGCCGAGGCCGCGCTGATTCTCGACATCCTGAACGATGCCTGGTCCGACAACTGGGGCTTCATCCCGCTTACCCCTTCGGAAGTGGCGTATGTCGGCAAGAAGCTGAAGCCGATCGTCTTCGAAGACCTGATTCGCATCTGCGAGGTGGACGGCGAACCGGTGGCCTTCATGATCACGCTACCGGACGTCAACGAGATGACCGCCGATCTCGACGGCAAGCTGCTACCGTTCGGCTGGGCGAAGCTGCTGTGGCGTCTGCGCGCGCCGAAGGTGCGCCGGATGCGCGTGCCGCTGATGGGCGTGCGCAAATCGATGCAGGGCAGCCGCCTCGCCAGCTTCATGGCGCTGATGATGGTGGAGCACATCCGCCGCGCCGCCGTGAGCGTCTACGGCGCGACGCAGGGCGAACTGGGCTGGGTGCTGGACGACAACGGCCCGATGAAATCGATCGCCGAGATCATCGAATCGAAGATCACCAAGACGTACCGGGTCTACGAAAAGGCTCTCTAAGCGATCTCAATCCAGACCGGGGCGTGATCGGAAGCCTTCTCGGCGCCGCGCGCATCGCGGTCCACGGTCGCGTTCGACAGCCGGTCCGCGACGCGCGGGCAGAGCAGGAAGTGGTCGATCCTGAGCCCCGCGTTTCGCGGCCAGCAACCCGCCTGATAGTCCCAGAACGTATAGAGATGATCGTCCGCCGGATGCACGGCGCGCAGCGCCTCCGTCCAGCCCTGATGCACGATCCGGCGTAGCGCGGCGCGGGATTCCGGCTGCACGAGCGCGTCGTTCGCCATCACCTGCATACTGAACACGTCGCGGTCTTCTGGCGCCACATTGTAGTCCCCGGCAAGCACGGTGGGCGTTTCGGATGCAAGCAGAAACGCCGCGCGCGCTTCGAGCCGTTTCATCCACGCGAGCTTGTAATCGAACTTCGGCCCCGGCTGCGGATTGCCGTTCGGCAGATAGATGGACGCGATGCGAACACCGTTCACATCGGCTTCGAGGTAGCGCGCCTGCTCATCCGCTTCGTCACCGGGAAGCCCGCGCTGCACTTCCGTCGCCGGTTCGCGGCTGAGGATGGCGACACCGTTGAAGCTTTTCTGGCCGTGGACGAGGACGTGATAGCCGAGCGCCTCGATGTCCGCGGCCGGGAAGCGCTCGTCGACGCACTTCACCTCCTGCAGGCAGGCGACGTCCGGCTTTCGGCTTTCGAGCCATTCGAGAAGGCGCGGCAGGCGCGCGGCGATTCCGTTGACGTTGAAGGTGGCGATGCGCATGGCGCAGGGCTAACGCGCTGCGGACGTGCGGTCAAACCGAGAAGGACGTGCCGCAGCCGCAGCCCGACGCTGCGTTCGGGTTGCGCACCTGAAAGGACGCGCCGCCGAGGCTTTCGACGAAATCGACTTCCGAGCCTTCCAGAAGATCGAGGCTGACCGGATCGACAACGAGCTTCACGCCCGAAGTTTCGGTGGTGAGGTCATCCGCCGCGATCGCGGTTTCGAGGCCGAAGCGATACTGGAACCCCGCGCAGCCGCCGCCTTCCACGGAAAGCCGCAGGATCGCGGGCACGCCGCCCTGCCGGGTGGCGATGGCGGCAACGCGCGCCGCGGCGGCTTCGGTGAGATGAAGTGCGCTCATGCAGCAGAGATAGGGGTTTGCGGTGAGCGGTTCAATGACGCGCACCGCAGATGTCAGGAACGATCAGTTTCCGGTCGGCTCCACAGGACCGCCGACCGCGATCGTACCGGCGCTCTGCTGCGCGGCGAGCACGCGGTCGCCGGCTTCGAGGAACGGCATCGGGTTCACCTGGCGGCCATCGATCAGCACCTCGTAGTGGAGGTGGCTGCCCGTGGAACGACCCGTGGAGCCCATGCCGCCAATCTGCTCGCCGCGGGCGATGCGATCGCCCTTCTTCACGTCGATGCGCGACATGTGGCCATAGCGCGTGACGATGCCGGCGCCGTGGTCGATCTCGACATATTTGCCGTAACCACCCGGATGATAGCGCGCGTCGACAACAACGCCGTCCGCCGCCGCATGGATCGGCTCGCCGACCGGGCCTGCGAGATCGACGCCCTTGTGCATCGCGGTGTCGCCCGTGAACGGGTCGTAACGAACGCCGTAGCCCGAGGTGTAGGTGTAGGCCTTCACCGGCTTCAGCGAGGGAATCGCGCTCATGCCCTTTTCGAGCAGATCAAGCTTCTGCCAGCTGACGAACAACGCCTTGAACTGCGGCTCGGCGCCCGCGAGCGGCGAATCCGCCTTCTCTTCAGGGCCTCCCATGCCGAACGTCGACTGTTTTAGAAAACGCGCAGGCTGAAGGCCGAGACGGCGAATGAGCGCGCTCGATTTCTCGAAGCGGGCCTCGGCAGCCGTGCGGGCGTGATCAGCAAGCGCAAGCTGTGCGCGGTCAAGCTCGGCGAGCGGCTTCAGGACCGCGGACGCACCCGCAGCGGCAGGCGCCGCAAGCGCGGGCATCAACGCCCCGAGCTGCGACGGGTCCGCTTTGCCGGAAACGAGCTGGGCAAGGAATTGCTGGCGCTGTTCGACGCGCGCCGTCGTCTTGGCGACACCCTGGCGCAGCGCGGCGAGTTCGGCGCGCATCGCGGTGACTTCATTCTCCGCCGACGCTTCGACCGTGCTGCTGCCGATCATCGCGCTCGTCGCCACCGCCGTGTAGGTGAGCAGCGCGGCAAGGCCGGTGAGGCCGATGACCTGCGCACGCGTCGTCAGGCGGTAGACCTGCATACCGACATCGCGCTTGTAATGAAGGAATTCGCGCTCGGGCAGCCGCTTTGCGACCTTGTCCCGGAGCCCGGATGCGACCGTGTTTATATCCAGCACCAAATAAGACCCCCGCACTGCGCAAACGCGATATTCGCGCAATTGATTCGTCTAACTCGTGTTTTGGACCCCATGCCCTCCGAGCCCGGAGCGTTAAGTGACAAGCGGCCTAAGCGCTTGCAAGTGAATCATAAAATGCCGGCGTCAGACCGGCCTCGATTCGCGCCGAGTCGTTGAAGGGGCGTTTCAACGCACCTTTGAATCGGGAACCTACAAGCGCCTGGAACGTTTGGGCCGGTTCGATTCGCAGCTCGTCGCACAGGTGACGGAACCAGCGATTCCCCACCGAAACATGAACAATTTCATCGTGGTAGATCAGGTTCAGAATGTCGGCACCAAGGTCGTCTCCCGCTGCACGCAGGCGGGATTCGGTCGCTGGCGTCACATCGAGCCCGCGCGCTTCGAGCACCTGCGGGACCACGGCGAGCCGAGCGAGCAGGTCGTCGGCGGTCGCCATCGCGGCCTCCCACAGGCCGTCGTGGGCGGGGAGATCGCCATAGGCCGCACCGAGGTCGGAGAGCCGATCGGCGAGCAATCCGAAATGCCGCGCCTCATCGTCCGCCACCGCCACCCAGTCGTCGGTGAAGGCGCGCGGCATCGCTCCGCCGAAGCGGCCCGCGGCGTCCCACGCGAGATCGATGGCGTTGAACTCGATGTGCGCGAGCGCGTGGAGCAGCGCGATCCGGCTGCGCTCAGACCCCGCCCGGCCCCGCTTCGGCATCCGCGAGGGCGGCAGCAGTTCGGGGCGCGGCGGACGCGCAGGGCGATCCGGCATCGGCACGTCGTAAACGGCGGCGAGTTCGCCCGCACGCCAGCGCGCCGCATGGTGCCGCGAGAGCCGGGCCTTTTCTGCCGGGTCGGCCGTCAGCAGAACGGCCGCGGCCGCCGCGCCAATCGTGTCAGCCAAGCGTCTGCGCCGCCTTCAGCACGGCTTCGGCATGGCCGGGCACCTTCACGTTGTGCCAAACCTCGGCGATTTTGCCGTCGCGGCCGATGAGGAAGGTGGCGCGCTCGATGCCCATGTATTTGCGGCCGTAGAGCGTCTTTTCGACCCAGACGCCGTAAGCCTCGATGGTCTTCGCATCGGGATCCGAGCCGAGCTTCACGCCGAGCTCGTGCTTCGCGCGGAACTTCCCGTGCTTCGCGACCGTGTCCTTCGAAACGCCGAGCACGACGGTATCCGCCTTTGCGAACGCCGGGAGGAGCCCGGTGAAGTCAATGGCCTCTCGCGTACAGCCGGACGTGTCATCCTTGGGATAGAAATAGAGCACGAGCTTCTTGCCCGCGAAATCCTTCAGAGAGAGCGGCCCCTCCTCGCTGTCGAGCGTGAAGGCGGGGGCTTTCGAACCGGGCTTCGTCATCATCGTGCCTTTCGTTTGACCGCGAACACCGCCTCCCAGGCGGCAAGGACGGCCCTTTTGGCCTCCTCCAGCGCGGCTTTCAATGCGTCGAAATCGGCCAGGCCTGTCGCCGCTGCCATCATCGCCTTTGCCGCAACCGGCTGTTTCGGCGGATCCTCGCCCTCGATCAGCCGGAGTACGACGAGAAGCCGCGTCATCAGATCGTGGGCGCCGAGCACATCTTCGGGCAGCGCCCCCGCCTTCACGAAATGCGCCGTCGCCGCGCCGAGATCGGGATCGAAGCCCTCGCGGCGCGAAAGCTGAAGGAAATGCACCATGAATTCGAGATCGATGAGCCCGCCCGGGGCGTGCTTCACATCCCACAGGCCGCCGTCGCGGTGGGCCTTCACCATGTCGCCGCGCATCTCCAGCACCTCGGCCTTGAAGCGCTCGGGATCGCGGGGTTTCATCAGCGCGGCGGCGATGCCCGCCGAGACGGCCTCTCGGTCCTCCTCCACGCCGTAAACGACGCGCGCGCGGGTGAGCGCCATGTGCTCCCAGCTCCAGGCTTCCTCAAGCTGGTAGCGCGCGAACGTGTCGATGTTGACCGCGAGCAGCCCCTGCTGGCCGGAGGGGCGGAGGCGCGTGTCCACCTCGAACAGCGGCCCCGCCGCCGTGCTGACGGTGAGCGCGCCCGTGAGGCGCTGGCCGAGCCGGTTGAACCATGTCGTCGCTGGCAGTGCCTTCGCGCCGTCCGACATCGCCTCGTGGTGGCCGCTGAACAGGAATACGAGATCGAGATCGGATTTTTCGGTGAGAATGGCGCCGCCGTAGCGGCCGAAGCCCAGCACCAGCAGGCGCCCGCCGGAGACGCGCCCGTGCGTTTCGGCGAACTCGGCCTGCACCGCGTCGGCGAGCACGGCGATCGCGGCGTCGGCAAGCTTGGCGTGATCGCGCCCAACGCGGATCGGGTCCGCGCCACCCTCGATGATCTGCACGCCGAGCTGGAAGCGGCGCTCCGCCACAAAGCGGCGCACCTCGTCGAGCTTCAGTTCGAGCGCGTCGTGGCGGCGCAGGCGCGCGCGCAGCATATCGGTGAGGTCTTCCGTACACGGCAGCGGCGCGAACGCCTCGTTCGACAACATGATGTCGACGATCTCCGGCCGCCGCGCGAGCTTGCCCGCGAGCACCGGGGCCAGTTCCAGCACGCGCGCGAGCAGAAGCGCGACGCGGGGGTTTGCCTCGATGAGCGCGAAGAACTGGATCGACGAGGGCAGCGCGCCGAGGAAATCGTCGAAGCGCAGCAGCGCCTCGCGGCCCGTTCCCGCTTCCGCGAAGGCTTTGACGAGACCGGGGAGTGCGCTTTCAAGCTCGCGCTGGGCCGCATCGCTGCGCAGCGCGCGATAGCTGCGGTCGCGCCAGCGGGCGATGAGGTCGGCAAGGTCGGCGTGCGGGCCGATCCCGGCTTTCTTGAGCGCGGCCTTGAGCTGCGCAGGCTGGCGCGGCAACCGGTCCACCTCCGCCTCGGCGATGAGCGCGTCGTAGATGCGGCCGACGGCGGTCGCGTGGCGCTTGATCTCGCGCTCCATCGCCGCCCAGTCGCGGTAGCCCGCAAGTGCCGCCAGATCCTTGCGTTCGGGCGCGCGCGTCGGGATCTGGTGCGTCTGCGCGTCTTCCAGCATCTGGAGGCGATGTTCCGCAGTACGCAGGGCACGGTAGGCGTTGGCGAGCGTTTCGGCCTCATCGGGCTTGATGCGCTCCGCCGCGACCAGCGCCGCGAGCGCGTCCAGCGTCGCGGGCTGGCGCAGCGTCCAATCGCGCCCGCCAAAGATCAGCTGGTGGATCTGCGCGAAGAACTCGACCTCGCGGATGCCCCCGCGCCCGCGCTTCAGGCAATAGCCGGGGCCGACCTCCTGCCGCTCGTCGTAATGATCACGGATCATCAACGACATGTCCTGAATGTCGCGCACCGCCGTGTAGTCGAGCGAGCGGCGCCAGACGAACGGTTCGATTGCGGCGAGGAAATCGTCGCCCATCTTCACGTCGCCACCCACGGCGCGCGCGCGGATGAACGCCGCGCGCTCCCACGCCAGCGCTTCGGACTGGTAATAGGTCTCAGCCCCCCGGATCGGCATGGCGATCGGCGTCACCTCGGAAGCCGGACGCAGACGGAGATCGACGCGAAACACGTAGCCACCCGAATCGCGCGTCTGCATCAGCTCGACCATGCGGCGGGCGATGCGGACGGCAGTATTGTCCGGGTCGTCACCCTCGCGCACGACGAGCCGATCGCGGTCGTAGAGCAGGATCAGGTCGACATCGCTCGAATAGTTGAGCTCGCGGCTGCCGAGCTTGCCGAGCGCGATGGCGGTAAAGCCATCCGGCTCCGCGCCGGGAATGCGCTCGTCTACGGCGATGCGGATCGCGCGGTCGATGGCGCGGTCAGCAAGGTCCGAAAGCGCCGCTGTTACCTTTTCGAGCGGCCAGCGGCCGGAAATGTCGGCGAGCGCGATGGCAATAGCCGCGATCCGCTTCGCCTCGCGCATCGCGGCACCATCTGCATCCGGGGCGGCGAGCAGTGCCAGCGCCGTTTCCATCAGCGGTTCGGGGCCTTCCGCAAGGTAACGCAGGAGGACTTCGTCCTCGCGGCGCATCAGCGAGCGCAGGTACGGAGAGTGCGCCCATGCGCGGGCACAGGCGTCCACGTCCTCAGGCACATCCTCAGGCGTGCCGGTAACGCCGGCTTCGGCAAGGATACGTTGAAGTTCGGCCGGCAGCGCTGGCGTCGTCTCCGCCAAGGAGAACCCTTTCGTTATTCGCGCGCCAGCTGATCCACCTGTCCCATGATCTCGTCAAGCGCGGTCGTGCCCGATGCGGTCGAACCGCGCCGCGAGGGCAGCTTCCCTTCCGCGATGACCAGCTCGAGCGCAGCGCGGCCTCGCGCGACGCGGCTCTTGATGGTGCCGACCGCACAATCGCATATGGTCGCCGCCTCCTCATAGGCAAAGCCGCCCGCGCCGACGAGGATCAGCGCCTCGCGCTGCGCCGACGGCAGTTCGAGGAGCGCGCGCTGCAGATCGGCAAGCTCGATCTGCTTGTCCTGCCCGGCAGGGGCGGAGAGCAGGCGATCGGCGACGAGTTCGTCCCATTCCCCCTTGAAGCGCGAGCGCCGCATCTGGCTGAGGAAGAGGTTGCGAAGGATGATGAAGGTCCAAGCGCGAATGTTCGTCCCTGCCTGAAAGCGATCTCGTGCCGCCCACGCCTTCAGCAGCGTTTCCTGCACGAGGTCGTCCGCCATGTCGCGATTGCCCGAAAGCGAACGCCCAAAGGCGCGCAGCTGCGGGATGATCGCCGAAAGCTCGTCTTTGAACGCCTTGTCGGAAAGCTGGCCCTTCTTCGGCTCTTCGGGGCTCGATTCGAGCCTCGCGAGCAGGTCGAGAAACGCCTGCGGCAGGGGCTGCGTCGCCGCATCGGCATAGGCCGAGCGCAGGAAGCCCCCGATCACGTCCGGACTCACGGGACTGGTGCCGTCCTGACGGCCGATCCTTTGTTCGATCATAAATTTCCCCTCGGACTCTGGCTTCAGCGCGACCAGAAAAACAGCAGCGCCGCGAAGATCACAACGACCATCGTGACCGAAAACAGCAGGATGTAGCGGACGATATGAGGGGTTTCCCCTGCCCTCGCCTGGTTCGTCCTCAGTGTTTCGTGGTCCTGTTCCATGGCCGTTGGCTCCTGGTTGTGAAGGCTATGCCCCTGCCCGCCCACGCACAAGGCGGCGAAGGCGGACCGTCATCGCATCGCCGCGGTGCTGTTGAAGAAAAGCGCCTGCGCAATCGCCGCCGAGACGGTCGAACGCTGGAACGGCTTTGTGATGAGGAAGGTCGGCTCCGGACGCTCGCCGGTGAGCAAGCGTTCCGGAAAGGCCGTGATGAAGATCACGGGCACCGAGAAGCGGCCAAGGATATCCTTCACCGCATCGATGCCGGAGCTGTCGTCGGCAAGCTGGATGTCCGCGAGCACGAGCCCCGGCTCGGCGTCGATCGCCAGCGCCACCGCCTCATCGCGCGTTACCGCGATGCCGGTCACGTCGTGGCCGAGATCGCGCACGATGCTGTCGAGGTCCATGCCGATGATCGGCTCGTCCTCGATGATCAGTACCCGCGTGCGCGTCTGCCGACTGATTTCGTCCATCGCTTCCTTGACGAGGCCCGAGACACTGTCCGGGTCCAGATCGATGAGATAGCCGACGTCTTCGTGCGAAAATCCCTCCATCGCGGTCAGCAGCAGCGCCTGCCGTGACAGCGGCGTGATCGCCGCGAGACGTTCGTGGGCGGCGCGTTCGAAATCGGATGCCGCCGGTTCCTCCGAATCCACATCGATGTTCGAAGACGCCCAAATGGCGTGGAAGACGCGGTAGAGCGCCAGCCGTTCATCCACATCGCTCGGGAAATCCTGCGGCGCGCTAACGATCGCTTCCAGTGCCGCGCGCACATAGGTGTCTCCGTCACGCTGAGTTCCCGTCAGCGCCCGCGCATATCGGCGGAGCAACGGAAGATGCGGCGCGAGCTTCGCTGCCAATGTCATGTGTTCGTCTGCCTCCTCGAAACCCGGACCACCCCCGAATGGTGGCCGCCCCACGCGAAAGTGGCGGCAAGCATTGGAACGGTCGAGGCTTTCTTTTGTTTCGCCCCATATCTAAGTTCGTTGAGGACAATGGCTGAAAAACCAGAAATCCACGGTTCGCGCCAAGATTCAGGCCAAAGTTCGGGCCAGAGTTCACGCGCGCGGCGCTCGCTGTCGTTTCAGCTTGCGGTCGCGCTTACGCTGGCTCTGCTGCCGATCGGCATTCTCGCCGCCGTGTTGGCTGCCGACGGCATCCGCAGCGCGCGCGAGGCTGAACTGGTGCGCGCCGAAAACCAGTTCCGCGCCACTGCCCGCGTCGTCGACGATCTGCTCAGCGTCGATTTCCTTGTCCTGCGTGCACTGCTTCGCAACGAGAGCGGCCTTCACGAGGGCCGAACGTGCAACGCAGAGGCGGCAAACGCGCTCGACGATGCGGAAACCTTCGATGCGATCGTCTGGGCCGACGGTCTTGGCCGACCGATCTGCGAAAGCCGCGGCGGCATCAAACCATCCGCTGCCGAGCTCACCCGCCTTGCAGCGGAGAGCGAGCGCGAACACCTGATCTGGCCGGGAGGCGATCACGTGTTCTTCGCGGTGCGCGAGGAACCGGAAACCGGAAAGCCCGGGCTTGTCGTTGCAACGGCATCGGTTTCGCGCCTGAAAGCGCGCCTGCGCGAGATCGCGGCGATGGAAGGCGCGGCCACCGTATGGCTGGGCGACAAGCCCATCCTCGGCAATCCGCCGGATGACGCCGCGGCGCCCGGCGGACTCCTTACCGTGCGGCGCCTCGCGGAGTCCGGCGGGCGCGATCAGGTGGTCGCGGCGGGACCGCTTTCGATCGCGCCGTTCGCGCTCACCACGGTCGTTCCCGCAACCCGTCTTGCGGTTGCAGACGTGTTGGCGATCGCAGCGCCTTCGCTGATGTGGATCGCCGCGCTGCTCATCGGCTGGATGGTCGTGCGGCGCTTCGTCGTGCGCCCGCTGCAAAACATGGCAAGCGGCGTACGCGCATATGGTGCGGGAGATAATCTTGTGCGCCTTTCCGGGCGCGCCGGGCGAACAGACGAGATGCAGGCCTTCGCCGAAACCTTCGACACGATGGCTCAGGACATGGCGGAGGCGCGGCATGAGGTGGATGCCGCGCTCAGCGAACAGCGCCGTCTGACGCGCGAAGTCCATCACCGCGTGAAGAATAACCTGCAGATCATCGCCAGCCTGATCAGCATCCAGGCGCGCGAGGCAGACGGTGCCGATGTCGCGCGGGCTTATGCCAGCATCCAGATGCGCGTCGGCGCGCTGTCGATCGTGCACCGCTGGCTCTATGAGGAAAGCGAAGCGCAGGGTGTCGATTTCACGGCGCTCACCCACGACCTCTGCGCCAGCCTCCAGCAGATCATTCCGAGCGCGAAGCTCGTTGAGCCCCGTATCAACACGCACCTCGAGCGCCTGCACATCAGCCAGGACGCCGCCGTGCCGCTCGCGTTCCTCATCACCGAGGTGATCGCGTTCGCCGCCCGTCTTGCCGCGGCGGAGGGCCGTGAAAAGATGGTGATCGACATTCATGTCCGCCGCACCGAAACCGGCGGCGAATTGCAAATCTGCTCGGATGCGTTCGGAGAGGACGATCCGCTGGCACCGACAGAGACACGTGCCGCCGCGCGCATCGTGAACGGCATGGTCCGCCAGCTCCGCGGGCACCTCAACTTCGATGCCGACGTACCCTGCTATACCGTAGGCTTCCCCCTCAAACCGCGGGTGGGATAAATTTCTTTCAGGCGATGGAACCATGCCGGTGATTCGCCGTTTATGCGGCACGGACAGCGAACTTTGCCCCCCGCTCTCGCTGCCCCACCAGAGCCCGGTTGCCTGCTCCCCCCGCCGGCATCGGGCTCTTTTCTTTTTTGTGCTGCTCCCGGAACGGTCCGATGAAACCTATTGAGGCCACGACCGTTTTTCATGGGCAGTTTATCTGGAGAATGAACATGCGCACGAAAACGGGTACCAAACTCGCAGTCATCATGGCCTTGCTGGCCATCACCGCCTGCAACACGGTCGAAGGCGTCGGCAAGGACGTGCAATCGGCCGGTGAAACGGTCGAGGACGCGGCCAACTAAGGGTGAAAAATGGAGACGGGGACGCGGCTACTCGGCGGCGTCCCCAGCTTCCTCTGGCGGCGCAAGCCGTGCGGCGCGGCGATCGGTAAGAACGATGCCGATAATGCCCGCCTCGTAAAGAACCATGAGCGGGATCGCGAGCAGGAGCTGGGAGATGACGTCTGGCGGCGTCAGTACCGCGGCGACCACGAAAGCTCCGACGATCGCATAACGGCGGAACGCGCGAAGCTGCGCGACGTTCACGATCCCTGCACGCGCCAGCAGCATCAGCAGCACCGGCAGCAGGAAGCAGAAGCCGAACGCGAAGATCAGCCCCATCACGAACGACAGGTAATCGTCCATCGCGGGCAGCGCCTGCTGAGGAATGCCCGCCTCCGTCGTCTGGAAGCCCAGCAGGAAGGTGAAGACCGTGGGCATCACCACGTAATAGGCTAGCGCCGCACCCATGGTGAAAAGGATCGGCGTGGCGATCAGGAAGGGCAGAAACGCCCGCTTCTCGGACCTGTAGAGCCCCGGCGCGATGAACAACCAGATCTGGTTCGCGATGATCGGAAACGCAATCAGGAACGCCGCGAACAGCGCCACCTTGATCTCCACGAAAAACGCTTCGTAGAGCTTCGTGTAGATGAGCTGCGAGGCCTTTGCCTTCACCAGCGGCTGCACGAGGAAGGCGAAAATGTCGTCCGCGAAGGTGAAGCAGACGCCGAACGCAAGCATAAGCGCGATGACGCAGTAAAGCAGGCGCTGGCGCAGTTCGATCAGGTGATCGAGCAGCGGGGCCTTGCTGTCGTCGATGTCTCTCATGCCTGCGGCTTGCCGGTATCGGGCGCCGGTTCAGCGGGTGGCGCTTCATCGCTGGCCGGCGGTTCCGGCGTCGCAGGGTGCGCCTTCATGATCGCGGCGTTCTGCGCTTCCCACTGCTTCTGCATTTCTTCCATCTCCGCCTCGCGGATCATGGCGTCGACACCGGTGCGAAAGTGCCGCGCGGTCGCGCGCGCCTTGCCGATCCAGTTGCCGACGGTGCGCAGCAGGCGCGGCAAATCCTTCGGCCCCACGACGAGGAGCGCGACGATCGCGATCAGCAGGAGTTCGGGCGCGCCGACGTCGAACATTTATCCGTCCGGATGGAGGACCGTCAGCTACGCGGCGTTTCCTGGGGCGTTTCGGTGCGGATCGTCTGATCGGCCTGAGACTGACCGATCTGGCGGGGCTGGGCGGGCGTTTCGTCCTCGGCGAGCCCCTTCTTGAAGCTCTTGATGCCCTTGGCGAGGTCTCCCATCACGTCCGAGATTCGACCCTTGCCGAACAGCAGGATGACGACGATGCCGACGATCAGCCAATGCCAGATGCTGAAACCACCCATGGTCCGTACTCCGTTTCCGCCGTCCGCGATATCGGCAGCGAGTCCGCCTCTGTCTAGTCCCACATTCGCAAAAATGCGAATCCTAGAGAGCCTCGTCGTCCATTTCTTCCTCGGCGTCGGTCTCGTCGACATCCGGGGTTTCGGGCGGCTTTTCGAACTGAAGCTGGTTCATCGCAGCGTCGATCGGTTCAAGGAGGCCCGCGGCCTTCAGCTCGGCGAGGCCCGGCAGATCGCGGCGCGTGGAGAGCCCGAAATGGACAAGGAAGCCCTGCGTCGTCGCATAGAGCAGCGGCCGCCCCGGCACCTCGCGGCGACCCGCCGGGCGCACCCAGCCCGCCTCCATCAGCACGTCGATCGTGCCCTTCGAAATCGAAACGCCGCGGATTTCCTCGATCTGCGCGCGCGTCACGGGTTCATGGTAGGCGATGATCGCCAGCGTTTCGAGCGCCGCGCGAGAGAGCTTGCGCGTCTGATCCTCGTCGCGCCGCAGGATATCGCCGAGGTCCGCCGCCGTCTGGAAATGCCACTTGCCGCCGCGCTGCACGAGGTTGATGCCGCGCGGCGCATAGCTTTCCGCAAGCGCATCGAGCAGCGGCTGCACGGGCGTGCCTTCGGGCAGGAATTCGGCGATCTGCTCGCGCGTCAGCGGCTTGTCGGCAGCGAACAGCGTCGCCTCGATGATGCGCTGGAACCGGAGATCGTCGTCAATCGCGTCGCTCATTGGCGCTTTCTGAGAAAGAGGGGGGCGAAGCTGTCCGCCTGCGACAGCTCAGTCTTGCCGAGCCGCGTGAGTTCGAGCGCGGCAACGAAGCTGCTCGCCACGCTGGAGCGGCGGAAGTCGTCGTCGGTGATGCCGTCCGGCAGGAAGCTCGACAGCACGGTCCAGTCGAGCGCGGTGCCGAGCATCGATTCGAGGCGATCCAGCGCCTCTTCGAGCGAGAACACGGGGCGGCGGCGCACGGCATACTCGCGCGGCACCTGCCGGCCCTTTATTGCGCCGTAGGCCTTCAAGAGGTCGTAAAGTTCGCAGTCCCACGAGGCGTTCTTCACTACACGCACGCCCTCGGGCGCGCCGCGCATGAGAACGTCACGCCCGATCTGGTCGCGCGCCATCAGCCGCGCGCCCGCCTCGCGCATCGCATCGAGGCGTTGCAGGCGGAGTTGCAGGCGCAGCGCCAGTTCCTCGGCGCTCGGTTCTTCCTGTTCCTCCTTCGGCAGCAGGAGGCACGACTTCAGGTAGGCGAGCCATGCCGCCATCACGAGATAGTCGGCGGCAAGCTCCAGCCGCAGCTTCTTCGCGTCGGCGATGAAGACGAGGTACTGTTCGACGAGTTCGAGGATCGAGATTCGTGCGAGGTCCACCTTCTGCGCGCGCGCGAGGTGCAGCAGCACGTCGAGCGGCCCTTCCCATCCCTCGATATCGAGGTTCAGGCGCTCACTTTCGTTGCCATTGAAGTCGATCGAAACGATCTCGGTCATGCAGCGGAGACTAACAGCGCGTCCCGCCTCGCGACAAGCGCCGCGACATCGGTTTCGCCCTCGGCCTGCGCCCACGCCATCGCGCGTGCCAGCCGGTCGAGCGCCTGCGGCGCCATCGGCGGCGCGGTTTCGCAAAGTATGGCGTTCTCCGCGAAGTCGCCGCTGCAGTGGAGCGCGAGGTCGCAGCCCGCCGCGAGCACGCCCGCGAGCCGCTCCGGGAGCGTACCGCCAAGTGCGCTCATGCCGAGGTCGTCCGCCATCAGCAGCCCGTCGAAGCCGATCGTGCCGCGAATCGTCTGTTCGACGACGATCTTCGACTGCGAAGCACAGGCATCCGGATCGAGCGCCTGGTAGAGCACATGCGCGGTCATCGCCATCGGCGCGGATGCGAGCGCGCGGAACGGCGCGAAATCGGCTTCGAGTGCGGCGCGGTCGGCCGAGACCACAGGCAGTTCGAGGTGGCTGTCCGCCGCTGCGCGCCCGTGCCCCGGGATGTGTTTGACGACGCCGACGACACCGCCCGCGCGAAGCCCGCGCAGCGTCGCGTCGCCGAGCGAGGCGACTGCACCCGGTTCCAGCGCATAGGCGCGGTCGCCGATGATGTCGTGCGCGCCCGGCACCGGCACGTCGAGCACCGGCAGGCAATCGACGCTGATGCCGAGTTCGGCGAGCGTGAGGGCGATCGCCTTGGCATTCAGACGCGCGGCCTCGATGGCCGTGACCGGCGCTATGCCGAACACCTCGCCGAAACGCCGCGCGGGCGGAAACAGCGGCCAGTGTGGCGGCCCGAGCCGCGCGACGCGCCCGCCTTCCTGATCGATGAGGATCGGCAGATCATCGCGCCCCGAAAGCGCACGGAGGTCGGCCGTCAGCGCCCGCACCTGCTCAGGCGTGTCGATGTTGCGTGCAAACAGGATGTAGCCCGCCGGGTCCGCCGCCTTGAACAGCGCGCGTTCGTCGGCTGTGATCGTCAGGCCCGAAAGGCCGAGCAGCAGCGGCGTCACGCGCGGCTCAGCGCACGATCACGCACTGTTCGCCCGCCGCCTGCACGGCCGCGCAGACACTGCCCGCCTGCGCTTCGGAGGCGATACCGCCCGCGCGCAGACGGTAAAGCGTCTTGCCGCCGCTTTCGACCGGCTGCACCGACTTGCGAAGGCTGCCGAGCGCGCCGACGCGTCCCGACAGCTTCGACCAGACCTGATCGGCGCTCGCCGTGCTGTTGAACGCGCCGAGCTGCACGGTGACGCTGCCCGACGCCTTGGCAGGCTCGGGTTTCGCGGCCGTAACCTTCACCGGCGCAGGCTTGGCCGGCTCCGGCTTCGGCGCCTCCTTCTTCGGTGCGGGCTTCGGCGTCTCCACCTTCTGCACCGGCTTCGGCGCTTCCTTGACCGAGGCCTTGGCGATCGGCTTTTCCACCGGCTTCGGCAGGGCCTTCTCGGCCACCTTCGGCTGCACCTTCTCGGCAGGAAGCACCTTCTGCGCGGGCGGCGGTACCGTTACGCGCGCCGCCGTGCCGGGCTCAGGCACCGGCGCACTCTGCACGGGCGCTGCCGGAATGACAGGCACGGGCTCTTCGGGGATCACGTCGAGCGCGAGTTCCCCACCCGGGTCCTGCCCCTCGGCAACCGAGTGCGTCAGGCTGTCAGCATCCACATCGAGCCCGCCGGGATCGTCGGGGCGGACCTTGTAGGCTCCCTCCGGCGCCTGAATGAGCGGCACTTCATCCACGGCGGCGATGTTGTCGGTCGTGCGTCCGCCGCCAATCCAGTCGGCAACAAACCAGAGCACGGCAACGAGCGCCACGATCGCGGCGCCCACGATGATCAGGCCGCGGTAAGGAAATCCGCCGCTTTCCTCTTCATCTTCGGGTTCTGCGGGTTCGAGCCACGGCAGCGCTTCGTCTTCCTCGTCGTCCCGGTAGCCGCGCGCCATCTCAGTGCATCTCCTCGACCGGCGTTACACCCATGACATGCAGGCCGTTCGCGATAACCTGCCCCAGCCCGCGCGCCAGCGCCAGCCTCGCGTTGGTGATGCCGGCATCGTCCGCGATCAGATAGCGCTTCGAAGGATCATCGTTGCCCCGGTTCCAGTTGGCGTGGAACGCAGCGGCGAGATCGCCGAGGTAGAAGGCGATGCGGTGCGGTTCGTGTGCGTTCGCCGCAGCCTCGACGATGCGCGGCCACTGCGCGGCAAACCGCACGAGATCGAGTTCGGTCTCATCGAGCCGGGCGAGATCAGCCGCAGACGGCACGCCGATGGTAAAGCCCGCCTCCGCCGCGCGCCGCGCCAGCGAATGGATGCGGGCGTGCGCGTACTGCACGTAGAAAACCGGATTGTCCTTCGATTGCTCGACAACCTTGGCGAAATCGAAGTCGAGCGGTGCATCGGCGCGGCGCGTCAGCATCATGAAGCGCACGACGTCCTTGCCCACTTCGCGCACCACGTCCGCCAGCGTGACGAACGAACCCGAGCGCTTCGACATCTTCACCGGCTCGCCAGCGCGGAACAGGCGCACCATCTGCACGAGCTTCACGTCGAACGGCTTGCCGTCGGTAAGCGCCGCGACCGCCGCCTGAATCCGCTTCACCGTACCCGCGTGATCGGCGCCCCAGATGTCGATGAGCTGGTCGGCGCGCTCGGCCTTGCGCTTGTGATACGCCATGTCTGCGCCGAAGTACGTCCACGAACCGTCCGACTTCTTCAGCGGCCGGTCCACATCGTCGCCGAATGCCGTCGAGCGGAACAGCGTCAGTTCCACGGGCTCCCAGTCATCGGGAAGCTCGCCCTTCGGCGGCTCCAGAACGCCTTCGTAGACATAGCCCTTGGCCCGCAGTTCAGCCTCTGCGCGGTCCGCTTCACCCGCCGCCTGCACCTCGGCTTCCGACGAGAACAGATCGTGGTGGATGCCGAGCAGTGCAAGGTCCGCCTTGATGAGCGCCAGCATGGCGTCGACGGCGCGGGTGCGGAACAGCGCCAGCCATTCCCCCTCAGGCTGGCCCACGTAAGCATCGCCGAATTCGGCCGCGAGCGCCGCGCCCGCCGGCTTCAGATAGTCGCCCGGATAGAGGCCTTCGGGGATCTCGCCGATATCCTCGCCCAGCGCCTCGCGGTAGCGCAGGTGCGCCGAGCGTGCGAGCACGTCCACCTGCCCGCCTGCATCGTTCACATAATATTCGCGCGTAACCTCGTGGCCCGCGAATTCGAGCAGCGCGGCGAGTGCGTCGCCGACCACCGCGCCCCGGCAGTGGCCCATGTGCATCGGCCCCGTGGGGTTCGCCGACACGTACTCGACGTTGACGTGAACGCCTTTGCCAAGCCCCGTGCGGCCATAGTCGCCGCCCGCAGCGAGGATGGCGTTCAACTCGCCGATCCAGACCGCGGGATCGAGGCGGATGTTGATGAAGCCCGGCCCTGCCACGTCCACCGATGCGACACCCGCCGCCTTGGCGAGCTCTCCAGCCAGCGGCTCGGCGATGGCGCGCGGGGCCTTGCCCGCGGGTTTCGCGAGCACCATCGCGGCGTTGGTGGCGAGGTCGCCGTGCGACGGATCGCGCGGCGGCTCCAGCGCCACCGCCTTGCGGTCGAGCCCGGCCGGGATCGTCCCCGCCGCTTCCAGCGCATCGAGCGCGGCGTGGACCGCCGCCGTATAGGTTTCAAAAACAGTGCTCACGACCAGGCCTGCTATCTGCAAAGATGAGATTTGCCCGGGGCCTTACACCGCTTTCACCGCGCGCGCCAAGCATCCGTCGCCGTTTCCGGGCCGGAGCGCGCCGCAGGCGCCCGGCGCATTTCGAAATTCATCCGTAACGGTTTCTTATCGCCCTCAGCGCATGGTGGGCTGACAAGAGCCCACTTCCAAGAGTATGCGTGCGCCGTCCCTATGTACCGCGTAATTGCCTTTGCATTTCTATTGCTTATCGCCGCCGCAGCGGGCGGTGCAGCGCGCGCGGATGCTCGCTTTTGCCATGCGGTAACGGACCTTTCGGTTGCGAGCCCGGACGCGTTCGAGTGTTCAGCGGAGCCCGCGGACTACCGGCAGCGTAGCCTGTGGCTGAAGATCGATGCGCCCGCCGATTCGCGGATCGTCTATGTTCATCAAACGCGCTTCGAGCGGCTGACGGCGGTTTTCCTGTACGCAGACGGCCGAAGCGCTTCCCAAACCGTGCGCCGCGGCAACTACGGAACACACTGGCGGATCGGCGGGCAGATCGCGTTCGAGCCGCCGATGCTCGCCGCGCCGGTCAAGACCGTGCTTCTACGTTTCGACGGGCTTGCGAGCCACGAACTGCTCAGAATCCGTCTGCCCGACCCTGATGAAGCCAACGCGCAGGCGGCCGTGTTGCCGGTGGTCGTCGGCAGTGCGATCACGCTGCTCGCGCTCGGCGCGCTTTACACGCTTTCGGTCGGGGTGGCGCTGCGCCGCATATATCTGCTGTGGCATGGGCTCTGGGCGGTCACGATGGTCGCGTGGGGCCTGCTCTGGTCGCAGCTCGCGCTGATCGTGGCGCCGAGCCTCGCGGGGTGGTCGTCGCAGATCTGCACCTTCCTCGCCTGCCTTGCCGTTACGCTCGCCACCGTCAGCGGCGTGATGGCCCTGGGCAAGGACATGGGGCCGCGCGCGCTCCGCATCGGTACGCTCGCGCTGGGTCTCTTCATCATGCCTTTCGGCATTCTCGTTTCGCTGGAAACGGGGCCGGCGCTTGGCTGGCAGGTCGGCGTTCTCGGCGCCCTTACACTTTCAGTGCTCGCGCTTGTGACGCTCAGTCTCGTCAACGCCTGTCGTGCCGGAAACGCCGACGCGAAGGCGCTTGCCTGGGCTTGGGCGCTGCCGATGGCAACGCTCGCGCTGGTTCAGGTCGTCAATGTGAACGACTGGCTCTATGGCGGCGGCTCGCAGGTGGTGATGCTCGTCGCCGCGGCATTGCAGACCGTGTGGCTATCGATCGCCGTCACGCTGCGGATCGCGCACCTCCGCGAAGAGCGCGACAGGGCGCGCGCGGCCGAAGCGCGGATGAGCGAGCTTGCGAGCCGCGATGCACTCACGGGCCTGCTCAACCGGCGCGGTTTTGTGGACCGCGCCGAGTTCATGATCGAAGGCCGCGCCGCGCCGGGCGAGCACTTCGGCCTGCTTCTGATCGACGTCGACCATTTCAAGCGCGTCAACGACAGCTATGGACACGAAGCCGGCGACGCCGTGCTGTGCCGGATCGCGCGCCGCCTCGAACGCTGGGAAGGGCCGCTGTGTGTCGCAGGACGCATCGGCGGCGAGGAATTCGTGCTCGGCGTCACTGGACTTACGCCCATCGGCATCCGCCAGTTCGCCGAAAGCGTGCGGCGCGGCATCGCCGATCTGCAGCACCCCGAGCTTCGCACTGGCCATGCCGTCACGGTCAGCATCGGGGTCGCATCGGCGGACCATGCGCTCAGCTTCCAGCGCCTCTACGGCTGGGCCGATGAGGAGCTCTACCGGGCTAAGGCGAACGGTCGGAACCGCGTGATCTTCCGGGGAAGCGACCGCAACGCGCAGGCGGTCGCGCTCTGATCAGATGATCGCGCCCGGCGGGAAGGCGATTTGTCCGCCCAGCGCCTCGAAGCTCTTCAGCGCATAGCGATCGGTCATGCCCGCGATGAAATCGGCGATGTGGCGCGCGCGCGCCGGTTCAGCTTCGGGCAGGCGCGCCAACCAATCTGCGGGCAGCTTCGAAGGGTCGTCGTGAAGCGTGTCGAACAGTTCGCCCGTCACCGCGGCGGCAGGCTCGCGCATCGCGAGATTGCGCGCGTGGAAATACATGTTCGCGTAGAGGAAACGCTTGAGGTCACGCTCGGCCGCCTGCATCGCCTCGGAGAAGCTCACAACCGGCGCACCGGCACCGCGGATGGCATCCACATCGTTGGGCGCAAGCGCAGCGAGACGCCGGGCGGTTTCGTCGATCAGGTCGTCGGCCATGCGCCCGATCTGGAACCGCACGAGTTCTGCGGCGAGCCTGTCGTCCGGCGCACCGGGATGCCGGGCGCGCACTGCGTCCAGACATTCGGCGACGAGCGGCACTGCCGCCGCGACCTCGCCGAGTGTGAACAGCCCCGCGCGGAGGCCGTCGTCGAGATCGTGATTGTCGTAGGCGATATCGTCCGCGAGCGCTGCAAGCTGCGCCTCCGGTCCAGCGTGCGTCCCAAGATCGAGATCGTGGAGCGCGTTATAGTCGCCGAGCGCCCAGCCGGGCGATGCGACCGGGCCGTTGTGCTTTGCGAGCCCCTCCAGCGTTTCCCACGACAGGTTGAGCCCGTCGAAATCGGCGTAGCGGACCTCGAGCGTGGTCAACATGCGGATCGTGTGCCCGTTGTGGTCAAACCCGCCCCACGGCGCCATGCGCGCCGCAAGCACATCCTCGCCGACATGGCCGAACGGCGGATGCCCAAGGTCGTGCGCAAGGCAGAGCGCTTCGGTCAGGTCTTCATTAAGCTGCAGCGTACGCGCGATGGCGCGGCCGATCTGCGCGACTTCCAGGCTGTGTGTCAGCCGCGTGCGGAAGTGGTCCCCGTCCGGCGAGACGAACACCTGCGTCTTGTGCTTGAGACGGCGGAAGGCGGTTGAATGGATGATACGGTCGCGGTCGCGCTGAAACGCATCGCGGCGCGTACTCGGGCTTTCGAAATGAAGCCGCCCCCGCGAGACGGCGGGGTTCGAGGCGTACGGCGCCAGCATCAGAGCGGCGCGATGGCGGAGCCGGCCGGTGCGCGGTTGATATAGGACTCCACACCCGCAGCCTTCAGCCGCCGCGACACTTTCTGCGCGTCTTCGCCCGATCGGAACGGGCCGATCAGCAGGCGGTGCGTGCCGGCGACACTTTGCACGTAGGCGTTGTAGTTGCCGATCGCGCTCGCCTTGCGCTTGAAGCGTGCAAGGTCGCCCGAAACGAGCGCGCGGTCCGGGCTGCTCGAAAGCTGCAGCCACACATGCGCGGCCTTCAACTCCGCCGCCGAGAGTTTCGGCAGCCCGGCAGGCAGCGGTTCCGGCTTCGGCGCCGGTTTGGCTACAGCAGGCTTGGCAGGCGCCGGCTTTTCGAGTGCAGGCTCAGGCGCGCGGGCGGGCGGATTTTCGATCTGCGGACTTTCGGTCTGCGGACTTTCGCTCACGGGTGCCTCGGCTACAGGCTCCGGCGGCGGTGATGCTGGGACCTGAGCGACGACCGGTGCCTGCGCAGGCCGTCCCGCATCAGGCAGGATGCCAAGGTGCACGGCAGCCGCCTTCGCGGCCGGAGTCGGCAGGTTGGCAATGCGTTCGAGCACGTCACCCGCCGCGGCCGCCGCCTGCGGACTGAGGTTGGCGGTCGCGATGCGCCGCGCGAGATCGCGCCGTCCGCCCAGCGCATGGACCAGCACCAGCGTCCGCTCGAAGCTCGGCTGGCCGGACGCCTTTTCGGCCTCGGGCTGCAAAAGCTGCATCGCGGCTTCATTGTCGCCGCCGATCGCGAGACTGAGCGCCAGATGCTCGATGATCGAGCGGTCGCCCGGCACGCGCTGCATCGCGTCCGCATAGGCAATCTGCGCGTTGCGACTCTGCCCGAGCAGATCGAAGGCGAGGCCGCGTTGCATGGCGATCGCCGCTGGCGGTCCGCCCGCTGCTTCTGCGAGCGCGAACGACTTCTGCGCCTCGGTCGGCCGGTTCTGCTGGACGAGCGCGGCGCCCACCGCGAGGTGCGCGAGTCCGTCCTTCGGCGTCGCCCGCACCCAGCGCTCCGCATACGACAGCGCCTGCGGCATCCGCATGGCGAGGGCCACTTCAGTCGACGCCCTCAGCGACGGCACGAAGCCGGGATCGATACCAAGCGCACGCTCATAGAAGCTCAGCGCCAGCATGAAATCGCCGGAATTGCGGGCATGATCGCCTATGGTGACGAGCCGCGCCGGATTGTTCAGCGCCGCGACCGCCCCGTCATCCTTCTGCTTGCGCGACTGCGCGAGCGACGGGTCCGCCGTCGCCGCGAGAAGAAGCAGGGCAGCGGCGGCGCGGATCATGCAGCGATCGCCTTCGTGTCCGCCAATGCTGCGATTTCGGCTTCCGAATAGCCGAGTTCGCCAAGGATCGCCGTGGTGTCAGCTCCCGCGCGCGGCGCTGGAGTCGGCGTGTCGGTGCGTGTGTCCGAATAGCGCGGCGCGGGCGCGGGATGCGTCATGCCGCCCACGTTGATGAACGTGCCGCGTGCCGCGTTGTGCGGGTGCGACGGCGCCTCGGTGAGTGACAGCACCGGCGCGAAGCACACGTCCGTGCCTTCCATCAGCGTGCACCATTCGTCACGCGTTTTCGTCAGGAACAGCGCCGTCAGCTTAGCCTTGAGCGGCGCCCAGCGCGACGGGTCCATCTGCCCGTCGAATTCCGGATCATTCTCGAGCCCCGCGATGCGGCGGAGCGCGGCATAGAACTGGGGCTCGATCGATCCGATCGAAATATGGCCGCCGTCCCTGCATTCGTAAGTGTCGTAAAAGTGCGTGCCCGTGTCGAGCATGTTGACGCCGCGCTCATCCTTCCACGCGCCCTGCCCGAAGAACCCCCAGATCATGCTCATCAGCACGGCGGAGCCATCGGTCATCGCTACGTCGAGCACCTGCCCTTTCCCGGTTTTCTGGGCCGAAAGCAGCGCCGCGGCCATGCCGAACGCGAGCATCATGCCGCCCCCGCCGAAATCGCCGACCATATTGATCGGCGGCGTCGGCTTCTCGCCCGCGCGGCCAAAGGCATGAAGCGCGCCCGAGAGCGCAATATAGTTGATGTCGTGGCCAACGGCTTGGGCGAGCGGACCCGTTTGTCCCCAACCCGTCATGCGGCCATAGACGAGCCGCGGGTTATCACCGAGCAGCACATCGGGGCCGAGCCCGAGCCGCTCCATCACACCGGGCCGCAGCCCTTCGATGAGGCCGTCGGCGGTCTTCACCAGCTTGCGCACGACCGCGATGCCTTCGGGCGATTTCAGGTCCACGACGATCGAGCGCCGCGAGCGGCCAAGCACCGTTTCCGGCGCTCCGCCGGGACGATCGATACGGATCACCTCCGCACCGTGATCGGCAAGCATCATGCCCGCGAAAGGCGCCGGCCCCAATCCCGCCATCTCGATGATACGAACGCCCGAAAGCGGTCCCGCCATGCTTCTCCCTTTCCTGCCATCGATTTGCGACGCAGCGTCGATGCGGTCAAGCGGTGCGCGTCCGCAAGGTCACGAAACAGTGAGGGCCGGGTCTGCCGCCCGGCCCTCCTTGTTCTGCCCGCTCCTGGGATCAGTCGTTGACCTGACGGCGGAAGAACCGCGGGATTTCCAGCGGATCCTGCCCGGCCGGCTCCTCGGCAATGGGCTGCGGCTCCTCGGCGCGCGCCTTGTCGGCACCCCGGCTGAGGTTCATCATACGCTCGAACAGCGTCGGACCCGGACGCGGTTCCTCGCGCGCGGCGCGCGGCGCCACATAGGGGCGCTCGACCGGCTCGTTGATCGGTGCGGGCGCCGCCTCGGCGGCCACCGGCTCCGGCGCGGCTTCGCGCACCGGCTCCGGCATACGCAGCGGCATCACATTGTCCGAAAAGCCCGGCTGGGCTTCCTCGGCGGGCTCGGCCTCGGCGACGAGCACCGGCTCCTCCGCCGTCACCGGCGGCTCGAGCACGATCTGCCGTTCCTCGGGCGCCAGCGGCGCGGGCGCCGGTGCAGCGGCCGCGACCGGGCGGACGATCGGCGCCGCTGGGGCAAAGCTGCCCGCGACCGAACCGAAACCGCTGACGGTCGTCGCCGGCCGCGCGGGCTCGGCAACCTTGGCGGTGGCATCGATACCGGTCGCGACGACCGACACGCGCATCTTGCCATCGAGGTTCGCGTTGAACGCCGAGCCGACGATGATGTTGGCGTCGGGGTCGACCATCTCGCGGATGTGGTTCGCGGCTTCATCGACTTCCATCAGGCGAAGGTCTTCGCCGCCGGTGATGTTGATGATGACGCCCTTGGCACCGCGCATCGAAACCTCGTCGAGCAGCGGATTGGCGATCGCCTTCTCCGCCGCTTCGATGGCGCGGTTTTCGCCCTCGGCCTCGCCGGTGCCCATCATCGCCTTGCCCATCTCGCTCATCACCGTGCGGATATCGGCGAAATCGAGGTTGATGAGGCCGGGCATGATCATCAGGTCGGTGATGCCGCGCACGCCCTGGTGCAGCACCTGGTCGGCCATCGCGAACGCGTCCTTGAAGGTCGTGTTGGCGTTGGCGATCAGGAACAGGTTCTGGTTCGGAATGATGATCAGCGTATCGACGTGCTTCTGAAGCTCGGCGATGCCCTCTTCGGCCGAACGCATCCGGCGCGCGCCTTCGAACGCGAACGGCTTGGTGACGACGCCGACCGTGAGGATGCCGCGCTCACGCGCCGCCTTGGCGACGACGGGCGCCGCGCCGGTGCCAGTGCCGCCGCCCATGCCGGCGGTGATGAAGCACATGTGGGAGCCGTCGAGCGCCGTTTCGATCTCGCCGAGCGTTTCTTCCGCCGCGGCGCGGCCGATCTCGGGACGCGAACCGGCGCCGAGTCCCTGCGTGATCTTGAGGCCGAGCTGGAGCCGGGTTTCCGCCGTTGCCGCCGAAAGCGCCTGCGCATCGGTGTTCGCCACCACGAAATCGACGCCTTCGAGGCCCGACGAGATCATGTTCGCGACTGCGTTGCCGCCCGCGCCGCCGACGCCGATCACGGTGATCCGCGGCTTCAGCTCGGTGAGTTCGGGACGTTGCAACTCAAGACTCATGATGCTCTCCTTCGGCGCCGGCGCCCCCCACAAGAGCGCATTTGTTAAACACTACGACAGGATCGATTCCGCGTGAATCCCCAAGACGAAAAAAAATCAACATCTGGTATGTCATCACAGGCTGGACCTCAGCACTTCGATCATCCGGCCCCACGGCGAGCGTGACATCCGCATCTGCCCACCGTCCCGAACGCTGCCCGCCCAGAGGTCTTCACGGTCCTCCGCGCCATAGAGCGCGAGGCCCGTGAGCGTCGAAAATGCGCTGCCGATCTGCGCCTCGGGAAGGCCCACAAGACCGCGCGGACGCCCAACGCGGCAATGCCGCCCGAGCAGGCCCTGCGCGAAGTCCGCGATGCACTTGAGTTCCGCACCGCCGCCCGTCAGCACCATCTGACGTCCGCGCGGCCCCTTGAAGCCCATTTCGTTGAGGCGTTCCCCCACGTCGGAGAACAGCATGTCGAGCCGGTCGCGAATCACGGCAACGATCTGCGCGCGCGGCACGCGCGTCGGCTCGATGTCGTCGTCTTCCGAGATGGGAAGAATCTCGATCATGTCGTGATTGTCGCGCGGGCTCGTTGTCGCCGAGCCGTACAGCGTCTTCAGCCGCTCGGCATGGATGCGCCGGGTGGAGAAGGTGGAAGCGATGTCGGCGGTGATGTCTTCGGAGCCCATCGGGATCACCGACAGGCCGACGAGCATTCCGCGCACGTGGACGGCAACATTGGTGACGCCCGCGCCGATCTCAACAAGCGCGACGCCAAGTTCGCGCTCCTCGGGGGCGAGGCAGGCGAGGCCCGCCGCGATCGGCGAGGCGACGATCGTCTGCACGCCGAGGTCCGCCGTGCGCACGCACTGGTCGAGGTTCCTGACCGGCGGCGTGTCCGCAGTAATGATGTGAATGTCGACGCCGAGGCGGTCGGCATGGAGCCCGAGCGGGTTCATCACGCGCGTCGTCTCGTCGAGCGTGTAGAGTGCAGGCTGCGCGTGCAGGATCGTCCGTCCGCCCGCGTCGAGCTGTGCCCGGCCTTCAGAAAGCACGTGATCGATGTCGCCACGCTCGATGCGCTGGCCGCCGATATCGACCTCGACCGAAACGATCTCGCTGTCGAGCCCACCCGCAGAGACGCTGACGACGACGTTCTCGACCGTGACGCCGGCATTGCGCTCGGCCTGCTCCATCGCGGCGCGGATCGCGCTTTCGGTGCGCTCAAGATCGGCAACGAGGCCCTGCCGCAGCCCGGTGCACGCGCGCTGGCCGGTGCCGATCACGCGCGGTGGGCTCTCACCGTCGCTGACGGCAATGAGCGCCGCCACCTTCGACGAGCCGATGTCGAGCGCCGCAATCGTCCGTTCGCCTCGGTTGCCGGTGCCCCGCCCCACTCTCATATTTCCGTTCCGCCTGCTGCTGGTTGCGCGGTTGGCTGTGCGACCGCGGGCTTCTTGTCGTTTTGCGAGATGCGCACGGTCAGCCGATCGGCGAGGCGCATGTCGAAACGGCTGAAGCCCTTGTCGACAAGCCCCGAATCGCGGTCGATCCGCACGAAATTTCCAAGCGCGGCGCGCGCTTCGGCGTAATCGTCGGGGAGCGCCAGCGTTTCGCCCGACTTCAGTTTCAGATCCCAGCGCCGCTCGCCGATCCACACCGCGCCCGCCACGTGCTTCGCCGCCGCCGGATAATCGTGGAGCAGCGCGATCAGGCTCGCAGCCTCTGTATTTGCGCCCTTGCCGACGACGATCGGCAGCTTGGCGTAGCGCGTGATATTGTCGGAGGGCAGCACCGCGCCTTCGGTATCCACAAGCCGGTGCTCGCCGCGATATTGCCAGATCGCGTAGGGCCTGCGTTCCGTGATGTTGATCGCGAGCGTATCGGGAAGACGGCGGCCGACGCTCGCATCCTTCACCCACGGCAGCATCAGCAGCCGTTCACGCACATCATCGAGATCGACGAGCAGCATCGAATCCGAAGCCCCATCGAGCGCCGCCGTATAGACCGGCAGGCGGCTCATCGTCTTGAGACCGGTGACCTCGACGTTCTTCACCTCGAAGCCTGCGTCGGCGACGCCCACGGCGGCGGCCATCCAAAGCTTGTCGGGAAGCTGGTAGAGCCAGGCCGCAAACAGCGCGATGCCGGCAGCGCCCAGAGACACCGCCGGCGCCATCAGCCGACCCGATTTCGGACCCTTCGCCCGCGCCCGCGGCGCGGGCGGTTTGGCCCTTTGCGGCGGCGGGCGCTTGCCCCGTTTGAGCGTGATCCGTTCGCTCACGCCGCGTCTTCCAATATGCGCCCGACGAGCGTGTCGTAATCGATGCCGCGATACTTCGCCTGCTCGGGGACGAGGCTGAGCGGTGTCATGCCCGGCTGTGTGTTGACCTCCAGCAGATAGAGGCCGGCGAGCCCACGGCTTTCATCATAGCGGAAGTCGGAGCGGCTGACGCCCTTGCAGCCAAGCACGCGGTGCGCCTTCAGCGCCATCGCCATCGCCTCGGCGGCAACCTCCTCAGGAATCTCCGCCGGGCATTGGTGCACGGTGAGACCGTCGGTGTACTTGGCATCGTAGTCGTAGAAGCCGCGCGTCGGGATCAGCTCGGTCACGGCGAGCGGTTCGTCACCCATCACGGCGACGGTGAGTTCGCGGCCCGGAATGAACGGTTCGGCGAGCAGCTTTTCGAACTGCGTCCACGGCCCCGGTGCGTCCGCGGCAATCGGCTGACCATAGTTGCTGTCGTCGGTGACGATCGCGACACCGACCGAAGAACCCTCGTTCACCGGCTTCAGCACATAGGGCCGCGGCAACGGATCGCGGTCGTGCACGCTTGCGGAATCAACAACGACACCTTCAGGCATACGGATGCCGGCGGGCACGAGGATACGCTTCGTCAGCTCCTTATCGATCGCGATGACCGACGTCGCCAGACCCGAATGCGTATATTTCACCCCCAACACGTCGAGCATTCCTTGAACCGTGCCGTCTTCCCCGGGCGTTCCATGCAGTGCATTGAACACGACGTCAGGCTTGATTTCACTCAGCTTTGCGGCAACGTCGCGTCCCATGTCAACAGCGTAAACATCGTGACCCAAACGCTTCAGCGCGTCGGCGATTCCCTTGCCGCTGGTCAGAGAGACCTCGCGCTCGTTCGACCAGCCGCCCATCAGCACCGCAACCTTCATTTCGCCACTCCCACGCGCTGGATTTCCCATTCGAGTTCAACACCCTGCGTCTCGCGCACGCGGCGGCGCACATACTCGCCGAGCGCTTCGATATCGTCGCTGGTGGCGCTGCCCGTGTTGATCAGGAAATTGCAGTGTTTCTCGCTGACCTGCGCGCCGCCGCGCATCAGCCCCCGGCAACCCGCCGCGTCGACGAGCCGCCACGCTTTGTCGCCTTCCGGGTTCTTGAAGGTCGAGCCACCGGTCTTGGTTCTGAGCGGCTGCGAAGCCTCGCGCGCCTCCGCGATGCGGTCCATCTCGGCGCTGATCGCGGCAGGATCGTTGGGATGTCCGCGAAACGTCGCGGCGATCACCACCGCGCCTTCAGGGAGCGCGCTGTGGCGGTAGGTGTAGCCGAGATCGTCGCGGCTCAGGACTTTCCGTTCGCCCGAACGCAGCACCACCTCGCAGTCCACGAGGATATCCGCCGTCTCGCGCCCATAGGCGCCACCGTTCATACGCACGAACCCGCCGACCGTGCCGGGAATCGAACGCAGGAATTCCAGCCCGCCGATACCTGCGTCGCGCGCCGTCGAAGACACCAGAATGCCGGATGCCCCACCGCCGCAGCGCAGTGTCACCTCATCGAGCCGCTCGACCGCCGCAAACGCCTTGCCGAGCCGCACGACGACACCGGGCACGCCGCCATCGCGCACGATGAGATTGGAGCCGAGCCCCAGCGCCATCACAGGCACGTCCGGCGCAAGCGTCGCAAGGAACGACGACAAATCGTCCGCATCCTTCGGTTCGAACAGCCATTCGGCGCTGCCGCCGGACTTGAACCACACGAGCGGCGCCAGCGGCGCGTCCGGAGTCAGCCGCCCCGCGGCGGCAGGGATCGTGCGAACGGCCGCGGCGGCCGTCACGCCGCTCCCCGTTCGCGGCGGATCGCATCGGCAAGTCCCGCCGCCCACTTGGTGATGTCGCCCGCGCCGAGGCAGACGACCATGTCGCCCTCGCGGATCGTGGCCGCAAGCTTCGCTGCCAGATCTTCGGCGCCTTCGACCGTGTAGGCATCGCGGTGCCCGGAGCGCTTCAAACCGGCAAGCAGATGCGCCGCGTCCACGCCATCGATCAGCGCCTCGCCCGCCGCATAAACGGGTGCGACATAGACCGTATCGGCATCGTTGAAGGCCGTCTGGAACTCGGCCATCAGGTCGCGCAGGCGCGTGAAACGGTGCGGCTGCACCACGGCGATCACCCGCCCCTTCACGCCTTCGCGCGCGGCAGCAAGCACCGCCTTGATCTCGACCGGATGGTGTCCGTAGTCGTCGATGATCGCCGCGCCGTCCACTTCGCCGACCTTGGTGAAGCGCCGCTTCACGCCGCCGAACGCGGCAAAGCCCGCCTTGATCGCCGCGTCGTCGATGCGCAGCTCAAGCGCCACGGCCACCGCCGAAAGCGCGTTCTGCACGTTGTGCCGTCCCGGCATCGGCAGTTCGAGCCCGTCGATGCGGCGCTGGTTGCCGTCGCGGTCGGTGATGAGCACGTCGAAGCGGTTGCCGCCCGGCACCGGCGTCACGTTCTCGCCGCGCACGTCGGCCTGCGCCGAGAAGCCGTAGGAGACGACGCGCCGGTCGCGCACGCGCGGCAGGATCGCCTGCACCTCCGGGTGATCGATGCACAGGATCGCCGCACCGTAGAACGGCACGTGCTCGACGAAATCGACGAACGCCTGCTTGATCTGGTCGAAGCTGCCATAGTGGTCGAGGTGCTCGGGATCGATGTTGGTGACGATCGCGAACGTCGGCGGCAGGCGCAGGAAGCTACCGTCGCTCTCGTCTGCCTCCACGACCATCCAGTCGCTGGTGCCGAGGCGCGCGTTGGAGCCGTAGCTGTTGATGATGCCGCCGTTCACCACCGTGGGATCGAGCCCGCCCGCGTCGAGCAGCGCCGCGACCATCGAGGTCGTCGTCGTCTTCCCATGCGTGCCCGCCACTGCGACCGTGGACTTGAGGCGCATCAGTTCCGCGAGCATCTCCGCGCGCCGCACCACGGGAATCCGCTTTTCGAGCGCGAGATCGACCTCAGGATTGCCGCGCCGGATCGCCGTCGATGTCACCACCACTGCGGAGTCGCCAAGGTTCTCGGCCTTGTGGCCGATATGAACGGCGATGCCCTTCTTCCGCAGCCCCTCGATCACATAGCCTTCGGCAATGTCGCTGCCCTGCACCTTGTAGCCGAGGTTGTGCATCAGCTCGGCGATGCCGGACATGCCGATGCCGCCGATGCCGACGAAGTGAATCGTTCCGATATCGCGGGCGATACCCGTCATGCGCTGGCTCCGATCTCTGGGGTTTCGAGAGCCAATGGCACACCGGCAAGCCGCAGGGCAAGGTCGGCGAGCGCCCGCGATGCGTTCGGCCGACCGACCGACAAGGCGCGCCGCGCGGCATTGGCGAGTGCGCCCGGCTGCAGTGCCATCGCCTCTATCTGCCGCGCGAGTTCGGCGGGCTTGAAGCCCTTCTGCCGCATCGTGCGCGCGCCGCCCGCCGCGACGACTTCCCGCGTATTCGCGGCCTGATGATCGTCGGTCGCGATCGGCAGCGGCACGAGGATCGCCGGGCGCCCGGCCGCGCAAAGCTCGCTCACCGTAGAAGCACCCGCGCGCGCGATCACGAGATGCGCCCACGCCATCGCAGACGGCATGTCGTCAATGAAGGTGGAAAGGTCGGCGGGGATTTCGAGCCGCCGGTATTCGCTCCGCACCTGCTCGATATCTTCGGCGCGGCACTGCTGCATCACCTGCAGGCGGTGCCGCAGACTCGCATCGAGCTGCCCCAGCCCCGGCGGCACCACCTCCCCGAAGATGCTCGCGCCAAGGCTGCCGCCTGTGACGAGCACATGGAAGATGCCGTCCGTCTCCAGCGCCGGATACGCCTCTTTGCCGATCTCCGCGATCGCATCGCGCACCGGATTGCCGACGAGCGCGACCTTGTCGGCAAGCTCCGGCTTCACGCGCTCGGTATCGGGAAACGAGGTCGCGATCACGTCCGCCTTCCGCGCGACGAGCCGGTTGACGCGCCCGAGCACGGCGTTCTGCTCGTGGATGATCGTCGGCACGCCCGCCTTCTGCGCGGCAAGCATCGCGGGCAGCACGGGATAGCCGCCGAAGCCGATCACCGCAGCGGGCGAGTCCTCGGCGATCAGCCGCAGGACCGTCTTGCGCCCAGCGCGGATCTTCAGCCACGCACCCAGCCACTTCAGCGGATTCTTGCCCAGCGTCGACGCCTCGATCACATGACGCGGGCCTTTGGTCAGGATGCCCTCCAGCCGCGCGCCGCGCTCGTCGGTGATCAGCGACACGGTGTGGCCGCGCGCGATCAGCTCTTCGGCAAGCGCGTGCGCAGGCATCATGTGCCCGCCGGTGCCGCCCGCCGCGACGTAGAAGTGCCGCCCGCTCATGCCGTGCGCCCTCGCGGCACATAGGGCGAGGATTTGAGGAAGCGATTGCGCCGCGTCAGCGCGAGCAGCAGCCCCATGCCCATCGAAAGCGCAAGGAACGACGATCCGCCGTGGCTGATGAACGGCAACGTCATACCCTTGGACGGCAGCAGGTTCAGGTTCACACCGATGTTGATCATCGCCTGCCCGCCGATCTGCGTGATGAGCCCCGCCGCGCCGAGGAACACAAACGGATCCTCCTCTTCGAGAAGCTGAAGCAGCACGCGCACGATCATGGCGAGGAACAATATGGCGATGGCAGCGCAGGCGATTGCGCCGAATTCCTCGCCGATCACGGAGAAGATGTAGTCGGTGTGCGGCTCGGGCAGGGAGAACTTGTTCTGTCCTTCGCCCGGCCCCGCCCCGAACAACCCACCCGCGCGGAAGCCATCGAGCGCCTTGTCGATCTGGTAGGTATCGCCGTCGCCGGTGAGGAAGCGGTCGATGCGGCTCGTCACGTGCGGCACGAACAGATAGGCGACGACGAGCGCCGCAACGCCCGCCGCGATCACGATGCCGAGAATGGCGAAGCTCATGCCCGCAAGCACGGCCTGCACGAGCCAGACGCCGACAAACAGCGCCGACTGGCCGATATCGGGCTGCATCACCAGCATCGCGACGACGAACACGAGCAGCCCGCATGAGACGCGGAGCGCGGGCACGTCGCCGTCATCGAAGCGCGAGGCGAGCAGCCAGGCGCTT
Organism: Sphingosinicella sp.; assembly: GCF_041916975.1. Taxonomy (NCBI): domain Bacteria; kingdom Pseudomonadati; phylum Pseudomonadota; class Alphaproteobacteria; order Sphingomonadales; family Sphingosinicellaceae; genus Sphingosinicella; species Sphingosinicella sp. The sequence continues at coordinate 1,080,941 of NZ_JAYRYK010000001.1, forward strand.
GTCACGGCAAACAACGGTTTCAGAAATTCAGAGGGTTGGAGCTGGAATCCGCCGAGCGCCAGCCAGCGCACGGCGCCGTTCGCTTCCGCACCGAAGAACGGCACTGCGGCAAGCGCGACGATGAACACCAGCGTGCCGATCAGCGACAGCCGCTTCGCCCACGGAATCGTCAGCATCGAAACGCCGAGCATCAGCGGCACGCCGAGCAGAATCCAGAAGAGCTGCCGCTTGAAATAATACATGTCGTCGAGCTTCACGCTGCCGCCCGAATAGCGATGCGCCGCCGCAGGAGACGCGGCCGCGACAGCAATGAGCCCGATGCCGATCAGCACGAGCACGAGCGCGAGCAGCGGCCGGTCGATGGTCCAGAACCAGCGGCCGAGAAGTGTCTTGTCCGCGCGGCCGAGAGGCGTGCTCATGCGCCGAGCTCCTGCACGGCCGCCTTGAAGACGTCGCCGCGCTGCTCGAAATCGCGGAACTGGTCGTATGATGCGCAGGCGGGAGACAGCAGCACGACCTCGCCCGGCTTCGCGGCGCCCGCCGCAAGCTGCGTGGCGCGCTCCACCGTGCCTGCCCGGATCACCGGCACATAGGCGCCGAGTAGATGCGCGTAGACCGCTTCGGCATCGCCGATCACATAGGCGGCGCGGACATGATCAAGATACGGCAGGCACGCATCGAGCTCGTCGGTCTTGCGCTTGCCGCCCACGATCCAGTGGATCGCGGGGTAAGCGGCAAGCGCTGGCGCGGTCGAGGTCGGGTTCGTCGCCTTGCTGTCGTTGACGTAAAGAACACCGCCGATTTCCGCGACGCGCTCCATGCGGTGCGCGAGGCCCGGATAGGTTTCAAGACCGGCCTTGATCGCAGCAGGTCCGAGGCCAAGCGCGCGCGTCGCCGCAATGGCCGCGACCGCGTTCTGCGCATTGTGCGGCCCGGCGAGCGATGGCCAGTCCGCCTGATAGCCGAGCAGTTCGCCGTCGATATACGCCGCGCCGTTCACCAGCGACACGCCCTCGGGAAGAACGTCGCCGAATGACACCGGAACGCCGCCGCGCCCCTTCGCGATGGCGGCCGTGTAATCGTCGTCCGACATGAAGATGGCGGTGGCGCCCTCATCCTGCATGTCGAACAGGCGTTCCTTCGACGCGGCATAGCCTGCCATGCCATCATAGCGGTCGAGGTGATCGGGCGTGATGTTGGTGAGGATCGCGACATCGCAGGCAAGGCTCTGCGTCAGGTCGATCTGGAACGACGAAAGCTCCAGCACATACACGCCGCCTTCCGGCAGGGCATCCTGCGAGAGGATCGGTAGGCCGATATTGCCGCCCATCGTCGCGGGAACCCCCGCGTGCGCGAGGATATGGTGGATGAGTGCAGTCGTCGTCGATTTGCCGTTGGTGCCGGTGATGCCGACGATCTTGTGCGGCGGCAGCTCGGCGCGCGCATGGGCAAAGAGTTCGATGTCGCCCAGCACGGGCACGCCTGCGGCAGCGGCGCGCGCGGCGAGCGGGTGCGTGTTAAGCGGGACGCCCGGCGACACGACGATGCCGTCGAACGCGGAAAGGTCCGCCGTGTTCAGATCGGCGACCCGCACACCATCGGGCAGCGCCGCACGCTTGCTTGCATCGTCGTCCCACGCCGTCACCGTCGCGCCCGCCGCCCGCAACGACGCGACGACGCTCTGCCCGGTACGGGCGAGGCCGAAGACGGCGTAGTGCCGGGTCGCGAAGGCGCGCGCGGTGATCATCTGAGTTTCAGCGTGGCGAGGCCGGCCAGCGCCAGCACGATGGAAACGATCCAGAAGCGGATGACCACGGTCGATTCGGGCCAGCCGAGCTGTTCGAAATGGTGGTGGATGGGAGCCATCTTGAAGACGCGTTTACCGGTGAGCTTGAAGCTCGCCACCTGCACGATCACCGAGACGGTTTCCAGCACGAAAAGACCGCCGACGAGGATCAGCACGATTTCGTGATTCGTGACGACCGCAACCGACCCCAAGGCCCCGCCGAGCGCGAGGCTGCCGGTGTCGCCCATGAACACGGCGGCGGGCGGCGCGTTGTACCAGAGGAAGGCGAGGCAGGCGCCGATCAGCGCGCCGAGGAACACGGTAAGATCGCCCGCGCCGTTCACGAACACGATGCCGAGATAATCCGAAAACCGGATATTGCCGACGAGATAGGCGATGAGCGCAAAGGTGAGCGCCGCGATGATCACCGGCATCGTCGCCAGCCCGTCGAGCCCGTCGGTCAGGTTCACCGCATTGCCGAAGCCGGTGACGATGAATGCGGCGAACAGGATGTAGAACGGCCCGAGGTTAAGTCCGAAGTTTGTGAACGGGAAGAACAGCCGCGTATCGGTCACATCTGTGATCGCCCAGCAGGCGATGCCCGCGATGATGAATTCCAGAAGCAGCCGCGTGCGCCCGGAAACGCCCTTGTGGCTACCTTTCGAAACCTTCGAATAATCGTCCGAAAAGCCGATCGCGCCGAAGCCCAGAGTCACGAACAGACACGCCCAGACGTATGGATTTTCCAGGTTCATCCAAAGCAGCGTCGAAATCGTCAGCGAAATCAGAATCATCAGCCCGCCCATCGTCGGCGTGCCGCGCTTGGTGAGCAGGTGGCTCGCCGGTCCATCCTCGCGGATCGGCTGGCCCTTGCCCTGTTTCAGCCGCAGCCAGTCGATCATGCGCGGCCCGATGATGAGGCCGATGGCGAGCGCTGTGATCACCGCCGCGCCGGACCGGAACGTGATGTAGCGGAACAGGTTCAGGATGCCGGGGAAGTCGAGCGCTTCTGCGAGAATGTAGAGCATATCAGTTGATCCCCCGCAGCGCGCCCGCGACCCGCCCGAGCCCGACACTGTTCGATGCCTTGAGCAGGATGGCGTCGCCGGCGGCGATGATGTCCGAAAGCGCCGCGCGGGCACCGGCGGCGTCACTTACGCGAACCACCGCGATTCCGCGAGGGAGGGCACCCTCCAGCGGCAATGTTTCGTCGCCGACCAGAACCGCAACGTCGACTTTCGCCGCGCTCACGTGCGGCGCGAGATCGGCGTGCAGCCGTTCGCTCGCATCGCCGAGTTCGCGCATCGGCCCCAGCACGGCAATACGGCGCGAGGCTTTTGCGGCGCCGAGCACGGCGAGCGAAGCCGCCATCGATGCGGGATTGGCGTTGTAGCTCTCGTCGATCAGCAGCGCCTCGCCGTTCTTCGCGGAAATCCGGTACTGCGCGCCGCGCCCTTCAAGGCCCTGCATCTGCGAGAGGCCGAGCGCGGCAGCCGCGAGATCGACGCCCGCCGCGTGCGCCGCGGCGAGCACGGCGAGGCTGTTCGCGATCCAGTGCGCGCCGGGCAGCGGGATTCGGTATGCGACGCGGTTTCCATCGACATCCGCGATCACGGTCGATCCGCCCGCGTCGCTCGCCGACTGAACCGCGCGGACATCCGCGCCCGCGCCGCTGCCGAAGCTGAGGACACGCGCAGCGTGCCGTTCCGCCTTCGCACGCAGGCGGGCGTGGTGCGGGCTGTCGAACGGCAGAACGGCAACCCCGCCCGGCTCAAGCCCCTCGAAGATTTCGCCCTTGGCGTCCGCAATCGCCTCCTCGTTAGCGAAGAACGCGAGGTGCGCGGAGGTGACCCACGTCACAACGGCGACGTGCGGGCGCACGAGGCGCGTGAGCGCGGCGAGTTCGCCCGTGTGGTTCATGCCCATTTCGAACACCGCAAGCCGCGTGTCCCTCGGCATCCGCGCGAGGCTCAGCGGCACGCCGGTGTGGTTGTTGTAACTCTTCACCGACCAGTGCGTGTGTTCGGGCTCGATTTCCTGAAAGGCATGACGCAGCGCTTCCTTCACGCTCGTCTTGCCCACGCTGCCGGTCACGCCGACAACGCAAGCGCCCACCCGTTCGCGTCCCGCGCCACCCAGCGCCTGCAGACCCTCGAAACTGTCGGCGACGCGCACGTGCGGGTACGCGCAATCATCGCTGACGAGGAAACCAGCCGCGCCTTTTTCATGCGCGCCTTCGATGAAACGATGCCCGTCGGTCGCCTCACCCTTCATCGCGATGAACAGTTCGCCGCCGATGATTTCGCGCGAATCGAACGTCACCCCCTCGGCAACGAAGTCGCCGCTCGGGGTTCCGCCGGTGGCGCCCGCGATTTCGGCCGCCGTCCACAAGCTCATGCGGCGCACTCGCGCGCGACCGTCACATCGTCGAACGGCAGAATGCGATCTCCCACGATCTGCCCCTGCTCGTGTCCCTTGCCCGCGATGAGCACGATGTCGCCCGCGCCCGCCGCCGCGATCGCCGCCGCAATCGCACTGCGCCGGTCGCCGATCTCGGTCGCGCCCGGCGCCGCCGCCATGATCTCGGCGCGGATCGTCGCCGGGTCTTCGGAGCGCGGATTGTCGTCGGTCACGTAAACGACGTCGGCAAGGTCGGTCGCGACCTTGCCCATCTCGGGCCGCTTGCCCTTGTCGCGGTCGCCGCCCGCACCGAACACGATGTGCAGCCGATCCTTCGCGTGCGGTCTGAGCGCCTCGATCGCGGCGCGGATCGCATCCGGCGTGTGCGCATAGTCGACATAGATCGGCGCACCAGCGCGCGTCAGCGCCGCACGCTCCAGCCGGCCGCGCACGGGCACGAGCCGCGAGAGGTGCCCAAGCGTCGTCGCAACATCGCCACCCGTCGCGATCACCAGCCCCGCAGCAACGAGCGCATTCGCCGCCTGATAAGCGCCGATCAGCGGCAGCTCGACCTTCTTCTCGGCCCCGTTCGCCGCGATCATCAGCGTCTGGCCAAGCTGGTTCGGTGTCCGCGAGACGAGCCGCAGTGCCTCGCCCTTCGTGCCCACGGTCAACACTTTCAACCCGCGCGCCTGCGCCGTCGCGATCACCTGATCGGAGACCGTATCGTCGGCCCAGATCACCGCCGTGCCATCGCCGTCCGTCACCTCGGTGAACAGCCGCAGCTTGGCCTCGAGATAGGCCTCCATCGTCTCGTGATAATCGAGATGGTCGCGGCTGAGATTGGTGAACGCACCGGCGCGCACCGGCAGCCCCTCGGTACGATACTGCGCAAGCCCATGACTCGACGCCTCGAAGCTCGCGTGCGTCACGCCCTCGCGCGCCAGCCCCGCCATGTTCGACAGGAACGTCACCACATCGGGCGTCGTGAGGCCGGTCGAGATCTGCTCGTCAGCCGTGGTCACGCCAAGCGTACCGATCGATGCGGACACATGCCCCGCCATGCGCCAAAGCTGGCGCGTCAGTTCCGCCGTGGAGGTCTTGCCGTTGGTGCCCGTCACCGCGACCGTCGTCGCCGGGAACGGCGCAAAGAATTTCGCCGCCAGCGCGGCAAAGCGCCGGCGTGGTTCGGCGTCGGCAATATGCAGCGCGCCCTCGACCTTCGCCTCGGGCCGGGCGACCACCGCCACCGCGCCGAACTTCACCGCCTCGGCAATAAAATCCTCGCCGTTGAAGCGCGTGCCGGAGAAGGCGCCGAAGATCGTGCCGGGCGCGACCTTCCGGTGATCGATCGCAAAGCCGGTGACGGTTGCTTCGTTGCCGCTGTCCACGAGATCCTTGAGGCGCATTCCCTATCCGGTCGGCTGCTTGCCCTGGACATAGGCCAGGAGGGGGTTGAGATCGACATCGCGCACATCGCTCGGCGCGACACCGAGGACGGGCGCGATACGGCTGACGACCTTTGAAACAACAGGTGCCGAATTCCAACCCGCGCCGCGGAAGCCATAGGTTTCCTTGGTGCCCTTGGGCTCGTCGAGCATGGCGATCACGACATATTTCGGATCGTCCATCGGGAACGCCCCCGCGAACGTCGTCACCATCGCGTTGCGGTTGTAGCGGCCGCCATCGGGCTTCTCGGCCGTGCCGGTCTTGCCGCCCACGCGATACCCCTGTGCTTCGGCCTGCTTGCCAGTGCCATGCGTCACCACGAGACGCAGCATTGCCCGCATTGTCCGCGACGCTTCTTCGCTGAAGACACGGCGGCCCTTCCCGACCCCTCCGCCTTGAACCTTCAGAAGCGTGGCGGGCCTCCAGACGCCGCCGTTGACGAGTGCCGCATAGGCACTGGCAAGATGGAGGGGCGTGACCGCGATGCCGTGGCCGTAGCTTACGGTCATCGTGGCGAGTTCGCCCCATTGAGCCGGATAGAGCGTGCGCCCACGCTCCTTGAGTTCGATCTCGGCGGGCGCCATGAAGCCGAGCTTCTTCAGGAATTCCTGCTGCCGCGCCGATCCGATCTGCTGCGCGATCTGCGCCGTGCCGATGTTCGACGAGTACATGAAGATCTCGGGGATCGTCAGCCAGCGCGCCTTGGGATGGTCGTCGCGAATACGGAAGCGGCCCATCTGCAGCGGATGCGTCGCGTCATACTGCTGCGACATCGAGGTGATGACGCCGCTATCAAGCGCCATGCCCATGGTCAGCGCCTTGAAGGTCGATCCGAGTTCATAAACGCCGAGGGTCGCGCGGTTGAAGATCGCGTCGGGGCTGACGGCGCCAGCCTTGTTCGGATTGAGTTCAGGCAGCGAGGCGAGCGCAAGCACCTCGCCCGTATGCACGTCCATCACGATGCCCGAAGCGCCGATGGCGCTGTGCTTCGTCATCGCCGTTTGAAGCTCGCTCTCCACTGCGTGCTGCACGCGCGCGTCGATGGCGAGTTCGAGCGGCTTGTCGCGCATCTCGGGATCGGTGAGCCGGTCCTGATAGGCGCGCTCCATGCCCGCCTGCCCGACCCCGTCGACATTGGTGTAGCCGATGACGTGCGCGGCAAGGAACTGGTTGGGGTAGATGCGTTCCTGCTCGCGCTCCAGCACCAGCCCCGGCTCACCGATCGCGTTGATCGCTTTTGCCTCAGCAGGAAGAATCCGCCGCTGGATGTAGCGGTATTTCCCGTGGTGGGTGAGTTCCTTGTAGATCGGCAGCGCGCTCGGGCGGCCGAGGATTTTCGCGAGCCGGCGCGCCAGCACTTCAGGATCGCCGACGACCTCGTGTGGGCGCACGGCGAGCGCGAAGGCATCGAATGTGGTGGCAAGGTCGGCGCCGTTGCGATCGACGATGTCGGCGCGCGGTGGCGCGAACGCGATCTGCCGCGTCGCCGCAACCGCGCTCGATCCGGTGAGGGAAAGCTCGCCAAGGCGGAGCCCGATGATGCCCACCAACGCGGTGAACAGCATGATTCCGATCATTAGCCGTTGCCGCGACCGCGCAAGCTGCGCCTGCCGCTTTCCGGCAAGCTGGATTCGAAGCTGGCGCTGTGCGGCCGGGCTCACCGCAGCGACACGCGCGTCAGCGACGCGCGCTCATCGTCCGCAGCCGCATCGATCTCGGCCACGAAGCCCGCGGAGAACAGACCCGGTTCCGCGCGTTCACGCAGTACGGGAAGCTTGGCCCGGGGCGCCGGGTCCACCGACGCGACGCGCACTTCACGCTCGGCAGGCGCCGGCAGTTCGACACTGGCAAGACGCACGTCCGCTGGCATCGCATCCGGCTGATGCGGGCGCACGAGGCTGGCGAGCTGCACTTCGCTTTCCAGAATCTGCCCCGATTTCGGCGCGCCGAGCGCCAGCGCTGACGCATTCCAGCGTTCGAGCTGCGGCAGGTTGGAGCGAACGCGGAGTTCCGCTTCCAGCGCGCGGATATCCCGGCGGTCGGTGGCGATCTGCCGTTCCAGCTTCGCGATGCCGCTGCGCTCTGCGCCCACGCTGTAGCTGACGAGATAGAGGCCGAGGCCCGCTGCCAGCGTCACGAGGGCAAGACCGGCGGAGCCAAGCGAGCGGATCATGCGTCATCCTTCCATGCGGGGGCATCGGTGCGCGTGCCGATACGAAGTGTGGCCGAGCGGGCGCGCGGGTTCGCGGCGATTTCCGCTGCATTTGGGCGAACGGCTTTCGCCGCCTCGAATGTCGGCGCGGACCCCCCGATCCGCGCCTCGGGCAGGTGCCGCGAGCCCTGCGGGTCACCCCCGCTGCGCGTGCGCAGGAAGCGCTTCACCGCCCTGTCCTCAAGACTGTGGAAACTCACCACGGCGAGCCGCCCGCCGGGGCGCAGCAGGCGTTCAGCCGCGCGGAGACCAGCATCGAGTTCACCGAGTTCGTCATTCACCGCGATCCGCAGCGCCTGGAACGTGCGTGTCGCCGGGTCCTTGGGCGCACCCGGCCGGTGGCCAAGCGCCTTGCGGACAATCGCGGCGAGTTCACCGGTGCGCGCAATCGGCCGCGCGGCGACGATGTGGCTCGCAACGCGGCGGGAACGCGGCTCCTCGCCATAGCGGTAGAGGAGATCGGCAAGCGCCGTTTCGTCCATCGTGTTCACGAGATCGGCAGCACTCGGCCCCTCGCTCGACATGCGCATGTCGAGCGGGCCGTCGGCCTGGAACGAAAAGCCGCGCGCCGCCTGATCGATCTGCATCGAGGAGACCCCGATATCGAGCATGATCGCATCCACGGTCGAAACGCCGCGCGCCTCGAGCGCGCGGTCCATCAGCGAGAAGCGCTCGTGGATCAATGTCAGCCGGTCCGGATTCGCGCCGGCCAACGCCTCGCCAGCGGCAATGGCGGTAGGATCGCGATCGAATGCATAGACGTGCCCGGCGCCCGCTGCGAGCACCGCGCGCGTGTAGCCGCCGGCACCGAACGTGCCGTCGACGACGCTTGCACCAGAGGTGGGGGAAATACCGGCGAGCACTGCTTCAAGGAGAACGGGGATATGAGGGGCCGCCGTCATATCGTCTCTCCGCGCTCTTTCAAGAGATTGCGGACATGAAAAATCGTGGCGGGGTCGGCACGGTCGGAAGCGAGCAGCGCCTTCGGGTCCCAAATCTCGAAATAGTCGGCGAACGCAAGGAAGCAGGCGAGCCGATCGATGCCGGCGGCCTCACGGGTGGCGGCGGGGAGCACGATCCGCCCGTTGGCATCGTAGGGGAGCGGTTCGACGAAGCTGAATTCGCGCTGCAGGGCGACGGCGCGTTCCGCCTCCTGCTCCGGCGTGAAACGGCGCTCGATCTGCTGGTAGATGAAGTCGTTGTAGTAGGCGTCGTAGGCACGGATGTGGTTCGGCTCGAACCGCAGGGACAGGGTGACTTCCTTCACGGCGGAGCGCGCTTCGATCGTGGAACGGTAGCCAGCAGGGATCGACAGTCGCCCTTTGGCGTCGACTGCGTTGATCGCAAATCCCTTGAACAAATCCCGTTTCACGCGCGGCTTCCAATCAGCGGGTAACGCAATCCCCGGCCGCGAAACCCGAAAGGCTAACGCGTTAGGCCAGTACCGAGGGCTGAATCCCCGCTCCCCTGTGGAAAACGGAGTATCATGGGTATTTCATGGGTTTCAATGGGAATTTATGGGATTGGATGTTTTTCGCGTGGATTTTCGCTGAATCGCGTGGGTTTACGCAGGTGAAACAATGGCAGACAGGCCCGCGCGCGGTTGCGTGCAGGCCTGTGGATAAGTCGGTGTGTGAAATGCGGCGGTGAGTCGCCGTCAGATTTCGGTCAAATCCTTGCTCTCGTCGATCACGAGAGGGTCGGTCAGCGGCTCCGGCGTATCGAGCGGGGGCGTTTGCAGCACCGAAGGCGGCTGCTCAGGTGCCGGCTCGGAATTCTTGTCGGCGCCCGGCGCCACGCCCAGCGTCGCGAGCGGATCTTCCTTCGCTTTCGGCTCGGGTTCAGCCGGCGGGCGCAGCAGGATCGCCGCCGCCATGACCAGCAAAAACACCAAAGCAAGGCCGGTGAGGCCCAGGCGCACTCGATTCATTGTATCCTTGTCTTCAGTTTGTCGGGCGACCCCTCCACGCGCGACTGTGAGCCTATTGGTAGTGCAGCCTGCCGCCCGTGTCGAGTGATCCCCATTTACGCACGCCTCGCCTATCATCCTTCGGAAGTGACAGCGGGCGCTTCGGGTTTATGGATAGACGGGAAACGACAGACGAAGGAACGGCGCCATGAACTTCGAATATTCCCCGAAAACCCGCGAGATGATCGACCGCGTCCGCGCGTTCATGGACGAACACATCTACCCCAACGAGCAGCGGTACGCCGACGAGGTCGCCTCGGGCGAGCGCTGGAAGGTGCTGCCCGTGATCGAGGAACTGAAGCCGAAGGCGCGCGCGGCGGGCCTCTGGAACATGTTCATGCCGCCCAGCCACGGCGGCAAGCCGGTCAGCGAATTCGCCTTCGAGGGCACGACGCTCACCAACCTCGAATACGCGCCGCTCGCCGAAGAGATGGGCCGCGCCCTCTGGTCGTCGGAGGTGTTCAACTGCTCCGCGCCCGACACGGGCAACATGGAAGTGCTGATGCGTTACGGCACGCGAGACCAGCAAGAAAAATGGCTGCGGCCGCTGATGAACGGCGAAATCCGCTCCGCCTTCCTGATGACCGAGCCCGCGGTCGCCTCGTCCGATGCAACGAACATCGAGACGCGCATCCGCCGCGACGGCGACCATTATGTCGTCAGCGGCCGCAAATGGTGGTCCTCCGGCGTCGGCGATCCGCGCTGCAAGGTCGCGATCGTGATGGGCAAGACCGACACGTCCGCCCCGAAGCACCTGCAGCAGTCGCAGATTCTCGTGCCGATGGACGCGCCCGGCATCAAGATCGAGCGGATGCTGAACGTGTTCGGTTACGACGACGCACCGCACGGCCACGCCGAGGTTTTTCTCGACGACGTGCGCGTACCCGCAGACAGCATCCTGCTCGGCGAGGGGCGCGGTTTCGAGATCGCGCAGGGCCGTCTCGGGCCGGGCCGCATCCACCACTGCATGCGCACGATCGGCGCCGCCGAGCGCGCGCTGGAGCGCATGGCCCGCCGCCTTTTGACACGCGAAGCCTTCGGCAAGCGCATCTCCGAGCACAGCGTCTGGGAACAGCGCGTCGCCGAAGCGCGCACCGACATCGAGATGACACGCCTTCTCTGCCTCAAGGCCGCGGACATGATGGATCGCGTCGGCAACAAGGCGGCACGGCTCGAGATCGCGATGATCAAGGTCGCCGCGCCGCGCATGGCGCTGAAGATCATCGACGATGCCATCCAGGCGCACGGCGGCGGCGGCGTCAGCCAGGATTTCGGGCTTGCGAGCTCTTACGCGGGCATCCGCACGCTGCGCCTCGCGGACGGGCCGGATGAGGTGCACAACCGCGCCATCGCCCTTCTCGAATACAAGAAATACGCGGGCAACAGCGCGGGCGGCGAGGCACCCAGCACCGAAGTGCCGGGCATACGCTGATGTCCGCCGGGCCGCGCACGCCTGTCCTCGTCGGCGTCGGCCAGTACGTCGGCCGGGAAGACGATCCGGCCCGGGGGCTATCGCCGGCGGACCTGCTTGCGGAGGCGGCGCGCAGCGCGATTGCGGACAGCGGCGCGGATGCGGCGGGCGCGATCGACACGCTCGCCGCCGTCCGGCTGTTCGCCGATTCCGGCGGCGCGTTTCCTTCCCCCTTTGGCAACTGTCGCAACCTGCCGCATGCAGTCGCCCGCCGCATCGGCGCGCATCCGCGCCAGCTCATCTACGGCCCCGTCGGCGGAAACACGCCGCAGATGTTCGTGAACATGCTCGCCGAGCGCATCGCGAACGGCGAAGGCGACGTCGCGCTCATCGTCGGCGGCGAGGCATTGCGGACGCAGGCGCACGCCGAAAAGGCCGGTCTCAAGCTGGACTGGAGCGAGGACGCACCGTCCGATCCGGCGTCTTATGGCGAGGAAACCCGCTACGCGAGCGGCCACGAAATCCGCCATGGCATCGCCCTGCCCACCAGCGTCTATCCGCTGTTCGAGAACGCGTTCGGCGGCGCGATGGGCTGGTCGCCGCTGCAGCACCGCGCCGAAATCGGCCACCTGATGGCGCCGTTCAGCGCGGTCGCTGCGGAGAACCCGTTCGCGCAGATCCGCAAGGCCTATGCGGCGGAGGCACTCGTCGAGCCCGGCGAAGACAACCGCATCATCGCTTACCCCTACACCAAGCGCCTCTGCGCCAATATGTTCGTCGATCAGGCGGCGGCGGTGCTCATGATGTCGACCGAGGCGGCAGACCGGCTCGGCATACCTGCCGCGCACCGTGTCTATCTGCACGGCTCGGCGGACACGCATGAGAAAATCCTCGTAAGCGAGCGCGTCGACTACGCCACATCGCCCGCCATCTACATCGGCGCGGCGCATGCGTTGGCGCAGGCGGGCATCACACCCGGCGACCTCAGCTACATCGATCTCTACAGTTGCTTCCCCGTGGCGGTGGAAATTGCCGCCGCGATGATCGGCCTGCCGACCGAGGACCCGGCCAGCCTGACGCTCACCGGCGGTCTCCCCTACTTCGGCGGCCCCGGCAACGCCTATTCGCTGCACGCGATTGCGGAAGTGGTGGAGCACTGCCGGGACGATGCCGGCGCATGGGGCTTCGTATTCGCCAATGGCGGCTTCCTGACGAAACACAGCTTCGGCGTCTATTCGACAACGCCGGGCTACAACGGGCGCAGCGATCCCGCGTCGTATCAGGCTGCGATCGATGCCATGGCCTCACCCCCGTTCACGGAAACGCCCGCGGGCGAGGGACGGCTGGAGACGTTCACGGTCGTGCATCACAAGGGCGCCCCGAAGTTCGCGATCATCATCGGGCGCCTCGATAGCGGCGAACGCTTCCTCGCGCAGATGCACACCGGGCTCGAACCGCTGATGGAAACGCCGGTCATCGGCCACCGGCTGCGTGTCTCTCCCGGAGAGCCCAACATCGCCGCGCTGATCTGAACGGGCGGCTGTTCTCCAAAAAAGAAAGGCGCAGATGGTCTCCCATCAGCGCCTTCCTGTTTGTGCTTTTGGTTCAGGCCTTGCGGCGGCGACGCGCCAGACCAAGACCGGCAAGGCCAAGGCCGAAGAGCGCAAGCGCGGCCGGCTCCGGCACATGGGTGATGTTGAACCCGAAGTTCACGACGTTTTCCAGTTCCTCGCGGGTCAGGAAACCGACGCAGCCCGAAGCTTGGCCGACGGCCGCGCAGGCGTCGTCGGAAAGCGTGCCGATCGCACCGCCGAGGTCGAAGAACGAGAACTTGTAGGTTTCGCCGTCGAGCTCGAAATACTGCGTCAGGCTACCGGCCGAGATCACGAAGATGTCGCGGCAGCCGGGGCCCTGCGAGTCCTCGCGCGCGCCGTCGGCGCAGATATCGGGGCCGGGGTTGTCCGGATTGTTGTTCGTCTCGAGGAAATCGATGACGAACGACAGCATGAACGGATCGACGGCACCGATCACCGGATCGACCGAGTTCAGGGCAACGTCGATCTTCAGCGAAGCGGCATCGAGACGCTGCCAGTTTTCGCCCGAACGGTCGTTGATGACGTTGTTCGAGTGGGTCAGGCTGTTCGCTGCGGCGTCGGCGCCGTTCGTGAACACGGTGCCGAGTGCAGGCGTTGCGCCGATCGTCAGCGCGCTGCGGCCACCGCCGGGCGAAACCGTGCCGGTCGGGCGACCCCACGAAATCTGGAGCGGGCCCGAGATGAAACCGCCGGGCGTTCCGAGATCGGGCGTCGCCGACGTGAACGAAGCGGAGACATCATAGCTCCATTCGTTCACCACGACGGCCTGTGCGGACGTTGCGAAAGCCGTGGCGGCGACGAGCGCGGCAGCCGGCAGGGCCTTGGTGAGAAACGCTGAATTCACTCTACTTACTCCTGACAAAATCTGTTCACCGACCCATCTGCAAGCCCTATGCCAGAACGCGAAAATCGCACCAAATCGCCGGAAAGTCGTATTTTTCCAAAACGAAAACGCTTCGACCCAAGGGGCACGGCGCGTAAATGTAAGAATGGCCAACGCTCTTCCCGCGGATATCAGGGCCTCCAACGGGGAAACAGCGCGCGCATGAAACGACGTTAACCACTAAGCTATTCGATTTTCTGGGAATTTCGGATGGTGGACGCTGTGGCGATACGGCAGTGTAAAAAATCACGACAGTACCGGCCGCACCCTCGACGCCCTCAACCACGGGCGGCATAGTCCCGGCAAAGCAGGAGAAGATGATGCGCCTCGGCATTCTGACGGGCGGCGGGGATGTCCCCGGCCTCAACCCCTGTATCCGTGCCGTCGCCCTGTCGGCAGACGACCGCGGGTGGGACGTCGTGGGCTTTCGGCGGGGCTGGCAGGGGCTGCTCGACATCGATCCCGACGATCCTGCCTCGATCGCGGCGAACACGGTCGCGCTCGATCGAGAGCGGGTACGCGGGCTTGATCGGCTCGGTGGCACCACCCTCCACACCTCGCGCTGCGATCCGCGCACAGCGAACGGCGGAGACCGGACGCCGCATGTGATCCGCGTACTCGAACGCCTCGGCATTGACGTGATGATCACGCTCGGCGGCGACGGCACGCTGCGCTTTTCCGCCCATCTCGACAGCCTCGGCGTTCCGGTCATCTCCATCCCCAAGACGATGGACAACGACGTGAACGGCACCGACTATTGCATCGGCTTCTCGACCGCCGTGACGCGCTCGGTCGCGGCGATCAATGCGCTGCGCACGACCACCGAAAGTCATGAGCGCATCGCCGTCGTCGAACTCTTCGGCCGCCGGTCGGGCGAAACGGCGCTCCTTTCGGGCTTCCTCGCGCAGGTCGATCGCACGGTGATCGCGGAAGTTCCTGCCGACCTTGATGCGCTGCTGCCGCTGCTCGCGCGCGATAAGGCGACCAATCCCGCGAACTACGCGGTTCTCGTGGTCTCGGAAGGCGCAAGCCTCGTCGGCGGGGCAGCAGCGGACATGTCCAGCTCGGCGACGGCACGCGACGATGTCGGCGTCGGCCACCGCATCGCCCGCGCCATCGAAATGGCAGGCGGCGGCGGCACCGTGCTTCAGGAGCTCGCCTATCTCATGCGCGCGGGCGAGCCCGACGCGCTCGATCGCATGGTCGGCCTCGCTTTCGGTGCGCTTGCCGTCCAGCTTATCGAACGGCGCGAAACCGGCCGCATGGTGACGCTGACCAGCGGCAACTATTGCCACGTCCCGGCGAACAGCGTGCTTCAGGGCGCGAAACATGTCGACGTCGAACGGCTTTACGACCGCGATCAGTATCGCGCGCGGCTGAAGAGCGTCGAGGGTATGCCGATGTTCCTCTATTGAGGGTCGACAGACACGTGCACCCACTGTATTGTTACAACAACACAGTTTGGAGATCGTCCCCCATGAAACGCGCTCTTCTTGTCGCTCTTCCCGTTCTCGCGCTCGCCACGCCGACCTTTGCCGCCGAGCAGAAATACACGGTTACCGGGTTTGAAGGCATTTCCGTTTCAGTGCCGCACAAGGTGATCGTCGCCACCGGCAAGGCGCCAAGCGTCCGTGCCGTCGGGGATCAGAAATCGATCGATCGCCTGGAGGTCGAGGTCGCGAGCGGCACGCTCCGCATCCGCGAGAAGAAGACAGATACCTGGTTCTCGTGGAAGGATGGCGAGGTGCTGACGATCTACGTCACCACGCATACGCTCGGAAATGCGCGCCTTGCCGGATCGGGTGACGTGGCGATCGACCGGATGAAGGGGCAGGACGTCAAGCTCTCGCTCGCGGGTTCGGGCGATCTCAACGTCGGCGTGATCGCCGCGGACCGTCTCGACGTGTCGCTCGCCGGGTCGGGCGACATGGCGATGACCGGCACATGCGGCGCAGCCGAAATCTCGATTGCCGGTTCCGGCAACATCGATGCCCCCGGCCTCAAGTGCCAGTCGCTCACCGGCAAGATCGCGGGATCGGGCGATATCACCACCGATGTCGTCAAACACGCGAAGCTCAGCATTGCAGGCTCGGGCGACATCAAGATCCTCGGCAAACCGCAGTGCGAGGTGAAGACGCTGGGCAGCGGCAAGGTCAGCTGCGGGGCGTGAACCTGCGCTAGCGGAGTCTGAGCGACTGCGCGGCGTGCCGGAAGGTGGCGTCTTGAGCGATGCTCTCGAACCGATCAATGTAGGGACGAAGGCGCCCCTGCCATGGGTCGCCGAGCCTGTCGACGACCCCCGCCATCGCTTCGAGCCGTCGTAGCTGCGCGAGCCCGTTCGAGCGGGCGAGGAGCGCGAGCACGCCGTCGATAACGCCCAGAAGCCGCAGCGCCTCGGCTGCCGAACGTCCGTATTCGCCGCCCACCGCGTCCAGAAGATCCTCCACCGTCACGGCGGCGCGTCCCGTGATGCGATCGAGCGAACCGTGCAGGTGGGAAATCGGGGTTTCCGGCGTTCCGCTCCGCGCCAGGCTCTCACGCGCCGCGACGCGGACGTGTGCGGGCAGCCCATGGAACGGCCCCTTCATCCAGTGATCGAGCCTCGCGCGAAACCGGCCGAAGCTCACGCCCTTCACGAGGAAATCGTCGATGCCCGAAGCCACGCCCGCCTTGATCAGCTCGGCGGTATCGTCGGCGCTCATCAGGATGATGGGAAAGTGCTTGAGGCCCCGCTCCATGATCCGTTCGGCAAGCGCATAGCCCGAAAGGCCGGGCATGTTGAGATCGGTGACGAGCAGTGAGGGCGCCTGCTGCGCGATATGCTTGAATGCCGATTCGGCATCGCCGAACAGCGTCGCCTGATAGCCCGCCGCTTCCACCGCGCGGCCATAGAGTTTGGCAACAAGCCGCTCGTCGTCGACGAGAATGACTTCCGCCGTCACCCGCCTAACCCGTAAGCCCTGTCGCCGCGGCGAGGCCGAGGAAGACGAAGAACCCCATCGAATCCGTGATCATCGTTACGAATACAGAAGAGCCTACGGCCGGGTCGACATCCAGCCGGTAGAGCGTGAGCGGCACGAAAACGCCCGCAAGACCCGCGATGACGATATTGGCGAGCATAGCCACGGCGATAACCCCGCCGAGCGCGGGATTGGAGAAGACGAGCGTCGCCCCGAGACCAATCAGCACGGCAACCGTTGCACCGTTCAGCAGGGCGATACGGATTTCGCGCAGAATGGCGCGCCCGGTGTTGGTTTCGGTGAGCTGGTCCGTCGCCAGCGCGCGCACCGTTACCGCCAGCGTCTGTGTGCCCGCATTGCCGCCGACACCCGCGACGATCGGCATCAGCGCCGCCAGCGTCACCATCTGCGCAATCGTCGCCTCGAACAACCCGATGATGCCCGACGCGACGAGCGCGGTTCCGAGGTTCGCGACGAGCCAGCGCACGCGGCTGCGATAGCTGTCGAAGACGCTTTCGTTGATATTGCCGTCGTCGCCGCCACCAGCGAGGCGGAAAATGTCCTCGTCGGCCTCTTCCTGGATGATATGCACGACATCGTCGACGGTGACGACACCGACGAGGCGCCCGGAGGCGTCGACAACCGCCGCCGAAATCAGCGCGTACTTCTGGAAGCGCAGCGCCACCTCTTCCTGGTCCATATCGACCGGGATCAGCGTCTGCTCTCCCTTCATCACATCTGTGACGAGCACGTTGCGCGGCGAGCGCAGCACCAGAGAGAGCCGCATCGTGCCGACAGGCTTGTGCGACGGATCGACGACGAAGATTTCCCAGAAGTCGCTGGTCACATCGTCGCCCGCCTGCCGCAGGAAATCGATGACCTGACCCACGGTCCAATATTCCGGCACCGCGATCAGATCGCGCTGCATCAGGCGTCCGGCGGACTCTTCCGGGTAGCTCAGCGCCTCTTCGATGGCGGCGCGTTCGTCGGCGGGGAGCGAGCGGAGGACCTCGGCCTGGTCCTCCTCGTCCATGTCCTCGAGAATGGCGACCGCGTCGTCGGTCTCCATCTGCGTGACGACGTCCGCAACCTGCCCGGCATCGAGCACGTCGATCAACTGTTCGCGCACGACCTCGTTCATTTCCGAGATCACGTCCGCGTCGAGCACGTCGCCGAGCGCGGCGGCGAGCGGCTGGCGCTCGCCCGGCTCCACCTGTTCGATAAGGTCGGCGATGTCGGCGGGATGCAGCGGCTCGGCGAGTTCCTGCACGCGCGCGGTATCGCCGGCGGCGAGCGCTTCCGTCACTTCATCGACGAATGCGCCCGTCAGCCGGTTGTCTTCCAACGCCTCGCGCGGCGCAGGAACCAGATCCTTATCCTGAACATCATCGGACATGCCGCCGCTTATAGCGCGCGGAGGTTACATTTCCATCGGAACGCGCCTTCCGCAGGGCGATGCGAACGCTTTTTCTTCAAGGGGTAATTCAGGCCGCGGCCGCCCACGCCTTCTCGTGGAAAAAGAAAGCGACAGCGTTCACCATCGGTTCGATGAGTGCGATGCCACCGGCGACGGCGACCGACCCGGTCAGCAGGTACGCGACCGTGAACCCGATCGTCAGGTGCAGCATCAGATAGGTGCCGGTCTTGGCAAGATCGCGAGACATCTCAGGGCTCCTTTTCACGAACCCTTTATTGCAACTCGTTCGCAATAATAAAAATGAAGACTTCCGATTAGTCTGATCGGGTTGCCCCGCCCTTGTCGGCCTTGTGCGCGTACATCGCACTGTCCGCGAACCGCAGCACGCCCTCCACGGTCTCACCCGGCGACAGCACATGAAGGCCTGCCGAGATCGTGATCGTGAAGCTTTCGCCACGCACACGCACCGGCGTCGCCGCGACGGCCGCCACGATCTGCTCCATCTTCGCCTGTGCCTGCTCGGCATCGACATGGCGCAGGATCACCGCGAACTCATCGCCGCCAAGACGGGCCACCGTATCGGATTCGCGCAGTTTCGCCTGCAGCGTCTCGCCGATATGTACAAGCGCGGCATCCCCCGCGAGGTGGCCGTAGCGGTCGTTGACGGCTTTCAGCTTATCGACGTCGATGAAGATCAGCGCCGCGCGAACCCCGTGCCGACCCACCTCCGCAAGCGTGCGGGCAAGGTCGCGGATCAGCCCGCGCCGATTGGCGACCGGGGTCAGCTCGTCGGCTTCGACCAGCCGCTCCAGCTCCTCTATGCGCCGCCGTGCGACCGCAAGCGTCCGGCGCAATTCCTCGGTTTCCGCCAGCAGCGCAACGAAAGCGTCCCGCAGATGCTCCGGCAGCGCCGCCGCCGTAACCTGGGCGATGGCGCTTGCAGGTTCAGCCTCGGGAATACCGGCCGGCACCTCGGCAACCGCCGGCACCGATGCAAGCGCAGCACGAGTCTGCACGCGCCCATAGGCACGCGCGGCGCGTCCGCCTTCATCGATCCGCGTCATCCAGTTCTCCCAGCCGGGTTTTCGGCCACGATCGGCATTCTGCGCATAAAATAATGTGCGTAAGGTGAACATAGACAGCGAGGCGAGCCGAAAGTAGGTTGCGCCGCTTTCGGGGAAGGACGCGCGGGAAGGCATGTCGGAAACACAGCCGGTGGTCGGCATCATCATGGGCAGCCAGTCCGATTGGGAAACCATGCGCCATGCGGCGGAAACGCTCGAAGCGCTTGAAATTCCACATGAAACGCGCATCGTTTCAGCACACCGGACGCCGGACCGGCTGTATGGCTACGCGCATGGCGCGGCCGCTCGGGGCCTCAAGGTGATCATCGCGGGCGCCGGCGGCGCGGCCCACCTGCCCGGTATGACCGCATCGATGACAGCGCTCCCCGTGCTCGGCGTTCCGGTCGAATCGAAGGCGCTGAAGGGCATGGACAGCCTGCTGTCCATCGTACAGATGCCCGGCGGCATCCCCGTCGGCACGCTCGCCATCGGCAAGCCCGGCGCCATAAACGCCGCGCTGCTCGCCGCCGCTATCCTCGGCACGCACGACGGCGATGTTCACGAACGGCTGGTCCAGTGGCGCGCAAAGCAGACCGAGGCGGTCGCCGAAAAGCCCGAATGATCGCACCCGGTTCCACGATAGGCGTTCTTGGCGGCGGCCAGCTTGGCCGTATGCTCGCGATGGCGGCGGCAAGCATGGGCTACCGCGTCCACATCTTCGCGCCTGAGGCCGAACTTCCCGCCGGCGACGTTTCCGCGGCCGTCACCCGCGCGGCCTACACCGATCATGCCGCGCTCGAAGCCTTCGCCGCTGCGGTCGATGTCGTGACGGTCGAGTTCGAGAATGTCGACGCCGCGAGCCTCGAATTCCTCGAATCCCGTGTGCCGACGCGCCCCGGCGCGCGCGCGCTGCGCATCGCGCAGGACCGGCTTGCCGAGAAGGACTTCTTCACCGGCCTCGGCGGCCGCGTCGCGCCGTACCGTGCCGTCTCCTCACGCTCCGAGCTTGAAACGGCCGTGCACGAGATCGGCACCCCCGGCATCCTGAAAACGCGCCGTTTCGGCTACGACGGCAAGGGCCAGGTCCGCATCCACGCCGATACGTCCCTTGATGCAGCGTGGGCCGATATCGGCGAAAACCCCTCGGTCTACGAAGGGTTCGTGAGCTTCGACGCCGAATTCTCAATCCTCCTCGCCCGCGCCGAGGATGGCAGCAGCGTCGTCTACCCGGCGCCGCGCAACACGCATGAAGACGGCATCCTCGCGCTGTCCGAAGTGCCGGCACGCGCCGTGCCCGCCGCCCACATAGAGGAAGCCGCCGCGATGGCGCGCAAGGTCGCGGACGCGCTCTCTTATGTCGGGCTCATCACGCTCGAATTCTTCGCCTGCGCGGATGGGCCGGTGTTCAACGAAATGGCCCCGCGCGTCCACAACAGCGGGCACTGGACGATCGAGGGCGCGCACACCAGCCAGTTCGAAAACCACATCCGCGCCATCTGCGGGCTACCGCTTGGCGAAATCGGCCTCAGCGCGCGCGCCGTGCGCATGAAAAATCTGATCGGCGAGGATGCGAACGACTGGGCCGCGATCCTTGCGGACCCGCGCGCGCACCTGCACCTCTACGGCAAGAGCGAGGTGAAGCCCGGCCGCAAGATGGGCCACGTCACCTGGCTTGAAGACTAGAGCCTGTCCTGATCAGTTTGAGGCGTCGTGACGGAGCGGAAAAGGGCGCATGGGTAGGAGCGAGGAGGGAGCGATGCAGAAGCATCGTGACCGACGAGCGACGCCCCCATGCGCCCTTTTCCGTCCGCCGCTTCGCGGCCCGCCTTACCGCGCCCGCCGGACGGCGTCGCGCGGCTTGCCGGACGAACACGGAAACGCAATCACGATGCCTCAAACTGATCAGGACAGGCTCTAGACCGTCTTTCGAACAGCCACACCCGGATCGCGCTTGAAAGGTTCGTGGTCCGCGCCTCGTCGATCTCGGCGACAATCGCGTTGACGGAACGCCCCTCGGCGTCCGCCGCCGCGACGAGCGCATCCCAGAACACGGGTTCGAGGCTCACCGAGGTCCGATGCCCGGCGATCGTCACCGAGCGCTTGATGAGCCCCGACATACCTCAATACATGTGCTGGCCGCCGTTGATCGACAGCGTCGATCCGGTGACGAAGCCCGCATCCTCGGCGCAGAGGAAGCCGACGCCGCGCGCGATCTCGCTCGCCTTGCCGAGCCTGCCGACAGGAATCTTGGCGACGATCTTCTCAAGCACGGCTTCCGGCACCGCCGCCACCATGTCCGTGTCGATATATCCCGGCGCAAGCGCGTTCACGGTGATGCCGAAGCGCGCGCCTTCCTGCGCCAGCGCCTTGGTGAAGCCATGGATGCCCGACTTGGCGGCAGCATAGTTCACCTGCCCGTACTGGCCGCCCTGCCCGTTGATCGATCCGATGTTGACGATGCGCCCATAGCCGCGCGACCGCATGCTGTCGAACACGGCCTTCGCCATGTTGAAGCAGCCGCCGAGGTTCACATCGATCACCTCCTGCCAGCTCTTGCGGTCCATTTTCGTAAGCGTGCCGTCGCGCGTGATGCCAGCGTTGTTGACGAGGACGTCGACCGGGCCGAGATCGGCTTCCACCTTGCGCACGCCCTCCTGGCACGCTTCGAAATCCCCGACGTCCCACTTGTATGTCGGGATGCCGGTTCGCGCGGTGAACTCGCGCGCCTTCTCGTCGTTGCCCGCATAGTTCGCGGCAACCTTCATGCCCATTTTCTGGAGTTCGAGGCTGATCGCCTCGCCGATGCCACGCGATCCGCCGGTAACGATAGCTACGCGACCCATGATGACTCTCCTCCCAAGTACAATTGGCCGGTACTGCTCACTTTTTTCAATTCTGTTGCAATCAATGACCCGATTCGCGCCAACCGGCAAGTTCGCGCGCAGCAAGTCCTCTCAGCATCTGCATTCCGGCATCACCTGCATTGAGACAGCGCAGATAGGCGAAGTGTGTGCCGCCGGCGTGAAGGAACGCCTCACGCCCCTGAATCGCGATTTCTTCCAGCGTTTCGAGGCAGTCGGCACTGAACCCCGGCGCGATCACGGCAACCTTGCGAGCGCCCTCTCCGGGCAGCGCCTCAAGAGTCTTGTCGAGATACGGCTTCAGCCACTCGGCCTTGCCGAACCGCGACTGGAACGCAGTGCGGAAACCCGTCTCGTCACGCCCCAGCGCCTCGCGGAGCAGCCGCGCCGTTTTCTGCGCCTGACAGTGATAGGGATCACCGAGTTTAAGCGTACGCTCCGGCATACCGTGGAATGACGCGACAACAACGTCGGGCGTGAAATCGAGCGCCGCGAGCGCCGTGCGCGCATCCTCTGCAAGCGCGGCGATATAGAGCGGGTCGTCGTGATAGGGCGGCAGGAAGCGCAGCGCAGGCTGCCAGCGCATCGCCTTCAGGCTTTCGCCCACCTTGTCGACGACGGTCGCCGTCGTTGCCGCCGAATATTGTGGATAGAGCGGCATCACGAGGATGCGCGTGCAGCCTGCGGCCTTCAGCGCGGCGAGCCGGTCCGGGATCGAAGGATTGCCGTAGCGCATGGCGAAATCCACGGCGACGTCGGGAAGCGCCGCCTGCAGTGCCGCAGCCTGGTCGGCCGTGATGACGCGGAGCGGCGAATCGCCCCGGTCGCGATCCCAGATCGAAGCGTAGAGCGCCGCGCTTTTCGCCGGGCGCGTGTTGAGAATGATGCCGCGCAGGATCGGCTGCCAGAGAAGCGCGGGAATCTCGACCACGCGCGAATCCGACAGGAACTCCTTCAGGTAGCGCTTCACCGCCGCCGCCTCCGGCGCGTCCGGCGAGCCGAGGTTGACAAGGAGCACGCCGACCTTCGGATCGGCGACCGGCGGATGGCCCTGCGGGTGCATCAGTAGCGGTAAAGCGGCAGATCGCGCAGGCGCTCGCCCGTCGCCGCGAAGATCGCGTTGACGAGTGCGGGGGCGAGCGGCGGCACACCGGGCTCGCCGACCCCGGTCGGCGGCGCGTCCGATTCGATGATGTGCACATCGATCTCGGGCGCCTCGTCGAGCCTCAGCAGCGGATACGTATCGAAGTTTAGCTGCTCCGCCTCGCCGTCCGTGAAGCGCACCTGCCCGTGCAGCGCTGCGGAGAGCCCGAAGATGATCGCGCTTTCCATCTGCGCCTTGATGATGTCCGGGTTCACGGCGCGCCCGCAATCGATCACACACGTCACGCGCTTCACCGTCACCTGCTCGATGCTCGGTGCCTCGACCTCGACGACCTCGGCGACGAGCGAGCCGAAACTCTTGTGGATGGCGATGCCGCGGCCGATGTGATCCTCGCTCACCGCCGAGAACGCGCCGCGCGACGCGGCGGTCTTCAGTACTTCGGCCTCGCGGGAGCCGTCTTCCATCATGCGCAGGCGGAACTCGAAGGGATCGACTGCGGCGGCGTGCGCCAGTTCGTCGACGAAGCTTTCGCAGAAGAACGCCGTGTAGCTGTGCCCCACCGAGCGCCAGTAGCCGAGCGGAACCGGCGTCGGCACGTCGACATGCGCGGCGCGGAACACCGGCACGGCATAGGGAAGCGCCAGCGCACCCTCCAGCATCGCCGCGCTGTCCCCGCCGCTCGCCAGCGCCGGGATGTTGCGCGACATGAAGCTCTCGGCGAGGTTCGGCGCGGCGATCTTGATGTCGAACGCACCGATCCGCTTGTCGGCGTTCACCGTGCCGCGCAGGCGCGCCTTGGCTGGCGGGCGGTACATGTCGCGCGCCATGTCTTCCTCGCGGTGCCAGATGAGCTGCACGGGGCGGCCCGCGTCGCGCGCGATGAGCGCCGCCTGCACAGCCGCATCCACCTCGGCCTTGCGGCCGAAGCCGCCGCCGAGCAGCGTCGGGAACACCGTCACGTCATTCTCGGCGATCCCGAGCGCGTCGGCAACGCGCCACACGACGAGCGTCGCGGACTGTGTCGGCACCCACACCTCGACCTTGCCGTTCTCGAAGCGCGCGGTCGCGGTCATCGGCTCCATGCAGGCGTGCGCAAGGAACGGAACCGAATAATCCGCCTCGATCCGCTTGCCGGCGGCGAGGCCGTCGTCGATGTCGCCGCTCGATTCGAAGATCGTGCCGTCGTCGCCGTGGAGGGCGGTGTCGAGCGCTTCCTCGATCGCGAGGCTGTCGGCCATCGTCTCGCCGGGCTCGAAATCTGGATCGACGAGGTCGAGTGCCTGCCGCGCCGCCCACCACGTGTCCCCCGTCACCGCGTACCAGCGCGGGCCGGTAACGAGCCCGATCACGCCGCCCTTGCGGGCCGTCTTCGGAAGCTGCGCCGCGGTCAGTTCCTTCGTGCCGTGCGGCACGCCGCGGATCGCCGCGTAGATCATGCCGGGCAGGCGGATATCCGCGCCGAACTGCGCGCTGCCGTCCACCTTCGCGGGCGTGTCGAGGCGTGGCATCGGCTGGCCCAGAAATGGCCCGGTGCCGTCCTTGCGCCATTCCGGCTCATCGGGAGCATCGTCGGGATCGATGTCGGCGAGCAGATCCTTGAATGCGATCTTCTTGTTCCCCGGCGCGACGACGAAGCCGTTCGCCGTGTCGCACGCCGCCACATCGACGCCGAGCCGCTTTGCGCCCGCCGCGCACAGCAGCGCGCGTGCCGCCGCGCCCGCCGTCCGCAGCGGCTCCCAATAGGCCATCACCGAGGTCGAACCGCCGGTCAGCTGCAGCGAATAGCGTTCGACCATCGTTGTCGCCGCCCAGCGCACGATGCCTTGGAGGAAGCCCGGCGCTTCCGCCGCCATGCCCTCCGCCATCGCGCGATTGGCGTAGACCGGGTGCAGCGGCGCGGGCTCCACCGAGATCGTCTTCCAGTCCGCGCCGAGTTCGTGCGCCAGAAGCTGCGGCAGCGACGTGTAGACGCCCTGCCCCATTTCCGCCTGCGGCACGGCGACGACGATACGGCCATCCGCGCCGATCTTGAGCCACGCGTTCACCAGCGTCTCGTCCTCGCGCACGGCGAGGTTCAGCGGCACGCGGCGCGGCCACACGGCATAACCGATCGCGAGCCCCGCGCCCGCGCCGATGCCGATCAGCAGCTTGCGGCGCGAAATCTGCGGCAGCTTGGGGAGTTCCCGCTTGCGGCGGGCCGGCGGCGGTGTCTTGGCGTCCATCCCTGCGGTTTATCGCGGACGAAAGAGCCTGTCGATGCGGCGTCTCAGATCAATGTGTGCGGACTTGAAAACACCTTCACCACCTCGGGCTCGAAGCTTTCGAGGCTGTCGACATCGAAGTCCGGATCGAACGCGGGTGCATCCCATTCATCCACCAGACGGCAGGCGAAATCGTACCACGGCGCATCCTTGAACTGTATCCGAAGGTCGGTCGGCCTGCCGAGGTGGTTGTAGTAATACTGCCCCTGAAAATGCTGGTGCCAGTAAACCGCGTGGTAGATCGTCTCCGAAACATACGGCTTCAGCATTTCCGCCGCGATCGGGCCGTGGTTCGGCACCGACATCACCTTCCCGATGTCATGGCAAAGCGCCGCGACAACCTCCTCGTCGCCCGCCCCCGCACGCCGCGCAAGCGTCGCGGTCATCAGCGAATGGGTCAACTGGTCCGCCGCAAACCCCAGCGTCATGTCACCAAGCCGACGCAGCGTATCGATCGTCTGCATCGGCGCAGCAGCCTTCTGGTGCACCATGTGCTCGCGCGCGATGATCATCCAGTCATCCAGCGTCCCGTCCTGCATCCGTCGGAACGTCGCCTGGCCCTGCGTCATCGTCGCCATGACCTCTCTCCCTTCAGGCCGCCTCCCCAACATGTCGTTCGCGGTAAATCTTGCGCAGGCTCACCTTGTCGATCTTCTCCGATCCCAGACGCGGCAGCGGCTCCTCGGAAATCCAGAGTCGCGCCGGCACCTTGAACGCCGCGAGGTGCTGGCGCGCGAAATCGATGATCGCCTCCGGCTCCGCCTTCTCGCCCGGCTTCAGGTATACCACGGCGCCCACGATTTCGCCGAGCCGGTCGTCGGGAAGGCCGAACACGCTCGCCGCCATCACCGCCGGATGCGCATAGATCGCTGCCTCGACCTCCTGACAGCTGATGTTCTCACCCCCTCGGATGATGATGTCCTTCTTGCGGTCCACGATGAACAGAAAGCCGTCCTCGTCGAGGTAGCCCACGTCGCCGGTGTGGAACCATCCCGCCTTGTCGAAGGCGTCCGCCGTTTCTTTGGGCCGCCGCCAGTAACCGCGCACGTTCGCCGCCGAACGAATACACACCTCGCCCACCGCCTGCGGCGCGAGCGCATTGCCGTCGTCATCAAGGATCGCGATCTCGACGACGGGCTTGGAGGCGCGCCCTGTCGAAGTGGGCCGCGCCAGATATGACTCGCGGAGAATACCGGCGCCCACGCCGTTCGTTTCGGTGAGGCCATAGCCGATCGCGGGCTTGCCCGTCGGGATCGCCTTCGCCAGCCGCTCGACGTGCTCCGCCGGGCGCGGCGCTCCGCCCGCCGCCCAGTCCGTCACCGTCGAAATGTCGTACTTGTCGCGTTCCGGATGCGACATGATCTCGTGCGTCATCGTGGGCACGCCAACGAAATAGGTGCACTTCTCCTTGTCGATCAGCCGCAGGGCCTCTCCGGCGTCCCAGCGGTGCATCATGATGAACTTGCGCCCGATCGCGATCGAAACCAGCATCAGCGGTACGAGGCCGGTGACGTGGAACAGCGGCACGGAGAGCAGCATGATCTGCTGCGGCGGCACATACGCGCCCGAGGCTTCAGAGAGCTTGAGCAGCGCAAGGCCCTGAACCAGGTAGGAGAAGGCGCCGTGCACGACGCCGCGATGCGTCGACACCGCGCCCTTCGGGAAGCCCGTGGAGCCCGACGTGTAGAGAATGCTGACATCGTCGTCGGGCCCGAGCGGCGGCAGATACCACGTATCCGTCGGGCCGCTTTCAAGAAGATCGTCGAGCAGGTCCGCCCCATGCTCGGCCGCGACACCATGGCTGGTACGAACGGCAACCACCGGCACCGACATGCCCTCGATGGCGCCGAGCCGGCGCAGCCGTTCCTCGTCTGCGATCACCAGCCGCGTGCCGCTGTCCGCAAGCCCATAGGCAAGCTCTTCCGGCTGCCACCACGCATTCATCGGCACGACCACGGCGCCCAGATGCACAAGGCCGATGTAGGCCATGATCCATTCAGGATAGTTGCGCATGGCGATCGCCACGCGATCCCCCTTGGAAATGCCGTAGCGGTGCTGCATCGCCGCGGCGATACGCAGCGCCTTCGCATAAACCTCGGCAAAGGTCAGGCGCTCCTCGCCATAGACGAGGAATTCGCGCGCGGCGTTGTGGTTGAAGAAGAACTGGAAGAATTCGCGCATCGTCGGCGGCGCGTTCTTGAAGACCTTCAGCGGCACACCCCGCACTGTCTTCTCGATCACCTCCAGCTGGGTGCCCGGCGCCGTGATCGCCGCGATAGCCTTGTCCTGCGCCTTGTCGAGTTCGGTTAGCATTTCAATACCCTAACATGCGGGCGAGACGATCGCCATGAAACGACAGGTCGCCGAAGCTGGTTTCGGCGGCGCGGGCGCGTTTCATGAAGAAGCCGATGTCGTATTCGTCGGTCATGCCGATGCCGCCATGCATCTGCACGCCCTCATTCGTCGCAAGCCGCGCCACTGCGCCCGCCTTCGCCTTGGCAAGGCTTGCGTAGAGCGGCGCATCCTTATCGCCGGCATCCAGCGCCTGCGCGGCCTTCAGCGTCGCCGATTTCGCAAGCTCGATCTCGCAGTAGAGCTGCGCGGCGCGGTGCTGGAGCGCTTGGAAGCTGCCGATCTTGCGGCCGAACTGCTCGCGTTCTTTCAGGTAGCCGACCGTCATCGAGAAGCTCTGCACCGAAACGCCCACCATCTCGGCGGCAAGGCAGGTGCGTCCGGCATCGAGCACGCGGTCGAGAATCGTCGCGCCTTCGCCGACCATGCCGATCACGTCTGCGCCGTCCACCTGTACGCCGTCGAAACGGATATCGGCCGCGTTGCGGCTATCAACCATGGTGGTGCGTTTTACTGCAACGCCCGCGGCCTTCGGATCGACGAGGAACAAGGTGATGCCATCGCGGTCCCCATCCTCACCCGACGTCCGCGCTGCGACGATCAGCCGGTCGGCGATATGCCCGTCCAGCACGAAGCTCTTGGTGCCGGTGATGCGAAAGCCGTTGCCCGCAGCCTCGGCGCGCGTGCGGACAACGTGCGGCGCATGGCGCGAAGCCTCGTCACTCGCCAGCGCCAGCAGCAGGTCGCCCGCCGCGAGCTTCGGCAGCAGCGCGGCCTGCTGGTCCTCGTTCGCACCGGCAAGCGCCGTCGCGCCGAGCACGGCGGTCGACAGGAACGGCGACAGCGACAGGTTCCGTCCCACGGCTTCCTGGATGAGGTTCGCCGCGACGAGGCCGAGCCCGCTGCCGCCATGCGCCTCGGGCACGAGCACGCCCGCGAAGCCCATCTCGGCCATCTTCTTCCACAGGTTGGCGGAAAAACCTGTCGCATCCTGCGTATCGCGCAGACGGCGGAGTTCCGATACGGGCGCTTCGGTCGCGAAGAAGCCATCGGCGGCTTCTCGGATCATCGCCTGTTCGTCAGTAAGAACAAGTGCCATCGTCACCCCTCACGCATCGGGCAGCGCGAGCACGCGCTTGGCGATGATGCCGAGCTGCACTTCCGCCGTGCCGCCCTCGATCGAATTGGCGCGCGAACGCAGCCACGCCTTCGCCATGTCCCCGTCGTGCGCGCCCTCGCCATCCCAGAGCAGACCGTCGCTGCCGAACACGCTCATCAGAAGCTCCTGTCTGGACTTATTCAGTTCCGACCCCACATGCTTCAGCATCGATGACAAATGTCCGATGTCCTGCCCGGCCTTCGCCTCGTCCTTCACGCGCTCCATGGTGAGCGCGAAGCAGAGCGTATCCATGTCATGCCGCGCGAGATCGACGCGCAGCCCTTCGTCCGCCAGCGTACCGTCGGCGCGCGTGCCGACGCGCTTCTTGGCGATTTGTGCCGCCGTGTCACGGCCTCCCGTGCCGAAATCGGCACCGATCGAGCTGCGCTCGTGGGTGAGCAAATACTTGGCGATCGACCAGCCCTTGCCACGCTCGCCGACAAGGTTTTCCTTCGGCACGCGCACGTTATCGAAAAAGGTCTGGCAGAACGGCGAATAGCCGCTGATCAGCTTGATCGGCGAGGTCGAGACACCCTCGGACGCCATGTCGAACAGGAGGAAACTGATCCCTTCATGCTTCGAGGCATCGGGCTCGGTACGGACCAGGCAGAAGATCCAGTCGGCCTGATCGGCATAGCTCGTCCAGATCTTGGAGCCGTTCACCAGCCAGTGATCGCCCTTGTCTTCAGCCTTCGTTTTCAGCGAAGCGAGATCGGAGCCTGCGCCCGGTTCCGAATAGCCCTGGCACCAGCGAATTTCGCCGCGCGCGATTTTCGGGAGATGCTCGGCTTTCTGCACCTCATTGCCGTATTTCAGCAATGCCGGCCCCAGCATCCAGATGCCGAACGAGCTGAGCGGCGGACGGGCGTGTATGCGGCGCATTTCTTCCGCAAGCACCTTGGCTTCCTCGGCGGAAAGTCCGCCGCCGCCATAGTCCTTCGGCCATTCCGGCACCGTCCAGCCGCGCGCCGCCATGCGCTCCAGCCAGAGCCGCTGCGCATCGTTCTTGAATCGGACGTTGCGCCCGCCCCAGCAGACGTCTGCTTCTTCCAGAACCCGTTCACGCATCTCGGCGGGACAGTTCGCCTCCAGCCACGCGCGTGTCTCGCCGCGAAACGCTTCCAGCGGCTCGGCCATAGGCCAAAACCCTCCCCGCATCCGATTGCCTTATGCTCTCCCGGCACTATGGTGCGCGGCGTCCACAGGGGCAATCCCGTCGTTTTTGAGGGCAGACAGCCGTATGTTCGCAATCGAGGCCGCGCTTACTTATCCCAGCATCGATCCGGTCTGGTTCCGTATTCCCCTGCCCTTCACCGAAACGAGCCTGCCGATCCGGTGGTACAGCCTCGCCTATATCGGCGGCATCATCGTCGCGTGGTGGTATCTGCTGAAGATGCTCGCGAAACCCGGTGCGCCGATGGCCCGCCGCCATGCCGACGATCTCGTCACGTGGGTGACGCTCGGCATCATCCTCGGCGGGCGCGTCGGCTATGTGCTGTTTTACGATTTCGCGCGCTTCTTTGGTCCCGAAGGCCATGTCTCCGACGTGTTCAAGCTCTGGGAAGGCGGAATGTCGTTCCACGGCGGCGCGGCGGGCGTTTCGATCGCGCTCCTCCTCTACACATGGCAGCAGAAGCTGAGCTGGCTGCGCGTCCACGATTACATCGCCTGCACCATCCCGTTCGGCCTGTTCTTCGGGCGCATCGCCAACTTCATCAACGGAGAGCTTTGGGGCCGCGCCACGGACGTGCCGTGGGCGATGAAATTCCCCACCGGCGGCGATGTGCTGCGCCACCCGAGCCAGCTTTACGAGGCGGGGCTTGAAGGCATCGTGCTGTTCGCGATCCTCTGGTATCTCTTCTGGAAAACCGATGCGCGCTACAAGCCCGGTCTCCTCGTCGGCACGTTCATGCTCGGCTACGGCGTGTTCCGCTTCGTCGTCGAATATTTCCGCGAGCCCGATGCCCAGCTCGGCACGCTCTCCTGGGGCCTCACCATGGGGCAGACGCTTTCCACCACGATGATCGTGGCCGGTGCCTACTTCGTCGCGACCGCCGGAAAGCGCGCGCTCGCGAAATGACCCCGCTGGGGAGGAAGCTCGCCGCCGAGATCGAAGCGCGCGGCCCGATCGGCGTGGACCGCTACATGGCGGAATGCGTTGCGGCCTATTACGCAGGGCGTGATCCCTTCGGGCGCGGCGGCGACTTCACCACGGCGCCGGAAATCAGCCAGATGTTCGGAGAGATCATCGGCCTCTGGATGGCGGACCTCTGGGACCGCGCCGGGCGGCCTGCCCGCGTGAACCTCGTCGAGCTCGGCCCCGGGCGCGGCACGCTGATGGCGGACCTGCTCCGCGCCGCCCGCGCGCTCCCCGCTTTCGCTGAAGCGATCCGCGTCCATTTCGTGGAAACGAGCCCCGCCCTCCGCGCCGCGCAGGCACAGCGCGTCCCGTCCGCCGCGTGGCACAACGATCTGGCGGACGTGCCGCAAGGCGCGCCGCTGCTCGTCATCGCCAACGAGTTCTTCGACGCCCTCCCCATCCGGCAAGAGGTCTACTTTGACGGCGCCTGGCAGGAACGCCGCATCGGCATCTCGGCGAACAACTTCGTCTACATCCCCGAAGGCGACCCAATCCGCGAAACCGCCCCCGCGCGCTCCGAATACGCCGCCACCCTCGCCAGCCGGATCGCAGCGGACGGCGGCGGCGCGCTCCTTGTCGACTACGGCTACGAAGGCCCCGCGGAAGGCGATTCCCTGCAGGCCCTCGCCGCCCACGCGCCGACGGATCCGCTTGCAGCGCCCGGCGAGCATGACCTCACCGCCCACGTGGATTTCACCGCCCTTGCCGAGGCGGCGCGCGCGGCAGGCGTCCATGTTTCGCCGCTTGCACTCCAGGGCCCCTTCCTGGTCGCGCTCGGCATCGAAGCGC
The DNA here is from genome assembly GCF_041916975.1 of Sphingosinicella sp. NCBI lineage: Bacteria > Pseudomonadati > Pseudomonadota > Alphaproteobacteria > Sphingomonadales > Sphingosinicellaceae > Sphingosinicella > Sphingosinicella sp. Next base: position 1,112,754 of record NZ_JAYRYK010000001.1, read on the forward strand.
GCGCCGAGCGTCTCTCGCGCAGCCTCGACCCGGAAGCGCGCCATGCTATAGCGGGCGCGATGCGGCGGCTCACCCTGCCGCAGACGATGGGGAGCCTGTTCAAGGTGCTTGCATTCACACACAAGGGTTGGCCCGAACCTGCGGGGTTCGGCGCATGAGCGACATCACATTCCGCACACCGACCACCGCCGACCTTCCCGCGCTCTGCGAACTCGGCCGCCAGACGTTCATCGAGACGTTCGGCCACCTTTACGCAAAGCACGATCTCGACCACTTCCTCGTCACCGTATTCGGCCCCGAGGGAATGCCAGTGGAGTTCGCGGACCCGGCCTACGCGTTTCGTATCGCCGAAGCCGACGGGAGGATGGTCGCCTATTGCAAGGTCGGGCCGCCCTACCTCCCCGTGGACGACGACGGCCGCACCAAGTGCGAACTGCGCCAGCTTTACATCCTGAAGGCGTGGCACGGGCGCGGCATCGCGCAGCCGATGATGGCCTGGGCGCTCGAATGGGCGAACATGGGCGGCTGGCAGGATATGTACCTCACCGTCTGGTCCGAAAACTACCGGGCGCAGAAGGTCTACGAGAACTACGGTTTCGAGAAGGTCGGCGACCACCGCTTCATGGTGGGCGAGCAGGCCGATCACGATTTCATCTATCGCAAGGTGCTGCGTCCATGAGCGTTCCCGTCCTTCATACCGCCGCGCTCGATGGCCTCCCCCACGGCTTCCTCGGGCGCCGGGGCGGCGTTTCCGAAGGCATCGTCGCGGGGCTCAACGTCGGGCTCGGGTCGCAGGACGACCGCACTGCCATCGCTGAAAACCGCCGCCGTGCGGTCGAGGCCGTGCTGCCGGGCGCGAAGCTCGTGACGCTGCATCAGGTGCACAGCCCGGACACCATCACTGTAACCGCGCCGTATCCGGACGATGCCCGACCGCACGCCGACGCGCTCGCAACGGCAACGCCGGGCCTGCTGCTCGGCATCCTCACAGCAGACTGCGCGCCCGTGCTGCTCGCAGACCGTGAGGCGGGCGTCGTCGGCGCGGCGCACGCCGGGTGGAAGGGCGCGCTCGGCGGCGTCACCGATTCCGTCGTCGCAGCAATGGAAAAGCTCGGCGCACGCCGCGACCGGATCGCCGCAGCCGTCGGCCCCTGTATCGCGCGCGCATCCTACGAGGTCGACGAGGGATTCTTCCGCCGCTTCTGCGAAGCGGACCCGGAAAACGAGCGTTTTTTCCTCGATGGACGCGCCGGGCACCACCAGTTCGACCTTGAAGCCTATGTGGGTGCACGGCTCGCGGCGGCGGGCATCGGGCGTGTCGAACTGCTTGGCGAGGACACATACGCGAACCCGGAGGCCTACTTCAGCTTCCGCCGCGCAACGCATCGCGGCGAGGCCGATTACGGCCGGCAAATCGCGCTGATCGGGCTTCCCGCCTGACCCCGGCTGCAACACAGATGTCATAGGCGTTGCCCGCGCCGCCTCCGGCGGCTAGTGAACCGACCGACTCGTCACCGCCACAAAACAGGGATTCGCGCGCCATGAAGCTGCTTGCGGGCAACAGCAACCTTCAGCTCGCGGGCGACATCGCCCGTTACCTCGACATGCCGCTGACGCAGGCGAGCGTCCGCCGCTTCGCGGACGAAGAGGTGTTCGTGGAAATCCACGAGAACGTGCGCGGCGAAGACGTGTTCGTGGTCCAGTCCACCGCCTTCCCGGCGAACGACAACCTGATGGAACTGCTGATCTGCATCGACGCGCTGAAGCGCGCGAGCGCCAAGCGCATCACCGCCGTCGTCCCGTATTTCGGCTATGCCCGTCAGGACCGGAAGCCCGGCCCGCGCACGCCCATCTCGGCGAAGCTCGTCGCCAACCTCATCACCGTCGCGGGCGCCAACCGCGTGCTTTCGGTCGATCTCCACGCCGGGCAGATCCAGGGCTTCTTCGACATCCCGACTGACAACCTCTACGCCGCCCCGGTGATGAGCGACGACATCCTTGCCCGCTACGGCTCCGAGAACATGATGGTCGTATCGCCCGACGTCGGCGGCGTGGTGCGCGCCCGCGCGCTTGCCAAGCGCCTCGACAACGCCCCGCTCGCCATCGTCGACAAGCGCCGTGAACGCGCCGGCGAATCCGAGGTGATGAACATCATCGGCGACGTAGAGGGCCGCTTCTGCATCCTCGTCGACGACATCGTCGATTCGGCGGGCACCCTCTGCAACGCCGCCGCCGCGCTCCGCGCCGCGGGCGCCAAGGCTGTCGTCGCTTATTGTACGCACGGCGTGCTTTCGGGTGGCGCCGTCGCCCGCGTCGAGGGGTCGGAGCTTATGGAACTCGTCATCACCGACTCGATCTCTCGCCCCGAGATCGCGAATGCGAAGAAGCTGCGCCAGCTCACGATCGCCCCGTTGCTCGGCGAGGCCGTCCGCCGCATCGCCGACGAATCCTCCGTTTCCAGCCTGTTCGACTAGGATGGACGCGCGGCCCCGCTGTTTCGGCAACAGTCCGGGCAAGGACTTCTACGCGCATTACCACGACGAAGAGTGGGGCATCCCCGTCCACGACGACCGCACGCTTTTCGAGATGCTGATCCTCGAAGGCGCGCAGGCCGGGCTGAGCTGGGAAACCGTTCTGAAAAAGCGCGAAGGCTACCGTGCCGCGTTCCACGACTTCGATCCTGTTCGCGTCGCCGCGATGACAGACGTCGAACTCGAAACAGTCCTCGCCACCGCCAACATCGTCCGCAACCGTCTGAAGGTCTGGTCCGCGCGCCGCAACGCCGCCGTGTTCCTTGAGATGCAGCGCCAGCATGGCAGCTTCGACGCGTGGCTCTGGACCTTCGTGGATGGCAAGCCCCTCGTGAACCGGCCCAAGAGCTTCAAGGACGTCCCCGCCTCCACCACGCTCAGCGACGCGATCTCGAAGGCACTCAAGAAGGCGGGCATGAACTTCGTCGGCTCGACGATCATCTACGCCTACATGCAGGCGGTCGGCCTTGTGGACGATCACGTCAGCACCTGCTGGAAGGCGCCTGCCTGAGCGCCTATCTAAAGGGCATGACCGCCACCACCGAGCAGCACCCGCTGCGCCGTTTCCTCCCCTATCTCTGGCCCGCCGACAAGCCGGGCCTCAAGGTGCGCGTCGTCGCGGCGCTCGTTCTAGTGCTCATCGCCAAGGCAACGATGCTGATCATGCCGTTTGCCTACAAGGGCGTTATCGATTCGATGGCGACACCCACGAACGAGGGCCTCCTGCTCGGTGTCGGGCTCGTGTTCGCCTATGCGGCGGCGCGTTTCGGCGGCGTGCTGTTCGACAACGTACGCAACGTCATTTTCGAACGCGTAGGCCAGGTCGCCGGCGCCGATCTTGCGTCCGAGGTCTTCGCGCGCATCCACGAACTCTCCCTGCGCTTCCACCTCGAACGCCGGACCGGCGCGCTCACGCGCATCATCGAGCGCGGCACCAAGAGCGTCGACACGATGCTCTACTTCCTGGCGTTCAACATCGCGCCGACAATCATCGAACTCATCGCGGTCTGCGTGATCTTCCAGATTAAGATGGGCTTCGAGATCGTCGCGGCGACGCTCGTGATCGTCGCGCTCTACATCTGGTTCACGCGGCGCGTGACGGAATGGCGGAGCGAACTTCGCCGCCGCATGGTCGATACCGACAACCGCACGACGCAGCGCGCGGTGGATTCGCTCCTCAACTACGAAACGGTGAAATACTACAGCGCCGAAACGCTGGAGCGGGACCGCTACCGCCAGTCGCTCACCGCCTATGCGAACGCCGCGATCAAGAGTGAGAACTCGCTCGCCGCGCTCAATATCGGCCAATCGCTGATCACCAACATCATGATGGCGGGCGCCATGGCCTACACGGTGTGGGGCTGGAACCAGGGCCGGTTCACGGTGGGCGATGTGGTGCTCGTCAACACGCTACTCATGCAGCTGTTCCGCCCGCTCGACATGCTCGGCTGGGTGTACCGCGAGATCAAGCAGGGCCTGATCGACATGGAAGCCATGTTCGGCCTGCTCGATACCGAGGCCGAGATCGCCGACAAACCAGGCGCCCCGCCGCTCTCCGTGACGGCAGGCGAGGTGCGCTTCGAGGCTGTCGATTTCGGCTACGATCCCGAGCGGCAGATCCTCCACGGCGTCAGCTTTACGATTCCCGCCGGGGACACGGTCGCAGTCGTCGGTGAATCCGGTGCGGGCAAATCGACGCTCTCCCGCATCCTCTATCGTTTCTACGACATTCAGGCGGGCCGCGTGACAATCGACGCGCAGGATATCCGCGCGGTGACGCAGACGAGCGTCCGCGCCGCAATCGGCATCGTCCCGCAGGACACGGTGCTGTTCAACGACACGATCGGCTACAACATCGGCTACGGCCGCGCGGGTGCGACGCAGGCCGAGATCGAGGCGGCCGCTCGGCAGGCGCAGATTCACGACTTCATCGTCTCGCTGCCGCAGGGCTACGAGACAGTTGTAGGCGAACGCGGCTTAAAGCTGTCGGGCGGCGAGAAGCAGCGCGTCGCGATCGCGCGCACGATCCTGAAAGATCCGCCGATCCTTATTCTGGACGAAGCAACGAGCGCACTCGACAGCCGTACTGAAGCCGCGATCCAGGAAGCGCTTTCCAATGTGTCGGCACGTCGCACGACCCTCGTCATCGCACACCGCCTCTCAACGATCGTCGACGCCGACGAGATTATCGTGATGGATAAGGGCCGCATCGCCGAGCGCGGCCGCCACGAGGGTCTGCTTGCGATCAACGGCCTCTACGCGGAAATGTGGATGCGCCAGCAGGCGGAAGCTGACGACCTGTCCAGGGCCGCCGAATAAACGAACACGATCCAGCACATGTCGGAACCGCCGGGGGCGGCAACTGTTTCCTTCCTGCACAAGGGAGAATTCGACATGACGAATGGAGCCGAAATGGAAACCCGCTTTTGGAAAGCACTGAAGTCAGACCGAACGATTATGCTTGGGCTCGACGGCGTCGAGGACGGCCACACGCGCCCCATGACGGCAATGGTGGAGGAGATAGGTCGCGGGCCGATCTGGTTCTTCACGGCTCGCGATAACGGAATTGTTCAGGCGCTGGATGATGGACAGCGTGCGATCGCGACATTCGCTGCCAAGGATCACGACCTCTTCGCCACGGTTCACGGCACGCTGTGGATGGATAACGATCAGGCCGTTATCGAGCGCCTTTGGAATCCGTTCATCGCTGCTTGGTACGAGGGCGGAAAAACCGATCCGAAGCTTGCGCTCCTGAGACTCGACGCCGAGCATGCGGAAATCTGGTTGAACGAAAACAGTCTTTTTGCCGGGGTGAAGCTTCTCCTCGGCATCGATCCGAAGAAAGACTACAAGGACAAGGTTGCCGAGGTAAACCTTCATTAGACGAGCACGATTGCTCCCCGCGAAACCGGCCGGTAAGTTCGCGCCGGAGATCGGAGCGGAGAAGGCAGTATGAACCACGCCTGCGTGATGATTGCAGCAACGCTCATGCTGGCGGCGTGCGATGCAAGGCAAGGTGAAAACACAAACGCCGTTGCCGCGGAAACGGACAGTGCGCCCCCTGTCGGCGCGACAGCGCCAATCCCGGCAACCGATCTGCTCGTGAAGCGCGAGACGGCCGAACTTGATTTCTTGTGGCGTGCGCCGCCGGAACTTGCAGAGGCGCCGGCATTGCTCGCCGCGCTTCGCGAGCAGGCGCTCGCAAGCGCTGAAGAGATGCAGGCCAGCGCGGTGGAAGACATGAAGCTGAGGCCGGATGATGCGCCGAAGATATCGCATTTCTTTGTTCAGGACTGGACCGTCGCGGCCGACACCCCTGCCCTGCTCAACGTTCGCGCCGATATTTCGATGTATACGGGCGGCGCGCACCCGAACCACGGCTTCGCGGTCAAATACTGGGACAAGATCGAACGGCGCGAAGTGAGCTTCAGTGATCTCTTCACGGATTGGACCGCCGCCCAAAAGCTGCTCTCCCCTGCCTATTGCACTGCGCTCGATGCGGAGCGTGTCTCGCGGCGCGGCGCGATCGAGAACGGCATGTTCGATGATTGCCCGCCGCTCGGCGACCAGCCGGTGGCGATCGTGTCGTGGCCGGGGCAGGATATTTCAGGTTTCCGGGTACTGCTCGCGCCCTACGTGGCGGGGCCATATGCAGAAGGCGATTTCGAAATCGATGTACCGATGACGGACGCGCTTCGCGCGCTCATCAAGCCGCAATATCTGAAAGCGAAATAGGCGCTTATTCGTAATCGCGTTCGGGGAGATGCGCATCGTCGGCCAGATCGCTGAAACGCGTGTGAATGGCTTCGAAATGCAGATCGACGATGCCGGTGGAGCCATGGCGCTGCTTGGCCACGATCACCTCGGCGCGGCCGCGGATGGTGATTCCGCGTTCCATCCATTTCTCGAACTTCTCGGTGCCGTCCTCGGGCTTCTTCTGGGCGTGGTAATACTCGTCACGGTAGACGAACAGCACGATGTCGGCGTCCTGCTCGATGGTGCCGGATTCGCGAAGATCGGCGAGCTGGGGCCTTTTGTCCTCGCGCTGCTCTACGGCGCGTGAAAGCTGCGACAGCGCGATCACCGGCACGTTCAGTTCCTTGGCCAGCGTCTTCAGGCCGCGCGTGATTTCCGAGATTTCGTTGACGCGGTTGTCGTTTGACTGCCGGCTGCTGCCTTGCAGGAGCTGGAGATAATCGACCACGATGAGGCCGACGCCCTTTTGCCGCTTCAATCGCCGCGCGCGCGAGCGCATCGCCGCGATGGTGAGACCAGGCGTGTCGTCGATGTAGAGCGGCAGATCCTGAAGCGCGGCGGACGCGCGCACCAGATCGCGGAACTGCGCCTGATTGATCTTGCCCATGCGAAGGTCTTCGGAGCTGATCCGCGCCTGCTCGGCAAGGATACGCGTCGCGAGCTGGTCGGCCGACATTTCGAGGCTGAAGAACGCGACGCCCGCACCGCTCGTCTTGTCGATCTGATCGGCGCGGTCCTTCATCAATCGCTCGGCCGCCGAGAAGGCAATGTTGGTGGCGAGCGCGGTTTTGCCCATGGCGGGGCGCCCGGCGAGGATGATGAGGTCGGAACGATGAAGTCCGCCGATTTTGGTGTTGAGTGCGTTGAGGCCCGTGGTGATGCCGGAAAGATGCCCGCCCGATTGCTTGGCGCGCTCCGCCATCTGCACGGCGAGCGTCGCGGACTGGGCGAAGCTCTTCACAGAGTTCGAGACCTCGCCTTCTTCGGCAACCTTGTAGAGCGCGAGTTCCGCCTGCTGAATCTGATCGTGCGGATTCACGTCCTGCGAGGTGTCGGCCGCGCTCACCACCATCTCGCGCCCGACGCGCACGAGTTCACGCAGCAACGCGAGATCATAGATCTGCGCCGCAAAGTCCTTCGCGGCGATCAGCGCGGCGGATTGCTCGGTAAGCTGGGCGAGGTACGCCGGGCCGCCAAGCTCGGCGAGCGCGGGGTGCTCGGCGAAGAGCGGTCGCAGCGTCACCGGGGTCGCGAGCATGGCACGGTCGACGAGCTTCAGGATTGCGGCATAGATTTCGCCGTGCAGCGGCTCGAAGAAATGCTCGGGGCGCAGCTTCAACTGCACGTCCTCGGCAAGCCGGTTGTCGATCATCATGGCGCCGAGCAGCGCCGCCTCCGCATCGAGGTTGTGCGGGAGAGTCGGCGAGTCGGCGGCCGGAGCCGGTACGGCGCGAAGCGGTGTCAGCATAGGCGCACTATACAGGAGATTGTGTGCGGCGTCGCAAGCCTATCGGCGAAATATACGTCGGGGCGGTTCTGTGGATAAGCCGCGCTGCCCATGCGCCGCGCATCCCTCGACTTCGTCCGGAATGATGACTGTTTGGGCTTAACCCCTTGTCATCCCGAATGAAGTCGAGAGACGCCGCGCCCTACCCGATCTCCTTGCGCAGTTCCTCGATCAGGTCTGGAATAGCCCCCAGCCGGGCCTCCTCGGCATCGAGGATGGCATGAAAAGCGCGCTTCTTGATGCCTGTGACGAACCCGGCGTCGAGGCGTTTGCCTTCGGGGAGTGCCGAAACGACGATGTCGACCACGCGATCGACACCGTGCAGACGGCCCCAGAGATAGTCGTTTTCACGATAGGCGCGGCTAAAGAACGCGCCGAAGCTGTTGAATTTTATGCCTTTCAGTGTCGCGAGCGCGCCGCCTTCGCGGATCGCACGCGCGTCGTCAGGCGAGATCCGATCGACCTTGATCTCGTCGAACTCGTCGAGCCCCTCGCCCTGGAGCAGCGGAAAGGTGGCGATGTCGTAGAAGGGAAAGCCGAGATAGGCCTTTAGGATTTGAGCGCGGAGGTCCGGCGCCGTGCAGTCCGTGATGATCGCGGCGAGCCGGGCGTCGCCGAGCGCATCGAAATCGGTGAGCCCCAGCGCCTCGCCATAGGCTTCGATCACCGACACTGCATCTTCGTTCGCGAAGGCAGCGGGATCGCGCACCCATGGGCCGTAAAAGGCGAGCCGGCGCCGATCGAGATAGGGCGCGAGCAGTTCATAAAGCGAGGCCTTGAGCGCCTCGACCTTCTGCAGGTCTTCCGGACCACCCGCATCGCCCCACTCGTTGACGCGCCGGACGATGAAACGCAGCCGCCGGACCCGGAAGCCGAGATCATAGCGGCGGAGGAACTGCACGAAGAGGTCGGCGTCGGCGTCCTTCGGGCGCGTCGTTTTCGTTACCCTGTCCATGCCGCTACGCCGGACGTGCCGCCAGACCTCCTTGCGGACGCGCTCCGCCACATCGCGCTCGTGCCCGCCGAGGTCGGCGAACAGTCGCGCCATCTCCTCAACAATCTGGCTGAGCTTCAGGTGCGCGTAAGAGGGATAGGTGAAGCCCGCGCGCAGAACGGCCTCGGCATTCGCCTGCGCGCGCCATTGCTGGAGCTTGGCGGGCGAAATCTTGGCGCGCAGCTGGCGGCGGCCGATCGCGTCCTCAATCGCCTCGTCCACAGTCGCGCGAATACCCTCGACCACATGGCTGAGGCGGCGCACGCGCGAGGACAGGCCGGCGAGGTGATCGAGATCGTCGCGGATCGGCTGCTCCCGCGGAATGTCGGAAAGCGAACGCAGGATCGTCGAGAAGAAGCCGGGCGGCTTTGAAGCGTCGGTACGCGTGCCGATGCTGCGGATGCCGGGCTTCGGATCGATATAGACGAAGCGCCGGTCGATCTCGCGGTGCGCCGGGCGCTGGCGGAGCGCGGCGATGGCAGGCGCGAACGGCGCGTTGTTGAGGATGCTGCCGTCGAGCAGCACCGCGTGCGACGGATCAAGGCCGCTCGTTGCGCGATGCGGGAACACGCGCGACAGGAAGGAGGTGCGCTCCGGCCAGGGCTTGCCGTCCTTCGCCAGCACCCGGTCGAGCTCGCTCGGCTGAAACGGCGGGAAGGCGCCGGGAAACGAGGCTGTCGCGCGCGCCGCGAAGGTGAGCGAGGGGATGTCGGCGAGCCTCCGCTCCGCCCCGCGTTCACTTGAGTCGCGGAAGGTGATGAGCTTTCGGTGCTCCACCTCCATCACCTCCTCCGGGCTGTGGAGGCGGAGGCGCTCCGGGTAGCCGTGATAGTCGGTGACGGTGACGAAGAGGTCGAGCGGCTGGCCGGGCGGCAGCAGCGGCGAGGCCGCCTTCGTCTCCGCCATCGCCTCGAACGCGCCCATCAGCAGCTCGGTGAAGTGCTCGCCCGAAAACGGCGGCTCGAACCAGCGCGAGCGGATGAAGCGCGAAACCTTGACGCGCAGTTCCTCGCGCGCGCCCTTCTCGACGATCTCGTCCAGGGGATCGATCTGCCCGCGCGCCATCCAGAGCAGCGGCCGCGCATAGAACTTGCTCCAGCGCGATTTCGGCACCGCTTCGGGGTCGAGAAGCTCGTCCGCGTCCGCTTTATCGAGCCAAAGGTCGGCGAGCGGCGCGAGGCTCTGCCCGGATGAAATCGCCTGCGCGAGGAAGATGCCGTTGATGCCCCCCGCCGACGCCCCCGCGACGATATCGACGAGCACGCGCAGGCGAACATGCTGGCCGATCGCATCGAGCAGTTCGTGATAGACGGGCTCGGTATCGCCGCCGGGCGGCTCCGGATCGGCATCATGCCAGCTCCGGCTCGCGCGCAGCAGCTTCCAGATCTCCTGCGTGATGCCGTGCATATAAACGGCAAGGCTGATGCCGCCGTAGCAGACGAGCGCCAGCCGAAGCTCTTTCTCACGCATGGGCGGACCATATCGGCCCGGACTCGCCCTGTCGACCGTGAGGGTTGCGCTTGGCCTTCCGAAGGCGCAGGTTCCGCGCCGGGAGCCAACAGGGGGAGGATGCCCATGACCTTGAACAGCAACGTGATCTCGATGCTGCAGACCATCGTCGCGATGGGTCTGCTCAATCTGGTGATGTTCGTCTGGATGTACGCGACGCGGATTCCCGCGATGAACCAGGCGAAGATCGATCCGCAGTCAGCGCAGCACCCGGGTTCGCTGAACACGCTGCCGAGCGAGGCCCGCCGCGTCGCCGACAACTACAACCACCTCTTCGAAGCGCCGACGCTGTTCTACGCGATGGTCATCGCCATCGTGCTCCTCGGCCACGCCGACCAGTGGCACGTGCTCTGCGCATGGGCCTACGTGATCCTGCGCGCGCTCCATTCGCTGGTGCAGGCGACGTTCAACCGCGTGATGCTCCGCTTCGCGCTGTTCGGCCTGTCGTGGGTAGCGCTCGGCATCATGATCGTCCGCGAGGTCGCGGCGCTCTACTGAGCGCCCAGCCTAAGCCCGCCGCCAGACCGTCGTCCCGTCGGGCTTGTCCTCGAGGATGATGCCCTCCGCCTTCAACTGATCGCGGATGCGGTCGGCCTCGGCCCAGTTCTTCGCTGCTTTGGCCGCAGCACGGGCGCCCTTTAACTCTTCCACCATTTCAGATGAAATCTGGATAGTGACAGACGGTGGGTATCCAGTGAAACTCTCCAGCGCAGTATCCAAGCTCGCTTTTATCGGCTTCATCAAAGACCCAAGCCCTAGCAGTTTGCCGATGGCGTGCAGTTCCGATTTAGCCGTTGAAGCCTGGGCTTCCGAACCCGCCGTCGTCAGTTCCTTTCGAACCTTCTGCATCTCGGCAAGCACGGCAGGCGTGTTGAGATCGTCCTTCAGCGCATCGAGTATCGCTGCGGGAACCTCCGCTTCCACATAGGGCGCATCAGATGACCGGATTGCATTTGCGAAGCCGTCGAGCATCGCCTTCGCCTGCTCAATCAATCGTTCATTCCAGTCGAGCGGCTGTCGGTAGTGCGCCATCAACAGCGCCAACCGCAGCGTCTCACCTTTATGCTTCTGCTCCAGAAGCTCACCCACCGTCACCACGTTGCCCAGCGACTTCGACATCTTCTCCTTGTCCATGGAGAGGAAGCCGTTGTGCATCCAGATCTTCGCGAGCGGTGCGCCGTCGTGGGCGCAGCGGCTTTGCGCGCATTCGTTTTCATGGTGTGGAAACTGGAGGTCGAGGCCCCCGCCGTGGATGTCGATCGTGGTGCCGAGGTGCGCCTCGATCATCGCGGAGCATTCGATGTGCCAGCCCGGGCGTCCACGACCCCAAGGGGAGTCCCACCACGGCTGGTCCGCAGCGCTCGGCTTCCAGAGCACGAAATCGCCCGGGCTCTTCTTGTAGGGCGCCACCTCGACGCGCGCGCCCGCGATCATCTCATCCATCGGACGGCGCGACAGTGTGCCGTAGGCTTCATCCTTGGTGATGTCGAACAGCACATGGCCATCGGCGGCATAGGCCGCACCCTTTGCGATGAGCACTTGGATCATCGCGACCATCTGTTTGACGTATTTCGTGGCGGGCGGCTCATAAGTCGGCTGCAGCACGCCTAAAGCGCCCATGTCAGCCTGATAAAACTTTGTGTATTTTTCCGTGACAGTATTGATCGGCACGCCTTCGGCTTCGGCAGCGGCCATGATCTTGTCGTCGATATCGGTGAAGTTCCGCGCGTAATGCACGGCGTTCTCGCCATAGGTATGGCGGAGCAGGCGGAACAGCACGTCGAACACCACCGCGGGCCGGGCGTTGCCAATGTGCGCGCGGTTGTAGACCGTGGGGCCGCACACATACATCGTCACCCGGTTCTTGTCGGCGGGTGTGAAGACGTCCTTCTGGCGCGTCAGCGTGTTGTAGAGGCGGATATCGGTCATGCGCGCGGCCCTACCGTGAATCGCCCGCAAAGGAAACTGCCCTAGATTTCCGTCGAACCCGCGTCGTCCAGCAGATCGTCGAGTGCGTCGCGCTCTTCGTGGGTGTAGCCCTCGCCGCCGCTCGTGTCGCTGTAGTGCTGATCCTCGGGAGCGGTGCGCGGCCTGTCGTCGCCGAGCCCGAGCCCTTCCTGCCGGTCTTCGGCATAGTCGATGATCGCGCGGCTGGTGATGTCGAGCAGCGGCTCGGTTTTCGCGGCGAGCAGCCATTCCGGCAGCTTCTCGTTCCCGCCCCAGATGAGCGCGTGGCCGCGCGTCACGACGAGGAAGACGAGGCTGACGACGATGAGCCCCTTCACCGCGCCGAAGCCGAGCCCGAGCACGCGGTCGATCGGCCCGATCACCGAGCGCTTGGTGCGGTCGCCGAGCAGCCGCCCGACGAAGCGGAACAGGAAGAAAGTCCCGAAGAAGATGACGACGAAGGCGATCGCCGCCGCTGCGACCTCGCTGCCCACCATTCCCGCCGCGATCAGCTTGCCAGCCGGGTAGAACAGCTCGAGCGCCACGACCGCCGCGACCCATGCGAGCAGCGTGAGAATTTCGGTGACAAAGCCCCGGATCGCGCCAAGCGCGGCAAGCGCGCCCACGATGAGCAGAACGACGATGTCGAACCCGGTCATGTCCATATTTCGCGGCCCTAATCGGAGCCGCAGAGGTGGTCAACAAGCCCCGACAAATGTTTGAAGCCTGTGGCTTTCATGCCATTGGGCACGCCGTCTCCCTTGGCGGTCGCGCCGCCCGGCAGGAAGGCGCGTTCGAAGCCGAGCTTCTGCGCTTCCTTGAGGCGGAGCCCGAGGTGCGGCGCGGCGCGGACCTCGCCTGAAAGCGCGATCTCGCCGAGTGCCACCGTATCGAGCCGGATCGGCCGCTCCGCCATCGCCGAGGCGAGCGCTGCGGCAACGGCAAGGTCCGCGGCCGGATCGGAAACGCGCAGGCCTCCCGCGATGTTGAGATAGACCTCGCACGTCGAGAAATTGAGCCCGCAGCGCGCCTCCAGCACCGCAAGGATCATCGCGAGCCGTCCCGAATCCCAGCCGACGACCGCGCGGCGCGGCGTCGCGCCCGAAGGCAGTCGCACGACGAGCGCCTGCACCTCCACCATCACCGGCCGCGTGCCCTCGATCGCGGGGAACACCACCGATCCCGGCACCGGCGCCTCGCGCTGCGTGAGGAACAGCGACGACGGGTTCGAGACCTCTTCGAGGCCGAGCGCGCCCATCGCGAACACACCGATCTCGTCGGTGCCGCCGAAGCGGTTCTTCACGGCGCGCAGGATGCGGTACTGGTGCGAGCGCTCGCCCTCGAAATAGAGCACGGTATCGACCATGTGCTCGAGCACGCGCGGCCCCGCGATCTGCCCGTCCTTCGTCACATGGCCGACAAGCACCACCGCCGCGCCTTCGGACTTCGCGTAGCGGATCAGTTCCTGCGCGGCGGCGCGCACCTGGCTCACCGTTCCCGGCGCGCCCTCCAGCATGTCCGAATGCATCGTCTGGATCGAATCGATGACCAGCAGATCGGGCACCGGGTTTTCGGCGAGCGTCGTCAGGATATCGCGCACCGAGGTGACGCTGGCGAGCGCCACGTCGGCCTTGCCGAGCCCGAGCCGCTGCGCGCGCAGCCGCACCTGGTCCGCCGCCTCCTCGCCCGAGAGGTAGACGATGCGCTTCCCCGCCATCGCCATCTTGCCCGCGACCTGCAGCAGCAGAGTCGATTTGCCGATGCCCGGATCGCCGCCGATCAGGATCGCGCTGCCCGGCACCACGCCGCCGCCGAGCGTGCGGTCGAGTTCGGCAATACCCGTCGGCAGCCGCGGCGGCAGCGGCGTGTCCTCATCCAGCGATTGCAGGCGGAACGCCGCACCGCCGCGCGAAAGCGACTGCTTCGCCGAGAACGGCGTCACCACCGCGCCCGCATCCTCGACGATGCTGTTCCATTCCTTGCACTCGCCGCACTGCCCCGCCCAGCGCGGGCTCACCGCGCCGCACGCCTGACAGACAAACTGGGTTTTCAGCCGCGCCATTCATCACCCAAGATCAAGAACATAAAAAGAACATAACGACCCCACCAGCCAAACACAACTCCCTCTCCCCGCCGGGGAGAGGGTTGCGGAGAGGGGATACCCGCCAACCCCCAACAGGCATTTGCGCATCAGGTGCTGCACGGCTATCCGTCCTCACACATGATCCCGCCGTCCCCTCTCCGCCTCCGCATCGACCTCGACGCCCTTGCCGCCAACTGGCGGCAGCTCCGCGCACTCGCGGGCGTGGAGACGGGCGCGGCCGTGAAGGCGAACGGCTACGGCCTCGGCGCGAAGGCCGTTGTGAACCGGCTCTATGCGGAGGGCTGCCGGACGTTTTACGTCTCCAACTGGCAAGAGGCCGCAGCCCTTGCGGGGCACCCAGCGGACCTGCGCGTGAAGGTTCTGCACGGCATCGATATCGCCGATCTCCCTGCCGTGCTCTCCATCGATGCGGACCCGGTGCTCAGCAGCCCCGAGCAGGTGGCGCTCTGGCGCGCGCACGGCCAGGGCCGGCGCTGCGACATCATGGTGGACACCGGCATGAACCGCCTCGGCTTCGATTGGCGCGGATTCTGCACCGAGATGTTCGCGGGGATGGATGTGGACACTGTTCACTCTCACCTCGCCTGCGCCGACACGCCGGAGCATCCGCTGAACGGGCTGCAGCGCGATCGCTTTGAAGCGGTGGTCGTGGCACTCGGCATCCGCGGCGCGCTCGCGAACACTGCGGGCATCTTCCTCGGCCACGACTACGCCTTCGGCCATGTGCGCCCCGGGATCGGGCTTTATGGCGGCAGCGCGGGCCTACACCAGGTTGTGTTTCCCTCAGCGCGCGTCATCCAGTGCCGCGACGTGCCCGCCGGCGACGCCGCGGGCTACGGCGCGACGTGGACGGCGCCGCGCGACAGCCGCCTCGCCGTGCTCAACATCGGCTATGCGGACGGCTATCTGCGGGGCTTTTCCAACACGGGCGCGGCCCTTGTCGGCGGCAAGCGCGCACCGGTCGTGGGGCGCGTTTCGATGGACATGATCATCATCGACATCACAGACACTCCTGCGGTGGCGCCGGGAGACTGGGTGGACATCACTTACAACCTCGCCGAAGCCGCCGCGCAGTCCGGGCTTTCCGAGTATGAGTTGCTGACTGGGCTCGGCGCCCGCTATGAGCGCGTCTACACATGAACGCACTCGTCACCTTCTTCGCCCACCCGGGCCGCGCCACGCTCGGCGCGCTCGCCAGCATCGGCCGGGTCGCGCTGTTCACGCTGCGCGCACTCGGCGCTGCGGTGCGTCCGCCGTATTATTTCGGCCGTCTCATCGAGCAGATGCTGATCATCGGCTGGTTCTCGCTGCCGGTCGTCGGCCTCACCGCCGTGTTCACCGGCGCGGCGCTCGCGCAGCAGATTTTCGTCGGCGGCAGCCGCTTCAACGCGGAAAGCACCGTGCCCGCCGTCACCGTCATCGCCATCGTGCGCGAGCTCGGCCCCGTGCTCGGCGGGCTGATGGTGGCGGGCCGCGTCTCCTCCGCGATGGCGGCGGAACTCGGCACGATGCGCGTCACCGAACAGATCGATGCACTGACGACGCTGCGCACGGACCCGTTCCAGTATCTGATCGCGCCGCGCCTCGTTGCCGCCGTGATCGTGCTGCCGCTGCTGGTGCTCGTCTCGAACGCGCTCGGGGTGATGGGCGGCTTCCTCATCGGCACGCAGCGCCTCGGCTTCAACGTCACGTCCTACCTCGCCACGACGCGCCAGTACCTCGAATGGGACGACGTCTCGTCGAGCCTCGTGAAGGCCGCCGTGTTCGGTTTCATCATCGCGATGATGGGCTGCTACCACGGCTTCCGCAGCATGGGCGGCGCGGCAGGTGTCGGCCGCTCGACGACGAACGCCGTCGTTAGCGCGTTCGTGCTCATCCTGCTCGCGAACCTCATCATCACCGTGCTGGTGTTCGGCACATGAAGGGCGGCAGCATCGAACTCATCGGGGTCCGCAAGGCGTTCGGGCCGAAGGTCGTGCTCGATCATATCGATCTCAACGTCACGCCGGGCGAATCGCTCGTTGTCATCGGCGGTTCGGGTACGGGCAAATCGGTTATGCTGAAATGCGTGCTCGGCATCCTGCCCATCGACGGCGGCACGATCCGGCTGGACGGCGTCGACCTCGCCGCTGCCTCGCGTGCCGAGCGCACCGAGCTTAGGAACCGCATCGGCATGTTGTTCCAGGGCGGCGCGCTGTTCGATTCGCTGCCCGTATGGCGCAACATCACCTTCGGGCTGACGCGCGGCCGCGCGACGAACGCGAAAGCGATGCACGCGAAGGCGGTCGAGCTGCTCGCGAAGGTCGGCCTCGATGCGCCGGTCGCGGATTTGAAGCCATCCGAGCTTTCGGGCGGGATGCAGAAGCGCGTCGCGCTCGCCCGCGCCATCGCCGCAGAGCCGGAGATCATCTTTTTCGATGAGCCGACCACGGGTCTAGATCCCATTCGCGCCGACACCATCAACCGCCTGATCCGCAGCCTCGTTACCGATCTCGGCGTCACCGCCGTCACCATCACGCACGATATGGCGAGCGTCCGCCGCATCGCCGACCGCGTCGCCATGCTGAAGGACGGGCGCATTCACTGGGAAGGCAAGGTCGCCGACCTCGAAAACAGCGGCAACGACTATGTCGACCGCTTCGTCCACGGTCGCGCCGAAGACGGCGAGGCTGGTTAGACGCCGCCCGCCGCCCTATATCGGCCGCGATGTCCGAACCCCTCTACAACACCGCGATCCTGCGCCTCGCCGCCACGATCCCGCACCAGGCGCGCCTCGCCGCGCCGCAAGGCACGAGCCGGAAGGTCTCGCCGATCTGCGGCAGCCGTGTCACTGCCGACGTCGATCTCGACGACGCGGGCCGCATCACGGCATTCGGGCAGGAGGTACGCGCCTGCGCGCTCGGGCAGGCCTCAGCCTCGATCCTCGGCAGCGGTGTCATCGGCAAGTCCGCGTCAGAGCTTCGTAATGCCCATACTGCGCTCGCCGCGTTCCTGAAAGGTGAAGGCGATGTCCCGGCAGGCTGGCCGGACCTCGAAATCTTCCGCCCCGCGCAGGCCTACAAGGCCCGCCACCCCTCCATCCTTCTCGCCTTCGACGCGGCGGCAAGCGCGGCGGAGGACGCGGCGGTTACAGCCAGCGCCTGACCTTTTCCTTGTAGGCGCGGTATTCGTCGCCGAACTTCGCTTCGAGATAGCGCTCCTCGCGCGCGATTACCTGCCGGTCGATCAGGATCACCACGAAGGGCAGCAACAGCAGCGTCGCAAGACTGTCGAAGATGAGCGCGAGCCCGGCGAAGATCAGCGCCATGCCGAGGTACATCGGGTTCCGCGTCCAGCGGTAGACGCCGCTCGCCACGAACGCCGTCGTTTGCCGCCACGGCTCGGGATGCGTGCCCGCCCGGCGGAAACGCAGCAGCGCTGCGGAGATGAGGCCGAGCCCCGCGATGGCCAGAATCATGCCGGCAATGCTCGCCGCCTTGATGTCGAGCCCGATCGGCGGGTCCCCGAGCAGCCGCCCGATTCCCAGCCCCAGAAGCAGCATCCCGGCGTAGACGAACGGCGGCGGGAAGCGTACCTGTGGGCTGTCCTCGTCGATCTTCATAACCGGTGCCGATGCCTCCGTTTCGCTCTCTTCCTATCTATCGGCCTGTCTCGCGCATCGCAAATCGGGCCGCGCGCTGATGGCGGTTGGCGGCGATTCGACCCTGCTTCGGGACGGTGTGGTGTATCTTGCGGCAGCGGTCGCGGTGGTGCCGCTGTTCCACCGGCTGAAGCTTGGCGCTGTACTCGGCTACCTCGTCGCGGGCATGATCATCGGCCCGCATCTGCTCGGCCTCGTCACCGATCCTGAAGCGACACTCGGCTTCGCCGAGTTCGGCGTCGTGCTGCTGCTGTTCGTGATCGGCCTCGAGCTGCGCCCGAAGCGGCTATGGGATCTGCGCTACGACATCTTCGGGCTGGGCAGCGCGCAGGTGTTGCTCTGCGGGTTCGCGATCACCGGCGCGCTGCTCGTCACGACCGAATTCACATGGCAGGCCGCGCTCGTCATCGGCCTCGCATTAGCGCTGTCCTCCACCGCGCTCGACGTGCAGATCCTGCGCGATCAGGGCAAAATCAACACGCCGCTCGGCACGCGCATCATCTCGATCCACCTGATGCAGGACCTCGCGATCGTCCCGCTGCTGATCGTGACGACCGCCCTTTCCCGCACGCCGGTCGCCGAGGCGCCGGAAGGCTGGGAACTCGTCTGGAAGTCGCTCGTCGCGATCGGCGCGCTGGTGCTTGCCGGTCGTTTCCTCGTGAACCCGCTGTTCCGCCTGATCGCGCAGACGGGCACGCGCGAGGTGTTCGTGATCGGCGCGCTGCTGATGGTCGTCGGTTCCGCGTTCCTGATGGCGAGCTTCGGGCTTTCGATGGCGCTCGGCGCCTTCATCGCGGGCGTGATGCTGGCAGACAGCCCCTACCGGCACGAGGTGGAGGCGGATATCGATCCGTTCCGCGGGCTTCTGCTCGGCCTGTTCTTCATGGCCGTGGGCATGATGCTCGACCTGTCGATCATCCTGCAGCAGCCCGGCCGCATCCTCCTCTACGTCACCATCCTGCTCGGCGTGAAATTTGCGGTGATCGCCATCCTCGCGCGCCTGTTCGGCTCGAACTGGCGGGATGCGGCGCTCACCGGTGTCCATCTCGCGCAGGGCGGCGAGTTCGCCTTTGTCGTGCTGACAGCGGCCGAAAGCGGGCTTCTGCTTGCCTCCGAAGCCTCCAGCCTGTTCGCAGCCGCCGTCACCGTCTCGATGGCGCTGACCCCGCTCCTCATCGCCGGCGTCGACAGGCTCGTTGAGCGCGAAAGCGAGGACCATGACGTCGAAGGCCCGGAAAAGGCCGAGAACGCACCCGCGATCATCGTCGGCTACGGCCGCTTCGGCCAGACGGTGAACCAGCTTCTCGCCGCACGCGGCATCCCGGTCACACTCATCGACCGCAAGCCTGGGCAGATCGAGCTTTCGGGCCGCTTCGGCCAGAAGGTCTATTACGGAGACGGCACCCGCCTCGACGTGCTGCGCATTGCGGGCGCGGAGGAAGCGCAGCTTCTCATCTACTGCAACGACGGCCACCAGATGACGAACGAGATGCTGGGCGCCGTGCGCCGGGCTTTTCCGAACCTGAAGGTGCTGATCCGCGCCTTCGATCGTCGGCACGTCATCCAGCTCGTGAACGCGGACTGCGACGCGGTGGTGCGCGAGGTGCATGAAAGCGCCGTGATGATGGGCCGCGCGGCGCTCAAGGCCGCGGACGTTGACGACGAAGCCATCGACCGGATCGAAACGGAATACCGCCAGCGCGACAGCGAACGCCTCGCCCTCCAGATCGCCAGCGGCGACCTGCGCGCCGGCCTCGATCTCACCTACGGCACCTATCCGCTGCCTGCGAACGAAGGCCTCGGCGAGATCCCGCAGGATATCGACGACGAGGCCGTCCCGGAACGCAGCGCGTAGGCTACAAGAGCACGTCCCGCCGCCGCGCGACAACCTCGTCGATCCACTGCGAAAATGCCGCGATGCGCGCAAAGCGGCGCATGTCCCGGTGCATCACCAGCCAGAAGCTGCGCCTGATCGACACGTCCTCCGCCAGCACCGGCACAACACGCGCATCCTGCGCCGCCATGAATCGCGGCAACACACCGATGCCGCCCCCGCCTGCGACCATCTCGTACTGCGCGCTGATGCTGGTGCTGCGGATGGCGGGCTCAAGGCCGGGCAGCACCTCGCCCAGATAGTCGAGTTCGGGCGTGAAGATGTGATCGGGCACGTAGCCGACGATGCTGTGATCGAGGAGGTCGGCGCGCGCGCCGGGCATTCCCGCGTTTTCGATATAGGCGGGGCTCGCATAGAGGCCGAGCCGATAGTCGGTGAGCTTGCGCGCCACGAGCGGGCCGTGCTGCGGGCGCGCGAGCATGATGGCGATATCCGCCTCGCGGCGCGACGGGCTCAGCACGCCGCTGCCTGCGACGAGATCGATGACGATGCGCGGGTGGCGACGATGGAAATCCGGAAGCGCGCGCGCCACGATCCACGTGCCGAAGCCCTCGACGACACTGACCCGCACCATGCCGCCCGGCCCGGCCTCGCCGGAAACCTCGCCGCCAAAGCGCAGCGCCGCCTGCTCCGCCGCCTCGGCATGTTCCACGAGGGCGCGGCCCCGCTCCGTCAGCACATAGCCTGCAGGCCCCTGCTCGAAGAGTGTCGCGTCGACGTCGCGCTCCAGCCGCGCCAGCCGCCGGCCGATCGTCGTCGCATCGACGCCGAGTTCGCGCGCCGCCGCATTCAGGCGCTGCGTGCGTGCGACGCACAGGAAAATGCGCAGGTCATCCCAGTTCACTGGGCTTCCATACTGCAAAATCGCAGCAGCGTAATGCGAATCTGGGGAATTGCCCGCCGCAGACCGAAAGCGGATAAGCGCGCCAACGCCACTTTCGGCCTATCCTTGGGGAACGAGCATGTCCGGCACCTTGCGCGAAATCGACCTTTTCATCGGCGGCGAGACCGTCCGCAGCACGAGCGGCCGCTTCGGCGACGTGTTCAACCCCAACACCGGCAAGGTGCAGGCGCGCGTCCAGTTCGCGACCGACGCCGAGATCGCCCGCGCGGTCGAGGTGGCGAAGGCTGCACAGATCGGCTGGGCCGCGACCAATCCGCAGCGCCGCGCCCGCGTGATGTTCGAATTCAAGCGCCTGATCGAGCGCGACATGGACAAGCTCGCCGAGCTGCTCTCGTCCGAGCACGGCAAGGTGATCGCCGATTCGAAGGGCGACATCCAGCGGGGGCTTGAGGTCATCGAGTTCTCCTGCGGCATCCCGCACGCGCTGAAGGGCGAATACACGCAGGGCGCCGGCCCCGGCATCGATGTCTACTCGATGCGCCAGCCGCTCGGTGTCGTCGCGGGCATCACGCCGTTCAACTTCCCGGCGATGATCCCCATGTGGATGTTCGGTGTCGCCATCGCTGTGGGCAACGCCTTCATCCTGAAGCCGTCGGAGCGCGACCCTTCCGTGCCGGTGGAGCTTGCCAAGCTGATGATGGAAGCGGGCCTTCCAGCGGGCGTGCTCAACGTCGTCCACGGCGACAAGAGCGCGGTGGACGCCATCCTCGACCATGCCGATATCCACGCCGTCAGCTTCGTCGGCTCGTCGGACATCGCGCACTATGTCTACCAGCGCGGCGCGGCCGCCGGTAAGCGCGTGCAGGCGATGGGCGGCGCCAAGAACCACGGCATCGTCATGCCCGACGCCGATCTCGATCAGGTGGTGAACGATCTCGCGGGCGCTGCCTTCGGCTCGGCGGGCGAGCGCTGCATGGCGCTTCCCGTCGTCGTTCCGGTCGGCGAGAAGACCGCCGCGAACCTCCGCGAAAAGCTCCTGCCCGCCATCGCTGCGCTGCGTGTCGGCGTTTCCACGGATGCCGAGGCGCACTACGGCCCGGTCGTCACCGCCGCGCACAAGGCGAAGATCGAGAACTATATCCAGATGGGCGTCGATGAAGGCGCCGAGCTCGTCGTCGACGGCCGCGGCTTCAGCCTGCAGGGCCACGAGGACGGTTTCTTCGTGGGGCCGAGCCTGTTCGACCGCGTGAAGACAAACATGCGCACCTATCAGGAAGAGATCTTCGGCCCCGTGCTGCAGATGCTCCGGGCCGACAGCTTCGAAGAGGCGCTGCAGCTCCCCACGCAGCACCAGTACGGCAACGGCGTCGCCATCTTCACGCGCAACGGCCACGCCGCCCGCGAGTTCGCGGCGCGCGTCAACGTCGGCATGGTCGGCATCAACGTACCGATCCCGGTGCCGGTCGCCTACCACACCTTCGGCGGCTGGAAGCGCTCGGCATTCGGTGACACCAACCAGCACGGCATGGAAGGCGTGAAGTTCTGGACCAAGGTGAAAACCATCACCCAGCGCTGGCCGGACGGCTCCGCCGACGGCGGCAACGCCTTCGTCATCCCGACGATGGGATAAACAGGTGCCGCGCCAGCGCACCGGGTCCGCCTCACCTTACGAGGCTGAAATCGGCTTCTCCCGCGCCATTCGCGTGGGAGACCGCATTCTCGTTTCGGGCACCGCACCCGTCGAGCCGGACGGAAGCTCAACGCCCGGCGATGCCGAGGCGCAGGCCCGGCGCTGCTTTGCGATCATCCTTGCCGCGATCGAACAGCTCGGCGGCAGCACCGCGGACGTCGTACGCACACGCATGTTCATCACCGATCCCACCGATGCCGACGCTGTCGGCCGCGCCCACGGTGCCGTTTTCCGCGAAATCCGCCCTGCCGCGACCATGGTCGTGATCGCCGCGCTGCTGCGCCCGGAATGGAAGGTGGAAATCGAGGCCGAGGCCATTATAGGAACGAGCGCATGACCCAATTCGATCTCACCGACGACCAGCGCGCGATCCAGGAAATGGCGCAGCGATTCACCGCCGACGCCATCACGCCCTTCGCGGCGAAGTGGGACGAAGACCACGTCTTCCCGCGCGACACGATCAAGTCCGCCGCCGAGCTCGGCTTCGCGGCGATCTACGTGTCGGAAGCCTCGGGCGGCATCGGCCTCGGGCGGCTCGAATCCGCGCTCATCATGGAAGCGATGGCCTACGGCTGCCCGGCAGTCTCCGCGTTCATCTCGATCCACAACATGGCGTCGTGGATGATCGACAGCTTCGGCTCCGAAACCGTGAAGACGAAGTACCTGCCGAGCCTCGTCACGATGGACCGGATCGCGAGCTACTGCCTCACCGAGCCGGGCTCGGGGTCGGACGCCGCCGCGCTCAAGACCAAGGCGGTGCTTGATGGCGACCATTATGTCGTCACCGGCTCGAAGGCATTCATCTCGGGCGCCGGGCAGAACGAGGTGTACGTCACCATGGTCCGCACCGGCGGCGAGGGCCCCAAGGGCATCTCCTGCCTCGTGATCGAAAAGGACATGCCGGGCGTCAGCTTCGGTGCGAACGAGCGCAAGATGGGCTGGCGCGCCCAGCCGACCGCGCAGGTCAATTTCGACGGCGTGCGCGTTCCGGTCGAAAACCTCGTCGGCGCCGAGGGCGACGGCTTCAAGATCGCGATGGCGGGCCTTGACGGCGGCCGTCTCAACATTGGCGCGTGCAGCCTCGGCGGCGCGCAGCGCGCGATCGACGAGGCGCTTGCCTACACGCGCCAGCGCAGCCAGTTCGGCAAGGCGATCGCCGATTTCCAGAACACGCAGTTCCGCCTCGCCGACATGGAGACGGAGCTTCAGGCCGCGCGTATCCTGCTCTATGCCGCCGCTGCGAAGGTGACGGCGAAGTCGCCCGACAAGACCAAGTTCTCGGCGATGGCGAAGCGCTTCGCGACCGACACCGGTATGTCGGTGGTGGACCGCGCGCTGCAGATGTTCGGCGGTTATGGCTATCTGCAGGATTATCCGGTCGAGAAGCTGTACCGCGACCTTCGTGTCCACCAGATCCTCGAAGGCACGAACGAGATCATGCGCGTCGTCATCGCACGCGAATTGATGCGGGCCGCAAACTAGTGGCGCCGCTCGCCGCGCTCGCCGCCCTCAACGGTCTTCTTGCCGTTGCGGTCGGCGCGTTCGGTGCGCACGCGATGACGGACCCGCAGGCGAAGGCCTGGGTCACGACCGGTGCCGTCTATGGTCTCGCTCATGCTGCGACGGCGCTTGCCGTGCTGACGCGTGCGCCCACGGCAGCATGGAGCATGACGCTCGGCGCGCTCATCTTTTCGGGCACGCTCTATCTGATGGCACTCGGCCTGCCGCGCTGGCTCGGCGCGGTGACGCCGATCGGCGGCGTGCTGATGATCGTCGGCTGGGCGCTCCTCATCTGGCACGCGCTTCGCGCCTGACGGCTTAAATAGCGGTGCCGTTCGCCGAAACACGCTAGCTTCCCCTCGATTCGAATCGAGGGAAGACACGCCATGACCATCTCGCAGCAATGGACACTCGCCAGCCGCCCGCAGGGCGCGCCCACGGCAGAGAACTTCAAGTGGGTCGAGACCGAGCTTCCTGCGCCCGGCGAGGGGCAGGTGCTTGCCCGCACGCTGTGGATGTCGCTCGATCCCTATATGCGCGGCCGCATGTCGGAGGGTGCCTCCTACGCTTCGCCCGTGCCGATCGGCGGCGTGATGGAAGGCGAAACGGTCGGCGAGATCATCGAGTCTCGCGACAGCCGCTTCAAGCCGGGCGATATCGTCGCCGGGCGTTCGGGTTGGCAATCGCACTGGGTGCTTCCCGCCACCGAACTGCGCCCGCTCCCCAAAGGCCCCTTCCCGCTCTCCTACCACCTCGGGATACTCGGGATGCCCGGCCTCACCGCCTACACCGGCCTCATGCGGATCGGTCAGCCGAAAGCAGGCGAAACCGTCTGCGTCGCCGCCGCCTCAGGCGCCGTCGGCGCCATCGTCGGACAGATCGCGCAGCGTCTCGGTTGTCGCACCGTCGGCATCGCGGGCGGCAAGGCGAAGTGCGATTTCGTCGTGAACGAACTCGGCTTCGACACCTGCCTCGATCACCATGACGCAAACCTCGGCACCGCGCTCAAGGAAGCGGCCCCCAAGGGCATCGACATCTATTTCGAGAACGTCGGCGGCAAAGTCTGGGAAGCCGTGCTCCCTCGCCTCAACGACTTCGCTCGCGTCCCCGTCTGCGGTCTCATCGCCGGCTACAATGCCGCGAGCCGCGAGGAGCTCTCCGGCAGCATCCTGATGGCCGAGCTGATGCGCGCCGTTCTCGTGAAGCGCCTCCACCTCGAAGGCTTCATCGTCAGCGATTACTGGGCCGAGACGATGCCGAAGTTCGCCGCCGACATGACGCGCTGGCAGGGCGAGAAGCCCTTCGTCTACCGCGAGGACGTGACCGAGGGGCTGGAGAACGCGCCCAAGGCCTTCATCGGGCTCCTTGAGGGCAAGAACTTCGGCAAAGCCGTGGTGAAGGTGGCGGACTAAGCCGCGCGGAGTTCCGCGAGGACGCTTCGCACCGTCTGATCGAGTTCATTCGATCGCTCCGACACGCTGGTCGCGATCTGGTCGGCCTGCTGCATCGCGTTCGCGACTTCACCAAGAACGCGGCCAAGCGCCTCAACGTCGCCCGACGCAGCGTCGATCTGCACGGCCATCTCATCGGCAGCGGATGCGATCTCGGTCGTTGCCCGGATCTGATGGCTGACAGCATCCGCGATGCCCGCTGTCGAGGTGTCGATCGAATGCACCTTGCCTGTTGCATCCGAGATCGCGCTCGAAACGCTGGCGGTCGCCGCGCGGATGTCCGCGAGGTGGCGCTCGATCTGACGCGTCGCGTCTGCGGTCTGAGACGACAGCAGTTTCATCTCGTTCGCAACGATCAGGAAGCCCGACCCGTCACCGGACTGACGCGCGGCCTCGATCGCTGCGTTGAACGAGAGCATGTGGCTCTGCGCAGCGACCTGCGAAATGATGCCGAGAATCTGGCTCGCGGCATCAACGGTGTTGCCGAGCGCCTTGATCTCCGGCTCCAGCTGCTGCGTTGCGCTTGCCGCTTCCCGCGCCGTGTCGCGTGCTTGCCCTGAATTAGCGCCGACGGCGTGGATCGATGACACGAGCGCGCCCGTGTCGGCGACGACGGCCCGCACTTCCTGCTCGGCGCGCCGGTGGGATTTGCGCAGTTGCTCGGAACGGAGAGCCGCACCGGAGAGCAGGCGCACCAACTCCTCCTTGCTGCTCGCGAGCTGCACACCCATGCTGTTGAGATCGGAAACAATCGCGCCGAGCCGCGCCTCCAGTGCATCGGCGACGAGGCGTCTGCGGTCCGCCGCCTCGGCGGCACGGCGCATACTTTCTTCCGCGACGCGATGATGTTCTGCTTCCGCCTGCGCGATCTTCAGTGCCTTCAGACTGGCTTCGGCCTCGCCCCTCGCCACATCGGCTTCCACGCGCAGCGCAAGGCTGCGCTGCGCCTCTTCCGCCTTGCCGTTGACGAATTCGGAGAGCTGACCGACGATCCACAGCAGCATCCCCGTTTGCAGCACCACGATCACGGCATGTAGCAGAACCCGCGGAATATCGCCGCCGCCGGCGAAGACCCAGTCCGGCGCGAGGACGCTGAGCGCAAGATGATGAACGGCGATAAGCCCGGCAGCCGCGATCAGTGCGCGGCGATCACACAGGACTGTGAGCCCGGCCAGCATGGAGAAGAAGTACATGTGCATGTCCATCTGCCACGGGTGGCCGTTCATCAGGTACAAGAACATACCCGGAAAACACACTGCCGTGAGCGCCAGCGTGGTACGCTGGGCAGCATCGACCACCGGAGACCGTAAAACCCAAAGCGTCGGAACAACGGTAAGGGCGAGCGCAATGGCGACGACCGAGAACGTCTCAGCCTTGCCGGTCATTACGCCGACGGCACTGAGGGCAATGCAATTCGCTGCGAACGCGCCAACGAGAAGCCGCGCACCGGCGCGGCGGATCGGGAAAAGGGCGGCGGCGCTCATGCCCGCCTCACCGTTCGGGAAGCGCACGCATTGTCCGTGCCCACAAGTGGCAGCGGCAAGGCTCCTGCGCGAAACAGCGCGGCGACCATCGCGCCCGGCGAGCCACTTGCAACGATCGCGCTGCCGTCAGGGCTGATCTGCAGGATGCGCGCATTGACCGCGCTGAGGTGGGGCACAAGACGCCCCGCGTCGCCGCCCTGCAAATCGACACCCCTGACGAATGCCGTGGGCGCGGAAAGCCAGAGCGCAAGCGGCGCTGCGGCAATGCATATGAGTTGAACGAAAGTCCGCACCTTCACCATACGCAACTCCCTGCCTGTTCAAAGGCTTAGAGCTTAAATGGTTAAGGACACGTTTGCCGTGGCACGCTCATTCACTTCCTGGTGCGCGCGGCGCCGTTACGCCAAAGCGGACGCTGACCATCCGCAAAGCGAATGTCGCCAACGCGCCCACGATGCCCACGGCGGCCGACGGCAGGCCGAGCGCGTCGCCCACGACGACGACCGCAGCGCCGAGCATTGCCGCGAGCGCATAGAGTTCGCCGACCTTGAGGACGCGTGGCACCTCTGCGAGGAGGACGTCGCGGAGCGCGCCGCCACCAACGGCTGTGAGCACGCCGAGCAGCACCGCGGGGAGCGGATCGATACCGTAGGTAAGCGCCTTGCGCGCACCGGCGACGGCGAAGAAGCCGAGCGCCATCGCATCGAACAACATCACGGGCTGGCTCGCCCGTTCGATCAGGCGGTGCCCGAAGAACACCACGATCGCGGCCGCCAGCGCGGAGGGCAGGTATAAGGGATTCGCCAACGCCGCAACGGGGGTTGCGCCGATGAGCATGTCGCGCGCCATGCCGCCCGCGAGACCGGTGACAATCGCCAGTACGAACACCCCGAACACATCAAGCTTGTGCCGCACAGCGAGCAGCGCGCCGCCAAGCGCGGAGACGAAGATCCCGGCAAGGTCTGCCCAGAGCTCGACGGGGCCGAGCACGACCGGAGGAAGTTCGTTCATTGCGCCGGCTCCTGCACGGTCGCTTCTATGCGGAACAAGGCCGGGCCCCGACTTTCCACGAAACGCGCGTCGTTGAGTACAACGCGGGCGGCACCGCTTTCCCGCGTCACCTCGGCGAACGGTAGCCGCGACCAGTAGAGGAAGTCGGCGATTTCCTTGCTTTGCGCCTTAGCGGCGAGAATGGCCGGGTCGTCCATGTGCGTCGCGAACGGCACCTCCACAGACAAACGCGGCGGGAGCAGGCTCGCCTCGCCGTAGCCGTAGCGGCCTCCCACGTCGTAAATCATCTGGCGCCGGAACGGGTTGATCGGCGGCGTGTTCGCCACAACCTGTTGCGGCTTTCCATAGCCCGCGGCGTCCACGGCTTCCGCCATTTTCACCTCCGCGACGTGGCTACCGTAGCCCATCAGACCGATATAGGCCGCCACAACGACGAGTGCCGCACGCGCCGGGCCCTCGCGCTTTCGGCGGCGGGCAAGGAACACACCGAGGCCGAGCGCAAGCCAGACCCACAGGTCGATGATGAACAACGTGTCGCCGTAGAACCAGCGCTCGGAAAACGGCATCAGCAGGCGGATACCGTAGACGTTCAGGAAATCGAGCGCTGGATGCGAGAGCACGCCGATCGCCGAGAGCACGAAGAGCCAGCCGAGATGCACCGGCAGCCGGCTTTCCGGCCGCGTTCCGCGCCGGGCCTGCCAGCGATCGAACGCCTGCATTGCAAAGGCAAGGCCGGGGATCATGATCGCCCACGCCAGCGGCCCGTGCGTGATGCCGCGTCGGAATGCGAGGTTCTCGCCAAACGCGAGCCCGATCACATCGATGTCGGGCAGGTTGGCTGCGATGACGAGCGTGGCGACGCCAAGCCCCGTCCTGCGTTTCAGCCCCGCTTCGCCGAGCGCCCATCCGGCGAGTGCGTGTGTGAGATTATCCATTGGCCGCGCACCTTATTGGGCGGTGCGCCCGCGTTCAACGGCGCTCGGTCAGTTACGGAACGAGGGGTCGATCCGGTCCAGCTTCCGAAGGAGTGCAGGCCATGCGAGCATCTTGTTGAGCATCATCATCCCCGGCCCGGTCGACTGGTCCTTCACCTTTTCGGGCGTGCCCTGCGGCGGCGTGTTCAGGTTTTCGCGCCCGGCAGCGAGCATGTGGACCTGCGCTTCGCAGGCACGCTCCAGGAAATACATGCGCATGAACGCGTCAGCCACCGTCTCGCCCACGGTGAGCGTGCCGTGGTTACGCAGGATCATGGCGTTCTTCGTACCCATGTCCGCGACCAGCCGCTCGCGCTCATCAAGGTCGGTCGCGATGCCTTCATAGTCGTGGTAGGCGATGTCGTGCTGCGCGACCATCGCGGTCTGCGTGTGCGGCAGCAGGCCGAAATCCATCGCCGAAACTGCCTGCCCATAAGGCGTGTGCAGGTGAACCACGGCCTTTGCATCCTCGCGCGCCATGTGGATCGCAGAGTGGATGGTGAAGCCAGCCGGATTGGTGACGTAGGGCGTTTCGCCGACAGCGTTGCCGTGCACGTCGATCTTCACGAGGCTCGACGCGGTGATCTCTTCGAACATCAGGTTGTACGGGTTTATCAGGAAGTGATGCTCCGGCCCCGGCACGCGCACCGAGAGGTGCGTGAAGATGAGGTCGTCCCACCCGTAGTGCGCGACGAGGCGGTATGCCGCCGCGAGATCGACGCGGGCGCTCCACTCCTCGTCCGAAACCTTGCTCTGCACCGACGGCATCTGGATCGCGGTGGCCATGATCGTCTCCCCGGCATTGTTCAGCCTTTCAACAAGTGTGCCCCAGCCGGCGCGCAATGCAAAGCTGGCAGGTTTTGGGGTTTGGGGCGCGTGATCTCAGTGTCACATTCCGGGCCTAACAGGCTGCCGAACGCTACCCTGAAAGGCCACCATGAGCATCAACCTCCGCCGCCGCGATCTTTTCGGTGCCGGTCTCGCCGGTCTCGCCACCATCCCCGGCCGCGCATGGGCGACCGCGCTGAACCGGGGCTTCACGCACAACGTGGCAAGCGGCGAACCGTCGCAGACGGGCGTGCTGCTGTGGACGCGCTACGTGCCCGCCGGGGATGCGGCCGCACTCACCGCCGAGGTCGCCGAAGACGCGGGCTTCACCCGGATCGTGACGCGGAGCGAAACGGCGGCGGCGGCTTCGACCGATTACTGCGCCCGCGCCCGCGCCGAGGGGCTGGAGCCGGGGCGCTGGTACTATTACCGCTTCCGCACCGCGAGCGGCGAAACCTCGCCCACGGGACGGACCCGGACGCTGCCGGCGGGGCGCTTGGGGCGCTTCAACATCGCGGTCTTCTCCTGCTCCAACCTGCCGTTCGGTCTGTTCAACGCCTATGCCCACGCAGCGGAGCGGCAGGACATCGACCTTCTCGTCCACCTCGGCGACTACATCTACGAATATGGCCGCGGCACCTACCCGAGCACGGCCGACGCGATGCCGGGACGCATCCTCGAACCGGCAAACGAGATCGTGACGCCCGCCGACTATCATGCCCGCTACGCAACCTATCGCCGCGATCAGGACCTGCAGGCGCTGCACCAGCGCTTTCCGATGATCTCGATCTGGGACGACCACGAGTTCGCGAACGACACGTGGAAGGACGGCGCGCAGAACCACCAGAGCGAGAGCGAAGGCCCATGGGAGGCACGCAAGGCGGCGGCGAAGGCGGCGTACCGGCACTGGCTGCCAATGTCGGACGAACCCTACAAAGCCTATGAGATCGGCGACCTCGCGACGCTGATCCGGCTCGATACGCGCGCCGAGGGCCGCGACGAGCAGCTTGAACTCGCCGACGCTTTCAAGCTTTCCGACGACCCGGCGAAAGCACTTGCCACGTTCCGCGATACCGTGTGGGCCGACCCTGCGCGGCAGATGCTCGGCGCGCCGCAGGAGGCGTTTCTTGCGGATGCGATCAGCCGTTCCGTGAAAGGCGGCACGCGCTGGCAGGTGGTGGCGCAGCAGATCCTCGCGGGCGAGACGAAAACGCCCGTGGACGCCGACGCCTCATGGCTCGGCGGCACGCCGCCCGACTATGTGAAGCAGCGTTTTCAGGCAGGCGTGCTCGCCGGAAAAGTGGGCCTGCCGTTCAACTTCGATTCGTGGGGCGGCTATCCGGCGGCGCGGGCGCGCTACCTCGGCGCGGCGCAGGCGGCAGGCGCGAACCTGCTGAACCTCGCCGGAGACAGTCACAACGCGTGGGCCTACGACCTTGCGAACGGCGGCAAGCCGGCGGGCGTCGAGTTCGGCGTGCAGGGCGTCACTTCGCCGGGGATGGAGACTTACATGCGCGGGGCGGACCCGAAGCAGGTGGCGGCGGCGCTGGTCGGTGCGAACTCCGAACTCAAATGGTGCGAAACCCAGCACCGGGGCTACATGACGCTGTCGCTGACACCCGACGCTGCGCAGTGCGACTGGCATTTCCTCGAAACGATCCGGGCACGATCGACGGCGATTGCGGCGACGCACAGCGCGTTGGTGCGGCCGGGCACGAACCGCATCGCGTAACCGGGCTTGTAAAATAGGACGGGAGGCGCTGGAGTGATCGCTCCGGTGCGCCGCTGAGGCCCGGATTTCCTGGGAAGTTGATGAAGTTGAGACATGCCCCGCGCGGGCGTGCGTGAGTTTGCTCGCATTTCGTGCACGGCGAGCCCCCGCGCGTTCGATGTTGACGATTTCCATGCGCGCAGGACGCCGCGCGCTTCAAAGAGCAGCGGCCCTGCCTTGCATGGCAAACCCTATTTCGGAAGCCTCTTTGTCCACTCGTCATACCGGCGAAGGCCGGGATGACGAGTGAAGGAAGGCTCAGAGCCTTGGTGCGAGGAAGGCGGCGACATCGGCCAGCGCAACGGTTTTGTCGAGATAGGCGTTGCCGATCGCGCGGGCGAGGACGAAGGGGGTGGTGCCGCCTGCGGATTTCTTGTCCTGCTGCATGTGGTGGATGAGCGCCTCGACGTTGAAGCCGAAGCCCGCCGGGCTGACGGGCAGGCCCGACGCGGCGAGGTGCGCTTCGGCGCGGGCGGCGTCCTGCGCGCTGCAGAGGCCCCGATGCGCCGAGAAGGCGAAGGCCATGACCATGCCCATCGCGACGGCTTCGCCGTGCAGAAGCCGGTCGGAGAAGCCGGTTTCGGCTTCGAAGGCATGGCCGAAGGTGTGGCCGAGGTTGAGGAGCGCGCGGCGGCCGCTCGTTTCGCGCTCGTCCTCCGCGACGATCACCGCTTTCATACGGCAGCTGCGCGCGATGGCGTGGACCTGCGCGGCGCGGTCTCCGGCGAGGAGCGCGGTGCCGTTTGCCTCGCACCACGCGAAGAACGCCGTGTCGCCGAGGAGCCCGTATTTCACGACCTCGGCATAGCCTGCGCGCATTTCGCGGGGGCCGAGCGTATCGAGAAGTTCGGGATCGATGAGCACACGGGAGGGCTGGTGGAAGGCGCCGACGAGATTCTTGCCTGCCGCTGCGTTGATCGCCGTCTTGCCGCCGACCGACGAATCGACCTGCGCGAGCAGCGTCGTCGGGATCTGCACGAATTCGCAGCCGCGCCGCGCGACGGCGGCGGCAAAGCCGGTGAGATCGCCAATGACACCGCCGCCGAACGCGATGACGGCATCGCCGCGCTCGACACCCGCCGCGAGAATGCGCTCGACGAGCGTTTCCAGCGACCGCCAGTTCTTGGTCGCCTCGCCTGCCGGGAAGATCACGGGATCGACCGGGCGGCCGAGCGCGTCCACGAGCCGCTCAAGATGCGCGGCGGCAACGGTTTCATCGGTGACGACGAGCTGCGGACGTCCACTCTTCGGTGGCGCGATCTCGCGCCCCGCTTCGGCGAGGATGCCCGGCGCGATGACGATATCGTAGGCGCGCGCGCCAAGCTCGACCCGAACCACTTCCTTCACGCGGATTCCCCCAGACGGCGGAGCTCCGCCACAATGGCCTCGACGGCGATATGATGCGGCGCCGGCTGGCTCGGCACACGAATCTGCGCCTCGGCATAGAGCGGATTGCGCACCGCCGCGAGATCGCGAAGCACCTGCCCGGCATCCTTGTCCTTGAGCAGCGGGCGGTGATCGCGCTTGGAAACACGCTCGACGAGCGTGTCGATATCGGCATCGAGCCAGACGGCGATCGCGTTTTCGAGGACGCGCGCGCGCGTTTCGGGATCGACGAAGGCGCCGCCGCCAGTGGCGATCACCTTCGGCATACCGGAGATGAGGCGCGCGATCACGCGGCGTTCGCCTTCACGGAAATGCGCCTCGCCATAGCGCGTGAAAATCTCCGAAACCGTAAGGCCCGCCGCCTCCTCGATCGCCTCGTCGGCATCCACGAATTCAAGGCCCAGCCGCTTCGCAAGGCGGCGCCCGATCGTGGTTTTCCCCGCGCCCATCAGCCCCACCAGCACGACGGAACGGCTGACACCGCGCCTGCGGCGAACAGGCGGCGGGGAGGCGTTTTTTGGTTCGCAAGCGTTCATCGCACTCGCTATACACAGGCGCCTTGCCGAAGGCCAAGCGCGCTCCGCCGCGCTCACGTCTGGAGCGAACCGAAACCAACGCGATTGCCCCGGAGATACGATTGTCCCGCCTGATTTTCTGGCTGTTTGTCATCATCCTCGCCGTCGTCGTCATCGGCGGCGTGGTGCTGATGTTCGTCGATATTCCGCACACGACTGCGCGCGTGGAGCAACCGGTTTCGAATGAAACGCTGGGTCTCTAGCACCGCCCTTGCCGCGCTCCTGATAGCAACGGCGGCATCCGGGCAGGACGCCCCGAAGTCGCTGCTGCCTGACGTGTTCGGCGCGCCGCCGCCCGAAGCGCCGCCCCCGGCGCCGCGGCCTGTGGCACCCGCTGCGGCGGGCGCGGACGAGACACCAGCCGCCGCGGCTGAGGGTGTGCCCGTGCCGGGGCTTCCCGGTGCACCTGCGCCGGCAACGCCGGTTGCCGCCGATCCCTTCGCGGGGCCAGCGCGCGCGGGCAGCTTCGATGTCGCGGGGCCGCTGACCGCGCGGCTCGGCGGATACGGCATGGGCGCGTTCCAGAACAGCGACGGGCGCTTCCTGAACGGGCTTCTGCAGCGCACCAAGCCGCCGATCGCGTCGCGCTGGGGGCATATCGTGCTGCGCCGCGCACTGCTTTCGCACGTGCCGACGCCGCAGGGCGTGCGCCCGGCCGATTGGCTTGCCGAGCGCGCGCTGCTGCTGCTGCGGATGGGTGAGGTGGACGGCGCCAAGCTGCTCGTCGATGCGCTGCCGCTCGATCGCTACACACCGCGGCTTTACGCCGTGGCGAGCCAGGTGCACCTCGCTGCCGGAGACTTGCCGGCACTCTGTCCACTCGCGCCGAACGCGAAAGCGTTTTCGAAGCTGCCGTTCTGGGAAGCCGCGAATGCGATCTGCGCGGGGCTTGAAGGCGACGACATCACCGCCGCCGCGCAGTTCGACCGGCTGCGCGCACGCCGTGCGATGCCGATGATCGACATCGTGCTTGCCGAACGCGCCGCGACCGTGGTGACGGGCGAAGGCCGGGGCGCCAATGTCGATTGGGACGAGGCGAAGACCCTTAGCGCATACCGCTTCGGGCTGGCGACGGCTGCGGGGATCGAGATTCCCGAAACGCTGCTGGCGAATCCGTCGGTCGCGCTTTCCGGGTGGATGATGCGCGCGCCGGGGCTTTCGATCGCCGAGCGCTCCAAAGCGGCGCCGATCGCGGCTGCATACGGCATCGCTTCGGCGCGTGAACTCGCCGCCATCGCCGCCGCGCGCATCGCCGCGATCGAGCCGGGCGCCGAAGGCGAAGACGCGATCGCCGACATCCGTGCCGCCTATGCGGGCCGCAACGCCGAAGAGCGCATCGCCGCGATGCAGCGCATCTGGCAGGCCGCCGAAACGCCGCAGGAACGCTATGGTGCGCTCGTACGTACCGCCGCCGCCGCCGCGCGCATCCCGCCCGCCGCCGCGCAGGCGGACGACGCGCCGGGGCTTATCGAATCGATGCTTTCGGCGGGCTATGTGCGCGAGGCGCTGAAGTGGTGGCCGGTGCTGGCGGACGGGCCGGAGGACGCGCGGCGCGCGGCGTGGCCGTACCTTGCGCTCGCCGACCGCACCGGGAAAATCGCGAACGGCGACGTCGGCGAGGCGCGCGCGTGGCACGGATCGCTTTCGGGCAAGCGCGGTGATCGCAAGGCCGCGATGTTCGCCGCCGCGATGCAGGCGCTCGACCCCAAGGGCGACTGGAGCGGCCTTGCCGAAGACTTCGGCGTCAAGGCGCTCGACAATCGCTATACGCGGCGGATCGCGGCGGCGGCGGTGGAAAAGCGGCGCGGTGAAGTGGCGATCCTGGCCGGGGTCGGCCTGCAATCGAGCTGGGCGGGCGTGTCCCCTGCGCAGCTTTCGGTCGTCGTCGGTGCGCTCAATCGCGCGGGGTTCACGCGCGAGGCGCGGATGATGGCGATCGAGGCGGTGACGCGGAGTTGAGCCTCCCGGACGACGCCCGCGCGATCGCGCTGTTCCTCGATATGATGGCAGCCGAGCGCGGCGCGGCGGCGAACACCATCGCTGCCTATGGCCGCGACCTTGCGCAGGCGAGCGAGGCGCTTTCGGGCGGGCTTGCAGCCGCTGACGCGCGGACGCTCGAACGGCTGATCCACGAATGGCGCGATCTTGCGGCAACGAGCCTTGCGCGCAAACTCTCGGCGGTGCGGCGCTTCTTTGCGTTCCTCGTGTCGGAAGGGCTGCGCGCCGACAATCCGGCGGGCGACCTTGCGTCTCCCACAAAGGGTCGGCCGCTGCCGAAGACGCTGTCGCGCGAGGAGGTGGACCGGATCTTCGCCGTTGTCGAAGAGGAGGCCGCCAGCCCGGCGGGGCTGCGGCTGAAGGCGCTGATCGAACTGCTCTACGGATCGGGACTGCGCGCGACCGAGCTCGTCTCGCTGCCGCGCGCAGCGATCAAGCCGGGTACGCCTTATGCGGTGCTGAAGGGCAAGGGCGACAAGGAACGGATGGTGCCTGTGTCCTCACGCGCCGGGGAAGCCGTGGCGGTGTGGGCGGCAACGCTGGCGCCGGGTGAGAAATACCTGTTCCCCTCCGGCAAGACGCACATGTCGCGCGTGCGGCTGTTCCAGATCGTGAAGACGCTGGCGGCGGCGGCCGGAATCTCGCCGCTGCGCGTCTCCCCGCACGTGCTGCGCCACGCCTTCGCAACGCATCTTCTGGAGGGCGGCGCGGACCTTCGCGCGCTGCAATCGATGCTGGGCCACGCCGACATCGCGACGACGCAAATCTACACGCACGTGCAGTCCGCGCACCTCGTCGAACTCGTCAACCGCGCGCATCCGCTTGCGGGCACGGGCCAAGACGATTAGGCGGGGGCGATGATTACGTATCTCGAATTCGAGAAGCCCGTCGCCGAGCTGGAGACGCGCATCAAGGAACTGAAGGCGTCGGCCGGCGAAGGCGCGGTCAACATCGACGCTGAAGTGAAAAAGCTGGAAGCCAAGGTCGAGGCGCAGCTGAAGGCGATCTACGCGAAGCTGACGCCGTGGCAGAAGACACAGGTGGCGCGCCACCCGGCGCGGCCGCACCTGAAAGACATCACCGCCGCGCTCATCACCGACTTCACGCCGCTCGCGGGCGACCGCAAGTTCGGCGAGGACTGCGCGATCATCGGCGGACCGGGGCGCTTCCGGGGCCGGCCGGTGATGATGATGGGCCACGAGAAAGGCTCCGACACGGCGAGCCGCCTCAAACACAATTTCGGCATGGCGAAGCCCGAAGGCTACCGCAAAGCCGTGCGACTGATGGAAATGGCGGACCGCTTCGGGCTGCCCGTGATCAGCTTCGTCGATACCTCGGGCGCGTTTCCCGGCATCCACGCCGAGGAGCGCGGACAGGCGGAAGCCATCGCCCGCTCGACGGAAGCCTGCCTGAAGCTCGGCACACCGATGGTCGCCGCGATCGTCGGCGAAGGCGGATCGGGCGGTGCGGTGGCGCTGGCGACGGCAAACCGGATCATCATGCTCGAACATTCCGTCTATGCGGTGATCTCGCCCGAAGGCTGCGCCTCGATCCTGTGGCGCACGTCGGACAAGGCGGCGGACGCGGCGGCGGCGATGAAGCAGACCGCGCAGGACCTGAAAGCGCTGAGCCTGATCGACATGATCGTGCCCGAACCCGTGGGCGGCGCGCACAGGAGCCCGCAGGCCGCGATCAAGATGCTGGGCGATGCGGTCGAGACGCAGCTCGCGACGATGGACGGCATGGGCGCCGACGCCGTGCGCGACGACCGGCGCGCGAAATTCCTCGCGATGGGGCGGTAGCATCTTGCCCCTCCCTTCCAGGGAGGGGTTGGGGAGGGTCTGAGCCATCGACCCCCACCCGGCCTCCCCCTTGCCAGGGGGAGGAGAAGGTGGAGCTACTTCTTGCCGAGCTTTTCGAGCTTCGCCTGAAGCTCCGCCATCTCGCGCTTGAGATCGGCGAGTTCGGAGGCTTCGTCGGCGGGCGGGGAACCTTCCGGCGGATTCTTGCCCGACATCATGCTGGCCGCCGCCTCGAACATCGCCATGTTCTGCTTGGCGATCGCCTCGAACGGGTTGAACGCGCCCGCCATCGATTTGCGGAACTGTTCCTGATTGCGCCGCAGCGCAGCCATCGAGGCTTCGAGATAGGGCGGCACCATTGATTGCATCGAATCGCCGTACATCGCGATGAGCTGGCGAAGGAACGGCGTCGGCAGCATGGTCTGGCCGCGGTTTTCCTCTTCCATGATGATCTGCGTGAGGACGGAGCGGGTGATGTCGTCCCCCGACTTCGCATCGACGACCTTGAAGTCCACGCCCGCACGCGTCATCTCGCCGAGGTGATCGAGCGTGATATAGCTCGACGAGCCGGTGTTATAGAGGCGGCGGTTGGCGTATTTCTTGATGATGATCGGGTCGGATTTGGTTTCTTCGTCGGACATGAACGACCTCGATGCTGCGGGTGCGAAAGCCATAGCACGCGGCGATGCTGCGCAGCAACACGCAGCATCGGGCGCCCCGCGCGGCCCGCATCCGCTGCCGCTGTTCCTGGATCACGCCCGGCAGGCGATCGGAGACGATCGGGCGCGCATGGAACGCTTCCTCGCTGCGCTTGCCGCCTACCAGCAGTCCGGCTGGCGGCGCGACCTGCCGGAGATGCCGGTGATCGCATCGTCTGGGAGCGCACTGCTGCGCGATTACAGCGGCAGCGGACGCCCCGTCGTGTTCGTGCCGTCGCTGATCAACACAGCCAACGTGCTCGACCTGACGGCAGAGCGCTCGCTGTTGCGGTATCTCGCGGGTCGGGGCGTGCGGCCGCTGCTCGTCGACTGGCAGTCTCCCGGTGCGGCGGAGGCCGATCTCTCCGTGGGCGGGTATGTGACACAGCGGCTGCGGCCGCTGCTCGACAGCGTGGGCGAACCGCTTGATCTCGTGGGCTATTGCCTCGGCGGCACGATGACGCTCGCCGCCGCGTCGCATCCGCTGGTGCGGCGCGTGGCGACGATCGCCGCGCCGTGGGATTTCGCGGGCTACCCGGCGGCGCGGCGGCAGGACTTGCTCTCCCACTGGCGCAGCCTCGCCCCTTCCCTCCCCCCGCTCGGCGGGATGCCGATGGATCTGATCCAGCCTGCGTTCTGGTCGCTCGATCCGGCAGGCGCAGTTGCGAAGTATGAGCGCTTCGGGCGCCTTGATCCGGCCTCCGAGGAGGCGCGGCTGTTCGTCGCGGTCGAGGACTGGGCGAACACCGGCCCCGCGCTCACCATCCCCGCCGCGCGCGAATGCTTCGAAGACTTCTTCGGCGCCAACGTGCCGATCGAGGGCGGGTGGCGCGTGGGCGGCGAAATCGTTCCCCCGCCGCGCAAGCCGACACTCAACATCGTCTCGCGCACCGACCGGCTGGTGCCCGCCATCGCGGTGGAGCCGTTCGGCGAAACGCGGCTGATCGATGCGGGGCATGTGGGGATGATGGTGGGATCGAATGCGCGCGCGCAGCTCTGGCAACCGCTCGCCGATTGGCTCACGGCCTGAAGCGCACTACATAGGCGGGGAAATCGGAAAGGATTCCCCATGGACGCAGTCATCGTCGCCGCCAAACGCACTCCGGTCGGCAGTTTCCTCGGCAGCTTCGCGAATACCCCCGCGCACGAACTCGGACGCATCGCCATTTCCGCGGCGCTTGCCGAGGCAGGCGTGGAAGCGGACGCGGTTTCCGAAGTGATCCTCGGGCAGGTGCTGACCGCGGCGCAGGGCCAGAACCCGGCGCGGCAGGCGGCCATGGCTGCGGGTATCGCCAAGGAAACGCCCGCGTGGAGCGTCAACCAGGTGTGCGGGTCGGGCCTCCGTGCCGTCGCGCTCGCTGCGCAGGCAATCGAGAACGGCGACGCCAGCATCATGATCGCGGGCGGGCAGGAATCGATGAGCCTCGCGCCCCATGCACAGCACCTGCGCGCCGGGCAGAAGATGGGCGCGATCGAATTCGTCGACACGATGATCAAGGACGGCCTTTGGGATGCCTTCAACGGCTATCACATGGGTATCACGGCAGAGAACCTGGCCGAGAAATATCAGGTGAACCGCGAGGCGCAGGATGCCTTCGCGGTGAGTTCCCAGAACAAGGCCGAGGCCGCGCGCGCCGCAGGACGTTTCAAGGACGAAATCGTCCCCGTGACGATCAAGGGCCGCAAGGGCGACACGGTCGTCGACCAGGACGAATATATCCGCGCCGGCGCCACGATCGAAGGCATGCAGAGCCTGAAGCCCGCCTTCAAGAAGGACGGCACCGTGACCGCCGCGAACGCCAGTGGCCTGAACGACGGCGCAGCCGCGCTGGTGCTGATGTCGGCGGACGAAGCGGCGAAGCGCGGCGCCAAGGTGCTGGCGCGCGTCGCATCCTGGGCGAGCGCGGGCGTTGACCCCGCGATCATGGGCATCGGGCCGGTTCCCGCCTCGAAAAAGGCGCTGGCGAAGGCTGGATGGAGCGTCGGCGACCTCGACCTTATCGAAGCCAACGAAGCCTTTGCCGCGCAGGCGCTGTGCGTGGGACAGGAACTCGGGTTTGATCCGGCGAAGCTCAACGTCAACGGCGGTGCCATCGCGATCGGCCACCCGATCGGCGCATCGGGCGCACGCATCCTGACGACACTCCTCTACGAGATGCAGCGCCGCGACGCGAAAAAGGGCCTCGCCACGCTCTGCATCGGCGGCGGCATGGGCATCGCGCTGTGCGTGGAGCGGTAGCACCGTCACTGTGATGCGGCCGGGCCTGGATACGCTCAGGGCCTATTATGCGGGCGCGGACGGGCGCCGGACTGCGCGGCTGCTCGCGCAGATCGTCGCCCCCGCCGTCCGTACCGATGCATCGGCGCGGCTGCTTGCACTCGGCTATCCGGCGCCGTTGCTGCAGGGTCTGGACCCCGCGCGGATCGAGCGTCTGTGCATGGTGATGCCTGCCGATCAGGGCGCCCGCGCATGGCCCCGCCGGGGACCATCCTGCGCTGTGAGCGCCCGCGAAACCGCGCTGCCGTTCGTGGAGGCGCTGTTCGATCAGGCGCTGCTCGTACACGCGCTCGAATTCGCCGATCCGCCGAAGCTGCTGCGCGAACTGTGGCGTGTTCTCGCGCCCGCGGGGGAACTGATCCTGATCGTTCCCAACCGCGCCGGCATGTGGACGCATTTCGAATCGACACCGTTCGGTCAGGGACATCCTTATGGCCGCAGCGGCCTTGGCGCCGTTCTGCGGGAGGCGATGTTCGAGCCGGTGGCTTGGAAAACCGCACTGGTGGCGCCGCCCGTGCGCGGGCTCAAATGGCTGGACCGGCCGCTGACACGACTGCTGCCCGCGCTAGGCGGCATTCACTTCGTGCTGGCGAGGAAGACGGACGGGCTTGCTGTCAGCCCCGTAGGCCGCGCGCACCGCGTGTCACGCGCAGGAGCCGCCGCTCGGCAGCCAGCTCCGGATTTGCCGCGCGAACCCCATCGACGAGCGCCGCCCCAGCCATGAGCACCGCGAGCATACACGCCGCGAAGAGCGCCCAGCCGAAGCCGCCCGGATATGCCTTGAGATATGCCTCGCCGCGAAGCGCCGCACCGAGAGCGAGCGCATAAATGATCACCCCGGCCTCGAAGCCGTTGGTAATCTTGAACAAGCGTCCAATGCGATGCAGCCTGCGCA
Organism: Sphingosinicella sp.; assembly: GCF_041916975.1. Lineage (NCBI taxonomy): Bacteria > Pseudomonadati > Pseudomonadota > Alphaproteobacteria > Sphingomonadales > Sphingosinicellaceae > Sphingosinicella > Sphingosinicella sp. The sequence goes on from NZ_JAYRYK010000001.1 coordinate 1,153,821, forward strand.
TGGCATATTGATAACACTGATGCCGCGGTCGCCAAGGCAGAAATTTACGACTCGTTAACTTTTGGCGGCAGAGCCCCTCAGTTGTGCCAGTCTCGTTCGATCCGGCGGGAGGCCAACCAAAGGAAGGCGGCGGCGAGGAGGTAAAATCCAAGACCGGTGAGGATGGCGTAGCGGAGTGATTCGGCGCCGAAACGGCTGCCGTAGAGATCGGACACCGCGCCAAAGAAGAGCGTGCCCGCGCCGATGCCGAGGAGATTGTTCACGAACAGGAAGCAGGCCGACGCGGTCGCGCGCATCGTGGGCGGCACGAGGCCCTGCACGGCATTGATGACAGGGCCAAGCCACATCAGCGCCAGCGCCTGCGGCACGAGGAACAGTACGAACGCCAGCGCCAGCGACGATTGCAGGATGCCCGCCGCATACAGGGGAACAGCGACGACAAAGGCGGCCGCGGGAACGAGGACATAAGCGCGCTTGTTCGCACGGCCGAGGCGATCGCCAAGCCAGCCGCCCGCCCACACACCCGCGATGCCGCCGAAGAACAGGATCGCGCCCATGTAGAGGCCGATCTCCGCAAGGCCGAGCCCGAGGCTTCGCCCGAAGTAGGACGGCAGCCAGAACATGAGACCGTATCCGCACATCGAGCTGCAGGAAGCCCCGAGCGAGATGAACCAGAAGGTGGGCTTGCCGACCACCGTTGCGAGCACGCGCCCCACCGGCGGGCGGTCTCCGGCAGGCGGATCGAAGCGACCGCGCTCCGGCTCCGGCACGCCGAGCTTGAACACGGGCACGATGAGGAGACCGGCCAAACCCACGGCAATGAAGGCGAAACGCCAGTCGACCGTGCTTGCGACCCAGCCGCCGAGCATGACGCCGAGCGCCGAACCCACCGGAATGCCGAACGAGAACACGGCTAGCGCCCGCGCGCGCTGTTCGGGCGGAAAATAGTCGGCGATCAGGGAATAGGACGGGGCGACGCCGCCCGCCTCCCCCACCCCGACGCCGAGCCGGGCGAGAAAGAGCTGCCAGAAGTTCGTCGCGAAACCGCAGAGCGCGGTGAACAGACTCCAGAGCGCGAGCGAGATGGCGATGATGCGGCTGCGGCTCATGCGGTCCGCCGCGATGGCGATCGGGATGCCGAGCCCCGAATAGAAGAGCGCGAAGGCAAGCCCGCCCATCAGGCCGAGTTCGGTGTCGCTGAGGCCGAGCTCCGCCTTGATCGGCCCCGCGAGGATGCCGATGATCTGCCGGTCGATGAAGTTGAACGTATAGACGAGCAGAAGAAGCCCCAGCACGCGCGTTTGCATGCCGGGGCCCAGGTTGGGGGTGGAGGAACCGTTCAGAACTTATACCCGGCTGTGACGAACACCTGGCGCGGGTTGCCGTAGTAGGCGGTGAGCACGCCGTCTGCGCCGAGCGAGGAGATCAGCGCGCCGGTGCCGGTGCGCAGATATTCGCCGGTATCCGGGTTCTGGCGAAGGAACACGTAGCCCGAGGTGATGTACTTCTTGTTGAGCAGGTTCTTGCCGTGGACGCCGAGGCTGAAGCGGTCGCTGTCCGACGTCCAGACCAGGCTCGCGTCCCAGAGCGAATAGCCCTTCTGATCGAGGCCGGGCGCCGGCAGCTCGAACTGGTAGGTCTTGCTGCGGTACGAAAGCGTCGTGCTTGCGTTGAGCGTGCCCGAGGCGACCGGCACGGCGTAAGCAAGCGTACCCGAGGCTGTCCATTCCGGCGTGTTCTGGAAGTTGCGGCGATCGGCGACGTCGATGCCGCGGCTGTCAATGAACTGCTTGTAGTCGGCATTGATGTAGCCGAGCGCCCAGTTGAAGCTGAGCTGATCGTCAGTCGCGCCGAAGCTCTCGGCAAGCACGGCGTTGCCTTCGAATTCGATGCCCTGGATGCGCGCCTTGCCGGCGTTCGTCGTCACGCCGATGAAGGTCTGCTGGCCGCCGATGACGGTGCCGACCGAGCCCGGAATCTGCACGTCCTTGTAATCGGCATGGAAGGCCGCGAGGCTGAAGCGCAGACGGCGATCGAACAGCGAGGCTTTCCAGCCGATCTCGTAGCTGTCGACGGTTTCGGGCTCGAACGAGATGAAATCGTAGATCTCGTCGTAGCTGCGCACGCCGTCGCCGTTCGCGTCGGGCGCAGCGGTGCTGACGCCGCGCGGATCGAAGCCGCCGCCCTTGAAGCCCTTCGAATAGCTTGCGTAGAGGTTGTGGTTCTCGCTCGGCTTGAAGCTGATCGAGGCGCGCGGCGTGAACTCCTTGAAGGTCGCCTTGCCCGTGAAATCGGACGTTGTGGCGAAGAGCGTGCCGCCGCCGCCGAAGAACGGCGAACCGCCGCCGAGGAAGGTTTGCCGCAGGACCGTGGAGCTGCGCTCGTCCCACGTGTAGCGACCACCGACCGAGACGCTGAACTGCTCGCTGAGATCGTAGGTGAAATCGCCGAAGATCGCGAACGTCTCCGTATCGACATCGCCGAAGGTGAGCGCGGTGACGCCGCCCGGCAGGCGCACGTCGAACGCCGTCTTCGCGCTCGCATCGAGGAAGTAGCCGCCGATGAGGCCGCTGAAACCGCCGTTCTGGTAAAGGAACTGGATTTCCTGCGAGAGCTGCTTGTTGTTGTAGGTCGCGGGCACGTCCACGTCGACGGCGGGCAGCGCGTCGAAATCGATCGGCGTGCCGCTGTCGTCCTTGCGATAGGACGTGATGCTGCGCAGCGTGACGTAATCGGACGGGTTCGCTTCAACGAATAGCGTTGTGCCCCACGCCTTCACTTCCTGCTTCGGATCATCGAGAGCGCCCTGGCTATCGAACACGTCGCTCAGCACCGGCGCACCGCTGGAAATGCCCGCGATCAGGCGGTGGCCGCCGCGCGGGTTGCTCTTGTCCTTGGTGTAGTCGCCCGACAGGCGCACGAAGACGGCGTCGCCGTGGATTTCGGCCGTGGCGCGGCCGGCCCAGATGTCCTTGTTGTAGTTGTCGTCGCCCGTGGTGAGGTTCTTGCCGAAACCCCCGCGGCTGAGGCGCGCGATCGAACCGCCGAGCCGGAGCGTGCCGTCGCCGACGGGCATGCTGCCGGTGACGACGAGGTCCGCCTGCTCGTCGGTGCCGAGCGTGCCGCGCAGGCGCAGCATCGGATCAGCGTCGAGCTTCTTCGTCACGTACTTCACCGCGCCGCCGATGGTGTTGCGGCCATAGAGCGTACCCTGCGGCCCGCGCAGCACCTCGATGCGCTCGACATCGTAGATATCGAGCACGGCGGCCTGCGGGCGGTTGAGGTAAACGTCATCGAGATAGAGGCCGACGCCCGCCTCGAAGCCCGCGACCGGATCCTGCTGGCCGACGCCGCGAATGAAGGCGGTGAGCGTGGTGTTGGTTCCGCGCGACACTTCGAGCGTCACGTTCGGGGCGCTTTCGCTGATCTCGGTGATGTCGAGGGCGCCCTGCTGTTCGAGCTGGGCGCCGCTGACCGCCGTTACGGCGATCGGAACATCCTGCAGGCTTTCCTCGCGGCGGCGAGCAGTAACGACGATCGCGTCCTCGATGGTTTCGCTCACCGCTGCGTCCTGCGCGAAGGCCGGAAGCGGCCCGAAAGCGGCCAGCGCGGTGGTTGCGACAAGTACGGAATGAATCGAAATGCGGCGCATTCTTCCTCCCCAATGCTGTAAAGCCGAGCCCGATGGCTCTTGTGTTGAATCGCCAATACTGAAAGTTGAACCACCTTTCAAATTGAATTATGGGGTCGGGAAAGAATGAAGGGGAGGTCGATGGCAACCGATGCAATTCCGCAACAGGCGGACCGCGAGCCGCGAACCGCGCGCGGACGCAAGACGCAGCGCGCGCTGCTCGACGCAGCGGCCGTCGAATTCGGCGAAAAAGGGTTCCACGAAGGCTCGATCAGCGGGATCACGCGGCGGGCGGGTGTGGCGCTCGGCAGCTTCTACACCTACTTCGAATCGAAGGACGAAATCTTCCGCGCGCTGGTGCGCGACATGTCCGCCCGTGTTGGCCAGCGCGCCGGCGAGGCGATCGCGCGCACCACGGACACGCTTTCAGGCGAGCGCGCGGCGCTGAAGGCCTTTCTGGAGTTCGCGCGCGAACACAAGGAAGTGTACCGAATCATCGACGAGGCCGAGTTTGCGGACCCCGAAAGCTACCGGCAGCACTATCAGGGAACGGCGCGCCGCATCCTCGACAGGCTGAAGGTGGGCGCCGAACGCGGCGAGATTCGCGAGGACGTGAGCGAGGCCCACGCCTGGGCGATCATGGGCATCAACGTCTTCCTCGGCCTGCGCTACTGCGTGCTCGACGATTCGTCCGACCCGGAAACCGTGGCGACACTCGCCAACGAGATGATCGCCGAGGGGATTCGGCGGCGCTAGTCCTCGATCGCGGGAAGCGGCGCGGCCTCAATTTGGTGCGTGGGCGGTTCGGCGAGGGCTTCGCGGCCTTCGATCGCGGGACCTTCCTGCGGCAGCGACGCAGCGGCGCCCCGCGTTTTTGCGACTGACGGATTGGCGATGCCCGCGCGAACGGCGGCCGAGATCGTGGGCAGCGTCGCCGAAGGCGGGCGGTAGCCCGGCGTCGCGGCATCGGGCACCGGGGGCGGCACCACGGTGCTGCCGTCCGACAGCGTTTCGGTGAGCGCGGGAAGCGGGACCGGCTCGTCGATGATATCGCCGGTGTCAGGCAGTACGGCGAGTTCGGGCTCAGAGAAGCCCGGCGCCGCGCCTTGCAGAACCGGACGCAGTTCGCTGGTTGCGGGCTGCGCGATATCGGGAAGGTGCAGGAACGCGGAGATGCGGTCCCACCCGAAAGTGTCGACCGCGTAGGCGAGCGCTGCCGCGATCAGAAGGCCGAGCGCGCCCGTGGCCACGACGAAGCCGCGCACACCGAGACGACGGCGCGGCTCTTCCGGCACCCACGGTATCATGGACCCCGGCGCTTGGGATTCCGGCTCCGCAACCACGATCGGCGCGGGCTGCAGCGGCGTGGCGCGCTGCGGCCACTGCGGCGCTTCGAGGACATAATCGGGCTCGGCCGCGGGGAGCGGCGGGCGCGCGGCAATCGCGGCGAGCACGTGGCGCTGCTCGACGACGACCCCGCCCTCGAACATCGCTTCCAGAAGCGCAGCCCCGGCGATCTGCTTCAGAACGCGCGGATTGCCCGAGACCGCCTCGACGACCGCTTCCTGCGCAGCGACCGTGAACAGGTCCGGCCGACCTGCTGCGGCGGACGCGTCCACGAGGAAATCCGCGATTTCGCTGCCCGCCATCGGCGCCAGTCGGACGAGCCGCCCCGGTTTGCCGAGCCGCGAGGGATCGAGCGCGGCAAGCACGGCGGTGACACGGTGCTGTGCGGCCTTGGCGAGCACGGCTTCAAGCACGCGCGGCGCAGCGGCATCGGCCTCGTCGACGAGGATCGCATCAAGATTGGCGAAATCGGCCTGCGCAGCGAGCGTGGGACCGGCGAAGCTCGCCGCCGAAACGCCGCGCGCGGCAAGCTCACGCGCTGCCGCCGCCAGCAGCTGCGATTTGCCCATGCCCGCAGCGCCCGTGAGCGCCACACCCTCGCACGCCAGCACGGCGTCCACGATTTCCGAGAGTGCCGTTTCGAAAGCATGATGCAGATAGAGCTGCCCGTGCGGTTCCTGCCGGAACAACACATGCTTCAAACCAAAATGCCGAAGAACGTCCATGAAGATCCATCGCGCCGTGGGGCCGGTGAAAGAGGAACGCCTACAGACCCGATACCGCGCATGTGCCGCAGCGCGGCCAGAGCGTCAACGTCATGACGTCATGAAAGTCGCCGATTCGGCCTTGCGCTCATTCGATGCGTCCACCACGCCCGGCACCGTCGGCGAAGCGCGCCGCACCGGCACGGCTTTCGTCCGATGCCAGCGTTTCCATGCCAAGCGCGAACTCACGCGCCATCGCCTCCGCTTCCGGTGCGCCCCACTGGCCCCGTGCGCTGGCGCGATCGTTGCGCAGGCAGGTTTGCGGGAACGCCGAGATCGCTTCCGCGAGCGCGACCGCCGCCTCCAGCGCCGCACCGTCCTCCACGACGCGGTTCGCGAGGCCCCAGCGGAGCGCCTCCTCCGCCGCGACCGCCCGCCCGGTGAGGATCATGTCGAGCGCGTGCGATTCGCCGACGAGGCGCGGCAGCCGCACGGTGCCGCCGTCGATCAGCGGCACGCCCCAGCGGCGGCAGAACACGCCGAACACCGCCGAGCGCGCCGCGACGCGCATGTCGCACCAGACGGCAAGCTCCAACCCGCCCGCCACTGCAAAGCCCTCGATCGCGGCGATCACGGGCTTCGAAAGCACGAGACGGCTCGGCCCCATCGGGCCGTCGCCCGCGACATCGACGCGGTTGCCGCGCGCAGTCCCCATCGCTTTCAGGTCCGCGCCCGCGCAGAAATTGCCGCCCGCACCGGTCAGCACGGCAACCGACAGCGACGCATCGGCATCGAACGCACGGAAAGCTTCGACGAGCGCGGCGGCGGTGGGACCATCGACGGCATTCCGCGCATCCGGACGATTGATCGTCACGACGAACACCGGACCCCGGCGTTCGGTGAGGACGTTTATTTCGGAAGAACCTGCCGCCATGCCGTTACCGCGACCGAGGCGAACAGCCCGGCCTGCGCATAGGGATCATCCGCCGCAAACTGGATCGCGGCCTTGCGATCATCGAAGTCGATGATGAGCAGCGAGCCGATCGGCCGCCCCTCTTCATCGAGCAGCGGCCCGGCGACGAGGAGACGATCGCCGACGCTTTCCAGATGTTCGAGGTGCGCGGGCCGGGTTGCGGTGCGCAGGTCGGCGCTGGCGGGCTTGTCGATGCAGTGGATCGCGAAAAGAGGCATGATTCCCGTCTAGAACGGAAAGATCGGCGATGAAAGAGCGGTTTGCGCGCACCCGGCCCGGCGAGACTTTTGGGATACACTGCGCTATGCCGGAGCATCAGCAAGGCGGGCGGGGGTGCGGTGCCGCAGTGGCTTGAAGCAGGCTTGTGGGGGTTCGGCAGCGGCTGTGCGCTGCTGATCGGCGCCGCGTTCGCCACGCTCCGCCGCCCCTCGCAGCGGCTGATCGCGGTGGTGATGGCGTTCGGTTCGGGCGTGCTGATCTCCGCCGTCGCCTTCGACCTGATGGACGAGGCCTATCGCCAGGGCGGCTTCGATGCCGCCGCCGTGGGCTTCCTGGGCGGCGCGATCCTCTACACCGCCGCCAACATCGCGATCTCCCGCCGGGGGGCGCAGCACCGCAAGCGATCCGGCTACAACCCCGGCGAAAGCCAGACGCCAGCCGCGGAAAGCGGCGGGCTTGCCATCGCGGTCGGCGCACTGCTCGACGGCATTCCCGAATCGATCGCGATCGGCGTCAGCCTGCTTGACGGCACGGGCGTCAGCCTCGTGATGGTCGCCGCCGTGTTCCTCTCGAACGTGCCTGAGGGGCTTTCGAGCGCCGCCGGGATGCGCGCGGCGGGGCGCGGGCCCGCGTATATCTTCAGCGTTTGGGGCGGCATCGCACTTGCCTCGGGGCTGGCGGCGATGCTCGGCAACCTGCTGCTCGCGGGTGCAGATCCGAACGTGCTCGCCGCGACGACGGCAGTTGCGGCAGGCGGCATCCTCGCCATGCTCGTCGACACGATGATCCCCGAGGCCACCGAGGAAACGCCCGAATTCGCAGGGCTCATCGCGGTGACCGGGTTTCTGTTCGCCTTCGTGCTTTCGAAGCTCGGCAGCGGATGAGCGCGGTTGACGGGGAGGCCTCCCTCCCCTATAGGCGCCCACTTTCAAGCCACGGCTGAAACACAAGATTCGAGGACGAAAAGCATGTCGCGCGTTTGCGAGCTGACCGGTAAGGGCCGCCAGGTGGGTCACAATGTGTCCCACGCCAACAACAAGACCAAGCGGGTGTTCCTGCCGAACCTCCAGAACGTGTCGCTGATTTCCGACGCGCTCGGCCGCACGGTTCGCCTCAAGGTTTCGACGCACGGCCTGCGCTCGGTGGAGCACAACGGCGGCCTCGACAACTGGCTGGTCAAGACCCGTGACGAGAAGCTGAGCCTGAAGGCGCGCCGCCTGAAGCGCGACATCAAGAAGAAGCTGAACGCCGCCGCAGCCGCCTGAGCGCGTTCGTTTCTGACGATTTGAAGGGGCCGGTGGAGCGATCCGCCGGCCCCTTTCTTATTCCGGGAGCAGCTCGAACTTCAGCAGCAGCGTGCGCTGCGCGGCGTTGAAGTTGTCGTCGCTGACGAGATAGACGAACACCCGCCCGTCCTCGCGGCGGATGTCGATCCCCTCCATATTGTCGATGCTGACAGGCGGCCGCAGCCGCGCGATCTCGCGGCCCTGCACGGTGGCGCCCTCCTTGATCTCCGCGAGCGGCAGCTCGACAAGCGCCATCGCCACGCCGGTAAGCGGCGAGAAGGCGCGATTGAGAACAATGAGGCGTTCATCATCGAGCAGCGCGGCGTCGGTCGGCGAGAAATTCGCAGGTGGGCGGTAACGGAACGCGAGGTTCGCGCGCGTGCCGTCCGGGCGTTTCACCGCGCCGATGGCGATGGCGGGACGGTCGCCGCCGTCCGGCGCCTCCTCGGCGATAACGAGCGGCACGCCGCCCGGCAGCATGGCAAGTGTCTCCGCGCCGCCGTTCAGCGGCCAGTCCTTCATTTCGGGAAGGGTGTAGACCTGCCTTGCGCGCCATTCCGGTTGCCCCAGAGGCACGACCCACAGGCTGTTAGACCGCTCGAAACCGACCAGCGCCTCCGCGCCGCCGGGACTGAGCACCAGCGATTCCGCATCGCGCGTCGCCTTGGCCCCGGCCGCGCCTTCGCGATCGAGGAGCGCACGGCCACGGACGTTTTGAATGCCGACGAGCCGGCCGTCCCGCTCCACGCGGTCGAAGCTCAGAAGAACACCGGCGTCACCGACTGCATAACAGCGATCGGGGCAGCGAAGTCCCGAAAGGCCACCGAACCACGGTGTCGACGAGCGCAGCGCTACGCCGCCCGCATAGCTGAGGCGCCCCTCCCCCTGCCGCGCCGCGTCGCGCGCATCGAAAGGCACGGCAATGCTTTCAACGGCAACGGGTTCGATCGCGGGCGGAGCGGCGTTGCCGCAGGCGGCGATGGCGAGCGAAAGCAGGACGGGGACGCGCATGGGCAAGCGGCATAAGCGGCGCCAACGGCGAATGCAAACAGCGGCCCGCGGACGAGGGATGCCGCGAGCCGCTGTACGCGTCTATCCTGGGATCACCAGTAGGGGTTCACACCATAATGCGAATAGACGCGATGCTGGTACGCACGGTCGAGTGCCGTCTCCGTATGCGCATCGTCGAACGTCGGGCCGCTGCGAAGCTGATCCTCGGTCACATCGAGGCGGTAGCCATCCACATCCGTGTCGTATTTCAGAGTGGACCACGGCAGGCTGTGATACTTCTCGCCGATCCCCAGAAAGCCGCCGACGGAAACGACAGCGTCCGTTACACGGCCGCCGCGCTTCTCGATCATCAGCGACTTGACCGACCCGATGCGTTCGCCGTCGCGGGCATAGACGGAGGTGCCATCCACCTTCTCCGAAGAGATGAGATCGCTGGTCTCGCGCGTTCGTTCGTTCTGCATGATGAACTCTCCTCCTTTGGTGTGCCTGACCAACGGAAGCACCCCCGGCCGGTTCCGCGTCTTCGCGACGAGCCGTTAGGCGAAACAAGCGGTTCATCGCATCCGCCCCGTTGACGCGCGGCGCGCAGACGGCATTGTGCGCGCGAGGAGACAGGTATGCGCATCGGAATTCCGGGAGTTACGGCACGGCTGGCAATGATCGCGATGGCGGGAGGCCTTGTCCTCGCCGGGTGCGAGAAGAAGAAGGACGCGGAAAAGCCGGCGGGAAGCGAGGTTGCCGCGCCGCAGCAGGCACAGACACCTGCGGCCGCCCCTGCCGGGCGGCTGCCCGAGGGCAATCCGCCGCCGCCCTCCGAACTCTCGCGCGACGTTCCCGCCATCACGCGCGGCAAGGCACTCGCCGACGCGAACTGCACGCGCTGTCACGCGACCCAGCCGGGACAGAAGAGCGCGCATGCTTCCGCACCGTCGTTCGCGACGCTGTTCACGAGCTATCCGCCCGACTACATCGCAGAGGCCTTTGCCGAGGGCGTGTTCGTCGGCCACGGCGACATGCCAGCGTTCGAATTCTCACCCGAGCAGATCAACGACCTCGTCGCCTATCTCAAGACGCTCGGTCCTCCGGGCTGAGCGGACCGCAGACCGCCGGCAGGCGGCGTGCATCGTCGACCCCGTCGGCAAGGCGCTTCATCACGACGTCGAGAAGCGCGCGGCCCGCCATTCGCGCATCCTCATCCTGCCCTGCGTCGAACAATCCGCCGACATTGATGGCATCGAGCAGCGCTTTCGCCTCGCTGACCCGCCCGGCCAGCGCGAACGCCGCGCATGACCGACAATCACTACACATTCGATTTGCCGATTGGCATCTCGCGGAAACGCACGGCATCGCGCCGCGAATCCGCGACTCTCGTGTCCAGCATGTTTCGAACCCGTCACCCCTTTCGGGACGACGCCTCCTCAGGCAACCGCTGAAAGCGCCTCTTCGGCCGGCAGCAGCGATTCCTTCACTCCCCAGTTGCGGCGGATCAGCGTCAGCGTTTCAGGCGTGACGTTGATCCGCATCGCGGCGATCGATTCCGTGCCGTCCTCGCGCGGCAGGCCGAGCAGCTCGATGTCCCAGCCCACCGACAGGATCGTGGGCACCCAGCTCGAATGCGTGACGAAGATCAGCTGCTTGATATCGCGCATCAGCGCGAACTCGATCGCGGCGACGGTGATGTTCTTGCGGCCCGTCCACTGGGCGAGCTTGTCCTTCACGTTCGGATTGGCGCACAGGCGCGTCATCTCCCACGCGGTATCGTCCGCCGGGACCGGGTTCTGCACCATGTCCGCGAAATGCTCCGCCATGAGCGTCGGCACCGAGCACGGCAGCAGGCGGATCGAGGCGACGTGGTTGCCCTCCGCATCCACGTCGATGATGTAGATGGCGTCGTCGGTGTCGTACTGGTCGATTTCCTTGTCGCCGACGACCGGGATATCCCACTTCAGCCAGTCCACGAACACGCGCTTGCGGTCCTGGTGCATCTGATCGATGAGCGCCCGATATTGCGACTTGTTCTTCGCCGTTATGAACTTGATCATAGCCCCCTCACGAAACACCGCGCCGTACAGCGCACCAGCAGTATTTCCTTCTTAACTCAAAAATATGCATGGTTACTATCCCGGTAACTACCGGGGACAGCAAACGTGTTTCACCTTTGAGGCAATTTTGAGTCACGTGCGCCCGAATGCAGCGCTCAGCTCAGGATATCCGCGAAGCTGAGCTGGCCGTTCCAGAGCACGCGCGCGAGCAGTTGCTGACGGGTCGCGACGCCGTAGCGGCGCTTGGCGATCTCGATATGCTCGTTGCATGTCTTGGGGCTGATGCCGAGCAGCCGCGCCATCATCGCATCGCTCTTGCCGCGCGCGTAGAGCACGATGCAATCGAGCTGGCGCGGAGTGAGCGCTGCCGCCGGGGGCAACAGGATCGGCTCGTGCGCGCTGATACGGCGGGCCGCCTCGAACGCGAACCAGCCGACGGACTGCGCAGCGGCCGCGCCGTGGTGGTCGTTCCCGCGTTCGCGGCGGGTCGCGAACGAGCAGAGGCCGACCGTGGTGCCGCCCTTGGGCATCGGAACGGTGAAGCCGTCGAGCAGGCCTTCGTCGCGCGCGATGCGCATCACTTCGCGCTGGCGTTCGCTCAGCACGACCATTTCGGGAATATGCTTCCATGGGAAGCCAGCAACCGCAATCTCGCAGGCCGCGAACACCGGATCATCCACCCAGTAGGCGCGGTCGCGCACCATTTCGACCCACGCACCCGGATAGGTGGTGAGCTGCACGGTTTCGGCCGGCACGCGGTTTTGCCGCGGCGAATGCAGCAATGCGAAACAATCGAAACCGAGCTCTTCGGTGATGGCTTGTGTAAGATCGGACAGGGTCAGCAGGTCGTCGGCCTTCTTGGCCTTGTCCACGAACGCCTGCACTTTTTTGAACAGCATTTCTCGTCCCTTGCGGTGACGACCCCTTGCACTCCCGGAACCCATGATTCGGATAAAATCTATCCGGCATCGGCACTTAGACTCAAATGTTGATGCGAGTGTTAACGCCGCGCCGCAAAAAATTCGCGCAGCAGAACCGCCGCGGGGGACGCGGAAATGTCCGGGTACACCTCCGGCCGGTGATGACAGGAGGGGCTCGCGAAGATACGCGGGCCGTGCTCGACACCGCCGCTCTTGGGATCGGACGCGCCGTAATAGAGCCGCCGAATCCGTGCCGCACTGATCGCCGCCGCGCACATCGGACACGGCTCCAGCGTGACATAGAGGTCGCATCCGGCGAGGCGCTCGGAACCGAGGCGCGCGGCCGCGGCGCGGATCACCAGCATCTCGGCATGCGCGGTGGGATCAGAATGTTCGCGCGTCCTGTTGCCGTCTGCCGCGAGCACGGTTCCATCCGCATCGACGATGACGGCGCCCACCGGCACCTCGCCGCGTGCCGCCGCCGCCCGTGCCGCGCCGAGCGCCACGCTCATCGGGCCTTCCTGCCCCGGATTCGCTTCGTACTTGGTGCCCATGCCGATGCTGCATAGAGCATCGCGGTGCAGCGGTCATGGGGTGCTCGGAACTCGAAATACTGAGCGCCCCGGCGGGGGGGGATTCCGGCCGGGGCGCTCGACGGCAATGCCTGGCTTACTGCTTGGCGCTGCCGTCGTCTCCGGCCGGCTTGATATCCACCGTCGGAACGTCGATTTCGACCTCGTCGGTTTTCACGTCGACCTTGGGGACCGGAACGGCTGCCTTTTCGGTACCGACATCGATCTCGCCGGTTTCGACCTGAACTTCAGGTATCTCACCGCCCGTGACGCTGACTTCGGGCGTCTTCAGATCGCCGCTCGCGTCCACATTGAACAGACCGAGCGCATAACCCACCACGGCCAGCAGAACGATCACGGCAACAACGATCACTATGGTGCGACTGCCTTTATCCACAGCATGTCTCCCTGTTGTTTTCACTGAGCCGCCAACGCGCGGTGCGCGCGTTTGGTTTCATTCCTTGTTTCAGGGGTGATACGATTTTCCGACAGCGTTCTCTTGCAACCGCGCGCCGCATCGTCCAATGCGCGTGCCGTTCGAACCCGAGAGCAGAAAGCCCGAAACGATGACTGAGGCCCCGACCGCGAAGCCCTGGATCAGCGCCATCGAGGCTTATGTGCCGGGCCGCGCGAAGGCCGCGCCGGGCGTGACGCTGGTCAAGCTCTCCTCGAACGAGAACCCGCTGGGCGCGAGCCCCAAGGCGATCGAGGCAATGCGCGCCGCCGTCGGCAAGGCGAACCGCTACCCGGACGGCAGCAGCCACGAACTGCGCGAAGCGATCGCCGCGCAGCACGGTATCGAGGCGGACCGGATCGTCTGCGGCACCGGCTCCGACGAAATTCTGCAGTGCATCGCGCTCGCCTACGCGGGGCCGGGCGACGAGGTGCTCTATGTGCGTCACGGCTTCATGGTCTACCCGATCGCCGCCGAGCGCGCGGGCGCGACGCCGGTCGCGGCACCGGATACCGATTACACCGCCGATGTCGACGCGCTGCTCGCCGCCGTCACCGCGCGGACGAAAATCGTGTACCTCGCCAATCCCAACAACCCCACGGGCACGCTGATCGCACAGAGCGAGGTCGAGCGGCTGCACGCCGGGCTGCCGCCGCACGTGCTGTTGGTGATCGACTCCGCTTATGCCGAATATGTCGAGGAACCGGGCTACGACGACGGCACCGCGCTCGCGCGCGTGCACCCGAACGTCGTGATGGCGCGCACCTTCTCCAAGATCTACGGACTTGCCGCCGAGCGGGTCGGCTGGGCCTATGGCGCGCCCGATGTGATCGACATGGTGAACCGCATTCGCGGGCCGTTCAACGTGACGAGCGCGGGACAGGCGGGTGCGGTCGCGGCGCTTGCCGATCAGGCGTGGGTGGCGACGTGCCGCGCCGACAACGCCCGCAACCGCGCGGCGCTGGTCGAAGCGGTCGAGGCGCTTGGCAACAAGGGGCTGCGCGCGGTGCCTTCGGCCGCGAACTTCGTGCTGGTGACGTTCCCCGAAACGGGCGCGCACACGGCGGAGGCAGCGAACGCCTACCTCACCGAACGCGGCTTCCTGACGCGCTGGCTGCCGAACCAGGGCCTCGGCCACGCGCTCCGCATCTCGATCGGCACGGACGAGGAAACGCAGGCCGTTATAGGCGCGCTGCGCGCCTTCCTCGGCTGATGCTGCCTTTCTCCCGCGTCGCCATCATCGGGCTCGGGCTTATCGGCTCGTCGCTCGCACGCGCCGTGCGGCTGCACATGCCGACCGTGCGGCTCGTCGGCTACGACGGCAGCGCCGCGGTTCGCACGCGTGTCGATGAGCTTGGCCTCGTCGACGATGTCGCCGACACGCCCGGTGCCGCCGTGATCGACGCCGACCTCGTGGTGCTGTGCGTGCCGGTGGGGCAGATGGGCGCGGCGATCGAGGAAATGCGCGACGACCTGCCCCAGGGCGCCATCGTCAGCGACGTCGGATCGGTGAAGGCGAGCGTCGCGGCGCTGGCCGGGCTGCTGCCCGAAGGCGTGCATTTCATTCCCGCGCACCCGGTGGCGGGCACCGAGAAATCGGGGCCGGACGCTGGCTTTGCTGAACTGTTCCACCAGCGCTGGTGCATCCTGACGCCGCTTCCCGGCACGGACGAGACGGCGATCGAGCGCCTTGCCGAGTTCTGGCGGCGGCTGGACAGCAAGGTGGAGACGATGGACCCGCAGCACCACGATCTGGTGCTGGCGGTGACGAGCCACCTGCCCCACCTGATCGCCTATTCGATCGTCGGCACGGCTTCAGACCTTGAAGGCGTGACACGCTCCGAGGTGATCAAATACTCGGCAGGCGGTTTTCGCGACTTCACGCGCATCGCCGCGTCCGACCCGCAGATGTGGCGCGACGTGTTCCTTGCCAACAAGGACGCGGTGCTCGAGGTGCTGCAGCGCTTTACGGAAGACCTGACCGCGCTTCAGCGCGCGATCCGCTGGGGCGACGGCGACACGCTGTTCAACCTGTTCACGCGCACGCGCGATATTCGCCGCACAATCATCGATGCGGGACAGGACACGGCGGCTCCTGACTTCGGACGGGACCACCGGTAGCGCCTTCGGGATCGCCGATGGTGAAGCCCGCCGCGCTGTCTCCGGTAAGCACCATCGTGCGGGCACGGCGCGCACGGTATTCGGCCGCCGGGGCCGTGCCTTCCAGAAGCGCCTTCACGGTGAACGGACATTCGCTCCGGATCGTGCCGGAGACGGCAATGCGCCCATCGGGGAGCGGCGCGAGCGTCGCGTCGATGTCGGCAAGCGGCTTGTCCTGCGCGAGAAGCTGCGCGCCCTTCACCTCGATCGTGCCGCCGTTCCGCCAGCCGTCGATCGCGCCGATCGGCGCGCGCGCGGTTACGAACAGCGGAATGTCGATGCCGAGGCTGGCGCCCGCGCGGTCGAGCGTTCCGGCGATACGCGCCTCGGCCTGAACGGGGAGCGTCGGAGACTTGCCCTGCGGCGCGGCGCCGGGCGTTTCGCGCAGGTGCAGCTCGAAATTCTTCGCATCGAACGGCCCGCCCGCAAACGGCAGCCAAACCTTCGCGGTTTCGAACTGCATGGACAGCCGCTCGAGCGTATCGCCAGGCCGACGCACGCTCGCCAGCATCGCCGGGGCTTCGACATCGAGACGCATTCCCGCGAGCCGCGTGAGCGCGATCTGCAGACGCGGCTGTTCCGCCACGATCACGACATGGCCCGTACGCCACGGCTGACGATTGACTGTCATCGAAGACGCATGGGCCGCGAAGGAAAGCTCGCGCGTCTGCCGGCGGACCGCGATGTCGGCGGCGCGCGCCTCGATCCGGTAGGGAAAGCCTGCGGTTTCGACAGGCACACCGATCCGCGCCGCGACGACCGCGCCAAAGGCCTTCGCCTCGCCCTGCCAATACAGCCAATAGGCGGCGAGGCCCAACAGCAGCGGCAGCACCGGCACCCAGAACGGCAGGCGACGCATCACGGCACCTCGTTGATGGCGGCGTGCAGCCGCGCCTCGAACGTCTTGCGGTCGAGCCCGGCGGGAATCACCTCGCCGAAGCGCATGGTGATCGTGCCGGGCCGCTTCCAGAAACTGCGGCGCGGCCAAAGCGTTCCCGAATCGAGCGCAACGGGGACGACCGGTAGCTTCATCAGCCTGTAGAGCCCCGCCACGCCGGGCTTCAGCGGCGGCGCTTCACCCACGGGCGTGCGCGTGCCTTCGGGGAAGATCACGATCTCGCGGCCTTCGTCGACCGCCTGCTCGGCAACGCGCAGCATCAGGCGCATCGCCGCCGACGACGCATCGCGGTCCACCGGGATCGAGCCGTGACGGCGCGCGACCCAGCCCCACACCGGGATCTGCATCAGCTCCGCTTTCATCACCACGGCAGGCCATTTGAACAGGCGCGGCGCGGCCATCGTTTCGTAAGCCGCCTGATGCTTCATCGCGACGATCACCGGGCCCTTCGGCAGGTCGCCGACGATCTTCAGCCGCACGCCCGCGATCCGCGACGACGACCACAGGAAGAACGCCGACCAGCGCCGCGCGCCGACGTGGGCACGGCGGCGCGAGATCAGCGCATCAAACCCCGCGGCAATCACGAGGAGCGCGCCCACGACATAGAAGACAAGGGCAAAGGCAATCGAACGCAGCACAACCATCAGGCCTCACCCATCAGCAGCAGCAAGCTTCGGAACAGGAACTTGCTGTATTCAAGCGCAAGCAGGCGCGCAGACAGGCGCGCAGGCACCGCGTCGGGCACGAGCGTGACCCCCGCCCCGATCCGCGCGCGCGCTTCCGCCGTCGCACGCTTGATGTGGAACTGCGAGGTGACGAGGCGCACGGATTTGTATTTGTGCTGCTTCACCCATGCGGCCATCTCCTCACCGTTACCGCGCGTGTCGGCAGCCTCCTTGCCGAGATCGATGCAGCATTCGAACACGTCCGCCGGCACATTCAGCTCGACGGCAAGCTCGATCGGCCGGACGCTCGCGTCGACGCCGGAGATGAGCAGCCGTTCAGCTTTCTCCGCGCGCAGCAGATCGACGCCGCGCGCGATGCGGCCGGGGCCGCCCGTGAGCACGACGATGCCTTCGGTGCGTATGTCATCCGGCGCGGGTTCGGGCAGGCTCAACACAAACCAGACGAAACCCGCGATCCATGCGAGCGCGAGCAGCATGGCGGAGCGCACGAGAACCGCGGTCATAGCTGCTGTCTCAGCCTCCGCCCGACCGTGATGCGCACCGTGAAGATCGTGAGCAGCGCCACGAGCAGCGGCACGGCGGCAAGCGCGGTCCAGCCGAGCGGCGACAGACCGATTTCACCCGCAAGCCCGCCGCCGAACTGGCCGAGCAGATTGCCGATGAAGAGGATGACGGCGAGCCCGGCGATCGCGCCGATCGCGCCGCCGACGAGGCCCTGAATGGCGTAGCGATATTCGAACAGCGCCGCGACGGTGCGATCCTCGGCGCCCATGATGTGCAGCGTTTCGATCGTCGGCCCGTGCGTGCTGAGCGCGGCGCGGACGGAGAGCGCGACGATCGCCGCGGTGGTCGCAACGACGAGTACGCCGATCGAGACGGCAAGCCATTTCAGCACCTCGACGACACCCGCGAGCGGGCGGAACCACTGGGCGTGCGTGTCGATGCGCGCTGTGGGGGCGAGCGCGCGAACCGCCTCGCCGATCGCAGCCATATCGCCCGTACCGGTCTTCCAGCGCGCGTCGATCATCGCCGGGAGCGGCAATTCCTCGCCGATGTTGCCGGAACCGAGCCACGGCTCCACGAGCGCGCGCAGCTCGCTGTCGCCGAGCACCACCACGTCCGCAAGGTCGGCACGCGCGCGCAGCAAAGCGGCGACGGCGGCGGTCTGCTCGCGCTTCAGATCAGGGTTCGGCTCGACGATCTGCACGGTGAAGCTGCGCGAGAGGCCGCCGGTGAGCGCCGTCGCGCCGTTCGAAAGCGCCATGCCGCCGGCGAGCGCGAGCGTCGCGAGAAACGTCATCATGCCGATGATCCACGGCAAGGCGCCGCCCGCCCATCTGCCTTCAGGCAGGAATCGATAACGCTGCGCGCGCGGCTGCAGCCAGGCGATCACAGGCTCAGTTCCGCGGTTTCGACGGGTGGCGGGTTGCGCAGCACGCCCATCGGATCGAGCATCTCGCCGCGATCGAGCCGCAGCGTGATCGCCGAAGGCACGCGCGACATCAGGTGCAGCGCGTGCGTCGCCACGACGACCGTGGTGCCAAGCCGGTTGAGCTCGTGGAACAGGTGCAGGAGCCGCCCGGCCATCTCGGGGTCGACGTTGCCGGTGGGCTCGTCGGCAAGCAGGATATCGGGCCGCGCGATCACTGCACGCGCGATGGCGACGCGCTGCTGCTCGCCGCCCGAAAGCACGGCGGGCCGCGCATCGCGCCGCTCGGCAAGGCCGACCCACGCCATGAGTTCGTCGACATGCGCCTTCACCTCCGCCTCGTGCACGCCCGCGATGCGGAGCGGCAGCGCGATATTGTCGAACGCGGTGAGGTGCTCGATCAGGCGGAAATCCTGAAGCACGACGCCGATCCGGCGGCGGAGCGCGGGAAGCGCCGTGCGCGGCAGGCTGGTGATATCGCGCCCGAACATGTCGATGCGGCCGCGCGACGGTCGCTGCGCGAGATAGAGCAGGCGCAGCAGCGAGGTCTTGCCCGCGCCCGACGAGCCCACGAGAAACATGAACGCGCCGGTTTCCAAACGGAACCCGATGTCGCGCAGCACCTCCGCGCCTGTGCCGTAGCGCAGGCCGACATTGTCGAAGCGGACGATCGTGCTCATGGCGTGCTCACGAAAACATCACGGCGCGCTGAGCCAGTCCGGCACCGGCAGGCCTTTTTCCGCCAGCCACGCGGGATTGTAGAGACTGGAGAGGTAACGCAGCCCGGAATCGCAAAGCACGGTGACGATCGTGTGCCCCGGCCCCATCTCGGCCGCGAGCTTTTCCGCGCCGACGATGTTGATCCCCGAGGAGAGCCCGAGACTGATCCCCTCCTCGATGAGCAGGTCATGGATGACGCGCAGACCCTCCTCGTCGCTGACGCGGAACTGCGTATCGACCGGCGCGCCGTCGATGTTCGGCGTGACGCGGCCCTGCCCGATGCCTTCGGCAAGCGACGAGCCCTCCGGCTCCAGCACGCCGCGCGCGAACCACGAATACATGGCGGCGCCATAGGGATCGGTGAGCGCGATGCGGATATCCGCGTTCTTCGCCTTGAGGCCCATCGCCGTGCCCGCGAGCGTGCCCCCGGTGCCGACCGAGCAGGTGAAGCCGTCCACCGCACCACCGGTATCCGCCCAGATTTCCTCGGCGGTGGTCTCGATATGCGCCTGCCGGTTCGCGAGATTATCGAACTGCCCCGCCCAGATCGCGCCCGGCGTTTCCTCCGCGATGCGCCGCGAGCGATGCTGGAAATGCTCCGGGTCCGCATATTTCGTGGGGGGCACCAGCACCAGCTCGGCGCCGAGCGCGCGCAGCGTCGCCATCTTTTCGACCGACTGGTTCGAGGGCATCACGATGATCGTGCGATACCCCTTGGCGTTCGCCACCACGGCAAGCCCGATGCCGGTGTTCCCGGCCGTACCTTCCACGACAACGCCGCCAGGCTTCAGGCGACCTTCGCGCTCGGCCGCCTCGATCATGTAGAGCGCCGCGCGGTCCTTCACCGAACCGCCGGGATTGAGGAACTCGCACTTGCCGAGGATCGTGCAGCCGGTCCGCTCGGACGGGCCGCGCAGGCGGACAAGCGGCGTACCGCCGATAAGCTTCAGGATATCGTGCGCGGGCGCGCGGGAGGCGTGACTTGGCATGGTGAATGCAAGGCTTACCGACGCGCGCCGCCCCATGCAATCGCGCCTTCATGACAGGGTGCACGAAAGATCGGCGGCGCATTTCTGCGCCGCCGGCAAAGTCGGTTTGGGGGAACCGCAGCGCGAAGGGAAAGACCCGTCGGCGCTTCGAGAACTCAAGCCTAGCGCACGTGCGGGTCAGATTCGTGACGAAAGCGAAAATGCGCGGCTGAAATTGCCACACTGCTGGTCTAGACCGGGCGGGATGATCCGCCCTGCCCTCATAACTGCGTGCCTCGTTATCGCCCTCGGCGGCTGCGACCGCGCTTCGGACGGCGACGGCGACAGCACGCTCCGCATGGCTTTCGTGAACGACGACGGCGCGAGCCTCGTCGCCGACGACAGCCTTGAGAGCGCCGCGGCGCGCGCCATGCACATCGGGCTCACCACGCTGGAGCCGAGCGGACGGGTCGTGCCGTCACTGGCGCTCAGCTGGCGCGTGAGCGACGACGGCCTCACCTATGTGTTCAAACTGCGCGAGGCCTATTGGGCGGACGGACGGCGGCTTACCTCCGGCGATGTCGTTGCCGTGATGCGGCGCATCGTCAGCCCCGGCTCCGGAAATCCGCTGCGCGACGAGCTGATGATGATCGAGAACGCCGCGCTGATCACGGCGAACCGGCGGCCGGCACGGATGCTCGGCGTTTCCGATCCGCGGCCCGACACGGTGGTGATCGCGCTCGCCAAGCCCGAACCGGCGTTGCTGCAGCTGCTCGCCGATCCGGCGGCGGCAATCGTCCGCGCGGGCAAGGCCCCGCCGGCTTCGGGCGCGTTCACGAAGGCCGACGATACAGGCGATGCGGACGGCGCGCTGCACCTCGTGAAGAACAGCGCTTATTATGCGGCCGATACGGTTTCGCTCGCCGGGGCGTTGCTCTCCCGCACCGATGCGGAGAGCGCAATCCGGCGCTTCAAGGCGGGCGAACTCGATATCGTGAGCGGAGGCCGCCTCACAGGGCTGCGCGCCGTGCGGACGGGCATCGATTCGCAGGCGCTGCGGCTGGAGCCGACGTGGGGGCTCTATTTCTATCTGGCGCGCACAAGCTCGGGCCCGCTCGCCGACGTCCGCGTGCGCCGCGCGCTTGCCATGTCGTTCGATCGCGGGGCGATCCTCTCGCGCCTGTTCGGCGTCGCGGGTTTGCAGCCTGCCTATTCGGCATTGCCGCCGACGCTGCCCGATGCCTATGCCGGAAGCGCTGGCGACTGGGCCGTCTGGTCGCCGGACGCGCGGGAGAGCGAGGCGGTTCGGCTGCTCGCCGAGGCCGGCTATACGTTCGACCAACCGCTGACGCTGTCGGTCGCGATCCCCCACGGCCGCGAACATGCCGACCTGCTCGCCGCGATCAGCAATTCGTGGGGCGCGATCGGCGTGCGCGTAAAGGCCTATGCGCGCGGCACGCTTTCGCACCGGCGCGCGATCGAGAAGGGCGCTTTCGACCTTGCCGCTGTTGAGCGCATGGCGCGCGCACCGGTTGCGGACACCTTCCTGCAGCCCTTCACCTGCGCGGTGCGGCTTGGCGGCTATTGCAACCCCGCGGTCGACCAGCTACTCGCCGACGCGGCCGCCGAGGACGATCCCGGTACGCGTATCCAGCTCCAGCGGCGCGCGAACCGGCTGATTTCCGAGGATGCGCCGCTGATTGCCGTCCTGTCGCCGATCCGCTGGTCGCTGGTATCGCCGCGCGTGACGGGCTGGGAAAACAATGTCGCCGGCGCGCACCCGCTCTCGGGTCTCGCGATGAGCGGAACGAAAAAGGAGTAGCACCCATGGACCCCATCGTGATCGTCGGCGCGAAGCGCACCCCCATGGGCGGCTTTCAGGGCGACCTTGCCAGCCTCACCGCGAGCCAGCTCGGCGGCACCGCGATCCGCGCCGCGCTTGAAGAGGCGGGCGTGCCGGCCGCCGATGTCGATCAGGTCATCATGGGCAACGTGCTTGGCGCGGGCCAGGGCCAGGCCCCGGCGCGGCAGGCGCTGTTCGGCGCCGGACTTCCCGAAAGCGTCGGCGCAACAACGATCAACAAGATGTGCGGATCGGGCATGAAGGCCACGATGGACGCGCACGACATCATCCTCGCGGGCAGCGCCGAGATCATGGTCGCGGGCGGCATGGAATCGATGACGAACGCCCCTTACCTGCTGCCGAAGGCGCGCAGCGGCTATCGCATGGGCCACGGCGAGGTGAAGGACCACATGTTCCTCGACGGCCTTGAGGATGCCTACGACAAGGGCCGCGCGATGGGCACGTTCGCCGAGGAAACCGCGCGCCACTATCAATTCACGCGCGAGGCGCAGGACGTTTACGCCGTACGCTCAACGACGCGCGCGCAAGCCGCGATCGCGAACGGCAAGTTCGCGGACGAAATCGTGCCGGTAACGGTTTCCGGCCGTGGCGGCGACGTGACGGTGAGCATCGACGAGCAGCCCGGCAAGGCGAAGCTCGACAAGATCCCGACGCTGAAGCCCGCCTTTGCGAAGGACGGCACGGTAACGGCGGCGAACAGCTCTTCGATCTCGGACGGCGCCGCGGCGCTGGTGCTGATGCGCGAATCGACCGCGAAGGCCCGCGGCCTGACGCCGATCGCCCGCATCCTCGGCCACGCGACGCACGCGCAGGCTCCGGCGTGGTTCACCACCGCGCCGGTGTTCGCGATCGAGAAGCTGCTGAAGAAGGTCGGCTGGTCCGCCAGCGACGTGGACCGCTACGAGATCAACGAGGCCTTCGCCGTGGTGGCGATGTGCGCGATCCGCGACCTCGGACTCGACGAGGACAAGGTGAACGTCCACGGCGGCGCCTGCGCGCTCGGCCACCCGATCGGGGCGAGCGGTGCACGCGTGATCGTCACGCTGCTCGGCGCGCTGCGCGATGCAGGGCTCACGAAGGGCGTCGCCAGCCTCTGCATCGGCGGCGGCGAAGCGACGGCCCTGGCGGTTGAGCGCCTGAACTAGGACGGATTGCCATTCAGAAGATGGCGTGCCGAAAATGGTGGATCTCCGTGACCCGGAGCGGAGCGTACTAAAGGTACGTGAGCACCGGAAGCGCGGAGAGCCGCCATTTGCAGGCCGTCAGAGCTGAATGGCGACCCGTCCTAGGGCTGCATTACGGGAAGCGTGTCCAGCGCCCGGTCGATCCGGGCGACGGCCTCCGCATATTCAGCGCTGGAGACGTCGCGGTAGCGGTGTTCGAAGACACCGGTGCTCATCCCCTCATTGAAGCCGAGCGCCGTCAGCGGCAGCAACTCGGGCGCGTCCGCTCCGAAACGGCGCAAAAGCCGGGAGGCGCGTGCCGGATCGGCTGCGGTTTCTCCCAGCCGCAGCCCGGCGCGGTCCGCCGCGAGATCGACAAACGAGAAGCCGCTGCCGCCCGCAAGACTGTCGTCGAGTTCCTTCCATGTGCCGAGCGCGCGCCCGATCGCGGGGTCGGCCGCAGCGGCAAGTGCTGCCGACAGCGTGAAGTGCTTGGCAAGATCCTCACGCCCCGCCAGCGTCACGGGCAGCGTGGCAGGTAGCATCGGGCTGAACGAGGCCTCCCCATCGCGCGCGAGGCGTCCCGCGCGCGGCCCGACGACAAGCATCGCGGCCGCGACCATCGCTGCGCGCGCATGTGCCCGCGCGGAATCCCCGGTCTGAGGCGCGCCTTCGAAGAGCGCGGCATAGACCTCCGGCAGATCGAGCGGCCGTCCTTCCAGCCGCTCATGCCCCGCAACGTAGAGCCGGTTGGCAAGACGTCCATCGATGGCATCGTCCGAAGGCGCGAGTTTGCTGACGCCTTTCAGCAGGCCTTGCGGGAGATCAAGCACGACGTTCGCCGTACCCTTCCCCGCCTCGAACGCGAGGATCGCCTCGCGCGTCGTAGGGAAACGCTGCCCGGCGCGCATTTCCGCCGCCTTGTGGGCAACGCCCAGCAGCGGCTCAAGCAGCAGCGCGGGGATCGGCAGCGTACCGATGTTCGCGGAAATCTGCGGGTAGCCGTAGTCCTCGACCTCGGTGATGCGCACACCGCCTGTGAGCCACGTGCCGCCGGAGAGGCGGAACGCGGCCTTTACGGCGAGCGCGTCGTCCGCGACGCGGGGGGACAGGCGAAGCCGGGGTACGCCGTTGGTGAGTACGCGCGCCGCGCCCTCCATGTCCGCGATCGAGGCCGTGACCGGCGAAGGCTCGTCTGCGGCCGCGACTTTAGCCAGCGCAACCGCAAGATTGCGCGCGGCGCGCACGTCGGATGCGCTCGGCACAGCGGGCACGGCGATCCCCTCGCCGGTGAGCGCTGCAGCCCCGGCGAACAGGATAAGAGCCAGCAATCCAAGCACGAATCGAATGGGGGCCACTCCCGCCAGATACGGCAGCGTTCTACCCGCGCGCCGGGCACGCTCACAAGCGACAGATACCGCAGTGGGCGACGACCTACAGCGTGGGCGGGCTGAGCGCCGCGTCGCGCAGGCCCCGCCAGACGCGGATCGCCTGCACCGATTCGAAGGTATCGTGCACGCGCACCATCTGCACGCCCTGCCCGATCGCGGTCATCACCAGTGCGAGCGAACCGCCGAGGCGGCGATCGACAGGCGCCTCGTTCGAAAGCGCACCGACGATGCGCTTGCGGCTGGCGCCGAGCAGCACGGGCACGCCAAGGCCGTGGAACAGCGAGAGGCCGTTCAGGATTTCAAGGTTGTGCCGCACGGTCTTACCGAAGCCGATGCCCGGATCGACGATGATCTTGTCGCGCACGATACCTGCCGCAACCGCTGCATCGATTCGCGTTTCCAGCCAGTCGTAAACGTCGAGCAGCGCGTCTTCGTACTGCGGATCGCGCTGCATCGTCTCGGGGCCGCCCTGCGTGTGCATGATGACGACGGGACAACCGGCGTTTGCGATGGTTTCGCGCGACCGATCGTCGTGCGTGAGACCGGAGACGTCGTTGACCATGCCGGCACCGCGCGACAGGGCATCGGCCATGACGGCGCTCTTGCGCGTATCGATCGAGACCGCGACGCCTGCCTTCGCCAGCCGCTCGATCACGGGCACGACGCGTGCGATTTCGTCCTGCTCCCAGACCTCTGCAGCACCGGGGCGCGTGGATTCGCCGCCGACATCGATGATCGCCGCGCCTTCTGCGGCCATCGCGACCGCAGCCGCAGCCGCCTCGTCGTCAGTCGTATGCCGGCCGCCGTCCGAGAAGCTGTCGGGGGTTCGGTTCAGGATCGCCATCACCGAGGGTTCGGAGAAACGCACGGTACGCTCGCCAAGCTGGATCGGTGTGCGCGGCGCTGTCAGCCGCGCCCAGAGCGGATCCGTCGTATCGATTTCCGATACCGGCACGAGCCGCTGCGACACGCGCCTGCTGCCGCTGCGCTCAATGATCTCGACCGCCGAAAACCACGTGAGCCCGCCCGCAAGCCGCTGCACCTGCCCATCGTAGCCGAAGGGCGCATCAACAAAGCCGGTAGGACGGAAATAGGTTTTCACGGATCAGGCCGCGAGATCGCGCCTATACGCCTCACGCACCGTATCGATCGGTTCGAGCGTCCCGCCGCGTTCCATGTGCCAGAAGGTCCAGCCGTTGCACGAAGGCGCGCCCTGCGCCGCCGCACCCATCTGGTGGATCGAGCCCGCATCGCCCCGGAAGGCGAGGCTGCCGTCCGCGCGGACGCGCGCCTTGTAGCGGCGCGCGGTGTCGACGAGTTCCTGACCCGGCAGGATGAGCCCCGCCTCGACAAGCGTACCGAACGCGACGCGGGGCGCCTGCCGCTTGCCGCGCGTGATCTGCATGGCGTCAGGCGAAAGCGGCTTCGTTTCCGCGATGCGTTTCTCAGCGACTTCGACATAGGCCTGCTCCCGGTCGATACCGATGAAGCTGCGGCCCAGCATCTTCGCCATCGCGCCGGTGGTGCCGGAGCCGAGGAACGGATCGAGCACCGTGTCGCCGGGGTTCGAAGCCGCCATCATCACGCGGTAGAGCAGTGCTTCGGGCTTCTGCGTCGGGTGCGCCTTGACGCCGCCGACCTTGACGCGCTCGCCGCCGGTGCAGATCGGGATCGTCCAGTCCGAGCGCATCTGCACGTCGTCGTTCATCATCTTGAGCGCGTGATAGTTGAACGTGTAGCGCGCCTTTTCGGACTTCGAACACCAGATCATCGTCTCGTGCGCGTTGGTGAAGCGCGTGCCCTTGAAGTTCGGCATCGGGTTCGTCTTGCGCCAGACGATATCGTTCAGGATCCAGTAACCGAGATCCTGCAGCACCGTGCCAACGCGGAAGATGTTGTGGTAGCTGCCGATCACCCAGATCGTGCCGTCGTCCTTCAGGATGCGGCGCGCGGCGGAGAGCCAGCGGCAGGTGAAATTGTCGTAGGCGCCGAACGTATCGAACTTGTCCCAGTCGTTGTCGACCGCATCGACGCGGCTGCCTTCGGGGCGGAACAGGTCGCCGTTCAGCTGGAGGTTGTAGGGCGGATCGGCGAAGATGAGGTCTACCGACTTCGCGGGCATCGTCTCCATCTCCGCGATGCAATCGCCGAGAATGATGCGCGAGGAGACGCGCGACGCCTCGTCGATGCTGTCCGGTCTGGCCGCCATAATGCCCCCTGTTCGCCCACTTGATCCAAAAGCGCGCGGACCTTGGCCCGGCACGGACTCTTGCGTCAAGAGTCCATGGATTCAAAGAGTTGCAGAGTTAACTTAAGATTTCATTAAACATGAAGTCTTGACCGCAACCCCTTGCGATGGCGCAGAACGGCATACGCCAGCCCTTGTGGGTGTGGCGGAAACGACTCAATGGGAAAATTCAGGCAGAAACTTCGGATGCATGCCGCACCGGGCCGAAGCTGCGGCGGTGATGGACGGTGACGCCCAGCCGTGAAACGGCCTCAAGATGCGTGCGCGTCGGGTAGCCCTTGTTCTCGTGCCAGCCATAATCGGGATGCGTTTCGTGGAGCCGGACCATGAACCGATCACGTGTCACCTTCGCAACGATCGAAGCCGCCGCAATCGACACCGAGCGCGCATCGCCGCCGACGATCGTGTCCGAGCGATAGCTCCAGCGCGGCGCCCGGTTGCCGTCGACCAGCACGTGATCAGGCGCAATCGGCAGCGCAGCGACTGCGCGCGTCATCGCAAGGAAGGTCGCCTGCAGAATGTTGATCCGGTCGATCTCCTCGGGGCTCGCCTCGCCGATGCCGACGCGCGCGCAGCCGAGGATGATGTCGAACAGCGCCTCCCGCCGCGCGTGCGTGAGCTTCTTGCTGTCGTTTAGGCCGTCCGGAATGCAGGCGGGATCGAGGATCACGGCTGCCGCAACGACGGGACCGGCGAGCGGCCCTCTTCCCGCTTCGTCCACGCCCGCGACGAGTCCCAGGCAGCGTGCCTCGTGACTGTAGTCCGGCCCCGCGTGTTTCACCGCGCGAGCGGCCAGCCGTGACCGAGCGGCCCGTGGCCGGCGCCGAACCCCGGTGCAGCGAGGATCGCCTGCCGCACATAATCGCGCGCACGCCATGCCGCCTGTTCGAGCGGCATGTTCTGCGCAAGGCCCACGGCGAGCGCCGAGGCGAGCGTGCAGCCCGTGCCGTGCGTATGCTTGGTGGCAATGCGGGAATCGACCCATTCCTTGGCGCGGCCCGGCGTCACCAGCCAGTCGCTGATCTGGTCGCCTTTTAGATGCGCACCTTTCACCAGCACGGCCTTTGCGCCGAGCTCGAGGATCGCCTCTCCGGCATCACGGGCATCTTCAGGCGATCGGATCTTCTTGCCCGAGAGCGCCTCCGCTTCGACGATGTTGGGTGTCACCACATCCGCCATCGGCACGAGCAGCGACGTCAGCGCCTCGACCGCATCGGGGCGCAGCAGGTGCGCGCCGCCCTTTGCGATCATGACCGGATCAAGCACGATCGGCACGGCAACGTCGGTGAGCGCACCGGCGACCGCCTCGATCACCGCCTGACTGCCGAGCATGCCGATCTTGATCGCATCGGCGCCGATATCGGCAAGCACCGTTTCGATCTGCGCCGCGATCACACTGACCGGGACAGCGTGCACATCGTGGACGCCATTCGTGTCCTGCACCGTGATGGCCGTGATCGCGGTCGCGGCATAGCCGCCGAGCATCGCAATCGTCTTGATATCGGCCTGAATACCGGCGCCGCCTCCGGAATCAGACCCCGCGATGACGAGGACGCGTGCCGGCTGGGGCCTGGTCATGCCGCCTTCGCCACCGCTTCGCAGATTTCATCGACGACGCTTTCGACGAGGCCCATGTCTTCGCCCTCGGCCATCACCCGGATGAGCGGCTCCGTCCCCGACTTGCGGATGACGAGCCGACCCGTGCCGCTGAGACGCGCCTCGGCGGCGGCGATGACGCCCTTCACACTCTCGGTGTCGAGCGGCTGGCCGCCGTTGAAGCGCACGTTCTTCAGCAGCTGCGGCAACGGATCGAACAGCGTGAGCACTTCGGACGCGGGCCGGCCATCTTCCACCAGCACAGCAAGCACCTGCAACGCCGCTACGAGGCCGTCGCCGGTCGTCGAATAGTCCGAAAGGATGATATGGCCCGATTGCTCGCCGCCGACGTTGAAGCCCTTGGCGCGCATCGCTTCGAGCACGTAGCGGTCGCCGACCTTGGCGCGCTCCAGAGCGAGGCCGAGACCGCCGAGATAGCGTTCGAGGCCAAGGTTCGACATCACCGTTGCAACGAGCCCGCCGCCCTTCAGGCGCCCCGCCGCGTGCCAGCTGCGCGTGACGAGCGCCATCAGCTGGTCGCCGTCGACGATCTGGCCGCGCTCATCGACGATGATAAGCCGGTCGGCGTCGCCATCGAGCGCGATGCCGATGTGTGCACCCGTCTCGACGACCTTCTTCTGGAGTGCCGCGGGCTTCGTCGAGCCGACATCGTCGTTGATGTTGAAGCCGTTCGGATTGACGCCGATCACCTCGACATCCGCGCCGAGCTCCCAGAGCGCGCTCGGCGCGACATTGTAAGCGGCGCCGTTCGCGCAATCGACGACGAGCTTCAGCCCATCAAGGCGCAGGTGATCCGGGAAGGTCGACTTCGCGAAATGGATGTAGCGCCCGCGCGCGTCCTCGATCTTCTTGGCGCGGCCGATCTGCGCGGGGTCCGCGAGTTTCGGCTCGGCCTCGAGCAACGCCTCGATCTCAAGCTCGTCCGCATCCGACAGCTTGTAGCCATCCGGGCCGAACAGCTTGATGCCATTGTCCTGATACGCGTTGTGGCTCGCCGAGATCATGACGCCAAGATCGGCGCGCATCGAGCGCGTGAGCATGGCGACCGCCGGCGTCGGCACCGGACCCACCATCACCACGTCCATACCGACGCTGGTGAAACCCGCGATCAGCGCCGATTCCATCATGTAGCCCGAAAGCCGCGTGTCCTTGCCGATGACGACGCGGTGCTTGTGGTCGCCGCGCAGGAACTTCGCACCCGCTGCCTGACCGACACGCATCGCGATCTCCGGCGTCATCGGTACGGTGTTGGTGAGCCCCCTGATTCCATCGGTGCCGAAATAGCGCCGGCCCATAATCGTCCTCTCCAGCCCCCGCGTATCTTGCACACGCGTTCATAACAGGCTCTTTATGCCTCAAAATCGTTAAAATGAAGGGCGGGCTGCACGGAATGATCGAAGCAATGGGTCGTTTTATCGACCAGCTCTCCGCCTTCGTCTTCATGAAGGTGCCGTTTTTCGGCGTGCAGATCGAACTGGTCGTGCTGGCGCTCGGTTCCGCGATGATCTTCTTCACGCTGTGGCTGGGCGTTCCGCAGCTGCGCGGCGTCGGCATCGGCCTTCAGCTCATCCGCGGCCGCCATGCCGACGACAGTGCGCCGGGAACGGTAAGCCAGTTTCAGGCGCTGTCGACCGCGCTTTCCGGCACGATCGGGCTCGGCAACATCGGCGGTGTCGCCATCGCCATTGCGCTAGGCGGGCCGGGCGCGGCGTTCTGGATGTTCGTGATCGGCTTTTTCGCGATGGCGCTGAAGGCGGCCGAAGTGACGCTCGGGCTCATGTACCGTGAGTTCAGCGCGGCGGGCGAAGTGCGCGGCGGGCCGATGTATACGCTGAAAAACGGGCTCGCAAGGATCGGTCTGCCGAACACTGGCCGGAAGCTCGGCGGGCTATACGCCTTCTTCGCGCTTGGCGGCGCGTTGCCGCTGATCCAGGTCAACCAGAGCTTCAGCCAGCTGACGGTGATTACCGGCATTGAGGGCACGCCGGGCAACGGGCTTGTCTACGGTCTCATCCTCACGATTGCCGTTGGCGTCGTGATCATCGGCGGGGTGCGGTCGATCGCAACTGTCGCGGCGCGGCTCGTCCCCGTCATGTGCTTCGTCTATCTGGGCGGCGGCGCGGTCATTCTCGCTGCAAACGCAGGCGCGGTTCCCGGTGCGCTCGCAACGATCGTGAGCGCTGCGTTTTCGCCCGATGCCGTTGCGGGCGGCATACTCGGCAGCTTCGTCGTCGGAATGCGCCGCGCCGTCTTCTCGTGCGAGGCCGGCGTCGGCACAGCCGTCATCGCCCATAGCGCCGCGAAAACACATCACCCGGCATCGGAAGGCATGGTGGCGCTGATCGAACCGCTGCTCGACACCATGATCGTCTGCACGATGACCGCGCTCATCATCGTCGTCACGGGCGTTTACAACGACGGCTACACGGACATCGCCATGACTTCGGCTGCGTTCGGCACCGTAACGGCATGGTTCCCGTATGTGCTCTCGGTTGCCGTTCTACTCTTCGCGTTCTCCACGCTGATTTCGTGGGGATATTACGGCCTTCAGGCATGGGGCTACCTGTTCGGCCACAGCCGTGCGAGCGAACTCGCCTTCAAGCTTTTCTATTGCCTGCTGCAACCGTTGGGTGCCGTCCTTTCTCCGGGAAAGGTGGTGGACCTTATCGACAGCCTGTTCTTCCTGATGGTTCTTCCCAACCTCATCGGGCTTGCCCTGCTGGCCATGCCCGTGAGACGCGAGGTGAGCGGCTTCCTTGCCGGCGTGAAAGCCGGAACGATCTATGGAAAGGGTATCGACGATGAAACGGCGCAACCTCGGCACGACTGACGTTTCCGCCGTCGGGCTCGGCTGCATGGGCATCGCCGGGGTTTCCGGCATGGCGGCGATGTACGGCGAGGTGGACAGGGACGAAGCCGTCCGGACCATCCACCGCGCGCTCGAAATCGGCATCGATTTCCTCGATACCGCCGAAGTCTATGGCCCGTATGCGAACGAGGAATTCCTTGGGGAGGCGCTGAAGGGCAAGCGCGACAAGGCATTCATCGCGACCAAGTTCGGTTTCAAGATCGTCGATGGACGCTCAAAGGGAACCGACAGCCGTCCCGAAAACATCCGCGCCGTTTGCGAGGCGAGTCTCAAGCGCCTGCAGACCGACGTGATCGATCTGTTCTACCAGCACCGCGTCGATCCCGACGTGCCGATCGAGGATGTCGTCGGCACGATGGCGGACCTCCAGGCGCAGGGCAAAATCCGATTCATCGGCCTTTCCGAAGCCGGTGTCGGCACGCTGGAACGCGCTTCCGCGACGCACCACATCGACGCGCTGCAATCCGAATATTCGCTGTGGGAACGGGAGGTGGAAAACGACATTCTGCCCGCCTGCCGCAAACACGGCATCACGCTTGTGCCCTACTCGCCGCTTGGGCGCGGGTTCCTGACCGGCGACGTGAAGCGGGCGGAGGATTATCCCGAAACCGACTATCGCCGGAACGACCCGCGCTATCAGGGCGCGAACTTCGATGCGAACATGGAGCTCGTCGCCACGGTGAAGCGCATCGCGGATGCACGCAGCGCGACGCCCGCGCAGGTCGCGCTTGCATGGCTGCTGGCGCAGGGGCCGGACATCATCCCGATCCCCGGCACCAAGAAGGTGAAACGGCTGGAGGAAAACGCGGGTGCCACCAACCTCGCCCTCACCGCCGCAGACGTTACCGCGCTGGCCGCCGCCGCGCCTGTGGGCGGCACTGCAGGCGAACGCTATGATACGCCGGCCAAGCTCGCAATGCTGCGAATCTAGCGTTTGGGCGCCATCTTCGCGACACGGCTGAACACATAGCGCGGCGCCAGACGCTTCAGCCAGAGGGCGTGCATTTCGAGACCTCTGCCCACGGGCACCTCCGGCTTTCCGGCGCGGAGGCCGGCGAGGATTTCGGCCGCGGCCTCGGCCGAGCTGATGCCGTGACCGACCGGGTCTTCCTTAGGGCCGTAGCGTTTGCCGTGACCGTCGAGCGCGTTCTCGGCGATGTTCGTCTGCACGAAGCCGGGCGTGACCACGGTGACGCCGATGCCGTGCTGGGCGACTTCGGCACGGAGCGCATCCGAAAAACCGACGAGTGCGTGCTTCGCGGCGCAGTAGCCGGTACGCATCGGCACACCGATCTTGCCCGCGACACTCGCGATCTGGATGACATGGCCCTGCCCCCGCGCCACCATCTTGGGCAGCACGAACTGCGTGAGCCGGAGCGGCGCGAAGAAATCGACCTCCATGATCTGCCGGTACACGTCGAAATCCGTGTCGAGTGCGATCGAGCGCTGCGAGATGCCCGCGTTGTTGACGAGGATGTCGATCGCGCCGCGCCACGCCCAAGCCCGGTCGACGATGCCCGGCAGTGCGGCATAGTCGGTCGCCTCGAACGGCAGGACGAACCGATCGCCTTGCAGCCGCCGGGCTATGTCCGCAAGCGCTGTCTCGCGCCGCCCCGAGAGGATGATTTGCGCGCCTGCCTTCCCGAACGCCTCCGCGAGCGCAGCGCCGATCCCCGACGACGCGCCGGTGATCCAGACGGTCTTGCCCGTCAGTTCCACAGCATCGCCCCCGTCGATTTCCCGATCACGAGCGGATGCGCCATGACGAGGATGACGTAGAGCGCAACGCCCATCACGATCGGCAGAATGCCCGGCCAGACCCGCGACCAGCCGAGCCGTCCGGAAAGCTGTGCGCCGAGCGGCCAGTAGCTGGTGTGCGCGGCGTAGGCCGCCCATCCCGCACCGAGTTGCGCAGCTTTCTTGCCATCCTGCAGCCATGCGCCGACGAGCGCCAATATGCCGATGCCGCCCGCGAGGATCAGCGTTTCGAGCCGACCGGTCGAAGCGACATGCACGACAGCCCAAAGCCCGAACGCCCACATCATCGGATGCCGGGTGATGCCCATCACGCCCTTGGGTGCGGTACCCTTGGATAAGAGCTTGCCCGCCTCCACCATCGCTGGATTGGGAGCGAGGAACGATCCGACGAAGAGGATGCAGGCGACGAGCATCAGGAGCCAGCCGACATGCACCACCCAGAGCGGAGGCATCCAAAGCTGCTCGATAGGCGCGGCGCGATAGGCGAGCACCGCCCAGATCAACGTTGCGAAGGCAACGAGCGAATAGAGGCCAAGAAAGCCTCTCTCGCCGAGCTTCGCCACGAGCGGCGCGCGGAGCGGGTGGGACAGGATGAAATGGGTAAGCACAAACGACGCAACGGCGATTGCAAGCTCGGCCATTTCCCGGCCCTCCCCTTCTCCTAGCGGCTGTACTGTTTGGGCAGCGTATCCTGTTTCAGCGGATTGTAACGATCGCGCAGCTTCGTCTGCCGCGATTCGAGCGGCGTGGCACGGCCGTCGATGAACAGCGCGGTGGGTGCCGAGGCAAGCTCGATGGGGTCGCCCGACCAGACGACGACGTCAGCGCGCTTGCCGGGTTCGAGCGTGCCGAGCTCGCCGCCGAGGCCGAAGATTTCGGCGGGGTTCCTCGTCAGCGCCGCGAGCGCCTCGGCGTGGCTCACCTGAACGCCGCCGGGAATGCGGCCCTGCGCCACGAGGTTGCCTGCCTGCTGCGGAATGAGGCGCACCTGATGGTTGAGATCGCGGCCGATCGGCACGATCGCGACCTTCACGCCCGCGCGGATCAGGCGCCCGACGTTCGACTGCGTCGCGGCAAGCACCTCGAAGCTTTCGGGCAGATTGGGCGCAACGGAGGCGAGCACCGGAACGCCCGCTGCGGCGATCTTGTCTGCCACCGTCCAGCCTTCCGCCGCACCGGCGAGGATGAGGCGCAGGCGCGGGTAGGTCTTTTTGAGCGCGAGCACGTTCACGATGTCGCTGGCACGGTTGACGCTGACGACTGCCGGAACCTCGCCGCTGATGACCTTCGCAAGCGCGGCCGCATCAGCCTTTTTGAGCAACGATCCGCGATCGCGGCCGTAGCCGTATCCGGCAGGGTTGCGCGCGTATGCCACCGCCTCGGCAAAGGCATCGGCGAGGCGTGCGAACAGGGCGCCGCGTGAACCGCCGGCGAGCCGCGCCCCGCCCTCGCCCATCACGATGTACTGGAAGGCCTGCTGCCGGATGATGGGCGTACCATCCCCGAGCGACATGACGAGACCCTGCCCGCCGAATATGTCGTTTGCAGCATCGGGCATAACGGCAGCGCGCGTTACGCCTTCGATGCGGGTGACGGCGATCGCTGTAGTGAGCGGGTTCACCGCGGGCGCGATGTCGATCGCTGCGGCATAGGGTGCGGCGCTTGCCTTGATATCGTTGGTGCCCGAGACCGCGTCGACCTCGACGATGCCGACGCGCGAGTAGCCGGCGAAGAGGCCGGGCGTCACCCAACCGCCGGCGGCATCGACGACGCGGGCGTCCGCCGGGACGGCCACGTTCGAACCGACCGAGACGATGCGTCCGTCGCGTATGAGGACAGTGCCGTTCTCGATGGGTTCGGCGCGGGCGATGGTGGCGACCTTGCCGTTTACAATGGCGATGGTTTCCGCGGACGCAGGCGTCGCGATTGCGAGGGCGAGGAGCGAAAGCAGGCGCTTCATTTCGGATCTCCTTCACCGGGCTGGCCAAGCTCGAAATCGCTGACCGGCCGCATCCGCGACAGCGCATCGAACATCAGCGCGCCATCGATCCAGACTTTCTCCGCCTTGGCATAAACCGAGAGCGGATCACCGTTCCAGAGCACGACGTCGGCGCGCTTGCCGGGCGCGAGGCTGCCGATCTCCTTGTCGAGACCGAGCGCCTTCGCGGCGTTGATACCGATCCACGTCCACGCGTCCTCGGGCTTGATGTCGAGCCCGGCGCGGTTGCCGTCCGCGAGGGCCTTCGCGGTTTCCTGATTGAGCCGCTGGATGCCGAGATCATCGTCCGAGTGCGTGATCGCGCAGCCGCCCGCCGCGTGGACGAAGGGCAGGTTCTCGCGAATGCCATCGTAGGATTCCATCTTGAAGCCCCACCAATCCGCCCACATCGCCGCGCAGGTGCCGTTCGCCTTCAGAAGATCGGCGATCTTGTAGGCTTCGACCGCGTGGTGAAAGGTGGTGACCTTGTAGCCGAACTCCTTGGCCATATCGAGCACGAGTGCCATCTCGTCGGCGCGGTAGCAGTGGTTCTGCACGAGGATTTCCCCGTCGAGCACGCCGCGCAGCGTATCCATCGCAATGTCGCGCGCGGGTACATCCTTGAGCGCGGCGGTGCCCGCCTTCACCTTGCCTTCGTATTCATCCCACTTGCGATCATATTCCTGCGCCTTCGCCCACGTCGCGCGGTCGACCGCGATGTTGCCCATGCGGCTGCCCGGCTTCTGGTTGCGGTTGCCGTAGACGCGCTTGGGGTTTTCGCCGCACGCCATCTTGAGCGTGTAGGGTGCGCCCGGAAACTTCATTTCTTGAACCGTGCGGCCCGGCACGTTGCGCAGCGAAACGCCGCGCCCGCCGAACAAATTCGCCGAGCCCGGAAGAATGTGGAGCGTGGTGATGCCGCCCGCGAGCGCACGCGTGAAGCCGGGGTCCTGCGGCCAGACGCCATGCTCGGCCCACACGTCCGCCGTGTTGGCGCCGGTCACTTCATTGCCGTCCTGATGCGCATCTACCGACGGCGTCGCATAGTTGCCGAGGTGGCTGTGCACATCGATGACGCCGGGCGTTACCCACTTGCCGGCGCCGTCAATCACGGTGACGCCTTCGGGTGCTGTGACGCTCTGACCGATGGCGGCAACCTTGCCGTCCACCAGCAGCACCTCGCCGCCAATGATCTTGCCGCCCGCCCCATCATAGATGTTGACGCCGCGGATCAGCGTCGGCTGCGACGCATAGGGCTTGTAGGTCGACGGGAACGGATTCTTGTCGATCATCGGCAGATCGCCGGGCTTGCTGGCGGGGGTTTTCGGCCCTTCCTGCTGACCTGCGCAGGCGGAAAGAAGCGCCGCCGATGCAAGCGCGAAAACCAGACTCTTCATGAACGCGTCTCCGCTGCCGTATTGATCCCTGCCGCCTGCGGCTCCCCGATTTCCCCAGCGCCCGCCAGTGCGCCATCATCCTTCAACGTATCGAGATGCATCAGACGGCGGATGAGCGGCGAAATCACCAGGAAACCGATGCCCACCGCGATCGCCACCCAGCCCACGTTCGAATAGACGCCGAGCACAACCTCCTTCGCCGCGCCCTCGCCACCGCCGTGATCCGCACCGGTTGCCGCCGCGATCAGACCGGCGGCGAAGTTGCCCGCTGCGGACGCGAAAAACCACGTTCCCATGATGAGGCTCGCCATGTGCGTCGGCGCAAGCCTGTTCATGGCGCTGAGCCCGACGGGCGAGAGGCAAAGCTCTCCGGTGGTGTGCAACAGGTAGATGAGGAAGATGTAGATGACCGGCGTCGGCACGCCGAGGCCCGCCGCCTCCGCGCCTGCCACCAGAACGAAGAAGCCAACGCCGAGCTGGATCAGCCCCAGCCCGAACTTCGCCCCGGCGGACGGCTCCAGCCCACGCCGGCCGAGCGCGATCCACAGCCCGGCGAACAGCGGCGCAAGCAGCACAATGTAGATGGCATTCAGGGACTGGAAAATCGCCGCCTTGATCTCGATTCCGAAAATCTCGCGGTTCACGTGGCGGTCGGTAAACAGGTTCAGCGACGACCCCGCCTGTTCGAAGAGCGACCAGAACAGAATCGAACCGAAGATGAGGACCATCACGGCAAAGATGCGGTCACGATCTTCGCGGGAGAGTTTCGCCACCGCCGTGTAGAGCACGTAGCCGACAAGAAGGGCGCCTGAGATACCCAGAAGCGTGCCGACGAGTTCCTGAAACTGGATCATCAGCCACACGAGGCCAACCGCCAGGAAAGAAAGCGCATAGAGCAGCCATTCGAACGAAATGCCGCCAACCCGCTGCGTCAACTTTTCAGGTGCCGGCGACTCGCCGCGGCCGAGGAGGTAGGGCTTGCCCCATACGAACACGAAAAGGCCGAGCAGCATTCCGATGCCCGCCGCGCCGAAGCCGTAGCTCCAGCCATAGGTCTGGCCGAGATAGCCTGCGATGATCGCGCCGAGCGCGGCACCCAGATTGATGCCCATGTAGAAGATCGTATAGGCGCCGTCGCGCCGCACGTCGGTACGTGGATAGAGCTGCCCGACGATGACCGAGATATTGGCCTTGAGGAAACCCGAACCGACGATGATGAAGGCAAGCGCCAGCCAGAAGATGCTGATCGCCGCGCCATCCTGACCACCATCGCCCTCCACGGCCATCAGCAGGTGCCCGAAGCTGAGCAGCACCGCGCCGAACAGGACCGCCTTGCGCTGCCCGAGCCAGCGATCCGCGAGATAGCCGCCGATCACAGGCGTGATGTAAACGAGCGCGCCATACGCACCGTAAATCATCGACGCCGCTTGATCCGAAAACATCCAGTGCTGGACGAGGTAGAAGATGAGCAGCGCGCGCATCCCGTAGTAGGAGAAGCGCTCCCACATTTCGGCGAAGAACAGCACGAACAGCCCCTTGGGGTGCCCGAGGATGGTGCCCATGGAATCGCTTGCTGGAAGGGCGCCGCCGGCAGCCCCCGTCGGTTGAGTCATTGGTCTTGGACCCTCTTCCCTTTTTGGAGCGGCATGGTTCAGGCCGAGCCACTCTCCCATGACGCGAGACTAGCTGTGCGTCCGGCGCATTGAAAGAATGTTTCGGCGGCCTGGCATTGGTTCGTATTCGATCGGCTTTCTTCGCAGAAACAAGCCCAAACTATCGTGGCACCGTGATTCTCCGGGCGTCGGAAACGGATGGACCCCGCATTTGGAACCGCTATTCTGCGCGCAACCACCCGAGGCATACGCCATGATACGCGCTCTGATCGCCGTCACTCTTGCTCTCGCCACCCCCGCCGCCGCGCAGAATACGCGCTCGCTGGATGGAGGGATTTCGCCGCCGGCGTACATCGATCAACTTTCCTGGCTGGTCGGAAGCTGGGCCGGCACGGGAATGGGCGCCGAGGTGGCGGAGACCTATTCCGCTGCGTTCGGCGGCCGAATTACGGGCCACTTCACGATGGCTGACGGCAAGGGCGGCATCAGGTTTACCGAGATCGTCGACTATGTCCCGGTCGGTCAGTCGCTGGCCTTTCGTGTTCGCCACTTCAATCCGGACATGAGCGGTTGGGAAGATCAGACAGGCAAACCCGTGGTGTTCCCGCTGGTTGCCATTGAGAAGGACCGCTGGTTCTTCGACGGCATGACAATAGAACGCACCGGACCGGATACCCTCACCACATGGGTGAGGATCAGCCAGAAGGGCGTTGAAAAAGAGGTGCCCTTCCAGTTGTTCCGCAGGCGCTGACGCCCTCCCCCGAAGGCGATGAGCTTTAAGGACATTCAGCGTCCTGGACGCCAGCGGATGCCGACCCAGAATGTGCGGGGCTGCCCACGATCGACGATGCCGTCGCTGGTGCGTCCGGCTTGAATGTTCGCATCGGCGAGATTTTCGGCGGCGAGGCGCAGCGACACGCCTCTCCCGAGCGGCGCTTCGGCGAAGGCGTCGAGCGCCAGGGCTTCGTCCAGACGGAGCATCTGCAGATCGTCTTCGTAGCGAACGCCGTCGTAGCGCACGGTGACACCCGCGCTCCAGCCGCCCGAGCGCCAGCTTGCGGATGCACTCGCCTGATGCTTCGGGGTCTGCGCGGGGCGCATCCCGTCGAGCGCCGCGGACATGCCGCTCGCCTCGACGGTCGCATCTGTGAACGCGTAGGAGAGCCCGAGCGACCAGCGGCCGAGATCGAGGCCTGCGTTCGCTTCCAGCCCCCACGCCTCGATCGCATCGAGATTGAGGCGCTGGCGATAGGCGCCCGCGACGAAGCCGACGCCGGGGAACGTGCCCGGCCCCTGCGCGAGCGTGACGTTGCCGATAGCGTTCTTCGCGCGGTTGTAGAAGACCGTGGCCGAGAGATGCGCCGTGCTGAGCGGGCGGTAATCGAACCCCGCCTCGATGCCGCGCAGCCGCTCCGGCTTCAACCCGGCGTTGGCGGCGGTCGCGTCCGCACCGACACGGAACGGGCGGTAGAGCTCATTGAGCGTCGGCACGCGGAAGCCGAGATAGCCGGCGGTGCGCAGCGTGAGCGCCGGGGTGGCGGCGAGCGCGAGGCCGAGCCGGGCGCTCGGCTCCGTGCCCGACCGCTTCGCAAAATCGGTGTCGGTGAGCACCGCACCCGTCAACTGGCGCTCGTTGAGATGCCCGTTCGTGAGCGACCAGCGATCAACGCGGACGCCGCCCGTCAGCAGCAGCGCGTCCGTCAGCTGCCAGTCGTCCTCGATGAAAACGCCGTAGACATTGCTGTCGCCGCCCGCCTCGCGCATCCGCGTGTAGACGCCGGCGACCGGCGTATAGAACTCCTTCGTCTCGCCGGTGGCGCCGCGCCAGTCGGCACCGAGGCGCAAGGCGTGGGCGCCGAGCGTGGGGCGCACCTCCACCTTCGCACCGTAGCCGGTAGCGGGGACGGCATATTGATCGAGCGTGGGGAAGGCGGCGCCGCGACCCGCCTCGATGCGGGCGAAGCGCGAGGAGAAGTCGCGTGTCTGCAGATAGGCGATGGCCTCCCACGGCAGCGCGCCGCGCGATACCAGCCGCACGCTCGCATCGGCGCCGCTGTTCGAAGAATCGACAATGTCGATGCCGCGCACGCGGTCGTCCGCGAAGGCTGCGCCGCGCACCTGGAGTTCGGTTTCGTCGCCAACCGGAACGACGAAGCGCACTGAGCCGCCATATTGTTCGTAGGACGCGGGGATATCGACCGCGCCGCGCTGCGAACGCCGGATCAGATGGAAGCCGTCGCCGCGATCATATCCCGCGTCGAGCGCGATGAAGCCGCCGCCGAGCGGCACAGTAACGCCCGCCGACGCTGCGACCGAATCGCGGCTGCCATAATCGATGCCGATAATGGGCGTGCGGTCCCGCCCCGCGCTCGACAGCTCGATGACACCGGTGAGCGCGCCCGCGCCGAACGCCCCTGCCCCGCCGCCCGTGGTGATACGGACCGAGGAGAGGTTTTCCGGGCGGATCGCGGGCCACGGGATCCATCCGGCGAACGGATCGGCGACGGGAACGCCGTCCAGCAGCACCAGCGCGCGGCTGGACGCATTGCCGCCGATGCCGCGAAGCTGCGCGCCCTGACTCGTCGGGTTCGCCGAGCGGCTGTCCGTGCGGCGGAACATCTGGAAGCCGGAGGCAGCCTCCAGCGCCGTCTCCAGCCCGCCCGGCACGTCCTGCAGCGCCGCGCCGTCGATCAGCTGCACGGCGTAGGCCTGCGCGCCGAGCGGCTGTTCAAGCGCATGGCCGGTGACCACGATCGTGTCATCAGCAGCCGCAGGATGCGCAAGGACTGCGCAGGTGAGCAAAAGGCAAAATTGATACCGCACCGTTGCGACCTGACTTTCTTTTCCGCAGGCGCTTCTGCTAGCGAGCGCACTCCCGCCGGGCAACGGCCTATCGGCGAACGGCAAGAAGGCAAACCATTCGTGACCGTGTTCAACGACCGCACCACCCCCATGTCCCTGCTTCTCACGCGCCGTTCCGGCAAGGCGCGCGATATGATCGCACCCGGCCCGGACGAGGCGCAGCTGCGGCGCATCCTGACCGCGGCGGCGCGCGTGCCGGATCATGGCAAGCTCGCACCGTGGCGCTTCGTGGTGGTGCCAGAGAGCGAACGCGGCGCGCTCGCCGAGGCGCTGGAAGCGATCTACGTGACCGAGAAGCCCGAAGCCGGACGCATCGAACGCGAGGCGATCCGCGATTTCGCGCGGCAGGCCCCCACGCTGGTCGTCACGCTCTTTCGCCCCAAACCCGAATCGCACATCCCGCTCGCCGAACAGGCGGCATCAGCCGCCGCCGCGACGATGACGCTTGCGCACGCTGCGCACGCGGAGGGCTTCACGTCCTGCTGGCTGACCGGCTGGGCGGCCTATTCGGAGAGCGTGACGCGGCTCTTCGGCGAGCCCGGTGACAGCATCGTCGGCTTCATGTTCCTCGGCACCCCGGGGAAGCCGCTGGAAGAGCGCCCGCGCCCGGACCTCGACGATGTTGTGAGCGTGTGGCGCGAGGCCTAGCCGCGTCCTGCGGCTTGACCGTGCTACTGTCTTATGGTCTTATGACACCATGTGGCAGACGACGCGCCCGATCTATGTGCAGATTCGCGACCTGATCGCGGCTGCGATCATTGACGGCCAATATGGCGTCGGGGATTCGCTGCCCTCGGTGCGGGCGCTTGCGGCCGAGCAGCAGGTCAATCCGCTGACCGTTTCCAAGGCTTATCAGGAGCTGCAGACCGCCGGGCTCGTCTCGGCGCGGCGCGGGCTCGGGCTGTTCGTGGAGCCGGGCGCGCGCGAAAAGCTGGTGGCCGAGGAGCGGAAGCAGTTCCTGACGCGCGAGTGGCCGGGCATCCGCCGCCACATCGATCGGCTCGGCTTGAAACCCGCGGAACTCTTCGATACCGCGGATGCGTGACACGCCCCTTTCTTGACGCGCTGCTCCCGGTGATCCGGGACGCGGCAACCCTCATCGAACAGATCCGCGAAACCGGCGCCGCAACGCGCACCAAGGCCGATCGCTCGCCCGTAACCGAAGCGGACGAACGCGCCGAGGCGCTGATCGTCGCCGCGCTCAGGCGGATCGATCCCGAAACACAGATCGTTGGCGAGGAGGCCTGCGAGGCGGACGGGAAGCCCGCGGTTGCCGAGCGCTTCTGGCTGATCGACCCGCTCGACGGCACCAAGAGCTTCCTCGATGGCGGCGCAGACTATTCGGTGAACATCGGCCTTATCGACAATGGCGCCCCGGTGTTCGGTCTGGTGATGGCACCGCGCACGCGCACGATCTGGGCGGGCATCGTCGGCGACGGCGCGTGGCGGTTCGATGGGGATGCGAAGGCGGCAATCCGGTGCCGGGCGCTGCCGGCGCGGCCCGTGGTCGTGACCAGCCGCTCGCACAACGACGACCGGACGATGGCCTATGTGGCGCGCATTCCCGGCGCCGAGGTTAAGCCGAGCGGCTCGTCGCTCAAGTTCTGCATGATCGCCGAGGGTGAGGCGGACGTCTATCCGCGCTTTGGGCCGACGTCGGAGTGGGACACCGCCGCCGCACATGCGGTGCTGCTCGCGGCGGGGGGCGCTATGGTCGATGCGGCGGGCGCACCGTTCCGTTATGGCAAGGCCGACTATCTCAATGGGCCGTTCCTCGCGTGGGGCGACCCTACCGCCTACGCCGGGCTGCCGTCGATCAGCGAATAGTCTGACACCCTTTCCGTGACGGCGGCGAGCACGCGCGGGTCGCGCGGGGCGTTCACAAGGGCCTCGAGCGCGCGGGCGGGTTGACCGCGCATCGTGCGGTAACGCTTCTCCAGACTGCGAAGCCGGTCGCGGTCGTCCTGCCGGGCGGCGGCGACGGCGACGCGCAGGATCAGACCTGCGTCCTGTGCAGACGCCGCGCTTTCCGGCAGCAGGGGTTCGAGCCCGGCGATCACGGCCGGCCAGTCCCCCAGAGTCCACGCGGCTTCGGCGCGCAGGAGGTCGGCGTGGCGGCCATCGATTCCGGTGAGGAGCGTGCGGGCCCTGGCTGCATCGCCGGTGCGGATGCGCGCGGTGGCTTCCGCTTGACGGCGGCGCAGATCGAGATCGGCGGGGAGCGCGGCGCGGGTTTCCGCGAGGATGGTCAGCGCCCGCTGCGGATTGCCGCTCGCCACGAGGAGTTCGGCGAGCCGCACGGCGACGCTCGCCCGCGCCGTGCCTTCGAGGCGGTGTGCGACCTGATGATCGAGAAGGCGCGCGGCCTCGGCGATGCGGCCCGCGCTGGCGAGGCGTTCGGCGAGGCGGCGGATCATGGCATCGGCATCGGCGCCTTGCGGGGCATAATCGGGATACGCGCCGAGCAGCGCGACGGCCTGATCAGGCGGCACGTCTGCGACGGCGGCCTTGAACCGCTTCGGGAGGTCCGGGAAACCGCCCGCCACCGCGCTCCACGCCGCAAAAGCGCCGGAGGCATCGCCGGACTTATCCCGGAGACTGCCGAGCGCCACCAGCAGATCGCGTTCGGCAGCGCCGCCGCGCCAGACATCGTCGAGACTTTCGAGACGGGCGAGCGCGGCTTTCGGGGTGAGGCGACCGGCCGCGACCTCGATTTCGGTGGCGGCAACCTCGGCGCGCAGCGCGGCGATCGGGTTCGGGCTCGCTACGGCACGGCGGAAATGCGCGAGCGCCGCGGGTGCATTGCCGCGGAGCGTGACGCCCCTCCAATAGTCGGCCTCGCCCTGCTGGACCGGGGACAGCCCATCCATCCGGCGCAGCACGGCCGCGGCCGCATCCATGTCGCCCGCCTCCGCATAGGTGCGAACGGCGGCCATCAGATAGGACGCCCGCGCCGTGGCGGGCAGCGCTGCAAGCGCAGGCGCGGCGCAGCGGTGCGCGGCGGCAACCCCCGCGCGATCGCGCAGCCGCGCGGACGCGGCGAGGCGCTGAAGACAGGCGGCGGGGACTTCGGCAAGCGCGGGCGTATCGAGCTCTGCCAACGCCTTCTCAGGCGCACTCAGCGCGGTGAAGACTTCGGCACGCAGCAGGCGGAATTCAGCCGTTTCCGCGCGGCGCGGCGAATCGGCGGCAAGCACGCCGAGCACGCCGTCCGCCTCCGCATGAAGACCGGCGGCGGCATAGTCCTGCGCCAGCCGCCAGCGCCGTTCGGGACGCTCGGCATCGGGCGCGACGCTGAGCACCTGCAGCGCAGCGCGCATGTTCGGCGCGTCTCCCGAAACGGGCGCGGGGACCGCGAGCGCAAGCGCGGCGATGAGCAGCAGGCGTTGGGATGCGCGGCGCACGGGCTTAATCCT
This sequence comes from Sphingosinicella sp., assembly GCF_041916975.1. NCBI lineage: Bacteria > Pseudomonadati > Pseudomonadota > Alphaproteobacteria > Sphingomonadales > Sphingosinicellaceae > Sphingosinicella > Sphingosinicella sp. The sequence goes on from NZ_JAYRYK010000001.1 coordinate 1,198,017, forward strand.
CGCCGCGCAGGCGGAACGTCTTTCCCGGCTGGGGTTCGGTTTCCCGGTCGGTGAGGCGCACAGCGACCTGACCGCCCGTGCGGCCCATGCGGCCATGCCCGATGGTGCGACCGCCGCAGCGCAGCGCGATCGGATGTTCTTCGCGCGTGCCGAAAAGCAGCGTCTGGCCGGGCCTGAACCCCATCACCTCGGCGAGCGTCATCTGCCGCTCGCCGAGCACGGCCTCCACCTCGACGCGGGCGCGCTGAAGTTCCGACGCCAGATGCCGTTCCCAGATCCGGTCGCGGCCGAACGTCTCGCCCGTGAAACGCTGGAGGAGCAGCGCGCGCACCGGCTCCAGCGTCGCATGGGGGATCACGAGATCGAGGAGCCCGCCGCGTTCATCGACCTCGATGCGGAAGCGGGCGTTGACGGCGACGCTGGTGGGACGCGCGATTCCGGCGAAGCGCGGATTGGTCTCGATCCGGTCGCGCGCGAAGCCGACCGAGGCCAGCGGCGCGAAGGCGGCGCCGAGGTCGCAGAGCACGACATCGATGAGGCGCGTAACGAGTTTGGTTTCGATCGCCGTGAAACCCCGCCCGCCGATGCGCGCCGGGGGCACGCCGCGCCGCCCGCCGAGCATCACGTCGACGATCGCGAAGGCGAGGTCGGGGCGGACGATGAGCAGTGCCGAATTGTCCCACGCGCGCGCCTGCGCGACGCCTATCAGCGACGGCCGCGGCAGATCGTTGAGGAATGCGCCGAAACGCACCGGGGCAACCGTTTCGATGGAAACAGCGACCGTATCGGAGGTGAGACTGCGCAGGCTCGCCGTCATCAGCCGGACGAGACGATCGAAGACCACATCGAGCATCGGCAGCCGCTCGGTGGAGACGAGCCCGGCGTTGATGATGGCGTCGATACCCGCCTGATCGGAGGCCGGTATCCCGCGCGGCGTTTCGCGTGGCCGCAGCCCCTGCGGCGCGGCGCGCTGCATCTGGTCGCGTGTCAGCGCCCATTCCGCCTCGATATCGTCGCGAAGCCAGGCTTCGGGATCGAATTTCATGCTGCGGCTGGTCATTGCTGGATCAGCTCCTGCACCAGCACATCGCTCGCCCGCCCCGGCCCGGCGCGGTTGATCCGCACCATCAGCTCTTCCTTGATGCGATACGTGCCCGAAGCGCCGCCAAGATCCTGCGGGTGCAGCGCGCGCAGGTAGGACTGGAAGCCATCGATCACCGCCGGAAGCCGGGCCTTGATCGCGTCGGCGTCCTCGCGGCTCGCGGCCTCGATGACCACATGCACCTTGAGGTAGCGGCGTTCGCCGCCCTTCGTGCGGAGGTTCACGGTCATCGCCGGAACCTCGACATAGTGGGGAATCGCGGGCGTGAGCACGCCCGGCGCAGTCGCCCACTGAAGACCGTAAAGCGCGACGACGAGGGCCGCAGCGATCAGCGCAGCCGTGACGATGCGCTTGCCGCTCCACCACTTGCGCGGCAAGGCAGCCTCCAGCGCGGCCAGTTCCTCCGGCCGTATGGCATCATCGATCGGCGTCATCGGCCCCGACAGTTTGCAACCCAACAGGTGCAAACTAGCCGCTGCGTAGTTAACGAGGCGTTGCGGATGCCGGGCGGCTGATGGACGGATGAACGCGCGCAATCCCGCAGGCAGGCGCGGATTTCCATGACTTTTGCGTAACGATCTGCCCAGAAGACCTGCCTACGGGCAGGACCGCGCTATTCGTCGCGTGTGATCTTCTCGTTGCGCTCGTGGCGTTCCTGCGCCTCGACCGTCATCGTGGCGATCGGGCGCGCATCGAGGCGTTTCAGCGAAATCGGCTCGCCGGTGACCTCGCAGTAGCCGTATTCGCCCGCATCGATGCGGCGGAGCGCCGCGTCGATCTTGTTGATCAGTTTGCGCTGCCGATCCCGCGCGCGCAGCTCGATCGACCAGTCGGTCTCGCTCGATGCGCGGTCGGTGGCGTCGGCTTCCTGCAGCGGCTCCTTCTGGAGCTGGGCGAGCGTTTCCTTCGCTTCGCGATGGATATCGTCTTTCCAGTCGAGAAGCTTCTTGCGGAAATACGCCAGCTGCAGCGGATTCATGAAAGGCTCGTCCTCTGTGGGGACATAGCCTTGTGGCAATTCGATGCCGTTCGCGGCAGCCGATTTCTGATTATCGTCGTCGTCGGCCAGGACGGACATTCCTTCAACCGTATCGATCATTCAACGCAACTCCTGCCCCGACCGTTCGGCCCGCGAGCTGGTGAGGCGCGCGCGAAACGACCGCTCCCGGCGCGGGCTATACCGTCCGCACCTGCACGCGGCAAGCGGCTAGATGAGTGCCGCGCAAATTCATACGCCGAACCGTTGCAGGGCCGTTGATGTTAAGACTTTACTAACCTTTTCCGCGTCATCGTCCGGCCATGTTCATGGCTCCCATCTCCCGCCGCCGCGTGCTGGTGTTCAACGCGCTCAAGACCGCCTTCATCGCGGCGGTCGCGCTTGGCCCTGTGATCGCGCCATTGATCGCTCCGCACTTTATCTGAGCAGGCTTGAGGCCGCGAAAAACCGGTGCTAAGCGCAGCCTCCATGAACGCTACCGCCCCGAAAGACGAGTTCGTCCCCGAAATCCGCTACGCCGAAAGCACACGCGTGTCGTGCGACGGCGATGAGGGACCGCTCGGCCATCCCCGCGTTTTCCTGGAGATGGAGCACGGATTCGTCGACTGCGGCTATTGCGACCGGCGCTTCATCCTTTCGGGCGGACCCGCCGACACACGTGACAAATAAGGGCGCAGCGCCCATATCGGGCGTATGACCGACCCGACCCGCCTGTTTTATTCGCAGCTCGACCCGGCCCGCGCCGAGCGTGTCGTCGCCGACGTTCTCGCCGGCACCGACGACGGCGAGCTTTACATGCAGCACACCGTCGCCGAGAGCTTCAGCTTCGACGACGGACGCATGAAATCCGCGAGCTTCGACACGACGCAGGGCTTCGGCCTGCGCGGCGTTTCGGGCGAAACCACCGCCTTTGCGCACGCCAACGAGATTAGCGAGGCGGCGATCCGGCGCGCGGGCGAAACCGTGGCGCTGGTGCGCGGCGGGCATGGCGGCACGATCGCCGCGCCGCCCGCACGGACCAACCGCAAGCTCTATGTGGACGACGACCCGATCAGCGCGATCCCCTTCGCGCGCAAGGTCGCGCTGCTGGAGCGAATCGACGCCGCAGCGCGGGCGCGCGATCCGCGCGTGGTGCAGGTCTCCGCCTCGCTTACCGCGAGCTGGTCCGCGATCGAGATTCTGCGCGGGGACGGCTTCCGCGCCTCCGACATCCGGCCGCTGGTGCGGATCAACGTGCAGATCGTCGCCGAGAAGGACGGGCGCCGGGAGGCCGGCTACCACGGCATCGGCGGCCGCTATCTTTACGACCAGCTGTTCGAGGACGCGACGTGGGAGCGTGCGATCGATGTGGCGCTCGCGCAGGCGCTGGTGAACCTCGACGCGGTCGCGGCCCCTGCGGGCGAGATGACCGTGGTGCTGGGGCCGGGCTGGCCGGGCGTGCTGCTGCACGAGGCGGTTGGGCATGGTCTTGAGGGCGATTTCAACCGCAAGGGGGCTTCGACCTTCTCGGGACGGCTAGGCGAGCGCGTGGCTTCACCGGGTGTCACGATCGTCGACGACGGCAGCCTCGAGCACCGGCGCGGGTCGCTGACCATTGACGACGAAGGCACGCCGACGGGCCGCACCGTGCTGATCGAGGACGGCATCCTGAAGGGCTACATGCAGGACCGGCTGAACGCCCGCCTGATGGGCGTGGCGCCTACCGGCAACGGCCGCCGCGAGAGCTTCGCGCACGCGCCGATGCCGCGCATGACGAACACGTTCATGCTCGCGGGCAAGGATGATCCGGGCGAGATTCTCTCCCGCGCCAAATCCGGTATCTACGCCAAGAGCTTCGGCGGCGGGCAGGTCGACATCACCAACGGCAAGTTCGTGTTTTCCTGCACGGAGGCCTACCGGATCGAGAACGGCAAACTCGGCGCCCCGATCAAGGGCGCGACGCTGATCGGATCGGGACCGGAGGCGATGCAGAAGGTCGTCGCGATCGGCAACGACCTGGAGCTGGACGAGGGCGTCGGCATCTGCGGCAAGGGTGGGCAATCGGTGCCCGCGGGCGTCGGGCAGCCCACGCTGATGCTGGAAGGGTTGACGGTGGGCGGCACCGCCGCCTGAGACGAAAGGAGAGCGGCGCGTGGCGGACTTCTTCGATCACCTTACCGAAGAGCACATCGCCTTCATCACCCGCCAGCCCGTGTTCTTCGTGGCGACCGCCGCGGCGGACGCGCGCATCAACCTCAGCCCCAAGGGCTATGATTGCTTTCGCGTGCTCTCGCCGACGCGCGTCGCCTATCTTGACCTCGGCGGCTCCGGCAACGAGACGCACGCGCACCTCGCCGCGGACGGGCGCATCACGCTGATGTTCTGTGCGTTCGACAATCCGGCGCTCATCTTCCGCATTTACGGGCACGGCCGGGCGGTATTGCCGCAGGACGCGGATTGGGATGCGCTCGCGGCGCATTTCGCGATCCTGCCCGGCACGCGGCAGATCTTCGACATTACGGTCGAGAGCACGCAGACGAGCTGCGGCTGGGGCGTGCCGCACATGACGCTGGAGCGCGAACGGCCGACGCTGGTGAAATACCATCGGCAGGCGGGCACGGATCCATCGGCTTGGGTGAAGCGCCGCGCCGACCGTACGCGGAGCATCGACGGCCTGCCGATCCGCGTGACCGACCGCTACGTGAGCGAGGACGCCTGATGCCGCTCGCGATGGTCCGCGAATATTCCGACAGGATTGAGGCGGACGTCGCCCGCCTCGGGCTCGAAGCGGAGGGAATTCCGGCGGTGCTCTTCGACGCGGGCGTATCAAGCCTGAGGCTCGGGCCGATCGCTTCGGCGCGGCTGATGGTCGATGAAAGCGACCTTGCCGAGGCAAAAGCGATTTTGGACCGCGCCGACGCTTAAACTTTCGTCAACTTCCTCGCCTAGAATCTAGGCGCATCCCCTCCATCGCCTAATTTTTAATCATAATCCAGCCCCAGCGGGGTTGGAGTCGCCTGTTTTGCTGCGCTGCAGCAGTTGGCACGCATCATGCACAATGCCTCCCCGGCACAACCACACAGGAGGGGGCAAGGCATGAAGCTGATCATTGCTATCATCAAGCCATTCAAGCTCGACCCCGTGCGGGAAGCCCTGAGCGACATCGGCGTGCAGGGACTGACCGTGACGGAGGTGAAGGGTTACGGGCGCCAGAAGGGGCACACGGAAGTGTACCGCGGCGCTGAGTACAGTGTGAACATGGTTCCGAAGCTGAAGCTCGAGATCGTCGCCGCCGACGACCTTGCTCCGCGCGTGGTTGAAACCATCTCCGCCGCCGCCGCGACCGGAAGCATCGGCGACGGCAAGATCTTCACGCTCGATGTCGGCGGCGCCGTGCGCATCCGCACCGGCGAGACCGATGAAACCGCTCTTTAGGACTGGGGGTAAGGAATGAAACCAACTCTTGGATGGGCAGGACGCGCGCTGGCTTTCGGCGCCCCCCTGCTGTTTTCACTGCCTGCCTTCGCGCAGGAAGCCGCCGCGGCCGTGCCGGTTCCCGACAAGGGCGACACCGCCTGGATGATCGTGGCGACCGTGCTCGTCATGGCCATGATCGTCCCCGGCCTCGCGCTGTTCTACGGCGGCCTCGTCCGCACCAAGAACATGCTCTCGGTTCTCACCCAGATCATCGCGGTGGCGAGCCTCGCCATGATCCTCTGGGTCATGTTCGGCTACGGCCTCTCGTTCGGCGGCGACGCGAACCAGTTCATCTCGACGGGCAAGTTCTTCCTTGCAGGCGTGACGGCCGACTCGACGGTCGCGACCTTCACGGACGGCGTGGTCATCCCGGAATTCGTGTTCATCGCCTTCCAGATGACATTCTCGGCGATCACCGTCGCGCTCGTCGTCGGCGGCCTTGTCGAGCGCATGAAGTTCTCGGGCCTGATGGTCTTCGCGATCGTCTGGCTGTTCATCGTCTACTACCCGATCGCGCACATGGTCTGGTATCTCGGCGGCACGGATGAGGCGACCGGCCTGATCTTCGGCTGGGGTGCGCTGGACTTCGCCGGCGGTACGGTCGTCCACATCAACGCTGGCGTCTCGGCGCTGGTCGGTGCGATCCTCCTCGGCAAGCGTCTCGGCTACCAGAAGGAAGTCATGGCGCCGCACTCGCTGACCATGACGCTGATCGGCACGGGTCTGCTGTGGGTGGGCTGGTTCGGCTTCAACGCCGGCTCGGCTCTCGAGGCGAACGGTTCGGCGGGCCTCGCGCTCATCAACACCTTCGTCGCCACGGCTGCGGCGGTGCTGTTCTGGATGCTCACCGAGCGCGTGCTCGGTCACAAGAGCTCGCTGCTCGGTGCCTGCTCGGGCGCCATCGCGGGCCTCGTGGCGATCACGCCGGCGGCGGGCAACTCCGGTCCGTTCGGCGCTATCCTGCTCGGTGCGATCGCAGCCATCGCCTGCTGCATCTTCGTCATGAAGATCAAGGCGAAGCTCGGCTTCGACGACTCGCTCGACGCGTTCGGCATCCACGGCGTAGGCGGCATCATCGGTTCCATCGGCACGGCGGTCACCATGCTGCCGGCGCTCGGCGGCCCGGGTGCAGAGGACTATGCCATGGGCGCCCAGCTCATCATCCAGATCCAGGCGGTCGTGGTCGCCATCATCTGGGCAGCGGTGGGCTCGGCGATCGCCTTCACGGTGGCCAAGGTCATCACCGGCCTGCGTGTCTCCGAAGAGGTGGAGCGCGAAGGTCTCGACCTCGGCGAACACGGCGAACGCGCCTACAACTACTGAGTTCGAGTTTAGTACTGCGTACAAATTCCCGGGGCGGCGTGGGCAACCACGCCGCCCCTCTCCTTTTCTAAACGTCCGAAGGTTTGCGGCGCAGCGCCTTCACCTTGCCGCGCCCGGTTTTGGCATCGGTGCGGCGGGCCTTCGCGGCCTTGCTCGGTTTGGTCTTGACGCGCGGCGTCGGCGGCACGGCGGCTTCGGAGAGCAGCGCGACGAGCCGCGCCTCGGCATCCTCCCGGTTCATCTCCTGTGTGCGGAAGCGCTCGGCGCGGAGCACGATGACCCCGTCCAGCGTCAGCCGCCGTCCGGCGAGCCGCGCAGCGCGGCGTTTGACGGCCTCCGGCAGCGACGGCGAACGCGCGAGATCGAAGCGAAGCTCCACCGCCGTCGATACCTTGTTGACGTTCTGTCCGCCGGGGCCGCTCGCGCGGATGAAACTGAGCGTGATCTCATCAGGATCGATGGCGAGCCCTCGCCCGATCGGAATCATTCGGCGGGCTCTGCCGCGAGCCGCGCCTGCCGCTCCGCCCAGCGCGCCTTGATCGTCTCCGAGGTGTCGCGGCTGCCGTCGTGGCTCCAACCCGGCGGCTTCACCATGTAGTTCCAGCGCGCGGCCCACGTGGGCGCGTGCCACACGTCCTTCGCGATGCCGATCCACTCGTGGAACGCCGTCCACAGCACATTGAAGCTGCCGAGGTTCTTGACGATGCCGTAGCGGCACGGCTCGTCGTCGCGCTCCGGCTCGAACGTGCCGAACATCCTGTCCCAGATGATGAACATGCCTGCGTAGTTCTTGTCGAGATAACGCGGGTTCGTCGCGTGGTGGACGCGGTGGTGTGAGGGCGTGTTCATGACCGCCTCGAACCAGCGCGGCATCCGGCCGACGACCTCTGTGTGAATCCAGAACTGGTAGACGAGGTTGATCGCCGAGGCGAAGAGCACCATCGCCGGATCGAACACCAGGAACAGCGGCATCCGGAAGATGAACGCGAGCGCGATGAACCCCGTCCACGTCTGCCGGAGCGCCGTGGAGAGATTATAGTGCTGGCTGGAATGATGGATGACGTGCGCCGCCCAGAACCAGCGCACGCGGTGCGCGCTGCGGTGGAACACGTAATACGCGAGATCGTCAGCAAGGATGCAGAGCGCGAACACCCACCAGTGCCAGCCGAGATCGACAATCGCGAACTGATGCAGCCAGTACGCCGAGGCGATAACCGCGCCGCCGGTGATGAGGCTGGCAATCGTGCTGCCGAAGCCCATGACGAGCGAGGTGGCGGTATCGCGCCATTCATATTCGCCGCGTCCGCCGAAACGGACCCAGAGCACCTCCGCCACCATCAGCAGGATGAACGCCGGAATGGCGAGAGCGACGGGATCGGGCAGCTTCATTGGTGTCCAGCCTGTGCCCGCAGCCGTGCGGCAAGCGTTTCCGCCGCTTCCGCGCCGATCCGCAGGCGAACCGAGCCGAACATGGGATCGCCGCTGTCCACGATCAAGTCAGCGTTTTCGACAGTGACGGCCACCGGCGCCGCGAGCCCCCGCACGGCCCAGTGCGATCCGTGCGGCTTGATGAGGGCGAAGTGCCCGCCCTGCCCCGAAACCATCGCGCCGCCGCCATCGGCGCCAAGCGCGACGTCGTTCGCCACGAACCCCGCGAGGGTGAACTCGGCAAGATCGGCCGCAGCCTTCGTATCGAGGCCCGCTGCCGGACGCCGGACGCCGAGCCAGCGCGCCAGCAAAACCACAAGCGCGATGCCGCCGACCGAGATCAGCGTCTGCGCAAGCATCTTCTAGCGGGCTGCCATCTGCTGCATGACGCCGTAGATCGGCGACAGGTCGTATCCGGCACCGCGCGCCGCCTCGGCAAGCTCTTCGGGATTCTTCCCGGCAGAGGCTTCGGCAAGGCCCCACAGCATCGTGGAGCGCGTGCCCGAGCGGCAGAACATCAATGTGGTCTGGCCTTCCAGCGCCTGGCGCACGGCTTCGATCATGGCGGGCGTGATGCCGCCCTGCGACATCGGGATATAGGCATAAGCGAGCCCTTCCGCCGCTGCCGCCGCCGCGATCGTCTCGCTCGGCGGTTGATCGGGCGCTTCGCCATCCGGGCGGTTGTTGATGATCGCGGTGAAGCCCGCCGTCTTCGCGGCACCGATGTCGGCAGCCGTGATCTGCGGCGCCACCGAAACGGTTTCGCTGAGCTTCAGGAACATGGTTTCCTCCAAAAGACCGGGCACGGGCGTGCATGACATTCATGCCTCGTCTATCCTGTGCAGACGATACTGGCGACTAAAACAGTGGGAGGCGCCCTATCAACATTCCCAATCTGCTCACCGTCTTCCGGCTGCTGCTCGTGGTGCCGATGGCGCTGTACCTGATTTCGGGCGATCTGGCGCGCGCGGGCATCCTGTTCGCCATCGCCGCCATCACCGACGCCGTGGACGGCTGGATCGCGCGGCGTTGGGACATCATCACGACGTTCGGGCGGCTGATGGACCCCGTTGCCGACAAGCTGCTCGTCGGCACCGCCGTGGCGCTTTTGTGGTGGACCGGGTTGCTGCCGGGCTGGTTCGCGCTCGTCGTGGCGGTGCGCGAGGGCTTCGTGCTCGCCGCGAGCGTCTGGGCCCGGGCGCGCGGGCACGCCGACGAACTCCACCCCGGCCGCTTCGGCAAGGCGGGAAACGCTGTGCAGATGCTGCTCGTGGCGCTGATCCTGCTGCCGCTGCCGCCCGTGCTCAAAACGCCGCTTCTGTTGCAAGCTCTGATGATTGCAGCAACTTTCCTAACGATCGTATCGGCCGTCCGTTACGCACAGCGCTGGAAACGCGCTCGGAACGAAACGGCTTCGTAATGTCGCGTCTGCTACGCACTCCACCCGGCTTTCGAGGGGCACGCGATTGAAACCGTCATCATTTGCAGGGCATGAGCGGCCCGCGCGGTCGGGGACCTCGCGCAGCATGGCGGCAATGACGAGGTCGGCGGACATGACACTGAGACTCGCTCTGGCAGCGGCCCTCTCTACCGGCTCGGCCGGCGCATCGGCGGCAACGCTCGCGGTCGGCGGCAACGGTGCCTATGCGACGCTGGCCGAAGCCGCGCGCGATACCGAGGCCGGCGATACGATCGTCCTTGCCCCCGGCCTCTACGAAGGCGCGCGCTTCCACGCCGACAACCTGACCATCCGCGCCGCAGCGGACGCCGTACCGGGCAGCGTCGTGGTGGGCGGCGACACCGTGGCCGGCAAGGGACTGTTCGTGATCGCCGGGGATGACGTGACGATCACGGGGATCACATTCGAAGGCGCCCGCGCGCCTGACGGCAACGGCGCCGGAATTCGTGCCGAAGGCCGCAACCTCACGGTGGCCGACGCGCGCTTCTCCGGGAACGAGATGGGCATCCTTGCAAACAGCGTGGACGGCAGCGTGCTGACCGTGCGCCGTTCGCGCTTTACGGGGACGGCCAGCCGCGCAGCTGACCACGTGGGCCATGCGATTTATGCGAACGGCATCGCGCGCCTGATGGTGACGGGATCGACATTCGAGCGCGGCACGCGCGGCCACTACATCAAATCCCGTGCGCTCGACACGCGCATCACGGGCAACCGGATCGACGATACGAACGGCTCAGCTTCCTACCTCATCGACCTGCCAGAGGGCGGCGGCGCGACGATCAGCGACAACCTGCTGGTGAAGGGCCCCGACCCCGACAATTGCTGCACGGCCATCGCCTATGGCTTCGAGATGCGAAAGGGCGGCAGCTACGTGAACCCGCAGGGCCCCGTACGCGTGAGCGGCAACCGCTTCGTGAACCGTGCGCCTGGAACCGTGACATTCTTCGCCAACCGCTCGGCACCCGCCAACGCCGCGATACTCGCCGACAACGAGATGGTCGCGGAGCAGGGCCGCATCGTCGCGGCCTCGGGGAATGCGACGGTGAACGGCAAGACGGGTGCGGCGCGCTATTTTTCGAACGCCGCGGCCTTCGCGGAGGAAGCCCTGAAACCGCCGATGTCCGGCATATTCGCACTGCTCGGCTTCGGGCTTGCGGGCATCATCGTCGGGCGCCGGAAACCCGCCACCCGCTGAACGCGGAAGGGGCGCGAGGCCCCTTCCCTTACGCCCGCTACTTTTTCGGCAGGTGCCGGTGCGCGATGGACCGCTTGCGATTCGCGATGAGGCCGTTCCACTCTTCGAGCAGCTTGTCGGAGGCTTCCTTGCTGCCGGTCAGCTTGTGGAGTTCCGCGAACCAGGCGACGTCGTCTGGCGAATACTGCCACTCGATCTCCGCCCCGCCCTTCATCGGCCAGACGAGCACGTCGTCCCAATCGCCGAACTGGACGTGATACTCTTCGGGAAGCGGTGTCTTCGACGCCACGGACGCGGGATCGAAATACTTCGTGACGATCTCCCAGGCGCGCTCGCCCTTGCCTTCCTTGTACTTCACGAACTCCAGGACATGATACGAGACGTTCTCGCGCTTTTTCGCCGTGTCCTGCGCGGCGACGGGTGAGGCAACGACAAACGCGGACGCAACGCAAAGCGAGACAAATTTCCGGTAAGTCATGACGTGTCTCCCCTGTTTGGAGGCGGCGAGACATATCACGGTTTCGGCACCGGTCCGAATCGGACCGGTACAGCGCTGGGTGCTTACTCCGCCGCTTCGGCAAGCCCTGCAGGCGGCATGTTGTGGCCGAGCAGGCGCAGCACGTCCGCCGCGCATTCGACCACGTTGGTGCCGGGGCCATAGATGCCCTGAACGCCCGCATCGCGCAGGAAATCATAGTCCTGCGGCGGGATGACGCCGCCCGCGATCACCTTGATGTCGCTGCGGCCCTGCTCGCGCAGGCCGCGGATGAGCTCGGGGATCAGCGTCTTGTGACCGGCGGCGAGCGACGAGGCGCCGACGACGTCGACGCCGGTTTCGAGCGCGAGCACGACGGTTTCCTCAGGCGTCTGGAACAGTGGCCCGGAGACCACGTCGAAACCCATGTCGCCGAAGGCCGACGCGATGACGTTGGCGCCGCGGTCGTGGCCATCCTGGCCCATTTTGGCGACGAGCAATTTCGGTTTGCGGCCGAGGCGGCGTTCGACGGCCTTGACACCGTCCACCACCTGCTCCCATCGCGGATCGCCCTGGTACGGCGCCGCGTAGACGCCTTTCACCGGCGTGGGCACGGTGCCGTAGCGCTGGAAGCTTTCCTCCATCGCCGAGGAAATCTCGCCGAGCGTGGCGCGCGCGCGCGCGGCCTCGACGGCGAGCGCGAGCAGGTTGTTCTCGATGCTGGAAGGCTTGGCCGCGCCCGCGCGCAGCGCATCGAGTGCGGCGCGGCAGGCGGCCTCGTCGCGCGCCGCCTTCACGGCGTTGATGCGCGCGATCTGGCCTTGCCGAACCTTGTCGTTATCGACTTCGAGTGTCTCCAGCAGATCCTCGTTCACAAGGCGGTACTTGTTGACGCCCACGATCACGTCGTCGGCCCGGTCCACGCGCGCCTGACGCGCTGCGGCGGCCTCCTCGATCATCGCCTTGGGCCAGCCCGCCGCGACGGCTTTCGCCATGCCGCCTTCGGCTTCGACGCGCTCGATGATCTCCCAGGCCTTGTCGACGAGTTCCTGCGTCAGCGCCTCCACGTAGTAGGAGCCGCCCAAGGGATCGACGACCTTGGTCATCCCGGTCTCTTCCTGGATGACGATCTGCGTGTTGCGCGCGATGCGGGCGGAGAAATCGGTGGGGAGTGCAATCGCTTCGTCGAGCGCGTTGGTGTGCAGCGACTGGGTGCCGCCCAGCATCGCGGCCATCGCCTCGATCGTGGTGCGGATGACGTTGTTGTACGGGTCCTGCTCGGTGAGCGACACGCCCGAGGTCTGGCAGTGCGTGCGCAGCATCTTGGAGCGCTCGTCCTTGGCGCCGAGGTTCGTCATCACGCGGTGCCAGAGCACACGCGCGGCGCGGAGCTTCGCAACTTCCATGAAGAAGTTCATGCCGATGGCGAAGAAGAACGACAGGCGGCCCGCGAACTTGTCGATGTCGAGGCCCGAGGCGACACCGTAGCGCACGTATTCGGCACCGTCCGCGATGGTGAAGGCGAGTTCCTGCACCTGCGTCGCGCCGGCTTCCTGCATGTGGTAGCCGGAGATCGAGATCGAGTTGAACTTCGGCATCTCCCGCGAGGTGTAGCCGAAGATGTCGGAGATGATCCGCATCGAAGGCTCGGGCGGGTAGATGTAGGTGTTGCGGACCATGAACTCCTTCAGAATGTCGTTCTGGATGGTCCCGTCGAGCAATTTGCGGTCAACGCCCTGCTCCTCGCCCGCGACGATGAAGAACGACAGGATCGGGATCACCGCGCCGTTCATCGTCATCGACACGGACATCTGATCGAGCGGGATGCCGTCGAACAGGATCTTCATGTCCTCGACCGAGTCGATCGCGACGCCCGCCTTGCCGACGTCGCCGACGACGCGCGGGTGATCCGAATCGTAGCCGCGGTGCGTGGCGAGGTCGAACGCGACCGAGAGACCCTTCTGCCCGGCGGCGAGGTTGCGGCGGTAAAAAGCGTTCGATTCCTCGGCGGTAGAGAAGCCCGCGTACTGACGGATCGTCCACGGACGGCCCGCGTACATCGATGCGCGCACGCCGCGCGTGAACGGCGCGAAACCGGGAAGACCGGGATCGGTGGCAACGTCCTCGGCCGTGTAGAGCGGCTTCACGGTGATGCCCTCGGGCGTCTGCCAGTCGAGGCTCTTGCCCTTCACTTCCTTGTCGGCAAGCGCCTTCCATTCGCCCAGCGTCGGCTTGTCGGTCATCGAACTCTCCGTTTTCCCCTGCCGTCAGGACAAGGTGACATCCGTCACCCGCGCCGAAGCGCCGCCCTTGCCATCGGCTTCAAATCGGACTGTCACGGTCGCGCGGCGACCGCAAGCCACAAAGTCCCACGCCTCGCTCCAGCCGCCCGCGAAGCGCGTGCCGAACTGCATGGGCGAAAGATCGCCGTCCGTCGCGGCGATCCGCGTCTGGCGCATCCCGACGCTCGTCACCTCGCACGACGGCTGCTGCTGCTTCGCGCTGTCGTACGCGGCCTTGGCGGCGAGCTTGCTCGTCTCGCGCATCTGGCTTGGCGTCGAGATCGCCTCGCCGCGATTGACGACGAGGAGAAGGTTCCGCCCGTCGCTTTCGGCGATGTAGAGGTAGCGGAGCAGCGGCGTTTCGGTGCAGTCGGTGCGCGCGTAGAAGGTCCACGCGCCAACGAACGCGCCCGCCTTCAGCCCTTCGCTCACCAGCCGATCGGCAGTGGCGGGCTGGAGACCGTAGGGCTCTGTACGGGTCAGCGTCTTGCAGGCCTGCGTCGTCGTCGACCAGCGGGCGCGGTCGAGAACATCCTTGCCAAGCGCATCGAGATCAGGCGCGCGTGCCGCGGCGGCGCTTTCCTTCGCGGCGAACCATTCGGCGGGGACGCCGGGCACTTCCGCCGCCTGCTGCGCGGCTGCGGGCGCGGCCAGTAGCAGGATGAAAGGGATCAAGCTGCGCATGTCCCGCGCTATATCGCCGCCGAATGGCGGGGTCGATTCCTAAAGCACGGCCTGAACGGCAAGCCCGAGGCCGATGCCGATCAGCAACAGCCAGCCGATGCCGATCTTCCAGCGCCACGCGATGACGCCGAGCAGCACGGTGAGCGCCAGCGCCGCGACATCGAGGCTCGCCCAATCCGGCAGCGCCGCATCGAACGGCCCGGCATCGAGCCGCACGGTGCGCGCGAAGAGGAAATGCACGGCGAACCAGACGCCGAGGTTTGCGATGACGCCGACCACCGCCGCCGTGATCGCCGCGAGCGCGCTGGCGAGCGCACGATTGCCGCGCAGGCGTTCGACATAGGGCGCGCCCGCGAAGATCCATAGGAAGCACGGCGCGAACGTCACCCATGTCGTCAGCAGCGCGCCGAGAATGCCTGCGCCGATCGAACCGCCACCCTCGCGCCACGCCGCGATGAAGCCGACGAACTGCGTAACGAGAATGAGCGGGCCGGGCGTGGTTTCGGCAAGGCCTAGCGCATCCATCATCTCGCCGGGGCGCATCCAGCCGAAACTGCCGACGACCACGTCGGTCATATACGAAAGTACCGCGTAGGCGCCGCCGAAGGTGATGACCGCAAGCCACGAAAAGAAGCGCGCGATCTCCGCATAAATGCTGCCCGGGAGCAGCAGCCACAGGAGACCGAGCGGCGCGAGCCAGAGGACGGCAAGGCTGAGGATCGCAAACGGCGAACTGCGGCGCGGGGTTTCATCGAGCGCGGCATCGCCCGGCACGCGCGCAAACAGCGTCGAGCCGCGACGCCCGGCCACATAGCCGACGAGCCCCGCCGCCAGCACGACTACCGGAAACGGCACACCGAACAGGAACAGCGCCGCGAAGGCGAGCACGGCGAGCAGCCGCGCAACCCCCGAACCGAGTGCGCGGCGACCGACACGCTCCAACGCCTCTGCGACGATGACCAGTACCGCCGCTTTCAGGCCGAAGAGCAGCCCTTCAACCGCAGGCACCTGCCCAAGCGTGACATAGAGCACCGACAGGCCGAGCATGACGAGCATACCTGGCAGGATGAAGAGCAGCCCCGCGACGAGCCCGCCGCGCACGCCGTGCAGCAGCCAGCCCACATAAGTCGCGAGCTGCTGCGCTTCCGGCCCCGGCAGCAACATGCAGAAGTTGAGCGCGTGCAGGAACTGCGCCTCGCCCACCCATTTCTTCTCATCAACCAGCATCCGGTGCATCAGCGCGATCTGCGCCGCCGGGCCACCGAACGAAAGGACGCCGATCCGCGCCCAGACCCGCGCGGCATCAACAAACGGAACGGAGGAGGCAGGCGTGATCACGGCGCTTCTGTCGCACGCTCCCCTTGCCTTTTCCATCCCCCTGAAAGCCGCTAAACGGTCCCGCCATGACCGGAACGACACCGCCGCTCGGCCTCATCGAAGGCTATTTCGGAGAGCCCTGGACATGGGCGGAGCGGGAACACGTGATGCGAACCCTCGCGCCGCACGGCTTCTCGTTCTTCATCTACGCCCCGAAGGCGGACGCCTATCTTCGCCGCCAGTGGCAGGAGAACCACCCTGCCGAGACGATGGACGCGCTAGCGCGCTTCGCGGATGCCTGCCGCGATGCAGGCGTGGCGTTCGGCATTGGGCTCACGCCTTACGAACTGCACAGCGATTGGAACGGAGAAGGCAAGGCAGCGCTCACAGCGCGACTGACGGCGCTGGGTACACTCCGCCCGGATATCATCGCGATCCTGTTCGACGATATGCACGGCGACATTCCGGGCCTTGCCAAAACGCAGTCGGAAATCGTGCACCACGCCGCGAGCACCCTGCCCGCACGCATTCAGATGTGCCCGAGCTATTACAGCGACGACCCCGTGCTCGACCGCGTCTTCGGTGCGCGGCCCGCGCATTATCTCGAAGACCTCGGGCGCCTGCTCGATCCTGCGGTGGACGTGTTCTGGACCGGCGAGGAAGTCTGCAGCCGCGAGTTCACGCGCGGGCACCTCGACCGTGTCGCCGAAGCGCTCCGCCGCAAGCCCGTGCTCTGGGACAATTACCCCGTCAACGACGGCCCGCGCATGTCGCGCTTCCTGCACCTGCGCGCCTTCACGGGGCGGCACGGCATCGCGGGAAGCGTGGCAGGCCATGCGATCAACCCCGCGCTGCAACCGTGGCTGACCCTCGCCCCCGCGATGACGCTGGCGATGAGCTATGCCGAGGGCGACGCCTATCGCTATGCCGCCGCGTTCCTTGAAGCTGCGAAGCAATGCTACGGCGGCGACGTTGCCGCCGCGCTGGAGACCGATCTCCTCACGCTCAGCGACAGCGGCCTTGACCGCATACCGGGCGAGCGCTGCACGTCACTGCGCGCGAAATACAAGGCGTTCGGCCATCCGGCGGCGGACGAGGTCGCCAGATTCCTCGAAGGCGGCTACATGATCACCGGCGAGGCGGTGCAGACGCAGTAGCGTTCAGCGACCGCCACGCGGCGGGTGAAAGGCCGAAGGCGCCCGAAAAGCTCTTCGTGAAATGCTCCGGCGAAGAAAAGCCGCACGCGGCGGCCGCCGTTTTCACCGGCGCGCCTTCGCCGAGCAGCGCGCGGGCACGGTCCAGCCTTGCGGCGGTGACGAACGCGGCGGGCGTTTTCCCCGTCGCTTCGCGGAAGTTGCGGTGGAAGCTGCGCGGCGTTTCACGGACGCGTGCGGCGAGCGCTTCCACATCGAGCTTCCGGTCGAGGTTTGCGGCGATATAGCCGACGAGATCGGTGTAGCGCCCCGCCGCCTTCGCCTGCGCGCGGAGCAGCGGCGAATATTGGGACTGGTTGCCGGGGCGGCGCACCGACAGCACCAGCCGCCGGGCGATACCGTTTGCCAGCCTCGGCCCGTGGTCGCGCTCCACCATGGCGAGCGCCATGTCGATCCCCGCCGTCACGCCTGCCGAGGTCCAGAGCGCGCCGTCTTCCACGAACATGGATTCGGCATCGACCGCCGTGTCCGGGAACCCTTGGGAGAGGCGCTCAGCGCTGTTCCAGTGCGTGGCGACACGCTTTCCGGCGGTCAGCCCCCAGGCGGCAAGCGCAAACGCGCCCGTGCAGATCGAGCCGTGGCGACGGGCCTTGTCTGCCATGGAGCGAAACCAGTCTCCCGCCTGCCGGTCCTCCATCAGCGCGCTAAGGCCGGGGCTGTCTCCGCCGACGACGAGCAGTGTGTCGGCGGGATCGACCGCAGGCAGCGGCAGCGTGGCGACAGCGATGCCGCAACTCGAAACGACCGCCCCGCCCCGGCTCGAGACCGCGACCACGGCGGAGCCGCGCCCGAGCCCTTCGGCCGCCGCGCCGAACACGGCGGCAGGTCCCGAAAGATCGAGAAGCTGGAACCCCGGAAAGACAAGGAGAATCGTTCGCATGGCAGAATTATACAGATCAATGTCATTTCCGCCACAACTTGGTGTGGGTAGGACTGTCAGACCAACACGCGGAGAGACTTATGACAGAGACATTCGACATCGGGTTCCTGCTGTTCCCCGAGCTGACCCAGCTCGACATGACCGGCCCGGCGCAGGTTCTGGCGCGAATGCCCGGCGCAAAGCTGCACTTCATCTGGAAATCCATGGACCCCATCAAGGACGATTGCGGGCTCACATTCCTGCCGACGACAACCTTCGCTGAGTGTCCTCAGCTCGACATGATCTGCGTGCCCGGCGGATACGGCACCTCGGCGGTGATGCGCGATCAGGTCGCGCTCTCGTGGCTGCGTGAACAGGCGGAGGGCGCGCAGTTCATCACCAGCGTCTGCACGGGATCGCTGATCCTTGCCGCAGCCGGGTTGATGACCGGCTACAAGGCGGCGTGTCACTGGGCGTGGCGCGATCTACTGCCGAAATTCGGCGTAATCCCAGTCGCCGACCGCGTCGTTGAGGATCGCAACCGGATTTCCGGGGGCGGCGTCACCGCAGGCATCGATTTCGCATTCCACATCGCCGAGAAGCTCCACGGCCGCGACGTCGCGGAGATGCTTCAGCTCGTGCTTGAATATGATCCGGCACCGCTCAGCGGCGGAACGCCCGAGACGGCGCGCAAGCCCATCCTCGATATGACGCGCGCAGCGATGACGGCACGGGGCTTCGATCTTCGGCGCACGGAAATATCCTCCCTCGCTTCCGCGCGCTGAAAACAAAGGCGCCGGCGGACCCACCCGCCGGCGCCTGATCGTTTGTGCTTCGGTTCAGCGCCTGATGAAGGCGAGAACGTCGGCGTTGAAGCGATCGGCTTCCTGTTCCGAAATGCCGTGGCCGCTGCCTTCGTAGATCTTCAGCGTCGCCTTGGGCGCCAGTTTCGAAGAGAGCAGCGCCGAGGCGCCGATCGGCACGATTTGGTCGTCGTCGCCGTGAATGATGAGCGCGGGCACGTCGATCTTCTTCAGGTCCTCGGTGAAATCGCTCTCCGAGAAGGCCTTGATCGAGTCGAGCTGACCCTTGAGGCCGCCCATCATGCCCTGCCGCCAGAAGCTGTCGCGAATGCCTTCGGAAAGCACGGCACCCTCGCGGTTGTAGTTGTAGAAGGGTACGACGATGTCCTTGAAGAACTGCGAGCGGTTGGCGAACGTATTCTTGCGGATGTCGTCGAACACTTCGAGCGGCAGGCCGCCGGGGTTCGCCTCGGTCTTCAGCATCAGCGGCGGCACCGCGCCGAGCAGCACGACCTTGGCGACGCGCGCCGTGCCGTGGCGGCCAACGTAGCGGGTCACCTCGCCGCCGCCCGTCGAATGGCCGATGAGGACGACGTTCTTGAGGTCCAGCTGTTCGATCAGTTCGCCGAGATCATCGGCGTACTGGTCCATCGTGTTGTTCTGCCACACCTGATCTGAGCGGCCATGGCTGCGGCGATCGTGTGCGATGACGCGGTAGCCGGCGTTCGCGAAGAACACGAGCTGCGGATCCCACACGTCCGCCGAAAGCGGCCAGCCGTGCGAGAAGACGATGGGCTGCGCGTCCTTCGAACCCCAGTCCTTGTAGAAGATGCGGGTGCCGTCCTTGGTGGTGATCGTGCTCATGACTGTGTTCCTTCCTGAATGTCTGCCGCCACGTTGCGTCGGCTTCTGATGGACGTTCTACGCGGCGTGCGGCAGGATGCGGATTGGCGGAACCGACATTGTAGAGGCCAAAAGTGACAAACGATCGCGCAGTCGCCGAAATCGGCATCGTGACCTATCCCGGTGCCCAACTGGGCATGATCCACGGCCTTAGTGATCTTTTTCGGATCGCGAGCGAGCTTTCGGAAGCGCACGGCGGCGAGTGTCTGCGAGTGAGCCATTGGGAGCGATCCGATGACGGCTTCCGCCGCAGTTTCGATACGATGCCCAGCGCCGGTTCGTGCCCCGCCGTGCTCGTCGTGCCGGGCGCGCTGTCGAAGGTGCCGACGCCGCAGGAAACAGAGCCCTATGCGCGCTGGTTGCTTGACCGGCACGCGCAGGGCGCGACGCTCGGCTCCGTCTGCGGCGGCGCGTTCATCCTTGCCGCGACCGGCCTCCTCGCCGGCCGCCCGGCGACGACGCACTGGATGTTCGGCGAACCCTTCCAGCGCCGCTTCCCCGATGTGAAGCTCGATACCGACAAGATGATCGTGGAGGACGGCGACATCATCACCGCAGGCGGCCTGATGGCGTGGACCGATCTTGGCCTCCGCCTTGTCGACCGCTTCCTCGGGCCTTCGGTGATGCTGGAGACCGCGCAGTACCTGCTCGTCGACCCCGTGGGGCGCGAGCAGCGCCACTACAGCACGTTCGCGCCGCAGCTGACGCACGGCGACGAGTCCATCCTGAAGGTACAGCACTGGCTCCAGGCGAAAGGCGGCCGCGACGTGAGCGTGACGGCGATGGCCGAGCAGGCCGGGATGGAGGAGCGCACCTTCCTACGCCGCTTCCGCGCGGCAACAGGTATGAAGCCCACCGAATATTGCCAGCAGCTCCGCGTCGGCAAGGCGCGCGAATTGCTGGAGTTCTCGAAGCGCCCCGTCGATCGGATCGCGTGGGAGGTCGGTTACGAGGACGCGGGCGCCTTCCGCAAGGTGTTCCAGAAGCGCGTCGGCCTCACCCCCGGCGACTACCGCCGCCGCTTCGGCACCGCGACCGCTGCCTAAGCCGCGATGCGGCGGCCCATGAACAGTTTGAAGAGCACGAATACAACGCCCGCGCCCGCCGCGAGCCCGGCGTGGAGCAGCCAGAATTCAGTCGTCCGCATCGTTTCGTAGAAGCCGCCGATCCAGCCGACGAGCGCGTTCGCGGTGAAGAAGGCGAGGTAGTAGAGGCCGATCACCGTGGCGTTGATCGCCTTCGGCGCCAGCTTCGCGAAGAGTGCGAGGCTGACCGGCAGCATGTGGGCAAAACCGATGCTGTTGATGACATGGAAAGCGACCGGCCAGGCGAGGCCGATCTTCTGCCCGGCGCCCTGCGTTTCCGCCGCCATGTAGAGACAGAGCATTCCGCCGATGGAGAACGCCGAACCGATGATGATCTTGGTGATCTCGTCGGGCTCCTTCCAGCGCGCGCCGTACCAGCGGTAGAAGAGCGCAACGAGCGCGAGGAAGCTGACGCTGACGATGGCGTCGAGCGTCACGAGCCAGGTCGTCGGCAGTTTCTCACCCATGAACATCAGGTCGAATTGCTGGTCGCCCCAGATGAGGTATGCGTTGAAGATCTGGTTGTTGGGGACGATCGCGACGGCGAGCACCGGGATCAGCAGCACGAGCGCGATCACGGCGGGCCAGTCCCCCGCCTCCAGCTTCGGCGCGGCCACCGCCGTCTTTCCCTGCGGCTCGAAATGCTCGCGCGGCAGGTGCTTTTGCCCGGCCACGTAGATGGCGAGGCCGATCAACATGCCGACGCCCGCCGCGCCGAAGCCCCAGTGCCAGCCGACCGTTTCGCCGAGCGTGCCGACGATGAGCGGCGAGGCGATGACGCCCGCGTTGATGCCGAGGTAGAAGATCTGGAAGGCGTCGGCGCGGCGGAGATCTCCGGGGCCGTAGAGCGCGCCGACCTGGCTTGCGATGTTGCCCTTGAACATGCCGCTGCCGAGGACGAGGCAGAGGAGCGCGAAGAGGAATGCCGCTTCGAACGCCATCAGGAAATGGCCGACCGCCATCGTGACCGCGCCGAGCAAGACGGTGCGTCTCTTGCCGAGGACGCGGTCGGCGAGGAAGCCGCCCAGGATGGGGGTGAGGTAGACGCTTGCGGCATAGGTGCCGAAGATCGCGGAGGCGAGCGCCTGGCCTTCGATGCCGCCGAAAAGCGCGCTGAACGGCTTGAAGAGCGCGACGTTTTCGACATGGCCGGGAAGCAGCAGTTCCTTCGTCATGTAGAGCACGAGCAGCGCCTGCATCCCGTAGAAGGAAAAGCGTTCCCAAGCCTCCGTGAAGGCGAGATAGCCGAGGCCAATGGGGTGGCCGAGGAAACGGCGGTCTTCCGATATCGTCATCTTGCGCTCCCCAGCAGCCGCCCTATCGTGCGACCGTATAACAATATCCTCAGGGAGACCCACATGAAACTCGGCCTTACGGCAATCGCCCTGTCGCTTGGTACAACCGGCGCGTGGGCAGCGCCCGCCGACGACTTCGCGGCGCTGCGCGACGACATCTGGAAAATGGCGCTTGCCGAAAACCCGCGCCTTGCCAGCAGCATCGGCGACCGGCGCGGCGACGGCAAGCTCGACGACATTTCGCTCGCGGGATACGAACGCCGGCTCGCGGCGGACAAGACGTTCCTGAAGCGGCTCGATGCAATTTCCATCGACGCGCTGCAGAAGGCCGACCGCATCGATTACCGCATCCTGAAGCGAAGCCTGGAAAGCGGTATCGCGGGCGCCGCTTTCGGCCAGGACGCGACTGTGCTGTTTACGAACCGCTACGGCTGGCACATGGAATTCGCGGCGCTTGCCGACGACTCCCCGTTCTTCAACAGGGCGGATTACGAAAGCTACGTCGCCCGCCTCGAAGCCTACGGCAAGCAGAACGCCGACGGCATCGCCGTCACGCGCCGCGCCATCGCCGATGGCTTCACGCAGCCGTGCGTGCCGATGGCGGGCTTCGAGAAAACGATCGAGGGCCGCATCGCACCAAGCACTGCGACAAGCAGCTTCATGTATCCGTTCCGTGCGAAACCCACGACGATTTCCGACAGCGACTGGGCGGCGTTGAAAACGCGCGCAGCAAAGGCGGTGGACACCGTGGTGACGCCCGCTTACCGCGATTTCCTGAAATTCTACACGGCCGAATACGCACCCAAATGTCGCAAGAGCGTGGGCATTTCCGAGACAAAGAACGGCGCGGCCTATTACGCCTACCGCATCAACCAGCAGACGACCACGGACAAGACCGCCGAGGAAATCCACCAGCTCGGCCTCAGCGAGGTCGCACGTATCCGCGCGGAGATGGATGCGGTCGTGCAGAAATCCGGATTCAAGGGCGACCGCAAGGCTTATATCGCCACGCTGCGCACCGACCCGAAATATTACGCGAAGACCGGCGAGGAATTGATGCTGCGCGCGGGCGCGCTCGCCAAGACGATCGACGGCCACCTCCCCAAGCTGTTCGGCAAGCTGCCGCGCCTTCCCTATACGGTGCTGCCAATCCCGGACGACCAGGCGGCGGGCAACACCACCGCCTATTACGAGCCCGGCGCGATCGCCGCGGGCCGCGCCGGCATCTACCGCGTCAACCTCACCGAACTCGACCAACGCCCGTTGTTCGAACTTCCCGCGCTCGGCGTGCACGAGGCGGTGCCCGGCCACCATCTGCAGATCGCGCTGCAGCAGGAACTCGAGCTCCACGATTTCCGCAAGCACGGCGCGTTCTTCACCGCGTTCGTCGAAGGCTGGGGCCTGTATTCCGAACGGCTCGGCATCGAGATGGGGCTTTACGATACGCCCGAGAAGGACATGGGCCGCCTTTCCTACGAGATGTGGCGCGCGTGCCGCCTCGTCGTTGACACCGGCATCCACGCGAAGGGCTGGACGAAGCAGCAGGCGGTCGATTTCATGCTGGAGAACACGGCACTTTCCGCCGCGAATGTCGATGCCGAGGTGAACCGCTACATCACCTGGCCGGGACAGGCGCTCGCCTACAAGATCGGCGAACTCAAGTTCCGCGAACTGCGCAGCCGCGCGGAACGGGAACTCGGCGACGCATTCGACGTCCGCGCCTTCCACGACACGGTTCTGGAAAACGGCGCCGTGCCGCTTGATGTGCTGGAGGCGTATTTCAACGAATGGCTCGCCGCACAAAAGGCGGTCCGCCCGTAGAGGTTTGAATAGATCAGCCCCCCAACCCCTCGCTCGCAGAGAGGGGTTGGGGGGCTGCTATGCGTTCGTGACCAGCCGCAGCCAGGCGACGCTTCGTTCGCGTACGCCCGGTGCGAGCGGCAGCGGATCGAATATGCTCACCGGATCGTCGGAAAATTGCCGATCCGTCTCCACCACCTGCGCCCACTCGCCGCGCGCTTCCGCCATGCGCCCGGTGCGGGCAAGCGCCATCGCCATCATCGCATGTTGCAGCGGTGGCCCCCCGGGTGACTGGAAATCCTCGGCCGCCACGAGTGCCGCTGGCCCATCGTCCCGCGCGACAGCGGCGAAGAACAAGCCCGACTGCACCCATTGCGGCGGGTTGGCGTGGAGAGACAGCGCCTTGCGCAGAACAGCCTCGCCATCCGCATCCCCCATCATGATCTTGAACATGGCAACCCCGGACATGAATTCGGGGTTGTTGCCGTTGAAGAAGATCACCCGGTCCGCAGCCGCGCGGGCCTGCCGTTCGAGGCCGAGATAAAGCGCGGTTCGCATCAGCGAATATTGCGCGCCCGGATCGTTCGGCTGAAGATCCACCGCCCTTCGTGCCTCTTGATGAGCCTCTGCTAGGAGGCCGTCCCGCGCCTTGCCTTTCAGCTTAAGCGCGTCCTGCGCCATGAACCACGACCGGGCGCCGTGCGCCATCGCCGATTTCGGATTTTCCGCCGCCCAGGTCATAGTGCAGCTTCGAACCGCAGGCTCATCCTCCGGCGGCATCATCCGCCAGTAAGATCGCAGCGCCAGCCAGCATCCGTAGGGCGTGTTGATGTCGATGTTTCGCTGATCCCCCTCGCCGTGGATGACACCGGCAGGCTGCGCGAGCCGCGCGCTCAGGGTCGCTGCAACCTCATCGACATCGAATACGCGCCCCTCGACCGCCTCGCGCAAGCCTGAACGCGACCATACCACGCGGCCGGTATCGAGCTGTGTGAGCGTAACGTTGATGCGCGTTCCGCCGGGGACAGCACGCAGTGTCGTATCGAGCCGATAATCGGCTGCGGGTGAAGGCTCGTTGATGACATCGATGGCCGTGAACCGATCGAGCCCATCGCGGAGGCCTGCTGTCAAATCGACAGCCGCATCGCGCTGCGCCTGCACGGCATCGAGCGCCGTGACAGGCGCCAGATATATCGCCGGGAAATTACGAATGCGCCAGACATTCTCTTCGGCACGCCAAAAGAAAAACGCAGCCAACAAAACCGCAATTGCCGCGCCGCCGATTACGACGTAGTGCATCATTCCGGTTTTCGATTTGACAATTTTCAGCGCAACCGGCGCAGGTGTCTCGCCAACGAACTCCACAGCATAGCCGCCGCTTGGAACACGAATCTGCACGTCCCCGACGGGCACCGCGTGCGCGTAGTGAGCATCGAGCAATTTTCTGAGACGCGCGACCTGAACGCGGGGATAGGAATCAGTCTGCGGGTCGAAACTGGCCTCGCGCCCGAGCGCTTCGACCGCGATCGCGTAAGACTTCAGCGTTTCGCCCCGCCCCGCAAGCGTTTCGGTCACGAGGAACCGCAAGAGACGACGCATGACGGGTGATCGTTGAAAAGCCGGATCAGCCTCGATCGCATCGAGTTCTGCATCCACTTTGCGCCGGAGCTGCCCCTCCGGCTTGATGGGGTCGTGGTGCATCTAGAAGACCTCCCTCCCCCTAGGTTCTATTTTGTTTTCCCGATCGTTACGAACCAGAAACGTATTAACTTTCAGTTAAAAGCGCATGAGCCTGATTTTACTAGAAAGTTGGGCTTTTCCAAAAGGCGAGATGTAACGGTTACAAGCGGTCCACATCGCGATGAACGAAAGCGTTCTCAAAAGCCCGGCGCACAGCCAAATCTATAACAAGTTGCTAGTCTGGCAACCGGTTTTTACTCCCCATGCTTCCGTTCATCCGATTTCCTGCCGGAACGAACACCAACACTCTTGGCCGTGATCCTGTTCCTCTCAACCGATCACGGTCACACCCCGGCGGCGGCGACTGCGTCCTCCGAAGTCGCCGCCGCAAACCGGCCGGGGCCGTGAGACGGGGTCCGTGTTGTAATGATGATAAACAACAGGTTGCATCAAAGTTGCATCACATGGGGGAGAGCTGGAATGATTGACGACAGCAAAGGCGATGCGCGCGGACGGGTTTCCACCCGTATGTCCGGGGCTATCACGGTTGGCCGGAGGCGCAGCACGGTTGCTGTCCGCAACATTTCCATGGGCGGCGCGATGATCGAGCTGCCCTCACCGCCCGACGAAGGCACAAGCATCCGGTTCGAAACCGAAACCACCGGCAAGATCGATGCCCGCGTCGTCTGGGTGATCGGCAATCGCTGCGGCCTGGTTTTCGAGCGCACTGCCGCAAATCCGGCCCGCAAGACCGCCGCAATCGCCTGAAGAGAGACCGCGATCGTTTCAGGCTTGTTCAGCCTGAAACATGCGTCAGGCTCTCGGCGGTCAGCGGAACAATTTCGAGGATGATATCGCCGGGGGCAATGCTTGCCGCACCCGGCTCCCAGAAACCGATCGCCTGATCGCCGCGAATGATGCGCACCGCGAGACCGCCCTTGCATGAGGCGAGCGGCTTTCCGATTTCATCGGCGTGCGCCGGCCGCTCGACGAGTT
Organism: Sphingosinicella sp.; assembly: GCF_041916975.1. NCBI lineage: Bacteria > Pseudomonadati > Pseudomonadota > Alphaproteobacteria > Sphingomonadales > Sphingosinicellaceae > Sphingosinicella > Sphingosinicella sp. Next base: position 1,224,370 of record NZ_JAYRYK010000001.1, read on the forward strand.
GAACGCGCCCGGCCGCCGTTACGAGATCGGTGATGTAGTCGACGACATGGCTGCCGCCCGCCGCGCGTGCGAGCAGATGGCCGCCGAGCGTGACCGGGTTGATAACGGTGTCGGCACCCGCCTTCCTGACGAGATCTTCATTGTCCTCCGACTTGATGATCGCGCTGATCCGCACGTTCGGATTGAGCTGGCGTGCGGTGAGCACGAGCAGCGCGCTCGTATCGTCGCGGCCGCCGCAGGCGATGAAGCTCTCCGCCGCCTCTATGCGCGCGAGCGATTGGGTTTCGTTGCGCGTGGCATCCCCTTCGAGGCCCATGACACCCACGGCAAGCGCCGCTTCCACGCGCGCGGGCGAGGGATCAATCACCACTACCCGCTGCGGATCGACACCGTTCGCGATGAGTTCCTCGACCGCGGCGGTCCCCGTGGTGCCGTAGCCGGCAACGACATAGTGCTGCGTCAGGCGCGCGCTGATGCTTTTCATGCGCCACTTCTCCCACATGTGCTGGACGAGGAATTGATACGCGGTGCCGAGGAACAGCAGCCACACGAACAGGCGGATGGGCGTGACCACCATCGCATCGAACAGGCGCGCCCGGTCCGTAACGGGAACGATATCGCCGAAGCCCGTGGTCGTTACGGTGACGGCGGTGAAATACACGGCATCGACGAAACTGATCTCGTTTTCGGGATCGTTTGCGTCGCGGTAGCCGCCGCGATCAAACCAGTGCCCGGCAAGCGCGATGCCGAGCAGCGCGAGGACGATGCCGACACGCACCGCGAGGCTGCCGAGCGGCGAGAGCCTGGGCGGGCGCCGCAGCCGACCGCCGTCTTCGCGGGTGCGCGCCAGCAGGCTCGGCAGCGTCGGCCGCATCACGCGGCGCAGGCGGTCTTCGATCTTCACTCGCCGCCCATCGCGCGGGAATAGATTTCGCGGTAGCGCGCCACCATCACGGCCTCATCATATTCCGCAACCACGCGCGCGCGGTTCGCGGCGCCGAGCTCGGCGCGCAGCAGCGGGTCACCGATCATGCGCGCGAGCAATCTCCCAAACACCATGTCATCATCAACGCGTGCGATCATCGGCCGGTTGCGTTCGGAGACGATGGCGCGGACGTCACCCACATCCGTTGACACCGCCGGAAGCCCCGCCGCCATCGCCTCGACGAGGCTCAAGGGGAACTGCTCGCTGTCCGACGACAGAGCGAAGATATCGAAATGGCCGACGCAGGTTTCGGGCTTGCCGAGGAAGCCGGGCATGAGCAGGCGGTCTGCAACGCCCGCGTCAGTGGCGGCGGCGAGGATCGCCTCGCGCTCCGGCCCCTCGCCGACGATGACGAGGCGCGCGGGGACGGAAACGATGCGCGTCGCGGCGGCGAAGGCGCGGACGAGGCGCGGCAGGTTCTTCACCTTGCGGAGGCCTGCGAGCGTGCCGACGATGACCTCGCCCTCGCGGCGCTCGAAGCCCGGAATGCTGCCCGTGGGCGGCGGGGCGGCGAAAAGCGCGCTGTCGATGCCGTTCGGAATGCGGATCACGCGGCCGCGCGGCTGCTTCCATGGGCCGAGCGCGATCCGTTCGAGCACCTGCGACGGTACAACGAGCGCGGACGCCGACGGCAGCGCAAGGCGGCGGTAGAGCACGCGCGCGGGTTTCTGCCGGAGGGCCTCGTCGTCGTTGAACCCGTCCTCATGGTGGACGAGCGGGCGGCGGGCGAACAGGCGGTTCGCCATCAGCCCATCGAGCGCGCCCCAGTTGTAGGTCAGCACGAGGTCATAATTGCCGCGAGCGATAGCGGCGCCGATCGCTTTCAGCTTCGCAGGCGTGAGCCGTCCGGCGAGCGGGGGGAAATCCTGAAGCACGCGCGCATCGACGTGCGGCGCGATCTGGCGGGCGGCGCCGACGGCCGTCGGCACGGCGCTCACGATGTCGTGCGTGTAGGCATCGCCGAACGCATTCATCAGGCGCACGGCGCGGGCTTCCTTGCCGCCGAGGTCGAAGGTCGAGTGCAGGTGCAGCAGGCGCGGCCGGCTGGAAGGCGGCGTGACGGACATGTTTCGGCTTATAGCAGTGTTGATACGCCGATAAAGGCGTGACAAAGCGCGAGAAATTAACGATCACGCGGCATTCGTTGAACGTACACGAACAGGAAAACGGGGCGGCATGGGCGGCTTTTATCTGTGCCGAGTGACGGGAGACGCCGACGAGGCGCGCATCGCCGCCGCCGAGGCGCAGTTTCGCCTGCACGGCTTCACCCGGTTCACGCCGATCCGCAGCGCCGCCCACGCCGGCTTTCACGCCGCGCCCATCCACGGCAGCCATGTCTGCGTGCACCGCGACGGGGAGGATTTCATCGCCGTCGCGGGGACGCTGATCCACGGCGGCAAGTTCGGCGAGGCCGCCCTCCGCGCGCTGCTTGGCGACTTCCGGTTCCCGTTCGAGGACTGGTCGAACACGACGGGGCAGTTCGCCGCCATCGTCCACAAGGGCGGACGGACCTTCGCGTTCACCGATTTCTTCGGCGCCTTCCAGCTCTTCCACGACGCGGACTGGGATGTCATTTCGACGAGCTTCCTTTCCGCCGCGAAGAGCCTCGACCGCGTGACCTTCGATCCGCAGGGCGTTTACGAGTTCGCGTTCAACGTGTTTCCCACGGGCGACGACACGGTTGTGAGCGAACTGAAGCGGCTGGGGCCGGACGCGCAGATGGAGCTGGGCGCAAGCACGGTGCGGGTGCCCGTCTCGAAGCCGCTGCCCGAGCGCATCTCCTCGACGCCGATGGAAAAGCGCATCGCTACGCAGGCCGAACGGCTGCGCGGCGCGGCGCGCATCTATGCAGAAGCGTTCGGCGACAAGATGCAGTGCCCGCTCTCCGGCGGGCTCGACAGCCGCCTCGCGCTCGCGCTGCTGCGTGACGCCGGGGTCAGCCCGCAGGTGTATGTCTACGGCAGCGCCGGCGACGGCGATGTTGAGGTGGCGCGGCATATTGCGGATCACGAACACTTCCGCTTCGAGCCGTTCGAGAAGTCTTCGTTCGCGAGCATCACGCCCGACGACTTCCCGGCCATTGTCGCGCGCAATTTCCACGAGACGGACGCGCTCGTCACCGACGGTGGTCTGTTCGACAACGGCGGCAATGCCTTCGCGCGCCACCAGCGGCAGGAAGGCGGCCAGCTTGCCGTTTCGGGCGGATGCGGCGAGGTGTTCCGCAATTTCTTCTACCTGCCCGACCGCGCGCTGACCGCCCGGCAGGTGATGGGCGCATTCTTCGCGCGCTATACGCTGAACGACGTGACGGACACGTTCGACCCCGAAGGCTTCATCGACCGCCTGGAGGCGAAGGCGCTGCAGGCGATCGAGAAGCCCGGCGCGACGGGCAAGCTGCGCCGCACGCTGATCGAGCAGCTCTACCCGCGGATGCGCTGCCGCGCCTTCTTCGGCCGCGAGATCAGCCTTGTCGGGCGGCAGGGCGCCTATTTCATGCCGTTCTTCGACCACGAGGTCGTCGCCGGCGCGCTGCAACTGCCGATCGCGTGGAAGAACGCGGGCCGCTTCGAAGCCGCGCTGCTGACGCACATCGACCCCGTGCTTGCGGCCTACCCTTCGGACTACGGTTACAGCTTCGACCGGCCGCCGACGCTGTCGCACCGCATGAACGAGCTTGGCACGCGCGTGCGCCCGCCGTGGCTGCGCCAGCGCAGCTATGCCGTGCGGCGGCGGCTCGGGCCGATCCGCGACGAGCACGGCGGACTGCTGACGCCCGCGTTCCTCGGCCGCGTGCTCGACCTGCATTTTCCGCACATGCAGCAGTTTTTCAAAATGAAAGCGATCAGCGACAGCGGGCTTTATCGCCGCATCGCGACGCTCGAATATCTGGCGCAGCACCTTGAGCGCCAGATCGCCTGAAGGAATCTTTTGACTCTCACTCAAAAGTTCCCATATCATCCATCCCGACTGTGGAAAGACACCGAGGGTTTATGGCGACGCGCTTAGCGGAAAGCCGTTCGCGGCGATACGATCCGGCGGAAACGCGCCAGCGTGTGCTGGAAGCGGCGAACCACCTGTTTTCAACGCAGGGCTTCGCGAAAACCGGCACCGCCGACATTGCCCGCGCCGCGGACGTTTCGGAAGGCTCAATCTTCTATCACTTCGGCTCGAAGCGCAGCCTTCTGGAAGAGCTGGGCCGCATGTACGGCGAGCGCATGTGCGCGGCGATGGAAGCGGGCGACCGGCTGGAAGACCTTGAGCCCGGCATCACCATCCAGCGCTGCTTCGATTACTGCACCACGCAGAAATCGTGGGAAAACATCGTGAACGCCAACTGCGCGGGCACGGCGAGCCACGGCAAGATGGGGCTGAAATCGAACCCCGACGCCGAGCCCTTCTACCGCGCCTCCCACGAGGTCGTCGCGGCATGGGTGGAAAACCAGTACCGCGCGATGGCGAAGAAGTTCGATCTCACCGACGTCGATACGAAGATCGCCGCGGAGCTGACCTATTCCGCTGTCGGCGCCGCGCTCGATATCGCCTTTGCGCCCGGCGCCGATGAGACGCTGAGAAAGCGCGTGGAAGCGGAAACCATCCGGTATGTGCGCTGCGCCTGCGGGCTGCCGCACCCGCGCGAGGCATGACGGGACGGTATCGTCCGGACCCCGCGATCCTCGAACTCGGCAGCGACTACTACGACCCCGTTCGGGCCGCGGACTTTCCGCAAACGATCCTGCGCTTCCGGAACCAGCGCCATGCCGAAACAGTAGGCCTCGGCGATCTTTCCGATGAGGACTGGCTCCGCCACTTCGGCCGCTTCGCGCCGCTGCCGGACAATCTGGAGCAGCCGCTGGCGCTGCGCTACCACGGCCACCAGTTCCGCACCTACAACCCCGAGATCGGTGACGGACGCGGCTTCCTGTTCGCGCAGATGCGCGACGGCGCGGACCGCTTGCTCGACCTTGGCACCAAGGGATCGGGCCAGACGCCCTACAGCCGCTTCGGCGACGGTCGGCTGACGCTGAAAGGCGGCGTGCGCGAGGTGCTGGCGACCGAGATGCTGGAGGCGCTCGGCGTCTACACCTCGAAGAGCTTTTCACTGATCGAGACCGGCGAGGCGCTGACGCGCGGCGACGAGCCCTCCCCCACACGTTCCTCCGTGCTCGTCCGCCTCGGCCACAGCCACATCCGCTACGGCACGTTCCAGCGGCTCGCCTATCTGAAGCAGCTGGAGGCCATTCCGCCGCTCGTTGATTACTGCCTGCGCCATTTCGTCGGCGGCACGCACGACGATCCCTATGCGGCGCTGATCGACCATGCCGTGGCGGGCGCGGCTCGGCTCGCGGCGAGCTGGCGCGCAGCCGGGTTCGTGCACGGCGTGCTCAACACGGACAACATCAACGTCACCGCCGAGAGCTTCGACTACGGCCCGTGGCGCTTCGTGCCGCGCTGGGACGACGGCTTCACCGCCGCCTATTTCGACCAGTTCGGCCTCTACAGCTTCGGACGGCAGGCGGAGGCGCTGCAATGGAATGTGCATCAGCTGGCGATGGCGCTGCGCACGGTTGCGCCCGCCGAAAGCCTGATCCCGGCGCTGAAGACCTATCCCGAACGCTATGAGGCGGCGCTTGCCGAACGCTATCTGTGGCGGCTCGGCGTGAAGCCCCGCGACGCGAAAGCGGATGAAGCGCTGGCGCTCTCCATCGAGGCGGCGCTCGGCGCGAGCGATATCGTGCCGGATCGATTCTGGTTCGACTGGCGCTGCGGAAAGCGGCGCGGGCCGAGTCCGGCGGATGCGGCGTACGAAAGCGATGCTTTCGCGGCGTTCCGCACGGCGGTTTCGGCGTACGAACCGGCTGCGGACACCGCGCATCCTTACTGGTCGGACGCCGCGCCCTGCACGATGCTGATCGACGAGGTTGAAGCGATCTGGGCGCCCATCGATGAGGGCGACGACTGGAGCGCCTTCAACGCCAAGATCGCCGTCATCCGCCGCATGGGTGAGGCTTACACATAACCGTCATCCCGATGCAGGCTGGCTAAGACTATTTGAAACTGCGAAGTATAGAAGCAAGTCGTTTTCCCGCCCGCGGATTTGTTTTACATATATTCTATGGCGCACTTGGACTGGGGGACGAGCCAACATGGCAAAGGCGCGTATATATGACATTGTTGGGGAAAGTCAGATCAATAAAGACGGTTCAGCCCGTCAAACTGTTCTCAGGCATTGCGAGCCCGGCGACCCAGTAAAACTGCTCCGGGAACCGAAAAATGCTCACGACCGGAATGCCATTTTCGTTACAACCCTAAACGGCCGAGGGGTTGGCTATATTAAACGGGATGAAGCGCCGGAGCTGGCTAGGCGTCTGGATGCACACGAGAAATGTTCAGCTCAAATCCAGAAGATCAAAGGTGGAATGGAAGATTATCCTTCATATGGCGTAATGGTGAGTGTTGCGTTCGTTGGAGAAACACACCCTAAACCTGATCCATTGGCGATTATGCACTTGACGACACCACTCGGCGGGTGTAATCAGGATGCATGTCTAGCGATCTGACTCTTTTGGAAATCATGCGGCGCTACTCCACCGAGGAAGCGGCGCGTGCCTATTTCGAGCGGATGCGTTGGCCGAACGGGCCGGTCTGCCCGCACTGCGGTAGCGCCGAAAAGAACTACGCGCTCACACCCAACAAGAAGGCTCGCATCCGCGAGGGGTTGTATAAGTGCGGCACTTGCGACGACCGTTTCAGCGTAACCGTGGGGACGGTCATGGAGTCCTCGCATATCCCGCTGCACAAGTGGCTGATCGCCTTCTACATGATGTGCGCCAGCAAGACGCAAATCTCGGCTTTGCAGCTTCAGCGCCAGCTTGAACTCGGCTCCTACCGGACGGCGCACTTCCTGTGCGCCCGCATTCGATATGCCCTCAAGGATGCTGGCCCCTCGGGCCTGCTCGGCGGTGAAGTCGAAGCGGACGAGACCTACATCGGCGGCAAGGCAAAGGGCAAAGGCCGGGGCTATACCGGGAATAAGGTCGCCGTCGTTTCGCTGGTCCAGCGCGGCGGCGACGTTCGCTCGACCGTCGCGGAGCGCGTGACGAGCAAGACCATCGATACCCTTCTGCGTCGGCACGTGACCGAAGAAGCGCACCTCAACACCGATGAGTCGCCGCTGTACACGAAGCCCGGCAAGCGTTTCGCCTCGCATGCGCGCGTGAACCATTCTGCCGAAGAATACGGCTATTTCGATTATCGCTCGGGTCGCACCGTCACCACCAACACGGTCGAGGGCTTCTTCGGGAACAGCAAGCGCAGCCTTGACGGCACGCACCATCAGGTGAGCCGCCAGCATCTGCACCTGTACACGGCGGAGCTGGACTTCAAATACAACACGCGGAAGTCGACGGACGGTGAGCGCACCGCCGAAGGCATCCGGCGCATCGAGGGGAAGCGCCTGATGTATCGTCAAAAGGCTAACACCTGATGGCACGGCCTCGTGTCTCCGAGGTGCGTTCCGAGCTGCTACTGACGGAATTGTTGAAGGCCCAAGGTTGGGATTGTCGGCGTCCGCCCAATGGCGAGATGCTGCGCCAGCACGAGTACAAGGATCACTCGCACCTTCGCGACGTGTTCCTGCACCGGAGCAAGGTGACGATGATCGGGCACGGCTTGCCCGAGGCCGTCGTCGTGGATCGCCAGTCGATGCAGCCGCTTTTGGTGATCGAGGCCAAAGCGTCCGTTGCCGATCTCGATAAGGCCGTACGTGAGGCGACGACGATTTACGGCGCGGCTTGCATCGAAGCTGGCTACTCCCCGCTTGCCGTGGCGATTGCCGGCACGAGCGAGGACGACTTCGCGGTTCGCGTCTTCAAGTGGGATGGTTCGGCGTGGCGGGTCATCACCTACGAGGGCAACCCGATTGGGTGGATTCCCAATCGTGCCGATGCCGATCGGCTGCGCGCCCCATCGACGACTTCGGAGCTTCGCCCGTCGGTGCCGAGCCCCGAAGTGCTGGCGACCTTTGCCGACGAGATAAACCGGCTCCTGCGCGAAGCGAATGTCAACGATCGCATGCGCCCGTCGGTTGTTGGTGCGTGCATGCTGGCGCTGTGGCGGTCCAAGGGGGCGATACGGAAGGACCCCGAGTACATCATCGGCGACATCAACGGCGCTTGCGAGAAAGCCTTTTGGGACGCCAAGAAGCCGATCCTAGCCAAGAGCCTCCATGTCGATGAAGCGAACGAAAAGCTGGCGGTAAAGGCGCGCCGGATCATCAACATTCTGGAACGCCTAAATGTGTCGGTCCTGACCGCCGAACACGACTATCTCGGCCAGCTTTACGAGACCTTCTTCCGGTACGCTGGCGGCAACACGATCGGCCAGTATTTCACCCCGCGCCACATCGCCAGCTTCTGCGCCGATTTGCTCGGTGTCTCGATAGACGACGTTGTGCTCGACCCGACGTGCGGCACGGGCGGTTTCCTGATTGCCGCGATGGAGCGGGTCGCTCGGGAGCACCAGATTTCACGCAACGAGATGGTCAAGCTGGTAAGCACGCGGCTGATCGGCTTCGATGATGAGCCAATCACCGCAGCGCTGTGCGTTGCCAACATGATTCTTCGTGGCGACGGCTCTTCAAGCGTTCATCGCGGCGATGCGTTCACAGCCCCCGAGTTTCCAATAGGGACCGCCAGCGTGGTTCTGATGAACCCGCCATACCCGCATAAGCAGACCGATACACCGACCGAGGCTTTCGTTGAGCGGGCACTGGAAGGCTTGTCGCAAGGCGCTCGGCTTGCTGCGATCATCCCGCTGTCACTGCTCGTGAAGAGCAACAAGTCGGGTTGGCGCAAATCCATTCTGAAGGGCAACACGCTCGAGGCGGCGATCAAGCTGCCGGACGAGTTGTTCCAGCCCTATGCGCAGCCCTACACGGTCATCGTTTATCTGCGGAAAGGCATTCCGCACCCGAAGGGCAAGCGCGCCTTCTTTGCCCGCGTCGAAAACGACGGATTCCGTATCCGCAAGGGAGTGCGGGTGGCTTGCGAGGGCTCCGAACTCCCTAAGATGCTCGATCATTTCCGAGCCGGGAAAAGCGAGCCAGGTGTGTCTGGTTGGGCGGAGCTGGACGAAGATGCGAGCTTCGGACCGGGAGCGTATATCCCCGCACGGGAAATGTCCGGCGAGGCGAGTGACGATGCCACACAGGAAGTCATCCGCGCCCGCACGTCGTTTGTCGCCTATCATGCCGCGGATTTGGTCCAGCTTAACACCGAGAACCCGCTCGATATCCGCGCGATGCGGAAGAAGGCTTGGCAGTTCGAGACGGTGAAACCGGGCACCGTCGCCGACTACTTCGACATTTTCTACGGACAGAAGGAGTTGCACAGCAAGGACGGGCTGCTGCCCGGGCGGTCGCTGGTCATTTCGTCGTCCAAGTTCGACAACGGCTGTTACGGCCTTTTCGACTTCGAGCACATATTGAAGCCGCCTTTCGTGACGGTCCCCGGCAACGGCTCCATTGCGTATGCACACGTGCAGGAATGGCCTTGTGGCGTGTCCGACGACTGCATGCTCCTGCTTCCCAAGGAGGGCGTGCCTCATTCGATGATGTACGTCGCGGCGGCGGCGATCCGAAATGAACGGTGGCGCTTCAGCTATGGGCGCAAGGCCACGCCGGATCGGATTGCAGACTTCCCGCTACCGCATACCGACGAGCTTTTGGCGCGCGTTGACGAATATCTCGCGCGGGCTGCGCGGGTCGAAGATCGCATGATCGAGGATGCCGAAGATGCGCTCGACAGCCAAACGGCACGTATGAGGCTTGCGGATTTAGGAAGCGGAAGGGCGAGGGCAGTTTCGGGGGCGGAACTGGAGGTGCGGCTTGCGGCTATGATGGAGGACTAGGCGGGTGCCATACGTGGGCTTCGCCTTTACCTCCGCCGCGCTGGACTTCTTAGCCACGCTTCCGCCGAAAATTCGGAAGCAGGTCATCAAGAAGGCCAAGGCCCTGCATACCAATCCGCACCCGCAAGGGTCGAAGAAGCTGCACGACGTAGTGACCGATGACGGCGATCCGGTGTATCGTGAGCGTTCGGGCGACTACCGTATCCTCTATGTCGTGCGACCCGACGAGGTGATGATCCTCGATATTGATCATCGGAAGGACGTGTATCGTATGCCTAAGACCAAGGCAGAGCCGGCCGACGAAATGAAGATGAAAGAGGCCGACTTCGACGCGATCATGAGCAAGGCGCTGGGCGTCGCTGCTCCGAAGGACGAGGACGAAGAGCAGCCAGCTAAGCGGCTAAGCTCTTACCCGCCAAAGAAGCGCGGTACGTCCTAAGTCCGAAAACACGGCGTTTGCCGGATGGGGCGTTGTGCAGCCTTGGTGTTGCAAAGTACATAATCGCCGATCCATTGGATGATGAGCAATTGTTGTTTCGCGAGGAATACGAAGAACAAGATTCATATGAAGATCATAGCCATCCTACCAATCCCTTCGATCTGTCGTCGGCATTGAAGATCGCCGCGCTCATAATAGGCGCTATTTTTCTGTACAGCCTATATTGAAAACACGGGGCAGAGCCTCGAAGATTGACAGATTAACGTTCTGAAAATATTATAAATTTCTCTCGTTTCCATAGTGTGGGGATGGCAATTTATCATAGTGTAAGCGGAGTTGTGGATCCCGGCCTACGCCGGGATGACGGCATTAGAGTTCGAGCAATTTCAGCAGCGCCCGGCGGGCTTCCCACGCCGTTTCCCAGAGCGCGGGGTTGCCGAGATCGTCGGGTGCGATGCTTTCCGGCCAGTGCGTCTCGATCAGCCGTTCGAGCGCATCCGCCTTTGCATCATCGAGCAGGAAGCGCGGATCGATGGCGGCGAGTGCCGCCTCGCTGACCGCGACGCGGAGACGGAGGCAGGCGGGACCGCCGCCATTCTTCATGGATTCGCGTACGTCGATGAAATGACAGCCACGGATCGGGCCGTTGCCCGCGAGCATGGTGCCCAGCCACGCCTTCACGCGCGCGTTCTCCTCGCTCTCCTTCGGCAGCACGAGGATCATCTCGCCCGAAGGCAGCGTGACGAGCTGCGAGTTGAACAGGTAGGAGCCGATGGCGTCTTCAAGGCTGACAGCGCTTGTCGGAACCTCGACGATCTCGACCTCGGGCAGGCGGCGGCGGAGCTCCGCATAAAGCGCCTCCCTGTTCTCGAATGCCTGTTCGTGCGCGAAGAGCACGCGCTCGTTCGCAACCGCGACGACATCGTTGTGGAACGCGCCTGCCTGAATCGCCGCATCGGCCTGCGGCCAGGAGATTGCATCATTTACCGCGTTCAGTCGCGCGACCGCCTCTGAAGCGCGCCGGTCCTGCCGCGAGGGGAAACGGCCCTGCCGTTCTTCGCCGTAGATGAAGACTTCGATGCCCTTCTCTCCATGCGACGGGCAAAGGCGCATGAAGTTCGCCGCGCCTTCGTCTCCGAATTTGCCCGGCACGGCGGCGTGCACGGCGAAGTGGCGCGTGTCCGCGAAGGCGATGGCGAGCTGCCGATGCGTTTCGGTGTGTTCGATGCTGCGATGCGCCATCGTGGAGAGGTTTGCGGCGGTGAGGTGGACGCGCCCATCCGCCGTATCCGGCGCGGGCGACACCGTGGCGGCGTTTGCCGTCCACGTCGCCGAGGCCGACATGGCGTTGCGGAAAAGTACGGGATCCGCCGCGAATGCGGACGCGCAAACCTCTGCATCGCTGCCCGAGAAGCCGAGCGTGCGAAGCCACGGCGCGTTCGGGCGGTCGTGCGGCAGCAGGAAGCCCTGCGGCAGGCCGAGCGACATCAGGAAGCGCATCTTGCCGATGCTCTGCAGCGCGGCGGCGCGCGGCCGCGAGGTGCCGCCCGCGTTCTTCGCACTGGCGATGTTGCCGAAGCTGAGCCCGGCGTAATTGTGCGTCGGGCCGATCAGCCCGTCGAAATTCACCTCGACTGTTTTCATGCCTCGTCCGCCTTCAAACCCGTGAGAATCGCGCCGCGCACCTTGCTTTCCTCAAGGCTGGCGACGGGAAACGCGCAGTAGTCCGCCGCATAGTAAGCGCTCGGCCGGTGGTTGCCGCTGGCGCCGATACCGCCGAACGGGGCGTTCGACGCCGCGCCGGTCGTTGGCCGGTTCCAGTTGATGATGCCCGCGCGGGCGCCCGACCAGAAGCGGTCGTAAAGCGCCTGATCGCCGCCGATGAGCCCTGCGGACAGCCCGAAGCGCGTGTTGTTCGCCTCCATCATCGCGGCGGAGAAATCCGGCACGCGGACGAGTTGCAGCACGGGGCCGAACATTTCCTCGTCGGGGCGGTGCGGAACCTCCGTCACATCAAGGAGTGCGGGGGTGAGGAACGGCCGGTCCGGCACACTGCGGGTGAGCGGCCGGATGGCGACCGCGCCTGTAGCCTTCAGCGCCGCGACCTGATCCAGAAGACGGCCGGCTGCGCGATTATCGACCACCGGCCCCATGAACGGCGGCGGCTCGTCGAACGGGGCGCCGACGATCAGCTTGTCCATGAGCGCAGTGAGGTGTTCGATGAGCGCCTCGTGCTTCCCGTCCTCGACGATCAGGCGGCGCGCGCAGGTGCAGCGCTGCCCGGCCGAGAGAAACGCGGACTGGACGATGAGCGCCGCAGCGGCTGCAAGGTCTGCCTCGCGCACGTCCCACGCGATGAGCGGGTTGTTGCCGCCCATTTCGAGCGCGAGGATTTTGTGCGGCGTTTCGGCGAACTGGCGGGCGAGCGCGTGGCCGGTGTTGGCGCTGCCCGTGAACAGCAGCCCGTCGATGCCTTCATGCCCGGCGAGCGCGCGGCCGACATCGCCGCCGCCCTGCACGATTTCGAGCGCACCTTCGGGGAGCCCCGCCTGCATCCAGCATTCGCGCATCAGCGCCGCCGTGCCGGGGGTCAGCTCCGAGGGCTTCAGCACCACGGCATTGCCCGCGAGGAGCGCAGGCACGATGTGGCCGTTCGGCAGGTGCGCGGGAAAGTTATAGGGGCCGAGCACCGCGAGCACGCCGTGCGGGCGGTGGCGAAGCTGCTGCGTGAAGCCCTCGGCTTCCTTCTTCCGGTTCCCCGTGCGCTCCTGATAGGCGGTGAGCGAGATATCGACCTTGGCGATGACGCTCTGCACCTCGGTCTTCGTTTCCCAGAGCGGCTTGCCGGTTTCGCGGGAGATCATCGCCGCGAGATCGTCACCGCGATCGCGCACGATGTTCTGGTACTTGCGCATCAGCTCGACGCGCTCCGAAAGCCGCAGCGCCTCCCACCCCGGCTGCGCTGCGCGCGCAGCGACGACGGCGCGGTTCACATCCTCAAGGCTGGCGACCGGCCCGCGCCAAACCTCCTCGCCCGTGGACGGATCGGTCGAGACGAGTTCAGGCTGCGACATGGCTGATCATTTCCCCGGACTGAAGGCCGTGCAGCCTTATCTCGTCTGTCGTGAGCGAAAGGCCCTGTGGTGTTTCGGCGGCGCTGCTTTGCCATGCGCGGAAATCGTGGAGCGAGCCCTTCGCAAGAAGGGCGCTGACCGCGCCGCCTTCGGAGAGTGCGCTGTCCGCGACCGCGAGCTGGCGGCACTGCTGCACCGTGCGGATGTTGTCGATGTAGGCGAAGACAGTGGGGCCGCCGTCGAAGATGTCGATGTAACCTTCGTAGATGAAGCCTTCCTTCTCGAGCAGCTTCAAGGCCGGAACGCCGGTGTCGTGCGGTTTTCCGATCACCGCGCGCGCGTCTTCGGGCAGCAGCGCCGTATAGATCGGGTATCGGGGCATCAGGTCCGCGATGAACTGGTTGCCGTGCAGCGAATTGAAGTGATCGGCTTCCTGGAACGGCATTTCGAAAAACTTGCGACCGAGCCCGTCCCAGAAGGGCGAGCTGCCGTCCGGGTGGTGCCAGCCGCGAAGTTCGGCGACGACGCGCGTCGGGAAGCGATCGCGGTGGCGGGCCATGAAAAGGTAGCGGCTGCGCGCGAGCAGGCGGCCGAGGCCTTCGGCGCGAAGCTCGGGCAGCAGGAAAAGGCCGCCGACTTCGGCCGCGCCGTTGAAATCGTTGGTGAGATGCAGCACCTCCATCGTGATGTTGCGCCCCAGTTCCTTCGAGGTCTGGTTCACGGTCGCGAGCTTGTACGTGTAGAACGGCCATTCGCCGCCGAGGCGCGAGAAAACCATCGCGCTGCCGCCGATACGACCCGTTTCGGCCTCCTCCATCAGCAGCATGTAGAGCTCGTCCTGCGGGAGTGCGCCTTCGCGCGCAAAACTCTCGCAGCTCCAGCCGATGCGGCGGGCGAGTGCGTCCCGGTCCGGCGGCAGGTTCGTGAAACCGCCGCCCGTCTGCCCTGCAAGCACGAGCAGGGCATCGACATCGTCCGCACGCGCGGGCCGAATGAACCAGACCATATATTCTCCCCCGGCGCGGGCGCGCCTTCACACGAGTTGGCGTGTTTTCGGGGACGATATCGTTTCCGGCGATCGGCGCCGGCGCCGATCAGGCCCCGTGGCCGTCCCAGGCACCCTGCGCGAGACGCATCAGGATCAGTGCCGACAGCCGCGCCCTTTCAACAAGGGACGCGGTAAGCAGATACTCTTGATCCGAATGGATCGAGCCACCTCGTACTCCAAGCGTATCGACGACCGCAAGCCCCGCCGCGGCGAGATTATTGCCGTCGCAGACGCCGCCGGTGTCGCGCCAGCCGATGTCGAGACCGAGATCGAGGCCGCAGGCGCGCACGAGATCGAAGAGCTTCTGCTGGTGCGCGTCCATGGGCTTCGGCGGGCGCGCGAAGCTGCCGGAAAGCTGGATCGAAACGTCGTGCGCGGCAGCGACGGCGCTGATCGCATCAGCGACCGCGTGGGTGGCGCGGTGCTGATCCTCGAAGGTCGAGGGGCGCATGTTCCAACGCAGCACGGCGGTATCGGGTACGACGTTGTTCGGGCCGCCGCCATCCAGCTTGGCGACGTTCACCGAAAGCGTCGGGCCTTTCATGGCGTCGAGCCGGAGCGCGAGGTCGGCGGCGGCGATGATCGCATTGCGGCCCTCTTCGGGATTGCGGCCCGCGTGCGCGGCTAGGCCCGAAACGGCGGCGGCGAAGTTGCCGCTGCCCCTGCGCGCGCCTGCGAGCGTGCCGTCGGGCAGCGAGGAGGGTTCGAAGGTGAGGCCGATCTGGCAACGGCGTCCGGTTTCGGCAAGCAATGCCCCGGAACCGAGCGAGGACACCTCCTCGTCGCTGTTGAGCACGATTTCCCAGCCGAGTTGCGGGGCGAACGGCGAGGCTTCGAAGCAACGGAGCGCCCAGAGCATGACGGCGATGCCGCCCTTCATGTCGGCGACGCCCGGCCCGTTCAGCACGCCATCCGCCAGCCAGCGCAGCGCCTGGAACGCGTGATCGGCCGGAAACACCGTGTCCATGTGGCCGGTAAGGAGGACGCGCTTGTTCGCCGGGCGATCCATGACGATGTGGAGGTTATCGCCGTGCGCGAGCGCGAAGGTGCGGCCCGCCGCATCCACCGCCTCGACGGGCGCGGGCGGCACGCGGCGAATCTCGCCGCCGAGCGGCGCGAAGGCTTCGCTAAGCACGTCCGCGTACTGCGCGAGGCCCATGAGGTTGCGGCTGCCGGTGTTGATGGCCGCCCAGCTTTCGATCGCCGCGAGCATGGGCGCATGGGCATCGTCGAGGAACGCAAGCGCCCCCGCTTCGGCATCAGTGAGCCGGGTCATGCGTCGTCGCCCAGCCGTCTTCCGGGGGCGATCTCACGCGGGTCGGTCTTCACCGCGATAAGCGCAGGGACGCCGCTTACGCGGGCGCGGACGAGCGCGGCGGGGAAGTCTTCGGTGCGATCGACGGTTTCACCGTGACAGCCGAAGCTGCGCGCGAAGGCGGCGAAATCGGGGTTCACGAGCGCGGTGCCCGATTGCCGCCCCGGAAAATCGCGCGCCTGATGCATCCGGATGGTGCCGTACTGGCCGTTATCGACGACGATGAAGATCACATTCGCGCCGTAGCGCGCGGCAGTGATTAGCTCATTGCCCGACATCAGGAAATCGCCATCGCCCGCGAGCACCACGACCTCACGCTCGGGCTGGAGCAGTTTCGCAGCGATGCCGGCGGGGACGCCGTAGCCCATCGCGCCCGAGGTCGGCGCAAGCTGCGTGCCGATGCGGCGGTGCTGATGGAAGCGGTGCAGCCACCCGGCGAAATTGCCCGCGCCGTTGCAATAGATGGTGTCCGCGCCGAGCACGTCATCCAGATGTCCGATCACCTCGGCCATGTTAACACCGTTCACAACGCTGGTCGGCTGCACCCACGCCTCGTAATCGGCACGCGCCGCGCGGGTCCAATCCGTCCAGCGCGAGCCGTCGATGGCGAAGCCGAGTTCGCCGAGCGCGGCGCAGGCGAGCCGGATGGAGGACTGGATGGCAAGCGCCGGTCGGCGGACGCGCCCGAGCGTGTCGGCATCGGGATGGATGTGGACGAGGCTCTGCGCGGGACTTGGCACGGCGGGCACGGTGTAGCCCTGGCTCGCCACCTCACCGAGCCGGGTGCCGAGCGCGATGACGAGATCGGCCGATTTGACACGCTCGATGAGCTTCGGGTTCGAACCGAGGCCGAGTTCGCCCGCATAGTTCGGATGCGCGTTGTCGAAACGGTCCTTGCGGCGCCATGAGGTGATGACGGGAAGATTCGCGCTTTCCGCGAAGCTTTGGACGGCGGCGACATCGTCTGCCGTCCAGCCCGGCCCGCCGAGCCACAGCAGCGGCCGCTCGGCGGAGTCGAGCATGTTGGCGAGCGCGGCGATGGCCGACGCATCGGGCGAGGCCTGCGGCGGCTCGATGCGCGTGGCAACCGCGTGGAACGCCTCCTCAGTGAGGATATCTTCCGGCAGCGCAATCACCACCGGACCCGGACGGCCGGAGAGGCTGAGCGCATAGGCGGAAGCGACGATCTCGTGCGCGCGGTCGGCGCGGTCGAGCACGAACACACCCTTGGCGAGCGCACCGAACATGCGGCGGTAATCGACCTCCTGAAACGCTTCGCGCCCGATCATGTCGGTGCCGACATCGCCGACGAACAGCAGCATCGGCGTCGAATCCTGAAACGCGGTGTGCACGCCGATCGAGGCGTGCGTGGCGCCCGGCCCGCGCGTGACCATGGCGACGCCCGGCCTGCCGTTCAGCTTGCCGTACGCCTCCGCCATGTTCGCAGCGGCGGCTTCGTGGCGGCAGGTGATGAGTGCGATCCTGTTCTGCACGTCATGCAGCGCATCGAGGACAGCGAGATAGGATTCGCCCGGAACGCAGAATACGTGGCTAACGCCCTGATGGACGAGACTTTCGGCGATGGTTGCGGCCACGCTCGGCATGGTGGATCGGTGCCCGCGCGCGGCTGTGAAGTCAAGCCGCGTGAAGCCTCTTCCCTCTCACAGCTATCGGCTGGGGCGTATTTCCGGCATTGAGCCCGGCATGACCGACCACATCCGCATCGAACGCGACGGCCGCGTGCTCGTCGTCACCATGAACCGCCCCGACAAGAAGAACGCGCTGACGCACGCCATGTACGCGGCGATGGCGGACGCGATCGACGGGGCGCAGACGGATGACGGCATCCGCGTGGTGCTGCTGACCGGTGCGGGCGAGGCGTTCACCTCCGGCAACGACCTCGTCGATTTCCAGTCGAACCCGCCGCGTGGGCAAGATACGCCGGTGGCGCGCTTTCTGCGATCGATCCTGAACGCGGAAAAGCCGCTGATGGCGGCGGTGGGCGGCGTCGCGGTCGGCGTCGGCACGACGATGCTGCTGCACTGCGACATTGTCGTGGTGTCCGAAAATGCCATGCTGCAGACGCCGTTCACGGACCTCGCGCTGGTGCCGGAGGCGGGATCCTCGCTGCTGCTGCCGCAGGTGGTCGGCACGGCGATGGCGAGCGACATGTTCCTGACCGGGCGGCGGCTTTCGGGCGAAGAAGCCTTGAAAATCGGCCTTGCTTCCCGTTTGGCGCCACATGCCGAGCTTGAGGCCGAAGCGCGGCGCATCGCGCACGGGATCGCCGCGAAGGCGCCGGAATCGGTGAAGCTGACGAAGGGCCTGCTGCGCCGGAACCGCGAGGAGACCGCCGCGCGCCTGCTCCTTGAAAGCGAGCTTTTCACGGAGCGGCTGAAATCCCCGGAATTCATGGAAGCCGCCATGGCTTTCATGCAGAAGCGGCCGCCGAATTTCGGCTGATCCACGCGCCCGCCAAGCCCCGCTTGGCCGGGCCAAAGAAAGCCTTGCTTGGCCTTCGCGCGTGCGAGGATCATCTACCGCCCCATGACCATGGGCAAACTCATCCTTGTCGGCGCCGGGCCGGGAGATCCCGACCTTTTGACGCTGCGCGCGGCGCGGGCGCTCGGCCTTGCCGATGTCGTGGTGCACGACGGGCTTGTGGATGCGCGCGTGCTGGCGCTTGCGTCGCGTGACGCGCGGCGGATCAGCGTCGCCAAGAAACGCGCACGCCACACCATGGCGCAGGATGATATCAACGCGCTGCTGGTTGCCGAAGCGCTGGCGGGAAACACGGTTGTGCGCTTGAAGGGCGGCGATCCGTTCATCTTCGGACGCGGCGGCGAGGAAGTGGAAGCCGCGCGGGCCGCGGGCGTGCCCGTGGAGGTCGTTCCCGGCATCTCCTCCCCGCTCGGTGCAGCGGCCGAGGCGCTGATGCCGCTGACGCACCGCGACCATGCCTCGATCGTCAGCTTCGTTGCGGGACAATGCAAGGGCCTCACCGAGCAGAACTGGGCGGGGCTTGCGGGCAAGGGCCGCACGCTGGTGATCTACATGGGCGTCGCCACCGCTGCCGCCATCGCCGAGAAACTGATGGGCGACGGGCTGACGCCGGACGTGCCGGTCGCGATCCTCGAACGCGGCACGCTGCCGGGCGCGCGCGTCATCCGCAGCATCCTCGCCGACCTTGAAGGCACGGTGGTGCGGCACGGCGTGAAGAGCCCGGCGCTCATCGTCGTCGGCGCAGTCGCCGCGCTCGGCACGGACGTGGATATCAGAAAACTGGAGATGCAGGCGTGAAGCTGCTGACGGGGAACGATCTCAAGACCGGCGATGTCGTCTGGTGGACGGGCAGCGACTGGTCTCGCCACATCGCCGAGGCCGCGGACGTCGACGGGCACGGCGAGGCGATCGCCGCCGCAGAAGAAGCCGCGCGCCGCGTGAACGCGCCTTATGTGATCGACGGCGAAGCGACGCCGACCGGGCCCCGCCCCGGCCATATCAAGGAACGCATTCGCGCCGCCGGGCCAACCGTGCGGCTCGACCTCAACATCAAGCCCGCCGATCCGACGGCGGGAGGCTGGGTGATCTGATGTACAAGTACGATGAATTCGACCAGTCGATCGTCGACACGCGCGTCGCGGAGTTCCGCGATCAGGTTGCACGCCGCCTTGCGGGCGAGATCAGCGAGGATCAGTTCAAGCCCTTGCGGCTGATGAACGGGCTTTACTTGCAACTCCATGCCTACATGCTGCGCGTCGCCGTGCCCTATGGAACGCTCAGCAGCCGCCAGATGCGGATGCTCGCGCACATCGCGCGCAAGTACGACCGCGACTACGGCCATTTCACCACGCGCCAGAACATCCAGTACAACTGGATCAAGCTGGAGGACGCACCCGACATCCTCGCAGACCTCGCGAGCGTCGAGATGCACGCAATCCAGACGAGCGGCAATTGCATCCGCAACACGACATCGGACCAGTTCGCCGGCGCCGCCGCCGACGAGGTGACGGACCCGCGCCCGTGGGCGGAGCTGTTGCGCCAGTGGTCGACCTTCCACCCGGAATTCAGCTACCTGCCGCGCAAGTTCAAGATCGCCATCGTGGCGGCGGAGGAAGACCGCGCGGCGATAAAGCTGCACGATATCGGGCTGCAGCTCTACAACAACGACGCCGGCGAACTCGGCTTCCGCGTGTTCGTGGGCGGCGGCATGGGCCGCACGCCGATGGTGGCGCCGGTCATCCGCGAATTCCTGCCGACGGGCGATTTCCTCAGCTATCTGGAAGCGTGCCTGCGCGTCTACAACCGCTACGGGCGGCGCGACAACATCTACAAGGCGCGCATCAAGATCCTCGTCCATGAACTCGGCGCGGCGGAATACGCGCGGCAGGTGGAAGAGGAATGGGCGCATGTGAAGACGCTCGGCCTCGATCCGCCTCCCGGCGAATTCGAGCGCATCGCCGCGCAGTTCGCATTGCCCGCGTTCGAGACCGGCATTGCGGACACGGTCGATCGCGCCGACCCTGATTTCGCGGTGTGGCTCGACCAGAATGTGAAGGCGCACAAGCAGCCGGGCTATGCGATCGTCAACATCAGCCTGAAGCCGGTGGGCGGGATTCCGGGCGACGCGTCTTCGGCGCAGATCGACCTGATGGCGGACCTTGCGGAAACCTACAGCTTCGACGAGCTTCGCGTGACGCACGCGCAGAATATCGTGCTGCCGCATGTGAAGAAAGCCGATCTCCATACGATCTGGCAGAAGCTGGTGGCGGCCGATCTTGCGAGCGCGAACCTCGACCTTATCAGCGACATCATCGCCTGCCCGGGGCTCGATTATTGCAGCCTTGCGAATGCGCGCTCGATCCCGGTCGCGCAGAAGATCGCCAAGCGGTTCGAGAGCCTTGATCGCCAGCGCGATCTGGGCGAGCTGAAGCTGAAGATTTCGGGCTGCATCAATGCCTGCGGGCATCATCACGCCGGGCACATCGGCATCCTCGGCGTCGACCGCAAGGGCACGGAGAATTACCAGCTGCTGCTCGGCGGATCGGGCGCGGAGGATGCGAGCCTCGGGCGCATCACCGGCCCCGGTTTCGACGAGGACGGTGTCGTCGATGCGATCGAACGCACGGTCGAAACCTATCGCACGCTGCGCACCGACGGCGAGCGGTTCCTCGATACGTACCGCCGCGTCGGCATGGACCCGTTCAAGGAGGCGATCTATGGGTGATGCACTTCGCTTTCGCGACGATGCCGCGCACGAGGAGCCGGCAGTGACGCTGGACGCATTCCTCGGCCAGACCAATGCCACCGCCGTGCGGCTGGAATCGGACGAAGATGCGCGCAAGCTGATCCCGCATCTCGGCCAGCTCGCGCTGATCGAAATCGCGTTCCCCAAGTTCCGCGACGGGCGCGGCTATTCGGCGGCGCGTATCCTGCGCGAAGCCGGGTACACGGGCGAACTGCGCGCGGCGGGCGACGTGCTCGTCGACCAGATTCCGTTCATGCGCCGCTGCGGCTTCGACAGCTTCGCGCCCGAAGCCGACATCGATACCGATGCGCTGGAACGCGCGCTCTCGCGCTACGAGCATGTCTATCAGAAGGCGGCGGACGGGCGTTCGCCGGTGTGGGCGCTGCGTCATGGCTGAGGCCGCCCGCAAGCTCGACACCATCGACGTGCGCCCTGCCTACACGCAGGAAGACGCCGACGCGCTGAACGCGCGCTTCGCGGGCGTCGACACGCTCGAAATGCTGCGCACGGTTTTCGAAGAAAGGCTGCTCGGCAAGACGGCGGTCGTGTCCTCGTTCGGCACCGAGAGCGCGGTGCTGCTCGACCTCATCGCGCGCGTCGATCCGAGCGTGCCGGTGGTGTTCGTCGATACGCTGAAGATGTTCCCGGAAACCGAGCGTTATCGCGTGCAGCTGCTCGACCGGCTGGGGATGACCAATCGCGACGTCGTGACGCCCGACCCCGCCGTGCTCGAAGCGAAGGACGCGACCGGGCTGCGCTGGTCCTACGACCCCGACGGCTGCTGCGCGATCCGCAAGGTGGAGCCGCTCGCGCGCGCCAAGCAGGGCCTCGACAGCTGGATTTCGGGACGCAAGGCGTTCCAGTCTCAAACGCGCGCCAACATTCCCCGGTTCGAGATCGAGGATGGACGGCTGAAGATGAACCCGCTCGGCGACTGGGTGAAGGCAGACCTTGAGGCGTATTTTGCGGAGCGCGACCTGCCGCGGCATCCGCTGGAGGCGGAAGGTTATCTCTCGATCGGCTGCCAGCCCTGCACAAGCGTCGTGAAGCCGGGCGAAGACCCGCGCGCAGGGCGCTGGCGCGGCTGGGACAAGACCGAGTGCGGCATCCACACCGATAACGTGAGCGAACTGCCGAGCTTCTGAGGCTTTCCAGCCTCGCGCGGGCGTGGCATTCCTGCCGCCGATGGATCAGCTTCCCGTCTTCCTGAACCTCCGGGGCATGTCCGTGCTGCTCGTCGGCGAGGGCGAGGCGGCCGAGGCGAAGCGGCGGCTGATCGAGGGTGCGGGCGGGCTCATCACCGACGATCCCGATGCGGCGCGCATCGCCTTCATTGCCGCCGAAACCAGCCCGGCGGACGTTGCGGTTCTGCACGCGCAGGGACTGCTGGTGAACGTCGTCGACCGCCCCGACCTTTGCGACTTCACGGTGCCCGCGATCGTCGATCGCTCGCCCGTGATCGTCGCGATCGGTACGGGCGGGGCCTCGGCGACGCTTGCGAAGGCGCTGCGCGAACGGCTGGAAGCCCTGCTCCCCGCTTCGCTCGGCGATCTTGCCCGGAGCATCCGCGCCGCACGCGAGCGTGTGACGGACGCGCGGCCGACAGCATCGGGACGCCGCCGGTTCTGGGACCGGCTGCTCGCGCCCGGCGCTGCGCTCGATCCGCTGCACGAGGTCTCCAACGCCGCGGCACGGATCGAAACCGCGCTTGCGCTCAGCGATACGGATGCGGCCGAGCGCCACGAGATCGTTCTTATGAGCGACGATCCCGATGATCTGACGCTTCGGCAACTGCGCCTGCTGTCGCGCGCCGACACGATCGTGCAGGGTGAGAACGTTCCCGCCGCCGTGCTCGACCGCGCCCGCCGCGACGCCGTCCGCGTGCCCGATGCCTCCGGCGCCCCGCGCCCCGGCCTCACCGTTATCCTGCGGAGACTTTCATGACGTCCGACGGCAACTTCGCCTATACGATTACCTCCGACGGCACGGCGACACGCATCGACACGCCGCCCGATTCCGGTAAAGGCCCGGCCTGCGCGCTGCTCTGGCGCCATATCGACGGCAACGACACCGCGTGCCGCGAATGGCTGGAAAAGCGATCCGGTATCCCCGAGGCGGCGGTCTGGTCGCTGCTGGAACTCGAAACCCGTCCGCGCGCAGCGAAAATCGCAGAAGGCGCACTCGTGATCCTGCGCGGCGTCAACGAGAACCCGGACGCGGACCCCGACGATCTCGTCTCGATCCGCCTGTGGGTGACGGCAGGCGAAGTGCTCAGCATCAATTTCCGTCCGCTGCTCGCTATCGCCGACATGGAGCATGTGCTGCGCGACCGCGCCGTGCGCGACGCGGGCGATTTCATCGTTGAGCTTGCCGACGTGCTGATCCGGCGGCTCGACAATACACTCGACGATCTTTCGAAAAGCCTCGACCTGCTGGAAGAGGATGTGATCGACGAGCGCCGCAGCCACCTGCGCCCGCGCATCGGCAAGGTGCGCCGCACCGCGATCGGGCTCAGGCGCTATATCTCGCCGCAGCGCGACGCGCTCACGCAGCTTGCGAGCGGCCCGTTCGGGTTTTTCGACGAAAGCGACCGCATCAATCTTTCAGCCGCCGCGAACAGCGTGACGCGCATCATCGAAGAGATCGATGCCGTGCGCGATCAGTCGGCAGTGCTTTCCGACCAGCTTTCGGATCTCCGCCAGGAGGCGGTCGGCAACCGCACGCTCGTGCTGTCGATCGTGTCGGCGGTGTTCCTGCCGCTGACGTTCATCACGGGCCTCATCGGCATGAACGTCGCGGGAATTCCCTACGCGGACGAGGCGTGGGCCTTCTATGCAATCGTCGGCTTCAACATCGCGCTTGGCCTCGCCGTCGTCGCCTTGCTGCGCGTGAAGGGCTGGTTCCGCTAACGCCCGCTGATCAGCGAACCGCGCCAAGCGCCTGGCGCGCGAGCGCCGCGATCTCGGCGATTGCGGCGGGGTTCACCGGCATGTCGGCGCGGCCCGGATCGGCGAGGCTGTCGGCGATCTGCGCGATGCGCTGGAGCGGCGGCTCGATGAGATCGGGATTGATGCCGCCGGTGAGCACGGCCTTGCGGTCGGCGATCAGACGTTCGACCTCGGTCTGCAGGACGCGGCGCTGCTCGCTTTCGAGTTCGAGTTGTTCCTCGAGTTCCGAAAGCTCGATCGCGCGGCGCGTGACGCGCTCGTCGAGCTTGGCATTGGCGAGCTTCAGGTTGGCGGCGTGTTGACGGCGCTGGAGCTGCGCCTCGATACGCGCGGCAAGCACGTCGAAATCGATCGGCTTCGAGACATAATCGTCGGCGCCCGCTTCGAGCGAGGCGACCACGGTCTGCGCGTCCGCGCGCGCGGTGAGCATGATCACCGGCACCTCGCTGACGCGCGAATTGGTGCGCAGCTCGCGCAGCACATCGATGCCGTTCATGTTCGGCATCATGTAATCGAGCAGCACGAGATCGGGCGGCGATTTTTCGATAAGCTGCAACGCGGCCTCGCCGCTTTCCGCAGAGACCACCGTATAATTCAGGCGTTCAAGACGCCTGCACACCACCGAACGGTTCGCTTCCACGTCGTCCACGACGAGGATTCGGCATCCGTTCCTGTCTCCCGCATTCACAGTCATCGATACGCCCATGTCTTGTTCTTTATGCCGCCATGGTCTCAGGATTTGGTTGATTATTAATTGACCCTTTTTGCGAGCCCGTCGCATCGTCCCATTCGCGCAGCGATTCCTGATGCTTGCGCGGCACACGCAGGTTGAATGTGGAGCCGACGCCGGGCAGGCTATCGACCGAAAGCCGCGCCCCCATCAGCTCGGCAAGCCGCGCCGTGATGGCAAGGCCAAGGCCGGTGCCGCCAAAACGGCGCGTCGTCGAGGCATCCGCCTGCACAAACGGCTGGAAGAGTTTTTCGACCTGCTCCGACGTCATGCCGATGCCCGAATCCGAAACGCTGATTTCGATCCAGTCGCGTCGCGCGATGGTGAGCGGCCGCGCCGACAGGATGACATGGCCCTGCTTCGTGAACTTGCACGCATTGCCGCCGAGATTGATCAGGCACTGGCGCAGCTTCATCGAATCATGCTCGGCGATGCCGACATCGGGCGAAATGCGCAGTTCGAGACGGTTGCCCTGCTGCTGCGCCAGCGGCTCTAGCGTCGCGCGAACCTCTTCGAGGAGGCCCTGCACGCTGAACTCGTGGACATCGACCTCCATGCGGCCCGCCTCGATCTTCGCCATATCGAGCAGCTCGTTGATCATGCTGAGCAGGTGCCGCGCCGAACCATCGATCCAGCGCGCATCTTCGGAAAGCTGCGTCTGGCCCTGTTCGGAAAGATCCTGCCTCAGCACATCGGCATAGCCGATGATCGCGTTGAGCGGCGTGCGCAGTTCGTGGCTCATGTTGGCAAGGAACTGCGACTTCGCCTCGTTGGCGTGCTGCGCGACGTCGCGCGCCTCGGCAAGCTCCGTTGCCGCGGTCGCCAGCTCGTGATCGCGGCGTTCCACCTCATCGAGCATGGCGTTCAGCGAATCGATGACGCGGCGCGTCTCGTCGTCGCCCAAACGTTCGACGCGCTGCGCATAGTCGCCGCTGTCGCGGATGCGCTCCATCGCCAGCGTCATCACCTTGAGCGGCCGGAACAGCAGCACGCTGATGCCCGCCGCGAAGAACAGCGAGACGAGGAACGCGACGGCGATGATCCCGATGACAGCGAACAAATAAGCGAACGAGGGCTTGGTTTCGAATTTCTGGACGGTGGTGATCTCGATCGAGCCGAGCATCTTGCCCTTCGCGACGATCGGCGCCGAAGAGACCGCCCTTCGTCCTGTGGGGTCAGCCGCAGTGCGCTTCAGCGTGATGATATCCTTGCCCGACACGTCGCGGACGCGCACCTGCCGGATCACCTCCACCGAATCGAGCTGGCGCAGCACGCGCAGCGTCTCGTCCGTATCTCCCGCGAGGATCGGCCCCGCCGCGATACTGGCGACGCCCTGCGTGGTCAGTTCCTGAATCTTGTAGGTGGCCGCGACGACGGTTTGATACTGGAGATAGGCGAACACCGAGCTCGCGAGCGCGAGCGCGACCGTACACGCAAACAGAACCGCCGCCGCAAGCTTGACGCGGAAGGGCAGACGCTCAAGCCGTACCCTGAAGCCAGAGCGGGCCTTCGCATCGGTCAAAGCGCGGCTCCGAGATGCTCCGGCTCGTGCGCGTCGCGCCAGGTTTCGAATTCGGCGAGTGGGATCGGCTTCGAAATCCAGTAGCCCTGCAGGATTTCACAACCGATGACGCTGAGAATATCGGCCTGAATCTCGCTTTCGACGCCTTCGGCGACGCACTCGTAGCCGAGCCCGCCGGCAAGGCTGACGATCGCCTGAATGATCGTGCGCGAATCCGCGCTGGTGGCGACGTCCTTCACGAGCGAACGATCGATCTTAAGACGGTCGATCGGCAGATCCTTCAAACGCGCCAGGTTCGAATAGCCCGTGCCGAAATCGTCGATGGCGATGCTGATGCCGAGTGCACGCACTTCGGCGAGGCGATCGACGATCACCGGATCGGACGACATCACGGTCGATTCGGTGATTTCGATTTCCAGCATCTCGGGCGGCGCCGACGACGCTTCGATGCACGCGCGGACATGCCGCACGAAATCGGTGCGCTCCACCTGCTGCGGCGAGACATTGACGCTGAGCTTGAGCTTGTCGCCGCGGGCGTGCCATTCGCCGACGATCCGCGCGGCTTCCGCGATCACCCAACGACCGACATCGACGATGAGACCGCTGTCTTCGGCGATATCGATGAAGGAAGCCGGCGCGCGCAGCGATTTGTCCGGGTGGCGCCAGCGGATGAGCGCCTCCGCCGAGACGAGCTGGCCGCTTTCCGCATTGATCTGCGGCTGCATGTGCAGCTCGAACTGCCCGCCCGCGATCGCCGCGCGCAGCATCGATTCGAGCTGCAGCCGATCGCGCACGCGCTCGTGCATCGCGGCTTCGAACAGGTGATACTGATTCCGCCCGCTGTCCTTCGCGTAATACATCGCCGTGTCGGCGTTGCGGGTGAGCGTCTCGTAGGTCTCGCCGTCGTCGGGCGCAATGCAGATGCCGATGCTGGCGCCGATCACGATCGACTGGCCCGCGAACTCGAAGGGCTCCTGCATGGCGCGCAGGATCTGGCGCGCGAGCTTGGTGGCATCGGCGGGACCCGCCACATCGGGGAGGAGGACGGTGAATTCGTCACCGGCGAGACGCGCCAGCACGGCCTCGCCGCAGCCCGGCCCGCGGCGATTCGATTCGGCGGAAAGCAGCACGCGCATCCGCGCCGCGAACATCGCCAGCAGCACATCGCCCTGCGCGTGGCCGAGGCTGTCGTTCACCGACTTGAAGCGATCGAGATCGATGAACAGGATCGCGCTCTTCGCGCCCTCGCGGCGCGCCATGCTGCGCAGGTGGCGCTCGACGGTGCGGCGGAAGCTGAGGCGATTGGGAAGATCGGTGACGGGGTCCTGCAGCGCGGTCTGCTGGATCGTGTCGATATTGGTCTGGATGCGCTTCTTGAACAGCTCGATCGCCGCCGTCAGCTTCGGGAGCGTGCGGCGCACGGTCCGCGGGATCGGCGGTGGAACGTCGCCGTCGCGGCGCGGGCGCACGAAATCGGTGATCTTCTCGACCGCGATCACGACCGGCGCCATCGTATAATGCACCGCCGCGAAGACAGCCGCGGCACTGGCGATCACGACACCGGCCAGAACGAGCAGCGAACCTGCCGACGGCAGGCTTGGCGGCCAGCCAAGACTGTAGGCGAACACCAGCAAGGCGATCACGGCAGAGGCCGCGCCAGCATAGACAAGCGAACGGATGCGCAGCTGTGTTTCGAACAATCCGAATACTCCGTGCCCCCGCGCGGACCGGTGCGCGAGGCTCGGGAGACACTCGCAGGATAAGGTAAATATTCTCTAAGCCACGCTGCTCGAACGAAAAGGGGCGGCCCCAAAGGACCGCCCCCGCTCACGTGGCCTTGCGCCGCGCGCTTGGCTCAGATCGGCCAGGACTGGTAGGCCGCCATCGCATAGAGCATCGGGATCGAGAGCACCGTGTTGGTGCGGCTCGTCAGCATCGCGACGCGGGCAGCCTTGGCCTTCGCCGCGTCTTCGGCCGGCACGATGCCGAGCGCCTTCTTCTGGTTCGGCCAGATGATGAACCAGACGTTGAACGCCATGATCAGCGCCAGCCACATGCCGATGCCGATAAGGCGGAACGGCGACTGCAGCGTCAGCGCCTCGACGAGGTAGCCGAGGTGTCCGGCCAGAAGCAAGCCGAACAGCACCGTGAACGCCGCGCCCCAGCGAAAGAAGAACAGCGCCTTGGGGGCGATGTGCTTGCTCACCGCCGGCTTCTGTTCGGCCGGAATCGCCGGCATCGTGGGGATCTGGACGAAATTGAAGTAGTAGAGCAGCCCGATCCAGGTGATGCCCGCAAACACGTGCAGCCAGCGCAGCACGGTCTGCCCGAAAAGAGCGCCGTTGGCGGCGAAATCGCCATGCAGCCCGAAGATCAGAGCGATCGCGAGGACCAGCCCCAGACCCAGCGTAAGATGCAGATTTTCAAGAATTTTGCCCATCAGCAGTTTCCCCCGCGGCGTTCCCTGTTTTGACCCCCGATGCGCGCCGCGTACGCAGCAAGGGCCCGTCCCACAGTGTGATTGCGAAACATAACTACGCTGAAATTGTTGAAGGTAGAAGCGTTCAGGTGATGATAAACGGCATTTCCGGCAACAACTGACCGAACGGACGGGGTGCCGCTGCTGATCCGAAAGGAAGAACGATGATCCTGCTCCATGCCGTGCTCCTGATGGTCGCGCAGGTGCTGCAGCCCGTGGCCGTGCCGGAACCGGCGCCTACCGCCCCGCTCCCGACCGCAGAGGAAGCCGCCACACCCGACGATGCCGCCGCGATCAGCGCCCGCAAGCGCCTGAACGCGGAGGTGAAGGCGCGCACCGATGCCAGCGATGCCGGCTACGCCGCCGCTCAGGCCGCATATCAGGCGCAGATGCGCGAGCATCAGGCTGCGGTCGAGAGCACCGCAAGGGCGCAAGCGGAGTATGAAGCCGCGCGCGCCGCCTACGACCAGCGCCAACGCGAAATCGCTGACTGGCAGGCCTGCGTGAACGGCGACAAGACGCGCTGCCCGCCGAAGCCCCAAAAATAGCCGCCCTCGCACTTCACGCGGATTGACAGTCCCCGCCGCGCCTCGGCAAGCAGCGGGACATGCGCCCGTCCTCCGCCCCGCCGATGCTGCTCGCCTTCCTGGCGATCGCGCTGCTGTGCGCGATGGACGCCGCGATCAAGCTCGGCGCGCAGACGCATACCATCATCACCGTTACCTTCATGCGCTATCTCGCGGGCACGCTCTTTGCGCTGCCGCTGCTGCGCTTCGGCAAGGTCGCGTTCTCGCGCGAAACCTTGCGGGGCCATGCCATACGCGGGCTTGTGATCGCCGCCGCAGCATATCTGTTCTTCTACGGGCTCTGGGCGATCCCGATCGCCGAAGCGATCGCGATCTCCTTCATCGCGCCGCTGCTCGTCCCGCTGTTCGCGCGGGTGCTGCTCGGCGAGCGGATGCGCACGATCAATGTGGCGGCGTGCCTCGTGGGATTCGGCGGCGTTCTGGTGACGGTGACCGGCCATGTCCCGGTGCCGACCCCCAACCGCACCGAAGGGGTCGCCGCCGTGTTCGTGTCGGCGGTGCTCTATGCGCTCTCCGTGGTTTTGCTGAGACAGCGGGCGATGCGCGACGATCCGCAGGTCATCAGCCTCCTCGCCGCCGCCTTCCCGGCGCTCTACACGGCGCCCTTCGCGCTGTTCGTCGCGCCGCTGCCTGCACCCGGTGCGCTCCCGCTCTTCGCACTGATGGGCGCGCTCGGCACGGGCGGTATCCTGCTCCTTGCCTATGCCTATGCGCGCGCCGAGGCGCAGAAACTCGTGGTACTCGAATACACCGCGCTCGGCTGGGGCGCGCTGTTTGGCTGGTGGCTGTTCGACGAAAGCGTGCGGCCACAGGTCGTCCTTGGCGGCGCGATCGTGGCGGGCGCCTGCCTGATGACGGCGTGGTCGGGACGGCGCAAGGCAATCGCCGCATGAAAGCGCCGGACAGCCTCCGGGGAGACTTCGCGCTGCTGTTCCTCGTGCTGTTCGTGGTCGCTGCGGGCAACACGGCGCTGCAATCGGTGCTGCCCACGATCGGGCGGGAAATCGGCATCCCCGACCTGCTCGTGGCGACGATCTTCTCGTTTTCGGCGCTGATGTGGACCTTCGCCGCGCCGCGCTGGGCCGACGCTTCGGACCGCTACGGCCGCAAGGCACTGATTTTGCTGGGGCTCGGCGGCTATTTCGTCTCCAAGCTGATCTGCGCGTTCGTGATCCTCGCCGGGCTCAAGCACCTGATCGCACCGATCGCGGTGTTCATCATCTTCGCGGTCGCCCGTTCGCTGTTCGGCCTGTTCGGATCGGCTTCCAACCCGGCGGCGCAGGCCTATGTCGCCTCGCGCACCAGCCCCTCGGAGCGCACGCGCGCGCTCTCCGTGCTCGCATCCGCGTTCGGGCTCGGCACGATCGTGGGACCGGCGGTGGCGCCGTTCTTTGTGCTGCCCTACGTCACGCTTTCGGGGCCGATGTTCGCCTTCGCGGCCTTCGCGCTCGTCACGCTCATCATCGTTTCGCGCCGCCTGCCCGCCGATGCGCCGAGCGCGGGCGAGGACCGGCCGATCGCCAACCTCGAACCCACCGTCGCCACGGGCCCGCGCAGCACGCACGCCGGACGCACGCGCACGCACCGCCGCCTGTCGTGGCGCGATCCGCGCATCCTGCCCTTCTCGATCTACGGCCTCGCCATCGGCAACGCGCAGGCCGCAAGCGGCCAGTCGCTCGGCTTCTTCATCATCGACCGGCTGGGCCTGCCACCGATCGAGGCGCAGACCTTCATCGGCATCACGCTGATGGCCGCCGCCGCAGCGACGCTGCTCGCGCAGTGGGCGCTGATCCCGATGTTCCACCTTGGCCCGAAGCTGCTGCTGCGCTGGGGGGCGGGCCTCGCCGCTGTGGGATCGATTCTGCTCGCGGTCTCGACCGATTTCTACGGGATCGTGCTGTCGTTCGCGATCGCCTCGCTCGGCTACGGTTTCGCGCGGCCGGGGTTCAGCGCGGGGGCATCGCTCGCCGTGGGGCTTGAGGATCAGGGCGGCGCGGCGGGCGCGATCACAGCCGTGAACGGCGCGGCGTTCATCATCGCGCCCACGATCGGCATCGCGCTCTACCAGATCTGGCAGCCGCTGCCCTACCTGCTGAGCGCAGTGCTTCTCGCCGCCATGCTCATCTATTCGCTGAAAAACCCGCTGCTCGGCTCAGACCTCGACCGCGACGAGATTCAGACGCAGTAGTTGGCGGCGGGATAAGCGCCCGTCGGCGGCCCCGCCTTCGCCACCATCGAGGGCAACGTCTTGCCCATCACGGTTTCGAACCAGTGGTTCGTCGCGATGGCGGCAGCGAGGTCGACGCCGGTCGAAACACCCGAGCCATCCAGCATGAACAGCAGGTCTTCGGTCGAGATGTTGCCGGTCGCCTTCGGCGCGAACGGGCAGCCGCCGAGGCCGCCGAGCGAGGAATCGAGCACGTTCACGCCCGCCGCATAGGCCGCCCATGCGTTGGCGATGCCGGTGCCGCGCGTGTTGTGGAAGTGGGCGCGCAGACGGACGCTGTCTCCCACGGCAGCGCGCACGCGGCCGAACAGGTCGCTCACCTGCGCGGGCACGCCGACGCCGATCGTATCGGCAAGCGCGATCTCCTCGGCGCCCGCCTCGGCCATCGCCTCGGCGCAGCGCACTACGGTTTCGGGCGGCACATAGCCTTCGAACGGGCAGCCGAACGCCGCCGATATCGTCACCTGCGCGACGAGGCCGTTTTCGCGCGCCAGCCGCAGCATTTCGCGGTTTTCGGTGATTCCCTGATCGATCGTCTGGCCCTGGTTGCGCTCGCCGAATGTGTTCGAGGCGACAAGTACGCAGCCCGCCTCGTCGACGCCGCGCTTGTTGCCCTCGCGGCTTTCGATGGCGCGCAGCACGCCGCGCTTGTTGAGGCAGAGCCCGATATAGGAGACATCGCGCCGATCGGGCAGGCCCGCGATCACGGCTTCCGCATCCGCCATCTGCGGCACGCGCTTCGGATTGACGAAACTCGCGACTTCCAGGCGCCGCACACCCGCGCCGATCATGCGCGTGATGAGGCCGAGCTTGTCAGCGGTGGAAACGATCTCCGGCTCGTTCTGGAGGCCGTCGCGCGCGCCCACCTCCACGATCGTCACGTCCGCCATGCCGTCTCTCCTGCAAATCGCTGCGTCCGACTTGGGCATTTCGGCGGCAAGGTCAATCCCTCTCAAAACCGAGATGCTCTCAAGTTGGGGGGCCTGCACCGGAAAACATTTGGCGCAATGATGGCGTGGCTCTGGGGAGAGACCGCCATGACTAGAGGCCGAATCGAAACCGCACTCACCGAAGCGCATATCCCGTCGCTGATCTGTGCGCTCGTCCATCTGACCGGGGATGCGAGCCTGCTCGCCGAAAATCGACCGACTTACGATTTCTTCGGTGACGGGCAAGGCAACCTGCCGCCCGCGCTACAGAATGCCGTGCGACAGCGCGCAGCGGAGGCGATCAGTGCGCATCTTGCGGGCACACCCCTGCCCCCGGCGCCCGATGCGGCAACCGTACGCAGGATGATGGATTTCATCGCCGGGGCCGATATCCCGAAGCATTACGTGCCGTTCCTGATGGAGGAGCTCGGGATCGAAAGCGCCGATCCAAAGCGGCCTGAGCCCGCGCCCGTGAAGAAGCGCGTCGCCATCGTCGGCGCGGGCATGTCCGGGCTTCTGGCCGCGATCCGGCTGCGGCAGGCCGGGCACGAGGTTGTGATCATCGAGAAAAACGCCGACGTGGGCGGCACGTGGCTGGAAAACACCTACCCCGGCTGCCGCGTCGACAACCCGAGTCACCTCTATTCCTACTCGTTCGAGGCGAACCACCACTGGCCCGCGCATTATTCGACGCAGCCGACGCTGCTCGCCTATTTCCGCGACATTGCCGACAAATACGACCTGCGCCCGCTGGTCCGCTTCGGGACGACCGTCGACAAGGCGGAATGGGAGGAAGCCGCCGCGGTGTGGCACCTGACGCTCTCGGGGCAGCACGCGGGCAGCATCGAGGTCGACGCACTTATCAGCGCCGTCGGCCAGCTCAACCAGCCGCGCCTCCCCGATATTCAGGGTGTCGGCACGTTCAAAGGCCCGGCCTTTCATAGCGCGCGCTGGCGGCATGACGTCGACCTCAAAGGCAAGCGCGTCGCTGTGATCGGCACGGGTGCGAGCGCCTATCAGTTCGTGCCGGAGATCGCTCCCGAGGTCGGCCAACTCACGGTGTTTCAGCGCACGCCGCCATGGGGCGGGCCGACGCCGAACTACCACGATCCCGTGACCGACAATGTCCAGTGGCTGCTCGAAAACGTGCCCTTCTACGAGAAGTGGTACAGGTTCTGGCTGTTCTGGATGATGACCGACGGCATTCTCCCGTTCGTGAAGGCCGACGAAGGGTGGAACGGCCCGGCGGGCACGATCGGCGCGATGAACCTCGAACTCCGGAATGCGCTCGTCCAGCAGATCGGCCTGCAATGCGAGGGACGGCCCGATCTCTTCTCGGCCGTGATCCCAAACTATCCGATCGGCGGCAAGCGCAGCCTTCGCGACAACGGCGTGTGGATCGCCGCGCTGCGCCGCGACAACGTGCATCTCGAAAAAACGCCGATCGCGCGCATCACGGAAACGGGCATCGAGACGGCGGACGGGACGCAGCACGAATACGACGTGATCGTCTACGGCACCGGCTTCAAGGCGAGCGACTTCCTCTCGACGTTCAAGGTCGTCGGTCGCGGCGGCATGGAGCTTCACGAACGCTGGCAAGGCGATGCGCGCGCCTATCTCGGCATGACCGTGCCGGGCTTCCCGAACTTCTTCATGCTCTATGGGCCGAACACCAACATCGTCGTCAACGGCAGCATCATCTTCTTCTCGGAATGTTCGGTGCGCTACGTCGTCCGCGCGCTCGCCATGCTCGGCGAAGAGGGGGCGACGACGCTCGACGTGCGCGAGGACGTGCACGACGTGTTCAATACCCGCGTCGATGCCGGAAACGAGCGGATGGCGTGGGGCCAGCCGGGCGTTTCGAGCTGGTACAAGAACGCCACCGGCCGCGTCAGCCAGAACTGGCCGTTCGCGCTCGTCGATTATTGGGCGGCGACGCTGAAACCCGATCCGTCGGACTTCGAACTCGCTTAGAGGGACTGGCCGTCGTCGAGCGTGAAGCTTGAGCCGGTGATCGCCGCGCTGGCATCCGAAGCGAGGTAGAGCAGCATCGCATCGAGGCTGTCTTCCGCCATCAGGCGGCGGCGGGGGAACTTGGCGATGTGTTTCTGCCCGGCTTCGGTATCGAACCATTCGCTGTTGAGTTCGGTGCGCACATAGCCGGGGCAGATCGAATTGACGTTGATGCCCTGCCGCACCCAGTCGCGCGCCAGCACCTTGCCCATCTGCTGCACGGCTGCCTTCGAGGCCGAGTAAGCGGCAAGGCCGGGCTCCACCGTGTTCGCGGTGATCGACGAGACGATGACGATACGGCCGTGCCCGCGCTCGCGCGCGCCCGCCGCCATCAGCCGCCGCGCGCCTTCGCGTACAGTGAGGAACACGCCGGTGAGATTCACGCCCATCACGCGGTTGAAGTCCTCGACCGCGATTTCTGTCGCAGGGCCTTCGATGTTCATGCCGGCGTTGGCGATGATGCTGTCCGGCGTTCCGAACGCATCCTCGATGCGGTCGTAGGCCGCGATCACGGAGGCCTCGTTCGACACATCCATCTCCACCGCGAGCGCTTCGTCGCCCGCGCCCGCGATCTCGTCGGCAAGAGCGCTCAGCATATCGACGCGCCGCGCGCCGAGCGCGACCTTGGCGCCGCTCGCCGCGAGCTGCCGTGCGAAACGCGCGCCGAAGCCCGACGATGCGCCTGTCACCAGCGCGACGCGCCCCGAAAGATCGAACGAAAAACCCGCCATCACCACTCCCCTACACTATGCCCATCGCAAGGCCCGCCGCCAGCGCATGGCCCATATCGCGACACGCCTCAAGATCGTCCGGGCCGATCACCTTTGGCGCGAGGATCGCTTCGGACGTGTCGGCGTGGGTAAGGACGATGCGCGGTTCGGCGGCGGGTTTCAGCCGCCAGCCGGTCGCGATCCGTTCGATCTGGCGCACGGCATTCGTGCCGTCAGTGCCCGCGCAGACGAGCGTTACGTAGGACCGTCCCTCGATCCGGCCGAGCGCCGGATAGTAGCAGCGGTCGAAGAAAGCCTTCATCACACCCGCGATCGCGGCAAGGTTTTCCGGGCACGCGAAGACATAGCCGTCTGCCGCGAGCACGTCGTCGGGGCCGGCATCGGAAGCCGGTTTCAGCACGACCGTAACGCCGCCTTCCCGACATGCACCCTCCGCCGCCGCCTCGGCCATCTGCCGCGCGCCGCCGGTTGTCGAGTGCCAGACGATGAGGAGCGTCTTCGCCATCTACGCGCCCGCGAACGCGGCTTTCCGCGGCCCCATATAGCCGAACAGGAACGCGGCCACCTTGCGCATCTGAATCTCCTCGGCGCCCTCGGTGATGCGGTAGCGGCGATGGTGGCGGTAGATATGCTCGAACGGCTTGTGCCGCGAGTAGCCGATGCCGCCGTGCACCTGCATGGCGCGGTCCGCCGCCTCGCAGACGAGCCGGTTCGCCCAGTAGTTGCACATGGAAACGCGGTCCGAAAGCTCGCGCTCGATCGCCTTGTGCGGCGTCCGGTCCATTTCCCACGCCGTCTTGCGGATGAGGAGCCGCAGCATTTCCGCCTGCGTCGCAAGCTCGACGAGCGGGAACTGGATCGCCTGGTTTTCCGCGAGCGCCTTGCCGAAGGGTTTGCGCGTTCGCGCGTACTTCACGCTCTCCTCGATGCAGTAGACGGCCGCGCCGAGCGACGAGGCCGCCTGTCGGATGCGGTTCTGGTGGACGAACGACTGCGCGAGCGCGAGGCCCGCGCCGGGCGCGCCAAGCACGGCGGTCTCCGGCACCCAGACGTTCGTGAACGACACGCGCGGGTGGTCGGTGGGCATGTTGAAGGTCCAGAGATATTCCTCGATCTTCACGCCCGGCGCATCGGAGGGCACCAGCAGGCAGGTGATGCCGCGCGCGTCACCGGCCGCACCGTCAGTGCGCGCGAAGGTGGCGCAGTGCGTGGCGACGTGCATCCCGGTCGTCCACATCTTCTCCCCGTCGATACGCCAGCCGGGAATGCCATCGTGCATCTCCGGCACGGCGCGCGTCTCCATGTGCGTGGCGTCGGAGCCGTGCTCGGGCTCCGTGAGACCGAAGGCGACGATGCGCTCACGTTTGAAGCCGCCGAGGATGAACTCCTGTTTCTGCGCCTCGGTGCCGAATTCCTCGAACATCGCGACGAAGGGGAAGTTGCCGACGATGGAGTGCTCG
This sequence comes from Sphingosinicella sp., assembly GCF_041916975.1. Taxonomy (NCBI): domain Bacteria; kingdom Pseudomonadati; phylum Pseudomonadota; class Alphaproteobacteria; order Sphingomonadales; family Sphingosinicellaceae; genus Sphingosinicella; species Sphingosinicella sp. The sequence goes on from NZ_JAYRYK010000001.1 coordinate 1,261,012, forward strand.
TTCTGGAGGTCGTTGTGGAGCCCGAGGCCCTTCGCGGCGAAATGCTCGCGGATCACCGCCATCCAGAGGTTGGAGCCGTCCCTGCCGCCGTACTGCTTCGGTGCGGAGAAGCGCCAGTGCCCGGCAGCGTCGGCGCGGCGCTGGGCTTCGGCGAGCAGGGCTTCCCATTCAGGGCGCGGGAGGCCGCCGTTCTCGAAATCGGTGCGCGCCCATTCGCGGCGGTGGTCGAAGTAGCGGATGTTATCGGCCGCGCGCTCGAGTGGCCGGATCTCGGCTTCGATGAAGGCGTCAAGTTCGGCGAGATAGGCGACGAGCTCGGCGGGCAGATCGAAATCCATGGGTTCTCTCCTTGCTCGCCAGATAGACATGCGCCGAGGCATGCGTCCACCGCGCGGGATTGAGAGGACGTTGGACTTCTAAGTAAGCGTGCCGTTTTCCTTGTAGCGCTGCTCAAGGAACTTGCCCTCGACGGCGAGCGCATCAAGATCACCGCGCACGAGCTGCTCGGAGAGGCGACGAAGCTCGTCGGCGATCGTGACGAGGCCTTCGAGGAGCTGCTGTTCGGGCTCGCTGCCCGGCGTGCGGTAGGCCTGCGGAACCTTGAGGTAAGTGTCGACGAGGCGCGGCAGATGCTCGCCGATGAGGCGGCGCGCATCACCCGCGATCGGCTGGCCCGCCGGCACCTGGCCGAGCTGCTCGCCGAGCACTTCGAGGCGCAGCAGGATCTCGTCGATCAGCTTCGACGCGCGCGACGGAAGGCTGCGGCGCTGGCGCTCCAGCCATGCCTCGACACGTCCGGGAATCGCTGCGAGATCGGCATTCTTCATGGCCTGCGGGGTCGGCATCTCTGCCTGTGGGCGGCGCAACAGGAACCAACCCCCGACACCCGCCACCGCAAGCACGAGCAGCAGGAAACCGTTAATGCCGAGCGGCGCCACGAACATCGCGAAGAGCAACGCGGCGACCGCGAGCCCCCCTGTCGCCATCGCCGCATTCGCCACGCGCTGCGCCACCGATTTCGCGTGGCGCTGCGTGCGCCTGAGCGCGGCGGCGCGCCCTTCCGGCGTCTGGCCGAGGCGTTTCAGCGCCTCATCGGCGCGGCCGAGCATCTGCGAAACGTCACGCGCCACGGGTCAGCCCTCGATCGCCTTGAAGGTCGTCGCCGGGCCTTTGATCTGCGCCTGCGACGCCCCCTCGGCGCGGGCGATGTAGCCGCGCGACTTCTCGACCTCGCCCGAGAGCGTCTCGACCGTTTCCTTCATCGAGGCGAGGGCTTCCATCTTGAACGTGTCGATCGAATCCATCGTCGCGTAGATGTTTTCGAAGGCGCGCTTCAGCGTCTCGATCGGGATCGTCGCGGAGGCCGCCTGCTTGTGGATCTCGCCGGTCTGGTTCCTGAGCATCGTGCTCGTCGAATCGATCACGCCCGCCGTCGTGGTGTTGAGCGCAGTGATCTGGTCGAGCACGAGGCGCTGGCTGGTGAGCGCCTGGGCGACCGTGACGGCCGTGCGCAGCGCCGACACCGTCGTCGTCGAGGCGCGGTCAACGCCCTTCGTCAGCTCGACGTTGTTCTTCTTGACGAGATCGAGCGCGAGATAGCCCTGCACGCTCACCGCCATCTGCGTGAGGAGATCGGTCGTCCGCTGGCGCGCATAGAACAGCGCGCTTTCGCGGATCGCCTTCGCCTTCGCGGGATCGGAAACCTCAAGCTCGGCCGCCGCGGCTTCGAGCTTCGCGTCCAGCGTCTTGGAGACGTGGATCATCTGCTCCAGCTTCTCCATCGTCTTCCAGAGGTTCTGGCGTTCGACGTCGATCGCGGCATTATCGCGGAACAGCTCCTCGCGGCTGTTCGAGAGGTTTTCGAGGATGCCCGAGATGTGGCTTTGCGCGGAGCGGTACTTGTCGAAATAACGGTTGGCGCGGCTGCCGAACGGAATGACGCCGAGGATTTTGCGCGGGGCGAGTTTCTTGCCGTCCGTGCCGGGATCGAGATCTTCGACCGTGCGGCGCAGCGCGACCAGATCCTTGCCGATATTCCCCTCGGCATTGATCGCCTTCACCGGCCGGTCGAGGAAGCGGTTCGATTGCTGCGCAGCCTCGGCGATTTCGCGGCGGCCGAGTGCCGTCACTTCATCGACGAGCTTGCCGAAGGCGGGGCTGTTCGCATCCTGCGCCAGAAGATCGTCGACGAAGCTGTCGACGGTGGCTTCAAGCTTCGTCTTCTTCTCGTCGCTGATCGGAACGAGTCCGGCGGCCTTTTCGGGCGCCACGGCGACCACTGGATCGGGGGCGTGAAGTTTCAGCTCGGTTTCGGTTTGCATTACCGCTCCTAATGATCCGTTTCCTGTCCTATGCTTATCACCATATTGGGTGTGTTGCCCACATAATACAAGGGGACGCCGTGAGGACCGTGAACCGCCTGATGCTGATCGCGCTGCCGCTGCTCATGGCTGCGGGTGCCGCCGCGCAGCAACCCGACCCCACGAGCGCAGCGGATTCCGCGCTGCACCTGTCGCGCACGCTCGGCATAAGCCTTGAAGAGGCGGAGGCGCGGATGCGGCTTGCGGACCGGCTGGCCGTGTTCCAGCTCCGCGTGCGCTCCGACCCGGATTTCGCGGGCCTCTACCTTGAACACGAGCCGAAGGCGCAGGCCGTTGTGCTGTTCAAGGGCGATGCCGCCGCGAAGCTGAAGCGTTATGTGGGGGACGACGCCTTCGTGCCGCGCAGCGTCGAATACTCGCTCGCCGACCTTACCGCTGCCGAAACCGAGGCGAAGGACGCGTTCAAGGCCGCCGGGCTGGCGCTTGTCGGCACCGAGCGGGACATCGAAGCGAACCGCGTGCTGTTCCATGTCGTCGACGATGCTGCAGCGAAAGCCGCCATCGCGGCGGGCCGGCTGAAGCTCTCGCCGGCGGTCGTGATCGATGCCGTCGGCGACGACAGCATACCGCAGCCGCAGGCACTTGGCGCCGTCACGCACTTCCCACAGGCGCGGGATCCTTCGGGCGCCGCGATGCAGGCGCTGTTCACGGGCGCGCTGTTCGTGAAGGACGGCTGCCTGCGTGTCGGCAACGAAACCGGCGACAGCCGCCTCGTGCTTTGGCCCTCCTCGGCCCGGCTCGCCGAAGACGGCGGCAAGCTCGTCGTCCGCGACGGTGCGGTGGGCGGGGCTCTCACGGTGGGCGCCGCTGTGTCGCTTTCCGGCGGCGGCACCACCGAACCGCCGCCGCCCGGCTACCTGCTGGAAGGCATCCCGCACACCTGCACGGGGCCTTACTGGATCGCCGCGAAGGGGTGGTAGCGTGATCGTCCGCCGCCACAGGCTGCCCGTCAGGCTTTGGCACTGGACGAATGCGATCGCGGTGTTCGTGCTGCTGATGAGCGGCCTGATGATCTTCAACGCGCACCCACGCCTCTACTGGGGAGCGTACGGCGCCAATCCTGATCCAGCCTGGCTAGAAATCTACGCGACGCGCACGTCCGGCGTGCTGCGCATCGGCGATCTACGCGTCGAGACGACCGGCGTGCTCGGGCGGTGGACCGATCCGAACGGCGTTTCGCGCGCGCTCGCCTTCCCGCACTGGGCGACGATCCCGTCCTCTTACAATCTGGCGCTTGCCCGCCGCTGGCACATCGCGTTCGCGTGGGTGCTTGCTGTCGCAGGTAGCCTCTACCTGATCTGGACGCTTGCCAGCCGCCACGCCGCCGCGCTTCTGCCGAACCAGCACGAACTTGCGCCGCGGCACCTGTGGGCGGACATCAAGGCGCACGCCCTGCTTCGCTTTCCGCGCGGCGAAGCGGCGCTGCGTTACAACGTGCTGCAGAAGCTTGCCTATGCGAGCATCGTTTTCGCCTTGTTGCCCGCGATGGTGCTGAGCGGCCTTGCCATGTCGCCCGCGATCGATGCAGCATGGCCGTGGCTGGTCGATCTGTTCGGCGGGCGGCAGTCGGCGCGCTCGGTGCATTTCATCAGCGCGACGCTCATCGCCACCTTTATCGTGGTGCACCTGCTGATGGTGTTGCTGGCCGGACCTCTGAACGAGATCCGTTCGATGATCACGGGGCGCTACCGAATACCGGATGATACGCCATGAAACACCATGTTACCCGTCGCGGACTCGTGGGAACGCTCGTTGCCGGCGCCGGGCTCGCGGTGACGGGCTGCGACCGCCTGGGCCAAAACGACAGTTTCAGAAAGGCGCTTTTCGGCGCGGAAAAGCTGACCATGCGCGCGCAGCGGCTGATCAGCAGCCGCGATGCACTCGCCCGCGAGTTCAGCGCCGCAGACATGTCGCCCGTGTTTCGTATGAACGGCAACACCATGCCCGCCGACCCCGCCTATGCGCGCCATGCCGCGAACGGCTTCGCGGACTGGCGCCTGGTGGTGAACGGGTTGGTCGAGCGCCCGGCGGCCCTGTCGCTCGGCGCAATCCGTGCCTTCCCCACGCGCACGCAGATCACGCGGCACGACTGCGTTGAAGGATGGAGCGCGATCGGCAAATGGACCGGCGTGCCGCTGAAAACGCTGCTCGACGTTACCGGGCTTCGGGACGGCGCCCGCTATGTGATCTTCCACTGTGCCGACGATTTTCGGGGCACGCGCTACTACGAATCGATCGACCTCATCGACGCCTTCCACCCGCAGACGATCCTCGCCTGGAGCATGAACGATGCCCCCCTGCCCATCGGACACGGCGCGCCGCTGCGCCTGCGGGTCGAACGGCAGCTGGGCTACAAGCACGCGAAGTTCGTGACGCGCATTGAGGTCGCGTCAACCTTTGCTAACACCGGCGCGGGAAAAGGCGGTTATTGGGAAGACCGCGTTGGCTACGAGTGGTATGCTGGTATCTGAATGTTACGTTACAGGAACGGCAGAATTGCTACGTTTTCGCAACGAAACAGTTATATTTACAATGCATTGAGAATTAAGGATTCCTTGTATAAATTTCGTTAACCATTTCACGGTTACACCCTGTTTCACGGCATCGGGGTGATGCCCAGGGGGAACGTGATGACGGTTGCAACGGGGGCTGCAGCGGGCGGCAATCTGGCCGAACTCGAATCGCTGCTTATTGGTCGTAGCGAAGCGATCGTCAGGGTTCGGAATCTCATCATGCGTCTCGCCGGTTCACAGGCTTCCGTGCTCGTCACGGGCCCGTCCGGCACCGGCAAGGAAGTCGTTGCGCGCTGCCTCCACCTCGCATCGGCCCGCCGGAACAACGAATTCGTCGCCGTGAACTGCGGCGCTATCCCGCGCGAACTCATCGAATCGGAACTCTTCGGCCACGAAAAGGGCGCCTTCACTGGCGCGCTGCAGAGCCGCAAGGGCCGCTTCGAGGCTGCAGACAGCGGCACCATCTTCCTCGACGAAATCGGCGACATGCCCGCCGACATGCAGGTGAAGCTGCTGCGCGTCCTCGAAGAGCGCAAGATCGAGCGCGTCGGCAGCAACAAGACGATGGCCGTCGACGTGCGCGTCGTTTCCGCCACGCACAAGAACCTCGAGCAGGCGATCGCCGAAGGCCGCTTCCGCGAGGACCTTTTCTACCGCCTCAACATCTTCCCGCTGCACCTGCCGGCGCTCGCCGACCGCCGCGAGGACATTCCAATGCTCGTCGCGCACTTCCTCAAACAATCGGGCACCAAGCTGCGCTTCGACGCCTCGGCGCTGCGCGCGCTCTGCCAGCACAACTGGCCGGGCAACATCCGTGAGCTGCGGAACGTCGTGGAACGCGCCATCATCCTGTTCGGCGACACCGATATCGGCAGCGACGATGTCGAGATGCTGCTCGGTGCGACGCTTGAGCGCCGCGAACTGCTGAACGAAGACGCCGCGATCTGGGATGCCACGACGGTTTCCGAAGACGAAGCGGATACGCGCCTGCCCGCAGCCACCATCGTTCCGTTGCGTCCCTATGGCGATACCGACATGGACCCCCGCGCGCTTCTCGGTGCCGGCACGTGCGACATGCGCGCGCTCGTCGCGAAGCTCGAACAATCGCTGATCCACGCGGCGCTCGAACAGAGCGGCGACATCGTCGCGGACGCCGCCCGCGTCCTCGGCCTGCAGCGCACCTCGCTCATCGAGAAGATGCGCAAATACCAGATCAGCCGCGGCGAACGCGCTTTCGCCTGAAAATCCCCTACGCCGTCTGCGCCTGACCGTAGAGCCTACGCGCCGTCCCTGACTGACGCAGGGCATGAACGCTGCGCTCGTGCGCGCGCCGCCCTACCGTGATCGCGTGGCCGATCGTAACCGAATGCGATTCGGCCTGGCGCAGTGCGCCGAGCGCCTCGGTGCGCAGCGCCGGATCAGCGGCAAGCCCCGACAGTGTCTTCACGAGCGCGAGGCGGACCGTTTCGAAACGTTCCACAGCGGTCCAGTCGCCGCCGGCAGCAGCGTGCGCCGTCATGCCGGAGAGCGATTCGATATCGGTAAGAAGGGCCGGAATCGCGGTCACGGGCGTATTTGCCGCCAGGCGTCGGCGAGGCCGACGGCAGCCTCCGTGGCGGCAGCAAGGCGACGCGAATCATTGTCGCGCCCGGCTGCGATGGTTTCCTGACGAAGGTAGCCGTAGGCCGACGAAAGCGATTGCGCGACCGAACCGCCGCGATTGAAATCGAGGCTCGATTCGAGACCGTGCAGGATGGAGAGCGCGCGGCTGATGCGGCTGCTCTTCAGGGCGAGATCGCCGCGATCGACCGCTATGCCCGCCTGCCGAAGCGCGGACAGCAGTTCGTCGTACAGCATCTCGATCAGGCGGTGCGGATTGGCCTGCTCGGTGCGGGTGGCGGTGTCGATTGCGGCATACTGCTGCCGCGCGCGCATGGCCTGCATCATCAGCCTTGATCCCGCGTCCACATGGCAATCTGCTGTTTCATATATTCCTGCGTATTGTTGAAAGCGGCGATGGCGCTTTCCATTGCGGCGAACTGGATGGTGAGCCGCTCCTCGAGCGCAATGCTGCGCGCCTCGACACGCTCCTGCTCCTCGGTGATCGCCGCGGCTTCCTTCGCCAGGCGTTCGGATGTCGTCTTGAAGCCGCCTCCGCTCGCGGAAAGCTGCTTCTGCATGTCGCTGATGAGGCCGGACACCGTCGAACGCACGACAATCGTCGCCGATGTCGCACTGCCGAGGATGTTGACCGCAAGCCCCGACGCGGCCGACGTGGAGGATGCGATGAGGCGGTTGCCAATGCCGATCGCGTCGACGCCGCCGATCTTGCCCGAAGCGTTGGTGCCCGCAGTGGCAGTCGGCACATCGAGACCGAGCGTGGCCGCAAGCGTGGCATCAAGCCCGACGATCGAAACGCCCGAGGTGCTGCCCACACCTTTCGAGGTGAAGGTGAAGGCCGATCCGTCCCACGCCGCCGTCAGCGACAGGCCGAACGATTTCAGCACCGAATCGTCGTTGATCGCGGTCTGGAACGCCGCGGCAAGCGCCGCACCGGTCGCATAGCTGCCTTCGGGAAGGTTGATGGCGAGCGAGGTGCGGCCGTCGAGCGTGACCGTGAAGCTCTTGTTCGTCGCATCGATGACGACCGGCACGTCGAACGCCGAAGGCGCAGCCGCGCCGCTGAGCCTGCCCGAAGTCGCTGCGACAATGTCAGTGACCGCATAAGTGCCCGGCTTTGCAGCACCAAGGCTGCTCGCGATCTCGACGAGCGCGGAGCTGCTGGTCTGCCCCGGCACGAACATGTCGTGGACGCGGCCCGGATGATTGGTCACCGCTTTCGTGAGCGCCGCATCGTCGATGCTGAGCGTGCCGTCGCGGTTGGTCTTGATGCCGATCTCGGAAAGGCTCGAAGGGCCGCCGCCATCGGTCAGCAGCGTCTTCGTGCTGAGATCGGCGAGCATCCGCTTGAGATCGCGCGTCGTGCGGTCGCCTGCGAGCGCGCCTGCAGCGACACCGTCCTTGCTGGGCCGGGTTTCCTCCGCCAGCATCGAGATCAGCTGGTTGTAGACGTCGACATAGTTGCCGACCGCCGTCTTCAGCGTCGTGGCATCATAGTCGCTGGAAATCGTCACGGGACCGTCGGTGACCTTCATGAGGTCGAGCTTGAGCCCCGAGACGAGGTCCGAAATGCTGTTCGTGGGGCGTTCTACGGTGACGCCGTCAACCACGACGATGGCGTTCTTGGCCTGCGCCGTCCATGTCATGCCGGCCATGCCCGGGCCGAACTCGAAGGCTTCGAGGCCCGCGCTGCCATCGATCGTGAACGCCTTCGCCGCGCCCGTTTCGCCGCGCAGCACGAGGCGGGCGCCGCTTGCGTCTTCGACGATGGAGGCGGTGACGCCGGCATTCGCCGCGTTGATCGCCTGCTGGAGGCCGACGAGGCTATTGTTTTCCGGCCCGATCGTGACGGTGACGGGTGTGGCCGTGCCCGCGGTGAACCCCGCCGGTGTCGGGAACGTTCCGGTGAGCGTGCCGAAGCTGATCGTAAGCGTGCCCTCGCCGATCAGCGCGTTGCGATCGGCAACCGCTGCCGACGCGACCGTCTGCCGCTGCGCGAGCTGCGTCGCCTCAATCGTGTGCGACAGCGAGGGTGGGCTCGACGAACCGGTGAGCGAAAGCGCGATCGAGGAGGTGTCGCTGCTGATCACCTGGCGGCCGAGCGCACCGCTGCTCACGAGCGAATCAAGCGCGGTCGAGAAGGCGGACAGGGCCGAGCTGATCGTAGAAAGGCTGGAAATCTTGGCCTCGACGGCCGTCTGACGTGCAGTCAGCATCTTGTCGCTGCCCGCGCGCTGCGCGGCGACGAGATCGGCAACGAGCTGCTTGGTATCGATTCCCGATCCGCTGCCGAGCGCCGTCAGAATGGACATTGGACCTGCCTTCTCGTGTTCGCGGACGCGCGCCATCCGCTCAGACTGTTCACGACCGATTCTGCGCCGGATTTAGGGAATAATCGGTAAAGATTCGCAAGCGTTCCAATCATAGCGGTCGCCCGTTCTCGTCGAAGCGTGCGCCTTCCGGCACATCGATGGCGGGCTGGGTCAGGCGATCGCGCTCCACGCTGAACACGAACGCCAATACGCCGGCGACGGCAACGTAGAGATCGTCGCGGATTTCCTGGCCGACCTTCGAGGTGAAGAACACGGCGCGGGCGAGCAGCGGATAGCTGAGCACCGGCACCTCGTTGTCCGCCGCGAGCTCGCGAATCACCTCGGCGACCAGATCCTTGCCCTTGGCGACGACGACAGGCGCCAGATCGCGGGTCTTGTCGTAGCGGAGCGCGACGGCGAAGTGCGTCGGGTTCGTAAGCACCACGTTGGCCTGCTTCATGCCCGCGCGCATGTTGTTGCGCGTTGCCTCGCGCTGACGGCGGCGAAGCTGCATCTTTACCTCGGGCGAACCCTCGGTCTGCTTCATCTCGTCCTTCACCTCTTGCCGCGACATCTTGAGCTTGCGCATCAGCTGGATCGCCTGCAGCGGAATATCGACACCCGCGACGACGACGAGCGCGGCCGATAGGATGAGCAGGAACACCGCGGCGAGATGCCCCGTGTGGGCAACGGCCTTGCCGACGTCCTCAGTGCCGAGCGAGGCGATCTCCCGCGCGTAATCGGAGAGCATCCACCATCCGATGACACCGACGAGCACGACCTTCAGGATCGATTTGCCGAGTTCTGTGAGGCCCTGCATCCCGAAGGTTTTCTTCACCCAGTTCATGGGGTTCATGCGCGAGGCCTTGGGCGCGATCAGGGACATGTTGAACTGAAACGTGCCGAGCAGCGCCTGGCTGACGAGCGCGGCGGCGAAGCAGGTGGCGAGCAGCCCCGCGAGGGGAAAGGCGATGACCTTGCCGAGCGCCCAGGTCATCGCTGCGGGCTGGAAGTTGGTGCCGCCGTGCTTCAGTCCGATCAGCCCCGTCTTCATCATGGTTTCAAGGCTTGAGACCATCCAGCCGCCCGCGAGCGCAAGATAGCCCGCGCCGATGAGCATGACGAGCGCGGTGGTCAGCTCCCGGGAGCGAAGCACATCGCCCTTCTCCGCCGCGTCGCGTTTGCGCTTCTCGGTCGGGGCTTCGGTTTGCTGGTCCTTTTCGGGTTTATCGGACACGGCCTACCGCCCTCCCAGCCACGTCTGCGCCTCGTCGAGGCCCGTGTTCGCGGCGGATTGCATAAGATCGCTCATCGCCGGGAACGCGATGGCGAGCACGACAAAGCCGGTCATCAGCGTCAGCGGCAGGCCGACGGCGAAGATGTTGAGCTGCGGCGCCGTGCGCGTCAGCACGCCGACGAGGAGGTTGAGCGCGAAGAGCGCGAAGCCCACGGGGAGCGCGATGGCGAGTCCGCCCGCGAACACGAAGCCCCCGAACTTCACGATCGCCCAGAAATGATCACGTGTCAGCCAGTCGCCGCCGAGCGGCATCAGCGCGTAGCTTTCCACGATCAGCCGCACCAGGATCAGGTGGCCGTTCAGCGCCAGGAACAGCAGTGTCATCAGGATCATCAGGAACTGGCCGACGACCGCGCTGTTGTTGCCGCTTTGCGGATCGACCATGTTCGCAAAGCCAAGGCCGATCGAGTTAGCGATATACTCGCCCGCCAGCAGCGGCGCGGCAAACGCGAGTTGCAGGATGAAGCCCACCGAAAGTCCGATCATCAATTCCTGGATCACGATCACCAGGCCCTGCAGCGAGAGGATGTCGTAGGGCACGTCCACCGGATAGACCGAAAGCACGAGCACGCCGATCGCGCCCGCGAGCACCACGCGCACCTGCAGCGGCACGCCGATCGCCGAGAAGATCGGCGCCGCGACGAGCGTGCCGCCGATGCGCAGCATGGCGAACATCAGCTGCATCATCCACGCCTCAATGCCGACGGACAGAATGCCGGTCATCTGACGAGGTCCGGAATCCGCTCGAAGATGTCCTGCGTGAAATCGACGAGCAGCCCCATCATCAGCCCGCCGAAGAGGCCGAGGCAGATGAGCACGCCGATGAGTTTCGGCACGAAGCTGAGCGTCGCCTCGTTGATCGAGGTCGCCGCCTGCACCATGCCGAGCACGACACCGATGACGAGCGCGGGCAGCAGCACGGGCAGCGAAACCAGAACGAGAATCCAGAGCGCCTGTCCGGCGACTGCGGTGAAATAGCTTGCGTCCATCTTGCCGCCCCTCAACTCGTGAAGAAGCTGCCGGCGAGCGAGCCCATCGTGAGCGCCCAGCCGTCGACGAGAACGAACAGCAGCAGTTTGAAGGGAAGCGAGATCAGCGTCGGCGACAGCATCATCATGCCGAGCGACATGAGCACGGCGGCGACGACGAGATCGATGACGAGGAACGGCAGGAAGATGAGGAACCCGATCTGGAATGCCGTCTTCAGTTCGCTCGTGACGAACGCGGGAAGCAGCACCGAAAACGGCACGTCTTCAGGCTTTTCGTATGCGCCGTCCTTCTTCAGGTTGGCAAACAGGATGATGTCCTTCTGCCGCGTCTGCGCCATCATGAAACGGTGCAGCACGGTGCCGCCCTTCTCCACCGCCGTGTCGATCGGCATCGCGTTTGCGGCGTAAGGCTTGAAGGCGGTGTCGTTGATCTCGCTGATCGCCGGGCTCATCACGAAGAAGGTGAGGAACAGCGACAGTCCGATCAGCACCTGATTGGGCGGCGTCTGCGCAAGGCCGAGCGCCTGCCGCAGGATCGAGAGCACGATGATGATGCGCGTGAACGACGTCATCATCAGGATCACCGCCGGCAGAACCGACAGCAGCGTCATCAGGACGAGGACCTGCAGCGACAGCGACAGCGGCTGGCGCGCGCCCGGCGCGGCAGCGCCCGTCAGCGTGTCGGCGGCGAACTGCATGGGCGAAGGCCCGGTCGGCGCAGTCTGCGCAATCGCGGGCGCGGCGAACAGGAACAGCGCGGCGACAAGGAACGGCGCGAAGCGCATCAGGCGATCAGCGCGCATCGTCTTCATCCTCGATGGTGAAGCTGAGCGCGGGCGCTTCGGAGAGAAGGTTCGCGCCCTGCTTCGTCACCGCAAGCAGAAGCCGCTTGCCTTCGAAATCGACGACGGCGAGCTTGACCGCCGGGGTCAGGAACACCGTCTCGGAAAGCCGGGCGGCGGAGCGGGTGGTGGTGCGGGACTTCAGGCCGCCTGCGATACCGCCGAGATTATAGCGTTTCGCGAGCCAGAGCCCGGCAATGATCAGTCCGCAAACCAGCGGCAGCATGATCGCCAGCCGCAATACGTAATCCCCGATCAAGGTCCACCCCCGTCAAAATCTTGACGCGTCAGATGTCCTTGACGCGTTCTCCCGGTGCCACAATGTCGGTAATCCGTACGCCGAAGCGTCCACCAACCGTCACCACCTCCCCCCTCGCAAAGAGTGTGCCATTTGCGAACAGGTCGAGCGGAGCGCCCGCCGGGCGATCGAGTTCAACGACGCTGCCTTCGTTGAGATTCAGAAGATCGCGAATCTTCACCTGGCTGGTGCCGACCTCCACCGAGAGTCGGACGTCGATTTCCTGAAGCAGACGAAGGTTCGCCGATCCCGGCTTCCAGGGATCGTCGGACTTGGTTTCCGGGGTCGCGGTTTCAGTGTCGCTCATGTCGGGCTCCTTGGAACTATCGGTTTGTGGTGGCGCGGGGACGCGCAATGGAACGAATCTTTAGCGCGGCGTTGCCGTTGGCTTCGCCGGGCGCCCCGATCCCGAATGTGGTTTTCTCGACGAGCATGTGCAGCTCTTCGGGAACATGGATCGGCACGACGTCACCGACCTTCAGCGCCATGATGGCGCTCAGCGACAGCGTCGGCTCAGCCAGGATCGAGCGCACCGGCAGCTCGACATCGAGCAGCGCCGATTTCAGTTTCCCTTTCCAGCCGGGATCGGTCTCGCTCTGCTCGGTGATGACGCGCAGGCGCAGGAGCGGCAGCAGCGGCTTCAGCGCATTCAGTGGATAGACGACATCGACCGCAGAGGTGCCCCCGCGCGGCAGGTGCACGAGAAAGCGCGTGACGACCACCATGTCGTTCGTTTCGAGGAACGACAGGAATTGCGGGTGGCTCTCGCTCGAAATGCGGCTGAACTGCAGGTGGAAAATATCCGCCCACGCCGCATCGAGCTGCGCGAACAGGCGGCCGAGCAGCGATTGCTGCACGCGGTCTTCTGCAGCGGTGAATTCGTTGGCGCGGGATGCGGGCGGTTCGCCCTTGCCGCCGTAATATGCGTCGACGATCGCGCCGATCAGATCGGGCTTCATCACGACAAGGCCATGGCCGCGCAGCGGCTCCATTCGGACGATGGTGAGGCTTAGGAAATCCTCGAAGCCCTCCGCATAACTGCCGAACGATTCGAGCGAGGTGAGCCCGCAGTCCACCTTCGGCGCCGCGCGCAGCATGGGCTGGAACACCTGCCGCATGCCGCGTGCAAGCTTTTCGTTCAGCATATGCAGCGCGTGCAGATCGCCGAACTCGCGCTCGTCGCCACTGTCGAAGCTCCACGGCGCGATCACGCCGTCGGGCATCACGCCCGTGCCGGATGCGATGCTGCCGTCGGCGATGCCCGCCTGCAGCGCTTCGATTTCTTCCTTGCTGAGATTGAGTTCGGAACTCATGGGCGCTGCCTACTGGATGACGAAGCTGGTGAAATAGACTTGTGAAATGCCGCCGAAGCCGACCTTGTCCTGAAGCGTCTTGTTGATCGCTGCGCGCAGGCGGCGCTGCAATTCTTCCTTGCCCGCCACCGTCGCCACATGGTCCGCAGTCTGCTCGCCGAGCACGCCGAGCACCGCGCTGCGGATCGCCGGCTCGTTCTTCTCGACCGCCTCGATCACGCGGCTGTCGTAGTTCGTCGCGACGCCAAGCCCGACCTGGATGTAGCGGTTGGGATCGGTGAGGTTCGCAGTGAACTCGCGCTTCATTTCGAAATAGGTCGTCTCGTAATGACCATCGCCATCGGCGTCGGTCTGCGCCGGCGCCTCTTCGTCGGCGCCTTCGCGCTCGACGAGTTGAGGCTTGTTCTTGTCTACCTTGGGGGTATGTTCGCCGCCACCGATAAGACCGCTCGACGTGGCGTACCAGCCGCCCGCCGCGCCGCCGCCGAGCAGGACGAGCGCGCCGATCACGGGAATGAGCTTGCCGACAAGGCCGCTCTTCTTCTTGGGGGCAGGTGCGGGAGTATCGCTCATTTCAATCTTTCCTAGGCAAAGCGCTCGATAGCGGTCTGGCGAACAATGGCACGAACGGTTTCGGCCTGCGAAGCGGCACCGCGCGGGCGTGCACCAAGCGGTTGCTCGAACGCCGTCTCGCGCGGCTGCTCGCCGCGATCCTGACGCCCGCTGCCGACATCGACGGAGGCTTCCTCGAGGCGGACGCCCCGGTTTTCCATCATCGACTGAAGGCGCGGCGCGGCGTCGGCGATGAAGCCCTGCGCGGCGGCGGTCTCCACCGTGAAATGCACCTTCGCCTGGTTGCCATTCGTCTCCAGGCGGATGAACAGATCGCCGAGCTCGCGCGGCTTCAGATGCAGCCGGGCTTCGCGGTGATCACCCTTCACGAGCGTCTCGACATCGGCAGCAAGTTGATCGACCCATTGGTCCTCGACCGCATTGCCGATGAGCAGATCATCGAGCACAGCCTCGTTCGAAACGATCTGGCCCTGCGCTGCGTCAGCAACCTGCGGACGCGCGGACACCGGGTCGTGGATCGCGGCAAGCACGGCCTGCGCCGTCTGCGATGCCGGAATCGCCTCGCGCAGCGGGGCGGGAACGGTCTGTGTTTCGGGATCGGCGCGGTCGTCGCGCGTGTGCAGCGTATGCCCGCCCTTCTCGACAGCCTCGATGGCGGCGCGCAGTTCGCCGTACATCGTCTGTGCCGGATGCGGCTTGGCGGGGTCTCCGGGCGCGGCAGACGCATTCCCCGTCGTGTTCGTCGCAGGCAATGGGGCCGCATCTTCGGCCTGCGCATCGGGCGCCGCGTTCGCGACGTTCGGCAGGGCTGGCGCGGGCACCGCAGCATCGTCGCTTGAAGCGCCCTTCGGCATCGCCTCGCCCGCAACGGCAACGCGTGCAGCATCGACCGGGCCGGACGAAGCCGCAGTCGCACCGGCGTCTGCGTCTGCATCTGCTTCCACCTCGACCGCAGGTCCGGTCACGGGCGCGGCCACGACCACCGGGGCCGCAAGCGGAACGGGAAGCCGATCGGCAATTGCGCCGGGTGAAATGGACGGGGTCTCGGCTGTATCGTCCTCTATCTCGGTATCGCGCGCGGAAACCGCGGCGTCGGTTTCGGGCGTCTGCGTTGCCGGGGATCCAACCTGCGCGTCTGCGGCAGCCAGTTGCCGCGCCGCGATCGCGGGGAAGCGCGCGGCGGGCGTTTTCGGCCCGGGCGCAGGCGATTGCTGTGCGGGCATCGCGGGAAGCTGAAGATCGAATGCCATGTCGGCGCCTTCATCGGTTTGGTCGATCGCCGCGCCGGGCAGCGGCACAGGCTGTGCGTCTTCCGTCGTCGGGTTTCCGTCACCCGCCGACGGCAGCCCGACGGCAAGGCTAGGCACGGCGTCCTTGGCGGGCGGCGCGGACTTCATGGCCATGATGGAAAGGAAATCGGGCACGGATGCCGGAATTCCGGGGCGAATTGCGGTTTGCACCGACAAATCGGGCATCCCCAGAAGTTCACCAAGACCAGTCGCGTTGACGGACATTTGACCCCCGTTGCTTACTCAGGCGAACACTCAGCAATAAGCGTGCCATTTTGCGGGTCTGCGCGAAGCCCTTCAGGCGCGCGTGATGCGCCGCGGCGGGGTCGCGCGTTCCTGCCGCGCTTCGGCCTCGCGGGCCTCGGCGGCTTCTGCACGGTCCGCCAGTTCCTCGGCGGCACGCTTGCGGCGATGCGCGCCGAGCGTCACCTGCCGGGCATCTTCGAGCCGCACCTCGGCGCGCGCGGCGCGGTCGAGCGTGGCGGCGAGCGCCTTGCCCAGCCGGTCGTATTGATGCGCCATGGATTTGAGCGCGAAGGCCGCCGCATCGTCAGCGACGGGCGTGTAGGAATGGCGCAGCGTCTCGATACGGTTGCGCATCTGGCGAAGCTGGTCGAGATCGGCGGCGGCCTTGCCCTCTTCGGCAAGCGCACGCTGCTTCTGAAGGCCGCGAACGCGCGCGACACGCGCCAGACGGTCCGCCTTCCCCGCCATCTCAGTGCTCGCCGAACTGTTGGGTCAAATCCGCGACCGATGCCGCGAGATCGACAGGCGCATCCTCGGCCTGCGTGATGTAGGCCGTGACCCCCGCCTGCGCCGCAATCGCCGCGTCGAGCGCCGGGTCGTTGCCGCGGTTGTAGGCACCCATCAGAATGAGGTCGCGGTTCTCTTCATAAAGCGAAAACAGGCGCTTCAGCATCTGCGCGGCGCGGATATGCGGGCGTTCGGCAACGTCGCTCATCACGCGGCTGATCGAGGCGGCAATATCCACCGCCGGGTAGACGCCGCGCTCCGCCTGCTTGCGCGAAAGCACGATATGCCCATCGAGGATCGCGCGTGCCGCATCGACGACCGGGTCGCCCACGGTGTCGTCGCCGTCGGCGAGCACGGTGTAGAACGCCGTGATCGAACCGCCCGATTTCGCATCGTTACCGGCGCGCTCGATGAGGTTCGGCAGCAGCGAGATGACCGAGGGCGGATAGCCCTTCGCAGTCGGCTGTTCGCCAAGCGCAAGGCCGATCTCGCGCTGTGCGTGCGCAACGCGCGTGAGACTGTCGATGATGAGCAGCACGTTCTTGCCCTGCCCACGATAATATTCGGCGATCGCCGTCGCGCGGTGCGCGGCGCGGATGCGCATGATCGGCGAATGGTTTGCGGGAACGGCAACGACGACCGAGCGCTCGCGCGCCGGGCCGTGCAGCTTGGTGGCAAGAAAGTCCGTCACCTCGCGGCTGCGCTCGCCAATGAGCCCGACGACGACGACATCCGCCTTCGAATAGCGCGTCATCATGCCGAGCAGCACCGATTTGCCGACGCCCGAGCCCGCGATGATGCCGACGCGCTGACCGCGCCCGAAAGTGAAAAGACCGTTCAGCGCCCTCACGCCAACGTCGAAGGCTTCGGTCACACGGCCGCGTTCCAGCGGGTTCTGCAGCCGCCCGACGAGCGGCCAGTCCTGCTCCGCCTCGATCGGGCCGAGCCCATCGAGCGGCAGGCCGGAGCCGTCGATAACACGGCCGAGCAGACCGTCGCCCACCTCAACGCGCGACTGGTTGCTTTGCGGAAACACGCGCGCATCGGGAAGTACGTCGGCGCGCTGGCCGAGCGACATCAGGATGCAGCGGCCATTCCGGAAGCCGATGACCTCCGCCTCGGCCGCCTCTTCGCTGGCCGTTTCGATGCGGCACACGGTGCCGACCGGCGCAGCAAGCCCGGAGGCTTCCAGAAGCAGACCGTCATAACTGGTGAGCCGTCCAATCTGGAGCGGCGCGGTATCGACCGGCGTCCTGCCGATGCCGCCGAGCAGATCGGCGATATCTTCGGTCGCCGTGTTCACGCAGCGATGCCCGCCGCGCGCAGGGCCGTTTCAAGCCGTGCGATGCGCGGACGAACGCCGTCCTCCACTTCGCCGCCGCCGGCTTCGAGCCTCACGCTGCCGCGTTGCAATTCGGGATCCGCGGCAAGCGTGAGGTTCGTATAGTCTTTAAGGCTGCCGTCATCGATGACGGCAAGGTCGTCCGGGTGCAGGAACAGCTTCGCGGCCTCGCTAGTTTCCTTCAGCGTATCGAGCGCGCGCGTGATGCAGCCGTTGACGAACGCAGGCTCGACGGCAACGTGCGCGCCGACGATACGCTCGACGAGATCGAGCACAGCGCGGCGAAGCTTCGGCCCCAGCGCGGCCCTGTCGATCGCACGGGCGTCGTCGAGGCTGCGCAGCAGCGAACGGCACTCGGCACGGGCACGCTCCGCTTCGGCGCGCACTTCCGCGCGCCCGGCTTCAAGCCCCGCAGCGTGGCCCTGCGCTTCGGCTTCGGCGAGCGCGGCGGCAAGCTCTTCTTCGGTCGTTTCGATGGTTTCGTGAATTGTGCCGCGCGTGAATTCCGACGAGGGGTGGGCGAAATCCACGCGCGGCACGAAGTCGCCCGCCGGCCGGGGAGCGAACATCGGTGTGAAGTCGCTGCGGCTGGGTGCGAACAGATCGGCGAGCGCCACGGGACGGGCATCTGCACTGAAAACACTAGACATAGTCATCTCCCGAACCGCCGAGCATGATAGCGCCGCTTTCGCCGAGCTGGCGCGCGATCGCGAGGATGCGCTTCTGCGCATCCTGCACCTCGCTCACCTTCATGGGCCCGCGCGATTCGATCTCGTCCTGCACGCTCTGTGCGGCACGCTGCGACATGGCAGCGAACATCTTGGTCCGCATCCGTTCGTCCGAGCCCTTGAGCGCGGCGACGAGCAGCGTGTTGTCGACCGAGCGGAGCAGCGTCTGCATGCTGCGGTCGTCGAGTGCGAGGAGGTTTTCGAACACGAACATCTGATCCTGAATACTCTGGCCGATGTTCTCGTTCATTATGGTTAATTGTTCGATGATACGGCGATCCGCACCGCCGCGCACATAGTTCATGATGCGCGCCGCGGTCGTCGTGCCGCCCGCGGTCGCGGAGCGCACGGCGGCGTTCGTCTTGATCTGCTTCTGCATGACGCGCTCAAGCTCGGCGAGCGCGTCAGGCTGGATAGAATCGAGCGTCGCGACCCGCAGCATCATGTCGGACTGCATCTCCTCGGGAAGCAGCTGCAGCACTTCGGCGGCAAGGCCCGGCTCCAGATGGCAGAGCACGGCGGCGATCACCTGCGGGTGTTCCGACGAAATCGTCGCGGCGATCGATCGTGCATCCATCCAATCGAGGATTTCGATACCCTTCTGCGGCGCCGAGGAGCTCATGCGGCCAAGCACGCTGCCCGCCTTCTCCTCGCCGAGCGCCTTCACGAAGACGTTCTTCACATAAGGCCCGGTGCCGAGGCCAAGGCTCGTCTGCTCGCGCGCGGCGAGGATGAACTCGTCGAGGACGACGTTCACCGTGTCCTGATCGACATCGGCCACCGAATACATCGCCTGGCCGAGGTTCTGCACCTCGCGCGGGCCCATGTGCTTCAGAAGGTCGGCCGCTTCGTCTTCACCCAGCAACAGCATCAGGATGGCGCTTTTCTGAGTGCCGGACAGATGGCGTGGCGCGAGTGCGAGTTCCTCACTCATTGGCATTTCCCTGGGCTGCGGTTTCGGTGCGGATCAACTGGCGGACGACGTTCGATGCGCGGGCGGTATCTTCGGCGACGAACATGCGGACCACGGCGACCTTGTCATCATAGCTGTTCGCCATCGTCAGCACCTCCGGCGGCAGACCGCCGCGCGGCTTCAGGCGGGCTTTCAGCGCTTCCATGGTCTGCAGATCGCCGCCGTCGAGCACGATCGAGCGCGGTGCGCCGAGTGTGCCGCCGCCCGGCATGGGCGCGGCATCGGCAGCGGCGAGCGCCTTTTTCAGGAACGGCCGCAGCACCATGAAGAACACGACGACGAAGATGAGGAGCGCCGCGAGGATCTTGAGTATGTCGCCGATCCAGGCGTTGCTCTGAAAATCGACCTGATACCAGGCCTGCGTTTCCGCCGTAGGATCGACGAACGGCCGCGATGTAACGGCGACCAGATCGCCGCGCTCCGCGTTGAAACCGATGCTGCTCTGCACGAGCTTCTCGATGGCCTTCGTTTCCGCAGCGGTCATCGCCTTGCCGTTTTCGCGCAGCACGACGGCGGCGGAGACGCGGCGAACCTCGCCGATCGGCGCCTTGGTGACGGAGACCTGCTTTCCGATCTCGTAGTTGCGCGTGTAGCTCTCACTGCGTGGGCCCGAGGGCGGCGCGGCGGGGGCAGCATTGGGATCGGCGGGATTTTGCGCCTGTGCCTGCTCCGGTGTCGCTGCAGTCGCGGCAGGCGGAGCGACGTTCGAAAGCGCGCCCGGAATGCCGCGCGGCGCCAGTTCGCCGCCGCTCGACTGCGACGCGCCCTGCTCGCTGCGGATCACGGCATTATCCTTGTCCCACGCCTCGTTCGTCTGCTGGGTTTCGGTGAAATCGAGGTCGAGGTGCACTTCGGCGGTAAAATTGTCGGTGCCGAGGATCGGCGTCAGCAGCGCGAGCAGACGCTCGCGGTACATGCTCTCCATCTTGGACTGGAAGGCGATGCGGCGGCGGCTTTCGCCGAATTCGTCACCCGAAGCGTCGGGCGTGAGCAGCGTACCCATCTGGTCGATGACCGACACACGGTCCGCAGGCAGGCCGGGGACAGAGGAGGCGACGAGGTTGACGATGGAGCGCACCTGCGCCTCGCCGAGCGCGCGGCCCGGCGCCAGCTTCAGGAAGACAGAAGCGGTCGGCTGCGCCTGATCGCGCACGAAGACGGACTGTTCGGGAAGCGCGAGGTGGACGCGCGCGGATTCGACCGCGGCGATTTCAGCGACGCTGCGCGCGAGTTCGCTTTCCTGGCTCTGCTTCAGGCGGGCCTGCTCGATCGCGCGGCTGGTTCCGAGCGGCATATCGTCGAGCAGCGCATAACCCTCAGCCGCCGCCTTCGGCAGCCCCTGCCCGGCGAGCAGCATCCGCGCCTTGTGATATTCGGCGGCGGGCACCTGCACGCTGCCGGTCATGTTATCGATGCCGGGCGTGATCCCCGCGGCTTGCAGCGCCTCGACGACAGCGGCCTTGTCCGCCTCGCCGAGCCCCGGAAACAGCGTCCGCATCTCGGGCGTGCGCGTGAGAATATAGGTCATGGCGACCGCGGCGATCACGAGCGTGCCGATCACCATCGGCAGGCTGCGACGCACGGCGGGCTGCGCGAGCATCGCCTTCAGCTGCGCCTGGAGACGCCCGACTCCCGGACCGAAGGGCGCGGCAGGCGGCGCGGATATGGCTGGCGATGAAGCGGCGTCACTCATGAATAGGGCTCGTCAATCTCTTGCAGATGTTTGGACGGGGTAGCGGCGAAATCAGACGGGCATGTTCATGATGTCCTTGTAGGCGGTCAGCAGGCGGTTTCTCACCTGCATGGTCGCCTCGAAGCCGATCGACGCCTTCTGGCGCTGCAGCATCACCGCGGCGATGTCCGTCGTCTCGCCGCGCTCGTAGGCGGCGGAGGCTTCGGAGGCGCGTGCCTGCTGCGTATTCACAGCCTGCATCGCGCTTTGCATCACGTTGCCGAAATCCGGCTTCGCAGCCGTTTGCGGGGTCGCGGCCCGGGAAAGCACGTCGTTCCGCTCCAGTATCTGGGAGCGGATCGCGAGCAGGCCTTTTGCATCGATCGTCATAGCCGGCATCGCAATGCAACCGCCGTGCCAATCGCGGAAAACCAAGGGCTCGACGCGCCCCTGTCGATTTCCGGACGCGCGCGTGAGGGGTTCACGTCGGGAATCCGACGGAAAAACGCCCGTGAATTTTCGTGATTAAACTTTGCCGCGCATCGGTCGTGAACTGGGGTACGGCAGATGCTTCGCCAATGAGGCGCATGGCTGAGCCGGCTTTTAGAGCGGGAAAAAGAGAGAGAGCCATGACTGTCATCAATACGAATATCTCGGCCCTTCGCGCCCAGAGCGGCGCCGCTGCGGCTGAATCATCGCTGTCGAAGGCGATGGAGCGTCTGTCCACCGGCAAGCGCATCAACTCCGCGAAGGACGACGCCGCCGGCCTCGCCATTTCGCAGCGCATGACCGCCAACATCCGCGGCATGGCCGTCGCCATCCGCAACGCCAACGACGGCATCTCGATGGCGCAGACGGCTGAAGGCGCCCTCGGCGAAGTCACCAACATCCTGCAGCGCATCCGCGAGCTGACCGTGCAGTCGGCGAACGGCACCTTCAGCGCGCAGGATCGTTCGAGCCTCCAGGCAGAAACCAACCAGCTGCTCGCCGAAGTCAACAACATCTCGAAGACGGCGAACTTCAACGGCCTCAAGCTGCTCGACGGCTCGGTCACCGATCTCAAGCTGCAGACGGGCGTCAACGCCGGCGATCAGGTCGGCATCTCGATGGTGAACGTGTCCTCGAACGCGCTCGGTCTCACGAGCGGCGGCGCGCCGGGCCAGATCACGACGGGCCGCGTCGGCGCCGTCTCCGGTCTCGCCGTTGGTGACGTGACGTTCAACGGCGTGAATGCGCTCGGCAGCGTGCCGACCGCCGACACCGCCGAAGCGCTTGCCGCCGCGATCAACGAGAACAGCGACAAGACGGGTGTGAAGGCCACCGCCTCCAACAACGTCACCAGCGCCAAGATCACGGCTGAGAGCTTCGCCGTGGGCGACATCACCATCGGCGGCGTCTCCGTCGGTGCGGCCGCCAGCGTCGAGGAACTGGTCTCGAACATCAACCGCAACGATTTCGGCGTCACCGCGACGCTGAACTCCGACAAGACGATCACCCTGTCGAACACGACCGGCGAGGCGATCACGGTCGGCGGCACGGCGGCTGGTGGCTTCACGGCCGGCACCTATCAGGGCTTCGTGAGCCTGCAGAGCAGCGATGGCAGCGACATCAAGGTGGTCGGCACCAACACGACGCCTGCGACCGCGATTGCCGACGTGCAGCTGATGGGCCTCAACGTGGCTGCGGACGGCGTGTCCTTCTCTGGCGGCGCGGTTTCGGGCGCAGCTCTGGCGGCTGACGCGCTTGTCATCAACGGCGTGAAGATCGGCGCTTCGGCGACGGCTTCCGCAGCCGACAAGGCGACGGCGATCAACGCCCAGAGCGGCAACACCGGCGTCAAGGCGACGGTGAGCGGCACGAGCCTCGTGCTGACCTCGGTCGACGGCAGCGGCGTCCGCGTCGAAGGTGCCGGTGCGGCAGCGATCGGCTTCGTGGCTCAGGGCGGCAGCGCCAACATGACCTCGACGCTCGACATCAGCAGCCAGGAAGCTGCGGTTGCGGCGCTCACGGTCCTCGACAAGGCGATCGACTCGATCGTGTCGAGCCGCGGCGATCTCGGTGCCCTCCAGAACCGCCTCGAATCGACCGTCAGCAACCTGACGACGACCTCGACGAACCTCACCGAAGCCCGCTCGCGTATCGAAGACGCGGACTTCTCGGCGGAGAGCACCAACCTCGCCCGCTCGCAGGTTCTGAGCCAGGCGGCGACCGCCATGCTCGCTCAGGCGAACCAGACGCAGCAGAACGTGCTGTCGCTGCTTCGTTAAGAGTTAGCGTTGTAAGCTAGTACGGGTTCGGCCCCGGCGCTCATCCGAACGCCGGGGCCGTTTTCTTGAAGACCTGAGATGTTGGGGGTTTTTCGTGGCAACCGAAGACGACGACGAGGAGCTGACGTTCGACGCGGAGGCGCCGCAGGCCGCAAAGCCGAAAGCCGCCGAACCGCAGCCCGAGCCCGCCCCCGCGAAGGCCGAAGCCGAAGCTCCGGAGCCTGAGCCGAAGCCTGCGCCCGCAGCGCCTCCCCCCGCTGACGCAAAGCCCGCCGAAGCCGCCGCACCATCGCGCAAGCCCTCGCGGTCCGGCATGGCGATCGCCGCATGTCTCGGCGTCTGCGTGCTCACCTCCACCATCGCCGCCGTCCAGTCGTGGCGCGCGGCGAGCATCGCCGCCGACGCGAGCAGCGCCGGATCGACGAAGGACGTGATCGCCAAACTGAATGCGCTGCAAAGCCTGATGGAACAGCAGCGCGACGCCATCGACGAACTGTCGACACGGCCCGGCCTCGCCGCAGCATCGGCATCGCCGCAATCGGTCGATGGCCAGATCAATGCGCTGGCCGCGGCGGTCAAGGCCAACCAGCAGATGGCCGAACAGCTGCCGTCAGTGGTCATGAAACAGGTCGACGCCCGCTTAGCGCGCGCCGAACCCCGCCGCGCGGCGCCAGCGAGCACGCGCCCGCAAGCCACCCGTCCCGCCGCCCAGCGCAGTGCCACACCGAAACGTGCCCCTGAGCGGAGCGCGGAAGCCGCGAAGGTTCTGAACACGCCGATCGCGCCCGCGATCGCCGAGAAGAAGCGGCCCGCCGGCGAAGAGATCAGCTACCCCTAGGCTTGACGGAAACAGGGCTGGCAGAACCCGGAGATGCTGCTAGCTGGCGGGCATGAGCCTTCGCCCGCCGCCCGTTCCCGCATGGTCCGCCGCCCTTATCGCCGCCCTCATCGGGTTCGGCGGAACGGTTGCGCTTGTGGTGCAGGCCATGCGCGTGCTCGGCGCATCGATCGAGCAGACGGGCTCGGCCCTCACCGCGCTTTGCCTCGGCATCGCACTGACCGGCGGCTTTTTCTCCCTGAAGCTGCGGATACCCGTCGTGCTGGCGTGGTCGACGCCGGGGGCGGCTCTGCTCGCCGCGACGGCTCCGGGAATCGCATGGCCTGCCGCGGTCGGCGCATTTCTGGCCGCGGCCGTGATGATGGTGGTGCTGGGCGCGATCCCGGCGCTGGGGCGCCTCGCCGCACGCATCCCCACCACTGTTGCTTCAGGTATGCTCGCGGGCGTTCTGCTCCCCTTCTGCCTCGGGCTTTTCAAGGCAGGCGCTGCCGATCCGCTGCTTGTCGCCCTGCTCGTGGCGGTTTTCCTGCTCGCGCGCCAACGCGTGCCGCTTTACGCGCTGCTTCTGGTCCTCGCGGCGGGGATTGCCATCACCATGGTTCGCGGTGACGTTGCCCCGCTTCCGCCCGGCGCGACATTCGGCGCGCTGACGCCTGTAATCCCCGCGTTCGATGTCCGCACGATCCTAAGCATCGGCGTGCCGTTCTTCCTCGTCACGCTCGTCTCGCAGAACCTGCCCGGCCTCGTCGTGCTGCAGGCCGCCGGTTACACGCCGAACGCCCGCACGCTCATCGTCGGAACCGGACTGACCTCGCTCGTGGCGGCACCGTTCGGCGCGCACGCAATCTGCCTCGCCGCAATCACGGCCACGATCTGCACCAGCGACGACGCGCATCCCGACCCACGCAAACGCTGGGTCGTGGGCATGGTGTATGCAGCCTTCTATCTCGTGCTCGCGCTTTTCTCGCCCGCGCTTGTGCGGCTGTTCCTTGCGCTGCCGGAAGCGGTAATCGTCACGCTGACCGGAATCGCGCTTATTCCGGCACTGATCGGCACGATGGAAACAATGCTGTCGGTGAAGGAGGATCGCGACGCGGCAATCGTCACCTTCCTTGCGACCGGATCCGGCCTCGCGCTTTTCGGGCTCGGCGCGGCGTTCTGGGGACTGCTCGCCGGTTTCCTCGCGCTCGGCGGCAAGGCGCTGCTACGCCGAATTTAGGCTAGGCCGCCCACTCCGAAAGGCCTTGGCGCATCCGGTCGAGCGCGGCCTTTTTGATCTGGCACACGCGCGCGGCGCCGACGCCGAGCACTTCGCCGATCTCGTCGAGGTTCAGTTCCTCGACATAGTAGAGCTGAAGCACCATCGCCTCACGCTCGGGGAGGGTCTTGATGCCCTCGGCCAGCGCGCGTTCGAGATCCTTGCGTTCCAGCGTTTCGTCCGGCGTTTCGCCTTCGTCGGCGAACCACTGCGAATGATCGGAATAGACCTCGTCGATGTTCTCGTAATGCACGCCCTGCGTCGCATCGATCTCAGCCTGCAGCGCCTCGATCGTGATGCCCATGCGCGCGGCGAGTTCCATCTGAGTCGGCGGGCGTCCGAACGCCAGTTCCGCCTCGCGGCGGGCATCGTTCAGCTGCTTGCGGCGCACGAGCGCGCTGCGGCACATGTTCGCCTGTCGCCGAAGCTGATCGATCATCGCGCCGCGGATGCGCGTGGTGGCGTAAGTGGTGAAGGCGGCAACGCCGCGCTCTTCGAAATTGCGCGCGGCTTCGAGCAGCGCGATCGTGCCGATCTGCACGAGATCGCCGATCTCGATCGCCGAGCTGACCCGCCCGAAGACGTGCCACGCGATCTTGCGCACGAGGCCGAGATTGGCCTCCACGCGCTGCTGCGGCGTCGGCGCTGACTGGCGCCGCGCGTAGACGAGACCGCCGGGAATCTCAGCCCGCGCGTGCATCGCGGTCCTCTCCGAAGAAAGCGGTGTTGGGCGCGGCGAGAATGTCCGTGCGCGTGCGCTTCGCGATGTCGAGCGCAAGCGTGTTGAACGCCTGCCCCGCCGCCGAAAGCGGGAACGCTTCCACAAGACAGCGCTTGCGCATTGCGGCGCTATGCACGTGATTGTCGTGCGGGATCGAGCCGAGGTGTTCGAGATTGATGTCTAGGAAGTTGCTCGCGACCTGCTTGAAGCGCGCGAACAGCCTGCGTCCCGCCAGCGCGTTCGGCACCATGTTGGTGACGACGAGCACTTCTCGGCAGCGGCCGCGCACAGCCAACGCCTTCAGAAGACCGTAGGCGTCGATGAACGATGCCGGCTCGTCGGTGAGCACGACGACGGCGAAATCGCTCTTTTCGACAAGGCTGGTCACGTTGGGGGCGATACCCGCGGCCGTATCGATGACGAGATAGTCGAGATCGTCTTCGAAAACGCGAAACTCGCGGCACAGACCATCAAGCACGTCGTCTTCGATCACCGCGAGACTGACGTCGCCCGATCCGCCGCTGACAAGCCCGATCCCCGCAGGGCCGGGCTGCACGATCTCAGTGAGCGGCACGCCATCTTTCAGTGCATCGCGCACAGTGCGGCCCGCCGGGCGGCCGAGCATGACGCCCGCGTTCGCAAGGCCAAGATCGGCATCGAACAGCATCACCCGCTTGCCGGACTTGGCGAGCGCGACCGAGAGATTGACCGACACATGGGTCTTGCCGACACCGCCCTTGCCGCTGGCAATCGCCACCACGACGGGGCGGTTGCGGATATCCTGGCCGGTCGGCGCGGGCGAATTCATTCGGGAAAGGCCTTCCGTTGGCATACGCTTGAGAGCGGAGATCATTGCAGCGTCGCCGTCGCGCCGGTGGAGAGTGCCGCGGCGACCATCCGGCACAGGCCGGTTGCCCGCGCCGCGTCGTATCCGCTTCCGAAATCGGCCGAACGCCCGATCCCGGCAAGCGGCACTCCGCTTGAAAGCAGCATGGTCAGCACCGCCCCCGGCGGCAGGGTTTCACCCGCATGGGTGAGAACATAGGCATCGAAACCTTGCGAAAACATCTCCGCGATCTGGCGATGCCGTGCGAGCTGGCCGCTGAGCGGCATCGTGCAGAGCACGCTGAGCGTGCCTGCGCGTTCGAGTATACTGCGCAGTTCCTCCACCTCGCAGGCCGCAAGGCGCGGATCGCTCGGCATATCGATGAACAGGCGTTCCTTGCGCGAAAGACGCCGCGCCGCTTCGGCGAGGCTCTCCCCGCGCGCCGGATCGGCGACCGGAATCTTCAGAATGGCGGCGATGACACGAAGCTGTTCGCGCGCGCCGGGGCGGCGATCCCCGGAAAGGAGCGTGATGCGTTCGCCGGGGCGCGCGGCGCGCGCCATCGCGGCGAGCTGCGCCAGCGTCGTCGTCTTGGCGCTGCCGCTGTCGCCCACCACGCAGACATGCGCGAGATCGGTATGCGGCGGCGGCGCGATCTTCACTTCGCGCTCGACGCGGATCAGGAAGCGCGACCACGCGTCGGCAAGATCGGCACCGGCCGCGGCCATTTCGCCGGTCAGGAATTCGGGATCGATGCCGACCGCGCGCGATTGCGCGATGAAACGCACCATCGGATCCTTGCCCTTCGGCTGAGGCGCGGGCGCGGATACGGGCGACGGAGCCATTTCGGGCACACGGTGCAGCGCCGAGGGCGTGGGGCGCCGTTCGATACCGCCCGCCACGACCTCGACGCCGTGGCGCGTGGTGCGGGTCTCGTAAACGACAGCGTCGGGGCCGAACATTTCGGCGACGCGTTCAAGCGCGATGCGGCTGCTCGGCGCTACGATGGTCGTGGTCTGCATGACGCGAACTCAACTCCCCCTAGTTTTCACTGCCGCGGCCGACGACGGCCACCACCTGAACCTGACGGCTGTCCGGAATCTCGTAGAAGGACAGCACCGTCACATCCGGCAGATGCTGGCGCAGAAGCTGGAACAGCGGCCTGCGCACGAGCGGCGTCGTGACAACTGCAAATGTCGTGCCATCCGACAGCAGCGGACGCGCCGCCTCGCCGAGCGCGGTGAGGATGCGCTGCGAGAGCGCCGGATCGAGCGGATAGGCGCCCGTGGGATCGGCGCGCACGGAGGCGACCAGAAGCTGCTCCAGTTCGCCGTCGAGCGTGATGATCTTCAGCTGCTCGCGGATGCCGCAGAGCCTCTGGACAATGAGCCCGCCAAGCGCTGGGCGCACGAGCTCGGTGAGATCGCCGGCATCCTGCGTGCGGTGCGAAACGCCCGACAAAGCCTCGATAATCCGCCGGAAATCGCGGATCGGCACGGCCTCGTCGAGCAGGGTCTGCAGCACCTGAGTAATCGTCTGCAGCGACAGCGCCTTGGTGACGCCGCCCACCAGTTGCGGCGTGGCGGTCTGCAATGTGTCGAGGAGCTTCTGCACCTCGTCCTGCCCGAGGAGCTGGCGCGACTGGCCGCTGAGGATCTGATTGACGTGCGTTGCCATCACCGTCGACGGATCGACGACGGTGTAGCCGTTCGCGATTGCCTGGTCCTTTTCTTCCGGCTGGATCCACAGCGCATCGAGCCCGAACGTCGGATCCTTGACGGCACGTCCGGAAACCGACGCGTGGACGAGACCGGAATCGAGCGCGAGGAGTTCCTGCGGCGCCACCTCGTCCTCGCCGTAGACCACGCCCGAGACGAGTACGCGGTAGGCATGGGGCGGCAGCGCCATGTTGTCGCGCACGCGGATCATCGGGATGACGAAGCCGAGCTCGCGCGAGAGCTGACGCCGGATGCCGGTGAGGCGGCCCATCAGCGGCGCGCCGAGCTTCTCGTCGACAAGGCCGATGAGGCCGTAGCCGATCTCGACGCTGATCTGGACGTTGTCGGTAACATCTTCCCAGCTGATCTGCGATTCCGCATTGGGATCGGCCACCAGCGCCTCGATGACGGGCGCAGCATCGGCCACGGCCTTCGCCCGCTTCAGCCGCCACGCGACATAGCCGGCCGCTCCCGCGGCGGTCAGGATGAGCATGTGCGGCATACCCGGCACCACGCCGAGCAGCAGCAGGATCACGGCAACCGGCGTCCAGGCACCCACCGAGCCGAACTGGCTCGCCACCTGCCCGGAAAGGTCGAGGGGGGAAGATACGCGGGTAACGATGATCGCCGCCGCGATCGACAGCAGCAGCGCAGGGATCTGCGCGACGAGGCCGTCGCCGATGGCGAGCAGGATGTAGTTCGAACCCGCCTCACCCAGCGTCAGCCCATGCTGCACCGTGCCGAGGATAAGGCCGCCGATGATGTTCACGAACAGGATGAGGATGCCCGCGATGGCATCGCCCTTCACGAACTTGGAGGCGCCGTCCATCGATCCGTAGAAATCCGCTTCGGTCGCGACTTCCTGACGCCGCGCCTTGGCTTCGTCGGGCGTCAGCAGGCCCGCGTTCAGGTCGGCATCGATCGCCATCTGCTTGCCGGGCAAGGCATCGAGCGTGAAACGCGCCGAAACTTCCGACACGCGGCCCGCACCCTTGGTGATGACGACGAGGTTGATGATGACGAGGATCGAGAAAACGAAGATGCCGACGATGTAGTCACCACCGACGAGGAAGTTGCCGAACGCCTCGATCACTTTGCCCGCGGCGTGCGGCCCTTCGTGACCGTGGACGAGCACGACGCGCGTGGAAGCGACGTTGAGCGCGAGACGAAGCAGCGTCGCGAACAGGAGCACGGTGGGGAAGGACGAGAAATCCAGCGGTTTCTGCGTGTTCAGCGCCACCATGAGCACGGCGAGCGAGATCATGATGTTGAAGATGAAGAACGTGTCGAGCATGAACGGCGGGATCGGCACCACCATCAGCACGACAAGCAGCAGGATGCCGATCGGCAGGAAGGCCGCGCGGGCGGCACCTGCCCAGATCGAGCGGTTCATCTGGAGCGTTGCGGCAGTCACGAACGGCTCCGGGCGCTGGTCTTCAAGGCTTCAAACTCCGTGTGAAA
This sequence comes from Sphingosinicella sp., assembly GCF_041916975.1. Taxonomy (NCBI): domain Bacteria; kingdom Pseudomonadati; phylum Pseudomonadota; class Alphaproteobacteria; order Sphingomonadales; family Sphingosinicellaceae; genus Sphingosinicella; species Sphingosinicella sp. Next base: position 1,290,996 of record NZ_JAYRYK010000001.1, read on the forward strand.
CAGGCTCAGCCGAGGCTGGCGAGCGTGAGATAGGCAAGTCGGGCGGCTTCCGGTTTCGTCGTCGTGAGCAGGCCGTCGAGCGCGGCAGCGTCCTCACCGGCGAGCGCAAGCGCGAGGCTCATCGGCAGCGGCGGTTCGGCGGGCATGGCAGGTGCGCGCGCGGCGAGTGCCTGATCCGGCGCATCGTCCCCCATCTTGGCGGCGAAGCGCTCGTAGACTTCCGAGAGCGAACGCGGTGTGCCGTTCGATGCGTAGAACACCGCGCGGTTCGCAGCCGCAGCCGCAGGCATCACCTGATCGGCGCGCTGATCGGGGTTGGAAGCCATGGCGCCGAGGAACTTCGAAGCGCCGCGCGGCCCAAGGAAATGGCCCATGTAAAGATCGGTCGCGTTCGCCGTGCGCCCCGTGGCACCTTCGATGGCGTTCTGGTTGTCGCGCGCCGTTTCCGCCGCCATCAGCGCCGAGGCTTCGGGCTCATTGCGGAGGTTCATGATCGCTGTGCGCAGGCCGGGATTGGCGACGGAAAGCCGTCCGCGCGCGTCGGTCTTGATCGCGTTCGCGGCCCAGCTGAGGCCATGCTCCGCGCCGTGGCGCTTCAGCGCGCCGAGCCAGCTCTGATCGATGAACTGATAGAGCCCTGTCGCACTGCTGGTGCGCGCTTTCGCATCGGGCCGGAGGCCGCTTTCGACCTTCGCCTGATTGTAGAGATAATCGAAATCGACACCGGTACGCCGGCTCGCTTCGGCAATCGCCGTGCGGACGCGGTCAGCGCCTCCAGCGATCGTAGAAAGGGGCGTCGGATTCATGACGGCTTCGTCTCCTTTGCGGGAGACAAAGCAAGGGTCGTGCCAGTGTTAGAAAATCAGCGCCTTCAGGCGCAGTCGAGGTCCAGCGTGCGGTAGCCGCCGTCCATGCGGCCGTTGCGGCCGTAGCGGACCTGCGGCGCGTGCCCGGCGGCGCGCGACAGCACGGCGAGGCGGCGTTCGACGCCCGCAAGCAGAAGGTTCACGCGGAGCGCGGCCTGTTCGCAAAGCTCCGCACCTTCGCGGATAAGCGCATCGGTTTCGGCATCGCTTTCGACGATCGGCGAAAGCTGGAGCGCCGAAATCGCGGCGAGCTTCGCGGGTGTCGAGGATTCGAGGACGCTGATGTCCCCGCTTTCCAGCGCCGCGAGCTCTGCGCGCAGCGTTTCGTTCAGGGTCTTCAGTGTCTGCCGGTAGGCAGGGGCATCCATCATTCGGCCGTCCAGCCGAGATCGAGATCGACCATTTTGCGGGCGATCTGTTCGGGATCGACCTTGTAGCTGCCATTCGCGATCGCAGCGCGAAGCTCGGCGACGCGCGCGGCATCGACCGGCGCGGCAGCGGCATCGCGCGCCGCGGTGGCAAGTTCGGAAAGCTCGGCGCGCGCAGGCGTCGGCGCGGTTTCGGCCGCAGCGGTTTTCTTGGCTCCAGCCGCCTTCGCGGCAGCCGGGTCCAGAAGCACCGATGCTCCGTTCAGCCCTGCCGGGCGGCCAGAAATTCCGTCTACCATCCTCGTCGCCTCATCATCGCCTGTGCGGCGCAAAAGCCCATTATAATTTCATTCACGACCGTCTTCCGGATTCTTATAGCCCGGAAGCGCAACAATTCCCGGCGCGATCACAATTGCCTGTATTCGGTTCCCCGAAGCCACGTTGCGAACGCGCACGCGGCCGCCCACCGGGGCGTCCTGTTCGGCAAGGCCATCGACCGCGACTTCGATCCCGCCCCCTCCGCTTTTGATCTGCACGGGATCGCCGCGCTTCACGGCATTTGCGGCGATCAGCACGTTGGCGCGCACCGCCTCGCCGGGGTTCAGCGCGCGAATAACCACCTTGCCGACCACCTGATCGACCGCCGTGACGCCGCCTGGCACATAGGTATCAGGCCGGAAATCCACATCCCCCGCCGTGATCGTACCGCCGCGCGGCACCGGGCGAACGACGACGACGGCACCGCTTCCACCCTGCACAGCGCCCTGCCCCGCCGGTTTCATGTCGATGGGAACGTAAATCTGCCAGCCGGCCGGCCCGCCGCAGCGGACGAGAACCGTCGTCTGCCCCGTGCCGTACCAGATCAGTTCCGGCCGGATAGCACAGGCGCCAAGCTTGAGGCGGCGATCGACGCGCGGCGCGCGGTTCGGCCCGGCGAAGTCGCCGATCTGGGCTTCAAGGCGATCAAGGTTCTCGAAAATCACGGGCTGGGCCGTCGCCGCGGGTACGCCGACGGCAAATACTGCCGCCAATGCCCACAAGCGTCGGGAAACCGTCGTTCTGTTCATCCAGCCTTGCATGACACATTTCAAAGCAATGTCCATGCCAAGCCCGGAACGTTAGCGCAGGCGCAGCGCCGTCCGCGTTCCGGGAGGCACCCCATCGCCGAGCACGCGCGCCCGCGCGGCGCTGCCCGACACCGAGACCACCTCGGCAAACGTCCATCCCGGCCCTGCCCCAGCCGCAACGCGCGCGTCTCCGAGCCCAAGCAGATCGCCGACGACGAGATCGCCGCCCGCCGCCGAGATCAGCAGTTCGTCCCCCGAAGCCCCGTTCACGGCCACTTCGAGCGGGCGGCAGCGCGCGAACGCCCCCGCTTCCTCGACGAGATCGGCGAGCTTTCCGCCGAAATCGGGCGCAACGGCACGGCGCGAGGGGCGATAGTCGGCGGGAACATATTCCCACGTCCGCGCCGAAAGCGTCCAGTCGCTATCCCGCGTGATCCGCCCGAGGAGCGTGCCCCGCACGGAATCGTAAACTTCCACGCCCAGCACGGCCTCGGCGCGCTTGCCCGTGATCAGTCCGGCGCCTTCGACCCGGTGCGTGCGCATCTCGATGAACGGCTGCACGAACAGGCCGTAGCCGGGCGCGCCGCCATGCGCGAGCGCCGCATAGCGCTCCGAAGACCGCCGCGCGGCAGCAAGCGGCAACGCGGCAGGCTCCCCATAGGCATCCCGGAACGTGCGCTCGGCATCGGCACGCACCGGGTCCGCAATGGCGGGATCAATCGCCGGATCGATATCGACGCGTAGCGGTCCCACATGCATCGCGGGCCGCACCGATGCGTTGCACGTGTTGGCCTCAAGCGGCGCGAGCGTTGCGGATACCGCAACCCGCAACAGGCCGCCCTCGCGCCATTCGTCCGTCACCTCGAACGCAGTCACCTTCGCGCGCGCGGTCGCCCAGAGCGTGTCGGACCGCACGATATTGCGATCGATGATCGTGCGCGCCTCGACATCCATGCCGCCCGCCGCGACCGCCTGCCGAAGCGCATCCCCGATCGCCGCGCGGCGCGCACGCGCCGCATCCGCGCCGAGCGGCGCGGCGCCTTCCACGTCGACGCGCACGTCCGCGGCCGCCGGAAAGGCCGCAAGAACGACAGCAACGGCAAGAAGGGCGGCCCCGCGGCGCATCAGTCGGCCCCGCCCGCCGGTCGCCGCATTTCAACGACGGTTTCGTAGGTATCGTCGCCCTTCGGCGTGATCTTGACGATGCGTGCACCGGATACGGTGCCGCTCACTGTGGCGCGGATCGAGTCCGACTGCAGCGACGTGTTGGATGCGGAGGACTGCGACTGCAGCTTCACGCCGTAGACCTGCTCGGCCAGGTTGCGCAGCGCGGCAAGGTGCGAGGCGCGGATCGCCAGCAGACGGCGCTCCTCGTCCGTTCGCGCGGGCTGCGACGAGATCGGAGCGAAACCGACGCCGGTCAGCACGGCGGGCGCTGCTTCCTGCGCGTGTGCCGGCAGGACAAACAGGGCAAGCACCGCAAACGCGGTCCGGGGCGTCATGAGTCTCATGTCAGGAATAACGACAGCTTCGGGTTAAGATTAAGTGCGCGCAAAAACGCGTCGGGAAACCGACGGAAGACCGTCAAGGCTCCGACAACGCACCCTTTCTCTCAAAATATATCTATTGAAATCATACTGTTATCGATCTGGCACGCCACTTGCTGGAGCGAGAGCGGACAAAACCATCAGGACGTACCGCAATGGACGTACTCGACAATTATTTCGGTGTGCACGCACAGGCGCTCGAATTGCGTTCGAAGCGCCTCGAACTGCTCGCCTCGAACATCGCCAACGCGGCCACCCCCGGCTACAAGGCGCGCGACATCGATTTCGCCGCGCAGCTGAAGTCGGCGGAGAGCGGCGGCGGTGCGCTGACCGTCACGGCCGGCAATCACATCGGCATGGGCGGTCCGGGCGCGACCGGTAATGCGCTCTACCGCATTCCCAACCAGGCTTCGCTCGACGGCAACACGGTCGAGCTTTCCACCGAGCAGACGCGCTTCGGTGAAAACGCCGTCCAGTACCAGACGACACTCGCGTTCCTGAATGGCCGCATCAACACGCTCTCGCGTGCGCTGAAGGGCGAATGACGATGGCCGGGCTTTCGATCTTCGACATTTCGGGCCGCGCCATGTCGGCGCAGCTTGTGCGTCTCAACACCACGGCGAGCAACCTTGCGAACGCCGGCTCCGTCGCGCGCAGCGAGGCCGAAGCCTACAAGGCGCGCAAGCCGATCTTCGAGACCTATTTCGATCAGGCGAACGGCGGGGCTACGGCGACGGTGGACGTCGTCGATGTCGTCTCCGCCGGCGGCACGCCCGTGAAGCGCTACGATCCGGGCCACCCGCTCGCGGACAAGAATGGATATATCTACGAAGCCGCAGTCGACCAGACCCAGGAGATGGTCGAGCTGCTCGAGGCTTCCCGCCAGTATCAGAACAACGTCGAGGTCATTCAGACCGCGAAGTCGCTGATGCTGAACACCCTGAAACTCGGACAGTGAGGCAGGCATGACCAGCACCAGCAGCGGTCTTGATCTCAATGCGCTCGGCATCAAGAGCTACGATTCAAGCAACACCGTTACGCAGAAGACCCAGCTCGACCAGAGCGACTTCCTGAAGCTGCTGACCACGCAGCTGAAGAATCAGGATCCACTGAAGCCGGTCGAGAACGAGGCGTTCGTCGCGCAGATGGCGCAATTCTCGTCGCTGTCCGGCATTACGGAAATGAACACCAAGCTCGGCAGCATCCTCGACTCGCTGAACAACAATCAGCTTTCGACCGCCACCGGCCTTGTCGGCAAATATGTGCTGACCTCTGGCACCAAGGCGGTGCCGGACGGCACCGGCGCCGTTTACGGGGCGATCACGATCCCCGAGGGCGCGACCGACACGACAGTCGCGATCAAGGATTCCACGGGCGCGACGATCCGGACGCTGAAGCTCGGCGCGGTCGAGGACGGCGTCCACGAATTCGCGTGGGACGGCAAGAACGACGCGGGCGAGGCCGTCGAGCCAGGCCCAGTCACCATCGAGGCAACGGCGAACGTGGGCGGCAAGCGCGAGGCGCTCGCCACGTCGGTCTACGCCCTTGTCCAGTCCGTCAGCACTGCAACGCCGAATTCACCGATGACGCTCGATCTGCTCGGCATCGGCTCCGTCACCTTCGACAAGGTTCAGAAGATCAGCAGCTAGTTCTCACCGTTTCCAGAGGAGACCCTACCCATGGCCATGTATACCTCGCTCACCGGCCTCAACGCCGCGCAGACCGATCTTTCCACGACTTCGAACAACATCGCGAACGTCGGCACGGTCGGCTTCAAGCGTTCGCGCGCCGAGTTCGGCGACATCATCTCCAGCTCCGCGCTGCAGAGCGCCGGCCGCGTCGCCGGTTCGGGCACCGCGCTCAAGACGATCAAGCAGCAGTTCACGCAGGGCGCGATCCAGTCGAGCCTCAACGTGATGGACCTCGCCATCATGGGCGAAGGCTTCTTCATGGTGAAGTCGACCTCGGGCACGACCGACATGCAGTTCACGCGCAACGGCTCGTTCACGGTGAACAGCGAACGCTTCGTCGTCGATAGCGGCGGACAGGCACTGCAGGTCTATCCGGTCAACGATTCGGGCACGGTGATCTCCACGAGCATCAACGACACGCGCGCGCTGCGTCTGCCGCTGACCTCGGGCCAGCCTCGTGCGACGACGGGCATCAACCTTGCGCTCAACCTGCCGTCCGACGCCGAGGTGATCCCAAACAATCCGATCTACACGCCGACGAACCCCTATGTGTTCAATCCGGACAACCCCACGACCTACAACCGGTCGACATCGACGACCGTGTACGACTCGCTCGGCAATCCGCTGGCGGCGGAAATCTACTACGTCCGCACGTCGAGCTCGAACTCTTCCTCGACCACGAACGACTGGAACGTCCACGTGATCGTCGACGGCACCGAGCTCACCCCTTCGAGCGGTCCCTCGCCGATGCAGATGCAGTTCGACAACTTCGGCCAGCTGATCTCGCCCACCACAGGCGTTGGTTTCGATCCGCTGGCGATCCCGGGCGGCGACGCGCTGCAGATCGCGCTCGATCACGGCACCTCGACGACCCAGTATTCGGATCCGTTCTCGATCGTCTCGATGACGCAGGACGGCTATCCCTCGGGCCGCCTCGACAGCGTGACCGTCGATAACAACGGCGTCATCTTCGCGAGCTTCACCAACGGCCAGACGCAGGCCCTCGGCAAGGTGTCCATCGTGACCTTCGCCAACGCCAACGGCCTGAAGCAGACGGGCGACGCGCACTACACCTCCACCGGGCTTTCGGGCGAACCGATCCTCGGCGAGGCGGGATCGAGCGGTGTCGGAACGATCCGGTCGGGCGCGCTTGAAATGGCGAACGTCGATATCACCGAGGAACTCGTCAACCTGATCACCGCGCAGCGCAACTTCCAGGCGAATGCGAAGGCGATCGAAACCGACAGCGCCATGACCACCGCCATCATCAACATCCGCAGCTAAGCGGAATTGGGCTGACCGGAACCGCTGATGGACCGTCTCGTCTATACCGCCCTCTCCGGCCTGCGCAGCGCCATGGCTGCGCAGGACGTGACGGCGCACAACATCGCCAACGCGAGCACGATCGGCTTCAAGCGCGACGTCAGCGCCGCGCAGAGCCGTCATCTCGTCGGCGGGCAGAGCTTCGCCAGCCGCATTCAGGCGGCCGAAGGCACGCTCGAGTCCGATACGGCGCCCGGCACGGTCAACCAGACCGGCCGCGCGCTCGACGTGGCGATGCTGGGCGAATCGATGATGGCGGTCCAGGCGCCGGACGGCAGCGAGGTCTACACCCGGCGCGGCGATCTTCGCATCAGCCCCACGGGTATCCTTGAAACCGGCGACGGTCTCGTCGTCGTCGGACAGGGCGGGCCGATCACGGTGCCGCCGGCGAACACGGTCGAGATCGGCGCGGACGGCACGGTGAGCATTCGTCCGCAGGGCGGGCAGCTCAACGAGATGAGCGAAGTGGGCCGCATCAAGCTGGTGACGCCGCAGCCGGACGAGCTCGAAAAGGGCCTCGACAATCTGATGCGCGCGGCGGGCGGCGGACAGCTCGCACAGGACGATACGGCCCGGCTTCAGACCGGCGGGCTCGAGGGATCGAACGTCAACATGATGGGATCGATGATCACGATGATCGAGCAGGCGCGCGCCTTCGAGGTGCAGGTTCAGCTCGTCACCAGCGTGCGTGACATGGATACGAGCAGCACGGCGCTGCTCCGTCTTGAATAACGAAGAAGGAGCCAGACGATGAGTTCGGCACTGCATACGGCACGGAGCGGTCTCGACGCGCAGGACATGCGCATGAGGGTGATCTCCAACAACCTCGCCAACGTGAACACCACGGGCTTCAAGCGCGATCGCGCGGAATTCCAGAGCCTGATGTACCAGAACTATCGTCAGGCGGGCGCGAACAGCGAGCAGTCGACGCAGTACGCGACCGGCCTCAACATCGGCACGGGCGTGCGCATCGTCGGCACCGAGCGTATCAATACGCAGGGTTCGATGCAGTCGACCGACAACCCGACCGACATGGCGATCAACGGCTCCGGCTATTTCCAGGTGCTGAAACCCGACGGCACGATCACCTACACGCGCGACGGTTCGTTCACGGTGAGTGCGGAAGGCCTGCTCGTCACCAACGACGGCTACCCGCTGCAGCCCGACATCACGATCCCCGAAGGCGCACGCTCGCTCACGATCGGCAAGGACGGCACGGTCAGCATCGTCAATGCCGGAGACTCCTCGCCGAGCCAGATCGGCCAGATCCAGGTCGCGAACTTCCTCAATCCGGCCGGCCTTCAGCCGCTCGGCGACAATCTGTTCGCCGAAACCGCCGCAAGCGGTGCGCCGATCGTCGGCACGCCGGGCGTCGATGGTCTCGGCGAGATCAACCAGAACATGCTGGAAACCTCGAACGTCAACATGGTCGAGGAAATGGTCAACATGATCGAGACGCAGCGCGCCTACGAGGTGAACTCGAAGGTGATCTCCACGGTCGACGGGATGATGCAGTATGTCACGCAGAACCTTTAAGGTTGCCGCGCTCTCGCTGCTCGCGGCGACCACCGCGTGCGCAGCGCCCTACGAGCGTCCGATGGCGGAATTCGCACCCTCGCACGCCCCGGCGCCGACCGCGCCCGTGCAGGCGACGGGCGCCATCTACCAGGCCGGGCGCTTCGCAAGCCTCGTCGAGGACAATCGCGCCCGCCGCGTGGGTGATGTGCTGACGATCGTGCTCGTCGAGAAGACGCAGGCGGCGAAGTCGGTATCGAGCGCCAGCTCGCGCAACAGCGACATGTCGCTCACGCTCCCCGATGCGAAACCCTTCTCGTGGGTGCCGGACGGGCTGCTTTCGGGCGGCAGCGGCCAGACGTTCGCCGGACAGGGTTCCGCCGCGCAGTCGAACCAGCTGACCGGCGAGATGACCGTCACCGTGGCGCAAGTCTACACCAACGGCACGATGCTCGTGCGCGGGCAGAAGCTCATCAAGCTCAACCGCGGCGAGGAGTATCTGCAGATCTCCGGCATCGTGCGTCCGCAGGACGTGACGCCGGAAAACCGTGTCGCCTCCACGCGCGTTGCCGACGCCCGCATCGCCTATTCCGGCACCGGCGAACTCGCGCAGCAGACCCGCATGGGCTGGCTGCAGCGCTTCTTCACCGCAATTACACCCTTCTAGGTCCAAAGGACTCGCCATGCGCCTTCGCCGCTTCCTCATCGCTTTCGTCCTCGCCTGCGGGTTCGCCGCACCGGCGGCGGCGGAGCGCGTCAAGGATCTCGGCGATTTCGCCGGCATCCGGTCGAACCAGCTTGTCGGCTACGGCATCGTCGTCGGTTTGAACGGCACCGGCGACGACAATCTCGAATACACGATCCAAAGCATGAGAAGCGCCATCGCGCGCTTCGGCGTCGTCATCCCGCCGGGGGTGAAGGCGAGCCTCAAGAACGCCGCCGCCGTGATGGTGACGGCTGACCTGCCGCCCTTCGCGAAGCCCGGCCAAAAGATCGACGTGACCGTCTCCGCGATCGGCAAGGCGAAGTCGCTTCGCGGCGGCAACCTGCTGCTGACGCCGCTCGTCGGCGCGGACGGCGAGGTCTATGCGATGTCGCAGGGCAGCCTTGCCGTCGGCGGTCTCGGCGTCGAGGGGCAGGACGGATCGAAGGTGACGGTGAACGTCCCCTCCACCGGCCGCATCCCGCAAGGCGCCTCGGTCGAGCGCATGGTGGATACGCCGTTCGCGACCTCGCCGAGCCTGGTGCTCAACCTTCGCGAGGCCGATTTCACGACGACGCAGCGCGTCGCCGACGCCATCAACAAAACGCTCGGCGGCGGCACCGCCTCCCCGATCGACGCGGTCTCCATCGAAGTCACCGCGCCGATGCAGGCGGACCAGCGCATCAGCCTCGTCTCGATCATCGAGAACATCGAGGTGCAGCCCGCCGCCCCCGCCGCGCGCGTGGTCGTCAATTCGCGCACCGGCACAGTGGTGATCGGCGCAAACGTCCGCGTCTCGCCCGCGGCCGTCAGCCACGGCAGCATGGTCGTGAAGGTGACGGAGAACCCGCAGGTCAGCCAGCCCGGCCCCTTCTCGCGCGGCCAGACGACCGTGACACCCGACAGCGGCATCGAAGTCGAGCAGGGCGGCGCACACATGTTCCTGTTCAACCCGGGCGTCGCGCTCGACGACATCGTGAAATCGGTGAACGCGCTCGGCGCAACCCCCTCGGACCTCGTCGCCATCCTCGAGGCCTTGAAGCAGGCGGGCGCGCTCAAGGCGGAGCTGATCGTGATATGACGACGATAAACGGCCTCCAGAACGGCGGAACCGCGGCTGTCGACAGCAGCCGCAAGAACACCGATGCGAACCTCGACAGGGCCGCACAGCAGTTCGAGGCCGTTTTCGTGAACCTGATGCTGAAGCAGGCGCGACAGGCCGTGCCCGATGGCGGTCTCTTCCAGAGCGAGGGCCTGAAGACCTTCCGCGAAATGCAGGACCGGGAGCTTGCGGGCACCCTCGCGAAGCACAGCCCACTCGGCATCGCCGAGGCGCTGAAGACCTTTCTCGCGCGTGGCCAGAAAACCGCAGCCCCAGCGACAAACGAAGGCGAAGCGAAATGAGCGACCTCCTCGGTCTAGGCGCATCGGGCGTCCGCGCCTACCAGACCGCGCTCGACATCGTAGGCGAGAACATCGCCAACGCGAACGTGCCCGGCTATGCGCGGCGGACCGCCGTTGTCACCGAGAATCCCTCCGCCGGCGGCGGCTTCCCGCTGATCCGGCAGACCGCAGCCGGAAGCGGCGTCAATGTGAGCGGCGTCGCGCGCGCCTATGATGCCTTCCTCACCAACGATGCACGCACCTCCTCGGGCGATTATTCGCGCGCGCAGACGCGGCAGTATTGGCTGAGCGAGATCGAATCGTTCCTCAACACGGGTTCGCAGGGCCTCTCGGGCAGGCTGACGTCGTTCTACAACGCCGCGCAGGACGTCTCCGCCGATCCCACCTCGCTCTCCGCGCGCGACGCCTTCCTGTCGGCCGCCGGAGAAGTCGCCGCGCAGTTCCGCAGCCTCGCGCAATCGTTCGACGCGACGCGCACGGGCATCAAGCAGGATGTCGATCAGACCGTCGATCGCATCAACGATCTCACCAGCGCGCTTTCGACGCTGAACGGCACCATGCGTCGCACCGCAGCGGGCACTTCGGCATCCGCGAGCCTCGAAGACGAGCGCGACCGGCTGCTGAACGAGCTGGCGTCGCTCACCAAGATCGACGTCACCACCCGCGGCGACGGCACGGTCGATGTGCGGCTCGACAATTCGAACGGCCCCATGCTGCTCGATCAGATGGGCGCGAAGCTGCTCGGCGCCACCGAGGCGAACGGGAAGATCAGGCTGACGCTTGATCCGTTCGGCAACAGCGGCACGATTCCAGTGCCGGGCAGCGGCGTGCTCGCCGGACTTTCCGATGCCTACACGCAGAACAGCAACAGCATGGCGGCAATCGACACGCTTGCCCAGCAGTTCATCACCAGCGTCAACGATGCACACCGGCAGGGCGTCGATCTGAACGGCATCGCCGGCGGCGATCTTTTCGCGGCAAGTTCGCTCGTGGCGACACCGTCGCGCACCAACACCGGGCAAGCGACGCTCGACCTGCAGGTGACCGACGAATCGCTCGTCTTCGCCGGGGGCTATGAGCTCTGGTACGATGGCGGCACCAGCCAGTGGACGCTCTCGCGCGCCGATGGCAGCGCCTCCATATCCGGCAGCGGCACGCTTGATCTCGATGGCATCCACCTCGAACTCGGCGGCGCGCCAAAGGGCGGTGACTGGTTCCAGATCGAAGGCGTCTCGGGCGCTGCGGGCATGCGCGTTCTCGTCGAGGACGGCGCAGATGTTGCGGCGGCAGCGCCGTGGGCGGCCGATATTTCCGCGGCCAACCAAGGCACGGGCACGGTTTCGGTGCGCAGCAACCCGGCGGCCGCCACGATCCCCGCGCCGGTGCCGACGAGTTTCACGGTCCGCATGGGCGCGGGCAGCACATACGAGATCATCGACACGGCCGACACCGGCATTCCACCCACCGTGCTCGCGAGCGGTCCCTATGTGCCGGGTGCGTGGATTCCGGTGAACGGCTTCGATGTGCAGCTTTCGGGCGCGATCGCAGAAGGCGACAGCTTTGTCGTCGCGCCGACGGCGGCAGGCATGGCCGACAACGCCAACATGCTGCGCATGGTCGATACGCGGCTCGGCAATCCCGGCTTCGAGGGCCGCTTCGCGCGCGAGGTGACGCGGGTTGCAACGAACCTCAACGATACGAAAGCGCTGGCTTCGGCAACGCTCGCCGTGCGCGACAAGGCGCTGGAAACGCGCGACGCGGCCTCCGCCGTCAATCTCGACGAGGAAGCCGCCGATCTCATCCGTTTCCAGCAGGCCTATCAGGCCTCTGCGAAGATCATCGCGGCCGCCCGCGAGATCTTCCAGACCATCATCGACATTCGCTAAGCATCCCCAAGGAACCGCAACATGCGCGTCGGCACCTTCCAATCCTTCCAGTCGCAGACGAGCCGCATGGGCTCGCTGCAATCGACTCTCGCGCAGCTCGAGGCGCAGATCGCTTCGGGCAAGCGCATCCTCGATCCGTCGGACGATCCCCTGGGATCGAGCCGCGTTGCGGACCTGCAGCGCAGCATCGACAACAATCAGCAGTTCATCCGCAACATGGATGCGATCACCACGCAGCTTTCGTTCGCCGACAGCGCCGTGGACGCCATGTCGAACCAGATGGTGCGCGCGAAGGAACTCGCCGTGCAGGCCGCGAACGGTACGCTGACCGACGCCGACCGGAAGGTGATCAGCACCGAGCTCGGGCAGATCATCGACCAGATGCTGTCGCTTTCGAACAGCCGCGACGCGGCGGGCAATTATTTGTTTTCTGGCGCTTCGGTCGCAACGGCACCGTTCGCGCGCGATGCGACGGGTGCCATCGTCTGGCAGGGCAGCGGTGAAGCACCGAAGGTGCCGATCAGCGCCGACGTTGCTGTGTCGACCGGTGCGAACGGCCTCTCGATGCTTTCGATCGAAACGAGCGGCGGACGCCAGACGATCCTCGCCTCGCTCACGGAATTCAAGGCGCTGCTCGAAGACCCCAGCGTCGACGCCGCAACCTTCACGGCCGGCATGGAGAAGGCGCTCAGCGACACGACGGCGGGTATCGACCGCCTTGCCGACCAGCGCGCGACCTTCGGCTCGCGCATGGCGCAGGTGGATACGGAGACCGACCGTCTGAAAGCGCTGGAGACCACGATGACGACCGCGAAGAGCAATCTCGAAAGCCTTGATGTCGCCGCGGCCATCGTGCAGCTCAAAAGCGCGATGACGCTTCTTGACGCCTCGCAGCAGAGCTTCGCCCAGATCAAGAAACTGTCACTCTTCAGCTACTTGTAACACTGTGCTGCGTCGCAACAAATCTGGGTTCGAGGAAGCCTTTCTCAACCTTTGGGTGCCTAAATGGCCGTCAATTGAGGTCGTTAAGCAAGATGGACAGACGGCATCGCGAGAATCCGGGCGCGGCCCGGTGATGCCGCCAGGCAATGGAGTTGTGCGTTAGATGTTCGCTGCGATCGGCCTTATTGTCCTTTTCGCGATGGTCTTCGGTGGTTTCGCCATCACCGGCGGCAATCTCGAGCCGGTCATGCACGCGATTCCGCACGAGATGCTCATCATCGGCGGCGCGGCGGCGGGTTCGCTGCTGCTCGGCAACAGCTTTGCCATCCTGAAGCAGGTCGGCGGCGGCATCGGCAAGATCTTCAAGGGCCCGACCTACAACCGGAAAGATTATCTCGACGCGATCTTCCTCGCCTCAAAGCTGATGAAGACCATGAAGACAGATGGCCCCGTCGCCATGGAAGCGCACATCGAGGATCCGAAATCCAGCAGCATCTTTCAGGAATATCCAAAGCTGCTCAAGGACCACTTCCTCATCGATTTCATGGCGGACGCCATCCGCCTCGTCGTCGTCTCTTCGGGCACGCTCAACGTGCACGCGGTAGAGGAGATCATGGACAATGCGATGAAGACGCATCACCACGCCGCCATGAAGCCGGTGAAGGTGCTGCAATCCACCGGTGACGCCCTCCCCGCGCTCGGCATCGTCGCGGCCGTGCTCGGCGTCGTGAAGACCATGGGCTCGATCGACCAGCCGCCCGCGGTTCTCGGCGGCATGATCGGCTCGGCGCTCGTCGGCACCTTCCTCGGCGTGCTCCTCGCCTACGGCATCGTCTCGCCGATGGCGAACCGGCTGGAGCAGATCCTTGAGGAAGACGGCGAGATCTATCATGTCGCCAAGGCGATCATCATTTCCTCGCTGCACGGCAACGCACCTGCAATGGTCATCGAGGCCGCGCGCACCAGCATCAGCAGCAAGAACCAGCCCGGCTTCGCCGAGGTGTTTGACGGGCTGCGGGGCCGATGAGCGCCGAGCCTATCAAGCCGCTCGTCGCCGAAGCGGAAGTCCCGCCGCCGATCATCATCAAGAAGATCACGATCGAAGCGCACGGAGGGCATCACGGCGGCGCATGGAAAGTTGCCTACGCCGACTTCGTGACCGCGATGATGGCGTTCTTCCTGCTGCTGTGGATCGTCGGCGCGACCAACGAAGACCAGCGCAAGGGCATCGCCGATTATTTCTCGCCGACGCTCGTCCAGCACACCAAGGCGGGCGGATCGAACGGCGTGATGGGCGGCCGCGCCATGCTGGCGCCCGATGGAAACGCGCCGAACGCCGTACCGAAGGGCTCACAGCGCCTGATGCCCGTCACCAGCTTTTCGCGCGTGACGCCGCCGACGCCAGAGGAACGCGCAGCGGCGGACCAGTTGCAGAAGGAAGACGTGAAACGCTTCGAAGCTGCGGCCGAAGCGCTCGAAAAGCGCATGGCGAGCGACAAGAATCTCGCGCAGCTCCGTGACCAGCTCCGGCTGTCGGTGACAGAGGAAGGCCTGCGCATCGATATCCTCGACGAGGCTGACTTCGCGATGTTCTCGCTCGGCACCAACCGGCTTTCGCCGCAGGCACAGGATCTTGTCCGCGCCGTCGCCACCGCCGTGCAGACGATGCCGAACCCCATCGCCATGCGCGGCCACACCGACAGCCTGCCCTACGCCGGCGGCTCGCTCGGCGGACCGGTGGGCGGCATGAACAACTGGGTACTTTCCGCGCAGCGCGCCGAAGCCACGCGCGCCGCGCTCGCCGCCGCCGGCGTCGATCCGACGCGGTTTTCGCGCCTTGAGGGCGTCGCCGACCGCGAGCCCTTCAACAAGGCGAACCCCTACGATCCGCGCAACCGGCGCATCAGTGTCACGCTGCTCTATCGCACGCCGATGGGCCCCGGAACCGCTGACCAGCCTCCCGCCGAATAAGACGGGTTGATCGGCGCGGCAGGTGCGTGCATATGCACGCATCATGTCTTCACCCTGTGTCTGCACACGCCTGCGTCGCGCGGCCCGCGCCGCGAACACGCTCTACGACGCCGCGCTCGCGCCGGCGGGCCTCACGACGCCTCAATTCGCGTTGCTGCGTACGCTGGCGCGCACGGGCGCCTGCTCGCTGACGGCGTTCGGCGCGGCGACAGGCCATGACCGCACCACGCTGAACCGCACCGTCGGTGCGCTCGAACGCGAAGGTTTCGTGCAATCCTGCGCAGGCACCGACAAGCGCCAGCGCATGGTTTCGCTGACGGATACGGGCCGTGCCGCGATCGACCGCGCAACGCCGCTCTGGGAGCAGGCGCAGGCGGAGATGGCGCGCCAGATCGACACCGAAACGCTGTTCACCCTGCTCGACCGCGTCGAATTGGCGGCGCACGCATGAAGCGGCCGGTCGTCGTCATCGCCTGCGGGGCGCTGATCGTCACGCTCGCCATGGGTGTGCGGCAGACCTTCGGGCTGTTCCTTCCCGACATGAGCGCCGCGCTCGACATCGGGCGCGGCACGTTCGGGCTCGCGCTCGCCATCCAGAACCTGTTGTTCGGCCTCGCGCAGCCGTTCGTCGGCGCCATCGCCGACCGCCACGGCGCCGGGCGCGTCGTCGCCTTCGGCGCCATTCTCTACGCCCTCGGCCTCATCGGCGCGGCAATGGCGTCGAGTGCCCTCGGCCTTCACATCACGTTCGGGATCATCGTCGGCATGGCGCAGTCCGCCACGACCTTCGTCGTCGTGCTCGGCGCGGTCGGCCGCGTGGTGCCGGAAGCGCAGCGCTCGCTCGCCTTCGGGATCGTCACGGCAGGCGGCTCGCTCGGCCAGTTCCTCATCGTGCCCGCCGGGCAGATGCTGCTCGGCGACTTCGGCTACCAGACCGCGCTCATGGTGCTCGCCGGCACCGTCGCCGTCGGCGCGGCGCTGTCGTTCGGCGTCGCCGGAAAACCGCAGCAGGTTCGGACCGACCAGCCCCTCGGAAACGCCCTTACCGAGGCACTATCGAACCGCAGCTTCCAACTGCTGACCGCAGGCTTCTTCGTCTGCGGCTTCCACATCGCCTTCATCGCCACGCATTTCCCGGCCTATCTCGCCGACAAGGGCCTCGGCACCTCAATTGGCGCCACGGTGCTGGCGCTCGTCGGCCTCTTCAACATCTTCGGCTCGTACATCTTCGGCCTGTGGGGCGACCACGCGCCCAAGAAGCTGCTACTGAGCGGGCTCTATGCGACCCGGGGCCTCATCATCGTCATCTACCTGCTTCTACCCGTATCAACAGCCTCCTCGCTGGCCTTCGCCGCCGCGATGGGTTTCCTGTGGCTCGGCACGGTGCCGCTGACGAGCGGTCTCATCGGGCAGATTTTCGGGGTGCGTTACCTGTCGATGCTCTACGGCATCGTCTTCCTCAGCCATCAGGTGGGCAGCTTCTTCGGCGCGTGGATGGCGGGCGTGCTCTACGACATCACCGGCAACTACGACGCGACCTGGGGCGCCTCGATTGCGCTCGCGGTGATCGCCGCGCTCCTGCACTTGCCGATCCGCGCCGTTCCCGTCGCGCGGCTGCAGGCCGCATGAGCCGCCGCGCACATCTTCTCGTCGTGGCGCTCGGCCTGCTTGCCGCAGCCGCCGGCTGGGCGCTGTGGAACCGCGAGGGCGCCATGCTCTGGCTCGCCGGGTTTGCGAGCCTGTGCGGCTGAGCCGCTTGCGCTCGCGTGCAAACCCGGCTAGCAGCACAGCGTCATCTGGGGAGTAGCCAGCCGCCGACAAGGCGGGCCTTCGCGTCAACATACTTGGTCGAGAGGCCATGGTGCGAGGGGAACGGGATCACCGTTCGGGCGAGACCAATGACGTCGCTTCCCTGTCCGGTCGGGCGGGGGAGGCGATGTCGTTGGATTCGCGTACTGCCCGACCCGGAGATATCCCTTGGAAGCCCTGTTCGTTTCGACCGTCGTGGTCGCGCTCGCCGAAATCGGCGACAAGACCCAGCTGCTCGCCATCGTCCTCGCCGCCCGCTTCAAGCGCCCGATGCCGATCATCGCGGGCATCTTCGCCGCCACGATCGCCAACCATTTCCTCGCCGCGCTTGTCGGCAGCCAGGTCGCTTCGATCCTCGAAGGGCAGTGGTTCCGCTATGCTGTCGGTGCCTCGTTCATCGCCATGGCGCTCTGGACGCTGATCCCCGACACGCTCGACGACGTGGAAGACAAGCCCGCCCGCTTCGGCGCGTTCCTCACCACGCTCATCGCCTTCTTCCTCGTCGAGATGGGCGACAAAACCCAGATCGCCACGGTCGCGCTCGGCGCGCGCTTCGAGAACGTGATCGCAGTGACGATGGGCACCACGCTCGGCATGATGATCGCGAACGTGCCCGCCGTGTTCCTCGGCGACGCGCTCATCCGCCGCGTGCCCATGCGCGCCGTTCACATCACCGCCGCGCTGCTGTTCCTCGCGATCGGCCTCTGGGTGGTCGCGCAGACCGCCGGCTGGGTGTGAGGCCCGGCATCGCCAAGGAAGCACTGGACAATCCGGGCGGCAACGCGCATCGCTTCGGCCCATGACCGGTACGCCCAAGGCGCGCCCAGCGCGCCGTCTCACCCGTGAGGACTGGATCGCAAGCGCCCGCAAGACGCTTGTCGATCGCGGTGTCGACGATGTGAAGGTCGATCGGCTGGCGAAGCAGATGCGTGTGACGCGCGGCAGCTTCTACTGGCATTTCCAGCACCGCAAAGACCTTCTCGATGCGCTGCTGACCGACTGGGAAGCACGCAACTATTTCGAGATCGCGCAGATCCGCGCGCGCTGGGCGAAGACCGCGCCGGATCTCACAGAGGTCGTGGCGAGCTGGCTGGATGCGGACCCCGCCTTCCCGTCCTTCGACGTTGCCGTGCGCGCATGGGCACGCAAAAGCACCGACGTGGCCGAAGCGGTCGAGCGCGCAGATGCCGCATGGATCGGGCTGCTGCAGGAGCTGTTCCAGAAGAGCGGCTACGACAGCGACGAAAGCCTCGTCCGCGCGCGCATCACGCACTTCCACCAGATCGGCTATTACGCCCTCGGTTTCCGCGAGCCCCATGCCGAGCGGCTTCGCCTCGTCCCGCTCTACTACCGCGTGCTGACCGGCCGCGAACCGACGGCCAATTTGCTGAAGACACTCGGCGATCTCGTCAGCGAAGCGCCCGTCGCCAAGCGCGCGGGCCGCAAGGCCGCAGGCTAACCCAAGTCCAGTGCAACGCTGTATCTTCGTTCCGAAAGCCTGAGCTTTCGGAGACGCCATTCATTTGCTTTCCATGCATTTCGCAGGATTGATTCCAAACAGAAGTGTATGTATCTCTGACGCCGTGATGGGAAGCAAGCGGGGAGCGACGGGCAGGTGACACGATATTCGGCGTGGTCGCTGCTGCGCGCGGGCCTTTCCGGCCAGCGGACGTGGACGCCCGCATGGCGCGACGCGAAACCCAAAAAAAGCTACGAGGCCGTCATCATCGGCGGCGGCGGGCATGGCCTCGCGACCGCGTATTATCTCGCGAGCAAGCACGGCCTTCGCGACATCGCCGTGCTGGAGCGCGGCTGGATCGGCGGCGGCAACACGGGGCGAAACACCACCGTGATCCGCTCCAACTATTTCTTCCCGGAAAGCACGCGCTTCTACGATTTCTCGCTGTCGCTCTACGAAGACCTGTCGCGCGAACTCAATTACAATATCATGTTCTCGCGGCGGGGCATGTGGAGCTTCGCGCACGACCGGCACGGCGTTGAGATGCTGCGCCGCTCGGCGAACGCGATGCGGCTGAACGGTGCCGACGCCGAATATCATGAGGAGGACGAGGTGCTCCGCCGCATCCCCGGCCTCAATCCCTCGCCGCGCTTCCCGATCCTCGCCGGCCTGCTGCAACCGCGCGGCGGCACCGCCCGCCACGATGCCGTGGCATGGGGCTATGCGCGCGCCGCCGACAGCCTCGGCGTCGACATCATCCAGAACTGCGAGGTGACAGGCTTCGACATTCGCGATGGTCGCATCCGGGGCCTCGAGACCTCGCTCGGCGATATCACCGTAGATCGCGTCGGCCTCGCGGTCGCGGGCCACAGCAGCGTAATGGCAGCGCGCGCGGGCTTCCGCCTGCCGATTGTTTCCTACGCGCTGCAGGCGTTCGTGTCGGAACCGATGAAGCCAGTGCTCGATACCGTCGTGCTCGCGCCTTCCACCGGCACCTACCTCAGCCAGTCAGACAAGGGCGAAATCGTGGTGGGGAGCGCGCTCGATCTGTTCCCGTCCTACGCGCAGCGCGGCAGCCTGCCCGTGCTCGAACACACGGCGGCGGGTCTTATCGACCTGTTCCCGCACTTCTCGCGCGTCCGCCTGCTCCGGCAGTGGGCAGGCATCGTCGATGTCGTCCAGGATTCGACGCCGATCCTTGGCGAAAGCCCGGTGAAGGGCCTGTACCTCAATTGCGGATGGGGCACCGGCGGCTTCAAGGCGATCCCCGGCGGCGGCTTCTGCCTTGCCCACAACATCGCGACCGGCGAGGCGCACCCGCTTGCCGCCGCCTTCTCACTCGACCGTTTCCGGACCGGCGCGCTCATCGATGAAGCCGCCGCCTCCGGCATTGCGCATTGAGGTCACCATGCTGCTGATCAATTGTCCCTGGTGTGGCCCGCGCGCCGAAAGCGAATTCCGCTGCGGCGGTGAAAGCCCGATCGTCCGCCCCGCCGACCCCGCAGCAACCGATGATACAGCATGGGGGGACTACATGTTCTTCCGCGATAACGTGAAGGGCCTCGGCTTTGAACGCTGGCACCACCGCTACGGCTGCGGCCTCTGGTTCAACATCGCGCGCGACACCGTCTCGCACCGCATTCTCGCCGTCTACGGCATGACCGATCCCCGCCCGACGCTGGAGAGCGAGGCATGAGCGGCTACAGGCTCGACCACGGCCGCGACATAGACCGCAGCCGCCCCCTCACCTTCCACTGGGAAGGCAAAAAATATTCAGGCTTCGCTGGCGATACGCTCGCCTCCGCCCTGCTCGCCAGCGGCGTCCGCATGGTCGGGCGCAGCTTCAAATATCACCGCCCGCGCGGCCTCATCGCCGCCGGGCTCGACGAGCCCAACGCCATCGTCCAGCTCGAACAGGGCGCGCAGACGATCCCGAACCTCAAGGCGCCTTATGTGGAGCTTTACGAAGGGCTGAGCGCCAACCCGGTCAATGCATGGCCCAGCCTCAATTTCGATCTTCTGGCCGTAAACGGCCTCCTGAAGCGCTTCATTCCGGCCGCCTTCTATTACAAGACCTTCATATGGCCGGATTGGCTGCTGTTCGAACCCGCGATCCGCAAGGCTGCTGGCCTCGGCACAGCACCGAAGCTTCCCGACCCTGATGTCTACGCGCAGATCTCGGCGCACACCGAGGTCCTCGTCGTCGGCGGCGGGGTCGCCGGGCTTTCGGCAGCGCTGCAGGCCGCGCAGGCTGGGAAAACCGTGATGCTGGTCACCGGCGGCGCGCATTGGGGCGGCAGGCTCGCCGGAACCAGCGACACGATCGAAGGGAAGCCGGCACGCGTCTGGATCGAAGACACGCTCCGCGCTCTTGCCGCGATGCCCAATGTCACGCTGAAAGCGCGAACGCTTGCCACGGGACATTACGATCACGGCATGGTCGCGCTTTGCGAACGCCTGACCGACCATCTGCCGCTCGAACAGCGCAGCGGCCCGCGGCAGCGGCTGTGGCGGGTTCGCACCGACGAACTGATCCTTGCAAGCGGCGCAATCGAACGCCCGCTGGTCTTCCGCGGCAACGATCGCCCCGGCGTGATGCTCGCGGGTGCGGCACGCGCTTATCTCCATCGCTACGGCGTCGTCGCCGGGCGGCGCATCGTCGTCGCAACGAACAACGACAGCGCATGGCAGGCGGCTTTCGATCTTGCCGAGGCGGATGCGCATCTTGTCGCCATTGTCGATGCACGCAGTGCGCCGTCCGCCGCGCTGATCGAACGCGCGCGCGGCTTGGGCATCCCGGTCCACACAGGCATGGCCCCTGCCGCAGCACTCGGCGGGCGGTCGCTGCGCGGCGTGCGGGTCGGGCCCGTATCAAACGATGGACAAATCCAGGGCGCCACGCAGACGCTGCGCTGCGACACGCTGCTCGTCTCGGGCGGCTGGAATCCCGCCGTGCATCTCCATTCGCACGGCGCCGGCAGATTGGCGCTCGATCCGAACCTTCAGAGCTTCACCCCCATCGCCACCGCGGGACATCGCAGCGTCGGCGGCGCGGCGGGTGATTTCGCACCCACCTCTCCGATCCCGGCGCTGTGGTCGATTTCTGAAACCGGAGAGCCCCATCCCGAAGCGTGGGTCGATTTCCAGAACGATGTGACCGCCGGAGACGTGGCGCTCGCCGCGCGGGAGAACTTCCGCTCGGTCGAGCATCTGAAACGCTACACGACGCTCGGCATGGCTTCCGATCAGGGCAAGACCTCGAACGTGAACGGCATCGGCATCCTCGGCACGCTGCTGGATAAGCCGATGCAGGCGATCGGCACCACCAAGTTCCGCCCGCCCTACGACCCGACACCGTTCGGCGTGTTCGCCGGACACCGTGTCGGCGAAGGTCTGCGCCCCCGCCGCCGCCTTGCGTTCCACGACTGGCACAGCGCGAACGGCGCATCGCTCGACGAATACGGCGGCTGGATGCGCCCCGCGGCCTACCCGCGCGCGGGTGAGAGCGAGGAAGACGCCGTCCGCCGCGAGGTTCTATCCGTACGTGCCGGCGTCGGCCTCTTCGAAGCCTCCCCGCTCGGCAAGATCGAGGTGAAGGGCCCGGACGCAGCCGCCTTCCTCGATCGCATGTACGTGAACACGATCAGCACGCTGAAACCCGGCCGCTGCCGCTACGCGATCATGCTCACCGAAAACGGCACGGTGTTCGACGACGGTGTCGTCACGCGGCTCGGAGAGGATCACTTCCTCGTCGGCACGACGAGCGGGCACGTCAGCGCGATCGCTGAAGCGTTCCGCGAGTGGCTTCAGTGCGAGTGGACGACGATGCAGGTGCTCGTCGAAGACGTCACCACCTGCTGGGCAGTCGCGAACATCGCCGGGCCGAAGGCGCGCGACGTGCTCGCCGCGCTGGAGCCGGACGTCGACATTTCGAGCGCCGCCTTCCCGCACATGAGCGCGCGTACCGGGCACGTCTGTGGCCTCCCTGCGCGTATCGCGCGCGTCAGCTTCACGGGCGAGCTTTCCTATGAAATCGCCGTGCCATGGCGGGATGCCGGGGCATTGTGGACCGCGCTGGTCGAAGCCGGCACCCCTTACGGTTTGACCCCGTTCGGCGTCGAGGCGCTGATGACAATGCGCATCGAAAAGGGCTTCCTGCATGTCGGCTCGGACACCGATGGCGCCACGCTGCCGCAGGACATCGGCTTCGGCGGCATCATGCGGAAGAAGACGCAGGATTTCGTCGGCCGCCGCTCGGCGCTCCGTCCCGACGGGCTCAGGACCGACCGGCGCAGCCTCGTCGGGCTCGAAGTGACGGACGGCAATCCGGCCCCGCTCACCACCGGCGCGCACGTGCTCCCCGCCGCGACCGCCGCGCCGCAGCCGAGCGAGGGCTGGGTCACGTCGAGCACATGGTCGCCGACGCTGGAGGCACCGCTCGCGCTCGCACTTGTCGAACGCGGGCAGGACCGGATGGGCGACACCGTGCGCGTCTGGGATCTCGGCACATGGCGCGAGGCGCGCATCACCGGCCTCTGCCGCTATGACCCCGAAGGAGCCCGGCTCGATGCCTGACCACCTGATGCCGGATTGGTGCCGTATCGATGCGGACCTCGCCGTCGCCAAGATCCAGATCACCGGCGCCGATGACGCGCCGCAGCGGCTCGCAGCGGCGCTCGGTCTCAGCACGCCCGCTCCGAACCGCTTCACCGGCAATGGCGATATCGCGCTCTCGGCGGTCGCGCCGGGCGAATGGCTGCTCACGGGCACGGCAGACGGCGTGGCGACCGCACTGAACCGCGCCGAGGCCGCGTTTCCGAACGAACCCATCCTCGCGCTCGATCTCACCCACGGACGTATCGCGCTGCGGCTAGAAGGGCCGGCGGGGCAGGATTGGCTCGCTGCTTTCACGCCGCTCGATCTCCGACTCCCGGCCGGCGCCGCGGTTCGCACGCGTTTCGGCGACATCGGCGCCTTCATCGCGCGCACAAGCGATACGCCTGCGTTCCTGCTGATCGCCGATCAGAGCTACGCCGGATACCTCCTGCACCTCCTCGGAAGCCCGTCATGACCGAACTGAACCGAACCCGCTGCGTCCTCCGCTTCCGCAGTCCGGATCGAACCGGCATCCTCGCGGGATTGACGCCGCTTCTCACCGACAACGGCTGGGACATTCGCGAGGCCGCGATCTACGGCGACCCGGACAGCGCCACCTTCTTCGCGCGCATGGAACTCGCGAGCGACAGCGCCCGCACGGCCGATCTCGCCCGGCACATCGCCCCCGCAGTCGTCTCGCTCGGGCTCGACTGGGAAGTCCACGACATCGCCGAACCGATGCCCGTCCTGATCGCCGTCTCAAAGTTCAACCACTGCCTCGTCGATCTCCTACACAAGGTCGAAATCGGCGCCCTCCCCATACGCATCGTCTGTGTCGTCTCGAATCACGAGCAGGAACGAAAGCGCGTGGAATGGCACGGCATCCCCTACCACCACCTCCCGGTGGACCGCTCGGACAAAGCCGCACAGGAACGGCGCTTCCTCGAGATCATCGCAGAGACCGGCGCCGAACTCACCGTCCTAGCCCGTTACATGCAGATTCTCTCGGATGACTTCGCAGGCCAGTTCGCCGGCCGCTGCATCAACATCCACCACAGCTTCCTGCCGAGCTTCAAGGGCGCCAAGCCCTACCATCAGGCCAAAGCACGCGGCGTGAAGCTGATCGGCGCCACCGCTCACTACGTCACCGCCGACCTCGACGAAGGCCCCATCATCGAGCAGGACGTCCGCCGCGTAACCCACGCAACCACCGCCGAGGAGATGGTCGCCATCGGCCGCGAGGTCGAAGCTTCCGTGCTATCCCGCGCCGTCCGCTGGCACGCCGAACACCGCATTCTTGGCAACGGTAACCAGACAGTCGTGCTGAACTGACAAAACCGACGATTGCAGGCTTGGCAAGACCCCAACACCTCGCCTATATGCCCGCTTTCGTCGATCCAGTGCCTGCCTCCGAGCAAGGCGCTACCCGGTGCGGAGAGGTGCCAGAGAGGTCGATTGGGACGGTCTCGAAAACCGTTGTGCGGGCAACCGTACCGTGGGTTCGAATCCCACCCTCTCCGCCACTAAGCCTCTTCTTGAGCGCTCCGAAAGTCCCGGAAAACCTTGCTTTTCTGCTGATTTTCGGCTAGCCTGTTCTCTCATTTGATCCCTTTGGATGCCCCCAAATCCCATGCCGTACGGGACGTTTCTGGGGGCACCGATTTGAGAGATGGGGGCACTCGTGCTGACAGACCTCCAGGTGCGGAAAGCCAAGCCCGCGGAGCGGGATTACAAGCTTGCAGATTCCGGCGGGCTGTACCTCTACGTGACGCGCAAGGGCGCGAAGTCGTGGCGAATGAAGTACCGGTTTGCTGACCGGGAAAAGCGGTTGGTGTTCGGTCTTTACCCCGAGGTGACATTGGACGCGGCGCGCAAGCTGCGCGACGAGGCGCGACAACAGCTGCGCGACTTCCGTGACCCTGCCGTCGAGAAGCGCAAACGCAAGCTCGCGGCGTCCGCTGCGGCGATGGAGACGTTCGAGAAGTTGGCGCGTGCGTGGCACGCGTTGCAGGCGCCGCGCTGGGCGCCAGTCCATGCCGCCGACGTGATCGCGAGCCTTGAGAACGATGTCTTTCCGCACCTCGGGAAACTTCCGATCCCGGCGATCGACAGCCGGGTGATCCTTGCGACCTTGCGCAAGGTCGAGGCGCGCGGCGCGATCGAAACGGCACGGCGGCTGCGCCAGCGCATCTCGTCGATCTTCTGCTACGCGATTGCCGAAGGCGTTGCCGATCACGACCCCGCCTCCGGCATTGTGAAGGCGATGAAGCCGGTGCCGAAGAAAGGTCGACAGCCAGCAATGCTGCGGATCGAGGATGCGCGCTGCGTGCTGGTGGCGGCGGAAGCCTCCGATGCCACGCCAGTCGTGAAGCTCGCGTCGCGTCTGCTCGCGCTGACGGCCGTGCGGCCCGGGGTCATCCGCGGCGTGACATGGGACGAGTTCGAGAACGTCGATTGGGAACGTCCTGGTGGTGTCGGCGGCGAACCGCCGCTGTGGCGTATCCCGTCTGCGCGAATGAAGCTGGTGCTTGTGCGCAAGGACGAGACGGCATTCGATCATCTGGCGCCGCTCTCGCGCCAATCGGTCGCGGTGCTGCGCGCGATGCGGACGCTCACGGGACGGAACCGGCTGGTGTTCCCGTCGCAGCGTCATGCACATCGACCGATGAGCGAGAATGCCATCGGCTATCTCTACAACCGCGTCGGCTTCCACGGACGGCATGTGCCGCACGGCTGGCGCGCCAGCTTCTCGACGATCATGAATGAGGTCGCCGAGCGCAGCGCCCGCGAGAGCGGCCAGCGCATCCTTGCCGAGCTCGATGCCAAGGTCATCGACCTGATGCTTGCGCATGTCCCTCCGAACACGGTGGAGAGTGCCTACAATCGCGCGGCGTTCATGGACCGGCGCATCGAGATCGCGCAGGATTGGGCCGACCTCCTGTGCGAGGGGCTCGCCGAGCCCGCAGAGCTTCTGGAAGGCAACCGCCGCTAACGTGCCTCTGCGATCCATGCATCGATCTCGGACTCGTACCAGCCGACGAAGGTCGCGCTAAACCGGACCGGCGCCGGGAATGATCCGGCCTTCACGCTCCGCGCGATCGTCGTGCGGCTGAGGCTGGTGCGCCGGGTCACGTCATGGATGCTGACAAACCTGTCGGTGAGCAGCGGCACAGGCTACTCCGCGGGCAGATCGTCGACATGGAAGAACATGGGGTTCTTCATCCATGCGCTGACGGCTGACTCGCGCCAGCCGGTGCAGCGCGTGGCGATCCGGACCTGGCGTGGGAAGCTGCCCGCCTGCATCTTCCGGTACAGCGTAGAGCGGCTGAGCCCCGTGCGGTCGAGGACGGCCTTCAGGCGCAGAATACGATCGTGGGACATGGCTGGTCCTTCCTTCAGCGGTTGTCAGCTTCCCCAGTCGGGTCAGGATGCCGGGTCCGGTACGGGCGTCAAGAGTGGCGGAAATGATGCCACCTCAACGCAAACGGTCCCGTGGGATCGCCCAGGACGTCACCGGATGTCAGTGCACGTCAGTTCGCCGCCAAAGATTTTTTTGCAGCAGATCACGGCGATGGGGGCCTGGTGTCCCATTGTGTCCCGTGCGCCGGGTCGGCACGCGAATCAGGCGCCGGGCTTGTGCCTGGCGGCGTGTTTGACCCGTCAGTTCAGGCGGGGAGCGGGCGTCACGGGCCTTTGGGCGGGCCGCGCCGGCCTGCAACCTGCCTGCGGCAGGTCTTCCACTCGCGTTCCAGCCCTTCGGGTGCAGGCCGCCTCATGCGGCCCGCCTGATCCCGTTCCTGCCGCCCGCCCCCGCCCTCCGGCCGGGGCCGCGGCTTCGGCAGGAGAAGGTAATGAACGGAGAGTCTGTACCTGAACCCGGTGTGCCCCTTGAGCGGGACCGGCACGCAGTGATGCGGGCATGGCTGCGGAAGCTGCCCGAGCGGACATTGGTGGTGTTCATCGCCCACAGGGTCGAGGGCAAGTCCTACGCTGAGATTGCACGCGAGCTGGGCATCGGTGAGTGGCGCGTGCGCTGGCACATGCGGAAGGCCATCCGGCATATCCTGAAGATCGGCAAGCCCTACCGGGAGGCGTTCGCAGCGCTCGACCCGGTATCACAGCAAGTCATGGAGCTTGCCTGGGACGGCCTCCTCAACGACCGCATCGCGC
Organism: Sphingosinicella sp.; assembly: GCF_041916975.1. Taxonomy (NCBI): domain Bacteria; kingdom Pseudomonadati; phylum Pseudomonadota; class Alphaproteobacteria; order Sphingomonadales; family Sphingosinicellaceae; genus Sphingosinicella; species Sphingosinicella sp. The sequence continues at coordinate 1,318,313 of NZ_JAYRYK010000001.1, forward strand.
TGCGGCTCGGCCTTTCCGTCACCGAGGTCGAAACCCGCATGGCGGCGGCATTGGTCGCGCTGCACAAGGCCGCAACCCTCTGATCAGGGGGTTGCGGGGTCCACACTTGCGGCAACAGCCTGTTCTTGCAGTGCAAAGTCATGCCTGAGTTGCTAGGAAGGTGTCCTATGCGCACGAGCCTCGATCATCTTCCGCCCGCAAAGCAGCGCGAGCTCGAGCGCGTCGTCGAGATTCTGTTTGAGGAGTTCAATGACACTCTCGCGCTCGCCCAGCACCAGTGGAAGAAGCAGGGCCGCATCACCAAGGTCATCCTCTACGGCAGCTACGCGCGCGGCGGCTGGGTCGACGAGCCGCACACCGCCAAGGGCTACAAGTCGGACTTCGACCTCCTCGTCATCGTCAATGACAAGCGGCTCACCGACTATGTGACGTACTGGGCGAAGGCCGAGGAGCGCTTCCACCGCGAGTACGGCATCACCAAGAGCATCAAGACGCCGGTCAACTTCATCGTGCACACGCTGCAGGAGGTGAACGACGGTCTCGCCCATGGCCGCTACTTCTTCATGGACGTCGCGAAGGATGGCATCGCGCTCTACCAGAGTGACGACAGCGTGCTGCATACGCCGAAGCCGAAGACGGCAAGCCAAGCGCTAGCCATGGCGAAGGAATACTTCGATGAATGGTTCCCAAGCGCCGCCGCGCTGAAAGAGGGGACGGACTTCTACATTGGTAAAGGGCGGCTCAAGGAAGCCGCATTTTCCCTGCATCAGGCGACTGAACGTTTGTACCACTGCGTGCTTTTGGTCTGCACGTTCTATACTCCGCATGTCCACAATCTGGGCTTTCTGCGGTCGCAGGCAAATCTCATCGACCGGCGCTTGATGTATGTCTGGCCCGAGGAAAACCGCAAGCAGCGCGCGATGTTCGAGAAGCTGAAGCAGGCTTATGTCAAAGCCCGCTACTCGAAACATTATCGCATCAGCGAGGAAGAGCTCACGTGGCTCGGCGAGCAGGTCGAGGAGCTCGGCCGTGTCGTCCATGCCGTGTGCAGCGAACGGATTACGGAGTTGGAAGTGGCAGCGAAGGGCTGATTTGGCTGATACCGGCCTGTACGACCTTAAGGCATCGATCGTGACTAAGCGGGCGGTGACAGTGCTGTTCGCCTACGTCGATAGCCGCCAACAGAGCCGACGTTCGTCGGCTCAGATCGATTTGTCGAAAGCAGTCGTACATTCACAAAAGTCGAATGGAGTTTAGCTGGCGGGCAGCTGACCCAAATTGGGCCGCATTTTGGCCGGAGGTCGGCCTTCCCCAAACTACCCAATTGACCTAGCTTGTTGCCGAGCGGCGCGTGCAAATGACCATGTTTCATATCAAGCGTACAAAGAAGACTGGGGGCGGGATGACGGCAAAGACGAAATCTGAAAGACTTCGGCGCCTGTTATCCCACGGCTATTTCGCTCCGGAGCTACCGCCCTGCTTTGTCTCGCACGACCTAGCAAAATATCGAAAGTTTGTGCTGAGCGGTATCGAAGCTTTGCCTCCAGTAAACGGCAAGCCAGCGTTTCACCGCTATCTTTCTGAGCCAAGCTGGTTCTATTTCCCCCGCTTCGGTAAAAACGACCGCAGGCATGGCGTGCCGAACCCTGTAGCCTATTTGCTCTTGTCGCGAGCCGTTGCCGATAACTACATTAAGATGCGGACCGCAGCTAAAAACTCGCGGATTTCTTCGTCGCCGCCAATATTCGACTGGAACGGTCCGCGCGCTCTGGTCCGGCCGAGTATCGATTTGCGTGACGACTTTCGCGTCGACCTGTCATCGAGACGCGAGGAATTCGTTAGCGCCGACATTAGAGCCTTTTTTCACTCAATTTATACTCATGCAATTCCCTGGGCGATTCATGGCAAGGCGTTCGCCAAACTAAATCGCGGCACACAGCATTTTGGCAATCTTATCGACCTATTGTGCCGGAACGCGCAGGACGGGCAGACTATTGGTCTGCCCGTAGGTCCCGATTGCTCACGCCTGATCGCCGAAGTGATTGCGTCCGCGATTGATGCCGCGCTGCGTGCCAAGGTCGGAATCGGCCCGCAGGATTCCTCCCGATATATCGATGATTATACGATAAGCAGCGGCGCCAACCATACTGGCAACAACCTTATAGCCGCGCTTCGCCAAGCTGCCGCGGAATATGAGCTAGAGCTCAACAACGACAAGTCGGCGATCCTGCCAACCTCGACTCGGCACGACAATGGCTGGAAGCAGGAAGCACGTTCCCACATTCCGCGCGGAATAAGCGGCGACAGCGAGTTCCAACACTTCTTCTATCACGTCGGACGCATGTGCAACGCCCATCCAGATACGAACGTTGAAAAATATGCTTTCCAGAATGCGCGAGCGGCGTTTGTGCGGGCAACCAGCTGGAGCAAGATCCAGAGCCACTTGATCGCGGCGTACCGACGAAACGCCAGCCTTGTCGCGTTTCTTGTCGAAATCACCCTCCTGCGCCAAGTCGAGCGCAACGACGTTGAATTGCCAAAGTTAGCTGAATTCCTCGAACATCGGCTGCCCGTACTCGCCCGTGAGAACCGGACCGGCGAGATCATCTGGTTTTTGTTTCTTGTTGCCCGCTTGAACATATCGATTTCAGCTAAGAGTGTTGAGCCCCTTACCGAAATTGATAACCCAATGGGGGCCCTCCTCACCGCATGGTGTGTCGATCGCCAGCTCGTCAGGGGTGCGATCAATTTCGCTAAATGGAATGCCGCGCTTTCCGGTGATGGTCTTCGGAGTGGCATGTGGCTATATGCGTATGAGAGCGTCGGCCTTGGGATCAATCCCGTACCGTCTACAGCTTTCGTTGAGGCGGATCCCTATTTTGCGTTTCTGCACGCTAAGAAGGTCCGCTTTCTCTCGATTGCTACTGGGTTCACGTCGATTAACACCACGCTCCGCTCGCTGCGCGCTGACAATGTCCGGCTCCAGCGCGTCCGTGACGATTTCCTTGACGATTTCATGTTCGAATTGGACGATCTCGACGATGACACTGATTATGACGTCGAAGACGAAGCATACTAGGCCGTAGACTTATAGGCGATGCTTTTCCAGGGCCCGCAGTCGACTCCTCACGCATCGCTGCGACATCGAACCCGCTAAACCGCCGACAAAGGACTTTCCCGCTGATGGAAGCGCCGATTGGATCATCACGCGGGTGACCTTAGAAACCGCCGACTTTCCGGACATCTTCTGATCAAGCGTCGGTGTCCGAAAGTTGCCGTTCGTAGGGATTGGACCTGCTCCGACTCTCGTAGAAAACCGTCACCACCGCACGAGCCGGGGGACCAACAGCCTGCCGAGCAGCGCGCTGATGAGGACGGGTGCGGTGTGCCACAGCCCGACGTGATAGATCGTGTCCGACGAGCAGTGAAACGCAAACGCAAAGATTCCGATGCATCCCGACGCGATACCGACGAGCAGCCCCGCGCGTTCGGGTGAGGTCGGCGCACCCCGCCGCAACCAGAACACCAGTACCGCAGCGGTGAGCAGGCCGAGGCCGACCCCGGCGAAGAGACAATCCATCTCGTGCACGGACATGAGCGTACCGGGAGGCGCCTCGGTGCCGGACATGAGTATGATGATCGCCGACAACGGCAGCAAACACGCCGCCGCAGCCACCCATCGCCATCCGAAGTGCCGGCTCCCGACTTGCGGATTCCCCATTGCGATAACGGTTGCCGCGCAGGCGACACCCAGAATCAGGAACAGGCCGTTGGCGATCAGGAACAGCGTGTCGAAGCGCCCTGCGGAGATGTCGCTCCGGAACCCGAAAACGAACGCGACGATGGCAAGCGTGGCAATTGCTGCAGTCGCGGCAAGCAACAGTCCGTAGCGCCGGCGCAGGACACGCGCCGGTCGCAGGTCGTCCACGAGCGAAGCGATGAGCGTGTCGGTATCGGGATCCATCGTCATTCTGCTTCCTCGATCAGGGCGCTGAGTTTCCTGAGCCCCCTGTGTACATTGACCTTGACCAGTGCCTCACTCTGGCCCGACCGCGAGGCCGCTTCGGCCACGGACAGCCCCTCGATCCTCACCAGCTCTATCGCCTGCGCCTGGGAGGGGGACAGACACGCCAGCAGCCCGTCGAGGCTGAGCCGCGCCGCGACGCTCTCCTGACCGCCGGTGACGGACACTTCCTCGTCTAGCCCCACTTCGTCCACGCGGTAGACCTTTCGAAGATGATCCACCCAGCGATAACGAGCAATCGCCGCAAGCCAGGGCAGGAACGGGCGCGACGGATCGTAACTCGCGAGCTTGCCGTGCAGCGACAGCAAGGTTTCCTGCACGAGATCGTCCAGATGGCACGGTGCGATCCGGCGGGCGAAATAGCGACCAAGCCAGGACGAGCAGGCCTTCAGAAGCGCGGCATAGGCCGGGCGGTCACCCCGCTGCGCCAGCGCCATCAGGCGCGACAGGCTGGCATCGTCCGCCTTCACCGCGCGGGTCGGCTGAAAAGCGTGTCGAGCGACAGCATGCCGCCCCCCCTCGCGATGAGGACGAGCGCCAGCGCGGCCCACAGGGAATGCACCGGCCACCACGCTTCAGGGTAGACGAACAGCTGAATCACTATCGTCATGCCGAGCAGCCCGAGCGCGGACAGGCGGACGCCGAAGCCGATGACGAGCAGCACCGGAAAAATATGCTCGGCCATCGCCGCGGCGACAGCCGCGAACACGGGTGGCAGCGGGACGCGCGTATATTCCTCACGAAACAGATAATAGGTCGCATCGCTGATCGAAAGCCAGCTGCCGTCTTCGATTTTCGCACGTCCCGATCGCCAGAAAACCCCGGCGAGCGCGAAACGCGTGAGTAGAAGCGCTGCGGCCTCCACCGCGCGGCTGGAAAGCAAAGCCGTGATCCGCTGCCAGCCCGTCTGAAGCGCGACCATCACTCTATGCCTGCGGCGTCAGCGAACCGCTGCCCTTCGGCGTCTTGATCTTCAGGCAGGTTCCCGCCTTCACCAGCTTCCACGCATTGCCCTGGTAATCGGTGGTCGATGTGCCCGCGCAGCTGGTGCCGGCTCCGGCGGCGCAGTCGTTCTGGCCTGCCTTCGCGACGCCGTAGCATTTTTCCATCTCGGGCTTTTTGGTTTCCGCCTGCGCGCCGTTCGCCAAGCCGGCGGTCACCGCCGCCGCGAGCAATGTCGTGAACAGGGGCGTCAAGGGTTCGCGGGTCATCATCTCATCTCCCATTGGATTGAAAGGCGGCCGGTCATGCAGTGGCCTGACTCGAAGTTCGGGCAGGGAGCGCCGCGCGTTACAGGCGCGGAAAAATAAAATTCGAAGGCACCACTGTAACCTTCCAGCGTACGCGCGCGAATGAACGATAGCCAATCCGGCGCACTTCATTGGGAGATTTGTCTGATGTCCACCGCACTGAAAGGAGCCGGTTTCGCCTCGGCTGCCGCCCTGTTCGCACTTTCGACGCTAGCCTCCGCCGCGCCAGCGCCCGCCGGCAGCAGCGGCGCAGCCATCTCCGGCGCGGACACGGTGCATTGCTACGGCGTCAACAGCTGCAAGGGCAGCGCCGACTGCAAGACCACCCAGCACGAATGCAAGGGACACAACAGCTGCAAGGGTCACGGCTTCAAGGCGATGAAGGCCGACCAGTGCCTGAGCAAGGGCGGCACGATCGGCGATATCGGCTGATTCTCCCCTGGCGATCCGGTCTCCCCCCGACCGGATCGCCCCTCCTTCCTCCTTTCAGGACGCCCTCGTGACGGAAATCCAGCCCTTCACCGGCTTCGGCCTTGGCCTGCGCAGGGATCACTACGCCGACTATCTGGCCGGGACCGTTCCGGTCGATTTCGTCGAGATCATCTCGGAGAACTTTATGGTGGACGGCGGCCGCCCGCTGTTCACGCTCGATGCCGTTCGCGAGCGGTATCCGGTGGTGATGCACGGCGTATCAATGTCGATCGGATCGGCGGCGGGTCTTGATCCCGAATATCTTGCACGCCTCAAGCGGCTGGCTGATCGCGTGAACCCGCTATGGGTGTCCGACCATCTCTGCTGGACCGGCGTGGCCGGCCACAACACGCACGACCTGCTGCCGTTGCCCTACAGCGAAGAGGCGCTGGAAACTGTGTGCAGGAATATCCTGCACGCCCAGGAGACTTTGGGACGAACACTGTTGTTCGAAAACCCCTCCAGCTATCTCGCCTTCGACGCCGACATGACCGAGGCGCAGTTTCTGGCCGCGATGTGCGAACGGACCGGCTGCGCCCTTCTGCTCGACGTCAACAACGTCTATGTCAGCAGCGTCAATCACGGGTTCGATCCCGCCGCGTATCTTGACGCGCTTCCCGCCTCGCGGGTGCGGCAGATTCATCTGGCGGGCCACAGTCGGGGTCAGGACATGCTGATCGACACGCACGATGCGCCGGTCTGTGCGGATGTCTGGGCGCTCTATCAACTCGCCTGCGCGCGTTTCACCGCGGTTGCCGCCATGATCGAGCGCGACGACGCGATTCCGCCGATCAATGTGCTGCTGAGCGAACTCGACATCGCACGACGGCTTTCGGGACACGGAGCACGGTACGCCGCATGACCCTTGTCGATCTCCAGCGTCGGTTCCACGCCGCCGTGACGAGCCCCGGTGAGACGGCGTTCGAAGATTGGGTTCCGGTCCTGCGCCCGGGCCTTGCTGTCTACCGGAATGCCTATCGGGCTCGGCTGATCGAATGTCTGCGTTCCACATTCGAGAAGACATGGACATGGATCGGCGACGAGAGTTTCGATGCCGCAGCCGCGCATCACCTCATTGTAAAGCCGCCGCAAAGCTGGACGCTCGACGATGCGGGCGCCGGCTTCGATGAAACGCTGGCTCAGCTCTTTCCAAACGACCCGGAGGTCGCGGAACTGGCCTGGCTCGAATGGCAAATGCAGCAGGCCTTCATTGCCGCCGACGACCCGGCGCTCGATGCCGCCGGCTTCGCCGCGCTCTCGAAAGACTTTACTGAAGAGGCGTGGGCTTCGCTCCGCCTTTCATTCGTGACCGGAATGCGCTCAAGGCGGATACAGGCCGATTGCGAGGCGATCTGGACCGCTATCGCGACTGACGGAGACATACCGGCGGCAATCCTGCTCGCCGAGCCGCGAACGTTTGTCGTGTGGCGCCAGGGTCTGAGCCCGCGATTCCGAATGCTGGGCACCGAAGAGACGGCCGGTCTCGAGGTGCTGCAACAGGGCGGTAGTTTCGGAGATATGTGCGAGACGATGGTCAAGCGCCTCGGCGCGCCCGGCATCGAAGAAGCCGGACGCGCACTCGGCGCCTGGATCGCGGAGGATATGATCCGTCAGGTTATGGTCGCTGCATAGCGAAATCGTTGATATGGCTGCGAGACACTGATCTCCTAGCGATACGATCATAACATGCATCTTCGGTCAGCAAGCTCAAGTAGAGGAGCCGGACCACAATACCCGACCTTGGTACTGCGACGTCCAATTCTGCGCGCTAACCAAACAGGGGGAAATCTTGCCGAACAAGCCCGATCGCAATGACAACCCTCAGGTCACAATCACTGTCCGATTATTTGAGCGAGAATATCATAGAACATTTCGGTCCGCCTCACCGGCCTGATAGCAATTGGCATGGCTGAATGGCGCTCCCCGAAACCTGTCGAGGTTGCACCCTCGCCGAAAGATACTCTAGATTCTCAAACGTGGGTGGATGCACCTTATCAGACAAGTCACGGCTTTCTCTAGCGATCGCCGGCTTTCTCTATCAGTTTATTCACAATATTGACCGTGTTCTGACAGCTTACCGCACATCCACACTGTCGCACGGTGTGCTTGCACTCGTTCTGGAGCTGCCCGGTGCCGACACAATCTACCGCGGCATGACGACGGAGTTCGTACCGTGCAAAGCAAGACGAGGACGCGCTTGGTCGCCGTTCCAGATCCCCCTCGAGATCCTACCCCCGCTCGTGAAGGCCGTGCTTGGCTGCGACACGCTGGAATTGCATTATTATGAATTTAGTTTCCGTCTCGAAACCTCATTTGTCACACGTTCGATATATGGATGAACTGCGCGTGCGTCGATCGGCTTGCTGAGCCAATACCCCTGAATTTGCCGGCATCCTTCCTTGCGGAGAATATCAGCCTGAGCTTCATCCTCCACGCCTTCCGCCAGTGTTTCCATGCCGAGCGCGTCGGCCAGGGTCGTGATGGCGCGGATCACCGCGTGTGCATTGCCGTCCTGCGTCAGGTCGCGCACGAAGCTCTGATCGATCTTCAGCTTGTCGAACGGGAACGATCGCAGATAGCTGAGCGAGGAATAACCGGTCCCGAAATCATCAAGCGCGATCCGAACACCAAGCGCGCGCAGGCTGTGCAGCGCGCCCAGCGTCTTTTCCACGTTGGCGATGAAGATGCTCTCGGTGATTTCCAGTTCAAGCCGCGTCGCGGGCAGCCCGGACGATGCGAGTGCCGACATGACGACGCCCGCAATGTTGGGGCTGAGGAACTGTTTGGGCGAGACGTTGACGGCAACCGAAAGATCGCCCGGCCACGATGCCGCCTGATGGCACGCTTCGCGGATCACCCATTCGCCGATCTGCACGATGAGGCCGGTATCCTCGGCAAGCGGTATGAAATCGGCCGGGCTGATCATGCCCTTTTCCGGGTGCGGCCAGCGGATGAGCGCTTCGAACGCCTTCAGCCGCTCCTCTTTCAGGCTGTAGAGCGGCTGAAAGTAAAGCTCGAAGCCGCCTTCTCGAATGGCCGTGCGCAGATCGAGTTCCATCTCGCGGCGCTGGCGCGCCTGTACGTCGAGCGATGGCTCGAAGAAATGAAACATGCCCTTGCCGTCGTGCTTGGCGCGATAGAGCGCAAGGTCGGCGTTCTTCATCAGCGTGACGCGGTCAGTGCCGTCATCGGGTGCGATGGCGATGCCCATGCTCGCCGAGGTTTCCGCCAGCTGTCCCTCGATCGTGATCGAACGGTCGAAGCAGCCCTGCAGCTTTTCAGCGAGCGCGACAAGGTTCGCGCTGGGGGGCACTTCGCTCAGCAGAATGGCGAACTCGTCGCCGCCCAGCCGCGCCACAATGGCATCCTCCAGCGTATCCTGCAGATGCGCGGCGACATTGCGCAACAGCGTATCGCCCGCCGGGTGCCCCAGCGTGTCGTTAACCACCTTGAAGTCGTCGAGATCGACATAAACGACCATCAGCCGCGCGTCGCCGCGCCGCCGGGCGATCGCGTGATCGATCTGTTCGGCAAACAGCTTGCGGTTGGGCAACCCGGTCAGATTGTCGTGAAGCGCGACGTGCGTGATCTGGCGTTCCCGCTCCTCGATCGCGGCGACCATCACGTTGAAACTCTCGCCGAGGCGCCCGATTTCGTCATCCGACGACACCTCGACGCGCGCTTGCTGCCCCTCGCCCACCAGTTGCGTCGCCTTGTCGAGCGCGCTCAGCGGCCGAGTGATCGACCGGGCGACCGGCCAGCTCAGAACCATGACGAGCGCGAGGCCGGCCGCGGCAAGCGAGACCAACAGCCATTGCAGCCCCGAATATTCGCTGAGAGCCTTGCTCAGCGAGTGATCAAGCACGAGGCGCGGCTGGATGCCGCTTTGAAGAGACGGTAGCGCCGTCACATAATGCAGAATGCGTTCGTCGCCGCCACTTTCGAACACATCGTCGCGCGTCGCGCGGGCCAGAGCCCCGCGCAATTCCGATTGTCCGACGACGCGGGCATTGATGTCGACCGCGGCGAGCTTGCTCAACCGACCCATTTCCGTCGCATCGAGCGACTGCGCGAGCACAAGCCAGCCGATGAGATCAGGCGCTTCGATCGCCGAGGCCGCGGCAAGCGCGGGCTGACCGCCGACCAGCACAATGCCGCGTTCCTGCCCCGCGTCGAGCGAGGACCAGAGCGCATCGACAGGCGGCAGCGCGCCGTCGGCGGACCCGACCATGTCGCCGTCGAGCCCCACGATGAACGCTGCATCGCTGCCGGAGCGTCGGCGCAAGCTATCCAGCGCGCTTTCAATCGTTGGCCGGTCGCTGGTGGCGACGGCCTGCCGGAAACCAAAGTCCCGCGAAAGCACGTCGCCCGCGCCCCGCATCTGCTTTGCGCGCAGTTCGATGATCTCGTCGAACACGCGGGCATTGGCTGCAAGATCCCGCGAGGCGCTGGTTTCGCCGAACCGCGCGATGCCGTCGCCCGCCAGAAGCAGCACCGCGGCGAGCGTCACGGTGAACAGCCCCGCATAGGTGGCGGCGATCCGCAGTCTTAGGGAACGAAAACGGAGTTGCGGCGTGATCCGACGCAGCATCAGCGCAGACTCAGTGTGATCGTCTGCACCGCCTGGCCCGCACTGACCCGGAACGAGCGCCGGAATTCACCGCCCGGTGTTCGCGCGCGCGGGTGCCACACCGTCATTTGATAACTGCCCGCGGGCACCGTCGCCAGTTTTATGGTGCCGTTCGGATCGGTCTTTCCCGCGTAGGGCGTATCGACGACGCGGATATAGCCTCGCATCTCGTCGTGGATGTTGCACCCGAGCGCGACCGTACCCGGCAACGGAAAGTTTTGGGAACGCGTCTGGTCACGGCCGTAAAGGTCGATTTCAAAACGCGCCGCTTTGGAAAAGCTGTAAACGCTGTGGCGGACCTTATCGAGATTGGGGAAGGCCACGCTCGCCCCCTTCGCCACCACGAGCGTTCCCGGCGCGAACGCAATGTTCTTCTGCGCCATGGCTGCGCGCCAAGGAAACAGGATGGCGCCTCCGTTCCAGCCTCCGTCGGGGCCGAGTTCAACGACGGCGTCGCGTATCGGTACGCCGCGTTCATCGACCACCCTCACCTCAACGCCGATCGGGGCCGCTGTCCATGAAACGAACAGCGGTGCGCCGAGCGCGACCAGGGCCAGACAGAAAATCTTCTTTCTCACCCGCTCGCAGCTAGGCGACAGAGCTTAATATTACCTCACCGCCACCGTGGGTTAACGCAATATTCGCGATCTGCTGCGATCAGCGCACCATGAAAAACTGGCTCCCCCGCTGCGCCCGCACACCCAAATGGATCGCCGCCGTCGTGCTCGCCTGCACGCTCGCCGCACCGGCGGCCGCGCAGCAGGCCGATCTCTTCGACGGCGGCAAGTTGCTGCTCACCAACGGCGTATCGAGCATTCAGGGGGCCAGCGGCGGCGGTCTCGCCACTTGGTCAACTATCGCCGGGCGCGGAACGGACGCAGGCGTCGGCCTTTCCGCACACGCAACGCTGGTGGAACTTCCCGATTACGGCTTTCAAAGTCACGGCGTGTCCGTGGGGCTCTTCAACCGTGTCGAACTCAGCTACGCGCGGCAGAATTTCGATACCCGCGACGTCGGCACCGCGCTCGGCCTCGGCAAAGGCTTCACCTTCAACCAGGATATTTTCGCCGCCAAGGTGCGGCTGGCGGGCGATGTCGTCTACGGCGACCCGTTCATGCCGCAGATCGCCGTGGGCATCGAGCACAAGCGTAGCGCCGACACGCCGATCGTTCGCGCCGTCGGGGCCACCGAAGGCAGCGGCACGGATTTCACGCTCTCCGCGACAAAGCTGTTCCTCTCGCACAGCCTTCTCGTCAACACGACGCTGCGCCTTACGAAGGCGAACCAGAACGGGCTGCTCGGTTTCGGCAGTGCAAGCGGCAAAAAACATTCGCTTCAGTTCGAAGGTTCCGTCGCCTATCAGCTTTCTCGGCGCGCGGTGATAGGCGCGGAGTACCGCACCAAACCAGATAATCTCGCCATCGCGCGCGAGGATGATTGGTGGGATTTGTTCGCCGCCTACGCAATCACGAAGAATATCACGATCACCGCCGCTTATGTCGATCTGGGCTCAATCGCCACGTTCGACCGCCAGCGCGGCGGCTTCCTCTCCGCGCAATTCGCCTTCTAGGACTCCGAACATGATCCTGCTTGCCGCCCTCCTTCTGATGCAGACGGTTCCCGAAGCCTCCGCGAACGATTCCGTGGACTGGGACAAGGAATTCGGCGTCGCGGAAAAGGTCCGCGATCCCGTCACAGGCGAATTGCCGGTCGATCCTTATACTCAACGCGACAGCAACGCTGGCACGAAACCGTTCGAAGGTACCGGCATGGCGAAAGCCTTCGGCGGTCAGGACGGCATCCGCCGCATCACGATACGCACCGTCGAACTTTCCGAGGCCGACCCGCGCATTGCGAAAATCTTCAAGGCGCATGACATGGTGCGGCTGAAACGCACGCTGTTCGAACAGTTCTGCTACATTCTGAACGCCGGATGCAGCTACAGCGGGCGGGACATGGCGACGTCGCACAAGGATATGGGCGTGCGGATGCGGGACATGAATGCCCTTGTCGAAAACCTTCAGCAGGCGATGCGGGAGGAGAATGTACCGTTTCCCGCGCAAAATCGCTTTCTAGGAAAGCTGGCTCCCATGTCACCAGATGTAATGGCTCAATAGCCTCGCCCCTGTGCTTATGATTATACAGGAGGCCTCATTCATCAAAAGGGCTCCTGCGAGAACTGACCATTCCAGGCACTTCATCGCAATGCTCGCATGAGAGGATTGGGGCGCAAACCATCACAGACAACGTGGCGATCGAAATGGCGGCTTACCGCTGCACGGCTCTGGATTCCTGACGGTCCGCAAGGTCGAAGAAGCCGCCATTATGAGTCCCGTTCCGCGGCCTCCGCTTCGAACGCCCGCTTCCCTTTGCGCCGCCACAGTGCAATGACCTCGCCGCGCGGCTCCCCGTTCGCCTGCTGCACGAGCCCGAGCAACGCGCCGTAGATCGCAGCGCGATCGTCCTCGACGAGCACATCGAGCCTGGCCTTGACGATGAGCCCGCCAAGTTCGATGAGCCGGCGCGTCCGCTCGCGGCGTTTCACCACCCACCCCCGCGTATCAGCCCGCGCCCGCCGCGCCTGCAGCCGGCTCTGGAGAACGCGGAGCCGCCGCTCGGCGCGGATTGCCCTTAGCAGCGCTTGTCGCAAGTTTCCCGCGCAGAAAGAACGCCGCGCCCGCGGTGCGCCATTCCTCCCTCTGCACCATGTCGGTGGTCGCGGCGGCGTTGACCAGCACGCCCGCGAGCACATCGACCCCGAGGCCATCGGCGCCGGTCGCCGTGACCAGCTGCCCAAGCTCGCGAAGCTTCCGCTCCTGAAGCGCCTTCGCCTTGTGGGCGAGCAGCTTCATCTCGGCATCATAGTCGCGGGGTCTGCGCATGGGGTTCGCTCCATCGGTTCTGTCGCGGAATGCGCCGAGGCTACGAGTTGTTCTGGCGCGCGGTAAAGAGGCCGAACCCGTGTGAGACCACCCGGTCCCTCGCGAGATTCGATCTTGTGAGGGCGCGCTTATACGTCGTGCCGACGTGGCTTTCGGGGTGTAGATGGATAGGCCTTATGGCGATCTATCACTTCAGCGCGAAGGTCATCAGCCGGAGTACCGGAGCAAGCGCGCTCGCGTCTGCCGCGTACCGATCCGCCTCGCGGCTGCACGACCAGCGCCTCGATCGCCACCACGACTTCACGGGCAAGGCCGGCGTCATCCATTCTGAAGTGATGCTCCCCGAACATGCCCCGCAGCATCTGCGTGACCGCGAAGCGCTCTGGAACAGTGTCGAGGCGGCCGAGGTGCGCAAGGACGCGCAGCTCGCGCGCGAGGTCGAGTTCGCACTGCCAAGGGAACTGGAACAGGCCGACGCGACTCAGGTGGCGCGCGACTTCGTGCAACGTGAGTTCGTCGATCGCGGCATGTGCGCCGATCTCAATCTGCACTGGGACATCGACGCTGATGGGCTCGCAAAGCCCCATGCCCATGTCATGCTCACCATGCGCGAAGTCGATGAGAACGGCTTCGGCGCAAAGATCCGCGACTGGAACAGCACGCCGCTCCTCGAACACTGGCGTGAGGCCTGGGCAGATCACCTCAACCGCGCACTCGCCGAGCGCGATATCGACATCACCGTCGACCACCGCAGCCTCGAGGCGCAGGGCATCGACCTTGAACCCCAGAACAAGATCGGCCCGGCGGCATCGCGCATGGCGGCCGTGGGGCTTGTCGGCGAGCGTCTCGACGAACACCGCGCGATCGCGCGCGCCAATGGCGAGCGGCTGCTTCGCAGCCCCGAAGTGGCACTCGATGCACTAACGCATAACCAGGCGACGTTCACGCGCCGGGAGCTTGCGATGTTCGTGCACCGGCACAGCGACGGAAAGGATCAGTTCGACGGCGTGCTTGCCGCGGTCGAAGCCTCGCCCGCGCTGGTCGCCCTGGGCAGGGACGGACGCGAGCAGGAGCGGTTCACCTCCCGCCCCATGCTGGAGACCGAGCAGCGGCTCGAACACGCCACGGAGCGCCTGCTGGGGCAGGAGAAGCACGCTGTCCGCGACCTGTTCCGCGACCATGCCGTCGCGCGTGCCGAGCGGCACGGGCTCGTGCTCTCCTCCGAGCAGCGCGCCGCGCTCGATCATGTCACCGAACCCAGGGGTCTCGGTGTCATCGTCGGCTATGCCGGAACGGGGAAGTCGGCGCTGCTCGGCGTGGCGCGTGAAGCGTGGGAGGATGCCGGGTACCGCGTGCGCGGTCTTGCACTCTCCGGCATCGCTGCCGAGAACCTGGAAGCTGGTTCTCGGATACCGTCGCGAACCATCGCAGCGCAGGAGCACGCCTGGGCAAACGGCGCCGATCGACTGACGTCCCGCGATGTGCTCGTCATCGACGAGGCCGGGATGATCGGCACGCGGCAGATGGAGCGTGTGCTGTCACACGCCAGTGAGGTCGGCGCGAAGGTGGTGCTCGTGGGCGATCCCGAGCAGCTGCAGGCGATCGAGGCGGGCGCGGCGTTCCGCAGCACCCATGAGCGTCACGGCGGGGTCGAGGTCACCGAAATCCGCCGCCAGCACGACGCCTGGCAGCGTGATGCCGTGCGACAGCTGGCGACGGGCAGAACCGCGGAGGCGGTCCATGCACTCAACGAGCATGACCGCATCCACGCATCGCCGACCGAAGCCGACGCGAAGAAACAGCTGATCGATCGCTGGGACAGGGACCGGAAGGCGCAGCCGCAGAAGAGCCGGCTGATCCTCGCGCACACGCGCGCCGATGTTGCGGAGCTCAACGCGCTCGCACGCCAGCGCCTGCGGCTTGGCAAACAGCTGGGTGATGACGTCCGTGTCGAGACCACGAAAGGCCCGAAGCCGTTCGCGCGCGGCGACCGGGTGATGTTCCTGCGAAACGAGAAGAGCATCGGCGTCAAGAACGGCTCGCTCGGCAGGGTCGAGAGCGTCACTCAGGCCCGCATGGCGGTGATGCTCGACGATGGCAGGAGCCTGCAGTTCGACACGAAGCTCTATACCGATATCGATCATGGCTATGCCGCCACCATTCACAAAGCACAGGGGGTGACCGTGGACCGGTCCTACGTGATGGCGACAGGCGGCATGGACCGTCACGGTGCCTATGTGGCGCTGTCCCGTCACCGCGAGCGGGTGGACCTCTACTATGGCAAGGAGACGTTCAAAAACGAGCAGCAGCTGATCCGCACGCTGGCACGCGACCGCGGCAAGGACATGGTCGGCGACTACGGGCCGGTCACCGACAAGGCCGAGGCGTTCGCGGCGAGGCGCGGCATTACGCTCAGGGAGCGGGTCAAGGAGATCACCACCAAGGTCCGCGACATGTTCGAGGGGCTGCAGCTCAAAAGCACCCCGATCCAACCTCCAAAGCCGCAGCTCGAGCCTGCGGTCGAGCAGTACGCCCGCACGGTGCACAAGGTCCGCGAGATGGGGCTTGCGCGCGTGCCGATGAGCGAACCCTTGCGCGTCCTGCACGAACGCGACGAGGCCGCGCTCGATGCAATCCGCCCCGGCGCGGCGCGTGATCTCCGGGACGCATGGCGCGCGGACCTGAAGCTCCTCGATACGATGGCACGCGGCGACGTGCGGCAGGCGCGCGCCATCCTCGACGAGGCCGAGCGTGTTCGCAGCGATCCCGCCTACCGCGCCGACCGGTTCGTCGCCGAATGGACCCGGCTCAGAAAGCAACAGGAACATGCCCGGTTCTGGGGCGAGGAACACAAGCTCCCGAAGATCAATGCGGGCATGATGGGACTCGCCAAGAGCCTCGAGCGCGATGCGCAGATGGAATCACTGCTTCGTCCACGTGCCCGCGAGCTGGGGCTCGGCATCGGCATGGAACCGGAACGGGGACTGTCCCGGGAGCTCTCAGACTGGTTCGGCCTCTCGCGCGGAAGGGGCCTCAGCCGTTAGGCTCATGCGCATGACGACCGACTCATCACCGGCAGACGCGTTCGAGGCACTCCGGCGCGAGGTGGCGCTGCTCCGCCGCGCGCTCGAAGGCCTTGCCGCCGAGCAGAAGGCGCAGCCCGATTACAGCGGCGTGCTCGCCGGTATCGGGGCGCGGATCAGGGAACAGAATGCAGCGCTCGGTGCCATGGCAAACGCACCGGCGGTTCAGCTCACCCCCGCGGCCCTGGGACAGCAGATCCTGCGCGCAAGCGAACAGGTGCGGGCGGAGGATGCCCGACTGCTCGGTCATGCACAGAACGGGATGACGGCAGCAGTGCGTCAGATCGAGCGGGCACTCTCCACAGCGCGGACAGCCCATGCGCAACAAAGAGCCGTCAGATGGTATGCGATACTTGGCATCGTGGCCGGGGTTATCTTGGGCGCTGCGGGTGCCGCAATCACTATTGAAGGAAACACATCCCCCGCCTTGATCACCAGCGAAGGCAGCTCAAAGGGCCCCAATTAACGTAGGATCGAGGTCTGCTTTATACGCACAGCCTCTAACTGAAGGGGAAAGTTCTGCCCTGCCCCGCGCTCGTAAGCCAGTGCTCCTCCTGAAGTTTAAACAGGAACTCTTTCGTGATTTTGCAAACTTGTTCGATCGCGGATCGTGCACTGAGGTGAGCTTCAAGAAATGGAGATTTTCTCCTGTAAACGCTCTCAGAAGGCGTATCGATAATCCTCCACCTCACCTCTAGGGACTGAAAAATCCCCTTCAAACATCCGTCGGTGTGAAGCATCTTGCATTACCAGTTCAAAACGACTTTGCCCGACTTTCCAGAGAGAGCTGCGTCGAATCCCTTTTGAAAATCGTCGGCATGGTACTGGTGAGAGATGAGCGGCGTAAGGTCGAGTCCGTTTCGAAGAAGCCCAAACATCTTGCGCCATGTACCGAACATTTCGCGGCCATAGACGCCGTGGATTTTCAGTGCCTTCAGAATAATTTCGTCCCATGCGACCTCCATTCCCTGATCGGGAATTCCAAGCATCGCAAGGCCCCCGCCCATCGTCAGGCTGTTTACCGCCTGCCGGATCGCCGATGCAGCACCGGAGACTTCGAGCGCGACTGAAAATCCATGCTGGATGCCTTCCGCGGCCATCACGTCACGCAGATCTTCCTCGCTCACGTTCACAGGCCGGACATCAGCGACTTTTGCCGCAAGATCGAGGCGATAGCGGTTAATATCCGTTATGACCACCAAGCGCGCCCCCGCGCGCCGCGCAACCGCGGCAGCCATGATTCCGATCGGGCCGGCACCCGTGACAAGCACATCTTCGCCCATCAGGTCAAACTGCTGGGCCGTATGAACGGCATTGCCGAAAGGATCGAGAATTGCGCCCACGTCATCGCTGACATCGTCAGGCAGGGGTACGACGTTGAACGCGGGTATCGATAGATACTCCGCGAACGCGCCTTGCCGGTTGACGCCGACCCCAACTGTACCGGGATCGAGATGAAAGCGCCCGGCGCGGGATGCCGCGCTATCGAGGTCAATGATATGGCCCTCGCCCGATACGCGCTGGCCAACATGGAGGTCACGCGTGACGTCCGCACCAATTTCAACAATCTCGCCACAAAACTCGTGGCCGACGATCATCGGCACGGGAATCGTCCGTGCTGCCCAGGAATCCCAATTGTAAATGTGGATGTCCGTGCCGCAGATGGCCGTCTTGCGCACGCGGATAAGAACCTCGCCACCCCCCACCGCGGGAACGGGTGCACGCGTTTGCCATAGACCCGAATGCGGTTCAAGCTTGGCGAGCGCCCTCATGGTGTGCGCGGTTTGCGTTTCCTCATACTGGCCAGCGACTTCTGCCATCAGATGATCCCAAGCTTATGGCCAATGTCCGTGAAGATGTCCGCAGCCTTCTCGATCTGCTCGACAGTCAACGACGCCGACATTTGCGTGCGAATACGGGCTTTTCCTTCCGGAACGACGGGAAAGTAGAAGCCGCTGGCGAGCACGCCCGCTTCCAGAAGTTCTGCCGACATGGTCTGCGCCAATGACGCCTCATGCAACATCACCGGGATGATGGGGTGTTCGCCAGGCAGCAATTCGAATCCTGCCTCGGTCATATGCTGCCGAAAAAGCTGCGTGTTGTGACGTATGCGATCTCGCCGCTTATCACCATCGGACGAGCCCGCGATATCGATCGCGGCGATGCTGACACCGCATACGGCCGGTGTCAGCGCGTTCGAGAAAAGATAGGGCCGCGCCCGCTGACGCAGAAGGTCAACAACTGGCTGCCGCGCTGCGACGAAACCGCCCATCGCACCGCCGAGCGCCTTGCCAAACGTGCCGGTGATCAGGTCTATCCGGCCTTCAACGCCGCATAGGGCGGCAGTTCCCCGCCCGCCCATTCCGATGAACCCGCTAGCGTGACAATCATCCACCATGGTGAGTGCCTCGTAACGCTCCGCAAGACTGGCGATGACATCAAGCTGAGCGATCGTACCATCCATCGAAAAGACGCCATCGGTGACGACAAGAATGCTCCGCGCACCTTCGCTGCGCACTTTTTTCAATATGCGCTCAAGAGCGTCCATTTCGTTCGTGGCATAGCGATAGCGCCGGGCCTTCGAGAGCCGGACACCGTCGATGATCGACGCGTGGTTGAGCGAATCAGAGACGATTGCATCGTTCTCTCCGAGCAAGGCTTCAAACACGCCGCCGTTGGCATCAAAGGCGGCAGCAAACAGTATCGCGTCTTCGAATCCCAGATAGTCGGCGATGGCATGCTCCAGTTCCTTGTGGATCTCTTGCGTGCCGCAAATGAAACGAACCGACGCCGGCCCCGCGCCCCATCGCCGTGTGGCTTCGATAGCAGCGTCGATCACACGCGGATCGTTCGCAAGGCCCAGGTAATTGTTGGCGCACAGATTGATCACCTGCCGCCCCTTGATGCCTACCACGCCTCCCTGGGGCGTCGTGAGCACGCGTTCGGGTTTCAGCAGTCCGGCCGCTTCCATCTCGCGCAGATCACGCTGGATTCTCTCGTAGAATTGTAAATCCATCACTCTCTCATTGACTCTGAGCCGGGTATCATGGCGCCCGCTCGGCACGCAGGCCGAGTGCGTCGCACATCACATCGAACAGGACGTGCTGTTCCATGACACCGCGCACGGCATCGGCGTTCGGCCCGCGGGCATAGGCGGGCACATCCTCGCCGCCATGCGCTCCGCTGCGACGGAAAACGGCTGATTGCTGAAGATAGTCCGGATGCGTGGTGTCAATCTGCATTAAATCCTGACGCGGCGTGTCATCGACCGCGCCGGGCGTCGCATAATAGCCGAGCGTTGTGTAGGTCTTGCCATCGTCGGCCTTGTCAGGACCGTTCATCGGTTCTCCCCTCTCGTCATTGCCAACGACCTTTCCGAAAATCGGGTTTCCTCGTGTCGGATAACCCGCAATGGCAAACGTGTGAGAATGATCGGCGGTCACAACGATCAGCGTATCCTCCGAAGACGTCATGTCGTTCGCAAGCCCGACAGCCCGCGCGAACTCGACGCCTTCCGTCAGCGCACGAAACGCGTTTCCAGCGTGGTGCGCATGATCGATCCGCCCGCCCTCCACAAGCAGGACGTAGCCCTTTTTATTGCGTGACAATATCTGGACGGCCTTGCGAGTCATGTCGGTCAACGACGGTTCGCCCGTGGCATCCTTGTTCCGCTCAACTTCGAATTGCATGTGGCCGGGCTCGAAAAGCCCAAGCACTTTGCTTGCGGCGCCGGGGTCGATGGCATCGAACGTGCGCGTATCCCACACGAACAAACCGCCCGAACTGGCTTTCCGCCACGCTTCGACGAGATCTCGACCATCCGCCCGCTTTCCGCGTAGCGCAGCGTGCTCGGGATCAGCGGCCGAAGCCGGAAGGAAGTTCGCGCGTCCGCCCCCAAACGCCACATCGACCCCGCCGCCGGGTGCGAATTCGACGAACTGACGCGCGATGTCGCGGCAACCTGCTGCTCGCTCGGTATCCGGCATGTCCGAATCCGCCTCCCAACCTCGCTCCGGGCTATGGGCGTAAGCAGCGGCCGGTGTTGCGTGCGTCAGGCGCGCGGTCGTCACAATCCCCGTGGAAAGGCCGGCCTCGGCCGCCATCTCCAGCAACGTTCGGATATCCGCACCTTTCGAAGATTGGCAATCGCCCCGAAAAGCCGTCGGCCCCATGCCGATAAAACCGGCCTTGGTCTTTATCCCGTTCAGAAGCGATGTCGCAGTGCCTGCCGAGTCAGGAACCTGCTGATTGGTATTGTAAGTCTTGATGAGAGCCGTGTTTTCGAATGTTTCAAACGGAAGGACATGGTCTTCACCGCTTTTTCCGGCCATCTGCCCCGCAAGTATGCGCATCGCAGTAACGGTGCTGACACCCATGCCATCGCCCACGAACAGGATGACGTTTTTCGCACGCGCCGCGTTTTCAGGTATGTTTGGCGATGCGAAAGCGACCGGCTGTGCTTCCTCCCTCTGAGCCGCACCGCAAGCAGCCAACGTCATTGCGAAAGCCACGGTCAGGCCACGCCGCACCACTTTCTGCACACGATCGAGCGACATATGACAATATGGCTTACTGAAGTTGCGCATAAGTCCTCCGCAGGCCTGCGACCCGGTACGATCGGCCTTCAAATCGAACGACCGATGATCTGCTTCATGATTTCCGACGTGCCGCCGTAAATTCTCTGGACACGCGCGTCGGTGTACATGCGGGAAATGGGGTATTCGTCCATATAACCGTACCCTCCAAAGAGCTGGAGGCATTTGTCGACAACGTCGCCCTGCAGCTCAGACGCATAGAGCTTCAGCATGGCCGCCTGCTCGGGCGTAAGCGCTTTCATATCGTGCGCCAGAACACACTGGTCGAGCAGCGTCCAGCCCGCCTGGATTCTCGTCTTCAAATCCGCGAGCACGAACCTCGTATTCTGGAAATCGTAGAGCCGCTTTCCGAACGCTCTGCGCTCTTTCACGTAGCGGGTGGTCAGATCGAAAGCTCTTTGCGAAGCGGACATTGCTATCACGCCAATGGACAACCTCTCCTGCGGAAGCGCATCCTGCATGATCTGGAAACCCTGCCCTTCTTCTCCCAGAAGGCTCGACACGGGAATGCGAACGTCGTTGAAGAAAAGCTCCGCCGTATCCTGGGCTTTCATGCCCATCTTTTCGAGCTTCCGGCCCTTGGTGAAGCCATCAGCGCTTGCTTCCACAAGGAACAGCGAAAGCCCTTCCGCATGTTCCGTTCGCGCCGCGACAACGACAAGGTCGGCAATCCAGCCATTGGTAATGAAGATCTTGCTGCCGTTCAGCACAAAATCATCACCGTCCCGGCAGGCCTTTGTCGCGATCGAACGAAGATCGCTTCCTGTGCCGGGTTCCGTCATCGCGATCGCACCGACAACATCGCCGGATACCATCCTCGGCAGCCACGCCCGCTTTTGGCCCTCGCTGCCGTGGGTAAGGATATAATCCGCGACGATATCCGAATGGATGGGAAAGCAGGGACCGGTGACGCCGCAATATTGCGCGACCTCGTTCACGACACAGAGGGTGCGATGATCGCCTCCCGCCCCACCGTAGCATTCCGGCACCTGCGGACAGAGCAGCCCTTGCTCCCCCGCCCTCTTCCAGAAACTGCGCGGGGTTTCGCCTTGCTTTTCCCATTCACCGTGAAACGGAACGGCTTCCGCCTCCAGAAAGCGGCGCACGGACTCGCGGAAGATCTCGTGTTCCTGCGAATAGACTGTCCGTTCTAGAAACATGCTGCAGCCCGCGCGAGAGGATCAGACATTGCGCTTGGCCAATAGCGTTTCACGAATGGCCATCAGCGCCGCTATGGGGCGAATGAGAACCTCGATGCAGATGATCTTGCCCTCATCGTTGATCGTCATCAGGTCTATGCCTTTGACATCCTTGTCGCCGACCTTGCCGACGAACTCGAGCGCGTACTCGTTTCCGTTCTCCCAGATGCGCTCGTAATGCATGGGCTTGATGATCGAGAGCACTTCGATAAGCGCGGCCCGTACGGCCTCTTTGCCCTGAATGGGCATCCAGCCTGCGGGGTTCTTGAGTTGCACGTCGTCTGCGAGCAGGAGCGGCAAATGCTCGAACTGCTTTGTCGTGGCGACCATTTTTATCAAGTCTACATCAAGCTTCATTGTTCACTCCCGTGATCAGGACGCAGGATTTTCGTAGCCCGTACCGCCTTTACTTAGGCGTCGGAATGAGCCCCATCGAGACGGTGCCACCGCCGACAAGTGCCTGCCCGCCGTCGCACGGAATGATCGCGCCGGTGATGTAGCGGGCTGCAGGCGAACACAGGAACAGGACCAGATCAGCGATCTCCTGCTTTTCACCGTAACGTTTGAGCGGCAGCATACCTTCGATCTGGCGCCGGATTTCCGGCGTCGGGCTCAGCCGCTCCATGCCCTCGGTTCCGTCTATGGGTCCGGGCTGAATGGCGTTGACGCGGATACCGTAACGCCCCCATTCCAGCGCAAGCGCCTTGGTCAGCATATCGATACCCGCCTTGGCGGAACAGACGTGGGACTGAAAGGCGTAAGGATGCGACGATTGCGGCGCCGACATGTTGACGATGGATGCATCGCCCTGCGTCAGATGATCGAACCCCGCCTTCATGACATGAAACGAACCGACAAGGTCGATATCGACAACTGTCTTGAAGCCGTTCGGCGAGAGCTTTTCCGCCGGCGCCACGAAATTCCCCGCCGCACCGGAAACGATAACGCTCACTTTGCCGATCGCGGCTTCGGTTTCAACGAATGCCTGCTTCACGGCATCAAAATCCCGCACGTCCGCTGCAAAGCCGATCGCTTCAGCGCCAGCCGTCTTCAATTGCTGAACCGCAGCATCGACGTTGTCCTGCTTGCGGCTCATCACCGAGACCCTCGCGCCCGACGCCGCGAAACCCTTCGCAACCTCGAGATTGATTCCGCTGGTTCCGCCTGCGACGAAAACAGCCTTTCCAGCGTAAACACCTTCCCTGAATATGCTTTTCATCACGTCATGGCTCCATCGGCGACACGCTTCATGCACATCTTCGCAAGATGCACTGCATTATATGTATTTATGAATGAACGTTCATGCATATAATGCGACTTCAGTTCGGTGGCAATCCGGATTTTCCTTGCCAGGTCCGGACAGCCCCCTGAGCCTACAAGCGTTTTCCGATACCCAGCATTGCGCGCGCTTCATCTGGGGTCGCGACTTCACACCCCAGACCTTCGATAATGGTCCGTGCACGTTCCACGAGCTGACCATTGGTGGCGAACACACCACGAGCAAGGTAGAGATTGTCCTCCAGCCCCACGCGCACGTTGCCGCCGAGAAGAACGGCCTGCGCCACCATGGGCATCTGCATCCGTGCGATTCCGAACGCCGCCCACTGGGCATCCTTCGGCAGCAGATCCCGCATGTAGATCATCGTTTCCGGGGTAGCGGGAAGGCCCCAGCGCGTTCCCATCACGATCTGGAAGCACGGGGGGGCGTCGAAATAGCCCTCATCGATCATTTTTTTTGCAAGCAGGACATCGCCGGGCGCAAAAACCTCGATCTCCGGCTTGACCCCCAGTTCCTGAAACCTTCTCGCCATTTTCTTCAGCGTATGGGGCGTGTTGAGATAGACATACTCCCGTTCGCCATCCTGCTGATTTTGCGTACTCACATCGATCGAGCACATATCCGGAAGCGTCATTTCAATGTGACGGACACGCTCTTCCGCACACGCCACGTCGCTCCCTGCGCCGGCCCGGCTTTCGTCTTCGGGATCGGGCATGAAAAAGCCGCCGCCGCCGCACGTAATGTTCATCACCGCGGTCACGCCCCTTTCGCGTACCCGAGTTGCCATATCTAGGAACAACGCAGGATCGCGGCTGCCCTTGCCGTTCTCGGGATTTCGCACATGCAGGTGCACTGCAGAAGCACCCGCCACCTCTGCCTCCAGCGCAGCGTCGGCTATCTGCTGCGGCGTCACCGGGAAATTGGGATGCGCCCGGTTGTAATCGTTCTCACCGACCACCGCGCAGGTCAGAATGACCTTTTGTTTCATCGACATAGGGGTTCCTCTATGATGAATTTCCGTTACAACGTCACAAGCTGTTGCCTCGCGGCGCTTTCATAAGCGGCAAGGATAACCCGGAGAGCCGCGAGTCCGTCTTCTCCGGTGACAGCCGGTGCCTCATCGTGCCGGATGCTCCGGACGAAGGATTCCATCTGCATTGCAAAATTGCCGGGCATAGGGCGATGATCGAGCCGAACGGGTGTCAGTTTATCCTTCGTGAAATGCACAAGTTGTTCGGCATAGGGATAAACCTTGATAGCTCCGGTGCTGCCGTAAACCTGAAAGTTGACCGGATGTGGTGACCAGCCAGGCTCAAGAGACAGGTTATTCTGGGCATCCCAGTTGCCGCCCCATCGGAATACGCCCTCCGTCGGTAGCTGCGTGGGAAAGCTGATGGTATTGGCGATCAGGTGCGCGACCGCGCCGTTCCCGAAGGTCGCGGTCACATGTTCGGATGCGGGATGTTCGCCGGAAATATTGCCACGGCCGAAGACGGTCTTCACCTCTGATCCCAGAAACCAGCGAAACAGATCGATAAGATGGATGCCATGATCCATGATTCCCATTCCGCAGCCTCCTGGCGTACCCGGCGCATAATGATGCGGCCCGCACTCGCTGTAGCTGTCGAGTCCGCTACCGCCGATGACGATCTCCATGGCCATGGATACGTCGCCGATAGCGCCGCTTCGGATCATTTCCCGCGCTTTCATGTTTGCGGTAAGGCTACGATAGGAGGCGCCATAATAGAGCTTCACGCCGGCCCGACGGCAGGCGTCTAGAATTGCCTCGCCGTCCTCCATCGTTGTCGCAAGCGGCTTCTCGATCAGAATATGTACGCCATGCCCGGCGATCACTTCGGCAACCGCACGGTGATAGCGGGCAGGCACGCAGATACACATGATATCCAGCTTTTCACGCGCCAGCATGTCTTTAAAGTCGGTATAGCCATTGACGCCCCATCGCCGGGTGACGCGATCCAGCCCCTCGACATTCACTTCCGCTCCAGCGACGACGTCGATGCAAGGCAGCCCCTGATAGGCCTGAAAATGCACCGCAGCCACCGATCCGCCGGCTCCGACAATACCAACACGCAGTTTGGGCATCACGTTTCTCTTCTCACTGCCGAAGGGGCGAGATTGTTTCCCAGCGATCGCATGATGATCAGCCCGATACCGATGAAAACAGCCGGTGCAATCGCGGTACAAAACCGGATCGTGTCAACGACACGCAGCGGTTGTTCCACAACGCCGGATGCGCTTTCCACGAAACCTGCGATGCCCAGGATGGTCCCCACAGCAAAGGCGGATACGGCAAAGCCGGTCTTTTCTCCTGCGAGCCAGATGCCCGTATAAATCCCCGAAAGACTGCTGGCGCCACCTCGCGAGGAGTCGAGCGTCACGAGGTCCGGCAGAAGCGCCAGGCCCAGAACCTGCTGTCCTGCGAAACCGACACCGATACAGAGGATGGCTCCATAAACCCCATATACCGTGGAGGGCTGCGAGAAAGCCCAGAAGAAGACCATCGACAGCACCAGAGTCAGACCGCTCACCTTGAAGGCACTGACTTTCCCGACCCGCGCCGATAGCCTCAGCCATATCGGAATGGAGACAATCGACGCGCCATTCAGGAGCAGGAACAGCACCGTCAATTGCGCCCCGCCACCGCCGAGAACATAGGTCGTGTAGTACGGCAAGCCGACCAGAAGGCACCCGAAGCCCGTCAACTGGATAGCGTATGTTGCGAACAGCTTCAGATATGCCGTGTTTTTCAGCGGGCCATCGACGACGGCCTGCCAGGTGAGGTTCGGCGGCTGAACGCGTGCGGTCCTGTCTTCCGGCGTCAAGACAAACGACGCGAGCATGGCAGAGCCGATGATGCCGCCCAGTATGATCGACATGGCTCCATAGCCGCTGAGGCCGCCGCCGAAGCGATCGATCAATACGGGGGACAGGCCTCCCGAGAGCACGATGCCGAGAAACAGGAAAACCATGCGGTAGGACACGATCCGCGTGCGCTCCTGCGGCGCGGAGGCCATCTCGGCAGGCAAGGCGATATAGGGAATGGAGAAGATCGCGTAGCCGGTCGTGCACAGCACATAAAGGCTTGCCACATGCCAGAAACGCGCCGCGACAGATGGATAATCAGGCACATTGAACAGCGCGCAGAAGAACACGCCTGTGAGAATAGCGCCCGCCAGAAGATAGGGACGACGCCCCCATTTGTGCCGCGTCCGGTCGGAGAGTATCCCGATGAAAGGATCGACGATGACATCCCACATCTTGGGTACAAAAACGCCCAGCGCCGCCAGCTGAGCTGGAATCCCCAGATAGTTCGTCATGTAGAACATCAACAGAAGACCGGGAACCGTCGTAAAGGCACCGGTGCCGATGGAACCGATTCCGTAACCGATCAAATGCCGACGACGCAGCTTTTCATCCCTCCCGGCCTGCACCATTCGATTAATCCTTCGACATTCTGTTGTCATATTGCCGGTCGAAATCGAGAGTCCGGAATGCGGTTTCGCAGGGTGGCCCGGGAGCGATATGCAGCCTTGTACGCTCCCCCATTTCATAGATGGCAGAGCCCGCCGTATATGAAATCGAATCGTGCAAGCTGGCCGTCGCCAGCTTCCGCGACACAGGATTGACCGGATCGTCGCTCGCCGAAAGTGCTGTCTTGAAGCCCTCAACAGCCGGGTGTTCGGAAATGCTGACGACACGGTTGACTATGGAAGCGAGTCGCGCACGTGAATTGCTGAGTTTGTGCGATGGAATCCGGTTTGCCTTTTCCATCCCTCCGAGAGCGTGGTTGGTATGGCAGATCCAATGTCTCTCGCCCCGATTAATCACCTTTGCGACACCTGAGGCAGAACATTCAAATGTGCGGACACCTTCGCGCGTCGCAATCAGATAGTTCTGGCCGGAAGCATGAGGGATCGAATGCAGAAGGGCTTCCGCTTCATCCCCGTTCGAGCGCTCCAGGAGGCTGCGCAAAACGAAGGCGACAGGCAGGCCGTCATTGCAGGCGGCCAACTCCATGAGCGTATTGCAGCATACGCCCAGCGACGCATTGTTCACGCCCATGAAGCCGAGACCACCTGCGGACGCGAATAGAAAGCTTTCAAGGTCGCTGTCATCATGGCGAATATGAAGAACAACCTGCTTTCCCTCGTGGAAGGGCGGGATATCCATGTTCTGGCCGGCATAGCTCTTGCGCTGGAGAGCATCATGCAACCCGAATGCGGTACACTTTGAACGAAACTGCGCGGCATCGTTCTTCGGCCACGCCATCCTTCCGAAAACCCACTCCTCATCGCTGAGCTGCAACAGGAGTATCCTTTCGAAAGGCAGTGATGCCCCTTCGGCGATGCCCTTCATCTCAGCGAGAAGTTGCGGGCAAAACCGTGCAATCGTCGGTTCGAATGCCTGATAGTTCAGAAACGCATTAAGATAGGTTTCGCTAGGTACACCATAAGCACGTCCGATCGCGTCTACCCACGCTTCATTGAGTTCATGTATTTCCGTACGCAGTTCCTCGCCATGAATTCTGCCGCGGTTCAGAGCAGTCCCGGAAAGTTTGATAACGCGAAGCGCGCCGGCTTGCATTTCAAGATCATCCCTCTTTTAGGAAGTAGACTTTTGTAATCAGCCCCTCGTTAACTTCGTATATGGCGACTGCACGCATATCGGCCTTTCCGGCGCGACCGGTTACGAACTCTTCGTCTATCACCTTGTTCTGAATAATTATTCGATTTGTGAGCGCGGCGTTTATCCCCGGCGCGCGTTCGAAGATTGCCTGGTACATGGCGCGCAGATTGTCCCGGCCGTTACACACAAGTTCATCAGGGAAATTGTATATCCCGACGGCGGCATGATAGGCGGCGACAAACGCGTCCGTGTCATGATTGTTGTAAGCGGTAAGTTGGCGATCTACGGGATCGACGATCGATTGCTTCATCTGCTCTGCTTTCCTGGGTTCAACTTTGCGCCGTGATGGAGATTGAAGGTCGATCTAACCAAGTATGGCGATGATGACGGGTGCCAGAAGAAGGGGAACGTACATTCCCATGATCTGCGTGAAGATCGCCATCAAAAGTGCGACCGTCACAAACCCTTTGTCATATGCCGCTGCCACAAGCGGATTTGTGACAGTGCCGCCAAGGTTCGCGTAAAGACCGGTAACCACGAGCACGATCGGTGCGCGCAGGAGCCTGCCTATCAGCAACATCGTTACGAAGCTAATCAGCAGCAGAACCGGGCTGTAGAGCAGGAAGACCCGATATTCCCAAACATGCTCGATGGCCGCGCCCGCGCCCAGAACAGCCATCATCATGTAAAGACTTATTTTCCCCATCTGCGTCGTCCCGTGTGCATTGAGCTGCCGTGCGGGCGAAAGGGACATCAACAAGCCGCTTGTTACGACCAGAAGAAGCGTCACGATCGGGGAGACGATCGCATCGAGCCCCAATCGCACGGCGGCTGCATCGCTGATGGCTCGGCACGCAATCGAAACGGCAAATCCAAGAAAGATGACCATGGCGAGACCGCCGCTGTTTGCCGGTCGCGGCTGTTGCACTGCCGTGTTCGACAGATCCTGCACAAGCTCGCGCGTATCCTCACGCGCGTGTAACCACGCATCGAACTTACCCTTGTAACTGGCGAGCGAGATCAGCAGAGCCAGAAAGCTGTATCCTACGATCGAGTCCACAGCGATCAGAGCGCCCAGAATGCTGGGGGAAGCATTGAACGTTTCGGCCATGGCGATTAGATTCTGCGATCCGCCGATGGCACCGGCATAAGCCGCGATAATCGAAGACCACGCTTCGAGACCGAGATAGTCGGAAAAAATGAAGGTCGCTGCCACAAAACCGAACGTGACGCTGAACATTCCGGAAAGCACCATGACTGTGGCCAGCTTCCCAAGTCGGAAAATAGCGCGGACATCCACGGAAAGCATGAACAGGAATATTGCGAAGGGCATCAGATACGTGCGTGTCCAGACGTAGGCCCCGTTTTCCTTCGGCAGGATACCGAGGTTTCCTAACACCATGCATGTAACGAAGATCAGCAGAATCGACGGAATGTAGTCGAAGAGCCGGCCCGCAAGCCTTTGCTCCTCGAGCCAAAGGCAAACGCCGACGATTCCGATCAGAATCGCGAATACTGCCATCGCAGACATCGCTACAGCCCGCCCTCTGAATCACCGGACAGCGTCCTCGCCAGGCTGTAGAGGTTTTCCTTCACGGCGCTGTTCTGGCTGGCGATAACGCAGTGCAGACATTCGTTCTGCAGCGCCTTCTCCAACCTGTCCCGGTAGCTGCCGACGATCGCTTCCTTGTAGTCCCCCAGAGAGGCCGCGGAAAATTCGGAGAGCCGACTGGCAAGGGCAAAAGCTTCGGCTTGCAAACTGTCATCGGAAACTACGCGAATCACGAGACCGTTCTCGCGCATGAAGTCCGCCGCGTATTTTTTGCCGCTGAAGAACATCTCCATTGCTAGCAGATGCCCGGCACGATGCGGCAGCAGAAACGACAGGCCGCCGCTGGCGAAGATTCCGTACTGCGTTTCGGGCAGATAAGCGCGCGCGCCTGCGCTCCACACCGGAAAATCGCAGTTCATGGCCCACGAGACAGCACCGCCGACGACCCATCCCTGAAATGCACCAACAACCGGCTTGCGATTGAACATAAGCTCCCGGGAAATGTCCTGGAGCGTGCTCATGAAATCGCGAATCTGCATCACGTCCGGCATCGTGTCCGTCGCATCGATCAGATCGTCACCTACGGAAAAATTATCGCCGTTCGCATTGAGCAGAAGCACCTTGCACGAATCGTCCCCGTTCGCCTTTCGCAGAACACTCAGGAAGGTGTTCAGCATATCTATGTTGAAGGCGTTGTTTTTGCCGGGCCTGTCCAGCGTCACAATGCCGACACCGCCGTCTCGGCGGTAGGTCACGAATTCATCCATGCTGCTCTCTTCCACGTCGCGCTTTGGTTCCGGGTTTCACGGCCGATCTCAGCCGCGCACCCACATCCCTGTTGTGCTGTCATAGCTTTCACCTTCGCCAATGCCGGAGAGTTCGGTCTTCTTCACCCGCTCCGACGGCGTCATTGGAAGGCTGTCGCGAAACTCCCAGTATCTGGGCACCTTGAAACGCGCCAGTTTCTCGCGCGCAAATGAAAGCAGTTCGGAGACTTTGGTTGCCGGATCGATTTCGCGATCCCGAAGCAGAATATAGGCCTTCACCTCTTCTTCCCGCAGCGTGTCGGGAACAGGGATGCAGGCTGCAATCACGACGTCCGGGTGCGTCTCCAGAACAGCTTCCACCTCGGCAGCGGAGATATTCTCGCCGCCGCGCCGGATCATGTCCTTCTGCCGCGAACTGAAGAAGAAGCGCCCGTTCTCGTCACGGCTGACCAGATCTCCGGTGTGATACCAGCCGTCCCTGATCGCAGATGCCGTGGCCTCCGCGTTCTTGTAGTAGCCCAGCATCATGCCCGGGCCTTTCAAAAGCAACTGCCCGACAGCATCGACGCCCACGTCGTTGCCGCTTTCATCGACAACGCGCGCCTCGCGGTATGCGTTGACAACACCAAGGCATCCGCTCCCTACAAGAGCGGCGTGCTCCTCCATCGACCAGTCGCTGATATCCGCCCCGGTCTCCGTCGTTCCGTAGGCTTCAACCCAAGGCACTCCGTACCGCGCTTCAAGCTCCGCGTGCCTGTTCGCCGGAATGCCCGAACACACAACGCGCCGTACCCGGTGCATAGTCTCCGCTTCGGAGGCCGCCATCTCGAGCATCAAAGTCGGCATGGCGCCCAGGCAATAGAAGAACGTGACGCCG
Organism: Sphingosinicella sp.; assembly: GCF_041916975.1. Classification (NCBI taxonomy): domain Bacteria; kingdom Pseudomonadati; phylum Pseudomonadota; class Alphaproteobacteria; order Sphingomonadales; family Sphingosinicellaceae; genus Sphingosinicella; species Sphingosinicella sp. Next base: position 1,349,569 of record NZ_JAYRYK010000001.1, read on the forward strand.
TACTCCGCAACTTTCGGCCAGAACTGGGACGGGCGGAACCGTTCAAGAACGACAAGCTTCGCCCCGCTACGCAGTGCTACGACCAGATTCCAGTGCGGGTCGATATACGAGAACGGCTGCGCCGTCAGAATCACGTCATCAACGCCCAGAGCAGGCTCCATCGACGAGACGATGACGTCCGCGATCTGGAACCAGTACCGGTTCGTCAGCAGACAGCCCTTGGGCAGGCCCGTGGTTCCAGACGTGTACTGGATATTCGTTACCATGTCCGGATGCGGCACAGTCTGCGGCGACGAATCTTGCCGAGCTGTAGCCCGCTCGAGAAAGGAGAGACCATTCCCTTGGGACTTCAGAGCCAAGACATGCCTCAAGCTGGCGCAGTTGCGCTGTATATCATGGACAAGGTCCAGCTTGTCTTCCGTTGTCACAATCAGACAGGCTTCGGAATGCTTGAGAAGATGCCGCGCATCCTCGATTTTATAGGCGGGATTGAGCGGAACCGTGATAACGCCGCTTCTCGCCAGCGCCAACCAAAGCAGCGGATAGGCGCTGACATTCGGCAGCATGAGAGCAACTTTGTCCGCCTCTCCGATACCGAACTCTTCCCTGAGATAGCTCGCGATCTTGTCGGTGAGAATATCCAGTTGAGAAAACGTGAACACCTCACCCGATCTGTCGAACGCTAATGCCGGTCGGGTCGGCCATTGCTGTGCCGCACTCAGAATCAAATCGCGTATTGTCCCCGCGCTTTGCCCAGTGTCTGTTAACATGATCATTTCGCTTACCCCGATACCAACAACGCGCGACGAGCCACCTGAACTGAAACGATCAAATCGATCATTCAAATTTTTATGAATGTTCATTCATTAATATTTTGAGCGACTGGTGTAAAGCCAAAACCCGATGCGACCGCTTAAAGCATGCGGAGAGCCGGCCCGCGTCAGCGGACTGCGTCAGGACGCACGATCGGCAGCTCTATGAACGAGCTTCTTACCGCGTTCACGTCGAACTTCAGAACAGGTGTTCCAGATGCGGGGACACGGTAGAAACTATCCTTGTCGTGGCCTGCGATGGCAATTCTCAACGCATGACCTTTCGGCACCTGTACCGATACAGGAAGCAACGGAAGGGAAACCCGTTCGGTAATCCCCGGCCGCATGGCCCTTGCATCCGCCCTCCTGAACGTACGAACCGGACCGAAAACTGTGCTCTTTTCATTCGAATCCAACGCCTTCCTGCTGACGAGGCGGAGCTGACCTTCCGTGATCATTGTAACCTCACCACTCGGCGCGACACTTTCCAGATACACGATCATCGCACCGTCCGCGTGCGTGGAAGACACATACAGATTGGCAACGGGATGCCCCGTGATCTCGAGCGGCTTTTCAAGCGGTCGCGATGTATAGGTGAGGAGACGGCTGTCCGCATCTCTGCGATCGCCGTAGAAGACATCGCGATTCCCCATTTGCGTAGACCACCGTGTTTCGGGGCCCGTCCCCGCTTCGAAGTCAACAATGTAAGAATCTGTTCCCTTTCGAGATTGGGGCGGAACCTCGCCGAGTTCACGTGCAGGGGTCAGATAGAGGCGCAGGGTGCCGGCGCCTAGCGGGGGCCAGACCTTCGTCGTTTTCCAGTGGCCCGAACCCATCGTGTAATAGGTGAGTTCCTTTTCGATCGGTACGGCTTCAGGCTTCCCATCGAAATACGGCGCCACGAAATCGCGGATCATTTCGTACTGTGTGTTCAGGTCCGGGGACAAAGGTGCATCTTTTTCCGTGAAGGGATCTGCATCATGACGAGCCCCGTGGCCCCATGCCCCAATAATATAGCGGTTCGGGGCGGAATCGTTTGCAAAGCGCCTCAGAATTCCGTCTGCTGTACCCGCATCCATCCAGCTGCCCCAGTGGAAGGCGGGAACCTTCAGGGCTGCGATCTTGTCCTTGAACTCATAAATGGTGACGGAATGATCCGATGAATCGGACAGACTGTTTGCGACCTTGAGATCATCCCGAAATTCAACCCCGTCGAAGAGGCGTGACATCGAGATGTTGCCTTTATGCTCTTCGACAGCAGCGCTCAGTTGTTGACGCCCGTGCACGCCGTCGACTGGCTTTACGCCGAGTACCCGGGGTTCGCCATTCTCAGTCTCACCGTATCCAAGGCTTTGAGCATCGTTGACATCCATGGCTTGAACCATGTCTCCCCAATCGCTCGACATGATTCTGTTTTTGAGCCCGCCTGGAAACAGAAGCGAGCTGTACCAGTCAAAATCTGTAAACTGCGGTATAACAGCCTTCAGGGCCGGATGCCCCGACAGCGTAGACAGTTCCGCCGCATTGCCGAGATAGGAAACACCGATAGCGCCTACCTTGCCGCTGGACCAGCTCTCCTTGGCGATGTCATCGATGATGTAATAATAATCCTTTACTTCCGCGGTCGAGAATTCCGTACTCCTGGTGCCGAACGAGGCGCCGGACCCTCGCACATCCGCAACGACATAGGCATACCCGAATCCATTTATGATCTTCGCAAGCGTCGGCGGCTCAAGCTTTTGCGGAAGGTAGTCCTTCGCGCGCCAGTAACGCGTGAAAGCGATCACCGCCGGTATCTTCTGGTGCGCCTTCAGTTCGGACGGCAGCCAGATTTCAACGGCTATCCGCACCCCGTCAGGCATCGTTACATACTTTGCCTGATTAAGGGGTGCGGATAGCGCGCAAGCCGTGCTTGAGATCAGGATCAGCACCGAAACGCCAAAAGACCTCAGCATCATGGCTACCCTACTTCGCTGGCTCGAAGGGCCGCGGGTCAGCGAACCTCCTGAGCACGTTTCCGGTCATTCTGGAAACACTGTTGTTGAAACCATTGTGATTGAGGCTTGCCCGCCAGCCCATCGAACCGACCGAGAAGACCGCTCCACCGTTCGGTGTTTCATAGAACACAATGTCGGCCTTGGGGCTTTTCACGTTCAGACGATAGCGCCAATCCACAAGCCCCTCTCCGGAGGCGTCGTAGGGCCATTTGATATTCTCGCTTGTGGCAACCACGAGGGCGTGGCGAGGCGTGCCTTGCTTGAAGTTCGCCGAATCAACCTCCTCAGCCGCGGCACCGCCAGCATATTTCCCGAAATCACCGATAATATCGCCTTCAATGCCCTCGAACATGAAGGCTACGCGTGGATTGCTCGCCGCGGGTAGCTTGCGATAGTAACCGCCGCCCTCCATGGCCATGGGCTTGGAGTATCTGACACCGACGAGTTCTCTCGGCTCCCGCCCGGCATCCCACCAGTACCCGCTCCGATGCCCATCGAACTCCTGATGTGCCTGAAAGAACGTTTTGTTTCCATACTCAGGTTTCCTGACCTCGATCACGTCATCGACTTGGCGATGGAAGGACGTAACCCAGTAATAGCCGTTGCCGCCAAGATACATGAACCTGCCGCCCTTGTTCTGGTACGCTTCCAGCGCATCCCAGATTTCCGGCGTTACGTATTCCGGATGGTTGCCGGAAATCACGACGTTGTAACCTTCCAGAAGACCAACGCCCTCCGCCTGCAGCAGATCGTCCGTAATCACGTCATATTCGAAACCTTCATGGTCCAGCCATTCGATGATATCGAGATCGGGATTCAGCGTTATCGTTGCCGCATCGGGTCGGGTCGTGATGTTCGGATAGCGCCGTGACGCATGCTGGACGAGTGTGCCGTCACTGTGCCGTTCATAAACGCCGCCCGGCATTTCCGGTCGGTTTATCAGAAAATCCGCGTTGGCCTTGGCGCCGACAATCACCTTTACAGGATCTTCCTCTCTCATGACCTCCTTGCCGTCCGGCCCCATCTCCAGGATGGCGACACGCGCATTGAAGCCCGCCGAGACGTTGCTATAGGCCAGGTATGAAACCGTCGGCAGCAGGAACGCGATTTTCGCCTTCGGCTTGCCCTTCGAAGGCGCGACGAAGAACGGCACGTAGTCCTCGGAAGCGCCCAGGCGAAGCCGAGCGGCATAGACACCGCTTTTCAGGCCAGAGGGAATCTTGAAGGAAAAATCGTTCTTCCATTCGAGATCGTAAACGGCATCGTCGTGGAAATACATGGCCCCATACTGTTCGGGGCGCTCTTGCCAGTTGTATGAGGATCCGTCCCAGTTGGCCCCGGGGATGGCGCGATACGGGAGGTTCACGGCAGTTCCCTGCAAACCGTTCCTTCCAAGATCGTGGACCACCGTCGTCCCCGTCCCCTTGGCGAAGTCCCAGAAACCGAGAATATCCGCCGCTCCGGCCTCGACGGGAGTTGCCGCCGCAAGCAGTTTGTCGGCCGTATCAGCGTCCAGCGCACCGCGCGCAATACGCACCGTGTCCAGCTTGCCGTTGAACACGCCTTCGGATTGCTTCAGCGGACCGTTCCCCTGGCCCCCTGATGCCGCAGCGAAGCGGAGGCTTCCCTGCTGAACCAGAGCGGCCGCAGCGCCTGTCACGCTTTCCGACCTCAGATAGAACCTGTTGCCTGGCGTCGCGCTCACGGGTCGGTAGCGCAGATTCACGTTATTGTCTGATGCGTTGTAGGCAGCCGACACCTGATACCACTGGCCGATCACCAGCGGCGAGGGCACGGCGACTTTCTGGCTGACCTTCCCATCGCCGACGTAGAACGCCAGCTTGCCCTCTTCATCTAGGGCGAGCGACCAGCCGCTTTTCGCAACGGCATCCCAGCGGGCGATCAGGTGCTGCACAGCGCCCGTCCCCCCTTTACCGTCAACGGGCACGAGCGTCGGAAGCACGCTGGCGACAATCGTGAAACTGCCCACCGCATCAAGCACGCCGGCATTAGCTATTTCAACGAACGACCCTGTATCAACGGGCTGGTTCCGACCGGCATAGCGCCGCTCGAATGACGCCTTCAACTTGTCGAACTGAAAACGCTTGCCGCGATCAAACTCGTCTGCGGATTTCAGGCGTATCAAGTCCGCCTTATAGTCGCCGGGAGCGTATGTGCTAACTTTGAAATCGATCGTTTCGCCGGGCCGGACCGTCCACGGCAATCCGTAGCCAACAACAGTCTTTTCCGGCTGGTTCAGGTCGACCATACGCGCCTGCACTTCGGCACCGCCCGCGACAATCTGCACACACGCCAGGATTGGAACAATCATCGACGGACGTACCATGCTCAACAACCGGGAATCCTTCCAAACGGCCATACATCAACTCCTGAATCTTCAATCGTAGCCCTTTGCCCAGCGCGATAAATGTATGAACATTCATTCATATAATGCAAGCAAAAATATCCCGCACAACTGCGGCTGCCTTGCAAGGCGAGCACATTTTGATACCATTGAACATAAAATCGTGGCATTCGGCTGCAGATATTCACCAATCGTTTGAAGTGGGGCGACATTGACAACGGCCGCGCAAAAGAGAAGCGTTACGCGCAAAAAAGGAAGCGGCCCCGAGACTCGCCGCATCATCCTCGAATCCGCAGCCAAAAGCTTCATGGAACGAGGATACGACAATACAAGCATGACTGATATTGCAAAGCTTGTTAATATTCAGCCATCAGCCTTCTACAATTACTTCAAATCAAAGAACGAAATTCTTTTCACCATCCTTGAGGATATAGGATGGAAAATGATCACGATGTGCAAGGAGGCCGTCGAAAGTGTCGATTCAAACGACCCGCGACTTCAGCTTGAAGCCTTCATTCGAGCACACATCTCCTATGAAATCCAGCACTGCAAAATTCTACCACTGATCGACTTTCACTCATTCCGCGCGACCAACGATCGCTCGGGATTGACGAAGCCGCAAAAGAAGGTCGTGACTGACGCGCAGCGAGAATTGATCCGCATGATACAGGACATTCTCAAAAGAGGCGAACAGGACGGGTCGTTCGAGTTTGACGATCTGACGACAACGACATTTTCGCTTTTGGCGCCCATAGAGCATCTGATCTACTGGTTCGAAAGCGACAAAGGCAGGCTGTCTCAGAGCGATGTCACAGAAAACATCATCAAGTTCCTTATGAAGGCGCTTGACAAAACCTCCAGAAAGACCCGGAAAAAATAGCCGCTTTCCAGTCGGAGAGGCATTTGCCCTTTTGGCATCAAACGCGAAGGCGGCGCAGGTATAAAACCTGCGCCGCCGTTTTTCCCCCGCCCCCCTCTTGTACTAGAAGTTATACTCAAGACTGACGCCATACTTCCGCGGCGTCCCGTATCTTTCATGCCGCGTCCCCATGAGGTCAAGAACTGCCGGCGCCGTGATATAGCGCTTGTTCGTCAGGTTTTTGGCCCAGAGATAGACACCCCAGCGATTGTCTTCCGAACGGATACCAGTACGGGCATTCATCAAAGTATATCCGTCCTTGCGGCGCAGGTTTGCCGAATCCTGAAATTGATCACCGCGATATGTCAGCCCAGTGTGCAGCATGAACTCACCAAGTCCACCAATGCCCTGCGTGAATGTGATCCCGGCGCTACCATTCCATTTGGGTGAGTAGGTCAGGCGCTTTCCAGAATAGTCGGTAGCCCCCACCGAATATTCATCGAACTTGGCATTTGAATACCCGACGGCAAAGTCAAAAGACAGAGAGTCCACCGGCTTCAGCGCCCCTTCGACCTCAAAACCCTTGATGGTCGACGAGCCGGCATTCGCGATGATCTCCGTCAGGCAACTCGCATCGCCGCAGTCACGCACCTGCTGATCTGTATACTTCATATAGAACGCAGCCAGATTCAATGCGAGCCGCTTGTCGAAGTAAAGCCCCTTGAGTCCAACCTCGTAGTTCGTCACATACTCAGGATCGATCAGGGCATCCGTAACGATGAAGTTCACTTCGCCGAGATTCCATCCGCCCGCCTTGTAGCCTCTCGAGATCAGACCATAAGCGTTCGCGTTTTCGGCAACCTCGTACTTTGCGGTCACGTTATATGACCAGGCCCCCTTTTCATATTTTCCGGACACGTTCTGCGCCCTGAAGGGGAAGCCGGGAGGGACGGTCTGAAGAAACGTCATCTCCTTTTCATCGCGAGTATATCGAATGCCCGCGCCAATCGTCAGCCGATCGGTGACATGATAATCGACTTGACCAAACGCAGCGTAGCTGTCGCTCTTGAGCGCCGTCTCGTGATACAGGCCCGTGCCGACCGGGAATATCGGCACATACCCTTCCAATGTGAATATATCGATGGATTCATTGACCTTCTGGTGCATGTAGAAAAGACCGGCAGTGAAATCGATGGTGTTGCTGCCGGTTGTAGCCAAGCGCAATTCCTGGCTGAACTGATCCTGCTTCTCGTAGTTCAGATCACCGAACAAAGGTTGGTTCGTATAGTCGCGATCAAATTCACGCACCGCTTTCGCTTCTCGATATGCGGTAATGGAAGTTAGCGCCAGGCTCGATGCAACGTCGACGGTCACGTGGGCACTTACACCCGTCGCCTCTATATCTTCATCCGAGGGCCCATCAATGTTCACCTCGTATGGTTTGGGCGCCATTACGATCGGGCCTGCACCGATCGGTGGCGCGAAGCCGGCGGCCATCCAATCGAAACCGAAGGCCTCGCTTGGACCATCTTTTCGGTTGATCCTTGTCCAATCCGCAGAGATCAATATGTCCACGCCATCACCGGGAAGGAAATTGAGCTGCCCCCGCAACCCATGCGCGTCCGGCGTGTTATACGTCTCCCCGTTGTCGATGTTCTTCACATGGCCATCACCGTCCACGAGGAATCCGTCGAACTTGGCGTTCAGTACACCTGCGATCAGCGGCCCGCCAATACCAACGCGCGTCCGGATATAGTCGTAGTTTCCAAGATCAACCTTGGCGTAACCCTCGAACGTCGATGGCGGTCTCTTCGTCACGATCGAAATCGCACCGGAGATCGTATTCTTACCCTGCAGCGTACCCTGCGGCCCCCGCAGAACCTCGATGCGGGAAATGTCGACGAGATCCTGGCTGACAGCGAGCATTCGTCCCATGTAGACACCGTCCACGCTTAAACCGAAGCCGACGTCTAGACCAGCACTGTCTTCCTGATTGGCTATACCGCGGATGGCAATCGTGTTGCTTGAACGGGAGTCTTCTCCATCGATGGAAAAGTTCGCGACCTGATACTGAAGGCCCTCGAGCGTGTTGGCTCCGGTCAGCTCAATCTGTTCAGCCGACATGGCCGTCATGGACATCGGCACATCGATAATGCGCTCAGTTCTCTTGCGAGCTGAAACAATGATTTCCTCAAATGCCGCCTCTCCCGTTTCCGCGGCGTAGCCAGCAGGGCCAAATCCGCACACGCCGGCAATTCCCAGCAGAAGCGGAAGTTTTCTGATCTTCTTCATTGATTTTCGTCCCCCCAATTTTTGAATCGGAAGCGCCGTTCGGCGCACAATCCGCTCTTCGAACCTTCATTGTGCTATCATGACGTTTTCCGGGTTGTCAATATTTATTCATGAACCTTCATTCATATATATTTTTTGAAGCCAGTTTCGTTCCCGATGTGCTCTGGCAGGAATCACTTGAAGCATGCATATCGCATTGACATTCTATGAATGAATGTTCATGTATATATATTATTGTTGAAAGGATGCATTGTATGCGTGCCTATATTTCCGCGGATATCGAAGGTGTGGCCGGCATCACGAATTCCCCTCAGCTCACGCCTGCAGGCTGGGAATTCCAATCCGCACGCAAATGGATGACCGGTGAAGTCATTGCGGCAGCCGAAGCCCTGCATGAGGCAGGCGTCAGTGAGGTGGTAGTTGCGGATGGACATGGGACGGGTCAGAATATTCTCATCGACGACGTCCCAGACTATATGCGCGTGGTCCGTTCGTGGCCCCGGCCGCTCCTCCAAATGCAGGGGGTGGAAGACGGCCATTATGAGGCCGTTGTCTTCATAGGCCATCACACAAGCAGCCTCTCGCCAGATGGCCTGCTATCCCACACCTATCACGGCGGCTGCTATCGTGACATCCGAATCAACGGCGAAAGCAATTCCGAAACGGGGTTCAACGCCATGCTCGCTGCGCACTACGGGATTAAGACAATTTTCTCTTCCGGAGACGAAAGCTACATTGAGCATGTCAAGGCGCTTAACAGCGACATTGAGACATTCGTCACCAAGAAAACATATGGGCTTGCGGCCATCAATACACTGAAGCCCGCCGTCGCGCAGAAGCAGATCAAGGAAGGTGTCGCGCGAGCGTTCGCTCGACGGGATGAGATATCCCTGCTCGACCTTCCGGCAGAGTTCCGTGTCGAGTTGGAATTCAAGAATCGCATACAGGCGGACATGTGGAATTATCTACCGTGGGTGGAACGCACGGGGCCGGCGTCGATAGGCGCCACGCTCAAAGACATGGAGCAGGTCATGAAGCTCATATCGTTCGGTATGTTCTACCAGCCGAAGGACAGGCCCCAACTTGCATGAGCGCAGCATCGGCACGCTCGGTTTAGACTTCCCCCGGACTGGCCGGTGTGCACAAGGCGTTCGCGGCACACGAATATGCGGGCGCAAATGCGCGTTTCCCATTTCGGATCACACCGCGTCAACGCTGCCCGACAGTAGTCGGCGGGGGGATCGTTGTCAGCCGTTTCGTCCTGGCGGTAAGCCGCAGCAATCTTGAGAGGCTTTTCCGCTTTCTCAGCATGCCGATCGTCTTAAATGTCCTAACGATAACCATTTCGGTCGGTCACCCGTCTTCGATTCCGTAACGGTTTCGATCCACACAAATGCACAGCTGCACCGGATGCAACCGCATCCCAACGACACCCTCAATGCCACGCTATATCACGGCGACCTTTACATCTAGTTCGGCGTAAACCCGCTCGACATGGGGCATGATTGGGGGCACTTATCCTATAAAATTTCATTAACTTACTGTATTTATTATGTATTTATATCATTTCATCTTTCCACCCTCTCCGCCACAATCTATTTAAAACAAAGAGACATTTCTGAATTTCTCTTTTTCACCCCAACACCTGCCCCAACGGCGGTGATTCGCCAGGCTTCGCTATGCTTGCGCGCTCAAAACGGCTTTTCGGATATGCCCCCTTGGGCGTGTGAGAGCATCTGCGCTATCCCTGCCGTGCAATGCCTGACCACAGCCGGCGCATCATCCATATCGATATGGACGCCTTCTTCGCGTCGGTAGAGCAGCGTGACGATCCGACGCTCCGCGGGCGGCCCGTAGCAGTCGGTTATGCCGGCGCACGTGGCGTCGTCGCCGCCGCCAGCTATGAAGCGCGAAGGTTCGGCGTCCGATCAGCCATGCCTTCGTCAACGGCGTTGCGAAACTGTCCGGAGCTTCTGTTCGTGAAGCCCCGGTTCGATGTCTACAGGGCTGTGTCGCAGCAGATTCGAGCCATCTTCTCCGATTATACGCCGCTGATCGAGCCGCTGTCCTTGGATGAGGCCTACCTTGATGTGACAGCCAATCTGCGCGGCCTTCCGTCAGCGACAGCCACGGCAGCGGAAATCCGTGAGCGCATCCTTGCGGAAACCGGCCTCACCGCATCGGGAGGCATCTCTTACAACAAGTTCCTCGCCAAGCTGGCATCAGACCAGAACAAGCCCAACGGGCAGTTTGTGATCACGCCGGCACAAGGCGCTCGGTACGTGGAACGCCTTCCGGTCAGCCGCTTCCACGGCATCGGCCCAAAGACGGCGGCAAAAATGAACGCCGTGGGCATCGCAACGGGCGCCGATCTCAGGGCGCAACCGCTGCAAGCCCTCCAATCCCGCTTTGGCAAGGCGGGAGCCTGGTATCACGCCATCGCGCGAGGCGAAGACGACCGGCCCGTCAACCCGAACCGTGAACGCAAATCGTCAGGCTCGGAAACCACGTTCGACACCGACCTGACCGACCCCGCGACGATCGAGGCCGGGGTGCTGTCGCAAGCGGATGAGGTCTGGGCCTGGTGCGAGAAGACTGGCATGTACGGCCGCACCGTGACGGTGAAGGTCAAGTATGCTGACTTTCAGATCATCACCCGCAGTCGCACGCTGAGTTCCCCGGCGAGCGATCACGTAATCCTGCACGCGGTCAGTCTGGATCTCATCCGTTTGGTGCTTCCGCCTGCGAAGGGTATTCGCCTGCTGGGCGTTACCGTGTCGGGCTTTGATCTAGCGCAGCCAGCAACGGGCGAGGCTGAGCAACTGGCGTTGAAGTTTTGAACGGCTTTCAGAGATCGGAATCGAGGATAGTGGCGCGAACGGCTTTACGCCAACGCGCCGTATGATCACTGGCGCACCTTGACCTTCATTGCTGCGCCGCGACCGGATCGACGCACCCCGTGTGCTCGACGGGTCGATCAACGGGCTCAGAAGCAGCAGACATACCTAAATCCAAAATGATCACGCTCCGGACCGCACAGGCTTCGTTAGCAGATCTCAAAAAGGCCGGCCGCTCCCTGGCCGCCACCCACGCACATGGTTACCACCGCAAGCCGCGCACCCCGCCGCTTGCCCTCGATCAATGCATGTCCCGTCATGCGCGAACCGCTGACGCCATAGGGGTGGCCGAGGGCGATAGCTCCCCCGCTAACATTCAGCTTCTCGTCGGGAATACCCAAGCGGTCACGGCAATATAGCACCTGAGCGGCGAATGCTTCGTTCAATTCCCAAAGATCAATGTCGGCAACTTTGAGGCCCGCCCTCTCTAGCAGCTTTGGCACTGCAAACACCGGGCCGACACCCATCTCATCGGGCTCACATCCGGCTACGGCAAAGCCGCGGAATATTCCCATCGGCTGCAGGTTGCGACGCGCAGCCTCCTTCCCGCTCATAAGCACGCAGGCGGAGCCACCGTCCGAGAATTGAGAAGCATTGCCTGCCGTAACTACGCCGCCTTCCATCGCCGGTCGAATCGAACCGACACCTTCGCGTGTCGTGTCCGCGCGAATACCTTCGTCAGCACTCAGCAGCACTTCGCGCGTGGTGACGGCCCCCGTTTTGGGGTGGGCTACGCCCATCGTAACACTGATCGGCACGATTTCAGCATCGAACCGGCCCTCTGCAGCAGCCGCCGCAGCCTTCAACTGGCTCCGGACGCCGTACTCGCCCTGCTGGTCCCGCCCAATACCGTACCGCTCGGCGAGCGTCTCCGCGGTTTGCAGCATAGGCATATATATAGCGGGTTCATGCTCAGCGAGCCAAGGATCCCGAAGCATGTGCATGTTCAGGTGGTTCTGAACGCATGAGATGGATTCCACTCCACCCGCAACCAGAACGTCATTTTCTCCCGCAATGATCCGCTGCGCTGCGAGCGCGATAGCCTGAAGACCAGAAGAGCAAAAACGATTTACGGTGAGCCCCGGCACGCTCGTACCAAGACCTGCCCGGATCGCGGATTGACGGGCAATGTTGTACCCTGTCGCGCCTTCAGGGTTTGCACAACCGAGTATGACGTCCTCAACGCTGCCGGGCTCGACGCCCGCGCGCTGGACGGCATGATCGATAACATGGCCGCCGAGCTCGGCGCCATGCGTCATATTAAAGGCACCTTTCCACGATTTTGCAAGGGCGGTGCGGGCGGTTGAAAAGATTACGGCCTCGGTCATTCCTGGTTTCCAAAATCACGGAGATTGCGAAAGGTATCGAACTGCTCGCAGAGCAACGGATGCGGCTTCCAGACGGAAGGATCTCCATGATTGCAGTCGGCGAATTCGCGCATACGGCGCACGATATTGGAGATGCCGATGGTATCGGCCAGGTACATAGGCCCGCCTGTCCGCTCAGGGAAACCATAGCCGGTCAGATAAACCACATCGATATCCGATGCGCGCTGAGCAACGCCTTCGGCCAGCACCGCAGCCCCTTCATTGATCAGCGCGTAGATGCAACGGTCCACGATTTCAGTATCGCTGATACGGCGCGGAGAAATGGCGTTATCCGCCCGCCATTGCGGCAGTAACGCCGCCAGTTCCGAATTCGGACGTGGTTTTCGCTGCCCGTCGCCATAGTCATACCAGCCCCGCCCCACTTTTTGTCCAAGCCAACCCCGCACAACCAAAATGTCGGGCACGGCGGGATGGATTGAGCCCGGCTGTTCCGTCCGCCTGCGCTCGCGGATCGCACCGGTCACGTCGTTGCCGGCCAAGTCATTCATCCGGAACGGCCCCATAGCCATTCCCCAGCGCTCCAGAGCACGATCAACCTGCTCTGGTGCGGCGCCTTCCTCGACCATGAATTGAGCCTGTTTCAGATATTGCTCAATCATTCGGTTCCCGATGAATCCGTCGCAGACACCCGCAACGACGCCAACTTTGCCGAGCCTGCGTCCAAACGCGAGCGCGCCCGCCAGCACATCATCCGCAGTCTTACGCGCGCGAACCACCTCAAGCAGGCTCATGACATTGGCCGGATTGAAAAAATGCAGACCAACCACGTCATCGGGACGCCGTGTAAAAGCAGCGATGCGATCAACATCAAGGGCGGAGGTATTGGTTGCCAGAACCGCTCCCGGTTTCATCACCTGATCAAGGTTTTCAAAGACAGCCTGCTTGATCGGCATTTCTTCCGGAACGGCTTCAATCACCAAATCGGCATCGGAGATCGACACATAGTCGGTTACCGCCGTGATCCGCGACTGAAACGCAGATGCCGCCGGTGCATCGATCCGGCCCCGCGAAGTTTGTGCGGAGTAGTGTTCACCAATGCGTTCTTGCGCGCGTGCAAGAGCAGCCTTGTCTGAGTCCAAGATCCAGACAGGGTAGCCTGCCTCTGCGCACGCCATCGCAATGCCTTGGCCCATCGTTCCCGCGCCGATCACAGCAACAGACCGGATTTCACGTCCCTTTGGCGCCGGGTCGAGATCTTTCACCACAGCCGCCTTGCGCTGCGCGAAAAACGCGTGGCGATAAGGGTACGAAGCGAGTGATGCCCTTAGTGAACGAAAACTCGCGTACTCTTCGGCAAGCGCCTGATCGAAAGGTTTTGTCGCCGCGGCGAGAAGCGAGGCCACGGCAACTGGCTGACCCGGAAGTCGCGCGGGATTCGCATTCACAGCCGCTGCCACCAATGCAAGATACCCTTCCGCATTTGGATGTCGCACAGGCCGATCCCGCAGCCGGGGAGGCTTGCCTTCCGGCAAGCGGCGGGCGAATGCGATGGCCGCCGTTAATACGTCCTCTTCCGCGAATTCGTCGATGAGGTCCGTACCCTCGAAAACCTGCGCCTTTTCGATCTTCCCGGCAAGGATCAGGTTCGTCGCATTCTCCAAGCCGATTGCGCGGGGCAAGCGCTGGGTGCCGCCAGCGCCCGGGAAGAGACCAAGCTTTACCTCGGGCAGGCCGAGCAGCGCGTCTCGAGAGACAACACGGTAATGACAGGCGAGCGCCAGCTCGAAACCACCCCCAAGGGTCGGGCCTTGGATTGCCGCCACGACCGGCTTTGGGCAGTCATCGAGCCAGCCCGTCATTGTGAGTTGTAAATTCGGATCCGCCTCGGCCTCTTCATCGTCCATTTCATTCAGATCGGCGCCCGCGCACCACGCCCGCCCCTCAGCTGCAAGTACGATTGCCCGCAACTTTGGATCGGCCAGAGCCTCCTCCAGCGCTCGCATGACTGCGGTGCGCATTGGCCTGTTGACACAGTTCATCTTGCCGTCGTCCATGATAACGACGCCGACATCATTGCGTCGATCCAGGCGCGCTCGGCCTGTAGGGCGCGATATCATATTTTCATCCCACGAGCTGTGAAGAGATCGCGTCTTCGAGCGACTTGAATAGCCTCGCGAGCTTCGGCAACTGCGTCCACCACGCATGACATTGGTGCGGCCACTGATAAATCAGGTGCGTGCTTCATCAGGCGCGCTCGCGTTGAGCCGCTTTGGCCGTTCAACTTCTGGCTTTCGCTTATCGCTGAGGCAGCCATCCCAATTTGGTGAGAAACGCATCGGTGCGACGCATCGTGTCCTCTGCCCACTCTTCGGTTTTCACGCCAAGAGACGCATCTTCCAAACCCATCCAGATTTCTGTGAACCCATGTGGTGCGCCGTCGTAGCTCACCAACTCACACTCAGATTTCAGGGCCTTAGCGCGAACGCAGAACTGCTCGGCAATCTCGATTGGCGTAAGCACATCAGCCGTGCCTTGGAAGATGATCGTCGGGGGCAAGCCATGCTTGAGATGCTCGGATGGCGAGAATTCGAGACCGCGATCGGCGACATCCTTGCCATGTATCAGCGCCAATCTCGCGCGGCTGGCCGGCGTGCCGGTATCAAGCCCGGGGTTGTAAAGAACAAGCGCATTGGGCCGCGGGTCGATCTTCTCGTCGGCCGGGTCGTCGAAGCCCGGGACGAGTGCCGTTGCTGCGGCCAGATGGCCCCCGGCCGAGCTTCCGACGGCCGCGATCCTGGAAGAGTCGATACCGAGTTCGTCCGCATGCCCGCGCACCCAGCGCATGGCTGATTTCGCGTCTGCGATGGATTCCAGTATGGAAGAACCATGTCTGCATTTGACGCGGTAGTCGACAAGCACCGTCACCACGCCGTGCAGAGCTAGATGCGTCGCCTGAGTCTGGAATCTGCGGATCTCGCCGAAGAGAAATCCACCGCCATAAAAGAAGACGGCCGCCGGGGATTTGGCGCCGGCCGTTCGCCCTGCGGGCGTAAAGACGTGAAGGCGAAGCTCGGTCTCGCCGATCGTCTTGTATACGAACGGCTTCGACCCGTTAATGTGTAGAGCCTGTGGATCGGTCGCCTCACTGGGCAAACATTTGGCGGCCTCGGCGAACTGCCTTGCGACGTTCTCGTCGATGGCGGACTGCTGCGCCAGCGCGGATCCGGAACCGCAGCACAGCACCAGGCTCGCTACAACAGCGCGGATACGCATCGAATAACCGGATTGCATCGTCTTCACCCTCCACATTGCGGCGCCCGGCGCCGAAAAAGGCACGGGGCGTTGAGCCTGCCGTTAATGTAAGCATATTTTGCGAGACCCGATTGGCGAAATCTTCTCATTCAAATGGGCGAGCAATTTGCACCGAACCGCAGCGGGTCGCGATCGCTCAGTTCGAATTCGCCCGACTTTGGCGGACAATCCGGGGAATCCCAACCAGCAAGAGCGGCAGAACGAATATAACGGCGAATATGATCGACAAATAATTATAGCCCTGCGCGATTAGGTTTACCAAGCCGATCGACGAAAGCGCCGCGCTCGCAAGAACCGCGGCGCTTGCGAAGCCGGCATGACCAAGCTTGCCTAGCCCTGCCCCTGTACTTTCCTTCCTCCAGCTATCGATGCGCTCGATAGCACCCTGGAGCATCCCGACACCGGTCTGCACGATCAGAACGAACAGCACGAGTACATAAGCATCGAGAAACAGCGCAGGAGTCAGCGCCTCGATCATGACGTAGGTAGGCAGGGTTTGGGCAATAACGTTCGGATAGTCCGCCAGGAACGTAAGGTGAAAGACGACGGCCGGCATGATTGCTGCAAATCCGGCACAGACGCCGGCTATCAACGTCTCACGCCGGCTCTTTAGTTGCGTTCCGCAGTAGAGTAGGAGCGGAATGAATCCGACGTTCGTGATCGAATATCTGAATCCGTCTCGCACGGCGTCCGAGAGCGAGGATTCGATGTCGAATGCGCTCGCTATCGCATCGCTCCTGGTTGCGAGAACAATGACCAGCAGCACAATTAGCATCGCCGCCAGCGCAAGCACGCTGGCGACCATCGAACGCTCCACAATGTCACGCCCGCCATAATTCAGTGCAGCCACCAGCAGCAGCAGGAGGAAGCCGCCGGCAAGCGTCGGGAGGCCGAAGTGGGAGTTCAAGACCTCGCCCGACGACGATGCGCAGATCGCCAAAGCGACGATCACGGCAAGCGTGATGAACAGTTCATATATGACCCAGCCACGTCCCAAGAGGAGCTTGTAGAATCCACGATACTCGTAAGCTTTAAACAGCCGAGACAGCTCGAAGCTGAGGAACAGGCAGGTCGAATAGACCGCGGCGATAATCGCGATCGAAATGAAGCCGCCGGCGGGGCCATTGTCGCTCATGAACTCGACAACTTCACGCCCCGATCCGAACGAGCCACCAAACAAAACGGACAGGAATACTGCCGATGGGACCAGTACGATGCGAACCAGGTTGGCGAGCATATAGAATTATCCGATCACGTGCGATAGAACTCTCATCCGGTACCACCGAAGGCCATGTAATCTCATCGTCGAGATGAGCGCGCAATACAAGGCCGCTTCAAGTCGATAGTAAACTTCGAGCTGCGCCGGTGGACACGTCATGGAAGCAAACAGATGCTGTCGGCACCAGACTGAAGCGCGCCGAACGATGGCTAAGACAGGCCTTCTATTCTATTTTCCGACTAGCTCCAGGTCGCGCTCGAAGCCCTCTCCCGTGTGCCAATCCTTTAATATCTGCGCATATTCCAGCGAACCGCCCCCATAAATCGAAAGCCGCAAAACGTTATCGTCGACATTGCCGTCATTGTTCAGGTAGCCGGGCGTACAATCCGCCAGAAATTGCTGTATCGGCGGCATCTTCTCCCTCATCGTACGCGCCCATCCATCTTCGGCCTCCTTGGTCACGTCGAAGCTCGATGCACCGGAATCGATCGTCCTCTTGATGATTTTCGCGACATGGGCGGACTGGTGGTGGAACGGATAATTCGAGTTGGTCGTCCCTCCTCCGTCTCGCATGTGGCCGACCAGAACCATGTTCGGGAAGCCATGTGTGGTCATGCCGTGGAGTGTACGGAATTGCTTGCCCCACTTATCCTGCAGTGACTGCCCTCCAACACCCGTCACAGTATATTCGCCGGTCAGGTACGTGTGCGTGAACACCTCGAATCCCGTCGCGAATATGATGCAATCGAGTTCGAACAGCTTGCCCCCGACGACAACGCCTTCCGGTGCAATCCGTTCGACGCCCTTCCCTTGTGTATCCACCAAAGTCACGTTCGGTCGGTTGAACGATGGAAGATACTCGTCGTGGAATGTCGGCCGCTTGCAGTTCACGTAATAATAAGTCTTCAGCGCTTCGGCGGTCATTTTATCGGCGACGATCTCGTCCACTCGGTCCCAGTATCCCGACATCGTCAGGAAGTCGGCGATCTGCACGAGTTCGGCATCATCTGTGGTTGCTCCGCCCACGGCGGCCTTCGCCCGCTCAAGATCCACCATCGATCGCGCCAACTCCGTCCAGGCGTCGGCAACGAGATCCTCCTTGGCTTCAGTAGGTGTCAGCAGACAAATTTCGAAATTGTCCATCCGCTTTTCCTGCCAGCCCGGCTCGAGCGAATTGGCCCATTCGGGGTCGGTCTTCGCGTTCGCGCGATAATTGACCATCGAAGGGGTACGCTGGAAAACGTATAATTCCTTCGCCCATTGGGCGAGGTGCGGAATAGACTGCACGGCGGAACAGCCCGTGCCGATGATGCCGACGCGTTTGTCGCGCAGTTTCGTCATCTGGGGGTAGCCAGGTGCGCCGCCGGTATAGTCATAGTCCCAGCGCGAATTCAGGAACATGTGACCTTTGAAGGTCTCGACTCCCTCCATCGAGGGCATCTTCGGCTGCAGGAAACTTCCCGCACAAAGCGCGATGAAGCGCGCGTGGAATTCATCGCCCACATCGGTTCGCACGATCCAGCGCTGGCTATCTTCATCCCAGGTGAGCGATTGTGCCTTTGTGTTGAACAATGCTCGCGGCGTTACGCCGCCGAAGGAAGCAAGCTGCTTGAGATATGCCTGGATTTCGGTCTGGCCGGTATATTTCTGCGACGGCACGTAGCCGGTATCGTCAAGAAACGGCAGGTAGATGTGGGCTTCACTGTCGCAGGCTGCTCCGGGATATTGGTTCCAATACCAAGTGCCTCCGAATTCCGCACCGCGTTCGATCAAGCGAAGGTCCGTCACACCGTTCTGGATCAGCCGAGTGGCGGTCATGATGCCGGACATACCGCCGCCGACTACGAGGACGTCAATCTCCTCATTGTGAGGAGCCCGGTCATTCTGGCGCTTGCGCCACAGATCCTCCGTAAGGCTGCCCTCGTAATCCTTCGCAAGCGCATACTTCCGTCCGGTCGAAGTGCTGAGCCGCTTATCGCGCTCCTCTGCATACTTCTCTTTCAGCTTCTTAGGATCGATCCCAGTTGAACTCCACGCGCTCATTTCGTTCTTCCTAGACTTGTTGCTTCGCTCAAGCAGCGAGGCGCTCCCACCTCGCTGCTTGTCATGTCTGATTGCCGTTTCTCTTCCTCGCGGCAGCGCCGCGTATTTTAGAAGTTGCGAGCGAGCGTCAGCCCAATCGTCCGCGGACGGACCGTAATCAGCGCGTGAGGATCCTGGTTCGAATTGATCGCGGAGACCTGCGCCCGCTTGTTGGTGAGGTTGCGCACGAAGAATGTCGCGCGCCATAGCTCATTCGATATTCCGGCGCGCGCATTGATCAGGGTATAGGATTTCAGCTCGATGTTGAACGGGTTCGCGTCGAAATAGGCGTCGCGCTTGCCCTGATAGCTGACGTCGGCCGCCAATGTGCCCGTCCAGTCGCCGTCGAACGGCAGGGGAGCCGTGTAATCGAGGCCCAGCGCATATTGAAACCGCGGCACATCCGGCAGCTTGTCACCCGTCACCCCCCGGGTGGGATTTGCGGCCAGCTCTTCCGGGGTCGCGCCTTCCGTCAGATAGGCGTCCTGAAAGGATCCCGAGAGATTCATCGTCAGATACTGGATCGGCCGGGCCGTCAACTCGAACTCGATGCCTTTCGAAACCGCATTGCCAGCGTTGCCGATGTAGTGGAGGGCCGCAACCTGGGTCACTTCCTGTACCTGAATATCCTTCCAATCGATCCAATAGGCATTGACCTGATATTCCAGAAGACGACCGAACAAGCGACCTTTGGCGCCGATTTCATAGTTCCAGAGCGTGTCGGGCCCGAACGACGGAGGAATGGGGCCAAAGATGCTGGGCGGGTTGAGACCGCCGGAGCGGAACCCTTGTGAAGCTGTCGCATATACGAGTAGGCTCTCGTTGAACGCGTAACTGGCGTTCAGCTTGAAGGTCAGTTTATTATTGGTTTGTTCCTCGTTTACGACAGGAGCCTCGCTTTCGACGCCTTCGGGGAAACCACCGACGAGATGGGTGTTCTGCTGGACGCCATTCAGCGTTTCGCTAAAGTAGCGAAGGCCACCCATCAGCTTCAGCTTCTCGGTAACATTCCAGGTTGCCTCGCCGAACGCCGCATACTGGGTTCCCGAGCGGTAGTCCGTTCGACCGAAAACGGTGCTGCCGACGCCCGGATTCAGCAGCGCGTCCTGCGAATTCAGCGGACTGAACCGACCTATCGGCCGCCCCTCACCATTGATGGCGAGCATACCGATGTCGAGGTCCGCGGTTTCGCGTTGGCGGAAGCCGCCGATCACGAAATTGACAGGAAAATCAAAGTCCGAAGCGAAGCGTAGTTCGCTCGAGTTCACCTTACGCTTGACCGTTTCAAAGGTCACGACGGGAAGGGGAACACCGAAGCTCGTCAGAATCGCCGTGTTGTCGATATTATAGTCGTGATCCCGATTGAACTGATTGGTCGTGGCCGTGAACGTACCGAACGAGGTCGTGTAATTCGCGGTCAGGCTATACACCTCAAGGTTGTCCTCGCGAGGTGTGCGGCCGACGTCCGTGTTGCACAGATCACACCCTTGGATGATAGGGGCGCCCTGCACCTCGAAGGCCGTAATGCCTTCCGGCGTGTATCGCGACGAGCCGTTCGTTGTCGAACGCTGGCGCGTGTACGAAGCGTCGATTGTCAGGGCACTGGTAGGCTGGATGCGCAGAATGGCACGACCGCCGAGGACATTGTCGTTGTTGACATTGCGAACAAGGCCAATCGGGTTGTTCAAGCTGGCGCCGACGCGGACTTGATCGACGAAACCGCTGTCGTCGATACCCCAGCCAACCAAGCGCAGGGCCACCTTATCGGAGACGACAGGCAGGTTCAGGGCGCCGTTGGCATTGTAGTTGGTGCCGCCATGGCTGGTACTGGACACCTCACCGCTCACATATCCGCTGAATTCGTTGAGATCGGGCTTTTTGGTGATGAAGCGGATCGTACCGCTCATCGATCCGGCACCGTAGAGCGTGCCTTGCGGGCCGCGCAGCACCTCGATGCGATCCAGATCGTAGAGCCGGATATCCGACTGGAATCCGCCGCCATCATTGGCATTCGATCCGCTGATCACGGCTTCGTCATAGTAGACGCCGGTCGTCGAAGCGCCGGTCGAGCTGATACCGCGGATAACATATTTGCGGTCGCCCGGGCCAAGATCCTGGACTGCGAGGCCGGGTATCTTTCCCGCAACGTCCATGAAGCCGATAACGCCCTGCTTCTGCAGAGACTCGCCTGAAATAGCCTGGATCGAAGTCGGCGCCTTGAGCACCGTCGTAGCGGCGCTCTTACTGGCGGTGACGACGATCTCGTTGAGACCGACATTCTCGCCGTCATTGGCGTTCCCGTCGATTCCGACGTTCTGTGCGGCCTGTGCCTCGGCGGCCATACATGGAATGCTCGTCAGCAGGCTGACACTGGCAACGCCGGCGATCAGCAACGCGCGCTGGGAGACGATACCCAGTCGGCTCGTCGGACTATTTTCGTCTGTGGCTGCCGCTGCGGCAATACGGGTTGTGACGGTGAACGGACGCATGATTTTTTCCTTCCCCCCTTGCTTGGGTGAAGGTGGCCCAAACTAGATTTGCTATTTTACTAGGACCGCCTTCAGTCTCCGTGAGTTCCTCACTAGTAGTAAATTCGGCTAGTTTATGGTTTGGGCACAAGCGAATATAATTGCTCGCCATTGATGAATAGCATTTCAGTCGCGCCTAGACTGGAGCGCCATCCACCCTCCCGGCTTTCTTGAGTCCGAAGTCGAAATTCAAGAGGCTGCCGGCTGCTGCTTTGACTTCATGGGCGCATGTATCTCGCCCATTCTGCCTTTCCCTTCAGTGACTTACAGTTGCCGGCGGCAGCCCTGCTTTCGTACGCGTTCGCGCTCACTCAGGTGCGATTGCGCCTACAGCTGCCGAAGATTTGGCCCCCGACCGGTGCGAGATGGCGGCGACTTAAGCTGACATGCGGAACCCGCGAAAGCGTCAGCTGATCGCGTAAGAATCTTTTGGCGCCGGGCTGAGGGCCGAACTGTCCTGCAGCCACTCGGCAACCGCCTCCACAGCGGTGCTGGGCTTCCCCTGCGACGGCGCGTACAGCCAATAGGAAAATCCCGGCCGGCTCAGGTCTGGAAATGGCGCGACGAGAGCTCCGGTGAGCAGTTGGCGCTCCACGAGGATACTGCTCTCAAGGATGACGCCCATGCCGCGAACAGCGGCTTCAATCGCAAGGTGGGAGGGGTCCATCTGCAAAGTGCTGATTGCGCTTCTGTCGAGATCGACACCCTGCCAGTTCAGCCATTCCTCCCATGTCACTGCGTTTAGAGAGGTGCTCAGGAGAGTGTGCTCGAGGAGACGATCGGGAGACTTCATGCGGCCTTGCGCGAGGAGCGCAGGCGCGCAAACCGGCTGGAAGTTTTCGGACAGCAGGCGCGAAGCTCTATCGGACCAAAGCTTGTCGTCGCCATATACAATCTGAAGATCCGCGGGCGCATCCGTCAAAAGGGGCAAGGGTGATCGATCTCTCTGAAGATGAGATCCCTGCGCGTTGACCCGGATGTCCAAACCCGGATGCTGCGCGATCAGTTCTGCCAAGCGCGGCAACAGCCAGCAGTGAGCCAGCGAGGGGGGGAGCTCAATCCTGACGACCTCCAAAGCGCCGCCCGCCTTCGCGCGTGCCCTGATCTGGTTCGTGGCGATCCGCAGCCGCTGCATGCTTACCCGCACGGAGAGCGCGTAGTCAGCACCTTCAGCCGTCAGCGTCACACCACGTCCCACGCGCTCGAACAGCCGGACGCCGAGGGTCTCTTCGAGCAGTCGGATTTGGTGACTGACCGCGGACGGTGTCAAATTCAGTTCTTGGGCAGCCGCATGGAAACTGACCGCGCGAGCCGCTGCTTCGAACACGGCAATACCGCGCACGGGAAGTGGTCTTTCTCCCATTCCTACCTCCGGCGCCCATCCCTACCGCGAAACACGATGAGCGGCGCGTGCCGCTCCCGTCAACCCCTCTCGTTAGGCATTGCGTCCATGAGCAACGTCTTGGCTTCCAGGAAAGGTAGCAGACCCTCGCGCCCACCCTCCCGTCCGAGGCCCGATTGCTTGAAGCCACCAAACGCAATCCCGAAATCCGAGCGAACGGAATTGTGGCCCACCGTTCCCGAACGGAGCCGCCGCGCCACTTGGTAAGCCCGGTCGATGTCGTTGGTGAAAACCGAGTTGTTCAGGCCGAAGATCGTGTCATTGGCGATTTGGATCGCAGCCTCTTCGCTATCGGCTGGGATCACGACCAAGACCGGGCCGAAAATCTCTTCTCTGGCGAGGCGCGAGCGGTTCTCGACGTTGGCGAACACCGTCGGTTCGATGAAATAGCCGCGATTCAGGTGCGCAGGACGCTTGCCTCCGGCCGCGAGCCTGGCGCCCTCCTCCTGCCCCAGTTGGATGTAGCTTTCGACACGACCGCGCTGCTGGCTCGTCGCCAGTGGGCCCAATTGCGTGGTCAGATCGAATGGGTCTCCGATCTTCACCGTGGAGAAGCAGGCGCTGAGGGCATCGACCAGGTCATCGTGACGCCGGCGATCGACGATGATCCGCGTCAGCGAGGAACAGACTTGGCCTGTCAGAAACATAGACATGGCGGAGATGGTTTTTGCTGCCTGCTCAACGTCATAGTCGTCCAGAATGACCGCCGCAGACTTCCCGCCGAGTTCCAGGGTGCAACGGGCGATCCGTTCACCGCAGATGGAAGCGATCCGTCGGCCGGCAGCCGTTGACCCGGTGAACGTTACCTTGTCGATATCGGGGTTGCGGACCAGAAGCTCTGAGACTTCGCGGTCGGCTATCACGACGTTGACAACGCCGGGCGGCAAACCGATTTTCTCGCACACTTCGGCGAACAAATATGCGGCCCCCGGCGCCTCGGGCGAGCCCTTTACGACGACGGTGCAGCCGGCGAGGAGAGCGGGTGCACACTTATAGGCCAGCATCAGCAGGGGCCCGTTCCACGGGATGATCGCGGCCACGACGCCGACAGGCTCGCGCACCAACAGCCCCACCTTCGCGACGGCGGGCTCGTGCACTTCCCGGAACGGAAACGTCTCGGCCAGTCCCGCGTAGAACTCCCAGACGCCCGCAACGGCATCGGCTCTCCCACGCGCGATCGCCAGCGTCACGCCTGACTCGATGACCCAGGTGTTTGCCTGATCGTCGGCCCGCAGGGCCAACTCGTGAGCAATGCGCTTCATGTACGTCGCGCGCTCGCCCGGGGTCATTCGCGGCCAAGGCCCATGGTCAAAGGCATGTCGCGCAGCCGCAACTGCCGCGCTCATGTCCGCCGCCTGTGCCTCGGCGACGCTGACAAACAGCTCCTCGGTGGCTGAATTGAACACGTCGAACGTTGGGTTGCCGGAAGGCTTTACCCATTTACCGCCAATGAAGAGTTGGTCCGGATGCTGGATGGGGGGAATGGCCGACATGACTTACTCCACTTCCATTGGCGATTCTTGAGCTTGGCGGATAAGCAAAAACAAAGCGCCCCAAGTAATCTTCCATTGAAGATCAGGTGTTTACCTCGTCCCCGCCCCCGGGTTCTTCAGAACGTCCCGGAACGGACGATTTGCGTCGAGATTGGGATCCTTAGGCATACGAAGGATCCTCTCTGCAATGATGTTGCGCTGAATCTCGTCTGTGCCACCCGCAATCGAGACGGCTGGAACCGAAACGAAGACTTCCGCAATCAATCCGTCTTTGGGCGCTTCCGCACCCGCCAGCATCGCATCCGCGCCGGAGATCAGGGTATGTACCCTCGCGGCCGCACGCGCCACATGGCTGCCGAGCAGCTTGATCAGCGATCCTGTCGGTCCAAGACCTTCACCCGGCGCCAAATTGGCGCGCGCTCTGAGCGCCGTCCATTTGGCGGTACGATCCAGAACCAGCAGTTTTCCGATCTCTTCGCGAACAACGGGGTCATTGATCTTCCCGGTTTCCCGCGCGCGCTCGAGGATGAGATCGACCCGGCCAGCGCGTTGCGGATACCACCCGTAAGGCTCTGTTGCGATTACGATCTCTTCGCGTTCCTCGTCGTATACACGCCCTTGGCGGCCTCCGGCATCAGTAGGCTTTGCGGCTGAGGGATCTCCATGACTGCGCTCGTGCATCAGGGTGGTCGTCGCCACGGTCCATCCACTGCCGAGTTCGTCGATCATGTGTTCAGGCATAATCACGGCGTCCGTCAGGAACACTTCGTTGAAGGATGCGTAGCCGTTCATTTGCCGGAGCGGCCGCACTTCGATGCCGGGCTGGTGCATGTCGATGAAAAAGAAGGAAAGCCCCTTGTGCTTTGGCACGTCCCAGTCCGTCCTCGCGAGGAGCAAGCCCCAATCCGCGTGGTCGGCACTCGTAGTCCAGACCTTTTGTCCGTTGATTATCCAACGCCCGTCCTTGAGGTCGGCGCGCGTTGCGGCGCCTGCGAGATCAGACCCGCTGCCCGGCTCGCTAAACAGCTGACACCAGCTGTATTGACCGGTCAGCGTCGGGCCAAGAAAATCGCGCTTCTGCGCCTCGGAACCATGAGCCAGCAAGGTCTGGATCGCCAGATTCCGCGCACCGGACCTCGCAACGCCCACTACGCCGGCGCGCCGCATCTCCTCTTCAACGATCGACGCCAAATCCGGATCAAGGCCGCGACCGAAAAGGTTGGCCGGCCAAGTGGGAGCGCCCCAACCGGAACTCACCAGCCTTTTGCGCCACTCAAAGAGGCTTAGGTTCGGATCCCACTCGGCCGCCAGCCAATCCTTGATTTCCGCACGAACTGCAGCTTCCGTCAGCGCTGTCATTGACCTACCCTCCCACCATCAGCCCACGCGCGCACAAGTGCATCTCGGTGCCAGACGGCATCGCCAAGGAGAACCTCAGAGCTCTTCGCGCGCTTGAACCAGAGGTGCGTGTCATTCTCCCACGTGAAGCCGATGCCTCCGTGAATCTGAATCGTGTGGACGGCGGTCTGCAGATAGGTATCGGAAGCCGACGCTTTCGCGAGCGAGGCGATCGCCGGGAAATCCGGCTCATCATCCGCAACCGCCTGAGCGGCTTGATAGGCGGCCGATTTGGCGAGCTCCAAATCCACCAGCATGTCAGCTTGCTTGTGCTTCATCGCCTGGAACGAGCTGACCGGCCGCCCGAATTGTACGCGCAGATTGGCGTAGTCGAGCGCAGACTCTCGCAGCCGCTCGGCCCCGCCCACCATCTCATTTGCCAGCATGGCGACAGCCTGCGCAAGCGTCCTTGCAATCGGCCCCGCAGCCTCTCCGGATTTGCCGAGCAATTCCGCCTCCACGCCATCGAATTCAATCCGTGCGAGCTTGCGAGTGGGGTCCAGAGTTTGCAGCGCCTTGCGTTTCACGCCGTCCGCGTCACTTCGGACGGCGAATAGCGACAAGCCCTCATCGCCCTTGCTGTCTGGCAGGCGCGCCAGCACGATGAGAAGGTCGGCAGTGTGGCCATCAATGACGAAACTCTTCACGCCCGACAGTTGGTAGCGCCCGTCGGCCTGTTGGGCCGTCGTCGCGATCGCGCCCGGTTCCCATTTACCATCGGGCTCGGTGATGGCCAGCGCTGCCACCGTCTCGCCGGAAACCAGACCTGGCAGCAGGGACGCCTTCTGAGCTTCGTCAGCACCGTTCAGGATCGCGGTCGTCGCCAAAACCGCGGAACTGAAGAAAGGCGCACAGAGCAAAGCACGTCCCATTTCCTCAAGGACGATGCCAAGCTCGACAAAGCCAAAGCCCATTCCGCCATAAGCCTCCGGCACATGCACGCCGCAAAGGCCAAGCTGGGCATTCAGGTCACGCCAACGCGTCCGGTCCCAGCCGGCTTCGGTTTCCATAAGCTGCCGCACGACAGGGGGCGGTGAACTCTGCTCGAAGAAGCGGCGGAGAACACCGCGGAATTCGTTCTGTTCAGTCGTAAATGAATATTGCATGGGGAGCTCTGCTATCAGCTGGTTAGGCGGGAATCGTCCGCAAGGAGGGAGCGGCTTTTCGGGACATGGCCAACCTCGGCCAGAACCTCAGCCGTATGCTCGCCAAGACCCGGTGCGTGCCTGCGCAAGCGGTAAGGCGAAGCACCAAAGCGTACTGGTGGCCGGACGGCATAATAGGGGCCCTCGGTCGGATGCTGGAGAATTGGCATCAGATCGACTGCGCGGACATGGGGATCGTCGGGGATGTCCTCCACCGTCAGCACGGGCATGAAGGGGATGTCAGCCTCATCGCAGAAAGCGGCCCATTCTGCCGTCGTGCGCTTCGGCGCTTCTTCCCGGATCATGGCGTACAGGGTTTCGATCTCCGCCATGCGCTTTCCGCGATCAGCATAGCGCACCTTCCAGTCGCTGCGTCCGACGGCGTCGAAGAAGGCGAACCAGTTCTTGGATGAGTAGGGCAAAATACAGGCAAAGCCGTCGGCGGTCCTGAACGGTCGGCGTTCAACCGTCTTCATACGCGGCCAGCCGCTCGGACCCCGAGGAGGCGTGTAGACCGCACCACCCAATCCCTCGACAAGGTTGAAGTCGATGGCGACCTCAAACATGGGCACTTCGATCAACTGCCCGCCGCCGCCGCGGGCGCGATGCAGCAAGCCGCCCAGGATCGAGTACGCGACGGCCTGACCAACAAGCTTGTCGCAAATGACCGCAGGCGCGTAAGCTGGCTCTCCGGTGAGCGGAATACTGGCTGAGGCGAATCCGGAAGCGGCCTGGATCAGATCGTCATACGCAGGCTTTTCACCGTAAGGACCGTCGCCGCCGAAGCCGGTCGCCGTGCAGTAGATGATGTCCGGCTTGATGGCGCTGACAACCTGATAGGTGAAGCCAAGCCTTTCCATCACTTGCGGACGGAGGTTGTGGACGAAAACATCAGCGGTGCGGATCAGCGCCTCGAGCGCCGCCTTCCCCTCTGGATGCTTCAGATCGAGCACGACGCTGCGCTTGTTGCGGTAGAGGTTCATCATCACGGGCGACAATCCCGAGCCGCCCGATGTGCGCAGCATATCACCTTCCGGTGGCTCGATCTTGATGATGTCGGCGCCCATGTCTCCGAGTATCCGCGTAGCGAGCGGGCCCATGAGAACGGATGTAAGGTCAAGGACTCGCACGCCGTCCAACGGGGCCGCAGGCGCTTGTGCTGATGAATTCGCCATGACTTTTGCGAATGACTCCACGATCGGCTGCCACTGGCATTTGAATGCGGGCGTCAGCGTTGGGGTTGCTGCAAACTGTAATCGGTTATTTTCTTGCCACAAGTTTTTCACACTTGTAGTGCACGCTTTCATATTGATGAAAAATTGAGACGACCGTGACGGAAGGCAGCATCAAGTCGGCACGACGCGTGTTTGAGGTGCTCGAATATTTCGATCGCATCCGAATGCCGGTGTCGCTCACGCAGATATGCGATCAATTCGGCTATGCGCCGTCGAGCGGTTCAGCACTCCTCAAGAGCCTGGTGCAGCTCGGCTACCTGGAGTACGACAAGCGCAGCCGCACTTACCTGCCGACCATGAGGATTGCATTGCTTGGCAGCTGGGTCGCGACCGATCTTTTCGGCGGGCTGAACATCCTTCGTTTGATGGAAGACCTTCGCGACGCGACGGGCGAAACTGTTGTCCTTGCCGCCCGGAGCGACCTTCAAGTGCAATATGTTCATGTGGTTCATTCCAACGAAGCGCTGAAATTCGCCGTCGCACCCGGCACGCTGCGGCCGCTGGCCCTCTCGGGATTCGGGCGCCTGCTCTTGAGCGCCGAGAAGAATGCGGACATTGAGGCGACCGTTCGGCGAATAGATGCGCGCCGCGCACCCCATGAAGCGAAAATAAATCAACGGGCGCTGATGGCTGACCTTGAGGCCGTGCGCGACGAGGGGTTTGCGACTTCCGACAGTCGCGTCACACCCGGCGTCTGCACGATGGGCGTCCTGCTTCTGCCTACGCCTTTCGGCCGCAGGTTCGCCCTTGGCGTAGGGGGGCCTTCCGTCCGCATCAACTCCAAAAGCACAGCCATCCTGGGCTTCCTTCGCGATGCGGCGAGCATCTTCGAGAAGGCAGTTAAGCAGGCGAGCACCACCGACGGCTGATGCCGTGTGCTCGGCGGCTTCGCCTCCAGAAAATACTCCACTTATGGACCGCTCTACGGCCGATAGGCCTACGGTTGCTTATGCGCGCGATCCGCAAACCAGCGGTTTCGCCCGCCCCTTCCGCGCGCAAGCTCAACCGCGATTAGAAAATCCTGTTCACCAGTCAGGGAGAAGTATTTGCGTTTAAAGTCGCGAAGATTGGTCGCTACATCTGAATTTACAAAGGTAGAAAGAGGTAGGCGTCGTGACAACTTCAACGTCGATGTATCTGAGGCGTAAGGTTGCCTTCTGGATTTGCGACGAGGCAGTTACCTCAAGTTCAAGCGCAGCAGGATAATCGGCAGTGAATATGATGCTTAACAACTCGGAAGCCGCTATCTGGGAAAAAGCAGATCGCCATCTGCTGAAATACATGGGGACGGGTGGAGGCTTCACCTCGTTCATTCCCACCCGAGCGGAGGGGTCGTGGCTCTACGACGATACAGGGCGCAAGGTGCTGGACTTCACCTCCGGGCAGATGAGCTCCGTGATCGGGCACGCTCATCCGGATCTTGTTGAGGCTATACGCCAAGCCGCTGGCAATCTTGACCATCTGTTTAGCATGATGATCTCCAAGCCGGTAGTGGACTTGGCTGCCGCCCTGGCGGAACTGGTACCCGCTCTTCCACGCTCGATGTTCCTGTCTACCGGAGGGGAGTCGGTCGAAGCAGCGATCCGACTCGCTAAGGTCGTCACAGGCAAATGGGAAATCGTCGGCTTCGCCCAATCTTACCATGGATCGACCGGGGCTGCTGCGTCGGCAACCTATTCGTTGGGACGGCGCGGCCAAGGGCCGCTGATGCCAGGATCTTTCTCCATCCCCGCGCCAAACCCCTATCGCCCGCGGTTCCCCGGGGTGACGTGGCAGCAGGAACTCGACGACAGCTTCGACCTTCTGGATCGACAGTCCACCGGCAATCTCGCAGCCTTCATCGCGGAGCCGGTTCTTAGCACAGGCGGCATCATCGACCTTCCGCTGGGGTACCTCGCAGCGCTTAAGAAACATTGCGAACAAAGAGGTATGCTCCTCATCCTCGACGAGGCGCAGACAAGCCTTGGTCGTACCGGAGAAATGTTCGCCTTCGAGCGCGATAAGGTCGTGCCGGACGTGCTTTTACTTTCGAAGACGCTTGGCGCCGGTATGGCCATGTCGTCGGTTCAGACGTCGGATGCGCTGGCGGAAGAGGCTGAACGGCGGGGATTCTTTTTCGTCACCACGCACGTCAATGACCCGCTTCCCGCCGCTGTCGCCCTAAAGGTCTTGGAGATTGTTCAGCGCGACCAGCTTGTCGAAAGGTCGAGGGTTCTCGGTAGCCGCCTCCGGCAGGGATTGCAGAACCTGATGCAACGTCACCAATGCATCGGTGACGTGCGAGGCAGGGGTCTGTTGCTTGGGATGGAGTTCATTCCGTTCAAGGGCAAAAGCGCGACCGCCCTTGCTCAGGAAGTTACAGAGATTGCGCTACAGCGCGGCCTGTTTGCAAACATCACCGGTGTATATTCAGCAGGCATTTTGAGGTTTGCGCCACCAATCAACTCATCTGACGAGGAGATTGATTTCGGCCTGAGCGTTCTGGATGCCTCCATTTCCCAAGTCTTGGAGACTGCAGGAAAATAAGCTCCGCAAAAAGCTGGCGATTAATAAATTTTGTTCCGCGACGTCGCGGCGTACAAGGGCTCAGGAGACCTACATGCACGAATATTCGGACGTAGGGTTTGAGATCGTCGGGAACGTCGCCGTTGTCGAGATGAGGCGGCCACCGCACAACTTCTTCGACGTCGAGTTGATGAACACGCTTGCTCGGATTTTCGAAGACATAGATCATGACGTTTCACTTCGTGCGATCGTTCTGGCGGCGCAGGGGACCGCGTTCTGCGCCGGCGCAGACTTCAGTACACCGGGCGGTCCGTCCCGGGATGTCTACCCCGCCGCTGCGCGACTGTTTGCGACGCGCAAGCCCATCATCGCTGCAATACAAGGCCCCGCCGTCGGCGGGGGCTTCGGACTGGCGCTCGTTGCGGATTTCAGGGTTGCGTCTCCAGAGGCACGCTTTTCCGCAAACTTCGTGAAGCTGGGTATCCACCCAGGCTTCGGCCTGACACATACACTTCCTCGATTAATCGGGGTGCAGAAAGCCTCGCTCCTCATGTACACGGGTCGGCGCATTAATGGGGAGCAGGCGCTCGCCTGGGGGCTTGTCGATGAACTCGTTGATCAGTCGGAGCTGCGCGCGGGTGCGCTGAAGTTGGCAGGCGAAATCGCCGAGGCCGCACCACTCGCCGTCATCTCGACACGTGCAACGCTGCGTCATGGTATCGTCGATGCGTATCGCACGCAGGTTCAGCACGAAAGCGACGAGCAGACCAAGTTATTGGCCACAGCGGATGCTCGCGAAGGAGTCGCCGCAGTCGCAGAACGGAGACCCGGTCGCTTCATCGGCGCCTGAGCTGATGAGGGCCGCCATCGCCCTGTGTATCCTCTGTCACGTCTAGGGTGAGCCATAAATGGATTTCACGAACTCGGAGCGCCAAAGCGCATTTCAGCAGCGTGTCCGCGACTTCATGGATCGGGAGGTGCGGCCGGCGATCGCGCAATACAAGCAGGAACGCGAAAGCAACGATCGCTGGACGTCGAGCGCGGTCATTGCGGGGTTGAAGGTGCGGGCAAAGAGCGCCGGGTTGTGGAACCTCTTTATGCCGCCCTTGCGCCCGGAAGACATGATCGAAACCCGCTTCGAGTTCAGCGGCGAACGACTGAGTAATGTCGAATATGCGCTCTGCGCAGAGGAGATGGGGCGCGTTGCCTGGGCATCAGAAGTGTTCAACTGCTCTGCGCCGGACACCGGCAACATGGAGGTTCTCCATCGCTACGGAACGGCAGCCCAGAAAGCGCGCTGGCTGAGGCCTTTGATGGATGGCGAACTGCGCTCCGCCTTTCTGATGAGCGAGCCGGATGTTGCTTCCTCCGACGCGACGAACGTGTGCACATCCATCAGGCGCGATGGCGATGACTACGTTATCAATGGTCGCAAATGGTGGTCGTCCGGGATTGGCGATCCACACTGTAAGCTGGCGATCATCATGGGCAAGAGCGACCCGGAAGCGGAACCATACCGCCAGCAGACGATGATCCTTGTCGACCTCGATACGCCCGGCGTCAAGTTGCGCCGCCTCTTGTCAGTTTACGGTTTCGACCATGCGCCGCATGGGCATGGTGAGATCGTGCTGACCAACGTACGCGTGCCCGCCGCCAACGTAATACTGGGTGAAGGGCGCGGCTTCGAGATCGCGCAAGGTCGCTTGGGACCGGGCCGAATCCATCACTGTATGCGCCTGATCGGCACTGCCGAGGAGGCGCTCACAGCGATGGCCCGCCGGCTGCAATCGCGGACTGTCTTCGGCAAGCGCATCAGCGAGTACTCTGTCTGGGAGGAGCGGATCGCGCGCGCTCGGATCGACATCGATATGACACGCCTGCTCTGCCTCAAGGCGGCCGATATAATGGACCGCGCCGGCAACAAGTCGGCGCAGGTCGAGATTGCGATGATCAAGGTTCAGGCGCCAATAATGGCGCAACGCATCATTGACGATGCCATCCAGGCGCACGGCGGCGCCGGCGTGTCCGCCGACTTCGACCTCGCGAGCGACTGGGCGAACGCCCGCGTCCTGCGGCTGGCCGATGGTCCCGACGAAGTTCACGCCCGCGCGATCGCGCGGGCCGAGCTCCGGCGCCATCGGAACGCCGCCCCGTAACCGATCTAAATCTGACCGCCCTCTCCGTCTCGACCAGCCGCTCGTACGAAGGGCTGGGCTTTGGCCGCAGCATCGCCGGGACGATCGGCGACGTCTAATGGCGCAGGCTGGTATGCAGCGAGCGCCGCAATATCCACATGGGTCCAGATAGCAAACCCGCCAGGGATCGATAGGTGATCTCAGACGGCTGTTCCATCGGTTCATCTGCCGGAATCGCGAGCGGCGGGGTTTCGGACGGCTATTGCGGCTTGATGATGTTGGGCTTCGGGATGTCAGATTTACTCGCCAGTTTTAAGGGTTCCCGCCAGCCAAGGCGCCACCGTCCCGTTCTTCTTCCAGTAACGCGGCGTTGGCACCGTTGGCTGAAAGGCGCACCTTGCCGTCTTCCACAGCCGCCACGAGACCAGCAGAAATGTAGTGATGATGGTCCGCGTGTGATCCGCTTTCCGCTTCGTCAGCTTGACAGCGCCGCACACGAGTCAAACTGGGGGCATAGCGGGATACTGATCACAACGTCGGTTTGGAACACAGGGTTCCACAGTCTCGGCGAAAGACGTCAGCAAGAGGAGCGGCATCAATCAGCATTGGGGCAGGAAATATGGAACCCCATGCGCCGTCGGGCTTTTCAGAAGAAACAAGCGCCAGGAGGATCACGACATGCTCAAGTGGGCTATCATTTTCGCTATCGCAGCACTGATATTTGGCGTGCTGGGTTTCGGCGGCCTCGCTGGCGCCTCGATGGGCATTGCCAAAGTGCTGTTCGTGGCAGCCGTAATCGTGGCCATCATCTTTTTCGTTCTGGGCCTCACCGCCGTCAAAAAGATCACCTGATAATAGCCGATCTTGGGGCGAATAAGATGAACCCGGCGCTCGGGTTCATCCGCCGGGGGCGTTTTGCTCAGCTTCGTTCGCCAATTGAGCGTAGCGGTCGGCAAGGTCTTTGTGGATGCGCTTGATGCCGGGGTCTTTGGCATTTTCGGCCATCGCTCGACAGTGCGCTTCGCGCATACGGGTATATTCAGGCGTGTTCGCCATATTGCTGCTCCTGCTTGAGTATAAGCGGCAGCTTCTTTGGCTGACAGACAGACGAGACCGGCTCGGGGGATACTGGGTATCGACGTAGCCACCGTAGCACCCTTCTTCATGCTTACCTAATCCGGCACACCCATTTGCGATGAACCGTTCACCGTTCTTGTATGTTGCCTCGACGCGCACCCTTCGTGGGGATCGACTGCGCTCGATAAGCGTTCGGGGCGCATGAAGAACGGTCTCCGGTACGTCGATGATGCCGAGCAGGGCTACACCCGGCGGCGCTGCGGCAAGGACTGGGGCTATTTCGAGGAGGACGGCACGCGTGTGACGAAGCGCGAGGAGATCCAGCGCTTGAACAGCCTCGCTCTGCCACCCGCCTATACGAAGACGTGGTTCTGCCGCGACCCTGCCGGGCATCTGCAGGCCACGGGCTACGATGCGCGCGGCCGTAAACAGTACCGTTATCATCCTGACTACCGCACGCACCGTGATGCTCAAAAGTTCGCCCGCCTCGCTGATTTCGGTCGGGCATTGCCGAAGCTACGGGCGCGTGTCCTGCGCGATCTGAAAAAACGAAAGCTGGATAAGAGCAAGGTCGTCGCAGCCGTGATCCGGCTGCTGGACGGCGGCCAGGTTCGCGTGGGCAACGAATGTTACGCACAGGAAAACGATAGCTACGGCGCAACGACGCTGCGCAATCGACACGTTCGGTTGAATGGGCACACGGTCGCACTGCGCTTTAAGGGCAAATCCGGCAAAATGCATAATCTGAAAATGTCGGACCGGTTGCTCGCAAGCGCGGTAAAGCGCTGTCAGGATTTGCCGGGGCAGCGCCTATTCACCTACATCGGTGAGGATGGCGAGGTGCATCCGGTAACGTCGGGAGATGTGAACGCCTATATCCACGGCGCATTGGACGCGGACTACAGTGCCAAGCATTTTCGCACCTGGGGCGCCAGCGTGATTGCATTGGACGTCATACTGCAGGCAGAGACTCCGGTGTCAACGAAGGTCGTTCTGGAGCCCGTGAGCGTTGTCCTTGGAAATACCCCTGCCATTGCGAGAAGTGCTTACGTGCACCCTGCACTGCTTGAACTCGCATCAAACCCAGCGCTGCGAAAACGTCTGAAACTTCCGATGCGGCGCGCGACCAAGCATATGAGCGCTACTGAACGCACGCTAGTAGATCTACTTGCAAGTCTGCCGAAATCCCGCTGATCACGCCTCGCGTTTCTGGGGTGCAGGAGGGGCTAAGGTTGCGGACGGTGTTTGTCGCGCTGAAATGCGATGAGGTGAGCTGAATTGGGGAACTGCAGCAGCCCCTGTAGGTTGAGCAAAATGGCTGTAGCAGGAGGGCAATGGAAAATGCCTGCACGTCCCTATTGGCGGGGCCAGATTCGTCTGGCTTTGGTATCGATTCCTGTAGAAATCTACAGTGCCACGAAGAGCGGCGCACAAATCAGCTTTCGTCAGATTCACGAACCGTCAGGAAAACCCATCCGCTACGAGAAGGTTGTACCCGGCATCGGCCCGGTAAAGGCGGAAGACATTCTTAAGGGCTATGAGGTCGATAAGGGCGAATATGTTCTGCTCGGGCAGGACGAGATTGATGCCGTGAAGCTGGAAAGCCGCAAGACGCTGGAACTCACGCAGTTCGTCGACTTCAACGAGATCGATCTTCTCTACTATGAGAAGCCCTATTATGTGGTCCCCGCCGACGACCTGGCCGAAGAAGCCTTCGTCGTTCTGCGCGAAGCGTTACGGCACACACGCAAGGTCGGCCTCGGACAGCTCGCGATGCGTGGACGCGAATATGCCGTCTGCCTGCGCCCGTGCGGACGCGGGCTGATGTTGGAAACCTTGCGCTATGCCGACGAGGTGAACCGTGCTGCTTCGTATTTCCGCGACATCGCCGATGCAAAGCCGGATGCGGAGCTGCTGGAGCTAGCCGAGACTCTGATCGAGAAGAAGACGGCCCCGTTCGACGCCAAAGCGTTTGA
The DNA here is from genome assembly GCF_041916975.1 of Sphingosinicella sp. Classification (NCBI taxonomy): domain Bacteria; kingdom Pseudomonadati; phylum Pseudomonadota; class Alphaproteobacteria; order Sphingomonadales; family Sphingosinicellaceae; genus Sphingosinicella; species Sphingosinicella sp. The sequence goes on from NZ_JAYRYK010000001.1 coordinate 1,385,626, forward strand.
GGATCGCTATGTCGAGGCGCTCGAAGCGCTGATCGCGAAGAAACGCAAGTCCCGTGGCCGGAAGATCATCGAGGACGCAGATGAAGATCGTCCGCGCGGTGGCAACGTGATCGATCTCATGGCGGCACTGCGCAAATCTGTGGATGCGCCGAAGCGGAAGCCTGCTGCGAAAAGTTCCACCAAGAAGAAACCGAGCACTGCGAAATCACCCGCCCGGAAACGCGCCTGACGATGGCGAGGCAGGGCGCGCTCGAAGCCTATAATACGAAGCGGGATTTCACCAAAACCGCTGAGCCGAAGGGCGTACCAGGTCGGAAGCGGGGCAACAGTTTCATCGTGCAAAAGCACTCTGCGACGCGCCTCCACTACGACTTCCGGCTGGAACTCGATGGCGTGCTGAAAAGCTGGGCGGTGACGCGCGGACCCAGTCTGAATCCCGACGACAAGCGCCTTGCCGTGCGTACCGAAGACCATCCCTTGAGCTATGCCGATTTCGAGGGTTCGATCCCCAAGGGCGAATATGGTGGCGGCACCGTAATGCTTTGGGATCAGGGTATTTGGGAATCCATGGCCGGCAAGAACCCGCACAAGACGCTGGAAGAAGGGCATCTGCATTTCACGCTGCACGGCGAGCGGATGAAGGGAGAATGGCTGCTCGTACGCATGAAGCCGCGCCCCGGCGAAAAGCGGGAGAACTGGCTGCTACGCAAGATCGAGGACGAACATGCGGGCGGATCGGACGACCTAGTCGACCACGAAATCACCAGCATATCAACGGGTCGATCCATGGCGGAAATCGCGGCAGGTGCACCGGCCATATCTTTGAAAGGCAAGCGCGGCGCCGCGTTCGAACGTGCGATGGACGAAGCACGGCGGACGACCTTACCCATGCAGCATCGTAGAAGAGGCAAAGCGACTCCTCTGCCCACGTTTCGAAAGCCGCAGCTTGCAACGTTGGTCGACCATGTGCCGACCGGCAATGCATGGCTGCACGAAATCAAGTTCGACGGGTACCGCGCTTTGCTGGCGGTCGGCAGCGACGGCGCGCGTATTTACACACGCACTGGGCTTGACTGGTCGGAGCGGTTTGCCCCGATTGTGGACGCGGCAAGGGCCATGGCGCTGCCACCCTCACTGATCGACGGCGAAATCGTCGTGTTCGATGCAAACGGCAATCCCAGTTTTTCGGCCCTGCAAAAGGCGCTGACGGAGGGGCGTGGCGATTTCGTCATGTTCGCGTTCGATCTTCTCGTCCTGAACGGGGCCGACCTTGCGGCCCAGCCAAACATCGCGCGCAAGGAACAGCTTGCGGCCCTCCTTCCCGAAGATGGGCCGATCCGCTTTGCATCGCATGTGATCGGCGCTGGCGAGAAACTGTTGGATGCGATGTGCCGCGCAGGGCAGGAAGGCATTATCTGCAAGCGTGCCGATGCGCCCTATTTGGGCCGCCGCACGAAGGCGTGGCTTAAGGTGAAATGCACGCTGCGGCGGGAGTTCGTGATCGTGGGATGGACACCGAGCAGCGCGCGGGCGCGGCCGTTCGCTTCGCTTCTGCTGGCACAGAACCGGGGTGGCAAACTCGCTTATGCAGGCAAGGTGGGCACAGGATTCGATGCAGATACGCTCGCAATGCTTGCCCGAAAGCTGAAGCCGATCGCGCGGAAAAGCGCGGCTTTGGATGTGCCGCCTGCTGAAGCGCGTGGAGCCCGGTGGGTTTCGGCGAAGTTGGTCGCTGAAATCGCCTTTGCCGAGTTCACGTCTGATAATGTGCTGCGGCACGCCAGTTTTATCGGACTGCGTGAGGACAAGATGCCGAAGGACGTCGCGACCGAAGAGCCTGTAGAGATCGCCGCTTTGCCCGATGTGAAGATCACGAACCCGGGCCGCGTGATCTTCCCGGAGGCGAAGATCACCAAGGGCGCGCTGGCGGACTACTACCGGCGTTTGGGCGTCGTCATGCTGCCATGGCTGGCGCGACGCCCGATAAGCCTTGTCCGCTGCCCCCAAGGCCGCGCCAAACAATGCTTCTTTCAGAAACACGACAGCGGCAGCTTCGGAAACGATGTGCATCACATCCCGATTGTTGAGAAGGACGGAAAACCGGACGACTATCTCTACGTGGAGGATTTGCGGGGCGTTTTGGCCTGTGTGCAAATGGGTACAATCGAGTTTCACGGGTGGGGCGCGCGTGTGGACGATGTTGAACGCCCGGACCGCCTCATCTTCGACCTCGACCCCGACGAAGGGCTCGATTTTGTCGACGTAAAGAGAGCGGCAAAGGATTTGCGGAAACGGCTCAGCGACATTGGCCTCGTAAGCTTCCCGATGCTGTCAGGCGGCAAGGGTATTCACGTCGTGGTACCGCTCACACCGGATGCGAAGTGGCCGGTTGTGAAGGATTTTGCCGAACGCTTCGCCCGCGCCCTCGCGGAGATGGAGCCGGAGCGGTTTACTGCAACGATGTCGAAGGCAAAGCGCAAGGGGCGTATTTTCATCGACTGGCTCCGCAACCAGCGAGGATCGACCGCGATTCTGCCTTACAGCGTACGTGCTCGCCCCGGTGCGCCTGTCGCAGTTCCGGTTTCGTGGAAAGCGCTGGATGGTATTGAGAAAGCTGGCGCGTTCACCATGAAGGATGAAAAGGCGCTGTTGAAACACGCCGGAAGCCGCGATCTGGCCGGATGGGGCATGGCGGCGCAAACTTTACCGGACGTTTAACTCACGCCAGCCACATATGTCACGACGTGCGGGCGTTACAGGGTCTACGCTTTCCCGGCCCAGACCGAGAACCAACCATTTCAACAAATACTCTCGGCCTTCCCTTTTGCGACCACCCGACGCCTATGATCGCTGAACTTCTCGCCATCACGGCGTTCCGTACGGAAACCGTTGACCTTCCACGGCTTGCAGAGCTTGCACCCTGCCCGCCTGTTCCTCGCTTTGCCGCGCTTGTGGTGCATTTCACTCAATCCTGACAATGTCCCTCCAAATTTCACAGATGATGCCGCGATGCTAGGATCGCAATGCGTGCGCGTATTCCGGATGGACCTGCCCTCCGGAGGACACTACAATGGCCCTTTGTGCGGGAGAAGGCCGTACACCCCGCGCGTGCAGCCACCGCTTTCGCCTCGAAGCCAGCCAACGTGTCAGCTGGCCCCACATATACGAGCGTTCATCAAGACCAATAGGCTCGCCAAAAACTGGAGCAGCTTGAGTTGCGCGGGGTACGATAAGCGGTATCACATTTATTTGAATTATCTAATCGTCTGTATTTATATCATAAATACCAGCATGTATCCTTCCGCCGACACCTGCTTCGCTCCGCGAGTGCGCCTCTCTCCAAACACGGCTGAAGGGCTGTCGCTTGGCGCACGGCGGGCTTGCCGCTAAAGGCCTCGTCCATGCTGCGCCTTTCCGGTCTTACCTTGCCGCTCGATCATGCGGACGACGCGATAGCCCCTGCGATCTGCGCGCGGCTGGGCGTTGCGCCCGAGCGGCTGCGCGGATTCACGGTGTTTCGCCGTGGCAATGACGCTCGGCGCAAGAGTGCGATCCTGCTAGTCTATACGGTTGATGTAGACATAGTAGACGAAGACGAGGTGCTGGCGCGGTTTGTGAAGGACCATGACGTCCGCTCCACGCCGGACATGGAGTACCGATTTCCTACACGTGCGCCGGGGGGCTGGTCCGGGCTGCGGCCGGTTGTTGTCGGCGCGGGGCCGTGCGGGCTGTTTGCGGGGCTGATCCTTGCACAGATGGGGTTCCGGCCGATCATCGTCGATCGCGGCAAGATTGTGCGGGAGCGGACCAAGGACACGTGGGGCCTTTGGCGGCGATCGGAGCTGAACCCGGAATCGAACGTCCAGTTCGGCGAAGGCGGGGCGGGTACGTTTTCTGATGGAAAATTATACTGCCGCGTGAAGGACCCCCGCTTCCTCGGCCGCAAGGTGCTCGAGGAGTTCGTGAAGGCCGGCGCGCCCGACGACATCTTGTTCGAGGCGCACCCGCATATCGGCACGTTCCGGCTCGTCACGATGGTCGAAAGCCTGCGCGCGACCATCGAAGCGCTCGGCGGTGAATATCGCTGGCAGACGCGGGTCGAGGATCTGGAGCTGGAGCGCGGCGCGGGCGGGAACCTCGCCGTTCGCGGGCTGCATCTCCACAATGGCGATTTCCTTGAAGCCGACCACATCGTCCTCGCCGTCGGCCACAGCGCACGCTCCACGTTCGAGATGCTGCACCGGCGCGGGGTGCATATCGAGGCGAAGCCGTTCTCGATCGGCGTGCGCATCGAGCATCCGCAAGCGTGGATCGACGAGGCGCGCTACGGCAAGTTCGCGCGGCATCCGATCCTCGGCACAGCCGCGTACAGCCTCGCGCACCACTGTGCGAACGAACGCACCGTCTACAGCTTCTGCATGTGCCCCGGCGGGCGCGTGGTCGCCGCGACATCGGAGGAAGGCCGCGTCGTCACCAACGGCATGAGCCAGTATTCGCGCGCCGAGTTCAACGCCAACTCCGGCCTCGTCGTCGCGATCGATCCGGCGCGCGATTACCCGGAGGGGCCGCTCGCAGGGATCGACTTCCAGCGCAGCTGGGAATCGCTGGCGTACACGGCGGGTGGATCGAACTACAATGCACCGGGCCAGACCGTGGGAGATTTTCTGGCCGGGCGCGCATCCACACAGCTCGGAGAGGTCGTTCCGTCCTACAAGCCGGGCGTCACCCCAACGGATCTTTCCACCTGCCTTCCCGAATTCGCCGTCGAGGCGATGCGCGAGGCGCTGCCCGTGTTCGGGCGCCAGCTCGCGCGCTACGATCACCCCGACGTGGTGATGACGGGCGTCGAGACACGCACCTCCTCGCCCGTGCGGATCACGCGCGGCAAGGACTTCCAGAGCCTGAACACCGCGCGCCTCTTCCCGGCGGGAGAAGGTGCGGGCTACGCGGGCGGCATCCTTTCCGCCGCGATCGACGGGATCAAGGCCGCCGAGGCGGTTGCCGCCAGCATCACCCGTGAACGCTGAAAATTTCGACGCGATCGTCCTCGGCGCAGGCGCTGCGGGGATGATGTGCGCCGCGACGGCGGGCGCGCGCGGCAAGCGGGTTCTGCTCGTCGATCACGCCGATGAGCCGGGCAAGAAGATCCTGATCTCGGGTGGCGGGCGCTGCAACTTCACGAACATTCACACCGCCGCAGACCGCTATCTTTCCGGCAATCCCCATTTCGCCAAGTCGGCGCTCGGGCGCTACACGCCGCAGGACTTTCTGGGGCTCGTCGAACGCTACGGCATCGCGTGGCACGAAAAGACGCTTGGCCAGCTTTTCTGCGACGGCTCCGCCCGGCAGATCGTCGACATGCTGATGGAGGAATGCGCGAAGGCGGGTGTCACGACGTTGCTGGGTCACGCAGCGCACGAGATCGCACACCGCGACGGGCAGTTCGTGACAACGATCGGCGGGCGCGAATACTCAGCGCCCGCGCTCGTCCTCGCCACCGGCGGGCCTTCCATTCCGAAACTCGGCGCGACCGGCTTTGCCTATGATGTCGCGCGCCAGTTCGGACTTTCGATCGTGCACCCGCGCCCGGCGCTGGTGCCGTTCACGCTCGGGGGCGATGAGGCGCTGTTCCGTTCCTTGTCCGGCGTTTCGGCGGAGGTCGAGGTGCGCTGGCAGAAGGTGCGTTTCCGCGAGGCCGCCCTGTTCACGCATCGTGGGCTTTCCGGCCCGGCGATGCTGCAGATATCCTCTTACTGGCAGCACCGAACGCCGATCGGCGTGAACTTCCTCCCTGATGCCGGGCCGGACTGGTTGATCCACCAGAAACAGGCGCAGCCGCGCGCCTCGCTGAAACGTGCCCTCGCGGCCCGGCTCCCTGCCCGTCTCGCGGACGCTCTTGCCGAGCGGCTGGAGCTTGAGGGCGATCTTGGCAACGTCTCCGACAAGGCGCTCCGCGCGGCCGAGGCGCGGCTTACGGACTGGAGCTTCACGCCCACGGGCACCGAGGGCTTCGCGAAGGCCGAAGTGACGGCGGGCGGCATATCGACGGACGGCCTTTCGTCGCGCACGATGATGGCCGCGCGCGTACCCGGCCTCTACGCGATCGGCGAGGCCGTGGACGTCACCGGCTGGCTTGGCGGCTACAACTTCCAGTGGGCGTGGGCGAGCGGCCGGGCGGCCGGCGAGGCGATCTGATCTTTGGCGTTGTTCCGAGATTGAATTGTCTGCTTTTCTTCTCCCGCTCCTTCAGGAGAAGCAATTATGCCGTTGCAGCTCCAAGTAGTGATCGACCACGTTTGGGGCTGGGGGGACCGCCAACTATCCCAGAGTGTAGTGCTTCAATTTTTGTTTCTGCGTTTCGGCGGGTGGTGCACACGGCGCCATTCCAAGAATACCGGCACGAGGAGCGTGAAACCGAGAATAATCGCAGTTCCGCTGACTCCCAACCATATCCAGGCCACTATCTCCGCCTGCATAAATCGTTGATCGCCTAAGGCTAGTCCGCTGAAAATCCCTGCCCAACCTATGGGGAAAAGCGCTGCGCCAGCTATGGCTCTGCTACGAAACGAGAACCACTTCGGGAACAGAAACAATGCGGCGATCAGCACAGCCGCCCCCAGAAATTCGCCAGTTTTGCTCCAGTCCATCAAGGCATTCTGAACACTACGCCTATTGTCCGCAATGGGTTCGGACACGGCCATGCACAACAGGTTTGCAAACGATAAGATTGTTTCAGTAGAGGGCCGGTGGGCCTTTCCTCACACGCAGCGCCGGGCGGAACCGCCCCTCCCCGCCCCCTTCCCCTGAAGGGGCGGGGCTTAGGCGGCTCGTCTAGTGCAGGCCGGACCGTTTTGAGGGGCCTTGGGCGGGCTCGGCGAGGAAGGCGTGGATGTCGCGGGCGTCCTTCTTGCTGAGGATGTCCGCGAAGCCCGCCATGCCTGCGTCCGCGAACACGCCTTCGAGGACGATCGCATCGAACGCGTCGTGCGTTTCGGGGGCCATTTTCCAGAGGTTCGGATAGCCGCCCATCCCGTCCTTGCCGCCGTGGCAGCGGCCGCAGTAGGCGCCGTAGAGCGCGCCGCCGCGCTTCACGGCTTCGGCGTCGCCGCGATATTTCGCGGGCGCTTCGGTAAACGCGATCGTCTCGCGCAGCGGCGGCAGCGCGGGCGCCTTGCCGCCGATCTTGAAGACGATCAGGCGCTCGCGGTTCTCGCGTTCGGCGGCCACGGCGCCGGGCGGATAGGCGACGTTGAGCGCGCCGCCGAAACCGGCATTGACGGCAACATATTGCTCGCCGCCGATCTCGTAGGACATGGGCGCGGCCATGATGCCCGTGCCGACGTTGATGCGGTGCAGAACCTTGCCGGAAACGCCCTCATAGACCGTGAGATAGCCGTCCGCCGATCCCTGCATGACGAGGCCGCTCGCGGTCGCCATCACGCCGCCGCTCCAGAACGGCAGTTCGCTGCTCGTCCACGCGATCTTGCCGGTTTTCGGGTTCCATGCCGTGAGCACCGCATCGAAGCGCGGCTTGGGCTGGCCGGGAAAGGCGTCCTCCGAATTGGCGCCGCCCTTGCCGAACGCGCCGAACGCCGGGAACGAAGCGATCGAGCCCTGGATGCCGCTGTAGGGCTTGTAGGGCTGATCGTACATCTGGAAGGTCATCGGCGCCTGCAGCACCGGGATGTAAACGAGGCCGGTCTTCTCGCTGTACGCCATCGGCGGCCAGTTGTGCCCGCCCGCTTCCGACGGCCAGACAAGTTTCCGTTCCTTCGAATAATCGGACTGCTGCGTGATGACCGGCCGCCCGGTCTTGAGATCGACGCGCTCCGCCCATGTGACGGTCGTGAACTTTTCCGCCGAGAGAAGTTCGCCCGTGACGCGGTCGAGCACGTAGAAGAAACCGTTCTTCGGCGCCTGCATGATGACCTTGCGCGGCTGTCCACCGAATTCGATGTCGGCAAGGATCATGTTCTGCGTCGCCGTGTAATCCCAGCTATCCTGCGGCGTCGTTTGATAGTGCCAAACCTTGCGGCCGGTATCGGCGTTCACCGCCACGATCGACGAGAGATACAGGTTGTCGCCGCCGCCGGGGCTGCGCGACCAAAGCGGATGCGGCATCCCGTTGCCGGTGCCGAGATAGACGATGTTCGTGTCGGGATCGTAGACGATCGAATCCCAGACCGTGCCACCGCCGCCGAGATCCCAGCGCGAGTCCTTGCTCCACGTCTTGCGCGCTTCGGTGACTTCGGGGTGCTCGTCCGGCCCTGCGCCCGGCACGGTGAAGAAGCGCCACACGAGCTTGCCGGTCTTGCGATCATACGCGCTCGCATAGCCGCGCACGCCCATCTCCGCGCCGCCGTTGCCGATGACGACGGTTTTGCCCGAAACGCGCGGCGCGCCGGTGATCGCGTAGCTGCGCGTGCGGTCGGTGATCGTGTCGGTCTTCCAGAGTTCCTTGCCGGTCGCCGCGTCGACCGCGGCGAGATAGCCATCGAGCGTGGCGACATAGACGACGCCGTCCGCCACATCGACGCCGCGGTTCACGGCATCGCAGCAGGTGCGCCGCGCGAACTGGCCGTCGACCTGCGGGTCATACTGCCACTTCTGCGCGCCGGTCTTCGCATCGAGCGCGTAGACGACGCTCCACGGCCCGGTGAAATACATGGTGCCATCGACAACGATCGGCGTCGATTCAACGCCGCGATGCGTGCGCCCGCGCACGACGAAATCGTTGAACTCCCACGCGACGCCGAGCTGTGCGGCGTTTTCCGCGGTGATCTTCGTACCCGTGTAATAATAGGCCGTCGTCCGCTTCCAATCCGGCGTCGACGCTTCGCCGCCCGATTTCTGGGAGCCGCAGGCGGCAGCGAGGGACAGGGCGGCGATCGCGGTTATCCGTACGGCGGACGTCATCACCTTGGCCGAACGAACCCATGCGGACCCGGCACGCGTGGCAATCATCACCCTGTCCCCCCTCAAACGCTTACCTTTAGAACTTCTGACGGACCTCGACGCCGATCGTGCGCGGACGCAGCGTCGTTGCATAGTCATTGCCCGATCCGAGCTCCATGTCGATGAGCGGCTGCACGTCGAACACGTTGTTCACGTAAAGCCGCAGCACCGTCGATCCGTTGTCGGCGGAGAGCGACGCGTTCACAACGTCATAGCTTTCGCGGAACTCTGCGAGGTTGGGCACCAGACCCATGACGGCGTCAGAGTAGGTAACCGCCTGCACGCGGTCGAACATCCGGCGCGCCTTGCTCTGGTACTGATACTCTGCGCGAAGCTGCGCCCGCCAGTCGCTGCCGACGTCGAAGCCGTAGCTTGCGAACGCGCTCGCCATCCACTTCGGCACTGCGAGCACCTGGTCGCCGTCCTGAACGCTGGTGCCGACGGCCGCCTCGGTGATCTTCGCGCTCGTGTAGGTCGCGTTGCCGCCGATTTGGAAACCGCCTGTTACGTTCACGCGACCTTCGATCTCGGCGCCCTTCACCTCGGCGCTACCGGCGTTGCCCGTGAAGGCGAAGCCGCAGTTGATGAGGTTGAGCTGCTGCTGGATCTTCTTCCAGTCGGTGAAGAACAGCGCACCGTTCAGCGTCACGCGGCCGTCCGCGAACTGGTTCTTGGTGCCGACCTCATAGCTCCAGAGGTTATCGGAATCGAAGCTGTCGGGCGCGGCGGTGAGGCCGAGGCGCTCAAGATCGGCCGCGCAGAGCACGGGGTTGATCTGGAAGCGGTTCGGGCCACCCGGCCGGAAGCCCTTCGCCGCCGAGGCGAAGATCATGTTGTCCGGGGTCGCCTTCCAGGAGACGCCGACCTTGGGGTTGACGCCCTTCTCGTTGCTCTTGCGCCCCTCGACAAGCGTCAGCCCGCCGTTGAAGGGGCCGTCGCCCATGATGTCGACCTCCTGCTTGATCTGGAACAGGCGCACACCCGCGGTAACATCGAGCTGGTCGGTGATCGAGAAGGTCACCTCACCGAACGCCGCGTACTGCTTCGTCTTGGTCGTCGTATCCCCGACATAACCGGTCGTGGTGCCGATGAACGGCTCGGCGCCGGGCGTATCGACGATCTGGTACAGGTTATCGTCCTGCCAGGAATAATAGAGACCGGCGAGCCACTTCAGACGGTCGCCGGGACCGCCGGAGGAGAGGCGTGCTTCCTGGCTGAACTGCTTGGTGCGGCTGGCGGACAGGTTGTGGCTGGTCAGCGGGAACATGGGCGGCACGAGCCCACCGATGAAGAAGCTGTAGTCGCGCTCCCAGTTCAGCTTGCGGTCGAAATAGGCGGTGAGCGAGGTGAACTGCACGGCGCCCAGCGTCTTTTCGACGTCGAGGCTGTAGATGCCCGCCTTGTCGACCGTCGGCTGCGCGAGGCGGAACGAAGAGGTCAGTTTCTCAGTGTCGCCAAGAAAGAACTGCGCCGGGTTCTTCTGCTCGTAACGCTGATAGAAGAGCGCGGGACGGATCGACCAGGTCGCGTCCGGCTCCCACTGGAACGACAGACGACCGACGAAGCTGTCCGCCTTGTTGTGATCCGACATGCTGCGGCTCGTCAGCGCATCCTGCGCGAGCGGCGTGTAGGTCGGCGACGGCGTGCTCGAATAGTTCGAGTTCTGTACGAGGCCGGGCGCGTTATCGATGTAACCGCCGTCGCGGCGATAGAGGAAGCCCGTGCGCATCGCGAGCTTGTCCGTCACCAGCGGCAGGTTCAGCACACCTTCCACGTTGTAGGAAGGATCGCCGTGCGCGGTGGTCGCAAAGCCCGCAGCCGCGCTTCCTGAGATCGCCGACGTATCAGGCCGCGCGCTCACGTACTTGATCGCGCCGCCCATCGAGCTGCCGCCGTAGAGCGTGCCCTGCGGACCCTTGAGGATTTCGAGGCGCTCCATATCGAAGAAGATCGGGTCGAAGGCGCCGCTGAACGTGGTCGCGATCGTCACCAGCGAAATATCGTCGAGATAGATGCCGACGGTGGGCGCCGAGGCGACGGTGCTGACGCCGCGAATGTTGTAATTGCCGAGGCCGCGTTCCACGCCCGCGAACGACAGCCCCGACACGTTACGCATGACGTCCTTCACGTCGACCGCACCGTTTTCGCGCAGCTGGTCCCCACTGAGCGCGCTGACCGAGATCGGCACGTCCTGAAGACGCTCGCTGGTCTTGCGTGCGGTCACCACGATCTCGCCGGCATCGAGCACGGGTGCGGTTTCGGCCTCCTGCGCCTGTGCGGCGCCAAGCGCGATCGACGAGACGCCGAGTGCCAGCAGGCCGCGGCTGAAAGTGATGGAAAATGCGTTTTTCTTCATGTGTTTCCCCTCTTTTGTCGTTCGCCGCCGGGCTTTCGCCTCTGGATGAGCGGGCTGAGTTCGCACCATGCGACGGGCGGGCAGCAACGTCTTTTCCATTCTCCCGAACTTTGTTTGCGCTGCCCCGAACCCAGCGAACGCGACCGGCGAGCGCCCCCAAGATTTGGAGCCTGCTCATAGATTTTTCGCGGCGCCGCAAAAGCGCGGCGAGGCAACATCTTCCACGCTTTGGGAAACCCGCCTTTCAAAGAGCACGCCCATGACCACACCCATCGACTGGCACGCCCGCGCCGTCGCGCTCGCGCTCCCCACCCGCCCCTTCATCGACGGCCGCTTCACCGACTCCGCAAGCGCGGAAGGCTTCGAATCGATCAATCCGGCCACGAACCGGCCCGTCTGCACGCTCCCCGTGGGCACGGACGAAGACGTGGACCGCGCGGTCGCCGCCGGCCGCCGCGCGTTCGAGGACGGCCGCTGGTCGAAGGCGACGCCGCTTCACCGCAAGGCCCTGCTGCTGCGCATTGCCGAGCTCATTGAGGCGAACGCCAACGACCTCGCGCTGATGGACGTGCTGGAAATGGGCAAGGCGATCTCCGCCGCGCGCGCCGAGATCGCCTTCGCAACCGGCTTCTTCCGCTACTATGGCGAGGCGACCGACAAGCTTTACGGCACCGTCGCGCCTTCCGACCACATCACGCTCTCGCTGGGGCTTTTCGAGCCGCGCGGCATCGTCGGCGCCATCGTGCCGTGGAACTTCCCGCTCATCAACGCGGCGCTGAAGGCGGCGCCCGCACTCGCGGCGGGCAACAGCGTCGTCCTGAAACCCTCTGAAATCGCTTCGACATCGGCGCTGCGGCTTGCCGAAATCGCCTCCGAAGCGGGCCTGCCGGACGGCGTGCTCAACGTCGTGCCGGGCCTCGGCCCCACCGTCGGGCAGGCGATCGGGCGCCACGGCGATATCGATCTCATCAGCTTTACGGGCTCCACCGCGACCGGCCGCCTGTTCATGACTTACGCTGGGCAATCGAACGGCAAGCCGCTGCTCCTCGAATGCGGGGGCAAGTCGCCGCAGGTCGTCTGCGCCGACATGGCGGACGATCTCGAAGCCGTCGCGGCGCGTGTCGCGCACGACGCCTTCTGGAACCAGGGCCAGTGGTGCGCGGCGAAAACCCGCCTGATCGTGGAGGACAGCTTCCATGACCGGCTCGTCGAGGCGGTGATCAAGGCCGCGCAGACGCGCGTTCCCGGCGATCCGCTCGATCCCGCGACGGGTTTCGGTACGATCGCGACACGCGGCCAACTCGAGAAAATTCGCGGTTTCATCGATCACGCCCGCACCGAGGGCGCGAGCGTCGCGTACGACGGCGGCACGTGGGGCGAGACCTCGACCGCGCCCGCCGTGCTCGCCGACGTGCGCCCCGACATGACCGTCGCCTGCGAAGAGGTGTTTGGCCCGGTGCTCTCGGTCCTGCGTTTCCGCGATTTCGACGAAGCGCTCGCCATCGCCAACGACACCCCCTACGGCCTTGCCGCCAGCCTCTGGACGCGCGATGCCCGGCGCACGCAGGCGGCTGCGCGCGGCCTGCGCGCGGGCCGGGTCACCGTGCGCGCAAGCGCTGCGGCGGGCGAACACAGCGGTTTCGCGATGGGGGCAGAGCCGTGGGGCGCCTCGGGCTTCGGGATCGAAGGCGGAATGGACGGGCTGCGCTCCTACTGCCGCCTCAAGGCCGTCGAGATCGTCAACTGATGCTTTGGGAACACGCCTTGACGGAAACGAGCGGCTCTCTGGACACGGTGCCGGGCGAACCTATAGTCGGCGCGCTGCACTTTTCAGGGATGCGTGCATTGAACGACAGCATCGACACCGCCCTCGCCGGCTTCGATCCGACGCTCCTCCCCATCATAAAGGCCCAGAAAGGTCACGTCGAAGCTCGCCCAGGCCCGGTGGGCCAGGCCTTCCACCTGCAACCTGACCACGAAACCCTGAGCGGCTGGTATGACGGCCTGACGATCCGCCCCGGCTTCTCGCTGGTGCTTTCCGACCTGCATTTCGCCGAGGAGAGCATCTCCCGGCACCACTGCGGCGACCATTTGAAGCTGCACTTCAAGCTGAGCGGCACGAGCGTTATCGGCAGCGACCGGGAGGAAGACGCCACCGTTTCGTCCGGTCTCATGTCGTTCCTGGTCCAGCCGGCCTACAGCATGAAATACGAACGCATGTTGCGGGAAACCCACGAGCGTTCGATCACGATGATCTGCAGCAAGGATTTCGTATCCGGCCTGCTTTCGCCGCACACGCCGGATCTTCCCACCTCCATCGCCGATTTCCTGCGCGCGCGGACCTCGCAATTCTCATACAGCACCCTGCCGATGCCCGCGCAGATGCGGCCGATCGTGGAAGACATTCTGAGCCAGCCGCGCAGCAACACGCTGGGCAATCTGATGCTGGAGGCCAAATCGCTCGAACTGCTGTGCTTCGCGATCAAGCAGATCCTCGGCAATTCGCGCGCCGCCGAGTTCGTGCGCGCCCGCGACCGCCGGAAGATCGAGGAGCTGTGCCAGATTCTCGACGATGATACGCAGGCCTCGCTTTCGATCGCCGACCTCTGCCGCCATCTTGCGTGGAACGAAACGCAGATGATGGAGTGCTTCAAGCAGGTGACCGGCACCACGATCTCGAACTACCGCCAGCGCGTGCGCATGGACAATGCGCTGCGGCAGCTCTGCGATACCGACGCCTCGATCACCGAGGTGGCGTTCAACGCCGGCTATGAGCACCCCAGCAACTTCGCCACCGCCTTCAAGCGCACGTTCGGCTACTCGCCGCGCCTTGCACGCACGCGCCTGAACTAGGCTGCCCGACCACTTCAGAACTGGAATAATGATGAACTCCGCCGCAAGCTTCAGCGCCGACTATCCGAGCGCGCGCGCCAAGTTCCTTGAGGAGGCCGCCGCAGCGGGCGCGGCGCTCGAAGCCGTCCAGCACCCGGAGCGCGGACCGGATGGCGGCGAACTCTTTACCGATGTCGCCGCGTTCGGTGTGGAGGGCGCCGAGCGCGTGCTGGTGCTGATCTCGGGCACGCACGGCGTCGAGGGTTTCTGCGGTTCGGGAGCGCAGGTCGACCTGCTGCGGCGCGGCGAGATCGCACGGCGTCCTGAAAACGTCGGCATTCTGATGATCCACGCGGTGAACCCCTACGGCTTCGCGTGGCTGCGCCGCGTGACGCACGAGAACATCGACCTCAACCGCAACTGGATCGACTTTTCGCGGCCCCTGCCCGGGAACCCGGGCTACGACGTGCTCCACCCGGCGATCTGCCCGCCCGTGTGGGATGCGGCCGCACAGGCCGCGTCGGCAGCAGCGGCTGGCCGCTACGCCGAGGAGCATGGCGCGCTCGCCATGCGCGCGGCGATGATGGGCGGGCAATACAGCCACGTTGACGGGCTGTTCTACGGCGGCACAGGGCCGAGCTGGTCGCGCGCCACACAGAGCGCGATCCTGACGCACTATCTCAGCGGCGCGGCCAAGATCGGCATCATCGATTATCACACTGGCCTCGGCCCGTGGGGCTTTGCCGAGCAGATCATCGTGACCTCGCGGGAGAGCGACGGCTTCCGGCGCGCCGCGCGCTGGTACGGGGCCGCGCTCGCCTCCGTGGCGGACGGCCAGTCGGCATCCGTGAGGATTGAAGGCGACGGGCTCAGCGCAGCCCCCGCCCTACTGCCCAAGGCGGAGATCACGGGCATGGCGATCGAGGTCGGCACACACCCCACCGATTATATCCTTGCCGCGCTGCAGGCAGACTGCTGGCTCCACGCGCATGGGGACCCGACCTCGCCCGCCGCAAAGCCCATCAAGGACGCCATCCGGGGCGCGTTCTACGGGGACGCGGACGACTGGAAAGGCATGGTCGCGGGCCAGGCGCTGCTCGCCGTGCGGCAGGCGCTTGCGGGGCTCTCCGAAGGGCTCTGAGCCTTCCCCCTCTGGCGCGACGCGTGCAAAGATGAGATGCACGCGCAAACAGAAGGTGCCGGGGAGGTAAGATGCGTCATTTGCCGTGGATCGTATTTGCGATTGTGGGCGCGTTCGCGCTGTCGGTGATCGCGACGGAGCGCGGTGAGCCGATCAACGCGCTGTGGATCGTGACAGCAGCGGTCTGCATCTTCCTCGTCGCCTATCGCTACTACGCGCTCTACATCGCGAAGCACGTGATGCGGCTCGATCCGAACCGCCAGACGCCGGCGCTGCGCCGCGCGGACGGACTGGACTACGTCGCGACCGACAAGACCGTGCTGTTCGGACACCACTTTGCCGCCATCGCAGGCGCAGGGCCGCTCGTGGGGCCGGTGCTCGCCGCGCAGATGGGCTATCTGCCCGGCACGCTCTGGATTCTGGCGGGCGTCGTGGTCGCGGGCGCGGTGCAGGACTTCATGGTTCTGTTCATTTCGATGCGCCGCGACGGGCGTTCGCTCGGCGAACTCGTGCGCATGGAAATGGGCGCGGTCGCAGGCACGATCGCGCTGTTCGGCACGTTGATGATCATGATCATCCTGCTCGCGGTGCTGGCACTGATCGTGGTGAAGGCGCTCGCCGAAAGTCCGTGGGGCATGTTCACTGTTGCCGCCACCGTGCCGCTCGCGATGGCGATGGGCGCCTATGCGCGCTGGATACGGCCGGGCAAGGTCGGCGAGGTTTCGCTGATCGGTTTCGTGGGGCTCATCCTCGCGATCATCTATGGTCAGCAGATCGCTGCCTCGCCGGTGTGGGGGCCGATCTTCACCTTCACGCCGGTGCAGCTCTGCTGGCTTCTGATCGGTTACGGCGCCGTCGCTTCGGTGCTGCCGGTGTGGCTGCTGCTCGCGCCGCGCGACTATCTTTCGACCTTCCTCAAGATCGGCGCGATCGCCGCGCTCGCGCTCTGCATCGTCGTCATGGCGCCGCCGCTCCGTATGCCCGCGCTCACGCAGTTCGTTGACGGCAGCGGGCCGGTGTGGGCGGGCACATTGTTCCCCTTCCTGTTCATCACCATCGCCTGCGGCGCGGTTTCCGGCTTCCACTCGCTGATCGCGAGCGGCACGACGCCGAAGCTGATCGCGAGCGAGGCCCACGCACCGTTCATCGGCTACGGCGCGATGCTGATGGAGGCGTTCGTGGCCGTGATGGCGCTCGTCGGCGCCTCCATCCTCGATCCCGGCATCTATTTCGCGATGAACAGTCCCGCCGCCGTGCTGGGGCCGGACGCGGCAAGCGCCGCCGCCGCGGTAACGAATATGGGCTTCCCGATCACGGCGGATGCGCTGACGCAGGCCGCGAAGGACGTGGGCGAGGCGACGATCATATCGCGCACCGGCGGGGCGCCGACGCTTGCCGTCGCGATGGCGGAAATCTTCAGCCACGTGCTCGGCGGGCCGGGCATGAAGGCCTTCTGGTATCACTTCGCGATCCTGTTCGAGGCGCTGTTCATCCTCACCGCCGTCGATGCCGGAACGCGCGCCGGGCGCTTCATGCTGCAGGACCTGATCGGGCTTGCCGCGCCAAACTTCCGCGACACCAAATCGCTCATGCCCGGCCTTGTCGCCACAGGGCTCTGCGTCGCTGGCTGGGGGTTCTTCCTCTATCAGGGCGTCACCGACCCGCTCGGCGGCGTCAACACGCTATGGCCGGTGTTCGGCATCTCGAACCAGATGCTGGCAGCGATGGCGCTGATGTTCTGCACCGCCGTGCTCTTCCGCATGAAGCGGGAACGCTATGCGTGGGTGACGGCGATCCCCACCGCATGGCTGCTGATCTGCACGGTGAGCGCAGGTTCGCTGAAGCTGTTCTCGCCCGACCCGAAGATCGGCTTCCTCGCGCACGCGGCGAAGTTCTCCGAAGCCGCCGCGCGCGGCGAGGTGCTCGCCCCGGCGAAGTCGATGGCGGAGATGCACCGCATCATCTTCAACGACCGCATCGATGCCGCGCTTTGCGCGCTATTCCTCGCGGTCGTGCTGTCGCTGCTGTTCTTCGCGGTGAAGACGTGCATCGCGGCACGGCGCAGCAGCGAGCCGACGGCGCGCGAAATCCCCGCATCGGCGGTGCCCGCCGAATGACCGGCTTCCTCGCCCGCCTGCGCGAAGCGGCGCACCTGATGGTCGGCTTGCCGAGCTACGCCGCCTATGTGCGGCACATGGCCGAGCGCCATCCGGACCGGACACCGATGAGCGAAGCCGCCTTCTTCCGCGACCGGCAGGAAGCGCGCTACGGTGGCAGGAACGGCGGGCGCTGCTGCTAGGGCGGGGAAGAGACGACGAATGCAAACCCGCCGCACTGCCGGTGACCCCAACGGGAAATCCATCTCTGCCGACGCTGCAAAGCGCCTGCCCCGCACGCAAAAGGGTTGGCGCACGCGCGAGCGGCTGATCACTGCCGCGGCCGCCGTGATCAATGCCGAGGGCTACCAAGCCTCCACCGTGGAGAACATCGCACGCAAGGCCGAAGTGCCGATCGGGCTCTATTATCGCTACTTCAAGGACAAGACGGACATCGCCTTCGCGGCGCTGGGGAAAGCCGCCGAGGAATATCGCGGCGGCGTTCAGTCGCTGGCAGCGCAGCGTTCTCTGTTCGGCCGCGAAATGGCGGTGCACGAGCTTCTGTACGAAACGCTGCGCGACAATTTCCGTATGCTCAGCAGCTATTTCTCGGCGCGCAAGGAAGACGGCAAGCTGGTCGCATTCTTCCAGGAGCAAACCACCCAGTTCATGGAGGATTTTTACGACTTCCTCACAGAGCTGAATGTCGTTCCGCCGATCACGCGGCAAGGGTTTGAAGTGCTGGGCCGTGCGCTGATCGGCTTTTCCGAAAACACGCTGCACCGCAATTTCGCCGGACTGGATGCGGGCGTGGCAGTGCCGACGCAAAACCGCGCCATGATGGTGCGCATTATGTCCGAACTGCGCTACCGCGCGCTTACTTGCGCGGACCCTTCCGCCGCAGGGTATACGCCGGTTTGGACCATGCGGCTGCGACGCGGCAAACGGCCGGCATTCGCGCCGCTCGTACTCGACAGGGCGTTCAACATTCCGATAGAAGCCGCGAGCGTGGCGCAGCCCTCTCCCCAGCGGGCTGACGCGCGCGCCACGCTCGCGCAGATCGAGGCGGGCACGCTGGACGGCCTCAACATCCACGGTTCCGCAGCGCTCAAGCTGAGCGACATCGAAGCAGAATCCGGCATCACCCGGGGCGCGATCTATTATCACTTCAAGAACAAGGACGCGCTGGTTCGCAAGGTGCTGGTGGATTGGCTGAGCCCGCTGGAGGGCGATCTGGGCGACGCCCACGACAACGCCGACGCCGCGCCCTACGACCGCCTGCACGCCGCGGTGAAGACCTTCGTCGAGGCATTCTGCAACGCGCCCGGCGCGCTCCGCGCGATTCACGAGCTTGAGCCTGTCGATCCCACCGTTGCCGTGGCGTACCGGCGCTGCCGCTCCGTGTTCGCGCGACGGCTTGCCAAGATCATACTGGATTGCGGCGAAGGGCCGGAGCCCACGGCCGAAGCGCTGGGCTTCGTCGTGCACGCCATGATCGCCATGATCGAACGCCTTGCGCGCGACCGCTTCATCATACCCGATGCCGCGTTGCAGGAGGCCCTGCCCGGTGCCGACGAGATGATCGCGGCGCTCGCCGCCATCCTTCATCGCATGGCCTGGAGCGTGGATGCGCGCGGCCAACATGGCCTCCCCGCGCCGGTCCATCAGGCAGGTGCTGCGAAGTCTCTATAGACCCTTGAACGTAGGCTTGCGCCGTTCCTGAAACGCGGCAACGCCTTCTCGCACATCCTCGGTCATCACCGCTTCCATCTGCAGGCGGCGTTCGAGCGTCAGATGTTCGCGCAGATCGTGTGCGAACGCACTTCGCATTGCCCGCTTGGTCAGCGCCAGGGCCTTGGTGGCTTTGCGCGCCAATGTCGCGGCGAGCGTTTCAGCCTCGGAAACCAGCGCGTCCTGCGGCACGACTTTCCACACAAGTCCCCACGCTTCGGCCTGACGCGCGGAGATCGGCTCATCGAGCATCGCAAGCGCCAGCGCGCGCCGCTCGCCAAGCAAACGCGGCAGGTGAAAGCTCACCCCGGAATCAGGCGCAAGCCCCAGCCGCGAGAACGCGCACATGAACGTCGCGTCTTCGGCCGCGAGGATGTAGTCGCAGGCCAGCGCCAGCCCGAACCCCGCGCCTGCAGCGACGCCATTCACTGCGCACACTGTCGGGAACGGGGCATCGGCCAGCGCCTGGATAAGCGGATTGAGCCCCTGCGCGATGGGTGCTGTGAGTTCCTCCGCCGAACGGCCATCGAACTCGAAGCCTTCCCCGAGATCCTGGCCGGCGCAGAACCCGGCACCCTCGGCACGCAGGAGCACGGCACGCACGGCGGGATCACTCGCGGCCTGTTCCAACGCTTCGCGCAGCGCGCCTTGCAACGCGGCATCAAGGGCATTGCGCTGCCGGGGTCGATTCAGCGTCAGGCGCAGATAGCCGTCGATCCGTTCGACCTGCAATGATGGCTCGGTCATCATGCGCAATCTCTCCGCAACGCGCTGAAACGCGCCGGTGACATGGCTTCAAGCGTCACGCCGAAGCACTCGACATCATCCGGCAACGCGCGCCCGAGCGCAACGGCCGCAGCACTGCGCGCGACTGCGGGAGCCGTTTGAATGCCATAGCCGCCCTGCCCGCCAAGCCAGAAGAAGCCCGCGCGAATGGTATCGAACCCCATAACGATCGTCTTGTCTGGCGCAAACGTGCGCAGCCCCGCCCAACTTCGACCCGTGCGCCTTACGGAGATGCCCGTCGCGCGCTCGAACCGATCCACGGCAATGGCGATGTCGATATCCTCCGGATAGGCGTCGCACGGCGGCGTCGGCGTCTCGTCGGCGGGCGAGAGGAGAATCTGGCCCGCGTCCGGCTTGAAATAGAATTCCTCGTCGATGTCGATCACGACCGCACCTTCGATTTCCGCAATGCCTTCGGGCCTGGGCAACATACACACGGTGCGGCGCTTGGGCGTAAGCGTAACCGGCGCGGCGCCTGCCATACGTCCGATCGTCTCCACCCACGCTCCGGCCGCGTTGACGACGACCTTGGCTTCATATGTCTGCTCGCCTGCTTTGACGCGCCACATCCCTCCATCGCGATGCAGCGTTTCAGCCCTGGCGTTCAGGACGAACCTGGCGCCGCGGCGGCGCGCGCCCTTGATGTAACCCGATAGCAGAGCCGCCGCGTCGATCTCGCGCGCGCTGGATTCCCACAGGCAAAGCGCGGCATAGTCTGGCGCAAGCAAAGGTGCCTGCGCGTGCGCGAACGCCCCGTCGCGCCGCTCCACAAGGCCGCTCGCGCGCACTTGATCGTAGAGCGTGTCGAGCGCTTCACGCTGATCTTCGCGCGCAACGTACAGCATACCGCGCGGGCTGAGCAGCGGCCCCTCGAACAGGTCTGCGGGCGGCGCTTCGAAAAACGCGCGGCTCGCCGAGGTGAGCCCGCGCATCACCGCGTTGCCATAGAGCTCCGTGAAGAACGCGGCAGAACGACCGGTGGCGTGGAAGCCGGGCTGGTCTTCCATTTCGAGCACGATCACGGACGCCTCCGCGGAAAGCTCGTAAGCCACGGACGCGCCCGCGATACCTGCGCCGATGATCAGGAAATCCTCGCGTTCAACCACGATGCCCCCGTATGCTTCAGAAGCCTGTGTAACGCTCAGCGTTTATCGCTCTGGCGCGTGAACACGGGATCGATGGCGAACCAGGGGATGTCGTCAAAGGCAACCCCGCGCAATGCGCCAATCGATCCGTCCGGCGCGAGTTCGATTTCGAAGCCCCAAACCGGTAGCGCAGGGTTGTCCCACATTACCGCATAACGCCCGCCGGAAAGATGGGTGAGCGCCCCCTCATAACCGGTACGATCGATCCGTACGCGCGCGCCGCCCGTTCCACTCGTGACGTGAAACGCGCCCAACCGATTGGCATACGCGCCCACGAGCGCCGAGGCGGGCGCGATCGCGGGCAGGCGTTCGCGCACCTCCGGCAGAGAGGGGCCTGCCGTCAGAGCTTTGCGCAGAGGTTCCATGCGCCCCAGAATATCCGCATCCGGCAGCCCGATCAGCGGCCGAACGGCTTTGAACATCATCGCAGCCGGCACCGCTATGTTGCCGCCATTGGTGAGGGCGACGAACCCGATATCGTCTTCGGGCGACCACGCCATCCACGATGTCATGCCGTCGATGCCGCCACCA
Source organism: Sphingosinicella sp. (assembly GCF_041916975.1). Classification (NCBI taxonomy): domain Bacteria; kingdom Pseudomonadati; phylum Pseudomonadota; class Alphaproteobacteria; order Sphingomonadales; family Sphingosinicellaceae; genus Sphingosinicella; species Sphingosinicella sp. The sequence continues at coordinate 1,407,199 of NZ_JAYRYK010000001.1, forward strand.
TGCAGGGTGTAGGTGGCGCCGTCATAGGTCATGCTTGCAAGGCCGAGCCCGTATCCGAGATTGGTGACGCGCCCGGGGTCTTCCAGTGCGCCGATCAGCCGGCGTATATCCATCATCTCGTCGTCGACGAACACATGGCGCAGTTGCTGCAGCCGCGCCGCTGTTTCCGGACGCAGAATGCGCACGCCGTCCAGCGCGCCGCCGTTCATCATCATGCGCACATAGCGCGCCATATCGCGCGCGGTAGAGTTCATCGATCCCGCGGCCGACGCACCCAGCACCGGATGGTACGGCACCGGCGTCGGCACACCGGCAACATACGCGTGGGGCGTGGCGACGTTGCCGCGCGTCGTTATATCCAGCGTTGAGCTCGAACGCGTCATCCGCAGCGGCTGCAGCAATTTCGTGCGCACCAGTTCTTCGTACGACAAACCCGTCGTCGCGGAAGCTGCGGCAGCGGCGACGGCGAACATCGTGTTGTTGTAGGCGAAACCGGCGCGGAACGTCCGTGCCGGGGGCATATGCGCAACCGAGGCGACAAGTTCGTCCACATTCGCTCCGAACATGTACCACACGCCCAATCCCGATTGCGTGGCGAGACCGCTTCGATGACCGAGCGCATCCTCGAACGTCACATTGTCGTTGGCGTAAGCATCCTGCATCCGAAAGCGCGGCAGAGAATTCACGATCGGGCTGCGCAGATCGATCGTGCCGCTGTCTTCGAGCGCACCGAGCGTCACCGATGTGAAGCTCTTGCCGTTGGAGCCGATAGCGAACACCGTATCGGCATCGACCGCGCCGCCCTTGCCCTCTTCGCGAACGCCATAGCCGCGCAAATGCAGCACGCGGTCGCGCCGAACGATGGCGATGGCCATGCCCGGCACGCGCCATGTCCGCATCGCCGCTTCGACATAGGCATCGAACGCGGCGAAGCTGGGGGTTTGCTGTGCCGCAGGCTCCCCGGCGTACGCGACCGGAGCGGCGAGCCCCAGAAGCAAAGGCAATCCGGCAAAGAGCCGTACCAACATCCGTCTATCTACCACAGTTTGCCTCCGCTACCGCTCGTATCGCGTGACTCTGTTTCCGCACGATCAGAATGAAAAGCCCAGTTCGACACCGAGCGTTCTGGGTGCGACCAACATCGTATAGTCGGTGCCGAGAAAATCGAACGACAGCTCCGAAGCGTCGTTATCGAAGATGTTCTTGCCCCAGAAGGTGAGCCGCCAGCGTCCCTCCGCGCCTTCGATACCGACCTGCGCATTCACGATCGTGCGCTTTTCGTGCAGATAGTTCGGATTGTTGAGCGAGGAAACGTAGGCACCGTCCCGATAAGAGATGTCGCCGCCCAGGAAGCCGGTCAGTTTAGCGCTGATCGGCTGCTCGTATCGGCCGGCAAGGCTCGCGGTCCAGCGCGGGGCGTTCTGCAAGCGGTTTCCGGAACAGGCCACCGGATCGCCCTCCCCGTCGACGCTGCACCCGAGATAGGTTCCATATTTCGCATCGGTATAGCCGATGCCGCCCATGATCGTGAGCTGATCCGTCGGCCGCGCGAACAGCTCGATTTCGAAGCCGTCGCTGTCCGCCGACGCCGCGTTGTTCACGATGAAGGTCGTGCCGACGAGGCTCTGCTCCTGCTTGTCGGCATAATCGATGTGGAATGCCGCGATGTTGAGACGCACGCGATCGTTCATCCACGATGTCTTGAGGCCGATTTCATAGCTGTCGACGAACTCGGCGTTGAACGATAGATCGGACGGCGTGGTGCCGATGATCGTGGCATTGAACCCACCGGCCTTGTACCCGCGCGAGTAGCTCGCATACGCGAGGATGTCTTCGGTGGGCTTGTAATTTATGTACGCGTTGCCGGACCATTCGCCTTCGTCGGTCGAATTCCTGAGCGCCGGGACTTCGATGGCGATGCCGAGTATCGGCAGCAGAAACGCACCGGGTGAAAGCGTCTGCGCAAAGTCGAGATCCTTGTTCTCCGCCGTGTAGCGCAGCCCGCCGCCGACCGCGAGACGTTCGCTCAGATCGACCTCAATATTGCCGAAAAGCGCCCATGAGTCCGAATTGACGTCCGCCGTGGTGAAGGCTGTTTCCGGCGAGCCAAGCACATCGGCGCCAAGGTTGGCCGTGGTGATCGAGTCCAGCTCCTCGTGGAAGTAGTAGGCGCCAACAACATAGGAAAACGAGGCACTGGCCGGTGATTGCAGGCGGATTTCCTGGCTGAACTGCTCCTGCTTTTCGGTGCGCCCGGTGAAGGAGATATCAGCCACGCTGAAATCCTGATCGAGCAGCCCCTTGGTTTCATGCCTGCGCAGCGCCGAGATCGACACCAGGTTCGTCCATCCAAGGTCGGCGTCCACCCGCACCATACCGCCAAGCGACTCACGGCTGCCGAACGATTCGAAATTTGTGCCGATGCGGCGCTTGGACACGGGATAAGGATCCGCCGCCGCGAGCGCGCCGCCGCGAATATCCATCATGGAATCGACGTTATCGTCCTCGTAATAATCCACGGCCGCGCGAATGCGCACGGTGTCGCTGGGCTCGAAAACAAAACTGGCGCGGGTGTTGATGGAGGATTGGCCGTTGTAGTCCGCACCCGTGGCAAAATCCTTCAGAAAGCCGTTGCGCTCCCTGACCTGGGCAGACAGGCTCGCCAGAAAGCCGTTCCCGCCGATCGGCCCGCTTATCCGGAAGCCGCCTTCGATCAGATCATATTCGCCGGCCGAAACCTGCGCCGAAGCCTGAAACGTATCGCTCGGCGCAAGCGTGGTGAGGCTGATCGCGCCGCCGATCGTATTGCGGCCGAACAGCGTGCCCTGTGGGCCGCGAAGCACTTCGACCCTTTGCAGATCGAAGATCGGGGTCACGAATGCGAACTGACGGCCGATATAGACCTCATCGATATACATGCCGATGCCGGTTTCAAATCCGGGATTGTTGGATGTGGTTGAAAGACCGCGGATAGCGAACGTATCGCCGCCCTGACCGCCGCCCGAATTCACGACGTTGGGCAGGATACCCGCGATGTCGTCGACATTGGCGAGCTTCATGTCCTTGATCTGCTGAGCGCCGATCACCGAGATCGCGATCGGAACGTCCTGCACGCTTTCCTCGCGTTTGCGCGCAGTGACGACGATCTCTTCCGAAACGGTCTGCGCCACTGCCGGCAGGGACATGGTCGCACCGGTGCAGCTTACAGCCAGAAGACAGAATTTGAGTGTACGTGACATAAGTTTTCCCCTCCCATTTTTCCCGCGAACCTCCGCGGCTATATCGCTGCGTACGCCGTGACGACGCAGGCCCCTCCCAATCCGAGATTGTGCTGAATCGCGCGCTTGGCGGCATCGACCTGACGCCGCTCCGCATTGCCGCGTAATTGCTCGACGAGTTCGAAACATTGCGCGAGGCCGGTCGCGCCGAGCGGGTGCCCCTTCGACAAAAGCCCGCCTGAAGGGTTCATTACCCAGGCGCCGCCATAGGTATTGTCTTCATCGCGCACGAGCTTTTCGGCTTCGCCTTCGCGGGCGAAACCGAGCGCTTCGTACATCACGAGTTCGTTGACGGTGAAGCAGTCGTGAAGCTCAACAACCTGCGCGTCGCGCGGGCCCCAGCCGGCCTGCTCATAAGCCTTCTGCGCGGCCGCCGCTGCCATCTTCGGGCCGATGAGCGCCAGCATACTATCCGTATCGAACACATCGTCGTGATCGGTCTCGAGCGCCTGCCCGACGATCTCGACACGGGGTGTAAGCCCATGCCTGCGCGCGAACGCCTCCGTACACAGCACCGCCGCCGCGCCGCCACAGGTGGGCGGGCACGCCTGCAGCCGCGTGATCGGCGGACTGAGCGGCGGCGCGGCCATCACCTCTTCCAAGGTGATCGGCGTGCGAAACAGCGCCTTGGGATTGTTTGCCGCGTGCCGCCGCGCCTTCACCGCGATCTGCGCGAACGTTTCTGCCGACGCGCCATAGCGCTGCTGATATTCCTTGCCCGCATAGCCGTAGAATTCGGGCAGATACGCGCCATCCGTCTGGCCACCGGCGGCGGCGAGCTTTTCAAGATGCCGACCGAGCGGCACCGGACGATCGCCATAGGCCATCAGGATCGGCCCCGCCGCCATCTGATCGAACCCCACCGCCAGCGCGCATTCCGCCTGACCCGAGAGGATCGCCTGCCGGGCCAGAAAAAGCGCTGTGGATCCCGTGGCGCAGGAATTGGTGACGTTGAAGATCGGCACGCCGATGAGGCCAAGCAGATAGATCGCGCGCTGACCCGCCACGGAGTCGCCGAACACATAGCCGGCATAGACGTGCTCAATATCCCGGTAGCCGATCCCCGCATCCGTGATCGCGGCAAGCGCGGCATCCCTGCCGAGTTCGGTGTAATCGGGACTCCTTCCGGGCTTGTAAAAGTCCGTCATGCCCACGCCTGCGACCAGCACTCTCGTCATAACGGATCTCCTTCTTCGCCCCTCTCAGAGGCCTTGTGTTTCGCCAGCCGCCCCGCTCGACCAGGGGCGCAGTGGAATATCGATGAAGCTTGCGTCGGCGCCGCCGACATCGAGGCTCCAGATCGGATCGCCCGAGGTCGGATAGCGCGCGAATGTGTCCCGATCCGCGCCCGCCAGCAGCAGCACCAGCCGATCCCCGGCTGCGATGCGCGCTGCTACCGGGAATGCATCGAAGACGACGTGCGCCATTTCTCCGGGCACCATCGGCTGGACATCCGTGCGTCGGAACGAGCGCTCCAGCGCGCCGCCCTCTTCACGCACGCGCCGATGCAGCACGCGGAGCATCCCTTCCGTGAGATAGATCAAGCGGCCGCCTGGGCGCTGAACGGCGAGATAGGCGAACACCGCCCCGTCTTCATGCGTTGAGCTCAGCGTCAAGGCGATGCGCGGTGCACCTGCGAGCTCAAAATCCTGCGTGAATGGGGCGGAGGTGAAACGTGCCAGCGATGCATCTTTGTGGGGCCAGCCCGCGTAATCGGGAATGACACCGGTGTTGGCGGTCCAGCGATTGGCCGCCCCCGTCGTCGCATTGAAATCGACTTTGTATGAAGCCGTGGTCTCCGATGCGTCGGGTTCGTCGCGCAGATCGCTCTCACCGAGATAGAAGCGACGTGGTTCGACACCGGCGGGCGGCCACACCGGGGTTTGCCGCCACGCATCGGACCCTAGGATCGCGTATCGGATCGAGCGTGTCGCCGAGCCGGCAAGCGCACGGTCTGCGAAATCCGCGAGAAGCTCGAATTGCCGCTGCACCGAGGGAACCGGCTGCTGCGGTTGCGGCTTGAACGGATCGGCGCCAGCGTAAGCACCATGCGATGCCGCGGTGATGCGCACCTCCACCGGCACGCCTTTCGAAAGCGCGAAACGCTCCAGCGCCGATTGTGCGGTGCCGGCATCGAGCCAGCTGCCCCACACCTGCGCCGGAACACCGGCAGCGCGCACAGCGTCTGCGCGCGCGACTGTCCCCATGCCGGCGATGGAGAAATTCCGTCCGGGCAGCGGATCGTCCGCGTAGGTGACACCGAGCAGATCGATATCGAGCCGCGCATTGGCAAGGTGGTCGCGCAGCGCCGTGCGCGCTTGCACGAAACGGTCATCGCCATCGACCGGTCCGATGTGGATCATACCGGCACAGGCGGCCGCGTCGGCGATGCAGGCCACGCTGCGATCTCTGCCCGCAACGGCCGAACCCCAAAGATCGCGCATCATCGCGTTGGCGACTCCGCCCGGGAAGAACAGGTGGCGATAAGGATCGCTTTCGGCGGAGCGCACGATCGCGGCGCGGATCGCAGGCTCGCCCAGCGTCGTGCCGAGATCGGCGGTATCGGCGCTGTACGAGAGCCCCATCAGCACGACCGCGCCGTTGCTCCAGCTTTGCGAAGCGGCCCAGCGGCTGATCGCGCCGACATCCGCGATCTCGGTATCGCTGAGTTCCGCCTCGCGCACGCCGCTCGACACGCCGCTGCCTGCGGAATCGAACACAACGAGCGCATAGCCGCGCTGCGTCCATTCGTTGGCGAAGTGCGCTTTCACTTCGCCGCGGCGGCCATAGCGGCTGCTCACCACCAGCGTCGGCACGCGTTCGTTCGCCGCGTGCCGGGGAAGATAGAGATCGACCGCAAGGCGGTCGCCGCCGGAGCCTTTGACGTAGAGCGATTGCGCGCGCGCAGGGAGGTCCGCCGAGGGATGATCGGCATGTCGCACAACCGGCCCGGCGACCTGCGCGCACGCAGATATGGCCGCGAGGGCAAGCGCGCTCGCCATCATGAGGGAAAGGGAGCGGACGCCGCGCATCTTCAGTTCACCAGGCGTTCGGCGCTCGCCCAATAGCGGGCGCGGAGTGCTTTCTTGTCGGGCTTGCCGAGCGGCGTCAGCGGCAACTCGGCGACGAATTCCACGCGCTTGGGCGCACACAGCGTCCCCTTGGCGTCGCGCACGCACGCGATCAGAGCGGCGGCATCGGCAAAGTCCGCGCGTCGCGGCACGACGACAGCCATCACCGCCTCGCCCCACTTCTCGTCCGGCGTCGCCACCACGGCGGCAATCGAGACTTCGGGATGGCGGTTCAGCACTTCCTCGATTTCGCGCGGAATCACATTGAAGCCGCCCGAGATGATCAGGTCCTTTTTTCGGTCCTCGATGAAGAGGAAGCCGTTCTCGTCCATCCGCCCCATATCGCCGGTGCGCAGCCAGCCGCCGCCCATCGCTTCGTCGGTCGCGTCGGGTCGATTCCAGTAGCCTTCCATCACCAGCGGACCGCGCACGCAGATCTCGCCGATTTCGCCCGGCGGCACCGGATCGAGATTGTCGTCCATCAGCGCCACCGACGTCGCGGCGCTCGGAAACCCGCACGACTTCAGCATGTGCGGGCGCGTGAGATCGTGATCGGCCTTGCCGAGCACGCTGATAATGTTCGGGCATTCGATCTGGCCGTACACCTGCACGAAAATTTGACCGAAAGCCTCGATGGCCTTGGCGAGCTTCGCCGGCGACATCGGCGAGGCGCCGTAAACCAGCGTCTGCAGCGGGCCCGCTCCGCGCTCCCAGATCTCCGGCCGATCGAGGAGCACATAGATCATCGTCGGTACAAGGAAGGTCGACGTGATGCGATGCGTGTGCAGTTCGTCCACGAACCGCACAGGATCGAACTTGGCGCGTAGCACGAGTTCACCGCCGCGCAGCAGCGTGGGAAGAATGAACAGGAACGACGCATGACTGATCGGCGTCACTGCGAGAAAGCGCATCTCCTGCGGCAATTCGCATTCGCTCGTCTGCAGCAGCAGATTGGTCACGAGCGAACGGTTCTTGTGCACGACGCCTTTCGGCCGCCCGGTGGTGCCGCCGGTATAAACGACGAACGCGGGCGTATCGCCGCCCGCCACCGCCTGCAGCGGCGCGGGTTCAGCCGTTTCCGCCGCGGCTTCGATGCTCGGCGCATAGTCCTGCCCGCCGAACGACATCGTGCGCACGCCGGGGCACTGCGCCGCCACCTCGCGGCCGTGCTGCGCGAAGTGGCGATCGTCGACCAGGAAAAGATCGATATTCGCGTCCTGAAGCGCGAACGCATGATCCTCCACATTCGCCTTGGGATGGAGCGGCGTGTAGCGCATACCGAGCATCAGCCCGGCCGCGAGCGCGACGACCGCTTCAACGCGATTGGCGGAGAGCAGAGAAAACGCGCTGCCCGGCTTCATCCCCGCGGCAAGATAGGCACCGGCGTAGCGACGCATGTGCTCGCCCATCTCGCGATAGGTCATGGCGCCGTGATCGTCGCTGAGCGCCACCCGATCGCCGAAGCGGCGCACAGCGCGCACGAACAGTTCGCCTAGCGTGTTGGAGGTGTGGATATCGTCGTTCATGAGGCTGTCCCGTCGAGGCTGCGCTCGAATGCGCCCAGGGCATCGTCGATGATGTCGACGAGCCGATCGATATCCGCGCGCGTCGAGATCAGCGGCGGGCACACCATGAACCACTCGCCGAACTGCCCCCCGCCCGTGCGCCGATGCAGCATGGCGAGCCCGCGCTCCATCATCAGATGCTCGATCCGCGCGGGCGCATTCAGTTCAAACGGATAAGATTGTCTGGTGTCCTGATCGGCGACGATTTCGATCGCGAGCTGCAACCCGCGCCCGCGAATATCGCCGAGGGATCGCCGCCGCTTCTGCACGGCCCTCAGCTGATCTTCGAGATAGACGCCTGCCGCCGCACTCTTCGTCACGAGATCGCTTTGCACCAATTCGTCCAGAACCGCGCAACCGATCGCGCAGCCCATCGGGTTGGCGACATAGGTGTGGCCGTGCGCGAAGCCGCCCATGGCGCGCAGTTCGTCCACCAGCGCCGAAGAGGTCACCAGCGCGCTGATCGGCGCATAACCGGACCCCAATCCCTTGCCCATGGTGAGTATGTCGGGCGCGGCGCCCGGGAAATAGTGCGAGGCGAGGAATTTGCCGCAGCGCCCCGCACCACTCATGATTTCGTCGTGGATCAGCAGCACGCCGTGGCGATCGCAGATTTCGCGGATGCGCCGATAATAGCGATCCGGCGAAACCAGCGCGCCGGTGGATGTGCCCCCGACGAGTTCGACGATGAAGGCCAGCACCGTCTCCGGCCCTTCGCGCCTGATCGCCTCTTCGAGCGCTTCGGCGCAATAATCGACGTAGGAATCCGCGTCGAAGCCTTCCGGCGTGCGATAGATGATCGGCGCCGGGATTTTCGGCATCGGCACCATCATCGGCCCGAACAATTTCTCCATCACCGGATCGCCGGTGACGCCGAGCGCCCCGAGCGTTGCACCGTGATAGGATGGCATCCGGCTGATGACCTTATGACGGCTTGCCTCTCCGCGCGCGATGGCGAGCTGCCGCGCGAACTTCAGCGCTGCTTCCGTTGCCTCCGAGCCGCCATTGAGGAAATAAGCGGAATCGAATTTGCCTCCGCAGAGTTCGGCCAGCCGGCGCACCAGTTCCTCATCGGGCCGGCTTTCCCAGATGCGGGCGTATGCGAACGTGATATTTTCCATCTGCGCGCGCATGGCGGTGAGCACCCGCGGATGGCTGTGGCCGAGCGCGGTCACCACGGCGCCGGACGAACCATCGAGATAGGCCTTCCCGTCCTTGTCGAAGATGTAGACGCCTTCCCCACGCACCGCGATGGGGAATGAAGGCGTGCCCGGCGGCGAGATAAATCCTTGTGCCGACAGGCGCATCAGTTCGGTTCCTTGAATGAGGAAAGATCGGCCTGGAGCTGGCGCCCGGCACGGTCTGCCAGAAAGCGCTCGATACCGATGTAGGCCATGCCAACGGCGAACCCCGTGGCGGAGTTGAGAATCAGCGGCAGCGCCATCGCGGGCTGCGCGAGCAGCGAAGTGACGATGAAGATCGCCAGGCCTTCCTGCCGGATGGCATGTTCGCACACGATGGCGGTGCGTTCGGCGCGCGCCACGGAAAAGAGGCGCGCGAACAGGAATCCGGTGGCGACCATGATCAGATTGAGCGCCAGCACGGCGGGCCAAACGAGCGCGACAGCCTCCACGAAGGTCTCGCGCTGCTGCCACATCAGCAGCAGAAAGATCGCGATAATGACGACCGCCGCGATATGGCGCAGCGGCGCCTCGATCGCATCGCGCACGCGGGGCAGATGCGCCCGCACAAGCATACCAAGCGCCACTGGCAGCAGCGAGATACGCGCCACCGAGACGATCGCCTCCAGCGGTGAAATGGAAACGTGTTCGGCGCCGCCCATGAAGATGGCGTAACCAAGGGCCAGCCACAGCGGCGCGAGTACGCCATAGGCGACCGATCCTGCCGCGGTCATCGAAATCGAGAGCGCCAGATCGCCGCGCCCCCAGAAGGTCAACAGGTTAGAGAGCGTGCCGCCGGGGCAGGTCGCGATAAGATAGATGCCGACCGCGAGCACAGGCGCCGCCCCGCTCAGGTGCGCAACGCCAACGCCGATCGCAGGCACGATCACGAGCAGACACGGCAGTGCTACGAGCAGCGCCTTGGGCTGACGCACGATACGTACGAAGTCGTCCAGCCTGAGCGCCAGCCCGAGCGAGAACATCATGGCCGCCAGAGCGATCGGCAGAACGAGGTCGTAGACTATCACCACGGGCGTAGGCCCCTCACGGTGACCACCAAGGGCCTGCCACTCCACCTCGCCCGTCTCTGGAAACGCAAGGAAAGCGGCGGAAAGTGTCGCTTGATGCTGTTCATCGCCCCCAATGCCCCTCTTGCATTTTTTATACTCATACCTCATCCTCACATTTAAGCAAATGGTATAAAGCGGGTGGGACGCTGACGTGTCGTGGGGCCAAGCACCCTGCCGTTGACCGCGCGGACGCGGCCCAAGCTGCACCCACGCGAAGCAAGGGGAGAGCTGCGATGTTTGTGCGGAATTGCTGGTATGTCGCGGCGTGGTCGCATCTGCTTCCAGTGGGGACCGTGATCGGTCGGCAGATTCTGGACGAGCCGATCGCGCTCTACCGCACCGAGTCGGGTGCCCTCGTTGCGATGGAGGATCGCTGTCCTCACCGGCTGGCGCCGCTATCGCTGGGATGCGTGCAGGGGGAGCACTTGCAATGCCGATACCATGGGCTCACCTTCGACACCGCCGGCCGCTGCATCGGCGTGCCCGGTGCAGAGAAAATTCCGCCGGGCGCCAACGCACGCACATTTCCCGCTGTCGAATGCGATGGCTGGATCTGGGTCTGGGTCGGCGCGCCCAATCTCGCCGACGAAGCATTGATCCCGCGCGGCTTCGATCTCGCTGACCAGCGCTTCACCGTGCGCTATGGCGAGATCGGCTATGCGGCCGACTACCAGCTCGTGAACGACAATCTATGCGACCTCTCGCACCTCGATTTCCTGCACAAGACAACGCTCGGCGGCGCAACGTCCGGCGGCTGGTCAGACCAGCCGCCGCGGGTGACCTCGCTTGAGCGCGGCATTCGCATCGAACGCTGGCTGCGGGACCGGCCCGTCAGCCCCGGCGGCACGGATCTCACGGACATCTGGAGCTGCTACGATTTCAGCGCGCCCGGCATTCTCGTCATGCGCACGACCTTCTACCCGCGCGGTGCGGCGGAGCGGTGCGGCTTGGCCCCACCGTCAGACGACCTTGCGCCGCTGCTGCGCCGCGTCGATCAACAGGCCGTCACACCCACCGGCGAGAAATCGTGCACCTACCTGTTCGCCGCAGGCTTCGAAGGCATGACGCCGTCGCCCGTGGCAATGGAGCGCATGTACAAGATCGTCATGGATGCGTTCGCGGAAGACCGCACGATGATCGAAGCCCAGCAACGCATCTGGGATCTGACGCCTGCCCCACACAGGAACGCGTTCCTGCCAAGCGACAAGGCCCCTCACCTGTTCCACAAGATGCTGGCGAGGCTAGTCAATCAGGAGCTGAATGCTTCAAAATAGATTTTGGGGCAACCGGCGATCGACGTTCGGCGCAGGTAGAAGAAACTGTTCAAAGAAATATGCCAGCTCTCGGTGATGACCGATCGGGAGAATCTCGGAAACATACTGGTCCGGACGCACCAACACGATGCAGCCCTGGCCACGATCGATTCCTCGCATTTCGAATACATCGAACCCACTCTTCAAGTCCGCGCAAAAGACCTTTTCGTAATCGCACAGACCATAGCGCCCCTTGTTCGGCCGCAACAGAGACGGCATCCGTTGGAACGCCAGCTCGCGAAAACCCTGTTGGAGCACCGCGCGGACATCGATCACTGAATCGATGTCTTCGCCTGATCGGGTAAATCGCCGCACCGGGGATACGTCGGATGTCGCGAGAAATTCACACAATTGGTGAACCGCTCTACCAGACTCGCCGCTATCCGCCTGTCCCCCGAAGATGAATATCCGCCACCGTCCATCTGCCTCAATGGAATGACCAAGTTGCATGGGCATGGCATCGGCGAGCCGGATGACCGGAGCGGAATGGAAGCGTTTTCCAATCGGGAATCCCGGCGCCAAATGCTGATGCTGACCCGTTCCCGTGAGGGCGGAGGGTTCGTATCGCACCGTCAGACCAGCCGTGAATTCACCGTTGGCGATGAATTCGCGTTGAACGCGCGGCATGGCGCTGTTCGTATCTTCATCCGACCGATTGCCGACCACGCGGGACCATTTGTGGTCAAAATCGACCAGGCTCTTGGCCGCGGCGCGGCGCTCGGCCGTGTAGCTGTGCAAAAGACTGGGGGCCGCTCTACCCGTCAGGACCGCTAACAGCTTCCAGCCGAGGTTGAATGCATCACCCATCGACACATTCATCCCCTGCCCCGCCTTGGGGCTATGAGTGTGACACGCATCCCCCGCCAGCATGACCCGCGGCGCGCGGGTCTTGGTCTCGTCGACCGGCACGTCGTCGAACCGATCCGTCAGCCGGTGGCCGATTTCATAGATCGACCACCAGACGACCTCTTTCACGTCGAGGCTGTGTGGCGAAAGAATCCGCTTTGCCTTGGCGATGATGTCGTCGACGGTCATGCCCCGGTCAGCGACACGCTCGCCTTCGGTCAGACGGTCGAGTTCGACGTAGAGACGCACCAGATAGCCGCCCTCGCGCGGGAGCATGAGGATGGACCCCTCCCCCGCGGACTGGATGATCGCCTTCATGCGGAAATCCGGAAAGTCCGTGACGGCCAGAATGTCCATCACGCCCCAGGCCTGATGCGCGGCGTCACCATGCAGCGCGCCGCCGATGGCCTGACGAACGCTGGAACGCGCACCGTCGCAGCCGACGACGTAGCGGGCCCGAACCGTCTGCGCTTCGCCTTCCCGCCCCGGCGAAGTCCGTTCCAGCGTCACCGTGACGGGATAATCATCCGCCGCGGTATCCACTGTCAGGCCGGCAACTTTAAGACCGTAATCAGGTTCGAGCCGGCTGGGCGCGTTCCTCATGACATCCAGGAACATGTCATGCACGCGTGCCTGATTGATCAGAACGTGGGGCATTTCGCTCAGCCCGTCCGCCACATCCTGCACGCGCCCTACACGCCGAATATATGCCGGGGTGTCGGCATCCGGCCCCCAGAAGGTCGTCTCGTTGATCCAGACGGACTCGCGCTTGATCTTCTCGGCGAAGCCGAACGCCTGAAACATTTCCATTGAGCGGACATTGATTCCGTCCGCCTGCCCCTTTTCCATCGGCCCCGATTTCGGCTCCACGATCATCGTCCGGATCGACGGCTCGCGCGCAAGTTGCGCGGCAAGGCACAAACCGGCGGGGCCGCAGCCCGCGATGAGAACGTCCACCATTTCCGGCAAAGGCATGCCCCGATCGCGCACCGTTGCGGCAGCGTGAATGTCGGGGTCCCCAGGGCGAAAGCCGTTGAGATGATACTGCATCACCACGTTTCCTGACATGTGCGAGAAGCAACGATCCGGTATTTGATATGTACACATATTATTTCTTGTCAACCGGAATGATAAGTGAACTTTCTAATTTGCTGGTGCTGCGCTATCCCGCTGAATGCGCGAGGCGGTGAATGGAAGGCGGGCGGTGCAAGTTACAGAAATGGCAGGCCACCTGATCCGCAGGTTGCATCAACACTCGACCCAGGTTTTCGCCGCCCGGACGAAAGACGCGGGGTTCGAGATCACACCGGTCCAGTTCGCGGCTCTCGATGCGATCAACGACAGCCCGGGGATCGATCAGGCCGGCGTCGCGGAACGGATCGCCTATGACCGCGCGACCATAGGCGAGGTGATCAATCGGCTGGTGGCAAAAGGCCTGGTTGAGCGCGCGATCAACGATACCGACCGGCGCGCGCGCGTCCTGCGCCTGACGGCCGATGGGGTCGAAACATTCGAGGCCTTGCTGCCGGTGGTCAGTGACCTTCAAGCCGCAATCCTGGCGAACCTTCCGGCGAGGGACCGAGCGGCTTTCCTGTCCCTTGCCAGAAGCGCGGTCGGCAATCTTTGAGATTCGCCGAACCGCGCGCGTTGTGCTGGCCCCGGAAAATGCCTTGAAAGGTGCGTCTTTCGATTGCCATGCGGGAAAGGTGCAGTATTACGTTTTGGACTGAGGGAGTTGCACGTGAACGCGAAAGAAAAAAAGCGGGACCGACCACGCGGGGAGCATCGCACGTCTGCTGCCAATCGGCAAAAGATACTCGAAGCGACGCTCCAGGTCGCGCAGGAATACGGCTATCAAGGCACGACAATCCCGCGTGTCTCGCGTCAAGCGCAGTTGCCGAGTGGAAGCGTTTACTGGCATTTCGAGAGCAAGGACATTCTCTTCGCCTCGCTGATGGAACAAAGTCAGGAGTGGCTGGCCGGGTTTCATCGCAAGCGTCGCCCGCTGCCCGGAGAAACCACCCGGCAGCATCTCGAGCGGATCTATTGCAACGCTCCGGACAGCGAAGCCTTGATCACGCAAGACTTCTGGCGGCTGGGTGTCATCCTGAGCGTCGACCAGTCCGTCCGCGAACAGGTATCCCGACAGCGTTTTCTTGATCTGCGTAAAGCAGTGTTGGAAGAATACACCTACTGGTATCGGCAGACGCTGCCCACCGAATTGCAGGAGCGCTGTCCCGACCGTGCCTACAAACTCGGCAAATTCACGCTGATTTGCACGGACGGCAACCTGATCATGAATGCTTCTGGCGACAGCCTGCCCGGCTATCTGCGGATGGCGGGCATCAGCCTCATCAGTCTGGCCGAAGCTCCGCCTGACGCATTGTAATCGGAAGCTTCAACGCGCGATCAATTTTCAAACAGGGTCGCGATGCTTTTCGCGGCTTCCCGCAGGTCCGGTAAATATTTCGCACAAGCGTCCTCCAGCGTGATCGCGGAGGTTGGGAAAGACGTGCACAGCGCGCCAACCGCGGTGGAATAGACGATCACCGGCAGCGCGATGGTCGTGGTCCGTTCCGGTTCGCCGCCGGAACGCAGTGCATAACCCTTTTTAGCCGCGATCGCGATCCGGTCACGCGCGGCGGATAGCATTTCGTCAAATCCATCATCGCGCATCTGGTGCGATTGCAGGCGCGTAAGGATGGCGTCCCGCTCCTCCTCCCCGCAGTGCGCCAGATACACGCAGCCGGATGCGGTCGACAGGATCGGCAGGCGCAGCCCCGTGCGGCCCCTGTCGAACACGAACGGGTTATGGTGCCGGGTGGTCGCCTGAATCACCATCATGTCAGCTTCGGGCGTGGCAAAGGTGTGAGGCCAGCGGATACGCTTCTGAAGCATCTGCAGGACCGGCATGGCTTGTTCGGCCATGCGGTGTTCGGGCCTGTACCCGGCGCTCAGCGCCAGAATCTGCGAGGTGAGGCGGACCGAGCTGTGTCCATCGACCCGCTCCACATAGCCGAAACTGCACAGGTTATCGACAATCCGGTGCACGGCGGGCCGCGAGATACCGGTCGCCCGGTGAAGATCGACAACCGTGCAAATCCCGAGATCGTTGATCGATTCGATCACCGTCAGTAACCGCCCGTCAATTGCCATTTTTCAGTCCTCCCCGCTGCGCCCCTGTTCAAGTCCTTTTTCCTTTTGTCGTCCTCAAACCGGAGTATGCATCATGACCGCCCGCTCAGCTATCCGGATTGTCTTCCAGGAAGCGGTGGACCATCGAGCTAAATTCCTTGGCGTGTTCCAGCTGCAGCCAGTGGCCGCAGCGGTTGACGATCAGCGCGCGGGAATTGCGGATCATGCCGGCGAGGCGGATCGCATGCGTAAAATGCGTGACGCGGTCGTCACGGCCATGCATCAGCAGGGTCGGCGCCGTGATGGACGGAATAAGCTCCTGGTTGAGCCGCACCATCGGCCCCTTCCCGTGCCCGCCGATCCAATTGTCCACATGGGCCTTCTGTGCCAGCGTATTGTTCAGGCGTTCCTGGATCAGTTCGTCCGTCACGTTCGACGTATCGAAGGTCATGATGTTGGTCAGCGCGCGGATGGTTTCCATGCTGGGTTCGAAATAAGCGCGTTCCAGCACTTTCACGCCTTCCGTCAATCCGGCCGGCTCAAACATTCCCGGAACGCCGGACGGCGAACCCATGGTGATCAGGTGCGAGACAAGGTCAGGCCGTTCGTAGGACAGACGAATCACGGAGGCCCCGCCCATCGAATTGCCCACCACTGCCGCGCGGGCGATCCCCAGCGTATCGAGCAGTTCGGCGAGCGCGCCGGAGTTGTCGCGATCTTCATAGGTGACCGGCTGTGAGCGCCCCCAGCCCGGCAGGTCCACGGCCAGAACCCGGAAGAACTGCGACAAATAGGGAATGTTGGGGTTATAGTTGCTCCAGCCCGAAGCGCCCGGTCCGCCGCCGTGAACCAGCACCAGTGGGTGCCCCGAGCCCGCCTCGTTGTAATGGATGTCCCAGTGCTCAGTACGAACGCGCTTGCTCGTGCTTTCGTAGCTCAATCCGACCATGATTCCGTCTTCCCTCCCCGCGTCCGAAAATCGGACAACTCAATGGTTTTTCGCACGAACTACCGGTTTGCACTGGCCTCCGCACCAAAATGGGGCTCCAAAAAAGGCCGGCGCGTGGTGACAAACACCTCCCGAACGTGCAAAGACGATAACAGATTCCAGAATGACGGTTCAACAAAAATTCGAAGCCGTTTGACGACGGCCGCAACTGGGGAGATGGAGCAGAGCATGACGCAACCGGCAAATCTGCCACAGGCATCGGTCATGCGCCGGCGCGCCATGTGGTCGAGCTACCTCGGCTCGGCGGTCGAGTATTATGATTTCCTGCTCTACGGCATCGCGGCGACGCTGGTCTTCCCGAAGGTCTTTTTCGCCCTTGATCCCAAAGTCGCCACGCTTGCATCGTTCGCCACGCTTGCGGTCGGCTATGTCGCGCGTCCGCTCGGCGCCATCTTCTTCGGCCATTACGGCGACCGGGTCGGCCGGAAGAAGATGCTGATGATCACGCTCTACATGATGGGCGTATCGAGCTTTCTGATGGGGCTGCTTCCCTCCTACGCGATGATCGGCGTGGCCGCGCCGCTGGCCTTGATTGCGCTTCGGTTGGTCCAGGGGTTCGCTGTCGGCGGCGAATGGGCGGGAGCGACGTTGCTGTCCATGGAGCACGCGGGCAAGAAATCCCGCGGCTTTGCCGCTTCGATCGTCGGCTCGGGCGCGCCGTCCGGCGCAGTCATGGCGACGCTCGCGTTGATGCCGTTCGCAGCGATGGAAGAAAGCCAGTTCCTGAGCTGGGGCTGGCGTATCCCGTTCCTGCTAAGTGCGGTGCTCGTGGCGCTGGCCGCTTATCTCAGGCATTCGGTGGCGGAAACGCCCGACTTTCTTGCCATGCAGGAAGCACAAAAGGCTCAGCCCCCGCAGAAGCGGGAAATTCCCTTGCTGGTTGTGCTGCGCTGTTATCCCTGGCCGCTGTTGAACGGTGTGCTCGGCAGCCTCGCATGCCTCGCCATGACCACGCTGACGGCCACGTTCATGATCAACTTCGCGATTATTGTGGGGGGGCACGCCCAATCGAAGGCGCTGGCCATGTTGACGATCGTGAATGTCATCCACATCTTCGCCATTCCCGCTTTCGCGATCCTGTCCGACAGGATCGGTCGCAAGCCGGTGATGATTGCCGGAGCGCTCGCCGGGATGACGTTGATCTTCCCGATCTTCCACCTGATCACTTCGGGCAGCACCTGGGGGCTCCTGCTGGGCCTGATGCTTGCCAACCCTGTCATTCACGCAATGATGGGCGGGCCGATAAGTGCCTGGCTGGGCGAGAAGTTCGCGGCCGACATTCGCTACAGCGGGATGGCGGTGACATTCCAGGTGGGCTCGACAATCAGTGCCGGGTTCGCCCCGCTCGTTGCCACCTGGCTGCTGATGCGCAGCGGCGGAACCGATCCCACCTATGTGGGCGTATTCTTCGTTACGCTCTGCGTGATTTCGATCATGGCGATCCTCTTCGCGCCGGAGAGCTTCCGCAAGACGCTTGACGTGACCACCAACGCACCCGGCGGTGGCGACAACGAACCTGCCGGGCAACAGAACCAGGCGAGCACGGCTACCTGAACAGACGGGCGAGCCTGTCCAGTCTACGGACGCATGAACCGCAGGCGTTTCGCCGGACAGTTCGATTGCACAAACAGTCTCCAATGCGAACGGGTGTCACCTGATTCGTGAAGGACAAATTCGAGGGGCGAGATGCACAGACTGGCGAGCAAGGTCGCGATCGTTTTCGGCGCGGGGCCGAACATCGGCGGCACGATTGCCCATTTTCTTGCCCGCGAAGGGGCCAGCGTGGTGGTCTCCGACATCCACATGGAAGCGGCTGAGGAAACCGTCGCGTTCATCCGCGGCAAGGGCTTCGTTGCCCACCCGGTGCAGGGAAATGCCACAGTCGAAGCCGACGTCCGGCGGATTGTCGCAGTCGCGCTGGAAACCTATGGCCGCGTCGATGTCGCCGTCAACATGGCTGGTCGGGTACATTGGTCGCACCTTCTCGATATGGACATGGACGACTGGAACGAAGCCGTCCTCAGCTTTCCCACCGCCGGTCTGCTGACCACGCGCTACACTGCGCAGGCAATGATCGATGCCGGGCATGGCGGATCGATCATTCACCTGCTGTCCACCGCTGCGCATTTCGGCGAAGCGGGCGGCACCGCCTATACTTCATCCAAAGCCGCCCTGCTCAGCTTCGCTCGGTCGGCGGCGATGGATCTCGCCCACCACGGCATCCGCGTGAACACTGTCACCCCTTGCGCGATGGAACATCAGCTGTGGACCCTGATGCGGGGCGAAGTGAGCGATCCCGACTGGCAGCGGCCGGACAACATGGCGTTCTACTCGCGCGACGATTACCTGAAGATGCTGCCGCTACAGCGCTTCCCGCGCGCGTCGGATCTGGCCTGGGCCACGGTGTTCCTCGCCTCGGATGAAGCCGAGATCATTACGGGAATCGACATACCGGTCGATGCAGGCCTGCGGCACAAATATCCGACATGGACGCCCGGCGCGCACACCGGAGTGAACATCAGGGACTTTGCGGAGAAAACCTACGTCACGCGCTACGGCGAACCTCAGGAGAAGCTTGTTCCAGGCTCTTTCCCCGAAGGCGTACGGCGTGATCCGAGCACTCAGGAGAAATGACGATGAGCGATGCCACCACCCCGCTTCCGATGAAGGAACGTCTGCGGCAACTGCATCTGACCGGCGCGGAAACGTCGATGGGCAAGCTCCTGCGCAAGTTCTGGCAGCCGGTCGCAATTTCCGAGGCGCTGATAGCAGGCAAGGCGAAAACGGTAAAAGTGATGGGCGAGACCCTGACCCTCTATCGCGGTGAAAGCGGCAAAGCCCATCTCGTCGGCGGCCATTGCCCCCACCGCCTGACCTTGCTCGCCAACGGCTGGGTCGACGGTGATGAAATCCGCTGCATCTATCATGGCTGGCAGTTCGACGGCACAGGCCAGTGCACGCACCGCCCGGCAGAACCGGACACACGGCAACCGAACATCCGGGTCGCCAGCTATCCGACGCACGAATATGCCGGGCTGATCTTCGCATACATGGGCGAAGGCGAAGCGCCGGAATTCGAACTGCCGCGCAAATCCGTCTTCGAGCGTCCCGGAGCGCTGCAGTTTGCCCGCCTCGAAACCTGGCCCTGCAACTGGCTGCAGCAGGTGGAAAACTCCCTCGATGCGGTTCATGTCAGCTTCGTGCATCACTGGGGCACCGTCGGCTCGTTCGGCAAGGTCGTCGCCTCGACCGTACCGGAGCTGTCCTACGAGGAAACCGACGCCGGCATCCGCCAGACCGCCGTGCGTTCTGCCGGATCGAAGCGCGTGTCCGACTGGACATTCCCCAACAACAATCACGTGTCGCACCCGACGCTCGAACCCGATGATCCGTGGGTCGACGTAGGCGTGTGGATGACGCCGGTGGACGACGAGAACACCATGCGGTTCCTGATCTATTCGATCCCGTCGACCGACCCGGCTACCGATGCGCGCATCCGCGAATATTTCGAGACATATTCGGAATACAACCCCGCCGATCACCATGATGAGCTGTTCTCCCAGAACAAGATACCGGACGACAAGCTGGTCCAGCTGACCTCCGCGCAGGACTATGTCGCGGCTGTCGGTCAGGGCGCGATCGTCGACCGTTCACAGGAAAAGCTCGGCCGTTCGGACATGGGCATCGTCACGCTGCGGCGAGTCTACTGGCGCGAGATGGAAGCCATCGAACAGGGCAAGCCCGGCAAGCCGTGGAAGCGCCTGCACCACGACGCCCATATGCCCAAGCAGGTGAACGAAACCGTTTCCTGACGGACTCTTCGCCACGGCGCGGATCAGACGCAGCTGGAGATATCAGTAACCATGTACGAAACCATGCCTGATCAGAATCTGCCGGAAGAGCTGATCCAGTTCCGCGACAATATCCGGCGCTTCGTGGACCGCGAACTGCGCCCGTTGGAAAAGCAGGTTACGATCGAAGGCAAGCTTCCCAGGGACGTGGAAGCGGCGGTCGCTGCCAAGGCACAGGCAGCCGGTTTCTGGCTGATGGACGTTCCGTCGGACTTGGGCGGCGCGGAACTGGGTCTGCTGGCGCTGGCTATCTTCTGGGAGGAAATCGCGCGGACGACTGCTGTTTCCGCGCGCGACCACGCGATCTTCGGGCCCACAATCGGACCGATCCTGCTGTCGTTGCAGGGCGACATGCGCGAACGATATCTGATGCCGGTCGTGCGCGGCGAACTGAAGGCCTGCTTCGCGCAGACCGAGCCTGATGCGGGGTCCGATCCCGGCTCGATGCGCACCCGCGCGATCCGCACCGATCGGGGCTGGAAGATCACTGGCAACAAACGCTACATCACGAAGGCCGCAACGGCCGACTTCGCGCAGGTCATGGCCGTGACCGACCCGGAAAAGGGCGCACGCGGCGGGATTTCCTGCTTCATCGTCGACATGGACACGCCCGGCGTGACGATCGGCCCCGCCGAAATGACGATGATGGGCGACACGCCCTATGAAATCATTTTCGAGGATGCGGAAATCCCCGCCGGGAATCTGATCGGTGGGGAGGGCATGGGCTTCACCCTCGCCCAGAACTACATCAACCATGGACGCATCCGGCACGGCGCCCATTCCTGCGGCGCGATGGCGCGCTGCCTTGAAATGACAGCGGCCTATGTCAAACAGCGCAAGACCTTCGGGGCCATGCTTGCGGACCGACAAGGCGTGCAATGGATGCTGGCCGACGGCTACATGGCGCTCCACGCCACACGATTGATGGTTCACGACGCGGCGGCAAAGCTGGACCTCGGCCGCGATGCCCGGGTTGAGACCTTCATGGCAAAGATCACCGGGGTTGAGAACGGCTTCAAGGTCATCGACGACTGCCTGCAACTGCACGGCGGCATGGGCCTGACCCGCGAAACGCCGCTCGAACGCTATTGGCGCGATCTCCGCAGCTTCCGCATCACCGAAGGGCCGACCGAAGTTCTGAAGACCACGATGGCGCGTTCGATCCTCAAGAATGCAGGTCAATAATGGACGATGTCCTGAAGGATGTTCTGGTCGTCGAACTCGGAACCATGGTGACCGCACCGCTCGCGGGCATGATGCTGTCCGATATGGGTGCGCGGGTCATCAAGGTCGAGCTGCCGGAGACCGGCGATCCCTTTCGCGCTCACGGCGGCGGGCGCTACAGCCCTCCATTCGTCGCCTACAATCGCGGCAAGGAGAGCATCCAGCTGGACTTGCGCTCGCCTGAAGGACTGGCCAACCTCTCCCGCCTGCTCAACCGCGCCGACATCGTTCTGGAGAATTTCCGTCCGGGCGTGATGGAAAAGCTGGGCCTCGACAACGACCGGTTGCGAGCACTGAATCCGCGCCTCATCCGCGCCTCGATCACGGGTTTCGGAAACGATGGCCCGTACAGGGACCGCCCCTCCTACGACAGTGTGCCGCTCGCGTTATCCGGCTTGTCGTCACTGATGCTGGACCCGCAGGATCCACGGATGTCGGGGCCGACCATCTCAGACAACATCACCGGAATGTATGCCGCGCAGGGAATTCTGGCCGCGCTGCTCCGCCGCACCCGCACAGGCACCGGCGGGCATGTTGAAGTCAACATGCTCGAAGCGGCAATTTCGTTCATGCCCGACGCATTCGCGCAGTTCAGCAGGGCCGGGATCGTATCAGGCCCTGAGACGCGCGTGCGCATTTCCCAGGCCTATTCACTGCGCACGCAGGATGGATTGCTGGTGACTGTCCACGTCTCGTCGGTCCAGAAATTCTGGGAAGGCTTGCTGAACGTCATTGGACGGCCTGACCTCGCGCAGAACGAACGCTTTGCGACGCCTGCCGCGCGCACGCAGAACTATTCGGCGCTCCGCCAGATCCTGATGGATATTTTCGCAACACGCAGCCGCGAAGCCTGGGTGGCAGCGCTGGCGGCGGAGGGCGTTCCCGGCGCCCCTGTCAACCGGGTAGACGAAGTGGCGGACGATCCGCAGGTCCGGCATCTCGGCACCTTCGCCCGCACGATTCATCCGACCATGGGCGAGGTCATCGGGATAAAGAGCCCAATCCGGCTCGACGGTACACGGCGCGACAATCCGCCACCACCGCCCGAACTCAACGCCGATGCCGCAGCGGTCGCGGCGGAGTTCGGCTTCGGTTCGTAGCGGCGGAGC
Organism: Sphingosinicella sp.; assembly: GCF_041916975.1. Lineage (NCBI taxonomy): Bacteria > Pseudomonadati > Pseudomonadota > Alphaproteobacteria > Sphingomonadales > Sphingosinicellaceae > Sphingosinicella > Sphingosinicella sp. The sequence goes on from NZ_JAYRYK010000001.1 coordinate 1,429,851, forward strand.
CGATCAGATCGTGAACTGTTCGAAGGTCGCCGGGTGGAACATATCCTCCGGTGTGACCAGCCTGGATGACAGCCCCTGCCGATGATGCTGGGCGAAGAAGTGCTCTAGCACGTGACGGTTCTTTTCGATTCCGTACGTCCAGAAATCTTCCCCCATCAAGGCCATGTCGGCGTGCAGACGTTCATCAACGAACGGCATCGTGATCTTGCAGGCTGACGTTTCCCGCAGCCGCTCGAGACAAAGGTCTTTAGCCTCCGAGAATGCCTTCATTACCGCGCCGGGCAGCCACGGATGAGCATCGGCTATGCTGCGGCGCACCCCCACGATATGCATGATCGGGAAGATTTGCCGCCGCTTGTAATAGGAAATCGCCTCCAGCATCGGATCGTCGAACAGCCAGCCGACGTTCGCCCTATCTCCGGAAATATCAGGAGCGCGCGGGGCGATGTAACCGTCGATCTCGCCATCCGCGAGCAGGGCCGAGATCGTCTTGCCTTCCGGCGCGTCGATCAGGCGGATCGATGGCGGCAGGTCGAGCTTGATCTTTTCCGGCCGATCCGCATCGGAAATCCCGCCCCGTACCCAGGTGATATCCTCCGGCGAGACACCATAGTCCTGCTCGAGGAACGCGCGTATCCACACCATCGCGGTCAACTGGTACTCCGGCAAACCGACCTTCTTACCCTTCAAATCCTCCGGCCGCTTGATCCGGTCCTTGCGCACATAGAATGCGGAATGGCGGAACATCCGCGACAGGAAGGCCGGCACGCCGACATAGGGTAATGTTCCATTCGCGGTCTTTACGGTCGACGATGACAGCGACAGTTCGCAGATATCGAATTCGGCGTGGCGAAAGGCGCGGAAGAATATCTCTTCCGGCGACAATTGCATGAAGACCGGATCGACGCCGTCGATCTGCACATCTCCGTCGAACAGGGGACGGCAGCGATCATAGTTCCCCACCGCCACCGAAAGCTGCAACTTGCTCACCGCACATTCCTTGCGTCGTCATAAGCAGAATGGATAGCGACCGTCATGTCGGCGATACCGGCGATGCCGCAGGTGATGGTGTCGCCGGGCGTAACCGGCCCGACGCCTTCACAGGTGCCGGTCATGATGATGTCGCCCGGATAGAGCGTATAGAACCGCGAGGCATAAGCGATCTGCTCTGCGATGGGCATGATCATCCGCGACGTGTTCGATGCCTGACGCAGATCGCCATTGACGTGAAGCGAGAAATCGAGCGCCTGGGGATCGGCCACTTCGTCCGCCGTGACCAGCCAGGGACCAAGTACCGCATAGCTGTCACCCGACTTGCGCAGGCTGCGGTCTTCCGGCCCGCGCACCACCATGTCGAGCGCAATGGCATAGCCTGCGATGACCGGCAGCGCTTCCTCTGCCCCGATATTGCTGACCTTCCGCCCGATCACCACGCCCAGTTCCATCTCGTGATCATTGCGACGGTCGGGAAAGCGCAGCGTAATGCCCTCCCCCGGGCCGACGAGCGCACTGACCGCCTTCAGGAAAAAGCCCTGCTGTTCGATGCTGCCGCGGAACCGATCCGAAAAGGTCGCGACATCGGATTCCGCTTCGACGACGTGCTCGTGATAGTTCACTGGAACGCCGATGATCTTGGACGGGCGCTGCACCGGCGAAAGGAAGCGGGCATCGGCAACCGCCTTGGCCGATGCTCCTGGCAAGGCTGCGAGAATTGCGGGCCTCAACAGTTCGAGATGGCTGATCAGAGGATCGCCTCGCCCTCCCATCCACGGCTTCTGGGCGGCAGGCAGAACGGACAGTGCCGCACTGACGTCGTAGACCTTGTCGTCCTGGACAAGACCCAGCTTACCATCATCATACACTGCAATTCTCATCGCGCGCGCCGTTTCATTTCTCAGACTGTTTCTTCATCGAGGATGCCCAGACGGCGCATCACGTCGCGGTCGGACAGGATGAACAGGTGGGCTTCAGCACTGGTCGCCACGTGGCTGGCGACATTGCCCTGCGGGATGGTGAAGAAGTCCCTTTCCTGCCACGCGATCACCTTATCGCCGATCGTCGAACGACCAGAGCCGGCGACCACGACACAGGCGGCGCTGGCGTTGCTGCGAGAACGCGCGGTCTCCCTGCCCTGCTCCAGCGCCATCATGGTGCAATCGAGCAGCGCCTGTGCCTGGCCGCCCGTCGTCGGATTGGAATAGCGGATGGTACGCGACCCGTCGGCTGCGCACGGCGTACTCGCCAGTGCCTTTTTTGCCTCAAGATAGGGATAGCGGAACACCGGCGAGTGGTTTGCTTCCGGCAGCGCGCTCGCGGGCAGGAAACCCACCGCCGAAAGTGCGCCATCCGGCACGACGGCCGGCATATCTGTCACTGGCGGCGGCTGGAACCGGCCCGTACCCAGATAGCTGTGCAGCGGCACGTCCAACGCATCGAGCCAAAGCACCGGCGCATCGCCTTCATGGCGATGCTCGTGCCAGCACCATGCGGGCGTCAGAATCAGATCGCCGTATTCCATCGGGCACGGCTTGCCATTGACCAGCGTGGTCGCGCCGCTGCCTTCCAGAACGAAGCGGAGTGCCCCCATCGAATGCCGGTGAGGCCGCGCCGTTTCGCCCGGCAGCAAACACTGCACGCAGGCCAGCATCGTGCCGACCGTGTATTCGTCCTCCGGCGATTTCGAATACGGCGTCAGGTATTGCAGCACCCGCCGCTCGACCACGTCGGGCGACGTCGCACTGAAGGCCTTCTCCAGAAGAGGACGGGTCTTCGACCATTCCCACAGGTGCGCCTCCTGCGGAGGCGCCGGCGGCCTGTGGGCAGTCGGGCTCAGCCAAAGCGGCGCGAGATTATGGGCGCGCCACTGTTCAAGAACCTGCCCATCGATTTCATTCGACGCCATACGGCATCCTCCCGCAAGGTTCAGACGATCACACCCCGCGGCACGGGCTTGCCAAACATATAGGCAGCCTGCGCGGCATAGACCGGCTCGTCCACGTTGCAGGCGTGACACATCGCAACCGACATATCGCGATAGAAGCGCTGGATCGGACTCGATATGCGGGCTACGTTTCCGCCGACATTGGCGAACACCTTGTGCGCCGCCTCTGCCGCGCGGCGCACCGCACGGACCTGGTTGCGGCGAGCCTCATGCTGCATCGCGTTCGGAACCGTACCGCCCGACAGGGCAATGTCGTAGGCTTGTTTCAGCCCGTCGAGCAGGTGCAGGCGCGAAGCCGCGATATCCGCCAGAGCAGAGCCGAGCGCCGCCATCTGGAAGGGGTTATCGATCGACTTTATTCCACCGCGGTTGACCCGGCCTTCCGCATACTCCTGATAACGACGAACCACGCCTTCGGCGATCCCGATGGTTGATGCAGAAATCACACCCGGGAAGAGATAGTCGAACGGCACCTCATAGAGAGCTGAATGAGGTTGATTGGCGCGATGGTAGTCCCGGTTGTTGAGTTTCTGGACGTTGATAGCGCGGTAATCGGGCACGAAGACGTCTTTCGCTTCGATGTCCTTTGAACCCGTCCCGCGCAGGCCCATCGTGTCCCAGCTGTCTTCGTGGATCACATAGCTGCTGCGCGGCATGATGAAATGATGCGGTTCGGTGAACGCGCCCGAACCCGCCTCGGTCTCCGCGAGACCGCCCACGACAGCCCATTCGCAATAATCGGTGCCGGAGGAAAACGGCCAGCGTCCGGTCAATTGCCAGCCGCCTTCCACACGGCGCGCCTGACCCAGCATGGCATAAGGCGAGGCGGTCCATGTATCGACATCCTTGCCCCAGACCTCCTCCTGCAAACGCGGATCCGTCTGCGCGAATTCGAACGAGTGCAGCCCGACGACGCCGCCTACCCAGCCGGCCGACGGCGCATTTGCCGCAAGGTCCATGATCAGCCGCGCGAATTCTACCGGATCACCTTCCAGCCCGCCGTATCTGCGCGGCTGGAAGATACGGATGATCCCGCTGTCTCGCAGGATTTCGTGGGTCTTGGGCGTCAGCTTGCCAAGATCGTCGCACGCCACGGACTCCTCGACGAGGACCGGCATCGCCGCCTCGATCCGGCCCCGCACGTCTGCAATGGTGATGATTCCAGTCTCTTCCGCTACGGCGGCTTTCGAACCCTGCATTTTCCCGTCCTCTTGATTCAATGCCGATATCCGGCTGTTTTCAGGTCTTCGGATTCACTGGGATTTTCCCGGAACCGGCGGCTTCAATTTCCGACAATCATTGCAGGCGGCAGGTCGGGGCGCAGTTCCTTGTGTCCCCAGAGCGATGTGCGAGAGTAGGTTTTCGGTTCCCACAGATCGTCTATGGCGATGCCGCCGTACCCGTATTCGATCCGCAGGACCGAAGGTGAATAGAGATAGGCCGACACCATCCTGTCGTTGGTATGGCAGCCGATCGACTTGCTGACCGGTACATCTGTCTCGACGCAGCGATCCACCGCGATCCCCACATCGTGCAGGGAATTGACTTCCAGCATCAGGTGATGCGCCCCGCGCATGCCGGGCGCCGGACTGCCGATGGCCAGCGAATGGTGGCGCCCGTTGCAGTGATAGAACAGCAATTCCCGCGTGCCGTCCATGATGCAGTCCGACGCGTTGAATCCCATGACTTCGCGATAGAACAGGTCCGCCGCGCGCAGATCCGGCACCAGCAGAACGATGTGCCCCATACCCTGATCGCCGGTACGAAAGCCGCTCATCGGCCTTCCCGGAACGAACGTGCCCGGAGACACGTACTGGCCCCAGCTGAGTTCGTGGCGGAAGCCCATCGGGTCGGTGAACCAGTAATAGCCCCTGACCCGCCGCGCCGCCGCTTCATCCGCATCGGCCCTGTGCAGCTTCGCCCCCCCAGCCTCGATCACCGCTTTCAACTCCAGCGCTTCGCGTTCATCGGAGAGGCTCCAGCCGATGTAGGCGATATCGTTATGGATGCCGGGGTGAACCCAAAGGCGGCAATCCGCGTCGTCCATGCGGAACCGGGCCGCACCGTCCGCGCCGTCGTCGATCGCATGAAGTCCAAGGATATCGGACCCGAAGGTCCGCCATTCGGTCACGGCGGGAGTGTTCAGCCCAAGATAAGCCATCGACCGAATCATCTTTGTTTCCTCCCTGAATAAAGACTACTCTAGATTTTGAATTCTAGAAAATGAAAAATTGAATTCGGCACATCTGTCTTTGCCGTGCAGCGTTCAGCCGCGTCGGCAGGGGATTGCGCGAAACAGGATGTTGAAGCTGGCGGTTCAGCCCGCTGCCGGAATCGGGCCGGTCACGCCCTCAAGCGCCGGATCGCCGGGGAACGCATCGTTCAGAATCTTTTGACAGACTTTGGTCGTGGTCGACGGGTCCGCCTTGATGATCGCGCGGATATCATCGAACTCGACCCCGGCGGCCGTTTGCCGTTCGGCCGGGGCCTTGCCGAGGCCGGCATTATAATAATAGTCCCAGTACATCGCGCAGCGGTTTTCCGGTGGCAGGTCGCCTTCCTTGCAGCCGGCGAGCAGCAACGCCAGGGCGGCCGATGACAAAACGATCTTCATTGCCTACCGCCTTTCTCTTCCAGGCGATTTCGCTCCGCGCCATAGATGGAACGCCAGCCCGGCCCAGGCGATGACCAGCGAGAAGATGTCGTAGTATCGCAGCGGCCGGTAAACCGCATAACCCAGCCCGGTTGAACCGATGAACACAGCGAGGCTGAGCGCCACGCATGCGACGATTACGGCGACTTCGGGTTTGCGCATTACAGTCCCCCTTCCTCGCGGATCTTCTCCGCGTAGTTTTCCTTGTAGGCACGGCTGGAATTCCACAGCCACAACGGTTCCAACCGCGGCTTGAGCGCTGCCCCCAGGTAACCGCTGTACGCCAGCAGCAGCACGCCGTTCAGGAACAGTTCCTGCGGTCCGGTGAACAACTGGCGCGGCGTGGCGACAATGAAGGTATTCAACCAGAAAATATTGATCGTGGCCGGCATTTCCAGAATCAGCGCAAGCAGGACAAAACGGTTCGTCAGCAACATGATGCCGAATATGAATTCCATGTACTTGACCGCCTGATACAGGCCGAGCGCCGCATTGGCTGCGGCCCACTCCCCGCCGATCCCCGGAATTTCGGGAACATAGCCGGTCAAGATATAGCGCCCTCCGGAAAACAGCAGATGCGCACCGAAGAAAAAGCGGATCCACGTTATGATGTAAAACATCGTCTTGTTCTGGGCCACGTTCATTCTCCCCTAAAACCGTCGCCGGGTGCCGAGCGCAGTGAGAGCATCGGCAGGTAGTAACGCACGTAAGCCAGTGCGATGATGACGTTCATGTAGAGGCATGAAACGCCCATATAGGTCGGGTCGAACAGCCGGTCCGTGCGCAGATTGAGAAACACGGCGTTATAGAACACCACCGCCGAGACCGGCAGCAGCAGCAGGGTTGCGGCGGGCACAAACACGCCGAGGATCAGGCAGAGGCCGCCAATGATTTCGACTGTCTTCACAAAATCGAACAGACCTACTTCAACCATCGTGACCAGCAATTGGTTGGAGGCCGGCAAAGTGCCAAATGGCTGCGGAAATGCGGGCGGCAGGCCAAATTCCTGCGCCCAGTAACTGTACCCGCTGTTGAGCATCCATGCGCCAAGGAACAGGCGCATGAGCGTGATCGCCGCCCAAAAGAGCGTCCCGGCGGTGAGCGAGATCTGCACCCGGTCGCCCGATGCGGTCTGGCAAGAAATGCGGCCGTCTTCCTGATCCACTTTGACCCTCCAGCCTACTGCGCGAACGTTGTCAGATAACGGTCCCGGCGGATGATCCTGCCGTCCTTGATCTGGAACACATCGATCGCGTCCACGGCCGGTTCGCCGTGCACGGGCATCATGCGGTGCACCACGGCAACGGTCATGCCCTGCGCGATGATTTCGCGCACTTCATGGGCCACCGGGGCGCGGTCCTGCGGGGCCGCCACGTTGTCGACCGCGTCCTTCGCAAAATAGCTTCCGTGCGCCGCTGCGCCCTGCCCCCTGGCATAGGTTTCATCCATGAAGTCGCGGACGATCTGCTGCGGCAGCTTGCCGACCCCGGGCGCGGTCCAGTCCCAGCGCGGGTTGTAGTGCATGGTGTAGTAGACGGCGACGGTGAACAGGAGGCCGATCCCGATCGACAACAGCTTCAGGCTGCTCCGGCTCGCTGTTATCATTTCCCGTCCTCCCCATTCTCGGTCATCATTGCCCATGCTCCGTGCGGGCATGAACCATGTGATCCTTTATTATGGCACTGCGTAGCATCAATACGAACCGGCGATAAATGGCCGTGCCCGCTCATGTCCGAAAGTCGGACGCCGCAGCCATTCCGCTTTGCCGAGACCGGTTCATTGTCCACCCTCAAGCGCAATCAAGATGGGGAGGGAGCCGTGCGCTCGACAACGTTCCAGTGGCAGTTTGTCACGTTCTTCCGGATACTCTTCGCCAGCCACCTGCTCTACTCGGGCGGAGCCTATATCTTTTTCGGCTGGGTGCCCTCCGCTTTCCATAACCCCGCCTCCCCAGTCGGCCATTTCATGGTCGAACTGGACAAGGTCGGCCTGTATCCGCTGGTCAAATACATCGAATTCGCCCTCGGCCTCCTCGTGTTCTCCAACCGCTTTACGCCACTCGCCGCCGTGATGGAGCTGCCCATCACGATCATGATCGCCTACCTCAACATCGTCGTGGAAGGTTCGTTGGCCGCCCGGCACTATTACACGGGTATCCAGGAACTGGTGATCAACGGCATGGTCCTGCTCGGCTACGGTGCCTATTACCGATCGATGCTGAACATGCACAACCAGCCGCGCTGGCTCTGGGAGGCGCCGGAGAGCGCGCCCTCGCCCTCAGCCGCCGCGGCGCCCGGCAACGGTGCGCTACCGATCTGGCTTTTCTTCCTGGGTTTCATGGCGATCGTGATGGCCGCATCGTGGTTCATGGGCGCGCCCGACCGCCGCCTGCCGCCGCGTGACTGGCTACCGCCGCTGCTATCGTTCGCTGTAATGCTCGGACTGCAACGCTTTAACCGAGAAGGCCGCTCGTGAAGGGATCGTCGAAGCAAACAATCGTCAGCCGGCGTGAACTGGCTCTCCGCAGCCTCAGCGCAGCTGCTACGGCTGCCCTTGTCCCGGCCTCGTCGGATGCAAAACCCCGGCATGGCGAAAGCGCGCCGAGGCTTGAGGATCGTATCGCGATCGAGGATTTGTTCAGCCGCTACCTGTGGTCTTACGACTGCACCGACGAAGAAGAGTTCCTGGCACTGTTCACAGACGATGCCTTGGTCGTGGGAAAAAGCACGCGGTACCAGGACAAGCCTGAGATTCTCGACTGGTTCCGCTACCTGATCGCCATGCGCGAGCGTGAGGGCGACGATATCTGGATGCACGAAGCGGGGCAGTTCCGCTTCATCAGATCCGGCGAGAACTATCTGGTCTATGCCTATGCCACCCATTTCAACGGCAATTCGGCCAAGGCGACGCGCGGCGTGCGCAGCCTCGGCTATTTCGCATGCGAATGCGTGAAAGGGCACGGCGGCTGGCAATTCCGTCGTTTCAGCATCTCCCCATGGGACCGAACGAAACTGCCGTGGAAAAAGCCGCTTCCTTGGGAAGACGCACCACCATCCTGAACGGCGGACTCAGGCCATGGCAGCAGTCAACTGCGCGACATCGCCAAGGCCTTCCACCCCGTCCACTAACCCGCGCAGCCGTCCTCGCCGTGTGGGATCAATGCCCCCATAGTCCAGGCAATCGTCGAACTTCTTCGTAACTTCGGTGGAACTCATCGGTACGTGCGGATCGCCCTTTGCGGCAGCGACATGGCGGCGCACCATCCTGCCGTCGTCGGTCGTTACCTCGACCACCGCCTGGCCCGGCCCGCCAGCGGGATTGGCTAAGTTACGGTCCTCAACGGTTTCAACGCGGTCGGCCATCGCCCGCACATCCGGACGCGTCAGGGCCTCCGGCGTGAAGTGCGCAATGCCGACCTTGCCATCAGTGAGTGCCGCCGCAACGACCCAGGGAATGCTGAACTGCGCCTCAACCGTCGTCGCCGGCTGCCGTTTGCGTGCGATCGGAGCACTCAGGAAGCTCCATTCGGCGGGGCCATTCCGGATCACGATGCGTTTGATTCCTGCTGTGCGCGGCCCCAGCGCGGCAGCGATCTGCAACGCCGCATCGGCAGACGTGTGCGAGCCCCGGCAAGATGGCCAAGGCTTGAACGACATCGCCGCGCCGGGGAAATCGGCCCCGAGTCCATCCAGCAACAGCGCACGGGAATAGTTACCCTTGTGATACTGGCTGAACCAGCCCTTCGCGCCTTCAAGAACCCCGCGCGGACCGGTCACGCCTCGAGCAGCAAGCCGCGCCGCCATGAGCCCGGCAGCGGATGCAAAGCCCGGCCCCATGCGCTTGGTCAGCGCTCCATCGATGTGCGACTGCGCATTGCCCGCCGCCTGATGGCAGGCAATCCCCGCGGCGTGGATCAGTTGGTCCCGGTTCAGCCGCATCAGCCTCCCCGCCACCAGTGCGGATGAAAGATAGCCGATCAATGTCGTGTTGTGCCAGCCGATCGCAAAACCGTCGACGCCGGGTTGACCCGCGATTGAAACGCGGCATGCCACGTCATTCGCCAAGGTCGCCGCGGCCAGCAGTTCCTTGCCGCTAACATTTCCGATCATGTCAGCCACCGCCAACGCGGCGGGGAAAATAATCGCGGAGGGGTGCAGAAACCCCGGACCGAACGTGTCGTCATATTCCAGCGCGTGCACCATCACGGCGTTGATGCGCGCGGCATCATGACTGGGCAGGCGCAGTCCACTGCCCCACGCAATGCTTTCACCCTTGCCGCCGATCGTTTCCGCCAGCTCCAGCAACTCCCGTACGCCGCTTTCCTTGCGGCCCGCCAGCGCGGCGCCGACCGTATCGAGCAACTGCGCGCGGGTCGTATCCAGTGCATGGCCTGGAAGCTCATCGAAACGCGTCTGCAGCATATGCTCGGCGAGCGGAACGATGGCGTCATCCTGTGCCGTGTCGCCAGGCGGTCCTCTGTCCGTGGCCGCGTGTGCCACCCCGGTTGCCAGGGCACCGCTCGACAGGAGCGAACCCATGAACATACGGCGATCCAGCATAGTGCTCTCCGGCAGGTACGAAAAAGGGCGAGACTTCGTAAAAAAGTCCCGCCCGTCTCGTATTCGGGTTTGATTGATCAGAACTTGTAGCTCAGCTCCACACCCAGTTCGCGCGGTCGCCCGACATCGAGCATCGTGAACCCGAACACCCGGTCATGCGCCACGCCCGTAAGGCCTGGCGTCGGCTTGGAAGAAGGCCCGCTCGGGTCAAACCCGCCGGTCAGATAATATTTGTTGGTCAGGTTGTTGCCGAAGACGGCAATCGACCAGCCCGCCTCCGCTTCGAATGCGACGCGGCCATTCAACAGCCCGTAGGACGGCAACTTCACGAAGTTCGTCGGGCTGGGATAGCTGAGCTGCTTGCCCTTCCAGCCCCAGTTGAGATCGAACGCCACATCGCCTGTTTCACCGACCGGCACCTTGTAGCTTGCGCCCAGGGTATAGGACCACTTCGGGCTGCGATAGAACGGCACTGCGGGGGTGACCGCGACCGCGCCGCTCGCGCCGCGAATATCCTCGTCATAACCGGCATCGACGTAGCCAAGGCTCGCCTTCAGCACCAAGTCTTCGATCGGGCTGGCGAGGAGTTCACCCTCGAAGCCCTTCACGGTCGAGTCCCCGTTCACGGTATAGACCAGCGGCGGCGGACCGGGGTCGGCCAGCTGAATCTGCTGATCCTTGTACTTGGTCAGGAACGCGGTGAGGTTCAGGCGGACACGCCGATCGAACAGATCGGAGCGCATACCCACTTCATACGTCCAGAGGTTTTCCGGCTTGTACTCATTGAGGCCGCAGTCCGGCAGCGGCGAGCGATAGCAACGGGTCTGGATCCCGTCGTTGAAACCGCCGCCCTTGTAGCCCTTCGCCGCGGAGACATAGGTCATGATTTCGGGCGACCACCGGTAATCCAGGCTGACGCGCGGCGAAACACTCGACCACTTGCCCTTCACCGTCTGTGCGGACGGCGTCGAGACAGAGCCAGGCGGGCAACTCGCGGGCGTGCCCACGGCCGCCACTTCGGCGCCGCCGGCGAGGCAGACCTGCCCGCGCCCTTCGCGGAACGAGGTGAACGTCTTCTTGTCTTCACCCCAGCGCGCGCCGGCGGTCACGCTGAGCGCATCCGTCACGCTCAGCGTGCCTTGCGTGAAAAGCGCAACGCTTTCGGTCTTGATGTGCTTGCTCTCGAAACTGCCTTTTCCGACATCCCCCATGAAGGCGCTGTTCGCGCCCGCTGAGGGATCGAACCGTCGGCGGACATTGATCGAATCGTCCCAATAATAGAACGCACCTGCAACCCAGGTGAGCCGGTTGTCGAAGAACGAACCGTTCAGCTGCAGTTCCTGCGTGAAATACTCGATGTCGGTCGTGTCGTTCAGCTGAACCAGCGGTATCGGCGTACGATCCCAATCCTGATTCTGAATCTGCGAAATGTCGCGATAACCGGTGAGCGATTTCACCGTCAGATCATCGGTGAGTTCATACGCGATCGTGCCGGTCAGGCCGTAGCTCTTGAACTTGTTCACATCAGGCACCAGCCCGCCATAGATCTCGCGGTTGCCCTGTACCTGGCCATAGTAGAAGCCGAAATCCGATGCGGCATTCGTGTAGCCCGAAGGCGAAACCGACAGCGGCGCGATAGCGCGCAGCGAATTGTACGCGGCAGGGTTGGGCGGCGGATCGCCCGGAATGCTGACACCGTAGAGCGCGGCGGGATAAAGGTCGGTGGGCGAGAAATCGACCGACAGCGAAGGCTGGCCGTTATCGCTGGTCCGGATCAGGTCAGCCGAAACGCCAATGTCCAGGCGGTTCGTCGGCTTCCAGCTGACCTGGCCGCGCATGGTGGTGGAATCGCCGCCGCCGACATATGTGTCGTCGATGATGCGGTGGATGTAGCCGTCGCGGCTTTTCTTCGCGAACGAGAAGCGCGACGCCAGCGTTTCCGAAAGCGGTATGTTCAGCATACCGGAAATGTCGAAACGGTCGCGCTGGCCGGCAACAACCTTGATCGAGCCTTCCAATACGTCCTTCGGCTGCTTGGTCACATAGCGGATCGCGCCGCCTGCGGTGTTGCGGCCGAACAATGTGCCCTGTGGACCGCGAAGCACTTCGACCCGCTCCACATCCAGAAGATCGAGCAACGCGCCGTTCGGACGCGCGAACAGAATGTCGTCGACATAGATGCCGACCGCACCTTCCTGCGTGATGAACCCTTGCGGGGCGCCACCGATCCCGCGGATCGCAACGTTGATGATCGCATTCCCCTGCGCGGCGGTGCCGCCGATCGTGACGTTGGGAATGAAGGTGTCGAATCCGCTCAGACTGTCCGTGCCCTGGCGCTCGAGTTCGGCGCCGCCAACGGCCACGATCGACAGCGGCGTGTCCTGCAGTTTCGTTTCGGATCGCTGAGCGGTAACGACGATCTCGGCGATGGTCGCACCATCCTGTTCATCATTTTGTCCGGCGTGCGCGGCGGAACTGGCGATCGCAAGAGCAACCGCCCCGCTGCTGACCCCAATTCGAGCAAGACGTTTCACTGCAAGCTTCATCATCAACCTCCCCACGTATATTTTATATCATCCTGGAACTATTTATATATTTGATTTTATTATTTAATTTTCCCGCGATCCAGTATCATTGCCACTGAAAGACCCTGAGGCCGGTGTCTCACAATTTAATTGAATGGAAAATCTAGAAACTGCTGTATGCATATGTTCGGGATGTTCGCGCGTCAACGCATCAGCTGGCCAAATGACGGCGCTTTTCACGAACTGTCCGTAGTCTGGACATCGCCAGATCCGAAGCTGCGCGGCGGCGTATATCGAGAGCGTGCTGACGGGCCTCAGCGCGGCGATAGCTTCCGATGCGGTCGTCAGATCGCAATGCGCTCCGTCAGAGCTTGCCCGGAATGAGCGCGCCGGGGGCGGAAAGGCGCGTTGGAACCTGTCCAGGCGGACGCCCGCTCCGCGCCTCGGTCATCTCGGCAGATAATATCCGTTCGTGGCGTCGTCCCGCCGCGCGGCGCCGGTTGCAACGAGCGTTTCGAGCACCTGCTCGACGCGCTCGCGGCGTTTCGGCGTGTTGCGTCCGCTGAACGCCGCCGCCAGCGCAGGGACGGCGATCGGCGCGGCCGCCTTCGCCAGCAGGTCGCGCACCGATCGGATCTGGTCGAGCCCGTCGGCGGGCCATTTCATCTCCTGCGCGACCGCAACTTCGCCCATGTCCGCCTCGATCTGCGTGCCGCCCTTCACCTTGGCGGCAAGGCGCGGTTTCTGGAAATCGGGGCGCAGCCAGTGGACGGTGCCCTGCGCTTCCTCGGCCGCACGCGCCTGGTTGAGCGCGACCAGACGCACGAGCAGTTCCTCCTCCGCCGCTTCCTGATCCGCACTCTTGTGCGGGCTCGGCGTCGTGCCGCCGGGCTTGCCGATCAGCCGGGCGCCGAGGTCGCTCCAGCCATAGGCGGCGAAGACCTCGCGGTCGATCTCGTCATGCAGTTCCTTCAGGATCGCGATCTGCCCGGCGTCATAAACGTCGCGCTCCGCCGGGGTCAGCGGATCGCCGATCCCCGCATCCAGTTCGCGTATCCGCTCCAGCGCATTGTAGAGCCCGGTCATGGTCAGGAAGTCATGCGCGGCGAGGCGTTCCTTGCGGAAGACGTCGAGGCGTTCGCCGAGTTCGGTGAGGCGGGGAGACGCATGAGTAGGAAAGGGAAACTGGTCGAAGCACTTCGTCTTGTTATAGCGAGGACGATCTTCCAGCGTTCCGCCAATTCCGAGCGCCCAATGCACATGCAGTCGGGATGATAAAACGGCCAAGTGCTCCGCTTGGCCGGTCCCAATAGCGATTAGCATGTTGTCCGGGCGAATATCAGTTGCGAGAAACTGAAAAAATTGGTGTTTCGAAGTTTCAACCGTGGCTACGAAGCGAGGGATTCCCTTTAAAAATGTACGAAGCTCCGTATGGCGGCGTCCAAAGATCCACCAATTCTCACGCCTGAAGGCTTCCCGGTTTTGGTCGCGCTCGGGCTTTACCCTGTCGACCACCCATTGATACACCGCTGGGAACCGATCTCGTACCTGCTCGGCGGTGAGCCCATACAAGTCGATTACCATTACCCCGCGCGGCCGCTGCGCCAAATCGCGCCCATGCCGGTAATGCAGAATGTGCGCCTCAAGTCCGGGGACAGTGCCTAGCCCCAGCGCCGACGCTTCTCTCGGCGTCACGATGAAGCCTGCGCCATGCAGTTTGACGCCCGGACTCGCCAACAGTTCGTTGGCCAGCAAAGGCCCAGCCTTCGACAGGTCCGCCCCAATCCGCAGCTGCGACGTGACCTTCCCCTCGGCCCTCTCCAATTCCACCTTGGGCGTATCGGTATTCAATTCCGCCTCGCGCACCACCTGCGCCAGCACGCCCTCATGGCTCCCAGCCTGCGCGACGGTCATCGCGATCCGCACCGCCGCCTTGTCCGCCGATTTCATCCACGGGTGGTCGGGCACCGCGTAAACCAGGCTCAGCGACTCCTTCGCGTTCATCCACCGCTCCACCACGCGGCGGCTGAACGTCTGCGTGATCGAATTGGTGGTGATGAAGCCGAACCGGCGCAGCGGATTCGCCGCGCTCTTCCCGGCGGGCTTCGCCGTCAGGTGCCGCGCCGCTTCATCCCAGAAATGCATCACGAAATCGGCGCCGCCGGGCACATCGGGCCGCACCTTCCAGCAGGCCTCGGCATAGCCGTCGCCCAGCTCCGCGCGCATGTCCTTGCCGCCGATGAAAGGCGGGTTGCCGACGATGAATTCGGCATTGGGCCAGTCTGCCCGGCGCGGCTTCACGTAGCGATACGTTTCCCTGCGCGCGGTCTCGTCCGGCACCGCCTCGCCGGTGATCGGATGCAGCTTCTTCGTGATCCCATCCCAGACCGTGATCAGATCACCCTGCGCGTCGCGCGCCAGTTCCTTGCTGTCGTAGGCGATCAGCGCGTCCTGATGGCGGATCGTTCCATAGGCATTCAGGATCGGCTCGGGAATGTCCTTCGCATCGACCGTCTTCAGCTGCCATTTCAGAAAGCCGATCCACAGCACCAGATCGGCGATGGGCACCGCGCGCGGGTTCAGTTCAAGCCCGAAGAACTGTCGCGGGCTGACCGTCTCGCCATCCAGCAGCAGTTTCGATTCATTTTCCCCGAGCGCATCGAGCGCGTCCAGCACCTCGCCCTCGAGCCGCTTCATGAGTTCGAGGCTGACATACAGGAAATTGCCGGTGCCGCAGGCCGGGTCAAGCACGCGGATCGTGCAGAGCCTATGGTGGAAATCACGCACGGCCTGCAATGCCTGCTGATGGTGGCCCTGTCGCCGCAGGTCTTCGACGCGGGCCTTCGCTTCCTCCCAATCGGCGCGCAGCGGCTCCATGATCGTCGGGATCACCAACCGCTCGACATACGGGCGCGGCGTATAATGCGCGCCAAGCTGCGAACGCTCGGCCGGATCGAGCGCGCTTTCCAGCAGGGTGCCGAAGATTGCGGGTTCGACGTCGCCCCACCGCCGCTTCGCGGCGTTGTGCAATTCGATGATGTCGTCCTGGTCCAGCTTCAGGGCGCGCGAGCTTTTGAACAGCGATCCGTTGAATCGCTTGATCGAAGCATTGAGGTGCGGTGCATAACCGCCGCTGTCCATCACGCGCCAAAGGCTCTCCAGCGCCGGCGCGAAATGCTCGGGCGTGTCGATCATCTGGTGGAGCAGCTTCTCGAAGCCGCGATCGGGGATCAATCGCTGCGCCTCGGTCTCCGGCCCGACGTCCTCGGCGAACATCGTGAACAGGCAGCGCATCAGGAATTCGGCGATATCGACCGGCGCGTACCGCGTCTCCAGCCGCTTGGCGATTTTTGCCAGCCGCAGGGCGATGTCGCGCGTCACCTCCGCCGATTTACGCGTGGGGTTCAGCGATTGCGGATCGGTCCAGATCGCCGCCAGCCGCTGCTGCACCTCGTCGTGCAGCAGGTCGTCCATCGACAGGCGATAGCTGTGCCGATCCGGGAAGTGATCGTAGTTCTTCCCGAGCCCGGAAAAGTCAGCATAGACCTCGATGACGTTGCCGACATCGACGATCAGCAGGAAGGGCGGGTAGCCGTGATCCACCGGGAGCGCGCGGGCATAATCCTCAGCCTGCCGCCGCGCGGCGATCATCACCTTGTCCCAGCTCTTGGTGCCGCGCTTGGCGTGCCCAAGCTTCTGCGCCGTTTCCAGCCCCGCGAGCGCGAGCTGCTCCGTCTCCAGCGCCTGTTGCCGCTTGGCCGACTGCTTCGCTTCAAGAATGAAGCACCCGCGCTTGTAGCAGTCGATGCGGCCTGTCGAACTCGTGCCGTTCGGGTGGCGGAAGGTGACATTCCGCTCGAACACATAATCGTTGAACCGCGTCTCCTCGCGCGCGAACTCGGGCTGCGGAAGGCCCAGCGCACCCGTCAGCCGTTCGACGAAAAGCTGATAATTCGACATTTCCGAGCCGCCGGACGGCTTCACGTCCCTGACCAGCTTTTCCAGGCGCTCGATGATGACTTCCCCTAACCCCATGCGGAGACGTTAATCAGCGATCGGGAGGCTGACCAGCCCCGGCCGAAGCCAGGCTGGCGATCTTCTGCGGATTGCTGGTGCCAGGAAAGGACTCGATAGTAAAGTATAGCACTTTGAAATATTGGGCGAAATTCCAAGAAAAATTTCCGTGGCCCGATTGGATGGCCCAACTCATGCCTGTTTTTGAGACGTCTGCAATGGTTTGAGAACTTGTGGAGCCTCAAGAAGGCCGGTATCCGTACATTGCCAGCTATGGATGCCAGCCTTCTCGAGGGTGCTTTCATAGTAACAGCCTGACGCTCCGTATCTGATTCGCAATGCTTCGGGTGCGGAACCGTATGTGTTCGACCCTTCCCGGCACTATTTTACCGTCCGTGTGTTTCTGTCCCAGGGAAGCTCACGATTCGGCCATTCCGCCCTCGCCATACTCAGAAACAAAAAAGAGGTTTCTGTGACGTATATGACGCTGTCGGGGCGCACGTCAGGTTCAGCGACAAGGCGCTCCGTTTATGAGGGGACGGGGTCGTTGTTGGGGTCTGGCGCCCATTTGGACGGATCGAGGTGCAGATGCCGGGTTATATGGGGCTAGACCGACGACAATTGCGGGTTAGAGCTGAACTCGGGGGCATTCACAACGGGCGGAAAACGACGCGGGTACGGTTGACACCGGCCCTGGCTGTTTCATTCTGCTTGCGAAGTACTTGCGCGTATCTGCGGCTCCCGCGCAGCTTCTAACCCCAGAACAGGCGGAACGACACATAGCCTGAACCTGTGTCCACCAAATCAGGGGGGCATCAAGCCACTTGCGTGCGCAGCCACGCACCATCCTGAGTACAGCGTCAAGTATGCAAACTCTATATCATGTCGATAGGCAACGCAGGCAGATCTGTGAATTCGCCTATCCGATAGGCCCGACAGCACGTTGGGTCGATTTCGCGTTACACTTGGCGCGCGCTTGCCGGGTTCGCGACAGCCATAACCAAAAGCCGCTTACGGAGAATAGCAGAAGCACAATGCCAGACGCCAAGGCGAACAGCCGCCCCAAAAGCCCCAACGCTTCCCCAGTATGAACGGTGTAGGCCCAGTCGAGGATCGTATTAGGCGTTGGAAGACGCGCGGGATGGTGACGCCCGACGATAGCCCCGGAATAACGGTCGACAAAAACCTGATCTACCGCGTTACCCCGCAACACACGCGTGTCGTCGAACAATATCGTTAGCAACTGCCTATGATTTCCGGTCAGGCGCAATTCAACCAAAGCCGCATTCCCAACCCGCGCCCTTGCTAAAGCCACTGCCCGATCGAGCGATAGAAGCGGTTCGCCTTGGCGTGCCGCTACTTTTGGCGCGGGCTTGGCGACAGCACCGATCATGTCACCGATCGACGTCTTGAAAACAAGCATGATCCCGGTTGCCGCGGAAACCAGCAGCAGCACGGCCAGTAACCCTCCGACTGTTCGATGAAGGCTACGGACTAGGCGGTCTGGGGTACCGCGAGCCAATCGAAACCCCTGGCGCAGGCGTCGAGTGCCGGGCCACCAGGCGAGAAGTCCAAATCCGATAAGCCAGATGAGTAGGATGGCCTCCACGCCAATGATAATGGTTCCAACTTTTCCACTGAACAATTCATGATGAAAGGCGAACAGTAACTCCATCGGCCATGCCGTGATATCACCGTTGCGCAGTACCGTTCCCTGATAAGGATCCAGCGCGACATAAAAAGATCCACCGGCTGGGTCTTTGAGCCGCGCCATAGAGGCACGGTTCGACGACCGACCGAAGGTCAGCCGGTCCACACGCGCGCCGACGCGCATCTCTTCCGCTAGATCGGCGAGAAACTGTGCAGGCACTCGGCTACCTGTTGTTTCCAGGACAATCTCTGGGTGTAGCACACCCTCAATCTCATCACGGAAAACAAGCAGTGCACCAGTCATGCCCTGAATGAACAGCAGTAGCGCCGTCACCAAGCCGATCCAACGGTGCAACCGTAACATGGTGAAGCGTGTACTAGCTTGCATCGAAGATGCCTGACGTCGGTCGGTGGGCGGTGTGGGCGGCGGTAATGCGCCGCCCACAAGTGACGCTAATATTCAAACGTGTAGGCAATCCGGAAGGCACGCCCCGGCGCTGGAACGAAACGCTGCGCACGGCTGATATGGCGCGTGAACTGGTTCGCTGTGGGAAAGTAGAACTTGTCGAGCAGGTTAGTGATAGCAACCGAAAATTTCCCGCCCCCGATCGGATGGCTGGCAAGCAGATCCATCGTCACGAAAGGCTTGACCCGCGCGAAGTTGCTCGCGCTGCCCTCCCAGATCTGCCGCTGCGCGACCGGAATGGTACCACCGGCGGTTGTGCAGCAGGTATCCAGCGCATCAGCCTGGTCGCGGGGGAATACGTCGCGCCTACCCGAATAAACGGCTTGCAGGCGGACCGGGAAATCCGGCGTGATCTCATATTCCAGATAGCCCGATACCTTGACGGGCGGGATGCGATCATTTGGCAGCGGCACCCACTCGAGCTCGGGATCACTGTCGATATTCTGTTGGCGCTTGCCGCGCACGAGGGTGAACGTACCACCCCAGCTCAGCCGGTCGTCGAACAGCTTGCCGTCGACTGTCCCCTCAAGACCCCAGACGCGCTCAGGAGCACGCACCACGACGCTTAGTAAAGGGTTGGCCGGATCAGGCGCAAAGCCTTGGCCTAGTCTGGACGTACTGCGGAACGCGGCAAACGAATAGTTCAGGAAGTCCAGTTGACCGCGAACGCCGATCTCATAGCTCTTCACCACCACCGGCTCGGGACGCAATGCCACCAGCGGGTCTACGACTCGGGTACCGCGGATCGCCAGACCAATATCGGGTAGCGAAAAGCCCTCAGAATAGCTGGTGAAGACAGTAAGTGCGCGATCCAATTGGAACGAGGCGCCGGCATTCACCACCACAGATTCAAAGCTCAGCTTGCCACCCTGCGCATTGAACTCCGGGCTTGAATCGAGCACGGTGAAATCCGCAACACTGATATCAAACTTGTCATAGCGTACACCGCCATTCAGTGTCAGCGGCTGGATCGGTCGCAGCTCGATCTGGCCATAGCCAGCATAGTTCTTCTGGTCGATTTCCGGCACGAACACACGCGCGGGATCGGTGTTGACCGTCTGAACCGATTTGTCGCGAATATATTCTGCGCCCCACAACAGCGAGCCATCGATGCCAAGATCATCAAGCCGATTATTGAAATCAAGGCGTGCGCCGGCCTTACGGGATTCGATCAGCGATTGCGTACCGCCGGCCCGCCTCGCATTGAATCCGAACAGCGAGCTGTTCTTGATGTGATAGGCCTGCGCACGCGCCGTGCCACCGAAGAAATTGCTGAAGATGTAGGAGATCTGCCCGATGCGGTTTCTGCTATACTGATCCACCACGCGCGGATCGACCTGACCGAGTGCAGGACGCGTCTTTATGTCGTCTTGCGGCACGCCCAGGATCAGCCCGCCCCAGGCCGTGTTCTGCGTCTGCTCGTAGAACATATAGCTGGCCTCGACCCGGTGGTCGCCGTTCGTGTATCCACCCTTGGCGTACATCGTGTAGATATCGGAATCCGTAATGCCGCCATTGCCGGTGGGATCGGACGCGATCCGGTCTCCCTGCGCGTCGAAGAAGGATCCCACAAATTCGGCTGACCCGGTCAATAGCAGATCAAATCCGCCACCGGACAGTTCGATATCCTGCTGGATAAACGGGGATAGGCTATCCGCCAGATTGTCGAACGAGCCACTCACCGAGATCATCGTGCGACCGGAAAAGCCCTTTTCGTTGCTCGCGCGCTTGGTGATGTAGTTGACCGCGCCGCCGTTGCCGCCATTGCCATAAAGCGCAGACGCGCCACGGATCACCTCAACACCTCCGATTGCGCTCGTCGCGACTGAGCGCAGCGAGCGGCCACCATCGCGCAGCGGGTTGGAGATTGGCATGCCATCCACGTAATAGGATAGGCCGCGTCCACGCATCGTTTGTCCGAAATCGGACGAAGAGAAAGATTGCGTAGCAAAACCTGGAACCTTCGTTGCCAGCATTGCGGCAACGTCCGTGGAGATGGCAAGCTGAGTCGCGAGCTCCTCGCTTCCGATGACTGTAACCGATCCCGGGAAGGTATCTATTGAAGGTGAAAGGCGGGAATTGACACCGGTAATGATGATCTCGGTCGTGCCCTCAACATCCACCTGTTGTCTTGCTCCAGATGCAGCAGGAGCCTCCTGCGCCCAGGCGTGGTTAACGAGTTGAACCGGCCCGCAGCACGCGACAGCCGCCATCAACATATGCTTCTGTTTAATATTCACCGAAATCCCCCTTCTCTTTTCAGATTTGTCTTTACTCGCCATCGCACCGTTATTTCCGATGCATCCAAGCCTGACTCACGGCGTGAGCACGCCGCAGCAATCAACACGCGCCCGTCAAAATGGTGAGTTGGCCCGATGCAATCGCGCGGTCGGCTCCATTTCCAACCGGTAGTCGTGATAAGGATTGCCGTTCGCCGGAAGTAGCGAGACCTCCATCAGGCCGATCTCCGGCTGCATGACCAGCGTAATGACCGTTGCCGTGAGATTGTGCAACGCTGATGGACGCGGCGGCCTGCAAAGCGACCAAGGCGTTTCCCAATTGTCCGCAAGTATCTTCTTGAGCTGCGCGACCGAGATTGATCCAATCAACGGCTCGATCAACGAACGCAGGCGGCGGTCGCGATAGAGGCTGTCCGGCATCGATATGACGCCGCATTCCGTCAATTTGGAGAGAGCCACCGGGCTTCTCCAGTGGTTGGCGTGAACCAGAACGCCGTCTTTCGGTTCGACTAGAAACGACTCGTCCGGCGCACATTCAAGGTCAAAGGCCAGACCACCGCTGGCGGTGGAAACAAGCATGTTGTTGGAAGTCGACTTGGGTATTGCATATGCGGATTTCAGGGATTGTGCGAAATGCCCATGTTCCAGAACATGGCGCCGCAGCAGGGCGAGCGGAAATCCCAGCGTCCGGTAATCACGGTCACTTTCAAGGTAATTGGCGGTAATCGCTGTCCCGACCGAGTTGAATCCGAACCTGCCAAGTGCTCCCGCTTCCGTGAACATCAGAATATCGGGTCCGTCATCGCTACGGATACGCACAACGATTGATGATTCCGCGCTTTCCGCTTTCCAATCCCAGTTGTGCGCGTGGATCAGGCGGTGCTCTGCACTCGCCTCCGGCTGGATGACAATCCCGGTGCAACCATCCGGTTCATCCTCACTCAGCAATTTCGCGCGTTGTGCGGGGTTGGTGGCAAGTTTCAGGATTTCGGTGCGTGCATTCAGTAGTAGAATGTGGTGGAATGGCACGTCCGCACCGCGCGCCACCCCGCGCATTTCCTCCACATGATGCGGAGCGAACTCTTCGATCCTCGGAACGAACGCCACCGCCACGCGCTCGATCTCAGCATCGGACAGGGATAGCGCATTCACCTGCTTGGCGTAGTGGGCGATGCCTATTCGAATTTCGGGTGCGGCCTGCGTGCCATAGGAAACCCCACGCTCATATGGCTTTCCCGCAATTTCGATCAGACGGCACCGGTCAGGCATTGCTTCTTCCCTTCGGACGAACTCTATATCATGGTTTTTGTGCATTCAAAGAGCAAAAGTTTGATTTTCGCACATGATGGGAGAGTGGCTTTTTTTGGCTATTTTTCGTGCATTAATTGATTATGGCGGAACCTTCTCTCATGCAGAAACAGAATTCTATTGAGCTTTATATTCAAAAAATCCATAAATTGATTCGATTGTGAAGAGGTCATTGGAGAGCGGAAAATGGGTGGGCGGCGACAAAGGCATTCGGCTGGAAGGGCGCTGGCAAGACATACGCTTTTCTGTTCGATAGCCGCTCTCTGTCTTGGCGCGGCACCCGCCAGCAGCGGCCCGCAGCAACCTCGGCCTCTCGCAGCAACCCTGATCGTTTACAATGCGCGCGTCTGGACCGGCGATGATGCTCAGCCCAATGCAGAGGCGATTGCGATCACTGGATCAAAAATCGCGTTAGTCGGCACTGAGCGCGAAGTTCTGGCGCTTCGTGGTCCTGCCACAAAACTGATCGACGCAAACCGCAAGTCCGTTCTGCCCGGCTTTATCGATGCGCACACGCATTTTGAAAATGCGTCGCTATGGAACTTCAACGCCGCCCTCAATTCGCTGGATCGCGACGCCGATATTGCCGCATCGCTTCGCGAAAAGGCCGCGCTCCTACCGAAGAATATCTGGATCACAGGTGGAGAATGGGGCCTTAACGCCGCTGCCGCCGCCAAAATGGCAGGTGCGGCGTATACGCCCACGTCGCTCGACCTCGCCGCGATTGATGCGGCCACGCCCGACAATCCCGTATTATTGAAGCGATATGACGGTGCTCACTTCATCAATTCAAAAGGGCTCGCATTTCTCGGCATCAACAACCTGACGCCAGATTTCCCAGGTGGCTTCGGGAGGGATGCGCGTGGGGCGCTCAATGGAATGCTCTTTGGCGCTGCGGGACAGCGCGTTGCGACAATGCTGCCGCCAAATAGCCGGGCAAGAACGCTGATCGGCGCCCGGGTGGCGCTCGCACAACTCAACAGCGTCGGCATCACGAGCATCCACGACATCGCGCGCGTGCCCGCCATCTCCGAGACCAAGCTGTTTCACTCCGCTGTAGAACGCAGCTATAGTGACGTCACGCTTTTTCAGGATATGCAAAGGCGCGGCGAGCTAACCGTACGCGTGTATCCCATTCTTTCTGCCGAAAGTTATGATCAACTCGCGACGCACGGCATTACACCGGGAAGCGGCGACGACATGATCCGTTACGGCGCGGTGAAGCTCTTCATCGACGGATCGCTGATGCACGCGCCCTTTCGTAACAATCCTCCGGAAAGAGCGGCCTTCGCTGGCGATTACACCTTTCGGGTGGAGAGCCCTCAGCGCCTCCAGCATCTCGTGGTCGGTGCGGATGCGCTGGGCTTCGACGTTGCGGCCCATGCGCTTGGCGATCGCGCGCATTACGAGCTCATGAACTGGTTTGAAGTGGCCATACGCCGTAACGGCCCACGCGATCGCCGTCTGCGCTGGATCCACGCCTGGTATCCAGCGATGAGCGAAATCAAACGCGCCGGACGACTGGGCATGATTGCCGACGTCACGCCCCAACAGTTTTTTAACGATATCGGCGACCTTCAGGAGAAGCTGGGGCCGGAGCGGGCCAAGACCGCCTATGCGTGGCGCACGATGATCGACAACGGCTTTCGTATCAACATCGCAAGCGATTGGCCCGGCGGGTTCAACGACAAAGTGCCGACACCCTTCAATCCGCTTGAGAATATCTATTACGCCATTGAGCGCACGCCCAAGGGTGAGCAGGCCGGACCAAGAAACGATGTGGCGCAGGGAATGACGCTTGAAGAAGCCCTGCGCGCCTACACCGTGAATCCAGCCTATGCCGCGCGTGAAGAGCACACCAAGGGCTCGCTCACCGCAGGCAAGCTGGCTGATATTGTTATCCTTTCTGAAGACATTTTCAGACGGCCGATTTCAGGACTGCTCACCACGAGTGTCCGTTGCACCATATTGGGCGGGGAAACCATCTATCGGATCGCGTCGCAGGGAAAACCCTCAGCATGTTAACGCACCGGGATTTGGTTCAACACCATCTGCCCAGCCACCAACCGCCGCCGCACCTCAACAGTTTCCAGGTGCGGAAACGAGAAAGACCATCATGACGCCTTTTGATCCCATCGCCCGCGATAGCAATCGTACTGACGCGTTCTGGATGCCGTTCACGCCGCAGCGGCAATATCGGCAGCGACCGATCAGCATCGCTTCTGCAAGCGGCATGAGCTATTTCACCGAAGATGGATGTGAGTTGTTAGACACCATGGCTGGTCTATGGTGCGTCAATGCGGGCCATGCTCAGCCGAAAATCGTCGAGGCCATTCGCGACATGGCAGGTCGCCTCGATTATGTTTCGTCTTTCAAGATGAGCCACCCGGGCGCCGAGGCCACGGCGCAGGCATTGACCAACCTCGCGCCCGCATCGATCGACCATGCCTTCTTCACGGGTTCAGGTTCCGAAGCGGTCGAAACCGCACTGAAGATCGCGCGCGGATATCATCAGGCGCGGGGCGACGGACGACGCACGAAACTGATCGGGCGCCAGAAATCTTATCACGGGGTCAATTTCGGCGGTCTTTCGGTTTCCGGCATCGCACCGCACAAGCGTGCATTCGGGCCGCTGCTTGGCGACGTCGCACACCTACCGCTGCCTTATGACGAACGCATGCGCTTTTCGATAGGGCAGCCGGAATGCGGAGCAGAGTATGCCGACTGGCTGGAACGCCTGATCGCGATCCACGACGCCAGCACGATTGCCGCCGTGATCGTTGAGCCAATCACGGGATCGGGAGGCATCTATCTGCCGCCGGTGGGCTATCTCGAAAAATTGCGCGAAATCTGTGACCGCAGCGGCATTCTCTTGATATTCGATGAGGTGATCACTGGCTTTGGCAGATTGGGCGAATACTTTGCATCGCAATATTTTGGTGTAACGCCCGACATCATCACATGTGCCAAGGGCCTGACTAATGGTGCCGTGCCGATGGGTGCAGTGCTCGTACGCGATACCGTGTTCGATGCCTTCATGCACGGACCTGCCGAAACGATTGAGCTCTTTCACGGCTACACTTACTCCGCGCACCCCCTTGCCTGCGCCGCTGCCCTGGCGACGTTCGCGGTGCACCAGGAGTTGCGGATCAACGACCATGTGCGTGAGATCGCGCCCATCTGGAGAAATGCGGTACATGCGCTCAAAGACGCGCCGCATGTCGCAGACATAAGGACCGCCGGCATTCTGAGCGCAATCGAACTTACACCTCGCCCAGACGCACCGGGTGCCCGGGCGGCCGATTGCCTCGACCTTTGTCTTGCCGCCGGGCTGTTGGTGCGCACATCAGGGGACACCTTCTTACTTTCGCCACCCCTTATCATTGCAGAACCGGCGATTGGGCGTATCATCGATACGCTTTCAGCGGCCCTGTCAGAGGTCGCGTAGTGGTGCGAACGCAGCACTTCTTTATCGACGGCGCCTGGGTCGCCCCTTTGGTGGGCGGAGAAACTTTGCCGGTTGTCGACCCATCGACAGAAGAGGTCTTCGCGACGATTGCCATCGGTACGGCGGCCGATGTCGACCGCGCCGTAATCGCCGCCCGTCGCGCTTTTCCGGCCTTTGCCTCAACCCCAACTTCTGCGCGGGTCGCACTGTTGGAGCGAATCGGCGATGTCCTCGAACGGCGACTGGAGGAGGTCGCTTGTGCGATCAGCCGGGAAATGGGGGCGCCGATCACGCTGGCGCGTCAAAACCATGTGCCATCCAGCATAAACCATTTCCGCCGCGCCGCCCAAGTGCTGGCGGAATACTGGTTCGACACCACACTCAACACCACCCGCGTGACACGCGAACCGATCGGCGTATGCGGCCTTATCACGCCATGGAACTGGCCCCTCAATCAAATCGCTTGCAAGATCGCGCCCGCCCTCGCCAGTGGATGTACCATCATCCTGAAGCCGAGTGAGTTCGCGCCAATCTCCGCACTTATCCTTGCCGAGATTCTTGATGAGGCGGGTGTACCACCTGGCGTCTTCAACCTTGTCAATGGCGATGGGGCGGGCGTCGGCGATGCCATTGCACGCCATACCGAGATCGACATGGTTTCTTTTACTGGCTCGACGCGGGCTGGAATTATGGTGGCCAAGGCCGCCGCTGACACGGTCAAGCGCGTGACTCAGGAACTCGGTGGCAAGTCACCCAGCATCCTGCTCGACGACGCCGATATCGCCCAGGCAGTGGCGCATAGCGCAACCGCTTGTTTCCGCAATTCTGGGCAGTCCTGCAATGCCCCGACCCGTCTCCTCGTCCCACGCAACCGCCAGCACGAAGCTGCAGCCGTTGCCGCGAAAATTGCAGCCGACTTCGTCGCTGGCCCAACGAAGAGCGAAGCGACCCTACTCGGTCCGGTAGCCAATGCGGCGCAGTTCGCCCGGGTCAATGCGCTGATTGAAGCAGGAATTCAGGAAGGCGCGAATCTGGTGGCTGGCGGACTGGGACTTCCCGATGGGTTAACCCAAGGCTATTTCGTGCGCCCCACCGTTTTCGACAATGTCTCACCTGGCATGATCATCGCGCGAGAGGAAATCTTCGGACCAGTGCTTTCCATCATTCCCTACAACGATGAGGATGCCGCAATCTCTATCGCCAATGATACCGTGTACGGACTTTCCGCTTACGTTACATCGAGCGATATCGATCGCGCACGTGCCGTCGCGCGCCGTATCCGCGCCGGTATGGTCCATATCAACGGCGCACGGGCCGACAACGCTGCCGCGTTTGGCGGATACAAACAGTCAGGCAATGGGCGCGAATGGGGTGTTTTCGGCTTTGAGGAGTTTCTCGAGATCAAATCCATGTTCGGATACGAGGCAGCCTAATAACCCCCTAAAGCTCAAATCTGCCCGGCGATAACAAAAGACAAAGCTCGCCCGGGTTTTCGGCGCCCCCATAAGCGCCATATGCATTGAGGTGCTATAAAGTACCTTGAAAGCCTGCCCCGCTGGCGGGCATAAGCCGTAGATGAGCCAAACATCAAGTAAAGCCGATATGCAAGAGTTGAGCAAATTGCAGCGCCAGATCGTACGCCAGATTGCGCGGCATGTGCGTGACAACAATCTGCCTCCCGGCACTCAGCTGACTGAAATCGGACTTGCCGAACTGTTTGGCGTTTCGCGTTCTCCCGTGCGGGCGGCGCTCGATTTTCTTGCGCTCAACGGCGCGATGGACAGCGCTGCGCGCCGTGGCTTCACGATTTCGAACCACCCGGAAGCGTTCGATGCATTCGATGTGGACGAAGAATCCGAAGTCGATACGCTGTATCTCAGGATCGCCAGCGACTTCATGTCCGATCGGCTGGGAGATCATTTCTCCGAGGCGGATCTGATGCGCCGTTATCATGTCAGCCGCAGTTTCCTCCTCCGGGTGCTGCAACGTATGGCACGCGACTTCGTGATCGAGCGCAGTCAGGGTCATGGCTGGCGGTTTGCCCAATTGGTAAAGTCGGCCGAGGCGCACGATGCCAGCTACCGCTTTAGAATGCTCGTCGAACCTGCCGCGATACTTGAGCCGGGGTACGAACTCGATCGTCGTTGGGCTGAGCGCTCACGCGCCGCACATGAAGCGATCTTAAACATGGACCCAAGCAAGATTTCCCCCATCCGCTTCTTCGAAATGAACTCCGATTTTCACGAATTGATCGCTGCCGGTTCCCATAACAGCTTCTTTTTGCAGGCCGTCCAGCAGCAGAACCGATTGCGTCGATTCATAGATTATGACTGGGGTTATGGCGCCGAACGGATGCGGCAGAACTGCCAGGAACATCTGGAAATGCTTGCGGCGCTGGAAAAGCGCGACCTTGAATGGGCGTCGATGCTCATGCGCCGCCATTTAGACCTCGCTGCTCAAACAAAGTTGGTGTTGAGCTCGGAGCCCGAGTGAATCGGATCGTTGCGGCGTAGGGCCGCCTGACTGTTGCCTGCATACGCACACAACGCCGCTCACACTTATTTTCATCGGCGGGCAGGGGCTATCCGGGCGCACGGCGAGCCGCTGAGTTGGCACACACGTAGAAAACCTGCCCCGCATCCCGGCCCGGCTTAGGATGCGGTTGGTGGTCGCGCGTCAGTCGATTTGTAAGCTAGGCTTTCTCATTATTCTGTGTTGCATTTTGTATATTTAAAGTACACAGTGCGGCTGCATCGTAACGAACCGGGCAGGGGCGAAGACGTAGTCCGCTTTCGCTTATTTCTCGTGATCGATTCGGGTTATGCAGTATGAAAACGCCAACGCAAGCGCCTGAAATTTGAGAATCAAAATGATTTGTGACGCAGCGTAATGCAAAATGCTGAAGTGTCCGAACCGCCGATTCATCCGACGGAATCAAGAAAGGTTGAGATGCGAGGTCTCGTGTTCGGCGCGGCATTGGCGCTTGCCGGTTGCTCGGACGCCTCAGTCATCGCCCCCGCCGACGCGATCAATGTGGGCGTCAGTGCAGACATTCGCGGGACTGATCCGGGGGTAAGGCGCGACGCCAATACCGACAACGTAATGGCCCATGTCGTCGAAGGGTTGGTCGCATATACGGAGCGCGGTGATGTTGCTCCCCTGCTCGCCCAAAACATCGCCATCTCGGATGACGAAAAGACATATACATTCAAGCTGCGCGCGGGGATCCGCTTTCACAACAGCGCTCCGCTGACGGCCGATGATGTTGTATGGAGTTGGAAACGTTATCTCGACCCGAAGACCGGCTGGGTTTGCCTGCCCGATTTCGACGGCACAAACGGTGCGCGCATCCTGTCGGTGAAGGCGCTCAGTACAGACACCGTGGCATTCACGCTCGACCGGCGGCAGCCAATGTTTCTCACTCAAATGGCCTCCCTGCTTTGCGGGGGCAGCCCGGTCCTGCATCACAGCTCCGTCAACCGCGACGGCTCGTGGCGCGCACCGGTATCGACAGGTCCTTACTTCATTTCAACCTGGCGTCGCGGCGAGTTTATCGAGATGCGGGCATTCAAGGGGTACAAACCGCTGCCGGGGCCGCGCGATGGGTTCGTCGGCGCAAAGATCGCTTATGCGCCGCGTATCCGCTGGGTGGTCATTCGTGACGGCGCGTCGCGCCTCGCTGCCCTCGCAAAGGGACAAATCGATGTTGTTCCAGAAATAACCGTTGCCGAATTTCGCCAAATCAAGCGCATTCGCAATGTCCGGATCATTAGCGCACCCTCAGCATTGGTGAACTGCATCCTGCTGCAGACGAAAGACCCTCTGCTTTCAGACGTGCGGATCCGTCGCGCCCTGGCGCTTGCGATCGACCTGCCGACGGTTTCCGCACTCGTCACGGGAGGGCGCGGGGCCGCAAACGCATCTATGTTGCCGACCACCTCGCCATATCACAATGGCATTCATAGCAAGTTGCCACAGGCCGACATTGCCGAAGCAAAGCGGCTTCTGCGCGAGGCTGGCTATAACGGCGAGCCGATCATCATGACGACCAATCGAGGTTTCGTCGACATGTTCGATCAGGCGCTCCTGGTTCAGGCAATGGCCCGCAAGGTAGGCATTAATATCCAGCTCCGCGTGACAGAGTGGGCGACACAGCTCGACATGTTCCAGAATGGCAATTTTCAGCTCATGTCCTTTAGCTACTCGGTGCGGTCGGATCCCTATCTCCGCTACGAAGCAATATTGGGCGATCGCGATAAGAGCAGCCGAAAGATTTGGGGAAATCTGGAAGCGCGCGCCTTGCTTGCCATGGTGGGACAGGAGCAGGATCCAGCGAAACGGCAGTCCATGCTGAACCAGATGCACAAGCTGATGCGTGCCGATATCCCGCTCATCGTGTTGTTCAACCCTGCGGATAACAATGTGGTTCGATCGAACATTGTCGGTTTTCGGTCATGGCCGATCGGTCGGACCCGTTTGTGGGGGGTGCGCAAGGTACAGCTTTACCGTGCCCAAAAGTGACGTTTGGTACCGTCTGTTTTTTGAAATCGAATGACAGCGAAATGATGCATCCAGACGATGCGCGAGTTAAGGAAAAGCGTGATATGATCCGCAATGCCGGAATGCTTGTTGCCTTGAGCGCGACACTCGCACTTTCCGCTACCCTGATACCAAGTGCATCAGCAGCGGAAGCGACTGCGCCAGCCAGCGCTCGGCCCAATCCGCGAGAGGAAGGCGCCAGGTCGCTCGTCCTGACGTATCACGTGTCACCTGCCGACCGGCTCGCATTTCGCCGAGCCTATGAAAAGGGTGCCCTCCCTCTTTTGAAGAAATTAGCTCGGGCGGGGAAGCTGCACGATTATCAGGTCGTGTGGAGCCGGTACGTCGATGCTCCCGGCTGGACGATGATGACATTCCTAACATTTGCCGAACCGTCCGGCCTCGCCAACTGGCGGCAGGTTGAGGAGTCGATGCCGGGTGGGCTTCCTGACGATGCGTTGTCCCTTGTCAAGTCCATCGAAACCGCACCCGCCGATCTTATGCGAGAAAGCCCATCAACCGACAAAAATCTACCGGGCTCTGTCTTTCTAGTCGTGCCCTACGATTATCTGATCGGCACCGATGACTATGTCAGTTACGTCGATGGCTATGTGCTGAAGCAATTTGATGGTTGGATGGCCGAAAAAGCGCTGACCGGATATCGCTTCTACGTCGCCCGCTACGGCGCCGTTCGCCCTTGGTCAGCAATGATTCTGCTGGAATATCGCGGTGAGGAGGGCCTGGCATCGCGAGATGCAACGATGGCAAAGGTCCGCGCCCGTCTGAAGGCAGACCCTGAATGGGCGGCGCTGGCAGCGAACAAGCAAAATATCCGCACAGAGCGGACGCCCCTGATCGCCGACCCGGTAAACTGAAAGCGAAGGCTGATCGCATGCAGGAACGCACGCACCAATGATCCGCTATGTGGCACGGCGAGTTACACTCGCTATTCCGACATTGCTGCTGGCCAGTGCCATCATCTTCTTCATGGTGAGGCTGGTGCCCGGCGATCCCGCACAATTGATGCTGGGCGAAGTGGACAACCCGGCGGAACTGGCCCGCCTGCGGTCACAGATGATGCTGGACCGGCCAATATGGGAACAGTTTCTCGGCTGGCTTGGCCGGGTCGTGAGCGGTGATCTGGGGAGCTCGATCGTTCAGCAGCGACCCGTCGGCGATATACTCATGCCGGCATTCGGCGTGACGGCATCGCTGGTGATCCCGGCCGTCACGCTGGCGGTTCTTCTAGCGATTCCGGCCGGTTCGTTCGCTGCACGGAAGAAGGACAGCGCACTCGACACCGGGATCATGGCGCTGGCAACGACGTTCCTGTCGATCCCCAGCTTTTGGCTCGGCCTAATCTTCCTGCTGGCATTCGGCGTAAAGCTCGATCTGTTTCCTGTGGTCGGCTACGTATCGCTCGTAGAAGATCCAGCCGAAGGATTGACTTATCTCATCATGCCCGTGCTGGCGCTCGCGCTGATCGAAACCGGCGTTCTGGTGAGAATGGTTCGGTCGAGCACGCTGGATGTATTGTCGCTGGAATATGTCACCCATGCGCGGGCCAAAGGCCTTTCGGAAGCGACGGTGATGCGCCGCCATGTATTACGCAACGCAATCGCGCCCACTTGGACGATGATCGGTCTTACACTGGGAGCGCTGCTCGGCGGCGCTGTAGTTACGGAAACAGTGTTCACCCTACCCGGATTAGGGCGCCTGATGGTTGATAGTATCTTCGCCCGTGATTATCCATTGGTTCAGGGCTGCATGCTGCTGATTACGAGTGTGTATGTCGTTGTTAATCTGTTGATCGAAATCAGCCATTCCCTTTTCGATCCAGGAGCACGCCATGAAGGATGATGGCTGGCGTAATCTGCTACGTAAGAACAATTTCATCATTGGCGGATCGCTGCTCGGCATCGTCATGCTCGCGGCACTGGCTGGAGCGATCGCCACGCCATATGATCCGATCGATATCGACGCGGCGAACCTCTTGGCCGCGCCATCGCTGGCTCATTGGCTTGGCACGGACGAATGGGGCCGGGATGTCGTGAGCCGCCTTCTAAAAGGGGCGGGGACAAGCGTTTCAATCGGTCTGATGACGGCGGTCGCCGCGACCCTATCCGGCGCATTGCTGGGTGCCACTTCAGCTTATCTTGGCGGATGGCTCGATCGCATCGTGATCGCGGCAATGGATGCGCTGCTGGCCTTCCCATCGCTTATTATGGCGCTGGCCGTCGTCGCGGTCTTCAGCAACAGCCAGTATGCTGTCGTGTTGGCGCTCAGCGTAGCTTATGCTCCATCTGTAGTCCGGGTTGTCCGCTCGGCGGTCCTGGCAATGAAACGCAAGGATTTTGTGGACGCCTCCCTTGTGATGGGCAACAGTCGCGCCTTCACATTATATCGACATATATTGCCCAATACGATCGCGACAGTGATCGTGCTCGCCACTTCCCTGTTTGGCTGGGCTTTACTCGCGGAAAGCTCCCTCTCGTTCCTTGGACTCGGCGTACCACCGCCCGCCCCAAGTTGGGGGGGGATGCTGGCCGACAGTCGCCATTATTTTGAAGATGCCCCTTGGCTGGCGATCGCACCCGGCCTTGCCATTTCGTTCTCCCTTCTTGGTACAAACCTGCTTGGCGACGCGCTGCGTGACCATTTCGATCCAAGGATGCGCAATCTGTGAGTATCGATACACCCACGCCCGTTCTTGATGTTAACGGACTGACCATCGCACTGTCGCGGCATGGCCGTGTCGTGCGCAAGCTGGTCGAGAATGTCAGCTTCACGATCCCTTCCAAGGGAATTCTGGCACTCGTTGGCGAATCCGGCAGCGGCAAAACGATGATCGGTCGATCAATACTTGGTCTGCTGCCCGATGCCGCATCGATCGCGGCGGGGAATGTCGATCTGGCAGGAGAGAGCCTGATCGGGCTGCCGCCCCAACGCATGCGTCATATCCGAGGCAGCAGGATCGGCATGGTGTTTCAGGAGCCGATGGTATCGCTCAACCCATCTCTGCGTATTGGTTTTCAAATGATGGAAGCGCTGCGCCTCCACAAGCGGATGTCAGTTTCAGAAGCCCGCGAGCTCTGTCTCGACATGCTTGCACGCGTTGGCATCGTAGACCCCCAGGGAAGCTTCGATGCATATCCGGCACAATTTTCAGGTGGCATGCGGCAGCGAATCATGCTCGCCTCGGTCCTGGCGATCCGCCCCACACTCCTGATAGCCGACGAGCCAACAACCGCTCTCGATGCCGTCATTCGCAAGCAGGTGATGGACCTGATGGTCGACCTGACACAGGAGATGAGCACAGCAGTGCTGCTCATCAGCCACGATCTGGGCATGGTGTCCCAATATGCCGATCAGGTTGTCGTCATGCAGCACGGCCAGATGATTGAAGCAGGTTCGCCCGATGACATCCTACTTAATCCCCAGCATGATTATACGGCAGCACTGGTCGGCGCGCTCCCGAGCCGCCTGCCGGACGATAATAGCAAAAGCGCGAAAGCGCCGCTGATAGAGATACGCGATCTGCGTATCGAATATCCCCGAAAACGCCGGCTTTTCAGGAAGTCGCCCCCAACCAGGCCGGCGGTCGACGCCGTATCTTTCGACATCTGCCGGGGCGAAACGTTAGCAGTGGTGGGTGAATCCGGATCGGGCAAAACAACGATTGGCCGAGCCCTGATCCGGCTTCTCGAAAAGACCAGCGGCCAGGTACGTTTCGACGGCGATGACTACGATCAGTTTAGCGCCGAGCGTCTGCGGTGGTTTCGTCAGAGCACACAGATGGTGTTCCAGGATCCCTATGGCTCACTCGACCCACGCATGCGGTTGGAGGAGCTTGTTGCGGAGAGCCTGAGACTTCAACGAAGTCTTCCAACCCAGCAGCGCCTGGAACGCGCCAGGGCAATGCTCACCGAAGTGGGCTTGCCCGGGGAATTTGCGCGGCGCTTCGCCCATGAACTGTCGGGTGGCCAACGTCAGCGCGTCTGCATCGCCCGCGCGATCGTTGGCGAACCGAAGTTCATTGTAGCCGACGAACCTGTGTCAGCACTGGATGTCACAATTCAGAGTCAGGTGCTGGCATTGCTGTCCCGCTTACAGAAAAAATACAGTTTCACAGTCATGTTCATCAGTCATGACCTTGGTGTCGTCGAACAGATCGCCGACCGGGTCGCTGTGATGTTCCGGGGGTATCTGGTGGAGATCGGTTCGCGCGACGATATCTATGATCGTCCCCATCATCCCTACACGCAAAAACTTCTTGCGGCTACGCCGCGGCTATACCGGCGCGACGAAGGCGGCTATGCGCTGATGACACCCGATCTCCGTAAGATGCGCACACCCGACAATCTCGACTGGTTCTCCCCCTCTGACATGCCACATCAAATGCGAATGATGGAAGTTGGACAAGGACATTGGGTCGCCTGCCGGCCCAGTCTGACATAATTGCACAAAATTGGAGCTCCCCCGACAAAGGTGCCTATATTGACAACAACGATTTGTTGGTGTGGTCTGGGGAAAGGGGGCCATTTGGCAATTTAGTTTTTCCGCCTTGTGAAGCGCTTGGGATTGGTGGTCCAGATCCAGCGTTAACTGGAGCTGTTTACGCCACCTTCGCCGGTGATCGCGGCGTGCGACTTGTTCCATTCGATTGTGATGGCAGCGCTCGCGGCGCCGATGAAAAGCCCAGCAACAATGCCGACTACTGCAGACCATCTGATGATGCGTTGTTGGGCATGCGCCGTGCGTGCCGTCGCGAGCGCCGCCTCGATCTGACGCGTCGCGCTTGTCATCCCATTCTGAGCATGACCGAGCAGTCGGGCGTCTTCGGCGCGCACCTGGTCGCTCGCGCGCATGATCTGCTGTCCGATGGCTTCGGGTGTCAACTGGAGCGCCGGCGTCTCGGCCATGGCGCCGAGCGCGGCGTTCTGTTCCCTGATCCTCTGGCCGATCCCGGCCAGCACGCCGCTGTAATCGGGCTGTGCCTTCTGCTCGGCGGCAAGCCCTTCGAGCGCGCGGCGGAGCAGCGCTACCTCGCGCCTCAGTGCCTCGAACGCGTCTGCCGGGGATGAGTCGGTCGTCATGGGTGTGAGCCTAACGGCTGAGACCCCGCCCGCGCGAGAGGCCGAACCAGTCTGAGAGCTCCCGGGACAGGCCGCGCGCCGGTTCCATGCCGATGCCGAGCCCAAGCTCGCGAGCGCGTGGCCGAAGGAGTGATTCCATCTGCGCGTCGCGCTCGAGGCTCTTGGCGAGCCCGGCCATGCCGGCGTTGATCTTCGAGAGCTTGTGTTCCTCGCCCCAGAACCTGGCATGTTCCTGCTGCTTCCTGAGCCGGGTCCATTCGGCGACGAAGCGGTCGGCGCGGTAGGCAGGGTCGCTGCGAACACGCTCGGCCTCGTCGAGAAGGGCACGCGCCTTCCGCACGTCGCCGCGCGCCATCGTGTCGAGGAGTTTCAGGTCCGCGCGCCATGTATTGCGAAGGTCGCGCGCCGCGCCTGGGCGGATCGCGTCGAGCGCGGCCTCGTCGCGTTCGTGCGTTGCGCGAAGTTCGTCGCTCATCGGGACGCGCGCAAGCCCCATCTCGCGGACCTTGTGCACCGTCCGCGCATACTGCTCGACCGCCGGCTCCAGCTGGGGTTTCGGCGCCTGGATGGGGGTGCTTTTGAGCTGCAGCCCCTCGAACATGTCGCGGACCTTGACCGCGATCGCCTTGGCGCGCTCCCGGAGCGTGATGCCGCGCCGGGCGGCGAACGCCTCGGCCTTGTCTGCGACCGGCCCGTAGTCGCCGACCATATCCTTGCCGCGGTCGCGCCCAAGCGTGCGGACAAGCTGCTGCTCGGTCTTGAACGTCTCCTTGCCGTAGTAGAGATCGACCCGCTCCCTGTGACGCGAGAGCGCCACATAGGCACCGTGCCGGTCCATGCCGGATGTTCCGAGGACATAGGTCCGGTCCACCGTCACCCCCTGCGCCTTGTGGATCGTAGCGGCATAGCCATGGTCGATGTCGGTGTAGAGCTTCGTGTCGAACTGCAGGCTCCTGCCGTCATCGAGCATGATGGCCATGCGGGCCGGACTTACGTTCTCGACCCGCCCAAGCGATCCGTTCTTCACCTCCAGGCTTTTCTCGTTCCGCAGGAACATCACCCGGTCACCGCGCGCGAACGGCTTTGCGCCTTTCGTCGTTTCCACACGGACGTCATCACCCAGCTGCCTCCCCAGCCGCAGGCGCTGCCGCGCCAGTGCGTTGAGCTCTGCAACATCGGCGCGCGTGTGCGCGAGGATCAGCCGGCTCTTCTGCGGCTGCGTCGTCCGATCCTTGTCCCAGTGGTCGATGAGCGCTTTCTTCGCGTCGGCTTCGGTCGGCGCTCCGTGGACACGGTCATGCTCCTTGAGCGTCTGGACCGCCTCTGCCGTTCTGCCCGTGGCGAGCTGCCGGACGGCATCCCTCTGCCAGCCCTCATGCTGGCGGCGGATCTCGGTGACCTCGACGCCGCCGTGACGCTCGTGGATGGAGCGGAACGCCGCGCCTGCCTCGATCGCTTGCAGCTGCTCGGGATCACCCACGAGCACCACCTTCGCGCCGGCGTAGTTGGCGTGGCTCAGCACGCGCTCCATCTGCCGCGTCCCGATCATCCCGGCCTCGTCGATGACGAGCACGTCGCGGGGCGTCAGATGATCGGTGCCGCCCGCCCAGGCGTGCTCTTGTGCCGCGATCGTTCGCGACATGATGCGTGAGCCGCTTTCAAGGTTCTCGGCGGCGATGCCCGAGAGCGCGAGCCCTCGTACACGATAGCCTGCATCTTCCCAGGCTTCGCGCGCCACACCGAGCAGCGCGGACTTCCCCGTTCCGGCATAGCCGACAATGA
Source organism: Sphingosinicella sp. (assembly GCF_041916975.1). Taxonomy (NCBI): domain Bacteria; kingdom Pseudomonadati; phylum Pseudomonadota; class Alphaproteobacteria; order Sphingomonadales; family Sphingosinicellaceae; genus Sphingosinicella; species Sphingosinicella sp. The sequence goes on from NZ_JAYRYK010000001.1 coordinate 1,467,072, forward strand.
CACCGAGGCCTTTGGGTTCGGTGACATCATCGAGCGCGGCGCGCTGTTCCGACGAGAGCGCGAGCCCGCGCCGCCCGGCGCGCGCGACGGCATGGTCGCGGAAGAGCTCGGGGACACTGTGCTTTTCTCGCGCGTGCAGGCGCTCCGTGGCCTGCTCGAGCCGCTGCTCGGTCTCGATCATCGCGCGGGATGTGAACCGCTCCTGCTCGCGCCCGTCCTTGCCCAAGGCGACGAGCGCGGGCGAGGCTTCGACCGCGGCGAGCACGCGGTCGAACTGGTCCTTGCCGTCGCTGTGCCGGTGTACGAACATCGCAAGCTCACGGCGCGTGAACGTTGCCTGCTGGTGCGTGAGCGCATCGAGTGCCACCTCAGGGTGTTTGAGGATACGCTCACCGTTGGCGTGCGCGATGGCGCGGTGCTCGTCGAGGCGCTCCCCCGTGAGCCCCACGTCGGCCATGCGCGATGCCGCGGGGCCGATCTTGTTCTGGGGCTCAAGGTCGATGCCCTGCGCCTCAAGGCTGCGGTGGTCGACGCTGAGGTCGATGTCGCGCTCGGCGAGTGCGCGGTTGAGGTGCTGCGCCCAGGCCTCGCGCCAGTGTTCCAGAAGCTGCGTGCTGTTCCAGTCGCGCACCTTGGCGCCGAAGCCATTCTCATCCACCTCACGCATGGTGAGCATGACGTGGGCATGCGGCTTTGCCATGCCGTCGGCGCCGATGTCCCAGTGCACATTGAGGTCGACGCACATGCCGCGTTCCACGAACTCGTGGGCGACAAAGTCGCGCGCCACTTCAATCGCGTCCGCCTGTTCCAGTTCCCTTGGCAGCGCGAACTCGACCTCGCGCGCGAGCTGCGCGTCCTTGCGCACCTCGGCAGCTTCGACGCTGTTCCAGAGCGCTTCCCGGTCACGAAGCTGCTCCGGAGCGTTCTCCGGCAGCATCACCTCGGAGTGGATGACGCCGGCCTTGTTGGTGAAGTCGTGCTGACGATCGAGGCGCTGGTCGTGCAGCCGCGAGGCGGAGCGGTAGGCGGCGGACGCGAGCGCGCTCGCGCCGGTCGAACGGCTGATGATCTTCGCGCTGAGGTGGTAGATCGCCATGGCGGCACACGATCTACACCCCGAAAGCCACGTCGGCACGACGTATAAGCGCGCCCTCACAAGATCGAATCTCGTGAGGGACCGGGTGATCTCACACAGGTTCGGCCTCTTTACGGCTTGCGAAAACGACTCGTAGCGTCGGGTGCATCACCGCGAATGGAAAGGACACATCCCATGCGCAGGCCCCGTGACTATGATGCCGAGATGAAGGCACTCGCCGACAAGGCGAAGGCGCTTCAGGACCGGAAGCTGAGAGAGCTTGGGCAGCTCGTCATAGCGACCGGCGCTGATACGCTCGGGGCCGATGTGCTCGCGGGCGTGCTGGTCAAAGCCGTCACCACGACAGACATGGTGCAGAAGGAGGAATGGCGCACGGCTGGTGCTGCGTTCTTTCTGCGAGGGAAACACGCTGCTGGTGCTGCGAAGGACACTGCGCGCCGAGCGAAGGCTCCGCGTTCTACAGAGCCGACTGCAGGCGCGGCGGGCGCGGGCTGATACACGACACTGGGTCGTGAAACGCCGCGAGCGGACGCGTAAGCTCATTGAGCTTGGCGGGCTCGTCGTCAAGGCCAGGCTCGATGCGATGGTCGAGGATGACAGGGCGGCGATCTATGGCGCGCTGCTCGGGCTCGTGCAACAGGCGGATGGAGAGCAGCGCGAGGAGGAGGTTGCGTTGTGGCGGCGCAAGGGGAAACGGGCGTTCGAAACGGAGGCGGCGGAACAGAGTCGATAGTCAGCTTCGTTCGACACTCCGGAACGTCCACTTTCAGAAATCAATGGCCTTGAGCTGCCCTAAATTTATCTCACGAGATCCGCTGTCAACAAGGGCAGGTCAAGAGGCGTGTGCCCAGCGACACGGGCGACAATCTTCCCCGCTTGTTCGCGAACGCCACAACCACCAAGGCGGACGCATCGACTTGGATCTCGCAAAGCTTGCGGCCATGGCTCGCATGCACCCTCAGGCTCCGGGCGCGCCCGGCACCACGACCTCGGCGGCGATGCGTGCTTCTATCTCTGCCGTCACCTCGGCATAGAGATCGACATCTAGGTCGGGCGCACTGATCGAGATGGCTAGCGCATAGCGCGCCTTGTCGTTGGCTCGCTTCTGTCCGAGATGCGACTTCCACCAGCCGCCGACAGGCAGGATCGCGATTTCGTCGTGCGCGGCAAGGTCGACCGCAGGACCACGCCACAGGTCGCAGTGGAGCGAACCGGCCTGCATCGCCTGCGGGCCAAGCAGCCAATAGTCCGTCTCGGCGCCGACCTTCTCCGCCGCCTCGTCGGTCTTGCTGAGCCTCGCACGAAAATCGCGCGCGGTCTCGGTACGCTTCTTGAGCGCGAAGCGAAGGCCGAAAGAGCGGTATGTATCGGGCCGCGTGCCTGCCCGCCCGGACAGGTTCGGCTCGACGAAATAGGACAGTGTCACCTTCATCGTTACGGACGCATTCTCTAGCGCCTGGAGCGCCCCGCGGGGCCATGGAAGGTCGTAGAAATGGATAGCGTTGAACACGGCGCGGCCATCGTCGGTCAGCGCATAGGGCTGGATCTCGGCCTCTGCGATTAGCGTGATGTCATTTTTCGTCGAAGCGATGGCGCGCTCCAGATTGGGAACGCCGAAGCCGACCTCGCGCAGCAGGCTCTGCCTGGCGCCCTTAGTGATGCCCTTCCACGACCGTCCCCGGCCAATAAGCTTGGACCGGATAGGCTGCGGCCAGTCAGCGGCATGGACGGTAAGCGCGCGGTAGGTTTCGGGCCAGTAGCCCGGCAGCGCCGCCATCAGCTGGCCGACGAAATTGCCGGCCACCCCGGTCGCTGCACTCGTCGCCCAGAAGGGCACCAGTGGCTCTGTGGCGAGGTCCTTGCCGGAGGTCACCAGCGATACCGCCGGATGCCAACCGCAATAGTCCGCGCCGTCGACCATCATATTGCCAGCCTCGAACAGCACTTCGGGCTTGATCGGTGTGAGGTCGGGTGGAAGAATCTGCGACCCGCGGCTGAACGGGCTTTTGTGGTTGGCCTCTGCAAGCGGGGTCATCGCCGGGTCCGCGGCGGACAGCTCGACCTTGGCCGTATAGCCGCCGATGGTGAGCGCGTTCCAGCTTTGCGCCGGGTCTTCGAGCGAATGATGCTGTTCGACATCGGCCTTGAGCCCACCCTGCATATTGCCAGTCGCGATCATCACGAGCCGCTTGGGATGATCCTTGGCGGCGACATTGTCTTGCCGGTCGCCCGGCATCGCGCCCGAAGCGATCTGGTCGATCGCGCCGCTCCAGCTCGATGGCGCGTCCGGATCGAGATCCTCGGTCGACGATGCGATGCAGAAGCTGCGTGGCACGCCTGCACGCTCGATCTCGACGGTCGCTACCGCGGATTGAGTGACGATGCCGTATTTCGGCGGCTCCGTGGCGGGAAAGCCGGCGGGCGGCAGGAATTTCACCGATTCAACGTGATGGCTGAGCGGGACCACGCGGCCATCGGAAAGCGGGCCGGCCATATCGCCATGGACGACGAGACCGGCCATGCCGGTGCCGTGGCCGCCATGATCGGCATGATCATCCGGTCCCCATGCGGCGTTGACCGCCCAGGCGCCGGCGAGTGCCGGTGCGACCAGCGGGTGCGCGCCGGCAACGCCGGAATCGAGGATGCAGATGCTCGGCGCGCCTTCGGGCGGCGGGGTGAGACGCGCGAGATAATCCTCCACGAGTGCGTGCTGCCCAAGACCATGTTCACCGGTATCGAGCAAGGGTTCGACCACCGGCGCCGCGGCCCGGATTTCGCTGATCGTGCCGTGCAGCCGATCAGCGAGCTGGAGGATTGCGGCGGCGCTGGCATGAACAAACAGCACCACCGTATCGGGGAAGACCAAGCGGTCGGCATGGACGTCGAGGTTCATGGCCTGGCCGGCGGCTACGACCGCATTGACCACGGCATCGGGCCGTCGCAGCCATAATTCCCACCAGCGCGTGTCGGGCGACTGGAGATCGGGTGTGCCCGCGATCAGGTCACGCGCACTGGCTTCATGGAAGGCTTCGACGACCTCGAACTTGTCGACGTCGGGGCGCTCGCGGTTGCCAAGATCTTCCTCACCATAAGCAGTGATCCTTGCCTGAAGGAAGGCGCGCGCGTCATCGGGCACGAACAGGATCGCCCGCTCGGTGCGGTCGTCACCGCGTTCGGAGCGCAGCAACGCGATCTGCTGGGCGGCGAATTCGAGGCCGGCCGGGATCTTGGTGGCCTTGGCCTGCGGTGTCGGCGGCATCGTCTCCAGTTCGACGAGGACACCTCGCTTGCGCCCGGGAACCGCGATACGCTGGTCGGCGCCGGCTGCAGGAAGCGCGCCCAGCGCGTCGACGAGCTGCGCCAACAGCGTCTCGGCATGCGCATGATAATCCGCGCGCCGCTCGCGGGGATCGCGCTTCGACTTGGGATAGACATATTGCGCGTCGTCCTTCCAGCGCGCGATGGGGATATGTGGCAGCGGTCCCGCGCCAGCCTCTCCTTCGGACATGTTTCCCCCGCCTAACTTTATGATTCCTGTTAATCTCTCACTGGCGCGATCGGGATGTCATTACGCATGAAAGCGCCGGCGGAAAGATTGCCGGTCTTCGAGCGCAGTGCGCAGCCGCGCGACATCGATCGATTTGGCGTTTTCCAAGATCGCGTCCTTGAGCACGGCATCTGCGGCGCGCACGAGTTCACCCTGGCTGAGGCCATCGGTCATCGGCGCGATCGAACTCCAGGCCTTTGCCGTCAGGCGCAGCTGGCCCAGTCGCCGCGTCAGCAGAATGCGAGCCGCCTCGTGATCGGGTACATGATATTCGATGACCTCGTCGAAGCGGCGAGCGAGCGCCTTGTCGAGGATCTCGACATGGTTGGTCGCAGCAATGACGATGCTGTCGGTGCTGTTGGGCTCTTCCATGAAGGACAGGACCGAGTTCAGGACGCGACGGATTTCGCCGACATCATTGGGATCGCCGCGCCTGGAGCCAATCGCGTCGAATTCGTCGAGCAAATAGATACCGCGGGTCTGGGCGATCTGATCGAAGACGAGCCGCAGCTTTCCGGCGGTCTCGCCGAAGAAGCGGCTGAACAGGGATTCGAGCTTCACTGTGAACAGCGGCAAACGTAGTTCGCCGGCGAGCGCGGCGGCAGTCATCGTCTTGCCGGTTCCCGGCGGCCCGACAAGCAGCAGGTGCGTCGCCGGGATCTGCCCATGGTCGCGAAGCACAGCGCGTTGGCCCTGCTCGCGCACGACGCGTTCGAGGCGCGCACGAATGGCGTCGGTCAGCACCATGTTGGCAAGCGTGGTCTTGGGATAGGCGCTTTCGACCAGTCCCTGTAGTTCACCACGCGGTCGCGCCAACGGGATCGGCGTCTGGCCCGAGGGCGCTCCGCCTTGGCGCTCGCGCGCTTTCTGCACCAGCCGCTTCAGCGCGTTGGCGTCGGTCTCATTGCCAGCCCGTGCCTGTTGCGCAGCGATTTGCAAGGCGATCGAGAGAAACTGTTCTTGATCGCCCTCGACATGCGAGTTCAGGAGCGCAACGATTTGCTTGGTAGACATGAGCGCTCCTTTCTCTTGGTCATGACCTGAGCGCGGTCCCGGCACGACGCGGACCTTGCCCCCGCGTCGACCTCTATCAGAGCGGGATTCGACGCGCCATCACGGATTGAATACACGAGCTGTCCCGCCGGTTGCGGCCCAGCCATCTGCTGATTGCGGGACCGGTGCGGCCGCGCCCGATGGTCCAGCTGATGCTGTCGCCGTTCACCAAGCCTGCCGCTCTGAGGTAGGTAGCGGGATGTGACAGCTGAGAATGTACGGCAGCTATCAGGCAGCTTTATCTGGGCGCGAATGTCGGCAATGTTGGCGGAACTTCGGATTCCTCGCGCTGATCTGCAGGGGGATCCAGGTCCGCACCAGCGTGATCCTGGCGATGCACTATCCGCCGACTGCACTGGCCGCCAGACCAAGGAATCGACCGCGAACCAACTACTGCCCGAGCCGAGAGGGGCGCACACTTCGCGAAGGAAGGTCGGATTTCAAGGGGTGATCGCCTGGACCTTGCGACGCGACAACCCGCAGGTCGCCCAACGCCATCACGTCGCCGTCGCCGGCCATGATGTCCAGCTGGCGCGCATAAGCCCGCTCGACAGCATCCAGCGACCAACCCGACTTCGCGACGACAAAGCCGTCGAGGATACGCGGCGCACCGAATCCGAGCTGCCGGCGGCCCTTGATCTTTTTATCGTGAAGTACCGGGCGGCGGGCGACTGCTGCCACGACCGTGTCCCCGATCTCGGCCCAGGCATAGGCGAGCATACTCGCGAACTTGCGTGGGATGCGGCGCTCAGGAACAAAATCGATGCGCATGTAGCGCTCGCTGGCCAATGCGCAGAGAATTTCGAGCGGCCATGTCGCGGCGTTGAAGGCGCTAATCGATGTCGGCGGCAGCGGCTTGCCCGCCAGGGACGCGATCTGACGAACCACGTCGATCGACAAGCCAAGCCAGGGCCATCCGTCCCTCTGATCCTGACCTTGCATCTCGATGTATCCGAGATCAACCGACCGGCCGTTCAATTCGGCATCGATGTACACCTTGGCCTCGGGCTTGGTCGCCTGAAGGTTGGTGAACAGCGCCAAGTCTTCAATGTCCGCTTCGGTTGCGGCATTGAGCTTGGCCTTGGCGCGAATACGGCCTCCGGGCCCGAAGACGATGTCGAGGCACGGCGTTACGAGCCTCCAGGCCCGAGCATCGCCATCTTCCGCATCGAATAGCTTAGCTGCGACAGTGATCGATGGACCGGTAGGGAACGTCGCCCGCAGCCGCGCCGGTCGCCCTTCCGGAGACAGCCAAACTTGCACGTCGCGAAGATCGATCTCGGGCTGGCCCGAGCTGATCCCAAACCGCTCGCTGTGGAAGACGAAGCGATTGGCATGCCAACGGGGTTTAAGCCCGAGCTGGAGGTCGAGATAGTCGTCCTGGCTTTCGAGCTGCAAGGTAAAGGTGGCAGTACCGCGAGATTTGCTGAAGCCGATCGTCTGGTAGAGGTTCGTCTTTTGGGCAGCGTAAGGAGAGGCGACCGCCGCAATCTGCCCTTCGATCCAGCCGAGCAAATTGTCGATCTGCTCGTCACCTTCATCAAAGGTGACCGACAAATATTGCCGATGCGTGTCGGTTCGTCCCTCGGCGTCTGCTTGGCGAGCTGCGAGCAGCCAAGCTGCGATTAGGGTGCTCCAAACGTGCTTGGCGAAATAGCGCGGACCGTCTGCGCCCAGAACTACGAGCACGATAAAGGTTGGCAAGGACGAACCGGCATAACGCAGGGCATTGGCGAGACTGATCTGTACCGTCCGGCTTTCGCCTTCGGTCGCCTTGACCTGCACCAGTGCCGCGACCGGTCCGCGTTTCATGTCGAGCGCAATCGCGAGCTGTGGACGCGGTGGAAATTCTATAAATTTGTCCCAGCCATTGTCGTCCTCTTCGGACTTGTTGCACGTCACGCCAGCTTCCGAGCAAAGAAGACTGAAATGCTTCTCACCGCGACGGCCAATCATCTGGTTGTGCTTCGACATTTCGCTCCCGCTCTTCGCACGACCTTTTTGGACCGCCAAGGCTTGCTGCGCAAATCTTGGCGTGCGGAAAACGCGCTTGCAATCGTCGCCGCAATCCGCGGAACACGCCGCAGGTCAGCCTTAAGGCGATATCATCTTGATGAACGGCAGCTTTCAGGGAGATCATCATATGGCTCAAGTGGCCGCTTTGGCGGCGGCTATCGCCGCTGTTGCGATGCCTGAGACCGCGCAGGCCGCTACCAATCCAGTTCAACTCTTTGCCGTTACGTCCAGCTCAGCGATCCGTTCACTGCACACGGCATGGACAACGCGGCCGAGTTCCTCGACTTGGCTACCCAACCACTCCAGTTCCTCCGCAGAAATACGGTAGTGCTTCGAGTAGCGGGCCTTCACATAGGCCTCTTTCAGCTTCTCGAAGAGCGCGCGTTCCTTCTTCGTATCGCGCGGCCAGACATGGAAAAGGCGCCGGTCCAGCCGTTCGGCCTGCGTGCGCAGGAAGCCCAGATTATGGACGTGCGGCGTATAGAAGGTGCACACCAAGAGCACGCAATGGTAAAGGCTTTCGGTGGCCTGATGATAGAGGAATGCCGCCTCTTTGGGATAGCCGCGAGCTACCGCTTCCCTAGCCAGATCGAATTTGCGAAGGCCTGCCGGTAGCCACTCCTCGAAGTATTCCTTCGCCATGGCGAGCGCCTGTTTGGGCGTCTTGGGCTTGGGCGTATGGAACGGTGCGTCGTCGCTCTGGTAGAGCGCGATGCCGTCTTTCGCGAGGTCCATGAAGAAGTACCGGCCATGCGCGAGCCCGTCGTTCACCTCCTGCAGCGTGTGCACGATGAAGTTGACCGGGGTCTTCAGGGCCTTCGTGATGCCGTACTCGCGCATCAGCTGGTCTTCGGCCTTTTCCCAGTAGGGGATGCGGTCGGTGAGGCGTTTGTCGTTGACGACAACAAGCAGGTCGAAGTCGGACTTGTAGCCTTTGGCGGTATGCGGCTCGTCGACCCAGCCGCCGCGCGCGTAGCTGCCGTAGAGCACGACCTTGAGGATTCGGCCCTTCTTCTTCCATGCCTGCGTCGCAAGTGCAGTCGCTTCCTCGAACCCCGCGAACAGCACCTCGAGCACGCGCTCAAGCTCGCGCTGCTTTGCGGGCGGAAGATGATCGAGGCTCGTGCGCATAGGAGACCTTCCTAGCAACTCAGATATGACTTTGCACTGCAAGAACAGGCTGTTGCCGCAAGTGCGGACCCCGCAACCCCCTGATCAGAGGGTTGCAGCCTTGTGCAGCGCCACCAGTGCCGCCGCCATGCGGGTTTCGACCTCTTGGGTGGTGAGGCCCAGCCGCAGCGCGATGCGGTCGTTGAGGAGGTCGTCCCAGGCGAGCTCCATCACCTGCTGCGACACGGGATCGAGCGCCGCGAACGCCGCGCGGTAGGGCCTGCCGATCTTCAATATGTGCCGGACGGCTTTCCGCATGTGCCAGCGCACCCGCCACTCACCGATGCCGAGCTCTGCGGCGATCTCGGCGTAGGACTTGCCTTCGACCCTGTGCGCGATGAACACCATCAGCGTTCGCTCGGGGAGCTTCCGCAGCCATGCCCGCATGACAGCGTGACGATCCCGCTCAAGGGGCGCACCGGGTTCAGGTACAGATTTGCCGTTCATCATCCTTACTCCTGCCAAAGCCGCGGCCCCGGCCGGAGGGCGGGGGCGGGCGGCAGGAACGGGATCCGGCGGGCCGCATGAGGCGGCCTGCACCCGAAGGGCTGGAACGAATGTGTGGACGGCCAAAGCAAGCCTCTCATTGCCCTTTCCTTTCTCTTTCCTTCCGCACCCGGCCCCGGAGGGGATAGGCGGCGAGAAACTCCCGAAAAGGCCCGCTACAGAGGCAGGCGGCACCCGCAGGGCCGGAACATCGTGAAGGACCCTGAGCATCGCGAAGGGTTGCGGCCTGCCGGAGCGGGCCTAGCAGGGAGCGCCGGCTACCCCTTCCGGGGCCGGTCGATCACAACGCCATCGCGCGATCAGCGCGATGACAGTTGGTCTTCAGATTATTGCGCGAGGCAGCGCCGAGTATCTTACGAACGGTTGGGTGCGGTCATGTGTCCGGCCTATCGGTGCGGCACTTGGCCGCTGGCCCTGATGAAATCCGCGGATCGATCGTTCCATCAGAGGAACGGGCTCGAAGGCTCCCTTCGTTTTCCGAACTGATCGATCCCCGGCTCAGCCGGTTCGTCATCATGGCTCAAACACCACCTCGCGCTTCCTTCGGAGCGGACTCCGGCGGAAACGCGAAACCCGGTTAGCAGGCCGGAGACGGCGCGCGATAAGCGCCGCCTCGTGTCAACACGGCCCAGATTATGCGCGCGGTCTTGTTCGCCCAAGCGACAGCCGCGACAAGCGGCGGACGACGCGACAAGATCGCGAGCAACCAAGGCAAGGCTTTAGCGGGATCGACTCTTGCGCGTCTGATGATCGTAAAGGCGCCGAGAACCAGGAGCGTGCGAAGCGTCTGATCGCCCGCTTTGGTAATCCTGCCGAGCCGTGCTTTGCCGCCGCTACTATTTTGGCGCGGGGTCAACCCGAGCCACGCCGCGAAATCCCGCCCGGTCGAAAAACGCGATAGATCACCCGCAAGGGCGACAATGGTGGTAGATGTGACGGGACCGATGCCGGGAATGGTACAGAGGCGTCGGCATGCATCATCGATCCGCGCATTGGCCTGAATCTCTAGATCAAGGGTGGCGAGTTGCCGTTCGACATTGCGGATCGCTTCCGCGATCATGGCATAGGTGTTGCGGATGAGATCGGGCATCCGCTCATCACGGGCATCAGCGATCCTGAGCAACTCGTTCGCGCCGCCAAGGCCAGTGGTCGTTATGATGCCGAACTCCGCCAAGCCGGCGCGCAGGCCATTCAGCAATGCGGTGCGCTGTCCGACGAGCTGCGTGCGCATCCGGTGCATCAGGGCGAGAGCCTGTGTGTCAGGCGCCTTCACCGGCACAAACCGCATATTGGGCCGCTCGACAGCTTCACAAATCGCTTCGGCGTCGGCGGCGTCATTCTTCGACCGCTTCACATATGGCTTCACGTAATGTGCCGGCATCAACCGCACTTCATGCCCCAGCGCCGACAGCTCGCGCGCCCAATAATGCGCCGTGGCGCATGCCTCGATACCGATTAGGCAGGGCGGCAGGGCTTCGAAGAAAACGCGCATCTGATTGCGGTTCAATCGCTTACGGATCGCGACCTCGCCATCTTCGTCTATGCCGTGGACCTGAAATACGGTCTTGGCGATATCGAGCCCGATCGTTGTCACCTTCATTGCTACCTCCATCCCTGCGCCGGCGAATCAGACCGGCTAGCAACGAATGCCGCAACCGGAGCCGTCCCACCTCATCAGAGGAAGACCTGCCGCAGGCAGGTTGCAGGCCGGTGCGGCTCGCCCAAAGCCCCGTGACGCCCGCTCCCGTTCCTCAGGACGGCACAAACGACAACACCCCGCCCGAAAGCGAGGTGTCACCAGACATGGCGCAAGGCGCCCTGTCCTCAGGATCAGATCCGCGCCGCCACACGGCGGCGCGAGAACTGACAATGATCAGTACGGGATCGGCTGATCGGTGAACACGGTCACCATCTGCCCGGGCAGCATCACCGCAGAGCGTCCGCTTACCAGCCAGGTTGCAAACACAGCCGCAACGGTGTTGCCCTTGCCTTCCTGCCGGTGCGTACCGCGCATCTTGTAGTCGGCGCCGCGGACATTGATCTTGTCGAAGCTGAGCTCGAACTTGCCCGACTTGCCGCCAACGGCCTTGCCGGTCTTCCACGTCACCGTGGCCTCGACCTTCGAGCCGCGCGGTATGGCGACTTCGCCGGCTTCCTGAACGTCATTCACCACGGTGAACTGGAACTTGTCGCCGACTTCGACTTTCTTCGAGGTGATCTCGCCGTCCGATGTGATCGAAACCTGCGTGCTTGCCGGAAGTGCTCGGGCGACCGGTGTCTCGGCGACCGGTTCGGGAACCGCTGCCTCAGCGGCCGGCGCAGACGCCGCCGCAGGTTCGGCGGGCGCTGCGGTTTCGGCAGGCGCGACTTCCTGCGCATGGAGCGGCGCTGCCGCAAAGCACAAAGCCGCGGATACAGTTGCTATGACGATTTTCATGATGCCCCCATGGATGTGCGCAAGTGCACACTGTGGCAGCACCATATCGTTACGGGGGTGTCAACGTAGCGTGTAAGGCGGTCCCAAGAAAACAGGCGCCGCCACGCGGGCGGCGCCCGTTGCGGTCAGGCCTTCTTCTTGCCGCGGCCCGGTGTGGTACGCTTGGTGCCGAGGCCGATCTTCTTCGCCAGTTCCTGGCGCTGCAGCGCATAGTTCGGAGCGACCATCGGATAGTCGGCAGGAAGGCCCCACTTCGCGCGGTATTCATCGGGCGTCAGGTTGTAGTGCGTCATCAAGTGACGCTTCAGCATCTTGAGCTTCTTGCCGTCTTCAAGGCAGACGATGAAGTCAGGCTTCACTGAGGCGCGGATGGAAACGGCCGGTTCCTGCTTGGGCTTTTCCGGCTCCATGGTGCCGCCCACGTTGGCGAGCGCAGCGTAGACGTTCTGGATGAGCGTCGGCAGGTCGGAGACCGCGACCGTGTTGTTCGCGACATGCGAAGAGACGATGTCGGCGGTAAGCGCCAGGACATCCTGATGCGTGTTCTGTTCAGTCATGAAGTAAGACCCCGTTGGTTTTGCGTCCTGCTTCATTGCCGGACTTGCGCGCTGCCCTACACGAACGCGCATGAACGCGAAATTGCTGAAACGACATCCGGTTCCATGCTTTTATACTTTTGACGCAAAGTGATTCGTATCCACCTTTGCTCTGTGGAACCTCCTGAGACGGTAAATCGCGGCCAGCTTCAAAAATATCTTTGCGTCAATAAGTGTCAATTGGTGTTCACCAGCGTCCGTGTGTTTCCAGAACGTACTATTCGCCTGTCTGGCGCCATTTTGGCACTCTTGACGCGCGTGCCAATTCTGGACTTCCTAATCTGCGTTTGGGGAAAGCTGACAACCGCTTAAGGAAGGACCAGCCATGTCCCATGACCGTATCCTGCGCTTGCACACTGTCCTAGACCGCACCGGGCTCAGCCGCTCGACGCTCTACCGGAAGATGCAAAGCGGCACGTTTCCAAGGCAGGTCCGGATCGCCACGCGTTGCACCGGCTGGCGCGAGTCCGCCGTCAGCGCATGGATGAAGAACCCCATGTTCTTCCATGTTGATGATCTGCCCGCGGAGTAGGCTAAGCCTTTCTGGACAAGATGAGGGCGTGCCCGCTATCGGCACGCCATGGCAATCATCGCAACGATCATGAACACGGCCACAGGCCAGCCCATTCAGAAGATGACCTTCGGTCGCATGCCCAAGCCGTGGGCGACGTTCAATCTGGAGACCGGGGAGCGCGTCACCGCGGACCGCGTGCATGTCGGCAAGCCTGCGCCGGGCAAGTTCATCGCACCCGTCGAAGTGTGGGTCACACCGAAAGCAGATTGAGCGAAATACTCAGCTGAGCTTTCCTGCACGAAGCTCGTCAAGATGGTCGCTCCACCACTGGTGCATAGCCACTCGCTCGTCCCAGTAACGGCCTCGGTTATAAATTCCTCTGACCGCGTTCGTGTCGGCGTGGGCAAGCGATCGCTCGATTGCGTCAGCACTCCATTGTCCGCTCTCGTTAAGCAGCGTGGAGGCTGTTGTCCGGAGTCCGTGCGCCGTTATCTCTCCCACCGTGTAACCCATACGTCGAAATGCCTGATTGATCGTATTTTCGCTCTGCGGTCTTTGGGAGGTATGGAAAGCCGGAAAGAGAAAGCCTTCGGGGCCGGTGACCGCGTAAAGCTCATTCAGGTACCGAAGCACCTGTCGGGAAAGTGGCACAGCATGGGGACGACGCATCTTCATGCGTTCAGCGGGAATTTTCCAGATTGAGGCTTCGAGGTCGATCTCTGACCACAGTGCCTTTCTGAGTTCTCCAGGGCGCGCCATCACATGGGGCGCGATCTGCATTGCGAGGCGCGTGATTGTGTTGCCGGAGTAGGCCTCTATCGCTCGTAGCAGCTCTCCAACGGCATCTGGATCAAGCAATGCGCCGTGATGCTTGGTCTTCGGAGTGATCAAAGCCCCGCGAAGGAGTGATGTGGGGTCCGTCTCACCCCGGCCAGTAGCAACGGCATACCGGAAGACCCGGCTGGCGAACGAGCGGCAGCGACGGGCAGTTTCATGTTTTCCTCGTGCTTCAAGTCGCTTCAATGCGGAGAGCACGTCAAGGGGCTTGAGGTCGCTAATGGGAAAGCTGGCGATAGGCTTCAGCTGTTCCAGAATCCAGTTGGCTTTGGTCGTCGTCGTCTCGGCCCGTCCCTCAGCAACCATTTTGTCGATGTATTCCTTGGCAAGGTCACCGAAAGTGTTGGCAGCCGCATAGGCAGCATTCAATTTCTCGCGCTTCCGCTCGGCAAGCGGATCACGGTTGTTTGCGAGACTTATTCGTGCCTCGTCGCTTTTCCGGCGGGCATCCGCGAGGCCGACATCTGGATATACGCCAAGCGCAATGCGTTTTTCCTTGCCTTGATAAAGATACTTGTAACGCCACAGCTTTGCACCTGTGGGCCGCACCTCAATATACAAACCGCGCCCATCGGTGCACTTGTAGCTTCGATCCTTCGTTTTGAGTGCGCGAATTGCTACATCCGTAAGAGCCATCGCTGATCTCCTTCAAAAAGGGCCAGTCCGCGCCACCGCCATCACTACATTTCAGCACTCGGGCCACCGTATTTTCACGGGCCACCGATGCCCTTTTTGGTGGCCCGTTTTTGGCTGAGATGGAGTGAAACTCTCTCGGATGCCATAGGACAGGACCAAGAGAAAAATGGCAGATTCCTGCCGTTTTGTCGATGTTTTTGGGATGCTCTGAGGAGAACAAATGGTGCCCAGGAAAGGACTCGAACCTTCACGCCGTTACCGGCACTAGCACCTGAAGCTAGCGCGTCTACCAATTCCGCCACCTGGGCACGGGGTCGGATGCTCTCGCTTTCGCGAGGCGATGCGGGTTACGGTCCGTCCCCGTGCTTGTCAATGGGCGTGCGTATGGAATATGCGGCGCGGGAACCATTTGGACTGGCCGGAAGGATTATAGTTGTGGCGAAGCTGATTACGATCTTCGGCGGTTCGGGCTTCGTGGGGCGCTATGTCGTGCAGGCGCTGGCGAAGACGGGGGCGCGGCTGCGCGTCGCGACGCGTGATCCCCACCTTGCCCTGCACGTGCGTCCGCTCGCGGCGCTCGGCCAGCTCGATTTCGTCCGCACGGACCTTGGGAACGCCGCCTCGCTCGCCCGCGCGGTCGAGGGCGCGGACGCGGTCGTCAACCTCATCGGCACGCTTTCCGATTCGCACGGTGGCTTCGAGGCGGTGCACGTGAAGGGCGCCGGAGCCATCGCGAAGGCGGCTGCAGCGGCGGGCGCGACCTCGCTGGTGCACGTCTCGGCGCTCGGTGCCGACGCCGAGAGCGAGTCGGGCTACGGCCGCAGCAAGGCGCTTGGCGAGACCGCCGTGCGCGCGGCCTTCCCGAAGGCCACCATCTTGCGCCCGTCGGTGATCTTCGGCCCGGAGGACGGCTTCCTGAACCGCTTCGCCGGTATGCTTCGCCTGCCGGTGGTGCCGGTGGTGACGCCGGGCACGAAGTTCCAGCCGGTCTATGTGGTAGACGTAGCGCGCGCCATCGCGGCCGCGGCCTGCGAGCCCCAGCTCCACGCGGGCAAGACGGTGTCGCTCGGCGGCCCCGACGTGCTGACGATGCGCGCGCTGCTCGAATGGCTCGCCGAGACCACGGGGCGGACGCCCACGTTTGTCGATGTGCCGGATGCCGCCGCGGGCCTGCTCGCGCGTTTCACCGGCTGGCTGCCGGGCGCGCCGCTCACCAGTGACCAGTGGAAGATGCTGCAGAGCGACAACGTCGTGCCCGAAGGCGCGCCTGGCCTTGCCGCGCTCGGGGTGGCCGCGACGCCGATGGCGGCCGTCGCGCCCGGCTGGCTCGTCCGCTTCCGCCCGCACGGCCGTTTCAGCGTCGCCTGACGCCCCCATTCCGGAGATCGCTTCATGAACGGGCAGTCGATTCTCGACATCATCCTGCTTGGCATCGTCGAGGGCCTCACGGAGTTCATTCCGGTTTCGTCGACGGGGCACCTCGTGCTCGCGGGCGAACTGCTCGGCTTCAAGGGCGACGTCGGCCCCACGTTCAACATCGTCATCCAGCTCGGCGCGATCCTGGCGGTCGTCGTCGCTTACTGGCGGCGGTTCCTCGATGTGATCGTCGGGCTCCCGCGGGAGCGGGGGGCGCAGCTGTTCACGCTCAACGTCGCGCTTGGCGTACTGCCGTCGCTCGTCGTCGGCGCGTTCGCCTACAGCGCCGTGAAGGCCATGCTGGAAAGCCCGATGATCGTGGCGGTCGCGCTCATCGTCGGCGGCATCGCCATCCTTGTCATCGAGCGCTTCGTGAAGCCGGGCAAGACGGACAGCGTGGAAGCGATGCCGTGGCGGACGGCGCTCGGCATCGGCCTTGTCCAGTGCCTTTCGATGGTGCCCGGCGTTTCCCGATCGGGCGCGACGATCATGGGCGCGCTCCTGCTGGGGGTGGAACGCAAGACCGCGGCCGAATTCAGCTTCTTCGTGGCCGTGCCCACCATGGTCGCCGCCACATGCTATGAGCTTTACAAGAGCCACGCCCTGCTCGCCAGCGAGGCGTTCGGCGCGATCGCGCTCGGTTTCGTCGTTTCCTTCATCGTCGCACTCGTCGTGATCCGGGGCTTCGTGGCCATTGTCGGCCGCTACGGGTTCGCCCCGTTCGCTTGGTACCGAATCATCGCCGGCAGCATCGCCGCAATCTGGCTGATGATGTAGAAAGGTCCGATACGGCCATTTATTGACCCACAAAAACTGCGAACGATTCTTGATAAGCCTCTTTCCGCACAATAATAGGTAATAATAGCTTACCTATTTGTCGAAAATTGCGTGACAAGCGCCGTTTGCGACCGTAAAAGCCGCGCCGGAACCGCAAGGGGAAATCGGGTGGCCGAAAAGGATATGTTGAAGTTCGTGGGGCTCGCGCAGGCGTTCCCGGAGAAGCGCCCGGCCGCCGAACGCGACGACGATTTCCTCGAGATCAACCGCACCTACATCCTCGCGAAGGCCGAGGAGCAGGCCTCGCGCTGCTCGCAGTGCGGCGTGCCCTTCTGTCAGGTCCACTGCCCGCTTCACAACAACATTCCGGATTGGCTGCGCCTCACCGCCGAAGGCCGCCTGCAGGAGGCGTACGAGCTCTCCGAATCCACCTCCACCATGCCCGAGGTGTGCGGCCGCATCTGCCCGCAGGACCGCCTGTGCGAGGGCAATTGCGTGATCGAGCAGTCCGGCCACGGTGCAGTCACCATCGGCTCGGTTGAAAAGTTCATCACCGACACCGCGTGGAAGGAAGGCTGGGTCCGCCCGCTGCGCCCGCTCAGCGATCGTTCCGGCCAGTCCGTCGGCATCATCGGCGCGGGGCCTGCGGGCGTCACCGCCGCCGAATATCTGCGCCGCCGCGGCTACGACGTGCACGTCTACGATCGCCACGATCGCGGCGGCGGCCTCCTCACCTATGGCATCCCCGGCTTCAAGCTGGAAAAAGAGGTCGTCATGCGCCGCCTCGCGCGGCTCGAGGAAGGCGGCATCGTCTTCCACTACAATTTCGAGGTCGGCCGCGACCTGACGCTCGCCGCGCTCCGCGCGAAGCATGATGCGCTGCTCGTCGCCACCGGCGTCTACAAGGCGCGCGACATCAAGGCGCCGGGCGTTGGCGCAGGCGGCGTCATCCCCGCGCTCGATTACCTGATCGCCTCCAACCGCAAGAGCTTCGGCGACAGCGTGCCCGCCTTCGAGGACGGATCGCTGAACGCGGAAGGCAAGCACGTCGTCGTCATCGGCGGCGGCGACACCGCGATGGACTGCGTGCGCACCGCCGTGCGGCAGGGCGCAGCTTCAGTGAAGTGCCTCTACCGCCGCGACCGCGCCAACATGCCGGGCTCGCAGCGCGAGGTGGCGAACGCGGAAGAAGAAGGCGTCGAGTTCGTCTGGCTCTCCGCGCCGCAGGCGTTCGACGACAAGGACGGCAAGGTCGCGGGCGTGCGCGCGCAGCAGATGCGTCTCGGTGCGCCGGACGCCTCCGGCCGCCGCGCGCCGGAAGTGGTCGAGGGCGGTGATTTCCGCGTCGAGGCCGATCTCGTGATCAAGGCGCTCGGCTTCGATCCCGAAGACCTGCCGCAGCTGTTCGGCGCGCCCGATCTCACCGTCACGCGCTGGGGCACGCTCCGCACCGACCACAAGACGATGATGACGAGCGTGGACGGCGTGTTCGCCGCCGGCGACATCGTGCGCGGCGCGAGCCTCGTCGTCTGGGCGATCCGCGACGGCCGCGACGTCGCGAAGACGATGCACACGTATCTCGCCGCGCGGGCGGGCGCATCAGCCAAGAAAGCCGCCGCATGAAAATCCGCCTCTTCACGCTCACGGCGGCGCTGCTGCTCTCCGCCGCCCCCGCCCTCGCGGCAGAGCCCGACCGCGCGGCGCAGCTTGTCGCCCTCATGGGTGTCGAAGCCAAACTCGACGAGGTGTTCAGCACGCTCGTGCCGATGTTCGGCACGCAGGTCGTCGCGCAGCTCGAAAACGACAAGGGCACCAGCAACGCCGTTCGCAATCTCATCGAGAACGGTCGCGGCGGTCGGGAGCGGCTGCAGAAGATTCTGGCCGAGGAATTCCTCGCCGAACTGCGCAAGGCGTATCCGGCAATGCTCGCCGATTTCACGGCCGCCTATCGGGGCGCACTCTCGCCGGCCGAACTCGATGCCGCGATCGCCTTCCTGAAAAGCCCGGCCGGACAGAAATTCATCGCCGCCGAAAAACAGACGCAGGCGAGCATGAAGGCCATCGGCGAACGCGCCGGAATGACCGCCGGCATGGCCGCTGTCTCGAACGGATTTGCCCGCGCGCAGCGCGAAATGCTGGATGAAGCGAAATGAGCGCATACCGGTCCGGAATCGCACTTGGTGCACTCTGGCTGGCGTTTATCGTCAGTCCGTCGACCGCAGGTGCCCAAGAAGCAGCGGCTGAGATATCCTTGCCCGCCCCTATTCCGGCTACGGCTTTGCAGTTGGCCGAGGAATGGGTGCCGTGGGACCCACTGGTAACGAAAACGGTAGATACGCTGGTTGCGGCCCATAGTGACTCTTTGCTGCGTAGTCCCGATATCGTCGCGGCAGACAAGCGATTTCCTGGCCTGATAAAGACTGCGGTCTCAGCCACGAGACAGCACACAACCGCGACGGCTCGTCGCGCACAGCGCGAGCTGACAGCGCAGCTCTCCGGCATGATCGGAACGGATATGACGACAGATCATATCAATCAGACCTATGGCTTCATCAAAAGCCCCGCGGGTGAAGCATACAAAAAGCTTTTGGGATCGTTCACCGAAAGCGTCGAAATCACAGACGAAGAAATTGTTCGCAGAATGAACAACGAGAATATGGCGACGATGAATGCGTTTCTCGGCACACCGGCAGGAACCGTGTCCAAAACTCTCTATGCGCAGTTTTTCCCCAGCGCACTCGCGTCTCTTGGGCACACCATGCAACAGGATGCCCAGGCAGCGTCCAAGGCGGGTATCGACGCCATGAACGCGCACATCGCCAAGCTTGCCAAGCAGACGAAGCCGGCAACTCCGAAATGAATTCCTTCGATCTTGTCGCGGCTGAACCGCCCAAGACTGTTTGCCCTTTAGGACGCGCGCAGCGCGAAACATTGGATGAAATGAAATGATCAACGCCGCCGAACGTGAACGCATCGCCCGCGAGGGTATGTACCGCCCGGATATGGAATCCGATGCCTGCGGCGTCGGGCTCATCGCGGCGACCGACGGCAAGCCGTCGCGGCGCGTGGTGGCGCTCGGCATTGATGCGCTGAAGGCGGTCTGGCATCGCGGCGCGGTGGATGCGGACGGCAAGACCGGCGACGGCGCGGGCATTCATGTCGAATTGCCCATCGCCTTCTTTTCGAAGCACATCGAGCACGCCGGACACAAGCACCGCATCGATCGCCTGCTCGCCGTGGGGCAGGTGTTCCTGCCGCGCACCAACCTTGCCGAGCAGGAAACCTGCCGCAGCATCGTCGAATCCGAGATCATCGATTTCGGCTACGAGATCTATGGCTGGCGGCAGGTGCCCGTCGATACGTCGGTGATCGGCGACAAGGCGAAGCTGACGCGCCCCGAGATCGAGCAGATCATGATCAAGGGCCCGCAGCCCGGCGAGAACTACGAAAATCAGGATGCGTTCGAAAAGGATCTGTATCTGATCCGCCGCCGCATCGAAAAGAAGATCATCGAAGCGCAGATCCGCGATTTCTACATCTGCTCGCTGTCGTCGCGCTCGATCATCTACAAGGGACTGTTCCTCGCCGAGGCGCTCTCCGTCTTCTATCCCGATCTGCAGGACGAGAAATTCGTCAGCCGCTTCGCAATTTATCACCAGCGCTATTCGACGAACACGTTCCCCACGTGGTGGCTGGCACAGCCGTTCCGCTGCCTTGCGCACAACGGCGAGATCAACACGGTTCGCGGCAACAAGAACCTGATGAAGAGCCACGAGATCAAGATGGCCGCGCAGGCTTTCGGCGATCTTTCGGAAGACATCAAGCCGGTGATCCCGGCGGGCGCTTCGGATACCGCCGCGCTCGACGCGACGTTCGAGGTGATGGTGCGTTCGGGCCGCGACGCGCCGACTGCCAAGTTGATGCTTGTGCCCGAGGCGTGGAACAAGGACACGACGCTCGCGCAGGCGCACCGCGACATGTACGCGTTCTTCGCGAGCGTGATGGAGCCGTGGGACGGCCCTGCCGCGCTCGCCATGACGGACGGGCGCTGGATCGCCGCCGCCGTCGATCGCAACGCGCTGCGCCCGATGCGCTTCACGCGCACCAGCGACAACCTTCTCATCGTCGGCTCGGAAACCGGCATGGTCGTGGTGCCAGAGGCGACCGTGATCGAGAAGGGTCGGCTGGGGCCGGGCCAGATGATCGCGGTCGATCTCGACGAGGCGCGCTACTACGACGACAAGGCGATCAAGGATCGCATCGCGGGAGAGGCGGATTACGCATCGCTCGTGAAGGGCTTCCGCAATTTCGCCGACGTGCCGGGCGCGGATGCGCCGGAGCCGGGCCAGACGCTCGATGCCGATGAACTTCGCCGCCGTCAGGTCGCTGCGGGGCTCACCATGGAGGACATGGAACTGATCCTCGCGCCGATGGTGGAGGACGCGAAGGAAGCCGTCGGCTCGATGGGCGACGACACGCCGCTCGCCGTCATTTCCGAAAACCCGCGCTGCCTGTCGCACTTCTTCCGGCAGAATTTCAGCCAGGTGACGAATCCGCCGATCGACTCGCTTCGCGAGACGCGCGTGATGAGCCTGAAGACGCGCTTTTCGAACTACGCGAACATCCTCGACAAGGATGCGAAGCAGCAGGGCGTCGTCGTGATGGAATCGCCCGTGCTGACGAACCGGGATTGGGCGCGCCTGCTCACGCACTTCGGCGATCAGGCGGCAATCATCGATTGCACTTACGATGTTGCAGGCGGCCCTGCCGCGCTGCGCGAGGCGATCGCGCGCGTGCGCGCCGAAGCCGAGCATCTCGTGCGCTCGGGCAAGAGCCAGCTCTTCCTCACCGACGAAACCGTTTCGAAGACACGCGCGGGCATCACCATGATCCTCGCCGCGGCGGGCGTGCACACGCATCTCGTGCGCAAGGGGCTGCGTTCGTTCGCCAGCATCAACGTGCGTTCGGCCGAGTGCATGGATACGCATTATTTCGCGGTGCTGATCGGTGTCGGCGCCACGACCGTGAACGCGTGGCTTTCGCAGGAATCGATTGTGGCGCGCCATGCCAAGGGCCTGTTCGGCGACATGGACCTCACCACCTGCGTGAACCGGTTCAAGAAGTCGATCGAGGACGGTCTTCTGAAGATCATGGGCAAGATGGGCATCAGCGTCATCTCGTCCTATCGCGGCGGTTATAATTTCGAGGCGGTCGGCCTGTCGCGCGCGCTCGTCGCGGATTTCTTCCCCGGTATGCCCGCGAAGATTTCGGGCGAGGGTTTCTCGTCGCTGCATGTGAGCGCGGGCGATCGGCACGCACTTGCCTACGACGAGGAAGTGACGGCGCTTCCCGTCGGCGGCCTCTATCGCTACCGCGCGAACGGCGAGCCGCACGCCTATCAGGCGAACCTCATCCATCTGCTGCAGCAGGCGGTGGCGAGCGACAGCTATTCCACCTATCTGCAGTTCAGCCGCGGCGTGCGCGATCTGCCGCCGATCTATCTGCGCGATCTTCTGGAATTCAATCACACCCGCCCTCCCGTACCGGTAGAAGAGGTGCAGTCGATCGCCGAAATCCGGAAGCGCTTCGTGACGCCGGGCATGTCTTTGGGCGCCCTGTCGCCGGAAGCGCACGAGACGCTCTCGATCGCGATGAACCGTATCGGCGCCAAGGCGGTTTCGGGCGAAGGCGGCGAGGACCGCTCGCGCTACAAGCCCTACCCCAATGGCGACAATGCGAACTCGGTCATCAAGCAGATCGCGTCAGGCCGTTTCGGCGTCACCGCCGAGTACCTCAACGCCTGCGAGGAGATCGAGATCAAGGTCGCGCAGGGCGCCAAGCCCGGCGAAGGCGGGCAGTTGCCCGGCTTCAAGGTCACCGAAATGATCGCACGCCTGCGCCACTCGACGCCGGGCGTCATGCTCATCTCCCCGCCGCCGCATCACGACATCTATTCGATCGAGGATCTCGCGCAGCTCATCTACGACCTGAAGCAGATCAACCCCGACGCGCGCGTCTGTGTGAAGCTGGTCTCGGAAGCGGGCATCGGCACGATCGCGGCGGGCGTCGCCAAAGCACACGCGGACGTGATCCTCGTCTCGGGCAACGTTGGCGGCACCGGCGCGTCTCCGCAGACCTCGATCAAGTATGCGGGCACGCCGTGGGAGATGGGCCTCACCGAGGTCAACCAGGTGCTGACGCTGAACAGCCTGCGCGGCCGCGTGAAGCTCCGCACCGACGGCGGCCTCAAGACCGGGCGCGATGTCGTGATCGCCGCGATCCTCGGCGCCGAGGAGTTCGGCATCGGCACTTTGAGCCTCGTCGCGATGGGCTGCATCATGGTGCGCCAGTGCCATTCGAACACCTGCCCCGTCGGCGTCTGCACGCAGGATGACAAGCTGCGGCAGAAATTCGCCGGAAGCCCCGAGAAGGTCATCAACCTGATGAGCTTCATCGCCGAGGAGGTCCGCGACATCCTCGCCGGTCTCGGCTTCCGCAGCCTCGACGAGGTCGTCGGCCGCACCGAGCTGCTCCGCCAGGTCAGCCGCGGCGCCGAGCATCTCGACGACCTCGATCTCAACCCCATTCTCGCCAAGGTGGATGCGCCCGACAGCGAGCGCCGCTTCAACCTGAAGACGCGCCGCAACGAGGTGCCCGACAGCCTCGACGCGCAGATGCTCGTCGATGCGAAGGCCGTGTTCGATCGCGGCGAGAAGATGCAGCTCACGTACAGCGTGCGCAACACGCACCGCGCCGTCGGCACCCGCCTCTCCTCCGCGATCACGCGCAAGTACGGCATGAACGGCCTCGCGCCCGGCCATGTCCATGTGCGGCTGCGCGGTTCCGCCGGCCAGTCGCTCGGCGCCTTCGCGGTGCAGGGCCTCAAGCTCGAAGTCTTCGGCGACGCCAACGACTATGTCGGCAAGGGCCTCTCGGGCGCGACCATCGTGGTGCGCCCGCTCGTCTCCTCGCCGCTCCGCTCGCACGAGAACACCATCATCGGCAACACCGTGCTCTACGGCGCCACAGCGGGCCGCCTCTACGCGGCCGGTCAGGCCGGCGAGCGCTTCGCCGTCCGCAACTCGGGCGCCGAGGTCGTCGTCGAGGGCTGCGGCGCCAACGGCTGCGAATACATGACCGGCGGCATGGCGGTGATCCTCGGCCCCGTGGGCGACAATTTCGGCGCGGGCATGACCGGCGGCATGGCGTTCGTCTACGACACGGCCGGAGACTTCGACACGCGCGTCAACCCGGACAGCGTGATCTGGCAGCCGGTACGCGCCGCTTACTGGGAAGGCGTGCTCCGCGCCGCGATCGAAGCCCACCACCGCGAAACCGATTCCGCATGGGCGCTGTCGATCCTCGAAGACTGGGAAACCGCCCTCTCCCGCTTCGTTCAGATCTGTCCGAAGGAGATGGTGAGCCGCATCAAGCACCCGCTGGAGGATGCGGAAAACGTGGTCGCCGCGGAGTAAGGTTGCAGCGCCGCGGGCTTCCCCGTATCACCGGGCTTAACCATGTGGCGCCTTTACCAATATCCGCTCTGCCCGTTCTCCCGGAAGGTCCGCCTCGCGCTTGCCGAGAAGGGTGTCGAGGTCGAACTCGTTCCCGAATTGCCGTGGGCGCGACGCGATGAATTCGTCGATCTGAACCCGGCCGGGCAGACCCCGGTGCTGATCGGAGATCGCGGCGCGGCGCTCATCGACAGCACCGCGATCTGCGAATATTTCGAGGAAACCATCGAGCGGATGCCGCTGCTCGGCGCGAGCGCGGCGGACCGTGCCGAGGTGCGCCGCCTGTGCGTGTGGTTCGATCAGAAATTCTACGCCGAAGTCGGCCACATCCTGCTCGCCGAGCGCATGTTCAAGCGCATCGTGCAGCGCGCATCGCCCGATGGCGGCGCGCTCCGCACGGCGGGCCGCAACCTCGAACACCACCTCGGCTACATCGAATATCTGCTCGATCACCGTCGCTGGCTCTCGGGCACGACGTTCGGCCTCGCCGATATCGCGGCCGCAGCACATCTTTCGGTGATCGACTATCTCTCCGCGCTCGATTGGCACGGCCACGCAACCGCGAAGCAGTGGTATTCGGCGATCAAATCGCGGCCCACGTTCCGCGCACTCCTCTCGGAACGCATGGACGGCCTCTCGCCTCCCGCGCACTACGACAAGCTGGATTTCTAAAAAGCTGCTTACGCTTACTTGGGCTTCGGAACCTTCTCGCGCGCCTTCTGCAGTTCGCGCTCGCGGCGCCACTGCTCGTATTCGTTCCGGCTGCAGCCGACATCGCCCGCGGGGCCGACCGCGCTGCACGCGCTGCTCGGCGCGACATTCCCCGGTTCGGTGAGCTTCAGCCGCTCGCTCGGAACGTCGGTGCCCGGCTCGCCCGGCTCCGGCGGGGTTTCCACCGTCGGCTCCTCATCGGGGCGGCCGCAGACCACAATCTCGCCCCGGCGCTCAGGATTCGGGCAGTTTTCCGGCATCCACTGGTCGAGCGGAACGCGCTTCAGAACGCCGCTGTTCGTCACCGGCGGCTTGGCGCTCTCCGGCTGGGCGGCCTGAGCCAGCGCCGTACCGGATACGGCCGCGCCCGCCATTCCAATCGCTGCAACCAGTGCCAGACGAATCATCACGTTCCTTTCCGCCGCCGCCCGCTGGTGGACGACATCCTCACCCTTACCCAACGCCGCGCGGCGTGAACAGTGCCTGAACTTTTCGTGCTCCGGTTCTTGCCGAGGGTTTGGGGAATTCAGTTCAGGCCGAGGCGAAAACGGTGGATTTCGAGAACCGGAGCGGAGCGTACTTAACGTACGTGAGCACCGGAAGCGGAGAAAGCTGCCGTTTGCAGCCCGGCATGGGCTGAATTCCCCGAACCCTAGCTCACGAGCAGCGCGCGCGCCTGGCTGCCGAGATGCGCGAGCATCGCGGTGGTGACGACGCCGGACTTGCGCGCCCGCGCCGTGGCGTCCGCCATGCGCTGGATGAGGACCGGATTGGCCGCGCTCCAGGCCTCGATCGCCTTCACCGGATCTCCGCCCTTCTTGGTCTGGCGCTTGATGAGGTCGATACGCAGCTGCTCGAAATCGCGCAGCAGGCCCGCGACGAGCAGCCGCTCCCACGGGTCGGACGGCGAAAGCTGCGCGGTAACGCCCTTCGCCCAGTCCAGCCCCAGCGTCTCGCCGACACGCGTATAGGCATCGGCAATGGCCCGCTCGGTCACGCCGAGTTCGGCAGCCAGCCTTGCGTTCCCAATCGATCCATCGAGACCTTCAAGTTCAACGAGGCGCTCGGTGATGTCCGCGGGCGCGCCGTCGCGCAGCAGTTCCTGCCGCAGCCGCTCGACCTGCGCGCGCGGCTCCGGCCGCAGCAGCTTGTCGAGCTGCTTCGCGAGCCGCTGGATGCCCGGCTTCCACGCCGTGATGCACGCCGAGGGCTGATCGCCCGGTGTCGATGCGCGCAGCGCATCCGCCATCTGCGTGCGAAGCCCGCGGATCGATTTAGCGTGCAGCACGATGTGCGTGCGCGCATCCACCGCCGCGGTGTCGATCGTCCGCCACAGGTCGCGAAGGTCGAACAGCTCGCGCGCCATAACGAAGGCGGAGGCGACATGCGCGAGGCTGGTGCCCTGCTCCTCCGAAAGCTCGAACGCGAGCGTGATGCCGCCGCGATTGACGATCTGGTTCGCGAGCTTCGTGGCGATGATTTCGCGGCGCAGCCGGTGGCCGGTCACGCCCGCCTTGAAGGCTTTCAAGACGGCAGGCGGGAATGCCATTTCGAGATCGTGCACGAGCAGTGGATCGTCGGGCAGCGGACTTTCCACAATCGTGTCGTAGAGCGTCATCTTCGCATAGGCGAGCAGCACGGCGAGTTCGGGCCGTTCGAGCCCGCCGCCGGCAAGCGCGCGCTGCGTCAGCTGCTCATCGCTCGGCAGGTTCTCGACCACGCGGTCGAGCCGCCCGCTCGCTTCGAGAAGCTGGATGACACGCTGATAGGCGGGCAGCGCACTGCTGCCGCCGATCTCGGCCACCGAAATCGCCTGCGTCTGCATCACGTTGTCGCGCAGCACGAGCTGGCCGACATCGTCGGTCATCGATTCAAGCAGCGTGTTGCGCGCCGCCATGCTCATCTTGCCGGAAGCGAGCGCGGGCTGCAGCGCGATCTTGATGTTCACCTCGTTGTCCGAACAATCGACACCCGCCGAATTGTCGATGAAGTCGGTGTTGATGCGGCCGTGGGCACGCGCGAACGCGATGCGGCCCTGCTGCGTAACGCCAAGGTTCGCCCCCTCGCCGATCACGCGCACGCGCATCTCCTCGGCATTCACCCGAACGGGGTCGTTGGCGCGGTCGCCGACGTCGGCATTCGATTCTGTCGCCGCCTTCACATAGGTGCCGATGCCGCCGAACCAGCAGAGATCGGCGCGGCTCTTCAGGATCGCGTGGATCAGGTCGGTTGGCGACAGGCTCTTCGCGTCCACGTCCAGCATCGCCTGCACCTCGGGGGTGAGCGCAATCGATTTCTGGCTGCGCGGGAAGACCCCGCCACCCTTCGAAATCAGTTTCTTGTCGTAATCGTCCCACGACGATCGCGGCAGCTTGAACAGCCGGTCGCGTTCCTTCCAGCTTTTCGCCGGATCGGGTTCGGGATCGAAGAAGATGTGACGGTGATCGAACGCAGCGACCACCTTCAGCGTCTTCGAAAGCAACATGCCGTTGCCGAACACGTCACCCGACATGTCGCCGACGCCGATCACGCGGACCTCGTCTTTCTGCACATCGATACCGCGTTCGCGGAAATGCCGCTGCACGGAAATCCATGCGCCCTTGGCGGTGATGCCCATCGCCTTGTGGTCATAGCCGTTGGCGCCGCCGCTCGCGAACGCATCGCCCAGCCAGAAGCCATGATCGACGCTGATCGCATTGGCGATGTCGGAAAAGGTCGCCGTGCCCTTGTCGGCGGCGACAACGAGATAGGGATCGGGCGCATCGTGGCAGACGATGCCCGCGGGCGGCACGTCCTTGCCCTCCACGATATTGTCCGTCACCGAAAGCAGCGCGCGAATATAAATGCGATACGCCTCCTGCCCTTCGGCAAGCCACGCTTCGCGGTTCGATGCCGGCGGCAACTGCTTGGGATAGAAACCGCCCTTGGAGCCGGTGGGAACGATCACCGCGTTCTTCACCATCTGCGCCTTCACGAGGCCCAGCACCTCGGTGCGGAAATCGTCGCGGCGATCGGACCAGCGCAGGCCGCCGCGCGCAATGCGGCCGCCGCGCAGGTGGATGCCTTCCACGCGCGGGGAATAGACCCAGATCTCGCGGTAGGGAACGGGCGGCGGCAGGCCCGGCACCGCATGGGAATCGAGCTTGAACGCCAGCGCTTCCGGCCCTGCTCCGGACTCACCGTTCACGAAGGCATTGGTTCTGAGCGTCGCCGAGATGATGTCGCGGTAGAGGCTGATGATGCGGTCTTCGTCGATCGCGGAGACATCGGCAAGCCCGCCGTCGATCCGGCCCCGCGCCTCGGCGATGGCCGCGTCACGCGCCTTCACGCCCGGCGTGAAACGCGCGCGGAACAGATCGACGAGCGCAGCCGTGATCGCGCCGTGCGCGCGCAGCGCATCCACCACCGTCTGTTGGCTGTAGGAGACGCCCGTCTGCCGCATGTAGCGGAAATACGCACGCAGCCACACGACATTGCCGATCGGCAGCGCCGCACCAACGACGAGCGCGTTGAACACGTCGTTTTCCTGCTCGCCCTTCAAGACCGAACGGAGCGCGGGTTCGGCACGTTCCTTCACGAATGCCATGTCGATGGCTTCGCCGCGGCCGCTCTCCACCATGAAATCATGGATCCAGCCGAGCCGCCCACCCGCGAGGTCGAACGGATATTCCTCGATCACGCGGAAGCCGAAGTTCTCGAGCGCCGGGACGACCTCCGAAAGCGGGATGATCTCGCCGAGCCGGTAGATCTTGATGCGCAGCCGGTTTTCCGCGTCGCCGGGGCGGCGATAGATAAACACGTCGCGGTCGTCGCCGGTTTCGAGCGCGGTGAGGCGCATCACGTCCTCGGCCGCCTCGTCGGCACTGAACTGCTCGCGGTACGATGCCGTGAAGCTGCGCCCGTGGCTGAGCGCGAGGCGCGCTGCGCGGGTCGCGCCCGCGCGCTCGGAAAGCGCCGCTTCCAGCGCCTCTTCCCAGCCGCGCACCAGCGATGTCAGCCGCGCGTCGAGCGCAGCTTCGTCGACCTCGGGCACCTGCCCCGGCGTGGTGCCGAGATAATATTGGACGCGCGCGAGCCCTTCGGCGCGCAGTTCCACGTCATAGCGCGAAAGCCGTGCCTGGAAGGCATCCTCCAGCATCGCGCCGACACGCTCGCGGATGCCGCTGTGGTAGGCGTCGCGCGGCACGTAGACGATCACGGATACGAACCGCCCGAACGGGTCGAGCCGCGTGAACAGCTTGGGCCGCGGGCGTTCGAGCAGCGACAGCATCCCGAGCGCCATGCCGGTCAGGCGTTCGGCGTCGACGAGGAACAGGTCCTCGCGCGGGAACGTGTCGATGATGTGCGCGAGCGCCTTGCCGGTGTGGCTGCGCGGATCGAAGCCGAGCGCCGCCTCGACACGCTCCACCTTGCGGCGCACGATCGGGATCGATTTCGGCGAGGCCGCGAGTGCAGCGGAGGTGAACAGGCCCGCGAAGCGGCGTTCGCCGATCACCTTGCCCTTGTCGTTGTAGCGCTTGACGCTGACGACATCGTAGAAGGCGTTGCGGTGCACCGAAGAGACCGTGTTCGCCTTGGTGACGAGCAGCGGATCGGGCGTCGCCATATAGGCGCGCAGTGCCGCCGGCAGCACCTCGAAGCCTTCGGCGCCGCGCCACAGCGGGAACGCCGGGTCGCGCAGCAGTCCGTGCCCCTCGCCCGCCTTCGGCTCGACCTTCGCATCGGTCAGCGCGCGGCCGAAATCATAGTCGCAGGCGCCGAGCAGCGTGAAATTGTCCTGACCCAGCCAGTCGAGGAAGGCCTTCGCCTCCATAACGTCGTCGGCAGGCACCGGGATCGACGACCGGCCGAGTTCGGCGCGGGCGTCGCCGAGCCGCGCGAGCATGGCGCGCCAATCTTCGACCGCGACGCGCACTTCGGCGAGCACGCGCGCCAGATCTTCGGCAAGCGCAGTGCGACCGCGCGCGCCGACCCGGTCGGCCTCGACATAGATGAAGGACTCGCGAAGTCCGCCGTCGGCCTCGCCGCGTGCGGGCGCGATCGATTTGACCTTGCCGGCCTTGTCGCGCTCGACCGCCAGGATCGGGTGCAGCATCCGGTGGATCGTGATGCCGCTGCGCGTGAGCGCCGCGGAAACGGAATCGACGAGGAACGGCATGTCGTCGTTCAGGATGCCGATCCATGTGCGGCGGCGGCCCGGTTCGCCTTCAGACGACGCGATCTCGATGACGGGGGCGCCCGGCGTGCGCGTGTCGAACAGCCCGGCCGCGAAGTCGACGATGGCTTTCGCTGCGTCTTTGTCCAGGTTCTCGGTTTCACCCGGAAGCGCGTGATCGAAAAGCGCGGTTTCTAATGATTTCAATAGATTACGGGAAACTTTGGGTTTCGGCGCTTCATGAGTCGCCGCGGCGGTCGCCATCTCAACACTCCGGATAGAGAATGAAGTGACCTTATGCGATTTTGCCTCTTCCGAGGCAAGTTTAGTGCGCGGCGAGGCGTTTCAGGGCCACTTCGAGCAGATTTTGGGTGTGCGGAACCGCTTCCAGCACATCGATTCCGCCCGAATCGCTCTTTTTCGCAACGAGCAGCACGAACTCCTCGTCACTCTGGATCTCGAGATGCGCAAGCGGCTCGGTCGCGCGCAGCCGCGCCCGCACCGTCTCGGTCGTTTTCGTCACGGCAGCCGGCTTCGCCTTCGCCGCCCGCTCCCGCTGCACCAGCCCCTTGAGCCCGCCCTCGGCACTGACAACAAAGGCAATGAACCCGCCCGCCGGAATCCCGGCCCGCACCGCCGCCCCCAGCGCGGAGGCGAACTCGGTAAGCCGGGTCTTGTCGTAATCCGCACCGAACACCAGCTTCGCCACCGCCGTCAGCGGCGCCCGCGCCTGAACCTTCAGCCCAGCCTCAGCGAGCAACGCCGCGAAACCCTCGGGGTCCCCCTCGGATGCGAGGTGGAAATCATAAGCATTCCCAAGCGCCCGATAGAGTGCGGCACGCGAACGCTGGTCCGCCGTCTGCACCGCCGCCGCGTTGGCACGCGCAACCGCAAGCCGCCCCGCAAGATCGCCCGGCTCCAGCTCGACAACCGCGGCCTCGGCCTTATGCGCGATGATCGGCTCGTCACCGTCGGCTTCATGCGCCTCGAACGCCAGCTGCGCTTCGAACTCGGCGCCTGCCAGCTCTTTCCAGTTGATCACGCCGTAGATGAAATCGATGCTGTCATCGTCCGACGACAGCGGCATCAGGATGCCGCGGTAAAGCGTGTTGTTGCCGCGCTGCGACACGAACTCGGCCTCGAAGCCGATCGGCGCGCGATTGGCGATGATCTCGAAAAAATGGTCGGTAAGCCGCGAGACGAGCGAGCGGCTCGGCACGTGGTCGAGCGCGATGTCGGCACTCGAAAGCCCACACTCTTCACGCAGCAGTGTCCCGATGTAGCGCAGGCGCGGGTTCTCGCGGTCTTCCGTGAAATCGAGCAGGATCGAGTGCGGTCCGAAATCGTCGAGGCTCGCCGGATCAAGATCGGTCACGCTCGGAAACTCGCGCCCGCGCAGCAGCGACGCCCAGTAGTTATAGGCGCGCACGTGCATACGCCGCTCGTCCTGATCGGCGAAGATCGGCGGCGCCTCGAAATCCGGCTCGGAAAGGTCGAGAAAGTCTTCGCTCATGTCGCTCATTTTCGAACCCAATTCGCCCCGCTGTGCTGAACAGTACGGACCATGCCCGCGAAGCCGTTGAATAATGGTTAACAGCCTGTTTCGCCGACCCCATCCGCCGCATGGTCAAAGCCTCGTTAAGAAATCTCCGCTAGCGTCCGCCCATTCAGTGAATCAGGGGCACAGCGGGTGACACGGGCTATTCAGGACTGGGCAAAATCGGGCGGGGCGGGCGTGATCGTATCGGCACCGTCGACACCGCAGCTCAACGTGGCGGACCGGCGTCAGGCGATTGACCCCGAGGGGACCCTCGTCGCCACGCTCGCCGAGTTCTGGCCGCACGTAGAGCCGCAGATCGACGCGTTCGTGCGCACCTACATCGATCATTTCGCCCGACTCGCCCCCGGCCATGCTCGCGCCGACGACCCACACGGTCGCAAGCTCGCCGAGGGCATCGTCTACGCACGAGAGAAATGGTGCGACCCGTTCGGTTCAGCGTTTGGCGAGCGGCTCGTCGCCGCCGCGCGCGCCATCGATCGACGCGGTATTCCGCATCACATTGTTTTGGCCAGCTATCAGGCGAGCGACGAGGCCGTGCTGCGGCACCTGACCGTCGCCCTCGCCGACGCACCCGCACAGTTGCTGCGCGCCACGACGGCGCTGATGCGCCTTGCCTCCTATGAAGCGAGCGTACTTATCGCGGCACTTCACGACCTTGAGCGCGCGCGCGTCGACACACTGCTCCGCGAACAGGCCAACCGTTTCCGGCAAGAGATCGCCGCTGTCGTCGAGCGCGCAGGCGCACAGAGCCGCGCGCTTCGTGAACGCTCGCAGTCCGCCGCGCGGCGCACGCGCGAGATGCTGGGCAGTGCCGCAGAGGTCTCGTCCGCCGCCGAGCAGTCTGCCGTCGCAATGCGTCAGGCCGCCGAAACCGCCGCGAGCCTCATTCGCGTGATTGAGGAAACCCGCCGCGATGTCGACGCCACCACCGGCATCGCCAACGAAGCGACCGCGCAGGCAGACGCAGCCGCAACCACCGTTTCCATGCTCGAAAGCCACGGGCAGGCGATCGAATCGATCGTCAGC
This sequence comes from Sphingosinicella sp., assembly GCF_041916975.1. NCBI lineage: Bacteria > Pseudomonadati > Pseudomonadota > Alphaproteobacteria > Sphingomonadales > Sphingosinicellaceae > Sphingosinicella > Sphingosinicella sp. Next base: position 1,499,641 of record NZ_JAYRYK010000001.1, read on the forward strand.
CTGATCCGCGACATCGCCGGGCAGACGAATCTCCTCGCACTCAACGCCACGATCGAGGCAGCGCGCGCAGGCGAAAGCGGCCGCGGTTTCGCCGTCGTCGCCTCCGAAGTGAAGTCGCTCGCCGGCCAGACCGCGCGCGCCACCGACGAAATCGCCGCCAAGATCGCCGCCATTCAGGAAGCGACGCGCAACACCGTGAACGCCAACGGCGCCATCCGGCGCACGGTAGACGGCGTCCGCGTCTCCGCCGACAGCATCCGCACCGCAATGGACAGCCAGGCCGCCACCGTCACCACGATCAGCGGCTCCGTCGACGAAACTGCGCTTTCCGCCGACGCCATGTCCCACGCCATCGCCCGCATCCGCCAGACGACCGAGGCCATGGCTTCCGAGATGGATACGGTGGAAACCTCGTTCCGCAGCGTCGACGACGACCTCGCCGCGCTTCAGCAGGCTGTTCACAGCTTCACCACCGGGCTCGCTGCGTGAACCGGCACGACACCTTGGCGCTTGTCTTGCCCCCCGCACACTGTTAAGGGGACCGCCGTTTCCGGGATAAGCCGCTTTAGCTCAGCCGGTAGAGCACATCATTCGTAATGATGGGGTCAGGTGTTCGAGTCACCTAAGCGGCACCACCCCTTCTTCCCAAAACGTTCTAAAACCTTGATTTTTTGCGGGCTACGAAGGAATCTCCTCCTTTGAGCGGTCTCGCTTTGTTCCACGAAATTCCACTGGATCGCAGAAATCCGGGGGCAATTTTGGGGGCAACGCGATAGCTGAAGAGGCGTTGCCCCCAAATGTGCTTGAGAGCCGCAGAAATCCGTACGTTTCCGACACTCGATACCCTCTATCGAAAATCGGACGAAAAAGGCCTGTATCTGGAGGTCCGCCCTAGCGGCGGAAAGCTCTGGTTCTTCAAGTATCGCGTTCACGGGTCGGAAAAGCGACTAGCGCTCGGCCCTTGGCCCGAGGTCAGTTTGGCTGAGGCACGCGATCTGAGGGATCAGGCGCGACGTGCCGTTCGGAGCGGGAAAGATCCGCTTCAGGAACGAAAGAAGGAAAAAATTACAGCCCAGCTTAGTGCCGGCAACAGTTTCCAATCAGTGGCCGAGGATTTCATTGAGGTGAAGTTTGTTGGTAACCGTAAGGCCGAGGCTACCATTGAGAAAGCTCGTTGGTTTCTCTCGCATCTGACAGGCGCAATCGGTGCCCGCCCCATCGCGGATATCGAGCCTGCGGAATTGCTAGCCGCGCTCAAGACGATCGAGAGGGCTGGGAAAAGAGAAACCGCCATGAGGACGCGGGCCTTTGCGAGCCGCGTTTTCCGACATGGCGTCGCGATGTCCCTGTGCAAGACAGACCCTGCGGCGCTTATAGGGGACGCCTTGATGTCGCCGATCGTGAAGCATCGTGCGGCCATTCTGGACCCCGCGGGCCTTGGGGAGCTTCTGAAAGCGGTCGACGAATACGGCGGCGGCCCCATCGTCAAAATCGCAATGCAGCTTCTCCCGCATGTTTTCGTCCGGCCGGGTGAACTCCGATATGCGAAATGGGATGAGGTCGATTGGGAAGAGGCTGTATGGCGAATTCCGGCTGAGCGAACCAAGCTCCGGCGTCCGCATAGCGTTCCGCTGTCGCCGCAGTCCGTTGCGCTTTTGCAGGAGCTGCGCCGTCACACGGGTTGGATGGACTGGTTGTTTCCCGGAGAACGCAGCCATCTGAAGCCGATGTGCGAGAACGCCATCAACCTCGCCTTCAGGCGCATGGGATTTCCCAAAGACGTTGTCACCGCTCATGGCTTCAGGGCGACTGCGAGCACTCTGCTAAACGAGAGTGGAAAATGGCATCCCGACGCCATCGAGCGCGCATTGGCCCACGGACACAGCAATGCCGTGCGCGGAACCTACGCAAGAGGCCAGCACTGGGACGAACGCGTCGAAATGGCGCAATGGTGGAGTGACTACCTTGACCGCCTGAAGGTCGGCGGAGCAGTGATCCCCATTCACAAGCTCAAAAGCGTAGGCTGAGTATTTCGCTCAGTCTGATTTCGGCGTGACCCACACTTCGACGGGTGCGATGAACTTGCCCGGGGCGGGCTTGCCGACATGCACGCGGTCTGCCGTGACCCGCTCTCCGGTTTCAAGGTTGAATGTCGCCCACGGCTTGGGCATCCGGCCGAAGGTCATCTTCTGGATGGGCTGGCCTGTGGCCGTGTTCATGATCGTTGCGATGATTGCCATGCCGGGCCGGTAGCGGGCACGCCCTCATCTTGTCCAGCGAAGGTCCTGCCTACTCCGCCGGAAGATCATCGACATGGAAGAACATGGGGTTCTTCATCCACGCGGCAACGGCGGACTCGCGCCAGCCGGTGCAGCGCGTGGCGATCCGGACCTGCCTTGGGAACGTGCCGCTTTGCATCTTCCGGTAGAGCGTCGAACGGCTGAGCCCGGTGCGGTCGAGGACAGTGTGCAAGCGCAGGATACGGTCATGGGACATGGCTGGTCCTTCCTTAAGCGGTTGTCAGCGCCCCCTTGCGAAGATCAGGAAGTCCAGAATTGGCGCACGCGTCAAGAGTGCCAAAACAGTGCCAAACGGACGAATAGTACGTTCTGGAAGCATACGGACGCACGTGAACGCATATTGATGCTTATTGACGCAAAGATATTTTTGATAGGCGCCGAGAATTACCGTCTCAGGAGGTTCCGCAGTACAAAAGCCACGCGAATCACTTAACGTCAAAAGTACATTTTGGTGGAACAAGACGTCGTTTCGGCAATTTTGCGTTCATGCGCGTTCGTGTAGGGGAACGCGCAAGTCCCGCAATACAGCGGGACGCAAAACCAACGGGGTCTTACTTCATGACTGAACAGAACACGCATCAGGATCTCCTGGCGCTCACCGCCGACATCGTCTCCTCGCATGTCGCGAACAATACGGTCGCGGTCTCCGACCTGCCAACGCTCATCTCGAACGTCTACGCGGCGCTCGCGAAGCTCGGCGGTGTGGTTGAGGCGGAAAAGCCCAAGCAAGAGCCCGCTGTCTCGATCCGCGCGTCGGTGAAGCCCGACTTCATCACATGTCTTGAGGACGGCAAGAAGCTGAAGATGCTGAAGCGCCATCTGATGACGCACTACAACATGACCCCCGACGAATACCGCGCGAAGTGGGGTCTTCCCGCCGACTATCCGATGGTCGCGCCAAATTACGCGCTGCAGCGCCAGGAACTGGCGAAGAAGATCGGCCTTGGCACCAAGCGTACCACGCCCGGCCGCGGCAAGAAGAAAGCCTGAGCATGACAGGGGCCGCCGTGCATGGCGGCGGCTATTTCTCTTAGCCGCCTCACACGATCCGTTGACACTGCCGTAACGATATGGTGCTGCCGCGAAGTGCACTTGCGCACATTGATGGGGGCATCATGAAAATCGCCATAGCAACTGTATCCGCGGCTTTGTGCCTTGCGGCAGCGCCGCTCCACGCGCAGGACTCAGCGCCTGCCGAAACCGCGGCACCGGCCGCGCCGGCCGCCGAGGCGCCGGTCCCGGATGCGGCCGCCGAAGCGCCGGTCGCCCGCGTGCTTCCGGCAAGCACGCAGGTTTCGATCACCTCGGACAGCGAGATCACATCGAAAAAGGTCGAGGTCGGCGATAAGTTCCAGTTCACCGTGGTGAATGACGTTCAGGAAGCCGGAGCGGTCGCCATTCCGCGCGGCTCGAAGGTCGAGGCCACCGTCACGTGGAAGACCGGCAAGGCCGTCGGCGGCAAGTCGGGCAAGTTCGAGCTCAGCTTCGACAAGATCAATGTGCGCGGCGCCGACTACAAGATGCGCGGCACACACCGGCAGGAAGGCAAGGGCAACACGGTTGCCGCCGTGTTCGCGACCTGGCTGGTGAGCGGCCGCTCGGCCGTCATGCTGCCCGGGCAGATGGTGACGGTGTTTACCGACCAGCCGATCCCGTATTGAGAAATGCCTTTGCTCGTGCCGCCGCACGTGGCGGCGCGGACTTTATCCCCACGTTTTGACGCCATGCGTCGAAGCCGATAGCCACCCCGCCCTCACGGGCGGGTGATGTCGTTTATACCGTCCTGAGAATCGGGAGCGGGCGTCACGGGACTTAGGCGGGCCGCGCCGGCCTGCAACCTGCCTGCGGCAGGTCTTCCACATGCGTTCCAGCCCTTCGGGTGCACGCCGCCTCATGCGGCCCGCCTGATCCCGTTCCTGCCGCCCGCCCCCGCCCTCCGGCCGGGGCCGCGGCTTTGGCAGGAGAAGGATGATGAACGGGAAGAGCGGCTCTGAAACCAGTTTGCAGGCAGATAGCGAGACGCTGGCCATCATGCGGGAGACGTTCGGCACGCTGCCGACGCAGACCCGGGCCGTGTTCGCGCTGCACCGCTTCGATGGCCTCGACTATGCCAGCATTGCGGTGCGGCTCGGGATCAGCGCGGCGGATGTCGAACGGCACGTCGCGCTTGCGCTGCGCGCGTTCGCTTATGCGCTGATCCGCGCGGGCAAGCTGTGACGACGCGGCGGGCTTGCGGCATATCGGCAAGCAATAAGTGCTTGGCAAGTCGAGGTTCAGCGGCGAATCTGTGTCCATGAGAACGGGGCTCGATCATCTTCCGGAGGGCAAGCAGCGCGAACTGGCGCATGTCGTGCGCGTGCTGTTCGAAGAGTTTGCCGAAGCCACCGCCCGCTCGACCCAGCCGTGGAAGAAGGCCGGGCGCATCCTCAAGGTCATCCTCTACGGCAGCTATGCCCGCGGCGACTGGGTTGATGATCCCGTCGGCGGGTACAAGTCGGATTACGACATCCTTGTCGTCGTCAGTGATGAGCGTCTCACCGACGTTGTCGATTACTGGGCTGCTGCAGACGACCGGTTGATGCGCGACATGACGATAAGCGGCGTGCTCAGCGCGCCCGTCGGGTTCATCGTTCATAGCCTCAAGGACGTGAACAAGCAGCTTGAGCAGGGCCGTCCCTTCTTCATCGACATCACCGAACAGGGCATCGCGCTCTACGAGGCCGAAGGGTTCGGGCTTGCCCGGCCCCGCAAGCTTCCTCCCGAAGAGGCCTGCGCCGAGGCTCAGAAGCATTTCGATCAGTGGTTTCCGAAAGTTTCCAGCGCCGTGAAGGGTGCTGCGCGCTATGTCGAGGATGGGGAGTACAACGACGCGGCATTCACGCTCCACCAAGCGGTGGAACGCGCATACCACTGCACCTTGCTGGTGCTTACGCTTTACTCGCCCAAATCACACAAGCTGAACTTCCTGCGCGGGCATGCGGAAGACGTGGCGCCGGAGCTGATCGCTGCCTGGCCACGCGACGACAAGTTCAGCCGTCGGTGTTTCGAGCTCCTTCGGCTGGCCTATGTCAATGCCCGCTACTCGCCGCACTACAAGGTCACTGAAGAGGAACTTTCTTGGCTCGGCGAGCGGGTCGCCATCCTGCAAGACGTCGTGAAGACGGTTTGCGAACGACGGCTGTCTCAAAGCTAAGGAAACTGACGGACTTTCGGGGCTGAAGCCGGTCCGGTGGCTTCAGATGATGCGGTGGCGTGTCTGCGCATCGCCGAAGCATAGTGCATCTGGCGGCACCCGCCCGAGTTGCGGACATTCCCCGCGCAGATCGGCTGTCCCAATAGCCGATGTCTCTTCAAATGCCCCGCGATGCCAGGCATTGTCCGGAAGCCGAATGGCAGGTTGTGGTTGGCCTACCGGTCGAGTTCGCCGTCGGTTTGGATCAGAGGCATTGCGTCAGCTTCGGATGGTTTGGCCCCGTCATCGGCTGTGCCGGTGCGATAGTGTTCGAAGAAGGTGAGCGTCCGCGCAATCATGTCCGGAGCGTTCAGCGTCATCGCGTGGGTGTCGCCCTCGTAGATGTGTAGCGCGAAGGGCGTGCCGGCCTTGTTCAGCCCCTGCGCCACGTCGAGCGCGTCCTTGACCGGCACGCGCCAGTCGGCAGTGCCATGAAACAGGATCGTGGGCACCTTGATCTCATCCGCCCACAGGATGGCAGAGCGGCGGTCGAGCGCGGCCTCCGGGTCTGCGGCATAGTCCGTCATCATGCGAGCCCGCATCGGTATCAACTTCGGCCGGTTCGCGTCGCGAACACTACCGGCGCCGGCCCGGATGGCCATGGCGCGCATCGGAAACCCCTCCCGCGCCAGCATATAGGCCTGCATCCCTCCGCGGGA
>NZ_JAYRYK010000001.1:1505841-2468341 GCF_041916975.1 Sphingosinicella sp.
GCCGCCGAACACGAAGGTCTGAGACGTGTCGACATAGCCCAGCGCTTGCGCCAGCGGCACCAGGTTCCGGACATCGTCAAGGTCGCCCCGACTGCCAAAACCATCCGAGCCGTCGCTGCCCGGCCCACCGCGATACTGCGTGGCAAGCACCACATAGCCGGCCTTCAGAATGGCGTGCCAGCCCTGGTACATCCAGGGCTGCATCGGGCCGAACTTGTTGTTGCCGCCGCGCAACGCGATCAGCAGCGGCAGGCGCTTGCCTTCGGTGTCAATGGGCTTCCACAAGAGGCCGGCGATCCGCAAGCCGCCGCTTGCGTAGCGGATGACCCAGCATTCGAAGCCGCGATAAGCCAGCCCCTCCTCGACCCCCGCCCGATCCGAGAGCGCTGCCGCCAGCTGCGCGTCGCTGATCGGCGGCATGACCAGGTTTTCCTCACGCGCCGCCTCGATCTCGCTGTCGAGATCCGCGCGGATCATTCGGACGAAGTCTTCGTAGGAGCGGTTCGGATTGGGCGGACAGGGTTCGGACGATAATAGCGTCCCGTCCGGTGCATCGGTTTGTGCCAGCGCGGGACTTGCGGCGATGACGAGCAGGCTGAGAAGCAGAATCAGGCACCGCCTTATGCCGGCACCCTCCCGTGCCCCAACCGGGCGGCAGGCGACCGCTTGGTCCCGATGGGAACAGGAAATGAAGACGTGGCCCATATGCACCCCCGATTGCAGTGGTGGCACAAGCAGAAACGGGACGCCAGCGTGAGAAGCGGGGGCTGATTTCGGAAAGCTGCGCCAGCCGTTTGAACGACCGCATTTTCGTGCGAAGTTGCCGTTCGGTGTCGCGCTAGGCCAGCTGACTTTTTCGCGAACAAAGGCGACGTTCACGGGTCCCAACTCGGGCGCCGAAACCGGCCGTTCGTTCACACGGCTGATTATGGCGCCTCCTGGGCCGAACGCGGTCAGTCAGCTTCCGGCTCGACACGCTGGCGCAGCGTCATGAGCAGAATGGGCAAGGCATTCGCCAGCTCGCCAATCCAGCGCCGATGCAGTTGGCAGGCTCAAGTGCTGGATCTACGGATGATCGGCATGCTGCACGAAAGGTATTATGGGGCGTAAGGTTAAAGTGGACCTATGCTTGTGAGGGCTCATAATAGCCGACATGCAGTTCGTCCCCGATGGCCCTTCTATTCCCGATGAATTGCTGGTCGCGCGCGATGCCGGTGACGTCATTTTCTTTTGCGGCGCGGGTGTGTCGCAGCACGAGGCGGGGCTGCCCAATTTCGAGAAGCTGGGACGCAACGTCATCGAGATTCTTGGCTCCGCGCAGGACAGCCCCGCGCGGAGCCTGCTGGTCAAGGCTCTGGAAATGGGCCGGATGGCTGGCGTCGGCGGTCTGCTCGCGACCGATCGCGTCTTCGGCCTGCTGGAGCGCGAGTTCGAAGTTGCCGACGTTCGGGCGGCGGTCGCCGAGGCGATCACGCCCGCGGCGGGCGCCGGCCTGGGTGCGCATCGCACGCTTTTGACGCTCGCCACGTCCCGGGCCGGGGTGACTCGGCTCGTGACCACCAACTTCGATCTGCTCTTCGAAGCCTGTGATCCCAATCTGCCAAGCTCCGGGCCGCCGCGCCTGCCCGACCCCCGGAACGATCGAGAGTTCCGAGGAATCGCGCATCTCCACGGAAGGGTCGACGCCACCTATCAGCAACCGGCGGATGACGAATTCGTCGTGTCGAGCGCCGATTTCGGGCGCGCCTATCTGTCTGACGGCTGGGCGACACGCTTCATCCAGTCATTGCTCTCCCGCTTCCAGATCGTGTTCGTCGGCTACACCGCCGAGGATCCGCCAGTTCAATATCTGCTCGAGGCGCTCAATCTGCAGGCGGGAACCCGCAATCGTCTCTATGCCTTTCAGGACGGCGAAAGCGAGGCAGCCACGGCGCTGTGGGAGCATAAAGGCGTCCAGGCGATCGCCTTCGACAGCAGCAAGGGCTTCGGCCTGCTCTGGGATACGCTCGCGGCTTGGGCGGAGCGCGCCGCCGACATCGACGGTTGGTACGATGGCTTGCTTGCCAAAGCTGCTGCCGGGCCGGCCGCGCTCGATCCCCATGTTCGTGCGCAAATTTCCGAGGTCATGGCGACCCGCGAGGGCGCGAGGCGCTTCGCGACTGCGGACGTGCCGCTCGATGCGCGCTGGCTTCTCGCTTTCGACCCGGTCCATCGCTTCGCCAATCCCGACAAGATCGATCCCTATGTCGAGGAGACGGAGCTTTTCGACCCCTTTACCGCACTCGGTCTTGGGTCGGACCCGATCCCCGATGCCGATGCGGGCGACGATTTTCTGCGCAATCGCAAAATTCCGTCTGACGCGCTGGACGTGTTTGCCCTGAACCGCAGCGACTCCGAGGACGTTGGCGAGGGGAGCATGGCGGTGCTGCGCGGCGGTAACGCGCGCCAGATCACACCACTGCCACCCCGACTGAGCAGCCTTGGCATCTGGCTCCAGCGCATTGCCCATCATCCCATTGCCTTATGGTGGGCGGGACATCAGGCGGCGCTCCATCCGGATGTCGAGCGCAGCATCGAATCCTGGCTCCGACAGGATCCCGCGCGTTTTCCCGAGGCCATCCGAAGGCAGTGGCGCTGGCTGTTCGCGGCCCGCGCGGACGTGAGGCCCGATCCCGACATGGCGCGCTACGACATCGAGGCGCGCGCCCAACAGGAGCATTGGTCGCCGTCGCTCGTTCGCGCCTGGGCCGACATCTACAAGCCCCAACTGAGCGCGTCGAAAGCCTATGGGGTGCGCCATCCGTTGTTCTGGGGGGACGAGCCTCCCGAAAAACTCGTTCACTTCGATGTGGAATATCCGCGCCCGCACGACAGCCTGCGGATCCCGGATGACCAGCTCGTTTATGCCGCCAGCCTGATCCGCGGGCACCTTGAACTGGCAGTCGCGCTCGAACGCGAACTGACGGGCGACGACTATATCCACTTCGAGCATACGCGCACCGACGACGGCGGCCCGCCGCTCACCGAGAATGAGTACGGCATCCGCTCTCCGATCGTGGTCCTGCAGAATCTGATGGCGCGATTGCAGGCGATCGATCCGGCCGCCGCGCGGGCCGAGGTGATGCGCTGGCCGGTCAGCGATCCATATGTCTTCGCGCGCATGCGAATCTGGGCGGCCGCCAACCGCCTGATCGATCCGGACGAAGGGGCGGCCGTCTTGCTCGGGCTCTCGGACGAGCTGTTTTGGTCGACCCATCACCAGCGCGATCTGCTCTATGCGATCCGGGATCTTTGGCCGGACCTGTCGGCTGCGTCGCGGGCCGCGATCGAGCAACGTCTGCTGACCACGACCTATCCCTGGAATGAAGAGGTTCGCGGCGGGCCGAGCCGGGCTGAGGCGCATTACCGCCTGAGCCGCTTGCACTGGTTGGCGTCGCAAGGCGTGACGTTTGGCTTTGATGTTGACGCTGAGCTCGCTGCCCTGCGGGTGTTGGATCCCGAATGGACAACCCAGGCAGGAGATCACACCGCGGATTCCAACGCGCCCGAAGTCTATAGCATAGAGACCGACACGGCACCGGACGCCATCCTCGACACGCCAGTACCCCAAATCCTGGAGGCGGCGCGGGCCGCCGGGGGACGTGTCGACTTCTTCGACCATGTCCAGCGCGAGCCCTTTCGCGGTCTCGCCGAGCAGCGTCCACTGCGCGCCCTGGCCGCCCTGACCCATGTCGCGCGCTCGGGCGAGGCGCCGCTCTCGGCCTGGTCGGCCTTTCTCTACGCCGACCAGCGTCTGAAGGACTCGGTCAGGATGATCTGCCTCATCAGCGGCCGTCTTCAGCGGCTCCCACTCCCGCTGCTGCATGGCATCGCCTATCCGGTGTCGGACTGGATGCAGCGGATCGGGCATCGTCTTTATGGCGACGCAGCTGCCGCGCTGCCCGCCCTCTGGGATCGGCTGGTTGCCGCGCTGGCGCTGGGTGACGAGGAAACGGCGCACCGCGCCGATCAAAGCTGGGCCGATGATGCCCTGAACGCGCCGGTCGGCCGCCTCGTGCGATTGCTGATGGACGATCCTATGAAAGCCGATCGGACCGTCGGTGGCGGCTTTCCGGAAATATGGACCCGCCGCGCCGATCAGCTTTTGGCGCTGCCGGGCGATCGGCGGCGGCACGCTCTGGTGATGATGGGCAACCGGTATAACTGGCTGTTCAACGTCGATCCGGTCTGGACCGAGCGGGCCTTGCTCCCCGTGATCGATGCGGACGACGCGGACGGCGACGCCCTGTGGGATGGCATTTTCTGGGCAGCGCGCATGCCCTCGCGCGCCCTGTTCCAACGGATCAAGTCCGGATTGGTCGCCCGCGCGCGTAGATCCGCGTCGCGGCGCAAGAGCAATGAAGTGATCGCGGGCATGCTGCTGAGCGGTTGGGGTGGCGAAGCGGACGCGCCGGAACCGGAGCGGCTGCTGACTGACGCGGAGTTGCGCGAGGTTCTTATCCACGCGGACGACGAGCTGCGCGGGCAGCTTCTGTGGCATCTGGGACATTGGTCGAACAACGCGCAGACCCGCTGGCCTGAGCGTCTCATACCGTTTCTGCGCAATGTCTGGCCGAAGCAGCGCGCGCTGCGAAACCCGACCGTCTCGGCCCGCTTGGTCGACCTGGCACTCGGCAGCGGCGACCAGATGCCCGCGGTGGTCGCGACTATATTGCCGCGCCTGGTGCCGGCGCGGTCGACCTCCATGCACATCATGCTGGTGACCAGTAGCTCGGACCCGCATCCCGCGCATCAGCATCCCAAGGCCCTGCTCGATTTGCTATGGGTTGTCCTGGGCGAGGATCCGCAGCAATGGCCCTATAAGATCGAGGATACGCTCGCGCTCCTCTCCGAGGATCCCGATGTCGGCTCGGACCCGCGCTTGGCGGAACTCAGGCGGCGGCGCCAGCGCTGACCGCCGACAAAGGCGCATCGAACAAGACATCGTCGTCATCGGCGAGCGGCTGCTCCGTTCGCATCCGCAGCCATCGATCAGGACCTTCGTGTATAGTATGAATGTCGAGCTTCGGAAGGTCGCCGAGCAACGCGGCAATTGCCTCGGGATCGCCGAAGAAACCTGCCAGCCTGAAATTGCGGTTCCATTCGATCGCCCAGGCCCAGACCGCCGGCTCGCCGAGGTGCCGACGGATCCAGACCCTGTAGAAGCCGTCAGCTGCAATGGCATGCAACCGATATTCCCAGTCCCTCGATACCGCGTCGATCCACAGCAGCCGCGGGTTACCCCAATCCTCCTGACGCGCCACCACAACCGGGGCATATTGCCCCGTCCAGAAATATCCGCGCTTCGCCGCCTCGTCATAGGTCAGCATGGAGAAGAACCCGACCAGCTGAAGCCGGGCCAGTTCGAACATCCGGCGATCATCTGCCTGGGCGGGCGCCGTGTAGGAGAAGGTGATGTTGGCCGGCCCGAAATTGCCCTTCACGATGAGCGGCGGCGTCGGCTCCGAGACACGTTGCTGTGTCCGCCGGTTCCGGGTGCGCGCCTTGCGCACCGCCTCCGCCCTGAGCCTGTCATCGTCCGCGGCGAACCGGCCGAGGCCATCGGGCTGCATCGTGATCGCCGAAAGATCGTCCTCGAGATCGGCCTTTGCGTCGTTACACGCCGGGCATGACCGAACGATCAGGTTCCACTGGCCGGCCAGGGTGCCCTTGGGCACGAACCGGCGACCAATGACATGCTCCTCTTCACCGCCCTTGAAGGGCTCGAGCGTTATGCCGCAATAGGCGCAAAGCACGTTGCGCTTCACGACGCGGTGCTTGGGCGAATAATGTACCAGGTCGGTCATGTGGGATCAGATCCGGGTTTGGGCACGGCGACGACATAGGCGAGCGGGTCGATCTGGCCCTTTTGCAGGCCCATCGCTAGAGTGAACGCCGCCTCGTCGCTTCCGCAGAATGAATAGGGGTCAAAGGGAAATCGCGGAAGCGCACGACCAAGGTCGGAATCTGCCTTCACCGCGGCCTCCAGCTCCGCGCGCAGCGCGCCCAATTCGTCATCCTTGATACGTTCGATCCGATCGAGTTGGGCGGTTACCAGCGCTCGCAGGTCATGGGCGATTTCGACCTTATGCTGCGCGCGCGTTGTGAGGATGTTGGTCTGCTCGCGAACGCCGGTTTCGGTGCGCTGGAAACTGAAAACGACCGCCTCGCGGACCAGCGGCGTGCCCAGAAGGACTTCCCCTGTGCCATAGTGCGCGATTGCCTCGCTTCTCAGCTTCTGTATGCGCTTGTGCGCATCGCGCAGCGGAGCCGGCACATCGGTGTCGTTCAATAGCGCCATACGGTTGTTGCCGCCCTGGGCCGTTGCCCGGGCATAAAGCACAATGGCCTGGGAAAAGAGCGCGCCGGTGATCGTCGCCTCATCCTCGCGCGGATTGGGACTCTCAATGGCGAGATCGTGCTTCTCTTGGATGCGCTCGATCACATCCAGGCAGCGGCCGCACTCGCGCAAGTCCTCGCAGATCGTGCCGAGCGCGGCGCTACGATCGACGAGGCCGACCAGCTTCCTATGGCGGCGCTGCGGTCGGAGCCAGTCGGCTAGCGCCTTCAGATCTGTGCTGTGCATGTCGTGTTCTAACGCGGCCGTGATTGTAGGAACGAGAACATGACCTCTATCACCTTAGTCGGTCGCCATGCGAACAAGCTGAGGGAGGCCAGTTCCCTGTCGCCTCCGGATGTCTGATCGGACACTTCTGCTGCGGTCGACCCAACAACGCCTCGCACGGAACGCGGCTATTGCTGGGGTAGCTTCCGGCCCTTCCATGCGTGCGCTTTCCATCGGCTGCGCGGCAGATCTTTGCTCGCCTGCCGATGCCGACCTGCGGCCTTCTGCTAGATACGCCCATGATTTCTCCGAAGTTTTCATGCCCCGCGAGAGCTGGAGCTCGGCAATCTGAGACAGGCGTTGCTCTTGAGCGGGCCTGTCCGCTTTCAGGCACTCGGCAAAGGGACTTCAACGACCGAAACTAGGGCGCGAAGCTGACGAGCCAGTTCACGTCCTAGCGCGTCCGCTATCCGGTGAGCGATCCTGAAAGGAGCCATTCCGGATCGTCGAACGAAGCCGCCATTACGAGTCCCGTTCCACAGCCTCCGCCTCAAACGCCCGTTTCCCTTTGCGCCGCCAGAGCGCAATGACCTCATCGCGCCGCTCTCCGCCCGCCTGCTGTACGAGCCCGAGCAGCGCCCCGTAGATCGCGGCCCGATCATCCTCGACCAGCACATCGAGCCTGACCTTGACGATGAGCCCGCCAAGTTCGATGAGCCGGCGCGTCCGCTCGCGGCGTTTCACCACCCACCCCCGCGTATCAGCCCGTGCGCGCCGCGCCTGCAACCGATGCCGCAGAGCCTGCATCCGCTGCTCGGCGCGCAGTGTTCTCAGCAGCGCCGTCAGCGTGCTTCCCGCGCAGAAAGAACGCCGCGCCCGCGGTGCGCCATTCCTCCCTCTGCACCATGTCGGTGACCGCGACGGCGTTGACCAGCACGCCCGCAAGCACATCGGCCCCGAGGCCATCGGCCCCGGTCGCGGTGACCAGCTGTCCGAGCTCGCGAAGCTTCCGCTCCTGAAGCGCCTTCGCCTTGTCGGCGAGCAGCTTCATCTCGGCATCATAATCACGGGGCCTGCGCATGGGATATGATCCTTCGATTCTGTGGTGATGTGCCCGAGGCTACGAGTCGTTCTCGCTTGCCGTAAAGAGGCCGAGCCTTGGTGAGATCACCCGGTCCCTCGCGAGATTCGATCTTGTGAGGGCGCGCTTATACGTCGTGCCGACGTGACTTTTGAAGTGTAGATGGATAGCCCTCATGGCGATCTATCACTTTAGCGCGAAGGTCATCAGCCGGTCGACCGGCGCGAGCGCGCTTGCGTCGGCCGCGTACCGCTCGGCCTCGCGGCTGCATGACCAGCGTCTCGATCGCCATCACGACTTCACGAACAAGGCGGGCGTCATCCACTCAGAAGTGATGCTCCCCGAGAACGCGCCCGAGCATCTCTGCGACCGCGAAGCGCTCTGGAACAGCGTCGAGGCCGCCGAGGTGCGCAAGGATGCGCAGCTCGCGCGTGAGGTCGAGTTCGCACTGCCAAGGGAGCTGGAACAGGCGGACGCGATTGAAGTGGCACGCGACTTCGTGCAACGCGAGTTCATCGAACGCGGCATGTGCGCGGATCTCAATGTCCACTGGGACATCGGCGCCGACGGCATGGCGAAGCCTCATGCCCACGTCATGCTGACGATGCGCGAGGTGGACGCGGACGGCTTCGGCGGGAAGGTGCGCGACTGGAACAGCACGCAGCTCCTCGAACACTGGCGTGAAGCCTGGGCGCAGCACCTCAACCGCGCACTCGCCGAGCGCGACATCGACATCACCGTCGACCACCGCAGCCTCGAGGCGCAGGGCATCAACCTCGAACCCCAGAACAAGATCGGCCCGGCGGCATCGCGCATGGCGGACGTGGGGCTTACCGGAGAACGCCTAGACGAACACCGCGCCATCGCGCGCGCCAACGGCGCGCGCATCCTCGCGAACCCGGAGGTGGCGCTCGATGCGCTGACGCACCAGCAGTCGACGTTCACGCGGCGCGAGCTTGCGATGTTTGTGCACCGGCACAGCGACGGCAAGGACCAGTTCGACCGTGTGCTCGCCGCCGTCGAAGCCTCGCCCGAGCTTGTCGCACTCGGCAAGGACGGACGCGAGCAGGAGCGCTTTACTAGCCGCGCGATGCTGGAGACCGAACAACGGCTCGAACAGGCCACAGAGCGCCTGCAGGGGCAGGACAAGCACAGTGTCCGCGATCTCTTCCGCGACCACGCCATCACGCGGGCCGAGCGGCGTGGGCTCGTGCTCTCCTCCGAGCAGCGCGCTGCGCTCGACCACGTGACCGAACCCAAAGGCCTCGGTGTCATTGTCGGCTATGCCGGAACGGGCAAGTCCGCGCTGCTCGGCGTGGCGCGAGAAGCGTGGGAAGATGCCGGCTACCGTGTGCGCGGGCTCGCGCTCTCCGGCATCGCCGCCGAGAACCTCGAAGCGGGATCGCGCATCGCGTCGCGAACGATCGCAGCTCAGGAGCACGCCTGGGCGGGCGGCACCGATCGTCTGACGTCGCGCGACGTGCTCGTCATCGACGAAGCCGGGATGATCGGGACGCGGCAGATGGAGCGTGTGCTGTCCCATGCCAGCGAGGTGGGCGCGAAGGTGGTGCTGGTGGGTGACCCCGAGCAGCTGCAGGCGATCGAGGCGGGCGCGGCGTTCCGCAGCATCCACGAGCGTCACGGCGGAGTCGAGGTCGCCGAGATCCGCCGCCAGCACGACGCCTGGCAGAGGGATAGCGTGCGCCAGCTCGCCACGGGCAGAACCGCAGAAGCCATCCATGCGCTCAAGGAACATGACCGCATCCACGCGGCGCCGACCGAAGCCGACGCCAGACGCGCGCTCATCGATCGCTGGGACAGGGACCGGAAGGCGCAGCCGCAGAAGAGCCGGCTGATCCTTGCGCACACGCGCGCCGATGTTGCCGGGCTCAACGCGCTCGCGCGCCAGCGCCTGCGGCTTGGCAAACAGCTGGGTGATGACGTCCGTGTCGAGACCACGAAGGGCCCCAAGCCGTTCGCGCGCGGCGACCGGGTGATGTTCCTGCGGAACGAGAAGAGCCTGGGGGTGAAGAACGGATCACTCGGCAGGGTCGAGAGCGTGAGCCCGGCACGCATGGGGGTGATGCTCGACGATGGTAGAGCCATAAGCTTCGACACGAAGCTCTACACCGACATCGACCATGGCTATGCCGCCACGATCCACAAGGCGCAGGGGGTCACCGTGGACCGCTCCTATGTCCTCGCAACGCAGGGCATGGACCGGCACGGCGCCTATGTGGCGCTGTCGCGCCACAGGGAGCGCGCCGATCTCTACTACGGCAAGGAGACGTTCAAGAACGAGCCGCAGCTGATCCGCACGCTGGCACGCGACCGCGGCAAGGACATGGTCGGTGACTATGGACCGGTCGCGGACAAAGCCGATGCGTTCGCCGCGCGCCGGGGCATCACGCTCCGGGAGAGGGTCAAGGAGATCGCGGTCAAGGTCCGCGACATGTTCGAAGGGCTGCAACTCAAAAGCACCCCCATCCAGACGCCGAAGCCGCAGCTCGAGCCGGCGATCGAGCAGTACGCCCGCACCGTGCAGAAGGTCCGCGAGATGGGCCTCGCACGCGTGCCGATGAGCGATGGCCTGCGCGCCATGCACGAACGCGACGAGGCCGCGCTCGATGCGATCCGGCCCGGCGCGGCGCGCGACCTTCGCAATGCATGGCGCGCGGACCTGAAGCTCCTCGACACGATGGCGCGCGGCGACGTGCGGCAGGCGCGTGCCATCCTCGACGAGGCTGAGCGTGTCCGCAGCGACCCCGCCTATCGAGCCGACCGGTTCGTCGCCGAATGGACCCGGCTCCGCAAACAACAGGAGCATGCCAGGTTCTGGGGTGAGGAATACAAGCTCCCGAAGATCAACGCGGGCATGGCCGGCCTTGCCAAGAGTCTCGAGCGCGACGCGCAGATGGAATCGCTGCTTCGGCCACGCGCCCGCGAGCTCGGGCTCGGCATCGGCATGGAACCGGAGCGCGGACTGTCCCGGGAGCTCTCAGACTGGTTCGGCCTCTCGCGCGGGCGAGGACTCAGCCGTTAGGCTCCGAGCATGACAACCGACTCATCACCGGCAGACGCGTTCGAGGCACTCAGGCGCGAGGTGGCGCTGCTCCGCCGCGCGCTCGAAGGGCTCGCCGCCGAGCAGAAGGCGCAGCCCGACTACAGCGGCGTGCTCGCCGGCATCAGCCAGAGGATCAGAGAGCAGAACACGGCGCTCGGCGCCATGGCCGAGGCGCCGGCCCTACAGCTGACCCCCGAGTCCATGGGACAGCAGATCATGCGCGCAAGCGAGCAGGTGCGGGCCGAGGACGCCCGGCTGCTCGGTCATGCTCAGCAGGCAATGACGAACGCGGCGCGTCAGATCGAGGCAGTCGTGGAGAAGGTGAAAACTGCACAGGAACAGCGGCGGGCGCGGATTTTGGCGGCGGTCGTTGGAGCCCTGTTCGGCGTCATTATGGCTTCTATTGCGTGGATAATAATCGGATGGCAGCCAGGATCGGGACAATCCGAAACACCAGTTTCAACCGAGGTCTTGTACCAGCCTGCAGAGGTTTTCACTTGCGCGCCGACTTCAGCTTTTTATTGGGTGCAGGTCCGGGGCCCTATACACTTTTCCTTGATTGGGGAGCCCGGCAAGGGGAGGTATTCTCCATCGATCAGCGGATCGCCTGAAAAGGTACCTTCCAATGTCACACCGGTCGAACTCGTATCGGCCGCGTTGGCGTAAAGTGCGAGATTCCGTCCGATGATGCGGCTGCCAACGCCAAGTGTGCTCCGAGGAACCTCGACCGCCAAAATCCGCGCGCCCAAGCCAGGCCGTCCTGCGCTTCTGGCCGCCATCAATGTTGACCCGAAAATCCTTCAAATAAGATAAGAAAACATTCAGTCGATCTTCTTGCCCGCTGATGACCAAAAATCCCGTTATCAGCATGGCGCGCGCCCACGAAACCGCAGTTTCATGACTGCAGGGTACTTCATCTTCGGCGCGGCTTTGCGTTCGTCCGCGCCCCTCGGGTCCTGCGGGAATTCCAAAGCCACAGCCCGCTTACCGATAGCCCAACAAGGGCTGTGCCCGAAATGACGACGAGAAGTCGTGTAACAACACCACCCGCTGTTCCCGCATGGATCGGAAAGAGTAGGTCCATCGCCTCAGTGGCGACGGGCAATTCACCTTCAACGTAGCGGGCCACCTCGCGACCGGTATAGCGGTCATAATAGATTTGATTGACCGCTTCGGGGTACCACGCACCTTTCCTTGCTAAGAAAATTACAGCCACACGGCCTTGGTTCACAAACCGCACTTGCCGGAGGGTATTGTCGCCGTAATCCTGGCGAGCAACAGCGATCAACCGGTCGATCCGGACCATCGGCGAGTTCGGCAATGCTTTGACCACCGGAGACGGCTTGTCGACCATCGGAGCCCATGTTCCAATAAAATCGCGAAGCTCCCCTTTCCATACCATCGCACAGCCCGTCAGCGCTGAGATCCCGAGTAAGGTCGCAGAGATTGCGCCGCACGTACGATGCGACGTCCTCCACGCAATATCAGCACCCCGATTGTAAGTGACGGTCAGCCCACTACGAACGCGCCTGCCTCCCGGCCACCAGATCACCGGGCCGGTCACACCAAGGAACAGCAAAGCCAGTCCCTCTAAACCGATGACGTAATGCCCTACCGACCCCGCCAGCAGACTATGATGGATGTAAAAGACCAGTTCAACGGGCCAAGAGAGCATTGGACCGTCTCGAACGAGGCTGTTACGAAACGGATCGACCGCAACTAGGCGACGAGAGCCATCATTGGCAACGAGCCTGAAGATGACCGCATCAGTCTTGCGTGCAGAAAATTCGATGCGATCGACCGAAAATTCTGCATGTGCCGCCTGCACCTTGTCGAGCATTTTTTGTAGCGGGGCACGATCCGGAAGCGCCACCAACACAAGCGCAGGGTGGATTGCCCTCTCTATTTCCTCACGAAATACCAGAACGACACCTGTCAGACCCTGCACTGTCAACAAGATGGCAAGAATTATACCTATCCATCGATGGATTTTTAGAAGTCCCTTTTTGTTCATTCCATGAGTTTCCAGCCATACGACTCAAATTTCTGAACGATTTTCTTCCAACATATTGACGATTAACTACAACAATTACCAGTATTCGAAGGGTTATATTTCTATAAATTGACGAGTATTCTACGAAGCGTCAAAGGCGTTATCCATTGCGGGCGTTCGATAGCGCCGCATCGAGACCCTGGGACAAAATTGCTTGCTCTTCGGCCACAATCAAAAGGTGAGCACCAAGGGTTTGGGCCCAGTCACGCTCAAGGGGAGTCCAAGCCGGCATGATCCAGGGCTTGCCAGCGGCGGCGGCCGCACAGGCGATTCGTTCTAGATCGGAACGGTCCTCGTCAGTCCGGCGATACCGCCCTCTTCCTCGTCGCAACGAAAGATCGGTCGGCCCCACGAACAGGCCATCGACCGTTTCCAAAGCTGCTATCGCCTCGACAGCTTCTAGAGCCTCCGCGGTCTCGATCATTGGAAGACAGAAGGTTTCGCGATTTTGCCGATCGAAAAAGTCGTCGGCGGGTGTTCGATAGTGAAAGCTCCGTCCGCCGGACGAACTTCGCGTACCGGAGGGCGGATACTTTGCGAACCCGGTCACACAGCGTGCATGGTCGACATTACCCACATGCGGGATAATCACTGCGGCTGATCCAAAATCGAGTGGTTGCTGAATCGAAGCCCGCTCGGGTGAGAGGGTCTTCGCGAGCACCACGAGTTCCAGCGAACGCGCGAGGCACAAGAAACTATCGAGTGTTGCAAGGTCGAATGAACCGTGTTCGAGATCAAGCACTATGACATCGACAGATTTCTGCACTGACAACTCGAGCAAAAGAAGGTTCGGCGATGACAGCCACAACCCCAACCCGCCGGGCAATCGTCCTGATGAGTTTTCAACAACCATACGCCCCTCCTCTTTGGATTGGATACCAAATAGATTCCGACGTCATTAACGATCTCAATATCAATAAGAATTCTTATTATTATATTTTCATCAACTTTGCACGAAGCTTATAAATTCCGGCACTAATCACAAAGAAAATTCTACATAATACTTTCGGGTCAATCTGGCGAAGCGGCTGTTCTGGTATTTTGACATACCAATTTCCATCGAACGAAAATCTCGCGTCTGCGCGAACGTCAGTTCATCTGAGCTTCAAGCCCACGCAGCAACAAATTTTCACGACGCTCCGGGTCCGTCGCACCTTCGGTGCCGATCAGTAAAATTCGGCTTGAAGACGAGATGCCAAGGGCATCTCTCAATGCAGGATTTCCCTTAACATTGCGCAACACGGCCAAACCTGCACCTGCGCATTCGCCAGCCTCAATCGGTTCGCCATCGATTCTCGTGGCGCCCAAATCACGCATCGCTTCAACTGCCGCCTCATCAGTAATCAAGACAAAGGCATAGGCCAATCGTTCCAGTACCAACCACGCGAGTTCGGACACCTCGCCGCAATCAAGACCGAGCATCACAGATCCAAGTCCACCCCTCGCGCGCCGCGGCACCCCGTGTAGGGCAGTTTGGTAGAGGCAATCGGCCTTCTCCGGCTCAACCATGATGAACTTTGGACACTCATCACCACAGTGAAGCGCGAAATAGGTAACAACCGCAGCAGCGAGTCCACCCACACCCACCGGAATGATAATATGAGTAGGCCTGGCCTCTCCCAGAACTTCTAGAATTTCGGCGAACATAACGCTGTATCCCGTCATCACGAGACGAGGAATTTCATTGTACCCAGGGTAAGTCGTGTCTGACACGACAGTCCAACCATTCGCTTCGGAGTCACGTGCTGCTATCCGGACGGAATCATCATAGTTCCCGTCCACGCTAATAATATTCGCTCGGAATGCAGCGATCGCGTTAGCGCGCGCTTGGCTGACGCCCTTGTGAACATAAATATTGCAGGGACATCCGAACATGCTCGCGCCCCACGCAACCGAACGGCCGTGATTTCCCGCTGTAGCGGATGCAATTGCAAACTTCGACGCGATCTCAGAAAACTCACCGCCCAGTAGACGCTCGATAGAGACCGAAGCTATGCCGGTCTCTAT
The DNA here is from genome assembly GCF_041916975.1 of Sphingosinicella sp. Lineage (NCBI taxonomy): Bacteria > Pseudomonadati > Pseudomonadota > Alphaproteobacteria > Sphingomonadales > Sphingosinicellaceae > Sphingosinicella > Sphingosinicella sp. Next base: position 1,520,651 of record NZ_JAYRYK010000001.1, read on the forward strand.
CTCAACTCTCTGGCTGAGCAGTTTGTAAACCGCATAGGCACCACCAAGGGCTTTGAAACTCCGGAGATTGAAGCGCTCTGCTTCGTTTTTGTAATGGATTATCCCGACATCGAGCTCGCGAGCGAGCTTAGTTAATTGAAGCAGCGGCGTCGGGCGATATCCCTCCCATTGTGAAATCACGCCGAGCGCTTCCTTGGACTCATCGATGCCAAACATGATTGAGGACAGCCACTCACGAAGCTCAGCTTTAGTCGGAGCCGTCCCAAAGCGTGAGTTCCTCAGAACGCTGATATCGGACCAAGCCATCTATCAACCTCCAAGTACTCGGTTTCTGTTGGATGGAATATCCGATCGCACCTTCTCAAGATACGCAAGATCGAGTTCTGCGGATACGAAACCGATGCCGTCCTGGGCCCGGGCAATGACAGTACCCCATGGATCAATAATCATCGAATTACCATAATTCATCCGTTCCACACCTCCCCCGAAATAACTACCCACCTGCCCGGGAGCTAGGACATAGCATTGGGTTTCGATGGCACGTGCACGCAGCAGCGCTTCCCAATGATCTTTACCCGTCATCATTGTAAATGCCGCAGGAAGAATAATTACCTGTACACCCTTCTTCGCTAGCGCGACGAATAGCTCGCCAAACCGTAGATCATAGCAGATGGTACATCCGATCCTCACGTCGCCAACATCATATGTCACGATGTCACTCCCCGGCGTGAATGTCGCCGACTCCTGATAGCTTTTCCCATCAGGCGTCATCACGTCGAACATGTGGATTTTACGGTACCGCACCACGAGTTCGCCTCGTGGATTGATGACCGGCGTCGTGTTGTAAAAGCGATCTTCATCGCGCTCGCCGATGCTGCCCCCATGGACATATACGCCATATTCGCGTGCAATTTGGCACAGCATCTCGAAGGCGGGGCCTCCGGGAATAGTTTCTGCTGAGTTCTTCGCACCGTCAACGGTTCCTCCGTGATAGGTGAAGACTTCCGGAAGCGCGACAAGATCGGGACGGCTGGCCTCGATGGACCTGCGCAACAAGTTTTCCGCATGCACGATATTTGCGGCCTTGTTGTCATGCGATGTCAGTTGAATGAGCGTGACTTTCATTGACGATGCCTTTCAGAATCCGTTTGAAGTGCAGGCCACGCTGTGGCCGGGAGAAACTTCGACTAGTCGCCCCATCGACATGGCTGCACCCTCAAGTTGGGCATAGTCATGGCCTGGCGGCGGCGGCGGCTGATTGGCTGGAAATGGATGTAGGCGATAGCCGTTAGCCCTGTCGCCATTAAGCCGAGGAGCAGCGCGCAGCAGTGCGCAAGTATATGGATGACGCGGTCGATCGAAGATGTCATCTCGACTACCGGTTTCCACAATATTGCCACGGTAGAGGACCATGACGCGATCCGCGACCTGTTCGACTACACCGAGCGCATGTGAAATGAAAATGCACCCAAACCCGCGGTCGGATTGCAGTCGTGCGAGCAGATTCAATATCTCGGCCTGAACAGTAACATCGAGCGCCGATACAGGCTCGTCCGCGACAATGAGATCCGGATCGGCAACAAGCGCACGCGCAATGTTCACGCGCTGACGCTGCCCACCGGACAACTGGTGAGGAAACCGGCTCGCAAAACCTTCGCCGAGCCCCACCTCATCCAATGTCCGCGATACGCGTTGAGCCCGTTCTCGGGCAGAAAGATCGTATGAATGGCGAAGCCCCTCCATCACAATCGCACCTATGCGCATGCGAGGATCCAACGCGGAAAAGGGGTCCTGGAATACGATACGGATGCGACGACGAGCGTCGCGTAATTCCTCGAGCCGCAGCGAGGAAATCTCGATACCATCGAAATACACGGTGCCGCTGGTAATGGGAACCAGTCCCAGGAGGGCTCGCGCAAGCGTAGTCTTACCGCTACCGGACTCGCCGACGATGGCCACCGTCTCGCCCCGCCGTATGCACATGGAAACGCCGTTGAGTGGCCGGACGTCCTCAGTCTTGCGCCATGGCAAGCTCCGCTTGCCAGGGAAGCGCACTGAAATATCGTCAGCCGACATGAGGATATTATCCGACTTATCGACATTCCTGTTCTTGCCGCGTCGCGGCAAGGCACCCAGAAGGGTTCGCGTATAGTCCTCCTTGGGGGCCGACAGCAAAGATGCGCTTGCGCCCTCCTCGACTACGCGCCCACGCCGCATGACATATATGCGGTGAGAATACTGCGCGACCAATCCGAGGTCGTGTGTAATTAATAATACGCCGGACCCGGCCTCGCGCGCCAGCTCGACGATGAGGTCGAGCACTTCCTTTTGCACTAAAACATCGAGCGCTGTTGTAGGCTCATCCGCAAGAACAAGCGTCGGCTTTAACAACATGACAGACGCGATCATGATGCGTTGGCGCATACCGCCCGAAAACTGATGGGGATACCGGTCAAGTACCCACTTGGGATTTGCAATCCGTACACGCGATAGCATCTCGATGCAGAGCGTGCGTGCCTCCGTTTCCGAGACCCCGGCATGATGCTTCAACGCCTCGGCCATTTGATCCCCGATACGCATCGACGGGTTGAGGCTCGTCATCGGCTCTTGAAAAATCATCCCAATTCGAGCGCCCCGGATCGCAAGTCTGTCGGTCTCGGATGCTCGCAGCAGGTCCACGCCGCTGAACAATGCCTCACCCCCGACGATTTCTGCCCCGAAAGGCAGGAGCCCCATCAGCGAACGTGCTGCCAGAGTTTTTCCCGAACCGGACTCCCCAACCAACGCGACGATTTCACCGCGCTCCACTTCGAACGATACCGAATCCACGACCTTCTTCGCGCCTTCGAAAGCGACGCTTAGGCCGGCGACCTTGAGAAGGCTGCTCATGCCCGAGCCATTCGCGGATCGAAATGATCCCGCAAAGCGTCGCCCAGCAAGTTAATGCCAAGGAGCGTCATCGAAATGGCAAGGCCGGGAAAGATCGCAAGCCACGGAGCGAATGTGAAGTAGGAACGCGCATCGGCGAGCATGCCTCCCCAGCTCGGATATGGCGGCGGAACTCCGAGTCCGAGGAAGCTGAGAGCGCTTTCTGCGAGAATGGCGAGTGAAAAGAAGGCAGTCGCTAGAACAGTCAGCGAACCGGCGCTGTTCGGAATGACATGCCGCGCAATCGTGTAGATTTCGGCATTACCCATCGCGCGTGAGGCCTCGACAAACTCCTTTTCCCTTAACGAGAGTGCTACGCCACGCATGACTCGAGTCACGCTAGGCGCATATGCGAGGCCCAGTGCCAGAATAACACCCCACTTGCTCTGGCCCAAGGCAGCGACGAGCGCCAGAGCGAGGAGAAGTCCCGGCAATGCCATCAAGGCGTCGGCCAGCATCATGACCAACCGGTCAACCCAGCCTCCGAAATAACCTGACAGCGCACCGATCGAGATGCCAATGACCATCGCCAACAACACCGCCAAGAAGCTGACGAGCAGACTGACCGAAGCTGCCGACAAGAGCCTGCTGAACACATCGCGCCCGAACTGGTCGGTTCCCAACCAATGCATTGCAGACGGAGGAGAAAGGCGAGCACCGAAATCAAGCGCGATTGGATCGTAGGGAGTGGCGACAGTCCCGATCAGCGCGGCAGTGAGGGCGAGGCCAAACAGAACGGTACCGACGCTGGCATTGGCATGCCGGAGACCGAGAAAGGAAGTTCTGGACATTTCAGAATCTCACCCTTGGATCAATGAAGGGATAGATGAGATCGACCGCGAGATTCACGGCCACATGGATGAGAGCCACAACGATTAACACGCCCTGGACGACCGCATAATCGCGGGCATAGATGCCATCGACGAGAAATCTTCCGAGCCCGGGTAGCGTGAATACCGTCTCGATGACAGCCGTGCCGCCCAGAAGGCTGCCAAGTATCAACCCCAGCAAGGTCATGGTCGGAAGAAAGCTGTTCTTGACGACGTGACGGCGGATTAGCGTGCTTTCGTCGAGCCCCTTGGCCCTAGCGCTCATCACATAGTCTTGGCGAAGAACATCGAGCGTGCTTGCGCGTACCATGCGCACGAGCGTGGCGATCTCAATACATAGAAGTGCGACCACCGGAAGCACGAGATATCGCAGGCCCTCCGTCAGATTCTCACCGATAGAAACGTAGCCGACCGTGGGAAGCCATCCGAGTGTCGCACCGAAGATGAGGATGAGCAGCAATCCGATCCAGAAGCTCGGCACCGAGATGAGGAGGTTGGCCAGCAGGACCACAGCAAGATCGCCTCGCTGATTTTGCCTTGCGGCAGCGTACGTGCCGAGGGGAACAGCAACAAGAAGCGCAAGTCCGACGGCAATGAGGACCACCTGTGCCGTAACCATAAAGCGGCTACCAATCGCCGATAGCACCGGCTCTCCGGTCATCATGGAAACGCCAAGGTCGCCGCTGAGAATGTTCGAAAACCACAGCCCGAACTGGACAATATACGGCTTGTCAAGACCGAGCTCCTTGCGCGCCTGTTCGAGGGCAGCCGCGTCTTCAGAATCGCCTACTAGGAGCAGAGCCGGGTCGCCCGGTATCGCACGCATCAGCAGAAAAATGATGCCGGCGACAAGAATGAGCGTGGGGATACTCAAAAGGAGTTTGACGATCGCGTAACGCATCGATTAGCTTCCCTTTCGCGAAACGCCCCAAAGGCGCGGGTAACCTATCGGCCAATTGCGATAACCCACGATGTTCGCGCGCAAGAGATCGCTGGAAGGCTCGTTGTAGAGGCCTATAATCGGTACAGTGGTCACCATCCGATTGTGGAGTGCGTCAAAAATCCTCTGCTGCTCGGACAACGAACCGACTATCGTCGAGCGAGCGAGCAGCGCCTGGGCTACCTGATCGTCCCACTGGACCGCGGCGTGCTTTTCCTTCGACCCCGAGAACATGGCGTAGCTCAGGACGGGATGAGCTCGCGCCGAGTATGAAAACGCCGAAAGCTGAAATTTGCCCTCCTGATAGTTGGAGAGCTGGGTAGCCCAATCGAGAACATCGAGGCGGGCATCTATCCCGACCGAGATCAGCATCGCCTGGATTGCGACCGCGTTGTCGAACGCGAAGGGCGTCTTTCGGTTCGTTTGGATTAAAACCGGCTGACCACGGTAACCTGCCTGCGACAAGAGCCTGCGCGCCTCCGAGGGGTCATATGGCCACCACTTGTCCTGATGTTTCGTATGAAAGGGACTAAGCAGTGGAATGGCCGACGGGTTGGCAGGTATATCACTAAGGGTCGCGATTTTCGCGATTTGCCGTGGATCAAGAGCCATTGCGATTGCGCGGCGTATCCGGACGTCCCGAAAGAGTGGATTTTGTGTTTGAATCAACAGCGTGTGCCAGGCTAGTTGCTCGCTTTCTGAGGTTTGCATCCCGTCGCGTTTCAGATCCAGATGCGCTGTGACGTAGGCCGGGGTGCGGGGAAGTATGTCGATATCGCCAGCTCGCACGGCAGAGACACCGACCGCGGCCTCGGGAATGATGACGAAGCGTACTCGCGGTGCCAGTGCTATTCTGGCTCCAGCGTAGCCGTCGCTTGGTTCCTGCCGGGGATTATAGCCGTCGAAGCGCTCGAGGTCGACAAATTCGCCGCGTCGCCATTCACGAATCCTGAACGGGCCGGTTCCAATTGGTCCGATCCAGTTTCCGTTCTTGTCCACAGATGCAGGATGAAGGATGGCTGTGATACATTGGAGACTCGCTAACTGGTCGAGAAAGACACTGTTAGGTTTGTCGAGCGTGAACACGGCGGTTAGCCGGTCGGGCGTTTCGATCCTGACGATCTTCGCGCCGAACCCAGTATTCGCCGAGCCGTCGTACCAGCTCCGACACCGCATCCCGGTCGCGGGATCCAGCATGCGCTCCCAGCTCCACTTGACTTCGGCCGACGTCACCGGCGCTCCGTTGTGAAACCGCAGTTTTTCGCGTAGCCGAAAACTGTACGTCCTAAAATCGGGCGAAACCTCAACATGTTCGGCGAGCATAGGTGCAACTTCGAGATTCTGGCGGTAGGCAACGAGACCTTCAACCACGTGATGCAGAACCGCATCCGTATTGCCGTCACGCGTAACGCCCGGGTTTGTACCTCGGATGTCAGCGCTGATTGCGACGCGTAGAGGTACGTCGGCCTGCACCGGGGGAAGGCTAGACGTTTGGAAAACTGACAGGCTGACGAGGAGCACCAACGTGGCGAGCACCCCGCCAATGGCAATACGCCTTCTCATGCCGCCACCTTGTAACGTGTGTAGGACGGCACGCCGTCGAATGGCGAAGGAGCAATCCAGATATCGCCGGATCCCGCGTTCATAATGAGGCTTGCAACGGTCGCAGACAGGCTCCCGTCCGGACGGACGGCGGGAGGACGACATATCGAATGCGGTTCGCCGAAATCGTCGGCGAACACTTGCTTGAGGGTATCGACAGTGATGGACGCCCTACCCGCATCAAGCCGCTCGTAGGCACGTGAGTCCCTCAAGAGGGACTCAGGGTGACGCAACAGGCCAATGTCCTTCACGCTGAGGAGTGCGGCGGGATGCTTGAAATGATTCGCGTGAGTCAGCAAGCCATCCGTCGGAAAACTCCAGAACAACTGCTCTGGCGTCGTCTCAAAGTTGATAGCGGCGGCGCGGCCGCTGCCGTCGATCTGGCTAAGCATCAGATTGTGCGAGGCGGATCGCGGCGTATTCAAAATGACGTCGGACGCTTCCGCCAAGGTTTGCGACATCAATATACGACGCCGTGCGAATGGACTGGGTAGACCATCGGCGGATCCCTCGTGGTCGGTTTGAAGCCCATTTGCCGTGACGGCGAGACCAACACTGTTGATGCCATGCCGGGCCAGTTGTCCGGCTTCGCAGAATGTAAGAATATCCGGTCCGTTGTCGACGAGGATACGAAGAACGATGGACGTCTCGGCGCAATCAGGCCGCCAATCCCAGTTCTGCCCATGAAGAAGCGAGCCGTCCGCCGTGCGTCGGGGCATCGCAAGTGCTGCCGTGCAGCCCTCGCGGACTGCCTTGGCATCCCAAGCGGTGAGCTCGGTACGCGCATTCAGCGCAACGATTGCTTCAACAGGCTGCTCCGCTCCCTCGGCAATTCCGCGAACCTCTGCCGCCAAGCCCCGGTCGAACTCGGCAAGGCGGGCAAGGTAGCGCGCAGCGATTTCGCTGAGCCGCGGAGAAGTCAGCGACGAGGCGTACAGACGAAGACCACGCGCAATGCGATCGCCGGCCTGTCTTCCATATGCGCGGCCGCGTTCGAGGGGCGGCCCTTCTACCTCTATCAGGGGAAACGAACGAGTCATACTTGGACCTCTCGTCCGCCACCACGAACGTCGTCCAGCACGGAGGCGAAGAATTCCGCCGCAGTATCGACGACCTTGTAGCCTTCGTGCCCTATCCCCTCAACGATATCGAGACGAACCGAGATGCCATGCTCCTCAAAACTTTGCTTCAGGGACCTTAGGCGATCGATACGTGTGCGCCCTGCGTCATTGGCACCCTCCATCCAGAAGCGGGAACCGGGCTGGATAGTTATTTCCCATGTCTCGGTATCATTCTCGCCGACGATCATCTGGACCGGGACTCTGCGGAGGGCGTCGAGATCAAAATCCTTTCCGAATCTTTGCCTCAAATCGCGGATCCCCCGCCACCATCCCCTTTCTGGATCGAGGAGCGTCACCATCCCAGGCGCGCCGATCGACAAGCCGAGCAGCCTTTCTGGATGAACATAGGCGAAACGGTGCACAAAATGCGCGCCCCCGGAGAAGCCAAAGGCAAGAAACCTTCTCTCCGGCAACCGGTACCGTGCCGCGATTTCATCGATCATCGCTAGTAGCAACTCGTCGTAGCGAAGGCCGCCACGTTCTAGAAACTTGTACGCCGCCAGTTCGCGCGGCTCATCGATCCCGGCCGGAAACATCGGAGCGACGACGATGCTGTTGTTACGCTCGGCAAAAGGAGCAAAGAGGTCACGATAAACCGCTGGCGTGCGCCCGGTCCCGTGAACGACCACGCAGAGGTCATATTGCGCAGCCCGGTCGAACGCGAAATTGCGGGGCACGTAAAGATAGTAGCCGAACCTCTGGTCAGCCTGGCACGCAAAATAGGTGGTGGCCTCGCACTCGTAGTGGCCAAGCTCATCCTCGGTGCCCGCACTCGTTGGTTGCTTGCCCACTCCCCCCCCCCTCGACACGATCATGGTGTCGCTTCATTCTCTGGCTCTGATTGTCTCTTTAGAACCATTTTTTTTATATGTCCAGATCATTATGGCATTATTTTATCTTTTGATACCAAATTGGTTTCTACGGCCGACTCCTTGGCAAAGAAAACTTGGGTTGATTCGGCCGCAAGTCGGAGGTGGCGATCGAGCAGGGTCGCCGCCCATTGACAGTCGCCACGGAGCAAAGCCTCAAGGATGGACATGTGCTCCTCGAAAGACGCCTTTACTCGCTCATCTGCGTAAAAGGACTCGATTTCCACGATACCTCGCAGCTGATTCTGGTCTTTCATGGAACGGATGAAAAACTCGTTCCCCGAGAAGGCCACGATCGTTTCGTGGAGTTCAGCATCAAGGGCAGACCATTCCATTCCGTTGATCGCCTCCGAACCCCTGCCGAGCAGCTTGACGTGACGATCGTACAAGGTCTGGACCGCGGCCATATCGATTCGATAGTTTGGCGATTGCAAAGCCGCCGGCTCTATCGCGAGACGGAACTCGTAACTGGCCTGATAGGACGCGACGGATCCGAGCGTCTCGCCGAATGTCCAACCCCGTGCAACACTCCGACTGATATATCCATTCCGATTCAGTTTGAGCAAAGACTTTTGGAGGGTGCTTCGGGTCACTCCATATTGGCGAAGCAAATCCGTCTCGCTGACGTGATCGGGCAGCTTACCGGAGAAGCGGTCGCGCAATATCTGAAGATACAGCGCACTCGCCGCAGGCTGCGGAACGTCGTGTGCAACTTTTGCTAGACTGCTCCCTCCCAACGCCAGGACGTAGCCCGCACCGTCACGAGTCACGATTTTTCGCTTCTGAAGCTCCGCCAACGCACCGCGTATCGGCGAGCGTGAAACCCCGAATTCATCGCCTAAGCGCCTCTCCGTTAACTTCGTCCCTGCCGGGAGGCCTTTGGCTACACAATATTCCACAATTTTCCCGCTGAGATGCAGGGCGAGTTGATTCGCGTTCGACATAAGCAGTTCCCATTGTTGCGGCTTGACATACGGCCTCTTTACAACCTCACTGTAGTTTGGTATTAAACCATTCATTGATACCACTCATGATCAATCTATATCCCAGTTATGCCAAGAATTTCCTATGCCGACCAGCGCTAATTAGGCCCTGTTTCGGTATCTAAGACCAAATTTGTCTTGTTCAGCAAAGCTGCGTGCAAACCATGTGCGCCATAAAGGGAGGGGTAGAAATGAAGTTGGGATTGAGGATCGCGTTGGCCGCTGGTGTTGCCATACCTGTAAGTGCGTCTGCGCAGACAGGCAAAGCCGCGACCGAGCAGGATCAGAGGCCAGAACTTGAGGAGATTGTCGTTACGGCTGACAGGCCGGACAGCTATGGCGCTGACTTCGTCCAAGTAGGAACGTTCCGTAACGCGCGGATCATTGATGTACCGCTCACCGTCAACGTTGTTCCGCAAGAGCTCCTGAAGGCACAAGCCGTTGCGGGGATTTTCGACGCACTCCGCAACACCGCCGGCGTTACCCGGTCGCAATTGAGCGGTACGACTTACGACAATATTGCGATCCGCGGGATCCTCATCCACAACAGTACGAGCTATCGCCTGAATGGCTCTATGCCCGTAGTCAACCTCGTCGATCTACCGCTGGAAAACAAAGATCGGGTCGAGGTTCTGAAAGGCGTGGGAGCGCTCTATTACGGATTTGCGCCTCCCTCAGGTATCGTCAACCTCGTGACCAAGCGGCCCGACCGCGACGTGACCAACTTTAGCATGACTGCAAACGATGCTGCAGGCGTCAATGCTACCGCCGATATCAGCCGACGGCCCAACGACGGATTTGGGATTCGCTTCAACGGGGGCGCTGGAATTGTTGAGAATGGCGTCAAGCGCTTCGGCGGCACGCGATACGTCGCTTCGTTGGCAGCCGACTTGAAGGTAACTGATGCCCTGAACTTCAGGTTCGATGCCGAGCACGTAGCCAAGGACGTGACCGAACCCCCCGCTCTACAACTCTTGTCGGCTGCGGCTGGGTTCGTCCCCGCGGCCATCCCCGATCCTGACGTGAATTATGGGGGAGAAAATCTTCGCTATGACGCCTGGGCGACAAATGTATTGGGGCGCGTTGACTGGAAAATTTCGCCGGCATGGGCCCTGACAATAGAGGGAGGCCAAGCCCTGACGGTTAGGAATCGCGATTTCTCCCAACTCGAGAATTACGCGACACCCTCGGGATCTTCGACATTGCGCATCTTCCGTACGCGGGATCAGCGGTTCCGGAACCGGAATGCGCGCGTCGAATTAGCCGGTACCTTCGCCACCGGTGCGATTACGCACAACATCGTCGCGGGCGCGAGCAGCAATTGGCGTTTTCAGAACGGCCGCAACAGCTCCGCGATCACGGTAGCTCAAAACTATATTGATCCCCGCGAAGTTGTCCTTCCTAATCCGACGGCCTTCACGCTTTCTCCTCTCAATATCCGGGACCAAGGCACCTATGTCGTAAACCGTACAGCCATTGGACCGATCGAACTGCTCGCCGGCGTCCGGTACAGCACCTACAAGAGTCACGCGGTATCGGCGTCCGGCGTTACGAGGCGCTTTTCGCTGAAAAAGTGGACGCCATCATACGGGATTATCGTCAAGCCCACGAAGAAGCTCAGCCTGTACGCTACCTATCTCGAGGGCCTGGAAGAGGGCGGTACAGCGCCGATCAACAGCGCCAATCCGGGCGATGTTCTGCCGCCCGCGATCTCGAAACAATACGAGGCCGGAGTGAAGGGTGAGGTGTTCAGAAATGTCACCTTCCAACTTGCCGGCTTTCAGATCAGTCGCCCATCGGCTTTCACCGATCCGGCCGATAATCTCTTCAAACTCGCCGGACGGTCGCGCTACCGGGGCATTGAAGCCTCTTTCACCGGCGAAGTGATCCGTGAACTCTCCGTTTATCTCTCGGGGCAATATCTCGATGCAGAATCGACATCTGCCGTAAGCCCGCTACTGCTCGGAAAGCGCCCGGAAAATACGCCCAAGTGGACAGGAAATCTCTATGTGGAGTATCGCCCGCAAGCGATTGAGAACCTCGCGATTGGCGGAGGCGTCATGCATATAGGTGATCGCGCAGTGAACAATTTCAATAATGCCTTCGTCGATGATTTCACGCTTTTGCAGGCCTCGGTTCGCTATACGTTCGATGACGTCGCAAACGGCTTGACGCTTCAGCTCAACGCAGAAAATCTCGCGAACAAGCGATATTGGAGCACCGCCAGCAACGGCTTGCTCGGGATCGGTAGACCGCAGCAGTTCAAACTGACGGCGCGGATCGGCTTCTAACCTCCTACCAAGAAAGAGCAGAAGCGGTTCAAACCCCGCCTGCGAAGGCCGGCTCCCCACGGGGCCGGCCTTCAAGTTGTAAATTGGTTGTTGATTTTCGCTGAGAAGCGACTTGGGAAGGCATAAATCACCATTCCTTTGAGTCGATCTCTGATGGTGCAATCAGATATTCTCAAAGCAACTAGAGGTCGTTGTGACTATGAATGTCTGTGATCCATCGCGCAGGGGCGGAACAGGTACAGAAACGCGCAAGAACGTGTGCGGCTGCAGTTGGAACGCTACAAGGCGGTACGGGAAGCGATCTCGTCGCAGCCATCGTAATTGCGCTCAGGCAGGTTACCGTGAAGGATACGCCCAGCGCAGTGGAAGTCGCCTATGACTTTGACCTGCTTTGAAATCCTTCCGGCGTTCGCCTTACCGCGACGTCGCTATGGGCGCCGGAGATTTGCTACACGTGAGACAAGGCGGGTTGCCTGCTCTCGCGCACGGCGTATGGCCGAATGCTGTGGTATGCCTATGTAAACGTAAACCTCGAGTGTGCCTCGCTGACGCTCCCAGGCGGGGTTGTGACGTACAGCTGCTATGATGCGGTTGGCCGTCTGACGAAGCTCAAGTCCGCCACCAAATGCGGCAATAACATGAGTCTTAATATGTCCCACGCGTTTGGCGACCTGTCGCGGCGCAGCGCGGCGACACTGAGGAAGGTCAGCGCCCATAGCTATATGGACACTCGCCTTCGCGAGGCGGGTTACGGAGATTTGAAAGCGTACTGATCTATGTTCGGTGCCAATTTTTGACCAAAATATGTGCTTTTTTTTAAAATGGTTATAAATACTTTGGGGGCAAGATTGGGGGCAATCTGATGCCACCCCCTCAAAATATCTTTTATTTTCAAATCTATGCATCAGGTGTTCGAGTCACCTAAGCGCACCATCCATTTTAAAATCCTTTATATTCAATCACTTGTCGTTGCTGAAACGCTGGGACTTGCGCAGTTCTGCGGGCTTTGGGTATGCGGCCATTCTGCCCTGGGGCGAGAGCGTCTCTGCTTTCAGGCCGGCTGCGCCTAAGTATCCCCGGCGTCTCTGTCAGCGATGTTTCAGACCCCATTTGCGGGATACGCGATGGTAGGTTGATGGGGCGGCGTTGCTAGAAGAACAGCGCACGAAGGCGCTCTTCATCAACTTTGAAGCTGTGGTTCAAGCGTTATGCAAACCCCAGCACCACACGCTGCTCTTGCCACTGGATGGGAAGCACCGTGCTGAGCAGCTTCTGATGCGTAAGCGTTGCAGGCTGGGAACCTTGGACGATCGCCTCAACGATGTCGGGCGCGAGCCACGCGAGCGGCGACAACCGCATCATGCGCTTGCGGCATTTGCCAGCTTCTGTAGCGATCACGCTCACCGGTTTTCCCCTAACCAGCATCGTCTCCCTCAAGGCGAACGCTTCAGCGACGAGTTCGACCAGCTGGGCATCAGGTGCTCGCGATGGCATCGTACCTTGGCCCGGAACAACGAGCTTGAGCTCGTTCCCACGACGCACGCGGGTAACCGGAGCCGTGATCTTGATCACCGCATCGTGATCCTCAGGTGCCTGGATGCTGCACACTCTGGTCTGCCTTAAGAAAATTGGTCCAATTCTGGAGAGAGCCCTGTGGGGCATGAGAATTGGAGAAATGTATGGGACGTCAGCGATTTACACCGGAGCAGATCATCGCGAAGCTGCGTGAAGTGGATGTGATTGTCGGACGAGGCGGGACCGCCGTCGAGGCTTGTCGGCAGATCGGGATTGCCGAACAGACGCTGTATAGGTGGCGTAAGGAATATGGTGGCCTGAAGGTCGACCAGGTCCGCCGGATGAAAGATCTGGAGCGGGAGAATGCGCAGCTGAAGAAGCTGGTTGCGGACCTCGCACTGGACAAGGCGATCCTGCAAGAGGCGTCGAAGCTGACTTTTTGAGTCCCTCCCGTCGCCGTGAGGCGATCAAGTAGGTCTGCCGGGTTCTTCCGGTATCGGAGCGGCAGACCTGCCGTGTTCTGGTTCAGCATCGTTCAACGCAGCGACATCGTCCCAAGGGGGATGCCGACGAGCAGCATCTAACGGCCGACATCATTGCGCTGGCCAGGGATTATGGCCGGTACGGCTATCGCCGCATCCATGCCTTGCTCGGCCGTGCGGGCTGGCAGGTCAGCTTGTCAGTGGTGGAACGCATCTGGCGGCGGGAGGGCCTTAAAGTGCCGAAGAGGCAACCGAAACGACGTCGGCTCTGGTTGGGCGATGGGTCGTGTATAAGGTTGCGGCCACAGCATCGCGGACATGTCTGGTCTTACGACTTTGTTGAGGATCAGACGCGCAACGGACGCAAGTTCCGGATGCTGAACATCATCGACGAGTTCAGCCGCGAATGTCTGGCGATGGTGCCGCTGCGGCGGTTCCAGTCGAACGGCGTCATCGACGTGCTTGCCATCTGTTCATCGAGCATGGGCCGCCCCAGCATATCCGGTCCGATAATGGTCCCGAGTTCGTCGCCCATGCGGTGCGCGAATGGTTGGGCCGGCTCGGCGTCACCACGCTTTACATCGAGCCGGGGAGCCCTTGGGAGAATGGTTACATAGAGAGCTTCAATGCCCGCCTTCGCGATGAACTGCTCAACGGCGAGATCTTCTACAGTCTGGAGGAGGTCCGCTGCGTCACCGGCTGGTGGCGCGACCATTACAACCGGCTGCGCCCTCACAGCAGTCTCGGCTATCGCCCACCAGCCCCGGAAACGATCAAGATGGCAGCCTGGCCGCTCGGCTCCGCTCCGCTTCGCCTCCCGCCCAGGCTGCCATCAGAAATCCGGATCAGCTAACTATGCAATCGGACCAATCATCGCGGGCAGTCCACATGCCCCACAGGGCTCTCTCCAGAATTGGACCAATTTTCTCAAGGCAGACCATTAATTGATGCTGGGTGACCGCGGAGCCGCGCCGTGTAGTCGTAAGCATCCGACCAGCCTGAAAGACCACGGGGCACCGAGCTAACCAAGGCTATTCCAAGCCTGTGTTAGCGAGTCTGAGTAAGCTTACGGTGATCTGGCAGCATACTGCCTTGTGTTCGGTTCCCAATTTTGGACAAAAACATGCGCACCAAAAAGGTGCTATAAAAATTCTCTACAAGCGCCGCAACCGCGCCGAGCGCATGTTCGGACACCTCAAGATCAACCACGCCATCGCTACCCGCTACGACCAACTGGCAAAAGCTTCCTCGGCATAGTCCATCTCGCCACCGCAAGATACTAGCTCAAATTTGTCCACACCGTCTGAAATTTCAACTTTACGCCACCCGACATGTAAGTTCCGATGGCATCGGAATTGATCGCAGCCACGTTGGTTACATATTTCGGGCTTACGTCGAATAGATTGGTGACACTGCCGAACAGGGTAAACGGGCCAACGTTATACCTCAAATCTAGGTCTATATAGGTTTGCCTATCGAGGTGGTTGTTGAAGTCCACCGTATCCTGCGCGGCAGCAAAGCTCTCACATTGCCAATGTCGATGTCGGAATAGTCAGCGGAAAGCCGCAGGCCCGGCACACGAATACAGGTTGTTGACGGTCACGTAAAACAATCCTCCCGATGCGAGCACCCCACCCCTTAACCCGCCTTTGATCCATAGAGACTTGGAGACGCGTAATCCTCGTTATCCAAGTTTATTGGCCCGCCTCGCCCGCCTGCGATCATTGGCAAAGCGCCTGGTTTCCACCCGACGCACCGGGCCAATCCAACTTCCCTTCCTCGAGTGAATGATCAGCTGCCTTTAGGCAATTCCATGTGGGTCGAACTTAGGCGGCAGAACGAAAAGATCAGCGAATTGGGCTGCAAGTGCTGGGTCGCCTTGGAGAATGAGCACGTCTTCATTCGCGAGAGTGTCCAGCGATGCACCGCTGTAAACGAAGGCCGCCAGCGCAGAGGGCTGGCCGCTGAAAACGATGTTGCCTGCAGCGGCACCCCGTTCAACATGAATGCCGCCGCGATCCACGCGCGCGTTATATTCGTGCTCGCCGAACCGGAAACCGATTGTAAGATCAAGGCTGCCGATGCGGCTCCTGTCGATCATCGTCCGGAACGAAAGCAGAATCGAGACACCGCTGATTGGGAGTGTCGGATCATGCGCCGGGGAGCGCGCTGCCCAGCGGCCGAGTTCCTGCACGACCGGCTCAGCCTCGTATCCCCATTCGGTGAGACCGTAGACCTGCACGCTCGCCGGCGGCGGCAGCTTGCTTCGTATGACGACCCCGTTCGCTTCCAGTTCCGACAGGCGCTGGGTAAGCACGTTGGCGCTGATCCCGGGCAGGTCGGCGCGTAAGTCACCGAAGCGTCGCGGACCGAGCATAAGCTCACGCACCACGAAGAGTGCCCACCGGTCGCCGAGCAGTTCCAGGCCGTGCGCCGTGCCGCAGGCATCGTGATACACACGCTTTTTCGCGCCTTTTGATAATTTAGTTATATTTTCTAACTTCATAGTTGTTTTATTTAATTTATCGGGCATGTTTGGTCAACATCGAGTCGGAATTGCATGAAGGGAGGATAGAGGCATGACCTATGTAGACGGTTTCGTGCTCGCGGTGCCCACAGCGAACAAGCAGAAATTCATCGACCATGCAAAGCGCGGGGACAGCGTCTTCATGGACCTCGGCGCGCTTCGGGTTCTTGAATGCTGGGGCGATTCTGTTCCGGACGGCAAGTTGACTGATTTTCGCCGCGCCGTTCAGGCGAAGGACGACGAGACGGTGGTATTCTCATGGATCGAATGGCCAGACAGGGCGACCCGCGACGCGGCATTCGCGCAAATGGACACGCTGATGAAAACAGACGACCGGATGCATCCTGAAAAGAACCCCATGCCCTTCGACGGCAAGAGAATGATTTTCGGAGGCTTCGCTCCGATCGTGACGTTGGAGAAACCTGCCGCCAACAAATCCGGCGACTATATCTGGTACGAACTGCTGACCAGCGACGTGGAAGCTGCACAGGCGTTCTACGCGCGCATCCTTGGCTGGAGCTTTGCCGATAGCGGCCAATCCGGCATGGACTACCGCATCATCAATGCCGGCGCGAATAGCGTCGGTGGCCTGATGGCGATAACGAAGGACATGGCAGAGGGCGGCGCCGTGCCGACGTGGCTCGGCTACATCGCCGTCGATGATGTCGATGCCGCAGTCGCCGCAGTCGAGGCGCAGGGCGGTCGCACGCTCATGGCCGCGATGGACATTCCGATGGTCGGGCGTATCGCGATGGTCGCAGATCCGCAAGGTGTGCCGTTTTACATGATGAAGCCACAGGGAACCGGCAAGAGTCTGGCCTTTGCCGACGACATGCCTCGTATCGGGCACTGCGCGTGGAACGAGCTTCAGACTTCGAACCCCGCTGTCGCATGGGCGTTTTATGGTGATCTGTTCGGCTGGAGACAGGATGGCGAGATGGATATGGGCCCGATGGGCAAATACCAGTTCATCCGTCACGGCACCGTGATCGGCGCCATTATGCCAGCCAACGCAGAAATGGGACCGCCGCGCTGGAATCAGTATTTCCGCGTCGAGGATATCGATGCTGCAAAGGTGGCGGTCCAGGATGGCGGCGGCCGGGTCATGAGCGGCCCGGACGAGATTCCCGGCGGCGATTTCTCGATGAACTGCATCGATCCCCATGGCACGCCCTTCGGCCTGGTCGGCGGACGGCGCTGAGCTTGCCGCTATCATTCCTCGAAGAAATATAAGGACAACCGGAGATATAAAATGGCGAGCAAGATCATCAACTGCCTGTGGTTCGATCACGGCGAAGCACGCAAGGCTGCGGAATTCTATGCGAGCATTTTTCCTAACAGCCACGTGGACAAGGCAGTAGCCGCACCGGCCGATTTCCCGTCAGGCTCGGAAGGCGCGGAACTGACAGTCGAGTTCACGCTTCTCGGACAGGCATTTGTCGGCCTCAATGGTGGCCCCATGTTCAAACCCAACGAGGCCGTGTCGTTCATGATCGAAACGGAAGATCAGCAAGAGACCGATCATTACTGGAACGCGATCGTCGGCAATGGCGGCACGGAAAGCGCTTGCGGCTGGTGCAAGGACCGCTGGGGGTTCTCCTGGCAGATCACGCCGCGCGTACTCAACGAAGGGTTCGCCGATCCGGACAGGGAAGTTGCAAAGCGCGTGTTCGAGGCCATGATGACGATGCAGAAGATCGATGTTGCGAAGATCGAAGCGGCGAGACGAGGCCAGGATTAACCCCAACACTGTGCGTTGGCCCCGCCTTTGGACGGGCGGCACCGCGCCGAGCGGCTCATGGTGCGTAAGCATCGCAAGGTAGGATATCGACGACAGCGTGCGTAAGCCACGTGCGCAGAAGCAGCCGCAACATGTGCTTTCTGCACCGCTACCACCTTCCGTAGTGATCGCGCTGACCAGCCTCCCATTGGTCAGCCGCGCCATTGGATTGCGCATGCCCGATGGCCTTGAGCTGCCGAACGGCGGCCGAACGCTGTTTTCCATAGCCTGCAGCTTGGCCGCTTCCACCGTAGCATTCGATCCGGCCGTCCGTAGTTTTTGAAGGCTAATAGCGCAGTCAGATGCTTCTGTTCGGTCCTATCACCCGGCAGAAAATTGAGTGTCTCTCGTCATTGTTCCTCGGATGGCCGGGCTTCATGAATCTGGGTGTCCAAAGCCGGCAACCGCCAAGAGAGCATAGGCCGGCAAGGACTATTCTGGGGGAGGATACTGTCCGATGATTGCACGCTCGTTCGCTGCCCGCCGTATGCTTTCGCTTTGCCTTGGGGCCTCCATTCTGGGTGGGTTGGCGGCGCCATCGATTGCCCAGGCGCAAGCAGGGCCGGAGGCCGAGGAATCGACCGGTCTTGCCGAGATCGTCGTGGTGGCGCGCAAGCGCGAGGAGCGGTTGCAGGATACACCCATCGCCATCACTGCGCTCGGCGGCGAGGACCTGACGGCGCGCGGCGCGAGCGCACTTGCCGACGTGGCAGGCTTCGTGCCCAATGTTTCGATGTACACGGCCGCGGGCGGC
The DNA here is from genome assembly GCF_041916975.1 of Sphingosinicella sp. Lineage (NCBI taxonomy): Bacteria > Pseudomonadati > Pseudomonadota > Alphaproteobacteria > Sphingomonadales > Sphingosinicellaceae > Sphingosinicella > Sphingosinicella sp. Next base: position 1,539,273 of record NZ_JAYRYK010000001.1, read on the forward strand.
AGCGGCGGCGGCGCGAACCTCTCCGTGTTCATCCGCGGTGTCGGACAGAGCGAATTCCTGTTCACGGTGGATCCCGGCGTCGGCGTCTACGTGGATGGCGTCTACTATCCGCGCTCGGTGGGCAGCACATTCGACCTGCTCGATGTCGAGCGCGTAGAGGTGCTGCGCGGACCCCAGGGCACATTGTTCGGGAAGAACACGATCGGCGGCGCCGTCAACGTCACCTCGGCCAAGCCCAATGGTGAAACGCGCGGTTTCATCGAGGTGACGACCGGTCGCTTCAACCGCATCGACCTGCGCGGATCATTTGAAACCGCGCTTGTTCCCGATCAGGTGGCGATAAAACTCTCCGCCTCGTCGCAGAATCGCGACGGCTACGGCAGACGCGTCGATTACTTCACTGGCGACACGGTTTCCCGACCCGGCGATATCGACCAGACGGCCGCGAGGCTCGACCTGCGGTTCACGCCGTCGAACGACATCACGATCGATATTGCGGCGGATTACTCGCGCTGGCGGCAGGAAGCCGTGCCTGAAAAACTGCTTTCGTTCGATCAGGACGTTTCCGTCGTCGCGACCTTGTGGAACATCTTCGTGGCATCGCCGATACCGATGTCGACGGATTTGATCTCGCCGAACCCCTTCACCACCTACGGGACGGGCCCTAACCGCAACGATCTCGACATGTGGGGCATTTCGGGAACGTTCAACTGGGACATGAGCGATGCGATCGCTCTCAAATCCGTCACCGCCTACCGCCACATGAAGGCGCATTTCGGCCGCGATGGCGACGGCGGCCCCATGGACTATATCGCAACCGACAACCGGCAGCGGCAGCACCAGTTCAGCCAGGAACTCCAGCTCGTCGGCACATCTGCGGACGAACGGCTGAAATGGGTCGTAGGCGGCTTTTATTTCAACGAGTACGGGCGCGATACCAACAACGTCATCCTCGCATCCGGATTTTTCAACGCGTTCGAAGCACTTCCAGGGCCGATCGACGGGTCTCCGCCCGAAGCGCCAACCGCGCCCGGCGGCGCAGGCAATCCTGTGAACGTCGCGCTCGATCTTGATTTTGATATCTTCAACAAGATTCGCATCAAGAGCTACGCCGCTTTCGGGCAGGCGACCTACACACTTGCCAACGACCTGAATCTTACAGTCGGCGCGCGCTACACGCATGAGAGCAAGGACTACACGCTGCGGCACATCCGCGTTGCATCGGGCGTGCCGATCATACCGCTTACGACGGTGGGCAAGAGCTGGGATTCGTTCACACCGATGGCGTCGATCGACTATCGCTTCTCACCGCAGTTCATGGCGTATGCATCGGTATCGCGCGGGTTCAAGAGCGGCGGCTTTAACGGCCGCCCGACGGTGGACAACACGCCGCCGGTGCCCTTCAATCCCGAGGAGGTGACAGCCTACGAACTCGGCTTCAAATCCGATCTTCTGGGCCGTATGCTGCGCTTCAACGCCGCCGCCTACTGGAACGATTACACCGATATCCAGCTTTCCCGTGTCAAGGCCAACGAGGCCGGCGTTCTCGTCCTCGACCTTGGAAATGCCGGAGACGCAGAAGTAAAGGGCTTCGAGCTGGAACTGCAGGCGCAGCCAGTCCCCGCCCTGCAGCTTTCAGCCGGGCTTGGATATGCGGATTTCAAGTACACCAGCCTGGCAGCGGGGGTGAGCGACATCTCGCTCGACACGCATCAGCCCTTCGTCCCGAAATGGACGGGCAATGCGAGTATCGTCTACACGGTACCGGTGGGCACCAGCAGCAGCATCGCATTCCGAGGCGACCTGACTTACAAGAGCCGCACCTATCTCGATCCCACCAATGTGGCATCGCTGGTGCAGGATGGTTTCGCGCTGATCAATACGCGGATCACTTACTCGAACGACGATCTGGGTCTGGAGATCGCGGCCTTCGTCACCAACCTGACGGACAAGACCTATCTCGGCGGCGGCATTTCGGCGGAAACCAGTTTCGGGCATACCGAAGGCTATTACGGGCGCCCACGCGAATGGGGACTTTCGGCGAAGAAGCGCTTCTAGGGCGGAGGCGCACGATGGCCGGGCTCGATCCTGATGTGGCGGCGCTTCTCGATACCATGCGGGCAGCGGGCGCACCGCCGCTCTGGAGCCTGTCGATTGCCGAAGCGCGCCAGCAGCTCGCGGCCGCTACTGCCCAGCTCGCACCGGAGGTCCCGCACGTCGCCAGCGAGGATCTGACGATTGCGGGAGACGGGGCAGCGGTGCCGATCCGGATATACCGCGCCGACCGAGGCGGTGAGGGACCGATGGTGCTGCTGATCCACGGCGGCGGCTGGGCGCTTGGCAGCATCGAAACGCATGATGCGATCGCGCGGGCAATCGCGGCGGGCACGGACGCGACAGTGGTATCGGTTGATTACCGGCTTGCGCCTGAACACCCGTTTCCGGCCGGTTTCAACGACTGCGTGGCCGCGCTGGCCTGGTGCGACATGCAGCGCCTTCCCGGGCAATCGCTTGTCGTGATGGGGGACAGCGCCGGCGCCAATCTCACTGCGGCGCTCACTCTTCACGCGCGCGACAATCAGGGACCGCGCATGGACGCGCAGATTCTGATCTACCCGTGCGTGGATCTCACGACATCACCCCCATACGTCTCGCGCACGCAATATGGCGGCGGCGAATATTTTCTCGGCCAGCAGGATATCGACTGGCTTCGCGGCATGTATCTCGCGGACGCTGCGGACACGGGAAACCCGTTCGTCTCGCCGATGCTTGCGGAGAACCTGGGCGGCTTGCCGCAAGCGCTGATTGTGACGGCGGGTTACGATCCGCTGTGCGGCGAGGGCCTCGCCTATCACCGCAGGCTTTCGGATGCGGGCGTCCCCTCACGCAACCTCCATTTCGGGGGCGCGATCCATGGTTTCCTGTCCTTTGCCGGCGCCCTGTCTTCCGGCCGCGATGCTCTGGCGCGGATTATCGACTGGCTCTCCGCTATTCCAGCTCGTTGAGCTGGCTGAGCAACTGGGTTCGACGGTTTACGCCCGCCTTGGCGTAGATCGAACGCAGATGGTTCTCCACCGTGCGGGGGCTGATAAACAATCGTTCCGCAATCTCTGTGTTGGAAAGCCCAGCGGCAAGCGCCCGCGTGATATCGACTTCCCGCGCGCTGAGCTGGTATTCGCGGCAGCGAATTGCGAACATGGCCTCGTCATTCCGCCGGTTGGTATGCACGATAAAGAATGGGCGCCCCTCGGGACTGCGCCGGGTTCGAACAGAGGCGACGATGCCGTCGGCTTTTGAAATATCAACGGAAACGGCATCAGCGTAATTGCCGATCCGCAGGGTTCTGAGGCAAGCGCGGGAGAGTGCATCCAGCCGTATCCGCCCTCCGACATCCTGCATCGCCATATGCGCCAACCCCGTCCGGTTTCCGTATGTCACGGTCATGTGCTCATCAAGGAACACGAGGCCGTGCCCCGGAAATGCCGAGTCATATTCGGCAATGGCGCGCTCACGGATGACGAAACCGTCCTGCAGGCACAGAAGTCGCGCCGAACAGCCAAGAGCCGAGGCCAGCTTCTGCAAGCGGCGCTTTTCAATGTCGGTGAACGGGCGGTCTCCTCTCGGTCGATGGAAGCCGAAGATCAGCGTGTCACCGTCATCGCTCTGCGGTTTCTGGGTCATCACCATCACATGGTGAATGCAGTTCGGCCGGAAAAAATCATTATAGAATGGACTGTTGGTGAGCTGCGCATAGTCCGATATTTCCGAAGTACAGAACACATGCGGCGTATTGCGCAAACTTCGGCTGGCGGCTTTCATCGCGGGGTCTTCGCGAAAGTGATGCGCGAGATAGCCTTCGTGCGCACGTTCAGGCACATTATGGGCTGCCGTTCGCCCGAAACGGATTTCCCCGGCAGGGCTGACCCAGAATTGCATGAAGCAACTCGTCAGGGCGTCGAGAAAGTCGGCAGCAGGCGCAAGAACGTCCCGCTCAAGCGTGGAAAAGTCCTTGCAAGACAGAATCCCCTCCTGAATGGACAGGAGCGTTTCTGTTTCTCTGGCCAAGCTCGCCATCGGATACCTCCCCTTGTCCGTCGCTTTTTTTGGGGCAGCGACTGGATGCAGCATCTCCACCTAACGGCTGCTTCAGCAGCACAACCGATGCTTTATAGGCTTTTAGGGGGCAATCGATCAATTCAATAGACGTCGGGCGTAGAAGAGCGCGCTCAGGTGAGCGCTTGGGCGCCTTGCATCAGCGAACAATAGCACCTTCCATCATACACACAGCTTCGCCAATCGGATCGGCCCCCGGGAGTTCAAGTGGGGAGTTTCCGGACCGTGATGGTCTTCGAGTTCGTATATTCCGCGAGACCTTCCAACGCATTCTCGAGACCGATCCCGGATTGCTTGTGGCCTCCGAAGGGGATCGTGGGCGAGAATATGTGCGTTTCGTTGATCCACACCGTCCCCGCCTCAAGGCGCCGCGCGATCGCGTACGCGCGCTCCGTATCGCGCGACCAGACGGAGGCAGCGAGCCCGTAACAGGTGTCGTTGGCGCGCCGGATGACGTCCTCGATCTCGGTGAAACGCAGCAAAGGCAGTACCGGGCCAAAGGCCTCCTCGGTGACCACCGGTGCGTCATCAGGCGGATTGTCGATAATCGTCAGCGGCACGAAATAGCCCGGTCCCTCCGGCCGTTCGCCACCCAGAAGGAAACGCAGCCCCGATGCGCGCGCTTCATCAATCAACTGCCACACTTTCTCATATTGTGGGCGGTTCTGGATCGGACCGAGGTCCGTGCCCTGTTGCGACCCGTCGCCTATCTTGATCGTCTGCGCATAATCCATGATTTCGGCGGCGAGTGCGTCGTACACATCGTCGTGTATGTAGAGCCGCTTGGTGGCGAGCGCCGGCCCGAATATCTTCTCGGCCTCCTCACCCCGCCCCCGTACGAACAAGCTGTTCTGATGTATGCCGACCTGCCACTCGGCCTCAGGCATACCGGAAGAAACGATAACCTGCCCGTCTTGGCACGGAAGCGTTGGCCATATCCACAAGCTGAGCGTCCAGTCGGTGGGACAATCATTAGGAACGACATCCGCCACGGCATAGGACCCCGACACGATGGGCTGGACCTGCCCCTCAAGGGCGAACTTCGGCAGCTCAGGCATGGCGGCGACCTTGAAGCCCGGGCCTTGGGGGTTGCGATCGCCATGGCGCAGGCGAACGATGTCCACCTCATAGGCGTGCAAATCCGTGCTTACGTAGAAGGCAAACCTGCTGCCCGCGTTGGCAACCAACGGTTCCACAAAACCCGCCAAATGCATCTGTAACTCCCCAGTCTGGACCGACGCCTCCCGCGCAAACGCAGCCCCGGTCATCATATTATGGCCCGGCGCTCCCAAGCCCGGAAGGTTCGTCGCTTCTGGCATCGGCACGAACTGCTCTGCCGTCATGCGGATCATTCCTGCCTTCACAAAGGCAGTTGCCAACATAGGATCAATGGTATAACTCTCATACCATTGATTAATACAACGACGCCAATCAATTGCAGGAAACCAGTATGACGCGTGGTCACCCGGTGGTCGATTTTGAGGAGAGAGGCGCGCTGCTGCGCCAAAAGGGCGAACAGCTGGCCGCCAGCGGCGTGAAATTCGTGCAGATGGAGTTCGCCGACGTCAACGGACATGTTCGCGGGAAGATCAGCCCGTTGAGCAAGGCGCTCTCGCCTTCGGGCTTCGGCATTTCCACGCTTATCCAAACGATCCTCAGCAACGATCAGGTCTGCCTCACACCCTACAGCAATTTCGAAAACTGCTTTCCCAAGCTTTGTGCCGTCGCGGATCCGGAGACATTCCGGCAGTGGTCGTGGAAACCTCACATGGCTTCGGTCAGGTGCGAAATCTTCAATGAAGACGGGACATCGCCCGCCATCGATCCGCGAAGCCAATTGAAAAATGTCGAGTCAGCCCTTGCGGCTCGCGGCATCGAGGTGAAGGCTGCACTCGAGTACGAGTTCTTTCTTTTTCAGGAGGACGACAAGGCTGTTCGCGAGCGACGCTATGCCGATCTCTTGCCGTTCGGCCGGTCCGCCTCTGTTTACAACCTCGCTTCTCGTCCCTCCTGCAGCGCATTCGCCGAAGCCTTGTTCGAACGCTCCGAATGCGTCGATCTCAAGCTCGAAGCCTTCCACACCGAATATGGCGAAGGCATGTTCGAATATGTCCACGACATCGGCAACGCGCTCGCCGCCGCCGATGCCGCGGTCCATGCCAAGCTCCATATGAAGCAACTCGCCGGAGAGCATGGGCTGATCGCTACTTACATGCCCGTGATCGGCCGCCAGGAGTCGGATACCGCGAGCGGTGCGCATCACAACATCAGCCTGTGGCGAGACGGCAAGAATCTCATGCAGCCGGATGGAAATGGCATCCTTTCCACTACGGCACGACACTTCGCCGCGGGCATCCTGAGCACGATGTCCGACCTGCATCTGATTTTCCGTCCATGGGTGAACTCATACCGCCGCATGGATCGACATCACTTCAGCCCGGAAAATGCGTCTTGGGGTTTCGACCATCATACAGCGGCTCTGCGTGTGGTGCATGGGCCTACTCCGGCAAGAACTTCGCGTTATGAAGTGCGCGTTCCCGGGGCTGACGTGAACCCATACCTGTGCATGACCGCCATTCTGGCCAGCGGCCTGCGCGGCATCGAGAATGGCATGGAACCGCCAGCCTATGCCGTGGGTGATCCTGTTGAGAACGGCAACGGCGAGATGTTCCCGCGAACCTATTCCGAATCGATCGCGCGCTTTGAAAGATCGGCACTCGCGCGCGCGATTTTCGGCGACTTCTTTGTCGATATCTACGCCGAGACTCGCAAGGCCGAGTTGCAAACGTTCCAGAATTGGCTCGCCGAAAATCCTGCCGTCGACGCAGATCGCGTGACACAGTGGGAACGCATTCAATATTTTGAATGGCTTTGAAGCCGCCTCGTAGTCGAGAGACATGGAGATTTAAACAGTGAGTTCCACAGATCAAAATGTCGCGGTGGTGACTGGCGCCCGCGGCGGGATCGGACGCGTCATTTCGGATCGCCTGGCGGATGCGGGACAGCACGTCCTCGCGATCGACGTAACTCCGGTAACGGATGACGACAGCCACCCCAACCGCACCTCCGTCGTGGCGGATATTACGAATGGATCGGCGCTCGAAAGCGTCTTTACAGAGATCAGCGGCAAGGGGTCGATCACCTCAGTCGTGAATTGTGCAGGAATTCTGCGTGACCTTCGTGTCGAGAATACCCCGGGTCAGGAAATTACTCTGATGTGGCAGGTCAACGTGGAAGCGATGGCGCGCATCTGTCACCTGGCAGTTCCGCACATGCCGGCAGGTGCCGCCATCGTAAATATCGGCAGCGTAAGTTGCCGTCTCGGCCGATGGTCGACAGGTGCATCGATGTACGCCGCAACCAAGGCCGGCGTGGAAGCCTACAGCCGCTACCTCGCCTGTGAGCTTGCCGCGCGGCGGATTCGCGTAAATGCGCTCGTGCCAGGCCTCATTTCAGTACCGATGAGCCCCGCGATGCAGGCGGTGACGGGCGGCGAGGAAGCGTCCGCCCATCACGTGCCGATGGGGCGCTACGGCACATGCGATGAAATCGCCGACGCCGTTGAATTCCTGCTTTCAGACAAGGCTTCCTACATAACGGGGACAACGCTTGTCGTCGACGGCGGAGTGACAATCGCATGAGCACGATCGATATAGAGGCGGCGAACGCCGAAGCGCTTGAGCGCATCCTCAGTGCCGAGCCCGTGGTGACAGGTGTAGGACGTGCGGGCGATTGCATTCCGGGTTTTACCGGAAATCTTGTTCTTACATCCGGCGCCCCGATGGCTTGGGAGGACTATCACGGCGGCCAGCGTGCAGCCTTGATCGGCGGCGCGCTCTATGAAGGACTGGCGACAACCGAACACGCGGCGGTGGAGGGGTTTCAGTCAGGAAAAATCCGTATCGGCGCTTGCCATGACTACGGCTGCGTAGGATCGGTTGCAGGAATCTACACAGCCTCCATGCCGGTGTTCATCGTCAGAAACACCACGCATGGAAACATTGGATACTGCAACCTTTACGAAGGCAAGACGTCACGACGTCTGAACTATGGCATCTACGACGACGAGGTGAAGCAGCGGCTCGACCGCCTGCGGGATGTCGTCGCCCCCGTTCTCCATCGCGCGATCGAAAGCGCCGGAGGCATCGCACTGAAGCCCATCATCCGCAGCGCGCTCAACATGGGCGATGAACTACACAGCCGGAATACGGCCGCTTCGCATATCTTCACCAACGCACTCTTCCCTCATCTTCTGGATCAGGTGGATACGGGTGTGGATAAGCTGAAGCAGGTGCTCAACGTTCTTACCGAAGACAATTATTTCTTCCTCCGCCTTTCCATGGCCGCCGCAAAGGCCACCGCTGATGCCGCACGTGACATCGCGGGGTCTACAATCGTGACCGCAATGGCCATGAACGGCCGCCATTTCGCCATTCGGGTCAGCGGCCTTGGAGATGAATGGATTGTCGGACCGGAACCGACCGTGGATGCCAAGTTCTTCGACGGCTTTTCAAAGGACGACATTGCCTGGATGGGCGGAGAGAGTGTCATAACCGAAACTGTCGGCCTTGGCGGCTTCGCGCAGGCCGCATCCTTCGCTTTGCAGGATTACCAGGGCGGATCACCCGAACGGATGATCGAGATCAATCTCAGCATGTACGAGATCGTTGCTGGTGAAAACAGCGACTACAAAATTCCGTTCTTCCGCTTCCGCGGGACACCGACGGCTATCGACATACGCAAGGTGGTTGCGACGGGTATCACACCCGTTGTCGATGCCGGCCTTGGCGGCAAGGGCGGCGGACAGATCGGCGCCGGCCTGATCCGCGTGCCGATCGAGTGCTTTACACGCGCCGCGGAGGCGTTTCAGGAGCGATATGGCCATTGCAATTAGCGCAATTCTTCAAAGACAGGCCGCCGAGGACTGCGAAGAAAGCCACAGCGTCTGAACAATCGCGCTCTTATCGAAATACAGTCTTGAATAACAGGAATCCCAGAAAATGACGAGTTCGCTTCACCGCGGAAATTCCGAAAACGTGGATGGCAAAGCCCTTCCGGAATTCGACATATGCATTGTCGGAGCTGGATTGGCCGGGCTCTATGCGCTTTATCGCCTGCGGTCTCTCGGCTTTTCCTGCAGGGTTCTGGAAGCGGGCGATGGTGTCGGAGGAACCTGGTATTGGAATCGCTATCCCGGTGCACGTTGCGATATCGAGAGCTATCAATATTCCTATTCCTTCGATGACGATTTGCAGCGGGAATGGAAGTGGACGGAGCGGTTTGCCGGGCAGGAAGAAATACTCTCCTATCTCGAACATGTCGCCGAGCGCTTTTCTCTTTATGAGGATATCAGTTTCGGCCACACCATCACCGCGATGCGTTTCGATGAAGCAAGCAATCGCTGGACAGTGGAAACGTCAAATGGGCCGATCTGCTCGGCGCGCTTTTGCATCATGGCAACAGGCGTTCTTTCGAAGCCCCGCGACATTCACCTTCCCGGCATGGAAACGTTCGAAGGGCCGATCTATTCAACCGCATACTGGCCTTCAAATCGCATAGACCTTCGGGAAAAGCGCGTGGCCCTCATCGGAACGGGCGCATCCGGCTGTCAGCTGCTGCCTCATCTCGTTGATCAAGTCGGCCATGTCACCGTCTTCCAGCGTACGCCGAATTTCTGCGTACCGACGGCCAACGCCCCAGTGGACCCTGCCTACGAGGCACGCTGGCAAACCGATTACAAGGCGATCCGTAGCGAACAGGCCACGACCCCCGGTGCCGTCATATTCGACATCAATCCCCGTACAGCGACAGAAGCCAGCGAAAGCGAACTTAGAGCTGAATTCGAACGGAGATGGAAGGAAGACGGCGGCCTCAACTTCATGCGGTCGTTCAGCGACCTTTCACGAAATGAAACATCGAATGCGCTCGCGGCCGACTTCGTTCGCGATAAGATTCGCACAATCGTCAAGGACGAAGAAACGGCGCACAAGCTCACCCCGTACGGCTATCCCATCGACGCCCGCAGACTGGCAACTACGGACCGGGAGTTTTATTCCCTCTTCAATCGACCAGACGTGGCACTGATCAGCGTGCTGGAAGAGGAGATTGTTTCGGTCCAAGGCCATGGAATCAAGACAACCCGGCAGGACTATCCTTTCGATGCCATCATACTTGCGACCGGCTTTGAGCCGATAACAGGCGCCATGATGGCGATCGACATCGTGGGCATTGATGGCATTCCAGTTCACGAAAAATGGCGGGACAGGCCCGCGGCCTATCTTGGCATTGGCGTTGCCGGACTTCCCAACATGTTTCTTATGAACGGCCCCGGTGCGCCGGGTGCTCTGGCGAACATGTTCTCGTCGTCCGAACTTTTGGTGGATTGGGTTGCGGAATGCATCTGCTTCCTGCGGGAAAACGGAATTTCCCGCATCGAGACCAAGAAGGCGTCTCAGGCGGAATGGATGAATCGTGTTCAGGAACTCGGAGAGAAGACGCTGATGTGGAAAGCCGAAACATCCGGCTATGTCTATATCAATGCAGCCCGGGAACGCGTGTTTCTGTGCTACTCTGGCGGTTTCCCCGAATTTCGGACCGTTTTGTCCGATGTGAAAGCCAACAACTACGCCGGCTTTTCCCTGGTGCCATAGATTTCCATAAAAAGGGGGCAGCGCGATCAGCCGGATCGCGCTGCCCCCTTTTTTTTACATCCGGAGCGCTTGTGAGGTCAGCCTTCCGGGGCATCCCACGGGCCAGCCAGTTGACCACCATCAACGAGAATTCCCGAACCAGTAATCATCGCGGCCTCATCCGATGCCGCAAACAATACGGCATTCGCCACATCTTCTGCCGTCGCGATACGTCCGATCGGCACCTTGGCGGACAGCTGTCGCAACCGTTCGGCGTGCCCCCCCGCGTCCGCCATTGCTGATGGATCCAGCATTGCGGTATCAATGTATGTCGGATGGATCGATACGCAGCGCACCGGATAGTTTTTCGTGCCGCAATGAAGCGCGACGGCTTTGGTCAACGTCGTAACGCCGCCCTTGGTCGCATTATAGCCCGCGATATCGGCCGGGCCGACGAGCCCGCCGATCGAGTTCATGTTGATGATCGCGCCGCTTCCTCCAGAACGTAATATCGCTTCCAACCCCAATTTGCAGCCGAGCATCGTGCCGGTGAGGTTCACTGCGATCATCGCATTCCAGTCGTCGAGCGTCAGTTCCTCGATCGTGCCTACTCTGCCCATACCGGCTATGTTGCATACGATATCGAGCTTAGCAGCCCATGAGACCGCCATATCGAGCGCTGCTCTCCAGGATTGTTCGCTCGACACATCCAGCACGGCGCATAAAGCGGCATCACCCAGTTGCTCGGCTGTAGCACGGGCGCCTTGTTGATCGATATCGGCGACGATAACGCGCGCGCCTTCGGCCACAAAGCGCCGACATGTAGCCCTTCCGACACCCGAGGCGCCACCGGTTACGATCGCGACCTTGCCTTTCAATCGGCCCATTTTTCCTTTCCTGTATTCCCGGAAGCACCATTCGAGCGCTTTCCACTACCTGCAACGCGAAGAGCTCCCGGGCAAGGGCGCTTGCCCGGGAGCCTCCGTTTCCGCTCTAAAAGCGGTAACGCGCTTCCAATCCGATCGTGCGCGGGCGGTTGGTCACGATACGCGGCAGGCCGGGTGCCTCTGCGGCAAGTGAGCGATTGTCCGCGAGGTTGGCGTGCTCGTCCGTCAGGTTCTTTGCGTAAACAGCCACTTCGAACGTCTCGTTGCGAACGCCCGCACGAAGATCCACAAGCGAATAGGACGGCCGTTTGCGGGGATTGAGCGGATCGTTGTTGGCGCTGTAGCTGGCGTCGGTGAAGCTGTAATCCCCACGCAGGAATCCCTCGAAATCTGTGGTTACCGGAACAGAATATTCTGCGTTCGTCGCAATCGTCCATTCAGGCACCTGATAGACGGGGCTTCCCGCCAATTGCGGCGTTCCCGCACCCGCTTGCACGATCTTGGCATCCGCATATCCGATCGCCAGGCCAATCCTGAGATCCCGGACCGGGCGGGCATTCAGCTCCACCTCGAAGCCTGTACTGCGCGCCTTGCCAGAGTTTCCGATAAACGGAAAGCCACACGGAAGCAGGACGTTCTGCTGAATATTGCTCCAGTCGATCCGGAATGCCGCGACATTTGCGGTAAGTTTCCGGTCAAACAGCGACGCCTTGGTGCCGACCTCGTAATTCCAAAGTGAATCGGATTTATAGCTGAGTGTCTGGTCGCGTGTCGTACCTATCGCATCGAGATCAGCATCGCATGTCGGCGATATATCGCCATTGAATCCGCCGACGCGGTATCCTTTGGCAGCGCTTGCGTAGACCAGAAAATCCCGATTGGCCTGGTATTCGATGAGGAATTTCGGCGTCACGCCGTTCTCGGTCGTTTTATCCCGATCAATGGAAACAGGCCCGCCGGAGATGATACCGTCGCCGCGCTCCCGGTAGCGTTGGCTATTGGAGAAATAGCGCAGACCAACGGTAGCCGTCAGCCCCTCCGCCAGGTCCAGTGAGGCCTCGCCGAACACGGCCCGCTCTTTTGTCCTGAGATGGCGCGTTGTTGTAAAGGCCAGATCTCCCAACGTTCCGCCCGCCCCCAGCGCATCATCCAGACCATCAACCACCGAAGCGGGCAGATAATCATTATAGTCGCGGCTCGATGAATAGAAAACACCGGCCACGATTTGGAACGGACCACTGAAATCCGAGCTGAATCGCAGTTCCTGTACGAATCTCTTGAGTCTCAGATTGCGATCGATCTGCGCCGGCAACGGTTCCGTCAGCTCGAAAATGGCCTGCACGAAAGCAGTGTAATCCTCCGTTTCCGGTGTCTTCCTGTCGAAGTAGGATGTGGAGGATGTGAACGTGCCGAAATCGGTGACATAGTTTCCGGTCAGGCTGTAAAGCGTCCATTCGTCATAGCCGCCTTCATCGATGTCGAAAGCCCGCTCCTGCACGAAATTGCCGGGCGAAACGTCTGCGAAGGGAAAGCCATCCTGCTCGGTGCGCTGATACCATATCCTGGGTGTAACGGTCAGGGCATCAGAAGGTTGAATGCGAACCGCGATCTGACCACCATAAGCACGCCGATCATCGACATTCTTCGTGAGAGATGAATCGCCTCCACCTGTGACACGCTTGTCGAAGACTCCGGTTTCATCGGAATAAAAGCCCTGAATGCTGACCGCGATGAGATCATTCACCACAGGGAGATTCAGACTTCCGTCCGTCAAGTAGTTGACGCCGCCTTCCTTGGTGAAGGAGAAGCCTCCACGTAAACTTCCTGAAACGCCGCTGAAATCGGGCTGACGCGTGATGAGACGAACCGTTCCGCCCATGGACCGCGCGCCGTAGAGCGTGCCCTGGGGGCCACGCAGAACTTCGATGCGTTCAAGGTCCACGATCTGCGGATCGAGCGAATCCGGAACCGGTGTGTCGTCGATGTAAAAGCCCGTCGCACCGGCACCCTGGATGCCGCGAATGGCGATGCCGCGACTTCCGAGCGATCCATCACCCGTCGCACCATAGGAAAGATTGGGGATGGAATCGCCGTAGTCGGCGAAACTGGCAACCCCCTTTGCCGCAAGGTCGTCGCCACTCATCGCCGTTATGCTGAGCCCTACGCTTTGGAGGCTTTCCGAGCGCTTGGTTGCAGTGACCACGATTTCGTCCGGTGCAACTGCATCCTGCGCAAAGGCCGCACCGGCCAGCGTCACGCCCGCAAACAACGATCCCGACAGATAAACCCATTTGTGCTTGTGCACTGCCACCTCCCTTATTCCCTGAAGTCGTTAGTTGATGATGTTTAAGTGCAGCCCGCCATCGACGTAGAAGCCATGACCGGTGATAAAACTGGCCGCAGGCGATACGAGAAAGGCCACGGCGGCCGCCACATCTTCGGGCTGCCCTATTCTGCCGACAGCGCTTGCATCTGCCGCCCGTCGTGACCACTCTTCGAATTTCCCGGAAGCGCGAGACATTGCCGTGTCGATCGCGCCGGGCAGCACGGCGTTGACGGTTATCCCGTCACGCCCCAGATCAAAGGCAAGGCACTTTGTGAGCCCATACAGGGCGTGCTTCGAAACGGGATAAGCAGCGCCACCCGGAGAGGGATATTCGGAGTTGATCGAGCCGATATTGACGATGCGGCCCTGCCCTGATCGCGCGAGGTAAGGCGCGCACGCACGGGCCAGCCACCACGCCGCGTCGAGGTTGACGGCCATGACGTTACGCCAATTGTCCTCGGTGCCGAAAGCATCCCCACTATCTGTGCCCAGCGTGCCGGCGGCATTGATCAGGACGTCGACACCTCCGAACGTATCGAGCACTTCGGCGAACGCAGCCTCCAAGGCTTTCGGGTCACGCAAATCCACCGTCACCGAAAGCAGAGCGCCCGCTTCGCTCTCCGCAACCGGACAAGGCGCACGATCCAGACAGGCAATCTTGAAGCCATCCCGAAGCAGGTGTTCGACAATCGCAGCGCCAATTGCACCCGCTGCGCCAGTGACAACAGCCGTTTTCACCCCATGTTCCTTTGGTATGTTTTTTATGCCAATAGACCATAATCTTATACCTTGCAAGGGGATGACCGCCAGCGTACGATTATGTGCCACCCTGAAGAATATTCCTTTCGAAACAGGGTATTAGCTGAAAGTAGATACGACGACTGATGACCCAAGCGCTGAGCCCGGTTCACGCGAACGCCGCCTACGAAATCGTCGTTGAGAATTTGCGCCGCGCCCTGTTGCTGGGCCGCTTTCTCCCCGGAGAGAAATTACCGCCGGAGCGGGAACTCGCCCTGCAGCTTCAGGTTTCCCGCACAACCCTGCGAGAAGCGCTGCGGGTTCTGGAGGGCGAAGGCTTGATCGAGAGCAAGAGGGGCGCGACTGGCGGTATTCTCGTCAAGACCCCGAAGCTCTCCAAGCGCGAATCGATGGCCTTCCTGCGCAGCCGCATTGACGAGCTTCGCAAGCTCTATGAATACCGTGAGGTGATTGAAGTCGCGACGGTGCGTCTGGCAGCGGCCAACCGTACGATCGAGCAGCTCGATCGCATTGAAGCCGCCCTTTTGAAAATGCGTGTCCTGACCGGCAACAAGCAGGAAGAAGATGCGCCGATGGTCATCGCAAGGTTTCTGGCGGCCGATGCCGAATTTCATTCGGCCATCGCTGCAGCCAGCGGCAACGATTATCTCATGAACGCCGTTGAAGATATCCGTGCATCGAAATTCCTGCCCGTTGGGGCGGTATTCACGAAAATGGACGCCAAAGCCAATGCTGGCCACGAAGACATGCTGACAGCCTTGCGCGAACGTGATGCCGATCAGGCGGCGGAACTGATGGTGGAACACATCCGCGGAACGTTCGAAGGCATTTGCAAACTCGTGGGCGCCACGCCCTGAATCCTTTTGCGGATTTGACAAAGGACCGGGGAAAGCTCAAAAGGTATTTTAATTATACCTTTGGAATTTTCTATGCTGCACCCTGCCCTTACGCCTCTTGTCAATCCACCAGCCAACATCGGCTGCGATCTTGAGGATTTTCGCCCGGAAGGAACGATTGAGGAAGCGCGAGAGGCATTCCACGCCGAGGTCGCTAAACTGGATGCGATGGCCGATAGGGCCCTACCCGACATGGATATTGCAGAGAGCGAAATTCCCGTGTCGGGTGGTACGATTTCCTGCCGCATCTATCGCCCCCATGCCCTGAAAAGCGATGAAGCTGCCGCCGCAGTGCTCTACCTTCATGGTGGCGGATGGATTTTCGGCAATCTGGAAACTCATGACGGCATATGCCGGATGCTGGCGCATCACGCACCATGCGTTGTTGTCTCCGTAGCTTATCGTCTGGCGCCTGATGTACGTTTTCCAGTCCCACTCGAAGACTCGCTGGCCGCGTACTGCTGGCTTCTCAACAACGCATCAGGACTGGGCATCGACGATAGCCGGATCGGCGTTGCCGGCGACAGCGCCGGCGCCAACCTCGCCTTTGGCGTTTCAAGGCTTGCGGCACGAACCGGTATCGCGCCTCCTCGTTTCCAACTCCTGCTCTACCCCGTGTGCGATCTTATCGCCCTCACGACCTCTCGCAAACGCTACGCGCGGGGTTACTGGCTCGACAGTCTCGATTTCCAGATTTCCTGCTACATCGGCTCCGAAGCGGATCGAAATGATCCTCGCGCATCACCCCGCCTCGCGCGGGATCTCCATGTGATGCCACCCACGCGGATCGTAACGGCGGGCTATGATCCGCTATGCGATGAAGGCACCGCGCTCGCCGAGCAGATGCAGAACGCGGGTGTCATTGCAGAGCATGTACATTTCCCGCAGTATATCCACGGCTTTGCCTCGCTACGTGGGCTGCTGCCGGAAGTGGATGATGTCTTACGCGAACAGGCCGCGGCACTTTCGCGCTGGTTGGCAAGGGAATGCTTCGGCTAAGGCTTGCTGCTCCTGGAAGTTCACGGTTGCGGCGGAGTTTCGTGCACCATCGTCAGGAAACTTGCATCCGTCGACGCTCGGCGATGTTCGGAAAGCGTCTGGTATTCGGGATCGTTGTACCAGCGCCGCGCGGCTTCCTCGCTTGGAAAGCGGAACATGACGAAACGGCCGCCGGGAGGGGTTCCTTCCAGCGTCACTGCGGCATCATCGTAGGTGATGAAACGGCCGCCATGTTTCTTGAGAAGCGGGAAGAAGCCCTTCGCATACAGGCCGTAGGTTTCCGCATCGCGGATCGTGAAAGCCGCAATCAGGGTGACGGGCGTCTCGGTCATCGTTCTACTTTCGCTCTTCATTTCCTGACCAACGGAAGGCTGGCCCAGACGAACACGCTCGGCGCGGCCGCAAGCAGTACGGTGAGGCCGCGCAAGGCTTCCTGCGACTGCACTGGCGCACCCGAATGGAAGCCGACCACCGCCAAACCAAGGCCAGCCACGCCCGGCCCAAGCGCAAGCCCAAGTTTTTCGCTTGCCGTCCAGGCCCCTGTGAAAAGCCCGGCGCGATTGCCCCCGCGGGCTTCTCCCGCTGCGTGCGTCAGATGCGCGGCAAGCGCGAACGGCCCAACCTGAAGGCCCGCGAACGGAAAGCCGATCAGCGCATACAGCAACAGGCTCGGTAGGAGAGGAATCGGCGGCACGGCAAGGAAGCCGAGCGTTGCGACACCGAAGATGAATGCAGCCGCGGAGATGACCGAGCGGGCACCGAAACGGCGGACGGCCCATGCCCAAATCGGCGTCGAGAGAATCGTCACGCCCAGCATGATCCCAAGCGCGGTACCGACACCATCCTCCGCCCGTCCGGCCACCTGCACAATCCAGTACGGCGTGAGCGCCGAGACGATTCCGACACCCGTGAGCTGCAGGACATAAGCAGCCGCCAGCCTGCGGAACGGACGTTCGGCAAGCAGCACCGGGATCGCCTGACGCAAGGTGGAAGCCTGTGCGACTCTCGTGCCCGTTACCGACGGGGTTGCGAAAAAGGCCGCGAACATGCCGGCGCAGCAGATCAGGGAGACAACCACGGCCATGAAGATATAACCGTCTCGGCCGCTGCCGCCGGCGCGCACCAGTATCGGCGCAAGGCCGGCGCCGATGAGTGTGCCGACCATCGCGCAGCCGATCCGCCATGCAGCGACACGCTCGCGCTCGGCTGCTTCCTCACTGATCTCGGCGGGAACGGCGATGAACGGCACGGCGAACACCGAATAGGCATTCGTCAGCAGGAAGTAGATGAAGGCGACCCACGGAAATGCCGCGTTCCCCGGCGGATAGGGCCATGCGAACAGGGCGAGGAAGGCGAGCGGTACACCGATACTCCCGGCGAGCAGGAAGGGGCGGCGGCGGCCGATCGCAGTCTCGGCACGGTCTGACCAGAGACCGACGGCCGGATCCCAGATCAGAGCCCACAGCTTCGGCAGCAACACCACGGTTGCCGCCAGCGCAGGCGCCATCTCCAGACTCTCCGTGCAGAAATAGAGAAGGAGCACGGTCGGCACGGTTGCGAAAACCCCCGTGCCGAAAGCGCCGAGCGCATAGCCCATCAGCCGTGGATACGATAACCGCACCGAGCGCCCTCCTCACGGCGCATCCTGCCGGCAATCGGCAGGATGTACGTCCCTTCATGCCCGATCAGGCATTCCCGTAAAGCGTGACGACGCACGCCCCGCCAATCCCGAGATTGTGCTGCAGGGCGATCCGCGCCCCTTCCACTTGCCGGGCACCGGCGTTGCCGCGAAGCTGCCAGACAAGCTCGGCGCATTGCGCAAGGCCGGTGGCCCCGATTGGATGGCCTTTCGACAGGAGCCCGCCGGACGGATTGGTGACGTATTTGCCGCCGTAGGTATTGTCCCCGTCGGCGATGAACTTCTCGGCCGTCCCGGGAGCGGTGAGGCCGAGGGCCTCATAGGCGACCAGTTCATTCGCCGTGAAGCAGTCGTGGAGTTCGACGACGTCGATATCGGCGACATCGACACCGGATGCTTCATAGACGCTCCGCGCCGCCTTCGCGGCCATGTCATAGCCGACAAGGCTCATGCCGCTCTTCGCGTCGAAAACGCCCGGCAAATCCGTCGTCATCGACTGCGCCAGGATCTCCACCCCGGCAAGCCCGTGCTTGCGGGCGAAACGCTCCGAACAAACCACGGCCGCGGCCGCGCCCGTTGTCGGCGGGCAGCATTGGTAACGTGTGAGCGGCGCGTAGACCATGGGCGACTCCATCACCTGTTCGAGGCTGAGTTCATCCCGAAACACGGCATTGGGATTGCGATGCGCGTGGCGCCGCGCCTTCACGGCGATCTGCCCGAAGGCTTCCGGCTTCGTTCCATACTTCGCCATGTGATCGTGGGCGGCGGAGCCGAAGAGCGCCGCCGTCGGCACGCCCGAAACCTGGTGACCCTGCAGTGCCGTAACGGTTTCCAAAAAATTCTCCATCGCCGAGGGCCGGTCGTTGAACACAGCGCCCAGAGCACCCGGCACCATCTGTTCGAAGCCGAGCGCGAGCACGCAATCGGCAACACCCGTCTCGACCGCCTGTCTTGCAAGATAGAGCGCTGTGGATCCAGTGGCGCAGGCATTGTTCACGTTGATGATCGGAATGCCGCTCAGCCCCAGCTCATAGAGCGCGCGCTGCCCGGAGCATGTATCGCCGTACATGTATCCGACAAAAGCCTGCTGAACATCGGCGTAATCGATGCCCGCGTCCTTCAGCGCGGCCTGCGCCGCGCGCGCACCGATATCGAAATAGATCTCGCCTGCGCTCGGCTTGCTGAACGGGGTCATCGCCACGCCTACGATTTGCGCATTTCCAGTCATACCCATTGCCTTTTCTTCAAGAAATCCGGATCTCATCACCCTTCGAGGCGCGCGCGCAGTTCCTTTTTCGCGACCTTGTTCATCAGCGAGCGCGGCAGCGTGTCCGTCAGGATCACTTCGCGGGGAACCTTGAAGTCCGCGAGCAGGGCCTCGCATCGCGCGCGCACCCTGCCCTCAAGCCCGGAAGAAGTCGCACCGGAGGGGATGATGAACACCACCGGGACCTCGCCCAGGAAATCATGCGCCTTGCCCACGACCGCCGCTTCGGCCACCTCGTCCATGGCGACGATCACGCGCTCGATTTCCGAGGCGGCGACGTTCTCGCCGCCCACCTTCAGCATGTCCTTCGCGCGGTCGCCAAAAATGACCTGACCGTCGCTTCTCACCTTCACGATATCGCCGGTATCCATCCAGCCGTTCGCATCGAAGCAGGCGTCGGTTGCCTCGGGGTCGTTCAGATATTCGAGAAAGAGCGATATCCCCGGCACCCCACTGATGAAGAGACGGCCCGGCGCGCCTTCGTCTGTCGGCTCAACGGAAATGCCGTCCTCGTCGCGAACGTCGATTTCGTATTCGGGCGCCGGTACGCCCATCGCGCCGGGCATTCCCCGAAGATGCAGGTAGGATTGAATGGGATGGCTGACGGTTTCCGTCATCCCCCACCATCCGGCGATTTTCAGGCGATATTTATCCTCAAGCGCCGGCAGATCGGCAAGACCGATCGCCCAGAAGCGGAAACGATGCTCGGGCGTTTCCACATCCTGAAGCGCAGACGCGACGAAAGGAAACAGCGATGCCCAGGTGCACCCGTTCGCCGTGCTGATATCCCAGAAGCGGCGCCTCGAAAACTTCGGCGTCAGCACGACCGACCCGCCCGCCCACAGCGTCCCGAGAACCGAATAGCCGAGCGCGTTGGTGTGGAAGAGCGGCAGGACGATGAGGCCTACATCGGCTTCGCCAAGTTCGCAGTGCCGGGCATTGATCTGCGCGGCCCATAGCGCATTGGCGTGCGTCCACACGACGCCCTTGGGACGCGAGGTCGTCCCCGACGTGTATTGCGCGCTGACCGGCGTCAGCGGATCGTGACAGGGCAGCAGAACGCCCGCTTCCGGCGCATACAGCTCTTCGAACGGGAACGCGCCGCGTTCCGGCGTGTCCAGCCCGACGCACGCGATCCATCCGAGCGCCCGCCCGCACGCCTCGACGAGGGGCAGGAGCGATTGCTGCGTCACGGCAAAACGCACGCGCGCATGTTCGATGAAATACGAGAGTTCATCGGCTGAAGAGCGCGTGTTGGTCGTGACGGCAATGGCGCCGATCTTCGCGCAGGCGAACCACGCGAACAGAAATTCCGGGCAATTGTCGAGGTGGATGAGGACGGGATCGGACTTGCGCACGCCGCGCGCAATCAGGCCTCGCGCAACCGCATCGACGCGCTCGGCGAATTCCCCATATGTCCAGCGGAGGGCATCATCCTCGGGCGGTTGCCAGATCAGGAAGACCCGATCGCGGCGTTCGCGTGCCTGCATGTCGAGCAGCCAGCCGATATCCCTCCCAAGATAAGGATGAAATTTCGGCGGCTTTCGGGCGGTGTGCGCTACCATGACGGATCACCGTGTCCATGAGGGGCGCGCATTCAGTTCCGCTCGGCCTTCGGCGCGCAGCCCTTCGCCTTGAGCGCGGGCACGAGCACATCCCTGAAGACGGCGCCGGTCTTGTCGCCGATCTGTTCGGAATTGATCTGGATTGACGCGGAAACACGGCAGTTCGGGAAATAGCCGACGTACGACTTGTAACCCATGAACCAGCCGCCGTGCGCGTAGAGCGGCCCGAATTCGGTATCGAACACATAAACGCCGAAGCCGTACCGTCCCCTCTTGCCGGCCTCGACCGGCTTCGAAACCATCATGCGGGCGTATTCGGTGCCGAGGCGCGTGCGCCCTTCGAACACGTCCCACGCCCATTCGGCAAGATCGCCCGCGTTGGTGACAAGCCCGCCGCCCGTCCATTCCGACCGCGTGTTGATCCGGAAGACGCCATCCGCCAGCACCGTGCCCGCGTCACCAAGCAGCGGGTTCGTACCGGCAAGGTAACCCTGCGCGAGCCCGTTGAAGATGCGCCCATCCGAAGGGCCGGTAAATGTCAGCCCGAGCGGATAAAGAAATCGCTCCTGAAGCAGCGCATAATAGCTCTTCCCGCCCGCCTTCTCGATCACGAGGCCGAGCAGCAGATATCCGAGGTCCGTATAGTGAAACCCTTCGCCCGGTTCGAACAGCGGCTTCGATCCATAGCCGAACGCGATCATTTCGGGTGGCGTGAATGCGAAGTCGGGTTCCTTTATCCGGGCCTTGGCGGCATCCCAGAAGCTGTCGAGATACACATGGTCGACAAGCCCGGAAGAATGGTTGAGCAGCATCCTCACCGTTATCTTCCGGTAGTTCGGCAAGGCCGAAAATTCTGACGTCTCGCCAAGCCATTTCGAAATCGGTGCATCGAGTTCGAGAATACGGTCCTTCACAAGGCTCACGGCCACCGCCGCGGCGAACATCTTGCCGATGCTTCCCGACATCATCCGCGTTTCGGGCGACATCGCGCGGTCGATCTCCTTGTCCGCGAATCCCGCCGAGAAGGAGACGCGCTGCCCATCGTCCGTAACGATCGCCGCGGTCGCGCCCGGAAGCGCGTGCTCGCTGATCGCCTTGTCCAGACGCGCCTGCACTTCGGCGACCGTGGCATCGTCGAGCGCACGAGGCTCGGCAGCCGCGGCTGTCGAAATCAGCAAGGATAAGCCAAGAATTCTCGCGATCAGCACGTGTCTCTCCTGATCTGTGCCGTCTCAGCCGAACTGACGCTTCAACGCTGCAAAGCAGCGCGCCGCCGCTTCGCCAAGACTGTCGATGTCGGCTTCGGTCATGACTGTGGACAGGATGAAGGCCGAAAATGGCGTGGAGATGATGCCTTCATCGAGAAGCGCGCTGTGCAGGTATCGCTGCATCGCCGTCTGTCGATCGCTCCGGGGCAGTTCGCGGAACCGGTCGGAGTCCTGCCCGCCGAAAAAGATGCTGAGAAGCGAACCGTCCGCACGGACAAAGCCATTCAGCTTGGCCTCGGCAAGCGCCGTCGTGAGCGCCGCCTTGGCCCGGCTTCCGAGTGCATCCAGACGTGCATATGCCGCGGGAGGAAGCAGCTCCAGCGTCTTCAGACCGGCCGTCATGGTGATCGGATTGGCATTGTAGGTGCCGCCATGATGGATCTTCACGTGCGGCATCCGCACATCGAAGACGGACATGACTTCCGCGCTGCCCGCAACCGCACCGACGGGGAAACCGCCGCCGATGATCTTGCCGAGCGCGGTAAGGTCTGGGCGGATGCCGGACTGGCCCTGCGCGCCGTTGTAGCCGAGCCGGAAGCTCAGCACCTCGTCGAAGATGAGGACGATGCCGTAGGCGTCGCACAGTGCCCGCAGGCGCGACAGATATTCCGGGCGCCCCCGGATCAGCCCCGCGCGCGAGACGACGGGGTCGATGACGATGCACGCCAGCCGATCCCTGTTTGCCTCGATCAGCGCCTCGGTCGCGTCGAGGTCGTTGTAGGGAACGACGATCACGTCCTCGTTCACATAGCCCGGAATGCCTTCCGTCGCACTCACGGCGCTCGGGGCCGCGGCACTCCCCCACGTATCCGGAGACGAATTGACGCTCACTTCGGCGAAATCATAGGCACCGTGGTAAGCGCCCTCCGCCTTGGCGATCGCACTGCGACCGGTATAGGCCCGCGCCGCCCGGATCGCCATCATCACGGCTTCCGTGCCGGAATTCGTGAAGACGACCCTGTCGACAGACGCGAGCCGATGGCAAAGCTCACGCGCCAGTCCGATCTCGCTTTCCGTCGGCATCGCGACAGCCGTCAGGCGATCGATCTGCGCCTTCACCGCTTCGTTCACAGCGGGATGACTGTGGCCGTGAATGAGCGAAGACATGTTGTTGACGAAATCGATGCGTTCCACGCCGTCGACATCGGTAACCCTGCATCCCTCGGCCGAAGCCGCGTAGAGCGGATACGGCGCGTAGAAGATCGTCGCCCGGCTGGATCCGCCCGGCATGACCTCGATCGCTTCGCGATACAATTGTTCCGACCTCGGCGATGGAGACGACGCGGCTACTTTGGACACGTGATTACAATCCCTGGACAATGAATAGGAAAGCGCGGCGTTCCCACTCCCCGAAGCGGGAACGCCGACGGCTTCACCAGCTGTATTCGAGCTGCACGCCGAAGCGCCGCGGCGCGCTCAGGATATACATCCCGTTGGTGCGCTGTGAGAGCTTCACGCGATCGTCGAACGCATTGTCCACGTACCCCGTGATCCGCCACGCATCCGCTTCCAGACCCAGCCGGAAATTGACGAGGTCCGCGTGCTCCAGCCGGAGTGCGTTGTCGGGCCGCTCGTACCCGCCCGATTTCGACGAATACGAAGCCTGCGTGAAGAGCCTCAGCGCATCGGAGACGGGCGTACGATAGGTTGCGACCGTGCTGTACGACCATTTCGCGGTCTGCGGTACGAAATTCCCATCCACGTTCACGCCGCTGATCAGCTGCGAACCATCGAACTTGGCGTTCAGGTAGCCGAGTGCACCGTACAGCTCGAGGCCTTTGACGGGTTTCGCGAGGAAATCGAATTCCACGCCCTTGGTGATCGTCTTGCCGCCATTGGCAACAATCGAGACGCCGAGGAACTGGAAGATCGGTGCCGGATCGGCAACCAGGATCGCAGCGTCCTTACGCTTCGTCACGAAGGCCGACAGATTGACCTGCAGCAGATCATCCAACCAAACGCCCTTGTAGCCGAGCTCGTAGGTCAGCGACTTTTCCGGGTCGAACGGAATGTCCTCCGCCCGGCTCGCCTCGTTGTTGAAGCCGCCCGCCTTGAAGCCCGTCGCGATACGGGCGTAGATGTTGTTCTTGTCGTTCGGACGGTAGGAGAGCGTTCCCTGCGGCGAGAAGTTGTTCCAGCTCTTCTTCACGTTGCGATCCATGAACCAGGGCGCGCCCTGCAGCTGGAAACCCGGGAAGAAGATGGGTGCCCCAACCCCGATATCGGCACCGGTGCCGAAGAACGGTATCGCGCTCGGCGTCTCCACGAAGAAGTCATAGGTCTTGCGCTCGTTCGTGTAGCGCGCGGAGCCAGTGAGATCGACCTTGTCCGACACATGCCAAGTCGCTTCGACGAAACCCGCCCAGGACCGCGTATCGGTGGTCGCCGAAGTGATCGGCGAAAGCGTGCCGAGATTGATGAAGTTTGGCGGCAGCGCCGGCGGATTGTTCGGAACCATACCGATGGGAAGGTTGAGGATACGGTAGAAATCGCTGGTTTCGTTTATGTAGTTGAGACCGACCACATAATCGAAATTCTCGCCCCGATCGGATACGTAGCGCGCTTCCACGAACCAGTTGTCCTGCTCGCTCTGGCGAACGGCGCCGCCGGTCCCCACGAACGGGGCGAAGCCGGTGCGCGAGTCGACGTCCATGGATCGGAAACTGACGATATTCGTGAACGTCCCTTCCCCGACGCGCCAGTTGAGCGTCTGGTAAAGGTGCAGGACATCACGCTTGACCCCGTGCTCGCTGGAATAGACCAGCGCGCCCTCGTCTTCGCCGGGAGGTGTCGTGCGCGAGCTGAGGATGATCGCCGCAGGCTGATCGGCATCTAGCCATTCGGCGGTCCACGTCACGTCGAGATCATCGTTGACGAGCAGCTTGGCCTGCCCGCGCAGCCCTGCCGAACGAACGGCATCGAGCTGGTCGCCCGTCACCGATGAAACGGCCTTTCCACCGTCCTGATCGATAAGGAAGCCGTTGATCCGGACGAAGAACTTGTCCGCAACGATCGGTACGTTGATCGTGCCGCGATACTCCTGCCGATCGAAGTTCGCCGCCGTGAACGCGAAGCGCCCTTCGATCCGGTTCACCGGTTGATTGGTGATGACGTTGATCGCGCCGCCAATGGCGTTTCGGCCATAAAGACCGCCCTGCGGCCCCTTTAGGATTTCGAGCCGCTCCAGATCGGTGAATTCATCGAGGCCGACGACGGAAGAGCCGATATAGACGCCATCCTTGTAAAGCCCATACCCCGGTTCTTCCACGTCGGTAAGACGCACGACGCCGCGAATCGCGATGCTGCCCGTGAAGGAGTCGTTCTGGAAATCGTCGAAATCGACGTTCGCCGCGTATTGGAGCGCATCCTCAAGACTGTTGACGCGCAGATCTTCAAGAAACTTTTCGGAGAATGCCGTGATGGACATCGGCACCTCGATCAGCGTTTCCTCGCGCTTGCGGGCCGTGACGATCAGCACGTCATCCTGATTGGCCCCCGCTTCCGCGGCATATGCCGATACGACAGGCATCCCGAGTATGCTCGTCGCCAGCAGCGCCCCGCACACACCCATTTTCAGTTTCTGCATAAATCATACCCCCATTTTTGCTGCGATCTCTGCGGATCGCGTACCGCTGCCAAACGAATCAAGTTTATCCTTGATTTCAAGTTTATACTTGGTTTTTTATGCCGTTCAAAGCGGTGATTTTTATGTTTAATTACAGTAAGTTAGAAATACTCTGGCTCCGTAAGCACGGATTCTTTCTGAAAAATGAGGCGCTTCGCGGCCTACAGGGCAGGTCCGGCGCGCGACGCGCTCATTTTGATTTTGTCGGGACGTTGCGTATTGAGGCAGGTGCAGGAACGGGGCACCCCCGGCGATCGGAATCTTTGGGGCAGAACAGGCGACCATGGCCAAACCGGGTACGACGACGACGACAACACCTCTCCCTCAACGCAAACGGCGCAAGAACGCGCGCAAGACGAGCCCCGAGCCGCCGAGCACGGAGCGCGGCAAGATCGCGCGCGAGAAGTTCAAGAAGGCGACCGCGAAGCTCCTTGAAAGCAAGAGCTATCGCGACCTGACGCTTGCGGACATCGTCCGCGCCGCAAAATTCAACATCGCGACCTTCTATTACTATTTCAAGGACAAGCAGAGCATCGTGCGTGAGGTCATACAGGATCTCTTTCCCCACGATTCCCTCGTCGCCGAATACCGCAGCAACAGCGTCGCGCTGGACGAACTCTTCGGGATCATCTTAGAAACCACCAAGGGCCAGACCGTGGCCTATTCGCAGCATCCCGGTCTCATGCGCAGCATCGCGCAGCTCGCGGACGACGAGCCGGAGCTTGCGGAAATCCTCTACAAGCGCGACCAGATGTGGACGGAGCTGATTGCCGAAGACATTCTGCTGCGCTTTTCCGCGAACGCCATGAAACCCGAATTCGCCCGGGCGCTTGCGGAACTGCTGAACGGAAACGTGAAATCGTTCCTCACCGATATGTATGTTATCAGGAAACCGTCGCTCACGCAGACCTTCAAGTCGGAAGAGGATGTCGCCCGGTTTCTGGCGATATTCTGGTGGCGCGCGCTGTTCCTCAGCAACCCGCAGTCGTCGGATCTCGGGCCGTTCGACGAATTCAGCCGTCTGATGCAAACCACGCTTGAATAGCCCCAGGCCAATAAGCATGGGCCGCAGGGCGTGACATGGCGAACGCGCGCGGTATCGTCGGCTGCCGTTCAAAGGGCTCCAAAAAAGGGGGAGACATCCGCATGACGATCGCCAGGCTGAATGCGCTCACCTGTGCCGGTATGCTGCTGCTGGCGACGGCAATGCCCGCCGCGGCAGGAGCGGATCGCCTCGTGTTCGAAACGTCGATCCCTGAATTGCAGGAGGCGATGGCCGAAGGCAAGGTCACGTCCCGCCAGCTTGTCGAGGCGTATCTCGCGCGCATAGCTGCTTACGATCAACGCGGCCCCAGGCTGAACGCAGTGATCACGCTCAACCCGCAAGCGCTCGGAGATGCGACCCGCATGGATCGCGAGCGCGCCGAAAAAGGCCCGCGCGGCCCGCTTCACGGTATCCCCGTTCTCATCAAGGACAATTTCGCCGTCACCGGGCTTCCCACATCCGATGGCACGCTGGCGCTGGCGACCTACACCGCCACAACCGATGCCTTTCAGGTGCGCCGCCTGCGCGCGGCGGGCGCGATCATTCTCGGCAAGACGACGATGCACGAACTCGCGATGAGCGTGATCACCGTCTCCTCACTCAGCGGCGAAACCCGCAATCCCTACGATCCCCGCCGCACGCCCGGCGGATCGAGCGGCGGCACCGGCGCAGGCATCGGCGCGAGTTTCGCAGCGGCGGGCATGGGAAGCGATACCTGCGGATCGATCCGCATCCCGGCCGCCTATCAAAGCCTGTTCGGGATGCGCGGTACGTCTGGGCTTTCCAGCCGATCGGGCGTCGTCCCTCTCTCTTCGACGCAGGACGAGGCCGGGCCGCTCGCGCGCACGGTTACGGACCTTGCGATCATGCTCGATGCCACAGTCGGGGCAGACCCCGATGATCCCATCACGAAGGCGATGGCGGAAAAGCCCGCCCCCGCCTATCGGGACAGGCTTCGCCCCGGCGGCTTGAAGGGTGCGCGGATCGGGGTTTTGCGTACCCTGTTAACACCCGAAATGATGGATGCGGCGATGCGCGACAAGACGCTCGCGGCGCTTGAAGCCATGAAGACGGAAGGCGCCGAGATCGTCGATGTCACGATTCCCGATCTCGATCCTACGATGAAGGCCGCGAGCGTGATCGCGCACGAGTTCACACGCGATTTCGCCGCCTATCTCGCGCGCCATCCCGGCGCACCGATCGCTTCGGCTGCCGACATCGCAGGCAAGGGCCTCGTCCACGAAGCCGTGGATGCGCGGCTGAAACAGCGCGCCGCGGTCGGCGCGCACGATGCGAAGGCCTATGCCGAAGCCCTCGCAAAACGGGCGGTTGCCCGGCGCACGATCCTGGAAGCAATGGCGACGGCAGACGTGGATGTCCTTGCTTATCCGACCGCCTTGCAGCCGCCGCCGCTTCGGGGCGCCGAGATGTTCGGCGTGGGCACGTGCATGATAAGCGCCGTCACCGGCCTCCCGGCTCTCTCGGTACCGCTCGGGCTCAGCGTCAATGCGCTGCCCGTAGGGCTCGACCTGCTGGGCAGGCCGTTTGAGGAAGCAAAATTGCTGAACCTCGCTTACGGCTGGGAACAGGCCGCGCAACCGCGCACACCGCCATTCAGCACGCCGCCGCTCGCAGGCGGAAAGCCCCCGGCACCGTCACATTTCAAGGTGCGCACGGCCGACAAGGGCCCGCGCGCCGAGGTGGCCTTCATCTTTGATCCGCTCGTCGCAACGCTGCGCTACGATGCCCGTCTCGACCATCTTGGAGACGACACGCCTGTCGCGCTCACACTGCAGCGCACCGAAGACGGGAAGCCCGGCGCCATCATCGCAAACCTGCTGCGACCCGGGCAGCAAAAGGCGAAAGGCGAGCTGCAACTCGATACCCGCGCCCGTGCCGATATCGCCGCCGGCCGCCTTTACCTCCGGCTCTATACGCGCGCGCATCCGCTTGGTTGGGCAGAAGCACCGCTGCAACGGCAATAGTGGTCGCTCCCGCTCAGGGCGTCCGCGTAAATTTCACGGCCCAGGCGCGGCTATCACCGTAAGTCAGGCCGCTCACCTTCCCAGAGACGTCGCGCAGGAAGCGAACGGTCGCATATTTGCTCGTAAACAGGTCTGTGGATGCGGGCTGCAACGGCTGCGCGGCAAGGCTCGGCCGTCCTGTTGTCGCGATCGCCAGTCCGCCTTCGGACGTACGGCTGACCACCATGCAGAATGGATTGTCGTCGCTGCAATACTGACCGACAAAAGGAACGGGGTCGACAGTCTCGACCGGCTCTATGCGCTGATAGCGCAGCTTCTCGCCATTGGCTTCGACGACGAGATCGTTGCCGCGCCCGAACACGAAATCCGTACCGGAGAGACTCCATCGTCCCGGTCCGACCGGATCAAGCGCGGTACCGTCTGCCCATAGGGTTCTATCGGCGCGCGCGGCAATCGCGATCGGCGCACCCGTGGCCTCGCCCACATAAAGACCTTCAGGCAGCTTGCCGGAGGGCTTGTGGACGGGCACGGGGCTCAAACCAGAAAGATAATGTTCGGCAACGCTCTGACCGATCGCCACCGGATCGACATCGCCGGCATTGCACAGGAGCGCGATAGACAGGTGCTGTGCCGGATAGCGCGCGAGCCACGCCCGGTAGCCGCCCGTCGACCCCGAATGGGCAACCTCTGCGACCCCGCGATGCTTCGAGACACGCAGCCCGGAAGCATAGACGATCTGCGTACCGTCCGTCAGGACACCGGTACGTTCCATCGCCGCGCGAAAGCCCGCTCCCAAACGGTCGGCATCAAGCGCGGCATTCCATGCCAGCAGGTCCTTCACCGTCGTCAGCAGGCCGCCATTGCCGTGCGCGTCTTCGATCGGCTGATCGATCACATAGGTGTCGCCTTCGCGCGCATAGGCCGTCGCTCGTCCGGGAACCAGCGTTCGGTACCGTTCGCGCCACTGCGTGCTCGTCATGCCGAGCGGATCGAAAATGCGCGCCTTGGTGAAAGCCGCAAAACTCTGTCCGCTCACGCGCGCAACAATAATTGCGGCCAGATTGAAGTTGGTGTTGGAATAGCTGTAGTGCGCGCCGGGCGGATAATTGAGCCCCTTCTGCCGCGCGGCGATGGCCAGCACGTCGTCGTTGTTGGCGCTCCGGCTGTTGCGCGGCCAGCCTTCCATGCCGCCGATCGATCCCCAGTCCCGTAGGCCGCTGGTGTGCTGGATCAGGTGCTGGAGTGTGATCGGCGTGCCGTAATCGGGCATCTCGGGCAGATATTTGCGGATATCGTCCGAAAGCGACAGCTTGCCATCCCGCGCTAGCAGCACAATCGCCGCCGCCGTGAACTGCTTGGAGACCGAGCCGGCTTCATAGATGCTGCTCGGCTGCGCGCGAACGCGCTCCTCGATATCCGCCATGCCATAGGCACGCTCCAGAACGGTCTGGCCGTCTTTCTGGGCGCTGACCGTACAGCCTGGAACACTCTCGCCCGTGTAGCGCGCGAAGATGGCGTCAATACCGTC
Source organism: Sphingosinicella sp. (assembly GCF_041916975.1). Taxonomy (NCBI): domain Bacteria; kingdom Pseudomonadati; phylum Pseudomonadota; class Alphaproteobacteria; order Sphingomonadales; family Sphingosinicellaceae; genus Sphingosinicella; species Sphingosinicella sp. Next base: position 1,569,804 of record NZ_JAYRYK010000001.1, read on the forward strand.
GTCCGCCTGCGCCGATGCGGGAAGCGCTGTCATCGAAAGCGCAAACGCGGCTGCGATTGTTTTCATTCGGTCGTTTCTCCACGAATTGCGCGGCCGGGGCGCGCGGACGCGATCAGCTTGCCGTCCCGGATAACGAAGGTGCCGCCCACCAGAACGTGGCGCATTCCCCTCGCCGGTTCTGCCGGCTTTTCATAGGTTGCGGCCGCACCCACCGTAGCGGGATCGAAAACGACGATATCGGCATCCATCCCGATACCGATACGCCCCTTGCGTTTCATGCCGGGTGCGACGGGCTCCAGAAGCTGCGCGGGGAGCAGCGTCGAACGGCGGATCGCATCGGCAAGGCCAAGCAGGCCTCGCTCACGAACATATTCGCCGAGCACCTTCGTGAAGGTGGCGGCCGAACGGGGATGACCGGCAACACCGGCAGGCAGCGGCCAGACCGCTTCGGTCACGATCCGGTCCTTCACGGAATAGCGAACCGCGTCACTTGCGATGATCCCGTCTTCAAGAACGAGCGCCTGCTCGATCAACGCCCGCTCCGTCTCGATCGTCTCGTTCAAGTAGTGCACGATCACCCGTTCCTCCGGCTTCGCCTCGCGCAGCTCCGCAAGGCGCCCCACCGTTGCAGGCCGCTCGCCAGTGGCGATAAACTCGATGTTCTCCGGCCCGATATCCAGCAGGGGCAGGTTCTCGGGCGCAAGAAACGGCGCCCCGATCGAAGTCGAGCCCGCGCCCCAGGGATAAGCCTCGCTCGTCACGGGAATACCATAGGCGCGTGCCTTGGCTATCATGCCGGTGAGCCGCGGAATGTCGCGCAGGCCCGAGCTGTTGATATGGCAGAGATGCATGTGCGCGCCGGTCGTTGCGGCAGTGGAGATCACCTCCCCGAATGCTTCAAGCGCACTGTCCGGATCGCGCCCGTTCTTGGTGCGGACATGAGTGAATACCGGCACACCGCGCTTCGCGGCGAGCGCCGCCACGTCCCAGTACTCGGTCCGATTGGTCCGGGTGGAATAGCCGACCGGCGTCCCGACACCGAGGCCTCCGGCATCGAGCCCCTCCGACACTCGCGCCAGAATCGTTCCGATTTCAGCACCCGTCGCAAGATCCTGCGCGCGATCCCCCAGCACCTCCCGCCGGATTCCCGACCACGCCACCGAATAGCCGTAGTTGATCGGGCGCCCTTGCTGGGCAGCCGCGCGATAGGCGTCTGCAACCGGCCATGCGCCGGTTTCAAGTTCGAGCGCGGTCGTCACTCCATCGAAGGCCTGCAGCCAGCCATTCGGAATGGTCATGCCGTGCGAGTGCACGTCGATGAAGCCGGGTGCCACGACAAGCCCGTCAGCGTTGATCGTAACACGGCCCGAGAGCGGCTCCGTCGACATGGCGGCAATGCGGCCATCGGCAATCGCCACGTTCCGAACCGAATCCAGACCGGTTGCGGGATCGATCACCCGTCCGCCGCGGATGACGATATCGTACGCGGTGTTTGCCGACACCGATGGCGCGAGCGGCACGCCAGCCAGAACCACCAAAAAGCTCGCGACAAAAGCCCTCAGACGGTGAATGTTTCTGCCTGCGCCCATAGCCGCCCCGCTCCCCTGCCCCGGACATTCGCAAAAACCATTCTAGAGCCGGGACAAATGATAACCTCCACAAAATCCGCCATCTTCCATAACCGATGGCTATGGCTTCCAGGGTAGCAGGTCGCACGCCCCGGGCTCGACGAGCGCCGCAGCGAAACATGTCTTCAAATAGACCCTCGACACCACCGAGCGAGATTCGATCAGGTGCACCCAGGGCGTATCCTGACGCCGCCGGAGGAGAAGGAAATACTTACCAGGCCCGCTACCAACGATCGCGGCGCGCTCTGATCGCGAGGAAAACATCCGCATCTCTCGCCGAAGCTGGAAGTTCGAGATTTACGCGGACTTCACTGCTGTCGGGCCGTAAGAACAGATTGATCGCGCGCTCTTCGCCGATCGTTGTGAAATGCGGTGCTGTGCCGTCCGACGCCGCGAGCAGAGATGCCAGAGCGCGCGCGGCCGCATTGCCCGGCTCGATGGACAGCGTGAAGGCAAGGTTGCGTTTCAGGTAATCGTGGCCCGGATAGACGCGCGTCTCGTCGGCGAGCGGTGCGAATACGCCGCTGATCGTTTCTTGAAGCGTTGGTGCGTGACCGCCATAGCCGCAGTTGCCGACGCCCGCGCCGAACAGCGTATCGCCGGAGATGACGAAGGGTGTGCCGCCCTCCTCCTCACCGAATAACGCTATGCTCGCCATCGTGTGTCCCGGCACGGCGCGGACCGTCACGCTTTCGACGCCGACCGAAATCGTATCGCCGTCAACCAGCAGGTGGTCCAAACCTTCGAGCGTGCCCGCCGCCGCGCGCGGCGCCATCACCACCGCGCCAGTTCGCGCCTTCATCTCGGCGTTCTTGCCTGCATGGTCCCAGTGTTCGTGCGTGTTGACGGTGCTGGTGATTGTCACGCCCAGCGCCTCAGCCTCTGCGACCATGCGCGGGACATCGTAGGGATCGACGGCGATCGCCTCTTTCTTTACGCTGCACACCAGAAGATAGTTGATGTGATCGAAGGCGTTCCGCAGCGGGATCGGAACGACACGCATCAGACGTCTCCGGCCGCCACCGCCGCGTGCACGTTCGCGATGAACAGCCGGTAGTTTTCTTCCGACACCGCCCGCGCCTCGGCCTCCGGCATATCGACGGGAACGAACGTCGAGCGCATCAGCAGCACGCAGGCAGAGGCGCCCGCCGGAATGATCTTCGCAAAGCCGCAATAGTCGGCGAACGGCACGACGTCGCCCGTATCGATGATGCGGAACATCATCTCCATTTCCGCCTCGTTATAATGATCGAGACGCTCCTTCACGTAGCCGTCGCCGATATGCCCTTCGGTACGCATCGTGCGCACCATGCCGAGCCCCTCGCCTTCGAATTCGATCGAGGAAACGAAGCCCTCCTCGGCGCGCCGCTGGCCTTCCTCGGTCGCGAACAGCTTCCAGACCCGATCCGCAGGGGCCGCGACACGAACCGCACGCTCGACCGTGATCATGACTGCTCCTTCCCACGCAGGGTTGGGCGACGATCGCCCTCCAGATTCCACTGCAGCTTCATCTTGTGCACCTTCAGAACCATGCAGGTTTCGATGAGCGCGATGTCCGGTTGCCCGTAGCAATGCGCCGCCAGAAAGGCGCGGTAGTGCTCGTGCGACTGGTGATAGGTCGCCATGCCGAGATCGAAACGGCCGAGCGTCGATGTCAGATAGAAGACCTCCGGAACCGCGGACAACCGCGCGATCACCGCCTCGATATCGGCGCCGCCCGCCACCTTGATGAAGGTCTGCGCGTTGAAATTATAGCCGAACGCCTCGGGCATGGCCTCGGCCTGGATCGTGATGATGTTCTCGTCGATGAGCTGGCGCACGCGGTTGCGCACGGTTCCTTCCGAAACGCCGAGCGCCGTCGCGATCGTCGAATAGGGCATCCGCCCGTCCTGCTGCAGCAGTGCGATGATCTGGCTGTTGAGCGCATAGACATCCCCCGCCGAGTCGAGAGGATTCGGCTGCTGCTTGTCTCGTGCGTCGCGCGATGCGCCCTTGCGACCTGCCATCAACGGCCCTTCCCCGGTCAGGATTTCACGCAACCTGATACGGAAAGCCTGATGTAACCGCAACGCAGAAATGGATTTCTTACGAATTTCATTTCATATCAAACATTGCTTTACGAATATCGTATTGACTCTGAGCCCGGGCCGAGGATATCGAAGCGTCCGTACACAAATGTATCTTTCCGAGGGTGAGATGACGGCAGGCGCAGTGCGGATCGCAGACCGACCGAGGCCGGAAGCAGAAGGCTCCGGGGACGTGTTCAGCCAGACGTGGTTCCCCGTCTGCCTCTCCGAAGAGGCAACCGAAGGCGCCGTCAAAGGCTTCGACTTCCTCGGCGGCCGCGTCATCGTCGTTCGCGACGCCGATGGCCGCGCGCAGGTGCTGAGCGCCTACTGCCCGCACCTCGGCGCGGACCTCTGCACCGGCGAGATCGTGGATGGCACCGTGCGCTGCCCGTTCCATTTCTGGCGCTACGGCCCTGACGGCCGCTGCGTGGCGACAGGATCGGGCGACCCCATTCCCCCGACCGCCAACCTCTTCGCATTCCCGACGGTCGAGAAATTCGGCTGCATCTTCGCCTTCAACGGCGCCGAGCCGCTGTTCGATCTTCCCGACTTTCCGGGCGCCCCCGAAAAGCTCGTCTGGAAGATCGGCGAATACGATCGCCTGATGCCTGCGGACCCGTGGGTGATCTGCTGCAACACGCCCGACATGCAGCACATCCAGGTGGTGCACGGCATCAGCTTCGACAACGGAATGCCGCATCAGGATGTCGAATGGACACGGCATTCGATGGTCTATCATTTTCGCGGCAAGATGCGTGACGGAACCGCAATCGAATTCCGCGTCGGCATCTTCGGCACCAATATCTATTGGCAGGACGGCTACGTGGACGGGCGCTGGTTCGGCTTCGTCGCGCCGATGGGGCTGCCCGAGCCGGGCAAGTCCCGCCTGTTCTTCGCCGTCGCGGTGGGCGCGGACGATGCCGACCCCGAAGGCACGCAGGCGTTTCTGGACGCGATGTACGACATGGAAGTCCGCATCGCGACCGAAGACCTGCCGATCATCGAACGCGCCCGATTCCGGCCGGGCACGCTGACCAAGGCGGACCGGACGCTGGGGCGCTTCCTGCAATATCTGCGCGACCATCCGCGCGCGCATCCATCCGCCGATTTCATCGGCTGACGACACGGGGAGACGCACATGTCCGGCATCACCGACACCGATCTCGACGACATTCTGGCACTCTGCCCACGCCTGTATGCGGCCGTGGGCTGGAATGCGCAGAAGGCGCCCGACTGGGGCACCTTCCGTGCCTGCTGCCACCCCGATGCGACACTCGCTGCGCTGAGTTCCGGTACCGCAAGCCCGATTCCGGTGGAGACGTTCGTCGTCGCCATGAACGAGCAGCGGGCGACGGGCGCGCTCACCGATTTCAGCGAAGTGGAGATCGCGCGCCACGTGGAAGCCTTCGGCAATGTCGCGGGCGTGCGCAGCAGCTTTGTCGCCGAGATGAACGGTGAAAAACGCAGAGGCGTCACCTTCGCGCAGATCGTTCGCCACGAGGGCCGGTGGGTCATCCTGTCGGCGATCTGGGACAATGAAGGTGACGGGAAAACCATACCGGCGAGCCTGATTTGAACGGGCCGTCAATCAAAAGGGAGCGGAGGGAAACATGAGGAGCAAGGTGAAGAGCACGGGCCGTTTCGTGCTGATGATGTCGACGGCGTTTTCGGCACTTTGCGGTACGGCCGCCGCGCAAGAGCAGGCGCGGACGGGTGCGAGCAGTGGTGGCTTCGAGGAAATCATCGTGACGGCGCGCAAACGCGAGGAGAACCTGCAGCAGGTCCCCGATACGGTCACGGCCTTTTCCGCAAGCGTGATCGAGGAACGCCGCCTTGAACGGATCAACGACTTCCTCGCCGTGACGCCCAACGTCCACATCACCAACGATCAGGACACGGCGACGAACAACATCTCGATCCGTGGCCTCGGTTCCAACCGCAACCAGGCAGCCGCTGTGGCATTTTCGGTGGACGGCGTGATCCTGCCGGATGCCGACGCCTTCACGATGGACCTGACCGACGTCGAGCGACTGGAAGTGCTGAAGGGCCCGCAAGGCGCGCTCTACGGCAAGGGCGCCATCGCCGGCGCAATCAACATCACCACGAAACGCCCGACGAACACGTTCGAAGGCGAGGCGAAGCTCAGCTACGGCACGGGCGACGCATGGCGCGTGTTCGGCGCGGTAAGCGGCCCGATCGTGCCCGATGTCGTGCTCGCGCGTGTTACGGTCTCGCATCGTGACAGCAACGGCACGATCAAGAACGATTTCGATGGCCGAACGCTCGACCGCAACCGCCAGACGCGCGTTTCGGGCCGTGTGCTCATCCAGCCGAGCGATGATTTCAGCATCGATCTGCGTGCCGCGCACATGGATGAGAAAGGCGGCGCTCTCTGGTTCAGCCTCGTCGACGTGCTCGGCACAACGGGCGGCGAGATTACGGAGGACATGGCGACGAAGCGACCCAATCTCGACGGGCCGTCATCGACGGATCGGACCGTGACCGATCTTTCAATGTCGCTGAATTACGACACGTCCATCGGCACCTTCACGTCGATCACCGCATGGGACAAGATCGACGTCGATTTCAGCGAAGATCTCGATATCTCGCCTTATCCGATGGTGCCGCTCGCCCGGCAGCTTCGCGTGACCGAGAGCTGGAGCCAGGAATTCCGCCTGACCTCGCCGAGCGCCGAGCGTTTCCGCTACATCATCGGCGGCTATTACCAGCATTCGAAGCGCGACGTGACGACGCTCGCGCAGCTCGATCTCTGCCTGTTCGCGGGTAGCTGCATCACCCCGGACGGATTCGAATCCTCGGGCGTGGTGGTGGACGCGACGCTCGCGAACACGCGCCTCACCTTCAACCAGTATGCCGTGTTCGGGCAGGTCAACTACGACATTCTCGAAACGCTCGAGCTGACCGCAGCGCTGCGCTACGACACCAACAAGGCGAAGCAGGACGACCGCCTCGCCTCGGAGATCGACAAGGCGACGTTCTCGAAGCTACAGCCCAAGCTGTCGCTCGCCTACAAACCTTCGGACGATCTGACGCTCTACGCGACCTATTCGCAGGGCTTCAAAAGCGGCAGTTTCAATCCGATCGCGGCGGGATCAGCCTTCCCGCGCGTGATCGGCAAGGAAACCTCACGCAACTACGAGATCGGCGCGAAAACCTCTTGGCTCGATCGGCGCGTCATCTTCAACGTCGCGGCTTTCTACACCGAGCATCTCAACCCGCAGATCTTCCAGCTCGATGCCGTCACCTTCACGCAGGGCTCACTCAATGCGCGCAAGGCGGCGATCAAGGGCTTCGAGTTCGAACTTGCCGCACGCCCGGTCAAGGGCATCGATCTCAATGCCGCGTTCGGTTACATCGACACCGAGATCAAGGATTTCGACGGCGTGACCGACGCCTATGTCGGCCAGCAGTTGCCGAACGCGCCGAAATACACGCTGAACCTCGGCGCCCAATACGCACACGATCTTTTGGACAGGTTGACCGCGAAAGCGCGCGTCGATTTCAATGCGCAGGGCCGGCAGTCCTTCCAGGACTTCCAGCTTCCGGCGGCGCCGAACGTGTATCTGTTCCAGAAGGCCTATTCGACGGTCGATGCGCAAATCGGCCTTGAAGCCGGACAGTGGGCGATCAGTGTCTTCGGGAAGAACCTGTTCAAGGAGCATTATGCAACCTCGGCCTTCTCACGCTACATTTTCGGGGCAGCGCTGGTGCCGCTCGCCAGCGATGCGATCCAGCCCGATCCAGGCCGGACGTTCGGCGTCGAAGCGCGCGTGAAATTCTGAAAGGCACCGGCATGATCGACAGGCAGACGTTTCACCTCCGGCCCGAAGGAGAAAAGGCGTTCGGCTACGCGCAGGCCGTGCGGAGCGGCAACACGCTCCACATCTCCGGCTCGCTCAGCGTCGACGATGCGTTCCGGCCGGAGTTTCCGGGCGACATGGCCGCGCAGATCGGCAGCGCCTATGGAGCGATCCGGCGGACGCTCGATGCCTTCGGCGCAACGATGGCGAACGTGGTGAAGGAAAACATCTACGTGACCGACATGGATGCCTTCATCGCGGCGAACGGCGCTCGCATCGCGCACTACGCTGGGCTCGACCTGCCCGCCACGACCGCTGTCGAGGTGCGCAGGCTGGCGTTCCCCGAATGCATGATCGAAATCGAGATCACGGCAGCACTGCCGACAGCATGACCGGGAAGAGCGATATCGCCTGCACGGGCGAGGCGCTTATCGCCGCCGACGCCGATGCTGTGTGGGCGCTGATCGGCGACCTGCGCAACATGGCGATCATGGAGGGTCTGGTTGAACAGCTGGAGGTCGAAGGTGATGGAGAGGGTGCGGTGCGCAGACTCATCCTGCCCGATGGTGCGATCGTGACCGAAGCGATCGAGCGCTACGACAGTGAAGCGCGCTCCTATGGATACCGCATCCTCGATCCAGGCCCCCTGCCATTCAGGGATTATACGGGCGCGGCGCGCGTGATGCCGGTATCCAAGGGTACGTGCCGGCTTGTCTGGGAAGCGAGCGCCACGCCGCTGGTTGATGCGGACGCCGTGCGCGCTGCGATCCAGGGCAACATCGACCACGTACTTCGCGTCGTCTCGGCGCGCTTCGGATCGGGAGCCTGAATGCTTGTCTGAAGTCTGGACCGTCGACAGCTCACCCCGGTTCGATGCACTCGAAGCGGATACACATGCTGATGTTGTCATTGTGGGCGCCGGATACCTGGGGCTTGTCGCAGCGCTCGCGCTTCGTGCGCGCGGAGCATCCGTCATCGTTATCGATACAAATGCGCCCGGCGCCGGCGCCTCCGGCCGTAACGCCGGGCATTTTGCGCCGATGATGCTCGGCGGCAAGAAAACGCCGGAAAGCACGGTGAAGCTTCTGGGTCCGGTGCGCGGAGAACGCTGGAACCGGCGCGTGGCGGGTGCGGGCCGCGCTCTTACCGATCTCGTCGCCGATAACGCCAACGCCTGCGATCTGAAACCGGGTTACCTCTGCGTGGCGCGCACAGACACGAGCCTGGACCGCGCGGAACGAAACTTCGCCGCATGGGCGCCGTTCGGCGGGATATTCACGCGTCTGGATGCCGCCGAGATCCAACGCCGCACAGGCACGCGCCGCTACGCGGGCGGCATCTTCTTGCCCGAAGGTGGCACCCTGCATCCTCTGAAACTCGCTCTCGGCCTTGCCGTGGCGGTGCAGGCGCGCGGTGGACGTGTCCACGGGCGCACCCATGCGACTGTCATTGAAAGGCAGGGCCGCGTATGGCGTGTAAGAACGTCGCGCGGGCATGTTGATGCGCCCCATGTTCTGGTGGCGGCCGGCGTTTCAGCCGCGCCGCTTTTTCCGGAAACGGCAGCCGGTGTCTATCCGATCGGGTGCAACATCGCGGCCACCGCACCGCTTGCCGCGCCGCTGATCCCCGAAGCACAGGCGTTTGTCGATCTCGATGCTTCGGCGATCTTCTCGCCCGCGCTCGACGCCGAACAACGCCTTGTCGTCAGCGCACTTTCGGAAACGCACAATCCCACCCTGCCCTCCGCCGCCAAGCCCGCCGAAAGGCAGCTCGCACGCGCCTACCCGAATTTCACGCCCCGCTTCCAAAGCCTTTCATCGGGGACGATCGGCATGACCCCGGATGGCCTGCCACGCATCTTCCGCCTCGGCGAAAACCTCCACGCCGTCGCCGGATGCAACGGCTTCGGCCTCACGCTCGGGATCAGCGCCGCGCACGAAGCCGCCGCCCTTATCGGCGGCGCGCCCGAAGACGACCTCGCGCTGCCGGTCCTGACGCCGTCTCCGCTCACCGGCGCACGCATGATCCCATGGGCCATGCGAACGATTGCCGTGCCTATCATGAACAGGATTGGATAACCCACTCCTGAGCGACTCAAAGTCGCTTCTTCGGTTTACTGGCTCATTTCGGGGAATTCGACAGGACGGCTTTCGCTTGCCTTGCGAATGGAAGCAGCGGGAGCGCCGCTATCGCGACCCTCGGAAGGATATACACTGCGTCGGGTCCGTCAGGGCCCGACGCTATTTCTCGACGAACAATCGCAGTTCCACGGTCCCCGTCAGCACGCCGTCGACCGAATAGTGCGTCAGCCGATCCACCTCGACGAAGCTGCCCGCGATATCCGCGAATTCACCGCTTCCGCCAACGATCCGGCCCCGGCCACTGGGCAGAGGGCCGACGGTGGTGGTGACGGTCCAGTCTCCGGACCACGGTTTTCCGGTTGCCATGGTTGGCCCGACGATATCCGTGACGAGCCGGCCGGAGCGTTCGATCTGGTGCAGGTAGATCATGCCGCGACCCGGAATGGCGAGGGTCCAGGCTGTCGGCCAGCTTGTGTCGACGGCGGATGGGTCGGCGGGAAATATCTCCAGTTCCGAGGCGAAACCCACAACCTTGCCCCCGGCATCGGCGAGCTTGCAGATCAGTGCGAGCGTGTTGTCGAGCGACGGCTCGGCAAGGGCCGCGATACCCTCCGGCCCACGCCGCATTTTCACGGCGCCGCCCGTCGTCAGCGCAACGCCGTGATCAGGCAGTTGCACGAAGAACGAAAGAACCCTCTCGCCGGGCAGTGGCGTAGCCGGGTCGGCGCTTGCGGTTTGTGATGCCCCCAGAAGCAGCGCGGCGGCAAGAAGCGAACACCTCAGACGATTGGCCATCATTTTCCCTCCGCATGATCACGTGAAACCAGCAGGTCCATCACGCCCTCGAAAATCGCGTCGGGCTGAAAGCCGCGCAGCTCGGCGACTTCGACAAAGCGCCCATTCCGCCCGGCAAAGACGCCCGTCCCCGCGATGACCTCGCCATAACCCTGCGGCAACGGCCCCAGCGTGTTGAGGTGAAGCCAGCGCCCATGCCAGGGGTCTCCCTTCAAGAGGCTCGGCAGCAGAAAGCGGGTCACGAGCGTCCAGTTGTCTTCGGTCTGGTAGAGGAACAGTACGCCGCGTCCCGGCAGCACCACGGTCCACGTCGTGTGCGTCATCAGCCGGCCGCGCAGGAAGCTGCTGTCCTCGTGCGCCGCCTCGAGTTCTGTCGCGAAGCCGACGATGCGATTGTCGGCGTCCCGAATATGGGTGATGAGCGCGAGTCCCATGCTGACGTTGGGCTCAACGAGCGGCGGCGTTCCCGCCGGCCGATTAGGAAAGATCGCCGGGGTCGGCGACGTCGAAACCGACACCAGATCGCCCGAAAGTCGCAGGCGGTAGGTTTCGTGATCCGGCACGGCAGCCAGAAACGCCGGCAGCACATGTTCGGTCCGGTTCACGTGGCGAAACGGAAAGGCATAGAGCGCGGCCAGCACCAGCACCGCGCCTGCCAGCGCACCCGCCAGTGCCGTAACCCCTTTGAGCAGAACACCCATCAGCGCTCTCCCGTGCCTGTCAGCGCCAGCGCATAGCCGGCACCGCGTGCGGTTTCCTCCAGGCGTCCGCGGAATGCTGCGAACGTGCCCGTTCCCCCGAGCACGTTGCCGCAGGCCGCCGCCGCGTCCGCCGAGCAGTTCGTGGCGAGCGTTCCGCGCCGGGTGATGACGAGCGTCCACAGCCGGTCCGGCCGATCAGGACTGTCCGTCGTCAGTGTGTAGCGGCTGGCGACCCCGATCACCGTGCCACGCGCGTTCCGAAGCTTCGCCGTCAGCACAGAACTGCCCGCCGACGGCCCGCCGACGGGCGCAATACCGACGGGAAACGCCCGTACTCCCTGGCTGCCGTCGCTGGTATGCGCGATGATGTCGACCGGCCGGATCTCGAACCGTTCGACGAAATGCCCATCGGCTGCGCGCGTACGGATGGGCGTCGCGCCCGGCGGGTCGACCGGTGGAATGGCGAGCAGGGCCACCATCGCCAATGCGCCCACCGCAGCCCCGCCCATGCCATAGCGGAGACCTGTCGCTATCCGGCCCATGCGCGCGCCCTAGAAACGCACGCGGGTGGTGAGCGACCACTCGCGCGGCCGGCCATACTGCGCACTTGCAAAGCCGAGACTGTCGAGCGTGCTGACGGCGGTCGACTTGTAGCGCTTGTCGGTGACGTTGGTCATCGCAAGTGTCAGTGCGTAGCGCCCATCCCCGGGCTCGAGCGTCGCCTGCAGGTTGAGCAGGCCATAGCCGTTCTGCGTCACGGCCGGCAGGTTGTTGACCTCGTAGTAGATGCGGCTGCGATAGTTGTAGTCGCCGCGCAGCGTCAGCGTGCCCCAGTCTCCCAGCGGCACGCCATACTCGGCAGAAACCGACGAGGAAAACTTCGGCGTGGAGGCGAAATGCGACGCCGTGGTGATCGCGGCGCCCGCCGCGACATCCGTGAACTCCGCATCGATGAGGCCGGCCGAGGCGGACAGCAGCAGCCGCGGCGCGGGCGCCGCCGTCACTTCCAGTTCGGCGCCCATCACACGCGCCTTCGCCGCGTTCTGCACGACGACGACCTGCACGCCGTCTTCGTCGGCGGTGCTCAGCATGAACTGGATATCGCGGTAGTCATTGTAGAAACCCGCGAGATTGATGCGCAGCCGGTTGTCGAGCCAGTCGGACTTGAGGCCGAGTTCATAGCTCCAGAGCTTCTCCGGCACGTAGGGCTGCACCTCGTTGGCGGTGGAGGAACGGCCGTTGAATCCGCCGCTCTTGAAGCCGCTCGCCGCCGAGGCATAGACCATCACTTCCGGCGTCAGCCGGTAGTCGAGGCCGAAGCGCGGCGATACCGAGTTCCAGTCCTGCGAACGCCGCGTCGGATCGATCAGATAGACATCGGAAAACGGCAGATAGAGCAAGGTGTCATAGCGCTTCTTCTCGTGCGTGTAGCGCAGGCCGAGCGTGGCATTGAGGCCGTCGGCAAGCGCGTAGCTGGCCTGTCCGTAGAGCGATGTGCTGCGCGTGATCTGCTTCGCCTCGATCCGGCGCGAAATATCGAGGCCGATGACCGGCAAAAGTTCCGGATAGATCAGGACGTCGATCGCACCTCGCGCGTTCTCGTGCAGATAATAAGCGCCCACCACCCATTTCAGTCGGTCGTCGAAGGACGTGCCCGACAGTTGCAGTTCCTGCGTGAACTGCCGCTGGCGGTTATCGTCCCGCTCATCGACGATCGTCAGCGGCGATCCATCCGGGTCCGTCTCGAACACGGATTTCAGATGGCGATAGGCGGTGATCGATTTCAGCGTCGTGTTGCCGAAGCTCCATTCGAGCGTGCCGTTGACACCCCAGACATCAAGGTCGTTCCGGTTGCCGCCCGTGGCGTAGCTCTCATAGGGATTTTCGGTGATGTAGCTTGCATCATAGGGCGCGACGAACATGTTGTAGAGCCCGACAAGCGGCGCCTCCGAAATCTCTTCCAGATGCACCTGCGAGAAGGTCTCGCGCACACGCGTCTTGTCGAAGGACAGCATCACCTCGACATCCTCGTCGGCCTTCCACCGCAGCGAGGCCTGAACCGCGGCGCTGTTCTCGCTTCCCTGCTCCTCGCCGGTCAGCAGACGCGTTCCGAAACCCTCGGCATCACGCGTGCTCAGCGCCACCTTCGCGGCGAGCTTGTCGGCGATCAGCGGCACTTCGGCCTTGGCCTTCACGTCAAGGCGGCTGAAGCGGCCGACACGCCCTTCCACCATGCCCGAAGCCTCGGTGAGGCTGGGTTTCGTGGAAACGATGTTGATGGCGCCGCCGATCGTGTTCTTGCCGTAAAGCGTGCCCTGCGGGCCGCGCAGCACCTCGATGCGTTCGATATCCACGAGATCGAAAATGCTGCCCATGGAACGGGCGAGATAGACGCCGTCGACATAGACGCCGATGCCGGGATCGGTGGTCAGCAGATAGTCGGACTGGCCGACACCGCGAATGAAGGCCTGGCCGGAATTCCGGCCGCCGACGCCGCTTGCATGGAATTGCACGTTGGGCGCGTGCTGGCCGACGTCGGCAAGGCTGACGATCTGGCGCCGCGCGATGTCCTCGCCGGAGAGGACAACGATCGAAACCGGCGTGTCCTGCAGCTTTTCCTCACGCTTGCGGGCCGTGACCGTGATTTCCTCGATGCCGAAATGTTCATCGTTCGCCGCATCCGGCGCCGCCTGCACGGGGTCCGCCAACAGTGCCGAAAATCCCGCGGCAAGTGCCAGCAGCGAAACGCCCCGGCAGTGCCGAAGCATGGCAATACGCTGTGTCTGATCCTTCATGGTATCTCTCCCCCGATCTTGGATCTTGTTGTTGGGGATTGAGTAGGACCGCGCCGGACCCCGCCACAAGCAGCCAGACAGGATCAATTTCATGGCAAGAATTGATCAGTTTGAGACGCCCGGGAATCGCTGCTATTCTGCCGCCGTGCGCGCGGCGGCCCTGGGGAGGATGGCGTGGTGACAGCATTGCAAACGGCCGAATACCGGCAGATCCTGAGCATCGGCGCCGACGTTCTCAAGTGTCGCGGCACCGACGAGCTTATCGAGGCGATGATGCCGCGGCTCAGCAGCCTGCTCGCCTGCAAATCGATGTTCATCGCGGTCACCCACTCCCGCCAATGGGCCTGGCAGAACCTGCATAGCGTCGGCCTCGATCAGGAATTTCCGCTTCTGATGGAGCGGATGTACCAGCAGGATCCCGGGCGCACGGCGCTGATGCGCAGCCAGAGCCGCCGCCGCACCGGCATCCTCAATTCCGATATGATCTGGCCGAACGCACGCGAACCGCGAGACGCTTACTACACCGCGCTCTACAAGCCGCGGGATATTCGACACGCGCTCGCACTCTCCATCCCCACAGACGACGATCTGTTCGCCACCATCGTCATGCACCGATCGCATCGCGACGGTCATTTCAGCACGCGCGACGAGCAGGTCGCGCTGGCGCTGCTACCGTTCCTCAAGGGCGGGATCGAACGTATCTGCTACCGCGAGCGGGAGGCGCAGGGCGCCTGGCTTCTCGAACAGTTGCGCAGGGAGTATCGCGAACGTGATCTGCTGATCCTCAATGATCAGCTCGATCCGGTTGCCCGGTGGCCGCAGCAATCGCCGCTGCTGCAACAGCTCCTCGCCGATATCCGGCGCAGTTCCCGCCAGCCACCCCTGTTCGCGCCCGATCTTGCAGCGCTCTGCCGCCAGAGTCTCGCAGGTAGCGGCGATGACCGACAGCAACACAGGCTGGGCAGCGACGGTCATGCGCTGGACGTCATTCTCAGCCGATATCGTCAGGGGCAACGAACGCTTCTGGTCATCAGCGCGCCTTCAAATGCCGCGCAGGACTCCAACCGCGATGCGATCGCCTTTTCGCGCCTCACCCCGCGCGAGACCCTCGTCGCCCGGCAAGCCGCGCGCGGCGCGCGCAATGATGACATCGCCCACGACCTCGGCATCGCATCATCCACCGTCGCCCATCATCTCTCCGCCGTACGGCGGAAGACCGGCCAGCGGACGCGCTGGCAGCTGGGTATCACACCGGCGCTGCTTGATCGCGTTTCCCTGCTGCCGCTAGGACGACGCCAGAAGCAGATCCTTCATGCGCGATTGCTGGGCAAGACCGTGAGGGCGATCGCCGACGATCTGAAGATCAGCGATACGACCGTCCGCAATCACCTGTGCATGACCTATCGCCGTCTTGGCGTTTCTGGCCTGCGCGGTGTGCTGGCGCATCTTTCTGCCGAGGCTTCCAGCCTCTGAACGCCTCTAGGCGCCGCGAAGCTCACGCTTGATGATGTCGATCGTGTCCGGGTTCTCGATGGTCGGCGGCACGGGAACGTCCTCGCCGTTCGCGAGGCGGCGGATTACGGCGCGTAGGATCTTGCCGGACCGCGTCTTGGGCAGCGCGGCGACGATGTGGACATTCTTCAACGCCGCAACCGGTCCCAGGTCTTCGCGTACCAGCGTGATGATCTCGTGCGCGAGATTGCCGTCGTCTTGCCGTCCGGCTTTCAGAACCGCGAACGCGACGGGCACCATACCCTTCACCGCATCGTCGGCACCGATCACGGCGCATTCGGCGACGGCGGGATGCGTGGCGATGATCTGTTCGATCTGCCCGGTGGAAAGTCGATGACCGGCAACGTTGATCAGGTCGTCGGTGCGGCCCATGATGTTGACGAAACCGGCTTCGTCGATGTGCCCGGCGTCGCCCGTTTCGTAGTAGCCCGCGAAGGTCTCGAACGCGCGCCGGAAGCCGGTCTCGTTGTTCCACAGCGTCGAATAGCAGCCGGGCGGCAGCGGTGCGGCGATCACGACGTGGCCCGTGCCGCCGGGCGCCACCGGATCGCCGTGGTCATCAAGCACCGCGAAGGTGAAACCCGGCACGGGGAACCCCGCGCTCCCCGCCTGCCGCCGCGTGTCGCCAAGACCAAGACAGGTCGCGGCTGCGGGCCAGCCGAGTTCGGTCTGCCACCAGTGATCGATCACCGGCATCGCAAGCTGCGTCTCCGCCCAGTGGACGGTATCGGGATCGGCGCGTTCTCCGGCCAGGAACAAAGCGCGCAGGCGGCCGGTGCCGGTTTCGCGGATGAAGCGGCCTTCGGGGTCTTCCTTGCGGATCGCGCGGATCGCCGTCGGCGCGGTGAAGAACACGTCGACGCCATGCGCCTCGATCGTCCGCCAGAACGTGCCTGCATCGGGGGTGCCCACGGGTTTGCCTTCGAACAGCACCGTCGTGCAGCCCGCGATCAGCGGCCCGTAGACGATGTAGCTGTGCCCGACGACCCAGCCCACATCGGACGCCGCCCAGAACACCTCGCCCGGCTTCATCCCGTAGATGTTCGCCATGCTCCATGCGAGCGCGGCGGCGTGGCCGCCGTTCTGGCGCACGACGCCCTTGGGGATGCCGGTCGTGCCCGAGGTGTAGAGGATATAGAGCGGGTCCGCGGCATCGACGGACACGCACGCCGTCGGCTCCGCCTTCGCATATTCGGCCGACCAGTCGAGGTCGCGCTCCGCCTGCATCGACGCAGCGACCTGCGGGCGCTGCAACAGCATCACATGCTCCACGCCGTGCTCGGCAAGTTCGAGCGCATGGTCGACGAGCGGCTTGTAGGGAACGACCTTCTGCCCCTCAATGCCGCACGAGGCGGTGAGCAGCAGCTTTGGCTTCGCGTCGTCGATGCGCTTGGCAAGCTCGGGCGCCGCGAAGCCGCCGAACACCACCGAATGCACCGCGCCGATCCGTGCGCACGCCAGCATGGCGAACAGCGTTTCGGGGATCATCGGCATGTAGATGACGACACGGTCGCCCTTCACCACGCCGCGCGCGGCAAGCATTCCCGCCGTGCGCGCAACCGAATCCTGAATCTCGGCATAGCTTATGCTGCGGCGCGCGCCCGTCACCGGGCTTTCGTAGATGACCGCGACATCGCCGCCACGTCCCGCCGCCACGTGGCGATCGACCGCGTTGTGGCACGTGTTGAGCCGCCCACCCGCGAACCAGCCCTGCCCTTCTGTCCAGCCCTGCGGTGGCGGCGTGTCCCAATCCAGCGCTTCTGCGGCCTTCAGCCAGAAGGCTTCGGGATCGGTGACACTGTGGGCGTAGGCGTCGCTGTAGGTTCGGCTCATGGTCTCAAACGGCTATTGCGGTCATGTCCTCGAGCAGTTTGTGATCGAGAATCGAGGCCACATCACCCTTATCGTCCAGAAAAGCAATTGGACCAAAGTTGGTGAAGAGCAGTTCCGTATACTCCGGGAAGTTGGTGTAATCGTGCACCACGTCGAGCGGTTCGTAGCCGTATGTCCCGGCCGCGGCTTCGCCCATCCGGTAGCACATGCGCCCCTTGATCACGTAATATTCGCCCGCGCCGAGGTGGCGGTGCGGCCCGAAGAAACTGCCCGGCTGGGCACGGAACAGCACGGTCCAGCGGCCGGTTTCCATGCTCGAATAGAGCAGGCAGACCTCGATTCCCTCCTTCATGGGCGCCCACCTCATCTCGGCGGGGGTCGTCAGGCGTTCGTCGATCATGGTGGTAAATTACCCTTTCCCGGTGGTCAGAAGCGCAGCGACAGTTCAACACCGTAAGTGGCGCGCTCGCCGTAGTAGCGCGGCACGAAACCGAAGCCGCTCGTGTCGGTGGCGTCGACGATATAGGCCTTGCCGGTCACGTTCTTGGCCCAGGCGGCAAGCTCCCACCCCTTCGCCGGATCGGCGAGCGTGGCGCGGAGGTTGAGAAGGCCGTAGCCCTCGCCGGAGCTGATGAGATCGCTCTGCGCGTTGTTGTAATATTTCTTGCCCGTGTAATTGTATTCGGCGCGCCAGCGCGTTTCGAACTCACCGACCGGGATCGTCACCTGTGCGAAGGTGGAAAGCGTGAACTTCGGCGCGCCGGGCAGGCGATTGCCGGAGAAGTCGCGCGGTTCACCCGTTTCGGGATCGATCGCGCCCGACAGGTAGTTCTTGTACTTCGCGTCGAGGATGCCGAGGTTGAGGCCGAGATCAAGCCAGTCGGTCGGCAGCGCCGTTGCTTCCAGCTCGATACCCTTGATCTCGGCGTCCGCGGCGTTGTCGAGGCCTAGTGTGGGCACCGTGCTTCCCGCCTGCCGGTTGACCGAGAGAACCTGCAGGTCGGTGTAGTCGTAGTAGAACGCCGAAACGTTGAGCCGCAGGCGGCGGTCGAACAGCGTACTCTTGATGCCGATTTCGTAGGAGGTCAGATATTCGGGATCGACCTGCGTGCGTTCCGCAACGCTGGTGATGATGCCGATGTTGAAGCCGCCCGCCTTGAAGCCCTTGTCGATACTCGCGTAGGCCAGCACATCGTCGGTGACGTTATAGTCGGCGGCCACGCGCCACGAGAAGGACTTGAACGTATCCTTCATCCGCGCAAACGGCACCAGTGGCACGGGCGCGCCATCCGGAATGTCGGCATCGAAGAAGCCGGGCACGAGATCGGCGCGGTGGGTCGCGCGCACCTTGTCGATCGTGTAGCGCCCGCCGAGCGTTACGCGGAACGCGGGCGCCACCGCATAGGTTGCCTGGCCGAAGATCGCGTAGGCCTTGTTCTTGCGCGTCGCGCGCGTGATCAGCGGCAGCGCGCCGTCGGCGAAGCTGAGTTCGCCGAGCAGGTCGGCGTTGCTGTCCGCATCCAGATTTTCCTGGAAATAGAAGAGCCCGCCGATCGCGTTGAGGGGACCGCTGTCGTAGGCGAGCTGGAATTCCTGGGTGACCTGCTCGGCATCGGTCAGGAAGGTGATCTCGTCGATGCGGAAGGGGCCGCCGTCGACGTCGACGCGGTTGTCGACGTCGCTTTTGTCGTAGCCGGTGATCGATTTGAAAGTGAGATTACCGATACTCTGCGTGATGTTGAGGTTGATGAACAGGTTGTCGCTGTAATTGCGCGATGGACCGTTGAAATTCAACAGGTTAGCGTTATCCGGATAGGGATCGGTGTAGCCGAAGAGATCGGCGCCGTTGATCGTGCCGACGGGCTTGTTTTCGAGATAATCGCTGCGGTCGCGGCCGCCGCCGATGGAGAGGCGCACGTCTGTGTCGGCGCTGGGGTGCCAGCGCAGGATGGCGCGCGCGGCGGCTTCGTCGACGTTGATCGTGTCCTCGCCCGTGTAGAGGTTCGTCTTCTCGCCGTCGCGGCGGCGGACGATGCCTGCGACGCGCAGCGAGAGACCTTCGCCGAGCGGAAGGCTTGCCGCGGCTTCAGCCTCGAACAGATCGAAGCGGCCGTAGCCGAAGCGGGCATTGCCTTCGAATTCGTCGCCCGGCAGCTTCGAGAAAAACTGGATCGCGCCGCCTGTTGTGTTCTTGCCGAACAGCGTCCCCTGCGGGCCGCGCACCACCTCGATGCGTTCCAGATCGAACAGCGAGAAAATCTGGCTGCCCGTGGAGGCGACCACCACATCGTCGCGGTAGATGCTGATCGGACCGATGGAGGAGGCGTTGAAATCGTTGTTGCCGACGCCGCGGATGAAGATGTTGGGCACGCCGCCGAACGTCTTGATTTCAAGGTTCGGAACCTGGTCGCCGATCGAAAGGCTGTTGGTGAAACCGGCCTCGCGGATCGCCGTGTCGCTGAACGCCGTCACTGAAACCGGCACGTCCTGAAGGTTCTGCGCGCGCTTCTGGGCGGTGACGACGATCTCTTCTATGCCAGTCGTAGTGCCAGTCGCAGTCTCCTGCCCCAGCGCCGGTGCGCTCACCGCGAGCGCGGACACGGCAGCGGCGGCATGGAGCGACGAACGAAAACGGCTTTTCATAAAACTCCCCCTCAAGGTTATGCGGGCGCCCTGCATGGGAGCGCCATGTTCATACCGTCTTTTAGGCGGCGGACGGCGCTTCGATCATGCACCTGAGCGCCGCAAAATTTGGCTGGCTGCGAACCGCGCCGCGCGCCTGAAAGCCGCGGTTTCCGGAAAAGCAAGCAAGCGACTTGCACAGGGACGACGCAACTCTTGGGTGAGCGCGAACCCACGTGCCATGCCGATTGCATCCGGCCCCGGACAGGCATAGCCTGCCGGGTTGGGGAGGGTTGGACATATGCTTCTGAGCGAAGAGCGGTGGAGTTCTGCGTCGCTGCCGCCGCCACGGCAGCTGCCCGGCTTTCAGGAGGTGCTGGACCGCACGCATTTCCACTGGAGCCTGGCGGGCGCGGACAAGGAGCGCTACGGCGCCAAGGTCCGCCGCCGCGCGATCAATGACTTCGTGTTCACACAGGTCGTCTGCGACCCCATCGCGGGCTTTCGTACCGTCGACGACGTGAAACGCGGCGAGGACGATTATTTCTGCCTTCTCTATTTCGAAGAAGGCGAATGCCTGCTGCAGCAGGGCCGCAACGAATCGGTGGTGCGCCGCGACATCATTTCGGTGTGGGACAGCACGCGCCCCGCGATGTTCGAAAACACGCGCGAGCTGCACCAGCTTTCGATCCTGATCCCGCACCGCATGGCGACGACGATCGTGCCGGGCATCGAGGACATGTGCGGGCTTTCCGTGGACGGCAGCGCCGGGCTCGGCTCCATCCTGCTCTCGCACCTGCGCCAGATCCATAAAACGGTCGAGACCGTGGACCCGCAGGACCGCACCGCCGTGCTGCGCGCCACGGTCGAGCTGCTCGCCGCCGCTTTCCGCCCGGAGCCGGACCGCATCGCGGGCAGCGCCTTCCGCCGCGCGCTGCTCGGCCGCGTTCAGGAACATATCCTCGCGCATCTTGGCGATCCGGCACTTTCGGCCGCGACGATCGCGGCGGCATTCCGCTTCAGCCCGCGCTATCTCCACCGCCTGTTCGAGGAATTCGGCGTGACGGTCGGCACATGGATTCGCGAGCGGCGGCTGATGGCGGCGCGCAGCGACCTCGCGAGCCGCACCTTGGCGGGCTACAGCATCACGCAGATCGCGATGCGGCACGGCTTCGCCGACGCCTCGCACTTCAGCCATGCGTTCCGCGACGCCTTCGGCCTCTCCCCGCGCGACTACCGGCAAACCGCGGCGCGCGCGGCGGATGACGAACGGAGTTCCCTCCTGTCCAAGTAAGCCGCCGTTCTGGCGCAAGCCACGACAGCCCCGCTCCCGTAGGTCTTTTTCACAAAAGACGTGCGGAGGGGAGGCTTATGGGCAGGTTGCAAGGCAAGATCGCGCTGGTGACGGGCGCGGCGCAGGGAATCGGCGCAGGTGTGGCGCGGGCGATGGCACGCGAAGGCGCAGCGGTGATCGCCGCCGATCGCAATGTCGCGGGCGTCGAGGCGCTCGCCGCCGAAATCGGTGCGGAGCCGCTCGCGCTCGACGTGACGAGCGAGGCCGACTGGGCCAAGGCCGCCGCGCACATCGATGCCGCGCACGGCAAGCTTTCCATCCTCGTGAACAACGCGGGCGTCGAACTCGTGAAGCCGATGACCGAGCACAGCCTTGCCGACTGGCGCGGGCTGATGGCGGTGAACGTCGACGGGCTCTTCCTCGGCTGCCGCACCTTTCAGGCGCTGCTCGCGAAGGGCGGCAGCGCGGGCCATCCGGCGAGCGTCATCAACGTGTCCTCGATCGCCGGTCTCGTCGGCTACCCCGACCAGCTCGCCTACAATACGTCCAAAGGCGCCGTCCGGCACATGACGAAAAGCCTCGCGATCGAATGGGCCGCGCACCGGCTGCCGATCCGCTGCAATTCGGTCCACCCCGGCTGCATCCGTACGCCGATGCTGGAAATGGCCGTGGAAGGCTGGGTGCGCGAAGGATCGATCCCGGCGGACGATCCGTGGGCGGCGGTCGCCGCGCTCTGCCCGCTGAACGCCGTGGGGCTGCCCGAGGATATCGCGATGGGCGCGGTCTATCTCGCCAGCGACGAAGCCCGCTTCGTCACCGGTATCGAGCTCGTCATCGACGGCGGATGGGTGGCGCGATGAGCAACCGCAGCGACCGGCTCTGGATGTACGGGACGATGGTGAAAAGCCGCCATTTCGAAGCGCTCATCAAGCCCGCCTATTTCGAAGGCAAGACGCCCGTGTTCAACATGGCGAAGGGGCCGCTTCCCGGCGAGATGCACCTGTCGGACGGGCAGGAGCCGTGCGCTGTGGGCGTCTGCGCGCACCTGCGCCCCGGCGACACGGTGACGGCGACGCATCGCCCGCACCATGTCGCCATCGCCAAGGGCGTAAACCTCGATGCGATGGCGGCGGAGATTTTCGGCAAGGCGACGGGCCTTTCCGGCGGACGCGGCGGGCACATGCACCTGTTCGACGCGCGCGTGAATTTCGCCTGCTCGGGCATCATCGCGCAGGGCCTCGGCCCCGCTGTCGGCGCCGCGCTCGCGAGCAAGCTGCGCGGCGAGGATCATGTGGCAGTCGCCTTTCTCGGCGAAGGCGCGGCCAATCAGGGCGCGTTTCACGAAGCGCTCAATCTCGCCGCGGTCTGGAAGGTGCCCGCCATCTTCGTGATCGAGGACAATGCCTACGGCATCTCGGTCGCGAAGCGCGATTGCACGGCGGTCGCGCGCAATGCGGACCGCGCCGCCGCCTATGCGATGCCCGGCCACTTCATCCCCGGCAACGATCCCGATGCGATCCATGCCGTGGCCGGAGAGGTGATCGCGCGCGCGCGGCGCGGCGAAGGCCCGTCGCTGATCGAGATCGAAACCTGCCGCCTTGAAGGCCATTTCATGGGCGATGCCGAGGGCTATCGCCCGGCGGGCGAGGTCGAGCGCCTGAAGGCGGCCGACCCGATTCCCGCCTATCGCGACCGCCTGCTCGCCCACGGCTTCGACGCCGCCGATCTCGACAAGGCGGAAGCCGATGCGCGCGCCGCCGTCGATGCCGCGTTCGCTGCCGCGCGCGCCGCAGCCTACCCCCAGCCGGAGGAGGCGTTCGCCCATGTCTTCGCCTGAAACCATCACCGCGCCCCGCCCCGCACGGCGCCTCACCATCGCGCGCGCCATTTCCGAAGCGATCGGCCAGGAGATGGAGCGTGATCCCGCTGTCCTCGTGATGGGCGAAGATATCGGCAAGCTCGGCGGCGTGTTCGGCACAACCACCGGCCTCCTCGACAAATTCGGCGCGGAACGCGTGCGCGATACACCGATTTCGGAAACCGCATTCATCGGCGCGGCGGTCGGCCTCGCGGCTTCCGGAATGCGGCCGATCGTCGAATTGATGTTCGTCGATTTCTTCGGCGTCTGCATGGACGCAATCTACAATCTTGCGGCGAAGCAGAGCTATTTCTCGGGCGGACAGGTGACGTGCCCGATGGTGCTGATGACAAGCGTTGGCGGCGGATACGGCGACGCCGGGCAGCACAGCCAGACGCTTTATGCCACGTTCGGGCATCTGCCCGGCCTCAAGGTCGTCATCCCTTCGAACGCGCACGATGCGAAGGGGCTGATGCTCGCCGCGATCCGCGATCCGAACCCGGTGATCTTCATGTATCACAAGGCGCTGCAGGGCATGGGTTGGCTCGGCACCGTGCAGCGTTCGATCACCTATGCGCCCGAGGGCGATTATGTCGTGCCGCTCGGCAAGGCGGCGGTTGTGCGCGAGGGCAGCGACATCACGCTCGTCGGGCTCGGGCTCAGCGTGCATCACGCGCTCGATGCGGCGGCGCGGCTCGAAAAGCAGGGGCATTCCGCAGAGGTGATCGACCTGCGCAGCATCGCGCCGCTCGACCGCGAAACCGTGCGGGCCTCCGTGCGCAAGACCGGGCGTCTGCTCGTGGTCGACGACGACTACATGAGCTACGGCGTCGGCGCGGAGATCATCGCCAGCGTCTGCGAGGCCGGAATTCCGCTTCGTGCCGCACCGCATCGCATCGCCCATCCCGATATCCCCGTGCCGTTCACGCCGGTGATGGAACATTTCGTGCTGCCCGATGCCGACAAGGTGACGGCGGCGGCACTCACCATTCTGGAGCCCTGATCCGATGACCGATATCACCGTTCCCACCGGCCTCTGGAACGACGGCGACGAGGCCGCCATTTCGGCATGGCTCTATGCCGATGGTGACGCTGTCGCGGAGGGCTCCGTGATCGCCGAGATCATGGTGGAAAAATCGAGCTTCGAACTCATCGCACCGGCTTCCGGGACGCTCCATATCGGCGTTGCTGCCGAAATCCCCGTTACAGCGGGAGAGGTCGTCGGCCGCATCGGCTGAACCCTCTTGCTCGATGCTCTTGCCCATGCGCTCGCGCCCGACGCGCCCATTGCGCGCGGGAGCGGCGAGGCAGCGATCGCGGAGGATAGGCTGCGGCTCGATGCGCTGCTCGGCGAAGGGCGCGCAGGCGAGCGCGTGCGGCTCTGGACGAACAGCCGGTGCCTCGTCACGACGCGGCGGTTCTCGCGCATGGAAACTTTCGCCGGCGCAGCGGCCGCCAGTGATGCGCGCGGCTGGCCCGTGTTCGTCCGCGCAAGCGGCGGCACGACCGTCGTTCACCGGCCGGGCATTTTGAATTTCAGCCTGTACGATATTGCGCCCACCGGCACGGTCGATATCAACGCGCGGTTCGAACGCTTCACGCACCGTCTGATCGCCGGGTTCGCCGCCATCGGCGTGGTCGCCGAAACGGGCTGGGTGGCGGGCAGCTATTGCGACGGGCGTTTCAATATCGTCTCGGGCGGGCAAAAGATCGCGGGGACGGCGTGCCTCGTTCGAAAGCGCGGCGGGTGGCTTGGCGTCCTCGCGCACGCGGTGATCTGCATCGACGGCAACCCGCGCGCCGATCTCGCCGCGATCACGGAATTCGAACGCGCGCTCGGCCTCGATATTCCCTACGCGGCCGCGGCTCACACGACTCTGGCGGCACGAATTCGGATGGCGCGCTAAAAGGCATTGGCGGGCCGGAATTCCTTCCGACCCGCCGGGGGATTTATTTCTTGGCCGGAAGCCCGAGCGCGATGCGTTCGATCTGATCCGCGATCTTGCCGGCGCCGACATCCTTGCCGATGCCGTTCGCGATAACGGACACGGTGAGGCGATCCTTCGGGAATTCGTTCAGCGACGAACTGAATCCGAAGATCCCGCCGCCGTGACCGATACGCTGGTGCCCGTCGATGTCGGCGGTGAACAGCGCGTAGCCGTATTCGAACGGCGGCATGTCGCCCGGCCGATCCTTGACGGCCGACCCGCTGTTCTGCCCGTTGTTCAGCTTGCCCGGCGCGATCATCGCCTTGAACGATGCGGGCTTCAGAACTTTTCCGCCGAAGAGCGCCGCGTTCCAGCGCGCAAGATCATTCGCCGACGAGCGCATGGAACCCGCGCCGCCCGGCACCGTCATCGAAATGAATGCGGCGTTCTTGAACTGATTCGGGCCGGCGCCGTCGTAGCCCGCGACGCGGCCGGGCACGATGACGCTTTCATCGTCAAGCGCCGTGTGCGTGAGGCCGAGCGGGGCGAAGAAACGGTCCTGCAGGACGGTTGCGAGCGGCTTTCCTTCCGCCTTCTCGACGACGCCGCCGAGGATGTAATAGGCGGTGTTGCTGTAGTTCCAGCCCGTGCCCGGCTCGAAATCCTGCATCTTCGGCATCTTCGCGAAATGCGCGACCCATTCATCCGTCGTGCGCTTCAGCCCGGCCTCCTGAAGGAAGCTCGGATCGTCGGTGTAACTGTGGATGCCGGAGGTGTGATGCAGCATCTGCTTCAGCGTGACATCAGCGGCGCGCGGAAAATCGGGGTAGTATTTCGAGAGCTTGTCGTCGAGCGAGAGCTTGCCTTCCTCCTCGAGCTTCAGAAGCGCCGCCGCCGTGAATTGCTTAGTGACCGATCCGATGCGGAATATGCTGTCGTTGTTCACCGGCACATTGAGCTCGAGATTGGCGGAACCGTAGCTCTTCACGAGAACGGGCGCGCCATCCTTGTAGACGGCGACCTGAAGACCCGGGCTTTCACCGGCGGCAATGGCATCCTGCACGGCCTTGTCGATGGCGGCCGCAACTGCGCTGGTGTCGGCTGCGAATGCAGTCCCGCAAAACAGCACGCTGATCGCTGCACCGGCTGCAAGCGTTCTCCTGGACAGGGTCATATCTTACCTTTCAAATTGAGTTTGGTCATACTGCCGCGAATGCGGCCTCAAGCGTCCCAGCAAGCATTTCATCAACAACCGTCTCGATCCCGAAACGCAGCGGATCGAAGGCAGGAAGACCGGCCCGTGCGCCCGCGTTCTCGATCGCGCGCCGCGCCGCATCCTCATCGAGCGCCGATGTATTGAGACTGACGCCGACGAAGCGCGCGGCGGGATTCGTGCGCTGCGCGTGCGGCAGATAGGCGGCGATCGCGGCCTCGATCGTGGGCAGCGGATAGTCCGGGAAAAAGCTCGTCATGGTCCGCGCCGGATCGTGGCACAGCACCAGCGCATCAGGCTGGCTGCCGTGCAGCAGGCCGAGCGTTACCCCCGCATAGGCCGGGTGAAAAAGCGCACCCTGCCCTTCGATCACGTCCCAGTGATGGGGCGCGGCGTCGGGAGACAGGGTTTCAGCCGCGCCGGCGATGAAATCCGCGACGACGGCGTCGATCGCGATGCCGCTGCCCGAGATCATGATGCCGGTTTGTCCGGTTGCGCGGAAGGTGGCGTCGATACCCCGCGCGCGCATTGCCTGTGTCAACGCCAGCGCCGTATATTTCTTGCCGAGTGCGCAATCCGTGCCGACCATCAGCGCGCGCCTGCCGGTGCGTTTTCGGCCCGTCGCAATCGGAAACACGGTCTTGCTGTGACGCACGTTGTGCAGCGTGCGCGCCAGCCGGTCCGCGGCTTCGGCGAGGGCCGGAAATGCTTCCAACCGGACATGCAAGCCACTGACGATATCGAGACCCGCTTCAAGCGCTTCGAGCAGAACGCCTTGCCACGCCGCGGGCAATTGCCCGCCGACCGGTGCGACCCCGATCAGAAGCGACCGCGCACCGCGCGCGGCCGCTTCTGATGGCGTCAGGTCCGGGAGACCGATATCGATCGTCGCCGGTGTCAGCCGCAACTGACCGACGCAATCCTCGCGTGCCCAATCCCGCACCCCAAGCGCCGTCTTGGCGAGCGTCGGGGTTTCGGCGTCCGCCAGAAACACCAGATAGGGTTTTGCAATATCGGTCACGAACGGCTTCAGTATTTGAAGCCGAGCCGCATACCGAGCGTCCGCGGCTGGATGATCGTGCCCCTGCCGATAAGCCCCGCGCCGCCGCCGCTCGAATAGTTCGTCAGCCCCTGCGAGTCGGTCAGATTGCGGGCGAACGCCTCGACCGAGATCTGTCCGAACCGGGCACCAAGCCGCAGGTCGAGGGTGTTGTAGTCCGGAATTCGCGCGTGGTTCGTGGTGGCCGGCGACGTCGAAAAGTCGCTGTACCGCGAGCCGACATAGGTCCACGTCACACCGCCCGACAGGGTTGAACCCTCATCAAGCTCATGAACGTAATCGATCGAAACCGAGTTCTGGAATTCCGGCACGTAGGGCAGGCGCTGGCCCGACAGGCCGCCGAAGGCGGGTGCATCTTCGGTGAGACGCGCCCGCGTGTAACCGCCCGTCACCGCAAAGGTAAGCGGCTTCACCGGGTTCAGGCTCAGCGTGTATTCCAGTCCCTCACTGCGTGCGCTGCCGCCGTTGCCCTGAACAGAGAACGTTTGACCATTTGTTTCGGAGACGAAGTCCGTGATGAGCTGCACGTCCGTCCAGTCGATGCGGTAAATCGCGACATCGAAATTGAACACGCGGTCAGCGGTCGATCCCTTGACGCCCACTTCGTAGTTGGTGGTGTTGTCGGAATTGTAGAACGTCGGGAAATCTTCCGGTGCACCGGGCACGATCAGCACAGGGCCGCCGGGGCGGTAACCGGTCGCGAGACGCGCATAGAGTGAGATATCGTTGTTCAGTTTCAAGCGCGGGGCGATCGAATATGTGAACTTGTTTTCGGTCGTCCGGATGACCGGATTTACGATCGGGTCCGGACCGCCGCTGCCGATCAGTCCCGGATCGCTCGTAACCTGCGAGCGCTGCTTGTTGTGCGAATAGCGACCGCCGATCGAAATTTCGAAGCTTTCGCCGAACTTTAGTGTGGCTTCACCGAAACCCGCATATTCCTTGTATTTGGCCGGAAGCGTGCTGCCGCCGAGCGGAAGCGGCGAATCCAGTATGACTGATTCATCATCCTGCTGCACGGCATCGTAATATTGATCGAAGGTGATATCTTCGTTCGTGTAGAAGCCGCCGATCTGCCAATCGAACCGCATGAAGCCGGCATCGACGTCGGTATTCGAAGCGAGCCTGATCTCTTCGTTGAACTTCTTGAAGCTGTCCTCCTGGCGCCCCCAGAGCGCGATCGGTTCACCGTAAACGCCACCGAACAAATCCGCCGCCGTCAGGCCGGGCGCAAGCTGCAAATGCGAAATGTCGCTACGGTAGAAGGATTTGTATTTGCTGTAGCTGGTCGATGAGAACAGGCTCACCCCGCCGAGATCGTAATTGATGACACCGTTGTAATATTCAAACCGGCGGAGTGAGCTTTCCGGTGCGTACGTGTTCAGAATGGGCTCGCCGCCATTTGCGACCTTCGACGCCACGGAGGGCTGAGCGTTCAATCCCCCAACGAGTTCGAGCGAGCCGCTGCCGTCGAAATCGCCGCGCTGCAAAGCCGCCGTCAAACGTATGCTGAGCGCTTCCGTCGGTTCGATTTGAAGCTGCCCGCGCAGACTGTATTGCTCACCGCCGTTGACGTCTTTTTCGTCGCGGGTCGGATTATCGATATAGCCGGCGACATCCTGATAGGTGCCGGTGACGCGCAGTGCGGCGATTTCGCCGAGCGGGACGTTCACGGCACCCTGTGCGATCCAGCCGGTTCCGCCATGGCGCACGGAATCAAAGCCCGCCTGACCGCGCGCTTCGAATACGCCGAGCCTCGGCTTGTTGGTGATGTAGTGCAGGAGACCACCCTGCGCCGTCGCGCCGTAGAGCGTGCCCTGCGGCCCGCGCAGCACTTCCACGCGGTCGAGATCGAACGCCAGAAGGTCTGCCGTGAGCAAGGAGCCGTTGAACAGCGACGAGGCCGACGAAACAACGATGTCGTCCACCATCGTTGCGACCGATGCCCCCGAGCCGCCCGCGTTCTGGCCGCGCAGCACGAGGCGTGTGCCGCCGTTTCCGGTCGCCTGGATCGAAAAGCCCGGAACCTGCGATGCGAAATCGGCGATCTGCGTGAGATTGCGCCGCTCCATGTCTCCGCCGCTGATCGCGCTGATGCTGAGCGGCACGTCGACGAGACGCAGCTCGCGCTTAGTCGCAGTGACGATGATTTCGTTGCCCGTCAGCTCTTCAGACTCCCCGCTTGCGGTTTGCGCGATTGCGGGTGCGCTGATCAGCAAAGCCAGCGCGGAAACCGTTGCCGAAAGAGACCGATTCTGTCGTTGAAACATTTGTCATTCCCCCACATTTGCGAATGGACCGCCATTTAGCGTGCCACACGTCCCAAAAGCCCGTTCGGGCCAGTCCCATCCCAATGCTATCGAACGCCTCCTCAATGTCAACAATGTTTCTATTTTGGAAACGAATTGACGCTCCCTTTTCCGACAACGTGTGGAACCGCGGACACAGGTCAGCGAACGCCGGGGGGATTCACGTTGGAAAGGGAAGCGCAGCGCTCCCCTCCCAACGCCCAGGTTCCAGGATGTCAGCGCGTCTTTAGTTTGCGGGCGCGGGGCCGGGGTGGCGGATCATCGTGCGTGCGCGCGGCCTCGGCAGACGGCTCTCCATAGACGAAATCGTCGGCTCGCTCCGTGCAGACGGCGATGATGTCCGTGCCGCCCGGCGTCTTCGAGAGATAGGCGTGGCCCATGCGGCTATCGATATAGATGCTGTCGCCGGGCTCCAGAATCTCCGGTTCGTAGAACTCGCTGTGCACTTCGAGCACGCCGTCGAGAACGTAAATCCACTCCTCGCCGTCATGGCTGATCAGCGGCCCGAACTCCTCCAGCGTCGCGGCATGCACACGCCCCCTGATCGGCACGATGCGCTTGCGGCTGAGTTCGGGCGAGACGTACAGATAATCGTAGCTGCCTGTCTGGATGTTGCGCCCCTCGCCCTTGCGCGCGACGCTGCGCCTGCCCCCGGCATGAACTGCCGTTTGCGCGGTGTCGGTGAACAGGCTGCCGATATCGACGCCAAGGGCGCCCGTCAGCTTTGTAAGCTTGTCGTAGGTGAGGCCGAGGCGATCGTTTTCCATCTTCGAAAGCGCCGACACGGAATAGCCCGTGCGCTCGCTCATCACGCTGAGGGGAATACCGCGGGCCGTCCGCAATGCCTTGATTTTCTGGCCCAGGCCACCCTGCTCGATCATCTTACTCACCGTTTCAACTACTGGGAGGGACTTATCGCAACTGCTTGCCAAGGACGCAATGTTTCCATATCGGAAAGCATTGGAAATTCGATCCGGGGAAGGGAAACCATGTCGAAAGCCGCACTTCTGCTTCTGGGAATGGTGGCGCTGTCCACCCCCGCCACCGCACAGAGCTATGACCTCCTCATTCGCGGCGGCACGATTTACGACGGGTCGGGCAAGCCGGGCTATGTGGGCGACGTGGCCGTCAGCGGCGGAAAGATCGCCGCCGTGGGCAAGCGCGTGCGCGGCAACGCGGCAAAGGTGATTGAAGCGCGCGGCCTTGCCGTGACCCCCGGCTTCATCGATGCGCACAGCCATGTCGATTTCGGCTTCGAAGAGCGCACCGGACCCATGATCGACGAGCAGGACCTCCTCCAGGGCGTGACGACGATCGTGATGGGACCGGACGGCTATTATTCGCCGGAAAACATCAAGCAGCGCGCAGCGCAGCTGAAAGCGCGCGGCTCGGGCGTCAATTACGCCTGCTACGTCGGACACAACGGCATCCGCGACCAGCTCATGCCCGGCGTCCAGCGTCCGGCGAATGCCGAAGAGACCGCCGCCATGGCGGCGCTGGTCCGTGAGGGCATGGAAATGGGCTGCGTCGGCCTGTCGACCGGTCTGATGTACAACGGCGGCATGTTCAGCGACACGAACGAAGTCGTCGCGCTGGCGGAAGTCGTGAAGCCGTTCGGCGGCACCTACGATTCGCACACGCGCAACCCCTCCCTGCAGATGCTGAAATCCGAGAAGGAAGCCATCGAGATCGGAAAGCGTGCCGGGATTCCCGCGAAGCTTGGCCATCTGAAGGCCACAGGCCTTATCAACAAGGGGCGCATCGGCGACGTGATCGCCGCGGTCGAAGAGGCACGCGCCGCAGGGCAGGAGGTGGTTGCCGACCAGTATCCCTACGACGGGGCCGCCACCGGGCCGCTCGCCGCCATCTTCGTGCTGCCGGGCGGCAAGGAGATGCCGTCCGCCCCCGACGTTCGCGCGGCGCTGAAGGATCCGAAAATGCGCGCTGTCGTCCGCGACCTGACCGAGCACGGCGAGGCCGGCGGCTTCTCGTGGGTCAAGGCGGTCGGTTACGGCAACATGCGCATCGTCGATGTGCCGGGGGCGCCCGAACTCGTCGATCAGAACATCGAGCTGTTGGCGAAGGCTTGGGGGATGGCGCCGTTCGATCTCGTCGCCCGACTCGTCCAGGATCACGGCGACGCGCTGCTCATCACGCTCGGCACGATCGACGAGGGCGACGTGCGGAAGCTCATGGTGCAACCATGGGTGATGATCGCGAGCGACGGCGGCTACAGCGCGCCCGAGGGAGCCGAGATCGACCCCATGGGCTATCATCCGCGCGCGACGGGCAGCTTCGCCCGTGTGCTCGGGCATTACAGCCGCGATCTGAAGCTCTTCCCCCTTGCCGAAGCCGTGCGCAAGATGTCGAGCCTTCCCGCTGCGCATCTTAACCTCACCGATCGCGGCCTGCTGAAGCCCGGCCTCGTCGCGGATATCGCCGTCTTCGACCCGGCGAAGGTCACCGACCGTTCAACCTACGCACGGCCGGCGCTCCGCGCCGAAGGCATGGTCGCCGTCGTCGTCAACGGCGAAACGGTGCTGGAAAGCGGCAAGGTCACGGGCGCGACACCGGGCCGCTTCGTTTCGCGCGGGTCGGCGCCGTCCAGGAAATAGAGGTCGCGTAAGCCCCCCGTAGCTGCCAGGAGTCAACGACCGGGGGTCAGGCTGATCACGTGCTCGGCGACTTTCTCGATCGCCGGGCGCGTATACGTCATCGGTGCGAATTCACCCGCGAGCCATCCGGGCACGAAATCCCCATAGTGCGAGCTTGATGCGTCCGCCGACTGGCCGGGCATGTTCATGAACACCGATTTGTCCCAGTCGCCGACGTCCATGACGATGCGAACGGACGGCCCGTGCACGGCGGCGAGATCCTTGCCCGGGGCCGCCATCGCGATCGTCGTTGCCGATCCGCCCGCCGGGCGCGGCCCGATCGTCATGGCCCTCAGTTCGTCGGCACCAAGGCGCGTGCCGAAGGGAGGCTTCAATTCGAGTGTGTGCACGCCGCCCCACGTCCAGCTTTCCATGTTCGGCCCAAGCCTCCGACGCAGTTCGCCGAGCGTGGCGGTAAAGCTCTCCCGCAGCACAGTTTGCGTTGTGGCAGCAGCGTCCGGCCCGAGCACGGCATCGCGCGTTTCGAGGATACGAAGCGCCGCATCCGCCGCCACGCGCGGCGCCAGCGGCTGCGCATCCGGGGCGACGGCATGGGCAACGAGCGCGGCGCCGAGGTGCGATGCGAGCCAGGTGCCGGCGATCGCCGCGGCGGCGCTGTCGGCGCGCATGTCGCCGTTCCAGTTTCGCAGCAGGCCGAGCGCCTGCGTGCTCTCCGCGTCCCAGCCCTTCACGTCTTTCAGCAGCGCTAGAAGCCGCTGTGCGGAGAGGTCATGGATATCCATCTGCATCGCTGCGGCATCGGCTGCTGAGACACGGTCCTTGCCCGAGAAGAGCTGCGCAAGGCGTTCGTAGCGGCTGCGATCGGCGAATTCGTAACCGAGCGGTACGTCGGCCGGATAGTCCTTCGGCACGTTGCGTTCGTTCGCGGTGGCGATCCAGCCCTCTGCGGGGTCCTTCACGCTCGGAAGGCTGCGCGGCGCGTGGAAGCCATTCCACTCATAGCGCCCGTCGCCCGGAACCGGCATCAGCCCGTCCCAGTTCGGACGCACGGGCGCGAGGCCAGCCGCCGTCCAGCCGATGGCGCCGTCCGGGCCGGCCCAGATGAGATTGAGCGGCGGCGTGCCCCAGTGATCTGCGGCCGTTCTGAAATCCTCCCAGCTTGCGGCGTTCGCAAGCCATGAAGCGGCTGCATAGGCGGAGGTGCCGGGCTCCGACCACACGGAGCGGACCGCATAGGCGCGGTTGTCCTTCGCACTGCGATGGATGACGGGGCCGTGCCGGGTAAACGCCAGGTCCACCGCAACCGGTTTGCCGCCCTTCACCGGGATCGTTTCCCGGACCATGCGCATCTTCTCCCAGCGTCCGCGATAGCGATACCTGTCCGCGTTACCGGACTGCGTTTCGTAGACGTAGACGTCTTCCTGATCCGTGCTGAAGATGGTGAGACCGAACGCACCTTTGCCGTTGTGGCCGAAGGAAATGCCAGGCACCCCCGGCTCACCCGCGCCGATCAGCGACAATCCCGGCGCTTCGATATGCACGACATAGCGCAGGCTCGGCACGGTAAGCGCGCGATGCGGATCGTTGGCGAGGATCGGCCGCCCGGTGGTGGTACGCGATCCCGCGACCACCCAGTTGTTGGAGCCGTCCTTCACATCGTCGGGGAGGGACTCCGCCACTTTCGCGAGCGCATCGAAATTCACGGGGCCGGTGGCGAGCGCGTAATCGTCCATAACGTTCGCATCGATCGTGCAGGGATCGAGCCCTTCAGGCACCTGCGGCGTGTGATCGGGATAAAGACGCTGCGTCGCGCGCGCCGCATCCAGCCCGCCCTTGCAGATGAGGCGGGCGCGCTGAATCTCGGAGCGCGCGTTCATCACTAGCGCATGCGTGCGGATGCGCACGACATCCTCGGCGCGCCAGCGCGCGGGCTTGCTGTCGGTAATCGCGAACTCGCGCGGCAGCGGTTTCGTGCCCGCGCGCACCGCGTCGACATAGGCATTGATGCCCGCGACGAAGGCTTCGTAGTTGTCCTGCGCCCCCGGCCCGTAGCGGCGCCATTCGCTCGCCATGTCGCCGCGATAGAGAAACAGGCGCGCGGCGCGGTCCTGCTCGACATGCGTTTCGCCGAAGCTTTCCGACAGGAGCCCAAGGCCCCGCTTGCGCCACAGGTCGATCTGCCACAGCCGGTCGCGCGCGACGTTGTAGCCCTGGAGGAAATAGGCGTCGTGCGTGTTCGCCGCGTAGATGTGTGCCAATCCCCAACGATCGACGATGATCTCCGCGGGCGCTTTAAGGCCGCGGACCTTCGCGGTCTCGGTGGCAGGTCCGGCGTGCGCGGCAATTGCAGAAAGCGATACGGCCAGCGCCGCGAATACCCGAAGTCGCCTGATCAAACCCTGCCCTCCCCTTGTATCGCCCGGGCTGTCTATAACAGCCCGGGCCGGAAGCGGAAGGATGGCGGGATCAGAACTTCATCCGCGCGCCCACGGTGAAATAGCGGCCGACCATGTCGTAGAGCGCGCCGTTGGTTGCGAACGGCGCCTGGAAGGTCGAGCCGACGATCGGCGGATCCTTGTCGAGCAGGTTCTTCACCGAGCCGTAGAGTTCCATCTTCCACCCGTCGCCCTCGCCGATCTCGTACGATGCGGAGAGGTTCAGGTAGAAGCGGCTGGAAATGTCGTTGTCGTTGATGTCGTTCGGCCCGAACGTCACATCGAACACGCCGCCGCCGACATAACGCCCCGAAAGCCCGAGCGACAGCGGCCCGGTCGTGTAGACGAGGTTCGCCATGCCCGTCCAATGCGGCACGCCGGTTCCCTGCGCCTGCCCCGCACGGTCGACCGAGGTGACGCCATCGCCGGTGATGAGATCGGCGACATAGGTGGCGAGCACGCGCAGGCTGAGCGTGTCCGATCCGATCGCGGTGCGATAGGCGAGTTCCGCGTCGACACCCCGCGTCTGCACGGTCTGGATGTTGACGAAGAAATTGTTGATGTGCCGGATGCTGTCGTCGGGATTGAGTTCGATGAGGTCGCAGAGTTGCGTGTTGCCGCCCACGAAGCAGCGATCGATGATGTTCTGCGTCGTGAGCGTGCCGATCGCGCCGCTGATGTCGATGTCGTAGTAATCGACCGAGAGGCGAAGGCCCGGCAGCATCGCGGGTTCGAGCACGACGCCCGCCGTCCACGTATCGGCCTTCTCGGGCGCGAGCCCCGGATTGCCGGCGCTCAGCGAGCTGACGAAGGGCGATGAACCGTCGCGCGGATCGCGAACGTTCGCGAAGCTGAGCCCGGAAACGCTGAACAGCTCGGTGAGGTTCGCCGCACGGATATCGCGGGAGAGCGTGCCGCGCAGCTTGATGCCCTTCGTCGGCACATAGGTGCCGCCGATCTTCCACGTCGTCACACTCGCGCCGGTGCTGTAGTCCGTGTAGCGCAGCGCGCCGTTCAGTTCGAGAAGCTCGGCAAGCGGCGCGTCGCTCAGCAGCGGCACCACCGCCTCGGCATAAGCCTCCTTCACGTCGTAATGACCCGCGAGGCTCTTGGGATTGCCGATCATGAAGCCGTTCGCCTGCGAGATCGCGTCGGCCACCGATTTCACCGACTCGCGGCGATATTCGAGACCGAACGCCAGCGACACCGGCCCCGCCCACGTCGAGAAGGGCTCGCCCGAAAAATCGAGCGCGGCAGCGTGCTGGCGGATCTTCGATTCGACGACCTGATCCTCGGTCACGTAATCGATCGCCGCGGCCGAAGGCGATCCGTAGCCGAACAGATTGATGGGCACGCAGCCCGGATTGGTGGCGAGGTTCCGGCAGACGGGCTGCTCGGTCAGCGGATCGATGATCGAATCGATCGCCGCCGTCATCCGCGCGTTGACGAGATTGCCGAGCGACCGGTCGGTGCGGCGTGTTTCGCCATAGGTGTAATAGGCCGACCAGCGCCAGGTATCGCCGAAATTGCCGTCGAGCGAGGCAACGGCGCGATACACTTCGCCGTCGAGATCGGTGGTGATGTAGCCGATATCGGTGTTGATCCGGCCCATCTGGAACTGGGTGATGCCGTTCGTCTCCATCGTGCTGCGAACGGACTCCGGCAGGAAGGCGTTCTGCTGCGAGATCGTGTAGGGCGAGAGGGTGAAAGACGCGGTCGTCGCGTTGGTGCTCCTAGACCGTGCATAGGACCCTTCGAGCGACAGGCGAACATTGTCGGCGATGTCGTAGTCGAACATTGCGTAGACGCTGCGCCGGCGGTGCGGTGTCACCAGCGAGATGTATTTGCCCTGATTGATACCGTCTCCGCCGACCATGTAGGTCGAGCCGAGATAGCTGCCCGTCGTGAACGGCGAGACCGTGCCGCCCGGTCCGAACTGGAGGAAGCGCAGCGGCCCCGCCGTGACGATGAGCCCGCCTTCCGTCCGGTTCGATTGGTGGACATCACGCGAAAGGATGCGCGCGGGCTCGCCGTTCGTGGGCGTATAGAGCGGGTTCACGAACACCTGCCAGCCCTCGGCGCCCCATTTGCGGTCCTGCTGGTCCAGAATGCCGCGGCTGTCGAAATATTCGCCCGAGACCACGAAATGCCCGCGACCGTCGGCGATATCGGTGCCCCAGCTTGCCGTGATCTGCGTTTCCGCATTGTCGCCGCGGCTGCTGATCCCGGCCTGCAGCCCGAGTTCGAGACCTGTTTTCTCACGGTCGAGGATGAAGTTGACGACGCCCGCGACAGCGTCCGAGCCCCACGCGGCGGAGGCGCCGCCGGTCACGACCTCGACCCTGTCGATCAGCCCCTGCGGGATCAGGTTCACGTCCACCGTGCCCGCGATCGTCGATTGCGTCGCTGAGGGGACGAACCGGCGGCCGTTCACCAGCACCAGCGTGCGCGGCGCCCCGATGCCGCGGAGGTTCAGGAAGTTGGCGCCCGAGGTCGCGGTGCTGTTGCCGCCCGTCGCTGGCGTGGTGTTCGGCAGGAACGAGGGGATCTGGTTCACCGCCTCGGCAAGCGTCGATGCGCCCTGCAACGCGATATTATCGACATCGAGCATCGTCGTGGGCGTCGGCGCGGTGAAGCCGCTGCGCATGATGCGCGAGGCCGTGACGACGATGTCTTCGTTTCCGGAATCCGCTTCCTGCGCAAGCGCCGCCTGAACCGGCATCATCGGAAACGCGGCGGAGAGCAGCGCGGCCTTTGCCGCCAGACGGCGCCCCCGCTGCCAAATGCCCGCACGAACCCGTTGCCGCGCACGCGGCTGCATAACAGTCTGTCCCATTGCTTCCCCTTCGTCCCCACAGGCCACCCTCATGACCCGTGCCAATCCTTCAAAAGGATTTTCCTATATAGCTCCAACTTTTCCTATAATGTCAATCCGACTCATGTCGCGGCTCTCCCGGCAGGCCGAATGATCCCACAAAAGATGATGAAATTTCACTCAATACATTGAAATATAAATACTATATCTAAAAATGTGATCAATGGGGAAGGCTGCAACCGCTCTTGCTGGCACCCTGTCGAAATTAGTGTATATGAAAAATCGATCATATCGGAGACCATCTCCGGCACATCGGCAATCGCCAGCAGGACGTCCGGGGCATGAAAAAATTCGGCAAGACAAAATGGATACTCGGCGGCACCGCGTTCGCGCTGCTGGCGCTCGCCGCGGGCACATACGGATGGCTGCGCACATCGCTGCCCGACTATTCCGGCACACGGCAGGTCGCCGGGATCAGCGGCACCCTTGAGATCGTGCGCGATGCGCGTGCCGTGCCGCATATCTTCGCCGCGACACGTGACGACGGCTATTTCGGACTCGGCTTCGTCCATGGCCAGGATCGGCTCTGGAATCTCGAAATGACACGCCGCGCCGCACACGGGCGCCTTGCGGAAGCGATCGGCAGCGACGGGCTCGGCACCGACAAGCTCGTTGCCGCGCTCGATATCGAAGCCATCGCCGATCGCACCGAGCGCGGCTATTCGCCGTCAACGCGCAGTGCCATCCGCGCCTATGTCGCGGGGATCAACGCGGCGCTCGATGCGCGGCGCGGGGCGCTGCCCCCTGAATTCCTGCTCACCGGCACCGCGCCGGGGCGCTGGGAGGCGCGCGACGTCAGCCGCGTCGCCGGGTTGCTGACGCTCGGCTTTGGAGACTGGCGCGACGAGCTGTTGCGCGCCCGCCTGCTCCCCGCGATCGACTGCGATGCACTGCGTTCGCTGTTCGCCTCCGCTGCAGACGTCAGCCCGGTGACGCATCCGGATGCACCGCAGGCGCCGGGCGCGGCGGCAGACACGTGCGGCGCAGTGGCGCTGAAGCCCGTGAAGACGGCATTCGCCGAACCGCTCCCCTTCGGCCGCGCGCTCCCCGCATCGAACAGCTGGGCGGTCGCGGGCACGCGCACGGCGAGCGGCAAGCCCCTGCTCGCCAACGATCCGCACGGGCCGCTCACCGCCCCGGCGGACTATTATCCCGTCCGCATCGTCGGCGCGGATTTCGAGCTGGTCGGCGCCTCCCGCCCCGGCCTTCCGGGCCTCGCGACGGCGCGCAACCGCGACATCGCGTGGGGCATCACCGATGTGATGGCGGACCAGACCGACCTCTTCGTCGAGCGCGTCGATCCGGCCGATCCGACGCAATACATGACGCCTGCGGGGCCTCGGAAATTCGTGACGCGCACGGTGACGATCCCGGTGAAGGACAAGGCGCCCGAGCGCATCGTGCTGCGCTACACCGCGCACGGCCCGGTGCTTTCGGACATCGACGACGAAGCCGCCCGGCTGGTGCGCGAGCAACTGCCGCCGGGCCATGTCGTTGCGCTCGCCGGTGTCGACTTCCCAGGCGGCCAGCCGATCATGGAGGCCTTCGTGAACATCGCGGCAGCGCGCGACTGGCCGGAATTCGAACGCGCGATCGCGAACTTCCATTTCCAGCACAATTTCGCGTTCGCCGATCGTTCGGGCACGATCGCGATGGCGACCGCCGCGCGCATCCCGCGCCGCGGCGGGGACGGCTTCCTGCCCGCGCCCGGCTGGGACGCGCGCTTCGCGTGGACCGGTTACGCCTATCCGCGGGAGATGCCGCGAACGGTGAACCCTGCATCGGGCTTCGTCGCCAATGCCAACAACCGCACGCTCAACGGAGACCACCTGTACGACAGCACCGCGTTCGAGCCGGGCTGGCGCGCCGCGCGCATCGTCCAGCAGCTCGGCACGGCGAAAGGCGCCGATCGGGAAACGATGCGGAAGCTCCAGCTCGATACGGTTTCGGCGCAGGTCGGCGCGATGAAACCCATCCTCGCCGCGATGACCCCCGCCACGGCGGACGGCCGCGCCGCGCTCGCCGCGCTGCGGCGCTGGAACGGCGACATGGCAACCGGCAGGGCCGAGCCACTGATCTGGTCGGCGTGGTACAGGGCGGCGGTAACGGCGCTTCTGGAGCCTAGGCTCGGCGCGCTTGCGAAGGACTATCTCGGCGCGACGCGCCCGCGCCTCGAACGCCTGCTCGCCGGGGAAGGCGGATGGTGCGCGCGCGATGCCTGCCGGGCGCTCGCCGCCCGCGCGCTCGACACGGCGGTGAAGGATCTGCGCGCGCAATATGGCGACATGGACACATGGCGCTGGGGCGACGTGCACCGCGTGCGCTTCAAGCACGACATCTTCTCGCATCTGCCGCTCGTCGGGGCGCACCTCGTCGCCTCGCCCGCCGCGCCGGGCGACGCGACGACGGTGAACGCCGGGCTCAGCAATCTCTGGGGCGACGATCCCTACGCGGATGTCTACGGCGCGCGCTATCGCCAGATCGTCGATCTCGCCGATCCCGCGCAGAGCCTTTACATGATCGCGCCCGGCATGTCGGGCAACGTGCTGTCGCCGTGGTTCGGGCATATGGCGGAAGACTGGGCGGCGGGGCGTTATTTCCCGCTCACGGGCAGCGCCGCCGAACTCCGCAAGGATTCGGTGGGTGCGCTGACGCTGAAACCGCGATGATCAGCGGCTGTTCCGCTTTCCATCCTTTTGACCTATTGCGGTTGTCTGTTCGTTGAAACTTGCCGGGAGCGTATGGATGGGCCGACCGCCCACGAAACTCGCTGAAGCGCTGCGCGCGCTGCGCCGCCGCATGGGGCTCACCATGTCGGAAGTCAGCCGCCGCACGGGCATCGCCATCTCGACGCTGTCGAAGGTCGAATCCGGGAAGATGTCGCTCACCTACGACAAGCTCACGCAGCTCTGTCAGGGTCTCGGCGTCGATTTCGCCGATCTGCTCGGTGGTTCGTCTCCGGCGCAGGGCGACTCCTCGGCAAAGG
Organism: Sphingosinicella sp.; assembly: GCF_041916975.1. Lineage (NCBI taxonomy): Bacteria > Pseudomonadati > Pseudomonadota > Alphaproteobacteria > Sphingomonadales > Sphingosinicellaceae > Sphingosinicella > Sphingosinicella sp. The sequence goes on from NZ_JAYRYK010000001.1 coordinate 1,610,234, forward strand.
GGCGGCGCAGTATCAATCGCATCGGCGAAGGCGTCGTCGTGCGCACCGAGCATTATGATCACTGCTATCTCAGCACCGACGTGTCGGGAAAAGCGTTCGTGCCGCTTGTCGTCTCGCCGCAGTCGCATTCCTTTTCGGACTTTCCCGACTACGTGCGCCACGGCGGCGAGGAGTTCGTCTACGTCCTCGAAGGCGCGCTCGAGGTGCACTCCGAATATTACAAGCCGGTGATCCTGCAGGCAGGCGAATCCATGTGGATGGACAGCCAGATGGGCCACGCCTACGTCGCGCATGGCGACACGCCGTGCCGCGTGATCGCGGTGTGTTCGGGGAACGAGACCGAGCTGATCGACGCGGTGAACGCCGTCGATCATCACCCGCCGCAAAAGCCGGAATAAACGCCGGCGTTCAGGTGATGCGTGCGGGATCGAGCGCGCGCAGCAATTCAGGCGTCACGCCTTCAGGAAGCGCCGTGCCGCTTGCGAGCGCGGCAGTGATGGCGCCTGCAGCGGGCGCGGTCTGCACGCCGTAGCCGCCGAGTGCGGCGAGCCAGAAGAAGCCCGGCACCGCGGCGTCCGCGCCGATCAGCGGGCTTTCGTCGGGTACAAAACTGCGCAGCCCCGCCCACGTGTGCGTCACGCGCCGCACCTCCTCGCCGGTGAGGCTCTGGTAGCGATCGATCGCGACGGCGATATCCATGTCCTCCGCCCAGCTGTCGCACGGCGGCGAGGGTGTCCGGTCTGCCGGAGATACCATCAGCTTCCCGGCTTCGGGCTTGAAGTACACGCTCTCCTCGACGTCGACGACCATCGGCCAGTCCTCAAGGTTGCTGCCTGCGGGCGGATCGATCAGCGCCGCGCTGCGCCGCAGCGGCTGGATGCCCTTCGGCGCAGCCCCGAACAGCGCACCCACCGTGTCCGCCCACGCTCCCGCGGCGTTGATCACGACCGGCGCGGATACATTTTGCGCGCCATTGGAGACGTGCCAGAGTCCGCCCTGCCATTCAGCCGAACGCACGTCGAAGTCGGTCAGAAGCGTGCCGCTATTCGCCTTCAGCGTTCGTGCGTAGGCCATGTGCATCGCGTGCACGTCGATGTCCCGCGCATCCGTTTCCAGCCACGCGTGCGAGAGGGTTTCGGGCCGCAGCAGCGGCATCAGCGCAGCGGCGGCTTCCGCCGAAATGCGTTCCCGGCCCGGTACCGGCCCACCCGGATCGCCGTCCTTCCGCGCAACGACCAGGATGCCGCGCCTGCGCCCCAGCATCTCCTGCCCCGCTGCCGTGAAGGCACGCGCGCTGATCGCGGTCAGCGCCTGCACCACCTCATTGCCGTAGCTGTGCACGAAAATCGCTGCGGATCGGCCGGAGCTGTGGTGGCACGGCTGGCTTTCGCGTTCGAGGAGCAGCGTCTTGCCGCACGCCGAAAGCGCCGCAGCGGCTGACAGGCCGACGATGCCGCCCCCGATAACGATGAAATCGAAACGCATGTTGCAACCTTGAATGACCCCTATGTTTCCTATACGCTAAAATCAATTCGTCTAGCGAAAACTGTAAAGGGCCTCTCCGCGTGAAGATCATCAACTTCAACGTCTCCAAAACCTGCCTGAAAGCGGCTTGCGCGGTCGCGGCGCTGGCCCTTGCCGCCTGTGCCGGACAGCCCGAGCGGCTGGACCTGCTCGTGCGCGGCGGGCTTGTCTATGACGGCACGGGATCGCCGCCCCGCGCGGCTGATGTCGGAATCGCAGGCGGCCAGATCCGGTTCGTGAAGAAGGCGTCGCGCGTCGTCGCGGCACGCACGATCGATGCCAGCGGCCTCGCCGTCGCGCCGGGCTTCATCGATGCGCACAGCCATGCCCCCGAAGCCGTCGAACGCATCGAGGGGCCGTTCATCGATGCGCAGGACCTGTCGCAGGGCGTCACCACGATCATGGCGAGCCCCGACGGCGGCCTTTCACCGCGCGTGATGCGGCAGCTGAGCGGTATGCTCGCCACAAAAGGCATGGGGGTCAACCACGGCTGCTACGTCGGCCACAACGGTATCCGCGAAGAGGTGATGCCGGAGCAGCGCCGCGCGGCGACGCCCGAGGAGATCGAACGCATGGCGGCGCTGGTGCGCGAAGGGATGGAGATGGGCTGCGTCGGCCTTTCCACCGGGCTCATGTATGACCCCGGCATGTTCGCGACCGAGGCCGAGGTGCAGACGCTTGCCGCCGCAGTAAAGCCCTATGGTGGCACCTACGATTCGCACACGCGCGATCCCGGCTTCCACATGGTGGAATCGGAACGCGAAGCAATCGAACTCGGCAAGGCCGTGGGCATCCCCGCAAAGCTCGCACACCTGAAAGCCACGGGCCTCACCAACAAGGGCCGCATCGGCGAGGTCATCACGATGGTCGAGGCGGCGCGCGCGCAAGGCTTCGACATCGTCGCAGATCAATATCCGTTCGACGGCGCGACCGTGCGCGCGGTCTACGATCTCTTCGTCCTCCCCGACGGGCGCGGCGACCGGAAGGTGACGGAGGCGGAGGTGCGCGCCGCGCTCGCCGATCCTGCCCGCCGCGCCGCCGTGCGCGAGGCGACGGAACACGGCGTCGACAAGGGCTTCTCTTGGATCAAGGCCGTCGGCTACGGCAGCATGAGGATCGTCGATGCGCCGGAGAACCCCGACCTCGTCGGCGAGAACCTCGAGCTGCTGGCGAAGAAGCGCGGTGTCGCGCCGTTCGATCTCCTCGCCGATCTCGCCGCGCGCAACGCCGTTCGCGTCACGCTCGGCACGATCGACGAGGCGGATATCCTGGAGCTGATCGTGAAGCCGTGGGTGATGGTCGCGAGCGACGGCGCCTATGTCGACGCGCAGTCGCTGGCACGCGGCTATGCGCATCCACGCGCGAGCGGCAGCTTCACACGCGTGCTCGGCCATTACAGCCGCGACCTCAAACTCTTCCCGCTCGAAGAGGCGATCCGCAAGATGACGGGCTTTCCCGCCGCGCATCTCGGCCTTGCCGATCGCGGCCGCCTGATGCCCGGACTCGCGGCGGACGTCGTGCTGTTCGATCCCGCCACCGTCGCCGCGCGCGCCACCTATGCGGACCCTGGCGCCCTTTCCACCGGCATCGTCACCGTGATCGTGAACGGCAAGGTCGCTTTCGAGAACGGCAAGCCGACCGGCGTCACCGCAGGGCAGTTCGTGCCAAGGAAACGCTAGGCGCGCTCGATCTCGACCGGCAAGCTGGCGAGCCCGCGCAGCGTGTTGTTGTGGCGGCGGACGACGTCGCCCGCGATGCGAAGGCACTTTACGCGCCGCACGAGCGCGTCCAGCACCAGCTCGCCTTCCATCCGCGCGAGAATCTGCCCGACGCATTGATGAATGCCGGCACCGAAGCCCACGTGGCCGAGTGTCTTCCGCGTGATGTCGTACCGCTCCGGTACATCCCACTGGCGCGGATCGCGATTGGCCGAGGCGAGCATCATCAGGATCTTGTCGCCTTCCTGCACGCGCGCGCCGCCGATCTCGGTATCGCGCGTCGCGGTTCGGAAGAAGGTCTGCACCGGCGATTCGAACCGGATCGCCTCGTCGAACGCCGCCTTCGCAAGCGCCGGCTCGGCGCGCAAACGTTCCCACTGATCGGGGAAACGCGCGAGGCAATAGAGCGTCGCGCCGATCGCATTCACCGTGGTGTCGAGCCCCGCCTGCAGCAGCGCCCGCACCAGCAGCGGCGCTTCGTCGTGGCTGATCTCGCCGCGATCGGCGGCTTCGTGGATCACAAGGCCGAGCCCCGGCGACAGATTCTCGCGCCGGCCCTGTTCCTCGATCCAGTCGAAGCTCGCCTGCGCGCGCGACGCCTCGAACAGCGCGTTGCGCGGGCCGAAGGAATTGAACAGCATCTCGGCGTGCGGCAGTAGCTTTTCGCGCCCCTCGCGCTTCATACCCATCGCATCGGGGAACACCCGCAGCGGATAAGCTTCGGCAAGATCGCAAACGGCATCGAACCGTCCGGTTGCAACCACCTGCTCCACGATCGCCTCGGCTTCCGCCGCGAAGCGCGCGCGCAGCCCCTTGAGCACGGGCGGCGAGAGCGCACGGCTGAGGACACCGCGCGAACGCGTGTGGAGTGGTGGGTCCGCCTCCAGGATCAGACTCGGCAGGCGGAAGCGGCCGTGCCGCTGGAAATCCTCCATGCCGACGCCGCGCGCCGAGGAAAAACGCTCCCAGTCCGTAAGCGCCTCGCGCACGTGCTCGTACCGCGCGACCGCCCCGATATTATATTGCCCGAGCCACACGAACGGCCCCGCCTCGCGCATCGCCTCGTGCGCCGGAAACGGATCGTCGAAGAACGACGCCGAGAACGGATCGATATCGAGCACGGGCACGCCCGGCGGCGGCGCTGTGTCGTAGATGGCGTAGGGTGACAACATCGGCTTATGCCCCGGTGCGGTGAAACGGCATGTCGCTGCCGTGATAATCCAGAAACAGCGTCGCGCCTTCCCCTGATCGTTCGAACCTGAAGGTCTGTTCGCTGTCGCGCGGGGAAACGAAGCGATTGTCGCCGAGATGGATGAGCGCGATCTCCTGCTTCTCGCCCGGCTGCCCGCCCCGGCTCGGCGTGCCCGTCTCCAGCCACAGCTTGCCGTCATGCAGCGAGAAGCGCAGGCGGTCGATCCCGAGACGGCGGTTGCCGACAACATATTCCCCTGCAATCCAAGACGCGGCGGCCATGTCGAACGGCGTGTCGATCCGTTCGGGTTCATGTTGGCCGAGGAAGATTCGCGCGATGCGGTTCGAGAGCGTCATCGCGCCGAAATTCTCGCCCTGGCTGTTGGCGACGACCGCCACCGACAATTTCTGATCGGGATAGTGCGCGAAATGTGCCGAGAAGCCGTAGATCGCGCCGGCGTGCGAAAACCTGCGAACACCGCCGAGGTTGCCTTCGACAAGACAGCCCTGCGTATAGCTGTTGCGCGAGCCGTCGCCGAGCGTGCCGTGTGCCAGCAGGCGTTCGCGCACGCTTGGCGCCGTCTTCTTTCCGAACAGGCCGTCGGCGAAGCGCAGCAGGTCAGGCGCGGTCGAAACGGCGGCGCCCGCCGAGAACGGCACCAGCCAGTCGTAGCGCGTGGCAGGCGTGAACGCGCCGTCCCGGCTCTGATAGCCGAACGCGCGGTTCGCCTCTCCTTCCGGCGCTGCCGCGAAGTCGCTGCGTTTCATGCCGAACCGCGCGAATATTTCGCGCTTCACATAGGCGTCGTAGGGCGCGCCGCCCACCGCCTCGATGATGAGGCCGAGCAGGTAGGTGTTCGAATTCGAATAGCTGAAGTTTTCGCCCGGCGCGAAGCGCAGCGGTTTTGCCGCGAAGAACGCCGTCATGTCGTCCCGCGAAAGTCCCGTCGGCTTGCGATAGGGGAAGTCCTTCATCTCGATATAATTCTCGATGCCCGAGGTGTGATCGAGGAGATGCCGGACCGCGACGTCGCGCGCCGGTGCGGCAAGGCCGGGAAGATAGCGGGCGGCGGGCGCCGACGTATCCACGCGGCCCGCGTCCGCAAGCTGCTGGACCGCAAGGCAGGTCATCGGCTTGGTGATCGAACCGACCGGAAAGCGCGTGTCCGCATTCACGGGGATCTTGCGCTCGACGTCGGCGAAGCCGAAGCCGTACTGATAGACGACCTTGCCGCCGCGGGAGACGGCGACGGCAATCCCCGCGAAGGGCCCATCCTTCAGCGCCGCGCGTGCCGCGGCGTCGGCAGCGGCAGCCTCCGCAGCAGTACGGGTTTCTGCGCGGACCTCCGCGGCGCCAACCAACACGAGGACAATCGACACGGTGCGAAGCATGGGCTGTTTCATGCCGAATTCCTTTTCATGGGACGCGGATGGCAATTAGCGTATAAGAAAACTATTCTTATACGCAATAGCATATGCACCAAACCACAAAGGCTCTGCCGCGCGCAGGACGCCGTTGCCGGAGCCTCTCCGACAGATTCTGTTTGGGAACGCCATGTTTTCATTTGTTGTTTGGAACGCACGCGGGCGTCTATCCGCAGCCGCATGAACAAAGTGCGTTCCCGGGTTTTCAGGCCGCTCATGGCGGGCGCCAGCTTTTCCGATCGGCTGGTGGCATGCATCGGTGCGCTTGCGGGCATCGCGCTCACCGGGTTCGTCTGTTCGCATCTGCCGCTGGCGCCGCATCAGATTCCCGTCCTCGTGGCGCCGCTTGGCGCCTCCGCCGTCCTCGTATTCGCCGTGCCGGCCAGCCCCCTTGCGCAACCTTGGGCCGTAGTGGGCGGCAACACCATCTCCGCGCTCATCGGCGTCGGCATCGCCGCGTCGATACCGAACGTCCCGCTCGCAGCCGGGCTCGCGGTTGGCGGGGCGATCCTCGTGATGTCGCTGCTGCGCTGCCTGCATCCGCCGGGCGGCGCGGCCGCGCTCACGGCGGTGATCGGCGGCGCGCAGATCACCGAGATGGGCTACGCGTTCGCATTCATGCCGGTCGCGCTCAACTCGCTGCTCCTGGTCGCGCTCGGCTGGGCGTTCCACCGCGTGTCGCGCCACTCCTATCCTCACCGCGCCGCCGATGCGCCCGCTGCTTCGACCGGCATTGAAATGGCCGACATCGACAAGGCGCTCGCCGAACTCGGGGAAACCTTCGACGTGAGCCGGGAGGATCTGGACAGCCTGATCCGCGCGGCGGAGCGCCATGCAGACGCCCGCCGCAGCATCGGCCACCGCGCCGAACGATCGCAGCCTGCTGCTAACGACCGCCTGGCACCCCCGGAGAAAGCCGCCTAGGGCTGCGCCTTACGCCGCCACGTCGCTCTCCAGGATCGGCAATTCCGTCGTCGATTTGATCTCCGACAGCGCCACCATCGAATGCACCTCCTGCACGCCGGGAAGCTGCGAGAGCTTTTCGAAAAAGAAGCGTTCGTAGGTTTCGATGTCGCGCGTCACGATGCGCAGCATGAAATCGACCGGGCCGAGCAGCACGAAGCAGTCGAGCACTTCGGGAAACTCGCGGATCGCGTCGGAGAATTCGTGAAGATTGGAGCGGCCGTGGCGGGTGAGCTTCACCTGCGCGAACACCTGCGTGTTGAGGCCCATCTTGCGCCGATCAAGCAGGCTCACCTGCCCTTTGATGTAGCCCGCTTCTTTCAATCGCTGGATGCGCCGCCAGCAGGGCGCCTGCGACAAGCCGACCTCTTCCGCGATCTCGGTCGTGGGGCGCGACGAATCCTTCTGGAGGAGGGCGAGGATCTTGCGTTCGAATGTGTCCAGCTCTTCAAGCATGTTCTATTCCAGCATTTCATCATTACAGAATAAATCATTCCCTATATCGCCGGATGACCACATACGAGCAATTTTTATCAGCCGGATGCGTGTTAGGCTTTTGCGCGAAGGGGAGGTCCGATGGTCCACCGGCCGCACGAAGCCAGCGATTTTCAGGAAGACATCCACGTCGTCAGCAATGCGGACGGCGAGGCGATCGGTGTCATCGCCATTCACTCGACCGCGCTCGGCCCGGCGGCGGGCGGCTGCCGCTTCTGGCACTACGACAGCCAAGCCGACCTCACCGCCGACGCGATCCGGCTCGCGCGCGGCATGAGCTACAAGAACGCAGTCGCCGGACTGCCGCTCGGCGGCGGCAAGGCGGTGTTGCAACGCCCGGCCGGCAGCTTCGACCGCGCCGCGCTGTTCCGCGCCTTCGGCAATGCCGTGGAAAGCCTTAGCGGCGCTTACGTCACCGCCGAAGACGTCGGCACCACCGTTGCCGACATGGAGCGCGTTCGCGAGCGCACGCGCTTTGTCGCGGGGCTCCATGCGGAGCCGGGCAAGAGCGGCGGCGATCCTTCGCCATGGACGGCGCGCGGCGTATTCGAATCGATGCGCGCGGCGGCACGCTTCGCACTCGGCAGCGATCTCGAAGGTCTTACCGTCGCCGTGCAGGGTACGGGGAACGTCGGCGCGGCGCTCTGCCGGATGCTGCGTGCGGCGGGTGCGCGGCTCGTGATAGCGGATGTCGATCGCCGACGCGTTGACGCGCTCGTCGCCGAACTCGGTGCGCGTGCCGTCGGCGTGGACGAAATCGTTGCCGCCGATGCGGATATCTTCGCGCCGTGCGCGCTCGGCGGGGCACTGAATGCCGGAACGATTCCCGCCCTGAAGGCCCGTCTCATCTGCGGCGCGGCGAACAACCAGCTCGCAACCGAAGCGGACGGCGAAACGTTGATGGCGCGAGGCATCGTCTATGCGCCGGATTACGTCGTGAACGCGGGCGGCATCATCAACGTCTCCGCCGAATATCTCGGTGAGGCGCCCGAGGAGGTCGCGCAGCGCGTCGGCGAGATCGCACCGCGCCTCACCCGCATTCTCGAAGCCGCCGCAAGCGACAACACGCCGCCCCACATCGTCGCAGACGCGCTCGCACGCCGCATCATCGCGCGCGGGCATCGCGCCGCAGCCTGAAATCCAAGAGAACCGCCATGCTGAAGAACAGTTCGCGCCTGCACATTCCCGAGCCCGGCTGCCGCCCCGGCGAAACCCCGGACATGTCGCACATCAAGGTGCCGCCCGCGGGCGAAGTTCGCCGCCCTGCCGAAGATGTCGACCCCGCCGAGATTCGCGATCTCGCCTGGGCGCTGATCCGTGTGCTGGATGACGACGGCAATCCAGTTGGCGACTGGAACCCGGAGCTATCCGCAGACGTGCTTGAAAAAGGCCTGCGCGCGATGATGCTGACGCGCGCTTACGACGCGCGCATGGTGCGCGTACAGCGGCAGGGCAAGACGAGCTTCTACATGAAATCAACGGGCGAGGAGGCTGTCGCCGTCGCGGCGGCGCTCGCGCTCGAATACGGCGACATGTGTTTCCCTACCTATCGTCAGCAGGGCCTGCTCGTGGCGCGCGACTGGCCGCTCGTCGACATGATGAACCAGGTCTATTCGAACAGCCGTGACCGCCTGAAGGGCCGGCAGATGCCGGTGTTCTATTCAAGCCGCGAGGCGGGCTTCTTCTCCATCTCCGGCAACCTCGGCACGCAGTACAGCCAGGCGGTCGGCTGGGCGATGGCCTCCGCCGCCGACAGCGACAACCGCATCGCCGCCGCGTGGATCGGCGAGGGCGCGACGGCTGAGGGCGACTTCCATCACGCGCTCACCTTCGCCAGCGTCTATCAGGCGCCGGTCGTCCTCAACATCGTCAACAACCAGTGGGCGATCTCGTCCTTCTCCGGCATCGCGGGCGGCGAGCGCACGACGTTCGCGTCGCGCGGGCTCGGTTACGGCATCCCGTCGCTGCGTGTCGACGGCAATGATTTCCTCGCCGTCTACGCCGTCACGCGCTGGGCGGCGAACCGGGCGCGCAGCGGCCTCGGCCCGACGGTAATCGAACTCTTCACCTACCGCGCGGAGGGCCACTCCACCTCCGACGATCCAAGCAAATACCGCCCCGGATCGGAGGCGGGCGCGTGGCCGCTCGGCGATCCCATCGAACGGCTGAAAGCACACATGATCGGCGCCGGTCTTTGGAGCGAAGATCAGCACGCGGCGCTGGAAAAAGAACTTGATGAAGTGGTCCGAGCGGCAGGCAAGGAATCCGAAAGCTATGGCACGCTGAAGGAAGGCGCGCGCATCCCGGCCTCCACGATGTTCGACGACGTCTACAAGGAGATGCCGCCGCATCTTGTCGAGCAGCGCAAGCAGGCGGGGGTATAACGCCGTGGCGACGATGAACATGATCGAAGCACTCAACAGCGCGATGGACGTCGCGCTGACGCGCGATCCCGCCGTCACCATCTTCGGACAGGACGTCGGCTATTTCGGCGGCGTATTCCGCGCGACAGACGGACTGCAACGGAAGCACGGTCTCACCCGCGTATTCGACGCGCCGATTTCCGAAGGCGGCATCGTTGCGGTTGCGGTCGGCATGGGCGCTTACGGCAAGCGGCCGGTCGTCGAGATTCAGTTCGCGGATTACATCTATCCCGCCACCGATCAACTCATCTCCGAAGCCGCGCGGATGCGGTATCGCACGGGCGGCGAATGGTGGTCGCCGATCACCGTGCGCAGCCCCTATGGCGGCGGCATCTACGGCGGCCAGACGCACAGCCAGAGCCCTGAAGGCATCTTCACCCATGTGGCGGGCCTAAAAACGGTGATCCCGTCCAACCCCTACGACGCCAAGGGGCTGCTGATCGCAGCGATCGAGGACGACGACCCCGTGCTCTTCTTCGAGCCGAAGCGTCTCTACAATGGGCCCTTCGACGGGCATCACGACAAGCCCGTGGAGCCGTGGTCGAAACACCCGGCGAGCGAGGTGCCGGAAGGGCATTATGTCGTACCGCTCGGCAAGGCGAACATCGTGCGCGCAGGCAGCGCCGTCACCGTGCTCGCCTACGGCACGATGGTGCATGTCGCGCTCGCGGCGGCGAACGAAACCGGCATCGATGCGGAGGTCATCGACCTGCGCACGCTGATGCCGCTCGATCTTGAAACCATCACCCGGTCCGTGAGCCGCACGGGCCGCTGCGTCGTCGTTCACGAAGCGACGCGCACTTGCGGTTTCGGCGCCGAACTCGCCGCGCTGGTGCAGGAGCATTGCTTCTTCGATCTCGAAGCCCCGATCGAGCGCGTGACGGGCTGGGACACGCCTTACCCCCACGCCTTCGAATGGGAATATTTCCCCGGCCCGAAGCGCGTCGGCGATGCACTCCGCCGCGCGGTGGAGGCGTAAGGGCATGGCGAATTACGTCTTCAAGCTCCCCGACATCGGCGAGGGCATCGCCGAGGCCGAACTCGTCCAGTGGTACGTGAAGCCCGGGGACACGGTCGCGGAGGATCAGCCCCTCGCCGACGTGATGACCGACAAGGCGACCGTGGAACTCACCTCGCCGGTTTCCGGCACGATCGTCGCCATCCACGGCGAGGTCGGGCAGCTTCGCCAGATCGGCTCGGCACTCGTCGAATTCGCGCTCGAAGGTGAAGCGCCCGCCGAACCCGCGACGGAAACCGCCGAAGAAGCGCGTCCGCCGGTCGCAGCCGCGCCGGAACCCGCTGCCCCGGATTCCGCAACCACACGGCCGAAAGCCTCGCCGCTGGTGCGGCGCCTCGCCAAGCAGGCCGGTGTGCGGCTGGAGGAGGTGATGGGCTCAGGTCCCTATGGCCGCATCCGCCGTCCGGATTTCGAGGCGCACGTCGCAGGGCTGCGGCAACCGCAAGCTGCGCCGGCCAGCGCGGACGAATTCACCGAGGTGAAGCTCGTCGGCCTGCGCCGCAAGATCGCCGAGAAGATGGAAATCTCCGCGCGACGGATTCCGCATTTCGCTTATGTGGAAGAGGTCGATCTCACTGCGCTTGAAACCGCGCGCGCGCAGCTCAATGCGTGCTATGGAAACGACCGTCCGAAGCTGACGCTGCTGCCCTTCTTCATCCAGGCACTCGTCCGCGTACTACCGCAGTTCCCAAAGATCAACGGGACCTACGACGACGAGACCGGCATCGTCCGGCGCTACACGCCCGTCCATGCGGGCATCGCGACGCAAACCGATAACGGTCTTATCGTGCCGGTCGTGCGAAATGCGCAAACCCTTGGCCTCTGGGATCTCGCTGAGGAGATCGCCCGCCTTGCCGCCGCTGCGCGCGAGGGCACCGCGAAGCGCGACGAACTCTCCGGTTCCACGATCACGATCACCAGCCTCGGCACGCTCGGCGGCATCGCAACAACGCCGGTCATCAACCATCCCGAGGTCGCGATCATCGGCCCCAATCGCCTCGTCGAACGCCCGGTCGTGCGCGGCGGCGCGATCGAGATCCGCAAGATGATGAACATCTCCTCGTCGTTCGACCACCGCGTGGTGGACGGCTACGATGCGGCGCGGTTCATCGGCGAGGTGAAGGCGCTTCTGGAAACCCCGACGCTGCTGCTCGCGCACTGAGTTATTGGCTTCGGCGCGCCGTCAGGATGCGTATCGGGGCCGCGATCATCTGCCCCTTCATCACGCCTGCGCCCAGCGTCGGCGAAGTCGGCGCGTTCATGATCTTGCGCACCGTCTCCATGCCCTCGACGACATGGCCGAACACGGCGAAGCCGAGATTGTCGCCGGGCTTCGAGGGATCGGCATTCAGCGATTCGAGCGCGCCGACGGTGATGAAGAAATCGCCGTCCGCGCTCCCCGGCGCGCCGCGCGCCATGGAGATCGCGCCGTCGGTGTGCGAAAGCCCGGTCTTCGTCGTCGGCTCGTGCGCGATCTTGGGCAGCACCTTCTTGGGGTTGCCCTGCGTCCCGCCCTGGATGAGCCCGTAGCTGCCGTCGTCGGTGAGCTTCATGGCGCGGTAGAACACCGTACCGTCCATCCGCTTCTGGTCGACGTAGCGCAGGAAGTTCGCTGTCGTCAGCGGCGCCCGCTCCTTTTCCAGCGCCAGCACGATCGGGCCCTCGCTGGTCGTGATTGCAACGCGCACGGTCTCGTAGACCTTCTCCGGCGCAGGCGGCGGCGCGGGCGGCGCTTCGGCGGGCGTTGCCAAGGTCTGCGGCTCGGTTTGCGCGAACGACGGCATGGCGGCGGCAACGGCGAGCAGCACGGTGCAAAGGGCGGTCAGGCGAATCATGCCGGCAAGGTTAGTGCGGCTTGCCGTCCGGCGGAATCGCAAATCCGCCTCCCTCAGCCGACGAACGCGCGTTCGATCACATAATGGCCCGGCTCCGCGTTCGATCCTTCCGCAAAACCGCAAGATTCGAACCGCGCGGCGAGCGAACGGATCATCGTCATGCTGCCGCACATCATCACGCGGTCGATTTCGGGGTCGAACGCCTTGGGTCCGGTGAGCGGCGGGCCGAACAGCGTGCCATCTTCGATCAGCGCATCGATGCGGCCGGTGGTGCGGAACGGCTCGCGCGTCACGGTCGGCAGATAGGAAAGCTGCAGCAGCGCCTGGTCCTGCACCAGGGGATCGCCCGCCAGATGGCCTTCGAGCTCGGTTCGGTAGGCAAGATCGCTCACCTGCCGCACCGAATGGACAAGCACGATCTGGTTGAACCGCTCGTAAATGTCGGGATCGCGGACGAGGCTCATGAACGGCGCGAGACCCGTGCCGGTCGAGAGCAGGAACAGCCGCCGTCCCGGCAGCAGGGCGTCGGCGACGAGCGTGCCCGTGGGCTTCCGGCCGAGAAAGAGCTGGTCGCCGGGCTTCACGCGCTGGAGCTGTGAGGTGAGCGGGCCATCGGGGACCTTGATCGACAGGAACTCAAGTTCCTCCGCCCATGCGGGGCTCGCGATCGAATAGGCGCGCAGCAGCGGCCGCCGCTCGCCAGGCAGGCCGATCATCACGAACTCCCCCGAACGGAACCGGAAGCTCGAAGGGCGCGTGATCGTGAAGCTGAACAGATGCTCGTTCCAGTGCCGCACGGCGCGCACGATTTCCACGGTCAGCGCATCGGACGGCGCGAGGATACGGGCTGCCGCGGCGCGGTCACTCATGGGTCGTCTTTCGTCTCAAGCTGGCGAATCGCATGCCTTTCTACGCTATTGCGAATGATTTGCAAATAATCATCGTCTGCACACTCAACTGGACAGAACGTCGCGGAACATCACGTCGCATTGCGGCGGTCGCAGCGGACGCCGAAATGTGGTAGCCAGGTCAAACAGATAGGCTGACGGCAAGGAGTCGCCGCTGTGTTCGAATCACTCTTCGGTTCCGTGGATGCCGTGCTGCTGGCGCGCATCCAGTTCGCGTTCACGGTCAGCTTCCATTTCATCTTCCCCGCCTTCTCGATCGGGCTGGCGAGCTACCTCGCCGTGCTCGAAGGTCTGTGGCTGAAGACGGGGCAGAGCCATTATCTCGATCTTTTCCGCTACTGGCTGAAGATTTTCGCGGTCACCTTCGCGATGGGCGTCGTCTCGGGCATCGTCATGTCCTACCAGTTCGGCACGAACTGGTCGGTGTTCTCCGACAAGGCCGGGCCCGTCATCGGCCCTTTGATGGCCTATGAAGTGCTCACCGCCTTCTTCCTCGAAGCGGGTTTCCTCGGCGTCATGCTGTTCGGCATGAACAAGGTGGGAAAGAAGCTGCACTTTACGGCGACGCTGATGGTGGCGATCGGCACGTTCATCTCGGCCTTCTGGATTCTCAGCGTCAATTCGTGGATGCAGACGCCGACCGGCCACATCATGGGCGAGAACGGCCAGTTCCTGCCCGGGGAGAGCTGGTGGGCGATCATCTTCAACCCCAGCTTCCCCTACCGCCTCGTCCACACGGTGATCGCCGCCTATCTCACCACGGCATTCGTCGTCGGCGCGGTGGGCGCATGGCATCTTCTGAAAGACCGCGTGAACCCGCACGCACGCATCATGTTCTCGATGGCGATGTGGATGGCCGCGCTCGTCGCGCCCGTCCAAATCTTCGCGGGCGACATGCACGGGCTTAACACGCTCGAACACCAGCCGGTGAAGGTGATGGCGATGGAGGGCCACTATCAGAGCCACCCGCAGGGGGCGCCCTTCTATCTCTTCGGTATCCCGAACAGCAAAGAGCAGCGCATCGACTACGCGATCGCGATTCCCAAAGCCTCGTCACTGATCCTGAAGCATGATCCGAACGCGCCTCTTGCCGGCCTCGACACCGTGCCGCGCGACGAACAGCCGCCCGTGGGCATCGTGTTCTGGTCGTTCCGCATCATGGTCGGCATCGGAATGCTGATGCTCGGCATCGGCATGTGGAGTCTCCTCGCCCGCGTGAAAGGCCGCCTCTACGACTGGCCGCTGCTGCACCGCGCGGCGATGGTGATGGGGCCGTCGGGGTTCGTCGCCGTCATCGCGGGCTGGGTGACGACGGAGGTCGGGCGCCAGCCCTACACCGTCTACGGCCTGCTGCGGACCGCTGACAGCGCCTCGCCGCTCGCCGCGCCTGCCGTGGGGGCCTCGCTCGTCGCCTTCGTCATCATCTACTTCGCGGTGTTCGGCGCCGGCACATGGTACATCCTGAAGCTGATGTCGCACCGGCCGAAATCCGGCGAAGCGGGCGTCGAGGCCGAACCCGGACCGGTTCGCACAACGGGCATCACCCCCGCACCCGCGCTGGAGAGCGGACAATGAGCGTCAACATCGATCTCACCACCGTCTGGGCGTTCATCATCGCCTTCGGCATCTTTGCCTATGTGGTGATGGACGGGTTCGATCTCGGCATCGGCATCCTCTTCCCGGTCTTCAAGGGCGAGGAACGCGATCAGGCGATGAACGCCATCGCGCCGGTGTGGGACGGCAACGAGACATGGCTCGTACTCGGCGGCGGCGGGCTTTTCGCCGCCTTCCCGCTCGCCTACGCCATCATCCTGCCCGCCACCTATCCGCTGATCATCGCAATGCTGCTCGGGCTCGTGTTCCGCGGCGTCGCGTTCGAGTTTCGCTGGCGTGATCCCGGCCACCGCGCCTTCTGGGACATGGCGTTCACCGGCGGCTCGATCGTCGCGGCGTTTTCGCAGGGCATGATCCTCGGCGCGATCCTGCAGGGCATCGATGTCGATGGCCGCGCCTATGCCGGCGGCTGGCTCGATTGGCTCAGCCCCTACAGCCTGCTCACCGGCGCGGGCGTCGTCGCGGGCTATGCGCTGCTCGGCGCGACATGGCTGATCGTGAAGGTGGAAGGCGGCGCGCTCGATCATGCCTACCGCCTCGCGGGCCGCGCCGCGATCGCGACGCTGGCGCTGATGATCGCGGTCAGCCTTGCAACGCCCTTCCTCGAACACCGCTACTGGCAGCGCTGGTTCGACATGCCGAACATGCTCTTCACCAGCCAGGTGCCGCTGCTCGTCGCGATCGTCACCTACTTTCTGTTCCGCACGCTGAGGAAGCGCGCCACGTGGTCGCCCTTCCTGCTCGCGCTCGGCCTGTTCCTGCTCGGTACGATCGGCCTTGGTATCAGCATGTTCCCCTATGTGGTGCCGGACAGCGTCACGATCTGGGATGCCGCCGCACCGGAGCGCAGCCAGGTCTTCATGCTCGTGGGCGTCGTCCTCGTCATGCCGCTCATCCTCGCCTACACCGCGTGGGCTTACTGGGTGTTCCGCGGCAAGGTCGGCAGCCATGGCTACCACTAAGACCGAGGCGTCGCTCTGGAAGCGCCTCGCATGGATGGCGGCGATCTGGGCGGCGAGCGTCGCTGTGCTCGGCGTCGTCGCGATGCTGCTGAAGGCCTGGCTGCGCTGAACCTTCAGGCGGGTTCGTCGACGCCCAAATGCCGGCCGGTCGCCCGCTTGTGCGCCCGCAGGATCTTCACGACGTCCGCCTCTCGGTCGAACTGCATCCCGAACCGGCCGTGCTCCGCCCAGCGCACGACGCCGGCGAGCGGCGCGTTACCCGGCAGGTCCACCACCACGCGCGCACCGATCTCAGGGTAATAAGGACTGCGCAGCCGCATCCCGCGCGCGGAAATCTCCACCACGGTCGCCGGGCCCGCCCACCCCCGCGTCCGCATCCGCGCCGACCAGAACAGTGCCAGAGACCGCGTGGCACCGCGCCGCTCCGGCCCGCCCGCGAGGGCCTTGCCGCCATCGCCGCGCCACGTGGGAAGTACGCCCTGCAACCTTGCAAAAAACTGGATCATCTGAGCCGCCCCTTGTCGAAGCCCGTGATCCCCCGCAGCGCCGGTGTGCCCCCAAAAACGTAAACAAAACCTTAAAATACACTCGCGGAAGTTGATTTTGCTGCCAGCGTTGCAATTCCTGCAACGATCGATGCAGACTTTGCGGTGGTCAGCAGCCCTTCGCAGGTGCAACAAAGGGCCCGCCAGAAATGGCGATCCTCCCCAAGGATTTACTATTAGGGCCGGCCTTCGGGTCGGCCCTTTTCTTTACTCAGGCTGTTGCAGGAAGTTCAGGCGGTGGCGGAAAGCGCCCCGACCTCGGGCCGCACCGCGGATTCGGCCTGAAGCCAGTCGCGGAAGCGCCGTAGTGCAACGTCGGATGCGCCCGGCTTCCGGGAAACCCACCAATAGCTGTAGGGTGTCGCGACACTTTCACCGAACGGCCGCTCGAGCCGGGCGTCGCCTTCGTAGAAACGCACCGAATCCTCCAGCGTCAGTGCGATGCCGAGCCCGGCCTCCGCCGCTGCGATCAACATCGGGCCGCTGTCGTACTGTTCGGTGCGCCCCATGGCGCGCTCGTCGAGCCCCATCGCCTGCAGCCACAGCGGCAGCACCTTCGAAAGCCCGCCGTGCAGCAGCAGCGTGTGATCGCGCAGCGCCTCGCGCACCGGCGTTCCTGGTGCCACAAGGCCCGGCGCACAGACCGCGAAGCCCGCCTGCGGTTTCAGCTCGCACGAATCGACGCCCTCGGGCACGGTTTCCGCAAATACGATGATGGCATCGAGGCTGGCACCCAGCTTCTCGAACGGCGCGCCCGACGAATCGAAACGCAGGGTGATATCGGGATAACGCGCGCGAAAACGCGCGAGGCGAGGCAGCAGCCACGCGCTCGCATAGGAGGGCGGCACGCCGATCGCGAGGCTGCGTTCGCCGCCTGAACGCACCTCGCCCAGGATCCGGCCGATCGCATCGAAATGCGGCGCGATCTGCGTGAACAGCCGGGCGCCTTCGGGCGTCGGCTTCAGTTCGTGGTGCCGCCGTTCGAAAAGCGGCCGCCCAACGTGCGCCTCCAGCGACTGGAGCCGCCGGCTCAGCGCCGAAACGGAAAGGTTCAGTTCGTTTGAGGCCGCGCGCAGGGTGCCGCCGCGGTAGGCCGCGACGAACGCTTCGAGTGAACCCATCGGCGGCAGGCGGCGCATGTTACGCTGCCGTGGCCGGTCCGGCGAGGCACCGGATACACATCATGGCCTCTCTGGCTTCCACCCGCTCCGCACCTTTGCGAGCGGCGATTGCAGGCACATTGTTGCAACGCAGCATAATTTTGGCAAGAGTTGAAACCTCGTTCGGAATTTTTCCTGATCGGGCATCAAGCCATTCCATAGACTTACACACATCGTTGCAAAACTGGAAACCCACGTTGCCAAGGTCGCGATGGTCGAAGGGGGGCCATTTCATATGCTGCGTCGCACAAACGAACGGTTCCGATCGTTTGCTGAGCAGGGAGACCCATCATGAAGATCATTCTCGGTCTGGCCGCCGCGAGCATGATCGCCGGCGTGTCCGCGCCGGCTGCCGCCGCACCGTACAGCTACTATCACTCGCGCATCGATTTCACCCACGCCTCCACGGGCTACGAGGTGTCCGGTCGCCGCACCGCGAGCGGCGTGCTCCACCTCAAGGGCGAAAACCCCGACACCGGCAAGACGTTCGCACTTCGCGTTTCGCGCAAGGGCCACATCACCGGCACGTGGGAAGGCGCCGCAGTCGACCGCTGGGTCGGTGGCGAGGATGCCCCGCAGCTGCTCGCCCAGCGCGATTTCAACTAACGATCCGTATCTTGATGAAAGGGTCTTGCCGGCATCCCCGGCAGGGCCCTTTCGCGTTTCCGGGTATCGCACGCCGTTGACCTTTGCCGCCGGCTTGTGGCAAGCGGGCGCAGCCTCGGGGCGCGGGTGTAGCTCAATGGTAGAGCAGAAGCCTTCCAAGCTTACGACGAGGGTTCGATTCCCTTCACCCGCTCCAGCGCTACGACTGCGCCATCTCCTCTTCCCGTAGGGGATAGAGTTCGATGTTCTCGCGGCGGATGCGGAGGTCGAGCGCTTCGACAAGTGCCCACGTCGCGGTCTGGAAGGCTTCCCATTCGCTCGTGATGCGATCTTCGCTCCATTCGAGCATGTAGGCGTTGAAGGCGTCGGCGAGCCCGCCCATCTCGCGCTGGAAGTCGAGCGCCAGCGCCGAGACCCGCGCCGAACCATCCCGGATCAGTGCGGGATAGAGCCATTTGTCCTCGATCGCGAGATGCGCGATCAGCACGCGCGCAAGCCGCCAGCGGGACTTCGCGACCTCCAGACGGTCGCGCGCGATCACGGCATTGATGAGCGCCTCGGAGGTTTCCCCGATCTCGTCGTGCTGCTTGCGGAGCGTCTGTGTATCCATCGCCTGCCCTTTTCGCAGCGCAGCATCGGCGGGACACGTTGCTATCCGCTTAATGCGTTCGTTCAGGCAGGCCGCGCGCGCGGCAGCACGACGGGAAGATAGAGCGACAAATAGGCGCAGGTGGCGCGCCCGGCCTCATCGGTAAACGCCTCGGTGATGCGGCCGTGCCGGATCACCGAAAGCCCGAAGAACAGATCGGCGATCTCGATCGCGCGGAAGAAGATCTCCGGCGTGTCGGCAAGCTCGGGAAGCTCGAAATTCCGGGAAATCTGGTCCTTCAGCTGCCCGGCGATGGCGAAATCGTTCTGCCGGTCCTTCAGCTTGATTGCCGAGGGTGTCTTCGGGCCGATCAGCAGCTGCATGGCATCGCGGTTCGCATTGAAGAACGCCGCGCCACGGCCCACGAAGAGGGTGGCCGCCTGCCGCCAGTCCGCGCAGTCCGCCATCGAAAGACCGTCGAGATCCTTCAGGATTTCGGCTTCCATGTCGCTCGCGGCGGCCTCGAAGACTTCGAGCACGTGGGAGAAGAAATGGTACGCGGAGCTTTTGGGAATTCCGGCCGCGTCCGCCACGTCCGTTAGCGAGATCTCGTCGATCTCCCGTTCGCGCAGCAGCTTGCGGCTCGCTTCGACGAGGATCGCCCGGCGCGTGCGTCCCCGCTCCTGTGTCCGTCTCGCCGATCCGCCCACGCGCCGCCTGTCTGCCTATTACCTCTGCCTTGACCTTGCGTTCACTCATTGAATCCACCACGTCAAGTCAATTCGAATTTAATCCGGTTATAATTCCAACATTGCCCCCTTTTCGCCCCTAAGAGGGCACGCTTCCCAACTTTACAAATCGAATTGATTCGAAATATAGTGCCCGAAACGACGCGAATTGCGTTTCAGGGAGGGGAAAACCACATGCGCAGCAATCCGTTCATCCGTCCGTCGCTGAGGCTCGTCCTGCTTGCGGGCGCCGCGTTCGCGCCTGCCGTGGCCGCGGCGCAAGAAGCCGCCGTCATTGACGACGCGATCGTCGTCACCGCGCAGAAGCGCGAGCAGAATCTGCAGGACATCGGCCTCTCGGTCTCGGCGCTCGGGGGCGCCGCGCTCGATTCGATGGGCCGGCAGGACGTGACGGCGCTCGCCGGGCAGGTGCCGAGCCTTCAGGTCGCGCAGTACAGCCCCACGATCACCGTCTTCAACATCCGCGGCGTCTCGCAGAACGACTTCGCCGATTCGCAGGAAGCCCCGATCGCCTTCTACAACGACGAGGTTTACGTGAGCGCGCTCGGCGCGATCAGTGGCCAGATGTTCGATCTGGAACGCGTCGAGATTCTGCGCGGCCCGCAGGGTACGCTTTTCGGCCGCAACGCCACGGGCGGCCTCGTGCAGGCGATCACCAAGCGGCCGACGAACACGTTCGAAGGCTTCGGCACGCTCACCGTCGGCAGCTACGGGCAGATCGCGACCGAAGGCGCAATCAGTGGTCCGCTTTCCGACACCGTCCGCGCGCGTCTCTCGCTCACCACCAACCATCATGGCGGCTACATCGAAAACCGCATCGGCAAGGATCTCGGCAACTCCCGTTTCTTCGGCGGGCGCCTGCAGGTAGAGGCCGATGTCGGCCCGAACGGAACGCTGCTCGTGAAGCTGCAGGGCCTGCGCAACAAGGACGAGACGAGCGGCGGCCTCTACACGCACGTCGCGGCGGGCTTCAATGAAGACGGCCTCGGCTATGCGCTCGGCCCGAACGAGGACTTCTGGGAAACGTGCGGCGGCTGCGATGCGTTCGGCTATCGCGATTCCGATGATGACCCCTTTACCGGTGAATTCGATTACGGTGGTTATTTCGACCGTAAGTTCTGGAGCGCCACAGCGCGCTATGAACATGATTTCGGCGGCATGCAGCTGACCTCGATCACGGACTATCAGGATCTGAAGAAACGCTACGCCGAAGACAGCGATATGTCGGCGCTTCCGATCTTCCATTATGATACGGCGCAGGATCTCTATCAGCTTTCGCAGGAACTGCGCCTTTCGGGCGAAAGCGATCGTCTCACCTGGCTCGGCGGCATTTACGGCCTGAAGATCAAGACCGAAAACGCCTACCAGATCGATGGCAGCGCGATCCTCGGCTTCATCGAAAATTATGGCGGCACGCAGAAAACCGACTCCATCGCGGTATTCGGTCAGGTCGAATACAAGGCGAGCGACCAGTTCAGCCTCATCATCGGCGGTCGCTACAGCTGGGACTGGAAGAAATACGATTACGCGCACGCCGAAAACGGCGTCACCGATTTCGTGTTCAATTCCTCCACGAACCCCGATCTCGCGAAGCAGACGTTCAAGAACTGGTCGGGCAAGATCGAGCTCGATTACCGCCCCACCGATGATGTCCTGCTCTACGTCAGCGCCAATCGCGGCACCAAAAGCGGCGGTTTCGGCATTCAGGCGTTCGCGCCGATCGATCCCACGACGCTGCCTTATGATCAGGAGGTGCTCACCAATTACGAGGGCGGCTTCAAGGCGGAGTTCGCAGACCGCATGGTCACGCTGAACGGCGCCGTCTTCCATTATGATTACAAGGACTATCAGGCCTTCTCGCTTGATGGGCTGTCGCAGTTCGTCACCAATCGACCGGCAAAGGTTACGGGCTTCGAAGGCGAACTGATCCTGCGGCCCGCAACCGGCCTTATGCTGTCGGCATTCCTCACGCATCTCGATACCAAGGTGAAGAACATCACCCTCCCCGCCGGCCGCGTCACCGATCGCAAGATGCCGCAGGCACCGGAATGGAGCATCGGTGGCATGCTGCGCTACGCCGTTCCCGTCGGCCCCGGATCGCTCGCGTTCCAGACAGACTGGAAATACGACAGCAAGCAGTATTTCTCGACCTTCAACGCCCCCATCGATCTTGGCGCCTCGCACCTGGTCGGCAACGTCCGCGTGTCCTTCACGACGGATGACGATCGCTGGGTGATCGCTGCGTTCGCCAACAACGTGACGGACAAGGAATACCGTATCTACAATCTCGATCTCGGCGCGGTGCTTGGGCTTTCGAACCAGACCTACGCGCGTCCGCGCTGGATCGGCGGCAGCGTCACTTACAACTTCTAGTATCATCCGGGAGGGACACGGGTTTGATGCGTTCAAGGTTGAAGCCGGCAGGGTCAAGGCTGGCAAGGACAGGACTGGCCGCACTCGCGGTGCTTGCATCGGCTCCGGCACACGCCGCGGGCGATGCCGCCGCGGGCGCCGCCGTGTTCAAACGCTGCGCCATGTGCCATTCGGTAGACCCCGGCAAGAAGCTCGCAATGGGCCCAAACCTGTCAGGTGTCGTCGGCCGCAAGGCCGGTGCGGGCGAGTTCAATTATTCGCCCGCCATGAAAGGCTCCGGCATCGTCTGGACAGCGGACAAGCTCAACGCCTTCCTTCTGAAACCCGCCGCGACCGTCAAGGGCACGCGCATGGCCTTCGCGGGCCTGCCGAAGCCGGAGGATCGCGCCAATGTCATCGCCTATCTCGCCACGCGGAAATAGCCTGACCCGCCGGAGGACCGATATGAAAACACTCACTGCCTTAACCGCGCTCTGTCTTGCCACCGTTGCTGCGCCTGCAACGGCGCAGCTTCAGCCTGAAGAACTGACGCAGGAAACGCTCGCCGAGGTGATGCAGCCGCACTGGGTCTGGGTGAACGACGTTTCGTTCGACCGTATGCTCGACGGCCGCGCCTATCTGCTCGATGCCGACAGCGGCCAGATGCTCGGCATGATCAGCGGCGGCTACGGCCACGGCTCACTGCTGCTTGCCGAAGACGGCAAGACGTTCGGCGTGCCCTCGATCCATCTCTCTCGCGGTGTCCGCGGCAAGCGGACCGATGTCGTGACCTTCTACAAGACCTCGGACCTCAAGGCCGGAACCGAAGCGATCATTCCGCCGAAGCGCTTCAGCGGTATGCCGTTCATCTCGTCGGCGCCGGTGATGCCGGGCGGTCGTTTCGCTGTGCTTTACAATTTCACGCCCGAACAGTCCGTCACCGTCGTCGACATGCAGGCGCAAAAAACCGTCGGCGAGTTCGTGACGTCGGGCTGCGGCCTCGTCTTCCCGACCGGGCCATCGAAGTTCTTCCTGATCTGCGGCGACGGCGCGCTGCAACCCGCGACGCTCGACGCCGAAGGCAAGGTCACGCTCGGCAAGACCTCGAAGAAACTCTTCGCAGACGATGATCCCGTTACCGAGAAAGGCGTGTGGACCGGCAAGCAGTGGCTGTTCTTCACGCCCTCCGGCAAAGTGCACGTGATCGATCATGCGAAGGACGTGCCCAGCCTCGCGAAGACATGGTCGCTGATCACTGCGGCCGACACCGGTTGGCGTCCGGGCGCGCTGCAGACCGCCGCGTACCACCGTGCTACCGGGCGTCTCTACGTGCTGATGCATGAGGGCGGCCCCAACACGCACAAGGATCCCGGCACCGAGATCTGGGTCTATGACGCCGCGAAGCAGACGCGCATCCAGCGCATCCCGCTCGACGGCATGGCGCTCTCCGTTGCCGTCAGTCAGGACGCGAAACCGCTCCTCTACACGGCCATGCCCGGCGAGACCGATTTCAAGGTGCGCGACGCCATGACCGGCGCGCTCATCCGCAAGATCGAAGGGCTCGGCGGGTTCATGACCGTTATCCAGCCTTCGCCGGTGACCGGCCAGTGACGGGGCCAATGACGGGCATCGATATCCTCCCTGTTCTGGTGGCGAACGTGCTGCTCGGCAGCCTGTTCCTGCTCTCGGGCGGCGGCAAGCTCAGGGACTTCCCGGGCTTTGTTGGAACGCTCGGCAACTATCGGCTTCTGCCGGCGGCGCTTGTCCGCCCGGCGGGTGCGATGATCGTCCTCGCCGAACTCGCCCTCGGCGCAGCGGCGATCATCGCCGTCCCTCTCGGCAGCCAGATCGCGATGCTCGGCATCGCCGGACTGCTCCTCGCCTATGCCACCGCGATGGGCATCAACATCGCGCGCGGCCGCGATCACATTGATTGCGGCTGCCTGGGCTTTGGCGCGGCGCAGGCAACGCTCGGCTGGGAGCTGCTGCTGCGCAACATCGCGCTCGCGACATTCGCGTTCGCCGTATTCGCGCTTCCCTTCAGCGCCCGCCCGCTCGGCGCGATCGATTGGATTTCGGGCATCGGCGCGATCGCGGCGTTCGCGCTGCTCTATCTCGGGTTCGGACAGTTCAGCGCAAGCGGTCTGCGCGGAAAGGCGGTGGTGAGATGAACGAGGTTTTTCTGGCAGCGTTCGCGCTGCAATGGGTGGCGATCGTCGGCCTCGCGCTGATGATGGTCGGCCTCCTGCGGCAGGTCGGGCTGCTCCACGAACGGCTCGGCCCGGTCGGCGCGCTGACGCTCTCGGGCGGCGCGAAGGTTGGCGAGACGGCACCCATGTTCGAGCTGCCCAGCCTCACCGGCGACGCGGTACGCATCGGCGGCATCGCGGCCGATAGCCGCTCGACGCTCGTGTTCTTCCTCTCCCCCACCTGCCCGGTGTGCAAATCGATGCTGCCGGTGCTGCTGTCGGTGGCGAGGGAGAACGTCGCCACCACGCGCCTCGTCTTCGCCAGCGACGGCGATGAAGCCGCGCAGATGAAGATGATCGTGCAGCAGAAGCTCGGCGATCATCCCTTCGTGCTTTCCACCGATCTCGGGCGCGCGCACGGCGTCGGCAAACTGCCTTACGCGGTGCTGCTCGGCGCAGACGGCCGCGTCGCCTCAAAGGGCCTCGTCAACAACCGCGAGCATGTCGAAAGTCTGTTCGAAGCACAGCGGACAGGCATCGCCTCGATCCAGGACTACATGGCGCGCCGCGAGGCGAGCGCCGCAACCACAGGAGCTGCTCAATGACCAACAGGCTCGACAGGATCATGGAGCGGCTGAGCCGCACCGCTGCGCGTGGCATGTCGCGGCGCAGCTTCTTCGGCCGCGCCAGCGCCTTCGGCATCACCGCTGCCGCGATGCCGCTGCTCCCCGTCTCACGCGCGAACGCGGCGCAGCAGCCCGGCGAAAGCGGCGATCCGCAGTCGTGCGATTACTGGCGCTACTGCGCGATCGACGGCTTCCTTTGCTCCTGCTGCGGCGGCAGCACCTCCTCGTGCCCGCCGGGCACCGAGCCTTCGCCGATCACATGGGTCGGCACCTGCCGCAATCCGGTGGACAACAAGGATTACGTGATCTCCTACAACGACTGCTGCGGAAAATCCGCGTGCGGCCGCTGCATGTGCAACCGCAACGAAGGCGACACGCCCGTCCACCAGCCCGCCGGTTCGAACGACATCAACTGGTGCCTCGGCACCGAGGTCGGCGTCGTCTACAATTGCTCGACCGCCGTCGTTCTAGGCGCCGCCGACTAGGGATGCGTCTCGTTGTCCTTCCCGTGCTGCTGTGCGCCGCCGCCGTGGCGGCACACGCGGGCGGCATTGCGCCCGACCTTACGCGCAACGGCCGCTCGCCGCACGTCAATTACATGACCGAATGTCAGGGCTGCCACCTCCCCGACGGCAGCGGCCAGAAGGGCAGCGTGCCTTCGATGAAGGCCGAACTTCACCGCTTCCTGAAGGTGGAGGGCGGCCGCGAATTCCTCGTGCAGGTTCCGGGCTCGGCGAATTCGAAGCTCAGCGATGCTGATCTCGCCGCCCTGCTCAACTGGCTGCTCCCGAAGATGGGCGGCATCACGGCCGACGGCTTCAAACCCTACACGCCGGAGGAGATCGCAACGTATCGGTCGCAGCGCCTCGTCGATGTCACCGGCACGCGCGCGGCGCTCGTCGCGAAGTTCGATCAGCCGGAAACGTCGAGCGTCAACTGATAGAGCGCCGCACAGTCGGCGCCGCATCCGCTGGCGCCGGTCCACGCCTCGATCCGCTGCACCGCCGCATTCGCCTCTGCATCCGACGCCGCTGAAAGCTCGAACACCACGAGCTGGTCCGGCACGGCAACCGGCTCATGCATCAGCACGTTGTAGACCCGGTACGGCGTCGCACTGACCGCGAGCCCCGCTTTCACGATCGCCCCCAATTCCTTCGCCGCCACGCCTTTAGAACGGTGCAAATAGATGTGCGTCGGCTTTCCCGCGCTCTCGCTCCGCGCACCTTTCCCATCGCGCTTGTAGTAGATGCGTTCGGTCACCTTGATGAGGTCGGTCCCGCGCCCGAGCTGGTCCATCCGCCAGCTCGCCATCAGCATCGCGATAATCGTCTTGTCCATGTCGGACGACGCGATCGTGTAGAGCGCAACGTACGGCCGCTGCTCACCACCCACGGCGTGCCCGCGCCGCGCGCGTTCGTATCCGGGCACCACGAGCACATCGGGAATATCGATCTCGTTATACCAGTGCTCGAATTCCGCCTCGCGCGCCGGATCGACATTCTGCGATTTCACCATCATCAGCCACTCGCTGCCGAGCGCCGCGGACGACAGCGACAGCAGCAGCGCGGCTGCGGCGATGCGGAGCGGAGTCATCCGAGGTCCGCGACCAGCCGTTCGACCCATGCTCTGTGGAATTCCGCCGCCTCCGGCCCCGGTTGCCAGCCAAGTGCCATTTCGAGCACCGGATCGACCACCGCCGTCCGCTCGCCGCTCAGCGTCTCCAGCACCGCGTGGCCGCAGAACGGCACGTAAGCTTCCGCATAGCCGCCCTCATGAACGACGACGAGGCGCCCGCCGCACAGGCGGTTCGCGGCGTCCATCATCGTCTGCGTGAGCATGCGGTAGCTTTCGCTGTGCAGCAGCATCCGCGCCAGCGGATCGACGCTGTTCGCATCGAGCCCGCACGCAACGATGATGAGCTCCGGCTGGAATTTCTCAAGCGCGGGAAGCACCAGCGCCTCGAACGCGTGCACGTAGATATCGTGGCCGCCGCCGGCAGGCAGAGGAATGTTGAGGTTGTAGCCGAGCCCCTTGCCCTCGCCGCGATCCTCCGCGCCGCTGTATCCCGGCGGGAAGCAGCGGTCCTGATGCACCGAGATCGTCAGCACGTCGTCGCGGTCGTAGAAGATCGACTGCGTGCCGTTGCCGTGGTGCACGTCCCAATCCACAACGGCGACGCGCGAGATGCCGTGCCGCGCCTTCGCCGCCTCGATCGCGATCGGGATGTTCGCGAGCAGACAGAACCCCATAGACATGTCGGCAAGGCAGTGGTGCCCGGCGGGACGGCAGAGCGCATAGGCGTTGTCGACCTTGCCGGAGAGCACGTCATCGACCGCCGAGATTGCAAGCCCGCACGAGATCATCGCAATCTCGAAGCCGCCCTTGCTGAACGGTGCGAGATGCCCGATATCGCCGCCGCCCGCGTCACTCGTCGCCTTGAAGCGATCGATGTAATCGCGTGGGTGCACGCGGCAGACGTCCTCCACCGTCGCTGGTGTCGACTCCGCCATCACCAGCTTTCGTGTCAGCCCCGAAACGTTCGCGAGGCTGAGCAGACGCCGCTTGGAATCGGGCGTGTCCGCGCCCGCCGTTCCGCCCGGCGGCTGTACCCAGTCGCCCACGGGGAGGAACAGCGCCTGCATTCCGGTCGCGTGCCAGAAGGTGCGTTCGTCGGTGTAGAACCCAGTGCGCGGCATGGCTTTTCCTCTCAGTTCGCGGTCAGCTTGGGCGGATTTTCCGCATCATACACCTTCTCGCCGTCGATGAAGGTCATCCGCACCTTAGTCGCATGAACTTCGGTGACCGGTACCTTCCACGGGTTCTTTTCCGTGACGATGATGTCCGCGCGCATCCCTGGCTCGATCGCGCCGACGATATCGCGCGTGCCCATCAGCGCGGCCGCGTTTTCCGTGAAGATGCGGAACGCGTCGTCGAGCGACACGCGCTCATCGGGCGCGATCACCGTGCCGCCGCCGCCGGGCGCCTGGCGCGTCACCATCGTTTCGATCGCGAGCCACGGATTGACCGACGGTACCACCGACCAATCCGACCCCGCTACGACATTTGCCCCGGTGTCGAGAGCATCCTTGATCGGGATCACGCGCTTCATCAGCTCCTCGCCGACGGCGCGGCGCATATCGACGTCTGTGATCGGTGTCGGATACCAGATGTAGGGCGAAAACTCCCACGTCAGATGCAGGTCGCGCACGCGCGGAATGTCGGTGAGATCGGCGAAGGTCGTGTGGCCGACGTCGTGCGCCGATCCGGCCCAGCCGTTGACCTTGCGCGCATATTCGGCCGCCGAGATCGCCGAGCGCACCGCGCCATCGCCGACGGCGTGGAACTTCACATGCAGCCCCATGCGATCGAACTTCGCCACGGCCGCGTCGAGCGCCGGTTGCGGGATCAGCAAGATGCCCTTGTTGGTGGGGTCGGTGTTCGAAACGCCCTTATAGGGTTCAAGCATCGCGGCGGTGTGGCTTTCCAGCGGCACGCCGTCCATGAAGATCTTTACGCAGTCCGTCTTGAACCGCGGCTTCGCGTAGTTTGCGCGCGTTTCGATCAGGCGTTCGCCCATGGCGTCGCCCGGTGCCCAAACGATGCACCCGCGCACGCGCTGCTTGAGGAGGCCTTCGCCCGAAAGGTCGGACAGCGTCTTCATGTTGCTGTCGCGGACCGTCGCCTCTGTGTAGGACGTGATCCCGTAAGAGAGCATCTGCGCCGTCGAGAGCATCAGCGCCTTGCGGTTCATTTCCTCGGTCGGCGCGGGCATGATGTTTTCAATGAGATTGGTTGCCAGTTCGCGGAACACGCCCGTGGGATTGCCCTTTGCATCACGATCGATGATGCCGCCCTCAGGGTCCTTCGTGTCGCGCGTCACACCCGCGAGTTCGAGTGCCTTCGAATTCGCCCAGATGCTGTGATGCGATTCATCCGAAAGCACCACGGGATTGTTTGGCGCAACCTTGTCGAGGAAAGCGCGCGTCTGCTCGCCCTTCTTGAACACCGCGCCCACCCAGTTGCCGCCGGTGATCCAGTCGCCGGGTTTCGCGGCTTTCGCACATTCCTTGACGCGCGCAGCAATGGCGGCAGGCTTCGCGCCATAGCCGAAGCTGCACGAAAACTGCTCGAGCCCCGCAAAATGGCTGTGCACGTGCATGTCGTGGAGGCCGGGGAGAACCGCCGCGCCCTTCAGGTCGACGACGACCGAATTGGGCCCGCGAAAGGCGTCCGTGGCTTTTGCATCGCCCACCGCGACGATCACGCCATTGCGGATCGCAAGCGCCTGCACCCAGCCCGCCGGTGTCCGCACGTCGCCGTTCAGCAGGATCGTGTCCGCGGGCGCTTCCGCCGCCGCCGCGCTGCCGATCACCGAAAGGGCCAGCACGCTCCCCGCAATCGTTTTCAGCATTCCCTGTCTCCCCTGCTTGCTCATTAAAGTGTCGAGAAATCTTCCGTCTGCGCGTGCAGATCGCGAAGGAAGGCTTCGAGCTCGGCCTTGCGCGCCGGCAGCATCGCCTTGCCCGCGGGCGTGAGCACGCGCTCCGGCACCTTTGCGAGATTGGCTTCCAGAAACTTCGCCATGTCCGGCCCTGCGGGCTTGCCGCCCTGTGCATCGACGAGCGCCATCACGCGTGCGACGCCCACGGCGCCCAGCCAGTCGAGCGCATCGGCATCGTGCAGATAAAGTGCCTCCGGCGTCTTTGGCTCGCGGTCGAACATATGCGTGCGGATCGCGTCGCGCACCGCAGCGAGCTTGCGTTCGGGAAAGCCGCTGCCTTTCAGAACCGTATCGACGATAGCGGCAGCACGATCGGCGTGATCAGTGCCCTGCTCTTCCCATTTCGGGAAGGCCGCCATGTCGTGGAGATAGGCGGCGGCGAACATCACGTCGTCGTCGAGGCGGACACCGTCCGCGCGCGCAAGCTGCTGCGCCAGAACATAATCCCGCACGCTGTGCGAATAGCCCCATGCGGGATTGCGAAACTCGTTCGCGGCGAGTTCGCGGACCTTCGCACGCCATGCCGCCTCGGCGCGGTGCCCTACGCTCGAGGGGCGAGCCGGCACATGCTCCATGGCGCTGTATTTCAGGAAGAAGTCGGCCTGTTTGTAACCCGGGTAGAGCGCGATCATCTTCCCCATCGCCTCTTCGGGCGATTTGGAGGCTGCAGTCACGGCGAGGAAATCGTCGATGTAGCGCACCGACGGATCGAAGATGCGCATGTCGGTAGGATCGCCGTGACCGGGATAAATTTTGGGTGTCTGCTTCGCGTAGCGCGCCTTCAGTGCCACGAGCTCGGCGCGCCAGTTCTTCAGGTCTTCGCGGCTGATATCGTCGCCCATCCAGAAATGGACACGGTTGTAGCCGAAATCGGAAAGGAACAACGCGTTGAGATCGGGGCTGTAGACCGTGGTGATATAAGGCGTTTCGGCACGCATGTAGTCGGTGGAAAGTTCGAGGCTGCCGCCGCCCACCATGTCCAGCTTCGGGGCGTTCAGAACCTCGATATTGCGCTCGTAGTCGAAGCCTTGCGGGTGCTCCGGCGTCTTCGGTTTCAGCGCCGGATCGAGCGGCGGTTCCGCACCGGTTTCGCCGCCGGTATCCATGTAGATCGCGTAGCGCTTGATGTCCGCCTTGATGTCCTCGTTGGCGACGACGATCTTCGCGTCCGGGAATTCCTCGCGGAACACCGCCATGCCGGTAAAATGATCGGTGTGCCCATGGCTGATGAGGATATGCGTCAGCGGCAGCTTCATCGCCTTGATCATCGCGGCGAGCTTGCGCGCCTCGTTCGCCTTGCGTTGCACGTCCATCACCACGAGCGATTTTCCGTTCGAGAACACAAACGAATTCACCGTGGCGAAATCACCCTTGTAGACCGAAACCGTTTCCACCCGCTCGGCAAGGGCGGGCGATGCCGCGGCCGCGACGAGCAGCGCGAAGGCGAACACCGCCTTCATCGTGCGCCTGCCTTGGCGCGGTCGAACACGACCTCGCCATCAATGTAGGTTTTCTGCACCTTGATCGTGTGAATATCCGTTGCGGGAATTCGGAACGGGTTCTTGTCAATCACGATGAAATCGGCGCGCTTGCCGGCCTCGATCGTGCCGAGGTCCTTCTCCAGCCCGAGGCGCGTTGCGGCGTTGATCGTGAACATGCGGATCGCCTGTTCCAGCGTGATCGCCTGCCCGGCACCGAACGTCCGCACGCTGCCGCCGGGGTTCTGCCGCGTGATCGCCGTTTCGATGCCGATCCACGGATCGGGCGCGGGGATCACCGCCCAGTCCGACCCGGCGATCACCAGCGCACCCGCCGCGAATCCATCCTTGATCGGCCAGACGCGTTCGATGCGCCGCGCACCGACCGCCGTGGTGATGTCGTCGTTGATCGGCTGCGGATCCCACAGATAGGGCGAATATTCGATCGCGCTGTTCAGCGCCTTCGGGCGCGGCAGATCGGCGGGATCGACGAATGTCGAGTGCCCGACCTGATGGATCGGGCCGCCATTGCCGTTCTGCTGCCGCGCATAGGCAATGGCATCGAACGACGCGCGCACGGCGGCGTCGCCCGCCGCGTGGAACAGCACGTTGAGGCCGAGCTTGTCCCATTTCGCCATCAGCGGATGCAGCTTCGCGGGATCGAACAACAACAGCCCACGCGCGGGGGCATTGGGCTGTCCCGCCTCGTAGTCCTCCAGCATCGCGCCGGTATGGCTCTCGGTCGGTACGCCATCCGCGAAAACCTTGATGCACGTCGGCTTGAAGCGCTCACGCGTGTACGATGGAATCGCGGCGATCGTCGCGTCGAGATCGGGGTTCGGATGCCCGGCGTGGCTGTAGGCGATGCACGCTTGCACGTGCTGCTTCAGCTCGCCCTTGTCGGCGAGCGCAGCATAGGTTTCGAGATCGTCGCGAAACGCCATCGCCTCGACATAACCGGTGATCCCGAACGACAGCAGGTAATCGAGGTTCTTCTTCAGCTCCGCCTGCGTCCTTTCGGCAGGCTGCGGCGGAAGGTGGCGCAGCACGAGATTGCGCGCCGTCTCGCGCAGCACGCCCGTCGGCAGTCCTGCCGCGTCGCGCTCGATGATGCCACCTTCCGGATTGGGCGTGTCCTTCGTGATGCCCGCAATGGCGAGCGCCTTCGAATTCACCCACAGGCTGTGGCCGCTCACGTCGAACAGCATCACGGGATTATCAGGCGATACCGTGTCGAGCGTCGCGGCGGTGATCGGCGTGCCCGCAAGAACGGAGGCTTGCCACTGGCCGCCCGCAACCCATTCATTCGGCGCGGCGGCCTTCGCACAGGCGCCGACACCAGCGAGGAGTTCGGCGGCGGGAAGGTCGGGCGAAATGCTGCAGCGCCCTTCGCCGCCCTTCGCCTGCAGCACGGGATGCACGTGCATGTCGTAGAGACCGGGAAGCACGGTGCGGCTGCCGAGATCGACCTCGCGCGCGCCTTTCGCGGCCTTGCGCACATCCTCGTCATTCCCGACCGCGACGATGCGCCCGTCCTTCACCGCGAAGGCATTCTTCCACCCTGAAGGTGTGTAAACCTGCGCGTTCCGGTAAATCGTTGTCGGCGAGGCCGCGTAGGCGGCCGAGGCAAGCACGGCCGCGCCCGCCGCGAGCAAGATTATCCGCGCGCTGCGCTTGGCCCTTACCGACGTTGAAGCCATGCCCCACTCCCTTCCACGAATGCCGTTTATTCCCCAGACGTGCCGCGATCGAACACGACTTCACCGTCGATGTAGGTTTTCTGCACCTTGATCGTATGAATGTCCGTTGCCGGGATGCGGAACGGGTTCTTGTCGATCACGATGAAATCGGCGCGCTTGCCCGCCTCGATCGTGCCGAGTTCCTTGTCGAGGCCGAGGCGTGTTGCGGCATTGATCGTGAACATACGGATCGCCTGATCGAGCGTGATCGCCTGCCCGGCACCGAACGTCCGCTTGCTGCCGCCCGGGTTCTGCCGCGTGATCGCCGTCTCGATGCCGAGCCAGGGATCGGGCGCGGGCACCACGATCCAGTCGGACCCCGCGATCACGAGCGCGCCCGCATCGAAGCCATCCTTGATCGGCCACACGCGCGAGATGCGGGGCTCGCCGACGGCCTTGGTGATATCGTCGCTGATCGGCTGCGGGTCCCACAGATAGGGCGAATATTCGAACGCGGCATTCAGCGCTTTCGCGCGCGGCAGGTCCGCCGGATCGACGAAGGTAAGATGTCCAACCTGGTGCATCGGGCCATTGTTGCCGTTCTGCTGCCGCGCAAAGGCGACAGCATCGAGCGATGCGCGCACTGCCCAATCCCCGGCGGCATGGAACAGCACCGTGAGGCCGAGCTTGTCCCACTTCGCCATCTGCGGGTTCAACGTTTCGGGATCGAACAACAACAGCCCCTTCGCGGGCGCATTGGGCTGCCCCGCCTGATACGCCTGCAGCATCGCACCCGTGTGGCTGTCGGTCGGCACGCCGTCGGCGAACACCTTCACGCACGTCGGCTTGAAGCGCTCGCGCGTGTATTTCGGGATGTCGGCGATGGTCGCATCGAGTTCGGAATTCCCGTGCCCGGCCATGCTGGTCGCGATGCACGCCTGCACATGCTGCTTGAGCGTGCCCTTGTCGGCAAGATCGGCATAGATTGCCAGATCCTCGCGCATGGCGACGGCCTCGACGAAACCGGTGATCCCGTAGGACAGCAGATGGTCGAGGCTCTTCCCGAGCAGGCGCTTCGTTTCCTCGATCGGCTGTGGCGGTATGTGCCGCGTCACCAGTTCGCTCGCCGATTCCCGAAGAAGACCTGTGGGGTTTCCGCCCGCATCGCGCTCGATGATGCCGCCCTCGGGATTGGGCGTATCCTTCGTGATGCCCGCGACGGCGAGCGCCTTCGAATTCGCCCAGATCGAATGTCCGCTGATATCGACGAGCGTTACCGGATTGTTCGGGGACACGGCATCGAGTGTCTGCGCATTCATGGGGCCATCGGTGATGCTGGACGCCTGCCACTGGCCGCCGGTCAACCATTCGCCGGGCGCTTTCGCTTTCACGCAGGCGGCGATGCTGTCCTGAATCTGTTTCGCACCGGCTTCCTGCGGGAGCTTGCAACTGCCGGTGTAGCCCCGGGCGTCAAGCGTCGGGTGCACGTGCATGTCGAACAGGCCCGGAAGCACCGTGCGCTTGCCGAGATCGACGGCGTGCGCCGCGCCCGGCGTCTTGCGGATGTCCGCGTCGCTGCCCACGGCAACGATACGGCCCTCGCGCACGGCAAACGCCGTCTGCCATCCGCCCGGCGTATAAACCTGTCCGTTGTAGTAAACCGTGGTGGGCGATGCGGCGAATGCCGGCGATGCAAGACAGGCCGCAATCAAAATCGCCACGCGCCGCTTCTGAATCGAAACCATCGCTCTCCCCACCCCCAATAATTCTGTGAAAAGGCCGCAGCTGCATCTGCAACTGCGGCCCTTCGATTTACTAGAACCGGTACGCCGCGGTCACGCCGAACGTACGCGGACGCACGATGTTCGAACGATAGATCGTCGCGTTGTTGTTGTCGCGCGCCCGGCGGCTGGACCACACGGCCTGATCGAGCACGTTATTCGCGAACATCGACAGGTCGATACCGTTCAGACGGTAGCCCGCGCGCAGCGACAGCGCCCGGATCGCCGGAGCATTGCTGAGCGTCGGATCAACGCCGCCGTTGCGTGGATCGAGGCCCGGCGTCAGGCTCGTCTGGTGCGCCCGGTAATCGAAGTCGGCGCGCACATACGCATCGTCTTCTTCACGCAGCGAGAACTCGTGCTGCGCGTGCACCGAAACCGTCCACGGCGGTGTGGTCACATGGTTGCCTTCCGTCACCAGCGGCACGGTGGCGAGCGGGCCGCCGAAGAACGTGTCGAGGAACTTGGCGTTGGTGTAGCCCACTTCCGCCTGCAGCGTGAAGTCGTCCGTCACGCGGTAGTCGAGCTGCAGATCGAAGCCGCGGCTGCGTGCCGAACCAAGGTTCGCCGTGAACTGGAAGCCGCAGCCGCCGAGGCCGACGACCTGCTGGATGTTCTTCCAGTCGATCTGGTAGACGCTGCCCTGCACGCTGAGACGCCCGCCGAGCGTACGGCTCTTCACGCCTGCCTCATAGCTCCACACCGAGTCCGATTTGTACGTTTCGGGGCGACCGTCCGGATAGCCGAGCGGATCGAGATCGCTCGCCTGGCACGGCGTACCGACCTGCGGGTTGTAACCGCCGGGCCGGAAGCCCTTCGATGCGGACGCGTAGATCAGGTTCGCCGGATCGACCTGGAATTCGATGCCGAACTTGGGTGTGAACGGCTTTTCCTTCTGCGTGCCGATGTCGGTCACCGGCGGCCCCACAACAGGCCCCTGTGCGAACGAGTTGATGTTGAACTTGGTCTGGCCGTAGCGCAGGCCCACGGTCAGCGTCAGCTGATCCATCGGCTTGAAGTTCACCTGACCGAATGCCGCGACCTGCGTGTCCTTCGAACTCGTCGCCTGATCGTAGATGAGGCGCCCGTCGACAAGCGGCGGGAAGAACGGGATCAGGAACGGCGCGTATTCGAAGAGGAAACGGTCTTCCACCTGCTGGATCGAGGTCTGCTTGGCCTTCTGGTAGAAGCCGCCGACCACCCACGTGAAAGGCGAATCCGTGTTCGCGGACTGCAGACGAATTTCACCCGTGGTGATCTTCTGCGTGTTCACGAAATCGCTGAAGCCTTCCTGGTCCGGGAAGATCGGGAGCGTAATGCCCGTGAACAGGCTCTGGTCGAACGTCGTGTAGTCCGAACGGAACGTCTGCTTGCGATCGAAATACGAACCGATCGCGGTGAGATCGACGCCGCCGAACGAATACTGCACGTTCAATGTCGGCAGATAGAAACGATCGCGGCCCGATTCCTGCACACGATTGCCGTTCAGGAACACGCCGTTGTCATAATCGGAAAACTGCGCGTCCGGCACGGTGAAATCGGCGCGGACGTTGTCCCACGTCTCCGGGCTGTCGTTGGTGTAGATCTTCTGATACGCGATCGACGGCGTGATGCGGAGTTCCGGCACCGGCGACCAGGTGAAAGCGACGCGGCCGACATAGGAATTCTGGTAGTTCGCGTCGTCGTCGACCACGCCCTTGTCTTCGAAGCGCACGCGATCGATGAAGCCGCCGTCGCGGCGGTAATAGCCGCTCACGCGTACGCCGAGCTTGTCTTCCACGAGCGGCACGCCATAAGCAACGCCGGCTTCATAGCTGGGGCCGCCGTTTTCGGTGAGCGCGGCTTCCGCACGCACGTATCCGGACGAGCGGGTCAGGCTCGGCTGCGGCGAGATGAAGCGGATCGTGCCGCCCTGCGAACCGGCGCCGAACAGCGTGCCCTGCGGGCCGCGCAGAACTTCGACGCGTTCCAGATCGAAGATCACCGGATAGGCGTTGCCGCCGCTGTAACCGAGCGAGCGGATCTGGATCGGCGTGTCGTCGATATAGACGCCGGTCGTCGCCGCACCCGCGGTCGAATTGATGCCGCGGATCGAGATGTTCGTCGTCGTGTTGGTCGCTTCGAAAACGACGCCCGGTGTCTGCCGGATCACGTCGGCGAATTCACGTACGCCGCGGCTGTCGAGCGTTTCCTGCGTGAAGGCGCTGACGCTGAGCGGCACCTTGCTGATCGCCTGCGACTGGCGCGTCGCGGTGACGACGATGTCCTCGAAGCCGCCGACGACTTCTGTGTTGTCGGTCGCGGCCTGTTCGCCGCTCTGCGCGAACGCAGCGGCAGGCAGCATCAGCGCCGCGATCGCGACGGATGATTTTGCCAGAGTGCGGATTGTTTCTCTTTTCATCATTACCCCCTTCTGAGTGTTTTGCTGGATGACGAATTACGCTTTGCTCAGGAACTCAGTGTTCTCTTGTCGATGACTCTGCTTGCTTTCCCCTGCGACCGTGGGAGTGCGCCTGCGGGTTGGATGTCGATCTTCACACTGATCCCCACCATGGTCTTGATGCGGTGGGCGAGCGTGTAGGCGTGCTCGGCGTGGGTTGCCGCGTCGGTGTCCTCGCGCGCCTCGACCGAAAGCCGCACCATGTCCATCCGGTCCGGACGGGTGAGCTCGATCAGGAAGTGCGGCGCAAGCGCAGGCACCGACAGGATGTGCTCCTCGATCTGGCTCGGGAACACGTTCACGCCCCGGATGATCATCATGTCGTCGCTGCGGCCCGTGATCTTCGCCATGCGCCGCATACTGCGCGCCGTGCCCGGGAGAAGCCGGGTCAGGTCGCGCGTGCGGTAGCGCACGATCGGCATCGCCTCCTTGGTGAGCGAGGTGAACACGAGCTCGCCCTCCTCGCCGTCAGGGAGCACTGCGCCCGTCTCAGGGTCGATCACCTCGGGATAGAAATGATCCTCCCAGATGGTGAGGCCGTCTTTGGTCTCCACGCACTCCTGCGCCACGCCAGGCCCCATCACCTCGGAAAGGCCGTAGATGTCGACCGCGTCGATCGCGAAGGCGCTCTCGATCTCGGCGCGCATCGCCTCGGTCCACGGCTCGGCGCCGAAGATGCCCGTCTTCAGCGAGCTCGTCGCCGGGTCGATGCCCTGCCGCCGGAACTCGTCGAGGATCGCCAGCATGTAGCTCGGCGTCACCATGATGATCTCAGGGCTGAAGTCGGTGATCAGCTGCACCTGCTTCTCGGTCTGCCCGCCCGACATCGGGATCACCGTGCAGCCCAAAGCCTCCGCGCCGTAGTGCGCGCCGAGGCCGCCGGTGAAGAGGCCGTAGCCGTAGGCGACGTGCACCTTCATCCCCGGGCGACCGCCTGCCGCATGGATCGAGCGCGCCACCAGCCCCGACCATGTCGCAATGTCGGCCTTCGTGTAACCCACCACCGTGGCCTTCCCCGTCGTTCCCGACGAGGCGTGGATGCGCGCCAGCTTCTCCTGCGGCACCGCGAAGAAGCCGAACGGATACGCATCACGCAAATCCGCCTTCGTCGTGAACGGGAACTTCGCGAGATCACTCAGCGACACGAGGTCGTCAGGGTGCACACCCGCCGCGTCGAACTTCGCACGATACGCAGGGTTGCCATTGTAAGCGTGGCTCAAGCTCCGCTTGAGACGCTCCAACTGCAATGCGCCCAACTCATCTCGCGACGCCGTCTCAATCGCGTCGAGGCCGATTCCGCTCACTGATGGATAACCTGCACGGTCGTGAACTCGGCAAGGCCGAGGGTTCCGAACTCGACACCGATGCCCGATTGCTTGACGCCGCCGAAGGGTGCGTCGGGGCGGATGGCGCTGTGATTGTTCACCCACGCGCTGCCGCATTCGAGACGACCTGCAAGCGCCGCCGCCTTGTCGATGTCGCCCGACCACACCGAACCGCCGAGGCCGCTCGGGTTGTCGTTCGCGCGCGCCAGCGCATCTTCGATATCGCTGTAGCGGATCACCGGCAGCGCCGGGCCGAACTGCTCCTCGTCGACGATGGCCATGCCCTCTTTCGCCCCGGCAAGGATCGTCACCGGGTAGAACAGACCTTCGCCTTCCATCGGCGCGCCGCCGCACAGCGCCTGCGCACCGTCCGCGATCGCTGCATCCACCAGCGTGCGCACGCGATCGAACTGCATCCGGTTCTGCACCGTGCCGAGAAGGCTGTCCGCATTGCGCCCGTCGCCAACCTTCACGTTCGCCGCATAAGCGACAAGCCGCCTGCACACGTCATCGTAGATCGAATCGTGCACGTAGAGCCGCTTGATCGCCGCGCAGGTCTGGCCATTGTTGATGAATGCGCCCCAGAACAGTTTCTCGGTGACGGCATCGAGATCGGCATCGGGCAGCACGATCGCCGCGTCATTGCCGCCAAGCTCCAGCGTCAGCCGCTTCAGCGTATCCGCTGCGCTCGCCATCACCCGCTTGCCCGTGCGCGTCGATCCGGTGAATACGATCTTGTCGATCCCGGGATGCACGGACATCGCGCGGCCGACCTCGTCCTCGCCCGCAACCGCATTGAGCACGCCCGGCGGCAGCGCCGCCTGCAGCAGCTCAGCGAGCCGCAGCGTTGCGATCGGCGTATAGGGTGAAGGCTTCAGCACCACGGTGTTGCCCGCGCGGATCGCCGGCATGATGTGCCAGATCGCGATCATCACCGGGAAGTTCCACGGCGTGATCGAGCCGACGACGCCGATCGGCTTCCGGTGCAGCGTCACCTTG
Source organism: Sphingosinicella sp. (assembly GCF_041916975.1). Classification (NCBI taxonomy): domain Bacteria; kingdom Pseudomonadati; phylum Pseudomonadota; class Alphaproteobacteria; order Sphingomonadales; family Sphingosinicellaceae; genus Sphingosinicella; species Sphingosinicella sp. The sequence continues at coordinate 1,649,329 of NZ_JAYRYK010000001.1, forward strand.
CCGGCGGCATCGTCCTGGATCGTCTCCACGGGCAGGTCGAGGCTCGCGGTGTAGCGCGTCCATGCCGCCGAGCCGCCGATTTCCCACTGCGAGCCCATGCCGCCGAGCGGCTTGCCCTGTTCAAGCGTCACCAGCTCGGCAAGCTCCGCCGCATTCGCTTCGATGATGTCCGCCATCGCGTTCACCGCCGCCCTGCGTTCCGCGTCCGGCGTTGCCGCCCAGCCCGGGAACGCGCGCCGCGCCGCCGCGACCGCCGCATCCAGATCGGCCGCCGTCGCCGCGGGACACCGCGCAAACACCGTCCCATCCGCAGGGTTGATCACATCAAAATGGCGGCCAGCCTCAACAGACCGGCCTTCAATCACGAAATTATAGCTTTGAGGCATCAAACGTTCCCGGCCCATTTGGATACGGGATGCGCGCGTCCACGATCGGCTCCTTGCAGCGGACCCGTTCAAGAACTCGAACATTAACCCGTATATCTTCGAGTTAATTTTTCATTTGTCTAATGCGGTGCAGATTGAAACCGCCTCCCGCCGCGCGCATCCCGTATAATTATTCAGAAAAAATGCGAGGTTATGCGCGCCCTGCCCGCTTTGCACCCATCCCCATCCCTCATTTGTGCTTAAATCGAATTTCTTCGACTATTGATGAAAACAGGGGGGTTGTCAACAGCCCGAAAACGATGGAAACGGGGCAAATGATCACCAATGTGAAAAGCAGGCCGCCCGCGCGAAAGGCGACACAGGCGCGCGGCCGAGCCCGGCGCGCAGAACTCCTCGAAGCGGCGCGCGCCATGCTCGACACGCAGAACATCGATCAGATCGGCATGATCGCGGTCGCGGAAGTCGCGGGCATCCCCGCCTCATCGGCCTACCATTTCTTCCCCGAGATCGGCGATCTCTGGAAAGAGCTCGTGCGCACGATTGCCGTGGTACAGGCCGCGGAAGACCTGATGCTTCCCGAGGTCGATGAGTGGGAAACGCTCATCGAACTGTCGCTCTTGCATCACCAGAAAGCCTTCAACAGCAACCGCGCCGCGCGCCAACTGATGCTCGGGCCTCACACGCCGCCCGAAATCAAGAACGCCGGCTGCAAGGAGGACTTTCGATTCGGCACCGCACTGTGGACGGCCGTGCGCCGCCAGTTCGTCCTCCCCGGCCTCGCTGATTCACGCGAGCTGTTCTTCAAGGCGCTGCTGATTTCCGACGTGTTCTTCTCGCTCTCCGTCGCCGATCGCGATCACGTCACCGACGAAGCGCTGGCCGAAGCGAAGCTCGCGATGATCTCGTACCTGCGCGCCTACCTGCCGACCCGGCTCGCGCGCGCCGGCGAGACGGAGGCCGCGGCCTAGAGCAGCAGCCTAGACAGGCACTGCGCTCACTGGAACGGGCGTCGCCTTCATCTGCTCCATGGAGAAGGTGGAGCTGACATCCGACAGCCCCGGCACCTCGCTGATCAGCCGCTGATAGACGCGGTCGTAGTGCTGGATATCGCGCACCAGCATCTTCAGCAGATAGTCGACATCGCCGCTCATCCGGTGGCACTCCACGATCTCGGGGATCGCGCGGATCGCCGCGGCAAACCGCTCGAGCCAGGCCTTGTCGTGCGCCGAGATGCGGATCGAGACGAACACCGTCATCGCCAGCCCCAGCGCAGGCGCGTTCACCACCGCAACGCGGCGCTCGATGATCCCGGCCTCCTCCATCTGACGAATCCGGCGCCAGCACGGATTCGCCGACAGCGCGACCCGCTCTCCGATCTCCTGGATCGAAAGCGTGGCATCCCGCTGCAGGATTTCAAGGATTGCCCGGTCTTTGGAATCGAGTTTCATTGCGTTAGGATATCCAAGATTTTCGTTCCAAAATCTCTAACTTGCGCAGAGCCGGGCGCAAGCCCTTCCTTGGCAGCTACGCAACGCCAGGCCCACCCACGTCGGCGTTGAACCGTTTTCTATAAGAGGCGAAACGTTTTCTTTTTTGCATTGTCTACTCTTTAACTTGTATATATTCTCTACTCATTGAGTGGAGATATACGATGAGCGACATCGCGACACCCCGCGTGCTGTTCGTGCCGGGCTATGGCAATTCAGGCCCACGGCACTGGCAGACGCTGTGGGAACAGGCCCGCCCCGATGCCGCGCGCGCCGAACTCGGTAACTGGGACCGGCCGAAACGCGCCGGATGGGTCGCCCGACTCGACGCGGCGATCAGCGCCTCCCCCGCCCCCGTCATCCTCGTCGCCCACAGTCTCGGCTGCATCACGGCTGCATGGTGGGTCGCCCAGCACGGCCAGAGCTACGGCTGGCCCATCGCCGGCGCGCTCCTTGTCGCGCCCCCTGATTGCGAGCGCGAGGAGGGCTGCCGCTTCGATACCTTCCGCGGCCTGCCAAACGTGTTCCTGCCTTTCCCGTCCATCGTCGTCGCCAGCCGCAGCGATCCCTATGCCGAGTTTTCGTGGGCGAGTTTCCTTGCCCGCAGCTGGGGCAGCTTTCTCGTCGACGCGGGCGACTGCGGCCACATCAACGCAGATTCCGGCATCGGCGACTGGCCGTTCGGCGCACGCCTGCTCGATCGCCTCATTTTCGCGGCGCAGGACCGCGAACGCCCGCATGTCGAGTCGCGCCAACACTGCGCCGCGCTCTGACACATCGACATCATCCGGGGGACATCCACATGACCGAAGCCACGCCGCAGCCCGTCACGTCGACGGAGGAGGCTCTGCAGACCATCCGCGAGGCGCTCGGGCGTCTTCGCTACGGCACGATCACGCTCACCGTCCACGATGCGCGGATCGTCCAGCTCGACATTACCGAGAAGCGCCGCTTCCCGGCCTGAACCTATTCACAAAAAAACCAATCTGGCACCGACCGGACCACCGGAGGCGCCGCGATCCATCAAACAGGGAGTTCGTTAAAATGATCGCGCGTCTTCTGTTCACCGCAGCGGCGGTTACGCCGTGGCTCATCCATGCCGCACCGGCCTTTGCCGAAGAGGCGGCCGACGCCTACGAGGCGGTCGACACCAGTGACGCCATCGTCGTCACCGCGCGCCGCCGCGCGGAAAATCTTCAGGACATTCCGGTCGCGGTCGCCGTCGTCGGCGGCGAGGCGCTCGATGCGCAGGGCACCTACAACATCAGCAAGCTGACGCAGTTGCAGCCGACGCTGCAATTCTTCTCCACCAATCCGCGCAACACGTTCATCAATATCCGCGGCATCGGCGCACCGTTCGGCCTCACCAACGACGGCTTCGAGCAGGGCGTCGGCGTCTACATCGATCAAGTCTATTACAACCGCATCGCCTCGGCGACGCTCGATTTCGTCGACGTGGAGCAGATCGAAGTGCTGCGCGGTCCGCAGGGCACGCTCTACGGCAAGAACACCACCGCCGGTGCGATCAACATCACGACGCGCGCGCCGAGCTTCGAATTCGAAGGCAAGGCGGAAGTCTCGCTCGGCAATTACAATTTCAAGCAGGCCAAGGCATCGATCTCCGGCCCGCTCACGGAAAACCTCGCGGCGCGTCTCAGCCTGTCGAGCACCGATCGCCGCGGCACGATCTACAACGTCGCTACCGACACGTGGATCAACTCGCAGGACAATATCGGCATCCGCGGCGCGCTGCTGTGGGAACCGAGCGACACTCTCAGCATCACCTTCGCGGGCGATTTCAATCTTCAGAATCCGATCTGCTGCGGCCAGATCTACGCCCGGGTCGGCACAACGCAGCGTGCGCTCAATCGCCAATATGCGGCACTCACCGCGCTGTTCCCCGGCTATCAGGTGCCGAGCACAAACCCGTTCGATCGCCTGACCGATCTTGATGCGGATATCGCAGCGCGCAACGAGCTTGGCGGCGCGTCGCTCCGCGCGGAGTGGGATCTCGGCGCGGGCACGCTCACGTCGGTCACCGCGTGGCGCTATTGGCACTGGGGGCCCAAGAACGACCGCGATTTCACGGGACTACCCGTCTACACGAAGGTCAACAACCCGACTGTTCAGAACCAGTATACGCAGGAGCTGCGCTACGCCCACGAAGCGGAAAAACTGGATTTCGTCGTCGGCGCGTTCGCCTTCTATCAGGAAATCCGTACCAGCGGCATTCAGGAGACGGGTCCGGCGGCAAGCGCATGGCTGCTCAATCCCACGAACGCACTGTCGCGCAACCCCGCGGTGCTGAACGGCATCGTCGCGGAGAACGATATTCGCCTCGACAATCTCAGCCTTGCCGCGTTCGGCAAGGTGAACTGGCATGTGACCGATGCGCTCACGATCTCGCCGGGCATCCGTATCAACTACGACAAGAAGGAAGGCCTCTACGATTCCGTCGTGATCGGTACCGCCTCCGATGGCACGCGCCAGCTCATCACCAATGATCCGACACATCCGTATTACACCGATCCGTGGACGGCGGCGCAGCGCGGCACGCAGGCATCACAGTTTTTCGAGCCGAACTTCAGCGACTGGAATCTCTCCTACGATCTCAACATCGCCTACGAGGTCACGGACGATATCCTCGCCTACGCCACCTATGCGCGCTCGTTCAAAACGGGCGGCATCAATCTGAACGGCGTTCCCAGCCGGTCCGATGGCACACCGGCGCTCGACGTTGCCCAGATAAAGCCCGAGAAGGTCGATCACTTCGAAATCGGTCTGAAGACGCAGTTCTGGGATCGCGCGGCAACCTTCAACGTCAGCGCCTACTGGACCGAGATCAACGACTTCCAGGCCAGCGTGATCAGCAACGTCAGCGGTAGCAACGTGCTGCGCGGCTATCTGGCGAATGCCGACAAGGTACGCGTGCGCGGTATCGAGGCGGATTTCTCGGTCCGTCCGTCGGAACGCTTCAACGCCTATCTCAGCGGCGCGTTCACGGATCACGAGTTCGTGAAGTTCGTCGACGCGCCCTGCCCGCCCGAGCTGGCAGGCGGCGGCACGGGCACGCCGGCAGGCCCCGCTGCAACGCCGGGCGCCAACAGCCCTGCGAATTGCAACGTGTCCGGCCAATGGCTGCCCGGCGTTTCCAAATGGGCGTTCTCATGGGGTGCGGAATACAATGTTCCGGCAACGATCCTTGGCCGTGAAGGCGAAGCGTACCTCGGTTATGATGCGAACTATCGCTCGAAGTTCTCATCGAACGCCTCGCGATCAATCTACACGGACATCAGCGGCTACTCGCTGCACAACTTCCGTGCCGGTTTCCGCACCGAGAGCTTCGACATCTTCGGCTGGGTGCGCAACGCCTTCGATCAGAACTACTTCGAATCGCTGGCGGTCACGCCCGGCAATACCGGTCTGATCTCAGCGCAGCTTGGCGACCCGCAAACCTGGGGCGGCACGATCAAGTTCACGTTCTGAACCACCCTGTGACCCTGCGGGCGGCTCGTCCGGCTTCATGCCGGGCGGGCCGCTTGCTTTATTGCTCAATCACCTTGAACCGGGTCAGCTCGTGCGCCGGTTCTGCCCAATCGGGTTTCAGCGCCGCCGCCTGCCGATAATCATCGTAGGCTTCGCGCACCCGGCCGAGCTTCTCGTGCGCGACACCGCGCGCATACAGCGCGATCTCGGGCCGGTTCGGCGTCAGCGCGATACCACGCGACAGCAGATCGACGGCAAGCGTCTCGCTGCCACCGCGGTGCAGCACCGCGATCCCCTTGTTGATGTAGGCTTCGGCAAGGTCGTCATCGATGCCGAGCGCCGTGTCGTAGTCGGCAATTGCATTGGCATAATCGCGGCCCTGCATGAACAGGATGCCGCGGTTCACATGCGTCGCCGCCCGCTCGGAGCTGGAGAGCGCATCCTGTTTCAGCGCAAGGTTGCAATCCGCAAACGCCGTGCGCCCGGCCCGGTTGAACTCGGCCGCCTCGTAGCATTTGCGGGCATAGCCGTCGCCAAGGATGGTCACGGCCGCGTCAGCGGCCCCGGCGGCGGGAACCACGGCCAGAACGGCCGCGAACCACAATCTCTTCGTCATGGCACCACCTCCCTGTCAGGGAAACGATGCAGCACAGTTTACACCTGAAACGCGACCAATCCTAGGCGATGATATCGGGCAGCAGCTGATCGCGCAGACTCTCGATTTCATCCTTCAGCCGCAGCTTGCGCTTCTTCATGCGGGCAAGCTGGAGCTGGTCGCTGCCCGGCAGGGCGCGGATGGCATCGATGGCGGCATCAAGATCGCGGTGTTCCTCGAGCAGCGACTCGAGGCGCTCCTTCACGTCGCTTTCATCCACGTTGCCTGCACTCCGTCCGCCGGTTCGCGAGTCGTCTGGTCATGGCGCTACCATAAGCGCGCGCGCCGCGGCTGCGAGTCGTTTTGATGCGCCGGTGGCATATCGGCCAGATTCTGGGGATGAACAGCCCTCTCTCACCACAGATTGTGGTAAATGCGCGCTTCACCTCTTCCCCGCTGACAAGCGTTTCGAAATGTGTTCCACTCGCTCATCCTGATGCACTTCAGAGCAAAGGAGATCGGACTATGGTCGACACATACCTGGCTGCGCTTTCGGAAAAACACGCCAATCTTGAAAGCCAGATCAATCAGGAAGTCCACCGACCGCTGCCCGACGAACTTCTCATCGCACAATGGAAAAAAGAAAAGCTGAGGCTGAAGGAGGTCATAGCCGGCATCCGCTGAGGCGATTGCCGCGCTGACGGGCACCCGCCCGCAGACCCTTTTGGCTTAACGCTGTTCGAGCGCGGGCGCGTTGTCGTCCGCGCCCGGAAAGCGGCCGCCATCGATGCCCGCCGCCATCATTGCGCGCGCGCCGCGCATGAGCCGTTCGAGTTCGGGCCGGTAAGGTGCATCTTTCGGGCTGCGTGCATAAAGGTCTTCCCACACCTTGAGCGCCTCATCGGGTTCGCCCGCCTGCAGCCATGCGAGCCCGAGGAAGTAGGGCGGGCCGGGATGATCGGGCGCGATCGCCGAGGCGCGTCCAAACGCCAGCCGCGCTGCCGGCGTGATGAAGCCGTCGGCATGGCGCGTCAGCGCGTTGCCGAGCCCGACCCACAGATCCGGTACGTCGGGCATCGCCTTCGCGGCCATGCTGAGACCTTCAATGGCCTGCTCGGTCTTGCCCTGGTGGCTGAGGATGTCGGCGAACAACAGCCACGCGCCGACATCGCCCGTGTTCTGCAGGAGCCGCTGGCGTGCGGCTTCGAGTTGTGGCGCGGCGTTCGCATCGATCGCACGCGGCGGCGCGGGCTTGCTCGGCAGCGCCGGATTGCTCGTCAGCAGATAGCCTGCCAGCCCCACGGCGAGCGCGAAGCCCACCGGCAGCAGCGGCATCTTCATCCGCCACAGCGCCGCGCCGGTCAGCAGCGTCAGCACCGCGATGGCGATCCAGCCGCTCATGCACTCTTCCTCCGGTAAAGCCGCCACACGGCGACGGCGCCGATCGCAAGGAACAGCAACGGCGCCGCCCACAGCACGAGGTTCGCGCCCGTCTTCGGCGGATCGAAGGTCACGTAGTCGCCGTAGCGGCTGACGAGGTAGGATTTCACCTGTTCGGGATTCTCGCCCGCCGCGATCCGCTCGCGCACGACCGTGCGCATGTCCGCCGCCATGTCGGCATCGCTGTCGGCGATCGACTGGTGCTGGCAGACGAGGCAGCGCAGCTCGTGCATCAGCGTACGCGCCGCCGCTTCCTGCGCGGGCGGCAACGCCGGCCCCTCGGCAGCAGCCGTGAGCGCGAGAAAGGCGAGCGGCAATAGCGCCTTCATGAGCTCTTCGCCTCTTCGATATCCCTCAGGATCTCCGCAACCTGCTCGGGCCGGATCTGGCCGATATACTGCTTGCGGATGACGCCCTTGCCGTCGATCAGGAACGTCTCGGGGAGGCCCGACGCGCCGAGATTCAGCACCGCCTTGCTGTTCGGATCCATGCCAATGCGGCGGAACGGATCACCGTGGTCCTTCAGGAACGCCGTGATGTTCTCGGGCGTGTCGCGCACCGCGATGCCGTGGATCACCACGCCCTTGTCGGCGAGTTCCTTCAATTGCGGCGCCTCGACGCGGCACGGCGCGCACCAACTCGCGAACAGGTTCACCAGCGTCACCGTGCCTTGCCGAAGATCACCGTCGTTGAGGCCGGGGTGCAGTTCGTCCATGCCGACAAGGTCCATCGCGGGGACAGGTTTGCCGACCATTTTGGAAACGATCACGCGCTGCTGGGGCTCGCCCATGCGGTAGACGGCAAGCGCGACGAAGCCGAGAAACATGACGAGCGGCACGATCAGCGCGATGCGTCTTGCGGTCATTCCGTGCCCTCCCGCCGCCTGCGGCCCTGTCTGATCGAGACGAGCCCGCCGAGTGCCGCCATCATGCCGCCGATCCAGATGAGCGCAATCATCGGCTGCCACACCAGCCGCACCTGCCAGCGCCCGCTGCCGTCGCCGGGTCCGAGCACGGCATAGAGGTTGCCGGTGAGACGTGGCCAGATGTCAGTTTCCGTCGTTTCGTTGCCGGGGTTCACGAACGTGCGGCGTTCCGGGGCCAGTACCGTGGTTGCGCCCGGCCCGATCACGCTGATGACGGCGCGGATCGCCGTATAGTTCGGCCCCGCCGCGGGTGTGATGTCATCGACCTGCGCCGTATACGGGCCGGCACTCAGCCGTCCGCCGGGCGCGAGATTCGCCAGCGTCTCGATCGTCCCCGCGCCGCTCACCGCGATACCAAGCGTGGTGACGGCGATGCCGAGGTGCGCGAGCGCCGTGCCCCATACGGTCGCCGGAATGCGGCGGACGCGCTTCAGTTTCCGTCCGCGGAAGATCATGACGCTCGCCGCCGCAAGCCACGCCGATAGCGCGACGCCAGCGAGCGCGAGCGGGCTCCGCATTCCGAGCGCCAGCGCAATCCCGATCGCTACGATACCGAGCACCAGCGCGGGCACGAGCCGCCGCCCGAGTCCCGCCCAATCCATCGCCCGCCAGCGCATCAGTGGCCCCGCCGCCATCACCGCGACGAGCGGCAGCAAGAGTGGCAGCAGCGCCGTCTGAAAATAGGGCGGACCGACGGAGACCTGCTCGCCCGTCGCGGCTTCAAGCAGCAGCGGATAGAGCGTGCCGAGGAATACGACTCCGAGCACCGCCGAGAGGATAAGGTTGTTGACGACGAGGCCGCCTTCGCGGCTCACCGGCCGGAACGGCGCGCCCGCCGTCACCGTGCCAGCGCGCAGCGCATAGAGCGTCAGCGCGCCGCCCACGTAGATTGCCAGCAGGACAAGCAGGAAGATGCCGCGCTCCGGATCGACCGCGAAGGCGTGGACCGATGTGAGGAGGCCGGAGCGCACGATGAACGTGCCGACCATGCTGAGCGAGAAGGCGACGACCGCGAGCAGCAGCGTCCAGTTCTTCAGTGCGCCGCGCGCCGCGAGCACGCCCACCGAATGGAACAGCGCCGTCGCCGCTAGCCATGGCATCAGCGAGGCGTTCTCCACCGGGTCCCAGAACCACCAGCCACCCCAGCCGAGCTCGTAATACGCCCAGAAGCTGCCGAGCGTGATACCCGCAGTCAGGAAACTCCACGCGCCGAGCACCCATGGCTTCACCGCACGCGCCCATTCCGGCGTCACGCGGTTCAGCAACAGTGCCGCCACCGCGAACGAGAAGGTGACCGAAAGCCCGACATAACCGATGTAAAGAAGCGGCGGATGGAACGCGAGGCCGGGGTCCTGCAGCAGCGGGTTCATGCCCGAACCCTCGATCGGTGCGGGCACGATGCGCGCGAACGGGTTCGAGGCGATCAGCAGATAGGCATAGAAGCCGAGTGCGATGAAGCCCTGCGCGGAGAGCATCACCGTACGGAACCGCTCACCGAGGCCCTTCGCGCGGATCGCAGCGAGCGCGCCGAACACGGCGAGCACCGCGACCCACAGCAGCATCGAGCCTTCGTGGTTCGCCCACACGCCCGTCCACTTGTAGAGTTCGGGTTTGGCGGTGTGGCTGTTGCCCGCAACGAGCGCGACCGAAAAATCGGATTTCACGAACGCCCACGTCAGCGCCGCAAAGGCGACAGCGCAGAGCACACCCTGCAAGAGCGCGGCCGGCACGGCAATGCGCCCACCATCGGCGCGAAAGCCTGCCAGCGCCTGCGCGAGCGCAAGCCCTGCGGCCAGCCACAAGGCTGCATGGCCGATCTCGGGAATCACTGTTGGCGCCACCCCGGAATTTTCATTGTCAGCGCCTTAGCACCGGCGCGCGCGCAATGCAGCCCGCTTGCGCGCTTTCGTCACGCCTGCAGCGGCGGGAAGCGCTTACGCGTAGTGAATGATGCCGTCGTGAATGCTTATCGTGGTGGGGAGGGCGGTGACGGTGTCACCGTCCGCCTGTACCGGGACGCCCGCATCGCTCGATGCGCTCAGCGTGCCGAACGGCTGTGCCACGACACCCGGCAGGCGGTCCACCTGCTTGCCGCGCAGCAACGCCCACATGAACCGTGCGTAGTCTCGCCGCCGCGCACGGGTCAGAGCGACGAGATGCAGCGTCTCGTCGTTGATCGAGGCGGTGCGTGCGAAGCTCCACGGCCCCGCGAAAAACCGGCCTTTGGCGACGTAGAACGCCTCGCAGGCGATCCGCCGCCCATCGACATCGAGCAGGATCCGCGGGCGCGGCCAATGCCACAGCACGCTAAGGAATGCCGCGCCATAGGCGGCGCGGCCGATCCAGCGCTTGAGGCGCGACGACACGCCGGCCACCGCATAGCTGTCCGGCCCCGCACTCGCGCAGACAAGAAAAAGCTGCTCACCGATGCGCCCAGCAAAGCCCCTGCGTCTGCGATCCGCACACGACACGCGCTCGACGAACGCGTCGGGATCGATCGGGTATTCCGCTTCCCGCGCCAGGAGATTTACGGTCCCGGCAGGATAGGCACATACCGGCACATCAGCCTTTGCCTGCCGTAGCGCCGAAACCACGTGCCGGAGCGTGCCATCGCCGCCCACGACGCACACAAGGCTGAGATCGTCGGCAAGCGCGATCGCCGTGCCCGGCGCGCTGCGCCCGTAGGCGAGCGTATGGCTGCGCTTCCGAAACGCCGTTTCGAGCGCAAGGATGCGCTGCGGCGAAAAACCGCCCGAAACCGGGTTCGAAATGATCTGGACGGTCATCGCGAAAACGATGCCGGTGTAAGGTGAAGAAAACTCTAAGGCGTCGGTTTCTCGGGTCGCGCCTTCGCAGCCGCCTCGGCCTTCTCAACGGCCTTCGCGACCTCCGGCGGCATGTATTTTTCGTCGTGCTTGGCGAGCAGCGTTTCGGCCTTGAACGTCCCGTTCGCGTCGAAGCGGCCGTCAGCGATCATGCCCTGCCCTTCGCGGAACAGGTCGGGCACGATGCCGGTGTAGTCCACCGGCACCGATTCGAGCCGGTCGGTGACGCGGAAATGGATAGTGAGCCCGTCGGCGCTGCGCGTCAGCGAGCCCTTCTCGACCAGCCCGCCGAGCCGGATCGCCTGCCCCGGCGCCACACCCTTCGCCACCACGTCGGCGGGCGCATAGAAATACGCCGCCTGATCCTGCAATGCAGGCAGCGCAAGTGCCGCCGCGATGCCGAGCGCCGCCACAGCTGCGCCTGCGAGCGCGAGCCGCTGGTGCTTGGGCTTCATCGCCGTTCTCCCCGCAGCGCGTCCGCCGCCTTTTCGGCGCGGCGCATCGAAAGCCAGCTCCACAGCACCACGCCGCCGATGCCGACGGCGCCCACGGCATAGGCCGCGATCACGAAGGGCAACGCGTTCATGCCGCATCTCCCGCAAGCCGCGCCCGCCGCGCGGCGATGCGCTGCTCGGCGATGATCGCGCGCATCCGCATCAGCACCGCCGCTGCCATCAGCAGGCCGAGTCCGGCGGCGCTCGTCAGCAGCGGATAGAGCATGTCAGGATGGATGCTGGAGCCCCGGAGCGTGATCGAGGCGGATTGGTGCAACGTGTTCCACCATTCCACCGAAAACTTGATGATCGGCAGGTTGATGAGGCCGACGATGGCGAGCACCGCCGCCGCCCGCGCCCCCCGGCTGCGCTCGTCGAACGCGCCTGCAAGCGCGACAACGCCCAGGAAGAGGAAAAACAGCACCAGCATCGAAGTGAGCCTGCCGTCCCAAACCCACCATGTGCCCCACGTCGGGCGGCCCCAGATCGATCCTGTGAGCAGGCAAACGCCCGCATAGACCGCGCCGACCGGCGCCAGCGCCTCCAGCGCCACCTCGGCGAGCGGATGCTTCCACACGAGGATGGTGATCCCCGCGATGCCGAGCCCGAGGTAGCTCCCCATCGAGATCCACGCGGTCGGTACATGCAGGTACATGATGCGCACGCTTTCGCCCTGCAGATAGTCGGGCGGCGCGCGGAACACGCCCCACCACAGCCCCGCCGCTGTCAGCACAAGGCCGAGCGCGAGCGCCACCACCGTCAGCGGGCGGGCAATCGTCAGAAACCGGGCAGGATTTGCGAACCGATGCATCGACCTGTCTCATAAGCACTGTTTGTCACCGCCGCCAGCGCTTGCGCTTGGCGGCCTCAGGCGTCAATTATGGCGGCATGTCTGCCGTCTGGCCAAGCGAGCGCATTGTCACAGGTCAAATCCGGGTGACGCGCACGGGTGCGGCGGCGATCCCCGACTGGAGACCCCCATGCTTCGTTCCTGCCTTCTCACCGGCGCCGCCGCGCTTGCCATGACCCTCGCCCTTCCCGCGTCTGCCGAAACGCCGCCACCTGCTGCTATTTCCGATGCGGCAGTCAATGCGCTGCTCGCCGAATGGACGGGCCCGAATGGCGGTGTACCGCCGTGGGATAAGGTGCAGACGCCCCTGTTCAAACCGGCGTTCGACAAAGCCTCGGCGCTGTTGCTCGCCGAGGTGGACGCCATTGCGAACAATCCTGCCAAGCCCACCTTCGCGAACACGCTCGAAGCCCTCGAAAAGAGTGGCGAAGCGCTGAACCGCCTCGCCACGCTGTTTTTCGTGATGAGCTGGAGCAAGAACGATCCCGCGCATCAGGCCATCTCGGCAGAGCTTCTGCCCCGCTTTTCGGAGGTGGAAGACAAGGTGAACTTCAACCGCAGGCTCTTCGAGCGCGTGAAGGCCGTTTACGACGCGCGCGAAACGAGCGGCCTCAACGCCGAACAGAAGCGCCTCGTTGAAAAGAGCTACGAGAATTTCGTGCGCAGCGGGGCAAGCCAGCCGCCCGAAAAGCAGGCCGAACTCGGCAAGCTCAACCAGCAGCTCGCCACACTCTTCAACGATTTCAGCAACAAGGTGCAGGCTGACGAAGACACATGGGTCACGCTCGGCGAGGGCGATCTCGGGGGCCTGCCGCCCGCGCTCGTCGCCGGCTACAAGACGGCCGCCACGGAGCGCAAGTTGCCGGGCTATGCCGTCGTCAACACGCGCTCGGCGGTCGATCCGTTCCTCACCTTCTCCAGCAATCGCGCGCTTCGTGAAAAAGTGTGGCGCGCCTTCATCATGCGCGGCGACAACGCGAACGCGAACAACACGCACGAAGATATCCGCAAGATCGTGAAGCTGCGCGCCGACCGCGCGAAGCTGCTCGGCTATCCGAGTCACGCGCACTGGCGCATGTCGGACACGATGGCGAAAGACCCGCAGAAGGGCCTCGATCTCCTCATGCGCGTCTGGCCCGCGGCCCGCGCGCGCGTCGCCGAGGAAGTGGCTGACATGCAGAAACTCGCGAACAGCGAGGGCGCGAAGATCACGATCGAACCGTGGGATTATCGCTACTACATGGAGAAGGTGCGGAAGGCGCGCTACGACCTCGATCAGAACGAGTTCAAGAACTATTTCGAGCTCGAGAACATGATCGCCGCCTCCTACCACATGGCGGGCAAGCTCTACGGCTACAGCTTCAAGGAGATCACCGGCACGCTGCCCATGTTCCACCCGGACGTGCGCGTCTATCACGTTACGAACACGGCGGACGGCACGCACGTCGGCTATCTCTACCGCGACGATTTCGCCCGCCAGTACAAGCGTTCGGGCGCGTGGCAGAGCACCTATCGCGGGCAGGACAAGCTCGGCGGGCGCCAGCGCGACGCGATCGTTTCGAACAACAACAATTTCACGAAGGGCGCGCCGGGTGAGCCCGTGCTCATCAGCCTCGATGACGCGCGCACATTGTTCCACGAGTTCGGCCACGCGCTCCACGCGCTCGCCAACGACACCACCTATCCCTCGCTCGGCGGCACGCCGCGCGATTTCGTGGAGTTCCCGAGCCAGGTGCACGAGAACTGGGTGCTGACGCCCGAAATCCTCGATACCTACGCGCGCCACTACAAGACCGGCGCGAAGATGCCGCAGGCGCTGATCGACAAGTTGAAGGCCGCAGAGACCTTCAACCAAGGCTTCGAGACGGTCGAGTTCCTCGGCTCGGCCATCGTCGACATGAAGATCCACATGGACCCGTCGGGCGTGATCGAACCTGCGCAGGCCGAAAAGACCATCCTCGGCGAGATCGGGATGCCGAGGGAAATCGTCATGCGGCACCGCCTGCCGCAGTTCGGCCACTTGTTCTCGTCGGACGCGTATTCGGCGGGTTACTATTCGTACCTCTGGTCGGACGTGATGGCGGCAGACGCGTGGGCGGCGTTCGAGGAAGCGGGCGATCCGTGGGATGCCGCGACGGCGAAAAAGTTCAAGGACATCATCCTTGCAACCGGCGACGCCATCGACCGCGCCGAGGCATACCGTGCGTTCCGCGGTCGCGATCCGCAGGTCGAGGCGCTGCTGAGGAACCGGGGCTTTCCGACCGATTGAGCGGGCGCGGAAAGTGTCGGAGACTCTTACGAAAGTTATTGAAAATCACTCGCAAATATAGGATTCCTGCGGGACTCCGGCAGTTGGCACGTCACTTGCTTCATTTCGCCTGTGTACCGGGAAGGCATATGTCAAATGCCCCCGACGAGGAGACGAGTTATGAAAAAGTATCTTCTTTCCGCCGCCGCCGTTGGCGCCGTCGCAGCGTTCAGCGCTCCGGCCAACGCCGCGCTGATCACCTGCCCGGCCGCTCACATCGCGGACGGCACGTCCAAGGTGTTCAACGGCAGCAACAGCGCCGTTTCGGCCTGCCAGTACGACAACGCCACCGGCACCAGCACGGTCGCCAACCTGACCAACATCAACGCTTCGGCCTTCTATGGTTTCAGCGACTGGACGGATAACGGCCAGACGCAGATCAACCTCGCCGACGGCGCTGGCGGTTCGGGCACTTGGACGATCAACGGCGTCGATTTCGCCGCTTACGATTACCTGATCGTGTTCAAGAACGGCAACGGCACGCACCTGACCGCGTTCACCTTCAACGAAGAGTTCTCGTCGGGCGGCTGGTCCACACCGTTCACCGATCCGCCGTTCGACCTGCCGGGCGCGAGCAAGTCGCATGACGTGTCACACTACTCGATCGTGAAGCGCTACAACCCGACTGAAGAGCCCCCGGGCGAGGTTCCCGAGCCCGCGATGCTCGGCCTCTTCGGGCTTGGCCTGATGGGTGTCGGCATGGCGCGTCGCCGCCGCCGCGGCTGATCAGACGGTCTTCGTCACGCAAACGGGCGTCCGGAAACGGGCGCCCGTTTTGCGTTTTAGGCGCTGCGCCTTGACGCCGCCACATTTCTCCCCCACATGCCGCCGTGACCGAACGTCGGCCGATAAGGCCCTGACGCGCCCGGCGTGATCGCTTCCTTCGGGGATTGAGCGCGCGTCTTCAGACGGTTCGGCCCACCGGCTTCCCCTCGTCACGCGGGTCGTCACGACACCGCTTCGCGTCCGCGCGCCGTTTCGGCTGCGCGGCACGGACATGTTTTTTGAAAGATTGAAATGACCGATTTTCTCCAGTTCGGCTTGGGCGAGCGTATCGAAAAGGCGCTCACCGAAGCCAACTACACCGTCCCGACGCCGATCCAGCGGCAGGCGATCCCGATCCTGATGAAGGGTCATGACCTGCTCGGCATCGCGCAGACGGGCACGGGCAAGACCGCCGCGTTCGCGCTGCCCTCGCTCGATTACCTGTCGCAGACCTACAAGCCGCTGAAGGCGCGCACGTCGCGTATGCTGGTGCTGGCGCCGACGCGCGAGCTTGCCAGCCAGATCGCCGAATCCTTCCGCACCTACGGCAAGTACCTGCGCCTCACCATCACCACGGCGTTCGGCGGCGTGCCGATCGGCCGTCAGATTCGCGCGCTGCAGCGCGGCGTGGACATCCTCGTCGCCACCCCCGGCCGCCTGATCGATCTTGTCGACCAGAGCGCGCTCGATCTTTCGCAGGTCGAGGTGTTCGTGCTCGACGAAGCCGACCAGATGCTCGATCTCGGCTTCATCCATGCGCTGCGCCGCATCGTCCGCATCCTGCCGAAGAAGCGCCAGTCGCTGTTCTTCTCGGCGACCATGCCGCCCGCGATCGCCGATCTTGCCGCACAGTTCCTCACCGAACCGCAGAAGGTGGAAGTGAAGCCGCAGGCGACGACCGCCGAGCGCGTCGCGCAGCGTGTCATCCACGTGAACGCCTCGGAAAAGCAGGCTCTGCTGACGCTCCTGCTGCAGGATCTCGGCGCGGACATGGATCGCGGCCTCGTCTTCACGCGCACCAAGCACGGCGCCGACCGCGTCGTCCGCCACCTGAAGGGCGCGGGTATCGCTTCGGAAGCGATCCACGGCAACAAGTCGCAGCCGCAGCGCGAGCGTGCGCTCGGCCTGTTCCGCTCGGGCGAAATCAAGATCCTCGTCGCCACCGACATCGCCGCGCGCGGTATCGACGTGCCGGGCGTGAGCCACGTCTTCAACTTCGAGCTGCCGAACGTGCCCGAGCAATATGTGCACCGCATCGGCCGCACCGCGCGCGCGGGCCGCGAGGGCATTGCCATCGCGCTGGTGTCGGACGGTGACGAGCGCACGTACCTGCGCGATATCGAGCGCCTGATCCGCCAGAAGCTGGAGCCGATGCCGCTTCCCGAAAACTTCCTGACCCGCGCCGCGGCGATCGCAAAGCCGGTCGCGCGCACCGGCGAGAACAGCGGCGACCAGCGCGGCTTCTCGCACGGCGAGCGTCGTGACGGCCGCCGCGATGGCGGCCATCGCGGGGGCCCGGGCGGCGGCCATCGCGGCGAGCGTTCCGGCGGCGGCGAACGCCGCGAAGGCGATCGTGACGGCCAGCGCCGCCATTTCGGCGCGCCCAAGCCGAAATATTCCGCAAAGCCCGCGCACGGCGGCGGCAACAGCGGCGGTCGCGGCAATCCCGGCGGCGGTCAACGCCGCCAGGGCCGCTAACCCGGACTCCCTCCCTCTCCCCGGCGGGGAGAGGGTCGGGGGAGAGTGGCTGACCCCTACCTGTTCTTCTGCTGATATTCCTCGCGCACGCGCTGCGCGAGCCGCCCGCTCGCAATATCGTCGTAGGTGGCGATGTTGTTCGAGAGGCCGTCGGACTGCTGCCGCGCGATGCTTTCCATGTCGCCTGAATATTGCGGCAGGAAATACCAGTGCTGCGCGGGCTGGGCGTTATAAAGCGTGCGGAACTTCTCGATGATCTCGCGTTCGGCGATCATCCGGTCGCGCTGCGCCGCCGCGCCGCGCTGCGTCATGTCACTCACCTTCACCGTTTTCGGCCGCATGATGTCCCACCAGGCGAAAGGCAGCGCCGGATCGATTTTCTGCGCCTCGGCGACCATCGCGTCGCCGGCGGCCTCGCTCGGCGCGGCGCGCGCGGCGATCACCAGCAGCGTCGCATCACCCGTCTTGCGCGCCAGCGCCTGCATACCCTCCACAAGCTGCGTGCGTCCCGTCACCGCGTTGCCGCTATCGAAGTAGAGCTGCGCCGCATCCAGCTTTTTCGGTGCATAATTCGCGTAGAGCGTCTGCATCTCGGCGAAGGCCTTCGCCGGGTTGCGCTGCGCGTTCTGGTAGACCCAGGCATTGCTGAAATGATCCTGCGCCGATTCGGGATCGTCGATGATCATCTGGGGCTGCGCCATCTCGTGGAGATCGCCCACCTGATCGCGGATCACGGCGGTATCTTCCTTGATGAGCCCGAGCTGCCGCCCCACGGCTTCGGTCGCGGACTGCCCCTGCCCCACCAGCATGAGGAGAATGAACGCCGCGGTCGCGAACAGGCCGAAGCGGAAGGCATCGCACTGCGTGCACTGCACCACCTCTTCCACCGCCGTGTCGTCCGCCGCGTTCACTATGAACGCGCGCTGGAAACAGAGCAGCCCCGCAACCGCCGTCACCACCGCGAAGATGATCACGAGCACATCGGCGGAGAGAAATTCCGCGAAGAAGTTCACGAGGTCGCCGAACAGGCCGACCGCACCGCCGATAAGCGCGAAGAGCGATGCTCTCGCCGGCCAGATGATCCGCTTGACGATACCGATCCGCGAGTCCGCCATGCCCCACTCCCTCGAATGCCGCGTCGTTTCCCTGACATAACAAGCGCGTAGCGGCGCATCCACCCCTTGCGGAAACCTTGTGTCAGGATTTTCGTGCTTTCTGCGTGGCGGCGCTATGCTAGTTGGCCGTGTGGGGGCAGGCGGTTACGGGAAAGCGATGACGGTGAGGGAAAGCAGCGCGAACACCGTCCACGCGCACGAGAGCCGCGCGCGCAGCCTTGCGAAGGCGATCTCGTGGCGGTTCGTAGGCACGCTCGATACGCTGATCCTGTCATTCCTGGTGCTCACTTTCCTCGCCCCGCATTTCGGCGTGCGCGAAACCGCGACGCAGGCCGAAAATCTGCACACGGCGGGCTACATCGCGCTTGCCGAGGTGATCACGAAAACACTGCTGTTCTTCCTTCACGAGCGCGTGTGGTCGCGGATGCGCTGGGCGGTGTGGACCGATCGGCACGGGCGCCGCATCGAAGGCCTGCGCCGCAGCGGTTCGAAGGCGGCGAGCTGGCGCATCCTTGCGAGCCTCGATACTGCGCTCCTCGCGCTGCTCTTTACCGGGCATCCGCTCACCGCGCTTACCATCGGCGGCGGCGAGGTGGCGACGAAACTGCTTCTTTACGTGCTCCACGAACGCGTGTGGGACCGCATCCCTTATGGCCGCGCGAAGGGCTGGCACACATGACCGGGCTCGCCACCCTCGCCGATCTCGGCATCGCGCTTGCGCTCGGCCTGCTCATCGGCGTCGAACGCGGCTGGAGCGCGCGCGGCGAGCCCGCAGGCGGCCGCGTCGCGGGTTTCCGCACCTTCGGCCTCCTCGGGCTGCTCGGCGGGCTCTCCGGGACAATGATGTCCAGTGCGCTGCTGCCGGCCGTGCTGCTCATCGCCGCCGCCGCGCTCGCGCTGGTCGCGGGCTACGTGCGCGACATGGCGAGGGATGCCAACGCGAGCGTCAGCGCGACCACGACGATCGCCGGGCTCATCACGCTCGCGCTCGGGCTGCTCGCGACGACGGATCAGGTGCTCGTCGCCTCCGTCTCGGCGGGGGTCATGGTGCTGCTGCTCTCGATGCGCGAGGAGCTGCACGCCTGGATTCGCGGTCTCAGCGCCGCCGAGGTGAAGGCGGTGGCGCGCTTCGCGCTCATCTCGATCGTGGTCTGGCCGCTGCTGCCTGACGCCGCCTATGGCCCCTATGATGCCTGGAACCCACGCGACATCTGGCTCGTCGTCGTGCTCGTCTCGGGGCTCTCGTTTATCGGCTATGTCGCTGCAAAGCGCTTCGGCGAGGTGCGCGGCACGCTCGCCACGGCGGCGGCCGGCGCGCTCGTTTCGTCCACGGCCGCCACGGCCGCCCTCGCGCGCCGCCTTGCCGAAGGTGATGATCCGCCCGCCCCTGCCATCGCGGGCATCGCGCTCGCAGGCGCGGTGATGATGGCTCGCACGCTCGTCCTCGCCGCCGCGGTCGCGGGGTTCGTCGTGCCGACGCTGGCGTGGGTCGTGGTGCCGGGCGGGCTTGCTGCGCTCGCCGCCACGGCGTTCGTGATGCGGCACAACAAACATGCGCCCTCGCGTGCAGCGCCGATGACCTCTGCGAACCCGTTCGACATTCTCCCCGCGCTCGGCTTTGCCGCGCTCATCGCGGGCGCAGCGCTGTTCGCGCGCTGGGCGGAGGCGCGCTACGGCGAGGCCGGGCTCGGCGTCATCATCGCGCTCACCGGCACGTTCGACGTCGACGCCGCCACGGTTACGCTCGGCGCGCTGCCGGCGGGCAGCCTCGATCCCGTCACCGCGGGTGCGGTGCTCGGCGTGCCGATCCTGCTCAACACGGCGTTCAAGGCCGCGATCTGCATCGGACTCGCCGGCTGGCGCAAGGGCTGGGCCGCCGCCGCGACGCTGATGTTCAGCTGCGCGGCAGGCGGGATCGGCCTCGCGGCACTGGTTATTGCGGGGTAGCGGCCCGCGGCGGCTGCACCGTCGCCTCAGTGATGAGCTTGCGTGCCTCGGTGATTGCCGCAGCATCCTTCAGCTTGCCGACGTTCACCTCGTCGGCGATCTCCAGCAGGCGCCCGGAGATGACGGTGCCGGTGTCAGCCTTCTCGGCGATGTGAATGCCGCCGCGCTTCGCCGCGACCTCGTCCCAGATACCGCGCACGGCCGCCCAATAGGCTTTCGTCTTCGCCCAGTAATCGTCGGCGGCCTTCACGTTGTAGCCGTCGAACTTCGTGTAGGTATTGAGCACATATTCCTGCACGATCGGGAGCAGCTTGCCGTTTTCCTCGGCCATCTTGGTGTTGTCCTGCCAGTGGATCCAGCCGGTCGGCGTCGGCTGGTGGCGGTTGATCGAGAAGTAGCGGTCGTACACCGGATTTCGCACCGCGTCGCGGCGCGCGAGCGGCCGCCACGTCCAGTTGGAACGCCAGCGGCGAATGCCCGCCTGCGTTTCCCACTGGCCCCACCCGGCGTAGCGCGGGCTGTCGTCCACCTGCCATACGGTCTGCGACCAGCGCCCCGCGCGCATCCGCTCGGGCACCTCTTCCCACACCCAGTTGCCGTCGCCAGCGTACACGAGCACCTTCGCGGGCTCGTAGTCCCAGTCCTGCCGCCAGTGCTTGATGATGAAGGGCTTGTCGTTCTCGTCCTCCACCACGAGCAGGTGCTGCAGCACGATGCGGCGGCCGGTGTCCTCGATCACGCGCACGACCTCGTGCCCGCCCGACCTTTTGGGTTCGAGCGGCGTGTAGTCCGTCGTCCACGGCGTCGATTCCTGCATCTCGAAGCGCACGCGGTAGTTTCCCGCCATCGCGAGAATGTCGGCGCGGTCGGCATCGAACGATGCCTTCTCCGTGGCGGCGGTGCGCGCGGTGACAGGCGCATCGGCAAGCGCGGGCGAAACGGCAATGGCGAGCGCGAAGAGGCTTGCGCCCAGGGTCTGGTAGATCGGTTTCATGATACTCATCCTTGGGCTTAGAAGCGGAACGTCGCGGAGACGCTCGCGGTGCGTCCGGGCTGCGTGTAGGCGTCCTTGATCGCGGAGCTGTCGCCGACGCCGCGCACATCACTCCACCACGCGTATTTCTTGTCGGTGATGTTGAAGATGCCCACGCGCAGAGTAACCGCCTCGCCGATCCGCACGAACGCGGTCGCGTCGAAGATCAGGAAATCGCCCGGCCGCCAGCAGGCGGCGCTGCAGGCGCCGACACTATCGCCGATCGATTTCTGCGCGCCGAATGTCGCGATCAGCTGCCCGCCGAAGCGGCCTTGAACCTCCCGGTAGCCGATCCCGGCCACGACCTTCAGCGGATCGATCGTGTCGAGCGGCGATTTGACGCCGGCCTCGTTGGTCAGCGTGCCGTCGGCGTAGCTGACCGCGAGCGTGCCGGTGAAACCGCCCTGTTTTACCTCCAGCTTCGCCTCCGCGCCGTCCACCTTCGCTGCGTTGACGTTCACGAACTGGTAAATGGCGGGGTCGGCGGGCGTGAAGCTGCCGCTCACCATCTTCTGCAGGATGAAGTCGTCGAACTTCGCGTGGAACACGCTCGCCTCGAAACGCACCGCATCGCTCGTCACGCGGAAACCGCCTTCGATGCTTTCGCTCTTTTCCGGCCCGAGGTTCGGGTTAGGGATCGAGGTGTAGCCCGAAGCGAGGTTCGAGAAGAACTGGTTCACCTGGCTCGGCTCGGGCGCCTTGAAGCCGCGCCCGTAATTGCCGAACAGCCGCACCGCCTCGCCGAGCTTCACCACCACGCCGAACTTCGGCGACACGCGGGAATCGCTCTGCCCTGCGCCCGCGAAGGCCGGCAGCAGCGGATCGTCCTGAGGGGAAAGCTTGTAGTGATCGAAACGCAGCGCCGGGAACAGCGTCACGATACCGTCCGCAAAGCTGATCTCGTCGCCCACATAAAGGCCCGCGAGCGTGTAGTCGGTCACCGGGAAGGCACGCGTCGGATACGTCTCGCCGAACGGCGGCACCGTGCCGTCGCGCACGCCCTTCTGGCGCGTTTCGCTGATGTCGCCGCCGAAGCTGATGCGATGCGCGATTGCACCCGTGGAGAAGCCCGCGCGGAATTCCACCGAGGCGCCGATCACGCGGTTGTCGAAGGTGTTGAGCCGGGTGCGGTCCGCCGCGGGGGTGCGGTCTTCCTCGGTATATTGCCGGTCCTTCGCATCCTGCCAGTAGGCGCCGACGCGCGCGTAATCGATCGCGCCTTCGCCTTCCCACGTCCAGTCGGCGGCGGCGCGGACGCGCTTGCCCGTATCCCATGCCTCCAGCCGCTCAACCGTGGCGCTGAGCCCCGAAAGCACGTTCGCATAGAGCGACGTATCGACATACTCGCCGGTCAGCCGAACCGTGTGTCCACCGCCTGGCTCCCACACGAGGCGGCCGAGCACGGCATCGGATTCGCCGTCCTGCGGGTTCGGCGTCGTGCGCAGCGATCCCGTGCCGTCGTCGGTGCCCTTGTTGTCGAGCGCCTTGTAGTCGCGCCGTGTGTAAGCCACCATGCCGGAGACGGTGCCGCCGCGCGCGGCGAGGATCGCCGTTCCGCTATACTCTTCGTCCGCCGAGCTGTACGCGCCGCGCACCAGCCCACCGAAGCTCTGCCCCTCCCTCAATATGTCCGAAGGATTGCTCGTCACGAAGCTCACTGCGCCCGAAAGCCCGTCGCTGCCATAGAGCGCCGAGGCCGGACCGCGCAGGATCTCCACCGATTTCACAAGGCCGAGATCGACATAGTCGCCGCGCCCCACGCCCTGCGCGCCGAAGCTGAAACCATCGGGCACGCGCACGCCGTCCACCTGGATCAGCACGCGGTTGCCGCCGATGCCGCGGATCGTGAAACCCTCGTTGCCCGCGCGGCCCGTGGTGCCGAGCGCGGCGCCGAAGCGTGCGGGCGCGCGGCGCACCGAAACGCCGGGCTCGAAGCGCACGAGATCCTTGATGTCGGTGACGAGTTCATCGGCAATGCGCTGTTCGTCGATGACGGTCACCACCGCCGGCGCGTCGTCGATCGAGATCGGGCTGCGCGTCGCGGTCACCGTGATCGTACCGTCGTCGAGCGCCGCAGCAGCGTCTGCCGCCTGCGCCGCACCCATCGTCATTCCATAGCAAAGAGCGGCCGCCAGCGCGGCCCGCGAAGTTGAAGTCACTGCTACCCCCAAACAAAATGTCACTGTTGTTACTGCAAGTGATTCTCATTAGAATCGATTCTCGACATCTGTCAATGAGACGCATGTGCAATTCATGGAGCCCGAATGACGAACCCGCTCGAGGACCTGCTCAGAAAGCCCGACCTGCGCGATCTCGCGCGCACGCCGATGCACATGGTGATGGGCACGCGGCTGGTGGTTATTTGCCAGCGCGCCGGGCACGACCCGCGCGATGCGCTTGCCGAGAGGCTGGGCAGCCCGCTCGCCGCAACACGGCTCCTCACCGCCGTGCAGATCGTGGGCGATCACTGGCCGGATTGTTTCCTGATCAGCCCGCCCTGCTGCCGGGGATTGGGGCCTGACGAGATGGCGCTGTCGGCAATGACGGCGGCCGCCGCAGCAAACGACCGACTGCGCTTCGATACCGCCTGCCGTGAAATGCTGGACGCCGAGGCGCGCGACGCGACCTATGCGGCGCTCAGCGCCTTCGCCCGCACGCTGCCGCCGCGCACAGCGGCGTCGGCCTGCTCAAGCCGCGACGGCTAGGACCACGTAGGCCGCCATCGCCGCCGCCAGTGCCGCGATCGCTGCGCCGAACGCCAGCCACACTGCGCGGCGGATCAGCTTCGCCTGTCGTTCCGCGCGCGCCTTGTTGGCGCTGATCATCGTCTGCAGCACCTGCGCCTGCTCGATACGCGCGGCCTTCAGTGTGCGGCGCGCAGACGGCGGCAGAGACCAGTGCTCAGGCGCCCAGTTCGCAGGCTCGTTGCCGGGAAAGAAGAACTGGCGCGGCAGCGCCGAAAGGATCGCCATCACTACCGCGACCAGCAGCGCCGCTGCAAGCCCGAGGCCCAGCACCGCGACGAACGTTGGCGGCAGCACCTCCTTCGGCACGGGGTTCGCAATCACAAGTCCGAACACGGCACCCGCAGCCGTGGTCGCAAAACCCGCGAATGTCAGCGCGCGCTGATCGGCGGCGATGCCCGCCTGAAGCTGGCTCGAAAGCAGCAACTCACCCTCGCGAACGACCTCCGCAAGCACCTCCTCGGTCAGCGTTTCGAACGATTTGAAGCCATTGTCAGCCACGGTCATTCCGCCATAGTATCCAATCATGGCAAAGCCACCAGAGTCGAACTGGAAGGTCGGCACCGGCATGGAGGAGGATGGCTCCGCGCCGTCCGCCCCCTATCCGCCGGAAGCGCCCTACGCGCCGCGCAGTACAGCGGCAGCACGCGGCGGTGGCCGCCGCCTCGTCGTCACCATCGTGATTATTATCGTTGTCGCGGCCGTGCTCGGCTATTTCGTCGTCGATATCCTCGAAACCGCGACGAGCGCGATGAAGGGTCGGTAACGCTTCGGCAACCCGCGCGCCCGATACCTTGTGCTGCAACACCGCAGGGGATCGGATCGATGCGTATTTTTCGCCGTCTTCTCGTCAGCCGCAGGGGCGCAACCGCCATTGAGTATGGGCTCATCGCCGCGCTCATCTCGCTCGCGGCGATCATCGCGTTCCAGATGCTCGGCCTCTCGCTGGTCGACGTGTTCAGCAGCATCACCAACGCCATGACACGCTGATCGACACGCTCAAATGTTCCTGATATGTTCCCTTCTTTCCGATTCGAAGGGGATGGATGATGACCGATCTCGTGCTCTACACGAACCCGATGTCGCGCGGCCGCATCGCGCGCTGGATGCTGGAGGAGGCAGGCGCGGATTACCGCACCGAAATCCTTGAGTACGGGTCCACGATGAAGGCCCCAGCCTATCTCGCCATCAACCCGATGGGCAAGGTACCCGCGATCCGCCACGGCGACACGGTCGTCACCGAAGGCGCCGCGATCTGCGCCTACCTTGCCGACGCCTTCCCACAGGCGAACCTCGCCCCCGCGCCACAGAATCGCGGCAGCTACTACCGCTGGCTGTTCTTTGCGGCGGGCCCGCTCGAAGCGGCGATCGCGGACCGCACGCTCGGCGTCGAGGTGCCCGCCGACAAGCAGATGATGGTCGGCTACGGCTGCTTCGCGCATGTTATGGACACGCTCGAGAAGGCCGTCAGCGCCGCGCCCTATATCGCAGGCGACAGCTTCACCGCTGCGGACGTCTACGTCGGCTCGCACATCTTCTGGGGCCTGCAGTTCGGCAGCATGGAAAAGCGCCCCGCATTCGAGGCCTATTGGAAGCGCCTCGAAGCCCGCCCGGCGCACCTGCGCGCCACCGAACTCGACGACGCGGACATGCCGAGCCAAGCATAGCCGAGTTGGCTATCGTGGTTTAGAGCCTAACGAGGCGGTCGATGATCCCGGCCGCCTCTTCCGCCGCAGCTTCGGCCGATTGGCCGGAGAGCGCCGCGAGCCACGACATGCCGATGCCTACCGCCGCGACCGCGCGCACCGTCTCTTCCGGCGTCCCGGCGATTTCGGTGCCGCCAGCCTTCACCAGCGCCTCCACCACCTGCCGCTGTTCGGCGAGATTGCGTTCGATGACGGGTCGCATCGCCGCGCGCAGATAATCGGCCGAAAGCGCCGCCGCCATGAGGTGCAGCATGGCACTGTCCAGCTCGGCGGAGCTGAGCCCGGTCAGGCGCTTTTCCTTCATCAGCCCCGCACGATATTCGGCCCAGTTCCCGGGGATGGGAACCGCTGTCTCGTATGTTGAAAAATGCTCCAGCGCGGCGACGACGAGATCCTCCTTGCTCGCGAAATAGCGATAGATCGTTCCCGCACTGAGGCCCGCGGCCTTTCGGATATGCGCGATGGACGTGCCTTCGACGCCATAAGCGCCAATGCAGCCGAGCGCCGCCTGCAGGATGCGCTCCCGCTGTGCCGTCATATGGGTAGAATCGCGCTTCGGCATTGGATTTCCCGCTCTTCGATGAGGAGGCCTTTACGGCACACATATCAAAATGAACAGAAATTCATTTTAACTTGACGAATCTCTCAGGATATTCGAAAAATGAATATTAGTTCATTTTATTGGGGGTGGAGACGATGATCTGGGCAAGACAGGCGCGCACCGCGCGCCGCGCGATGCTGACAGCGGCAATCCTGTTCAGCAGCACCGGTGCGCTTGCGGAAACCGCCCCGCGCGCCGATCACCACATGCATATCCAGAGCGCGCTCATCACCGATTGGCTGCAGGATATGCAGAAGGCGATGCCGGGTGTCTTTGAAGGCATCTCCGGGGACATCTTCAAGGTGCGCACGGGCGGCGATGCCGTGCACGAACTCGATCGCGCGGGCATTCGCCAGGGTGTGCTGCTGTCCGCCGGCTACATGTTCGGCTTCTCCGCCGTCCCGCTCGCGCCCGAGGAGATGGCCCGGCGGATGCGTGCCGAGAATCGCTTCAACGTCGACCAGGCGCTGGCCTCGAACGGTCGCCTCGTCGCGTTTGTCGGCATCAATCCGTTTCTGGGCAATGCGCTCGACGAACTCGAATACTGGTCGCGCCAGCCCGGCGCGTCGGGCGTGAAGCTCCACCTCGGCAACAGCGGTCTCGATCTCGGCAATCCCGATCAGGTCAAAACGCTTGCCGCCTTCTTCGCCGCCGCGAGCAAAGCGCGGATGCCGCTCGTCGTCCACCTGCGCGGCGCAGCGCCGTTCTCGAATGCGAACATCACCACCTTCATCGATACGGTGCTGTCAGAGGCGGGTGACCTTCCCGTGCAGATTGCGCACGGGGGCGGCTTCGGCGGCATCGATGCCGCGACGCTGGAAGCCCTTCGCCTCTATGGCGACGCCATAGAGCGCAAGGCTCCCGGCACCGCCAACCTCGTGCTCGACATCTCCGCCGTCGCCCAGCTCGATCTTTCGAAGCTCGCGAGCGTTCCGACAGAAGGCATCGAAACCCACACCGCCGACGAATGGCGTGCCGCCTACGTCGCCCAGATGCGCAAGATCGGCCTCGACCGCTTCGTCCTCGCCAGCGACTGGCCCGCCCTCACGCCCCCGGCCGAATATTTCGCCGCCGAGCGGAAGGCACTTCCGGTGACAGACGCCGAATGGACGACGCTTTGCGAGAATGTGGCGCCGTATCTGCGGGCGGAGTGGATCAAGGGTAATTAAGGCGCCGCGAGCCCCTGACTGCAGCGCTTCATCCAGCGGGCCCCGCCCCTAAAATAGCCGCGTAATCATGTAGAAGATCGCCCCCACCGCCGCCGATGCGGGAATGGTGATCACCCACGCCATCACCACGTTCTGCGCAACGCCCCAGCGCACGGCAGAGGCGCGGCGGGCGGTGCCGGCGCCGACGACGCAGCCGGTGATCGTGTGCGTCGTCGAGACCGGAATGCCGAGCAGCGAGGCGGTGAACACCATCACCGAGCCACCCGCCGACGCGCTGAAGCCCTGATGCTGCGAAAGCTTGGTGATGCGCGATCCCATCGTTTCGATGATCTTCCAGCCGCCCGAAAGCGTGCCGAGCGCGATCGCGATGTAGCAGCTGATCGCCACCCAGTGCGGCACGTGGAATTCGCCCTGCAGATGGCCGGTCGAATAGAGGAGCACAGTGATGATCCCCATCGTCTTCTGCGCGTCGTTGAGGCCGTGGCTGATCGAATAGGCGGCGGATGAGGCGAGATGCAGGTAGCGGAATCCGCGCTCCGCCCCGCGCGCGGTCGCGTCCTTCATCAGCCAGCTCGTCAGCAACATGATAAGCATCGAGAGGAACATGCCGAGCAGCGGCGAGAGCACGATCGCGATCAGCGTCTTGTTGAGCCCGCTCCATTCGATGCCGGACATGCCGGCGTGCGCAACGCCCGCGCCGACGATGCCACCGACGAGCGCGTGGCTCGACGAGGACGGGATGCCCTTCAACCACGTGACGACGTTCCAGAACATCGCGCCGATGAGCGCGCCGAACACCACGGCGGGCGTCACCAGATCCTTGTCGATGATGCCCTTGCCGATCGTTTCGGCGACCTTGTGCAATTCGGGAAAGGCGAGGCTGAGGAAATAGGCGGCGAAGTTGAACGCCGCCGCGAAGGCGACCGCCTGCACCGGCCCGAGCAGACGCGTCGCGACGACGGTCGCGATCGAATTCGCCGCGTCGTGAAGCCCGTTCAGGAAATCGAACGCAAGCGCGATGACGATGAGGCCGATAAGCAGCGGTAACGCGAGTTCGTGCATTGTATCGTGTCGTCAGGCGTGATCGATGACGATGCCGTCGATCTCGTTCGCGACATCTTCGAGCGCGTCGACGATGCGCTCGAGGTGCTTGTAGATTTCGCGCGAGACGATGAAACGCAGCGTGTCGCTCGCGCCGTATTGCTTGAACGCCTTCTTCACACCGATCGCGTGAATCTCGTCGGCGTGGCCTTCCATGCGCACCAGCCGCTCGGTGAGCTCGTGGAGCCGCTGGCCGTTCCGCCCCACATCGCGCAGCAGCGGCATTGCCTCGGCGGCGAGGCGGGCGCCGTCCACGATGATCGCGGTCATGTCGCGCATTTCCTGCTCAAACTCGCCGACCTCGTAGAGCGAGATCGCCGCGACCGTCGCCTGCATCTCGTCGATCGCGTCGTCCATCGCGCCGATGAGGCTGGTGATCGCGCCGCGATCGAACGGCGTCAGGAAGGTGCGGCGCACCGTGTGCAGCACCTCGCGGATGATGTCGTCGGCATCCTGCTCGCGTTCCATCACCTCGCGGATGTGATCCTCGGCGGAGGAGCCGTTTTCGAGGAGGCGCGCCAGCGCATCCGCCGCGGCGACCACGGTCATCGCGTGCGCCTCGAACAGCTCGAAGAAATTGCCCGTCTTGGGAAGCAGGCGCTGGAACCAGGCGAACATGTGGGGGATCCTCGATTTGTGGGCCACTGCGGTCAGCATCCCGGTGCGGCGGGCGGCGGCATTGAATTCGGACGCGCCGAAGGAGCGGATGAGATCGCGCAGGTCGTCCTCATCCACCGCGTCCGCCGCTTCGGCGAGCGTGAACCAGCGGCGCTCGCGCTCGTCCTGCTCCTTCCAGCGCTCCAGCTCGCGCGTCACGGCGAGCGGGAAGACGTCGACATCGACCATCAGCGAGGCGCCGTTGCTGCGCCGCTTGCGGTAACGATAGGAGCCGAGCGGCGTCGGGCACACCGCGCCGCGCACGCCCGCCTCTTCCTCCGCTTCGTCGGCCGCGGCGGCGTGCGGCGCCATTCCCTTGGTGACATTGCCCTTCGGGATCACCCAGCGTCGGCTGCTCCTGGAGGTCACGAGAAGGATGCGCACGGGCGCATCGATCGCGGTTCCCTCCGATCGATAGGGCAAGGCGGCAATCTGGCGAATGAAAACGTCCCCCGTCTGCGACAGCGCGCTTTGCGACAGTTTTGTGACGGTCTGATGACAGAATTTTTAAGCTGCGCAAGCATACGGTCCATACTTAGGAATTGACCTAAGTATTTTCCTTGCCTATGCACGCCAAACGAAAGGAGCCGCGCATGATCCCCGGACTGCACAGCGCCCCGTCAGCGCCGCCGCCACACGCAGTGATCGACGGCATCTTCCGCGCCTTGTCGGACCCGACGCGCCGCAGCGTGCTCGAACGGCTGAGCGCGAAGCCCGCCTCGGTCAGCGACCTCGCGGCGGATCACCGGATGGCGCTGCCCTCGTTCGTCGCGCACCTCAGGGTGCTCGAAGGCGCAGGGCTGGTACGCTCGAAAAAGGAAGGGCGGGTCAGAACCTATGAACTCGCCCCCGAACGGCTTCAGGTCGCCGAAGACTGGCTGGGCAGGCAGCGCACGATGTGGGAGCGCAGGCTGGACCGGCTCGATGCCTATCTGCTGAAAATGAAGAAGGAGAGATCGGAATGACGTCCAACCTGTTTACGTTCACCCCCGACCCCACGCTCGACCTTGTGCTCGAACGCGAGATCGACGTTCCCGTCGAACTCGTGTGGGAGGCGTGGACGACACCAGACAGCATCAAGGAATGGTTCTGCCCGAAGCCGTGGTCGGTGAGTTCGTGCGAGATCGACCTGCGCCCCGGCGGCAAGTTCAACACCGTGATGCGCTCGCCCGAAGGGCAGGAGTTCCCGAACAGCGGCTGTTATCTCGAAGTCGTGCCGAACCAGCGCCTCGTCTTCACCGACACGCTGCTCCCCGGCTTCCGCCCCGCGCCGAAGCCGTTCTTCACCGCCGCGCTGCTGCTGGCGCCAACCGCGACCGGCACGCGCTACACCGCGATCGCCATCCACGGCAACGAAGAGACGCGGAAGCAGCACGAGGAGATGGGTTTCCACGAAGGCTGGGGTACGGTCGTCGACCAGCTCGTCGCGCACATCAAGGCATCGATGCACTGAGGCTTCGGAGGGGAACCAGCAGCGCCCGGAAGCGTTTCGGCGAACAGGGATTCGCCGCCGGTATTTCGGCCTTTCACAACTTGAGGAGAAACGCGATGCGAACGGCACTTGCACTTCTGGGCGCCGCAATGGTCATCACCCCCGCCGCCGCCGCGCCCGTCACGATGCAGATCCACCTGACAGGCGCCGCGGAGGTTCCCGGCCCCGGCGACGCCGACGGCAAGGGCACCGCGAGCGTGACGCTCGACAGCGCCAAGCCCGAGGTCTGCTACACGCTCGACGTGAGCGGTATCGACACGGCGACGATGGCGCATATCCACAAGGGTGCGGCAGGCGTCGCCGGCCCGCCCGTCGTCACGCTCGATCCTCCCGCCAAGGGTGCATCGAAGGGCTGCGCCAAGGCTGACGCGGATGTCGTCGCGGCACTTCTCGCGAAGCCTGCGGACTACTACGTCAACGTCCACAACGCCTCGCACCCGAAGGGCGCGCTGCGCGGCCAGCTCGGCCGCTAGCCGTTACTCCGCCGCCAGCTTGTCGGCGGTCTTCGTGTCGAAGTCGCTCGCATCGTGGCGCTCGTGGAGCTGGTCCTCGAGCGGCCCGGTGCGGCGGTTCACCATGCGTCCGCGCCGCACGCCCGGCCGATCGCCGAGTTGCCTCGCCCAGCGCTGGACGTGTTCGTATTCGTGCACGGAAAGGAAGGTCGCGGACTCGCCGTAAAGCTCGCCGCGCACGAGCCCGCCATACCACGGCCAGATCGCCATATCGGCAACCGTGTAATCCGCGCCCGCGACGTATTCGAATTCTGCAAGCCGCCGGTTCAGCACATCGAGCTGGCGCTTCACCTCCATCGCGTAGCGGTTGATCGCATATTCGATCTTCTCCGGCGCGTAGGCATAGAAATGCCCGAAGCCGCCACCGAGGAAGGGCGCGCTCCCCATCTGCCAGAACAGCCACGAGAGCGCCTCGGCGCGCGCCGCGCCGTCTTTCGGCAGGAACGCGCCGAACTTTTCGGCAAGGTACACGAGGATGGCGCCGCTTTCGAACACGCGCACTGGCTCCGCACCGCTGCGGTCGACAAGCGCCGGGATCTTCGAATTCGGATTCACGTCGACGAACCCCGAACCGAACTGATCACCCGCCATGATGTTTATCAGCCACGCGTCGTATTCGGCGTCCGAATATCCGGCCGCGAGCAGCTCTTCGAGCAGGATCGTCACCTTCTGCCCATTGGGCGTGCCGAGCGAATAGAGCTGCAGCGGATACTTCCCCACCGGCAGCGCCTTGTCGTGCGTCGGCCCCGCGATCGGCCGGTTGATCGAAGCGAACTGTCCGCCGCCTCCCTGATCCCAGGTCCACACCTTCGGCGGCACGTAGTCGGACGGTTCGCTCATGCTGATCTCCTGCTTGAAACCAGCAGATAGGAACGCCCGCAGCGATCCGCCACCCCCCTCGCGCCGTCTCAGTCTTTCGCGCGTTCGAACCGAAGCACGCCCGCCAGCCGCGCGCTGCCGCCGGTGTCCGCGGGATGGTTCTCTCCGTCGAGCACCGGCACCTCGGCAAAGTCGAACGGACTCACGCCTTCAAGGCAGGCAGCGTTTACGCCGTATTCGCCAGGGTTCGAGCGCCGCCGATGAAACGTGTAGATCCCGCACACACTGCAGAAATGATGCTCGGCCGTGCCGGTGTTGAACTGGTATGTGACGAGCACGTCCGCGCCGGAAAGGATACGAAGGCTGCCCGCGTCCGCCGAGATCGCCACGGCGCCGCGCATTCGGCAGTAGGAGCAGGTGCAGCGCCGCGCGGTTCGGAGACCGTCCGTCAACGTCACATGGAATCGCACGCGCCCGCAGTGGCAGGCGCCGTTCAACTCCGCCACGTCCATGTCCATTTCGCTTCCCCTTCGCCCGGTTCATCTCTCGCCTTGTGGATACAGCGGATGCTAACAGCGACTGTCGGACATTGGGAGAAAACACCGTGGCACGTCGGCACAGGGAAAATCACCTCGTCGCGCGCATCGGCTGGCTGCGCGCCGCCGTTCTCGGCGCGAACGACGGAATCGTCTCGACGGCAAGTCTCATCGTCGGCGTCGCCGCAGCGGCGGCAAACACATCGGACGTGATGATCGCCGGCGTTGCAGGTCTCGTCGCCGGCGCGATGTCGATGGCAGCAGGCGAATATGTTTCGGTCAGTTCGCAGGCCGATACCGAAGCCGCCGATCTCGCACGGGAGCAGAAGGAGCTCGCCACTCAGCCCCGCCTGGAGCACGAGGAGCTTGCCCGCATCTACATGGATCGCGGGCTCGAAGCCGGGCTCGCGCATCAGGTCGCCGATCAGTTGATGGCGAAGGATGCGCTCGGCACCCATGCCCGAGACGAACTCGGCATTTCGGAGGTGACCGCCGCACGCCCTGTGCAGGCCGCGTTCACCTCCGCCATCACCTTCTCGGTCGGCGCCGCATTGCCGCTGATCGCCGTTGTCGCAGCACCGCAGGCGCTCATCATTCCCGCCGTCTCGGCCGCATCGCTCCTTTGCCTTGCCATTCTCGGCGCTGTAGGCGCGCGGGCAGGCGGTGCGAACGCCTGGAAGGCGACCGCCCGCGTCACCTTCTGGGGCATCCTCGCGCTTGCCGTCACCGCGGGGATCGGCCGCCTGTTCGGAACCGTGGTCTGAACGGGCTGCACCCGCTCTGTCATCCCCGGCCGGGCAGCATCCTCAAGAGCGTGTTGTCGCGCATCACATAGTGGTGAAACAGCCCCGCGGCGGCGTGCAGGCCGATCAGGTAATAGCCCACCTCTCCGGCCGTCTCGTGGATTTCCTCGACCTGTTCGGCAAGCGCTTCGCTCGGCGCCACGAGCGGCGGCAGTTCGAGCCCGAAGAAGGGGATCGGCTCGCCCTCGGCGCTCAGGATCAGCCAGCCTGCGATCGGCATCCCGATCATGAAAAGATAAAGCGCGGCGTGCACGGCGTGTGCGGCTGCGGTCTGCCACACTGGCGGACGCGGCGCGATCGGCGGCGTGCCGCCCCCGACGCGCGCGGCGATGCGTACAGCGACGAACACGAGCACCGAAAGTCCCAGCATGAAATGCAGCGACTTCACGAACTCGCGCGTCTCGCTGCCGCGTTCGAACAGAACGCGCATTTCGATGGTGGCGAACACCGCCGCCAGCAGCAACAGCATCACCCAGTGCAGCGCGATTGTGGCCTTGCCGTAACGTGCCGTAGTAACCGATCCGTTGGTCATGATCTCACCCGTTCCGTTTGCCCACCGGCCACCGCGCTATCAGAGTCGCGCTGACGCTTCGCTGACGGGACGGGGGATAAAGAGCGGCCGGACGTCTATATGCGAGACGCCGCGATGTGCGCATCGATCAACTGCTCCAGCACTGTCATCGGTATACCGCCCGCTTTCACCACAGCGTCGTTGAACAGCCGCAGGTCATAGCGGGTTCCAAGCGCTGCCATCGCTTTCTCGCGCAGTCGGTTTATCTCGTTCTGTCCGGCTTTGTAGCCGCAGGCCTGGCCGGGCCAGGCGCAATAACGATCAACTTCGCTGCTGACTTCCGCGATTGGTGAACCATTTGTGGTGGCGAACCAGTCTATCGTCTGTTCACGGGTCCAGCGCTTGGCGTGCAATCCGGTATCGACGACAAGGCGGCAGGCACGGAATGAAATGGACTGGAGATAACCCAGCCGCCCAAGCGGATCGCCTTCATAGACATCGAGTTCGTCGGCAAGTTGCTCGGCGTATAGCGCCCAACCTTCCGAATAGGCATTGAACGCAAGCAACGAGCGGATGAGCGGCAGCTTGTAGCTATATTCGCCTTGCCACACGTGTCCCGGAATGCCCTCGTGATAGGTGAGGGTCGGCAAACCGAAACGCGGCGATATCGCCGTATCGCGCAGATTGATGAAAAAGATGCCCGGCACGGAGCCATCCATGGTGCCTGCGGTTGCCGAGCCGCCCGGCGCGCCCGCCTCGATTTCCGGCGGCACCCGCTTGACGACAAGATTGCCCGGAACAAGCGTGGCAAAGGCGCGCGGCATGCGCGCGCGGATGTCGGTGATGCGCCCGTTGATATACTCCAGAATCTGCGCGCGGCCGGCATCGGTGTTCGGGAAAAGGTAGCGCGGGTCCTTGCCGAGCGCAGCCATTCGCTCTCCCACAGTGCCGCGCGTAAGCCCCTCGGCACGCAGCAGCACATCCATCCGCGCGGCCAGCGACTTCACCTGTTCCAGCCCAAGCCCGTGCACCGCGTCGGGAGACAGGCTTGATGTGGTCGCCGCGCGCAGCGCCCAATCATAATAGGCGTCGCCCTGCGGCAGCTTCCAAACACCCGCGTCGGCGGTGGCGACTGCGCGATGACGCTCCAGTTCGGCGATCTGGCGATCGAGCGCGGGGGCAATCTTGTCGGCGGCGATCCGTGCAGCCTGCGCCGCGTGGTCGCCGGCCATGCTTTCGGTGCGCCGCGCAACAGAGGAAACCACGCCCCATCCGCCGATGGGCTTCGCGCGCGCGGCCTTCATCTGCCGAAGCGTCTTGTCCAGCAGGAAGCCGGGCGCAACAACGCCCATGCCGCGATCGTGCGACAGGCGCGCGGTTTCGCCATCCAGCGCCAGCGCATAGGCGTCCATGCGGGCGAGATACGCGTCGGCATCCGCGACCTCTGCGATTGGATGGCTGTTTTCGAGGAAATCCGGAATCTCGACGAAGGCGCCCATGTTCTGTGCGACGACATACGGAGCGTTGCGATACGACCAGAGCTGGTTGAGCATCGCGGTATCGCCGAAGCCGAAGCCGAAGCCCTCCACCGCCAGCGCGTGCGCCGCTGTCGCAACCGCAACATGTGTGCGCGTTTCGGGTCCGAGCTGATCGGGGTTGATCGCGCGGAGCTGCGCAAGCCTTTGCCTTGCCGCTGCGGCAAGCTGCTGGACCCCGCCTGGCGAACGATCCGTCAGACGCGATTTGAGCGCACGACGCGCGCCGGTGTCCAGCCCGAGCGCGCCGGCATTTTCGGGATGCTCGGCGAGCAGGGCTTCCGCGACACCGCCAAGCATTCGCTCTGCCGCTGCGTCGGCGCTCGTCGTTGCTTCCGACGCATACAGGACGCCGGGAACGAATGGCAGTGCGGCAAGAGCGCTCCCTGAGAGGAGAAACTGGCGGCGTGCGAGCGGCGTCATCATGCTATCGGCCCCTCAGCGCGTTGAAGACGTTGCACACGTGACGCGGCACGCACGATTGCTGTGCGGCCACGCCGCTCGATCGCTCCCCAAAAGCGCGCGTCAGCTGTCCGAGTTGTCGACCACGTCGGCGCCAGGGCCGTTCTTCTTCATGGACTCGATGGCGTTCTTCGCGCTTGCCTTGCTCGAATAGCCTTCGGTCGTGAACATCTTTTCGGAATTATATTTGAAGGCGACGCGGTATTCGCCCGCCTTGTCCTTGGTGATTTCGAACGTGTAGGCCATGCCCGTTCTCCCTGACCGTTGAACGACGCCAGCCTAACCGGAAGCGCCCGACGCGCAAGGGCGATTCAGCCGTCGCCCTGCCGAAGCGCTGCCGCTGCCGCGAACGGCGCGAACGCGGTGACGACGAGGCTCGACGCGGCGAGCAGGCGCAGCTCTCCGGCGCTGCCGAAAATGAGCACGGGGAGCGCGAGCGGCAGCACGATGAGCCCGGCAAGCGCGGGCCCGCCGCGTGCGCCCGCGACGAGCGCAGCGGCCACCAGCCCGAGCCCGGCGAGCGCGGGCGTACCGAGCGCAAGGCCCGTCACCAGCGCGGGCACATCGGCGTTCAGCATCGCGCCGCCGATCACCGCCGCGACGAGCAGCGCAGGCGCGAAGCCGAGCCAGTGCGCGGCGAGCCGCGCCGCCATGATCGTCTCGGGCGCGATGCCGCGCACGCGCAGCTGATCCATCGTGCCGTCGGCGACGTCCTCGGCGACGAGCGTCCCCACCGGAAGCAGCGACGCGAGCAGTGCCGCCACCCACAGACTACCCGCGCCGACGCGCGCGAGCAGCGCGGCGTCCGGCCCGATCGCGAACGCAGTCATGCTCGCGACCATCACGAAGAAGACGAGCGGGATGAGACCGCCCGCGCCGATGTCCACCCCGCGGGAGACAAGACGCCAGAAGCTCACAGCGCCAGCTCCCGCGCGCCCGGCACATCGGTCTCGCCGTGCGTCACCACGATCGCGCCTCCTCCGCCCGCGAGGTGCGCGCCGATTGCTGCCGAGAGCGCCTTGGCATTTGCCGCGTCGAGCCCCGCACCCGGTTCGTCGAGCAGCCACAGCGCCGCGCCCGAGGCGATCACCCGCGCCAGCGCCGCGCGCCGTTTCTGCCCTGCGGAAAGCATCCGAACCGGCACATCGCCGAGCGTTTCCAGCCCCAGCGCAAACAGGGCCTGCGAGTCATCCATCCGCGCCCACCAGCCGAGTTCCTGCCCAAGCGTGCGCCCCGGCTTCAATGCGTTTTCATGCCCCAGCCAGGCGATTTTCGCCGGGTGTTCGATGCGGCCTGCAGCGGGCGGCAGCAGCCCGGCGAGGCAACGCAGCAGGCTCGATTTGCCGCTGCCGTTCGGCCCCGTCACGCGCAGCGCCTCTCCTGCCCGGACGGTAAGCGACAGCCCTTCGAACAGCAGCCGCCCGCCGCGCACGCAGGCGAGGTTTTCGGCGCGGATGAGCATGTCCCCCATGCCTTCCGCCCTAGCGGCTCGCGTCTGCGCGCGCTACTTCTTCTTGGGTTTTTCAGGCTTGATGCGAACGGTCGTCGTCTCGCGCAGCGCGGTCTCGACACCCGGCACGGCGAGCGCCTGATAGGCGCATTCGCCCACGGTCCAGCCATAAGGCGTCTGCCGGAGCGCGGTCACCACGCGGGAGCCGGCGGGGGCATCGATGCGGCCCCAATCGTCGGTGTTCAGGATTTCGTGGCGCGTGGGCTTGCCCGGTCCGGGCCAGATGTCGATCGACTCCGCGCCCTTGCCTTTCAGGTACTGGATCACCTCGATGCGCTGGAACAGCGTGCCGTCACCGCGCGGCAGCTCGCGGACGATGCCGTCGATCACCAGCGCCTCGCTCGCCAGCAGGTATTTCGCGGCTTCGTCCGCATCCCGCTGCACCAGGATCGGGAGCACGCAGCGCGCCGCCGCCGATCCGCTGAACCCGGCCGCCGCCAGAAAGACCGCGGCCGCCACACAACGCTTACGCATTACGACCCCTCCATTTTCCCTTTTTCGGGAGTGTATCACAGGGGAGAGGTCGTTGCGATTCCGCATCGATTATTTGCGGCGCCGGCGGCCAAGCGCGAGTCCGGCAAGGCCAAGACCAAACAGCGCGAGCGCCGCCGGTTCCGGCACGTCCGCAGTCGGGGTTTCGATTGTGGGCAGGGCTGTCGCGATCTCGGGAAGCGCCGCCGCCCACACGCGCACGGCGTTCCACGTCTCGGCAACACCCGAGAAGCGGTCCTCGACGCCGGTGTAATAGGCGTTCAGCACCCAGTCCGCGCCACCCGTGCCGAACACGATGACTTCGGTGAGGTATTCGCCGAAGTCGTAGACGAAGCTGTCGATGCCACCGAGTTCGAAGCTTTCCGGGTTCCACGCGTCGCTGCCGCCGCTCCAGAAGGCCGAGAAGTCGGTGAGTTCGTTCGCGGTGAGCACACCATCAAGGTTCAGGTCCTCACCCGAAAAACTGCCGCTGACGCTGGCGCCCGCGCCGTAGTCCTGCTCGAAGTTGAAGCTCACCGGCGCGGCGTTCGCACTGCCAGCGATCAGCATGGCGGCGGCGGAAAGGAAGAAAGCGCGTTTCATGGTCGGTACTCCTGTCTCAGATCTCGAAGCTGAAGACTCAAGAACCGTGCCAGTTGCGGAGTTCCGCCATCCTAATGATTAACGCGTCTTCCCCTTGTAAATCCCGCCGACGCTTTGCCGTTCATGTTCCTGAATAAATTCAAAATACTTATAGTTAACAGTACGCCATCGTAACAATATTCATCGCTTTCCGAGTGTTTCCGAGAAGAACTCAGCCTGATCGCGCCACAGCTGCTGCCATGCCGAGAAACGGATCAGCCCGTGAGACTCGCCGGGCAGCAGCACGGTGCGCACATCGACACCCTGCCGCCGCAGCTTCTGCGCGAGGTCCACGGTCTCGCGCACGTCCACATTCATGTCGTTGTCGCCGCTGAACAGCAGCACGGGCGAGCGCCAGCCCTCCACGACGCCGAGCGGCGAGGCCGCGAGCGCCGTCGCCTTGTCCGCCTCGCCCACGCCGAAGAATTTGCTGGGGTTGAGGTGCCCCGGCACCGGCGAGGGCCAGCTCCAGTCGAACACGCCGTGGATTGCGGAGCCCGCCGCGAACACGTCCGAGTTCCGCGCCAGCGCCTGCCCGGTCAGCAGCCCGCCGTAGGAGCCGCCCCAGATGCCGATGCGCTTGGGGTCCACGTCCGCCCGCGCGGCGAGCCAGCGCCCCGCGCCAAGCACGTCATTATATTCTGAAGCCTTGCGCCACGCCCGCCCCGGCGCCTCGCGGAAGTCCCGCCCATATCCCACGCCCGAGCGGAAGTTGAGCGCGAGCACCACATAGCCCATCTCCGCCAGCCGCCGGTTCATTGCATAGTCGTTCGCGTAGTAACCACTGAAGTGGAAGCCCGCGAACATCTGCCGCGTCGGCCCGCCGTGCACGTAGACGAGCGCCGGATGCGGCCCCTTGCCCTTGGGGAGGAACAGCTGCCCCGGCACGCTCTCCCCGTCCGACGCCGTGAGGCGTACCTGCTGCGGCGCCGGCGCGGCAAAGCTGTGGCGGTATCCGTAGTCGGCGGGCGTCTCCGCGTACGCCACCTTTCCGCTCGCGCTATCCACGATCCGCAGCATGGCGGAAGCGTCTGCACCTCCGCCCGTCACCGCGACATGTCGCCCGTCACCCGCCGCGCTCGCCAGTGCGAGGACGACGTCCTTCGTCTCCACCGCCCGCTCGCGCCCGCTGGAAACCGTGATGAGCGAGGCCTGCCGCGTATCGAGATCGCGGCAGTTGTGGATCACGAACAGCGTGTCCGGCGCGGCAAGCTCGCTCTCCGCGACCTCGCACTTTTCGCGCGTCAGCGCACGCACTTTGCCGCCCGCAATGCTTGCCGCATAAAGCCGCGCCCAGCCGTCTTCCTCGGCGCGGAACACGACGGTCTTGCTGTCGGACCAGCGCAGCAGTCCCTCGTCATCGTCGGAAATGAACGAGCCCCCGCGCGGCCCCGATTGCCACAGCGTCTTCGCTTTCCCGCCGCTCACCGCCACCGTCTCCACGGCGACGGATTGGTTTTCGAGATTGTCGTAGGTCACCGTGTGCTCGCGCCCCGGCCAGCGGAGGTACGCGAGGCTCTTCCCGTCCGGCGAAAGCACGGGGTGGCTGAGCGTGTCCGCCCCCGTCACCAGCCATTCCACCCGGTCGCTGCCGATCGTATGGCGGCCGAGGAACGACCAGCCGCCGCGATCCTGCACGAAGAAGAAGCTCTTCCCGTCTGCCGCCCACGCGCGCTGCGCGAAGGCCGCGCCGCCGCGCACCAGCATTTCCGGCTTGGCATCGGCGGCGCCAACCGCCATCGCCCAAAGGTCCGCCCCGCTCCGGTAAACGAGCCGCGATCCGTCCGGCGTGAACTCCGGCGAGGCCCCCTCGCCGATCTTCACCGGAGCCACGCCGCCCGCGCTCGAAACGAGCCACAGCGTCGCCTTCGGCGGCGTCAGCAGACTGGCCGGATTATACCCGCCCGACGCGAACCCGGTCGTGAAGGCAACCCACGCCCCATCCGGCGAAATCTGGATGCCGGTGATCGGCGCCCCGTCCACATCGCGCTGCGAAAACAGCGCCGTGCGCTTGAAGCCGGGGCCGCGCGCGGCAAGCAGCTGCGTCGTGTCGCCCTGCTGCACGGTCCAGGCGAAAGCCCCCGCGCGCGCCGCGCTGATCTCGGTCGCCATCGGAAAGGC
The DNA here is from genome assembly GCF_041916975.1 of Sphingosinicella sp. Taxonomy (NCBI): domain Bacteria; kingdom Pseudomonadati; phylum Pseudomonadota; class Alphaproteobacteria; order Sphingomonadales; family Sphingosinicellaceae; genus Sphingosinicella; species Sphingosinicella sp. The sequence continues at coordinate 1,690,075 of NZ_JAYRYK010000001.1, forward strand.
GAGGAACGCCGTATCGTCAGCGGCAGAAGCGGCAGTCGCTGTCGCCAGCGCAGCGCCGGCAAGCATGAAGCGGGAAACGAAGGACGAAACGCGCATGACCGGGAACCCTCCTGCTGTGCGAAGGGCGCGCCGTATGGCGCAATTCTCCCTTCGGGCGCTTTATGTCCCGAACTTATCCGAACACGCCTATATGGCAAATGCCTTCGGAGAGGATTGTGCGGCCAGTTCGCGCTCCGCATCGCGGGCGAGTTTGGCGGTTCGCACCTTTTCGCCTTCGAGCAGGTTTTTGCTGTGCTGCTGCGCGAGCTCGATCCAGCGGTCGCGCGCGAGCACCGCCTGTTGCCGCACGTTGGCAAGCACGGCGTCGGTGATGGCACGCTGGGCACTCGCAATGCGCTCCTGATAGAATTCCGTCCGGTCTTTCATGCAGGAGCCCTTTCGCGTTGGGGAGGAGATGGCGGGAGAGGAAATGGAAGATCCGCGTTCAGCCGATCAGGTCGTAAACAATCTGCCGAAGCTGCTGGCGCGTCAGCCCGGCAGGCTCGCGCCGCGCGCCCGTGGCGGGCGCTGTTTTCGGCAAAGGAGAAGTGGTGCGGCGCGCCGGGTTCCGGCGTCCGTTTGTCATTTGGTTTTGCATATCTGTCATTTGTCTTGGCCGCGTGGATCGCGGCATTTTTATCGTGAAGCCCGCGGGCTTCGCACCTTTGGGATTGGCCCGGCGAACCGCGCCGGACCTCCCGAACCTGTTTTGAAAAGCGCCCGTCAGGCTGCTTTCAGGGCCACCGCACTCGTGCGGCCGCGCTTGTCCTGTTCCAGCTCGTAGCTGACGCGCTGGTCCTTATCGAGCGTCTCCATCCCCGCCATCTGAACGGCGGTGATGTGAACAAAAGCGTCTTCGCCGGCGCCTTCCGGCGCGATGAAGCCATAGCCCTTCTGGGCATTGAAGAATTTTACGGTGCCGATCGGCATAGTCTGTCTCAATATTCAAATCGTAATCATACCCGCGCACCACTATGGCGGCGGGTGCCGAGAGGCCGGTGTTCTGAAAAGGGGAGCCGCAGCGCCGCAATCCGTCGCGCGCAACGTCAGCGAGACCTATATAGCGCATGTGGGGTTAATTTACAATGTCGGGGGTGGATGGGCGCCTGAGCCACCACGCTCAAGTCAACATTTTGACAACCCCATCTGCGACTTTCGTCCCCTTCCCAACCCCGCTCCCCTTCGTTAAAGCAGCCCCGACTCCGCCGGTTGCTGCGCTGCAATAGCGCGTACCGGCCGGGCCTGAATGGCAAGACAAGGGGATCGTGAAGATGACCGCCACCGGACGCGACAGCCTGAACACACGCCGCACGCTGAATGTCAGCGGCCGCGAGTTTGCATATTATTCGATCCCCGCCGCTGCAGAGCGCTTCGGCGACTTCTCGGCGCTGCCCTTCTCCATGAAGGTGCTGCTGGAGAACATGCTCCGCTTCGAAGACGGCGACACCGTCACCGAGGGCGATGTCGAGGCCTTCCGCGCGTTCCTCTCCGCCAATCTCGGCGAGCGCGAGATCCAGTATCGCCCCGCGCGCGTGCTGATGCAGGATTTCACCGGCGTTCCCGCCGTCGTCGACCTTGCCGCGATGCGCGACGCGATGGCGAAGCTCGGCGCGGACGCCGAAAAGATCAATCCGCTCGTCCCCGTCGATCTCGTCATCGATCACTCGGTGATGGTGGACGAGTTCGGCAACCCCAAAGCCTTCGAGCAGAACGTCGCGCTGGAATACGAGCGCAACATGGAACGCTACAAGTTCCTGAAGTGGGGCGCGCAGGCGTTCCGCAACTTCCGCGTCGTGCCGCCGGGAACGGGCATCTGCCACCAGGTGAACCTTGAATATCTGGCGCAGGCGGTGTGGACCTCCGAAGACGCTTCGGGCGCCACGGTGGCCTACCCCGACACGCTCGTCGGCACCGACTCGCACACCACGATGGTGAACGGCCTCGGCGTGCTCGGCTGGGGCGTCGGCGGGATCGAGGCGGAGGCCGCGATGCTCGGCCAGCCCGTTTCCATGCTGATCCCGGAAGTCGTCGGCTTCAAGCTCACCGGCAAGCTGCCCGAAGGCATCACCGCCACCGATCTCGTGCTCACCGTCACGCAGATGCTGCGCAAGAAGGGCGTCGTCGGCCGCTTCGTGGAATTCTACGGCCCCGGCCTCGATGCCCTGAGCCTCGCCGACCGCGCCACCATCGCCAACATGGCGCCCGAATATGGCGCAACCTGCGGCTTCTTCCCGATCGACGCGGAAACCATCCGCTACATGCGCTTCACCGGCCGTGAAGACTGGCGCTGCGAAATGGTGGAGGCCTATGCGAAGGCGCAGGGCATGTGGCGCGACGCCTCCACGCCCGATCCCGTGTTCACCGACACGCTCGGCCTCGATCTTTCCGAAGTCCGCCCCAGCCTCGCCGGCCCGCGCCGTCCGCAGGACCGCGTGCTCCTCGAAGACCTCGCCTCGGGTTTCGAAGCCGAGCTCGCGAACAGCTTCAAGGTTGGCAACGCCGCGAAGCGTGTGCCGGTTGAAGGCGCGAACTACGATATCGGCCACGGCGACGTGGTGATCGCCGCGATCACCAGCTGCACCAACACCTCGAACCCGGACGTGCTCGTCGCCGCCGGTCTCGTGGCGAAGAAGGCGCGCGCCAAGGGCCTCGACCGCAAGCCGTGGGTGAAGACCTCGCTCGCGCCCGGCTCGCAGGTCGTCACCGATTATCTCGAAAAGGCCGGGCTGCAGGCCGATCTCGATGCCATCGGCTTCGATCTTGTCGGCTACGGCTGCACCACCTGCATCGGCAACTCGGGTCCGCTCCCGGCGCCGATCTCGAAGGCCGTGAACGATGGCGACATCGTTGCCGCGTCGGTGCTTTCGGGCAACCGCAACTTCGAAGGCCGCGTCTCGCAGGATGTGCGCGCCAACTATCTGGCTTCGCCGCCGCTCGTCGTCGCCTATGCGCTCGCGGGCACGGTGCGCAAGAACCTCGCGGTGGAGCCGATCGGCACGGGCTCGGACGGTCAGCCGGTGTTCCTGAAGGACATCTGGCCGACGAACCACGAGGTGCGCTCCACGGTCGAAGCCTCGCTCGATGCGGACATGTTCAAGGCCCGCTACGCCCACGTCTTCACGGGCGACAAGCAGTGGCAGACGATCGACGTGACGGGCGGCCGTACCTACAGCTTCTCGTCGGTCTCCACCTACGTGCAGAACCCGCCGTACTTCGAAGGCCTGTCGATGACGCCGAAGCCGCTTGTGGACATCGTGAACGCCCGCGCGCTCGCCGTGTTCGGCGATTCGATCACCACCGATCACATCTCGCCCGCCGGTTCGATCAAGGCCGATTCCCCGGCCGGCAGCTATCTCACCGAGCATCAGGTGAGCCGCGCCGACTTCAACTCCTACGGCTCGCGCCGCGGCAACCATGAAGTGATGATGCGCGGCACGTTCGCGAACATCCGCATCAGGAACAAGATGCTGCCGGGTGTCGAGGGCGGCGTCACCAAGCACATCCCTTCGGGCGAGCAGCTTGCGATTTATGACGCGGCGATGCGGTACAAGGCCGAAGGCACGCCGCTCGTCGTTCTCGCGGGCAAGGAATACGGCACCGGCTCCTCGCGCGACTGGGCCGCGAAGGGCACCACGCTCCTTGGCGTCCGCGCCGTCATCGCGGAAAGCTACGAGCGTATTCACCGCTCGAACCTCGTCGGCATGGGCGTGCTGCCGCTGCAGTTCCAGGGCACCGACAGCGCCGAAACGCTCGGCCTCTCCGGGAACGAGCTGTTCAGCATCGACGGCGTCGCCAGCCTGAAGCCGCGCCAGGAGGTCACGGTGAACTTCACCCGCGCCGACGGCAGCACGGGTTCGTTCGTCGCGCGCTGCCGCATCGATACGAACAACGAGCTCGAATACTTCCGCAACGGCGGCATCCTGCACTACGTGCTGCGGAACCTCGCCGCTTAAGCCCTGGATACGTTCAGGGCCGCAAGGTCAAGGAAGGGCGGGCGCCGAAAGGTTGCCCGCCCTTTCCTCTATTCCCATTCGATGACCTGCCAGCCACGCCCCTCTGCGAGTGCGCGCAGTTTCGGTGTTGGGTTGATCGCGAAGCCTTCGTCCGCCCATTCGAACATCGGCGCGTCGCTGTGATGGTCCGAAAAGAAACGCACGTGCAGCGTCTCGCGCGGCGGCAGCGCGTCGGCCACCATCTCACGCTTCGCGCCATCGTAGCAGTTTTCGCCGTCTAGACTCGCCAGCACCGCACCCGATGCGTCGCGCTGCGATTTCGTGCCGATCACGTGCTCCACGCCCAGTCGCGCGGCGATGGCGTGGACGTAGAACGTGTAGGATGCCGTCGCGATCACCACGGTGCGGCCTTCCGCCTTCTCCGCATCGATCCGCGCCTGCGCGCCCCGGAACGTGCGGCCCGGCACCATTCGGCGCGCGAAGCCCTCGGCGCGCTGCGCGATCCGTTCCATCGGCACACGCCCGCCCATCAGCAGCCTGTGGTTGATCTCTTTCAGCCGTCCCCGGCTCACGAACCCCGCGACATAGGCCGCGCCCGCCAGCAGCGACACCGGCAGAAACAGCAGCCGCCACGGCGCCTCGTGCCACGCCCAGTAGACCAGCCAGGGCGAATAGGAGCCGCCCCGCGTGATCGTCCTGTCCATGTCGAAGACGGAATACCGCACCAGCGCGCTCAAACAGCCTCCAGCGCCTGTTTGAAGTCCGCGATCAGGTCGTCGACATGCTCGACCCCGATCGACACCCGCACAAGGTTGTTGCTGATCCCCAGCTCCGCCTTACGCGCGTCCGGCACCGACAGGTGCGTCATCGCCGCCGGGTGGCTCGCAAGGCTCTCGGTCCCGCCGAGCGAAACCGCAAGCTTCACCAGCTTCAGATTGTCCAGCAACCGAAACGCCTGCGCCTCCCCGCCCTTCACGATCACCGAAAACGTCGAACCAGAACCGGTGCAGTGGCGATCGTAGATATCACGCTGGGCACTGCCGGGTTCGAGGAAACCGAGGTAACCGACGCGCTCGATCTTCGGGTGATCGCGCAAGAAGGCGCAAAGCGTCCGGGCGTTGCTTTCCGCGCGCTCCATGCGAAGCTGCACGGTTTCGAGGCTGCGCAGCAGCAGCCACGAGGTGTGCGGATCGGTGATCGTACCGATGGTGTTGCGCAGCGCGAGGATCGGCGCGAGCGCGGCCTTGGTGCCGATACAGGCGCCGCCGACAAGATCGGAATGGCCACCAACATACTTGGTGAGCGAGTAGATCGAGATGTCCGCGCCGTGCCGCGTCGGCGCCTGAAAAACCGGGCCGAGAAACGTGTTGTCACACATGATGACCGGCTTCTCACCCTCCGCGAACACCGCGTCGCGCGCCGCAGCGACCGCCTCGATATCGACGAGGTCGTTTGTGGGATTCGCGGGACTTTCGAGGTAGATCACCGAAACACGGCCCTTGGCCTTCGCCGCGCGCAACGTCTCCTCGATCGCCTCCCGACTCGCCGACGCGCGAAAATCCATCCAGCCAACCGAGAACTTGCCGATCACGGCATCGATCAGCTTCTCGGTCGCGGCGTAGAGCGGCGCGGAGTGCACGATGATGTCACCGGGCCGCACCCACGCCAGCAGCGCCGTGGTGATGGCCGACATACCGGTCGAGAAAACAAGCGCATCTTCAGCGCCTTCCCACAGCGCCAGCCGGTCTTCGAGGATTTCCTGATCGGGGCCGTTGAAGCGGCCATAGACGAGACCCTCGGCACCGCCCGGGCGCCGGCCGATGATACCTTCGAAGAAGCGCTTGCCGTCCGCCGCGCTTTCGAAAACGTAGGTGGAGGTGAGGAAGATCGGCGGCTTCAGCGAGCCTTCAGACAACGCCGGATCATAGCCATAGCCCATCATCAGCGTAGACGGATGGAGCGAACGTCCGCCAAGCTCCAGCGACTGCGGCTTCATCGCGCGGCGGCGCGCCGGCGGCGGTTCTGCATCCGTCATATCCGCAACCTAACCCTCTGCCTCCCTATCTGCAACGAATACGCCCCCAGACAGAGCTGGCGGATTGCCGGACAATAAAAAAAAGCCCCCGAGCGGGGGCTTTTCTTGTTGAGAGCGGCAGTGAAGCCGCTCCTAGACTGCAGCGCCTAGAGGTAGCTGCCGCCGAACAGCCAGTCCCAGAAACCCTTCGCGGGCTGAACCGGCTTACGAGTCGCATTCGTACGCATTTTTGTTCCCCAGCATCACAGTAATGGCAAACTGCCATGCCGGTATTTATGCTTAACGAATATGGTTTACAAGCATTAACCGTTAAAATTAACCACTTGCCTTAACCTTGGCGGGATAGTCGATCATCTCCTTGAGGTCGGAATCCTCCATCGGTCGGGCGATGTGGTAGCCCTGACCGCGATCACAGCGGATCTGCGCAAGCGCGAACAGCTGCTCGGGCGTTTCGATCCCTTCCGCGACGACCTCCAGCCCCAGGATATGCGCAAGCTCGATGGTCGACACCATCACCGCGCGATCTGCCGGCCCATTCAGAAGCGCGTTGGTGAAACGGCGATCGATCTTGAGTTCGGTCGCCGGGATTTTGCGCAGATACTCCAGTGTCGACATCCCCGTGCCGTAATCATCGATGGCGATGCCGATGCCGAGCATACGAAGCTCGTTGAGCGTTGCGAGCGCAGCTTCCCCCTCGGCGATCGCAGCCGTCTCCGTGATTTCCAGAACGAGAGCATCCGCAGGGATTTGATACCGTGCGAGCACGGAGCGCACGACATCCACGATCATGCGGGAAGACAGCTCGCTCGGCGACAGGTTGACCGACATCCGAAACGTCGGATTGCGACGCAGAACATCGCGCGTCACGGCACCGGCGCGATCGAGAACGAAGGCCGTGACCTTCCCGATTCGGCCGTTGCGCTCGGCAATCTCCACGAAATCCATCGGGCTGATGGGACCGCGCACCGGATGCGTCCAGCGCACCAGCGCTTCCGCGCCGGTGATCACCGCCGTCCGGAGATCGAGCTGCGGCTGGTAGGCGACCCAGATGTGGCCCGCTTCGAGCGCATCATCGAGTTCACCGAGCAGCGACAGCTTCCATTCCTTGGCCTTGGCCGTCGCCGGGTCGTGCACCATCCAGCAGACGCCTTCCTCGCTTGCCGCGTGCGCGGCCGCGAGGGCGCTGGCGAGACGGTGCGACATCGGCATCGCGGTTTCGCGATCGAGACCGAAGGCAACGTCCACATCGTAGCTGCGCTCGGCGACCTTGATGGGGCTACGGAAGATAAGCTGCATCGCCTTGAACTGGTCCACCACCAGTTCGAGTTCCGAAGCGTTGGTCAGCCAGACGAAATTGCCGTCGTCGCCGTGCCAGAGCTGCGCCCCGGTCGTGCCGATCGACAGGCGTGCCGCGATGAGCTTGGTGAGTTCGTGCTCGAAATCCGGGGGCAGCGTGCTGACGATATCCGCAAAGCGGCGCACGCGCGCGGCGATCAAAAGCTCCGACGAGACGAGATCCTCGCGGCGAAGCATCGCGTTGACGGTTGGGAGACCCGAAACGGGATGGACGAGACCAAGCTCCCGCCGGCGTTCGAGCACCTGCTGCCACGCGAAAGCGACGAGCGAGCCCGCGGCCAGCAACAGTGCCGGCGCTGCCTCGACGAACACATGCGCGTGTTCGAGGGCCAGCGGCAGCACCAGAAGCGCAGCAAGGCCCGGCACGCCGAGCATCCATTTGAGCCGATTGCTGCCGTAAAGCAGCACTGCGGACACGGCAGCAGCCAACAGCCACAAAGGCCACCAACCGAGGACAGCAGGCCGGCCTGCCTTCAGCGTTTCGGCACCGAGGACAGTGACGAAAACGCTCGTCGCGTGCCCTTGTCCGGGCATGGCGAGGCGTGTCGAAAGCGTTTTCGAATTGAGCCCGACCACGACCGTCCGCCCCTTGACGTCGAGTTCCGATTGCCCAGCGAGAACATCGGCGGCACTCGCGTAGGGGATCGACGCCAGCGTATAGGAGTAGTCGATCGGGAACCGCGCGCCGAGCGGCCCGTCCACACCAGCGATTGCGGTCTCCATCGACCGGCGCACCCGGTCTCCGATCACCTGCCGATAGGCAAGATCGGGGACGCCGTTCCAGTAGCGCAGGAACTTCATCGTCGAGACCACCTCGGCGGTGTCGCCAAGGCTCGACGGCTCAAGGACGCGCGTCTTTCCATCGGCGGTGTAGTCGTTCGTACTGGCCAGGAACACGGCGCCCGGATGCCGGTCTATGACCTTCGCAAATGCGCGGTCTCCCTCTGCATCGAGCGGCGGCAGATAGAGATCGAAGAACACCCGGTCGGCACCGGAAGCAAAGAGCCGATCGGTGAGTGCGGCAAGGCGGTCACGGTTCCATGGCCAGGGACCCGTTGCCGCAATCGACTCGTCGTCGATACCGACCACCGCCACCTCGCCGCTTACCGGCTGGGCGCGAATCTTGTTGCGCAGCGTGAGAAGCGCGAGGTCCGCCGGTTCCATGAACGCGGCAATCCCCATGAGACCCGACACGAGCATGAGCCACAGCAAAGGCTTGCGCTTTTGCGCAAGAGCCGTGATCGGCTCGAAGGCACGCGACAGGGGCATGTCGGCATGGTTACCGACCGAACCTTAAGAAAAACTACCAGATGCCCGGCCAGGACGGCAAAAAAGCGCGCAAATCCGCCTCACCTTATGCGGCTACAGAAACATCTGTCCTCAGTCGTTTCATGGTCGTTTGAAGCCTAAAACGAAGGCCTTCTGGGCGGTACATCAAGTCGACCGCCCCGCCAAATTGGGGTGCCAGCGCGCGCTGCAGGAGACGCGATCCAAACCCTCGGCGTTTTGGCAACGCGACCGGGGGACCATTCGCCTCGATCCATTCAAAGGCGAACGGTTCATCCGTGCCGGCCTGTCCTGCGTGCCAACGGATATCAATCTCCCCCGAAGGCACTGAAAGCGCGCCATATTTAGTAGCATTGGTCGCAAGCTCATGCACAGCAAGCGCAATGGATAGCGATTGGTCGGCGGAAAGATAAATCGACGGCCCCCCAAAATGAATGGCCGCGGCATTGCCATGCGGCCGGAGCGTTTCCTCTAAGATGTCCTTTAATGGCGCGTCGCTCCAGCGTGACCGGGTCAGCACGTCGTGCGCATGTCCCAGCGCCTGCAAGCGTTGCGCGATAAGTTTACGTGAATCTTCGGGAGAGGACGTGCGAAACGTCTGATCGACCACCGCAGAAACAACAGCGAGCATATTCTTCATGCGATGCGCGAGTTCCTGATTGAGAAGCGTGGCGTGGCGCTGCGCTTCGACCATTGCGGTCGTCTCCACGACCGTATCCATCATGCCGACGACATTGCCCAGTTCATCCCGCACAGGGCTGTAGCAGAAAGTGAACCACGCCTGCTCAGGATAGCCGTGGCGGTTTACCGTAACCGAGAAATCCTCAATGAACGTCGCCTCTCCGGCAAAGGCGCGTTCCGCTATTGGACCGATTTCATTCCAAACCTCCGACCAGACATCGCTAAACGCCTTGCCGAGAGCTTCCGGTTTACTCCCAAGAATGGGCTCGAAGGCATCGTTGTAGATGCAGATGAGCTCCGGGCCCCAGACGAGGCACTTGGGAAAGCGTGAACTAAGCACCAAAGCGACAGTCGACTTCAGCGTAGGAGACCAGTCCTTTGCCGGACCAAGCGGCGTTGCCGACCAATCAAAAGCCCGGATCGCGCGGCCCATATTACCGCCGCCTTCCAGAAAATGCAGCAGCGGCATAAGGGGAGAACTCCGGACGGCGGAACTGCCGCTACCGGAACGCTATAGCAGACCCCAACGCTTCACAATCCGTGCTTGCGACGAAACGAAACGCCTATTCGCGCAGTTCCCCGCCGACCGCACGCGCCGACGCGACGATCTTTCCGGCGATTGCGGAGAGCTCATCTTCGGTAAAGCTCCGCTCGTCGGGTTGCAGCGTCACGCGCACGGCGAGCGAGCGCTTGCCCGGCTCGATACCCCCGCCTTCGAACAGATCGAACAGACGAACTGCCGCAATGCGCTTCGGCTCCGCCTTTTGCACCGCGCGGAGCAGCGCGTCCGCCGCGAGCGCCTTGTCGGCAACGAAGGCGAAATCGCGCGTCACGGCCTGTAGCGCAGGCGGCGAATAGGCGGCACGGCCGCGCTTGCCGCGAGGCGCGGGGATGGCATCGAGGAACACCTCGGCGACAGCGACGCGGCCTTGCAGATCGAATGCACGGGCAAGGCGCGGGTGAAGCTCGCCGAACTCCGCAAGGATCGTCTTGGGGCCAAGGCCGAGCTTCGCGGAGCGACCCGGATGGTACCAGGCGCTCGCGCCCGTATAGGCCTGCACGCGATCAACCGGCGCGCCGGCGGCGGCGAGCAGCGCCAGCACCTCGGCCTTCGCGTCGAACACGTCGAAGCCCTTCGCCGCGCCCTCGCGCCAATCCTTTTCCTGCCGCGCACCGGAAAGCACGAGGCCGAGCGTCAGCCGCTCGCCCTCGCCGAGATAGCGGCGGCCAAGTTCAAACAGGCGGACCGAGGTCGCGCCGCGGTCGCTGTTACGCTGCGCGGCGGAGATGAGGCCGGGGAGCAGCGATGGCCGCATGACGGCGAGGTCGGCGGAGATCGGGTTTTCGAGGGCGAATATACCGCCGCCGAAGCTCTCGGCCTCCTGCGGCGCAATGAAGCTCCACGTCACCGCTTCGTCCAGGCCGCGCGCGGCGGCGGCGCGGCGGAGGGTGCGTTCGGTGAGCTGGGCGGGCGTGGCGGTGGGCTTCGCGACACCCTCGGCGCGCGGGAGCGGCGTGGAGGGGATGGCATCGAAGCCGGAGATGCGGACGACTTCCTCGACGATGTCGGCGGGGCCGTCCACGTCGCGGCGCCATGAGGGGGCGGTGACGCGCCATGTGTCGCCGGTCTCGACGGCGAAGCCGAGTGCGGCGAGGATTTCGGCCTGCTTCGCCGGGTCGACCGTGACGCCGGTGAGGCGCTCGGTGAGGTCGGGCGTGTAGTCGACCTGCGGCGCGACCTCGGGGGGCTCGCCGGCGCGGAGCTCGCGGCTGGGTGAGCCGCCGCAGAGATCGAGGACCATGCGGGTGGCGAGCTGGAGGCCGCCTTCGAGGAAGGCCGGGTCGACGCCGCGTTCGAAGCGGGCGCGGGCGTCGGAGGTGAGGCCGAGGGCGCGACCGGTACGACCGATACCAGGCGGGTCGAAGTATGCGCATTCGATGAGGATATCGGTCGTCTCGGTCTCGACGCCCGAATGCTCGCCGCCCATGATGCCCGCGATGTCGTGGACCTCGCGCGCGTCGGCGATGACGGTCATCTCGGGGGTGAGCGCGTAGGTCTTGCCGTTGAGCGCGACGACGCTCTCGCCTTCCGCCGCGCGGCGGGCGACGACGGCGCCGGAGAGCTTCGCGAGATCGTAGACATGCAGCGGCCGGCCGCGATCGAAGGTGATGAAGTTGGTGATGTCGACGAGCGCCGAGATCGGGCGCAGGCCGATCGCTGTGAGGCGGCGCTGCAGCCACGCGGGCGACGGGCCGTTCTTCACGCCGCGCACGACGCGGCCGAAGAAGGCCGGGCAGCCTTCGGGATCTTCGGTGCGGATCTCGACGGGGCAGTCGTAGCCGCCTTCGACGCTTTCGACAGTGCCGGGCTTCAAGGTGCCGAGGCCAAGCGCGGCGAGATCGCGCGCGATGCCGCGCACGCCCATGCAATCCTGCCGGTTCGGCGTGACCGAGACCTCGATGACCGGATCGTCGAGGCCGAGCACCTCGGCGAAGGGCGTGCCGACAGCGGGTTCACCGGCAAGGTCGATGATGCCGGTGTGCGCGTCGGACAGTTCGAGCTCGCGCTCCGAACACATCATGCCGTGCGATTCGACGCCGCGGATCGCCGCGACCTTCAAGGTGACGTCGATGCCGGGCACATAAGTGCCGGGCGCGGCGAATACGCCGTACAGCCCTGCGCGCGCGTTGGGCGCGCCGCAGACGACCTGCAGCGGTTCACCCGCACCGGTATCGACCTTCAGGACCTGGAGCTTGTCCGCCTGCGGATGCGGCGCGGCCTCCAGCACCTTCGCGACGCGGAACGGCGCGAGACGGTCGGCGGGATTGTCGACGCCTTCGACCTCGAGCCCGACGCGGGTGAGGCCAAGCACGATGTCTTCAAGCGAAGCGGCGGTGTCGAGGTGGTCCTTCAGCCACGAAAGCGTGAACTTCATGCGCCGACTCCTCCCGAAAGCGTGGGTACGGCGAGCGGCGAGAAACCGTAGTGCTTGAGCCAGCGCACATCGCCATCGAAGAAGGCGCGAAGGTCGGTCATGCCGTACTTGAGCATCGCCAGACGATCGATGCCCGCACCGAAGGCGAAGCCCTGCCACTCGGCGGGATCGAGACCGCAGGCCGCGATGACGCGCGGATGCACCATGCCCGAGCCGAGGATTTCGAGCCACGACGCTTCGCCGCCGATCTTGAGCGTGCCGCCCTCCCACGAGCAGCCGACATCGACCTCGGCCGACGGTTCGGTGAAGGGGAAGTAGCTGGGGCGGAAACGCAGCGTCACGTCATCGACCTCGAAGAAGGCCTTGATGAATGTTTCCAGCGTCCACTTGAGGTGCCCCATGTGGATGTTGCGGTCGATCACCAGCCCTTCGAGCTGATGGAACATCGGCGTGTGCGTGGCGTCCGAATCCGAACGATAGACGCGGCCCGGCGCGATGATGCGGATCGGCGGCTGCTCGCTCACCATCGTGCGGATCTGCACGGGCGAGGTGTGCGTGCGCAGCAGGAAGCGGCGGCCTTCCTTCGCGAGCTGTTCGGGAAAGTAGAAGGTGTCGTGCATCGCGCGCGCCGGGTGCGATTCCGGAATGTTGAGCGCGGTGAAATTGTGCCAGTCGTCCTCGATCTCCGGGCCGGTCGCGACGGCGAAGCCGAGATCGGCGAAGATTTCGGCAAGTTCGTCCATCACCTGCGACACCGGGTGGACGGTGCCGAGCCGCGCGGGTTCGACCGGAAGCGTGACGTCCACGGCCTCTGCCGCGAGCTTCGTATCGAGTTCGGCCGCTTCAAGCGCTTCCTTGCGCGCCGAGAGCGCACCCGACACCGCTTCGCGCAGCACGTTCAATGCCGCACCCGCGACTTTCCGTGCCTCGGGGTCCATGCCGCCCAGCGCCTTCAGCTGCTGCGTGATCGCCCCCGATTTGCCGAGCGCGGCGACGCGCAGCGCCTCGACAGCGGCAGCATCAGGCGCAGCGGAAATCTTGGCGAGCCATTCGCCCTGCTCTGCGGAAAGGTCGGACATCATTGAACCCCGGTTACATAAAGAAAAAGGCGCGGCCGCTGCCGTGAGCAGCGCCGCGCCTTCCCATTGCTTTGGTTCGCGTTTTTACGCGGCCTTCGCGAGCGCAGCTTCTGCCTGCTTGACGATGACCTTAAACGCTTCGCCCTCGTGGACGGCGAGATCGGCGAGCACCTTGCGGTCCAGCTCGACGCCGGCCAGCTTCAGGCCGTGCATGAACCGGCCGTAGGTGAGACCTTCTTCGCGGACAGCGGCATTGATGCGCTGAATCCAGAGTGCGCGGAAATTCCGCTTCTTCACCTTCCGGTCGCGATACGCGTACTGGCCGGCCTTCTCGACCGCCTGACGCGCGATGCGGATGGTGTTCTTCCGGCGGCCGTAGTAGCCCTTGGCTGCCTTCAGGATCTTCTTGTGCTTGGCGTGCGTGGTTACGCCGCGTTTGACACGTGCCATGGACTATCCTCCTATTTCAGGCCGTAAGGCGCCCACTGCTTCAAGACCTTCTTGGTCTCGCAGTCGGCCAGCACGTCGGTGCCGCGGTTTTGGCGGATGTACTTGGAATTATGGCTGATCAAACGGTGGCGCTTGCCAGCGACGCCGTGCTTGAGCTTGCCAGTCGCGGTGATTTTCAACCGCTTCTTGACGCCGCTCTTCGTCTTGAGCTTGGGCATTTCCGTCTCCTTGAAACGCTATAAGACCGCCTCGGCAGCCCACACTGGCCGGGCGGTCACGTTTTTCGAAGCGCGCGCTATAGCTGGCCGAAGCGTGGAGAGCAAGCCCGGCAGCGCACGGGAGCAGCGCTGTACGCGACTCATCACCTGTTCTAGAAGCCGGATATGACCATCACCCAGTCCCTGATCGCCTTCACCGCCGCCGCGACCGTGCTGACGCTGACGCCCGGCGTCGATACGGCGATGGTGCTGCGGAGTGCCACGACCGGCCCGCGCAGCGCGGCGTTCGCAGCGCTCGGCATCGGGCTTGGCTGCCTGATCTGGGGCGGAGCAGTGTCACTTGGCCTCGGCGCGTTGCTTGCGGCCTCGGAAACGGCCTTCACGATCGTGAAATGGGCGGGCGCGGCCTATCTTCTTTATCTCGGCGTCGGTCTGCTCCTGAAACCGCGCACGGCGCTCGCCACGGGCAGCGCCGCGACCGGCGGCAGCGCGCGCGAGGCGTTCACGCGGGGGCTCGTCACCAATCTGCTCAACCCGAAGATCGGGGTGTTCTACATCACCTTCCTGCCGCAGTTCATCCCGACCGGGGTCGATCCCGCGGGGTTTTCCTTCCTTCTTGCAGGCGTGCACGTCGTGCTCGGCACCTTGTGGTTCGCCGTGCTGATCGCCGCGACGGTGCCGCTCGGCCGGTTCCTTGCGCGGCCCCGCGTGGTGAAGACGATGGACCGGCTGACCGGCGGCGTCTTCATCGCGTTCGGGCTGAAACTGGCGCTTTCCCGGCAGGGCTGAACCTGAACTAGCCGAAAAGCCCGGGCTGAACCGCGGCGACCGGCGCGCGCTCGTGCGCGAGCAGCCAGCGCTTGCGTTCGATGCCGCCGCCGAAGCCGGTGAGCGAACCGTCCGCGCCGATCACGCGGTGGCAGGGCACGATGATCGCCACAGGATTCGCGCCGTTCGCCGCGCCGACGGCGCGCACGGCCGCGGGTCGGCCGATGGCGGCCGCCTGCTCGGCATAGGTGCGCGTTTCACCGTGCGGGATGCGCCGGAGTGCCGCCCACGCCTCCTTCTGGAAGGCCGTGCCGCCGGGATCGACCTCGACCGCCGCCGTCGCCGCGAAATCGCCTTCGAAGTAAGCGGCAAGCGCGCGGGATACGTGCGCAGGGGCCGCTTCCTGCATTTCAAGCACCGTATCCGGCCCCTGATAGCGGGCGAGCAGCGTCTGGAAGCGATCGTCCTTATCCGCCCATTCGAGCGCCCGCACGCGGCCGTCCGTGCCCCAGACGCAGAGCATCTCGCCAGTCGGCGTGTCGATTCGTGCGGCGGCAAGACCATGTTTCGGGGAACGCTCGATCATCGCCGCACGTTAGTCCTCTCATGCAGACGCCGTCCATCCGCGAATGGAGCCGGGAATTGGGCCAGTCCGGCCGAGACACATGGGATCGGTTTCCGAACCCTGTGAAGCTCGCGCTGAAAGCCGTGCTGTGGGTGATCGGCATCCTGTTCCTGGTGTGGCTGATCCTGTTCATCACCAAGGGGCGCTTTCTCGAACGCCCCTTCGAGCGGATCGCCACCAGCATCGTGGGCCGCGAGGTGAGCGTCGGCGGTGATTTCCAGCTGTATTCGAACCCGCACATCAAGTTCCGCGCCGAAAGGCTCGTCGTCGCCAATCCTGATTGGGCGGAAGGCGAACGCTTCGTCGATTCGAAGCTCATCGACCTCAGGATCGACATCCTGCGGCTGATCTTCGGCAAGGTGCTGTTCCGGCAGGCGACGCTGGAGGACACGCATTTCGCGCTGGAATGGGACAAGGCAGGCGAGCGCAACAGTTGGACCTTCGGCGACACGCGCGGCGAGCCCTTCCGACTTCCCGAGATTCGGCGCGCGGCGATCACCGGCACCACGCTCGCCTACCGCGACCCGCCGCGGCGGCTGTTTGCCGACCTCGCCTTCGCGCCGATCGCCGCGCGATCGAGCCGGTTCGGCAACGCGATCGGCTTCAAGGGCGGCGGCACCTCCATGGGGGAGGCGTTCCGCGTAACGGGTCGCCTCGAAAGTCCCGACGCGACGGCCGCGGGCGGGCGCAACGACCTCGCGCTCCGCATCGAGGTCGGCGACAGCCATATCGACGCGGCGGGCACACTGCCGGGTGCGACCGAGCTGGACGGTGCGGTGCTGAGCGTCCGCGCGCAGGGCGGCAACCTCGCCACGCCCTTCCTGCTGCTCGGCGTCGCCGTGCCGGAAACGCGGGCATTCGACCTCGGCGGCGAGCTGCGGCCGGTGGGGAACGAATGGCGCATGACCAAGATCGCAGGGACGTTCGGCGACAGCGACCTTTCGGGCAGCATGACCGTGCGCACCGGCGGCGAACGGCTGTTCATCGCGGCGGACCTCGCGAGCCGCGCGCTCGACATCCTCGACGCTGGCCCGTGGATCGGCATTCCGCCCGAGCGGCTCGATAACATGGGCGGCAAGGGCGCGATCACGACCGAGGGCGGGCGTCCGCGCGTGCTGCCGAATGCGCCATTGAATGCCGAGGGGCTGAGCCGTCTCGACGCGCGCATAGCCTATCGCGCCGCGAACGTGCGGACGGGTACGATCCCGCTGCAGAACCTTCAGCTCACGCTCGGGCTCGACAACCGGCTGCTGACCCTGAAGCCCGTGCGGTTCGATTTCGCAGGCGGCACGCTGACCGGGAATATCGACCTCAACGCCCGCCGCTCGCCGGTGGTCACGCGCTATGATTTGGACCTCAGCCCCGTACGGATCGCAGACCTGCTGCGCGGCTTCGACATCGAGAGCACGGGCACGAAGGGCGTTCTGAAAGGCCGGCTGGATCTTACCGGATACGGCAACGATGTGCGCGAATCGCTCGGCTCGGCGAACGGGCGCATCGCCGTGATCCTGCCGCAGGGCGATTTCTGGCTTCGCAACGCCGAGCTTCTGGAGCTCGACATCGGCGACTTCGTGGAAGCCGCGCTCGGCGACAAGCTGAAGGAACCCGCGCGCATCCGGTGCGGTCTGATCGCCTTTACCGTGAAGAACGGCGTGGCGCGCGCCGACCCCATCTTCATCGATACGCGCAAGAACGTGATCCGGGGCGGCGGGCGCATCAGCTTCAAGGATGAAAGCCTCGATCTCGCGGTGGAGGCGGACGCCAAGAACCCCAGCCTGTTCTCCGGCCAGTCGCCGATCGGCGTAGGCGGCTGGTTTGCCGCGCCGACGGTCAACCCGATCTCGGGCGAACTCGTGGGGCGCGCCGCTGCGGGCGGCGTGCTCGGCGCGCTCATTTCGCCGCTTGCCGCACTGGTGGCGTTCATCGACCTCGGCGACGAGGAGGACACGAACTGCGCGCCTGTGCTGGCGGGGGCAAGTGGCGCGGCTGTTCGGGCAGCGGACAAGGCCGCCGAAAAGAAGAAGGGTTAGCCGAGAAGGCGGCGCGAGACTTCGGGGAGCAGCGATGCGTCGCCGAGCGCGATGACGCTGCCGTTGCTGTCGCCCGTGAGCGCCCGGCCTTCCCAGTCCGTCATCGAGCCGCCCGCACCGATGACAATGGGCGCGAGCGCGGCGAAATCGTGGAGCTTGAGGTTCGCCTCGACGACGATGTCGATGTGGCCCGCCGCAACGAGGCCGTAGTTGTAGCAATCGCCGCCGTAGACGAGTTGGCCCGCCGCCGCGGCGAGCGCCTCGAAGCGGGCGCGTTCGGGCGTGTGGAAATACTGCGGGCCGGTGGAGGCGATAAGCGCCATCGACAGCGCGGGGCAGCGGCGCGTGGTGATCGCGGCGCCGTTCAGCGTGGTTGCCTCGCCCTCTACGCCAGCCCAGCGGTCCCGCCCGATCGGCTGATCGATGATGCCGAGGACGGGGCTGCCTTCTTCGAGGAGCGCGACCAGCGTGCCGAAGATCGGCCGCCCGGCGATGAAGCTGCGCGTGCCGTCGATGGGATCGAGCACCCAGACGCGGGAGGCGCCGGGATTGGAGATGCCGAACTCCTCGCCGACGATGCCGTCCGTGGGACGCTCGGCCTCGATGAGCGCGCGCATCGCGGTTTCCGCGGCGCGGTCCGCAACCGTGACGGGCGAGGCGTCGCCCTTCGTCTCGACCTCGACGCGGGCGCGGAACCACGGCCGGATCGCTTCGCCCGCGGCATCGGCGAGCCGGTGCGCGAAGGCGAGATCGTCGGCGCGGCTCATGGCGTGCCCCGCAATGGTTCGACTTTCCTTGCCGGCGCCACGTCGCTAGCGTGCGCGAAATTGTTCAGGGAATCATGCATGAAGCTCTACATGTCCTACACCTCGCCCTATGCGCGCAAGGTGCGCGTGTTCGTTCGCGAGCTCGATCTCGAGGACGCTGTCGACGAGGTGCCGGTGGATCCGCTCGCGGACCCCGACGAGCTCGTTTCCGTGAACCCGGTTTCCAAGGTCCCCGCGCTCATCACCGACGACGGCACGGCGGTGCACGACAGCCGCGTTATCCTCGCCTATCTCGCGAGCCTGAAGGACGCCGGCGACCTTTATCCCGCCGCCGGCGATGCCAAGCGCTGGGCGGCGATGACGCTCGCCGCGCACATCGACGCGATCCTCGACGCCGCCGTCGCGTGGCGCATGGAAACGCAGCGGCAGCCGGGCGAGCGGTCGATCTACTGGCAGGGCCGCTGGCGCGGGAAGATCGAGCGCGCGCTCGATGCCCTCCCCGCCATGCTGGACGCGGCGCCCGCCTATCGCCGCTATGCCGAGATGCTCTCGGTGATCGCGCTCGAATACATCGATTTCCGGCATCCGACGCTCGACTGGAAGCGCACGCGACCCGAGCTCACGAAGCTGCACGACGAATGGGCCTCGCGCTCTTCGATGGTGGAAACGCAGTTCCCGACCGCCTGAACGCTGGCATCGTTCTGGTGCCGGTATAATTTACATTCCGAAAGCGGATTGCCGAACGCGGGAACGGGAGTCATTCGGATTCCCGTCGATTCTGCTCAACTGGCACAGGCGTTGCTTCATCTTCCCGCAATGGGGGGCGCAAAAACGTGAAAAGCGCCCGGACAGTTGGAGGATGACATGAACATTCGCATTCTGGGCAGCGCCGCAACGGCGATCGCGCTTCTCGCCAGTATGCCGGCAGACGCGGCTTCGATCTCGCTTTCCGCGACGGTGCGCGACTTCTCTGCCGCGCATCCGGACTTCGAGGACGGCATCAGCGGCCTCGCGACCGGCCTCGTCAGCAGCACGCTCAACGCCGAAGGCAACCCCGATTTCATCGGCGCGCCCGGCGCCGGCGCCATTTCGAGCGCCGCGTCGTTCGACCAGTGGTACAAAGACGTGCCGGGCGTGAACACCGCCTACGCGCTGAGCCTGACGCTCAACGAAACCGCGCCGGGCTCGGGGATCTACAGCTACGCCAGCTCGGCGTTCTTCCCGATCGACGGCGTCGCGACGGACACCGAAGGCCGTCCGCACAACTACCACTTCACGCTCGAGCTGGAGACGAGCTTCACCTACCAGGGCGGCGAAGTGTTCAACTTCACGGGCGACGACGACCTCTGGGTCTACATCGACGGCCAGCTCTGCATGGACCTCGGTGGCGTGCACGGCGCGGCGTCGGGCTCGTGCAGCCTCGACTCGCTCGGCCTGACGGTGGGCGAAGATTATGCCTTCAAGCTGTTCTTCGCGGAGCGCCACACGACGGAATCGAACTTCCGCGTCGACACGACGATCCTGCTTGAAGACACGACCATTCCCGAAGTTCCCGAACCGGGCATGCTCGGCCTGCTCGGCCTCGGCCTCGTCAGCATGGGCGCACTGCGCCGCCGCCGCTGACATCCAGCGACAGACGGACGAAAATCAGGGCGATCCCTTTGGGGGTCGCCCTTTTTCGTTGGCAAGACCGCCCGGAGGCGCGCACATCGTTCGCGCGGGCACGCCGTCCGTGACAGGAACCAGCGCCATGTACGACCTGCAGACCATCGGCGACACGCTGGCCATCCTTGGACTGCAGGCGGACTATGCGCGCGCCGCAGACAGCTTCGACCCGGCCCGTTATGCGGAGGTCTTCACCGAGGACGGCATTCTGGATGCGAGCCACTGCGGCTTCGCCGTCGCCGTGGGCCGGGTGGACATCGCCGAAACCATGGGCAACGCTTTCCGCCAGCAGACGCACAACATCCACATGACGATGAACCAGCGCGTGCTTTCGGTGGAAGGCGACCGCGCAACCGGCTTCGCCTATTTCTTCCAGCGCAGCATCCTGAAGAACGGCGGACGCACCGAGTTCTGCGGACGCTATGACGACGAGTACGTGCGGACCGCCGAAGGCTGGAAAATCCGCAGACGTGTGCTCGTGGAGCTGCTGCCGACGGTGATGGAAGGGTACGACATCGCCTGAACGGGCGCGCGACGGCCGGGGTGACAAGCTGGTGTCAGGTCGCTTCAATAGTTGAGGGCAATGCCCCGCAGCATCGAGGTCGTTCCCATGCGCTATGTCAGAATGCCGATCGAGGTCGAATCCCCCGAGGAGTACGGCTACGGCAATATCCGGTACAATCTCTCTGAAAGCTCGATCACCGACCAGACGCTGTCGAGCCTTGGCCTTTCCGTCCCCGATCTCACGCTGCTTTACGGCGAGCACCGCGGCAGCGAGCAATTGCGCGCTCTGATCGCGGCGGACGCGCCGGGCCTGAAGGCGGACGACGTTCTCGTCTGCGGCGGCGCGGCGACGGCATTGTTCATCATTGCGACCGCGCTGCTCGGGCCCGGCGACCACCTCGTCGTCATCCGCCCCAATTATGCGACGAACCTTGAAACGCCGCGCGCGATCGGCTGCGCGATCAGCCTCATCGACCTGAAGTTCGAGGAGGGCTTCCGCATCGACATCGCGCGCATCGCCGCCGCGATCACGCCGCGCACGCGGATCATCAGCGTTACCTGCCCGCACAACCCCACGGGCACGATGCTGAGCGAGGCCGAACTTCGCCAGCTCGTGGACCTCGCGCGCGACAATGGCTGCAAGCTGCTCGTCGACGAGACTTACCGCGACCTTTCCTATGGCGGCACGCTGCCGCTCGCAGCGTCGCTCGGCGCACATGTAATCAGCGTCTCCTCGCTGTCGAAGGCTTACGGCGTGCCCGGCATCCGCATCGGCTGGCTGATCACCACCGACCCGGCGCTGCAGGAGCTGTTCCTCGCCGCGAAGGAGCAGATCAGCATCTGCGGCAGCGTGGTCGACGAGTGGATCGCTGAGCAGGTGCTTGCCCGCCGCGCCGCGCTGCTGACACCGACGCTGGAAGAGATGCGGACGCGGCTCGGGCTTGTCAGCGACTGGATGGCGGAGGAGCCGCTGCTGGAATGGGTGAAGCCATCAGGCGGCGTGGTGTGCTTCCCGCGGATGCGCGAGGTCCCGCCGGGCGGTACGGACGCGTTCTACAAGCGCCTGCTCGAAGCGCACGGCACATATGTAGGCCCCGGCCACTGGTTCGAGATGCCCGACACGCACTTCCGCCTCGGCTATGGCTGGACGACGCGCGCGGAGCTAGAAGCCGGGCTGGACGGCATCTCGAAGGCGCTGCGGACCGTTTAGGCGTTCAGGAGAGGCTTTCGATCAGGACATCCTGCGCGCCCTGCCAGAGCGCGCGCTTTCCGAGTACCGGCAGCTGATCAAGCCCTTCGACGATGGTGAGGAAATGATTGCCCGCAAGCTGGCCGAGCTTGCTCGCAAAGCTCACCGCCCCATAGGCGAGCAGGATCTCCGTTTCGCTCTAACCGCCGGGGTAGAAGATCATCTGCCCGGGCGCCGGATAGCTGGTCGCGTTCTCGAAGGTGAAGGGAACGGATGCGTCGCCGAGCGGCACCCAGCAGCCTTCGCCGCTCCACCGGACATGCACGAACTGCGTTTTGTACGGCAGCAGCGAGAGGAAATACCGGCACGTCTCGGGCGCCAGCGCGTGTTCGAGACGGGCGAGGAAAACGAGATCACCTGCAGTGATGCGGATATCGGCCACGCTTAGTCTCCCGGCGGCGGCCAAGATTGCGATCCGAAGCCTGCCGCTTGATCCGAAAGGCTGCGCGTGGTCGGGGAGAGAGGATTCGAACCTCCGGCCCCTGCCTCCCGAAGACAGTGCTCTACCAGGCTGAGCTACTCCCCGACGCGCAGGATTTGCCGCTGTGGGCGGAAGCCCTCGGGACAGCGGACGGCGGCTTATAGCGAGGGGGTCACGCCCCCGCAAGCCTCAGCTTCGCACCGTCGTCATCATATCGTCGACCGCCACGAATTTCTCGCGCGGGGCGCTGCCGCGCGCCCTTGCGACCTCGGCAGCGTCGATCTTCTGCCAATCCCGGAAGGTGACGATGTCGATGCCCTTTTCGGCCGTGAGCGCATCGAGACCGGCGCGGCCGCGCTTGCCAGCGGGCGTGATCTCTGCCGCGATCAGGTCCGCGATCGCGAAGCCATCCGGCCGGTTCGTCCCGATCGTCCCCGTCGGCCCGCGCCGCGCCCAGCCGACGCAGTAGAGGCCGGGGGATATGCGCCCCTCCTCGTTCACGAAGCGGCCGCCGCGATCATCATAAGGCACGCCCGCGATCGGGATCGTGCGGTAGCCGATGCAGCTGATCACCATGCCGCAGGGGATATCGAGCATCTCGCCGGTGCCTTCGGCGCGGCCATCGATGAGCTGCGTGCGTTCGAGGCGGAGGGCCTCGACCTTGCCATCCCCCAGCACTTCGACAGGACGCAGGAAGAAATCGAAGTGAACGCGCACCGGCTTTTCAGGGTCCGGACCCGCGGCGGCAAAACCGCGCAGCGCAGTGACAACCTTGCGCAGGCCCGGCTCCAGCGCATCGTCTTCTTCCACGGGCGGGAACACGGCCGGATCGACGACGGGCGTTGCGCGCGCAAGCTCCCCCATCTCGCCGACCTCCTTCGGCGTGAAGCTCACCTGATGCGGGCCGCGACGGCCGACGATGCGGATGAGCTTTACCTGCGACACGCCGAGCGCATCGACGGCGTGCTGCACGATGTCTGCGCCTTCGAACTCCTCCGGGAGCTTGGCAATGATGCGCGCGCAATCGATCGCGACATTTCCGTTGCCGATGACGACGACCGACTCGCCATGGAGCGGCGGCGCGAGATCGGCAAAATCGGGATGGCCATTGTACCAGCCGACGAACGCCGCCGAGCCGAGGACGCCGGGCAAACCCTCGCCGGGGATGCCGAGCGGGCGATCGGTCGGTGCGCCGGTCGCGAGCACCACGGCGTCGTAAAGGCCGAGGAGTTCATCAATCGAGATGCCGCCTTCGCCGACGCTGACATTGCCGGCGAAGCGGACATTGTCGGTAAGCGCGGTCTTCTCGTAGCGGCGCGAGACGGCCTTGATCGACTGGTGATCGGGCGCGACGCCCGCACGGATGAGGCCGAAGGGTGTGGGCAGCCTGTCGATGATATCGATGCGGACATCGCCGCCGTTCAGCTTCTGGGCGGCCTCCGCCGTATAGTAACCTGCCGGACCGGAACCCACGATCGCGAGATGAAGCGTCATCAAGCCCTTCCCCACAGGTCATTTTTTCCGATGCTAAAGGTGCCGGGCGCGATGTAAAGACGCTTTGAGTCGGGGGCCTCGCGTCGTGCTGGTACTGTCTGGAATCGTCATCATCGTGCTTGGCTTCATGGCCCGGCTCAATCCGCTGCTCGTGGTGACGATCGCGGCGCTCGCCACGGGAATCGCGGGCGGGCTCGATCCGGTCGCGGTGGTCTCCGCTTTCGGCAAGGCGTTCAACGACAATCGCTACGTGAGCGTGGTGTGGATCGTGCTGCCTGTGATCGGCCTGCTCGAACGCTACGGATTGCAGCAGCGCGCGCGGACGCTGATCGCGGGCCTGAAAGGCGCGACCGTGGGCCGCCTGCTGATCATCTACCTGATCGTCCGCCAGATCGCCGCCGCGCTCGGGCTCACCTCGATCGCCGGACACGCGCAGACCGTGCGGCCGCTTGTCGCGCCGATGGCGGAGGCGGCGGCCGAAGCGCAGGGCGCCGGTGATGCCGAAACGCGCGAAGAGGTGAAGGCGATGGCGGCGGCGACCGACAATGTCGGGCTGTTCTTCGGCGAGGACATCTTCATCGCCATCGCCTCGATCCTGCTCATCAAAGGGACGTTCGAGACTTACGGCATCAACCTTGCGCCGCTCGAACTCTCGGTATGGGCGATCCCGACCGCGATCGCAGCGCTGCTCATCCACGGCGCGCGGCTGATGCTGCTCGACCGGCGATTGGGAGAGCGAAAGTGATCGGGCTTCCCGCACTCTACACGTTCGCCGGGCTGGTGTTCGCCGCCTTCGCGATCGGCAGCCTCCGCGACCGCAGCAATGGCAAGCGGCTTGGAAACGCGGCGTTCTGGGGGCTCTTGTCGCTGAGCTTCCTTGCAGGCGACCGGCTCGGCGATCTCGGCAACGGTGTGCTGGTGCTGTGCCTGGTCGCGCTCGCGGGTGCAGGCACGCTCGGCAGCGGCACGCCGAAGACGACGAGCCCGGACGAGCGGACGGCGCTTTCGGGCAAACTCGGCAACCGGCTGTTCCTGCCTGCGCTGATCATTCCGGTGACCGCGCTCGTCGGCACCGTGGCGTTCAAGGCGATCAGCGTGGGTGGCGAACCGCTGTTCGACCCCAAGCAGGTGACGCTGCTGTCGCTTGGCATCGGCGTCGTGCTCGCGCTTGCCGTGTCGATGCTCTGGCTGAAACCGCCGCCGGTCGCAACGCTGGAGGAAGGACGGCGCCTGATCGATTCGGTGGGCTGGGCGGCAGTGCTGCCGCAGATGCTCGCCTCGCTCGGCGCGGTGTTCGCGCTCGCGGGCGTCGGCGAGGTGGTGGGCGACATCGCGGGTGCGCTGATCCCCGACGGCAGCCGCTTCGCGGCGGTCGCGGTGTTTGCGCTCGGCATGGCGGGGTTCACGATGATCATGGGGAACGCCTTCGCCGCCTTCCCGGTGATGGCGGCGGCGATCGGCGTGCCGGTGCTGATCCACGGCATGGGCGGCAACCCCGCGGTGATCGGCGCGGTGGGGATGCTCGCGGGCTTCTGCGGCACGCTGATGACGCCGATGGCGGCGAACTTCAACATCGTGCCCGCGGCGCTTCTGGAGCTGAAGAACCGGAACGGTGTGATCCGCGCGCAGATCGCGACGGCGCTGCCGCTGCTCGCGGTGAATCTCGTCATCATCTATATATTCGCGTTCCGATGATCCTCGACGCTCCTCTCGCCGCCCGCTTCGCGCGCATCGCGCTCGGCCATGTGGGGCAGGAGTATCCGAACAAGATGGACCATGTGCCGGACGGCCCCGCCGACGTGCTCGGGCCGCGCGCGCTGCATCCGATCTTCTACGGCAGCTACGACTGGCATAGCTGCGTGCACAGCTGGTGGCTGCTGCTGACGATCCGGCGGCTGTTCCCGGACCTGCCGGAGAGCCGCGAGATCGCCGCGCGGGCGGATGCGGTGCTGACGGATGCGAATGTGGCGGGCGAGCTTGCCTATCTCGCGCGGGTCTCGTCGGCGAGCTTCGAGCGGCCGTACGGCTGGGCGTGGCTGTTTGCGCTGCACGGCGAGGCCGCGCGCCATGCGGACAGGGGCTGGGGCGGGGCGCTGGCGCCACTCGCCGAAGCATTTGCGGCGCGCTTCAAGACCTATTTTCCGAAGCAGCTCTATCCGATCCGCAGCGGCGCGCACGCGAACACGGCCTTTGCCTTCATCCTTTCGCTGGACTGGGCAGACCTGCACGATGCGGCGATGGCGGCGCTGATCCGTGAGCGCGCCGAGACCTATTTCGGGGCGGACCGCGACTGCCCGGCTTGGGAACCGGGCGGGGATGAGTTCCTGTCTTCGACGATGGTCGAGGCGATGTGCATGAAGCGCGCGCTCTCCGCCGGTGCGTTCGAACGCTGGCTCGCCGCCTTCCTGCCGCGGCTCGGCGTGGGCGAACCGGCGACGTTGCTGCGGCCCGCCGCCGTGTGCGATCGCAGCGACGGCAAGCTCGTCCACCTCGACGGCTTCAACTTCACGCGTGCGTGGGGCTGGCGCGAACTCGGTGATGCCGATGACGCCGCGCGCCACCTCGCCGCGAGCCTGCCGCACATCGAGGACGACTATATGGGATCCCACTGGCTGTGCAGCTTCGCGCTGCTCGCCCTACACCCGGAAGGACGGACATGAAGGCGTTTCTTCCCCTCGTCTGCCTGCTCGCGGGCTTTGCGCCGCTCTCGTCACAAGGGGTGATCGACGCCTCGCGGGCGGAGGAGTGGCGGCCGCTTGTGCCGGAGAACACGCTCTACATGGACGTGGGCGGCAGCACGGTGGTGTTCGAGCTTGCGCCCGAGCTAGCGCCGAACACCGTCCGCAATATCCGAACGCTGGTGCGCGAAGGCTATTTCAACGGGCTCAGCATCAACCGCGTGCAGGACAATTACGTGGTGCAGTGGGGCGACCCGGATGCGGAAGACCCCGCCAAGCAGCGCAAGCAGGGCATCCCGCCGACGCTCAACCCCGAGTTCGGCCGCGCGGCGGCGGGTGTCGCCTTCACGCCGATTCCCGGCCCGGACGGCTTCGGCGAGCCCGGTTTCGTGAACGGCTTCGCGGCGACGCGCAGGGACGGCGCGGTGTGGGCGACGCACTGCTACGCGGCGCTCGGCGTCGGGCGCGCGGAGAGCGCGGACAGCGGCAACGGCAGCGAGCTTTACGTCGTGATCGGCCACGCGCCGCGCCACCTCGACCGCAACGTGACGATCGTCGGCCGCGTGATTTCGGGGATCGAGGCGCTTTCAAGCCTGAAACGCGGCACCGGGCCGATCGGCTTTTACGAGACGGCGGCAGAACGCGTGCCCATCCGGCGCATTCGTGTGGGCAGCGACGTGCCTGAGGGCGAACGCCTCCCCATCGAGATCATGCGCACCGACAGCGCATCGTTCCGCGACTACGTGGACGTGCGCGCGCATCGGATGCGCGACGGCTGGTTCGCACGCGACTCGGGGTTCATCGACCTCTGCAATGTGCGCGTGCCGCAGCGGGCACTTGTCCGGCCCTGAGCACGCTCGCGACAATAACCCGTCCGGGCGGTCAATCGGTCGCAGGCGATCCGCAAGTGTGGAATTATGGGCGAAAATAATGCTAAGGGCGTGAGCGGGAGCGAGCTTTGACCGGAATCAAGTTCGGTGAATGGAGCAGCGGTTGACCAAAGTTTGCGAGGATTGCGTTGTTCGCGACAGGTCGCTTTGCGGCACGCTCGATGACGCCGCGCTGACCGAAATGTCGCGCCTGGGGCGTAGGCGCAAGCTTGCCGCGGGCGAGTCGCTGCAGTTCGAGGGCGACGACAATATCCTCTGCGCGAACGTGCTGGGCGGCGTGCTGAAGCTGAGCTCGCTGACGCCTTCGGGCGACGCGCAAACCGTGGGGCTGCTTTATCCCGCCGACTTCATCGGGCGGCCCTATGCCGACACGGTGGACCACGACATCACCGCGCTGACCGAGGCGGAAGTGTGCATCTTCGCGCGCGCGCCCTTCGAGCGCATGATGGCCGAGAACATACAGCTCGAACGCCAGCTTCTGGAACGCACGCTGAGCGAGCTGGAACGCAGCCGCCGCTGGCTCTTGTTCCTCGGCCGCAAGAGCGCGAGTGCGCGGCTTGCAGGGCTGATCATCGACATCGACCGGCGCATGGCGCAAACCGGCTGCGGCGCCGACCTCGGCATCGGCCAGCTCATCCAGCTGCCGCTCACCCGCACCGAGATGGCGGACGTGCTCGGCCTCACCATAGAGACGGTGAGCCGCGAACTCGGCAAGCTGAAGGACGCGGGCGTGATCGCCACCGAAGGCCGCCGCGGCCTCCGCATCCTGAAGCCGGCCGCGCTCAAGGCCATCATGGACAGCGAATAGGCGTCTATTCGGACGGCTTGCGGTACGTGAGGCGCCCGTCGCCGCGCAGCATCACGAGATCATCGCCTTCGATCAGGAGCGGCTGGTCCTTGAACGGGGGCTGGCCGAGGCTGTTCGGCACGAGGCGGAAGGTGAGGTCGTTGGCGCGGGCGAGATCGACCGGGAACGGCGGCGAGATGAAGCCGAACATGGCGAGGCCGAGCTTCACCGCCGTGATCTTCGTGTCTTCGGGAAGGTTCGGGATATAGCCGTAGGGCTGCGTATAGCCTTCGGTCTCCGTGCCGTCCGCGTATGTCAGCAGCACATCCACGGGCCAGCTCATGCGGCCCCCGCCCGGGCCGGTCACCTGCACGCGCACGGTGAATTCGGGGTTCCGCTCCGCCGAGACCGGTTCGAAGGCGGGCGGGGTCCATGCGGGTTCGGTGGTGAGCAGGATGCGATTACCGTCGCGGACCCAGCGGCCCTCACCCACCTCGTCCAGCGCGCCGTAGGTGAGGCCGTAGCGAAAATGTCCGTCGGCGGTGAGTTCGAGGCCCGAGGCAGCCTCGTGAACGCCTTCGAGGCGATAGACACCCTCTACGCCCGCGAGCGCCGGGGTCGCCGCGAACAACAGCAGGGATGCGAGCCTTCTCATGTCCGTCTCCCGAAAAGGAAATGCGCGGTGAGCGCGACGGCGGCGCCCGCGATCGCGAGCGCGCTGTCCTTGTGCGCATCGAAGACATCGCCCTGCGTGCCGAGATACGCGATGCCGAGATCGGGCGCGACGACGAGCATCGCCGCCCATTCGAGCAGTTCGTAGAACGTCGAGAGCGCCGCGATCCACATCCACGCCGACAGGTGCGTCCACCCCCGACCGGCCTTTGCATAATGCGCCAACGTTTCCCGCATGGGCAGGGCAAGCAATAGCCCGAACAGGAAATGGACGAGCCGGTCGTAAGGGTTGCGGACGGTGCCGCCGATCTCTTTCAGCCAGAAGCCGAAAGGCGCTTCCGAATAGGTGTAGTGCGCGCCGTAGACGTGCGCGGCGAGGAACACGAACACCGCCACGGTCGAAAGCCGCGAGAATCCGACGCGGCGATCGAGCCATACGAAAATCGGCAGACCGGCGAACACCAGCAGGTTTTCAAGCAGCCAGTCATCCCGGTAGCTCGGCGCGACGGCGAGCCAGCCCCACCACAAAGCGGAAACCGCGACCAGCGGGCCGCGGATCGGATCCCGGAAAAATCGGTATTGGGGGCAAGCGTTCATGCCGCGCGCGAATCAAGCCAGATGATTGTAAAAACAAAGCTTGCACGGGAACGTGCAGGGGTCAAAAGCAGAAAAAAGCTGGCATCAGGCCGGCAAGCGTCGGGGTGCCATGTTCGACACGCACGGCCGCATCAAATGCGGCACGATTTCCGTGCCCGATTTCCAGGGTTCGCTCGCCGACTGGACGACTCTTCTCGGCTATGAATGCGTCGAAACGGGCAAGGTGCCGATCGAACTGGCGAACGGCTGGGGCGCCATCAAGACACTCGGCGCGCGCACGGCGCTGCTGGCCCCGCCCGGCGGCGGCGACACCGGATTCGTTCGGCTGATCGAGCAGCCCGCCGTGCTTGCCTATCTGCCGATGCGGACTTACGGCTGGGTCGGCTATGAACTCACCGTGCGCGACGTGCCCTCGCTCCACGACCGGCTGCGCGGCAGCAGCATCCGCATCCTGACGACGCCCGAGCGCACGCCGGACGGCACGGGCTGGACACCGATCGAGGCGACCGGACGCGCGGGTGAAGTGCTGTTCTTCAACGCCGTGACCGACACGCTGCGTGACCTTGAATTCCCGCGCGCGGTCGCCGATGTCGACCGCATCATGGTCGCCATGCTTGCCGCCGCCGACCGCGCCGCCGCCGTGCGCTTTCATGTCGACGCATTGGGGTTTTCGGAAGGCGGCACATTCCGGCTACCCTATCCGATCATCAACACCGCTTTCGGGCTTCCGCCCGAAACGGAGAGCGAGGCGACCGTGATCAGTGTCGGGCGGATGCCGGTGTGCGAGATCGACCAGTTTCCGCCGCAAACGACGGAGCGCAAGCAGCTGCTCGGCTACCTGCCGCCGGGGAACGCCGTGGTGAGCTTCGCGGTGCGTTCGCTCGCCGCGATCCGCGCGCCGCTGATCGCGCCCCCGGAGGCGCTTGGCGGGCCGCTTTATGCCGGGCGGCGCACAGCCTGCACGCGCGGCGCGGCGGGCGAATTGATCGAGCTTATCGAAGTCGGCGGGTTCTGATGGACTCCGAGCCTTCGGTCGTCGAGCGCATCCGCCAGTCCCGACGCCGCATACAGAGCGAATCGGAAGACGCGCTGCGTTTCCTCGGACGCCTGCGCAACGCGCGCATGGTGGGCGCGGTCGCGCCGAGCGGGCCTGCGCTCGCGCGGCGCATCGTTTCGGGCATCGACCCGGCGCGCGGCGCGGTGCTGGAGGTCGGCGCGGGAACGGGCGTATTCACCGCCGCGCTGCTGGCGCGCGGGGTGGCACCCGGCGCGCTCACCGCAGTGGAGGCCGATCCGGTGTTCGCGGCACTGCTGCGGGCGCGGTTCCCGGAGGTCGAGATCATCGAGGGCCGCGCGGAGGACGTGCTCGGCGAAGGCGGCCCGCTTGCCGACCGGCGCTATGCCGATGCCGTCAGCGGCCTGCCGCTCCTCAACTTCCCGCCCGCGCTAAGGCGGCGCATCCTCGAGGCGATCTTCGCGCGGCTCGCCGAGGATGGTGCGCTCTACCAGTTCACTTACGGTCCGCGCGCGCCGCTCGGGCGCGGCAGCCTAGCCGCGCTCGGCCTCGTCGCCGAGCCGGCGGGGCGCGTCTGGCGCAACCTGCCGCCCGCGAGCGTCTACAGGATTCGCCGCGCGGCCTGACTGTCTTGCACGATCAAGACAGTGCGCTAGACTTGCCGCATGGCACAGCCCGTCCGCTTCGACATTCCGCACAGCCTCGGCCGCGATGAGGCCCGCCGCCGCATGGACAAGGGCCTCGGCGATCTCGACCGGGCGATGCCCTTTGCCTCGCGCATCGGCAAGACGTGGCAGGGCGATCGGCTGGTGATCGAGGTGAGGGCGCTGGGACAAGTGACAACCGCGAACCTCGACGTGGCCGAAGACCGCGTAAGCATCGAACTTGCCCTCCCCGGTCTGCTCGGCATGTTCGGCGAGAAGATCGCCGGCGTTTTCCGCAAGCGCACCACCGAACTGTTGGAGGACAAAAGCACGCCCTGAACGGCGGCTGTCGCACATCGCTTGCGAAGCGCCGCGCGGGAAGGCAAGAGGCAAGCGCTTGTTTTCAGGAAAGGTCGCGTATGTCCGGACGTTCGCTGTTGCATGGAAGCTGTGCCGTCGCCGCAATCGCCGTGGCGGCCCTGCCTGCGATGGCCGAGGACGAGGCGGCGAACCCTTCGCTTCCCGAAATCGTCGTCAGCGCGCAACTTCGCCCGCAGCCGATCCAAAACGTGCCGCTCGCCGTCTCGGCGCTGCTTTCGGGCGAGATCGAGGCGCGGGGCATCGACGAACCGCTCGATGCCCTTCGCGGCATTCCGAACACGGTGGCGGCGCATGTGCCGGGCTTTGGGAGCGACAACGACTATGTGATCCGCGGCCGTAGCGGCGTCGCCACGGTGATCGACGGCGTTTACGTCGGGCGCGGCGCGGCCACGAATTACGGCTTCTTCGACATCGACCGCATCGAGCTGCTGCGCGGCCCGCAGGGGCCGCTCTACGGCCGCGACACGAGCGGCGGCGTGCTCCACATCGTGAACCGCACGCCGGGCGACCGGACGAGCGGATACCTCGACGGGGCCTACGGACGCTTCGGCACCTACCAGTTCCGCGCGGGGCTCGACGTGCCGGTCGGCGAGCGTTTCTCGCTCGGCCTTTCGGGATATTGGCGCAAATCGAACGGCTATGTGCGGAACACGACGACGGGCGACCGGCTGAACGAGGACGACGGCTGGGGCGCACGCGCCGCCGCGCACGCGAAGCTCTCGGACACGCTCACGTGGACGGGATCGATCGCGCGCATGGAAAGCAACGCGCTCTACGCGCCCGATTTCGAATGCGATCCCGCCGCGCCCGCTGATTGCAAAGGCCGCTTCGCTTCGAGCGGCTATGCCGAGACAGTGGGCCCGAACCATTTCGGACCGCTCGGCGTGAGCGGGCGCAAGGCGAGCTTCGGCTTCGGCAATTCGGCGAAGACCTATCTCGCGACCTCGCGCATCGCTTGGACGCCGAGCGAGGTCGTCACCTTTGAGGCGATCACCGGCTATGTCGATACCAAGCGGCAGTACGGCATCGACCTGCGCGACGGACGCGACGGGCCTTCGATTGCAGACCCCGTCCCCACCGCGCGCGGCGATGTTTACGGCGGCTACACGATCCTCGGCGACACGCATTTCAAGCAATTCTCGCAGGAGCTGCGCCTTGGCGGCACGCTCGCGGGCGGTTTCGTGAATTACGTGGCGGGCCTCTCTTACGCGGAGGAAGACGGCGATAGCGATCTTGCCGATATCCTCACGCCGACGACGGGCATCGCAAGCCTTCTCGCCGACCGGCGCGTGACGACCGAGACGAAATCGAAGTCCGCCTATGCGCAGGTGGACGTGAACGTCACCGCTGCGCTGACACTGACCGGCGGGCTGCGCTATAGCGACGAGGATTTGCGCTTCGGTCTGACCGACAATCGCGCGGGCTGCGCCGTGCTTCCGGGCGGCTGTCTGGAGGACGCGCTTGTCACCGCAGGCGTCCCCGCGAAGATCAGCGACAGCTTCTGGTCACCGCGCTTCGCGGCCAGCTTCAAGGCGAACGAGAACGCCACGCTCTTCGTATCCGCGACGCGCGGATACCGTTCGGCGGGCTGGAGCGATCGCGGCGCGACCACCGCCACGATCCGTCCCTATGCGGCGGAATCGATCTGGAGCTACGAGGCGGGCCTGAAATCCACGTGGTTCGAGCGGCGGCTCGCCATCGATCTGACCGGTTTTTACGCAGACGGCAGCGACGCGCAGATCGTGGACGGCGGTTTCGATTATGTCGGCACCGCGGGCTTCCGCAACAAGGGCATCGAGCTGGAAGTCGCGGCTGTGCCGCTCACCAATGTCACGGTCCGCGCCGCCGCGGGCTGGCAAGATGCGAAATACAGGGCGGGCAGCGCAGTTCGCGCGCAGCAGGCAGCTTGCGGTGCGGAACTTGCGGCAGGGTTGATCGCCGGCGCGTTTGGGCCGGACAACGCGCCTTCGTGCGGTGTCGGTATCGTCACGGCCGCCGGCGACATCGCCGATCCGATCCGGGCGCCAAAATGGACATTCTCCGCGGGCGCGGCGTGGGACATCTGGCTGCCGCCGGTCTCGGGTTCGATCGTCACGCCTTCGGTGGACTTGACCTATCGTTCAGCGATGGAGACGGGCGCGGCGAATTCATCGCTCTACACGGGCAGCGTCACCGGCTTCAGCACCACCGTATACCCCGCCAATCCCTATGGTGGCGGCTTCATTGCCGGATCGCAGTCCAAATCGCAGCTTCTGGTGAACGCGGGGATCGCGCTGCGCACCGACGACAATTTCTGGCGCGTGAGCGTTGAGTGCGAGAATTGCCTGAATGAAACGACGGTCGATGCATCGGTCGGCAACGTCTCTTGGCTGAACACGCCGCGTGTGTGGATGCTTCGCGCGCGCCGCCAGTTCTGACGAATCGCGCGGCTTGACTTCCCCCTGTCACATATGCGGGACATTTGTTCCCGCGACATCTTGAGGGGATACCATGCGCGCGTTCTTTACCGCTCTGCTGCTTGCCACCGCCACGCCCGCGATCGCCGCGGACATGCCGAAGAACGTGATCGTGATGATCGCCGACGGCTCCGGCCACAACACGCTCGCGGCGACACGTTTCTGGACGGGGCGGCCGCTCACCATGGACACGGGGCCGTGGGTGCGCGCATCGATGGCGACCTACGGCCTGCGGCTGGAACGCAAGGTGCCCGGCGGCGGCGACCCCTATGCGCAGGATCTGGACGCGGTCTACGATCCTGCAAAGGCCTGGGACACGCGGCCCGTGAAGGGCATGGCGAAGGCGGGCAGCAAATATCCCGCGCTGTTCGCGGGCTACCAATGGCACCGCCGCGTCGCGCCCGACAGCGCGAACACCATGTCCGCGATGATGACGGGCGTGCGGACCTTCGACGGCGCGATCGATGTGGACGGCGCGGAAAAGCCCGTGCAGTCGATCGCCGAGGCCGCGAAGGCGGCGGGCAAGATGACCGGCAGCATCACGAGCGTGCCGTTCAACCACGCGACGCCCGCGGCAGGCGGCGGTGCGCACAATCCCGACCGAGACGACTATCACGGCATCGCGCGCGAGATGTTCGCGGGGCCGCTCGACGTGATCGGCGGCGGCGGCAACCCGGACTATGACCAGGACGGCAAGCCGATCACGGACGAGCACGCGGAAGTGCGCTTCAAATGGATACCGCCCGAACTCTGGGCGAAACTGAAAGAGCCGAATTCGCGCTGGAACCTCGTCGAGACCGCGGGCGACATCCGCGATCTTGCCGACGGCAAGGCGACCTCGGCAAAGCCGCTTGCGATGATTGCTGCGGTGAACCCGACGCTGCAGGCACAGCGCAGCTATCCGGCGAACGTCGCGCGGGGCACGGCGGACCCGGGCGCGGTGCCCTTCACGCCCGGCATGGCGAAGCTCGACGAGATGGCGATCGCAGCGCTGAAGCACGTCGGCACGGACCCCGACGGCTTCTTCATGATGATCGAGGGCGGCGCGGTCGACTGGGCGATGCACGCGAATGATTTCCCGCGCATGATCGAGGAATATATGGCGTTCGACGACGCCGTACGCGCGGTCGTGGCATGGATCGAGAGCCCGGAAAGCGCCGCGAGCTGGGACGACACGCTCCTCGTCGTCACCGCCGATCACGACCATCTCCTGTACGGCCCCAATCTCGACGAGCCGTTCCAGCGCGTGACCAACAACGGCGCGGGCAAGCTGCCCGGCTATTCCTGGGCGTGGAGCTCGCACTCCAACCACCTCGTTCCCTTCTTCGCGCGCGGCAAGGGCGCGGAACTGCTCAAGGCCGAAGCCGACCAGATCGACGCATATACCGACAGGCAGGGCCGCAAGTTCGGCTACGGCCGCTACCTCACGCAGCCGGAACTCGGCGCGTTTCTGCTGAAGACGCAGGAGAAGTAAGGGGTATCGAGGGGGGAGAATGGTGGGCGCGGCAAGGATTGAACTTGCGACCCCTGCGATGTCAACACAGTGCTCTACCACTGAGCTACGCGCCCACGCGGCGTGCCTTCTAGGCGAGCGCCGGGCGCGGCGCAAGCCGCTTATTCGCCTTCAAAGATGCGGTCGATTTCGGCGACGAGATCGCGCAGGTGGAACGGCTTCGAGAGCACCTTGGCGTCGCTCGGCGCGCCGGAGCCGCGGCTGAGCGCAACGGCGGCGAAGCCGGTGATGAACATGACGCGCATCGAGGGCGCGAGCTGCGCGGCGCGCTGGGCGAGTTCGATGCCGTCCATTTCCGGCATGACGATGTCGGTGAGCAGCAGCCCGAAGCTGCCCGTGGCGATGTGCGGCAGCGCCGCCGTGCCACGATCGACCGCAACGACTTCATAGCCCGCGCGGGTAATCGCGCGTTCCAGGAAAAGACGCATCGAGTCGTCGTCTTCCGCGAGCAGGATGCGGCCAGTGATGCGGCCTTCGGGTTGTGTCGTCATGGTCTTATCCGCCGCTTCTTACGGCTGAGGACTTAACATTTCCTGTTGTGGGCTTGCCAGCCCGAAACCTGCGGCGGCCCCTCTTTTGCTTTCGTTTCGCCGGGGTTAGGCTGGCGCCGATGCCGCACCCTGCAGACCATCGCCGTTGAGCGCCGAGCCCTCCGTCTCCGCGCTGACACCCGGGCACTTCGTTTCGGGCCCGCGCGGCATCCCCGCGCCGCTGGTGCTCGCATCGCCGCATAGCGGCCGCGCGCTGCCGCCGGGGTTCCTTGCCGCCGCCGCGCTCGACCTGGATGGGCTGCGGCGCGCCGAGGATGCCTATGTGGATGAACTGCTCGCCCCCGCAGCCGAATCGGGCGCGCCGTTGATCACCGCACGCTGGGCCCGCGCCTATATCGATCTTAATCGCGACCCGCTGGAAATCGACCTTTCGATGCTGAGCGACCCGGCGGCTGCGGGCGCGGTGAAGACCACCGATCGCGTCCGTTCCGGCCTCGGCGTGCTGCCGCGGCTGACCGGGCCGGGGCTTCACATCTACCGCGACCGGATCACCAGCGCAGCGGCGCTGCAACGCATCGCAGCGGTGCACGCGCCCTATCACCAGCGGCTTGGATCGCTGATCGAGGATGCCGCCGCCTGCCACGGCTACGCGCTGCTCATCGACGGCCACTCGATGCCGCCGCTCTCGCTTCCCGCGCGGCAGCGGCCCGAGATCGTGATCGGCGACGCGGGCGGCACATCCGCGCCCGAATCGGTTGTACGCTATGTGGAAGCCCACTTCCGCCGGGCAGGCCTGCGCGTCGCGCGCAACACGCCCTACGCGGGCGGGTACACCACGCGTTTCCACGCGGCGCCTGCGCGGAGTCGATTCGCGATCCAGATCGAGATCGACCGCACGCTCTACATGGATCCGGACACGCTGGAACGGCACGCCGGCTTCAATGAGGTCGCGGAAACGCTGAAAAACCTGGTGACGGAGCTTCTGCGCTGGCTTCCGCAAATGTTCGGAAGACCGCAGGCCATCGCGGCGGAATAAAGCTGTCTGAAAGAAAAAAGGTCACTTCGACAATGTCGAAGTGACCAGGGTTCAGGGAGGACGTGGCACCATCCTCGTCAGATGATGCTACGCGGGCGTGCCGCGCAAAAGGGGGGGAACGCAGCGCCGCCTGAAACCAAGATGGGCCGGAATTGTTAAGTTTTCAAGCGTCTGCCCGATTTTTTCGCAAAAAAGGCAACATTCTCGCCAGAACGTCGTCGCGATCGAGGAAATGGTGCTTCAAAGCGCCGAGAACGTGCAGGACGACGAGCACCAGCGCCAGGAACGCGGCGGGGCCATGCAGGGCATGGAAGAAACCGCGGCCTGCTTTCCCCAGCGGCGAATCGGGAAGCGGAACGAGATCGAACCAGATCAGCGGCCGCTCGGGGCTCGCGGCGAACGCCCAGCCGCTGAGCGGTATCGCGAGCAGCAACACATAGAAGCCGATGTGCGTGAGGCGGGCGAGAAAGATCTCCCACCCCTTCATGTGCGCGGGCAGCACGAGGAAGCCCGCCTTCAGCCGCAGCACGAGCCGCCACAGGGTGAGCGCGAGCACCGTGATGCCGATCGACTTGTGAATGCCCATGACGGCGCCGCGCTCGGCATCCGGGAGCCCTTCGGCGTAGACCGCGCCGACGATATTGCCGAGAACGAGAACGGCGATCAGCCAATGAAGCGTGATCGCCGTCCGTGAATAGCTGCTGTGAACCGTCGCCATGAGACCCCTTCCCGCGATTGCCCTGCACGTACGGGGAGTCTAAGCGGAATCCCCTGCGGTGCAAGACAGAGCGGGACGGCGTTCAGGCTTCCGTTTTTTCCGCTGCGTTCTTCGCCGCGCCCTGCGAGAACAGGTCGGTGACGTAGGACAGCGAGAAGAGGTGCGCATACATCAGCGGCAACATGCCGTTCTGGATGAGCTTGCGCGCCTGATCGCCGCGCAGGTCGCGAATCTTGTCCTGCGAGATCATCTTGAAGCCGCGGTAGATCGCCGGCTGCGCCATGCCATCCATCTGGATGGACACCTCGCCGTCCATCAGGAACTCGCCCTTTTCGAGCTCCTGCACGAACGCCTGCGTCTTGCGCATCGAGTTTTCGAACTGCTCGCAGAATTCGAGCACGTTCTTCACGACATCGGTCGCCTCGCCATCCTTGAACAGCGCATCGCCTTCGTCGGCGCCGAGATCCTCGGAGGTCTCGTCGAAGCACAGCGTCAGTTCCTCGGACTGCGGATTGATCCGCGCGAGGAGGAACGGATAGCGGCGCACATAGGCAGGCACATAGGTGCCGGCGCGCCAGTTGCCCGCTTCGTCGACGAACAGGTTCTGGCCTTCGCTGAGCGAGGTGAGCGCAAGCGGCACGGGCGTCTGGCCAGCCGCGAACACGATCGGGTAGTGGCGCTGCACGAGGTGGAACTCGTCGACCGTGATCGGGATCGCGTGCAGCCCGCGCGCGAACGGCGCACCCGTACGGGACTTCAGCCCGAGCGCCTGATGCACCGTCGAGGAGAGCGGCGCGAGCGCGTTGTAGAGCGGCGGCAACTGGGCGGCTTGCGGATTGGTGGCCATTGTGTTCCTTCAGGCGCAGGTACGGAGTTTAAATTTGGCCGACCGTTTAGGCGGTCTGCCGCTTCGCGGCAAGCGAAGAGCAGGAACGGAAAAGCGCGAACACGATGGAATCTGCCAGCCTTATCGAACATGACGCGGGACAGGACGCCCGCGAGATCGCGCTTGTCGATCCCGCCGGCTTCGAAGCGTGGCGGGACGCGCTGCCGGCGCGCGCGCGCGCCGCAGTGGAAGCCGCGCAGTTCAAGGGCGCAGCCGGTACGCGGGTGATCCTTCCGGGGAGCGAGGCGGAAAGCTGGAGCGCCGCCTTCGGCGCCCCTGCGGCGCTCGGACCGTGGGATCTTGCCGGTGCCGTGAAAGCCCTGCCCGCCGGGCGCTACAGGCTCGCGGGCCGTGAGGCGGGCGCGGCGGCGCTCGGCTGGATGCTCGCGCACTATACGTTCACGCGCTACCTTTCCGAACCCAAGCCCCTCGAGCCGCGTACGCTGCTGGTCCCGAAATCGATCGACATCGCGGCGCTCGCGCGGCTTGCGGACGCGCAGGTTCTGATCCGCGATCTCGTCAACACGCCTGCCGAGGACATGGGGCCCGAGGCGCTGGAGGCGGCCGCGCGCGATGTCGCGCGTCACCACGGCGCCGAGGTGAAGGTCACCATCGGCGACGATCTGCTGGCAGCGAACTTCCCAACGATCCACGCCGTGGGTCGCGCGGCCGGCGCCGGCCGCGAGCCTCGGCTGATCGACATGAGCTGGGGCCGCAAGGGCGACCCGAAGCTGACACTCATCGGCAAGGGCGTGTGCTTCGATTCGGGCGGGCTCGACATCAAGAGCGCGGGCAACATGCTGCTGATGAAGAAGGATATGGGCGGCGCGGCGCACGCGCTCGCACTCGCGGGGCTGGTGATGGGCGCGAAGCTGCGCGTGCGGCTGCGGCTCCTCATCCCGGCGGTCGAGAACGCCATAGACGGCGGCGCGTTCCGGCCGGGCGACATCATCAAGACGCGCAAGGGCCTCTCGGTCGAGATCGGCAACACCGATGCCGAAGGGCGGCTCGTGCTCTGCGACGCGCTCGCGCTCGCGGGGGAGGACAGCCCCGAGATGATCCTCGATTTCGCGACGCTGACCGGCGCGGCGCGCGTGGCGCTCGGCCCCGATCTCCCTGCGCTCTTCGCAAACGATGAGGCCCTTGCCGAGGGACTCCTCGAAGGTGCCGGGGCGAGCGGCGACCCGCTGTGGCGGATGCCGCTGTGGAAACCCTATGCGGAGATGCTGAAGTCCGACGTGGCGGACATCAACAACAGCGCTTCGGGCGCATTCGCCGGGGCGATCACCGCCGCGCTCTACCTCGAAAAATTCGTCGATCCGAAAACGCCCTGGGCGCATCTTGATACGTTCGCGTGGATGCCAGCGGCGAAACCGGGCCGCCCGAAAGGCGGAGAAGCGCTGGGTCTACGGGCGTTTTGGGCGTATATTGAGAAACGTTACGGCAATCATCGCGCCGAATGAACGCTTCAACGGGTTAACCTAAATTATCAACACATCATTAACTCCCGTTAAAATATGGTGACCCGAAACGACATAACGGGTGAAACAGCCATGTCCCTTTCAGGCCTAGACGACCGGATCGATGCGCTCCTCAGCCCCTGGATGCAGACGGTCATTGCCTACGTGCAATCGAACCGTCCGGATCTTACCAACCGGCAGATGGCGCTGCTGCTGCTCGTCTACCTGACACCGGGACCGCACACGGTGCGCGGTCTTGCGGCCAAGCTCAGGGTTTCGAAACCCGTTATTACGCGGGCACTCAACACGCTCGGCGCCTTCGGCTATATCCGCCGCCAGAAGGACGAGAGTGACCTGCGCAACATCTTCGTCGAGCGGACGGCGCAGGGCCACGAATTCCTCGAAACCTTCGCAGGAATGATCGAGACGACGCAGGGCCATGCCAACCGCAACACCGCACGTGAGGATCGCGCCTATCTCTAGAAGCAGCCGTCATTCCGGTGATGCCGGGCTGCAAACGGCGACTTTCTCCGCTTCCGGTGCTCACGTACTGATGTACGCTGCGCGCCGGTTCTCGAAATCCACCATTTTCGCCGCGGCCTGACCGGAATGACGGCTGCTTCTCCATATCCGGACCCGCGCATCCATGCGTGGCGGGACGATCTTGCCGATGCCGCGCTGGAGGGTGTTGTCGATGTGCCGCGCTTCGCAGCGCCCGTTCGCCATCGGCTGACTGCGCCGCAGGCCCCCATCCGCAAGGCGCCGGAGGCGGATGCCGTCGCGGTGAGCGAGTTGCTTTCGGGCGAGGCGTTCGACGTTCTCGACGTGTCGGGCGGCGTCGCATGGGGCTACAGCGTTCACGACCATTATGTCGGCTATGTCGATGCCGCGCTTCTCGCCGAAACCGCTGAGGTCCAGACACACCGGATCGCCGCGCCGACCGCGCTCGTTTTCGCGAAGCCCGACATCAAGTCCACGGTTATCAGCGCGCTGCCGATGGGGGCGCTGACCCGCGCTGCGGCGCATGACGAGAAATTCGTGTCCGCCGCCGGGGGCTATGTTCACAGGCGCCACATCGCCGTGATCGAAGACTATGCCGCCGACCCGGTCGCGGTCGCCGAACTGTTTCTCGGCACGCCCTACAAATGGGGCGGACGCACGCGCGGCGGGCTCGACTGTTCGGGGCTGGTACAGGTCGCGCTCGGCGCCTGCGGCATCGGCTGCCCGCGCGACAGCGACATTCAGGCCGCGCTTGGGCGGGAAGTCGAGGATCGGCGCTATCGGCGCGGCGACCTCGTGTTCTTCCCCGGCCATGTCGGTTTCATGTTCGACGAGACGCGGCTGCTCCACGCCAACGCCTTCTTCATGTCCACGGTGATCGAGCCGCTCGACGACGTGGTGGGCCGCCTGCTGCCGCAGTACGACGCGCCGGTGACGGCGGTGCGGAGGCTATAGCTCGCCGCGTTCCCGACGGATCGCGCGCCACTTCACGACATTGGCATTGTGCTCGGCAAGCGTGCGCGCAAACACGTGGCCGCCGGTGCCGTCCGCCACGAAATAGAGCGCGTCGGTGGTTTCGGGATCGAGCACGGCTTCGATCGACGCGCGCCCCGGATTGGCGATCGGCCCCGTCGGAAGTCCCGCCTTCGCATAGGTGTTGTAGCCGTTGTCAGCACGCAGTTCGGACTGGCGGATGCGGCGGCCGAGCGGCTTGCCCTTCGTGATCGGGTAGATGACCGTGGGATCGGCCTGCAGCATCATGCCGATACGCAGCCGGTTCGAATAGACGCCCGCGATCGTACGGCGTTCCTCCGCCTTCGCGGTTTCCTTCTCGACGATGGCGGCGAGGTTCACGGCTTCCTCGGGCGTCTTGACGACTGACGAGGA
This sequence comes from Sphingosinicella sp., assembly GCF_041916975.1. Taxonomy (NCBI): domain Bacteria; kingdom Pseudomonadati; phylum Pseudomonadota; class Alphaproteobacteria; order Sphingomonadales; family Sphingosinicellaceae; genus Sphingosinicella; species Sphingosinicella sp. The sequence goes on from NZ_JAYRYK010000001.1 coordinate 1,731,743, forward strand.
TTTGCGCGCCGGCCAAAGCTCGGCGAGCGTCTTCGCCATCGCGTCCTGCATTCGCCTCAGCACGGCGGCGCGCGGCTCGCCACGTTCGAAGCTGTATCCGCCGGGCAGCACCGAGCCTTCCGCCGGAACCTCCACATCGCCGGTGAGCAGGTCTTCGGCCATCAGTTTTTCATGGACGAAGATCGACGGCAGGCCTTCGGGCACGACGATGAGCCGCTGGAGCGGCTCGCCATGCTGGAGAATACGCAGGATCGCCGCCGCGCTGCTGCCCGCCGGGATACGGAACTCGCCCGCCTTGACCGGCGCACCGGAGCCGAGAACGCGCGCCATCAGCCGGAACGCGTCCGACGAACGGATCGCGCCTGCCTTTTCGAGCTGAACGGCTGTGGCGGCGAGCGACGCTCCGCGCGGCACGATGATGTCCGCGTCCTTCGCGAGCGGACCGCTGGCGGTCCACTGGAAAGCAAGCACGGCAGCAGCCGCCAGCGCCGCGATGACGATGGCGACCAGCAGCTTTTTCATACGGTCAGAGTGCCTTGACGATCAGCGAGGCGTTGGTGCCGCCGAAACCGAAGCTGTTGTTGAGCGCGGCCTTGATCTTGCGCTCGCGCGCGACGAGCGGGACGAGATCGACACCCGCGCAGCCGTCGCTCGGGTTTTCGAGGTTGATCGTCGGCGGCGCGATCTGGTCGCGGATGGCGAGCAGACAGAAGATCGTCTCGACCGCGCCGGCGCCGCCGAGCAGGTGCCCGATCGCGCTCTTGGTCGAGGACATCGACACCGTATCCATCGCGCTGCCGAACAGGCGGCGAACCGCACCGAGTTCGATCTCGTCGCCGAGCGGCGTCGAGGTGCCGTGGGCGTTGATGTAATCGATGTCGGCGGGGTTCATGCCCGCCTTCTTCAGCGCCATCTGCATCGAGCGGAATCCGCCGAAGCCTTCCGGGTGCGGGGCGGTGACGTGGTAGGCGTCGCCGGTAAGGCCATAGCCGACGACCTCGCCATAGATCATTGCGCCGCGCTTCTTCGCGTGCTCATACTCCTCGAGCACAACGACGCCCGCGCCTTCGCCCATGACGAAACCGTCGCGGTCCTTGTCGTAGGGGCGGCTGGCACGTTCCGGCTGGTCGTTGAAGGCTGTGGAGAGAGCGCGCGCCTGTGCGAAACCAGCGATGCCGAGCGGACAGATCGCGCTTTCGGCGCCGCCCGCGAGCATGATGTCCGCATCATCGAGCGCGATCATGCGCGCGGCGTCGCCGATCGAATGCGCGCCCGTGGAGCAGGCGGTGACGACGGCGTGGTTCGGACCCATCAGGCCGTACTTGATCGAGACCTGACCCGACACGAGGTTGATGAGGCGGCCGTGCACGAAGTGCGGGCTGACGCGGCGCGGGCCCTTTTCATGGAGCACGATCGATTCGGATTCGATGCCCGGCAGACCCCCGATGCCCGAGCCGATCGAGCAGCCTGCACGCAGCTTCTGCTCATCGGTGAGGTTGGCGAGGCCCGCGTCCTCGATTGCCTGGCCGGCGGCATCGATGCCGAACTGGATGAACAGGTCGACCTGGCGCTGGACCTTGTGATCGACGCGCTTCGAGACGTCCCAGCCGTCCTCGCGGCCGTCCATCTTCACCTCGCACGCGATGGTGCAGGCCTGATCCGACGGGTCGAACCGGGTGATGCGCGCAGCGCCCGACTTCGAGGCAAGGATATTGCGCCAGCTGGATTCAACGTCCCCGCCAAGCGGTGTGACAAGACCCAGTCCGGTGACGACGACGCGGCGCATTCGGTTCTCCCGTGTCCTGATAACAAGCGAGCGGCCCTCCGGCTTTTCCGGGGAGCCGCTCGCGATTCCGTGCCGTTTGGTCCGGCAAGCGTCCCCGTGTCAGGCGGCGCTGTTTTCCTCGATGTAGCCGATCGCGTCCTTCACGGTGAGGATCTTCTCGGCGGCATCGTCAGGGATCTCGACGCCGAACTCTTCCTCGAACGCCATCACCAGCTCGACCGTGTCGAGGCTGTCCGCGCCGAGATCGTCGATGAAGCTCGCGTCCTCGGTCACCTTGTCCGGCTCGACGCCGAGGTGTTCGACGACGATCTTCTTCACGCGTTCTGCGACATCGCTCATATAATGGTCCCCTCAGAAGAACAGGATTACGTTTGATTTGGCAGTAGCCGGGTGGCCGTGGCCTTGCAAGTCCCCGTGTAGCTCAGATCATCGCCATTCCGCCATTCACATGAAGTGTCTGGCCGGTCACATAGCCCGCTTCACGGCTGGCGAGATAAACGACGGCGCCCGCCACATCCCCGCCTTCGCCGAGGCGACCGGCCGGAATCCGGCCCGTGAGCGCCTCTTTCTGGGCATCGGGGAGCGCATCCGTCATCGCCGATTTGATGAAGCCGGGCGCGACGCAGTTCACGGTGATGTTGCGGCTGGCGACTTCCTGAGCAAGCGCTTTCGACATGCCGACAAGGCCCGCCTTCGACGCGGCGTAGTTCATCTGCCCGGGGTTGCCGGTCGCCCCGACCACCGACGTGATCGAGATGATGCGCCCGAAACGCGCCTTCATCATGGGCTTCAATGCCGCGCGCGACAGGCGGAAGGCGGCTTCGAGGTTGATGCGGATCACGTCCGACCATTCCTCGTCCTTCATGCGCATCGCAAGATTGTCGCGCGTGACACCCGCGTTGTTGACGAGGATATCGATGCCGCCCATCGCCTCGACCGCCTGCCCGACGAGCGCATCAACCGCCGCGCTATCGGAAAGATTGCAGGGGAGGATGTGCGTCGTGCCGCCGATTTCGGCCGCGACCGCCTTCAAGGCCTCCTCGCGGGTGCCCGAAAGCGCAACCGTCGCACCCTGCTCGCCAAGCGCCTTCGCGATCGCCGAGCCGATGCCGCCGCTCGCGCCCGTGACGAGCGCCTTCATGCCGGTGAGATCGAACATGCCTTGCCTCCCCTAGAGTGTCTTCGCCGCCGCTTCGATGTCGTCCATCGAAACGAGGCTCTGCGTTGCCGCGTCGGGCGTGATGCGCTTTATCATCGGACCGAGCACCTTGCCGCCGAACTCGACGAAGCTGTCGACCCCGAGCCCGGTCATGGCAATCACGCTTTCGCGCCAGCGCACAGTACCGGTGACCTGCTCCACCAGAAGACGGCGGATTTCGGCGGGATCGGTGACGGGCGCCGCGGTGACGTTGGCGACGACGGGCACGAAGGGCGCCGCAATGTTCGCGCCTGCCAGCGCTTCCGCCATCTTTTCGGCAGCGGGTGCCATCAGCGAACAGTGGAACGGCGCGGACACCGGCAGCAACATGCCGCGCTTTGCGCCGAGCCCCTTGGCGATCTCGATGGCGCGCTCGACAGCGGCCTTGTGGCCCGAAATGACGACCTGCCCCGGCGCATTGTCGTTCGCAGCCTGGCAGACTTCACCCTGAGCGCCTTCCGCGGCCGCCTTCACGGCAGCGTCGAAGTCGAGACCGAGCAGCGCGGCCATCGCGCCCTCGCCCACCGGCACCGCCGCCTGCATCGCCTGCCCGCGCAGCTTCAGGAGCCGCGCCGTCTCGGCAAGCCCAAGGCTGCCGGCCGCGCACAGCGCCGTGTATTCGCCAAGGCTGTGACCCGCCACGTAGGCGGCCTTGTCCGCAAGCAGCAGCCCGCCTTCCTTCTCGAGCACGCGAAGCGCTGCGATGGCGTTCGCCATGATCGCGGGCTGGGCGTTCTCGGTGAGCGTGAGATCGGCCTCGGGGCCTTCGAACATCAGCTTCGAGAGGTTCTGCCCGAGTGCCTCGTCGACCTCCTGAAACACCTCGCGCGCAGCCGCGCTCGCAAGGCTGAGCGCCTGCCCCATGCCGACCGACTGGCTGCCCTGCCCCGGAAAAATGAATGCGCGTGCCATAGGGGCCGCCCCTTCTTCGTTGGTTACGATGCCTGCGGCAGGCGCTTAGTGATGTCCGTGCGCACGCGCAAGCGACAGAGGAATGTTGCGATTCGGCTCCGAATCGTTAAGGTTCGCGCGGTTTTCATTCACCGTGATGAATGGCCCGTTCAGATGCAGGCCATCATTGCCGTGTAATAAAGCATGGTCAAAGGCTTGGAGCGGAGGGCCCTCTTCAGGCGTTAATGGTGCCTTGATTCGGCACGCTGGACCCGAAACTGGGAGTGGAAGGATTACGATGACGTTTGTTTCCCGCTTGACGATGGCTGCCGCGTTGGCGCTCGCGGTTCCCGCAGCCCTTTCGGCCCCCGCCGTGGCACAGGCGCTCTCACCGAGCGTCGGCAAACCGCTGCAGGAAGCCTCGAACCTCGCGAAAGCCGGCAACCTCGCCGCCGCAACGGCGCGCGTGAACGCCGCCCGCAGCGCCGCGAGCACGGCGACCGAACGCCGCAAGGTCGCCGAAATGGCCGCCTTCGTGCACACCAAGGGTGGCCGCTGGGCCGCCGCCGCGCAGGAACTGGAGGGCATCGGGGCGCCCGCCTCGCAGCTGGCGCCGCTTTATTATCGCGCCGGCCAGCTCGACAAGGCTATCGCGCTCGGCAAGAAGACCGGCGGCGTGCAGGGCCAGACGATCGTCGCCCAATCCTACTTCCGTCAGGGCAACTTCAAGGGCGCTGCAGGCGTTTACCAGAACCTCATCAAGCAGCACGGCGCGCGCGAGGGCTGGCTGCAGAGCCTCGCCAACGCGCAGTACAAGATGGACGACAAGAAGGGCTACCTCGCCACGACCGAGCGGCTCATCAAGATCGATCCGTCGCCCGCGCGCTGGCGTGCGCTCCTCGTCGACATGAAGAACGGGCAGATGCCCCGCGAAGCGAAGCTCGCACTCTTCGAGCTGATGGAGCAGACGGGCAACATCACGAAACCTGAAGATTATCAGGAATATGCGAAGCTCGCGATCGTCGCGAACCAGCCTGCCGTCGCCAAGCGTGCGCTTGAAGCCGGCATGAAGTCGGGCGCGGTGGCCTCGACCGACACGATGAACGTCAAGCTGCTCGAAGCGGCTTCCAAGCGGGCCGCGGCTGCTGCGGCCGGCGCTTCGAAGCTGCCGAAGAATGCAGCGGGCCAGCTCCAGGCCGCGAACATCGCGTTCGGTGCCGGCGATTATGCCAAGGCCTCGTCGCTTTACAGCGCTGCCGCGAAAGCGGGCGGCGCCACGGCGGACCAGGCGAAGGTGCTGGGCGGCATCAGCCAGCTGCGTGCGGGCAACCGCTCGGCGGCAGCGGCGACGTTCAAGAGCGTTCCCGAGGCAAGCGGCTTCAACGGCGTCGCGGCGCTCTGGGCGCTCTACGCATCGACCAGCGCAGCTTAAGCTGCACTTGCCTTTCCGGCGCTTTTGCGCCATAGGGCCGTCACCAGCGGCGGGGAGCCCAGCTTCCCGCCGCTTGTTTTTGTATCCCGTAGCCAGCCGGAGGGGCGGCGGATTGCCCGTCGTCAGCGATCGGTATTTGAGGAGAAGATAGGACCATGCCCTCTTACGAGCATGTTTTCCTGGCGCGCCAGGACCTGTCCACCGCGCAGGTGGATAGCCTTGCCGAAACGTTCACGAAGATCATCGAGGACGGTGCGGGCAAGGTTGCAAAGACCGAATACTGGGGCCTGAAGAGCCTCGCCTACCGCATCAAGAAGAATCGCAAGGCGCACTACGTGCTGCTCAACATCGAGGCCCCGGCCCCGGCGGTGCACGAGCTGGAGCGCAACATCGCGATCAACGAAGATGTGATCCGCTACCAGACGATCCGCGTCGACGAGCTTGAAAAAGAGCCTTCGGCGATGATGCGCAAGAGCGATCGTGGCGACCGCGACTCGCGTGGACCGCGCGGTGATCGTGGGGATCGCGGCGACCGAGGAGATCGCGGTGGCGATCGTGACCGCGGCCCGCGCCGCGAGCGTGAAGGAGAATAACGATGGCACGCCCGTTTTTCCGTCGCCGCAAGACCTGCCCGTTCAGCCGGGCCGATGCGCCGAAGATCGATTACAAGGACGTGCGCCTGCTGCAGGGCTTCGTCTCCGAGCGCGGCAAGATCGTGCCGAGCCGCATCACCGCGGTTTCGGCCAAGAAGCAGCGTGAGCTGGCCAAGGCGATCAAGCGCGCCCGCCACCTCGGCCTGCTGCCGTTCCTCGTTCGCTAAGGAAGGATAAGACCCATGGCTATGGACATCATCCTGCTTGAGCGCGTCGAGAACCTCGGCGGCATCGGCGACGTGGTTTCGGTGAAGCCCGGCTACGCCCGCAACTTCCTGCTGCCGCGCGGCAAGGCGCTTCGCGCCAACGACGCCAACAAGGCGAAGTTCGAAGCGAACCGCGAGCGCATCGAGAAGGAAAACGCCGAGAAGCGTTCCGGCGCTGAAACCGACTCGAAGAAGCTGAATGGCGCGAAGATCGTGCTGATTCGCGCTGCTTCGGACGCCGGTCACCTCTACGGCTCCGTCGCCGCGCGCGACATCGCCGACGCGCTGACCGAAGCAAACGGCATCGCCGTTCACAAGAACCAGGTGGTGCTGAACACGCCGATCAAGGCGCTCGGCATTCACAAGGTCCGCGTGGCGCTGCACCCGGAAGTCAGCATCGAGATCGAGGCGAACGTCGCTCGCTCGAACGACGAGGCCGATCTGCAGGCGCAGGGCGTCGACGTGCTGGCCGACATGTTCGAAAAGGACGTGAGCGGCTTCACCGAAGAGCGCGACCCGAACCTCGAGCCGGGCGAGTTCGCCGCCGAGGCCGAGGCTGAAGGCGAAGCGAACGCCTGACATCGGGCTTCGTGACGAAAAAGGAGCGGCGCGGGGGCAACCTGCGCCGCTCTTTTTTTGTGGTCAGCGTTTGCGGAAGATGAGCGACAGGTTGTTTGCGGGCATTTCCACGAACGCTTCGAAGACGAGCCCGTGCGATTCGGCCTCAGCCTGCACGTCCTCCAGCATTCTGAGGCCCCAGCGCGCGTCGCGGCTTTTCAGTTCGGCATCGAAGGCTTCGTTGCTGGGCGCGGTCGGCGCATCAGCGCGGCGGAACGGCCCGTAGATGTAAAGGAGGCCGCCACAGGCAAGACGCTTGCCCACGCCCCGCATCAGGCCCTGCGTGGCCTCCCACGGGCTGATGTGCAGCATATTGATGCAGACCGCGGCATCAAAATCGTCCACGGGCCAGTCTTCCGCCGCCGCATCGAGCGCAAGCGGTGCGCGCACGTTCGGCAGGCCCTCGGCCTCAGCCCATGCGGCGATCGATTCGCGCGCTTCCGGCGACGGATCGCTCGGCTGCCAGACGAGATCGGGTCGCGCCTGCGCGAAGTGCACGACATGCTCGCCCGTTCCGCTCGCGACTTCGAGCACCAGCCCCGCTTCGGGCAGCAGCGGCCCCAGCACCTCCAGAATCGGATCGCGGTTGCGCGCGGTTGCGGGGGCGAAGCGGCGGCGTGGCGGCGACATGTTCGGCATCGCCTGCTGATAACAGAAAAAGCGGATCAGCGCCGCGCGGCGTTTTCCTCTGCGAGGCGCAGGACGCGGAGCACGTTGCCGCTCCAGATTTTCTCGATGTCCGCATCCGAGAAGCCCTCGGCGCGCAGGCGCTCGGTGACCTTGGGAAGGCCGCCGATATCCTCGAGGCCCTTGACGCCGCCGCCGCCGTCCCAGTCCGCGCCGATGCCGACATGGTCGACGCCCGCCACCTTGATGATGTGGAGCAGGCTTTTCATGAAGGCTTCGAAATCGGTGTTCTGGATCGGCATCACCGCATCAAGCGCGCGCGTTTCGCGCGTCAGCTTCGCCTGTTCCTCCGGCGTCATCGTGCCGATGTGTTCGAGCTGCGCGAAGAGCGCATTGCGTTCCGGCGTGAAGTTCATCGTCGCGAGGAACACGGTGGTGACGCAGATCACGCCGCCCGCTTCGGCAAGCTTGCGAATGCGCGCGTCATCAAGATTGCGGGGCTGATCCGAGATCGTCTTCGAACCCGAGTGCGACAGAATGAGCGGCGTCTTCGACAGCGCCAGCATCTGATCGAAGGCGGCATCCGACGAGTGGCTGCCATCGATCACGATGCCGAGCCGATTCATCTCCGCCACCCACTGACGCCCGAGCGGGCTGAGGCCGTTCCACTGCGGCGTGTCGGTGGCGGAATCAGCGAACTGGTTGTTCTTGCTATGCACCGGCCCCGCCAGACGCACGCCGAGATCGTAGAACGTCTTCAGCAGCGAAAGGTCTTCGCCGATCGGGTAAGAATTCTCGATGCTGAGCCAACCGAAGCGCTTGCCCGCGGCATCCATGCGCTTCGCATCCGCCGCGGTCGAAATGAGCGCGATACGATCCGGGAACTTCGCCAGCGTCGTGCGGATGAGATCGGCGCGGCCGAGCGCGAATGCTTTCGCCTTGGCAAAACCCTCCGGCGTCACCGGGCCCTGCTCCGTGTAAATCACGAAGAAGCCGCCATCGAGATCGCCTTCGTCCATGCGGCCCAAATCGACCTGAACGAGATCGGTATCGTAGCTGTGCTTGTCGCCGAAGCTCCAGCCCTGGCGCGCGAAGTGCATCGGCGTATCGAGGTGCGTATCGAGCGTCAGCGTGCGCTGGTGCAGCGTTTCGGCATGCGCCGGCACCGCGGCGGCGAGGAGGACGGAGGCAAGAATACGCTTCATTTCAAATCTCCCTTTTCACCGCAGCGAACGGCTTGCCGGTCGATCGGATCCGATAACATCGTCCCGGATCGACCGGCACACGCTCGCCGAGTTTCGAATCCCGAGGCCCTGGGACAGCGACGGGTTATCGCCCTCGGCGATCGCGATGGATGCAGCAGTGTTCACGCCGTCACGGTTCGGTTCCCGAGAACACGCACGATGCCGAGCGTCAGCAGCGGAACGACGAACACTGCAAGCATGATGTAACCAAACGCGCTGTAGCCCGAGGCGATCAGATCGATGAGGCCGATGCGTGCCGCCACGAACGCGCAGCCTACGAGGACGGCGACCGAAATGCCAAGGCGGGCGACCGGTGAGAAGCTGCTGCCGCGCGCTTCAACGACGCCCGCGATACGCTCGTTGAGCGCATTCACGATGCCGACGCCGGTTTCAAGCAGTGCGCAAAAGATCATCAGCTGGAACACGATCTGCAACCAGGGCGCATCCATGCGGCGCAAAAGGAAATCGGACGGCAAGGCCACGGAAGAAATCTCGGGATAGAAGGCGACCATACAGAGGAAGAAAGCGATTGCCGGAATCATGGCAAGCGGACCGGCAACGGTACCTGCGATCACCGCGTCGCGCGGACGCGTGAAATTCGGCACGAACGAGAGCACGGCAACCGCGCCGATCACGTTGTAGCTGGCGTAGGTGAGACCGCCCGTGACCCAGCCCGTCGTCGGCACATCGAGCGCCAGCGCCGGCATGATCTGGTTTCCGAACGTCGAGAGCGCGAGGACGAGGAATATGGCATACGTGACGTAGATGAAGGTCGAGGCATATTTGAACACATGCTCGATACCCGCATTGCCGAAGCTCGCCGTCGCCGCGATCGAAACGACGAGGAACAGCGTGCCCACAATTTGCGGCAAACCGAATACCTCCGCACCGATCGTGCCCGCCGCCGCCGCGACCACGGCAAGCACGAGCACCAGCAGCATCAGATAGGCGATCTCGAACACGACCCAGCCGGGGCCGAGCAGCGCCTTGAAGAAAGTGCGGTAGTCATAGACCGCGAAACGATACGAAAACAGGAACGTCACCGCGCACACGGCGCTCCAGACGAACATGGCGAGCAGGATGCCCATGAGCCCGCCGAACGGGCCGCTGCCCAGAAAGAATTCGGCAAGCTCGCGGCCCGTTGCATAGCCGCCGCCGATGACAACGCCCTTGAAGACGAGACCCGGAAGCAGAAAACGCTGGAACCACGACGGCTGTGTGGTTGTCGTGGTTGTCATCAATTTTATCCCAGGCAGTTGTCGACAAGTTTCTGGAAAGCGGCTCCACCGCGGATGGGGTCCGCGACCGGAAGGCCGAGACGCTTGCTTTCGGCTTCCATGAGCGCGTCAGCCTCGGCGGCGTCCATGCCGCTGGTGTTGAATGCGATACCCGCGCAGCGGATCGCCGGATTGGTGCGACGCCCCAGCAGCAGGTTGAGCTCGATCGTCTCTTCAAGGCTCGGGATCGCATAACCCGGCGCGCCGATGATCTCCGCGCGCCCCGGCTGGTGACACACGACGATCACGTCGGGCTGGCTGCCATGCAGAAGGCCGAGCGAGACCGCCGCATAGGCCGGGTGGAACAGCGAGCCCTGCCCTTCGATCACGTCCCAATGGTCCGACGCCGCATCCGGGCTCAGCACCTCGGCCGCGCCCGCCTCGAAGTCCGAAACCACCGCGTCCATCGGGATGCCGCCGCCCGCGATCATGATGCCGGTCTGGCCGGTGGCGCGGAAATCGGCGTCGACGCCGCGCTCCGCGAATGCGTTTGCGAGTGACAGCGCCGTGTATTTCTTGCCGAGCGCGCAGTCCGTTCCCACCGTCAGCAGGCGCTTGCCCGTCCGCTTGCGGCCGGTGCCCACCGGCAGACCCGCCGGCGGGACGCGCACGTCGATCAGGCGCCGTCCGTGCTTCGCCGCCGCCTCTGCAAGCTCAGGGACATCCCCGAGCCGAACGTGCATCCCGCTGATAAGATCGAGGCCGGCCTCCAGCGCTTCCACGAGCGCGGGCACCCACGACGGCGCAATGCCGCCGCCGCCCGGCGCAACGCCGATCACCATCGAGCGGGCGCCCCGCGCATAGCCTTCCGCAGGCGTCAGCTCAGCCAGACCCGCCGTCACCGTTCCCGCCGCAAGCCGGTACTCCCCCACGCACTTGTCGCCCGCCCAGTCGCGAAGACCAAACGCCGTCTTCGCGTAACCACTTTCTACAGTGTCCCCGAGAAACAGCAAATACGGGGTCGGAAGCCGAAGCTGGGCATTACCGGGGAAAGACGACATGTGCATGGGGACCAGTCTGTTCTCTTGGCTAGAATGAAAGATCGAGCGCAACACCGATGGTTCGGGGCTGCAGCGGGATCATGTTTTGATAAGCGGGGACGTTGAAGGCGTTGCGCGTATACCCACGCGAGGTAGCAGCCTCCTTGTCCAGAAGGTTGCGTGCATAGAGACGCACAGTCCAGTGCTCATCGACGGTAACGGCGGCGTTGAGATCAACCGCCGTATAGGCATCCGACCAGAGGGCATCCGGAGCACTGCTCGCTGCCGAAAGAATCTTGCCCATGCGGCGGACACCACCGCCGATCTTGCCTTCCAGACGATCGCTGATCGCGAAATTATAGTCGGCAGAGAAGGAACCGCTGAACTTCGGCACATTCTGCAACCGGTCGCCGTCGACAGCATTGATTTCCGGAGCATCGGCTTCAAATGTCGCATCGGTGTACGCACCATTCAGGCCGAGCGTAAGACCGGCCACCGGACGCCACGAGAGCGAACCTTCAATACCCTTACTCAAAGCCTTCGGGCCATTGGTTTGGCCGGTAACACCGCCGAAGTCCTGAATGATCTGGATATCCTTCCAGTCCATGTAAAACGCGGCAACATCGACCGAAAGCGAACGAGCAAACAGGTTGGCCTTGAAACCGACCTCGTAGTTGACGAGCGTATCGGCATCGACCTGCGGCGGCACGCCCGGGAACGTGACGTTCGGACCACCCGGGCGATAGCCGTTGGCGACGCGCGCGTAGATCATCGCATCGTCGTTCAGGTGGAACTGCGGGCTGATGCTGTAGATGAACACATCTTCCTTCGACGAGCCCGGATCATCCGCAAAGCCAATGAACGGGCCATCGCTGATCTGACGGAACTTCTGCTTGTTCTGCGCCCAGCGAACGCCGGCCGAGAGATCAAAGCTGCCGAAACGGAGCGTCGCGTTACCGAAGATCGCGTATTCCTTGAACGTCGACGGTAGCGAGACCACGGCGCCGGGATCGAAATCGTTCGGGGTGCCATCGAAATTCAGCGTGCGCACGAGCTGATGGTTCGAGCTGTCTTCCTTGGTGTAGAAGCCCCCGATCATCCATTCGAACGCGCCGCCGGACGGCGACGACAGCCGGATTTCCTGGGTGAACTTTTCAAGACCGAGGTCAAGGATGAACGGGGCAAGTCCCGCCGGGACGTCGGGATCGAGAAATGGGTAGATAATTCCGAAGACCAGCGATGCATCCTGCACACTGTGCGTATTCGTTTCGCTGTATGTCGTCGCCGAACTCAGCGTCGCGAAATCGAGATCATAGTCGATCGACGCAGAGTAATAATCGATGCTCTTGCGGAAGGGCTCATGAACGAAATTGTTGTTTGACCAGCCGTTTCCGTCTGGCACCCCGTCAACGTCGGCCGTGAGCGTGTTCGTCCCTTCGGCACGAATCGACTGCCAGATACCACCGAGGCGCACCGAAAGAACATCGCTCGGTTCCCAGAGCAGGCTCAGACGCCCGCCGGTCTGCTCGACATCGTTCTGATCCTTGAGATCGGCATTGTTGATCGTGTCCGTGTAACCCGGCGTCTTGCGCCACGCGAAGCTCGCCGTCATTCCGAGCTTACCTTCGACGATCGGGATGTTGGCCATCGCCTGCGTCGCCCAGCCCGGATTGCCGGCGTGGTTGATCGCGAACAATTCGCCGCCCGCCTTGAAGCTGAACTTCTCGAGGCTCGGCTTCACGGTGACGTACTTCAGAAGGCCGCCGATCGAGCTGGCGCCGTAGAACGTACCCTGCGGACCGCGCAGCACTTCGATACCCTGAATGTCATAAGGCATCAGATCGAGCGAATAGGTTGCGCTCCGCGCGTAGAGGCTGCTCGAACCTACCGGCGCGTCATCGAGATAAATGCCCACGGACTGCGCAGAACCCACGGGCGCAATACCGCGCAGCGAGATCGTCGAGGTGCCTGGCTGACTCGAGAGCACCGTGAGGCCGGGCACATAACCACCGTATTCGACAAGCGATGCCGCGCCCTGCGCCCGCAGGTCTTCGCCCGAAAGAACGCTGATCGAGATCGGCACGTCCTGCAGGTTTTCCGTGCGCTTCTGCGCGGTCACGATGATTTCACCGGCCTCGACATCCGCTTCCTGCGCCGATGCGAACGATGCTGAAAATACAAGTCCAATCGCTGTTGTGACGGCGAGTGCGCCGCGCGTATGTTTTTTCATTATCCCAGTCCTCTCCCTGCTTTTTTCGCCCGGGCTTTATGCCCAGGTCGCACCCAACAGCCGCCTGAAATTCCCCCCCAGGACGGCAGTGATGTTCTCGTTCGAATATTTGCGGCGAATGAGTTCCTCGACGAGATCGTAGGTCTTCATCGGGTGGTCGAAGCCGTCCGTGTCGATCTTGTCGCGGAACGCGTAGCTCGACTTGTAGCCGGCCTTCAGCATCGCATACTGATCGGCGGGCATGTCGTCGTAGCCGTTGAGATCGGCATCCGATCCGACGCCGACATGATCGATGCCGATCAGCTTCACGACGTGATCGATGTGATCAACCATGTTTGCGATCGTCGTCGGCTCCTTTTCGCTTACGAACATGCGCACGCCGGTGATGCCCATCACGCCGCCCTTGGCGCCGAGCGCCTTGATCGCCTCGTCCGTCTTCACGCGCGGGTGATTGACGAGCGCGCGGCAATTGCTGTGCGTGATCGCGATCGGCTTCGGTGAAATGGCGATGGCGTCGAGCGTCGTGCGATCGCCGCAGTGCGAGACATCGACAAGCATCCCGACCTTGTTCATCGCCTCGATGATCGCGGCGCCGAAATCGGTGACGCCGCCGTCGACACGCTCCGTACTGCCCGAGCCGAGCAGGTTCTGGCTGTTGTAGGTGAGCTGCGAGCAGCGCTGGCCGATCTCGTAGAACGCCTTCACGTCCTCCACTTTGCGGAAGTGCTCGGAATTCTGGACGCCCATGATGACGGCGCATTTGCCCTCGCGCTTGGCGCGATCGAGATCCTCGGCCTTGCCGACGAGCGAGAACACGTGCGCGTTGCGTCCTGCAAAGCCCTGCCACGCGGCAATCCAGCCCAGCGTTTCCGAATAGGCTTCTGGCCCGCCCGTGCCGACGGCATTGTGGAAGCCGGTGATGCCGCTCGCGCGGAAATCGGCGGCGTCCTTCTCGCTCAGCGGGTTTGCGTAATATTCGGAGCGGAAATCGATCTTGAGCGGCGCAAGCATATCGATGACGAGCGACTGCTTGACGAGATCGACGGCCCGCTTCGAATAAGCCTTCGTTGCCGCGGCGTGAGCGCGGAACATGCCTGTGTTGATCATCGGAAAACCCGTCACGGCTGCTGCCGCAACTGCGCCGCCCATCAGCTGACGCCGCGAAACCCCGGGCAATGACGCCATCGCCGCTCTCCCTGTCCGAACATGTTTTATCCCAATCAGGATTATCAATCCTGATTGGAAAATTGTCAATCAGCTAACGCCAAACCTTCACTGCGCGAGCTTGGCCACCGTGCCGCCCTTCATCACGAAGCTCGTGGTTTCAAGCGCGCGAATGTTGGTGAGCGGATCGCCTTTCACGGCGACGATATCCGCTGCCTTGCCCGGCGTAAGTGTGCCGATCTCGCTGGTGAGACCGGCATGGTCCGCCGCCGAGACCGTCGCCGCGCGGATCGCCTCGAGCGGGGTCATGCCCGCTTCCACCATCAGCGCGAACTCCTGCGCGTTGTCGCCGTGCGCGGAGACGCCGGAATCGGTGCCGAACGCGATCTTCACGCCCGCCTTGTGCGCGCGGCGCAGCGCATCGACCATGAGCGGCCCGACCTGACGCGCCTTGGCGCGCACCGGCGCGGGCATCCATTCCGCCGTTTCGGCGCGCTTCTTCACCGTGTCGCCGGCAAGCAGCGTCGGCACGAGATAGCTGCCCTTCGCCTTGAAGAGCTTGATGGATTCAGCGTCGAGGTAGGTGCCGTGCTCGATCGAATCGACACCCGCACGGAGCGCGGCGTTGACGCCGTCCGTGCCGTGCGCGTGGGACGCGACCTTGCGCCCAAGCCGGTGCGCGGTTTCCACGATCGAAGTGAGTTCCGCGTCGCTCATCTGCTGGCCGAGGCCGGCAGCGGTGTTGGACATGACGCCGCCCGTGGACGCCGTCTTGATGACATCGGCGCCGCTCTGAATGGCCTGACGCACGGCGCGCGCGCAATCGTCCGCGCCCGAGCACAAGGTCGGCGAGCGGTAGAGATCGAGAATTTCCTGACGATAGCCGTGGATATCGCCGTGGCCGCCGTGTGCCGCGACGCCGCCCGCCGCAATGATGCGCGGACCTTCGACCTTGCCCGCCGCGATGGCATTGCGAAGTCCGTATATGGCCTGAGGCTCGCCGCCGAGATCGATCACGGTCGTGAACCCGGCACGCAGCGTGCGCCCGGCGAAGACGACGCCGTCGAACGCCGAATCCGTCGCGGATTTGCTGAGCGCTTCGCTGCGTTCGTTGGGGTTGGATTCGCCCGTGATGTGAACATGGCTGTCGATGAAGCCCGGCATCACGAACGCGTCGCGCAGATCGACGACCTTGCCCTCACCCACATAGCCGTCGCGGATTTCGGCGATGCGGCCATCCTTGACGACGATGGTCTTCGCCGTCTCGACACGGCCGGTGCCGGGATCGGCGAGCAGACGCCCAGCCTGAACGTAGGTGACAGGACTATCGGCCGCGGCCAGCGCCGGAGCCGTCGCGGCCGCAAGCAGCAGCCCGCAAAGAACAGACTTCATGATCTTCCCCTTTTCGATCCGATTGGCTCAGGCGTCCCGGCCCCAGACATTGTCCGGGCAGCGCACATATCCGTCCTCGTAAACGATGCTGGGTTCGCGATCCTTCGCAAGGAAGATCGGCCCGTCGAGATCGACGACATCGCAAAGCTGGCCGACGACATAGGCAGGCGCCATCGCGAGGCTGGTGCTCACCATGTTGCCGACCATGACGCCGAGCCCGAGTTCGCGGGCCTTGCGCGCCATTGCCAGCCCTTCGGTCAGCCCGCCGCACTTGTCGAGCTTGATGTTGACGACATTGAAGCGCCCGACGAGGCCGGGGACGTCGGCGAGCGTCAGCACGCTTTCATCCGCTGCGATCGGGATCGGGCACGAGAAGCCGTCGAGATCGGCTTCCGCGCCCCGGCGGAGCGGCTGCTCGAGCAGCTTCACGTCGGCTTCGACGAGCACCTCGACGAGCGCCGGGAGATCGGCAATGCCGTAGCCCTGATTGGCATCAACGCCGATCCAGCAATCGGGCCGCGCCGCACGCACCGCGCGAACGCGGGCGATATCGTCTTCAAGATCGCCGGTGAGCTTCAGTTTCAGGGCGCGCGCCTGCGCGTATCCAACCGTGGCGCCCTCCGCCATAACTTCGGGCGTATCCGCGCCAAGCGTCATGGTGGTGAGCAGCGGACGCGAGGTTTCGAACCCGGCGATATCCCACACGCTGCGGCCCGTCTGCTTGGCTTCGAGCTCCCAGAGCGCGCAGTCGAGCGCATTGCGCGCGCCGCCAGCGGGCATCAGCGTCTGGAGACCGGTGCGGTCGATGCCGCGTTCGATCTCCGGACGGACGGCTTCGATGGCCTGCAGCATCTCAGGCACATTATCACCCAGATAGTAGACGCCGGAAGCCTCTCCCCGCCCCGAATGGACGCCGTCGGAAAGCGTGACGACGACCAGATCGGAGTGGGTGAAGACGTGCCCCGAGATCCTGAACGGCTTCGCCAGGGGCAGGGATTCGACAGCAACTTCAAGAGAAAGGCTTCCGGCAACCGACATTAGAACTGAACTCCAAAGCTGATGAGATGGAAGGCGAACGCGGCCCATAGGATCACGACCGCAGCGACAAGGACGAGAATGCTCCACAGCTTGGAGAACCAGCCGCGACGACCCGTCCAGACGAGGAGCAGGTTCCATGCCGCGACGGCGACCATGCCGATGAAGCCAATCGTGCCGACGATCTGCAGCAGATAGACCGCCCAGTCCATAGCGCCGCCAAGCAGACTGAAGTCCGACATCATCGAGGCGATCGTTGCCGCCCAGCCGATGAGCACCAGCGTCACCACCGCGGCGAAGCCGCGAACGAGACGGAAGGCCTTCAGCTCCTTGCCGGCAAGGGCCAGCTTTGCGCCGTAACGGCGGCGCGCAATGGCGCCGATCGGCCAAGACAGCGCGGTGAGGCCGAGGATCACGAGACCCGCGATCACACCGGGTGTCAGCCAGCCGGGCGAGGCGTACCACACCGGTCGCTGCAGCATCATAATGGCCGAGATGGCATCGATGCTGACCCAGTCGACCTTGCCGTCCTTGAGCTTGGCGGCGAGACGGCCGTGGCCGCCGACCTCTTCCCAGACGAAGGGCGCTGTTTCCACCCACTTCGAATCCTCGCCGCCGATGTTCTTGAACGGCAGGACGAGATTGCCCTTGTCGTCGACGCCGATCTTCATGCCGCCCGCAAGGTCGAGCGCCTTCATGAAGCTCGATTCCGGCCGGCGCGAGCTGATGTAGGTACCCGCCAGCATCTTGGCGTGCTCGGCCGCAGTCTTTTCATCGACGCCAGCCTTGATCGTGCGCTCCATCGGGAAATACCGATCGGCGAAACCTTCGAACAGCGTGCTGCGGATGGGGCTCGTCACCCCCTCCTTGCCCGAGCTGTTCATCGAAATGTAGATGCCCACGTTCTCTTTCGGGAACAGCATCAAATCGGAATGGAACCACTGCGTATCGCCGCCGTGGCCGATCGCCATCTGCCCATTGATCTGCTGTTCGTAGAAGCCGAGCGCCATGCGGTTGAGCGGCGGCAGGATGGTGAGCGTCGTGGTGTGCATCAGCTTCGCGGTCTCTGGCGAAAGCAGCGGCCCGCCGTTCGCGAGGTGCGCGATCATGAACTTGCCCATGTCCGCGCCGGTCGAAGCGAGGCTGCCAGCCGGTGCGGCATCGATGACTTCGTACGGCTTCGGATCGCCAGAGGCGGTCGCGTAGCCTTTCGACATCAGCGGCTTCAGCTTTTCCGGAAGCGGCTGGCGGAAGCTGGAATGCTCCATGCCGAGCCGGCCGAAGATGTTCTGGTCGATGTAGTCATCGAACGACATGCCCGACGTGCGCTCCACAATGTACCCGGCAAGCGCGGTGGCATAGTTGGAATAGGCGGGCGTCGTGCCGGGTGCGAAGATGCGGTGCGGCGTCCACCGCTTTAGCGTCTCGCCGAGAGGCGCGCCTTTCTCTTTGGCGGATATCAACCCACGCACCGACTCTTCGAAGCCGGCCGTATGCGTCATGATGTTGCGCAGCGTCACCGGCTTGCCTTCATATGCCGGGATCTTGAAATCGAGGTAGGTGTTGACGTCCTTGTCGAGATCGAGCTTGCCTTCCTGGACGAGCTGCATCACCGCCGTCCAAGTAAACAGCTTCGACACCGAACCGGGTCGGAACATCGTCTTTTCCGGGTCAACCGGCGTGCGCTTGGCGACATCCGAATAGCCGTAACCGCGCTGCGTCAGCACCTGGCCGTCCTTCACGACGACGACGACGGCACCCGCGACGGCACCCCGTGCCAGCGCATAAGGCATGTAGCCGTCGAGCCATGCATCGACATCGGCCTTGGTAAGCGCCGGTGCGCCCGGCACCGGGATCGGCACGGCGGGCGCCGAAGCCGTTACCGGCAAGGGATTGACGGGTACGGGCGCAGGCGCGGGCTGGGCCAGCGCGGGCTGGGCGATCAGGGCGACCGCTCCTGCAAACAGAGATTTCAGTGAACCTCGCATATTCCCCCTCCAGAACTCATGTTGCCGCAGAGCAGCATGTTGGATTGCGTGTTTAACGCGGACGAGATACCGTGCGCGCGAACACGTTGTTTTGTCCCATGCAGGCAATAATGATCCTATTTAGAAAATTGTCAAACAGCATGATGCGAGAAAAGCCGTCGCGCGGCATGGGAGAGCCGGCATGAAACCGGACAAACCGACCCTCGGCACGCTGCTGCGCGGGCTTCGCACCCGCAACGACTGGACGCTCAAGGAAATGAGCGAACGGAGCGGCATCCCCGTCTCCACGCTCTCCAAGGTCGAGCACGACCGCCTGACGCTGACCTACGACAAGCTGCTGCAACTCAGCCAGCGCCTCAACATACGCATGTCGGAACTGTTTGCCGAGGAAGACCCGCAGGAGGCCGCCGCAGTCACCGGGCGCCGCAGCATCGGCAGCCAGGACCGCGCGATTCGCGTGAAAACGAACAACTACGACTACTTCTATCTGTGCACCGAGCTCAGGCGGAAGCGGATGATCCCGCTGGTGACGCGCATCCGCGCCAAATCCGTGAAGGAGTTCGGCGAGCTGGTACGGCACCCGGGCGAAGAGTTCGTCTACGTCATCGAAGGCCGCATGGTCGTTCATACCGAATATTATGACCCGATCGTGATCGAGGCAGGCGAATCGATCTACCTCGATTCGAGCATGGGCCACGCCTATGTCGTGGGCGAAGGCTTCGACGAGGCGCTGACCATCGGTGTCTGTTCGGCTGCGGAGGGCGACCTCATGGATTCGTTGATGAGCCTGCACGGCGAGGAACCGGGCGGTATCCACGAGCTCTGAGGCGCGACGGAACTTTCCGGCGCCTTCACCTATATAGCGGGTATGGCCCCGCGCTTTTCATGGATCGAAGCCCACCCGACCGGCATCTACCTGCCGTCGGCGGGTGCCTGGATCGATCCCGTCGTCCCGGCCGATCGGGCGATCATCACCCACGGCCACTCGGATCACGCGCGCGGCGGCCACCGCGCCGTGCTCGCGACACGCGAGACGCTCGCGATCATGGAATGCCGCTATGGCCCCCAATCGGGCCAGGCGCTCGGCTACGGTGAAGTCATTCGCATCGGCGACGTCGATCTGCGGCTCGTGCCCGCCGGACACGTGCTGGGATCGGCGCAGGCCGTGCTGGAACGCGGCGGGGAACGTGTGGTCGTCTCGGGCGACTACAAGCGCCGCCCCGACCCGACATGCGCGCCTTTCGAGCCCGTGCCCTGCGACGTGTTCGTCACCGAGGCGACCTTCGCGCTGCCCGTGTTCCGGCATCCGCCGATCGGCGAGGAGATCGCCAGGCTGCTCGCCGCGCAGCAGGCGCAGCCCGACCGAGCAATCCTGATCGGCGCCTATGCGCTCGGCAAGGCGCAGCGCGTGATCGCGGAGCTGAGGCGCCACGGTTACGATCGGCCGCTGTTCATCCACGGCGCGCTCCAGCGCCTGTGCGACCTCTACCGGGAACTCGGCGTCGCGCTGGGCGCGCTTCTGCCCATCTCCGACCTGAAGCCCGCCGCGCTTGCGGGGGAGATCGTCCTCGCGCCGCCCTCCGCGCTGAACGACCGCTGGTCACGCCGGCTGCCCGATCCCATCACGGCGATGGCGAGCGGCTGGATGCGCGTGCGCCAGCGCGCGCGGCAGCGCGGTGTGGAGATGCCGCTCATCATTTCCGACCATGCCGACTGGGATGAGCTTACGGAAACGATCCGTGAAATCGCGCCCGGCGAGGTCTGGGTGACGCACGGCCGCGAGGATGCGCTCGTGCATTGGTGCCGCGAGCGGCAAATCACGGCACGCGAACTCGCGCTCATCGGGCGCGAGGATGAAGACGACTGATGAAGGCGTTCTCGGACCTGCTCGACAGCCTCATCTACACGCGTTCGCGAAACGCCAAACTCGATCTGATCGGTGCATATCTCAAAACGGCTCCGGACCCGGATCGCGGCTGGGCACTCGCCGCGCTCACGGGCGACCTCTCGCTCCCCGCCGTGCAGCCGAGCATCATCCGCGCGCTGATCGCCGAGCGCGTCGACCCGGTGCTCTTCGGGCTCAGCTACGATTATGTCGGCGATCTCGCCGAAACCGTGGCGCTCATCTGGCCGGGCGCGGACCAGTCGGACGCCGCGCCGCCGCGTCTTTCGGAAGTGGTGAGCGAACTGCAGCTTCTGACACGCGCGCAGGCCCCCGCGGTGATGACGCGGCTGCTTGATCGCCTCGATGCGAACGCACGCTTCGCGCTGCTCAAGCTCGCGACCGGCGGAATGCGCGTCGGCGTATCGGCACGGCTTGCCAAGACCGCGTTTGCCGAAGCCTTCGCGCTCGATCCCAACGATGTCGAGGAGGTTTGGCACGCCGTCTCACCACCCTACACGGCACTCTTCGCCTGGGCGGAAGGCAGCGGCCCGCGCCCCGCGCCCGAAGACGCTCCGGTGTTCCGTCCGTTCATGCTCGCCCACCCGCTCGAAGACCGGGACGTCGACCTCTCGGACTACGCCGCGGAATGGAAGTGGGACGGTATCCGCGTGCAGCTCGTGCACGTCGGCGGAGAAACGCGGCTCTACAGCAGGGCGGGCGACGATATCACGCGAAGCTTCCCCGATGTCGCGGAGAGTTACCGGACGCCGGGAGTACTCGACGGCGAACTGCTCGTGCGCGGAGACGTACAGGGCGGCGAGGCCGCAAGCTTCAACGCGCTGCAGCAACGCCTCGGCCGCAAGACCGTGTCGCCCGCGATGCTGAGGGACTTCCCTGCCTTCGTACGGCTCTACGATATCCTCTTCGACGGCCCCGAAGACCAGCGCCCGCAGCCGTGGACGCAGCGGCGCATCCGGCTGGAAACCTTCATGTCGCGGCTGGACCGCGACCGTTTCGATCTGTCGCCGCTCGTCGACGTCCCCGATTTCGCGGCCCTCGAAGAGCTGCGCCTCGGCGCCCGCGATGCGTCGATCGAGGGCCTGATGCTGAAGCGGCGGGATAGCCCCTATGTCTCCGGCCGCCGAGTCGGGCTCTGGTACAAGTGGAAGCGCGATCCGCTCGTGGCGGACTGCGTGATGATGTACGCGCAGCGGGGGCACGGAAAGCGATCGAGCTATTATTCCGACTATACGTTCGGCTGCTGGACTGAGACCGGCGAACTGCTCCCGGTGGGCAAGGCCTATTCCGGCTTCACCGACGAGGAGCTGATGATGCTCGACCGCTTCGTGCGGAACCACACCGTTGCCCGCTTCGGCCCTGTGCGCGAAGTGGAAAAGACGCTGGTGCTGGAGGTTGCCTTCGATTCAGTCCACGCTTCGAAACGCCACAAGTCCGGCCTCGCGATGCGGTTCCCCCGCATCAGCCGTATCCGCACCGACAAGCCAGCGGCCGAAGCCGACCGCATCGAAACGCTGCGCCGCATGGTGCGCTGAACCGTGTTTACACCGGCGGCAGGATCGCGGGGCGCAGGCTCCGGGCCCGCCACATATCCCGGAGCATCAGGCGCCATTCGCCGAAAGCAAGCGTCAGCGGGTTCGCGGTCGGCGCGCGGTGGGCAAGGCCGTAACGGATCGCCTCGCCGTCCATCTCTCTCGCAAGTGTGCCGAACAGTCGGTCGAACACGATGAGCACACCGCCGTAGTTGCGATCGATATAGGCCGGGTTCGAGGCGTGATGCAGCCGGTGGTGTGCGGGCGTATTGAACACCCACTCGATGGGGCCGAGCCGCCCGACCGCTTCTGTGTGCAGGAAGAACTGGTAGCGCAGGTTGAACGCCAGCAGCGTGAAGACGAGCAGCGGATCGAACCCTGCCATCATCAGCGGCACGTAAACGATCCAGCCCGCCGAGAAAAGATTGGTCCAACCGAGTCGGAGCGAAGACAGGAGCGTCATCTGCTCCGCCGAATGGTGTACCGAATGCGTTGCCCACATCCAGCGGATGCGATGGCTGGCGCGGTGGAACCAGTAGTAGGCGAACTCGACCGCGAGAAACCCGGCCGCCCACGTCCGCCAATCGGCAAGCGGCCAGCGGACGAGCGCATGGTCCCATGCCAGGCCGAATACACCGGCAAGCACGAGGCCGTTGAGCAGGCCGAAGGGAATGTTGCCGAGGACGATGCCGAGCGTTGTCAGCGCCGTGCGGGGGTCGTAGCCGCGCCCGCTCCGCAGGCGCCAGAGCGCCTCGGCGACGACGAGCGCGGCGATGAACCCCAACCAGAGCGGTGAGCGCTGGGGCAGGTCCACGTTACTGCCTCCCGGCCTTCATCATCTCGGCCTTGTTGCGGAAGGTTTCGCGCTCGGCCTTGTCCACCTTGCCGTCCCTGTTCGTATCGGCAAGGTCGAACACCGGGGTTGGTGCGGCATCCATCTCGGCGCGGGTCACCTTGCCGTCGCGGTTCGCGTCCGCCTCCGCAATCAGGCGTTCAAGACGTTCGCTGGCTTCCGGGCGAAACTTCAGTATTCGCCCGAAATCATCCTCGCTGACGACGCCGTCATCATTGCGATCGAGGGTATCGAAGCGTGCACTGCGGTTCTTCTGGAACTCGCTGCGGGTGACGACGCCGTCGCCGTTGGCATCGGCCTTGTCGAATGCGGCGCCGCCGTCACCACCGCCCCAGCGCTGCGCGGCAACGGGGGGCGCTATGAGTGTCGCAGCAGCAAGGGCGATCAGAAATCTGCGGGTCATTGAGGCATATCCTGCGAAAAGGGTGGCCGCGCCCCCGGCGGGGGTTGGGGTGAAGGGGGCGCGGCCAGTCGGTCGGAGGGAGAGGTACGGGTCAGGTTCCTCAATCGTCGCGGGTTACGGTCCCGCTCTTGGTTGTCGTTGAACCGTCGCGGTGCGTGCGCGTCGTCGAATAATCGGCACTGCCGTCGCCGTTCGCGGTCGCGGTGGTGCTGCGGCCGAAGGTGGTGCCGCTGTTGGTCGTCGTCGTGCGGCCGCCCGTGTAGGTGCCGTCTTCGACCGATCTGCTGCGCGTGGACGCGTAGCCGCGACCTTCGCCGCCCTGCACCGAACGCGTTACCGCGCTGTTACCCGGCTCGCGCGAGACGCTGCGCTGCTTCACGACGCTGCCGTTTGCGCCCTGCACATTGACGACACGGGTGCGGTCGCGCGCTTCGGCGGGAAGCGCGGCGGCGGTGAGCACGGTCGTGCCGATCGCCGCGAAAACGAGGAGATGTTTCATCATGGGTCTTGCTCCGGTTCTTCAATCGATGCCGACGGCTCATGTCCGTCTGTGCTCGGTGTAGAAGGCTCGCGTAAGCGGCGTGCTGCGGCAAGGTAACGGACGGTAACAAAGTGTAACGGCGCTGCCGTGACCCGTTCCCCTCACCGCGCGGCTGCGGCACAAACGGGCGCATGGGCAGCAGCTTTATCGCCGTCGTCGAGGACGACAACGAAATCCGCGCACTCGTGACCGGGCTTCTCGCGCGCGAGGGCTTCGAGGTTTCGGGTTGCCGGTCCGGCGCGGAGCTCGACCGGCTGATCGAACGCCAGCGCGTCGACCTTGCCGTGCTCGACATCATGCTGCCGGGGGAGGACGGGCTTTCGATCTGCCGCCGCCTGCGCGCCCGGGGTGACGTCGCCGTGCTGATGGTGACGGCGAAGGGCGAGGACATCGACCGCATCATCGGGCTCGAGATCGGCGCCGACGACTATCTCGCAAAGCCCTTCAACCCGCGCGAGCTGGTGGCGCGCGTCCGTGCCGTCCTGCGCCGCACGCGCGAGACGAACCGCGTTTCGGTCGCCGCCCAGCCATCGGAGCGCTACCGGTTCGACGGCTGGGCGCTCGACGTCGGCGCCCGCGGTCTGGCATCGCCCGCTGGAGACTCTGTCGACCTCACCGGCGGCGAATTCGACCTGCTGCTCGCGCTCGTCACGCACCCCCAGCGCGTGCTAAACCGCGACCAGCTTCTAGACTGGACGCGCGGGCGCAGCGCCGGCCCGTTCGACCGCGCTATCGACGTGCAGCTGAGCCGCCTGCGCCGCAAGCTCGGCGATCGCGGCGGCGAGGCGCTTATCAAGACCGTGCGCGGCGGTGGATACCTGTTCGCGGCGAGCGTTGAGCGGGGCTGAGCGGCATGTCCAATCTCGGGCTTCGAATCATCGCAATCCTGCTGTCGGGGTTCGTAATCATTCAGCTTTTGCTGGTGACGGTGACGGCGCTGCCGACACGCGGTGACGACCGGCGGCCCTACAACCTGCCCCGACCCACGGATGTGCGTGTCCTTGCCGAGACACTCGAAACCGCGACGCCCGCACGGCGCACAGAGCTGCTCGATGTGTTCAACGGATCGCTTTACACGCTGAGGCTCGCGCCCGGCATTCCCGCCGGATACGAAGGCGGCCTTCCGGAGCTTCGCGCGAGCTATGCGGCTGCGCTGCCGCACCGCACGGTGACACTCACCTCGCGGCGTCCGCTCATCGGCCGGGCGCTTCGCGAGCAGCCGTGGGCGGGCCGGCTGTTCGCGCCGGTGCAACTGACGGTGGGCCTTTCCAGCGGCGAAACGCTCGTTATCGAAAGCCGCCCCTCGTCCGTCGTTCGCACCTACCTGCGCCGCCGTGCCGTGATGGGTGCGCTCGGCGGGCTGCTGCTGCTCGCGATCCTGACCGCAGCCGTGCGCCGAGCAACCAAGCCGCTCGTCCGCCTCTCGGCCGGGGTCCGCCGCTTCGGCAGCGAACTCGATGCGCCCGACGTACCCGTGGAAGGCGCGCGCGAAATGCGCGAACTCGCCAGCGCCTACAACGACATGAAACGGCGCATCGCCGACCTCGTCGGCGAGCGCACACGCATCCTTGCCGCCGTCGCGCACGACATGCGTACCTACATCACGCGGCTACGGCTGCGCGCCGATTTCATCGACGATCCCGAACAGCGCCGGAAGGCCGCCGCCGATCTTCAGGAAATGTCGGCGATGCTCGACGACACGCTGCTTTTCGCGCGGCAGGACGCCAGCGACGGGCCCGAGCCCCGGCGCCTCGACATCGACGCCGAGATCGAGGCCGTGGTCGCGGTGCGCCGCGAGATGGAGGACACGGTCTGGTTCGACGCAGGCGCAAAGGGCACGGCGGTGCAGCTCTCTCCGCTCGCGTTGCGGCGCATCCTCGCCAATCTCATCGACAACGGCCTGCGCCACGGCACGGCGGTTTCGCTGAGCACGACGCGCGAGGGTGAAACGGTCGAGATCCGCGTCTCCGACAACGGCCCCGGCGTGCCTTCGGCCGCGCTTGCCCGACTCGGCGAACCGTTCGGGCGGCTTGACCCCTCGCGCGACCGCACGACAGGCGGCGTCGGTCTCGGGCTTGCCATCGTCCGCGCACTCGCCGAGCGGAGCGGCGGCACCGTGCGCTTCGCGAACCAGGACGGCGGCGGCCTCCTCGTCTGCCTCAGTTTTCCAGCAGAGCCTCAAGCGCACGAATAGTCTCGTCGCACCATTCGATCTGCGCACGGGCGCCGAGAATGCCGAAATCGAGCGGCGCAAGCAGGTAGATCAGCGTCTTGCTGGTGCGCCCGGCACGGATCGCATCGTCGTAGCCCGCGCGGAACGCCTCGAAGGTCGCGAGTTCCCGGGCGAGCTGGCGCCGGTAGTCCGCAAGGTGGGCGATGCTCACTTCGGGCGAGACATGGCGGCCGAAGAACAGCTTCAGCAGATACTCGTTGCGGATGCCCGCGCTTGAAACAGGCGCGGCGAGCCAGTCCCTCAAGGCTTCCTGGCCGGTTTCGGTAATCGCGTACTTGCGGCTCTGGCGACGTCCATGCCCCTCCACACCCACGCAGGCCACCAGCCCCTCGGCCTCCAGTTTCTGCAGGATCGGATAGATCTGGCCGAAGCTCTCGTTCCAGAAATAGCTGGTGCTGCGCCCGATCGCCTTCTTGATGTCGTAGCCCGAGCGCGGCCCGCCCGCGAGGAAACCGAGCACGGCGAAGGCCGATCGATTCTTGCCCAGGCGCTTGGCGGCGTTCGTCATCTTGTGGGGCGTCTCCGGTTATTTGACGCAGGTCAAGGTCTTGCCGCTCGAAGAGGACCATGTCAGCCTCAGAACTGCGGCATTCATGCCGACAAAACGGCGGGGACCGGTTATGGAATCACTTACTTTCAAGGCCTTCGGCTGGCTGGGCGCTGCGCTCGTCGCGATCATCGCGATCGCGCTTTCAGCCGATCAGGGATTTGCGATCCACATGGCGATCGTCGCGGCGGCGGCACTGCTTGCGCTCGCGGCGACGCTCTCGGGCGCGGACTATGCGTCCGTCGCGCGCGGCATCCTGAAGGCACCCGTGGACACGGGTCGGTACGATGACGATCCCGTCCGTTGGGGCGTGATCGCGACGGTGTTCTGGGGCGTGGTCGGCTTCCTCGCCGGCCTCTACATCGCGCTCCAGCTCGCCTTCCCGGTCCTCAATCTCGGTTTTGAATACACCACATTTGGACGGCTGCGGCCGCTACACACGTCGGCTGTGATCTTCGCATTCGGCGGCAATGCCCTGATCGCGACGAGCTTCTACGTCGTGCAGCGCACCTGCCGCGCCCGGCTCGCCCTTCCCGGCCTCGCCCGCTTCGTGTTCTGGGGCTACCAGCTCTTCATCGTGCTCGCCGCCACCGGCTACGTGCTCGGCATCACCGAGGCACGCGAGTACGCAGAACCCGAATGGTACGTCGACCTGTGGCTCACGATCGTCTGGGTGGCCTATCTGGCAGTCTTCGTCGGCACGATCCTGAGGCGCCGCGAACCGCACATCTACGTGGCGAACTGGTTCTACCTGTCGTTCATCCTGACGATCGCGATGCTGCACATCGTCAACAACCTGTCGATGCCGGTCAGCCTCCTCGGCTCCAAGAGCTACAGCGCCTTCGCGGGCGTGCAGGATGCGCTCACCCAGTGGTGGTACGGCCACAACGCAGTGGGCTTCTTCCTCACCGCCGGCTTCCTCGCGATGATGTATTACTTCGTGCCAAAGCAGGCGGAGCGACCGGTTTATTCCTACCGGCTCTCGATCATCCACTTCTGGTCGCTCATTTTCCTCTACATCTGGGCGGGTCCGCACCACCTGCATTACACCGCGCTGCCCGACTGGGCGCAGACGCTCGGCATGGTCTTCTCTATCATGCTGTGGATGCCGAGCTGGGGCGGCATGATCAACGGCCTGATGACGCTGAACGGCGCCTGGGACAAGATCCGCACCGACCCGATCATCCGCATGATGGTGATGGCGCTTGCTTTCTACGGCATGAGCACCTTCGAAGGGCCGATGCTCTCCATCAAAGCGGTGAACAGCCTCTCGCACTACACCGACTGGACCATCGGCCACGTCCATTCCGGCGCGCTCGGCTGGAACGGCATGATCACTTTCGCGGCGATCTACTACCTGACCCCGCGCCTGTGGAACCGCCAGCGCCTCTATTCGCTGCGGATGGTCAACTGGCACTTCTGGCTCGCGACGGTGGGTATCGTGCTCTACGCCTCGTCGATGTGGGTCGCGGGCATCATGCAGGGCCTGATGTGGCGGGAGTACGGGGACGACGGCTACCTCGTGTACGCCTTCTCCGAGGTCACCGCGGCGATGCTGCCGATGTACCTGATCCGCGCCGCCGGCGGCGTGCTCTACCTCGCCGGTGCGCTGGTCATGGTCTGGAACGTCTGGCTGACCATCGCCGGCAAGCTCCGCGAGGAGAAGCCGATGACCGAAACCCCGTATGACGCCGCGGCGGACCGTCCGCTCGCCCCGCAGCCCGCAGAGTAAGGACGCGCGCAATGGCATCCCGTTTCTTCGATCACAAACGCATTGAAAAGAACGTCACCCTGCTCGGCGTC
Organism: Sphingosinicella sp.; assembly: GCF_041916975.1. Classification (NCBI taxonomy): domain Bacteria; kingdom Pseudomonadati; phylum Pseudomonadota; class Alphaproteobacteria; order Sphingomonadales; family Sphingosinicellaceae; genus Sphingosinicella; species Sphingosinicella sp. The sequence goes on from NZ_JAYRYK010000001.1 coordinate 1,760,279, forward strand.
GCCGCGCTCGTCGTCGTCGCCATCGGCGGCATCGTCGAGATCGCTCCGCTCTTCTGGATCGACTCAACGATCGAGAAGGTGGAGGGCGTGCGTCCCTACACGCCGCTCGAGCTTGCGGGCCGCAACATCTACATGCGCGAGGGCTGCTACAACTGCCACAGCCAGATGGTGCGCCCGTTCCGCGACGAGGTGGAGCGCTACGGCCACTACAGCCTGGCGGCGGAAAGCATGTACGACCACCCGTTCCAGTGGGGCTCCAAGCGCACGGGGCCGGACCTCGCGCGCGTCGGCGGTCGCTATTCGGACGAATGGCACGTGCAGCACCTCACGGACCCGCGCTCGGTTGTGCCGGAATCGATCATGCCGCCCTATGCGTTCCTGAAGGAGCGCCCGCTGAAGGCCGGCGACATGACGAAGCACCTCACCGCGCTCAGCCGCGTCGGCGTTCCCTACAGCGACGAGGCGATCAAGGCCGCGAACGACGACCTCAAGCTCCAGACGGACGAGTTCGGCGATCTCGAAGCCTTCAACAAGCGCTATCCCAAGGCGCAGGTCCGCGATTTCGACGGCAATCCCAAGCAGATCACCGAGATGGACGCGCTCGTCGCCTATCTCCAGATGCTCGGCACGCTCGTCGACTTCCAGGCCGCCGCGCCGCAGGAGCAGCCGCGATGAGCTACGACACGCTTCGTCATCTGGCCGACAGCTGGGGCCTCGTCTTCATGGGCGTGACGTTCCTGGTTCTCGTCGGCTGGACCTTCCGCCCGAAGGCGCAGGACGATCACAAGCGCGCCGCCAACATGATTTTCGATCAGGACGACCACAATGGCTGAAAACAAGCGCATCGACGAGCCGACCGGCACCGAAACCGTCGGCCATGAATGGGACGGTATCGAGGAACTCGACACGCCGCTTCCCCGCTGGTGGCTGTGGACCTTCTACATCACGATCGTGTGGGCGCTGATCTACACGATCCTATTCCCGGCATGGCCGCTGGTGGAACGCGCGACGGCCGGCGTACTCGGCTGGTCGAGTCACGGCGAACTCGACAAGCAGCTCGCCGCTGCCGATGCGAAGCTGCTGCCGATCCGCGAAGCGATCGGCAGCACACCGGTCGAGAACATCCCAAACGACCCCAAGTTGCTGCAGGCGGCGGTCGCTGGCGGGCAATCGACCTTCAAGGTCTACTGCGTGCAGTGCCACGGCTCCGGCGCGGCGGGCGGCAAGGGCTACCCGAACCTCAACGACGACGACTGGCTGTGGGGCGGCGACATCAACGCCATCCACTATACGATCGAACACGGCATCCGGAACCCGGACCACGATGAAACGCGGCTTTCGATGATGCCCGCGTTCGGCCGCGACGGCATCCTGACCCCCGCGCAGATCAGCAACGTCGTCAGCTACGTTCAGCTCATCTCCGGGCAGGGCAAGGCGTCGAAGGCGACCGAACGCGGCGCGCAGATCTACGCCGAAAACTGCGTATCCTGCCATGGGGCCGAGGGTAAGGGCGACCGTGCGCAGGGCGCGCCGAACCTCACCGATGGGATCTGGCTCTATGGCGGCGATCGCGACACGCTCATCGCCACCGTCACCAACAGCCGCCAGGGCGTCATGCCGCGCTGGGGCAACCGCCTCGACCCGGCGACCGTGAAGATGCTCGCCACCTACGTGCATTCGCTGGGCGGCGGCGAAGCGACTGTGGTCGCGGCGGCGGACCCTGCGCCGGCCGCGGGCGGAGCGGAAAATGTCGCACCCTGAAGACCTGAAGAGCCTCAAGCCCTCACTCTACGAGGCCCGGAAGGGCGTCTACCCGAAAGCGGTGGACGGCACCTTCCGGCGCCTCAAGTGGGCGATCATGGCGATCACGCTCACGATCTATTACGTGACGCCGTGGATTCGCTGGGATCGTGGCCCATACGCGCCCGATCAGGCCGTGCTCGTTGATCTCGCACACCGCCGCTTCTACATGTTCTCGATCGAGATCTGGCCGCACGAATTCTACTACGTCGCGGGCCTTCTCATCATGGCCGGCATCGGCCTGTTCCTCGTGACCTCCACGGTCGGCCGCGCCTGGTGCGGCTACGCCTGCCCGCAGACGGTGTGGACCGATCTTTTCCTCCACGTCGAGCGCTTCATCGACGGTGATCGCAACGCGCAGATCCGCCTGAAGAAGGCGCCGATGGGCGCGACCAAGCTCGGCAAGCGCACCGCGAAATACGCGATCTGGCTGGGAATCGCGATGGCGACCGGCGGCGCGTGGATTTTCTATTTCGCCGATGCGCCGACGCTGCTGCACGACTTGTTCACCGGCAAGGCCGCCTTCGTGGCCTACGCAACCGTCGGCGTGCTTACCGCCACCACCTTCATCTTCGGCGGCTTCATGCGCGAGCAGGTGTGCATCTACATGTGCCCGTGGCCGCGCATCCAGACCGCGCTGATGGACGAGAAATCGCTTACCGTCACCTACAAGGACTGGCGCGGCGAGCCGCGCACGCACGGGATCAAGAAGGCGCAGGCCGAGATCGCCGATTTCGACAAGGTCGGCGATTGCATCGATTGCGACCAGTGCGTCTCCGTGTGCCCCACGGGCATCGATATTCGCGAGGGGCCACAGATCGGGTGCATCACCTGTGCGCTCTGCATCGACGCGTGCGACAAGGTGATGACGCAGATCGGGCGGCCGCGCGGCCTCATCGACTACGTCACCGAGGAAAGCGCCGATCTGGAGAAGGCGGGCAAGCCGCCCAAGCCGGTAATCCGCACACTGCTTCGACCGCGTACGATCGCCTATTTCATGCTGTGGGGCAGCATCGGCCTCGCCATGCTGTTCGTGCTCGGCCAGCGCACGCGCATCGACATCAGCGCGCAGCAGGATCGCAACCCGCTGTTCGTGCGCCTCTCCGACGGGCACATCCGCAATGCCTATACGGTGAAGGTCCGCAACATGGAAAACCGGCCGCGCGAGGTCGAGATCGGCCTTGAAGGCCTGCCAGACGCGATCATGTGGACGGCGGAAGGCACGCGCGATACCGGCGGCCGCACGGTGACGGTTGCGACGCCCGCCGATGCTGTCGCGAAGACCCGCATCTTCGTCGCCGCGCCCGCCGCGGGCGAGCCGCGCAAGGACATCGTGTTCACCGTTCGCGGCCTCGACGCCAAGGGCGGCGAGGACAAGACGCAGGTGTTCTTCGACCGGGAGGCCACACAATGAACGATCGCCCCGCCCGACGCTTCACCGGCCGCCACATGTGGCTGATCATGATCGCCTTCTTCGGTACGGTGATCGCCGTGAACGTGACGATGGCGATGTTCGCGACGGGCACATTCGGGGGCACGGTCGTCGACAATTCCTATGTCGCAAGCCAGAAGTTCAACGGCTGGCTGGAAGAGGCCCGCGCGCAGGAAAAGCTCGGCTGGTCGCTGGGGCTGACGATGGCTGACGATCGCCATCCGATGATCGTGGCCGCCGCCGGCGAGACCCCGCTTACAGGCGCGGTCATCACCGCAACGGCAAAGCACCCCGTGGGCCGCGCGCCCGATATCGCCCTCAGCTTCACGGAAGTGGCACCCGGGCAGTTCCGCGCGGCGCGGCCGCTCCCCGCCGGACGCTGGAACATCCACATGGAAGCCGCGCGCGACGGCGCCGTACTGCGCCGGATCGCCAGCCTTTCATGAAGCATGAAACGCCCGTTCCGGCCGCCGGTGCGGCGATGCAGATGAAGACCTCGGTCTTCGCCGTGCCGGGTATGCGCTGCGCGGGCTGCATCTCGAAGCTGGAGAAGGGACTTTCGGGCGTCGAGGGCATTGCCGCCGCACGTGTCAATTTCGGCGCCAAGCGCGTCACGCTCACACATGATCCGGCGTTCGACGAACCGGCGCTCAAAGCCGTGATCGGCAAGGTCGGCTTCGATGCCGAGCCGCTGCCCAACGATCTCGTCGAAACCGGAGACAGCGAAAGCCGCATGTTGCTGCGCGCGATGGCGGTCGCCGGGTTCGCGGCGATGAACATCATGCTGCTGTCGGTATCGGTATGGTCGGGCGCCGAAGGCGCCACGCGCGACATGTTCCACTGGCTGTCGGCACTGATCGCGATCCCCACGATCGCCTATTCGGGCCGACCCTTCTTCCGTTCCGCACTCGGCGCACTTCGGCGCGGGCGCACCAACATGGACGTGCCGATCTCGATCGGCGTGCTGCTCGCCACCGGGCTCAGCCTGTTCGAAACCGCGATGAGCGGCCCCCACGCCTATTTCGACGGCGCGGTGATGCTGCTGTTCTTCCTGCTCACCGGCCGCTGGCTCGACAGTGTGATGCGCGACCGCGCACGCGGCGGTGTCACGCAGCTTCTCCGGCAGACGGCACGCGGCGCCTATGTGATCGGCGAGGACGGCCGCCATCGCTGGTGCGAGGCGCGGTTACTCGCGCCCGGGATGCGGATGCACGTCGCCGCCGGCGAACGCCTCGCCGCGGACGGCATCATCGAAGACGGCACCAGCGCATTCGACCTCTCACTGTTGACGGGCGAGAGCGCGCCGCAGACGCGCAGCACGGGCGACGCCGTGCTTGCGGGCACGCTCAATCTCGGCGCGCCGGTGGTGGTCCGTGCGAGCGCCGTGGGCGCGGACACCGCCATCGCCGACATCGCGCGGCTGATGGAAAGCGCGGGCCAGTCCAGATCGCGCTACGTGCGCGTCGCGGACCGTGCCGCCCGCTGGTACGCCCCCGCCGTGCACACGCTCGCCGCGCTCTCCTTCGCGGGCTGGATGCTTGCGGGTGCGGGCTGGCACCATTCGCTCGTCATCGCGGTTGCCGTGCTCATCATCACCTGCCCCTGCGCGCTCGGCCTTGCCGTGCCCGCCGCGCAGATCGTCGCGTCCGGCGCGTTGATGCGGCGCGGCGTGCTGGTGAAGGACGGCAGCGCGCTCGAACGCCTGTCCGAAGTCACCACGGCCGCCTTCGACAAAACGGGCACGCTGACGCTGGGCCGCCCGGTGCTGGTCAACCCGGATGTCGTGCGCGAGGCCGATGCGCCCGTGCTGCTTGCACTCGCCTCCGCAAGCCGCCACCCGCTCGCCGACGCCGTCCGCCGACATTTCGAGGGCACCGGCATCGTTCCTGCCGTGCTCACCGAGGTGACAGAAACGCCGGGCGAAGGCGTCACCGGCCGCTATCGCGGACACGAGGCACGGCTCGTCCGCCCCTCGGCCTCCGGCGACACCGGCATGGCGAGCCGTTTCGCTATCGGGGCCGGCACCGACGTGCTGCTGCGCTTCGAGGATGCGCTGCGCCCCGATGCGCGCGCCACGATCCATCAGCTCGGTGCGCTCGGCATCGATTCCTCGATCCTTTCGGGCGACCGCACCGAAGCCGTCGCGGACACGGCGGCGGCGATCGGGATCGGCGCCGTGGCGGCGCTGACACCGGCAGGCAAGCTCGGCCTCATCCGCGCGATGACCGAGGAAGGCGACAAGGTGCTGATGGTCGGCGACGGCCTCAACGACGGCCCCGCGCTCGCCGCCGGGCATGTCTCGATGGCACCGGGCTCTGCGAGCGATGTCGGCCAGAACGCCGCCGACGCCGTGTTCCTGGGGGACAGCCTCGCCCCTGTCGCCGCCGCGATCCGCGCCGCGCGTCGGACGATGGCGGTCGTCCGGCAGAATTTCGCGCTCGCCATCGGCTACAACGTCATCGCCGTGCCGCTCGCCGTGATGGGCCATGTGACGCCGCTGATCGCCGCACTCGCCATGTCGGGATCGTCGGTCATCGTCATCGCCAATGCACTCAGGCTTCGGAACGCGGCGGAATGAACGGCCTCGTCGTCCTCATCCCCGTCGCGCTCGGGCTCGGACTTGCCGGACTCGCGGCTTTCTTCTGGTCGGTGCGCTCCGGACAGTTCGAGGATCTGGACGGCGCCGCCGTCCGCGTGCTGCTGGATGACGACGAAGAGGAGAAGGCAGAGTGATGCGCGGCCTCATGCCCATGCTGCTCGCCGCGTTCGCAATGGCCGTGCCCGACGCTGCGCTCGGCTCGCAGCGGATGATGGAAATCTGCAGCAGCAATGGCGCGCGCAAGATCATCGTCGTCGAGGGCGATCCATCCGCGCCGCAGGATACGCCGCATTGCGACCGCAAGGCCTGCCACGCAGCGTGTCAGAGAAAGCTCTTCGGGCAGCGCTGATTGCCGGTGGCGCCCACCGCAGCCCCAGCCTATCGTGCGGCCGTCGTTCGCATCCATCATGACAGCGAGGACAAATGCCACTCGCGCGCCTGCTTGCTCTCGTCATCTGCCTCGCCGCCTGCATCGGCATCGGCATCGAATTCCAGAACCTCCTCGGCAAGGGCCAGTCGCTTATTGGCGCAGTCTGGTCGCTTGCGGGTTACTTCACGATCCTGACGAACGCGATCGTCGCAGGTGTGTTCGGCGCGATTGCCGCCGCAGCGGGCCGCACGCAAAAGCCGCGCACGGTTGCGGGCATCAGCGCTGCGATCGCGCTCGTTGGCGTCGTGTTCGCATTGCTGCTTGAAGGGACAAGGCCGCTCGGCGGCTCCGTCGCCGTGTCGGACTTCCTGCTGCACAGGTTCACGCCTGTCGCCGTCCCGCTCTACTGGCTGCTGTTCACGCGCAAGGGCGCGCTCACCTGGCGCGATCCACTGCTGTGGGCACTCTATCCGCTCGCCTATCTCGGCTATGCGATCGCACGCGGGTTGTCCGAGGGGCGGTTCGCCTATCCGTTTATCGATGTTGGTGCGATCGGCTGGATGCAGGCCGCGATCAATGCGGCGGCCATCGGCGCTGCCTTCATCGCCGCGGGGCAGGTCATGGTCTTCGTCGACCGGCTGCTCGCCCGGCGCTGAACGCAAAAGAAGACCCCTCCCCGGCATGATACCGGGAAGGGGTTTTCGTACCTGTCAAGCGGATCAGAAGCGGAAGCCGACGCCTGCGCCGACGACGATCGGATCGATATTGATCTTCACGCGCTGGGTTCCCGCCGCGGTCGTATCGAGGCGCGCGGTGGTATCCATGTCGATGTATTTGACGTCGAGGTTCAGGAACATCTTCTCATTGAGATCGATGTCGAGGCCGGCCTGAACGGCCCAGCCGAAGCTGTCCTTCAACCTTACGCGCGTCTCGCCGACGGCGCCTTCGAGCGCGTTCGATGCCTTGTCGTTGTAGAACATCGTGTAGTTGACGCCCGCGCCGACATACGGTCGCACCTTGCCTTCGGGCAGGAAGTGGTACTGCGCCGTCAGCGTCGGGGGCAGCACCCACGTCGAGGCGAGCTTGCCGATGGTTCCGGTCGTGCCCGTCTTGCCGCTCGCCGTGTGCTTGGTCGTGGCGGCGATTAGCTCGAAGCCGATGTTGTTCGTCGCCATATAGGTGAAATCCACCTCGGGCGTCACGGCATTGTCTAGGCTGACTTCCTCACCCGGGAACGCGGGCAGAACGCTGCCGCTCTTCTCGTTCGGCGCGACGACGATGCCGCGCAGGCGCACAAGGAAATCACCCGCCGCGGCGTGAGCCAAATTCGGCGAAATTGTGGCCGCTGCGGCAATGCCCATCAGCATGGCGGCCTTGATACGGGTCATCATGAATCCCCTTCAACGTGTTTGACCTCTTGGCCATACGCCCACAGCGATCCATCACTTTGATCTGCCGCAAACATCAGAGATTTCTGGAACCGATGTGGTTATATTGCGCTGCTGAACCGCTGGGCATCGGGGTGCCGGTAAATATCGAAGCACGCAGCGATCGCCCGTGCGTAAGGCAGCGCGCCATCCTTCAGCGAAATCGCGTTTTCGCCCACGCTGCAAAGCCCCCGATCGACGAACGGCTGCAGGCGCCCGCGCGTGTCGGCATCCGGCGGGTGCCCCTCGAAGGGTGCCCAGCCGCCGCACAGGATCGCTTCGATGATCGCGCCTCGCCGCCTGTCGTCTTCGGTACGGCAAACGCCGAGCGCGCCGGGAAGCTTCCCGTCACCGGCAAGCCCGCGGTAGCGGCCGACGTTCTTCTCGTTCTGCACGAAGCGATCGGGAAAGCTGCTGATCGCGGTAGCGCCGAGGCCGAGAAGGACTGCGCTCTCATCGTCGGTGAAGCCTTGGAAGTTCCGCCGCAGCCGGCCGCTTGCCGCCGCACGCGCCATGCTGTCGTCCGGCAGCGCGAAATGATCGAAGCCGATCGGCTGATACCCGGCGGCGACGAGCATCTCATACCCCCGCTCCGCCATGCGGAAGCGCGCCTCGGCGCCGGGCAGATGCGTGCCGTCGATCCGCCGCTGGCGCGGAATGCGCGAGGGCAGATGCGCGTAGCCGAACAGCGCGATGCGATCGGGTGCGAGCCGGATCGCATCCTCCAGCGTCGCGGCGAGGTCGTCGTCGGTCTGTTCGGGCAGTCCGTACATCAGATCGAAGTTCAGCGAGCGGACGCCCGCGCCGCGCAGCGAATCCACGGTGCGCTCTATCTCGTCCAGCGGCTGCACGCGGCCGATCGCCGCCTGCACGTGCGGCGCGAACGTCTGCACGCCAAGACTGACGCGGCGAAACGGCGCCATCGCGACGATGCGCTCCCACTCCGGCGTATAGCTGCGCGGATCGAGCTCGATCGCCATCTCGGCGTCGAGTGCGCGGAAGGCGAGCGTCAACCGCTCCAGCAGGCGCACGAACGCGATCGGCGGCACCGCGTTGGGGCTGCCGCCCCCGAACGCGATACTCCGCACGCGTCCGCGCCCCTGCAGCGTTCGCGCCACCGTGCCGATCTCCCGGTCCAGCGCCTGCATATAGGCGCCGAGCCGCTGGCGGTGCCCCGCCGCGCCCGTATTGCATCCGCAATACCAGCAGATCGCATCGCAGTAGGGGATATGGAGATAGAGCGAGAGCGGCGTCTCCGCCCCCACGCCTGCGAATCCCGCCGCATGGAAGCCCGCATCCACCGGGCGGAATTCCGCCGCGGTCGGATAGCTCGTGTAGCGCGGTACGGCGCTGCTCAGCAGTTCGGGGTAATACCTCCACATGCTGGCACTTTTCCCTCGTGCGCGCCGGGGGTCATTGACGCAGGTCAATCGACGCTGCGCGCAACAAAGCCGAATTGAAATTGTTCATAAGGCCCGGCGGCGCTACACCGCCCGGCATGAGGGACGATCGCCTGGCCGACATCATCGCGGCACATAGCCACCGCGAGGGCGCGCTGCTGCCCATTCTGAACGACGTGCAGGCGACGTTCGGCTGTGTGGACGAGGACGCGGTACGCAGCATTGCCGCCGCGCTGAACCTAAGCCGCGCCGAAGTGCACGGCGTGGTCAGCTTCTACCACGACTACAAGGCGAAGGCCGATCCGCGCCCCGTCCTGAAGCTCTGCCGCGCCGAGGCGTGTCAGGCGCGCGGCGTGGAAGCTCTGGCGGCGCTAGCGGAAAAAGCGGCGGGTGAGCGTGTGCACATCGAAACCGTCTATTGCCTCGGCCTCTGCTCCGTCGGCCCGGCCGCGATGACGAACGGCGACGTGCACGCAAGGCTGGATGCTGCCCGTCTCAGCACACTGATCGAGGCACTCTAGGCCATGCAGATACGCATTTCCGACGATGCGGCGGCGCTTGCCTGCGGTGCGGACGCGGTCGCTGAAGCCTTCGCTAAGGCAGGTCATGCGTCCGTGCGCGTGTCGAGCTGGGGGATGCACTGGCTGGAACCACTCGTCGAGGTGGACGGCATCGGCTACGGCCCCGTGACGCCGGGCCGCGTGTCCAACATCCTTGCCGGGACCGCCGACGACCTCCTCATCGGCGCGGTTGCCGAGCATCCGTTCATCAAGGGCCAGCAGCGCCTGACCTTTGCGCGCTTCGGCAAGACGCGCCCGCTCAGCCTCGAAGACTATGCCGCGACCGGCGGCTGGAAGGGCCTGGAGCGCGCCCGCGAGCTCGGACCGGACGAGACGATCGCTGAAGTGCTCGCTTCCGGCCTGCGCGGTCGCGGCGGCGCGGGCTTCCCGGCGGGTATCAAGTGGCGCACGGTCGCCGACGCGCCAGGCGCGCGCAAATTCATCGTCTGCAACGCCGACGAAGGCGACAGCGGCACCTTCGCCGACCGCATGGTGATGGAGGGCGACCCCTTCATGCTCATCGAAGGCATGGCCATCGCGGGTCTCGCCGTGGGGGCAGGCAAGGCCTACGTCTACATCCGCAGCGAATATCCGCACGCCATCGCGAAGATGGAAGCCGCCGCCGCACTCGCCGCGCCCTCAATCGCGCCGTTCGAGGTCGAAATCCGCACCGGGGCGGGCGCTTATGTGTGCGGCGAGGAAACCTCGCTGCTGAACAGCCTGGAAGGGAAGCGCGGCGAGGTTCGCGCCAAGCCGCCGCTGCCCGCGCACGAAGGCCTGTTCGGCTGCCCCACGGTCATCAACAACGTGCTGACGCTCGCCGCCGTGCCGTTCGTGCTCAGCGAAGGCGCGAAGGCCTACGCCGACTACGGCATGGGCCGCTCGCGCGGCACCATGCCCGTGCAGCTCGCTGGGAACATCAAGTGCGGCGGCCTCTACGAAACCGCGTTCGGCATCACGCTCGGCACGCTCGTGAACGAGATCGGCGGCGGCACCGCGTCCGGCCGCCCGGTGCGCGCAGTGCAGGTGGGCGGCCCACTCGGCGCCTATATTCCGCCCGCGCAGTTCGATCTGCCTTTCGACTACGAAGCGTTCGCGGTGGCGGACGGTCTCATCGGCCACGGCGGCATCGTCGTGTTCGACGACACGGTTGATATGCTGCGGCAAGCCCGCTTCGCCATGCAGTTCTGCGCGGCGGAAAGCTGCGGCAAGTGCACACCCTGCCGCATCGGCGCGGTACGCGGCGTCGAGACCATCGATCGTATCAGGGCCGGCGGACGCCGCGCCGACGGCGTCGAGACCCTGCCGCAAATCCACAACGCCCCGCGCCGCAAGCGCGCGGCGGAAGACGAGGTCGCGCTGCTGCGCGACCTCTGCGAAACTATGAAGTTCGGCTCGCTCTGCGCGCTCGGCGGCTTCACGCCCTACCCCGTGCTTTCGGCGCTCAATCACTTTCCCGAGGATTTTGTGGTAGAGTCCGCCGCTGAAGGAAACGCAGCATGACCTACGTTCGCCAGAGCGATTTCGGCACGCCCGCCTCGTCCGCGGACGAAACCGTCACGCTGAGCATCGACGGGCGCAGCGTCACCGTGCCCGCCGGCACCACCGTGATGCGCGCCGCCGCCGAGATCGGCACCGCCATCCCGAAGCTCTGCGCGACCGACAATCTCAAGCAGTTCGGCTCCTGCCGCCTCTGCCTCGTCGAGATCGACGGCGCGCGCGGCACCCCCGCCTCCTGCACCACGCCGGTCGCGAGCGGCATGGTCGTCCACACCGAAACGCCCCGCCTGCAGAAACTGCGCCGCGGTGTGATGGAACTCTACATCTCCGATCACCCGCTCGATTGCCTCACCTGCAGCGCCAACAACGACTGCGAGCTTCAGGATCAGGCCGCCGCCGTGGGCCTGCGCGACGTGCGCTACGGCTACGAGGGCGACAACCACCTCGCGCTCGATCTCGATACGTCGAACCCCTATTTCGACTTCGATCCCAGCAAGTGCATCGCCTGCTCGCGCTGCGTGCGCGCCTGCGACGAGGTGCAGGGCACGTTCGCGCTCACCATCGAAGGCCGCGGCTTCGAATCGAAGGTCTCGGCAGGCCTTGGTTCGGACGACTTCCTCGGCTCCGAATGCGTCTCCTGCGGCGCCTGCGTGCAGGCCTGCCCGACCGCGACCTTGCAGGAAAAGTCGGTGAAGGAGATCGGCCTTCCCGACCGCAGCGTCGTCACCACCTGCGCCTATTGCGGCGTCGGCTGCACCTTCCGCGCCGAGATGCGCGGCGAGCAGCTCGTCCGCATGGTGCCGTGGAAGGACGGCAAGGCCAATCGCGGCCACAGCTGCGTCAAGGGTCGCTTCGCGTGGGGCTATGCGCAGCACGCCGACCGCATCCTGAAGCCGATGATCCGCACCAGCATCGATCAGCCGTGGCGCGAGGTGGAATGGGACGAGGCCTTCGCCTACGCCGCCTCCGAACTGAAGCGCATTGCCGCGAAATACGGGCGAAACGCGCTCGGCGGCATCACCTCGTCGCGCTGCACGAACGAGGAAACCTTCCTCGTCCAGAAGCTGGTCCGCGCCGGCTTCGGCAACAACAATGTCGATACCTGCGCGCGCGTCTGCCACTCGCCCACCGGCTACGGCCTCAAGACGACTTTCGGAACATCGGCGGGCACGCAGGATTTCGACAGCGTCGAGCACAGCGACGTCATGCTCGTCATCGGCGCGAACCCCACAGACGGGCACCCGGTCTTCGCCAGCCGCATGAAGCGGCGCCTCAGGCAGGGCGCGAAACTGATCGTCATCGATCCGCGCCGTACCGATCTCGTGCGCTCGCCCCACATCGAGGCCGAGCACCACCTGCCGCTGCGCCCCGGCACGAACGTCGCGGTGTTGACGGCGATGGCGCACGTCATCGTCACCGAAGGCCTCGCCGATGAAGCGTTCATCCGCGAACGCTGCGACTGGGACGAGTATCAGGACTGGGCGGCGTTCGTATCAGACGCGAAGCATTCACCCGAAACGCTTGCCCCCGTCACCGGTGTCGACCCTGCTGAACTCCGCGCCGCCGCGCGCCTCTATGCGACCGGCGGCAATGCCGCGATCTATTACGGCCTCGGCGTCACCGAACATTCGCAGGGCTCCTCCACCGTCATGGCAATCGCCAACCTCGCGATGGTCACGGGCAACATCGGGCGGCCCGGCGTCGGCGTAAATCCCCTGCGCGGGCAGAACAATGTGCAGGGCGCCTGCGACATGGGCAGCTTCCCGCACGAGCTTTCCGGCTACCGCCACATCTCGGACGCCAATGCCCGGAAACTCTTCGAGGACGATTGGGGCGTCAGCCTCGATCCCGAGCCCGGCCTGCGCATCCCCAACATGCTCGACGCCGCCGTCGATGGCGTGTTCAAGGCGCTCTACGTGCAGGGCGAGGACATTCTCCAGTCGGATCCGGACACGAAGCACGTCGCCGCCGGCCTCGCCGCGATGGAATGCGTGATCGTCCACGACCTGTTCCTGAACGAGACCGCGAACTACGCGCACATCTTCCTGCCCGGCTCCACCTTCCTCGAAAAGGACGGCACGTTCACCAACGCCGAGCGCCGCATCCAGCCGGTGCGCAAGGTGATGTCGCCCCTGAACGGCCTGTCGGACTGGGAGGTGACACAGCGCCTCGCGCAAGCCCTCGGCCTCGACTGGAACTATACGCACCCGTCCGAGATCATGGACGAGATCGCCCGTCTCACCCCCAGCTTCGCGGGCGTCAGCTTTGATCGCCTCGACGCGGAAGGCTCGATGCAATGGCCGGTGAACGATGCCGCGCCGGACGGAACGCCCGTGATGCACATCGATGGCTTCGTGCGCGGCAAGGGCAAGTTCGTCGTCACCGACTATGTGCCGACCGACGAGAAGACAGGCCCGCGCTTCCCGTTGCTTCTCACCACCGGCCGCATCCTGTCGCACTACAACGTCGGCGCGCAGACGCGCCGCACCGCGAACGTCGCGTGGCACCCGGAAGATCTTCTGGAAATTCACCCGACGGACGCCGAGAATCGCGGCCTCAAGGACGGCGACTGGGTGAAGCTCGCCAGCCGTTCGGGCGAAACCACGCTGCGCGCGCTGGTGACGGACCGGGTGGCGCCGGGCGTTGTCTACACGACCTTCCACCACCCGGCGACACAGGCGAACGTGGTGACGACCGACTATTCGGACTGGGCCACCAACTGCCCCGAATACAAGGTCACCGCCGTGCAGATCAGTGCATCGAACGGGCCGACCGACTGGCAGGAGGATTATTCCCGCCACAGCGACCGCGCCCGCCGCATCGAAGGCATCGCTGCCGAATGAACAGCCTCGAAAAGCTCGTCTACATGGCAAACCAGATCGCGCGGAATCTGGAAACCGAAGGCGACAAGGCGGCAGAGATGACAGCTGCGCACATCGTCGCCTTCTGGGATCCGCGCATGAAGAGTATGATCCTCAGCCATCTCGATGCTGGCGGCGAAGGCCTCTCTCCCGCCACGCGTGCGGCGCTCGGCAAGGTCCGCGCCGCCGCTCATGCCTGATCCCGCCGCGCGTCAGGCGCTTTTCATGGAGGTTTTCGCAAAAGGCGGCAGCGCCGGGATCACACGTGAAATTCCCGTAGAGGCGCCCGTCGCGCTCGAATTCAACGGCATCGCCTATGCGGTGATGATGGCGACACCCACGGACCTTGCCGATTTCGTCACCGGCTTTGCAATCACCGAAGGGCTTATAAAGCGCGCGAACGAGATCGGCATCGACATCGCCGAGACGGACAAAGGCTGGATCGTCCGCGCCCAGCTTTCCGCGGAGGCCGCCGAACCGGTGATGGAACGCGCGCGCCGCCGCGTGTCCGAAAGCAGTTGCGGGCTTTGCGGCATCGAGAATCTCGAACAGATTGCCCGCCCCCTGCCGCACATCGCCGTGCCGCTCGCCGTAGAGGCGCAGGCGATCTTCGCTGCGCTCGGCGCACTCCGTAATCGCCAAGCGCTCGGCCGCCGCACTGCCGCCGTCCACGCCGCCGCCTTCTGCGATCTCTCCGGCGCCATCCTCGCAGTGCGCGAGGACGTCGGCCGCCACAACGCGCTCGACAAGCTGATCGGCGCGCTCGCCGTTTCCGGCATCGCCGCAGGCGAGGGCTTCTTCCTGCTCACCGCCCGGTGCAGCTATGAACTCGTCGAGAAGACCGTCGTCGCTGGCGGCCGTGCGCTCGCCACCATCTCTGCGCCGACAACGCTCGCCATAGACCGCGCAAAAGCAGCCGGGCTCGCGCTCTATGTGCTGACAAGGGAAGATTCACTCTTGCGCGTCATGTAGCGATTGGTTCTCAGGGGGATATGTCGATGGAATCCAGCAACATCTGCACGCTGACGCTGTCGTGCGCCGACAAGCCGGGCCTCGTCGCGGCCGTCGCCACGCTGCTTGCCGAAAGCGGCGGCAACATCCTCGATGCGCAGCAGTTCAATGATCAGCTTACCGATCGCTTCTTCATGCGCGTCGTCTTCGATCTCGACGCATCGGCACAGGCCGGCTTCAAGGCACGTTTCGCCACACTCGCCGCCATGCACGGCATGGACTGGCGCGTGCGTTCCGCCGCCGAGAAGATGCGCGTGCTGCTGCTCGTCTCGAAGTTCGATCACTGCCTCGCCGATCTGCTCTACCGCCAGCGCATCGGCGAGCTTGAGATGGACGTGGTCGGCATCGTCTCCAACCACCCGAAAGACCCGATCGCGGCGATCAACGGCGGCATCCCCTTCCATCACCTGCCGATCACGAAGGACACGAAGGCCGCGCAGGAAGCCGCGATCAAGCGCATCGTGGACGAAAGCGGCGCCGAACTCGTCGTCCTCGCGCGCTACATGCAGATCCTGTCGGACGACCTCGCGGCGTTCCTCACGGGACGCTGCATCAACATCCACCACAGCTTCCTGCCCGGCTTCAAGGGCGCCAAGCCCTATCATCAGGCGCACGCGCGCGGCGTGAAGATCATCGGCGCAACCGCGCACTACGTCACCGCCGATCTCGATGAAGGCCCGATCATCGCGCAGGACGTCGAGCACATCAGTCACACCGACACGCCCGACGATCTCGTTCGCAAGGGCCGCGACATCGAGCGCCGCGTGCTCGCCCGTGCCGTCCGCTATCATCTGCAGGATCGCGTGCTGCTGAACGGCGCCACCACGGTGGTTTTCCGGGACTAGGCCCCGTGGACTCACCGCCCGAATCTGCATAGCCTCGCGGCCTTTCCGTCAACAGGAGCAGGCCATGAAGATCGATCGCAAGGGTTCCGCGCACTGGGAAGGCGGCCTCAAGGATGGCCGCGGCAGCATCTCTACGCAGAGCGGCGCTCTCGATAAGCGTCCTTATGGCTTTGCGATGCGCTTCGAAGGCGTGCCCGGCACCAACCCCGAGGAACTGATCGGCGCGGCGCACGCGGGCTGCTTCACGATGGCGCTGTCGCTCATCCTCGGCGAGGCCGGGCTGACCGCCGACAGCCTCGACACCACGGCCACGGTAACGCTGGAGAAGCTCGAGACCGGCTTTACGATCACCGCGATCCACCTGAAGCTGGAAGCGAGTATCCCCGGCACGGATGATGCCGCTTTCCAGGAGCTTGCCGCCAAGGCCAAAGCGAACTGCCCTGTCTCGAAGCTGCTGAACGCGAACATCACGCTCGACGCGGCGCTCGTCTGACTTTTAAAGGGCAGGCGTGAGCGACAGCCTGCCCATCCACGCCGTTCTGCCCGCGCTGCTCGCGGCGCTGCGCGAACGCGCGCCCGCCGTGCTTGTCGCCCCGCCGGGCGCGGGCAAAACGACAGCGGTCGCGCCCGCACTGCTCGGCGAAGCGTGGTGCACCGGACAAATCCTGCTGCTCTCCCCACGCCGCCTTGCCGCGCGTGCCGCCGCAGAACGCATGGCGGAGCTTGCGGGCGAGCCCGTCGGCAAGACGATCGGCTACGCAACACGGCTCGACAGCAAGCACGGCAAGGACACGCGTATCCTCGTGCTCACCGAGGGCATTTTTCGCAATCGCATCCAGGCCGACCCCGAACTCCCCGGCGTCTCCGCCGTGCTGTTCGACGAAATCCACGAGCGCAGCCTCGACAGCGATTTCGGCCTCGCGCTCGCGCTCGACGCACAAGAGGCCTTGCGCCCCGACCTCCGCATCCTGCCTATGTCGGCAACGCTCGACGGCGCACGCTTCTCGAAGCTTCTGGACGGCGCGCCTGTCATCGAAAGCGAGGGCCGCAGCCATCCGCTCGATATCCGCTATCTCGGCCGCAGCGCCGAGCAGCGTATCGAAGATGCGATGGCCCCGGCCATTCGCCGCGCGCTCGGCGAGGCGGAGGGCGACCTGCTCGCTTTCCTCCCCGGCGTCGCCGAGATCGAGCGCACCGCCGAGCGGCTGGAAGGACTTCCCGGCATCCAGCTCCACCGCCTGCACGGCAGCCTCGATCCCGCCGCGCAGCGCGCTGCGATCCGCAAGGGCGCACCGGCCGTGCGCAAGGTCGTACTCGCCACGTCGATCGCCGAGACCAGCCTCACCATCGACGGCGTCCGCATCGTCGTCGATTCGGGTCTCGCCCGCCGCGCCCGCTACGATCGCGGCGGCGGCATGACCCGCCTCGTCACCGAACGCGCCAGCCAGGCCGCCGTCACGCAGCGCGCGGGCCGCGCCGCGCGGCAGGCGCCGGGCGCATGTTACCGGCTGTGGGAAGAGGCCGCGACGGCGGGGATGCCGCCGTTCGATCCACCCGAAATCCTCGAAGCCGATCTCTCCGCGCTGGTCCTCGACTGTGCGATCTGGGGCGCCGCCGATCCCGGAACGCTGCGCTGGCTGGACCCGCCGCCCGCCGCCGCCGTGGCGGAAGCACGCGAGCGGCTACAGTTGCTGGACGCGCTCGACGCGGAGAACCGCCCGACGCCGCACGGCCGCCGCATCGCCGAGCTGCCGCTGCCCCCGCGCCTCGCGCATATGATCCTCGCGGCGTCCGCGCGCGGCTGGGGCCACACTGCTGCCGAGGTCGCCGTGCTGCTTTCGGAGCGCGGCCTCGGCGGGAATGACGCCGATCTCGAACAGCGCCTCGCCCGCTGGCGCCGCGAGCGCGGCACGCGCGCCGACGCCGCACGCAGCCTTGCCGGGCGGTGGCAGCGCATGGCGGGCGGTGAAGGCGAAGGCCCCGTCGCCGCCTGCATCGCACTCGCCTTCCCCGACCGCATCGCGAAACGGCGCGGAAACAACGGCGAGGACTGGGCCTCGTCAGGCGGGCGCGGCTTCCGGCTCGATCCCGCCTCGCCACTTGCCGCGAAACCCTATCTCGCGGTCGCCGAAGTGCAGGGCGCGGCCTCCGGCGCGCGCATCCTCGCCGCCGCCGCCATCGCCCCCGACCTCATCGAATCGCTGTTCGCGGACCACATCGAAACCGTGCGCCGCGTCCGCGCCGACGGCGCGGGCGGCATCCTCGCGACGCGCGAACGCCGCCTCGGCAACCTTGCCCTGTCATCGGGCCAAGACGACAGCCCCGACCCCGCAGCCATCGCCGCCGCGCTTCTCGAAGCCGCGCGCAAAGCCGGCGTCGCGGCGCTGCCCTTTTCCGACCACGCCCGCGCGCTGCAACGCCGCGCCGGCTTCGCCCGCCGCGTCGATCCTTCGATCCCGGACATCGGCGACGAGGCGCTCGCCGCCGACATGGACGACTGGCTGCCCCCGCTGCTCGAAGGCAAACGCGCGCTCAGCGCCGTCAGCGCGTCCGCGCTCACGCAGATGCTGGAAACGCGCCTCGGCTGGGCGGGCAAGACCGCCGTCGACCGCCTCGCTCCCGAAGCCTTCGTGTCACCGCTCGGCAGCCACCACGCCATCGATTACGCGGCGGAGGGCGGCCCGGCGGTCGAGCTTCGCGTGCAGGCGCTGTTCGGCCTCGCTACGCATCCCGTAGTCGCCGGAGGCGTGCCGCTCGTGCTCCGCCTCACCTCTCCCGCAGGTCGCCCGATCCAGACCACGAAGGATCTGCCCGGTTTCTGGTCGGGAAGCTGGGCCGGCGTCGCCAAGGAGATGCGCGGCCGCTATCCGAGGCACCCGTGGCCCGATGACCCGGCCGCCGCGGCACCGACGCTTCGCACGAAGCGCGCCGACGCCCGTTAGAAGGCCGCCGTCGTCCCGAGGCCCTGCTTTTTCGCCTGCTCGAAGACGTGCCAGCCCGCAACGAGATCCTGCACGATGTGACCGAGCGACTTGTAGATGGTGATTTCCTCGTCGCTGGTGCGCCCCGCGAGCGTCCCGCCGAACACCTCGCCGATCTCGCCCACGACATGCGCGTCGTCCACCACGCCTGCCGCCTTCGCGTTCAGGAATTCCGAGCCCTGCGCGAGCACGCCCGGCCGATAGTCGGCGATGAAGCGCGACGCCGCGACAAGATCGTTCGCAATCTCCGTAGGCCCGGCGCGGCTCGACCCCACGACGTTGATGTGCGTGCCCGGCTTCACGTCGGCAAGCGCCAGGATCGGCTCCGCCGCCGCCGTCGTCGTGCAGATGATGTCCGCGTCGCGAACGGCGCTCGCCACGTCCGCCGCCGCTTCGGCATCAAGGCCAAGCTCCTCGCGCACGCGCAGCGCGAACCGCTCGGCCTGTTCCACCGAACGCCCCCACACACTGACGCCGGTGATCGGCCGCACATAGCGCACCGCCGCCGCGTGTCGCCACGCCTGCTCGCCGTAGCCGAGGATCGCGAGCCGCGCCGGGCCCGGCCGCGCCAGCGCATCGGTCGCCGCGGCGGATGCCGCCGCCGTACGGATCGCCGTGACGATGCTGCCGTCGATGATCGCAACCGGCGCGCCGCCTTCCGGCTCGAACAGCACGACGATGCCCTGATGCGAATGCTTGCCGAGCGCGAAATTGCCCGGATAGACGCTGACGACCTTCGCGCCGAACGTCCCGCCGAGTATCGCGCCCGGCATCACGCCGAACGCGTTACCGCCGTTCAGGTCAACGATGTTCCTGAGCGGCTGTCGCGTTTCCCCGCGCGAGAGCGCCGCCATCGCCTCGCGCACCAGACGGATGCAGTCCTCATAGCCGAGCAGGCGTTCGGTGTCGGCCGCGCCGACGATCACCAGCGGCGCGCTCATGCGGCCTTCCCGCCGACACGGGCGCGGAACCAGCGGACGAGAAGCAGGGCATTCACGATCATGGCAACTCCATAGATGTTCTGGGTAACGGCAAGCGACAGGCTGTCGAGCACCGTCAGCGTCAGGAAAGTGGCGAGGGTCACATTGTGCACGCCGACCTCGATGGAGAGCGTCATCGCATCCCGCGGCTTCGCGCCGATCCCCGCCGCGAGCAGCAGCCCCGCCGCCATCGCGACGACGTTCAGCACCCAGATCGCGGGACCGGCGCTCACGATGTTCGCCAGCACCATTTCGAGGCTGACACCGACCGCGAAAGCGATGACGCCGATCAGCACGATCATCGATACGGGCCGCAGGCGGCGGCTGAGCGGCTCTGCCACATCCGGCCAGAAGCGGCGCACGATCATGCCGATGCCAAGCGGCAGGATGGTCATCTTCACGAGCTGGAGCATCGTGTCCGGCACCGAAAGCGTGGGCACCGTGCCTTCCAGCCCGAAATGCCGCAGCCCCCACTGAAGCAGCAGCGGGATCGAGAACACGGTGATGAGGCTGGAAAGCGCCGTCAGGATCACCGCGAGCGCGACGTTGCCGCGCCCGATAAAAGTGATCGCGTTCGACGTCGTACCGGCCGGGCAAATGCCGAGGATGAAGAGGCCGAAGGCAAGCTCCGGCGGCAGGCCGAACAGGATGCCGATGGCGAGCGCCAGAAACGGCATGATGATGAGCTGGCCGAAAAGCCCGGTCAGCACGGTCTTCCGGTTCGAAAGCACCATGCCGAAATCGCCGAGCTTCAAGGTCAGCCCCATGCTGAACATGATCAGCATCAGGCCCACGGGCACGAAGGCCGTGTTGACGAAAGCGATCATCGCGTCGGACATGGAACTCCCCCTCGCGCCTCTTTATGCGCCCCAGACGCGCTTTGCATAGGCGACGAAATTCGCGCCGAGGATCTTCTCGATGCGCGCATCCGAATGTCCGCGCCGCCGCAGCCGGTCGGCAAGGTCGTGGAACTGCGACGGCCCGCGCAGATCGAGCACGAAGGGCAGCGTATCGGGGTTCTCGCCCTTCGCGCCGATGCCCGCCGCGCGCCGGTCCGCGATCTCCTTGGCGATCTTGGCCCTGTAGGCGCCGAGATCGTCGATCGTCGTGATACCGCCATCGGTGCCGATGCCGACATGATCCTCGCCGCACACGTTCACGGCGTGCTCGATGTGCGCCACCACGTCGTCGGCGGTCGCCTTGCTGGTGGGGTTGAGGAAGGGCATGAAATAGATGCCGACGAACCCGCCCCGTTCCGCGACCAGCCGCAGCTCCGCGTCGGTCTTGTTGCGCGGCAGATCGGTGAGCGCGCGGCAGCCGGTGTGGTTGATCGAGATCGGCTGCTTCGAAAGCCTCGCAGCTTCAAGGCAGGTCTTCTCGCCGCTGTGCGACAGGTCGACCATCACACGGTTCGCGTTCAACCGCTCCACGACCTCGCGCCCGTACGGTGTCAGGCCCCGGTTTTCCGGTGCCATCGACCCATCGCCGACAGCATTTGCAGGATTGTAGGTAAGCTGAATGATCCGCACGCCGAGATCCGCGAACACATCGGCGCGGCTGGCATCGCTGCCCAGCATCGTCGTATTCTGGAAACCGTAGATGAGGCCGATGCGGTTTTCGCGTTTCGCGCGCAGCATGTCGCCTGCGCTTTCGATCTTCAGAAGATCGTTCGGATAGCGGCGCGCCACCGCGTCCCAGTGCGCGATCTCGCGCACGGTCTGCTCGAACGGTTCGTTCGGGCCGAACACATGGCCGATGGTGATATTGACGGCGGTGAGCCCCGAAGCCCGCGCGTCGTCGATCACGCGCCGATCGATCACCGCATCGGTCGATGTCCAGCCGGACGCCTCCTTGCGCTCAGGCGGTTCGACATTGGGATTGTAAAGTCCGCCGAGCGCGTTCACGACGATTGCGCCTGAAGGCACGCCCTTCTGCGCGGCAAACGCCGGACCGGCGGCGAGCAGCGCGGCGCCTGCACCACCGAGCGCGAGCAGTTCGCGCCGGTTGAAATTCGAAACCATGCCCCGCTCCCGCTTTACGCCCGCCGCCGATAGAGCATGGCGGGCACAGCGCGTAAAGCGTTACGGGGTCAATAGGCAGGCGGATCGCTGGCCGGGAAGGACTCGTCAACCGCCTGATCGACCTTGTCCCACGCGCGCTTCGGCTTGTCGCGCATCGCTTCGTGCCCGGCAGAGCGTGTCTGGTCCAGGTTCTCGGGATCGGCCTCGCCGGGGGCAAAGGCAGGAGCAGCGGCGGGCGCCGTCTTGCCGTTGCGGAAGAAGCGCCATCCGGCGAAAGCCGCCGCAGCGGCGCCAAGGCCGGCTGCAAGTCCGATCAGTCCAGCCCTGTTTCGCGAACCTTCGCGTATCGCCGTTCCGTACATGGCTCATGGTCCTCCATTTGCGGGTATGCACCCAACAAACGCGCGCGCGCGAAAGGCGTTCCCGAACCGCTCAGGATGCGAGCGCGGAGGGCGCGAGCAGGCCGCGTTCGGTGATGAAGCCCGTCACGAGTCGCGCGGGCGTCACGTCGAAGGCCGGGTTGTAGGCAGGCGACGCCGTCACGCGCACGGTGGCGTGTCCATCTCCGCCGGGTCCGGTGAGCAGCGCAAGCTCGTCGGGGTGGCGCTCCTCGATGGCCACGTCCGCGCCGGTGGGCGTCGCGGGGTCGAAGGTCGTGTAGGGCAGCGCCACGTAGAACGGCACCCCATTGTCGTGCGCGGCGAGCGCTTTCAGATACGTGCCGATCTTGTTGCAGACGTCGCCGTTCGCCGTCACGCGGTCGGTGCCGACGATCACGAGATCCACCTCGCCGCGCTGCATCAGGAGCCCGCCGGTATTGTCCGCGATCACCGTGTGCGGCACCCCGTGCCCGGCGAGTTCGAACGCGGTGAGCAACGCGCCCTGGTTGCGCGGACGTGTCTCGTCCACCCACACATGCACGGGCAGCCCCTCATCCTGCGCCAGATAGATGGGCGCGGTCGCGGTGCCATAATCCACGGTGGCGAGCCAGCCCGGATTGCAGTGCGTCAGGATATTGAGCGTCCGGCCGGGGTTCCGCGCATGGAGATCGCGCAGCAGCTGCAGCCCGTGCGCGCCGATCGCGCGGTTCAGCGCCACATCCTCGTCGCAGATCGCATCGGCGCGGAGGAACGCCGCCGCGCCGCGCGCGGACGCGGGAAGCGCGCGCACCGCCTTCGCCACTTCATCGAGCGCCCAGCGCAGGTTCACCGCCGTCGGCCGTGCCTCGGCAAGCAGATGGTAAGCCGCGCCCAGCGCGGCGTCCGATCCGTCCTCGGCAAGCGCCATCGCAAGGCCGTAAGCCGCGGTCGCGCCAATCAGCGGCGCCCCGCGCGTCCACATCTCGCGGATGGCGCGTTCGGCATCGGTGGCGCTGCGCAACTCCACCCACACGATCTCCCACGGCAGGCGGCGCTGATCGAGGATACGCGCGCCCTTCCCGTCCGCCGTGCGCGCGATCGATCGGCGGTGCTCGCCTTCCAGCCTCACAGCGCGATCTCCGCGAACGAGGCGACGTCGCCCTTTCCGGTTTCCCGATCGACGAGACAGGTTTGCAGACCCGCCGCGCGCGCAGCCTCGATTTCGGGCACGCTGTCGGAGAGGAACAGGATATCCTGCACCGGCAGGCCGATTTCAGCCGCGATACGGCTGTACGACTCGGCCTCCTTCTTCGGCCCGGTCGTGGTATCGAAATAGCCCGAAAACAGCGGCGTCAGATCGCCCGCATTGCTGTGCCCGAAGATCAGCTTCTGCGCGGCCACCGATCCCGAGGAATAGACGTAGAGGCGCAGCCCATCCGCGTGCCAGCGCCGCAGCGCCTCGGCCGCGTCGGGATAGACGTGCCCTTTCAGTGTGCCGTCCGCATAGCCTTCCGCCCAGATCAGCCCCTGCAGCGTCTTGAGCGCGGTTTCCTTGCGATCCTCATCGATCCAGCGTGTGAGCGTCTCTACCGGGTTGCCGGGCACGTCCTTCAGGATCGGCGCGGCGTCCTCGGGGTGCGCCGCAATCCAGTCCGCCAGCCGCGCCCGCGCATAGGGGAACAGCGTGTCGGTCACGAAGGCGATGCTGCTCGTCGTGCCTTCGATGTCGGTGAGGACGGCTTTCACCATTCAGGCGAGCGCCGGTTCGTGGCGCGGGAAGCGGTCGGCGATGTCGTCGCCCGTGAATTGCGCCACCCAGCCATCGGGATTGATGAACAGGCGGATCGCCGTGAAGCGCGGTGTGGGGCCCATGTCGAACCAGTGCCGCATCCCGGCGGGCACGGCGATGAGGTCACCTTTCGTGCAGAGCATGTTGAAAACGCGGCCGTCTTCGTGGAGCGTGAACAGCCCTTCGCCGTCCACGAAGAAGCGCACCTCGTCCTCCATGTGGCGATGCTCGGAAAGGAACTTCTGCCGGAACACGGCGCGATCCGGGTGGTCAGGCACCATGCTCACCACGTCGACCGCCTGATAGCCGCCGATCACCTTCAGCCGCTCGATCTCCTCCGCATAGGCCGCGAGCGTATCGCCGCCCGGCACGTCGCGAGTCGGCCAGCGCTCGAAGCGCACGCCGATCTCTTCCAGCGCGTCCGCGATCTCGGCGGCATCCTTGGTTTCCAGAAGCGGCCGCTCCGGCGCGTTCTCTGCGTAGACGGCAAGGTGGCTCATGCTTCCCTCCTCATGCTGCGTTCGGCGACCTCGCACGCGGCGAGCCATTCCGCCGCCTCGATCACGCGCTCGGCCTCCGCGATGTCGCGGCCCCAGCCGTAGAGCCCGTGCCCGCGAATGAGATAGGCGGGCGGCGGCGTTTCGCGGGCCAAATGCGGCGCGATTGCCGCCTCGATCTCGCGCATGTCCTGACTGTTCTCGACGACCGGGAGGACGATTTCCGCCGCGTGCGTGGTCACGCCCGGAAACGCCTTCACAAGCTCATGGCCCCGGATCGCCCAGTCCCCGCCAAGCACGCGCGACAGCGCGACCGCCTGCGCCGAATGGCTGTGCAGCACCGCGCCTGCTTCGGGAAAGCAGCGATAAAGCGACAAATGCAGCGCCGTCTCCGCGCTCGGGCGCTTGCCGTCCAGCGATGCCCCGTTCGCATCCACGCGCATCACCCCGTCCGGTGTCAGGCGCCCCTTGTGCCACCCAGAAACCGTCACGGCGAAGCTGCCGTCGCTGAGCCGCACCGAATAGTTCCCGCTCGTCGCGGGCGCCCAGTCGCGCGCGTCGAATGCGCGTCCCACGGCAACGATGGCTTCCGCAGCCTCGGCGAATGTGCTTGCAACCATGATGTTTCCTTAACCATCACCGTGACGCTGGCGAAGCGGTTTCCGCTCTCCTATGACTCCTTCTCATGAATCCGCTCTACGCCAACCTGCCGACCACGATCTTCGAGAAGATGTCGGCGCTTGCCCGCGAAACGGGCGCGATCAACCTTGGGCAAGGCTTCCCCGACGCGGGCTGGCCGCGCGACGTTCTGGAAGAAGGCGCCCGCGCGCTCACCGAAGGCTATAACCAGTATCCGCCGATGCCCGGCATCCCAGCGCTGCGGCAGGCGATCACCGATCATTACCGCCGCCATCAAGGCATCGATCTCGATTGGCAGACCGAAATCACCGTCACCTCGGGCGCGACCGAGGCGCTGGCCGCCGCGATCATGGCGCTCGTCAGCCCCGGCGACGAGGTGCTGATGATCCAGCCGATGTACGACGCCTATCTGCCCATGGTTCGCCAGGCGGGCGGCGTCCCTCGACTGATCCGCCTTGAACCGCCCGAATGGCGTCTCACCGCAGAGTCTCTGTCGTCTGCCTTCACGCCCCGCACGCGCGTCGTCCTCCTCAACAACCCGCTCAATCCCACAGCAACGATGTTCTCCGACGAGGAGCTCGCGCTCCTCGCTCGCTTCGTGGTCGCGCACGACGCCGTCGTCATCAGCGACGAGGTGTGGGAGCATGTCGTGTTCGATGGCCGCACCCATTCGCCGATCATGGCGCAGCCGGGAATGCGCGAGCGGACGGTGAAGATCGGATCGGGCGGCAAGATCTTCTCGCTCACCGGCTGGAAGGTCGGCTGGATGTGCGCCGCGCCGAAGCTCACGCACGCGCTTGCCCGCGCGCACCAGTTCCTCACCTTCACGACACCGCCGAACCTGCAGGCAGCCGTCGCCTACGGGCTCGGCAAGGCGGAGGATTATTTCACCACGATGCGCGCCGATTTCGCCCGCTCGCGTGACCGACTGGCAAGCGGCCTCGAAGCCGCGGGCTGGAAGACACTGCCGAGCGCGGGCACCTACTTCCTCTCGGTCGATCTCGCCGCCACGGGCATCGCGCTGGACGATGTGAGCTTCTGCGATCGGCTGGCGCGCGAGGGCGATGTCGTCGCGATTCCGGTGTCAGCGTTCTATGCCGAAACACCCGTCACATCGGTGGTACGCTTCTGCTTCGCGAAGGCCGACACGACGATCGACGCAGCGCTGGAACGCATGGCCCGCGCGCGGTCGCTGTTCGGCTAAGGCCTAGCTCCCGAGCTCCGCGATCATCGTCTCGCGCATCACGAACTTCTGCACCTTGCCCGTCACCGTCATCGGGAAGGTTTCCACGATCCGCACATAGCGCGGCACCTTGTAGTGCGCGATGCGGCCCCGGCAGTGATCGCGCACGTCCTCTTCCGAAAGCGCCGCGCCGCCGCGCGTCATCACCCACGCGCACAGTTCCTCGCCGAACCGATCGTCGGGAACGCCGATCACCTGCGCGTCGGCGATGTGCGGATGCGTCAGCAGGAACTCCTCAATCTCGCGCGGGTAGATGTTCTCGCCGCCACGGATCACCATGTCCTTGATGCGGCCCGTAATGCGGCAATAGCCCTTCTCGTCGATCGTCGCGATGTCGCCGGTGTGCATCCAGCCGTCTTCGTCGATCGCTTCGGCCGTGCGCGCGGCATCGTCCCAATAGCCCTGCATCACCGAATAACCGCGCGTGCACAGCTCGCCCGCCTCGCCCCGTGGCAGCGTCTCGCCGTCCGGCCCGACGATCTTCACCTCAAGGTGCGGCTGCACGCGGCCCACCGTGGAGACACGCTCCTCGATGGGATCGTCCATCCCGCTCTGGAAGCTCACCGGACTCGTCTCGGTCATGCCGTAGGCGATCGTCACCTGATGCATCCCGAGCCGGTCGATCACCTCGCGCATCGTCGCGATCGGGCACGGCGATCCCGCCATGATGCCCGTGCGCAGCGACGACACATCGAAGCTCTCGAATTCCGGCCGTCCGAGCACGGCGATAAACATCGTCGGCACACCGTACAGCGCCGTGCAACGTTCAGCCGCCACCGTCTCCAGCACCGCCATCGGATCGAAGGCCTCCGCCGGGTAGACCATCGTCGCCCCATGCGCGAGGCAGGCAAGGTTGCCCATCACCATGCCGAAGCAGTGGTAAAGCGGCACCGGAATGCACACGCGGT
The DNA here is from genome assembly GCF_041916975.1 of Sphingosinicella sp. NCBI lineage: Bacteria > Pseudomonadati > Pseudomonadota > Alphaproteobacteria > Sphingomonadales > Sphingosinicellaceae > Sphingosinicella > Sphingosinicella sp. The sequence continues at coordinate 1,787,501 of NZ_JAYRYK010000001.1, forward strand.
CTGCCTTCGAAAGCCCGATACCCGCGCCGACGAAATAGCCGTTGTTGAGGATGTTCCGGTGCGTCAGCGTCGCGCCCTTGGGGAAGCCCGTGGTGCCGCTGGTGAACTGGATGTTCACGGCATCGTTCGCGTCGATGGGGATCGCATCCAGCAGCGCCGTATCCGCCGCGCCCTCCAGATCGCCAAAGCGCAGACAGCCCGCGTGCGCCTCCTCGCCGATCGTCGCGACAAGCCTGAGGTCCGGCAGTGCCCGGGCACGCAGTGTTCCGGGCGTCGCTTCTGCAAGCTCCGGCATCAGCTCGCGCAGCATGGCGACATAGTCGCTCGTCTTGTGCCGCACCGCCGTCACCAGGGCGCGGCAGCCGACCTTCTTCAGCGCGTACTCGACCTCGCTCGTCCGGTACGCGGGATTGATCGTCACGAGGATCATGCCGGCCGTCGCGGTTGCGAACTGCAGGATCGTCCATTCCGCGCAGTTGGGCGCCCAGATGCCGACACGGTCGCCGGGCCGCACCCCCGCATCCAGCAGCCCGCAGGCCACGGCTTCGCTGCGCCGTTTCAGCTCCGCCCACGTCAGCCGCACGCCCTGATGCCGGACGACAAGCGCCTCGCCATCCGGATCGCGCGCAGCAGCAGCCGCAAGCATCGCGCCGATCGGCTTCTCGATCAGCGGCGGTTCGCTTAAACCAACAACGTGGCTCAGCTCTTGCGATTCTCCCCGGACCATTCCTGCTCCCTCAATTCCTTGCGCCGGATTTTGCCGCTCACTGTCTTGGGCAGCGATGCGACGAATTCGATCTTGCGCGGATACTTATAGGGCGCCGTCGTGGATTTCACATGCGTTTGCAAAGCCTCGACGAGCGCATCCGAAGCGGCGTGTCCCGCCGCGAGCACCACGAACGCCTTCACCACCTCACCGCGGGTCGGATCGGGACTCGCCACAACAGCGCTTTCGGCGACCGCCGGATGCTCGAACAGCGCGCTTTCCACCTCGAACGGGCCGATCCGGTATCCGGCGGAGAGGATCACGTCGTCGGCGCGGCCGACGAACCAGAAGAAACCGTCATCGTCCACAAAGGCGCGATCGCCGGTCAAATACCACCCATCGCGGAACACGCTTGCCGTGCGCTCGTCATCGTCGCGATAGCCAAGGAAGAGCCCCGGCGGCCGTCCCTCCGCAACGCGCAGCGCGATGTCGCCTTCCTCGCCCGGCGGCAGGCGCTCGCCGCCCTCGCCGATCACGGCAAGGTCAATGCCGGGCGCGGGCCTTCCCATCGCGCCCTGTCGCTCTGCGCCCTCGCGGTTGCAGCACAGCATCACCGTTTCGGTCTGGCCGTAGCCGTCGTGGATCGAAAGCCCGGTCGCGGCGCGCCACAGGTCGATCACCTCGGGATTGAGCGGTTCGCCCGCGCTCACGCAGCGCCGCAGTGTCTCGAAGCGCCGCGTGCCGAGATCGGAACGCACGAACATGCGGTACGCGGTCGGCGGCGCGCACAGCGTTGTCACCGGATATTTGGCAAGGAGGCCAAGCACCGCCTCCGCGTCGAAGCCCGGCGCGTGATAGGCGAAGATGCCCGCACCCATCATCCACGGTGCGAACAGGCTGGACCACGCCGCCTTCGCCCAGCCCGTGTCGGACACGTTCCACATCAGGTCGCCGGGGCCGAGATCGAGCCAATAGCGCGCCGTGATCTCGTGCGCGAGCGGATAGCCCGCGCCGTGGATCGTCATCTTCGGGTTTCCGGTGGTACCGCTGGTGAAATAGCAGAGCGCCGGATCATCGAATGCCGTGTCGGCGATCTCCGCGAGCGGCTCCGCCTTCGCGGCCAGTGCCGAATAGTCGCCCCAGCCATCGCGTGGCCCACCGATATGGAGCTTCGCGATTGCGTCGTCGCCAAGCGCGGCATCGACGCGATCGGCGATATCCGCACCCGCGATCACGCACACGGCCTTCGCCGCCGTGCGGCGGTAGGCGATGTCCTTGGGCATCAGCTGCACCGTGCCGGGCGAGGCGATGGCGCCAAGCCTCAAACAGCCGAGCATCAGCTCCCACCATTCGAGTTCGCGCGCCAGCAGGATCAGCACGGTATCGCCGCGCTTTACCCCCGCGTTTTTCAGAACGGCAGCGGCCCGCGCCGCCCGTTCGTCAAGCGCGGCAAAGCTGATGTCCTCGACGCGGCCGACCGCATCGACCCAAAGCAGGGCACGATCGGTTCCACGCTCGCGCGCAAGACGCTGCATCCGGTCCCGCGCGAAATTGGTTCGCGCGGGCGGATTCCACTCGAAAGGCACGGTCATCGCGCTTCGTTGATGATCTGCACCTGCGTGAACTCATGCAGGCCTTCCTCGGCGAATTCCACGCCGATGCCGGATTGCTTGGCGCCGCCGAAGGGGATGTTCGGCCCGAAATCGAGGTGCTTGTTGATCCACACCGTGCCCGAATCCATCCGCGTCGCGATGTCGTAGGCGGTGTCGCGGTCCTTGCCCCACACGGAACCGCCGAGACCCCACGGCGAGGCATTGGCGCGCTCGAGCGCTTCTTCCGCATCATCGTAGCGAATGACCGGCAGAATGGGTCCGAACTGTTCCTCGTCCACGATGCGTGTGCCGTCCGAAACGTCGCGCACGATCGTCGGCCGGATGAAATAGCCAGGCCGATCCACGGTCTCGCCGCCCGCGATGATATTGCCGGACGCGCGCGCGTCGTCGAGGAAGCCCTTCACCTTCTCGTACTGCATCTTGTTCTGCAGCGGGCCGATCTGCGCGCCCTGCGCGAGCCCATCGTCCACGATCGCCGCGTCCGCCAGCTTCGCCAGTTCGGCGCAAAGATCCTCATAGATGGAAGAATGGGCGTAGACGCGCTTGACGGCGAGGCACACCTGCCCCGCGTTCATCATCGCCGCGCCGAAGATGCCGGGCGCGATCGTCTTGGGGTCGGCATCGGGCAGCACGATCGCCGCGTCGTTGCCGCCGAGTTCGAGCGTGATGCGCTTGATGCTGGAAGCGGCGCTCGCCATCACCTTCTTGCCCGTCTCGGTGGAGCCGGTGAACGAAATCTTGGCGATATCCGGGTGCGTCGTCAGCTTACCGCCGAGATCGTTCTGGTCGGTCACGATATTGATGACGCCCGCCGGGAAAATCTCCGCGCAAAGCTCGCCGAGCTTCAGCGTGGTGAGCGGCGTAGTCGGCGCGGGCTTGATGACGATGGTGTTGCCGGCAAGCAGCGCCATCGGCATCTTGAAAGCGACAATCAGCACCGGGAAATTCCACGGAATGATCGCGCCGACCACACCCAGCGGCTTCCGCCGCATCTCGACGCGGCGGGTATCGTTGTCCTCGATCAGTTTGCTTTCGAGTTCCAGCGACGCGAGGTAACGCATGAATGCCGCCGTATAGGCGATTTCCGCCGTCGATTCACTGAGCGGCTTGCCCTGTTCCTGCGTCAGCAGTCGGGCGAAGCTATCCACCTTCGCCTCGATGGCGTCGGCGAGTTTCAGGAGCAGATCACGGCGTTCCTGCATGGAACGCCGCGACCATGCGGGGAAGGCGGCCTTCGCGGCGGCGACCGCAGCATCAAGCTGGGCCTCCGATCCGCGCGGACAAACGGCGAGTACCTCTTCCGTCGCCGGGTTGATGACATTCATTGTCATATCGCCCGGCACCAGCGCGCCGCCGATCAGCAGCCGATAGTCGTCCATAACCAATCCTTCCCCAGTATCGTCGTCTTTAGAACTTGTAACCCACAGTCACGCCGTAGGTGCGCGGTGCGGAGATGTGATTATAATCGAAACCGAAGCCGGCGAGCAGATCGACGCGCGAGGTGAAATAGAACTTGTTGCCAAGGTTCTTGCCCCAGATCGACGCGTTCCAGCGTCCGTCCGCGGTCTCGTAGTCGATGTGTGCGCCAAGGATCGCGTAGCTGCCCTGCTGCAACCGCGGCACGTTCAGCACTTCGAAATACTGGCTCGACGAATAGCTCACGTCGCCGTGAAGGCTCAGCTTGCCGCTATCCGAATCCATGGCTGTCACATCCACGCCGCCGTTGAAGGTCAGCGACGGCGCATTCGACAGTTCATTGCCCGATACGTCGACACCGCTCACCGTGCCCTTCTTGATCTTGGAATCGAGAAGACCGACGCCGGCACGGAGACTGAGCATGTCGTTCGCGCGAACGCTGAGTTCAGCCTCGCCGCCCATGATCCGCGATTTATCGATGTTCAGCAGCGTCTGCGCTGCGGTTACAGGATCGACGTTGATGAACTGCTGATTGCGATAATCATAATAGAAGGCCGCGAGGTTGAGCGTAACTGTGCGCCCCGCGAACTGTGTTTTGGCACCGATCTCGTATGCATTCACTTTTTCCGGTTTCGCGATCGAAAGCTCGGATGGATCGAAGAATGCCTGAGCGTTGAAACTGCTCGCGCGGTACCCCCGGCTGTAATGCGCATACAGAAGATTACCGTCTGCAAGTTTGTAATCGAAGCCGATCTTCCCGGAGATATTGTCGGTGCTGTATTTCAGGTTCGATGGCGGGATCAGGTTTACTACCAGCACGCCATTCGGGCCGAGCGCATTCGATTCGAAATCGGTCTGCCGTCCCGTGTCGTGCGTGTAGCGCAGGCCGCCGCGCAGCGTGATCGAGTCGGTGATGTCGTAGTTCATGTCGGTGTAGAGCGCGAAGCTCTTCTTCACCTGGTTGAAGCTGTTCGCGAACAAACAGCCGAGCGGAAGGCCGATCGCGCAGTCCGCATCCGTCACGCCGGGCACGCCGTCTGAATCGACATCCTTGGCGATTTCGAAGGTCGTGCTGTTGAACACCTTTTCGCGATTGTAATAGGCACCGAGGATGAAATCGAACGGACCACCCGTGTCGCTCGTCAGCCGCAAATCCTGCGCGAACTGTTTCGCCTTGTCATAATAGGGAATTTCAAGGAGCTCGGTCGCCGTCCCGTCGGTATCTTCATAGAACGAGAGCTTGCCCTTGTCCCAAGAGGTGATGCTTGTGACGGTAAGCGTATCCGAAACGTCGATATTGCCGGTCAGCGCGAGCGAATACGTGCGCGCGCGGCGACGTTCGGTAACGTTCGCTTCGATCTCGCGCTTGCCGAGGCCGGGCCGGTTCACGGCTTCAGGCTGCGCGTAGATGCCGTAGTTGCGCGGGTTCTGATAGCTCGTCGAACCGCGCAGCACGAACCGCACCCCGTCCGAAGGCTCCAGCAGCACGGAAGCGCGAACCGCATATTCGCGAACGCTCGCAAGGTCGGGCTCGCCCGGCAGCTGGTTCTTGAACCAGCCGTCCGCGCGCGCGAAGGTGAAAGCGACGCGCGCCGCGGCCTTGTCGCCCATGGGCATATTGATGGCACCGCTCGCATCCATGCGGTTGTAATTGCCGTAGCCGAGATTGAGATAGCCGCTCGTCTCGCCGAGTTCCGGCGCGCGGCTGATGAGGTTCACGGCACCGCCCGTGGTGTTCTTGCCATAGAGCGTGCCCTGCGGGCCGCGCAGCACCTCGACGCGTTCAAGATCGTACATCGCAACGCCGAGGAACGCGAAATTCCCCTTGTAGACTTCGTCGTAGTAGGTCGCGACCGGGCTCGACTGATTGAGGCTGTAGTCCGACATCGAAACGCCGCGCAGCGCGAAGATGGGCGTGTTGTCGCCGACGATGCTGGTCAGCTGCAGGTTCGCAACCTTGGTGACGAGATCGTCGGCGTTCGTCACGCGCGATTTCGAAAGCTGGTCGCCGCCGATCGCGGAGACCGAGATCGGCACGTCCTGAAGCCGCTCGGCCCGCTTCGTCGCGGTGATGACGATTTCCGTATCGGCAGGCGCCGCCTCGGTATTTTCCTGCGCGTGCGCAATTCCGGCGGTGCCTGCAAGCAGAGCCGGCAAGATGGTGGCGGACAGTGCCGCGCGTCCTGAAATCTTCATAGTCAAACCTTCCCCTTTTGTTTCCCCGAATTATGTGTCGCCGCCCTCCGCAAGAGCATTGATCTTTTCGACCAGTTCCGCCCGCACGGCAGGCGCTTCGGTGCGGAGCGGCGCCTTGCGCAGCTTGCCGATCTCGCTTGCCGTATAGGGTTTGAAATCCGCCGGAACATGCGCGTTGTCGAAGCGGTAAAGCGTCCAGTTCAGAAGGTCCGCGAGTTCCGTGTCGCTGATCGGCGCGGTCGCGACTCCCGGAACGCGTCCCAGATATTCGCGCCCGCCCGGCACCTGCAGGAACTTCGCCACCACCCCCGCCATCGCGGGCGTCGTCTCGGCGCTGCCGGTCGCATCCGGCCGGTGGCAGCCCTGGCATTTCAGGATCCAGTTCTGCCGCGCGAGCGCCGGATTGGAAACGCCGGTCTCGCGGGTGACACCCTGCGCAGCCAGTCCCGCACCGGCGACGCCGGCGAGAGCGGCAAGCGCGAGGATGCCGCGCAGTATCACTTGATCGCGGCCTTCAGTTCGGCAACCTGCCGCGGGGTCAGCGCCGCGCCGCCCTTGCGGATACCGCCCACCTCATCGGCACTGAAGCGCGTGACCTTCTTGTCGGCCGCAGCGATCGTGTCGAGCACGTGGTTCAGAACCGCTGCAACCTCGTCGTCCTTCATCGGCTGCGCAGGCATCACGCCGCGATAGGTCTTGCCGTCGACAACGATCGGCCCGGAGAGGCCGCGCGTCAGCGCCAGCACCAGGAAGCGCCGCCCGTCCGGCTTGGCCGCGAGCGCCGCGGGTTCCACCTTCAGCGAAGGGAACGCGCCCGGCACACCCGCGCCGGTCGCGAGATGGCACGCCGCGCAGCGCTTGTAGAGCGCCGGGCCGTCCGCGGCCTCGGCCGCCGCAGGCAACGCCATCAGCAGCATCGCGGCCGCGATACGCAGCATCGTCATTTCTCCAGTGCCACGCCGAGGATAACCGCGGTCGAGCAGTTGTAGATCGCGCTCGACGTGCCGAGGCACCAGTTGATGTCGTTGTTCTCCTGAGGCCGCACCATCGGCCGGTCGCCCTCGTTGCGGTTGCACAGGCACCGCCCGCACGAGGATTTGCCGCAGCAGTCGTTGTAGCTGATGATGTAGGAGCGATTGTCCGCCGGGTTGAGGCAGGTGCCGATCCACGTGATCGGCGACATCTCCGTGCCCGGCGGGCAGGTGCTCGCCGTGCCGCCGCAGCATGAGCAGAGGAATCCGTCGATCGCACAGTAGCGCCAGTAGTCGCAGCTCGCCTGATCGCCCGGATCCTGCGGATTGCGCGTCGGCTGCGGCGCGATGCCGCCGCCGGCGCCGCCGTGCGCAGGGTTCGCCGCGGCATAGGCGCGCGACACGGGCAGCACGGGGAACGCCGCGGCGCCGGTGATCGCACCGCCGATCAGCGTCAACAGGCTACGGCGCGAGGTGGTTTTGGCTACCCGGCGGGTGAGCGCTTCGGTGATCTTGTCGATGGCCATGGCTGCGTCCCCCTATCGTTTCGCAAGAAAGTCCTGGAGCGAGGCGACGCCGCGCTCCTTGGCTTCGAACAGGCTTTCGAGATGCTCGCGCGTGTTGACGAGGCCGAGCGAGGCGATCTTGCCATCCTCGCCGATCAGCACGGCGTACGGCAGCTTCGACACGCCGAAGCGGCGCCCGAGATCCTCGGAGAGGACGTAGGGGAAGCCCGCCAGCCCTTCGGCCATCATCAGGCGCCGGTGCGCAGCTTCATCCCCGTCGCTCGCCAGGATCGCGTCGAGCCAGCCGCGCTCGGCAGCGGCAGCCGACTTGAACACCGGCAGCAGCGTCTTGCAGATCGGGCAGTCCGGCGAAAGGAAGAAGACCAGCTGGCTACGGCCCCGCGCGCCGCCGATCACGACAGCATTGCCGCTCAGCGACTTCACATGCATTTCCGGGGCGGCGTCACCGACCTTCACGCCCTGATGCAGCGTCAGCGCGCCCGCAGGCGCGATCCGTTCGTGGAGAACGCCCACCTGCCGCGCCAGCGCCGCGATGAGCACGCCCAGCACGGCAACGGTGATCCAGAGCAGCACCTGCGAGACGACGATCAGGCTCATGCGTGCCTCCAATGAGGTTGAGGGATGGCCGCCAGTTCACCGGCGGCGGACTGCAGGCTGAAAAGCGCAAGCGCCGCGAACAATGGTTCGGGCGACCATGCGCCCGCCGGTAGAAACGCAGCGGCGAGCGCGAGAGCGGCGAAAAAGATGGCGCGCGCCGGAGCAAAGACCCGGGGAGCCGCGGCATGCGCGCCGAAAGTGCAACCGCAATCGAACGCCTCACCGCGCCGCCGCACAAGCAGCACGGCGTAGACAAGCCAGAGCCCCGCGGCGATGGCGGCACCTGCCGGCCGCGTCGCGGCGAACAGCAGTGCGATCGCCGCAAGCAGCTCCACCGCACCCGCCGTCGCGGCGAGCACCCTGCCGAAACCGGCGTTCACGCCTGCAAGTCGCGCCGCCGCACCCGCAAGGCGGTCGGCCTGGAACGCCTTGTGCGCGGCCGCCGACAGCAGCACGAGCGCCAGGAACAGCGCGATGCTGTCGCCAGCGAAGCTCATTTGCCCGCCGCCGTCATGGTCATCGGGTCGTGGACGACCTCTGCGACCGTGTGCAGGAATTCGCCGCTGTTCGCGTCGTAGACGTCGAGATTGCCGTCCGGTCGCGATGCGACGAGATAGGGTTTCGCCCCCGCCGTCACCTCGATCGAAAGCGTGTGGTTCTTCATCGCGACCTTGCGCGCGACGGCCTTCTTCGCGGTATCCGCGACCCAGACCTCGGTGCCGCCGTTCTTGTGGCTACCGTCCGTGCCGTTCGGGTCCATCAGCACGTAGACGTGCCCCGCCGCGTCGGCGGACGTCACCTGCCAGCCGCCGGGGCGATATCCCTTCGCGGCATCGCCCGGCACCATCGCGAATCCGCCGAGATCACGCGGCTTGTCTCCGGAAAGATCGAAGCCGCGCAGCTTGCCCTTGAAGCTGACGAACCACGCCGTCCGGCCCGCCATCGCCGGCATCATGAACCAGGGATCATTGTCGATGTCGTTCACGGCCTTGGTCGCCGTCGTCGATTTCGGTTTGCCCGTCTCGTCGAGCAGCACGGTCATCATCGTGCCGTCCGCACACAGCGAGGAGAATCCGCGCGCGCCGGTGGGATACATCAGTGAACAGCCCGGCAGATCGATGTCGCCGAGGATCTTCCGCGCTTCAAGATCGACGACCGTGACGGATGCGCCCGGCGTGAAGTTGAAGACGAGCATCCACTTCTCGCCGTTCGTGAACTGCATGGCGTTCTTCAGCGTCACAAACATGCCGCGCTTGCCGCCCGGCAGCACGATCTCACCTTTCGGCGCCAGTGTCGCCTTGTCCCAGATCGAGATCACATCGGTGCGCTCGCCGCGCGTCAGGCGCGAGAAGAAGGTCTCGCCCGTGTAAATCTCGCTGCCGGTCGTCGACGGCAGCAGCGTGCCGAACTGCGCGACCGGAACCTGCCCTTTCACCGAGGAAACGGGGCTCGACACGTCGACGATGGCGGCGCGCCCGTCGAGGATGCTCTTGAAGTGCAGGTCGTGCACGAAAACATAGCTGTCGGGATAGCGTTCGGGCAGCGTCGCGACCGCCGGAATCGGCTCCTCGGGTAGCGGCTGCGGAAAGGACTGCTGTGTCTGTGCATTGCTCGTGGCGACATTGCCTGCGGCAAGCAGCAGCGTGGCGGCCAGAAGCCCGGCGCGTCGTGACATGAAACCCCTCCCTCGCATCGCCCTTCGACGAGTCGCACTTCCCTAAAGCGCGAAAATGATTTAGGTCTTGTGTCCAATTTTTGTCAAGCGTACTAATTTGTCGGTGCAAAATCAGCGCGCTAGAGCATCGCGCGGAAAAGCGGGAACCGGTTTTCCGCAAAAGCGATGCGGGCAAAAGAGATAGAGCAACCTGCGCGATTACGGAATCGCGCAGGTTGCTCTAGACGCTCCGGCGAGAGTCGAAGGAGTTCCGTGTTGCCTGAGTTCATTGTTCCGGACCTGAAAGTTGTCCCCCGCGAGGGCGGTTACGCGCGCGGGCAGGACGGCGTGGAGCAGATCCTGCGCGCGGCACTCACCATCCTTGTCGAGCAGGGCTACCGCGCCGTGACGATGCGCGCGATCGCCAAGGCCTGCGACATGAAGCTCGGCAACATCACCTACTATTTTCCAACGCGCGACGAACTCGTCCGCGCGCTGTTCGATGCCGTCATCAGCAGCTACGAGGAAGCGTTCGATGCGATCAGCCACGACGAAGGCACCAGCGTGGAGGAGCGCTTCGAAAGCCTGATCAGGCTGATCCTGGAGGACATCACCACCAAGAAGACGACGCGCTTCTTCCCGGAAATCTGGGCGCTCGCCAATCACGATCCGTTCGTGTCCGAGCGGGTCGACGAGGTCTATCGCCGCGCCCGCGCCGTGCTCAACGAACTGATCGCGGAACTCAACCCGTCGCTGCCCGAAGACGAGCGCGAAACGGTCGCCCTGTTCATTTCCGCCTCGCTTAAGGGCACTACGATGTTCGCGGGCCACGACAAGCCGTGGCGGCATCGCATGGGCTGGCTCGAAACCATCGCCTGCCGCGCTTACGTGCCGCTCGTCAAATCGCTGAAACCGGGCGACATCCGCAAGCCGCGTTGAAAGCGGGGCGCTCCGGTCGCACACCGGAACGCCCCTCATGCCTCACAGCGTGTAGAGAAACGCAACCAGATCCTTCTTTTCGTCCGCTGTCAGTTTCGTCTGCAGCACGATGTTGAAGAACTCGACCGTGTCGTCGAGCGTCATCAGCCGGTTGTCGTGCAGATAGGGCGGTGAATCCTTGATGCCGCGCAGCGGGAAGGTCTTGATCGGCCCGTCCATCGCCGCGTAGCGCCCGTTGATCATCTTCGGCTTGAAGAAGCGTTCGGTCTTCAGATTGTGCATCAGATTGTCCGTGAAATACGGGCCGGAATGACACACCGAACATTGCCCCTTGCCGTTGAACAGCGCCTCGCCGCGAAGCTCTGCCGCCGTCGCTTTCGCGGGATCGAGCTTGCCGAGCACAGTGAGCTTGGGCGCCGGCGGAAAGTCCAGAAGCTCCTGGAACTCCGCCATGGCGTGCACCTGATCGGCGCGATTGAGCGTGTTCACACCTTTCTTGGCCGCGGTCGTCGGATCACCGTCGAAATAGGCCGCGCGCTGTTCGAACTCCGTGAAGTCCTCCACCGTCTTCAGCGCGCGCTGTGATCCGAACAGCCGCTGGATGTTCACGCCGCGTAGCGAGGGCGTGTCGATGCGGTGGCGGAATTCGTTGGGCCTTATGTCGCCAACGGTATGCGTCGCATTGTTGGTGTGGCCGTTCGCATGGCAATCGAAGCAGGAAACGCCGAGGCTCGGCTCCAGGCTCCGGCGATCGTCGGTGTTGTTGAACTGCTGCTGCGGGAACGGTGTCACCAAGAGGCGCAGGCCATCGAGCTGCTTGGGATTGAGCGCATCCTTGAACAGATCGTAGTAGTTCTGCGTCGTCACGAGTTGCCCGCGCGACACATCGCCTAGGTCGGGCCGCGTCGTCAGATAGATCGGCGCGGGGAATTCCGCGAGCATGTGTTCGGGCAGGTCGAAATCGAGGTCGAAGCGCGAAATGTCGCGCCCGGCATCCTTCTTCGTCCGGTCGATCACGTGCTTGGGAAAGATCATGCCGCCCGCTTCGTGGTGCGGGTGCGGCAGCGGATAGAAGCCCTCGGGCCACAGCGCCTTGTCGCGAACTTCGTCCGGAGACATGGCCGCGAGCTGATCCCACGTCGTGCCGGCCGGCAGCTTCACGCGCACGCCCGCCTGCACGGGCTTGCCGCCCGACATGGTGACACCGGCTGCGGGACGGTTGGCAAGATCGTAGCGCGCTGAGAGCAAGTCCTGCTGTCGTTTTGCAAACTTGGGCTTTTCGGCCTGAAGTTGTTTCACCAGATCGGCGAATGTCATGGGATTGGCGGCAAATGTTGCAGCGCCGCAAAACAGGACCACGGCAGATGACAAGGCACCTGCGAGCAACCTCTTCTTCATGAAAACCTCCCCGTTTTTGAAGAATCGGACGTCAACGCTCACACTGTCCGGGAAACAACATACGCCCAGTGCCGCTTTTCCTTTCGGGCATAATTTCAATCAGCCAGATCGAATTTGTCGATAACACCCCCAGCCGCCCGCGTTATTCTCAAAATTGAAACTTGCTCATTTATATATCGTTCGTATATTGAGTATAAGAGATCAGAAACGGCGGGGAGACCGGCGGAGTGTCAGTTGCAAGCCTGGGCGTCCGCCGCGCCCCTGTCCGCTGCGATGCCAGCCTCGGTTTCGGCGAAGCCCCCCTGCGTCCCCGCGCCCTGCTCGTCGACTGGGACGGCTGCCTCGCGATCGGCAACCGCCTCCAGCCCGGCGCAGCGTCTCTATTGTCTTCCTGGCAGGGCCGCGTCGTCATCGTCTCGAACAACAGCACGCATCTCCCCCACCAGATCGCCCGCATCCTTGAAGACGCCGGTCTCGCCATTCCCGCGGATCGCATCCTCCTTGCCGGCTACGAGACGATCCGCATCGCCGCCGAGAGTTCATGGCGCCGCGCGATGATCCTCGGCGATCCGCGCCTGCGCGCCGCCGCCCGCGCGCTCGGCATCAGCGTGGCGCGCGAGGCGCCGGAGGTCGTCGTGCTGCTGCGCGACACACGCTTCACCTTTCGCCAGCTCGAACGTGCCGCGAACGCGATCCTGCGCGGCGCCGCGCTGCTGGTCTCGAACGCCGATCTCAATCACCCCGGCCCCGGCGGCGAGGTCGTGCCGGAAACCGGCGCCCTCCTCGCGGCTCTGCTCGCGGCGACAGGCAAGCGACCGCTCGATTACCAGATCGTCGGCAAGCCCTCCCCGCGCCTCTTCATGCGCGCGTGCGCCCTTCTTGATATCCCGCCCGAAGACGCGCTGATGATCGGCGACAATCCGGACACGGACGTCGCCGGCGCGGCCGCGGTCGGCATGCCCTGCGTCACCATCGGCGGCGCAGCGGGGCGCACGCTCGAATCGGTAGCGGCGAGCCTCAGAACCGCTTGATCGCGAGAATGTCGAACGTCCGCCGCAGCGTATCCGTCGCGCGGTCGTAGTCGGCGAGCGCGAGCGCGGCGATCAGCGCGTCGATCACGCACAGCTGCGCGATGCGGCTCGCCATCGCTTCGGTGCGGAAGCGTGTTTCGCGCGCCATCGTGTAAAGCAGGATGTCCGCGTGGCTCTGGATAGGCGAGCGCGCATAGTTGGTGATCACGACGGTTTTCGCACCCGCCTCGTGAGCAAGACGTGTTGCCGTGAGCGTTTCGTGCGTCGCACCCGTGTGCGAGATCGTCAGCACCGCCACGTCTGGCCCGGTGCGCGAGGCGCTGATCGCCTGGATATGGCTGTCCGTCATCGCACGCGCGTCGAGGCCGATTCGCAGCATCCGGTAGTGCGCATCCTCGGCGATCGGCGCCGAAGAGCCGATGCCGTAGATCTCGATCCGCTTCGCCGCGCGCATCGCCGCCACCGCCTGCCCGAGCGCCTGCGGATCGAGCACCGAATGCGTGTCGCGCAGCGCCTGGATACCGGAATGGAAAACCTTGCGGCACACGGTCTCGAGATCGTCGTCCTTCTCCAGATCCTCGTGGATGAACTGCACCGGGCGCACGATCTCCTGCGCGAGGCTCAGCTTCAGGTGCTGGAATCCCGTGAGGCCAAGGCTGCGGCAGAAATTGATGACACTGCCTTCGCTGGCGCCCGTCGCCTCCGAAAGCTCGGTCACCGACATGCGCACCACACGTTCGGGCTCGGCAAGCACGAAGTCGGCAATTCGCCCGGCGCCCTTGGGCATGGTGGGCCGCGCAATGCGGATTCGCGCCAGCGCATTTTCCACCGGCATCTGATCCCGCACACCGCCCTGCGTCATTGAACACCCTTCGCCTGCAACGATTCCATCCCCGCGACTGAGGAAAGCTCAGCCGAGCGGCAGCGTCAAGCAAAGCACCCTCTGAAAATTATGGCTCAATTTTTATTCATTCTTTAAATGAGTATTTTTCACAAAGCTGTCATCAGCGATCCCTATGGCCGTGGCGAGCGCCGCTGGGGTCTCGCGAATCGGATGGGGGGGAAACCCCTCACCGCTCACGGGCCGAGGCGCGCGTCAACGCGCTTCAACAAGGGGATTCTTCCGTGACGCCCACCCTCTCCCGTGCCGCCCTCCTTGGCCTCGTCCTTACCGGCTGCGCGCTGCCTGCGCTTGCCGCAGCGGACATGGCTGCCGCTGATCCGGGCGACGCTGCCGACAATGCCGAGATGATCGTCGTCACCGGCCGTCAGCTCGAACAGCCGAGCGAGCTCGCCGCGGGCGTCATCGAATTCGGCAACTCAGTGCAGATCGTCACTTCCGAACAGATCGCGATGAGCGGCGCCACCAACTTCGCCGAACTCGCGCAGTTCCTCATCAAGGGTGCCAACATCGGCTATTCGCCCGACGAGGGCGAATACACGATCCGCCTCGACGGCGGCGGCGATCGCGACACGCTCGTCGTGCTCGACGGCGTACCGCTTTACGACCGCGGCCCGGCGCTCGAAGACATCTGGGGCTCGACCACGATCGACCCGCACATGATCGAGCGCGCCGAGGTGTTCCGCGGCGGCAACAGCCTGTTCTTCGGATCGAACGGCGGCATCGGCGTCATCAGCCTCGTCACCAAGAAGCCGGACGGCACCAAGAAGTTCGAGCTCGGCGCCAACTACGGATCGTTCAACACGCGCGAGATCTGGGGCAACGCCTCCTTCCCGATCGATTCCGAAGGCCGCCACAGCATCATGGTCTACGGCGGCACCGTGCAGACCGACGGCCCGCGCATTTTCCATCCCGATTCCTATGTGGATAACGTCGCGGCGGCGGGCGGTGTCCAGGACTATCCGCTCAACCGCAGCAATATCGGCATCAAGTATCTCTGGAAGATCGACGACAAAACCGAATTCCGCCTGAACGGCCAGTATACGCAGATCGAATTCCACGATCCGTTCCCCGACAACGAAACCTATTCGCCGAACCGCGTGCGCTACCCGATCGTCGATTTCTCGCTCGATCGCCGCTGGTCCGACGCGCTCTACACCGAACTTACCGGTTACTGGAGCAATCCCAAGCTCAACAACACCGAAACCTACGCCGAGATCTGCCGTATCCCCACGGGCTGCATCAATCCCGACACGCGCACGCCGGTGGCGTTCGGCAAGGCGACCGGCCGCTCGATCCCCTATGCCAACAAGGGTTTCGGCGATGCGTCCAAGGTCGGCGGCTTCCGCGAGCTCGGCCTCAATTTCCGCAACACACTGACGCTGAAGGATATCGTCGAGGTCGTAGGCGGCGTGCAGGTCGTCTCCTACAAGAACGACTCCGATCCGGTGTTCCCGGTCGGCGACGCCTCCACCACGATCACCGGCCTCTACGCAGACCTGCGCCCGACGATCCCGTTCAGCCCCGATACGAAGATCTCGCTCGCCGCGCGTATCGATTTCGCGAAGGCATTCAGCTCGAAAACGATCTGGAAATTCGGTGTGCGCCAGCCGATCGGCGATTTCTACCTCCGCGCCAACGGCGGCACGTCCTACAGCACGCCGCGCAACACCGAACTCTTCAACGAAAGCCCCACGCTCGTCGGCAACCCCGATCTCAAGACCGAAGAAACGAAAACTTACAATGCCGCCGCCGGCTACAGCCACGCCTTCGGCAACCTGCAGGTGAGCGCCGAACTCGGCTGGTTCACCACCGATATCACCAACCGCATCCAGACCACTTCCGGCCTCACGCCGAACACCTATTTCAACAACGACCGCGTCACCGAAATTCGCGGCCTCACCGCCGAACTCAATCTCGCGCTCGGCCAGAGCTGGACGGCAAACGTCAGCTACACCAAGCAGCAGGCGCGGCTCGACGGCACCACGCTGCAGATCAACGAGACGCCCGAATACATGATCCAGGGCACGGCGGCATGGCACAGCCAGGACCAACGCTTCCACATCACGCTCTACCCGCGCTATCAGGGACCGGAATACGCGACCGGCGGCGTCGGCAATGCGCTTCGGCACAATTTCGGCAACTACTTCGTGATGAACGCCTCGCTCGGCCTCTGGCTCGGCGAGGAGCGCGACCACCGCTTCACGGTCCGCGTCGTCAACGTCTTCGATAAATATTATGCGGAGCGCTACGGCTACGGCAACATGCGCTTCAGCGAAGCCTTCGTCCGCGGCGAAATGACGACGAGCAGCCCCGGATATTACTACGGCTATCCGTTCGAGGGCAAACCGCGCAGCGTCTACGTCTCCTACAGCACGACGTTCTGATGGGAGGATGCGGGCCCGCTTCCCCGGGTCAGCGCGGGCCCGCATCACACACCTGTCATACGCGAATTCTAGGGACTCCGTTTTCAAAGACCCGATGGAGACTCGAATGAGACACTGGCTGACGGCGACACTCGCGACCCTCATCGGCATCGCATCGCCCGCACTCGCGCAGACGGCGGTGAAGCCGCTCACGGTCGTGCTCATCCCGGCCGACGGCGGCACCGAAAGCGGCACGATCGCGGACTATCAGCCGGTGTTCAACGCGATCACGCGCAGCACCGGGGTGCGCTTCGATCTCAAGGTCGCGCAGAGTTACGGCGCCGTCGTCGAGGCGATGTGCGGCGGCCGCGCCGATGTCGCCTTCATGGGGCCGGTCACTTACCTGCAGGCGCAGAAGCGCGGCTGCGCTAAGCTGCTCGCGGTCGGCGTGGAAAACGGCCAGTCCGTCTATTACGCGGGCTTCTTCGCACGGAAGGACGCGCCGTTCAAAAGCGTGAAGGATCTGCGCGGCAAGCGCGTCGCGTTCGGCGACGTGAATTCCGCCTCGTCCTTCGTGTTCCCGATGGCGATGGTCATCGAGGCTGGGCTCGATCCCGTCCGCGATCTCGGCGAGATTCGCATGGCGGGCAGCCACGTCAACAGCCTCGCTGCGCTCGTTCAAGGCCGCGTCGACGCCGCCGCACTCTCTTTCGATTCCTATGAGAAGGCCGTGCGGCAGGGCGCGGTCGATCCGAAGAAATTCCGGGTGATCGCGAAGAGCAGCCCGATTCCCTATCCGCCGATCGCGGTGAACAGCCGCATGGCGCCGAAGCTGCAGGCGAAGCTCCGCGCCGCCTTCGCCGACATCGCGCACGCACCGGGCATGACGCCCGAGATGATCCGCGGCTACGGCGGCAAACGCATTGACGGCTACGACGTGAAATTCCCGGCATCGAAGTTCAACGTCGCCGCATCGCGCATGGCGCTCGTCAACGATGATCTCAAAAGCCGTATCCTCACCAAATCGGCGAACCGCTGAGAATGGACGCGCCCGCGATCAGCTTCCGCAAGATCGGCAAGCGCTACCCGGACGGCACGCGCGCGCTCGATGATATCTCGCTCGATGTTCCGCGCGGCCAGTTCTGCGTGCTGCTCGGCCCATCGGGCGCGGGCAAGTCGACGCTGCTGCGCATGGCGAACCGCCTCGCCGAGCCAACCGAGGGCCGCGTCATCATCGAAGGCCGCGATCTCACGCCGCGCACGATGAAGCCCATCCGTCGCCGCATCGGCATGATCCATCAGAGCTTCAATCTCGTCGGCCGCCTCAGCGTCGCGGCGAACATCATGACCGGCGCACTCCCCGCGCTCGGCCCGGCGCGCGTGCTCGCCGGTCTCTTCCCGGACGCACTGAAGACGAAGGCGTGTATGCTCGCGGCTTCCGTCGGCCTCGACCCCGCGCACATGAGCCGCCGGGCGGACAGTCTTTCGGGCGGGCAGCAGCAACGCGTCGGCATCGCGCGCGCGTTCATGCTGGACCCCGCCATCGTGCTTGCCGACGAACCCGTCGCCAGCCTCGATCCGCGCATCAGCAGCGATATTCTCGCGCTCATCCGCGATCAGGCGCGTGTGCGCGGCGCGACCGTGCTGTGCAGTCTCCACCAGATCGAACTCGCGCGCACCTTCGCGGACCGCATCGTCGCACTGCGTCACGGGCGGCTGGTCTTCGACGGCACCCCCGCCGAACTCGACCGCAACGCGATCCGCGCGATCTACGGAGAGGCGGGGCCGGTCCCCATCGCCAGCGGAGGGCTCGCGGCATGAGCACCGCCGCCTGGACTTATCCGGCCCCGTTCGGAACCCGCACGGTCGCCATCGTCATCATGGCGTTCGCATTGCTCTGGATCACCGGCCAGCGCGTCGAAATGGGACGCATGATTTCGATGACCGGCGAGGCCGCGCTTGCCGCGGTCGGCATCGTGCCGGAATCGGAAGTCGCCGACGGCTTCGGCGCGGTCGCGGGTAAGCTCTTTCCACTGCAAATCTCCACGCGCACAGAAGTGAGCCGGATCGAGAATTTCGATCCCCGGCATCTGCCCCCGTTCGCACGCATCGAAACTGCGGAAACCACGACGCAGGCGCTCAATCCCGATACGCTTGAGATGGAGCCGCACACCGAACGCACCACGGTTCTCGTCGAGCCTGTGGGCTATCTCGTCCACGTCGCCGCGAAGATGCTGGAAACGCTCGAGATCGCACTGTGGGGCACGGTGATCGCGATCCTCGTCGGCTTTCCGCTCGCGCTCGGCGCAGCGCGCAACATCACGCATTCGCCCGCGCTGCGCGGCGTCGCGGGCGCGGCGATCAGCCTGCTGCGCTCGATCCCCGAGATGATCAGCGCGCTGTTCCTCGTCATCGCCTACGGCTTCGGGCCGATCGCGGGTATCCTCGCGCTCGCCTTTTACGGCGCGGGCTATCTCGGCAAGGTCTATGGCGAGGACATGGAGGGTCTGGATGCGCGCCCGCAGGAGGCGCTCGCGGCGGGCGGCGCCACCATGCTCGCGCAGCTTCGCTGGGCCGTGCTGCCGCAGGCGATGCCGCGCTTCATCGCCGCCGCGCTCTATGTGCTTGATCGCAACATGCGCATGGCGACCGTCATCGGTATCGTCGGCGCGGGCGGCATCGGGCAGGAACTCAAGGGGCGCTACGACATGTACGACTACGGCCATGTCGGCACGATCCTCGTTGTCATTTTTCTCGTGGTTTTCCTCCTCGACCGGGCGGCCGCGCACCTGCGCCGCGCGGCGCTCTAACCCCTCAAATGAAAGGCGCACGATGACCGACACCAGCCGCCGCAATTTCCTCCGCACCGCCGCAGCCGGCGCCGCGCTCTCCGCGCTTCCGGCCAGCATCGCGCGCGCTATGGCGATCGCCCCCGCGCGCGTCACGGGCACGATCAAGGACGTGCAGCACATCGTCATCCTGATGCAGGAGAACCGCTCGTTCGATCATTATTTCGGAACGATGCGCGGCGTGCGCGGCTTCGGCGATCGTCACCCGATCCCGATGCGCGGCGACCGCACCGTCTGGCAGCAATCGGACGGCAAGCGCGAGCTTCCGCCCTACCACCTCGACACGAAGACCACCGACGCGCTCAAGGTGCCCGGCACGCCGCACAGTTTCTCGGACGCGCAGGCCGCGTGGAGCCAGGGCCGCTTCGGCGAATGGCCGCGCTACAAGAACCCCTATTCGATGGGCTATTACCGGCGCGAGGACATTCCCTTCCAGTTCGCGCTCGCCGAGAATTTCACGATCTGCGACGCCTATCACTGCTCGGTGACATCAGGCACCGACCCGAACCGCATCGTGTTCTGGACCGGCTCCAGCTTCGATCCGCAAGCGGTCGCGAAGGGCGAGAATTGCACCGATGTGAATTCGGAGCCGAACAATCTCCGCTGCTGGGTGAAGGGCGCGCTCCCGTCGCCGGGCTACACCTATCAGGGCAATCCGCTCACCTGGCCGACGATCCCCGACGTGCTGCAGGATGCCGGCATCGATTGGCGCATCTATCAGGATCCGAACGACAACTGGACGGGCGCGATGCACGGCTGCCTCGGCTCGCAAAGCTTCCGCGAGGCGAAGCCGGGTTCCGAACTCTACAAGCGCGGCATGAGCGAATACACGCTGCTCCAGCTTGCGGACGATGTGAAGAACGGCACGCTCCCCGCCGTCTCGTGGGTGCTGCCGCCCAAGGAATGGTCCGAGCACCCGAGCGCATCGACGCCGCTGCAGGGCGCTGAATTCACTGCGATGGTCCTCGATGCGCTGACATCGAATCCCGAAGTCTGGGCGAAGACTGCCTTCTTCCTCACCTTCGACGAGAACGACGGCCAGTTCGATCACGTGCCGCCCGCCGCGCCGCCGTCCTACGATGTGGAGGGGAATCTCTGCGGCAAGACGACGATGCCGATCGCCGGACATTATTTCAACGATACCGCCGGCAAATACACCGATCCCACCGACGACATCAGCGGCAAGGTCCGCCCGTGGGCGATGGGGCCGCGCGTGCCGATGTACGTCGTCTCGCCGTGGAGCCGCGGCGGCTGGGTTTCGTCCGAGGTGATGGACCACACCTCGATCGGCCAGTTCCTCGAAAAGCGTTTCGACATCACGATCCCCGCGATCAGCCCGTGGCACCGCGCGGTGAGCGGCGATCTTACCTCCGCGTTCGATTTCGCCGCGCCGTCGGACCCGAGCTTCCCGCCGCTGCCGCCGGTGACGGGCGCGTCGGGCGTCGTCCTCGCGCACATGCAGCGCCCGAAGATCATGCCGCCGGAAACCCCGCAACCGCTCTGGCAGGAGGCGGGCACGCGCCCCTCGCGCGCGCTGCCTTATGAGCTTCACGCCGACATGCGCGTCGATGCGAAGCGCCGCGCCGTCACCATCGATTTCGCGAACACCGGCACGGCGGGCGCGGTGTTCCACGTCTACGACAAGCTGAACCTCGACCGCATTCCGCGTCGCTACACGGTGGAAGCCGGCAAGCGCCTTTCCGACGACTGGGCTGTGGAACAGGATGGAACATTCGATCTCTGGCTGATCGGCCCCAACGGTTTCGTGCGCGCGATCAAGGGCTCGCTCGCCAAAAACGACACGCCGCCCATCGTGACGGCCCGTTACGACCGCAAGGGTCCGGCGCTCAAACTCACGTCACGCGGCAATGCGGAAGTTCGCAGCGAGCATTACGGCACGCGCACGGAAACGCTGAAAGCCAGCCACATCTGGCCCGCGAAGGACAGCCAGGGCTGGTACGATCTCACCGTCAGCGCCCCCGGCTTCGAGCAGCGCTTCGCGGGCCGCATCGAAACCGGGCGCCACGGCATCAGTGATCCGGCCTAAAGGAAAAGCTCCGCCGCAGCCTCCACGATCGCATCGGCATCGAGGCGATACGCGCGGTAGAGATCGGGGAGGTTGCCGGTCTGTCCGAAGCGGTCGGTGCCGAGCGGGCTGACGCGGTGGCCGAGGACGCCGCCGAGCCACGACAGCGCCGCCGGAGACCCGTCGAGCACCGTCACCAGCCCCGCGCCGGGTGCCAGCGCGCCGAG
This sequence comes from Sphingosinicella sp., assembly GCF_041916975.1. Taxonomy (NCBI): domain Bacteria; kingdom Pseudomonadati; phylum Pseudomonadota; class Alphaproteobacteria; order Sphingomonadales; family Sphingosinicellaceae; genus Sphingosinicella; species Sphingosinicella sp. The sequence continues at coordinate 1,808,918 of NZ_JAYRYK010000001.1, forward strand.
CAGCGTTTCGATGTGCGACGTCTCCCGCGCCCGGCCCTGCCAGCGCGCGGCGCGCGCGGCGCTCCAGTCGCGGTGGAGCAGCGTCGGCGAGGTGACGGCGAGGAGGCCGAGACCGGGCAGGTCCGCCTCCAGCAGTTCCCACGCCGCGATCGCCTCAGGCATCACCGCGCCCATCGCGACGACCGCCGCCTCGCTGCCCTCTGCGGGCTTGCGCAGCCAGTAGGCGCCCTTCAGCGCATCCGCCTGCCACGCATCATCCTCGCGCCGCGCCTGCAGGATGCTGCGCGTGGTGAGGCGGAGGTAGATCGATCCGCCGTCCGCCGCCTGCATATGGCGGAAGCCGTGCTCCATCATCAGCGCGAGTTCGTCCGCGAACGCGGGTTCGTAGTGCGTGAGTCCCGGCTGCCCCATCGCGATCAGCGGCGGGTTGATCGACTGGTGCGCGCCGCCTTCCGGCCCGAGCGTCACGCCCGACGGCGTCGCCACCAGCATGAAGCGCGCATCCTGATAGCAGGCGTAGTTCAAAGCATCGAGTCCGCGCGCAATGAACGGATCGTACACGGTGCCGACCGGCATCAACTGCTCGCCGAAGAGATCGCCCGCCAGCCCCAGCGCCGCGAGCATCACGAACAGATTGTTCTCCGCAATGCCGAGTTCGATGTGCTGACCCGCGGGCGCGCCGGACCATTTCTGCGCCGAGGGAATCTTCGCCTTCTGGAACACGTCCGTCAGGTCCTGCCGCCGGAACAGCCCGCGCTGGTTCACCCAGCCGCCGAGGTTCGTCGACACCGTCACGTCCGGCGAGGTCGTCACGATCCGCGCGGCGAGCGGATGCCCGGACTTCGCCAGCTCGAACAGGATTTTGCCGAACGCCGCCTGCGTCGATTGCTCGGCATCGCGCGGCGCCTCCAGCGTCGGCACGGCAATCGAATCGACCGGCCGGTATTCCTTCTTCAGCCGGATCGGCGCGGCCTCCGCCATCGCCTTCGCGGCGGCGGCGGCATTGCTGCCGAGCCCCGCCCACGGCTCCCACTCCTCGCCTTCCGCGATACCGAGGCCGGTGCGCAGCTCGCTCACCTGCCCCGGCGTCATCAGCCCGGCGTGATTGTCCTTGTGCCCGGCGAGCGGCAGGCCGAAGCCCTTGATCGTGTAGGCGATGAACAGTGTCGGCCGATCGTCCTTCGCGCCCTCGAACGCCTCCGTCAGCGATTCGAGGCAATGCCCGCCGAGGTTGGTCATCAGTTCCGCGAGCGCCGCATCGTCGCGCTTGGCGAGCAGCGCCTTCACGCCGCGCACGCCGCCGATGTCCGCCTCCAGCCGCGCGCGCCACGCCGCGCCGCCCTGATAGGTGAGCGCCGCGTAGTCCGCGTTCGGGCAATTGTCGATCCAGTCCGCGAGCGCCTGCCCGCCCTGTTCCTTGAACGCCGCGCGCTGGTGCCGCCCGTGCTTCAACGTCACGACGCGCCAGCCGCAGGTTTCGAAGATGTCGTCGAAGCGGCGGAACATGCGATCGGCGGTGGTCGCGTCCAGCGACTGCCGGTTGTAGTCCACGATCCACCAGCAATTGCGGATGTCGTGCTTGTAGGCCTCGATCAGGCACTCGTAGATATTGCCCTCGTCGAGTTCCGCGTCGCCCATCAGCGCGATCATGCGGCCGGTGTCCGCGTCCGCCATCAGCCCGTGCGCGACCATGTAGTCCTGCACGAGGCTGGCGAACGCCGTGATCGCGACGCCGAGGCCCACCGATCCCGTCGAGAAATCCACCGGGATCACGTCCTTGGTGCGCGATGGGTAGGACTGCACGCCGCCGAGCCCCCGGAACGCCTTGAGCTTATCAAGGCTCTCGTTCCCCAGCATGTAGTGGATCGCGTGCAGCAGCGGCCCCGCGTGCGGCTTCACCGCCACGCGGTCGTTCGGTCCCAGCGCATGGAAATAGAGCGCCGCCATGATTGCGCTCATCGAGGCGCAGCTCGCCTGGTGACCGCCGACCTTCACCCCGTCCACGTTCTCGCGGATGTGATTGGCGTTGTGGATCGTCCACGCGGCAAGCCAGCGCAGCCGCGCCTCGAGGTCTTCGAGCGTGCTCACCGTATCGGGACTGGAAACCGTCACTGCCATCTGTCTGCTCCCCGCTTGTGCGAGCCGTCCATATATTACGCCTGCCTGCGCGCGGTCCTTGCGAAATGGGCTCGACAGAGCAGGCGTTTTGGCAGAAACGATTATCCGAAACCTTCAGGAAGCAATTTTATGCCAACCCAGCCGCTCGACGCGCTCGATGTCAAAATCCTTGAGTGCCTGCAGGCAGACGGCCGCATCACCAATCAGGAGCTTTCGGAGAAGGTCGGCCTGTCGCCGAGCCCGTGCCTGCGCCGCGTGCGCCAGCTGGAGGCGGACGGCATCATCACCGGCTATGTCGCGCTGGTCAGCCCCGATCAGGTCGGCCTCACGATCAGCGCCTTCGTGCGCGTGCGCCTCAACCAGCAGGACGAAAAGCACCTCGACATCTTCGAAACCGCCGTCGCTGATTTCCCGGAGGTGATGGAATGCTACCTGATGACCGGCGAGGCCGACTACCAGCTCCGCGTCCTCGTCCCTTCGCTCTCGGATTTCGAGGACGTGCTGCGACGGCTTACGCGCATCGAGGGGGTGGCGCAGGTGACGACGAGTTTTGCGCTGCGGCCGATCGTTTACAAGACAGCGGTGCCGGTTTGAGGCGATGTTCGCTCTGCGATGTCAGGTATGATAAGTTTTTGATTTTATAATGCTTATGCGCCACTTCTCCTTGGACATATTGTATGGCAATTTCGCAAAAATCGATCAAACTTCTTTGGGCGAATGCAGCGGGCCTTTGCTCATACCCCGAATGTCGCGAGCGTTTAGCGCTGAGCGAGGCCGGTGAGTTTGCCTCACACACAATAGGGGAAATGGCACACATCTGCGGAGACAAAGTCGGCTCGAACCGTCATGATCCCAAGCAATCGATGGAACAACGAGACGATTATCATAATCTAATACTCGTGTGCCCCACCCATCACGCAATGATCGATCGCAAAGAGAACGAGGCGCGTTTTACGGTCGAAATGCTTCAAAAATTTAAGGAAGATCATGAAGCATTCATTCAACAGAGCCTAATTTTCACGCCTAACGCGAGCAGACAAGCCGTCGCCAATGAAATTGCGCCACTGCTTGCACAGAACCATCAAGCTTGGCTCAGCTTCGGACCGTTCTCCGAAATCGCTCGAAGGAATCCGCATAGCGGCTCTGCCCATGCAGCATGGCTCTCTGAAAGGTTAGGCACAATTGTTCCGAATAACCGCCGCATCAACGAGATACTGCGTGCCAATGCAGGCGCATTTTCGGCAAATGACCATCCAGTTGTTGCCGCCTTTCAGCTACATGTACGCAGTTACGAACGCTGGGTGGCAGACGAGATTTCATATGAAGGCGTAACACGCTTTCCCGTAGCATTCGCTGAATTGATCAGGGAGGCTAGTGGTGCCAGCGTATAGCGACACATTCCCTTGGCCCAGTTACTATGGGGGGTTTCCGTTTTTTGAGCAGCGTATGCGCGCACATAGCCGCGTGGCTTCATTGGATGCCGTGGGCGATGGCCTCTACCACCTTAAAAAAAAGGATGGAAAGAGCCTCATCGTCTTCATCTGCGACTGCTATTCATATGGAATGGCACAGTATATAGAAACCACATCAAAAGTAGGAAAAGTTGACGTCGTCATCATCAACTCACAATGGTGCGGATATACTCGCGAACTGAAAATTCAGTGCCGAAAGGAAGCCATCGGCCTGTTCGACGTTCGAGATTTTATGGCAGCGCTAAACCATCGCGATTATTGGCTCTATCTCAATGAATGGGATACAGAACGTTTCAAAGCATGCGGGCTGATTTGAACGAAATCGTCTCCGTATTTGGATTCGGTTCTTTTTTCTGTGGAAAGAAAAACGCCAACGATATCGATCTGCTACTGCTGCACGAATCCACTCGTCCTGCATCTTGTCAGTTTGCAATTGATTGCAAATCCCATTTCCTTCGTTATCTCCCAAGGGCAGATGTGGTGATGCTTTCGAATGCTGAAGCATCACGGAATGGCTTTATAATGCGATCCGCGGCAATCGCCTTGGGCACTATCCACTTCGACAATTGTGAGATGCAGGTGCGTGATATGGTGCAAACGATTTTATCGCGGTCCCCTTATTGACGCTGGATGTTACGCTTGGAGTTGCCTCACCCCTCCCAAGGCGGCACCGGCCTATACAACCCCTCAAGAAAATCCGTAAACGCCCCTACCGCAGGCGCAATTCCGCTGCGCCGTGGCGAGACGGCGTAGATGCCGACGTCGGCCGATCCCTCGCAGTCCGGCAGAATGCGGACCAGTCGCCCGGCGGCGAGGTCGGCGCTCACGTCCCATAGCGATCTGAGCGCGATGCCGACCCCGGCGATGCACAGCTCGCGGACGACCTCGCTCGAATTGGTGCGCACGCGGCTGGTGCCGTCGATGGTCACCGTGCGCGCCTCTGCGCTCCCGCTCGCACCCGTCAATCGCCACGGGAACTGGCCGGTCGCCGCGAGCAGCCGGTGCCGCTGGGTATCGCCGAGCGCCGCCGTGTCCTCCGGCGCGCCGTGCTGCGCGATATAGGCGGGGGCCGCGCAGAGGATGCGGCGGTTGGTCGCCAGCCGCCGCGCGCTCACGCCGCCGCCGACCGTGGGCGTGATCCGCACGGCAACGTCGATGCGCGCCGCCATCAGGTCCACGAACCCGTCCGAAAGATCGAGATCGAGCGTGATACGCGGATAATCATCCAGAAACCGCTTTAGGTGCGGCGCGATGTGCAGCCGCCCGAACGATGTGGGCGCGGACACGCGCAGCAGCCCCGCCGGGCCGTCCTTCTCCCCGCCGACGCGCGCCTCCGCCTCCGCCACCGCCTTCAGGATCGCCAGCACGTCTGCGTGAAACCGCTCACCCGTTTCGGTGAGCGCGAGCCGCCGCGTCGTGCGGTTGACGAGCGCCGCGCCGAGCCGCGCCTCCAGCCGCGCCAGCCGCTTCGAAACCATCGCGGGCGAAAGCCCCACCGCGCGCCCCGCCGCCGAAAGGCTGCCGCTTTCGATGATCTTCGCGAACAGCGCATAGTCGGCATCCATCAGGCGGCGTCCATTCAATTTGTTCCTGTAGTGAAAAGCTGCTTTAATTTTCGTTCGTCTACCGCACGAGTTCGCGCTCGTCTATGAAGCCCGTAAACCCACGCACGGGCAGCAGACGGGATCACGCCATGACGACGACCAGGAACGGCCTCCAGATCGCGGACGAACTCGTCCGTTTCATCGAAGAGCAGGCGCTGCCCGGCACGGGCGTCGCCGCCCATGCCTTCTGGGCGGGCGTTGCGGAGATTTATGCCCGCTTCGCGCCCGAGAACGCCGCGCTCCTCAAGACACGCGACGATCTGCAGGCGCGCATCGACGCGTGGCACACGGCCCGCGCCGGAAAGCCCATCGACGCGGCCGAGTATCAGGCATTCCTGCGCGAAATCGGCTACCTCGCGCCCGAACCCGCGCCCTTCACCGTCACCACGCAGAATGTCGATGCCGAGCTGGCGACGCTCGCCGGGCCGCAGCTCGTCGTCCCCGTGCTCAATGCGCGTTTCGTGCTCAACGCCGCCAATGCGCGCTGGGGCAGCCTGTATGATGCGCTCTACGGCACCGATGCGATTCCGGGCACCCCGGCCGGCAAGGGCTATGATCCCGCGCGCGGCGCGGAGGTGATCGCGTGGGCGAAGGCGTTCCTCGATCGCGCCGTGCCGCTTGTCAGCGGGTCGTGGACGGGCTGGGCAGGCGGCACCCCCGCGCTCGCCGATCCGGCGCAGCTTGTCGGCCATGCAGGCGACAACATCCTGCTCCGCCACAACGGCATCCACATCGAACTCGTGATCGACCGCGCACATCCGATCGGCAAGGACGATCCGGCGGGCCTCGCCGACGTCGTGCTCGAGTCCGCGCTTTCCACGATCGTCGATCTCGAAGACTCGGTCGCCGCCGTGGACGCGGAGGACAAGGTCGCGGCCTATGCGAACTGGCTCGGCCTGATGAAGGGCGATCTCGAAGACACGTTCGAGAAGGGCGGCAAGCCGATGACGCGCCGCCTGAATGCCGACCGCGCCTATACCGCGCCCGATGGCACGGCGTTCACGCTCCCCGGCCGCAGTCTCCTCTTCGTCCGCAACGTCGGCCACCTGATGACGACGCCCGCCGTGCGTCTGCCGGGTGGTTCGGAAGCGCCCGAGGGCATTCTCGACGGTATCGTCACCAGCCTCATCGCCGTTCATGACCTCAAGCGTCAGGGCCGTTTCGTGAACAGCCGCGCGGGTTCGATCTATATCGTGAAGCCGAAGATGCACGGCCCCGAAGAGGCCGCGTTCACGAACCGCCTGTTCGACGCGATCGAGGATCTGCTCGGCCTTGCGCGCCACACGATCAAGGTCGGCGTGATGGACGAGGAGCGGCGCACCTCGGCAAACCTCGCGGCGTGCATCGCGGCGGTGAAGAACCGTATCGTTTTCATCAACACCGGCTTCCTCGACCGGACGGGCGACGAGATTCACACCTCGATGCGCGCGGGCGCGATGATCCGCAAGGGCGACATGAAGACCTCCGCGTGGATCACCGCCTACGAGAACCGCAACGTGCAGATCGGCCTCGCCTGCGGGCTTTCCGGGCGCGCGCAGATCGGCAAGGGCATGTGGGCGGCGCCGGACCGGATGGCGGACATGCTGGAGCAGAAAATCGGCCACCCCAAGACGGGCGCGAACACCGCGTGGGTGCCTTCGCCCACCGCCGCCACGCTGCACGCGACGCACTATCACGCTGTCGATGTGTTCGCGCGGCAGGCGGAGCGCCGCGCCGAGGGCATCGACGGTCTCGGCGCCCTCCTCACCATCCCGCTCGCCGCCGGGCACAACTGGTCGCCCGAGGAGATCGGGCAGGAGCTCGACAACAACGCGCAGGGCATTCTCGGCTACGTGGTGCGCTGGGTCGATCAGGGCGTCGGCTGCTCCAAGGTGCCGGACATTCACGACATCGGGCTGATGGAAGACCGCGCGACGCTGCGCATTTCCTCGCAGCACATGGCGAACTGGCTGCTGCACGGCGTCTGCACCGCGGCGGACGTCGACGCCGCCTTCGCGCGCATGGCCGCGAAGGTGGACGCGCAGAATGCAGGCGACCCGCTCTACCGGCCGATGTCCAGCCACGAAGCCACCAGCCTCGCCTACCAGGCCGCCCGCACGCTGGTGTTCGAGGGTGTGGCCCAGCCGAGCGGCTACACCGAGCCCCTCCTCCACGCCTTCCGCGCCAAGGTGAAGGCGGCAGACGTCCCCGCGCCGCACTGAGGCCGTTTCCCTTTCCCCTGCGACGAATCTGACACTTCGCTGACGACGCGCGTCAGCGACATGCCAGCGAAGGGCTGCTATGGGCAGCGTGCGGTGCCGGCTCCGGCGCCCCGGTTGCATACCCAAAAGGGGAATTTATGACGTACACGTCTCATTTTTTGCGTAGATGGCGCCTGCCCGTCTGCGCGTCGTTGCTGCTTGGAAGCGCGCTGGCGCCCGTGTCCGCGCAGGCCGCTCCGGCCGACGACATCGCCGAGCTGAAGGCCGCCGTCGAGGCGCTCCGTGCCGAACAGACGCGCGCGCAGGCGCGCATCGCCGAGCTTGAAGGCGCGCTCGCAAAGCAGCGCGAAACGCCGGTGGCCGTCGCGGCTGCGCCCGCCCCCGCACTGGGTGCCATCGTCACGACCGCCGCGCCCGTCAGCAGCACGCCTTCGCGCCTCAGCCTCTCGGGCGACATGCGCGTGCGCTACGAATCCAACTTCGGCATCGCCGGCGCGCGCGATCGTGATCGCGGCGTGCTCCGCGCCCGCCTGCGCGCCGCCTATGCGGTGAACGACTGGCTCACCGTCGGCGGCCAGCTCGCCACGGGCGACCCCGACGATCCCAACTCCACCGACATGACGCTGTCGAACTTCGATGACGATCTGCAGGTCAGCCTCGATCAGGCCTATATCCGCCTCACCCCCGGTGATCTCCAGGTCCACCTCGGCAAGATCCCGCAGCCGTTCGTGCGCACCGAGCTCGTGTGGGACGGCGACGTCTCCCCGCAGGGTGCATCCGCCGCGTACAGCGCCGATCTCGGCGGCGTGAAGGTGAAGGCGACCGGGCTTTATTTCCTCGTCGACGAATCCGTCGCCGGGCCGGACAGCCGCATGATCGGCGGCCAGCTCTCGGTGCAGACACCTTCCGCACCGATCCAGGCCGAGCTTGCGGTCGGATACTATGACTACGCCCTCCGCAGCCTCGCAGGCGGTGACGCCGGCGACTTCCGTTCAAACCTGTTCGCGGGCGGGCGCTACCTCTCCGACTTCAACCTGCTCGACGTGATCGCCGCGCTCACGTGGAACGGTCTCGGCGAGAAGTGGCCGGTGCGTATCGTCGGCGACTATGTGCACAACTACGGCGCGGCGACCGATGCCGACACCGGCTTCGGCGTCGACCTCCTCGTCGGCCGCGCCAGCAAGCCCGGCGACTGGCGCTTCACATACGGCTACGCCGAGGCAGAAACCGACGCGGTGCTGGCAGCGTTCAGCCAGGACAACACCAACATCGGCACGAACTACATGCAGCACACGCTCGCCATCGATTTCGTGCCCAAGCACAAACTCGTGCTCAACGCCACCTACTACCACTACCGGCAGAAGGACGGCGTCATCGGCCCGGTCGACTGGCAGAACCGCCTGCGCCTGAACTTCCTCGTGAACTTCTAGGATGCAGCAAGCACCGGCCACGCGAGGCGGACTTCAAGGCCGCCGAGCGGGCCGGTGCCGAGTGCCATGGTGCCGTCCGTCGCGCTCACCAGATCGCTGACGATCGCAAGCCCGAAACCGTGGCCCGGCCCGGCCTCGTCGAGACGCCCGCCGCGCACCAGCGCCGTCGCCGCGCGCGCATCGGCGATGCCGGGGCCATCGTCCCCGACGCTGATCCGAACCTCGTCACCCGCGACAACGCCGGAGACCGCTACCCGCCGCCGGGCGAAACGCGCGGCATTCTCCATCAGCGCGCCGAGGATTTCGGCCAGATCGGAAGCCGCGAACGGCAATTCCAGATCGTCCGGAACGTCGATCTCGAACACGATCCGCTCTCCCGCCTCGGTGCGCTCGATAACGGCAGCAACCGCCTCCGCCGCATCGAGCACGTTCGCGCGCGACGACGCCTGCGCCTCGCGCGCCACAGCGGAGCGCGAGCGCGCGAGCTCGGCCTCAAGCGCCGCACCCGCCGCCGCGATGGCGCGGTCGAGGCCGTCCGCAGCCTCATGCGCCCCCGCCTCGCGCGCGCGGCGGCTCTGCGCGGCGAGCGCGGCAAGCGGTGTCTTCAGGCTATGCGCGAGGTCGGCGGCGCGGCGGCGCGCACGGTCGACGTCTCCTGCGCGCGCATCGGCGAGCGAATTGATCGCGTTCGCCAGCGGATCGATTTCAGTCGGGTGGTCCGCCGATAGCCGCGCGCCCGGATTGCGACGCATCCGATCAAGCTCGGCGCGGATGCGCGCCAGCGGCTTCAACCCCAGCACTACCTGGCCGTATGCCGCACCGATCAGAACCAGCCAGAGCAGCACCAGCGAGCCGACCATTTCGCGGCCGAACTCTCGCTGCGCGTCAATAAGCGCGCTGTCGTCGGTCGCGACCTGCACCAGCACGGCGCGGCCGCTCTGGTCGGGCCGCACCATTCGCTCGATCACCAGAAGGCCCTGTTCAAACCGGCCGGGGATACGCCGGACGCGCCAGTGATCGCGGGGTGTTTCCTTTGCGGCAGGAAGCGACTGGTCCCAGAGCGAGGGCGAATGTTCCTGTCCGGTTGCGGTCGTGACCTGCCAGTAAAGCCCCCCTGCCGGTTCGTTGAAGCGGTTATCGGAAGGCAGTGTGTCAACAAACGGCTTGCCGTTCGTGTCGAGCCTTAAAGCACCCAGAAGCTCCCTCGCCTTTGCCTCCATCGACAGCGCTTCGCGGCGCTCGATATGGCGCTCGAACAGGAAGTTGAGCCCGAAGCCCGCGAGCGCGAGCGCCAGGAAGATCGCCGCAGCGGCGCTCGCCAGCAGCCGAAGCCGCAGCGAACGCAGCGGCATCAGCTCTCCTCCGAGAGGAAGTAGCCGAAGCCGCGCCGTGTCTCGACAACGCCGGGGCCAGTCTTGCGGCGCAGCCGGGTAACGAGCGCTTCGATGGCATTGGTGTCGCCAGAATCGGCGGTGCCGTAAAGATGCTCGGCGATGTCGTGCGCGGCAGCGACACTGCCCTGCTGATGCGCCAGGAATTCGAGGAAGCGGTATTCGAGCGGCGACAACCGGATCGCGCGGCCGTCGACATGCGCGGACATCCGGCTGGTATCGAGCGTCAGACGCCCGACGCGGATCAGCGGTGATCCGTGCCCGGCCGCGCGGCGCAGCAGCGCCCGTACCCGTGCCACGAGTTCGCCCATCGCGAAGGGCTTCGCGAGATAGTCGTCCGCACCGGCATCGATGCCCTCGACCTTTTCGGTCCATTCGCTGCGCGCGGTGAGGATCAGCACGGGGAAGTTGCGTCCGGCGCTCCGCCAGCGTCTCAGAACGCTGAGCCCATCAAGGCGCGGCAGGCCGAGGTCGAGGATGACGGCGGCATAGTTCTCGGTATCGCCGCGATACCACGCATCGTCGCCGGTCACGGCAAGATCGACGACGAAGCCCGCTTCACCCAGCGCGCGGACGAGATCGTCCCCGACATCGGGATCGTCCTCCACCACCAGCAGGCGCATCAATCATCCTCGATCTTGATGAGCGCGCCCGTGCGGGCATCGAGTTCGACCTCGCGTACGCGGCCCTTCTTGGTCAGGATCTTGACCTCATAGCTGAGCACGCCGTCGTCCTGCTCGAGTTCGATCTTCAGCACTTCCCCTTTTACGCGCGCCTGTGCAAGCGCGAGAATACGGGGCAGCGGCAGAATATCGCCGCGCTCGACGGCGGCGCGGATCGAAGTCGCCGCTTCGGCCTTCCTTGCCTGTTTGTCCTTTGCCGGAGCGCCGCCCGCGACGGTCAGCGCCGCCACGGCCGCGAGCGCAACCGGCAAGGCCCGGCGAAGGCGCAAGGATGAAAATGGAGTCATACGCATGTCCAGTAACTAACATCTCTCCGCTGACGCTTGGCTGACGACCCGCGCTGGGCGCGTGTCAGCGACGATTCGCTAGGCATCTCTCCACAAACCCAAGGAGACCCGACCGTGAAACGAATCATTCTGCCCACCGTCCTGCTCGTTGCCGCAGCAACGCCGTTCATCGCGAACGCAGCGGCGCCTGCCGCGAAGACCATGTCGCTCGATGCCGTCGAGAAGCGCGCCGCCGCGCTCGGCGTCCGCGCGCACGAGATCGAGGTGAAGGGCGCCGCAGTGAAGGTGGAAGGCCGCGACGCGCAGAACCGGGAAGTGGAACTGCTGATCGATCGCCGGACCGGCGAAGTGCTTGACCGGCGCTTCGACGACTGAGCGAACGGCGGGAACCGGTCATACCGGGTGTGTGGGGATCGAGGTCAGGGTGAGGCGAAAATGGTGGATTTCGAGAACCGGAGCGCAGCGTACTAAAGGTACGTGAGCACCGGAAGCGCAGAAAGCCGCCGTTTGCAGCCCGCCATGAGCTCGATCCCCGCATACCCGGCGTCCCCCCCTTTCAAATGACCGGTTCCCTGGCCGCTCGATGCAGCTAAGCATCCCCGAACTGGATACGGGGAGACGCACATGGCCTACGAACACATCCTGCTCGAAGAACAGGATGGCATTGCGACGCTGACGATCAATCGGCCGCAGGTGCTGAACGGTCTCAGCACGCACACGGTGGCCGAGATGATCCACGCGGTCGATGCCGTGCGCGATCGCGGCACCGCGCGCGTGCTGCTGATGACAGGCGCGGGCCGTGGCTTTTCCTCGGGCGCCGACCTCTCGGGCGGCAACGCAGGCGCCGCTCCGGACAGCGGATTGCCATCAGGCCCGATGGATGCGGGCAAAGTGCTCGAAACCCATTTCAATCCGCTCCTCGAACGGCTGATGGACCTGCCCCTTCCCTTCGTCACCGCGGTGAATGGCCCGGCGGCAGGTGCGGGCGCGTCGATCGCGCTGGCGGGCGACATCGTGATTGCCGCCCGTTCCGCCTATTTCCTGCAGGCCTTCGTCAACATCGGCCTCGTGCCCGATGTCGGCTCGACATGGATTCTGCCCCGCCTCGCGGGCCGCGCGCGGGCGCAGGCGATGATGATGCTCGGCGAAAAGGTGCCCGCCGCGCAGGCGCTCGATTGGGGCATGATCTACAAGGTGGTCGAAGACGACGCGCTGATGGCGGAAGCGCACGCGCTCGCCGCGCGGCTCGCGAAGGGGCCGACGCGCGCCTATGCACTCATCCGTCAGGGTCTGCGCCAGTGCCTCGACAAGCCGCTCAGCGAAGGGCTGATGGTGGAACGCCGCAACCAGCGGCTTGCGGGACTCACGGAAGATTTCGCCGAAGGCGTCACCGCCTTCCTGCAAAAGCGCCCCGCGAACTTCAAGGGGCGCTAATCAGCCCGTCTGCGAACGCCCCCGGTCGAGCACGGCCTTTCGCCGCGCTTCGACCGCCGCAGCGCCGATCGCACTATTGCCCGCAGATCGCTCCGTCTCCAGCGCCATCGCCTCGCCAAACGGCAGCGCGAAGCCATCGTCGATGAGCGCCTTCAGCGCCTTCAGCATCCCCGGATCGGCGGAGAGCATGTCTTCCGCGAAGCGCCGCGCCGTGGGCATCAGTTCGGCGGGCGCGACGACCCTGTTCACGAGGCCCCAGCGTTCCGCCGTCGCGGCGTCGATGAAATTGCCGGTCAGCGACATTTCCTTGGCGCGGAAGATGCCGATGGTGCGGCTCAGCCGCTGGCTCAGGCCCCAGCCGGGCATCACGCCGATGCGCGCGTGCGTGTCGGCGAAGCGCGCGGTTTCGGACGCGATCAGCACGTCGCAGGCGAGCGCCAGTTCGAAGCCGCCGGTGATGGCGACACCGTTGATCGCGCCGATCACAGGCCCCGAGAAGCGGCCGAGCGCGCTTACGGGGTCTTCTTTCTCCACAGCGTCGGCGAGGCTCGTCGCACCCGACCCCAGTTCCTTGAGGTCGAGCCCGGCGGTGAACGCCCGGTCGCCGGCGCCGGTCAGGATGATGACGCGAATGTCGGGGTCTGCCTCCAGCGTGTCGAAGGTGCGGGCGAGTTCGCTGCGAAGCGCAGTCGAAAGCGCGTTCATCGCCTCCGGGCGGTTCATCGTGACAACAGCGTAACCCCCAGAGCGCTCAACTTCGACAACCGCCATCAAGCTTCCTTCCGGTAGCGGCCGACGAACGCACGTGCGAACGCCTCCAGCCGCTCCTCCGCGATGGCCTGCCGGAGCCCTGCCATCAACTGCTGATAAAAAGAGAGGTTGTGCTCGGTCATCAGCATCGCGCCGAGGATTTCGCCCGATCGGATCAGGTGGTGGATATAGGCGCGGCTCCAACCGTGGCAGACCGCGCAGGCACAATCGGGATCGAGCGGTCCGGTATCCTCGGCGAAGCGCGCGTTCCGGAGGTTGATCGGCCCGTCGTGCGTGAACGCCTGCCCGTTGCGGCCCGATCGCGTCGGCAGCACGCAGTCGAACATGTCGATGCCGCGCTGAACCGCGCCCACGATGTCGTCGGGCTTGCCAACGCCCATCAGGTAGCGCGGCCGGTCCTCCGGCAGCAGCCCCGGCGCATAATCGAGCACCTCGAACATCTGCGGCTGACCTTCGCCGACGGCAAGACCGCCGATCGCGTAGCCGTCGAAGCCGATCTCCGTCAGAGCCTGTGAAGAGGCGCGACGCAGGTCTTCAAACATCGAGCCCTGCTGGATGCCGAACAGCGCCGCGCGGCCCGCGTGCTCATGCCCGTCGAAGCCGTCCCGCGAGCGTTTCGCCCAGCGCATCGACATTTCCATCGACTTCGCGGCAACGCCGTGCGGCGCGGGAAACGCGGTGCACTCGTCGAACGCCATCACGATGTCGCTGCCGAGGTTGCGCTGGATTTCCATCGAGCGTTCTGGCGTCAGCAGGTGCCGCGAGCCGTCGAGGTGCGAGGCGAAGCGCACGCCCTCCTCGGTCACCTTCGTGAGGTCGGAAAGGCTCATCACCTGATAGCCGCCCGAATCGGTCAGGATGGGCCGGTCCCAGCCCATGAAGCGGTGCAGCCCGCCAAGGCGCGCCATGCGCTCGTCGCCGGGGCGCAGCATCAGGTGATACGTGTTGCCGAGGATGATGTCGGCGCCCGTGGCGCGCACGTCCGCGGGCTTCATCGCCTTCACGGTCGCGGCGGTGCCGACCGGCATGAACGCGGGCGTGCGAATCTCGCCGCGCATCATGCGGATCGTACCGGTGCGCGCGCTGCCATCGCGCGCGTGGATGGAAAAGTCGAAACGCGTCATGGCGCGCCGCATAGAGCGAAGCGCGCGTGCAGGAAACCTCTATCCGCTGACGATGTGGATGCTGCCCTTCGCCCCCGCCGCGCCGTTCACCGTCTCGTCGACGAGTTCGACGACGAAGGCGTCGCCGTCCCCGGTCTCGCCGGTCAGCGTGTCGCCCTCGCGTTCGAAGGCGATACCCTTCTGCGTGAAGCGCCGCGCGAACCACCCCGCAACGGTCTTCGCGTCGGCAGGCGCCGTGAAACCGACATCCACCGCGGCGTCGCCCTTCTTGTCCTTGGCGCCGGCATCCACCCGGATATCCCCGATCGTCGAGCCGGGGTAAAGTTTCACGCCGTCGATATCGAAATCATCCGCACCGAGCGCCACCTTGGGCAGCTTCAGGTTGAGGTCGAACCCCGGCGTCGTCACCGTCACCGCCCCCGTCTTGCCGTCCGCCGCAGCTTCGAACACGCGCTTGCCCTGTTCGTTCGCCGCAACGATGGCGACGTCCGCGCCCTTCTCGGGTTGATCGGCGGGCTCGTCGCACGCGGCAAGGCCAAGCAGGGCGAGAGCGGGAATCATCAGCGTCTTCATGACCACCTCATTAACCGTATTATGTATATAATACAGCAGAGGCCAGATCACGGCAAGAGCAGGCTCGAATCGCCGTAGGAGTAGAAGCGATATCCGCCCCCGATCGCGTGCGCATAGGCGCCGCGCATCGTCTCCAGCCCCATCAATGCGCTCACCAGCATGAACAGCGTCGAGCGCGGCAGATGGAAGTTGGTCATCAGGCCCTGCACCGCACGAAAGCGGTAGCCGGGCGTGATGAAAATGTCGGTATCGCCGCTGAACGGCATGATCACCCCATCCTCGCGCGCCGCGCTTTCAAGAAGACGCAGCGAGGTGGTGCCGACGGCGATGATGCGCCCGCCCGCCGCGCGCACGGCATTGAGCCGCGCCGCCGCCTCCGCGCTCACCTCGCCCCATTCGGCGTGCATCCGGTGGTCGCGCGTGTCGTCCACCTTCACCGGCAGGAACGTCCCCGCACCGACATGCAGCGTCAACGTCTCGCGCCCCACGCCCCGCGCGTCCAGCGCCGCGATCAGCTCGGGCGTGAAGTGCAGCGCGGCCGTGGGCGCGGCGACCGCACCCTCCCGCGCCGCGAACATCGTCTGATAGTCTTCTGCATCGCGCGCATCCGCCGGTCGCTTGCCCGCAATGTACGGCGGCAGCGGCATCGTGCCCGCCGCGTGGAGCGCCGCCTCCAGCGCCCCCTCGCATTCGAAGCGCCACAGGATGCTGCCGTCCGCCGCTTTCTCGGTAACGACACCCTCCAGCCCCGCCCCGAAATCGACGCGGTCGCCGGTCTTCAGCCGCTTCGCATTGCGGACGAACGCCCGCCATTCATACGCCCCTTCGCGCTTGTGGAGCGTAACGCCGATCTTCGCCTCGCCCTTGCGGCCGAAAAGCTGCGCGGGGATGACGCGCGTGTCGTTGAAGACGAGCACATCGCCGGGCGCGAGCATCCCCGGCAGATCGCGCACGATGCGATCTTCCAGACCCTGCGGGCGCACGACGAGCATCCGCGCCGCGTCGCGCGGGCTGGCCGGGCGAAGCGCGATCAGGTCCTGCGGCAGCTCGAAATCGAAATCGTCGACGCGCAAGTCAGTTCTGCGGCGGCGG
Source organism: Sphingosinicella sp. (assembly GCF_041916975.1). Classification (NCBI taxonomy): domain Bacteria; kingdom Pseudomonadati; phylum Pseudomonadota; class Alphaproteobacteria; order Sphingomonadales; family Sphingosinicellaceae; genus Sphingosinicella; species Sphingosinicella sp. Next base: position 1,825,098 of record NZ_JAYRYK010000001.1, read on the forward strand.
TGCCCGCACGCCCGCCTGCTGCACGGCGGGCGCGGCTTCAGGCGCAGCGATCGCAGGCGGGGGCGGCGGCACGTTGTCGGCCGCGATCGAAGCCTTGAGGATGCGGGAAGGGTTCGCGGGCGGCTCGCCGCGCGCGATCTTGTCCACGAATTCCATGCCGGAGATCACGCGGCCCCAGCCGGTGTAGTTGCCGTCCATCGTGCCGGTCATCGGCATGAACATGATGAAGAACTGGCTGTTCGCGCTGTCCGGCGCCTGCGTGCGCGCCATCGATGCGGTGCCGCGCAGATGCGGCAGCGAATTGAACTCGGCCTTGAGGTCGGGAAGGTCCGATCCGCCCTGCCCGGTGCCCTGCGGGTCGCCGGTCTGCGCCATGAAGCCTTCGATCACGCGGTGAAAGATGATCCCGTCGTAGAAGCCGCGCCGCACCAGCGTCTTGATACGCTCGATATGGTTCGGGGCCATGTCCGGCCGCATCAGGATGGCGACGCGCCCGCCTGTCGAAAGGTCGAGATAGAGGATGTTTTCGGGGTCCTGCGCGGTTGGCGCAGCGACCGGTACCGCAGCCGGAGCCGCCGTTGCCGCCTCCTGCACCTTCATCGCCTGTTCGGGCGACATCTTGCTCGCCTCCTGCGCGGATGCGGGCGACGCCATCGCGACCGCCAGCATTGCAAACAGCGCAGTCCATACTCGTTTCATGCCGAACCCTCGATTTCCAACGTGCTGCACGCCATAGCCCGCAAAAGCTGCATCCGTGCTGAATATCATGATTTGTTCGCGGCAACTTTCGTCTTCACCGCCGCCGCCACTGCCGGCGTCACGAACTTGCCGATCTCGCCACCGAATATGGCGATTTCCTTCACCAGCCGCGAAGCGATCGGCTGCAGCGCCACGTCCGCCATCAGGAACACGGTCTCGATCTCGCTGTTCAGCTGCTGGTTCATGCCCGCCATCTGGTACTCGTATTCGAAATCGGCGACCGCGCGCAGGCCGCGCACGATCATGCTCGCGCCCTGGCTCGCAGCGAAATCCATGAGCAGCGCATTGAACGAGACGACTTCGATCGTGCCGTTCGCGATGCCTGCGGTTTCGCGGCGCACTTGCTCGAGCCGTTCCTCCAGTGTGAACATCGGCGACTTCGACGGGTTCGTCGAAACACCGATGATCAGCTTGTCGACGAGCTTGGCACCGCGCCGAATGATATCGATATGGCCGAGCGTGATCGGGTCGAACGTCCCCGGATAAACGCCGATGCGCATGACGTGTCCCCCTGTTTGCTGGTCTAGCGGTCGCGTTCGATCGCGAAGCGCGCGATGGCGCGCAAGAGATCGCCGGACTGCCCGAAGCCGTGCAGATGCCCGATCGCCTGATCGATCAGCATCTCCGCCTGCTTGCGCGCGCGTTCGATGCCGAGCAGCGACACGAAGGTCGCCTTACCTGCGCCCGCGTCCTTGCGCACGGCCTTGCCCGTGCGGCTGCTGTCGCCCTCCACGTCGAGCAGGTCGTCGGCGATCTGGAACGCAAGGCCGAGGTCGCGGGCGTAGCCGCGCAGCTTCACGCGATTGTCCGCGCTCGCCTTGCCCATGATCGCGCCCGCCTCGACAGCGAAGCCGATGAGGGCGCCCGTCTTCAATTGCTGAAGCCGCGTCGTCGTTGGAAGGTCGAACGTCTCTTCTTCGGCGACGAGATCCATCATCTGCCCGCCCGCCATGCCCGCCGGGCCACTGGCGCGCGCGAGTTCGAGCACCAGCTCGGCGCGCACATAGGGGTCTTCGTGCGTGGCCTCGTCGGCGAGCACTTCGAAGGCGAGCGCCTGCAGCGCATCGCCAGCGAGCACCGCCGTCGCCTCGTCGAACGCCTTGTGCAGCGTCGGCTTGCCGCGCCGCGTGTCGTCGTCGTCCATGCACGGCAGATCATCGTGGACGAGGCTGTAAACGTGCACGCATTCGGTTGCGATCGCGGTGCGCAGCGCGCGCTCCTTGTCGACATGGAACAGGTCGCACGAAGCGACCGCGAGCAGCGGCCGCATACGCTTGCCACCGCCCATCGCCGCATAGCGCATTGCCTCGACCAACTTGCGGCGGGGGTCGCCCGGAATCGGGAGCAGCTTGTCGAAACGCTGGTCGATCGCGGTTCCGATGGCGTCGAGCGCGGGCTTCAGGCTGAGCGAAGCGTGCACCGCGGCGCCTATTCCGCGTCGAAGGGCCGTGCGCCCTTCGGTTCGCCGTCGGGGTCGAGCTGAATGAGCTCGATGCGCGCCTGCGCCGCCTTCAGCTTCGATTCGCAGAAGGCTTTCAATTGCTGGCCCTGCTCGTAGAGCCCGATCGAGGCTTCGAGATCGACTTCACCGGCCTCGAGCTGGTGCACGATCTTCTCAAGCCGCGCGAGCGCAGCCTCGAAGCTCAGCCCATCCAGCGATGCCGTGTCCGCGCCGGTCATCTCACTCCCCATGCACTTTCAGTGTAAGGCGTTTTGGACGGGCGATGCGTGGCGGTCAACAGGGGTTTCGGCTGGCGGCTTGCGCGGCGCACCGAAACACCGCAGCATCCGGCGAAAGGGTGCGGGGCAGGCACGACACGATGATGCAGACGGTCTTCGACATCGCGCACACGCGCTACGAGGAATGGGTCTTCTTCGCGATCCCGCTCGCACTGTTCGCGCTGGCCGCCATCGGGCGCTGGCGGAGCAAGACGCAGCGCTGGTCGAAAGTGCTGCTGGTGTTCGCCGCGCTCACCTTCCTGATCATGCTCATCCCGCTGTGGGACTATCACGCCATGCGGCGCGTGATGGAGGAGGGCCGCGAGATCAAGGTCGCCGAGGGCATCGTCAGCGATGCGTGGACACGGGAGCGCCGCGAAGCCCGCAGCCCGGGCGACATCGGCTATCGTTACCGCACGTGGGAGGGCTTCACCGTCGGCGGCGTCACCTTCGGCTACTGGCGCGGCTTCCAGCCTTCGGGCGCCAGCTTCACGAACCGCGGCGATCCGCCCATTCCCATCCAGAACGGGATGCGCGCCCGCGTCACCTACCACGAACAGTGGGACGACAAGCGCATCCTCAAGTTCGAACTTGGCCCGGCCGGAGGTGCGGGCGGCATCGCCCCCGGCGCCGTCGCCGCGTTCGCACCGGACTGGACCCGCTTCGCCACCGCCGCCGCCACAGGCGACGCCGCGACCGTCAAGGCGCTGACCCGCTTCCCGTTCCTCTTCGAAGGCCGGGAACTCGCTGCCGATCGCTTCGATTCGATCTGGATGGGCCTGTTCACGCCTGCGGTGCGCGAATGCATGGGCAGGGCGCAGCCGCAGACCGAAAAGAATCGCTTCGTCGTGTTCTGTGCGCCCTATGTCTTCTACTTCGATCAAGCCGCTGAAGGCTGGCAGTTCAGCGAGTTCACCGCCGACCCCGAAGGTTAGACGAGCAAGGTCAAGAAAGCGCGTCCGCGCTCGGTCGACGCCGCGACAAGAAGCACGATCTGCACGGCCAAAAGCACGTGGAAGCTTGTCTGAAAGGAAGCCTTGCGCGTCTTGTGGCGTACCAGCCGCATCGCCGCCCACGCGCCGGGCGAACCGCCGAGACAGGCAAGGCCGAGCAGCGTGCTTTCCGAAATCCGGCGTCCGCCCGTCTCGGCCAGATGCTTGTCCCAGACATAGGCGGCGAAGGCGGCGAGGTTCACCGCGATCAGATAGTAAGCGATCGTTCCCATCGCCATCGTCTTGCCATGCCCGCGCTTAACAGGCCGTGCGCCTACTCCGCCGCGATGCTTTCCGGCACCCAGCTCAGCACGGGCTTCCGCGCCGCCAGTGTTTCGTCGAGGCGGCGGCGCGGTGCGAGGTGCGGCGCGGCCTTGAAGTGCTCCACTTCACCCGCCTTCGCACGCGCCACGAGATGGCGCAGCGTCGCGATGAACTGGTCGAGCGTCGCCTTGCTCTCGGTTTCCGTCGGCTCGATCAGCATCGCGCCGTGAACGACAAGCGGGAAGTACATCGTCATCGGATGATAGCCCTCGTCGATCAGCGCTTTGGCGATGTCGATCGTGGTGACGCCGGTGCCTTCGAGGAAATGATCGTCGAACAGCGCTTCGTGCATACAGGGGCCCGACGTGCCGAACGGCGCGGTCATCACGTCGTCGAGGCTGCGCAGCACGTAGTTCGCGTTCAGCACCGCATCTTCGGCAACCTGCCGCAGGCCGTCGGCGCCGTGGCTCATGATGTAGCTGAGCGCGCGCACGAACATGCCCATCTGGCCGTGGAAGGCGACCATGCGGCCGAAGCTGCTCGCGTGCGCGTCGCCGCTGCCATGCGACTGTTCTTCCTCGACCAACTCATAGTGCGTGCCCGTGTGGCGAACGAACGGCAGCGGCGCGAACGGCGCCAGCGCCGCCGAGAACACCACCGGCCCCGCCCCCGGCCCACCGCCGCCGTGCGGTGTCGAGAAGGTCTTGTGGAGGTTGATGTGCATCGCGTCGACGCCGAGGTCGCCGGGGCGGACCCGCCCCACGATGGCGTTGAAGTTGGCGCCGTCGCAATAGACGTAGGCGCCCGCCGCGTGCGTCGCTTCGGAAATCGCGATCATGTCCGGCTCGAAGAGGCCGCAGGTGTTCGGATTGGTGATCATCACCGCCGCGACATCGGCGCCGAGGCGCGCCTTCAATGCCGCAAGATCGACACGGCCCGCCGGCGTCGCCGGGATGTTCTCCACCTCATAGCCGCAGAAGGCGGCGGTCGCCGGGTTGGTGCCGTGCGCCGATTCGGGCACCAGAACCACCTTGCGCGTCTCGCCGCGCGCTTCGTGCGCCGCGCGGATCGCGAGCATCCCGCAAAGCTCGCCGTGTGCGCCCGCCTTCGGGCTCATGGCGACTTCGGGCATCCCGGTCAGCGTCTTCAGCCAGTGCGCGAGGCTGTCGATCAGTTCGAGCGCGCCCTGCACGCTGTCCACGGGCTGCAGCGGGTGAATGTCCGAAAAGCCGGGCAGGCGCGCCATCTTCTCATTGAGGCGCGGGTTGTGCTTCATCGTACACGAGCCGAGCGGGAACAGCCCCATGTCGATCGCGAAGTTCTGGCGGCTGAGGCGCGTGTAGTGACGCACCGCTTCCGGCTCCGACAGGCCGGGAAGCCCGATCGGCTCACGCTCCAGCCCACCGAGGCGGGAGGTGACCTTCGGCGGCGCGGGCAGGTCGACGCCGGTCCGTTCGCTGTCGCCGATCTCGAAGATCAAGGGTTCTTCGAGCGCAAGGCCCCGGTTGCCGGTGAAGGTCTCGATATCGCCGGTCTCGATGGCGCCCGGCGCCGTCTCGCGTCCCTGACGGTTCAGCATGACACGGCCTCCTCATACGCTGCGACAAGTCTGTCGATGTCCTCGTCCGTCTGCGTTTCCGTCACGGCAACCACGACACCGTTCGCGAGGCTCGCCTCGCCCGGATAGAGCCGCCCAAGCGCGACACCGCCCAGCACGCCCGCGTCCGCCATGCGCCGGATCGCGGGCCGCGCCTCAACGGGAAGCCGCAGGGTGAACTCGTTGAAGAACGGCCCGTTCAGCAGGTCGACGTCCGGTATCGCCGCCAGCCGCTCCGCCACCTGCACCGCACGCGCGTGGTTCAGCGCCGCAAGGTCGCGCAGGCCCTTTTCGCCGAGCAGGCTCATGTGGATCGTGAACGCAAGGCTGATCAGCCCGGAGTTGGTGCAGATGTTCGAGGTCGCCTTCTCGCGGCGAATGTGCTGCTCGCGTGTCGAAAGCGTCAGCACGAAGCCGCGCCGCCCTTCCGCGTCCACCGTCTCGCCGCAGAGCCGCCCCGGCATCTGGCGCACGTGCTTGTGGTTGCAGGCGAAGAGGCCAAGGTACGGCCCGCCGAAGCTGAGCCCGCCGCCGATCGACTGGCCCTCGCCCACCACGATATCCGCGCCCATCGCGCCCGGCGAACGGACCGCGCCGAAAGCGACGGCTTCCGTCACCACCGCGATCAGCAGCGCGCCCTTCTCGTGGCAGCGCGCGGCAAGCTCCGAAAGGTCGGCGACATGGCCGAAGAGGTTCGGGTTCTGCACGACGACGCAGCTCGTCTCGTCGTCGATCGCCGCGATCAGTGCCGCGATATCATCGCCCGGCGCGCCGTCCGTCAGCACCGGCACCGCCGTCACCACCTCGTCATCGGTGAAGTGCGTCAGCGTCTTCGCGACCGACACATAGTGCGGATGCAGCCCCGCCGAGAGCAACGCCTTCGCCCTGCGGGTCACGCGCCGCGCCATGAAGATCGCTTCCACGCACGCCGTGGAGCCGTCGTACATCGAGGCGTTCGCCACATCCATGCCGGTCAGGCGCGCGACCTGCGTCTGGAATTCGAACAGGTACTGCAGCGTCCCCTGCGCGATTTCCGGCTGATAGGGCGTGTAGCTCGTCAGGAACTCGCCACGCTGGATCAGGTGATCGACACTCGCCGGCACATGGTGCTTGTAGGCCCCGCAGCCGAGGAAGAAGGGCACGTGCGTGGCGGTGAGATTCTTCCGTGCCATCGCGGAAAGCGCGCGCTCTACCTCCATCTCGCTCATGTGGAGCGGCAGGCCTTCCACCGGGCCGGAAAGCCGCGCCGCGGCGGGCACGTCACGGAACAGGTCGTCAACGCTCGGCGCGCCGATCTTGCCGAGCATCGCGGCGCGGTCGTCGGCAGTGAGGGGCAGGTATCGCATTCGCTACTCCGGTTTTGTGGCCGCGAAGCGCAGCCGCACGTAATCCGCCATCCAGTTGCCGTCCGCATCGCAGAGGATGGGACGGAGAAGCTCGACGGTCTCGTCGATCACCGCCTGCCGATCACTGTCCGTGACCTTGAGCGCATCGAGAAAGCCCGAGCGAAACGTCGTGAGCCACGCCGCCATGCCGCTGGCGAGCGGCGTCTGGCGCGGGATGATGTCGCAAGCCTCGACCGCGAACCCCGCGGCCTCCAGCGCAGCACGTGCCTGCGAGGCAGTCATGTAGACCTGGTCCTCGCGCCCCGGCACGGCATAACCACGCGCCTTCAGCACACCGCGCAGCCCCGCACGGATCGCGGCGATGTTGCCAAAGCCGCCGCACTCCGCAACGAAGCGCCCACCCGGCCTCAAGGCGCGGTAGACGCCCGCGAACACCGCCGCCGTATCGGGCATCCAGTGCAGCGCGGCGTTCGAGAACACGGCATCGAAGCCGCCATCGAACGTCAGGCGCTGGCCGTCCATCACCTCGGCGTCGAGGCCCTTGGCGCGCGCGGCCGCCACCATCGCCGGATCGGCATCGGTGCCGAGCACGCTCGCCCCGGCCTCGACCAGCTTCAGCGTCAGCACGCCGTCGCCGCAGCCAAGGTCAAGGATGCGCTCGCCGGATTTCGGCGCGAGCAGACCCAGCACGGCAGCCCCGAGCGCAGGCACGAACGCCGCGTGGGCGGCGTACTTAGCCGGATCGAAATTGTGCTGCCGTGCCACGCGCTAAGCCTTAGAGGTCCGCGCAGAACGCCGCGTAGGCGTCCGCGTCCATCAGGCCGGAAAGCTCGGCGGCATTGCCGATGCTCATCTTGAAGAACCAGCCATCGGTTTCCGCCGCGCTGTTGACGAGCGAGGGGTCGGCTTCAAGCGCGTCGTTCACTTCGCTGACGCTGCCCGAGATCGGCGCATAGACCTCGCTCGCGGCCTTCACCGATTCGACGACGGCGGCATCCTTGCCCTGCACCAGCGCCTTGCCGGCCGCGGGAAGCTCCACGAACACCACGTCGCCAAGCTGGCTCTGCGCATAGTCGGTGATGCCCACGGTGGCGGTGTCGCCCTCGACACGAACCCACTCATGCTCTTTCGAATAATAGACGGTCATCACTGGCCTCCCTGTCTGACATAACGGTGCGGAACGAACGGCATGGGCGCGACGACGGCAGCGATTCGCCGTCCGCGAACATCGATTTCAAGCGCAGTGCCGTCCGCGGCGTGGCTCGCCGAAACGAAGCCCATCGCGATCGGCGCGCCCACCGTGGGCGCGAACCCGCCCGAGGTGACGACGCCGACCTTCTCGGTCCCTGCGAAAATCTCGGCGCCCTCGCGCGCGGGCAGCTTGCCCTCGATGCGAAGCCCGATGCGCTTCACCGGCGCACCGTTCAGAAGCTGCCCGAGTACGCGCTCGGCGCCCGGAAACCCGCCTTCGAGCTTCCGGCGCTTGGAAATCGCGAAACCGAGGTCCGCCTCGATCGGCGTCGAGGCCGTGGAAAGGTCATGCCCATAAAGCGGCAACCCCGCCTCCAGCCGCAGCGAATCGCGCGCGCCGAGCCCGATCGGCTTCACCTCCGGCTGCGCGAGCAGCGCGCTGGCAACGGTTTCGGCCTTGTCGGCGGGCACGGAAATCTCGAACCCATCCTCGCCCGTATAGCCCGAGCGGCTCACCCACACGTCGACGCCCTCGATGCGGAATGCCCCCGCCTTCATGAACACCAATGTCGAGACCTCGCCCGCGACACGCACTAGCGCATCCGCCGCCTTCGGCCCCTGCAGCGCGAGCAGCGCGAGGTCGGTGCGGTGAACGAGCGAAACGCCGCCCGCAAGCCGCGCCGCGATGTGCGCGATGTCGCCGTGCTTGGTCGCGCCGTTCACGACGACGTAGAAGTGATCGCCCCGGTTCGTCACCATCAGATCGTCGATGATGCCGCCGTTGTCGTCGAGCAGCAGCGAATAGCGCATCCGGTTCTCGCGCAGCGCCAGGAAATCGCCGGGCATCAGACTTTCAAGCGCCTCCGCGACGCCCGGCCCGCGGAATTCGAGCTGGCCCATGTGGCTCACGTCGAACAGGCCCGCGCTCTCCCGCGTCCAGCTGTGCTCGGCCATGATGCCTTCGAACTGCACGGGCATGGCATAGCCCGCGAACGGCACCATGCGGCCGCCGAGGGCGCGGTGCAGGGCATCCAGCGGCAACGCCAGCGCGGTTTCATCAGCTTCAGACATCGAGGCTCCGTTCGTGACACAGATTCCCGACGCAAAGCCGCGCCGGGCCGCCCCCATCTGTCACGGAACCTGAGAGTTTCGCGCCGGTCGAGACTGCTCGAACCCGTGCTTACCCCGTCGGTGGGATGCGCCCGAAGCCGCATCCGCTTTCCAGAGCGCCGTACGAGGTGGCCGCGCGGTCCTTGGGCCTGAGAGATTCCGGGGGCGGTTGCTCCTTCGGCGCCGCATCCCAAAGAATGCGGACTCTCCCGCGCGTCACCGGTGCCGGGGCACCGACGGCCCGGCCTCCATGCGGGGCGGCAGGGATTCTGTCAACGGGAGATAGGGCCCGCGTCCGCCAAACGCCGTTACTTCCCGACGTTGTAGGCGAGCGCCGCGTCGTCGAGCTGGAAGCCGACCAGAAGTTCGAAGCTGGCGTTCTTCAACGCGCTGCGCGCTTCTGGGGCGGCGAGCGGGTCGATCGCGGCGTCGGCGTCGCCCGGCTTGCGCTCGCGGGTCAGCTCGCGCGCGATGTTTTCAGGCAGCGCGGCGGCAGCGCGGCTGATGTCGCTGCGCGCGTAGCCGGTCGTGCGCGCGCGCAGCTGGCCGTCCTCGAAGCGCAGCGTCACGCTGCCGAGCTGCTTCGAGAGAAGCTGATCGCCCGCGCGCAGCACAACCGCGAAATAGGGCAGCGTCACGTCGCGCGCGCCGCTGGCGTTCGCGCGCTGAGCGACGACATCGAACGAAAGCTGGCTGTTCAGCCGCTCCGCCGATTCGGCGCAGGTGGCGCGCACATTGGTGATCGCGGCGGTCACGTCTATCGCGTTCGCGTCGCGGCTCGTTTCCGGCGAGAACAGCGTCACCTCGCTCGCGTACTGGAGCGTGCCGGCCGCGGGGCATGGGCTGCGCGTGATTTTCAGCGGGTTGCCGCCGCCGCAGGCCGCCAGCATGAGGAGCGCAGGCACAACAACGAAAAACTGGCGCACGTGTGACGGTCCTTCCCGCATCGGGCTCAAGACGCCCTATGGCGCCCCTGTCGCCCGTCTCTATAGGAAGCGGCTTTTGAAGCGGCAAGCAATCGCGTAGAGGGGGCGCCGTCATGGCCGACATCGATCCAGAACTGAAGCGTCCGCTCCGGGTGCTCGTCGCAGGCCCGCGCGGCTTCTGCGCGGGCGTCGACCGTGCCATCCGCATCGTTGAGCTTGCGATCGAAAAATGGGGGGCGCCCGTCTACGTGCGCCACGAAATCGTCCACAACCGTTTCGTCGTCGATAGCCTCCGCGCCAAGGGCGCCGTGTTCGTCGAGGAGCTGGACGAAGTGCCGGAAGACGTGCCGGTGATCTTCTCGGCGCACGGCGTTCCGAAAAGCGTGCCGAAGGCCGCCGAGGCGCGCAAGATGGTCTATGTCGATGCGACCTGTCCGCTGGTGTCGAAGGTGCACCGGCAGGCCGAGCGGCTGATCGAGCAGGGGCGGCACATCATCTTCGTCGGCCATGCCGGGCACCCGGAGGTGATCGGCACGTTCGGGCAGGTGCCGCTGGGTGCGATGACGCTGGTGGAAACGGTCGAAGACGCCGAAACCATAGAAGTTGCCGATCCTTCGGGCATCGCCTTCCTCACCCAGACGACGCTATCGGTGGACGACACGCACGAGATCGTCGAAACGCTGCGCCGCCGCTTCCCGGCGATCCAGGCGCCGCGCGGCGAGGATATCTGCTACGCCACCTCGAACCGGCAGGATGCCGTGAAGGCGATCGCTTCCAAATGCGATGTCGTGTTCGTGATCGGCGCGCCAAACTCGTCGAACTCGCTGCGGCTGCGCGAGGTCGCTGAACGCTGCGGCGCCCGCGCCTATCTGGTGCAGCGCGCCGCCGAACTGGACTGGGCATGGGTGGCCGATGCTGAAACCGTCGGCATCACCGCCGGCGCCTCCGCCCCCGAAGTGCTGGTGCAGGAACTCGTGGATGCGCTCGCCGCACGCCGCCAGCTCAGCGTCGAGCAGATCACGACCGCGGTCGAGGATGTCGCCTTCAAACTGCCGCGCGTGCTCACGGAATAACCCAATGGCCGTCTACACCCATGTTCCCGCGGAGGATCTGTCCGCGTTCGTCGCGCGCTACGATATCGGCGAACTCGTCGCCGCCAAGGGCATCGCCGAGGGCGTCGAGAATTCGAACTACCTGATCGATACGACACGCGGGCGCTACATCCTGACGCTCTACGAAAAGCGCGTGGACACTGCGGACCTCCCCTATTTCCTCGCGCTGATGCGCCATGCGGCAGACAAGGGCCTGCCCATACCGCGTCCGGTCGAGGACCGCGCGGGGGAGGCCTTGCAGGAGCTCGCGGGCCGTCCGGCGTGCGTGATCGAGTTCCTCACAGGCATTTCGGTGACGGAACCCACGCCCGCGCTTTGCCATGCCGCCGGGGAAGCGCTCGGGCGCCTGCACGCAGCGACCGCCGATTTCACGGGAACCCGCCCCAATGCGCTCGGCCACAAGGGGCGGCTGGAGCTTGCCGCGCGCTGTCTGCCGCGCGCCGGCGAGATCGACCCCGCCCTCGCGGCGCTGATCGAGACCGAGATGGCGTTCCAGAAGGCGCACTGGCCCACCGACCTGCCGCAGGGGACGATCCACGCCGATCTGTTCCCGGACAATGTGCTTGCGCTGGGCGACACCGTCACCGGCATCATCGATTTCTATTTCGCCTGCACCGATGCGCGGGCCTACGACCTTGCCGTGATGCACGGCGCGTGGTGCTTCAGCAACGATGGCGCGGTTTTCTATTCGCAGCGCGCCGAAGCGCTGGAGGCGGGCTACCGCGCCACGCACCCGATCACGGATGCCGAGGCGGCAGCCATGCCTGTGCTGCGCCGCGCCTCTGCGCTGCGCTTCCTGCTGACGCGCGCGTGGGATTGGCTGAACACGCCTCCGGGCGCGCTCGTCACCCGCAAGGACCCGATGGCGTTCGCACGGCGGCTCCTGCACTACCGCGAGGCCGAATGAGCGCGCCGACCGGTGCCTCCGACGTCGAGGTGTTCACCGATGGCGCCTGCAAGGGCAATCCCGGCCCCGGCGGCTGGGGCGCCATCCTCCGCGCGAAGGGCCAGGAGCGGGAATTGCGGGGCGCGGAGGCGCTGACCACCAACAACCGCATGGAGCTCACGGCGGCGATCGAAGCGCTGAAGGCGCTCAAACGTCCTTGCAGCGTGAAGCTCACCACCGATTCGGTCTACGTGCGAGACGGCATCACCAAATGGGTGCATGGCTGGCAGCGGAACGGCTGGCGCACCGCCGACAAGAAGCCGGTGAAAAACGCCGATCTGTGGCAGGCGCTGATCGCCGCGGCCGCGCAGCACCGTGTCGAATGGCACTGGGTAAAGGGCCACAACGGCCATGCCGAAAACGAGCGTGCCGACGAACTCGCCAATCTTGCGGTCGCAGAGCTTTCCGCGCGCGCATAACGTCGGCAGATTTTACATACGCAGCCGCAACGATCGCGGCGTGTATTGAATCCAAAGCCTTTTTCTCGTCTGGTACATAAATTGCTTGGGAACGTGCAGGTGTGCTTCGGCGCAGGGCGTTTTGTACAGGGGATTGATTGTGAGCAGGTCGAATTCAAGCCGCGCAGTGCTGGGCGCGCTCGCGCTTTCCGCTGCGGCGCTGGCTTCATCGCCCGCCTTCGCTGTCGCCATCGGCAGCCTCGATCTCAGCGGCGGCTGCTCGGTCAACTGCGGCATCGACGGCCCTGACGGCAACGTCCGCACCTTCACCACCACCGCGTCGGACGGCAGCATCGTCAACGTTCGCGCCACGGCATGGACCATCAAGGGCGGCACCTGGAACAGCGGCGATCACGAGCAGGCGTTCCTCGGCTACTATGACGGCGGCCTTGGCGTCACGGCGGCAGGTTCGGTCGGCAGCGGCGGTGACGGCAACGGCACCGGCAACTATGCAGGCGGGGCGCAGGGACGTCACACGACGGACAACGCCGGCTCCAAGGACTATATCGTCCTGCAGTTCGACCAGCTCGTCTCGCCCTCGGCGGTCGTCCTCAACGCCTATGACATGTACAGCAGCGGCAACTGGACCAAGGATAACGACGCGACGATCCTGATCGGCACCGTCGGCACCGGCTGGAACCAGTTCCTCGATGTCGAGGCGGCGTTCCCGGACCTCTCCACCGACCTCCACGAGATCCAGATCAAGACGTCGCCCTCCAGCCCCAATGTCGGCTTCGATGCCGGTGGGCACTACGGCAACGTCATCATCATTGCGGCCGATCTCTACTACGCCGGCGCGTACAAGGATTATCCGGACTCGTTCAAGCTCGCGCAGATGAACTTCTACACGAGCGACGTTCCCGAACCGGCGATGCTCGGCCTCTTCGGCCTCGGCCTCCTCGGCATCGGCGCCGCACGCCGCCGCCGCCAGGCCTGATTTTCAACTGAACCGCTTGGGGGAATAGCGTTCGGGGTCGACCCCGGGCGCGCTCCACGCCGCGCCCGTGATCAGCGCCGCCGCCATCGCCCCCGCCGCGGGCGATGTCTGCACCCCGAACCCGCCCTGCCCCGCACACCAGAAGAAGCCGGGTGCGTCGTGCGCAAAACCATACACCGGAAGCCGATCCGGCGCGAAGCTCCGCAGCCCCGCCCAGGATCGCACCACCCGACGCACCGTCGCGGTCGTCGCGGTCTCGAACCGGTCCACGGCAATCGCAATGTCCAGCTCCTCAGGCTGCACATCACTCGCCGGCACAGGCGTTTCATCATGGGGGCTCACCCACATCATCCCGGCATCGGGCTTGAAGTAAAAGCTGCCCGCCGCATCCAGCACGACCGGCAGATCAGGCTCCACGGCACCGCCGAGATCAGCCACGATCATCGTCCGCCTGAGCGGCTGCACACCCAGCGGCCGCACGCCCGCCAGCACGGCGACCTGGTCGGCCCACGCCCCCGCCGCATTCACCACGACATCGGCTTCAAAGCGCCCCGCCCCGGTTTCGACCCGCCAACGCCCACCGCTGCGATCAAGGCCGCGTGCGCGGGCATCGGTAACAAGCACGGCCCCACGCCGCCGCGCGCCGGCGAGGAACGCCTGATGCAACCGCGCGACCTCGATATCGCTACACCCCGGCTCCCAGAGCCCGCACTGCCGCCACGCGGCGGAGAGCAGCGGCGCCCGCGCGGCCGTCCCATCGGCATCGAGGCGTTCGATCGCAACACCCGAGGCCCGGAACGCGCTTTCCATATGATCGAGCGCACCGTGCGCATCCGGCTCGGCGATATGCAGCGCGCCGCGCGGCGTCACCAGAGGGCCATCCGCGAAAGCCTCCGGCGGCTGGAGCAGGAAGGCCTTCGACGCGGTGGTCAGCGGCTGTACGCCTGGCCCACCGTAGGTTTCGGCAAAGAAGGCGGCCGAGCGGCCGGTGCTGTGCAGGCCCGGATGCGCTTCGGCCTCGATGAGCAGTACGGAGGCCCGTTCGCTCAAAAACCATGCGAGACTCGCGCCGCCGATGCCCGCCCCCACGACAACAACGTCGTACCGACCCGTCATAACGCCACCAACCCGTCAACCGCCGCGAGCACGCCGTCCTGCACCGCGCTCCGCTCGCGCAGCAATTCGTGCGCGGCGCCCGCAATGACGTGCAGACGCCCATCGGGCAACCGCTGAACGAGCCGCCGCGCCGCCGCTGCGCCCACCAAGCGCTCGTTGTCGCCGATGAACACGTCAATCGGCAGCGTGATCGCCTCGGGCACGCCAGGCGCACCCAGTGCGGCGCACGATGTCGATGCCTCGAACACCCAGCGCCAGCTTGCCCCTCCAAAGGCAAGCGCGGCATTTCCGTCGATCCACCAGGCTTCGTCTGCAAACCGCTCCGGATCGCCGGTCAGGATGCGCTGGCGGTGCACACTGCGCGAGCGCTCCCCGTACGGCCCCTGCAACGGCGGATAGGTATCGCCCGCGCCCGCCTTCACGTAGGCCCGCGCCAGCCACGATAGCACGCGCGGCGGCACTCCCTGTGCGGCGATGCCCGCCATCGGTGCGAACAGCGCGGCGCGGCTGTAGCGGGATGTGCCACCGGCCGCGAGATGCCGGAGCGCGAGATGCCCGCCCATGCTGTGTCCCGCCAGCACCATCGGCCCGCCAAGCAATGTCGCCGTATGGGTGCTAAGCCCTTCCAGATCGGTGAGCCATGCGCCGAAATATCCCTCGGCACCGGCCGGGAAGCGTCCCGAAGCCCCCTGCCCGCGCCAATCGAAGGTGAAGAGACCATAGCCCTGGTCCCGCCAGTGCCAGTAGCTCTCCGAATACTTCTCGATGAAATCCGCGCGCCCGTTCAGGAACAGGATCGACGGCCTGCCTGGCATCGGCGCCCAGCTCACCGCACGGATGCGCCAGCCGTCGGCGGCGATCCAGTCCGTCCAGCGGGCGTCCGGGGGCAGCGAGCGGCGGCGGGTCAGGGTATCGTCGGAGAGCGGGTCGGGCGTCACGGCCGCATGGTTACGTTTTTTTCAGTCATGACGTCTAGGACCGGTCGACATGGCCGGGGCTCTTCAGATCATCAGCGTCGCAGTGCTTTTCGCACTGCTTGCCTATGTCATTTACAGTGACGTAACCCGGCGTATCATTCCGAACATCGTCAATGCCGCCGTCGCGCTGCTCGCCGTTCCCTTCTGGCTGGGATCGGGCGAGGCGCTGTGGCCGCTTGTTGGCTGGCAGCTCTTGCTGGCCGTTGGCGTGTTCGCTGTTTTCGCCGGAATCTTCGCATTGGGTGCCATGGGCGGCGGTGACGTCAAGCTGCTCACCGCGCTCGCGCTCTGGCTGCCCGCCATCCCATATCTGCGGATGCTCGTGCTCATGTCGATCATCGGCGGCGTCCTCACGCTCGCCTACCTCGTCTGGCACCGCAAGCGCGGAAAAGCGGGCAATCCGGAGATTCCATACGGGTGCGCAATCTGCCTCGCGACCTTCGTCGCGCTTGGCGAACCGATTGTTAAGCAATTGGCTGGATAGTGCACGCAGGGGTTTTCGCCTGGAGGCTACAGGGGTCATGGACGTAAAGAAGATCATATTGCTGGTCGGCGCGCTCGTTATAGCGGGTATCTCGGCCTTCTTCGTGCGCGCGCTTGTCAGCGACAGCGGCACACAGCAGGTGCAGGCCGGCGAGGTCGAGCAGAAGGGCCCGAAGGTGCTCGTCGCCACCAAGCCGCTGCCGCTCGGCACCATCCTCAACGCCGAGATGTTCAAGCTGCAGCCGTGGCCCAAAGATCTCGTAGAGAACGTCTACTTCCTTGAAGGCGAGACCAATCTCGAAAGCCTGAACGGCAAGGTCGTGCGCGTTTCGGTTCCGGCCGGACAGCCGCTCACCAAGGGGTCCATCGTCGGGCCGGGCGAGCGTGGCTTCCTTGCCGCGGCGCTGACCCCCGGGATGCGCGCCGTGACGGTTTCGATCAATGCCGAAAGCGGTGTCGCGGGCTTTGTCTTCCCGGGCGACCGCGTCGACATGGTGCTGACGCACGGCGTCAGCTATCAGGGCGATACCGAGGAAGGCACGCCCGCCCCGGCGCTGCGCGTTTCCGAGACGATCATGCGCAACGTGCGCGTGCTCGCCATCGACCAGCGCACCAACGAGCTTGGCGGCGAAGGCTCCGGTCCGAAGACCGGCCGCACCGTGACGTTCGAAGTGCCGCCGAAGTTCGTCGAGAAGATCGCAGTCGCGCAGACGCTCGGCCAGATCTCGCTCAGCCTGCGTCCGCTTGCGGAAAACACGCAGGAGCTGGAGCAGATGATCGCCACTGGCGAAGTCCAGGTGAGCGACGATCTGAACGCCTCGCAGGAAAAGCACCTGCAGATCGCGCTCCAAACGCAGCCGAATGATCGCAACCCGTCGTTCACGACTGGCGGCGAGGTCTCGCGCTTCGCATCCAACCTCGATCCGCGCCCGGTGGCGGTGAAGTCCGGCAAGCCGGCGGGTCCGAGCGTCCGCGTGTTCCGCGGCAACAAGACCACCGAAGTTTCCGTGGGGGCAGAATAACATGAAGCTCAAGGCAATCCTGTGCGGCTGCGCCGCCGCACTGTCGCTGGCCGCCATGGCCACGCCGGCGACACAGGCGCAGGACACGACGATCACGTCGGCATCGTCCTCGCTCAACGTGGGCGTCAACAAGGGCACGCTGATCCGGCTGGAACGGTCGATGAGCGATGTGTTCGTCGCCAACCAGAAGATCGCTGACGTGCAGGTCCGGTCCGACCGCCTGCTCTACGTCTACGGCGTCGGCGCCGGTGAAACGACGATCTACGCGACGGACGGCGCCGGGCGCATCGTCTATTCCGCGAACGTCCGCGTCGCACAGAACATCGATCAGATCCGCACGATGCTCGGCCTTGCGATGCCGGGCGCCGCGATCACGGTCAATTCGATGAACGGCATGACGCTGCTCACGGGCACCGTCGCTAATCCCGAAGAGGTCGAGGAGGCCACCCGCCTCGTCAAGACTTTCGTCGGCGAAGGCCAGGCCATCGTCAACAAGCTGCAGACCGCAACGCCTGCGCAGGTGAACCTCCGCGTGAAATTCGCCGAGGTCAGCCGCAGCCTGGTGAAGGAACTGGGCATCAACCTGACCACGATCGACAACACCGGCGGCTTCCTGTTCGGCATGGCGCGCGGCCGGGGAACTGGAGCGCTCAGTTATGATGCGATCGAGGGAACGTGGACGCTGAATCAAAACCCGGGGTCAACGACAATCGGCGGCGTCGCTTCGCTCTTCGGGCTGGACGTGGGTGCCGCCATCGACGCGCTTGAACAAGATGGTCTCGTCTCCCTCCTTGCGGAGCCGAACCTCACGGCACTTTCGGGCGAAACGGCCAGCTTCCTCGCGGGCGGCGAGTTCCCCATCGCGGTCAGCGACGGCAACGGCGGTATCAGCGTCGAATTCAAGGAATATGGTGTGGGCATCGCGTTCACGCCAACCGTGCTCGACGGCGGAAGGATCAGCCTGCGCGTTCGTCCGGAAGTCTCCGAGCTTTCCGAAGCCGGCGCGATCCGCCTCGATAACATCTCCATCCCGGCGCTCACGACACGCCGAGCCGAGACCTCGATCGAACTTGGCTCGGGCCAGAGCTTCATGATCGCCGGGCTCCTGCGCAATCGCGTGGGCACCACGCAAGAGAAGACGCCGCTGCTCGGCAACCTGCCGATCCTTGGCGCGCTGTTCAAATCGGATCGCTTCGCACGGGACGAATCGGAACTCGTAATCGTGGTGACGCCTTATCTCGTGAAGCCGACCAACACCCGCCTTGCGCTGCCGACGGACGGCCTTGCCGTTCCGAACGACGCGGAACGCTGGCTGCTGGGCAAGACGTTCAAGGGCGCCAAGGCGCCGGTCGCCGAAGCGAAAACGGCCGGACCGCCGACGGTGGCCAGCACAGCCGCTCCCGGCTTCTCGAATAATTGATGGAGAGGGGCACAATGACCATGAACACGATCCCGATGCGCCGCCTCGCAACGGCCACCCTTCTCGCTTCATCGCTCGCGCTCGGCGCCTGCGGCGGCGGCACACCCAATCCGGGGATGGCGTCCGCGAAAGCTGCGGTCGTCGCGCAGACGATCCTCGTTCACGACCTCGGCTATGCCGGAACGGACGGGCTTTCGAGCGATCAGCGCAAATCGCTTGCGGAATGGTTCGAGGGCATCGGCATTCGCTACGGCGACCGCGTCAGCGTTGACGACAGCGGCAGCGGCTCGGGCGCTCGCCGTGCAGCGATTGCGTCAGTGCTTTCTGGATATGGGCTTCTCTTGAACGATCAGGTGCCGGTCACGGCCGGCGCAGGCAGTGCCGGCGCGCGCGTGGTCGTGATGCGCGCAACGGCCAGCGTTCCGGGCTGCCCGGATTGGTCGCGTTCGTCGCAGCTCGAATTCGAAGCCTCGACGATGAGCAACTACGGTTGCGCCAGCGAGAGCAACCTCGCCGCGATGGTCGTCGATGCGAACGACCTCGTGTCGGGCAAGCCCCACACGGGCACTGATGCGCTCACCACCGTGAAGGCGATCGAAACCTATCGAGGCAAGGCCGGCGAAGGCACCAGCAAGGTGAAGAGCACCGTCGGCCAGGCCGGCAGCAATTAAACGAGGGGATGCAGGTATGAACGCGCCTTGGAATCCGAAAACCGGCGTCGGTGCACGCGACGCCTTCAACGCCTTCGTCTGCGACGACGAAACTGCTGATGCCGTCAAGGTCGTAGCGGCCGAACTCGGCTGGGCGGTCGAGAAGGTCAACAAGGGCGGCCTTCGCAACGCCGTGCAGACGCTCTCGGTCTCGTCGAGCCCGATGGTGCTGCTCGTCGATCTGTCGGAATCGGGCGATCCGCTGAACGACATCAACGCGCTTGCCGAAGTCTGCGAGCCGGGCACGATCGTGATCGCGGTCGGCATGATCAACGACGTGAAGCTCTACCGCGATCTCGTGGCGAGCGGTCTGCAGGACTATCTGCTGAAGCCGCTGTCCGCCGACGCGATGCGCGAAGCCTTCATGCACGCGCAGGTCACGCTGCAAGGGCCGAAGCATGTGGAGCTCGATACCAGCGACCGCCCGCGCACGACGATCGCGGTGATCGGTACACGCGGCGGTGTCGGCGCATCGACCGTGGCGAGTTCGCTCGCATGGCTGTCGGCGGAGAGCCAGGGCCGTTCGACAGCGCTTCTCGATCTCGATGTCCAGTTTGGTACGGGCGCACTTTCGTTCGATCTCGAACCGGGCCGCGGCCTCACCGACGCTCTCGAGAACCCGAGCCGTATCGATGGCCTTTTCATCGAACGCGCGATGGTACGCGTGGGTGAAAAGCTCGCCGTGCTTTCGGCCGAAGCGCCGATCAGCCAGCCGCTGATCGCAGACGGCAGCGCGCTGTTCCAGCTTCAGGAAGAGATGCGCAACGCCTTCGAAACGGTGATCGTGGATCTGCCGCGCACCGTTGCCGTGCAGCACCCGCACTTGCTCAGCGACGTCAACCATGTCGTCGTCGTGACGGAACAGACGCTGGCCTCGACGCGCGATGCGATCCGCCTGCTCGGCTTCCTGAAGGCGAACGCGCCGCACGCCAGGGTGACGATGGTCGCCAACCGCGTCGGCACGAATCCGCCGCCGGAAGTCGCGCGCAAGGATTTCGAAGCATCGATCGAACGCAAGCTCGACATCGTCATTCCGCTCGATGTCAAGCAGGCCGTGGGCGCTGCAAAGCAGGGCCGTGCCCTCTCCGCGGTCGCGACCGGCAAGGTCGGCGGCGCTCTTCATGCGCTCGCCGTCCAGCTCGCCGGCGAAATCGCCGCCGAGGTCGAGGCGAAAACGCTGATGAGCAAAGTTCGCAGCCTGTTGCCCCAGAAGGGCACCGCCAAGGCTTCAGGCAAGAAGTAATGCTTCCCGGCCGGGTGAACCGGCCGGGCGCACGTGCGTAAACGGGGTAAGGTATGCAGCCCAAGGGGTTCGGAAAACGAAGCGGCGCAGGATTGCAGGTTGTTGGCGACGGTTTCGGACAGAATTCCGCCGCCAGCACCGGCAGGCGGCCGCTTGTTGCCGATTCCGGGGATTTCGGCCTTTCGAAGCCCGTTGAAACGCCGCGCGGGCGCAGCACCGAAAACTGCGTGTGGGAACTGCACGCGATCCTTTCGCCGCAGCTTTCCGAACTGTTTCCGCCTGCAAAGACGCGCACGCGCCGCCGTGGCGAACTCGCCGCGCAGATGGAAGACACCGTCAAGCGTCTTGCCGACATTCAGGGCATGGCAATTGACGACGGGCAGGTGCGCGATACTGTCACCGTTCTTCTCAACGAACTCATCAACCTCGTCGGAGGCCTGAAACCGTCGGGCAGCACGGATACGGCCGAGCGGACCGCACGTGCCGCGAGCGCGAGCACCCAGAGCGTGCTCGCAGCCAAGGAACGTGTCCATCCGATCCTGATGGAGCGGATCGACGCGAGCGTCATCGCAGACCTCTCGCGCGGCGAGCTTGCCGAGCAGATTTCCGACGTCATCTCCGAGATTCTCGTTCAGGAGAAGATCGGCCTCAACCAGCGCGAGCAGCGCGATCTCGTCACGCTGCTCCTCAACGACATGCTCGGCCTCGGGCCGCTCGAACCCCTGCTGAACGACGACGAAGTCAGCGAAATCATGGTGAACGGACCGAACGTTGTCTATGCTGAGCGCAAGGGCAAGCTCGCGCAGACCGAGGTCAAGTTCCGCGACGACGCACACCTGCTCAACATCGCGCAGCGCATCGTCAGTGCCGTCGGCCGCCGCGTTGACGAAACCTCGCCGATCTGCGACGCGCGCCTTCTCGACGGCAGCCGCGTCAACGTCGTGATCCCGCCGCTCGCCATCGACGGCACCTCGATCTCGATTCGTAAATTCTCGAAGATCAAGCTGACGCTCGACCGCATGATGGAAGGCGGATCGATGTCGCCGGCCATGTGCAAGTTCCTCAACATCGCCGGCCGCTGCCGTCTCAACATCCTGATCTCGGGCGGTACCGGCTCAGGCAAGACGACGATGCTGAACGCGATTTCGCGCAACATCGATCCGGGCGAGCGCATCGTCACCATCGAGGACGCGGCCGAGCTGCAATTGCAGCAGCCGCACGTCGTGCGTCTCGAAACACGCCCCGCGAACCTCGAAGGCAACGGCCAGGTCACGATGCGCGATCTCGTGAAGAACGCACTGCGTATGCGTCCCGATCGCATCATCCTCGGCGAGGTTCGCGGACCCGAGGCGTTCGATCTGCTCGCCGCCATGAACACGGGCCACGACGGCTCATTCGGCACACTGCACGCGAACCGCCCGCGCGAGGCGCTGACACGTCTTGAAAACATGATCAATATGGCCGGGCTCAATCTCAGCCCGAACGCCATCCGCCAGCAGATTTCCGACGCGCTCAATCTCGTCGTGCAGATCAGCCGTATGCGCGACGGCGGCCGCCGCATCACGCACATCTCGGAAGTGGTCGGCATGGAAGGCGACGTCATCACCATGCAGGACCTGTTTCTCTACCGCTACAACGGCGAGGACGAGACCGGAAAGCTGAAGGGCGAATACATCAGCACGGGCCTGCGCCCGAATTGCTACGAACGCGCGGAATACTTCGGCCTTGGCCGCGCCTTGATGGAGTGTATGGGATGAGCCGTGACCTGATGATCGCCGTGATCTTCGGCTGTGTCTTCGTGGCGCTGGCGCTGATCATTCTTATGACCGGCGACGGCAATGCGAAGCGCGGCGCGAAGCGGCTGGAGCAGCTCCGCGAGCGGCATTCCTCCTCTCGCGAAGTGCTTGCGCAGGTGCAGATGCGCCGCATCCTCGCCTCGCGCGAGAGCCGGCTCGACAACATGTTCCAGGGCCTGATCCCGAACCGCGCGCTGCTTCGCCAGCGGCTGGACCGCACCGGCAAATCCTGGTCGCTTGGGCAGTATGCGGTTGCGAGCCTCGGCATTCTCGCACTCACCTTCATCGCCATTTCAGGCGCGGGCGCGCCGATGGCGCTCGCAGCCCTCGCCGGGCTGTTCTTCGGCCTGTTCCTGCCGCACATGGTGGTCAGCTTCTTCATCAAGAAGCGTATCAAGAATTTCAACGACCGCTTCCCGGATGCGATCGATCTTCTCGTGCGCGGTCTCCGGTCCGGTCTGCCGATCTCCGAATCGATCGGTGTCGTCGGCAAGGAAATCCTGGACCCGGTTGGATACGAATTCCGCCAAGTCTCCGACAAGATCCGCATCGGCCGCACGATGGAGCAGGCACTTCAGGAAACGGCGAACCGCCTGACGACCCCCGAATTCCAGTTCTTCGTCATCACGCTGTCGATCCAGCGCGAGACCGGCGGCAACCTTGCAGAAACGCTGAACAATCTTGCCGAGGTGCTGCGCAAGCGCGCGCAGATGAAGCTGAAGATCCGGGCGATGTCGTCTGAATCGAAAGCCTCGGCCTACATCGTCGGTTCATTGCCGTTCATCGTGTTCACGTTGGTGTACATGATGAACCCCTCCTACCTTAATCCGTTCTTCACGGATCCGCGCCTGATGGTGGCGGGCGTCGGCGGTCTTATCTGGATGTCAATCGGCGCCTTTATCATGGCCAAGATGGTGAGCTTCGAAATCTGATGGAAGAGAAAACCCTCCTTCTCGGCATGACCGGGACCGATCTCGCCACGCTGCTCGCAGCGCTCGGTGTCTTCGCCATGATGGTTGCGATCTGGTCGGTGGCGACCGTCCGCGATCCGATGCGCGGCCGCGTGAAAGCGCTGCAGGACCGCCGCGAACAGCTGAAGGCGGGCATCGTCGCGCCGCGGCGGCGTTCCAGCCTTGCAGCGAAGACCGAAGCCACCGATTTCATGCGCGGCATCCTCAAGAAGATGTCGGTCATGCAGGACGAGCAGACGAAGCTCGCCGAAACGAAGCTCGTGCAGGCCGGCATTCGTTCCAAGGACGCGGTCGTGGTGTTCATGTTCGGCCGCCTGATCGCCCCGTTCGCGCTCGGCGCCATCGCCGCCTTCTACATCTACGGTCTCGGCATGTTCCCGGATTACGCCTCGTCGACGAAGGCGATGATCGTGGGCGGCGCGCTGCTGATCGGCTACAAGGCGCCCGACATTTATGTGAAGAACCTGATCACGAAGCGTTCGGACGCGATCCGCAAGGGCCTTCCTGATGCGCTCGATCTGCTCGTGATCTGCGCCGAGGCCGGCCTCACCGTCGATGCCGCGTTCAACCGCGTCGCGAAGGAACTCGGCAACGGCTATCCCGAACTCGCCGACGAATTCGCGCTCACCGCGATCGAACTCGGCTTCCTCACCGATCGCCGCCAGGCGTTCGAGAACCTCGCAAACCGCGTCGATCTCGAAGCGCTGCGCGGCGTCGTGACGACCATGATCCAGACCGAGAAATACGGTACGCCGCTCGCCTCCAGCTTGCGCGTGCTCTCGGCCGAATTCCGCAACGAGCGCATGATGCGCGCCGAGGAAAAGGCCGCACGGCTTCCGGCGATCATGACCGTGCCGCTCATCCTGTTCATTCTGCCGGTGCTGTTCGTCGTGATCCTCGGGCCGGCGGCCTGCGCGATCGCCGATAACTTCACGAGCTGAAGGTTCAGCGGCGGGCG
The DNA here is from genome assembly GCF_041916975.1 of Sphingosinicella sp. Classification (NCBI taxonomy): domain Bacteria; kingdom Pseudomonadati; phylum Pseudomonadota; class Alphaproteobacteria; order Sphingomonadales; family Sphingosinicellaceae; genus Sphingosinicella; species Sphingosinicella sp. Next base: position 1,849,151 of record NZ_JAYRYK010000001.1, read on the forward strand.
TTCGTTTCGACGACCCCCGCCGCCACCAGCGCCGCAATCTCCGCATCGGAAAGCCCGGCGGCGCGCAGCACATCCGCACTGTCCGCACCGAGCTCCGGCGGCGCCTTCGCATAGTCGGGCGGGGTCTTCGAAAAGCGCATCGGCTGCGCCATCGTCCGCACCGTACCCGCAAGCGGGTGCGCTTGCTCGATGACGAGGCCCCGCGTCTTTGTCTGTTCCTCGGCAAAGGCCTGCGCGAGATCGTTGACCGGCCCGGCGGGAACCCCCGCCGCGTCGAGCGCGGCAAGCCAGTGCTCGGCAGGCTCTCGAACGAGCGCAGCCTCGATCTCCCCAACGAGCGCCTCGCGATTGGCGACGCGGCCCGGGGAAGACGCATAACGTTCGTCCGTGCCCCATTCGGGCCGCCCCAGCACCTTCGCGAACGCCCGGAACTGGCCGTTGTTGCCTACGGCAACCGCGATGCGGCGCGTCGCCGTGGGGAAATCCTGATAGGGCACGATATTGGGATGCGCGTTCCCCATCGGCCGCGGCACCTTGCCCGAGACGAGATAGTTCATCGCCTGGTTCGCCATCCAGCCGAGCGTCGTGTCGAACAGCGCCATGTCGATATGCTGGCCCTCGCCCGTCGCATCGCGGTGACGGATCGCAGCGAGGATCGCGATCGTCGCGTACAGTCCCGTCGTGATGTCGGCGATGGCGACTCCCGCCTTGGTCGGCTGGCCGCCGGCGGCGCCGGTGATGCTCATCAGTCCCGCCATCGCCTGGATGACGAAGTCGTAGCCGGGGCGTTCGGCATTCGGCCCGTCCTGCCCGAAGCCGGTGATCGAGCAATAGACGATGTCGGGCTTAAGGGCGGCGAGCCCCGCGTAGTCGAGCCCGTAGCGCGCGAGCCCGCCCGCCTTGAAGTTTTCGACGACCACGTCCGCGCTTTCCGCGAGCGTCCGGACGAGCGCCGCACCGCGCGGATCGGCGATGTCGATGGCGAGGCTCTTCTTGTTGCGGTTCGCCGCGAGGTAATAGGCGGCGTCGCCCTGCGTCCCGTCCGCGCCCGCGATGAACGGCGGTCCCCAGCTTCGTGTGTCGTCGCCCGCGCCGGGCCGCTCCACCTTCACCACCTCGGCACCGAGATCGGCGAGAATCTGTGTCGCCCATGGCCCCGCGAGCACGCGCGAGAGATCGAGAACCTTGAGCCCGGAAAGCGGTCCCATCGCGATTGTCTCCTTGGATTCGGCGGCGACCGCGCTATCAGTTTGGAAGAGCGACGCCAAGCAAGGACAGGATCATGGCTATCGACATCACCGCGCTGCTGACATTCGGCCTGCCCGGCCTTGTCATCGGGCTCGCGCTCGGCTGGGCACTGTTCCGCGGCACGGCGAAGCTGGAACTGCTGCAGGCCGAACACGATCAGACCGCATCGCGGCTCGCAAGCGCCGGCGCGGAGATCGCGCGGCTGGAAAAGGATCTGGCATCCGCCCGCGATCAGGTGAAGCCGCTTGCCGACGAGGTTGATCGGCTGCGCCGCGAGAAGGCCGCGCGCAAGGCCGAAAGCGCAGGTGCCCCGCCGCCCGCCGACAGTGCACCGAGCGCGGCACCGCTCCCCGGAATCGGCTGGAAACCGGGCCGCAAGCTGCCCACCTTCCTCGAAGCGCCGATCGGCCCGACCGACGATCTCTCGCTCCTGAAAGGTGTCGGACCGCGCCTCGCTGCGCGGCTTCGCGAGATTGGAATTTTCTATTTCGCGCAGATCGCGGACTGGAGCCCCGAAGAGGTGAAGCTCGTCGATGCGAAACTCGACAACTTCCGCGGCCGCATCGAAAAGGACCACCTGATCGAGCAGGCGAAGCTGCTCGCGAGCGGCCGTCTCACCGAATACGAAGCCCGTTTCGGCAAGCTCGGCAGCGACTGATGCGCACCGCTCTCATAGCATTTCTCACCACCCTCGCCGCGTGCGGCAGCGCGCCTGAATCCGCGCCCGCGGAAAAGGCGGTCGCGGCAACGGAAGCGCCGCAGGCCCCGGCCGAGCCCACCGTGCAGTTGCCACCGCCGCCGCGCTACGTGGGTCGCTGGGCGGAAACCGCCGATCAGTGCACCGAGGGCTGGTGGCGTTTCTGGAACGATGAACTGCTCACCAAGGCCAGCCTGCGCTGCGACATTCTTCCGCCCGACGCGGCGAGCACAGACGAGAAGCGCCGCATGGTCTGCCAGTCGCAAGGCAAGTGGTCGCGCGAGGAATGGGCCCTCGCCTATCCGGCAGTAGACACGATGACCGTGTCGCGCGATGGCGGCGCTCCGATCACCCTCAAAAAATGCTGATCGCATGAAGCTGTGGCACTGCGCGGGCGCGCGTTCCTTCCGGCCGCTCTGGTGCCTGGAGGAGATGGGGCTTGCCTACGACCTCCGCCTGATGGCGTTCCCACCGCGCTTCACCGAGCCCGATTACCTCGAACTCAACCCCTTCGGCACCGTGCCGACCTTCACCGACGGCGATACGCTGATGACCGAGTCCACCGGCATCTGCCACTATCTCGCGGAGCGCTACGGCCCCACGTCGCTCGCGGTGCGGCCGGATGAGCCCGGTTACGGCCGCTATCTCAACTGGCTCTACCAGTCCGACGCGACGCTCACCTTTCCGCAGACGCTCGTGCTCCGCTACGGCGTGTTCGAGCCCGAAGAGCGCCGGTTGCCACAGGCCGTGGAGGACTACACGCGCTGGTTCTTCTCGCGCCTCAAGGGCACCGCGAAGCTGCTGGGCGACAGCGACTACGTTGCCGCCGAGCGCTTCACGATCGCCGACATCGGCTTCGCCTATGCGCTGCGGCTTGCCGACATCCTGAAGCTCGGCGCCTTCCCCGAAAACGTCGCGGCCTACTGGGCGCGGATGCAGGCGCGGGACGGCTATCAGCGCGCGATCGCGAAGGAAGCCGGCGCGGCGCTCTTCATTTCCTGATTACGCGGGCGCGCAGGTGCTGCGGCGGCGGAGCCCATCGATGCTCGCGAGGTCTTGCGCGTCGGTGACGAGGATGCGGATGAGGGCGATGCCCTTGCCGCCGGGGACGGCGAGCGAGCCGCCTGCGCCGTCTCTCGAAAGCGTGAGCGCGTAGCGATCCGATACGGCGCGGTCGTTTATCGAGAAGATGTTGTCGGTGTTCGCATCGAAGACCGAGAGCGACCAGTAGCGCCGTGGCGGCACGAATGCGTCGATTTTGACCGGCCCCATCGAGAGATCGAACACGCAGATGCTGTAGGCGAGATCAGGGCTGGGGCGGACGATCCAGCGGTTCTCCGCGGTCGGCAGCCCCTGGTGCCGCATCACGTTGATGCCGCCCGTACCGAGCTTCTCCATCGCCTTCGCCATGATGACATGCGGTGTCGCCCAGAGCGCCCCCACGTACGTGACCACGGCAACGAGCGCGGCAAGCAGGGTGGGGCCGAGCCACCTCATGCGCACGAGACCTTCTCGATGCTCGGCAGGTGCGCGCGGTCCGGGCGGCCGATGATCGCGGGATCGGGATTATAGGCGCGCAGCGTGAGGGCGAAGTGCGCCTGCCCGCCCGTCGGCAGCCAGCCCTCCCCTTCGCCCGACGGCGCGACATCGAAGGCAAACGCGCCCTCACCCGTGCGCGGCACATTCCGGATGTGAAAGCTGAACCGCTGCGCGGGGTTCGCGACGAGAAAATGGTCCGCACCGTAGAGCGTGATACTCCACCAGCGCGCCTTCGGGTCCGCGCCGCTCACGCGGTAATGGCACCGCCCGTCAAGCGGCGCGCCGGCGCTGTCTTCCTCCGCGTTGAAATAGATCGCTTCCTTCGCGGAAAGCGCGAGCAACCCCGCGATGGCGACGGTCGCGCGCGTGCGGAGGTCCGCATCGGCAGAGCCGGTGACCGCGGACGTGACCCACGGTCCCGATTTCGCGGACCCGGCGCCGAGCCCCCCACGCACGGAGAGCCAAGCGCCGCCGGACCCGATCCCGATGCCCGCGATAACCGCCAGCAGCCATTTGCCCCACCGCTTCATGCCGCGAAGCATGACATGCGGCGGGGCGATGCCAACTCGCTTATTTGCTGGCCCGAAGCGCCGCCTGCGCCGCCGCGAGGCGCGCGATCGGCACGCGATAGGGCGAGCAGCTCACGTAATCGAGCCCGGTCTTTTCGCAGAACGCGATCGAGGCTGGGTCACCGCCATGCTCGCCGCAGATGCCGAGCTTGAGGCCGTCGCGTGCCGCGCGGCCACGCTCGGCCGCCATGCTCACGAGCTGGCCGACGCCATCCACGTCGATGCTGACGAACGGGTCCTTCGGCAGCACGCCCTTGTCGACATAGGCCGAAAGGAACTTGCCCGCGTCGTCGCGGCTGATGCCGAGCGTCGTCTGCGTGAGGTCGTTGGTGCCGAACGAGAAGAATTCGGCTTGCCCCGCGATCTCGCCCGCCATCAGCGCCGCACGCGGCAGCTCGATCATCGTGCCGACGAGATAATCGAGCCGCTTGCCGCTCGCCGCGAACACGGCCTCGGCAGCCTTGTCGACAACGGCCTTCATCAGCTCGAACTCGCGCGTCGTCATCACGAGCGGAATCATGATTTCCGGCACCACCGCTTCGCCCGTCTCGTCGGCGACGGCGAGCGCCGCCTCGATGATGGCGCGCGCCTGCATCTCATAGATCTCGGGGTAGGTGATACCGAGGCGGCAACCGCGATGGCCGAGCATCGGGTTGAACTCGTGCAGCTCGCCCACGCGCCGCTTCAGCACGTCGATCGAGACACCGGAAGCCTGCGCGACCTCCTGATAATCCTCCTCGCGGTGCGGCAGGAACTCGTGGAGCGGCGGATCGAGCAGACGGATCGTGACCGGCAGGCCGGACATGATGCGGAAGATTTCCACGAAATCGCTGCGCTGTTCGGGGAGCAGGCGTTCAAGCGCGGCGCGGCGGCCCTTTTCGTTTTCCGACAGGATCATCTGGCGCACCGCCGTGATGCGCGCGGGATCGAAGAACATGTGCTCGGTGCGGCAAAGTCCGATGCCCTCCGCGCCGAACTCGCGCGCCACGGCGCAGTCCGCCGGGGTTTCGGCGTTGGTGCGCACCTTCATGCGGCGGCCTTTGTCCGCCCACACCATCAGCGTGCCGAAATCACCCGCGAGCTGCGGCTGGATGGTGGCGACCTTGCCCGCCATCACCTCGCCGGTGCCGCCATCGATGGTGAGCGTGTCGCCTTCGTTGAAGCTGCGCCCACCGATGCGCATCACGCGCTCTTCCATGTTGATGCTGAGCGAGCCCGCGCCGGAAACGCAGGGCCGGCCCATGCCGCGCGCGACCACAGCCGCGTGGCTGGTCATGCCGCCGCGCGCCGTCAGAATCCCGCGCGCCGCGTGCATCCCGTGAATATCCTCAGGCGACGTCTCGACGCGCACGAGGATCACGTCCTCGCCGAGAGCGGCGAGCCGCTCCGCCTCGTCGGCATCGAACGCGATGATACCGGAAGCCGCGCCGGGGCTCGCCGGAAGACCCGTCGTCACCACGTCGCGTACCGCGGCGGGGTCGAGCGTCGGGTGCAGAAGCTGATCGAGCGCGCCCGGCTCGACGCGAAGGATCGCCTCTTCCTGCGTGATGAGGCCCTCTTCGGCCATGTCGACCGCGATCTTCAGCGCCGCCTTCGCGGTGCGCTTGCCGCTCCGCGTCTGCAGCATCCACAGCTTGCCGCGCTCCACGGTGAACTCGATGTCCTGCATGTCGCGGTAGTGCGTTTCGAGGAGATCGAAGACGCGCGCGAGCTCGGTGTATGTCTCCGGCATCGCCTCTTCCATCGAGGCCGCCGTCGCGCCCGCCGCTTCACGCGCGGCTTTCGTCAGGTACTGCGGCGTGCGGATGCCCGCGACGACATCCTCGCCCTGCGCGTTGATCAGGTACTCGCCGTAGTAGGCGCGCGTGCCGATCGCCGGATCGCGCGTGAAGGCGACGCCCGTTGCCGAGGTGTCGCCCATGTTGCCGAACACCATCGCCTGCACGTTCACCGCCGTGCCCCAATCGGCCGGGATATCGTTCAAGCGCCTGTAAACCTTGGCACGCTCGGATTGCCACGAGCCGAACACTGCCGCGATCGCGCCCCACAGCTGGTCCATCGGGTCCTGCGGGAACGGGCGACCGAGCGCCTCCTCCACCTTCGCCTTGTAGGTGCCGACAAGCCGCTGCCAGTCCTCGGCGCCGAGGTCGGTGTCGAGGTTGACGCCCTTATCCTCCTTGGCGATCTCCAGCGCGTCTTCGAAAATGTAGTGATCGATGCCGAGCACCACGTCCGAATACATCTGGATGAAGCGGCGGTAGCTGTCCCACGCGAAGCGCGCGTCGCCCGACGAGGCGGCGAGGCCTTCCACGGTCATGTCGTTGAGCCCGAGGTTTAGCACCGTATCCATCATGCCCGGCATCGAAACGCGCGCGCCCGAGCGGACCGAGACGAGCAGCGGATCGCCGCTATCCCCGAAGCGCTTGCCGGTGATGCCCTCGATATGCGCGAGGCCCTTCGCGACCTGTTCGCGCAGCGAATCCGGAAAGCTCTCGCCCGCCTCGTAATAATGCGTGCACATCGGCGTGGAGATGGTGAAGCCCGGCGGCACCGGCAGGCCGATCGAGGCCATGCCATCCAGATTTGCGCCTTTGCCGCCCAGCAGGTTCTTGTCGCCCTTTCCGCCATCGGAAACGCCGCCGCCGAACCTGTAAACCCACTGCGTCATGTCGCTCGCTTCCTTCAGTTTTTTTCGTCAGCGGATGAACTGCCCGCCGCTACCCCTCAATCCTTGAGAAATCGGCAACGCGGTGCACCGCATCGCGCACGCGCACCAGCAGCGCCAGCCGGAACGCCCGCTTTTCGGGATCGCTGTCGTTGACGGTCACGTCCTCGAAAAACCCGTCGATCGGCGCGCGAAGCGACGCCAGCGCGGCCATCGCCCCCTCGAAATCCTCCACCGCGACGGCCGTTTCAGCCTTCGGCGCAGCCGCGCCGAGCGCGGCGATGAGCGCGGCCTCGGCAGGCTCAGGTGTGTACGCTGGGGCATCCGGCGCAGAAGGAAGCTCGCCCTTCTTCGCCTCGGCCTTCAGGATATTCGCCGCACGCTTGTAGCCTGCAAGCAGGTTCGCGCCGTCGTCCGTCCCGATGAACGCCTGCAATGCCTTCACGCGCGCGAGCAGGCGGACGAGATCGTCCTCCCCGCCGAGCGCGAACACCGCATCGATCAGGTCATGGCGGACCCCCGCCTCGCGCTGCTGGACCTTGAGGCGGTCTGCGAAGAAGTCGAGAAGCACGGGCGGAATGGCGTAGCGCAATCCGTTGTCGGTCAGCAGCCGAATGACACCGAACGCCGAACGGCGAAGCGCGAAGGGGTCTTTCGAGCCGGTCGGTGTTTCGCCAATGCCGAAGAACTGCTGCAAACTGTCCAGCTTGTCCGCAAGGGCAACAGCCACCGTTACTGGCGTGGTCGGCACATCATCGCCCTGCCCAACGGGCTTGTAATGGTCGCGGATCGCGTCGGCGACTTGCGGGTCCAACCCCTCGGCACGGGCGTAGTAACCACCCATCAAACCCTGCAACTCAGGGAACTCGCCGACCATGCCGGTCGTGAGGTCGGCCTTGCAGAGCCGCGCCGCCTGTTCGGCGAGGTCTGCATCCGCACCTTTGACGATGCCTTCTTCGACCAGCCAGCGCGCGAGCTTCGCTACGCGCTCCACCTTGTCCGCAACCGTGCCGAGCTTTTCGTGGAACACAATCTCGGAAAGCTTCTCCGCGTGGCTTTCCAGCGTCTTCTTCTTGTCCTGCTCCCAGAAGAAGCGCGCGTCTGAAAGCCGCGCTGCAAGCACCTTCTGGTTGCCTGCGACGATCGATGCGCCGGCGTCGCTCGCGACGATGTTCGCGGTGCAGACGAACGCCGGGGCGAGCTTGCCCGCCTTGTCGCGGCAGACGAAATACTTCTGGTTCTTGGCGGCGGTGAGCTGGATCACTTCGGGCGGCACGTCGAGGAACGCCGGGTCGAAGCGGCCGAGCAGCGGCACCGGCCATTCGGTGAGGCCGGCGTTTTCCTCGGCGAGCGCCGCGTCCACTACCAGGGTAAGCCCCGCGTCCGCCGCAAGGCGCTCGGCGGTGTCCGCGATGATGCCCGCACGCTCTTCCGACGACACGATCACGTGCGCGGCGCGCAGCTTCGGCGCATAATCGTCCGCGCCCGCGATCTCGATGAGGCCGGAGGACATGAACCGGTGGCCGAGCGTCGTGCGTCCCGATGCGACTCCCGCGATCTCGAACGGCACCACCTCGCCGCCCAGAAGCGCGACGATGCCCTTCAGCGGCCGCACCCAGCGCAGCGATTCGGTGGAAAGGCTCGCCTCGCCCCAGCGCATCGATTTCGGCCACGGGAAGGCGCGCACCACGGCGGGGACGGCCTCGGCGAGCACGTCCGCCGTCTTGCGGCCGGGCTTGCTGATGACGGCGAAGAACACGCCGTCGCGCTCTTCAAGCTGATCCTGCGTCAGGCCGGTCTTGCGGAGGAAGCCTTCGAGCGCCTGCGGCGGCGCGGAGGTGCGCGGGCCTTTCAGCTCTTCGGAAACCGCTTCGGTCTCGGCGGGGAGGCCGCGCGCGATGAGCGCGAGGCGGCGCGGCGTCACGAACGTCTCGACGGCGTTCGCCTTCAGCCCCGCGCCCGCGATTTCAGCGGCGAGCAGGCGCGCGAGGTCCGCGGCGGCCTGCCGCTGCATCCGCGCCGGGATTTCCTCGCTGAAGAGTTCGAGCAGGAAGTCGGCCATCATGCCGTCTCCAGCCAGTTGTTGACCTTCATCCAGCTTTCGCACGCCCCCTTCGCAAGGTCGCGCACGCGGCCGATGTAGGCCTGACGCTCGGCGACCGAGATCACGCCGCGTGCATTCAGAAGGTTGAAGATGTGGCTCGCCTTGATCGCCTGTTCATAGGCGGGGAGCGGCAGATCATTATCGAGCAGCGTCCTGCACATGGCCTGCGCGTCCTTGAACTGGCGCAGCAGCGCCTCCGTATCCGCATGTTCGAAGTTGTAGGCGCTCTGCTGCTGTTCGTTCGCGAGGAACACATCGCCGTAGGTCACGCCGCGCCCGTTGAAATCCAGGTCGTAGACGTTGTCGACGCCCTGAATGTACATGGCGAGGCGTTCGAGCCCGTAGGTGATCTCGCCCGCCACCGGCTTGCAGTCATAACCGCCGACCTGCTGGAAATAGGTGAACTGCGTCACCTCCATACCGTCGCACCAGACCTCCCAGCCGAGGCCCCAAGCGCCGAGCGTCGGGCTCTCCCAGTCGTCTTCCACGAAGCGGATGTCGTGCTTGGCGAGGTCGACGCCGATCTCGCGCAAACTATCGAGGTATGCCTCCTGAATGTCGGGCGGGCTCGGCTTCAGGATCACCTGAAACTGGTAATAATGCTGCAGCCGGTTCGGATTCTCGCCGTAGCGCCCATCGGTGGGCCGGCGCGAGGGCTGCACATAAGCGGCGTTCCACGGCTTCGGCCCCAGCGCGCGCAGCGTCGTCGCCGGGTGGAAGGTGCCCGCACCCATTTCCATGTCGTAGGGCTGCAGGATCACGCAGCCCCGGTCACCCCAGAAACGCTGAAGCGTAAGGATGATTTCCTGAAAACTGAGTGCCACGCGCGTCCGCCCTTCGCAGGTGCAAAAAAGTCGGGTCGCGTCTAACGGCCGCGGGCCGTCCCCGCAAGCGCGCGGTGGCTCAGAGGAGGGTCGCAAAGCCCGAAAGGTGCCGCCGTTTCGCTCAGGCCGGAGCGAAAATGGTGGATTTCGAGAACCCGATACCGCCTTCTGCGTAACATGGCGAGGCCTCGCGCCGCCCGGTCCATCGTCGCCGACGAAGTCGAGGATGCCCATGAGCTCACCGTGAAGCGCGGCATGGACCTCGCCGCGCTTGTCACCGGGGAACAGCACGATCTTGCCGACAAGCGACCGGATATCGGCCGCAGCCTCGGCGCGCGTGGCAGGGTCTTCAAGCGTTTCGACGAGTCGCTCGACCTTGCGCCGGTAAACGTCGGCAATGCCGGGATGGATGTCGGGCACGCTGGCGGGCGCCTCTGACAGCTTTTCATTGAGACTGGCCTTCTGCCGCTCAAGCTCGGCCATCCGCGCCTTCATGGCAGGCTGGTACATGCCGTCCTCGATCGCCGCCATGAGCCCGGCAATGGCCCGCTCGACCTTGCCGAGCGCCTGCCGGTCAGCCTCGGCCTGTGCCCGGCGCTCGCGATTCGCATCGTTGATCTGCTGTGCGTAGGCTTTGACGGCGGCCTCGACCTTCTCCGGCGAGACGAGCCGGTCGCGGATACCGGCAAGCGCGCGTTCCTCAAGATGCGGGCGTCGGATCGAGCGCGGGTTGGTGCAGGTGCCGTGCCGGTTGCGATTGATGCAGCCGTAGCGGTCCTTGACCACGATGCCGTAGACGCCGCCGCACACGCCGCACTCCAGAAGACCGGAGAGCAGATGCACAGGGCGGCGGAGTTCATTGAACTTCCGCGCGCGCGCCGCAACCATCCCCGCCGTCGCCGCCTCGAACCGCTGCGTCAGGACCGCTTGCTGCGCGCGCACCGCCTGCCACAGCGCATCGTCAACAATGCGGAGGTGCGGAACTTCGACCTCGACCCACTCTGCTTCGGGGTTGAGCCGGGCCACCTTCCGGCCCGTGGCCGGGTCCTTGAGGTAGCGCTTCCGGTTCCACGACAGGACGCCGGCATAAAGCGCATTGTTGAGGATGCCGGTACCGCAGCTGGCGTGACCGCGGATTGTCGTGTCGCGCCATGTCCTGCCGCCCGGACCAGGAATGCCCTCGGCATTGAGATCGCGCGCAATCGCGCGCGGGCTCGTCCCGCAGGCGAACGCCTTGAAGATACGGCGTACCACCTCGGCCTCAGCCGGATCGATGGTCCGCTCGCCGCGCACGAGCCCACCCTCTGCCGTCAGGCGGCGCACGATCCTGTAGCCGTAAGCGGCACGGCTCGCGGACAGTCCCTTCTCGATGCGCCCGCGCAGGCCGCGATGCGTCTTCTTTGCAAGGTCCTTGAGGAACAGCGCGTTCATCGTGCCCTTGAGCCCGACATGAAGCTCACTGATCTCGCCTTCGGCGAGCGTGACGAGGGTCACGCCTGCGAACTGCAGGCGCTTGTAGAGCGTCGCGACATCGGCCTGATCGCGCGACACGCGGTCGAGCGCCTCGGCGAGGACGACATCGAACGCACCGCGTTCGGCGTCTCGCAGGAGCTGTCGGATGCCGGGGCGCAGCGTGACGCTGGCGCCGGAGATGGCGGCATCCTCATAGGCCTGTACCTCTGTCCAGCCTTCGCGGCCCGCGCGTTCGCGGCAGATGCGAAGCTGGTCCTCGATTGAGGCCGCGCTCTGCTGGTCGGAGGAATAGCGTGCATAGAGGGCAACGCGGGTCATGCGTCATCACCTTCGGAAAAGAATGAGGCCCGGGCCGGGAGACGCCGTCGCAAGGGGACGGGGACATATGATTGGCGGGCCGCTGCGTGCATCCTACTTGCTGTTACCGTCATTGTCATTGGCGGCCTTGCGGGCGCGGAGATGCTCACGGGCGATATGACGCCCGATCGCCTCGGCGATGCGCGTGAGCGCGGCGTCAACACCGGCAGGGTCGAGAGAAACGGCATTGTCGTTCGCCACGGCAGGCGCTGGTCCCGGCGCGTCATCCCCGGCCATGGCCGGCACCGCAGATATCCTCATTGTCGTTCCCCGCCTCGTAGAACATGGGGTTCTTCATCCATGCGTTGACGGCGGACTCGCGCCAGCCGGTACAGCGCGTGGCGATGCGGACCTGCTTCGGGAAGCTGCCTGCCTGCATCTTCCGGTAGAGCGTCGAGCGACTGAGCCCGGTGCGGTCGAGGACGGCGTGCAAACGTAAGATACGGTCGTGGGACATGGCTGGTCTTCCCAAAAGTGGTTGTCAGCATCCCCTACGCCGCCCACGATGTCGCAAGCTTGGGCGTCGTCAAGAGTGCCGGAAACGGTGCCAGCTCAGCGCAAACAGCCTGGGGGACGGCTTGGGACGTCACCGAACGTCAGCGCACGTCCGTTCGCCGCCAAAGATTTTTTTGCAGCGGAGCGCAGCGATACGGGTCTAACGTCCCATTATGTCTCGTGCGCCTGGTCAGCGCGCGAATCAGGCACCAGGCTTCTGCCCGGCGGCGTGTTTGACCCGTCTGTTCCGGTCGGGAGCGGGCGTCACGGGGCTTAGGCGGACCGCGCCGGCCTGCAACCTGCCTGCGGCAGGTCTTCCACATGCGTTCCAGCCCGTCGGGTGCAGGCCGTCTCATGCGGCCCGCCTGATCCCGTTCCTGCCGCCCGCCCCCGCCCTCCGGCCGGGGCCGCGGCTTTGGCAGGAGAAGGATGATGAACGGCAAATCTGTACCTCAACCCGGCGTGCCGCTGGAGCGCGATCGTCACGCGGTGATGCGGGCATGGCTCAGGAAACTGCCCGAACGGACGCTGCTGGTGTTCATAGCCCACAGGGTCGAAGGCCAGTCTTACGCCGAGATCGCTAAGGACATGCGCATCGGTGAATGGCGCGTACGCTGGCACATGCGCAGGGCCATCCGGCACATACTTAAGATCGGAAAGCCCTACCGGGAGGCGTTCGCGGCACTTGATCCTATAACGCAGCAGGTCATGGAGCTCGCCTGGGACGGGCTCCTCAACGACCGCATCGCGCAACGGCTCGGCCTCACCACCCAAGAGGTGGAAAACCGCATGGCGGCGGCGCTGGTGGCGCTGCATAAGGCCGCAACCCTCTGATCAGGGGGTTGTGATCCTAGCGCCCTGTTCTTGCAGTGCAAAGTCATGCCTCAGTTGCTAGGAAGGTCTCATATGCGCACCGACCTCGATCATCTGCCACCAGCCAAGCAGCGCGAGCTTGAGCGCGTGCTGGAGGTGCTGTTCGCGGGGTTCGAGGAAGCGACTGCACTTGCCACGCAGGCGTGGAAGAAGAAGGGCCGCATCCTCAAGGTCGTGCTCTACGGCAGCTATGCGCGCGGCGGCTGGGTCGACGAGCCGCACACCGCCAAGGGCTACAAGTCCGACTTCGACCTGCTCGTCGTCGTCAACGACAAGCGGCTCACCGACCGCATCCCGTACTGGGAGAAGGCCGAGGACCAGCTGATGCGCGAGTACGGCATCACCAAGACGCTGAAGACCCCGGTCAACTTCATCGTGCACACGCTGCAGGAGGTGAACGACGGGCTTGCGCATGGCCGGTACTTCTTCATGGACGTCGCCAAGGACGGCATCGCGCTCTACCAGAGCGATGACACGCCGTTCCATACGCCGAAGCCCAAGACGCCTAAACAGGCGCTCACCATGGCCAAGGAGTACTTCGACGAATGGCTTCCCAGTGCCCAGGATTTTTACGGTAGTGCCACCGATGCCGTAGCGAAGGGCAAGGGCAAGTTAGCCGCTTTTCTGTTCCACCAAGCCACCGAACGCCTCTACCATTGCGTCCTTCTGGTCTGCACCTTCTATACTCCGCACGTCCACAATTTGGGCTTCCTTCGCACGCAGGCGGAGCGTCTGGACCGGCGCCTTTTCCATGTCTGGCCCCGTGATACGAAGAAGGAACGCGCCCTGTTCGAGAAGCTGAAGGAGGCCTATGTGAAGGCCCGCTACTCGAAGCACTACCGCATCAGCGCCGAGGAACTGGAGTGGCTTGGCGCGCAGGTCGAAGAGCTTGGCCGCGTCGTCCATGCCGTCTGCAGCGAGCGGATTGCTGAGCTCGAAGCCGCCGCAAAAGTTTGAGAAAAGCACCGTCTTTGAGCTACACACCTTGACCGGGTTCAGGTTAACTTGTCAGCTCACCTGGACACCACTGGTATGGCATAAATCGTTATATGAAGGCTTTGTCCGAAATACAGAAGCGGGTACTTGTTTCGCTTATCGAGGGAGCCGGCACAACGCAGCGGTTCGGTCGATGGCCTCGTATTACAGTGGACGCACTTCAACGCCTTGGATTAGTAACCGTAACAATCCTGGATACGCCACCTGATTGCTACCGGTTGGCCCGCGTTGATCTTACATCTCATGGCAGGGCTTTACGCGATGTTCTCTCCCGCGACGTTGAGCCTATCCCATTCCCTGATTACCGGAAGCGTGCGCTGCATGAAATGTGTTGGCATGACCCGCATTACCCAGTGGGTGAATGGCGCTGTCCACTGAAGAAGCATCACGCTGATTTTCATCGCTACATGCCGGTTGATTTGATCACTTGGAAAAAGGAAAGCGAATAAGATCATCTGTGCCGTTCCTAGTAGCAGGTGAATTTCTCGTCTGCTCCCGGCTTCGTGCTCACCAATTAAAGTTTGAAGTCTTACAACTCTGTGTTCTTGGATCGTATGGCCCGCTGCACATGCTCTTTGATCATACTGATTCCATCGCTACGAAGTGATCGTGGAGAACCGATTGACCGCAGATACGCCATCCGCCGAAATGACTGCATGCAGGCTTTGCCAAGAGCGCATTTCAGTCAAAGCAGAGCTTTGTCGCCACTGCCATTCCTATCAGGACTGGCGCCGACATTTGAATTTTTCGGGTACAGTTCTGGCACTTTTAGTCGCACTTGTGTCGGTACTTGGATGGATGCTTCCAGCTGTTGCGACGGCTCTCAGGCCAAGCCACTCGCGCATCACGCTTTCCAATCCCGTTGTTCGTGGTGAGGCGATTTACTTGATCGCGACAAATGTTGGCAGTCAGCCCGGCGTCATCAAGCGCGGACTACTACGCTCTCCCTACATCGATTTGGGTGCTGACCTGTTGATGATCCACCCAGCTGATGCGTTGATCCCACCAGGGGCAAAACAGATCGGACTCAAAGTTCATCTCCAGCTTAGCACCATGGATGCCCATCTCGGTCTGCTAAAAGCGGTTGCAGATAGTTCACGGCGAAATTCGCAGAGGCTAGCCGGTCATGTCGTAGTTTGGTCGCAAGGTTCGAATGGACAGGACGCAGAAGCGCGCTTGGCGATATCCTATCAAGACATAGCCACTCTTCTCGAAGCGCATGCATCACGTTGCAAGAATTCGGCGGCACCTCCAACAATGGAAAATGGTTGCCGCGGAATCCGTGAATTGGAAGCAGACAACAGGCGCTTTTCTCAACAAATTCAAGAATCGCTTACCAAGGCAGCCGACCAATCATCCAAATGAGTTTTGGCCTCGGCTTCAAACGCCCGTTTCCCTTTGCGCCGCCACAGCGCGATGATCTCGTTGCGCTGCTCGCCGTCCACCTGTTGCACGAGCCCGAGCAGCGCCCCGTAGATCGCTGCCCGGTCATCTTCGACAAGCACATCGAGCCTGGCCTTGACGATGAGCCCGCCGAGCTCAATGAGCCGGCGCGTCCGCTCGCGGCGTTTCACGACCCAGTCCCTTGTATCAGCCCGCGCCCGCTGCGCCTGCAACCGATGCCGCAGAGCCTGCATCCGCTGCTCTGCCCTTGCCGTCTTTCGCAGTGCCTGCCGGAGCGTGTTTCCCGCGCAGAAAGAACGCAGTGCCCGCAGTGCGCCATTCCTCCTTCTGCACCATGTCGGTGGTCGCGGCGGCGTTGACCAGCACACCTGCAAGCACATCGACCCCGAGGCTATCTGCGCCAGTCGTCGTGACGAGTTGCCCAAGCTCACGAAGCTTCCGGTCCTGAAGCGCCTTCGCCTTGTCGGCGAGCAGCTTCATCTCGGCATCATAGTCACGGGGCCTGCGCATGGGATGGGGTCCTTCCGTTTGCGGTGATGTGCCCGACGCTACGAGTCGTTCTGGCGGGCGGTAAAGAGGCCGAACCTTGCTGAGATCACCCGGTCCCTCGCGAGATTCGATCTTGTGAGGGCGCGCTTATACGTCGTGCCGACGTGGCTTTCGGGGTGTAGATCGTGTGCCGCCATGGCAATCTATCACTTCAGCGCGAAGGTCATCAGCCGGAGTACCGGCGCCAGCGCGCTTGCGTCCGCCGCGTACCGTTCCGCCTCACGGCTGCACGACCAGCGGCTGGATCGCCATCACGACTTCACGAACAAGGCCGGCGTCATCCACTCCGAGGTGATGCTGCCGGAGAATGCACCCGAGCATCTCTGCGACCGCGAAGCGCTCTGGAACGCCGTCGAGGCGGCGGAGGTGCGCAAGGACGCACAGCTCGCCCGCGAGGTCGAGTTCGCGCTGCCAAGGGAACTGGAACAGGCCGACGCGATTGAAGTGGCGCGCGACTTCGTGCGAACCGAGTTCGTCGAACGCGGCATGTGCGCTGATCTGAACGTCCACTGGGACATCGGCGCCGACGGCATGGCAAAGCCCCATGCCCATGTCATGCTCACCATGCGTGAGGTGGATGAGAACGGCTTCGGCGCGAAGGTGCGCGATTGGAATAGCACAGCGCTTCTCGAACACTGGCGCGAAGCCTGGGCAGAGCACCTCAACCGCGCGCTCGCCGAGCGCGACATCGACGTCGCCGTCGACCACCGCAGCCTCGAGGCGCAGGGCATCGACCTCGAACCCCAGAACAAGATCGGCCCGGCGGCATCGCGCATGGCGGATGTGGGGCTTACCGGGGAACGCCTCGACGAGCACCGCGCCATCGCGCGCGCCAACGGCGAGCGGATCCTCGCGAACCCCGAGGTGGCACTCGATGCGCTGACGCACAGCCAGGCGACGTTCACGCGGCGCGAGCTTGCGATGTTCGTGCACCGGCACAGCGACGGCAGGGACCAGTTCGACCGCGTGCTCGCCGCCGTCGAAGTCTCGCCGGCGCTCGTCGCAATCGGCAAGGACGGCCGCGAGCAGGAGCGCTTTACCAGCCGCGCGATGCTGGGGACCGAGCAGCGGCTCGAAAAGGCCACGGAGCGGCTGCACGCGCAGCAAAAGCACAGTGTCCGCGATGTCTTCCGCGACCATGCCGTTGCGCGCGCAGAGCGGCATGGGCTCGTGCTCTCGTCCGAGCAGCGCGCGGCGCTCGATCATGTCACCCAAGCCAAAGGCCTCGGTGTCATCGTCGGCTACGCTGGAACGGGGAAGTCCGCGCTGCTCGGCGTTGCCCGCGAAGCCTGGGAAGATGCCGGCTACCGTGTACGCGGGCTCGCGCTCTCCGGCATTGCAGCCGAGAACCTCGAAGCGGGATCGCGCATCGCATCGCGTACGATCGCGGCGCAGGAGCACGCCTGGGCGAACGGCACCGATCGTCTGACGCCCCGTGATGTGCTTGTCATCGACGAGGCCGGGATGATCGGAACGCGGCAGATGGAGCGTGTGCTGTCACATGCCAGTGAGGTCGGTGCCAAGGTGGTGCTCGTCGGCGATCCCGAGCAGCTGCAGGCGATCGAGGCGGGCGCCGCGTTCCGCAGCATCCATGAGCGCCATGGCGGGGTCGAGGTCACCGAGATCCGCCGTCAGCATGAAGCCTGGCAGAGGGATGCCGTGCGGCAGCTCGCAACGGGGAGAACATCAGAAGCGATCCACACCCTCCGCGAGCATGATCGAATCCACGCAGCGCCGACCGAAGCCGACGCAAAGAAACAGCTCATCGACCGCTGGGACAGGGACCGGAAAGCGCAGCCGCAGAAGAGCCGGCTGATCCTCGCGCACACGCGTGCCGACGTTGCGGAGCTCAATGCACTTGCGCGGCAGCGCCTGCGGCTCGGCAAACAGCTCGGCGACGATGTCCGTGTGGACACAACGAAAGGTCCAAAGCCATTCGCGCGCGGCGACCGGGTGATGTTCCTGCGGAACGAGAAGAGCCTGGGGGTGAAGAATGGCTCGCTTGGGCGCGTCGAGAACGTGAGTCCGGCCCGCATGGCGGTGATGCTCGATGATGGTAGAGCCATCAGCTTCGACACGAAGCTCTACACCGACATCGACCATGGCTATGCCGCCACGATCCACAAGGCGCAGGGGGTCACCGTGGACCGGACCTATGTCCTCGCCACAGGCGGCATGGACCGGCACGGCGCCTATGTGGCGCTGTCGCGTCACCGCGAGCGGGTGGACCTCTACTACGGCAAGGAGACGTTCAAAAACGAGCAGCAGCTGATCCGCACACTCGGCCGTGACCGCGGCAAGGACATGGTCGGGGATTACGGTCCCATCGCAGACAGGGCAGAGGCATTCGCCGCGCGGCGCGGCATCACGCTTAGGGAGCGGGTCAAGGAAATCGCGGTCAAGGTCCGTGACATGTTCGAGGGGCTGCAACTGAAAAGTACCCCCATCCAGGCGCCGAAGCCGCAGCTGGAGCCTGCGGTCGAGCAGTACGCGCGCACGGTGCACAAGGTCCGCGAGATGGGGCTTGCACGCGTGCCGATGAGCGAACCCTTGCGCGCCCTGCACGAACGCGACGAGGCCGCGCTCGATGCAATCCGGCCCGGTGCGGCGCGCGACCTTCGGAACGCGTGGCGCGCGGACCTGAAACTGCTCGACACGATGGCACGCGGCGACGTGCGGCAGGCGCGTGCGCTCCTCGACGAGGCGGAGCGTTATCGCAGCGACCCCGCCTACCGCGCCGACCGGTTCGTCGCGGAATGGACCCGGCTCAGGAAGCAGCAGGAGCATGCCAGGTTCTGGGGCGAAGAGCACAAGCTCCCGAAGATCAACGCGGGCATGGCCGGCCTTGCGAAGAGCCTCGAACGCGATGCGCAGATGGAATCACTGCTTCGACCACGCGCTCGTGAGCTCGGGCTCGGCATCGGCATGGAACCGGCGCGCGGGCTGTCCCGGGAGCTCTCAGACTGGTTCGGCCTCTCGCGTGGGCGAGGACTCAGCCGTTAGGCTCATGCTCATGATGACCGACTCATCCCCGGCAGAGGCGTTCGAAACACTCAGACGCGAGGTGGCGTTGCTCCGCCGTGCACTCGAAGGGCTTGCCGCAGAGCAGAAGGCGCAGCCCGACTACAGCGGCGTGCTCGCCGGCATCGGGACAAGGATCAAGGAGCAGAACGCGACGCTCGGCGCCATGGCCAAAACGCCGGCGCTTCAGCTGACACCCGAGGCCATGGGGCAGCAGTTCGTGCGCGCCAGCCAGCAGGTGCGGGCCGAGGATGCCAAGCTACTCGGCCATGCGCAGAACGGGATGACCACGGCGGCACGTCAGGTGGTCGAGGCGCTTGCCACCGCGCGGACAGCGCATGAACAGCAAAAGGTTGTCAGGTGGTACGCAGCGGCAGGCGCTCTCATTGGCGCGGTCCTGATGCTGATCGCGTCGCTGATTACGCCGGTCCTGAAAACACAAATTCAAGAGGTCGCAGTCACCAACGCGCCATAACCACACCATCGCAGCGCCCGGAGCGAGACTGCAAACAGCGAGGTCGGATTGCAGGGGGCAGTCAAATGTCTGCCCCCTGCTCCGTTATTAGAACAGACGCGCGAACCCGATACCGCCTTCGGCGATGCGAAGGTGCGGAACCGGGCCTCGATCCACTCCGACTCCGGGTTGAGCTAGCCCACCTTCCTATCGCGAGGTAAGGAGATGCACAAAGTCCTGGAGATAGTCTCGACCCACGAACAATGACCTCACCTCGATCCGTTCGTTCAAGCCGTGCAGACCATTTCCGTCGGGGTTTGCCCACAGGCCGGGTGCGCCGTAGGTCGGAATACCGGCGACGCTGAGGAAGATCGTATCGGTCGCCCCGATCGTCATCGCCGGAATGATCGGTACGCCCGGGAAATATTTGCGGCCGATTTCCTCCGCAGCCTTGATGATACGTGTATCCAGCGGCGGCATTTTGCCTGCAGGCCAAACAGGCGCGACCGTGCTCACGTTCACCATCGGATCGGCGATAACGCGCGCCAGTTCCGTCTGCACCTCCTCCGCGCTGTGGCCCGGCAGGATGCGACAATTCACATTCGCGGCGGCCCGCTGCGGCAGGGCATTATTGGCATGACCCGCTTCGACCAGCGTGACCACACAGGTGGTGCGAAGCATTGCGCGCATCATTGGTTCGTGGTCGATAACGCTTCGCGCGCTCACATCGCCCGCATTGACAGCAATCGCCTGCATGGCCTCGCCCAGAAGCCCCCCTCGCGCCTTACCGGCCCTTTCGAAGAAGGCTCTGGTCGTCGGGTTGAGTTCCAGCGGAAAGTCATGATCGCGCAGTTTCAGCATCGCCTCGGCGAGCCGATACGCGGCATTGTCAGGTACGGGCATCATGGCGTGCCCTCCGGGACTGATCGCTTCGAGACGAAAATTCTGGACGGCTTTCTCCCCCACCTGAATCGTCTGGACAACGAGCCGGCCGCCATCGACGATGCCCTTGCCATCCGTGCGGCCACCGCCGCCTTCGTTCAGCGCGAACTCCGCGTCAATGAGATCACGCCGGTTCTTGACCAGCCATTCCGCACCGTTGAAGGCCCAGGTCGTTTCCTCCCCGCAGGTCAGAGCGATCTTGATTCCGCGCTTCGGTCGGCGCTTTTCCGCAAGGTGTTGAACCAGGAGGTCCACCCAGATCGCCGCCTGCGCCTTGTCGTCATAGGCGCCGCGCGCATAGAAATAGCCGCCATCCTCGACGAGCTCGAAGGGATCGCGCACCCAATCCTCGCGCTTCGCTTCGACGACGTCGATGTGCGCGAGAAGCAGGATCGGCTTTAGGCCCGGCGCGCTCCCCGGCAGCGAAGCGACCAGCCCGCCTTCCTTGGGATGATCGGGCACGGAAAACGGCACGAGGTTTTCCTCCGGCAACCCTGCGGCGCGCAGACGGTTGGCCATGCGGCTCGCGGCAAGCGTGCAGTCTCCGTTCGATAGCGTTGTATCGGTTTCGACAAGCTCCGCATACAGCGCGCGAAACGCCTGCTGATCCGGTCGCAGCGGCTGCGCTGCCGCCGGCGCCGTGAGCAACAACGTTCCCAGGATGAAGCCCTTCGGTTTAAGCATCTTGTCGGTTTTCCTTGATGAAATGCAGTTGAACCCGGATCAATCGTCGCGGCGGATGACACGGCCGGGCAATCGGCCGGTAGCCGCGTCGTTTACAAAGACGAGCGTGCCGTTGACCCAAACGCGGCTTATGCCTTTGGGCATCGCCTGCGGATGCTCGATCGTGGCGCGGTCGGCGACCGTTTCCGGATCGAACAGCAGCAGGTCCGCGAAATTACCGCGCCGAATTTCGCCGCGACCACGGATGCCCATGTGCTTGGCTGCAAGCCCGGACATTTTGTGGACGGCCTCCTCCAGACTGAGCACGCCGTCCTCGCGAACGTAGACGCGCAGCACGCGGGGAAAGCTCCCCGCCCCGCGCGGATGCGGGCTTTCCATAAAGCCGTCGGAGGCGATGTTCGCATGGCGCCATTCGATGAGTCTCGCGACGTCCCGGGCGTCCATTGCCCGGCACACGATCCTGGCGCTGACGCCTGCGGCCTCTGCCCGTTCGGCGAGATCGATGAGCGCGTCTGCCGGGTCGATCTGCCGCGCGCGCGCAATCTCGGCGAGGGTTCGTCCCTCGAGCGCTTTTTCGGGCGGATAGCCGACAAGGCGCAGCGCGTCGGGCGGAGCGATATTCTGGATGATGTAGTCCGCCGTCGCACGATTGCTGAAATCGCGGTTCGGCCAAAGCACGTCGAGCAGGCCGTACCAATAATCGTAGGGATATACATCGGCTGAAACCTCGATGCCTCCCGATCTTGCCTTTTCGAGCACGCCGATCAGGCGATCGGCCTGCCCCCAGAGAGCCGGCATCGCAAGCTTGGCGTGGCTCAGCTGAATGGGCATCCCCGTATCGCGGCCGATCGCCAGCAGTTCATCGACCGCCGGCCAGATATCCCGGTCTTCGCTGCGGATATGGCTGATGTAACGCCCTCCCTCCGCTGCGGCGACGCGCGCGAGCGCGAGCAGTTCGTCGGGTGTCGCATGACGACCCGGTTCGTATTCAAGGCCTGACGAGAGACCAAGCGCTCCTGCCCGCATGTCCGTGTGCACGAGCGCGCGCATCTCCTCGATCTCTCCGGGCGTGGCGGGGCGCGAGGCATCATCCTTCATGACCCGGGCACGGATATAGTTGTGGCCTGAGAACGCCGCGATATTGACCGCGACGGGCGACGCCGTAAATGCCGCGAAGACATCCTCCAGTGGCGCGCTTCCGAAACCGTCCTGATTGATGACGATCGTCGTCACGCCCTGCGCGATAACAGGCAATGCCTCCGGCCGCGCCTCCAGCCCCTGTTCGTGATGACTGTGCGTGTCGATGAAGCCCGGCGCGAGGACCAGCCCGACGGCATCGACGACGGCTTCACCGCGGCGCGGTGCGAGCTTTCCGATCGCGGCGATCCGATCGCTGCGTATCCGAACGTCCGCCGAATAGGCAGGTGCGCCGGTGCCGTCCACGATACGCGCATTGCGGATGAGCCAGGCTTCGCCCGCGGTCGCGGGCAAGGCCGAGAAAAGACAGGTCGCCAGCGCACCGAGCGCGAACGCGCGAACGGTCATGGCGCACGTCGTGCATAAACATCGGCAAGCTCGCGCTTGAGCAGTTTGCCGATCGCCGAGCGGGGAAGCCTGTCGACGATGACGAGGTCGGAGATGCGCTGGAGCTTGCCGAGTCTCGCATTCGCCCAATCGCTGATCGCGTCCGCATCGCTGCCCGGGCGGGCTTCAACGAAGGCGACGGGCGTTTCCCCCCATCGTTCCGATTCCACCCCGACGACTCCGCATTCCGTTACATCCGGGTGTTCGCGCACGACGGCCTCGATATCGGACGGGTAGATATTGAAACCGCCGCTGATGATGAGATCCTTCGTGCGGCCGAGAAGAATGAGGAAGCCGTCGGCATCGAAGCGCCCGATATCGCCGTGACGAATGAAGCGGCGACCCGCTTCATCAAACCATTCCGCGTCGCGCGTTGCTTCGGGCCTGCCGTGATAGCCGTTCATCATCGCGCCGGAGCGTCCGACCACTTCGCCCGCCTCGCCCGGCCCGACCTCGCGGCCCTCCGCATCGATCAGCCGTATATCGCTGCCGGGCGCGGGCCGCCCCACGGTGTGCAGCTTGTCGGGGTTGCCCGTCGCATCGAGGATGCAGGTGCCGCCGCCTTCGGTCATGCCATAGAATTCGACGAGCCGCCCCGGCCAGCGCGTCAGAACGTCCCGCTTAAGTTCGGCATGGAAAGGCGCGCTCGTGCAGAACTTGTGCCGAAAGCTGGACAGATCGAACTGATCGAAATCCTCCAGCGCCATGATGCGCTGATACTGCACCGGCACGAGCATCCCGTGCGTGGCGCCGACGGACTGCGCCGTGGCAAGGTAGGCGCGCGCATCGAACTTGCGCATCAGAACGACCGTGCCGCCCCACGCGAGCGTGGGCAGAAAACTGACCAGCGTCGTGTTCGAATAAAGCGGGGTCGCAATGAGCGTGACCGCCTCGCCGTATTCGAGGTCCGCCATGCGCTGGAAATGTTGCCACCGCATCGCATGGCTTTGCACGATGCCTTTCGGCAGGCCGGTCGTGCCTGACGAATAGATGATGTTGAACGGCGCCTCCGCCTGCGGATGCGCCACGCCGAGCGGTGCGGCGCGCCCAGGCATCCATACTTCCAGCGCGTCGAGTTCGACAACGCGGCCGCCGAAGTCACGCAGTGCGGACACCGATTCACCATCCACGAAAACAACAGGCGCGGCACAATCGCGCAGCATCGCGCATATCTGTTCGGGCGTGCCCGACGGCGCGATGGGCGCCGGTACACACCCTGCACGCAGCGCCCCGAGGAAAACCACCGCATAAGCGATCGTGGGCACCCCGACGATGCCGATCGCGCTCTCCGGCCCGATCCCTTCCTGCCGAAGTCCGCTCGCAAAACGGTCCATCGCCTGGTCAAGCGCGGCATAACTCAGTTGCTCGCCGCCTTGACACAGGGCGGTCTTGTCCGGTCGCGCGCTCGCGTGGTGGGCGATCAGCGCACTTAGTGTGCCATGCTCGCGTGCAAGCAACTCTTCAACGCCGTTCATACGTCACACCTTCTCTTCTTTCACTGCGTCAACGGCATGAAAAACTCTCGGGTCGCGTGACATCGCCGACCCCGTCCCACCGCGCGTGTCGGGGGAAGCGACAGATCGGTCGCGCCGCCTTGCGCGGTCCAGACGGAAGATCGAGCATCGCGGCAAGCGGCGGACCCTCGTGCCATTCGCCGAGAGTGCTTTCAGGCACGATGCCTTCGTTACGCCACCCGTCGAGCGCGTCCAGCATCTGAAAATTGTCGGGGCCGGGGCCATCCGCGCAATGTGAAAGCCCGGGCACCATGAACAACGCCACAGTGTCTTCGGTGCGTGCCGCGCCCATCGTCTTTACGACGCGATCATACCAGTCGAGTGTGAAATACGGATTGATCCCCGCGTCGGCCCAGCCGTGGTACACGACCATCTTGCCGCCGTGCGCGCGGAAGGCCGAAAGGTCGTCTTTATCGGCGTCGAAATCGGCGAACCATTCGCGCATTGCCGGAAAGTCCCGATGGAGATCAAAGCGCGCAGGCGTCCAGCTCGGATCCTGCAGCATCATCGCGCCGATCGTCCCGCGCGCAAATGTTGCGTGGCGCGCGTCCGCCTTCGCGATCCAATGATGCCAGCCGCCGCGCATGGCTTCGGCGCCGACAAGCATTCCCGGCACAACCGTGCGCCCCTGTGCATCGCGAACGCCGTTATAGACGGTCTTGAAGAAGGCCGCTTTGTTCGGGGTCAGGCAGGCTTTATCCTGCCCGGGCGCGCATATCAGTTTGGACGGATCAAAGCGGCAGGCCCGTGGATCGCCGATCAATCCATCGGTGAGACCGTCCGCGGAATCGCATTGTGCCAGCGCTGCATCGCCGACCAGTTTCAGATCATCGGGCGTAGGCCGCGTCGCGGGATCGGCGAGAAGGCTCTGCATCCACGCGCCTGCAGCCATCATGCGCGAATAAGAGGCCGCAGGCGCGCCCGCGACGATCCCGTCATAGTCGCGCGGGAACCGTGTCGCAGCCATCAGCGCCTGACGCCCTCCGCTCGAACAGCCTTCGAAATAGTGCAGGCGCGCAGCTTCACCATAAAAGGCGGCGATGATCTTGCGGGCAGCAAGCGATGTCAGACGGTCGGCACGCCAGGCGTAGTCAATCAAGGCCTCCTTCCGCTGAAACCATCCCGTATCTTCTGCATGGTGACCCATGTCGTTCCCTGCCGCCGCATAACCGCGCAGCACGGCATGGCGCATCGTCACCATGGGATCGGCAAGCGACCCGCCGAAGCCGCCGTTACCCGCCTCAACGAGCTTGCCGTTCCATCGCCCTTCCGTCGGGAGCCACAGCTCCGCGTGGACGCCGGAGCCCGGACCCGCCGAAAGGGAAAGCTCCACACGGCAGAGAGGGGTTGGAAACGGCAGTCGTTCGGCGCCCGGAAACAGCGGCAATCCACTGTCGAAAGTCGTTCCGGCCGCCGGAATGCCCGCCGCGATGACCTTGCCTTCGGTAAGCGACATACCTTCGAGCGCCGCGCAGCGGGCTTCGCTTTCCGGCGTATCCGCCGCGACACGCGCATATGCCGGAGACATGCCGAGCATGGCGACCGCGAGGCAGGCCAGCACGCGTGGTGCGACGAACGCGTGCCGCATCAGCGTGCCTCCGGCGCGGGCGGGCGCTGCCCGCCGATGACCCAGCTACGGAGCAATCCAAGCGCCTCAGCCATCTGCGGCTTCGTGAAACCGCAATGCGCGAGCCCTTCGACACCGAATCGAAGCGGTTCGCGCACATCGGGCAAAGCATACTGAAGCAGAAGCTTTTCTGTGCCGCTCTCGCGCGCGTGGCGCGTCAAGGCCTCTGCCTGCGCATAAGCGACGAGCGGATCGAGCCGATTGTGCACTGCCACCAGAGGCTTGCGGAAGGTGCCGCTTACCTGATGAAAGCGCCGGGCACGCGCAAGCGCATCGATGTCGCCATCGAACCGCTGAACCGCGGCATTGAACGCGGCCGCCTCCGCGTCGTTCATCTCGACCGGGCGATAGGCTTTCTCCCGATTGCCGTAGAATTGCCCGCCGAACGTCGCGCGCATATCATCCGTCCCGAGCGAGATGATGACCAGCGGATAGAGCAGCGAGGCGACATCCTCCGGAAAACCTGCGATTGCCACGAGCTGTCGCACGATGCGCGCTTCCGGCCCTTGCGGCGCTTTGACGGCCGCCGACCAAAGCGCCAGAATCGGCATGGCGATGCGCGCCGACTGCTGTTGCACGAACTGATCGGCGGTGCCCTGAAAATCGGCAGGCGGCGACATCGGCAATGCAGATGCCGTCACGTCCTGGATTCCAGGCAGTGCGTAAGGCGTGCCGGAAGTCAGCACATTATAGGCCGCGCGCATGTCGAAAATCGGCCCCATCTGCGTTTCCCATCCGTCGGTGACGCCGCATCCGGAAAACGCGCCGTCGAACGCATCGGGGTGCTGTTCGATCACCGTCATCACGATGTTGCCGCCCATCGAAAAGCCTGCGGCAAAGATATGCCTGGCACCGATCTGCACAAGAAGATCGCGCAGGCGAAGGCTCGCCGCAGCGCCGCTTTCAACCCCCATTCCTGCCTTGTCGTAGGCGCTGTGCGCAGCCGCATATCCTTCGCCGAACGCTGCCTGAAGAACCATCGGCGCATCGGGTGCGGATGGATTCTCGGCAACCGCCGTGGGCGTGCCGGGCAGCGTGTAGCCGTGCGCATAGACAACCGCATCGCCGTTCCAATCGCCGGGAACGGCGATCGAGAACGGACGACCATCGAGTTTGCCTGTGACGAGCAGGCCCGCTTCTCCCAGACGTCGCGCCTCGACCCCCTCGACACCAAATGCGCCGGCGCGCGCGATCACAGCGGCAGGGGTCGGGCTGGACCCGGCTGCTGCCGGAAACGCAGCGCTTACCATTGCAGCCGTCAACGCGAACATGATGGTCAGCAGACGATGCCGGGCGGCACTTGGGGACATTTCAATCTCTCCGAAGAACGTGAAAATCAGGCCACCGCCTCGAGAAAGCGGTTCAGCAGGATGTTCCGGCCGCACAGGACGATCGCGACGGTCTTGCCGCGCAGGCGGGGCGCAAGCGGTTCGAGCGCCGCAAGCGCAAGCGCCGCCGCGCCTTCGACGATCCAGCGCTCTTCCTCGGCAAGCAGCCGCATGGCCGCCCCGATCCGCGCTTCGGCCACCTCCACTGTTGTCGGCGCCAATTCCATGGCAAGCGGCAGGGTTACGGTATCAGGCTCAAGCGCGCCCGCAGTCGCATCCGCAAGCGTCGGTTTCTCGGCAACGGAAATGATCCGCCCGGCTTCCAGAGCGCGCAGCAATGGAGTCGAATGATCCGACCAGGCGCCGACAAGTTCGGTTTCAGGGCTGCGGGTCGCAAGGACCGCGCCGATCCCGCACAGAAGCCCGCCGCCACCCACAGACGCGACCACGGCGTCGATCGTCCCGCACTGTTCGAGCATTTCGACCGCAGCGCCCCCCTGGCCCGCGATGACTGTGAGGTCGTTATATGGAGATATATAACAGCCCCCCGCCTTCGCGGCGGCCGCGCGCGCCGCGCTCTCCGCGACGAGACAATCGCCATCGTGAAGCACAAGCGCAGCGCCCAGCCGTTCAATGGCATCAAGCTTGGCGCGCGACGCGCCGGCGGGCGCATGAACGGTTGCTGCGATTCCCCGCAACCGCGCAGCCTGCGCGACCCCCAGGCCGTGATTTCCCGAGGACGCCGCCACCACGCCTGCCCCCGCCTGATCCGCGCTGAGCGCCGAAATCCTGGCATAGGCGCCGCGCAATTTGAACGATCCGGTGGGCAGCAGATGTTCGCATTTGAGCAGGATGCGGCAATCGAACCGCCTGGAAAGCCCTGCACTTTCGATAAGAGGCGAAGGCGGTGTGACCATCCGCAGGCCCTCAGCGGCGCGTTCGGATGCGGTGGCCAGATCCGCAAACATCGACCTCGCGGCGACGTTCGTGATTGCCGATTCCCCGCCTGCAACTCTCATCGCGGCTGCTCCCCATCTTGCGGCACTAAGACATTGCCCTTCCTGTCACTT
Source organism: Sphingosinicella sp. (assembly GCF_041916975.1). Classification (NCBI taxonomy): domain Bacteria; kingdom Pseudomonadati; phylum Pseudomonadota; class Alphaproteobacteria; order Sphingomonadales; family Sphingosinicellaceae; genus Sphingosinicella; species Sphingosinicella sp. The sequence continues at coordinate 1,877,168 of NZ_JAYRYK010000001.1, forward strand.
CATGCTATTTCTAATTTAGATTAATTGTCAATCTCTCCAGAATCGGAGCTGGAAATCATGCGAGATCTCACCGATGCTGATCCCTGGACCCCGGCCCTGGAGCCGAGTTTCGCGATCGCGGACGGCATTGCGCTGCTCTTCGCACCTTATGTCGAGGTTGTTGTCCACGACCTCGGGACCGAAGCAATCGCCTATATCGCGAATTCGCAATCACGGCGCACACCGGGCGACCCGTCGCAGCTCGACGATCTTCAGTTCACGCCGAACCAGCGTGTCATCGGACCGTATGAAAAGACGAACTGGGATGGGCGGCGCATGAAATGCCTGTCGATCGTGCTTCGCGACGGCGAAGCTGCAATCGGGCTGCTGTGCATCAATGTCGATGTCTCGAGCTTCGATCAGGTCAGACGCGCACTCGACAGTTTCCTCACCGCACCGCAACAGGACGACGATAATGTTCGCGCACTCTTCGTCCATGACTGGCACGAGCGCATAAACCGGTTCGTGACGGACTGGTGCAGCGAACGCAATACGTTCGTCGGCGCGATCGATCGCTCCAGCCGCCGGGAACTCATCGGCGCATTGCATTCCATCGGGGCATTCGAAGCACGCCGTGCACCGGCATATGTCGCCCGCATTCTGGGGGTGAGCCGCGCGACGGTCTACAACGAGCTTTCCGCACTCAAGCAAGACGACAAAACCGCGTGAGGTCGTTTGACAAGGCGAGCATCGTCGCCGCAATCAATGAAGACGACGCCGTGTCGGCTATCGAACACGCGTTTCGCGATCATTCGAACGGCCGCGTCCACTCATTTCCGTCAGGGCATTTGCGTTTTGACCGACCGCCCGGCGATTTCCACGTCAAGGGCGCGCATATCATCGGCCACCCCTATTTCACCATCAAGATGGCGAGCAGCTTCTTCGACAATCCGAAACGCGGCCTGCCTTCAAGCAACGGGTTGATGTTGGTCTTCAACGCGGAGAGCGGCGAACCGGTCGCCACGCTTCTCGACGAAGGGCTTCTCACCGATTTGAGAACCGCCATCGCGGGTTCGATCGCGGCGCGCCTGATCGCACCAGAGAGCGCGCGGCGGATCGGTATCGTCGGAGCCGGCACGCAAGGTGCGATGCAGGCTCGTTGGGTTTCACGACTCCTCGGCAGTGCAGAGATCGGCATTTGGGCGCGCGATGCCGCGCGTGCGGAGGCGCTCGCGGCGTCGCTGCGCAGCGAAGGCCACGAGGCGAAGGCCGTAAGCGAATTAAACACGCTCTGCGCACAAAACGATGTGATCGTGACCACGACACCGTCAAACACGCCGCTGATAGGCATGGAGCAACTGCGACCGGGATTACGCATTGTCGCGATCGGCGCGGATGCCACGGGCAAGCGAGAGTTGTCGCTCGATCTCGTCGAGGCGGCCGACGTCCTGCTCGTCGATTCCCGCTCTCAGTGTCTGGCCTATGGAGATTGCGCGGGAATCTCGGATCCGACGCGGCTCATCGAGATCGGTGAAGCGCTTTCACGCGGCTCCACATTGGCGCTCTCCGCGGAGTCCATCGCCATCGCGGACCTGACCGGGATCGGCGTACAGGACGCCGCCATCGCCGAACTCGCCTGGCAGCACCTCACCACAAAATTATAGAGTGACTTGGCGGCAGGCTGCACCATAGCCATCGCGTCCGCTACCCTGGGGAAATAAAAAAGGACCGGCACCAACCTCTTTCCGAGGCTGGCACCGATCCCTGCGGGACAATCAGCAACCGAAGTTTAGAAACTCCACCCGAGTTTGATACCGAAGTTACGCGGCTGCACCGGAACCTCGTAGACTTTCGAGCAGACCGAAGGCGTGCACGAGGTAAGGCGCGTCATCTCGCCGCGCTCATCGAACAGATTGCGCACGTAGAACGAAGCGCGCCAGTCACCTCGGCTGATCCCCGCACTCAGATCGACGGTCGTGAAGCCGGGGATCCGTCCGACGACCATACGATCGCGCGCGCGCAGGCTTGGCCACATCGAAGCCTGATATGCGCCCGCCGCCTCGACGAACAGGTCGGAGTCGCCCATCGTCCAGTCATAGCGAACCGACAGGGTTCCCTTGTAGCGGGATGAGAACGGAAGGCGCGTTCCCGCCGCTGCGATCGGTGTCGCGCAATCGGTAATCGGATCGCCGTCGGCATCGATACGACCGCAATAATTCTCCCTGAGCTTGGGATCGAGGATCGAGCCGGCGGCCGAGATGGAAAGACCTCCGGAAAGTGCCGCCCCGAGATCGAATTCAAGACCCCGTACACGGCCGCGACCAACGTTGCGAATCTGCCCGCTTCCGTTTGCGCCCTGCACCGCAATCTGGAATCCATCCCAATTGCTGTTGAACAGCGCGCCGTTGAAGCGGAACCGCCCGCCATCCCAGCTCGTCTTCCAGCCGAATTCATAATTGTCGAGATAGTCCGGCTGATAAGGTTCGACGCGCGGATCGCGGTTGATGCCGCCCGAGCGGAAACCCCGCGAATAGGTCGCATAGATCATGCGATCCGCATCGATCTTCCAGGTCACGTTAAGTTTGCCGATGGCGCCTTCGTTCTTGGCGTCTGCATCCACGTTGGTGCATGGCCCGGTCCCGACCCGCGTGGGGCCGACACACAATGCTTCGTAGGCGCGAATGCCGAACCAGCCGACCAGGCTCTGTTTCGACTTGAAGAGGCGACCGCCGCCGGTGATCGAAAGATTCGGCAGAAGATCGTAGGTCACTTCGCCGAACAGCGCGAGATCGCGATCGCGGCGGCGCTGATCGGTCAGCCAGACAACGCCCGGAAAATTGCGAACCGATACGGCCTCGCCAAGGCCCGCGATCTGATATTCGTTGTGCAGACTATCCTGCTGGAACTGGTAGAATCCGCCGAGCGTGACGCGAAGCGGCTTGTCGGCCGGCGAAGAGACACGCAATTCATGGCTCGTCTTTTTGAATCCGGTCCGCGCGTGCGTGTATTGCGACGGATCGATCGGAACGCCGCCATCGTCAACCCACGTCGAACCCAGGCCGTAGAGTTGATCGTAGTAATAGGAATAATCCGAATAATCGAAATGACTTTCCAGCTTCCGATCAAGATAGGCGCCCGCATAGGTGATATCGAAATCCGCGATCTTGCCTTCGATCGTAAGCGCGGCCTGCCAGTAGCGATCCTTGCGCCTGTCATCGAAAAACCGGCTGACGTTGAGATCGCCGTCCGCAGCCACCTGATAAGGCACGCCGTGCGAATTGGTCTGCTGTCCCATCAGGCTCGTCGTGACGGTCCAGTCTTCATCGAGATCGATGCGCAGCGCCGCACGCGCGCCCGTGACATCGACATCGTTGAAATCGTCCCCCGCGACCGTTGCGTTTGTGCGGGTCACGCCCGACGTCGGGTAGAAGCGCGATGCGGGAACATTGTCGATATAGCCGGCATCATGGCGGCGCCAGGCGACCGTGCGCAAGGTGATGTTGTCGGCGAGCGGAACGTTCAGCATGGCACCGAACGAATAGCCGAGCCCACCGTGAGAGATGGCGTTGCCGTTCACATCGATGCGCCCGGAGAACACGCCCGGTTCCGGCTTGTTGGTGATGATGCGCAGTGTTCCCGATTGGGAACTCGCGCCGTAAAGCGTGCCCTGCGGACCCGCGAGCGCTTCAACGCGGGCTATGTCGTACATGTGGATGTCTAGCGTACCCTGGATCGTGGTCACGGGCTGCTCGTCGAGATAGACGCCCACGCTTGGAAGCGAACCGGAAGCGCCGCCATCGGGTCCGCTCGAAATGCCGCGCATGAAGATGTTGCCGACGCCGGGCGCGACGTGGCGGAACGACACGCTCGGCAGCTGCCGGGCAACGTCCACGAAATCCTTGGCGTTCAAGCGCTCGAGCTTTTCTTCTCCGAGTGCTTGAATGCTGAAGGGAACGCTCTGCAGGCTCTCCTTCCGCTTCTGCGCCGTCACGATAATCTCTTCGAGACCGTTGGCCTCGGCGCCGGCGGTATCCTGCGCATAAGCCGTTCCTACCATCGCCAACAGCGACACGAACCCAAGCGCTGCTTCCAACTGCCTACGGCGATTCCGAGTCATTTTTTGCCCTCCCTGCAACCAAATGTTACATTTCTACTTAATTAAGTATAATGTTACTTTTATTTAAATTTCAAAGCTTACTCTTACATTTTTCTAATTTAGACTATTTGTCAATATCAAGATTGGAGGGAAGGCTCGGCCTAAAAGAAAGTTCATTTAAAACAACGATTAGAAGAGTCAGTGAGGGGAAGGTTCGACTTACCCACGGCCGCGTATTGATGTCGCCTTATCCGTGGCGGCGCGCAAGCAACGGCCAGGCGATGACCGCAGCCACCAACGTGCCCGCCGTCGCGACAAGAACTTCCAAAGGCTGAGTCGCTATGATTGTGATCGCCACCGACGCCCCGGCAGCGCCGAGTGCGACGGAGACATCCGGCCCCTGCGTATTGCCGCTCCGGCGCAGTCGGAAAAGCGCCGCAGCAGCGATGGCATAAACGCACAACATCACTATCACCGCCGCATTGATGACCACCGTGAATTGCCTGGCGAGAGACGCATCCGCGATCAGGAGCGCGATGACAGTCAGAAGCGCGCCGTTTGCCAGGATGTTCGCCGGAGACGGACCGTGTTCGCGTGCTGTGCCCGGCCGCCGGACCATCACCGCAAGCCGGCCCGATTCAGCGGTGAGAAGGATCCAGCCGCCGAGCGTGCCGCAGGCTCGAAGCGCGGCGCAGAGGGCTACGAAAGCGCCAAGCCCGGCACCGAACAGCCGATTTGCGGCGTCGGCGAACGGCGCATCAGAACCTGCGAGCACAGACGCAGGCAATATGCCCGTAATCATCGTGCAGGCCGACAGATAGACGACTGCGGCGCCGAGAACGCCGAGAATGGTCGCCCGGGGCACCGTGACGGCTGGATTGTGAACCATCGCCGCCGCCAGCCCGGCGCTTTCCAGACCGAGAAACGCCCAGAGGATAGTGACCACCGTCGGCGGCAACGCCGCAGACAGCGACGTGCCGGTTACATTCCACGAATCCCGAAAAACGGCCGGATCGAACCAGAACCAGCCGACCGTCGCCGCGATCAACACGGGGATCAACCCCAGTGCCAGCGTCCAGCCCTCCAGCCGTGCCACGAGCCGCGGCCCGAAAAGAGCAAGCAAGGAGAAGCTCCACAATATGCCGAGCGTCACGACGGTCGTGACCTTGCCTGTGATCGCCGGAAAGATGGCCGAAAGATAACCCGTCGTCGCGACCGCGAGCGCGATGTTGCCGAGCACGCCTTGTAGCCAGTAAAACGCGGCGGCGACGAATGCCGTCCGCGACCCGAACGCCTCGCCGATCCGGCTGATGAAATCCGCCCCGCGGCCGTCCGACGCGAGCCGCGCGAAAACCGAGGCGAAAAGCAGTGCCACCGCGATGGCTGTGAACCATGCCAGCAGGCTTGATGACCCTACGGCGCCAAGACTCGCCGGAAGCAGATACACGCCTGAACCCATCATCGATCCCGCGACGAAGAGCGTTGCGAGCCCAAGACCCAACTTGGCGTCCTTCATGCGGTGCCTCCCACGGTAAGGGGTCCGGTGTTCCGCCGTCCCCCTTCCCGGACCAGCGCGCGCGCGACTGCCAGATGGAGACAGATCGTGATGACGATCATCGGAATGAGTGCGACATAGGCGGCAAGCAACGACCGTTCACCGAGCATGGGCCGCGTGAGATCGCTGACCCACCCCATGAACAAGGGGCCGCCGCCGAGGCCGAGAATATTGACGACGAAAAGCAGAGTTGCCCCGGCGAGGGTTCGCCCTTCCGCCGGTGAGCGATTTTGCACGATCGCCAGCGCAGGCGCGAGATAGGTCTTGTGAAGCAGCGCCGGCATGGCCACGCACACAAGAGCGAGCGGCCATGATTCGACCAGGATCAGACCGACATGCCCCGGAATCGAAAGTGCGAAGGCAAGCGCGGGCACCCATGCATACCAGCGCACATCCCGCACCGCGAGGCGATCGACCAGCCATCCTGCACCGAAAATGCCGATGACCCCGGCAATGCCCAGAACCAAGCTGTAGTAGGTTGCGATCTCGGTCAGGCTCATGCCCTTCACCCGGGCGAGAAGCGAGGGATTCCAGTTGAGCATGGCATATCCCACGAAGGAGGACATGCCTCCGGCAAGCGCTGTCAATCTCAGGGTCGGGTCGGCGAAAAAGGCAAGCATCGCGCGCCCGATCGTCGGCATCGGCGTATCGTCCCAGGGTGGCCGGGCGGGGTCGTTTCCGCCGCGCACCGGCTCGCGAACGACAAGCAGCAGGATGAGCGCAAGAAGCACACCCGGCGCACCGATCACGATAAACGCAGTCCGCCAACCGTAATGCGCGGCAATCCAGCCGCCGAGCGCAGTGCCTGCAGCTGCCCCAAGCGGAACCCCGAGCGAAAAGAGCCCGAACGCCCCCGCACGGCGCTCGGGCGGAAAATAATCGGCAAGCAGACTGTAGGACGGCGGCGCTCCGCCCGCTTCCCCTACCCCCACCATCATTCTCGCCAGCGCGAGTTGGACGAAGGACTGGGCATAACCGCAAGCGACGGTGAAAAGGCTCCAGATCGCGCAGGCTGCCGCCATGATTGATACACGCCGATAGCGGTCGCAGAGCCGCGCGACGGGCAATCCGCATATCGTGTAGAAGAGTGCGAAGCCGAGGCCGGACACCAGGCCAAGCTGGGCGTCCGAGAGATCCATTTCGGCACGGATCGGCTCCTGCAGGATCGACACCAATTGCCGATCCATGAAGTTGAACATGTAGATCAGCGCCAGGTAGCAGGTCACGAAATAGGGGTATCGGTCCCGATCCATCATTTTTGCCTCCCCGCCTCGCCGTGCGCGAAAAACAAAAATGTCTAGTTTAGAAATTTTGTCAATTCATTCCATCCGTAGCTCGTGAAGAATGCGTTGGAGCCACCTTGGGCGACCTGGTTGAGGACGCTGAGCCGGCGGCGACCAAGCGGCAACGTTTCCTGGCCCCGGGTTGCTAACAGCGAGGGGCGCCGCCGCACGAATCCTTCGTGGCACCCGCGACTAAATCGGGGTGTTGATATGACAAAAGTGTTCCCGAGAACCGGCGCGCAGCGTACCTAAGGGTACGTGAGCCAAGGCAAGCGGAGAAAGCCGCCGTTTGCAGCCCGGTCTGGGCGAAACGGCGGCACCTTTCCCTAGAAGTGCATCGCCAATGACATGGTCAGCGCATCGTTGGCGTAGCCCGAGCCGCCTTCGCGGTCGTAGTTCACGCCAAGCGCCGTGCGCCCGCCGATGTAGTTCGCGCTCGCGCCCGCGCGCCAGCCGCTGTCGAGCGAGGACTTCGATTCGAGGTAGAAGGCCGCGCCCGTCGCCACGAACTGGCCCTTCGTGCCGATCACCTGATCGCCTGCGAGGCGGTAGATGTAGGCGCCGCGCATCTCCAGCCACAGCTCGCCGTCGCCGAGCGGGATGCCGTAGCCGAGTGCCAGCTTCGATGTGCCGCGCACGAGATCGAATGACACGCTGTCGATATCGAGGTTGAGCGCGTCGGCGCCATCCTCGGTGTAGCCGTCCTGCTTCACCTTCAGGAAATTGATGTTGTTGCTGGGCGTGACCCGCAGCCGCTTGCCGAGCGGCATCTCGTAGCCGACGGTGAGGTTGCCCGAAAGCTGCGAGCCGTCGAACTTCGCCTCTGCTTCACGGTCCAGCCCGCCGAACGTAATGACGCGGCGGCTGCGATAGTTGTTCATCGCGTAGCCCGCGGTCGCATCCACGAACACGCGCCCGAACCGGATCGTCGTGTAGATGTCGCCCTGCAGGTTCTTCACGACGAGCGGGCTGTCCGCAAGCCCGTCCGGATCGATCTCGCTCGAAATGTAGCTGAGACCAACGCCGACCGCCGCCTTTTCGCCCATGAGAAGGTCGCCGCCAACGGTGAGGCCGTAGGAGTTGCCGTCGAAGGCCGGATCGTTGTCCCGCTCCTTCTTGCTGAAGAAGTTGCCGGTCTGCTGGATCCACACGCCGAAGCGGGCGCGCTCCACCGCGTCGATGCCGCCGCCGTGGAACGACTGGCGGATCGTCTGCATCCGGTGGCCGAGCACGCCGAAACCGGCGTCCTGATTGGCGATCAGCACGCGCGCCGCGGCGCTGCCGAACGTCGTCGGCGTCATCTGGCGCACGGCGGCCTGCACCGAGGCTTCGTCGCGAAGCGCATTCACCGCGCTCGTCAGCGCCTGCTCCTCGGCAAGCGCGCCGATCGAAGCTTCGTAGATCTTGCTGTATTCGCTGCTGAGGCCCAGCTCGCTGCCGCCCTTGCGCCGCAGATCGATGCTGATCGAGTCCGCGTCCACGGTCACGTCGTCGACGGCGTAGATATAGGGCACGCTGTCGGCGGTGAGAATCGTGCCCGGGTGGTCGGTGGTGAGGCCGCCGCCGGCACTGACAACATTGATCGTCCGCTCGCCCGCCAGAAGATCGGTGATGTTGAGCTGGATCGTGCTCGTGCCCGTGAAGCTCGCCGCGCCCGCAACGTCGATGCCGGTGAAATCCGTGCCGACGTCGAGGATGATCTTCGAGGCGCCGGACGCGTTCAGGCTCTGGAGCGCAAGGCTGTCCTGCCCCGTAAGGTCGAGCGTGCCGCCGGTCATGCCGAGCGCAAGCGTGCCGCCGGTCGCGGACAGGCCGCCGGAAATCGTGCCGCCGCTGATGTTGAGCGCGTTGGTGCCGCCGCCGAAGCTGATGGCGCCGGTGATCGTCCCGCCCGTGACGTTCATCGTGTCGCTGCCCGCCCCGAGGCGCACCGCGCCGTCGATCGTGCCCGAGTTGTTCAGCGTGACGGCCGTGGCGCTCGCCGAGGTATCGATCGCGTAAGCGGCGACGTTCTCGCCGCTGAAGCCTGTCGCATCGATCGTGCCGCTGTTGGTGATCGTGGAAACGTTCCCGGCCGAATAGATGCCGTAGGCGGTCCGGTTGTTGCCGTTCGCGATTACCTGGATCGTGCCGCTGTTCGTCACCGAATTCACCGCCGCGCCCGAAGCGACGCGGATGCCGTATGCGTTGCCGCCCACGCCGAAGGTGCCGTCGCTGTTCGCGGTGCGGTTGCCGCGCACGGTGATGCGGCCGCCGTTCACGATATCGGGGGCGATGCCGCCGTCGCCGACGCGGATGCCGCTTGCCGACGCATCGATCGCGGAGGCGCTGATGCTGCCGCTCGACTGGTTGTTGATGCCGCCGCCGACGCTCGCCGTGAAGCCGTTGCCGCCCACCACACGAATCGCGTCGGTCTCGCGGCCCGCGGTGCTGCCGCTCACCGTGACCACCGAGCGGTTGACGATGCCGTAGGCGTCCGCGCCCGTGCCGACATTGCCGACGACGGTGTTCGCCGTGCCGGTGGCGCCGGGCGACACGAGGATCGCCGGCGCGCCGCCGAGCGCCGCCACGGTGCCCGCAACGAGCGTGTGCTTGGTGGTATCGACATCCGCCGGTGCGACGCGGTTGCCGTCGGCATCCACATAGTAGCGGTCGTTGACGAAGCCGCCGCCGACCGTGCCCGAGATGAGCACGCTCGCCTTGCCCGCCACGGCGGGAACGACAGTTCCGTCCGAACTCGTCGTCTGCGACACGCCGGTGGCGATGGTGCCCGCGTTCGCGATGCCGCCGCCGACCGCGCCAGTAACCGCGAGCGCAGCGCCGTCCGCGCCGGTCGAAGAAACCCCGCCCGTCACCTTCACGTTGCCGGTAACCTCGCCGGACATGGAAACAGCGGTGGAGCGCGCGCCCGTCACCGAAACGCCGTTCACGCCGAGATTGCCGTTGAGCCGCGAGGTCACGGAAACGCCGTAGGAGTCCGTGCCGCCTACCGTGATCGAGCTGGCTGCGCCGCTCACCACGTTGCCGGTGAACGTGCCAGTGCCGCCGATCAGCAGGCCGACGTTGTTGGTGCCGACCGCGTCGCTCGCGCCGGTGCCCGTCACCTGGATCGTGCCATTGTTGGTGATCGTTCCCGAAAGCCCGCCCCCGGGCGTCACCACAGCGACGCCGGTGCCGTTCGACTGCGTCGTCGTCTTCACCGTGCGCGAGGCGTTCACCGTCACGCTATTGCTGGAATCGACCGTGATCGCCGTGCCGCTCGAAACATCGACGGTACCGTCGACGATGACGTTGCCGGGGCCGCTGTTCGCGTTCGATGTGGTGATCGCCGTATTGCGTGTGCCCGTAACGGTCAAATCCGCCGCGGCGGCCGGCCCGGCGGCAAGCGCGATCAGGGAAACGCTGGCGATAAACGACGAGGTGACGCGGAACGTGCTCATGGGGCCCTTTCAGATACTGCCAACGGCACCGCGCATGACCAGAAGCCCACCCCACTCGGGCCACCGGAACGCCGCACGATACCGCCTCCCTGGCGCTTCGAAACGCTATGTGGCGGATAGGGCCAAGCCCCGCCGCCGTCAATGGTCCGGCCCCTGCCCGCCTACCTGACGAAGCCGCCAGCGTGTCTTTGTGCAACAGCTTTTGATAGCGTTGGCAGCGGGAGGACTAAAATCACCATGCATCCACATGTTTTTGCCGAAAAGACCCCCGACAAGACCGCGATCATCATCGCCGAGACAGCCGAAACGCTCACCTACGGGGGACTTGAAGCTCTATCCAACCGCGTCGCGCAGCTCATCCGCGCGCACGATCTGAAGCGCGGCGACGTGGTCGCACTGATGATGGAAAACAGCCTGGAGTTCATCCCGATCTGCTGGGGCGCGCAGCGGTCCGGCATCGTGTTCACGGCGATGTCGACCAAGCTCGGGCTGGATGAGGCCCAGTATATCCTCACCGATTCCGGTGCGAAGATGCTGTTCGCGAGCCCCGGCCTCGCCGACGTTGCAGCGGGGCTCGAAGTGCCCGGCCCGCGCTTTGCCGTGGGCGGCGCGATTCCGGGTTTCGAGGATTTCGGTGCGGCCATCGCCGCGATGCCGGACACGCGCATCGCCGACGAATCGCAGGGCCGCGACATGCTCTATTCGTCGGGCACCACCGGCCGCCCCAAGGGCGTGATCGGACCGCTTCCCGAAGGCCCGCTCGACGAACCCAGCCCGCTCTTCATGCTGACGAAGATGCTCTACGGCTTCGACGCCGACATGATCTATCTGTCGCCAGCGCCGCTCTATCATGCGGCGCCGCTGCGCTATTCGATGTCGGTGCACCGCGCGGGCGGAACGCTCGTCGTGATGAAGAAATTCGACCCGGAGCGCTATCTCGCGCTCGTCGAGCAATACCGCATCACGCACACGCAGGTGGTCCCGACGATGTTCGTGCGGATGCTGAAGCTGCCCGACGACATCCGCGCGCGCCACGATCTTTCGAGCCTCAAGGTGGCGATCCATGCCGCCGCGCCCTGCCCGGTCGAGGTGAAGCGCCGCATGATCGACTGGTGGGGCGAGACGATCTACGAATATTACGCCTCCACCGAAGGCACCGGCTTCTGCGCGGTGAGCCCGCAGGAATGGCTGAAAAAGCCCGGCACGGTCGGCCGCTCGCTCGTCGGCGAAATCCGCATCCTCGACGAGGAGGACAATGCATTGCCGCCCGGCCGCGAGGGCCGCATCTATTTCGCGGGCGGCGGCGAGTTCGCCTATCACAACGACCCCGAAAAGACGAAAGGCGCCCAGCACCCGGAGCACGGCGCCACGTTCGGCGACATCGGCTACCTCGATGAGGACGGCTATCTCTTCCTCACCGACCGCGCCGCCTACATGATCATCACCGGCGGCGTGAACGTCTATCCGCAGGAAGCCGAAAACGTGCTCGTCATGCACCCAAAGGTGTCGGACGTCGCGGTGTTCGGCATCCCCCACGAGGAGATGGGCGAGGAGGTGAAGGCCGTCGTGCAACCGCGCGACTGGGCGGACGCCGGCCCGGCGCTGGAAGCCGAGCTCATCGCCTTCGCCCGCGCCCAGCTCAGCCATGTCAAATGCCCGCGCTCGATCGATTTCGAGGTGGAACTGCCGCGGCACGACACCGGCAAGCTTTACAAGCGCCTGCTCAAGGACCGTTACAAGGCGGCCGACACGCGTTAATCCCTCCGACAGACGGCTTGTCCTACGGCAGAGCCACGAGAACCGGACGGGAAAGACATGATGGGTCGCATATTGGGAGCGCTCGCGGCGGCGGCGATGCTGGTCGCGTGCACGGGCGAAGCACCGGGCACCGCGAAGGAAAAAGCGGCAGCGCCCGCCACCGGCGCCGCGGTCTCTGCCGCATCGGGCAAGGGCCCGGCGCTGTGGGCGGTGAAGGACGCCGACACGACGATCTACCTGTTCGGCACGATCCACATGCTGCCCGAGGGCACGCAGTGGCTGATGCCGCCGATCGCGAAGGCGTTCGACGCCTCCGACACGCTCGTGCTCGAAGTGCTCGGTACCAACGACGCGAAGGTGACGACGCCGATCATCCTCAAGATGGGCTACACGCCCGGCCTGCCGCCGCTCGCCGAGCGCGTGCCCGCGGACGATCGCGCCGAGCTTGCCGCCGCGATCACGCACGCCGGCGTTCCGGGGCCCGCGCTCGATGCGATGGAAACCTGGCTCGCCACCATGTCGCTCTCCACCGCACGCATCCAGAAGCTCGGCTACGGCATCGAGGGCGGCGTCGAATATCAGCTCTCCACGCGCGCCGCCGCGCAGCGCAAGCGGATCGAAGGGCTGGAGACGATGACCGAGCAGCTCGGCTTCTTCGATACGCTGCCCGAGGCCGAGCAGCGCACGCTCCTCGTCAACTCGCTCGACGACATCACGGACATCGACGCCGTCATCAAAAGCGCGGTGAAAAGCTGGCAGGCAGGCGATGTCGATGCCGTCGCCGAGCTGCTGGAGGACGACACGCGCGATTCGCCCGGCCTCGCCAAGCGCCTGCTCACCGACCGCAATCTCAATTGGGCGAACTGGATCGAAAAGCGCCTCGAAACCACGCCCGGCATCGTGTTCATGGCCGTCGGCACGGGGCACCTTGCAGGGAAGGACAGCGTGCAGTCGATGCTGGAGGCCAAGGGCCTGAAGGTCGAACGGCTGAACTAACCCCGAATCCCTTGCATTTCCGCGCTTCGGCGTGTAGGGGCACCGCTTCCCGAGCGGCTGGTCATCCCTGGAGGCGGCCGCGGGGATTGAGAAAATGGAGAGATACAGATGAGTGAAGCGCTGAAGCTCGCGGCTGAAGCGCGCGACCGGGCAGGCAAGGGAGCCTCCCGTGCAATCCGTCGCGAAGGCCGCGTACCCGCCGTGATTTACGGCGACAAGAAGGAACCGGTGCAGGTCCATGTCGAGGCGAAAGCCCTCGTCAAGATGCTGCAGACGGGCCATTTCCTGAACTCGGTGGTCGAGATCGAGATCGGCGGCAAGGCCGAACGCACGCTGCCCCGCGACGTGCAGTTCCACCCCGTCACCGACCGTCCGATCCACGTCGACTTCCTGCGCCTGTCCAAGAATGCGCGCGTCACGGTCGCGGTTCCGGTGCGCTTCACCGATGAAGAAGAGTCGCCCGGCATCAAGCGCGGCGCGGTGCTCAACATCGTCCGCCACGAGGTCGAGCTGATCTGCCCGGCCGACGCGATCCCCGACGATCTCGTTGCCTCGCTGAAGGGCCTCGATGTGGGCGAATCGATCCACATCTCGGCTTTCAAGCTGCCGGCCGGCGCGAAGCCTGTGATCGACGACCGTGACTTCACGGTTGCGACCATCGTTGCCCCGTCGGCGCTGCGCTCGACCGAGGACAGCGAAGCGGCCGCCGCCGAAGGCGCCGCCTGACTCTAGGACGCCCGGCCTTCGCGCCGGGCGTTTCTACGCGCGATGCAGCTGTTCGTCGGCCTCGGCAATCCGGGGAGCGAGTATGCGCTTCACCGGCACAACGTCGGCTTCATGGCTGCCGACACCATCGCCGATGTCCATCGCTTCGGCCCCTGGACGAAGAAGTTCAAGGGATTGATCGCGGATGGCCGCATCGGCACCGAGCGCGTGCTGATCTTGAAACCGCAGACCTTCATGAACGACAGCGGCCGCAGCGTCGGCGAGGCGATACGCTTCTACAAGCTGTCGACCGGCGACGTGACGGTGTTCTACGACGAACTCGACCTCGCGCCCATGAAGGTGAAGGTGAAGACGGGCGGCGGCGCGGCGGGCCACAACGGCATCCGCTCCATCGCCGCGCATATCGGCGAGGATTTTCGCCGCGTCCGCATCGGCATCGGCCACCCGGGCGAGAAGGCGCGGGTGACGGGCCATGTGCTCGGCAACTACGCGAAGACGGAAATAGAGCCGCTCGCTGACCTCCTCGGCGCCATCGCGCGCGAGGCGAGGTGGCTGGCGGCGGGCGACGATGCGCGCTTCATGAGCGACGTGGCGCTCGCCCTGCAAACGAACGGAAAGGCCTGATCTGATGGGTTTCAAGTGCGGTATCGTGGGCCTGCCCAATGTCGGCAAGTCGACGCTTTTCAATGCGCTCACCGAAACGGCGGCCGCCGCCGCGGCGAACTTCCCGTTCTGCACGATCGAGCCCAACGTCGGGCAGGTGCCCGTCCCCGATCCCCGGCTCTACAAGCTCGCCGAGATCGCCGGCTCGCAGAAGATCATCGAAACGCAGCTCGCCTTCGTGGACATTGCCGGCCTCGTGCGCGGCGCCTCGAAGGGCGAAGGCCTCGGCAACCAGTTCCTCGGCAACATCCGCGAGGTGGACGCCATCGTCCACGTGCTGCGCTGCTTCGAGAATGGGGACATCACGCACGTCGATGGCCGCGTCGATCCGATCGCGGACGCCGAAACCGTCGAGACCGAACTGATGCTCTCCGACATCGAGAGCCTCGAGCGGCGCGTGCCCGCGCTCGTCAAGAAGGGCCAGGGCGGCGACAAGGAGGCGAAGATCGCGGGTGCCGTGCTCGGCCGCGCGCTCGAGGTGCTGAAAGAGGGCAAGCCCGCGCGCATGGTCGAAGCGAAGGACGAAGAGGAAGCCCGCGTGCTCGCGCAGGCGCAGCTCCTCACCGCCAAGCCCGTGCTCTACGTCTGCAACGTCGGCGAAGACGAAGCCGCGACCGGCAACGCGCTTTCCGAGAAGGTCGCCGCGAAGGCGAAGGCGGAAGGCGCGGCGAGCGTCGTTATTTCCGCCGCCATCGAGGCCGAGATCAGCCAGATGGACCCGGCCGACCGCCCCGATTTCCTCTCTGACCTCGGGCTCACGGAAACCGGCCTCGCCCGCGTCATCCGCGCCGGCTACGACCTCCTGCACCTCATCACCTTCTTCACCGTCGGCCCCAAGGAAGCCCGCGCGTGGACGGTCGAAAAGGGCGCCACCGCCCCGAATGCCGCTGGTGTCATCCATACCGATTTCGAAAAGGGCTTCATCCGCGCCGAAACCATCGCCTACGATGATTTCACCAGCCTCGGCGGCGAGCACGGCGCGAAGGAAGCGGGCAAGCTTCGCCTCGAAGGCAAGGAGTATTTGGTGAAGGACGGCGACGTCCTCCACTTCCGCTTCAACGTCTAGTCATCCGCCGGTCACGGGGATCACGCAGGGAGATGAGCATGATGCACAATCGCCTCCGCGCCCTGCTTGCCGCCTTCTCCGTCCTCATCCTGTCCGCCTGCGCGGGCACGCAGCGCCCCGCCGCAGCGGTTGCGGTGGAAGCGCGCGCGCCGGTCACGATCCTCATCTCGATCGACGGGCTGCGGCCCGACTATCTGGACCGGGGCGTCTCGCCCAACATCAACGCGCTCGCCGCCTCCGGCGTGAAGGCGTCGATGCGCCCGTCGTTTCCCTCGCTCACCTTCCCGAACCACCACAGCCTCGTCACCGGGCTTCGCCCCGACCGCCACGGCATTGTCGACAACACGATGGTCGACGCGCGCCGTCCCGACGTGCGCTTCACGCTCGGCGATCCACGCCAGTCGCTCGATCCGTTCTGGTGGGACGAGGCTGAGCCGATCTGGGTGACGGCCGAGAAGGCAGGCGTCCGCACCGGCACGATGTTCTGGCCGGGCTCGGAAGTCGCCATCCACGGCACCCGCCCGCAGGACTGGCTGCGCTACGACAAGGCGGTGAGCGGCACGCAGCGCATCAACACCGTGCTCGACTGGATGCGCCGCCCCGCCGCGATCCGCCCGCGCTTCGTCACGCTCTATTTCGACACGGTGGACACGGCCGGCCATGAGCTCGGCCCCGACGCGCCCGAAACCACCGCCGCATTCGCTGAAGTCGACCGCCACGTCGGTGATCTCGTCGCCGGGTTGAAGGCGCTCGGCCAGCCCGCGAACATCATCCTCGTCTCCGATCACGGCATGGGCGCCACGGCTGACGAGCGCGTCATCCGCATCGACCGCATGATTGCCCCGGATGTCGGCACCATCGTCACCGAAGGGCCGCTCTCCGGCGTCAATGCCCTGCCCGGCAAGGACGGCGCTGTGGCCGCGACGCTGCTCGCGCCGCACGGCCATATGCAGTGCTGGCGCAAAGGCACGCTTCCCGCGCACTTCGCCTACGGCAAGAACCCGCGCGTCCCCGAATTCCTGTGCCTTGCGGCGAACGGCTGGGCGATCCAGGCACGCGACCGCGAACATATCCTGAAGGGTATGCACGGCTACGATCCCGCGGCGCCCGACATGGCGGCGCTCTTCATCGCGGCCGGCCCCGCGATTGCGCCCGGTACGACGCTCCCGGTCTTCGACAACATCGATGTCTACCCATTGCTCGCCCGCCTCATCGGCATCGCACCCATTGCGGACACCGATGGGCGCGCCGAAACGCTGGCCCCCGTGCTGGGGACCGCGAATTGACCCCTCCAAATGTGAATTTGTCGGAAGGACGTGCGCGTTATGACGGTTGTCGTGAAATATCTTGAAGACATGAACGTTGGCGATCACGCGGCTTTCGGAAGCTATGCTGTGACGCGCGAGGAGGTTATCAACTTCGCCTCGAAATATGATCCTCAGCCTTTCCATCTCGACGACGAAGCGGCAGCGGCAACCTATTTCGGGCGCCTCTCTGCCAGCGGCTGGCACACGTGCGCGATGACGATGCGTATGATGGTGGAAAACCTAACCGTCGGTGGCCAGGCGTCGCTCGGCTCGCCGGGTATCGACCAGATCCGCTGGCTGAAGCCGGTCTATCCCGGCGACACGCTGCGCGTGGAAACGGTCATCACCGAAATCCGCCCCTCGCGCAGCAAACCCGACATCGGAACGGTGCACAACGACATCACCGTGTTCAACCAGTCGGGCGAGCCGGTGATGACCATGAAATCGATCGGACTGCTGAAGCGCCGTCCAGCCTGACGGTCAGTGGCCTTCGAACGCCATCAGCGTAAGCGGCTCCACGCCCGCAGCGCGTAGCCGGTCTGCGCCACCAAGGTCGGGCAGGTCGATCACGAACGCCGCTTGGGCGACGACACCGCCTGCGCGGCGGATGAGTTCGGCGCCGGCAATGGCCGTGCCGCCCGTAGCGATGAGATCGTCAACCAGAAGGACACGCGCGCCGGGCGCGCAGGCATCCGCGTGCATCTCCACCCGGTCCTCGCCGTATTCGAGCGCGTAGTTGACGCCGATCACGGCGCCGGGGAGCTTGTTGCGCTTGCGGATGAGCAGCACGCCCGCGTTCAGCCGGTGTGCGAGCGCGGCGGCGAACACGAACCCGCGCGCCTCGATGCCGGCGATGAGATCGAACGGCCCCGCCACCGCGTCTGCCATCCGGTCGATCGTGGCTGCGAAGCCCGCCGGATCGAGCAGCAGCGTGGTGATGTCGCGGAACAGAATCCCCGGCTTCGGGTGATCGGGAATCGTGCGGACGAGCGCGCGAAGGTCTACATTGCGCTCGCTCATTTGAGGACCCGGCCCGCCACGCCGCGCAGCCTCTCCACCACCGGCGGCCGCCAGAGCGCCGGATCGGTGATGATGGCATGGTCGAGCGCATGGTCGCAGCCCTGCGGGCACGCCGATGGCGCCCATGCCGCTGCGACCGCCGCGACAAGCGCGCGGGCGTTTGCGCTGTTGCCGTGCATCACCTCAAGAATGTCGGCGACGTTCGCGCCCTCTTCTGCCGGACGCCAGCTGTCGTAGTCCGTCACCATCGCGACGCTCGCGTAGCAAAGCTCCGCCTCGCGGGCGAGCGCGGCCTCGGGCATGTTGGTCATGCCGATCACGTCGAAGCCCGCCGCCACGTAGGCGCGCGATTCGGCGCGTGTGGAGAATTGCGGACCTTCCATCGCAAGGTACGTGCCGCCCGAAACGAACGGGATGCCGAGCGCCTTCGCCGCCGCCGCGACGCGCGCGCCGAGCGGGCCGCAGACGGGATCGGCAAGGCTCACATGCGCGACGATGCCATCGCCGAAGAATGATTTCGCGCGCCCGCGCGTACGATCGACGAACTGATCGACGAGCACGAACGTACCGGGGCTGAGCGCTTCCTTGAAGGATCCGCAGGCCGAGAGCGACAGCACATGCGTGCAGCCCGCCGCCTTCAACGCGGCGATGTTCGCGCGGTAGGGAACTTCTGACGGCGTCAGCCGGTGGCCGCGGCCGTGGCGGGGCAGGAAGACGAGGTCCGCCTGCCCAAGCCGCCCGAACAGCAGTTCATCGGATGGCGCGCCGAAAGGCGTATCGACGGCGCGCCACGCGACATCGGTGAGCGAGCCCAAGGCATAGAGCCCGCTGCCGCCGATGATGCCGAGCTTGCCCCCCATCGCCCGGTGCCGGGCCTAGTGCTTGATGCCCGCCCAGACCCTGCGATAGCTGAGGTAGGCCAGCGTCGTCAGGATCAGCAGGAAGGCGATCACGCCCACGCCCGCGCGCTTGCGCGCTTCGAGCTTCGGCTCGGCCGCCCAGGTAAGGAACGCCGCGACGTCCTGCGACATCTGGTCGACGGTCGCTTCCGGCTGGCCTTCCGCGTAGGTCACCTGGCCCGCGCTGAGCGGCGGTGCCATCGCGATCGCGAGGCTGTGGAAGTAGGGGTTGTAGTGGAGCGGCGCCTCGGGGCGGCGGTCCGCCGGGTAGTTGGCGGGCACGTCCTGGAAGCCGCTGATCAGCGAGTAGACGTAGTTCGAACCGTCGTGACGCGCCTTGGTGATCAGCGAGAGGTCGGGCGGCAGCGCGTTGTTGTTCGCGGCGCGCGCAGCGATCTCGTTCGCGTAAACGAGCGGGATCTTGTCCGACGGGATCGCCGTGCGCGTCGACGCTTCGCCCGTATCCGGGTTGATCGTCGGCACTTCGTGCGTCCAGTTCTTGGCGATCGCCTTCACCTCGGCCTCGGAGAAGCCGATTTCGCCGAGGTTGCGGAACGCGATGCGGTTCAGGCTGTGGCAGGCCGAGCAGACCTCCTTGTAGACCTGAAAGCCGCGCTGCAGCTGAACGCGGTCGTAGCCGCCGAACACGCCGAGCCCGATCGGGCCGTCCCACGACCAATGCACCTGCTTGGGGTGCTCGTGGAACGCAAGCGTCGGGTCGACCTCCGTTGCTTCACGGGGCGCAAGCGCCGCAATCAGCAGGACGAGGCAGAAAACGGCGCCGATGGCGATTCCGAAAAGACGAACCATGACGTCGTGTCCCTTATTCGGCCGGCTGCGCCGCCGCCGTGGCGGGCGCGGGTTCAGACTTGCCGAGCACGGCTTCGGCGATCGAGTTGGGCAGCGGGAGCGGCCGCTCGATGCGCGAGACGATCGGCAGGATGATGAGGAAGTGCGCGAAGTAGTACATCGCCGCGATCTGGCTGATCCGCACGTACGGCTCTTCGGCCGGCGCGCCGCCGACCCAGCCGAGGATGGCGAGATCGAGCATCAGCACCCAGAACAGCTGCTTCGAGACCGGCTTGTAGCGGTTCGACTTCACGTTCGAGCCATCGAGCCACGGCAGGAAGAACAGCAGCAGGATCGCCGCGAACATCGCGAGCACGCCCCACAGCTTCGCCGGCAGGATGAAGTCCACCGTGAAGGCGCGCAGGATCGCGTAGAACGGCCAGAAGTACCATTCGGGAACAATGTGCGCCGGGGTCGAGATCGGGTTCGCCGGAATGTAGTTGTCCGGGTGGCCGAGGAAGTTCGGCAGGAAAAACACGAACACCGAGAAGAGGATCAGGTAGACGCCCGCGCCGAACAGGTCCTTCACCGTGAAATACGGGTGGAACGGCAGCGTGTCCGCCGGGCCCTTCACGTCGATGCCGGCCGGGTTGTTCGAACCCGGGATGTGCAGCGACCATATCTTCAGGATCACGACGCCCGCAATCACGAACGGCAGCAGGTAGTGCAGGCTGAAGAAGCGGTTGAGCGCGGCGTTATCGACCGCAAAGCCGCCGAGCAGCAGCGTCACGATGCTGTCGCCGACCACGGGGATGGCCGAGAACAGGTTGGTGATCACGGTGGCGCCCCAGAAGCTCATCTGGCCCCACGGCAGCACGTAGCCCATGAAACCCGTGGCCATCATGAGGAGCAGGATGACGACGCCGAGCATCCACACGAGCTCGCGCGGCGCCTTGTAGCTGCCGTAGTAGAGCCCGCGGAAAATGTGGATGTAGACCACGATGAAGAAGAAGCTCGCCCCGTTGGCGTGCGCGTAGCGCAGCAGCCAGCCGTAGTTCACGTCGCGCATGATGTGCTCGACCGAATCGAAGGCGACGAGCGTGTTCGCGCCGAAGTGCATCGCAAGCACGATGCCCGTGACGATCTGGATCAGCAGCGCGAGGCCCGAAAGCACGCCGAAGTTCCACCAGTAGTTGATGTTGCGCGGCACCGGATAGCCCGCACCTACGCTGTTGTAGACGAGGCGCGGCAGCGGCAGGCGCGAATCCAGCCACTGCATGAACGGGTGCTTCGGCTGATAGTGGTTTGCCCAGGGAAAGCTCATCGCCGGTTATCCAATCTGAACGCGCGTGTCGGACGTGAAGGCGTACTCGGGCACTTCGAGGTTCTTCGGTGCCGGGCCTTTGCGGATACGCGCCGCGGTGTCGTAGTGCGAACCGTGGCAGGGGCAGAAGTAGCCGCCGTAGTCGCCGCGATTCTCGCCTTCGGCAGCGCCGAGCGGCACGCAGCCGAGGTGGGTGCAGACGCCGAGCGTGATCAGCCAGTTCGCCTTGCCTTCCTTGGTGCGCTCGGCGAGCGTCTGCGGGTCGCGTAGGTCCGAAACCGGCACCTTGTTCGCCTCGGCGATCTCCGCTGGCGTCAGGTTGCGCACGAACACGGGCTTGCCGCGCCAGTTGAGCTTGATCGCCTGCCCGACCGCGACCGGCGCGAGATCGACCTCGACCGAGGCGAGCGCCAGCACGTCGGCGGACGGATTCATCTGGTCCACGAGCGGCCAGGCGGCCGCCGCAGCGCCAACGCCCACAAAGGCGCCGGTTGCGACATGGATGAAGTCGCGGCGGCGCACGCCTTCATCGGTGATCGGATGACCGGTGGTGTCTTCGACTGTCGTCATTCACTAACCCCGCGCGCGGGAGATATTCGGGCAAGCTCCGCCCGAACGCCCCCTTAGGTTCGATGCTTGGGCGCCTGATAGCCGCCGATGCCCCTTGGCCGCAATGGTCAAAATTGGCGCATTGCTGTCGAGGCATGGCTGGGCTAGCGCAAGGCGCCATGCGCATCGCCCTTTTCCAGCCCGATCTGCCGCCCAACGTCGGCACGCTGGTGCGGATGGGCGCGTGTCTCGGCCTTCCTGTCGACATCATCCGTCCGTGCGGCTTTCCGCTGGGACGTGAGGCGCTTCGCCGCAGTGCGATGGACTATTTCGAGCAGGCGGAAATCCATATCCATGCCGATTGGGCCGCGTTTCAGGATGGCGTGCCCGGCCGCCGCGTGCTGCTGACCACCAAGGCCTCGGTGCCCTACACGGATGCCGCCTATTTGCCGGACGATGTGCTAGTGGTGGGGCAGGAATCGGTCGGCGCCCCCGATTTCGTGCATGATGCCGCCGCGCTTCGTGTCCGTATCCCGATGAAGCCGGGTCTCCGCTCGCTGAACGTCGCGCTTGCTGCCGCGATGGTGGCGGGCGAGGCCCTCAGACAAACAGGATTCTCCCATCAATGACGACTTTCGACGCCCGCCAGACCGCCGCAGCCGATTGGTTCCGAACCCTTCGCGACCGCATCTGCGCGGCTTTCGAAGCACTCGAGGACGATCTTGGCGGCGATGCCGCGCCCGGCCGATTCGAACGCAAGAGCTGGGAACGCGCCGATCATTCGGGTGCCCCCGGGGGGGGCGGCACGATGTCGGTGATGAAGGGCCGCGTGTTCGAGAAGGTCGGGGTCAACATCTCCACCGTCCACGGCGCGTTCGATCCCGAGTTCGCGAAAACGATCCCCGGCGCCGCCGAAGACCCGCGCTTTTTTGCCACAGGCATCAGCCTCGTCGCGCACATGGTGAACCCGCATGTGCCCGCCGTTCACATGAACACGCGCTACCTCGTCACCACGAAAGCCTGGTTCGGCGGCGGCGCGGACCTCAACCCGCCGATTCCCGTGGAGGCGGACACCGCCGACTGGCACGCCGCCTTCAAGGCCAGCTGCGACCGTCACGACCCCGAATATTTCCCGCGCTTCAAGGCGTGGTGCGACGAGTATTTCTTCATCAAGCACCGGAACGTCGCGCGCGGTGTAGGCGGCATCTTCTACGACCAGCTCGCAAGCGGCGACTGGGACGCGGACTTCGCATTCACGCGCGACGTCGGCGAAACCTTCCTCGGCACCTACCCGGAACTTGTCCGCCGCCACATGCACGAGGACTGGACAGCGGAAGACCGTGCCCGGCAGCTCGCCTATCGGGGGCTCTATACGGAGTTCAACCTCGTCTACGACCGCGGCACATTGTTCGGCCTCAAGACCGGCGGCAACATCGACGCGATCCTGATGAGCCTGCCGCCGGTGGCAACGTGGGCCTGAAGCCGGTGCGCTAAGCCGCCAGCTGGCGGTAGATATTCGCGGAGAGCACCGAGACGAAGACGCTGAACACGGCGCCGACGATCGAGATCAGAAGCTCGGTGACGAAGGACGGGTCTTCCGCCGTGCCCCCCGTGGCGGCAAGCCCGATCGCGCCGACGAGCCCGCTCAGGATCGCGAAGATCAGCACGAAAACGGCGAAAATCGCAAAAATGCGCCCGACATTGCCGGCAGTCATCGCCCAGCTTCGGCGCAGCGCCTCGACAGCGCGCGCATCTTCGCCGGCGATGATTGCCGCCAGCAGCGACAGGCGCAGGGCAAAATAAACGGCGACACCCGTAAGCAGCAGCAGAAGCGTGCTCGCCGCCACCGACGCCTGCTGCGCACCCGCCAGATACATGACCCCGACCGGCATGAAGACCACGACAACGGCAAGGCTCGCCAGGACAATGCGGGGCGTCAGACCCACGGCGCGGCGAATCGCCGATCCGGCGTCGATGCTCGGGAACAGCACCAGCAGCACGATGGCGGCCTGTCCGATCACGCCGATGAGCCCGCCCACGGCCTGCGCGAGCTGAGCATTCTGCTCGCCGAGCGCCTTTTCATCGGCGAAGCGCGCA
Organism: Sphingosinicella sp.; assembly: GCF_041916975.1. Taxonomy (NCBI): domain Bacteria; kingdom Pseudomonadati; phylum Pseudomonadota; class Alphaproteobacteria; order Sphingomonadales; family Sphingosinicellaceae; genus Sphingosinicella; species Sphingosinicella sp. Next base: position 1,900,715 of record NZ_JAYRYK010000001.1, read on the forward strand.
ATCAGAAGCGAGGGCATGAACACGAAGGCGGCAGCGGGCAGCGCGAACTCGCCGAAGCGGCGCTGCACGTCAGCGATCGTGTCGGTCCAGGCCTTGCCGATCGCCAGTGCCACGCCTCATCCCCTCTTACTGAAAAACGCCGGTTCAGGCGGCGTGCGGAACGCCCTTTTCGGCGAGCAGGTCGTGCAGCTCACCCGATTCGAACATTTCCATCATGATGTCGCTGCCGCCCACGAACTCGCCCTTCACATAGAGCTGCGGGATCGTCGGCCAGTCGCTGAACGCCTTGATGCCCTGCCGAAGCTCGGCATCCTGCAGCACGTCGGCACTGTCGTATTCGACGCCGAGGTGCTCGAGGATGGCGATGGCGCGGCTCGAAAAGCCGCACTGCGGAAACAGCGGCGTGCCTTTCATGAACAGCACGACGTCGCTGCCGTTCACCTTTTCGGCGATTCGGGTGTTGATATCGGTCATGTGTTGCTCCTCGTCCGGCTCAGGCCGGAACCTCGGTGGTCAGCTGCAAGGCGTGCAGTTCGCCGCCCATGCGGCCGCCGAGCGCCGCATAGACCATCTGGTGCTGACGAACGCGCGGCAGGCCCCGGAAGGCCTCCGAAACCACGCGCGCCGCATAATGATCGCCGTCGCCGGCAAGATCGGTGATCTCCACCACCGCATCCGGCAGCGCCGTGCGGATCATCCCTTCGATCGCGCCTGCGTCCATCGGCATCGCGCGGCCCTCAGACTTCCTCGATGAACTGGCGGCGCGCCTCGACGAGCTTTTCCTCCATCGCGCGGCGCACCTCGTGCTCGGAAACCTCAACGCCCTTGGCGGTGAGGTCGCCGTAAACCTTGCGGAACACGTCGTCGTCGCCGGCTTCCTCGAAGTCCGCTGCCACAACCTCACGCGCATAGGCCTCGGCCTCGGCAGTGGTCAGCCCCAGCTTTTCCGCCGCCCAGTTGCCGAGCAGGCGGTTGCGCCGCGCCGTGACCTTGAACTGCAGCTCGGCATCGCGCGCGAAGCGATTCTCGAAAGCCTTTTCGCGGTCGTTGAGATTGGTCATGACGGGCGTGTGTCCTTCCTTGGCTGGCAAGCCGGGTTATCGGGGCCTAGATAGAGAGGCACCGCACCCGGTTCAACTGCAAGCAGCACGCTTGATCGTCACAGCTTTTGCGCCGAAACTTGGGCGGCGGACATTCAGGCAGGCGGGGCGGGAAGCGATGAGCGGCGAGATCGATGCGGCGGGCACCCTGATCGCGGGCGGCCTCGTGGCCTCCGCGCTCGATGGAGAGGACGGCAAGGCGGGCGACGTACAGACGATCTGCCCGAACTGCGACACCCCCATCGTCGGCCACTACTGCCACGAATGCGGGCAAAGCGCGCATCTGCCGCGATCGATCGGGCATATCTTTCACGACATCATGCACGGCGTGCTGCACTTCGACAGCAAGGGCTGGCGCACCCTGCCTATGCTGGTGACGCGCCCCGGCACGCTGACCCGCGACTATGTGGAAGGGAAGCGCGCCCGCTACGTCGCGCCCTTCTCGATGTTCCTGTTCACCGTATTCGTGATGTATTTCACCTTCGCCATGGTCGGCGGCCCGAACGTCAATCTGGCGGACGCGGTGCAGCTCGATCCCAAAAGCGTCGAGGCGGCGCAGCAGGAGCTCGTCGCCGAAACCGCAAAATTGAAAACGCTCGAAGCGAAGCTGGCCGCTGCAAGGGCAAAGCCGGTGCCGGTGCCCGGCGAGGCGGCGGAGCTCAAAGGCCAGGTCAACGAACTGCGCACCGAGATCGGCATCATGAAAGCGACGCTCGGCACCATGGGCGTCGTGCCGCGCGACCCGGAAAACCCCGATGCGCCGCAGCCGCCGGACTGGCGAGAAGCGCTCACGAAGGTTGTCGACAAGGAGCCCCCGACCGTCAACACCGGCAACCCCGGCCTCGATGCGAAGCTCAGGAAGGCGCTCAAGAATCCCGAGCTGCTGTTCTACAAAATGCAGCAGTCCGCCTATAAATTCTCGTTCCTGCTGGTGCCGCTGTCGCTGCCGTTCGTGTGGCTGCTGTTTCCGTTCCGGCGGAGCACGCGCCTTTATGATCACGCGGTGTTCACGCTCTATTCGCTGTCGTTCATGTCGCTTTTGTTCGTGTTCGCCGTGCTGCTCGCGCGCATCGGTCTCATCAGCTTCGGCAGCGCCATGGCGATCAGCATGTTCGTGCCGCCGGTCCACATGTTCGTGCAGCTGAAGGGCGCCTACGGCCTCAGCGTCGGCGGCGCGCTTGCGCGGACGGTCCTGCTCTCGATGTTCGCGATCGTCGTGCTCACCCTGTTCATGCTCATTATCATGGCGCTTGGCGCGGTCTGAGCCGCTTCCCCCGAGCGCTTCCCCCTGCGTGCTTGCATTGTCAGCCCGGCAGGCTTCCGCTATGGCGGGTGGTGTGTTTCCCCGCCTCGGGCACGCGCCAGTCAGCCGGTGCGAACCGGGGCGGTGCTTTTTTCAGACTCCGAATCGAGAAGGTCCGCCGATGTCCCGCCGCCGCCAGATTTACGAAGGCAAGGCCAAGATCCTGTACGAAGGGCCGGAACCCGGCACCATCATCCAGTATTTCAAGGACGACGCGACCGCGTTCAACGCCCAGAAGAAGGGCACGATCAGCGGCAAGGGCGTGCTCAACAATCGGATTTCCGAGCATATCTTCACGCTGCTCGGCCAGATCGGCATCCCCACGCACTTCATTCGCCGCCTCAACATGCGCGAGCAGCTCGTGCGGCAGGTGGAGATCATTCCGGTCGAGGTCGTGGTGCGCAACGTCGCCGCCGGCTCGATCTCGAAGCGCCTCGGCATCGAAGAGGGCACGCCGCTCCCCCGCACGATCCTTGAATATTACTACAAGGACGACGCGCTCGGCGATCCGATGATCACCGACGAGCACATCGCCTGCTTCGGCTGGGCGACGCAGGAAGAGATGCACGACGTCGCCGACATGGCGATCCGCATCAACGACTTCATGTCGGGGCTCTTCGCGGGCGTCGGCATCCGCCTCATCGATTTCAAGCTGGAGTTCGGCCGCCTGTGGGACGGCGACTACAGCCGCATCATCCTTGCCGACGAGATCAGCCCGGACGGCTGTCGCCTGTGGGATAGCACCACGAACGAGAAGCTGGACAAGGACCGCTTCCGCCGCGATCTCGGCGGCGAGGTGGAAGCCTATCAGGAAGTCGCGCGCCGCTTCGGCCTGCTCCCCGAAGGCTCGGTCTCGACCGTTCTCGACCTCGACGAGCACCGCAAGGCCCGCGGCAAGAAAGACAGCTGAGGGGTCAACCTCGTCTGAAGACTATCCCTGAACGGGTCGAGATGCCGTCCAGGCCGTGGCGAAAATGGTGGATTTCGAGAACCGGCGCGCAGCGGACTGTCTGTCCGTGAGCACCGGAAGCGCAGAAAGCCGCCGTTTGCAGCCCGCCTTGGGCGGCATCTCGGCCCGTTCAGGCGTTCAGCGGCGCTTGGCGCGCTTCTTCTTGACCTGATACCCGCAGATGATGCCGAAGAGGAACGCGCAGAACAGCGCGATGTGCAGGTTCGAGCCGCGCATCTGGCCGAGGATATCCTCGTAGTAGACGAACAGCGCCACGAACATGGAGGCGGCGATAAGGCCCATCAGCCGTCCTTTCGCCAGGCGGAAATAATGCCGAACAGGAACGACGCGACCAGCGCGAGCTGTACCTCCTGATCGTGTGTCAGCCACGGAAAGATATACCCGCCGACGAAACTCTCGGCGGTCGCGAACAGCACCACGAACAAGGCAATGGCGAGATAGTCCACGCGCCCCAGACCCCGAACTCAGAATGACCCCGCCATAACCATAGGCGCACAGGCTTAACAAAACCCTCACATGGGCCCACGCGCCTGCGATTTTGGGCGTTGCGGCGCGGCGCGGGGAGCGCCATAAGGCGCGCCATGAAAGCCAAAGTCTATGTCACGCTGAAAAACGGCGTCCTCGATCCGCAGGGCAAGGCAATCTGCCACGCGCTCGAATCCCTCGGGTTCGGGGAAGCGCAGGACGTGCGGCAGGGCAAGTTCATCGAACTCGAGCTCGCCGAGGGCACCAGCGAGGCGCGCATCGAGGAGATGTGCCGCAAGCTGCTCGCCAACACCGTGATCGAAAACTACCGGATCGAGATCGCCTGAGATGAAAAGCGCGGTCATCGTCTTCCCCGGCAGCAACTGCGACCGTGACATGGCGGTCGCGCTCCGCGAGGTGACGGGGCTTGCGCCCGCGATGGTCTGGCACCGCGAAACCGTGCTGCCCGACGTGGACGTGATCGCGCTTCCGGGCGGCTTCTCCTACGGCGACTATCTGCGCACCGGCGCGATTTCGGCGCAGTCGCCGATCATGGCCGCAGTGAAGCGCGCCGCCGAGCAGGGCCGCTTCGTGCTCGGCGTCTGCAACGGCTTTCAGGTGCTCACCGAAACCGGGCTGCTGCCGGGCGCGCTGATGCGCAACGCCGGGCTCGATTTCGTGTGCCGCGACGTGCCGCTGACGGTCGAGAACACGCAGACGGCATTCACGTCGGCCTACAAGGCGGGCGAGACGATCCGCATTCCGGTCGCGCACCACGACGGCAACTATTTCGCCGATGCCGCCACGCTCGACCGGATCGAGGGCGAGGGCCGCGTCGTCTTCCGCTATGCCGAGGACGTGAACGGCGCGCAGCGCCGCATCGCGGGCATCGTCAATGAAACCGGCAACGTGCTCGGCATGATGCCGCACCCGGAGCGCGCCATCGATGCGGCGCAGGGCGGCACCGACGGCCGCCGCCTGTTCGAAGGCCTCGTGCGGGCCTTCGTCGACGCGTGAGCGCGGCGGGCAACATGGCCGGCCCGCTGATGATCTTCGGCAGCCCGCGATCGGGCACGACCTGGGTCGGCTCGCTGTTCGATTCGCATCCGCAGACGCTCTACCTCCACGAGCCGGACGTCATCGAGAAGGAACCGCGGCTTCCGTTCGTGCCTTATGGCGCGCTTCCGGCCGACATCGACCGGATCACAAGGGACTACTTCGAGCGGCTGGCGCACAATCGCTCGCTGCGCACGGTCCACACCCCGACGCTGTTTCCCAAGAGCTACCGGGGCGGCATCGCCGATCAGGCACGCGCCGCGATCGTCCGCGCGCTGCGCGCGGTCGATGCCGTGCTTCCCGCCGTGGGCCGCAGCCGCAACCTTCAGGTGCCCGACTTCGCGAACGAGGGCGAAACGCCCTGCCTCGTCATGAAGTCGGTCGATTCGATCCCGCGCCTCCCCGTGTTCGCGCGCGCGCTCCCCGGCGTGAAGTTCATCTACATCGTGCGCCACCCCTGCGGCGTCGTCTCCTCGAAGCTGCGCGGCGCGGAGCTCGGCAAGATGGGTGCCGCGACGCTCTATTCGGATGTGCTGGCGCTGCCGCCCGCCCGCGCCGCCGGGCTCGACAAGGCGCGCGCGGATGCGATGACGAACATCGAGAAGCTGGCGTGGGATTGGCTCATCACGAACGAGTGGGTCTACAGCGAGGTCGCCGACCTCCCCAACGTCTACACGCTCGTCTACGATCGGCTCGCGGCGAACCTCGATCCCGAGGCCGCATCGCTGTTCGACTGGGCGGGGCTCGACCGCCCGGCGCAGGTGCAGGCCTATTTCAATCGTCTGCGCGGCTTCGACGGCACCGGCGACCGCTATTTCAGCCTCAACCAGAACCCCGCGAAGTCCGCAGCGAAATGGCGGCAGGAACTGAGCGCCGAGGCGCAGGAAACGGTCGGCTCCATCGTCGCGGGTTCCGGCGTCGGCAAGCTCTTCGGCTACTGATCGCCGTTCGGGCCGCCATCCCGCCAAGCGCCGATCAGCGTCTCCAGTCCCGCATACAGATCTGCGTCTGATCCCGTCAGCAAACGCCCCGCGCGCGTGCGAATCTCGGTGCGATCCGCCGCGTCCGTCAGATACGGCGCAGGTGATTTGCCGTCGACGCGCGCCAGCAGCAGCGCCGCCGTGAGCGCACCTGCGCGCCGCATCAGCGCATCGGCATCCTCCCACGCGATACCCGCGCGATACGCCTCCGCCATTTGGGTCGCGGACGCTGCCAACTCCGCCGCGTGCGGCCTCAGCCACACCGCCTTCAGCAGAAGATGCGTGGTGCAGAACGCAAGGTCGAATGCAGGATCGCCATACACAGCGCATTCGGCATCGAGGAACACGGGGCCGCCGGGGCCGACGAGGATGTTCTTCGGGCTGACATCGCCGTGGACGAGCGCGACATGCCGCGCTTCGAGATCGGCCGCGAGCGCCCCCAGGCGCGGCGCGACGTCCGCATCATGCTGCGCGACATGGAGCAGGAACGGCTCCACGCGCAGCGCATGAAACATCGCGCCGGTATCGAAATCGCGTGCGATGGCCGGATCGTTTGCCGTCGCGGCGTGAATCCCGACGAGCGCTGCGCCGACCTTCGCAGCGAAGCCCGGATCGACACGCCCGGCGATGAGTTCGTCCTTCCAGACCGGGTGCTGCGCCGGGTCCAGAAAGCGCATCGCGAACAGATGCTCTTCGGGCGCTTCGGCAACGATCGTGGGAACGATTGCGGGCGCGAACGCGCCGACGCGCCGCAGCCAGCGCACCTCGCTCTCGGCGCGCTCGACAGGCGCGAACCAGTCCGCCTCAACGCGCAGCCTGGGCAGCGCGCGCTTCACCGCGAGCCCCCCCTTCGCCGTATCGACGCGCCACACGTCGCACGATACGCCGCCCGACAGCGGCGTCATGCGCGGCACCTCTCCGGGCGCCACGAGACCGCAGGCGCGAAGGTGTTCGATAACGGCTTCGTCCTGCACCCCTGCCACGCCCGCATCCTTCAGAACATTTCGCGAAACCAGCCCGCCATCAGGCGTAAGGCAGCATCACGATGTTTCGCCGTTTCCTGAAAATAGTGCACGCCGGGAAGCATCTCCAGTCGCTTGTCCGTTACAGCCATGAAATCGGAGATATTCTGTACGTCCATCGGGGCACGCCCGTTGCGGCGAAGCCTTGCACACCCAAACGATCATGGTCGACGCAGCGCCAATTCTGTTTGAAATCACGCGCCTGCCCAGCGCCACCCTATGGGCGACCATCAAGCAGCAGACCGAACCCGGCCACTCATTTTCATAGCCTACGTCGAGATCTTTATTCAGCGAATTTTCACAAATATTTTAGCGAACGAAAACGACGCCTACTACTTTCATTTTTAGTTATAATTATTTTTGTATGCAAATTTGCAAGTCAGGGAGAAAAAAATGCGAATTGCAGAATTTTCACAAAAAATGTTTGAAAAAATTCACAAATCAATTAAAAAATTGAATTTTGTAACATTATTAACAACTATAATTATAGCCAATCCCGCATTTTCTTCTGTAGATCTTGAAATTCTTCAAGATTATGCGAATTCATCTTCGGATGAATATAGGGTCAATTTTCAGATAATTGAAAACAACTCTCTAAGTTTAATGCAAGAACACAAGGAAAAATGCGAAAAATTTGGCCTAACACGTTGCCGAGTTCTGCAATTCATACCGGGGAGTGATCTTGATGGCCGACAGGGAACGATCAGATTCCTGCTTTCGGAAGGAACGGCCCCATCATTCATATCAGAAATATCAAAATCGACGAAAAATGGATTCTCATTCAGCTATGAAGACCGCAGAGCATCACAACAGAAAGATGACTTGATTATTGAAAAGAAACTTCTTCTTGCGCAAAGAAAAGAAATTTTATCTATAGAAGAATCAGATTCAGAACAATTTAATATGATTGTTCAAAATAAAAGATCTGAAATTGAATCGAGAATATCAAGAATTGAACAAGAATTGAAAAATAGTCGCAAAACTCAATCTGTTGATACATTAAACATAAGTTATGATAAGAGAGATTTCATAAAATCCCACTGGCAACGAAATATTGAAGAATATAGCGGAATTTTCGTCATGTCGATACTTGCTGTATCTGGAATCGCACTCCTCACTGGCATATATCTTGGTATTATTTTTCTTGTTTTCCTGTGGCTGAAGAAATTTTCAGTCAAGCGCGGGCTACTTAAGGGCTAACCGCTTCGAACGACGAGCGGTTGCGGCCAGCGCACTGCGCCATCTGATATGTAAGCGTTGCGGGAATCGGCGCTCCAAGTGCAACGTCCCGCAACGAAAACGCGGTCGACGAGGGACGTGACTGCATCCTCGTCAGACCCTGAGATCGCTGAGAACCGGCGTGTCCTGTGACTCCTCGGCAAGGTTCGCGATGGCGCTGCGGAGCAGAGACTGGAGTGTTTCCACCTCCTCATCCGAAAAGCCGCGCGTCGCCAGATCGTGCACCTCCGCGTTCATCGGCACGAGAACGCCTTCGAGCGCCTTTGCATGATCGGTGAGGTGAATATAGATCTTGCGGCGATCGATCTTGCTCTTCTCGCGCCGCACCAGCCCTGCCGCTTCAAGACCTTTCAGCGCAACCACCGTGGTCGGTTCGCGCATCCCGACGCGCGTGCTGAGTTCGCGCTGCGTGATGCCGTCCTCACGCCAAAGCTGGCGCAGGAAGCGCCACTGCCCCGCGGAAACGCCGTGCTCCAGCGTGCGCCGTTCGAGCGCGCGCGAAAACGAACGGAACATCAAGCGGGAAAGATAGCCGATACTGTTCTCGGGGAGCCTGTAATACTCCGCGGGCTGACGCGCGGCCTTGGGTTTCGACACCGTACAACTCTCCCTGTGCCGGCCGTGCTTGCAATCCGAAAAACGGCCTTTCCGCCGGTTAGCAGACCTGGAAGCGGTCGTCCCGCTCCAATAGCTACACGCTCGCCTTGAACGGCGTGAAATCGGTCTTGCGGTCGTAGACGTCGAGGCCTTCGCGCCGCTTCAGGAAACCGACGACCGCATAGGTCACCGGCGTCAGGATCGCTTCCCAGCTCACTTTTAGCACCCACTGCGTGATGAGCACCTTCAGCACAAGGTCGTTCGTCCACCCCGCCGCGCCGAGGAACGCCAGCGGATAGAAGATCAGGCTGTCGACGCCCTGCCCCGCCACCGTGCTGCCGATCGTGCGCATCCAGAGGTGCCTGCCCTGCGACCACACCTTCATCTTCGCCATCACGTAGGAGTTGGTGAACTCGCCCGCCCAGAACGCGACGATGCTGGCGAAGACGATGCGCGGCACCTGACCGAATACCGCCTCGTAGCTCGCCTGCCCCGTCCAGTCCGCGGCGGGCGGCAGCGCCACCACCACCCACGCCATGAACGCCATGAAGATGAGCGCGGCAAACCCCGCCCAGATGCAGCGCCGCGCCCGCGCGTAGCCGTAGACCTCGGTGAGCACGTCGCCGAGCACGTAGCCCACGGGGAAGAACAAAATGCCCGCACCGAACGGCCAATCGCCGATACCCGGCAGGTCCACGACCGCCACCTTGCCCGCGCCCAGCACGTTCGAAAGCAGCAGGATGGTGACGAATGCCGCCATTACGAAATCGAAGTAGCGCAGCGGCCGGCCGTGGAGTGCGTCCGCCTCTACGGCGCGGGGCGTATGCGCGTTGTTCACAATTTGTTCTCCATGCGCTACACTCCCGCTTATGCGCCCCGATTCGCCGCTCCGCTGGCTGTTTCTCGATCTGAACAGCTATTTCGCCAGTGTCGAGCAGCAGTTGCAACCGCACCTGCGCGGGAAGCCCGTGGTCGTCTCGCCCGTCGATACCGACACGACGAGCGCCATCGCCGCGAGCTACGAAGCGAAGGCCTTCGGCATCCGCACCGGCACGCCGATCTGGGAAGCGAAGCGCCTGTGCCGCGACCTCATCGTCACCCCCGCGCGCCATGGCGCCTATGTCGACTATCACAACCGCATCGTCGCGGAGGTGGATCGGCACATCCCCGTCACCAAGGTCTGCTCGATCGACGAAGTCGCCTGCCGCCTGATGGACAACGAAAACGACCCGGCGTTCGTCCGCGACCTCGCGCGGCGCATCAAGGCGGGCATCGCCGCGAACGTCGGCGAATATCTGAAATGCTCGATCGGCGTCGCGCCGACGCGCCTCGTCGCCAAGATCGCCTGCGACATGCAGAAGCCCGATGGCCTCACCGTCATCGAAGCGCACGAGCTGCCCGAGCGCCTCTATGTCCTGAAGCTCACCGACATCCCCGGCATCGGCCGCAAGATGGAGCGGCGTCTTGCGGCGAAAGGCATCCTCACCATCCGCGACCTCATCGCGCGCGGCCCGAAGCGCGCGGGCGAAGCGTGGGGCGCGGTGAACGGCGACCGCCTGTGGTGGTCGCTCACCGGCCACGAGGTGCCCGAGGTCGAAACCCAGCACCGCTCGATCGGCCACAGCCAGGTGCTCTCGCCTTCGAAGCGCGACCCCGCCGCCGCGCTCGCCACCGCCCGCCGCCTGTGCCTGAAGGCCGCGAGCCGCCTGCGCCGCGAAGGCTACGCCGCGCGCAGCCTCCTCCTCCACGCCCGGCTGGATGACGGCGGCAAGTTCGCCGCGCACCAGCGCCTGCCGCTGACGCAGGACAGCTTCAGCTTCTTGGCCCAGCTGAACGCACTCTGGCCCCGCCTCGCGGCACAGAAGTCGCGCATCCGCATGGTCGGCGTCACGCTCGCCGAGATCGCGCCCGCCGGCCACGAGCAAGGCGCCCTCTTCGACCGCGACGACATCGACCACGCCCTCGCCCGCGAAGCGCGCGGCCTCCGTCTCAGCGAGGCGATGGACAAGGCGAACGCGAAGTTCGGCCGCAACGCCGTCACGCTCGGGCCACTGATGGGCGGCCGCATCGACCATGTCGGCGCGAAGATCGCGTTCCACCGCATCCCCGACATGGCGGAGTTCCACGAATAGGCGCTGGAACCGCGCGCCCGGCGCCGCTATGAGCGCGCGCATGACCGACATCATCACGCCCGAGATCGTCGCCGAGCACGGCCTCACACCGCAAGAGTACGAAACCATCCTCGCCGCGATGGGCCGCACGCCCAATCTCACCGAGCTTGGCATCTTCTCGGTGATGTGGTCGGAGCACTGCTCCTACAAATCGAGCCGCATCCACCTGAAGACGCTGCCGACCGAAGCGCCGTGGGTGATCTGCGGCCCCGGCGAGAACGCGGGCATCATCGACATCGGCGACGGCGACGCCGCCATCTTCAAGATGGAAAGCCACAACCACCCCTCGTTCATCGAGCCCTATCAGGGCGCGGCGACGGGCGTCGGCGGCATCCTGCGCGACGTGTTCACGATGGGCGCGCGCCCGGTCGCCAACCTGAATGCGCTTCGCTTCGGCGCGCCGGACCATGCGAAGACGCGCCACCTCGTCGCGGGCGTCGTCCACGGCATCGGCGGCTACGGCAACTGCGTGGGCGTCCCCACCGTGGGCGGCGAGGTCAACTTCCACCCGGCCTACAACGGCAACATCCTCGTCAACGCCATGACCGTGGGCGTCGCGAAGACCGACAAGATCTTCTATTCGGCCGCCGCGGGCATCGGCAATCCGGTGGTCTACGTCGGCTCCAAGACGGGCCGCGACGGCATCCACGGCGCCACGATGGCGTCCGCCGAGTTCACCGACGATTCGGAGGAGAAGCGCCCCACCGTTCAGGTCGGCGACCCCTTCACCGAAAAGCTCCTCATCGAAGCCTGCCTCGAACTCATGGCGTCGGACGCCATCGTCGCGATTCAGGACATGGGCGCTGCGGGCCTCACCTCCTCGTCGGTCGAGATGGCCTCGAAGGGCGGCGTCGGCCTCGAGCTCAACCTCGACGCCGTGCCCTGCCGCGAAACCGGCATGGTGCCCTATGAGATGATGCTCTCCGAAAGCCAGGAGCGCATGCTGATGATCCTGAAGCCGGGCCGCGAGGCCGAGGCCGAGGCGATCTTCCGCAAGTGGGAGCTCGATTTCGCGGTGATCGGCACGGTGACGGAAACCGGCCGCCTCGTCCTCAAATTCAAGGGCGAAACCGCCGCCGACATCCCGCTCGCCCCGCTTGCGGACAAGGCCCCGCTCTACGACCGCCCGCATGTCGAGACGCCGAAGCGCGCGCCGCTCGCTGACGTGCCCGAAAGCACCGACCTCGCCGCCGATCTCGTGAAGCTCATCGGCTCGGCGGACATCGCCAGCCGCCGCTGGGTGTGGGAGCAGTACGACCACATGGTCGGCGCCGACACCGTGCAGCGCCCCGGCGGCGACAGCGCGGTCGTGCGCGTCCACGGCACCCAAAAAGGCCTCGCCATCACCACGGACTGCACGCCGCGCTACTGCTTCGCGGACCCGTTCGAGGGCGGCAAGCAGGCGGTCGCCGAAGCCTATCGCAACCTCTCGGCAGTGGGCGCGACGCCGCTCGCCATCACCAACTGCCTCAACTTCGGCAACCCGCAGCGCCCCGAGATCATGGGCCAGTTCGTCGGCTGCGTCTCCGGCATGGGCGCGGCGTCGAAGGCGCTCGACTTCCCCGTCGTCTCGGGCAACGTCAGCCTCTACAACGAGACGAACGGCGTCGGCATCCTCCCCACCCCCGCCATCGGCGGCGTCGGCCTGCTGAAGGACTACACAAAAAGCGCCACCATCGCCTTCAAGGCCGCAGGCGAGCCGATCTGGCTCATCGGCACGCGCGCCGAAGGCCACCTCGGCCAGTCGATCTGGCTCCGCGAAATCCACGGCCGCGAAGACGGCCCGCCGCCCCCGGTCGATCTCGCTGCCGAGCGCAAGGCCGGCGAATACGTCCGCACGCTGATCGCAGAGGGCAAGGCGAGCGCCGTCCACGACATCTCCGACGGCGGCCTCCTCGTCACCATCGCCGAAATGGCGCTTGCGGGCGGCACCGGCGCGAAGCTCGATGCCCTCACGACAGCCGAAGCCTTCGGCGAGGATCAGGGCCTCTACGTCGTCACCGCCCCCGAAGGTGCGCTGGAGGGCGCGACGGTGGCGGTGAAGCGCATCGGCACCACGGGCGGCGATGCCGTCACCGTAGGCGGCGCCTCCGTCACGCTCGCGACACTCCGGGATGCCTACGAAGGCTTCTTCCCGACGTTGATGGGGCGGGACGTCTAAACTCTCTATGCGAAACGGTCTATAACGTTCGCCAAATAGGGCAAAATATCTAACCGACTGCGGAAGTTCCAATGCGTCGATTCGTACCCCTTAAACTCCGGATCACGTTCATCGATGTCCGGATCGCTGTAGTATCGAACGATATTCAGTAGCCGCTCACCTGAAAATTCGGCGGGCCAATCGCCCTTATTGATAAAGTCCTGTAGGTGAGCAGTGTTCACCCGCTCTCTTTTGATATCGGCAAACATCGCGGGATTTTGTGCCTTTATGACTGCCAGTAATGCAACAAGGCTCCCAGGTCTGAAACTATTTTGACTGAAATCGATTTGCGCAAGAACGACATTAGTCGCCACCCGTTCAGCCTGCCGGAGCGACAAGTCGTAGGCGATTACAATTTGGGCCACACAATTGATGAGGTTGGTCCCGTCCGAAGTATTCGCCCCGGTCAACATCGTCTGCAGCAGGCGTGAAACATGGAGGCTGGCGTTCGTCGCTCTTCCATGTTGTGGGCGTTCTTCGAAGGGAATGAGGAAGTCGTAAAACTTCTGGATGTACTCCCCGGCCGCCTCGCCAACGCCATACCGCTTTTGGACAGACAATAGCAGGTGATTGAGATTCGTGACGAGAAGGAAATGGACTCGCTCGGCTCGGAAGAAGTGCTTTAGGGTCTCCAGAACACCGAGCGCAAAGTCAGGGCGGCAGCGGTCAAGCTCATCGATGATGACAACAAGGGATGGTGAAACTTCCTCTTTGTCCTTCTGAGTGGCTCCCTGATCGCCATCGAGTCTTTTTGCGAGTAGGCTCGGCAATTCCGCGAGGCTTGTACGAAGTGCTTCGAAATTAGCTTCGTCATCCGCTTGCTCCTCAAGCATAGCCTTCACGGCTGCCTCGGACATGTCGCCCAAGTCAGATACCACGGCCTCAGCAGCCGCGCTCAACTCTTTGAACTCTGCCGAGCCAATCAAACCTAGAGTTCCGGCTTTCACAGCAAGCTTTGCGGCAGGTGCGGCGATGATCTTCGTCGCGCGGGATGTAGCAGTGAGAAAACGATTATAAATACCCATATCGTGCGCCCGAGCTTCCTTCGCTGCCCGCACAAAAGCTGATGCTACCGCTCGGAAGGGGCTGTCCACGTAGTCAGCCGCAAAAGCGTCAAAATAGATGCAAGGGACACCGTGGCTTTCAAGGTGGCTATTCCACTGACGCACAAAGATGGATTTTCCACTTCCCCAACGGCCATCGAGAATCGAAACAGTGCCCTGCTCGAGATTGCCGTAGAGTTTCGTTAGCCGCTCGGCCAAATCACTCTTACTGAATGGATCGGTTTCGGCGTTGAAACCTAGCGCACAGAAATCGCTTGTCAGATCCACTCTGATCTTCACTTAAATCTCCAGCTTCAAGGTTTCATTTTTTTAAGGTCAACAGGTTATCTCTTCAATACTGAGCTTAATCGACCCACTCCCCCTCAATTCGCAACCAACCGCCCGTACTTCTTCAAAATCGCCCGCAGTTCCGCGTGCGGCAGGCGCTGCACGGTGTAGCCGTTCGCTCCGGTCAGCGTTTCCGCCGCCACCAGCACGTTGGTGATCGCCTCTTCGGTCGCCTGCGTCGCGGCTTCGAAGATCACCGTCAGCTTGTCGTTGGGCATCGTTTCGACGCTGATCACAGTGCCGCCCACGCTCTGCACATTTGGGTTCGCAGTGGAGAAGGCGACGAAGATGTCGCCCGAGCCATTGCTGCCCGCATCGCCCATGCGGCCCATGCCCGCCGCCGCGCGCTTGGCGAGGCGTTTCAGTTGATGCGGCAGCATCGGCGCGTCCGTCGCCATCACCACGATGATCGAGCCGTCGCCCGGCGCGACGGCGTTGTTATTCGCCGCCGCCGTCTTCACCCCGCGCGTTTCGGGGAGATACTTGCCCGCGAGTTCCTCGCCCACCGGCGCACCCGCCACGCGCAGCCAAGGCCGCATACCGAAGTTGCACTGCACGAGCACCCCGACCGTGTAGCTCTTGCCGTCCATCTCGACCACGCGCGACGCCGTGCCCGTGCCGCCCTTGAAGCCGAAGCACTGCATCCCGACGCCGCCGCCGACATTGCCCTCGGCCACTGGCCCGGTCGCGGCGGTCTGGATCGCGCGCATCGCGTGCTCGGGCTTCACGTGGAAGCCGTTGATGTCGTTCAGCATCCCGTCGTAGGTCTCGGCCACCACCGGCGTGAACCACGCCCCCGGCCATTTCACGTCCGCAAGCCACCCCACCACCGCGTCGCGCACCACGCCCACGCTGTGCGTGTTGGTGATCATTACCGGGCCGTCGAAATAGCCGCGCTCCTCCAGCCACACCGTGCCGGTCATCTCCCCGGCGGCGTTGCTGGTTTCCCAGCCCGCGTACACCGGCGTGCGCGAATCCTTGCCGCGTGGCAGCACGGCGGTCACGCCCGTGCGCACCGGCCCCTTGCCGCGTTCGAGCTTGCCGTCGCCCGAGATCAGGCTGACGTAGCCGACCTCCACCCCCGCAACGTCGGTGATCGCGTTGTTCGCCCCCGGCTTCCCCGCGAACGGCACGCCAAGGTCACGCGCGCGCGGACCGTCCGCACTTGCCGCACCCGCCAGAACCATGCTTGCCGCGATGATCGCCGCAAAACGCCGATAGTGCATGTCGTCTCCCCTGCCCTGAATATCGGCAGAGCATAATGCCTTGATCGCGGAAGAAAACCTTGGCGGCTAGCTGCCGTTCACACACGCCCGCCGCACCTTCTCGTGCTGCGCGCGCGTCGCGCTCTCGCGGCGGGAGAATTCGGTGCGCAGGGCGTCGGCGCGGCCGGGGGGCTGGCACTGGCGGGCATAGTTCACGGCGGCGTCCATGAACGTGGGCAGCACGGCGTTCAGCGTTTCGAAGTTCGCCAGCATTTCGGTGCAGGCGGTCTGCTTGTCGGACCAGGCCTTGCGCGTATCGAAATCGGCGACCGCCGCCGCGCGCTGCTGCGCCGCCACCGCTGCTTCGCGCAGGGTCTTGCAGGCCATCGTCTCGCGGCCACCCTCGGGGGGCTTGCCGATCACGCTCGCGTCGCTGGTGCCGAATTCGCGCGCCGCGACGCCGCGCAGGTCTTTCACGATGCCGCACTGTTTGAGTACGGCCGTGCCCGCCGGAGCACCGATATCGATCTTCGCCTCGCCGTCCGTCACCACCGTGGAGCGGGGCGCGCCGTCCAGCGTCCAGTCCACCACAGAGCATTGGTCGGTCGACGTGCGGATGGTGACGGTGTTTCCTTCCGTCAGCAGTTCGGCGCGGCAACCGCGCACGCGGATGGATGTGTCGCACGATGGCCCCTCCGCCATCGCGGGCGCAGCCACGAGCAAAAGCGCAGCGAAGAGCAGCGACGACCGGATCATGCCCTGTTTCCCCATCGCTTGCAGATTAGCACGCGCAATATGGTGCGTCTCGCGGGTCAGATGCGCCCGAAGCTCTGGTTGCCTGCCGCGCTGCGCACTTCGCCGCGGCGCTGAACGAGCGGGTTCGTCTCGCGCTCCAGCACTTCCATGGTGCGGCGGAACAGCGGCTTCAGCCGCGCGACGAGCACGAGCAGTTCGTCGGGCGTCTCCTGATGCTCCACACAGCGGCGCGCGCCCATTTCGATGCGCTCGGTGAGCTCGCCGAGCGTCATTGCGCCGAACTGGCGGGCTTCCGATTTCATCGTGTGCGCGGGCATCACCATGCGTGTGGCATTGCCTTCGCGCTGCGCGGCCTCGATCTCGGCGACGGCCTTGGCGCCGTCCTCCCCGAAATAGGTGATAATCTTGATGAACCCGGCGCCCATGGTGGCGCGCGTCTTCTCGAAGACCTCGATGTCGACCACCGGCAAACCGGGGTCGGTGATGTCCAGCTTTTCCACGCGCGCGATCCTTACCTTATTCTGCGCGAGGATCATCGGGCACGCGGGTAAAGTTTTGGTTTCCGCCGATGCTTGCCGAGGGGTTACGATCGCTATGGCAGGGCGAGGCCGAAGGTGGCGGGTGGTGGCTCGAAAAGGCCGGTAAAGCGCTGAAGTTGCGCCGCATCCCCATCGATGCGGAGGATGCCCTTCTGCACGGCGTCCGCCGCCTTCACCTGCCCGCCGACGAGGCCGAGGAACACGCGGCGCGGGCTGGTGAGCGTCACCGCCGGGGCCGCGCCCTCCGTCCACGGCTGATGCACAAGCACGCGGTTCCGCACGCTCACGAGGCGGCGCTCGCCGCTGTCGGCAAGCACGATGCCGATCGAAAGGTCCGCGCCGGCCGCCTTTTCGGGCGACAGGCGCACCGCCATCAGGTCGAGGAGGTCGGCAAGCGGCGTCGACATCGCAATTTCGGAGGTGTTCGCGCCGCCGCCGCTCGTCGAGAGGCCGCGCAGCTCGCGCGCGCCGGACAGGTAGATGTTGCGCCACGGCGCGGTTTCGGTGGCCCATGCCATCTGTTCGAAACTGGCGGCGAGCATTTCGCGTGCGCGCATGTTCTCCGGTTCCGTCATCACGAGGTGGGAGAGGAGTTCCGCCGCCCAGCGCTCGTCGCCGGTTTTGCGCGCTTTCGCGGCCTCGGCGAGCACCTTCTTCGCGCCGCCCATCGCCGCGACAATGCGCTTGCCGCGTTCCACGTCGGGCAGCGGATCGAGGTGCGCGGGGTTGCCGTCGTAGTGGCCCATGTAGCGCTGGTACACGGCGCGGGCGTTGAACTTCAGCGAGCCGTAGTTGGGCCGGTTGAACCACGCGGCGCCCAGCTCCGGCGGAAGCTGGATCGCCTCGGCGATCTCGTTGCCGTTCAGCCCGGCGTTCATCATGCGCACGCTCTGGTCGTGCAGGTATTTATAGGCGTCGCGGTGCAGCGCCATGTAGCGGCGCAGCGTCTCGCCGCCCCAGCGCGGCCAGAAGTGCGAGGTGAACACAACGTCGCTCTTGGGCCCGAAGCGCGTGAGCGCCTCCGTCAGATAGTCCGCCCACACCTTGGCATCGCGCACAAGCGCGCCGCGCGGAGTCAGCACATTGTGCATCGCGCCGTTCGCGTTCTCGGCAAGGCAGAGTGCGCGGAAGTCCGGCAAATAGAAGTTCATCTCGGCGGGTGCCTCGGTGCCGGGCGTCAGCTGGAACTCGAACCTCAACCCATCCACCTGCGTCGTCTCGGCCCCCGCCCGCACCGTATCGGTCGGCGCGATCAGGCTGTACGTCCCCCCCGCCACCACCGGCCCGATCCCCGCCGAAACGATCCCCTCCGGCCCGCGCTCCAGCATGTTCCCGAACATGAAGATGGCCCGCCGGCTCATCGCCGCCCCGGCGATCACGTTCTCCGAGGTCGCGTGCGCCATGAACCCGTCAGGCGCGTAAATCCGCACCTTCCCCGCCTTCACGTCCGCCTCGTCCACGATCCCACGCACGCCGCCGAAGTGGTCGATGTGGCTGTGCGTATAGATCACCGCTGAAACCGGCAGGTCGCCGATGTGCTTCCGGGCGAGCGCCATAGCGGCGCGCGCGGTCTCCACCGTCGTCAGCGGGTCGACGACGATGAGGCCGCTCTTGCCCCGGATCAGCGTCATGTTCGAAAGATCGAAACCGCGCACCTGCCAGATGCCGGGCACCACTTCGAACAGCCCGGATTCGCTTACCAGCTGCGCGTTCCGCCACAGGCTGGGGTTCACCGTATCGGGCGCCGCGCCTGCGATCTTCGCGTCGTCGGCGAACGACCGGATCACACGGCCATCCGCCCCAAGCACATCTGCGTCCGGCCGGGCGAGAAGGCCGCGCCGCGCAAAATCGAAGTCCTCGGTATCGCCAAAGGGCAAGGCCGCCGCTGCCGCGCTGTTCGCAGCCTTCGTCGCCGCACTCGGTGCTTCCGCCACCGCAGGATGCGCTGCCGCAAGCGCCACCACGATCCAAAGGCGCATCATCCCATCCTCCCTGTTTTGCGTCATGCTGCATGAATCAGGGGACGGCGCAAATGGCGAAGGTGACAGTGTCTAGGGAGTGCCCCGCTTGATGCGCCAGCGGAGCGTCCCCGTTTCCTCGGCGAAGACGCCCTGCTCACCCGCGAACGCCGGCACATCGCGCGCCGCGGCGGGATCATCGGCGACAAGCTCGAACTCGGCCGCCTCGGGATGCTCGCGGAGCGCACGCGCCAGCCGCAGCACGGGGAGCGGGCAACGCATTCCGCGCGCATCCACCCGCACCGTCACGCTCAGCGGATCTCGAACAGCTTGATGCTCCGGCTCGCGTACAGATAGGCGAGCACGAGCGAGGAAAACAGCCGGCGCTTGCCCCGCCGCCCGCGCGCGATGAACACCCCTTCGGGATGCCGGTAGAGGTTGGGATAAACCTCCTCTGACTCCTCGACGAGTTGGTCCTTCGCGGCTGTGTCGAGGCCGCGCCAGCGCGAATAGGTGCGTCGCTGCCGCCGCCGCTCGCGCACCACCAGCCAGAGCACGGCCCCACCTGCCGCAAGACCGACACCCATCGCGAGGCCCGCGAGCCACTGACGGCCCTCGTGCGTTTCCACCTCGCGCGGCGTGGCGATCGCCTCATCCGGCAGCGCCTCGTCCTCATCCTCCGGGCTTTGCGCGTCTCGCGCTTCGGCCTGTTCGTGCGCCAGATACTCCTCGACGCGAAGCCCCATCACCGCCTTGATAGGGCCGTCCGCAAGGCGCATCTGATCGATCGTACCATCGCCGCCCGAAACGAAGCCCTCGCCCGATGCGCCCACCGTGATCGCATAGAGCGGCCGTTCGGTGCATTTCACCTTCAGCGTGCGCGCGCGCGCAGAGGAGCGGAACACCTGATATTCGCGAACGCGCGGGCAGTTCACATCAAGCTCGATCACGGCCGCCGAAACGAGCTTTTCCAGTTCCTCGTCCGCGGCCCCGCTTTTCAGCGCATGGAAAAGCCGCGTCGTTGCAGGCTGCAGCGCCAGGAGGCTGGGGTCCGGCTCGGTTTCAGCGGCAGGCCCCGCAGACTGCGCGGGTTCCAGCGTCTCCGGGTCACCATCGAGCACGGCTTCGGGAACGACCGGAGGCTCGCCCGTCGCCACAGTCGGCGCGAGCATCAGCGCAATCGTCAAAAGAGCCGCGGATGGCATGGTGCTGATTGATACCGATGCCGCGGCGCTCTGTCAGCACGGAACAGCAACGATGGAGATAGCAGGGCCCCGCCTAAGCCGCTTTCGCTCGCAGGACGTTGCACAGCGCCCGGTCGAGCACAGACGTGGTGATGTGCCCATGCCGCGCGAGCCCGACGAGCCGTGCCTCGGTTACCGGGCCGAGAAGGGGGCGCAGGCCCGTGCGTAACATATCGACAAAGGCGGGTGCCCGTTCGGAAAGCACGCGCAGCTGATCTTCCGACAGCTGCCCCTCGGAAACCGCCTTCACTGCGGCATTGAAGGCTTCAGGGTCGGTGACGTGTGCCCGCGCCGCTGCCTCCAGTATCACATCCGCGCGTCTGGTGAGGAGTGTTCCTGCCTGCACCATGGCATTGATCTGGTTCGCAAACTCTTCCGGACCCATACACGACCCCCGATTGATACCCAGCCAGCTAGGCATCTCCGCGCGCGCGGATAAGCCTCTCTCCGACCTTCCGGGCGAGAAACGCGGCAGACCGTTCGGGGCGATGGCGGACGAAAAAGGACCGCCGCTGCAAATCCTGCAACGGCGGCCAGGGACGGTGATGACACTGGCGACTTAGAATTTCGCTGTTGTACCGATGTAGAAGTAACGGCCGATGTTGTCGTACGGCGAGCTTCCCGTCGGCGTCACTTGGTCACCCGTCACCATGTTGTAGGGCGGCAGGCGATCGAAGGCGTTGTCCACGCCCGCATAGAGGTTGAACCGCTCGTCCACGTCGAAACCCAGACGGAAGCTGTGGTAAAGACCTCGGGGAACCAGATCACCGGGAAGGCATCCGGGTTCGTGGGAGCCCGGCCCTGATGCGACAGCTGCGTCTCGTATTCCGTCGCAATCGTCTGACGACCGATATACTGGAGCTGGTAGCCGAAATCCCAGCGCCCGAAATCGAGCGTCATCGATAGGCGGCCGCGCCATGTCGGATCTCCGAGTTCACTCTTCTGCCGGTTCGAGAATGTCGGATCGTTGATGTTGGTGAAATTGTTCCGCTTGATCACGTAGCTCGCCACGGCACGAAGGCTAAGATCCACCGAGGGGGAAACCGAGGTACGGTATGAAACGTCGAAATCGATGCCCGACGTTTCCGTCTTCGCGAAGTTGAAGGGCTGCTGGACGAACGAATTGCCGGTCGTCGCAAGCGTTACCGTCGAACCGGCGTGGTTGACGTTCGATTGTCCGAGGAAGGTGCCGTTGGGTTGCGATTGATCAGCGCACAATACTGATTATCGATCCCGCGCTGCCACCGCGTGGGGCTTCCATCATTCTCGTTGAAAACGGGCGCATCACCGCGATCGGCGACGACATCGCGGTGCCAAAGGATGCGCGCACAATCGATCTTTCCGGCTACACGGTGATGCCGGGTCTGATCGACACGCATGTGCACCTCACCTTCGACCCCAACGTTCGCTGGAACCCGGTCACCGAAACTCGCGAATACGCCGTGGCGATCACGCTGCATCATGCCGAAACGCTGGCGCGTGCCGGCTTCACAACAGTGCGCGATCTCGGCCCTGACCAGTTCTTCAGTCAGGCGGCGCGCGACGCCGTTGCAGCAGGCCTGCACCCCGGCCCGCGCATCATCACGGCTGCGAAGCTCTCCATCATCGGCGGTCACGGCGAGCCCGCACGCATGAATCCGCGGCGCTCGGTTTGCCCGAGAGTCGTACGTGCTGGGGTCGGTCAGGACCGTTCGACCCAGTATCATTCTGCCCATACACAATGCTGTGAGCACTGCCTGACACCCGCTATTTACCCGGCCTTCCATTTTTCAACGAACCAGAGCCTTGGTAACGCTGTTCTTCGACGAGCGTGTTATGAACTATCGGTCTTTACGCTTGCCCTGTTTCCGCGCGAGGGCGATCCAGATTTCGACTTCCTTCCGGTCACGATTGACGAGGCGGGCGGCGAGTTTTCCGTCACCGCGCTCGATAGCCGCGACGAGGTCGTCGTGCAGTGACTGGAGCGCGAGGGTCGACGTGCCGGGTGCTGCGGGGCCGGTGAAATGCAGAAGCGCCTTGAAGGCCTGCTCGATGCGCGCGCGGTTCGTGCGATAGAGCTCGGCGGCAAAGCGGCTTCCGCCGGCTTCGAGGATGGCGATGTGGAGATCGGTATCCACGGCTGCCACGGCACTCATATCCTGCGCCTCAAGGTGCTTCTTGGCGCTCTCGAGCAGCTGTCGGATCGCCTTCATCTGGCGGCCGGTACGCCGGAGCGCCGCCTGCTCGGCCGCTGGCGTCTCAACGGTATAGCGGAACGCATAGATATCTGCGGCTTCGTCGAGGCTCATCGTGCTTTGCGCATGTGCCTTCGTACGGCGATGATCCACCACATAGGAGCCCGAGCCAGTACGCGTTTCCACCCGATTGAGGTGACTGAGGACCCGCAGCGCTTCCCGGATGGTCGAACGGCCGACGCCGAACTGACCGGCGAGCTTCATCTCAGGCGGAAGCCTGTCTCCTACCTTGTAGACGCCCTTGTCCATGGCGTCCTGAAGCGCTTCGATGACCTGGTCGACCAGGTAGTGCGGCCGAACCTGTCCGCCCTCTGGAGGCCCCTTGTCCTTGCTCATTCGATCCCCGGCGATGTCGTCGTCAGCATCCCTTAACAAGCGCGCGGCATCTGTAAAGCTGTCATACAGCCGGGATGAGCTTTCGCGGTGAAGTCCGCTCAGTATAGCTCGTGCGTCAGGCCGTGTTCGTAGAAGGCATTGAGCTGATCGACACTGAGTTCGGTGATCTTCGCCATGTCGGCGAGAACCTTGCCGACGGTCGGGAAGCCGCTAACATCGGGCCAATTTTCCGGTTTCCAAAGATGCGAGCGGCGGAAGGCCTTGCCGCAGTGGAAATAGGCCTCGCGCACGCTGACCTTTACCGCTGCTTTCGGTACCTTGCCTTGCTCGGCCAGCCGTTCGAGAACGGCCGGGTCGCGCGTCACGATGGCGTCGCCGTTGATACGCAGGAACGTATCAAGCCTCGGCGCCATGAAGAGGAGGCCGACGCGACCGTTCTCGATCACGTTGGAGAACGTTTCCATCTTGTTGTTGCCAGGCCAGTCGGCAAAGCCCACGCTTCGACGATCCAAAGCCTTGACGAAACCGGGCTCCCCACCGCGCGGTGACGCATCAAGCCCGGCCTCCGTTTCGGAGGCCACGCAAACAATGGGCGCCAGTTTCATATACTGGATCATGTAATCGTGGATGAAATCGAACTTCGATCTCACGATCAACGGGCTCGGCGTATCGTAGTGCTGCCGCAGTTCCTCAAGGGTCGAGATTTTGTAGGGATCAGTCTCGGTCATCGCACGCTCCTCGGCTAATCGATGAACTCGGCGGAAGGGTGTGCCCGCGGGAAACGACGTATGTAATCAAGGAAGCGCGCCAGAGTCGCATCCGAACGTGTGAGTGAGCCGACGCGGAAATGGATCGTCTGACCGATTGCCGAATCTTCCATCGCGATCGCAATTTCGTGAAGGCGGGCTTCCTCCAGAAAAGCGCGAACCTCCGCCTCATCCTCGGTGCGCTCCGCCGCGAAAACGGAAAACATGCGGCTCTGTGACGGGGTGGGGAGGCCCATACCGGTCATGAAGCCGAACCAGCGACCGTCCAGCGTGCCTGTCTGGAAAAAGATCGACGTGCCCACGATACCGGCGCGGATCGTCATGCGCCGGCCGCCCCAGAGGCCATCCATATCATAGAACATGCTGTGGTCTGTCCAGGCCACGTTTCCTTCGGGATTGGGGCCTTTCAGATCGAACTTGTGCAGGTACAGGAGGTGCTGGATATCAGGCGTCTGCGCGCAGATGATCCAGGGATCGATGTTCATCGGTACCGGGAATTCCTGCGTGTCGGTGAGGACGTCCGCGTCGGAAAAGGGCCAGTCCGGAATTTCGAACCACGGTTCTTCTCCGTTGAATGCCCAGATGAGTCCGTGCTTTTCCTGCGTAGGAAAGGCGAACAGCGACGCTCGTCGGGGCGCGGGGTCGCCGCTGCCGGTTTTCTGGCAAATGCCGTCCCTGTTGAATTCCCACATGTGATACGGACACTGCACGTGGTTGCCGACAACCTTGCCGACGGAAATATCGGCTCCGAGGTGCGGGCAATAGGCACTGGTCACCTGAGCGGCGCCGTCAGCGCCCCGGAAGGTAATGACACGCCCACCGAGGAAGGGAAAGCCCTTTACCTCCCCGGCACCGATATCCGAGGACATGCAGATCGGGAACCAGCTTTGCGTATACAGGCCGTTCTCGCCTTCCATGGGTACATGTTCGCCCAGCAGGCGGCGTCTACGCGGCTGCGCCGTATCGGTTTGGATGACAGTCGCCATTCTTAATGCCTTTCGATCAGTTTCGTTGGCCGGGCAGAAGCGCATCGACCTGAATTTCCACCAGAAGCTCAGGAAACAGCAGGCGCCGGACTTCAATGCCCGTGGAGGCCGGGAAAGGGCCGTTGCCGTAGAAAGTCTTGCGCAGGGGGATAGCAGCGGCGAGCGCATCCATGTCTGTCACGTACATGATCTCCCGCACCACATTGGCGAAGCTCAGCCCGAACTCGGTAAGTGTGCGGCCAATCTGGCGGTAGACAAACTCGAACTGGGCATTGAAATCGCCGACATGGAGCGGCTTGAAATCGGCATCCAGACTGGTCGTGCCCGAGATATGCAGCAGCCTTCCGTCGCTTACCGCCTGCGCAAAGCCGATTTCCCGCTGTGCAGCCTGCCATTCGGGAAGGAAGAAGTGATCACAATCCGGCATCTTGGGCCTCCATTGGTCTGGCTGTCTGACAGATTTAAATATCTGCGTCAATGGCGACATCGGCGTGGATCCGCGATGAAATATCATTGCCAACACATTCGCCTTCTGTCATCTGTCTGACAGCCTGACAAAAGATTGGGTCATCTCAAGAATGAAGGGAGAGTGTTTATGCGAAGCAAAAAGGGAATGCTCCGTCTAGCCTGCTGCACTGCCGCTGTTGGAGCCTTGACGGGTGGCTTCGGAGCCCACGCCGAGACGACGGCCAACGAAAACGGCGTAGCGAGCGGTGACGAGATCGTCATCAGCGCCCGCCGCCGCAATGAGGCGCTTCAGGACGTGCCGATTGCGGTGACGGTCCTGACGTCCGAAGAGATTGCAAAATCGGGTGTTCAGGGCGTCGGCGACATTGCCAACCTCACGCCGAACGTCAGCTTCGACAATGCACTCAATCTCGGCACGAACTTCCTCACGATTCGTGGGCAGGGCCAGAGCCAGTATGCACCGCCTCCGGCCGCGATCGTGGTCGATGGTGTGCTCACGATCTCGCCGCTTCAGTTCAACGTCGATGAATTCGACCTGCAGCAGGTTGAAGTCCTGAAAGGGCCGCAGGGCGCCATTTATGGGCGGAACGCCATTGCCGGTGCTGTCAACATCACCAGCCGCAAACCGGGTGACACGTTTGAAGCGCGAATGCTTGCGGGCTACGGCCGCGGCGAAGAATGGCGTGCAAAAGCCAGCATAAGTGGCCCCGTGGTTCCCGGGCTGCTTTCGGTTTTGGCCGGTGTCTCGTTCACTGATCGGCGCGGTCAGGTAGAGAACGTCACGACCGGCGCCTATTCGGACAAGATGAAAGACCTGACCGGCCGGCTACGGGCCATCGTGACACCTGCAGATGCCGTCGAGATCGACGTCAAGTATACCTACTCCGACGCGAAGGGGCGCGATCCTGCATATATCACCAGTCGCTCAGGCGACCCTTCGGTGAGTTCGGACCCTCTCGATGCCAACCGTGAGGGCCGCAACCCGAGGACGCTCCACGACCTGTCGGGCAAGCTCAGTGTCGAATCCGGCTTCGGCACGGCGACACTGACGCTAGCCTATGTGCATGTTTCGGAAAATGTCGAGGCGGACTTCGACTTTTCGCCGCTCGATATCTTCGCGGTGAAGCAGAAGCAGAGCGAAAGCGGCTTCTCCCAGGAGCTTCGCTTCACATCCACTGACGGCGGCCCCCTGCGCTGGCTGGTCGGCGGCTATCACGTGCGCTCGAAACGGCGTATCGGCGCCGATATTTTCGTCGATCCGTTCTACTTCGGGCTGACGCCGGAACCGACGCAGGCAGATTTCCTGATCAGCCAGAGCAACGATCTCAACCGCTACGAAACCTGGTCCGGTTTCGCGAACGTCGAATACGATATCCTGCCCAATCTGGAGGCTGCCGTCGCCATTCGCTATGACGACGATGATCTCACCCAGCATCCGGGCGCGGGAGGTACACGCCGCGCCGGCTTTTCGAAGTGGCAGCCGAAGGGTACGCTGACGTTCAAACCCACGCAGGAGCTCATGTTCTACTCCTCTGTAGGAAAGGGCTTCCGCAGCGGCGATTTCAACGCCAGCGGATCGAGCTTCGGCGATCCGGTGATCGCCGCCGAAACCGCAATCAACTATGAAATCGGCACCAAGGGGCGCCTGTTCGATGGACGCGCGATGCTCGATGCTGCCGTTTTCCGAACCGACCTTGATAATGGACAGTTCAAGCTGTTCGATGCGGTCGGCGCGACCAATGTCGGTATCAACATCGATAAAACACGCATCGAAGGCTTCGAAGTCGCGGGCGCCTTCCGGTTGACGCCAGGCTTCACGCTCAGTGCAAGCCTTGGTTATGCGGACCCGAAGATACGCGGCTTCACACCACCGCCCGGCTTCGGCGGCTCGACAGCCGACTATATCGGCAACCGTCCCCCGCGTATTTCACGCTACACCGCCAACGTCGGCCTCGACATCGACCTGCCCGTTGCTGATGATCTGAACTTCTACGTACGCCCGGAATTTCGCCACACGAGTGGTTTCTACTGGGATCTGGAGAACGACTACCGCCGCCCATCGGCGAACCTCGTCAACCTGCGCACGGGCCTCAGCGATGCCAACGGACGCTGGACCATCGCCGGCTGGATAAAGAACGCGCTCTCGGAAAAGGTGACGGGAGAGTACCAGCCCTTCACCAACTCCGGCCATCCGCTCGGCATCGACGTCTACTATCCCGCCGTGGGCGCCACATATGGAATCGAACTGACCTACAGCTTCTGAGGAGACCGGGCGCTCGATCAAGGGTCGGGCGCCCGGTTATCGCCGATCAGCGTCGGAGAATTTCATGTAGGCGCGCTGCAACCGCGCCGGCATGAGTCATGATCGCCATATGCCCGGCCTCGATCTCGCTCACGCCCCACCCTTCGGCCTCAACCTCCGCCGCCGTTGTGCCGAAGAACGGAAACCCCGTGAAACGCACATAGTCGCGACTGCAGTGCACAGGCGCATCAAATTGTGCCGCATCCGCGAATCCTCTCAGCGGCATCGGGCGCAGTCGCTCCACGACCTTCTGCGTATCCGCCGTTTCAGGGAGCCCCAAAAATGCCGCGCTCGGCGGCTGGATGAATCCTTCGCCGATCAACGGCGAGAAGACATCACGAAGCTCCGGATGCTTACCGAAGAGCGATTGGCCGTGCCGAAGCGTGAAACCGTCAAGGACGATCAGATGGCGAACAAGGTCGGGCCTCGCGGCAGCGACTTCGGCCGCGACCACCGCTCCATAACTATGGCCGACGAGCGCGATACCGTCGCTATCCAGAAACGTCAGAGTCTCCAGAACGTCAGTGACATGTGTGGAAAGGCCCGTCCTTTCCGTACCCAGATGCACGCGCTCGGCGAGTCCCGTCAGGGTGAGGGCATGAGTTTCGAAACCGAGCTCCAGGAGTTCAGCTTGCAGCGGATACCAGCACCAGCCGCCTAACCAGGCTCCGTGAATCAGGACAATAGGGGGTAAGGTCATTGGCAAAGTCTAAACGCATTATCTATCTGCGCACAACATTTGTCTGACAGATTTTCGACTCATTACATTGTTGTGGTTAGCATCTCCCTAGCAACAACAGCTCCCGCCAACTTAGCGCCATTCGAAGCCTAACCGAGAAGGCTGGTTCGGTGCCTCATTTTTCATTTGCCTCGATACATACGGGCCTCTGGCCCCATCGCCATCATTCGAAGATATGGTCAGGCTGCAGAGCTATCACCGTATCTACATGTGGAAGCCGGAAGCTTGCGAAGGCGTACCATTGCAGCGTGAAAGCCTGCATCGAAGCAGTAAAATCAAAACGGCACCGGCGAGCGCATCGCCGGTGCGACGCGGCACAGTCACCTCACCCGCCTTGCCCGGCTGCGCTTTCTCGCGCCGGACATCGTGTCGGCTATCATCGGGCGGCAGCAGCCGGTCGGCTTACCGCCCGAACCCTGCTGCGCATCGCAGACCTGCCGCTCGCGTGGGGTGAGCAGCGCCGCATGCTCGGCTTCCGCTGAGCCGCGCCAGTACCATCTCAGGACACCAATCTGTCCAACAGAGATAATGTGCGAGAAGTGACGATGATCGCCGCCGCTCGTCAGCGTCTCTGTCCTCAAATCGCGAAGTCGGCCTCAAAAATGGCGCGGAAACGTGGGATTCTCTCAGGCTCAGAGCGGAACCCGCTCTCAGAACAAGGAGTCTAAGACTGAATGGTGCTGCCGGAGAGGATTGAACTCTCGACCTCAGCCTTACCAAGGATGCGCTCTACCACTGAGCTACGGCAGCCTGCCATTCATGCGGGCGGCGTCCTATGGGCGAGCAGGCGGCGCCTTGTCAAGCAAGGTGCTTGGCGAAAGTGCATGAAACCCGGTAGACACTGGCCGATGACCAGCACGCCCGCCGACGACCGCAAAGCCCGCCTCGCCGCGGCGCTGCGGCAGAATCTGCATCGCCGGAAGGCGGCCTCCCGGGCAGCACCGGAACAGGTGACCGGCTGTGTCGCGCAGGAGCGGGAGCCGGACCCAACCTAGATCGCGTGTGTCGCTTCGGCGAGCCAGCCGCGCACGTCCTCGGGAACCATGGGCGTCAGCGTCTCGCGGACGCGGGCGTGATAGGCGTTTAGCCAGGCCCGCTCCGTATCGCTGAGCAGTGTTGCGTCGATGAGGCGGAGGTCGATCGGTGCCAGCGTCAGCGTTTCGAAGCCGAGCATGGTTTGCTCGGCGCCTTCCACCTCGACAGGGACGACCAGCACGAGGTTTTCGATGCGGATGCCGTATTCGCCGGTCTTGTAGTAGCCGGGCTCGTCCGAGAGGATCATGCCCGCCGCAAGCGGCTCGTCGCCGCCGCCGAAGGTGGCGATGCGCTGCGGGCCTTCGTGTACCGAGAGGAAGCTGCCGACGCCGTGGCCGGTGCCGTGCGCGTAGTCGAGCCCTGCCTGCCAGAGGAACTGGCGCGCCAGCACATCGAGCTGGCTGCCGCGCGTGCCGACCGGGAAGCGCGCCGTGGCGAGCGCGATATGGCCCTTGAGCACACGCGTGAAGCGGTCCTTCATCTCCGCCGTCGGCGTGCCGACGATCATCGTGCGCGTCACGTCGGTGGTGCCGTCGAGGTACTGCCCCCCCGAATCGAGCAGGAAGATGCTGTCCTGCTCGACCTTGCGGTTCGTCTCCGGCGAGACGCGGTAGTGGACGATCGCGCCGTTCGGCCCCGCCCCCGAGATCGTGTCGAACGACAGATCCTTCAGCAGGTTGGATTCGCGGCGGAAATCCTCCAGCTTCGCCGCGACGGTGATCTCGTCGAGCGTGCCTTTCGGCGCCTCGCGGTCGAACCAATCGAGGAAACGGGAGAGTGCCGCGCCGTCGCGCACGTGCGCGGCCTTCGTGCCTGCGATCTCGACCGGGTTCTTGATCGCCTTTGCAAGGATGCAGGGGTCGCGGGCCTCGACGATGCGCGCACCCCCGGCCTCCAACGCCTGGAAGATCGCGGCCACACACGTTGCCGGGTCGGCCGCGACGGTCTTGCCCGCCTTGCCGAGCGCCGTAAGCGCCTCCACGAACGCCTCCGGGGGCTGGAGCGCGACATCCGGCCCCAGATGCGCGGTGACTTCGGGGGTGATCTTCGCGGGCGCGGTGAACAGCTGCGCCTTGCCGTCCGCCGAAACGATCGCGAAGGCCAGCGCCACGGGTGTGCGGGAGACGTCACGACCGCGCACGTTGAACAGCCAGGCGATCGAATCGAGCGCGGCGATCACCACGCAGTCCGCCTTCTTCTCGCCGAGCCATCGCGCAATGTCGGCGCGCTTTTCCGCAGATGCCTGCCCCGCCAGTTCCTCGCCATGCACCTCGAAGCGCTCGGTGGAGGGGGCGGGGCGGTCGGTCCAGACGCGGTCGACGGGGTTGTCCGGCACCGGCACGAGTTCGGCGCCCTTCGCCGCGAGCCGCTTGCCCGTCGCCTCCGCCCAGCCGCGCGTGTGCAGCCACGGATCGAAGGCGATGCGCTGCCCCGGCCCGACCTTCTCCTCCAGCCAGTCGGCGATCTGCACCTTGGGCACGCCAAGGTACTGGTAGAGCGTGCCATCCACCTGATCGCGGACCTGCAGCGTGTAGCGTCCGTCGACGAAGATGCCTGCCTCGCCGCTGAGCACCACCGCGGACCCCGCAGAGCCCTCGAAACCCGTGAGCCATGCCAGCCGCTGCGCGTAGCTGCCGACATATTCGCTCATATGCTCGTCGGTGAGCGGCACGACGAAGCCGTCGTAGCGGTTTTCCGCCAGCGTGCGGCGCAGCGCAGCCAGCCGGTCGCGGTAAGTCGACATCGAAAACTCCTCAAAAGGCGGTCCGTGCGGCCGCTTCTCAGCCGCAGCGCCAAGGCTTTGTTAAATTTCGCGTGCCAATATGGCGCGAGATCGAGACTGGAACAATCGCAATGATGGACCGCATACTGGCGCTGGGCGGCCAGTTCGACCCGAATTTCACGGCGCTTGCCGTCATCATTTGCGTGATGTCGATGCTCACGGCCGTGCGGCTTTTTTCCCGCGGCTTCGTGGCGCGCGGCGAGGCCCGCCCGACCTGGCTGCTCCTTGCCGGCATCTCCGCCGGTTTCGGCGCGTGGGCGATGCATTTCCTTGCGATGCTGGCCTATCATCCGGGCGTGCCGACCGGGCACGGTCCGGTCGGGCTGCTCACCTCGCTGATTCTCGTGCTGCCGATGGCGATCGCGGCCTTTTACGCCGCCGCGAACCTCGACGGCTGGGTACGTCCGGCCTTCGGCGGCATCATCCTGACCTTCGCGGTCACGGTAATGCACTTCTCCAGCCTCAAGGACTTCCGCGTCGACGGCGTGTTCAACGTCGATCGCGATCTCGTGGCCGTCGCCTTCGTCGCCTGCGCGCTGCTCGCGGGCGCTGGCTTCGCGATTACCGGCCCGGCGCGCACAGTGCGGCGCCAAGCCATCGGCGGCATCGTCCTCGGCCTTGCGGTTTCGGCCTTCCATTTCATCGCCATGGCCGCGCTCAACATCGTTCCGGGCAAGGGCGAAACGGGCGGCCTCATCATCTCGGAGTTCGCCATCGCGGGCGCCATTGCCGCCGTCACGCTGATCGTCATCGCCACCGGCCTCGGCGCGGCGCTTGTCGACGCCAAGGGTGCTGAGCGCGCGGTCGAGCGCCTGCGGCGGCTTGCGAACGGCGCCTTCGAGGGCATCGTGATCACCGCGCACGGCAAGATCGTCGACGCGAACACCAGCTTTCTCAACCTCGTCCGCGCCGATCACGACGATGTCGTCGGCCGCGCGGTCGACAGGAACCTCCTCGAACGCGGCTACAGCCAGACCGGTAACGAAGATGCGCTGCTCAGCCCCTTCGACCACGGCGAGGCGATCCCGGTCGAGGTCCGCACGCGCAGCCTCTCCGACGACAAGGCCGAGGCGGTCTACGCGATCCGCGACCTTCGCGCACAGCGCAAGGCGGAGGAGGAAATCCGCTACCTCGCGCAGCACGACAGCGCCACGCGCCTTCTCAACCGCAATGCGTTCATGGCGCGCCTCGACGCGCTGCTGGAGCGCGCCGCGCAGGAGGGCGAGCCGGTCGCGCTGCTGTTCATGGATCTCGATCTCTTCAAGCATATCAACGACGTCCACGGCCACCGTGCCGGCGATCTCGTGATCACAGAGGTCGCCAACCGCCTGCGCGGCATGGCCAAGGGATCGAGCCTTCTGGGACGCATCGGTGGCGACGAGTTCGTCATCGCGCTCTACGGCGGCACACAGCCGACCGAAGCGGCGCAGTGCGCGCACAGCCTGCTCGAGAAGCTGCTGGAGCCGGTGCCGTACGAGGAGCACAAGGTCGAGATTTCCGGCAGCGTCGGCATCAGCCTGTATCCGGCGGATGCGGGCAACGCCTCCGACCTCGTCGCCTTCGCCGACATGGCGCTCTACCGGGCGAAGCGCGGCGGGCGTAACGCCGCCTGCTTCTTCAGCCGCGACATGGACGAGGCGATCCGCGACCGCCGCCGCCTCGCGCGCGATCTCAAGAAGGGGATCGATGCGGGCGAACTGCGGCTCAGCTACCAGCCGCTCGCCGCGATGGCGGATGGCCGGATCGTCGGCTTCGAGGCGCTCGTGCGCTGGCAGCATCCGGTGCGCGGGCTGCTGCAGCCCGACGATTTCATCCTCGTCGCCGAGGAGAACGGCCTCATCATCGCGCTCGGCAACTGGGTTCTGAAGCAGGCGTGTTTCGAAGCCGCGAAGTGGGAACGCCCGTTCCGCGTGGCTGTGAACCTCTCGGCATTGCATCTGCAGGACAATTCGCTCGTCAGCCGCGTGCATGAAATCCTCGTCAACAGTGGGCTTTCGCCGGCACGGCTTGAAATCGAGATCACCGAATCGGCGCTGTTCCTCGATCAGGCGCGCGCGCTTTCGAACCTGCGCCGCCTGAAGGCGCTCGGCGTCCGCATCGCGATGGACGACTTCGGCACCGGCTATTCGTCGCTTTCGACGCTGAACGCCTTCCCGTTCGACCGCATCAAGATCGACCGTAGCTTCGTCGACGAGATCAGCCGTTCACCGCAGGCCGAAAAGATCGTCCGCGCCATCGTCAGCCTTGGCCACAGCCTCGGCGTGCCGATCACCGCCGAAGGTGTCGAGACCGAAACGCAGCTCGAATTCCTGCGCCGCGAAGGCTGCGATCAGGTCCAGGGCTTCCTGATCGGCCGCCCCGAGCACATCGACATGCACGCCGGGCTGGTGACCCCGTCGAACCCCGGTGTGCCGAACACGGATGAAGACAAGGTCGCGCAGGCCTCCTGAACGGTTGACCGCGGCGCTGCCGCTCGCGCAAACACACCGGACCTTCCCTGCGGCCGCCCGCGGCCCAGATCGACCGGAGTGCCATGACCGAGATTTCGAAGCCGCCCGTTGCTGCCCTGAGGCCGCACAGTTTCACGCACCACGGCATCACGGTCGAAGACCCGTATGCGTGGCTTCGTGATCCGGGCTATCCCGAGGTGACCGATACCGACGTCCTCGCCTACCTCAATGCCGAGAACGCCTATTTCGAGGCGGTGATGGCCCCGCAGAAGGGCCTGATCGAAACGATCTTCAATGAGATGAAGGGCCGCGTGAAGGACGACGATGCGAGCGTCCCGCAGCGCGATGGCGACTTCCTCTACTGGTACGCCTTCGATGCGGGCGCGGAGTACCGCACATGGTATCGCAGGCCGGTCGCCGGAGGCAGCGACACCGTGATCCTCGCCGAGCCGAAGCTCGCCGAAGGCCACGCCTATTTCCGGCTCGGCGGCCTCGCCGTCAGCCCGAACGGACGCCTGCTCGCCTATGCGGTCGATACGAACGGCTCCGAACGCTACGTGCTGCGCGTGCGCGATCTCGAAACCGGCGCCGAGCTGCCCGACGTGATCGAGAACTGGCGCTATGGCCTCGTCTGGGGCGCTGATTCGCAGAGCTTCCTCTACACGGATGCCGACGAGAACTGGCGCTCCAAGGTGATCTGGCACCACCGTCTCGGCGACGCGCAGTCCATCGACCGCGCCGTCTACACCGAAGAGGCCGAGGAGTTCGGTGTCCAGATCGGCCGCACGCAATCGCGCAAATACGCCGTGCTCCAAACCGGCGACCACGCGACGAGCGAAGTCCGCCTGTTGCCGACGGACGATTTCGCGGGCGCGCCGGTGCTCGTGTCGCCGCGCAAGGCCGATCGGCAATACGACGTCGATGAGCGGGAAGGCACGCTCTACATCCGCGTGAACGACACACACCCGAACTTCCGCATCGTCACCGCACCCGTTTCCGCGCCAGACCAGTGGAGCGAACTCGTCGCGGGCAGTGACCGGCACTATCTCCAGTCCGTCACCAGCTTCGAGAACCTCCTCGCCATCGAGGAACGCGTCGACGGTCTCTCGCAGATCCGGCTGCACAGCTATGAAGACGGCAGCGAGCGCTACATCGCCTTCCCCGAAGCCAGCTTCGTCGCGAACCTCTCCACCAACCCGGAGTACCGCGCCGAGCGGCTGCGCATCGACTACCAGTCGATGGTCACCCCCAACACGGTTTACGACTACCACCTCGCCGACGACCGCCTGGAAACCCTGAAAGTCCGCGAGATTCCGAGCGGCTACGACCCTTCGCAATACGCGACCGAGCGGCTGATGGCACCCGCGCGCGACGGCACGCTGGTTCCCGTTTCCGTCGTCTATCGCCGCGATTTCGTGAAGGACGGGCGTGGGCCGCTGCACGTCTATGCCTACGGCGCCTACGGCTTCGCCTTCCCGCCGGGCTTCTCGGCGAACCGCCTGTCGCTGCTCGATCGCGGCTTTGCCTACGCCATCGCGCACATCCGCGGCGGTGACGATCTCGGCTACCAGTGGTATCTGGACGGCAAGCTCCAGAAGCGCGCCAACACCTTCAACGACTTCGTCGATGTCACGCGCTTCCTGATCGATCAGGGCTTCGCGTCGCCCGGCCGCGTCACGGCGTCCGGCGGATCGGCGGGCGGCGAACTGATGGGCGCGATCGTCAATCAGGCGCCGGAGCTTTACGGCGCGGTCGCCGCGCACGTGCCGTTCGTCGACGTGCTGAACACGATGCTCGACGACACGCTGCCGCTCACCCCCGGCGAATGGCCCGAATGGGGCAATCCCATCGCGGACAAGGCCGCGTTCGATCTCATCCGCAGCTACAGCCCCTACGACAACGTAAAGGCGCAGGCCTATCCCGCCCTCCTCATCACCGGCGGCCTCAACGATCCGCGCGTCACCTATTGGGAGCCCGCCAAGTGGGCGGCGAAGCTGCGCGCCGCCAAGACCGACGACAACGTCCTCCTCCTCAAGACCAACATGGGCGCGGGCCACGGCGGCAAATCGGGGCGCTATGTCTCGCTGGAGGAAGACGCCGAGGAATATGCGTTCCTGATCGGTCAGATCGGCCGATGAGCGAGGATGCGCAGGTTTCCGTCTTCACGCAGCAGAAGACCCCGGCGCCGGAGGATATCGACGAGCTCGGCCATGTGAACAACGCCGTCTACGTGCGCTGGATTCAGGATATCGCGGTCGCGCATTGGTATTCCGTCGCGCCCGCCGAGCTTTCCGAAAACGTCGTGTGGGTCGTCGTCCGCCACGAGATCGATTACCGCGCACCGAGCCACCTCGGCGAGACGCTGACGCTCCGGACATGGGTGGGCGACGCGCCCAAGGGCGCCCGCTACGACCGCTTTGTCGAAGTCACCGGCCCGGACGGCAAGGTGCGGGT
The DNA here is from genome assembly GCF_041916975.1 of Sphingosinicella sp. Taxonomy (NCBI): domain Bacteria; kingdom Pseudomonadati; phylum Pseudomonadota; class Alphaproteobacteria; order Sphingomonadales; family Sphingosinicellaceae; genus Sphingosinicella; species Sphingosinicella sp. Next base: position 1,936,465 of record NZ_JAYRYK010000001.1, read on the forward strand.
GCGCGCGCTCACGACATGGGCACTGCTCGACCGCGAAAGCCGCCGTCCGATGCGCGTCACGGCGGAAATCACTGCGCCTTTCGTTCCGAAAAAGTCGGTATAGTTAGGAGTTTGCTAAGCTTGCCGCGCTAGTTTCCCTCAGCGGCCGACGGTTTCGGCCGAGGGGATCATGATGAGCGCATTCGGCAAAAAAGCTGGAATTGGAGCGGCACTGAGCGCGCCGCGTCGGGGCTTTGGCAACGCGGCGCCCATGCGCGGATCGCGCAGCACGCCGATCGTGGAGCCGCTTCCCGACGTTGAAGACGCACCGGAAAGCGCCGAGCCCGCGCTCGAGCTCACCGGCGACCGCGTTCAGGATGCGATGCAGCGCCTCAGCGCGCGCGAGCGCGGCGCGGCCGGTTCGGTAAATTCGCAACAGGAAGGCTTCGAAGCCTCGATCCACAAGATCAAGGAGCAGGTGCTCCCGCGCCTTCTGGAACGCGTCGATCCGGAAGCCGCCGCATCGCTTTCCAAGGACGAGCTCAGCGAGGAGTTTCGTCCGATCATCGGCGAAGTGCTCGCCGAGCTGAAACTGACGCTCAACCGCCGCGAGCAGATCGCGCTTGAAAAGGTGCTGGTCGACGAACTGCTGGGGCTCGGGCCGCTCGAAGTGCTGCTCGCCGACCCGGCCGTGTCCGATATCATGGTCAACGGACCCGCGCAGACGTTCATCGAGCGCAAGGGCAAGCTCGAACTCGCCAGCATCGTGTTCCGCGACGAGGAGCATCTGTTCCAGATCGCGCAGCGCATCGTGAACCGAGTCGGTCGCCGCATCGACCAGACGACACCGCTCGCCGACGCCCGCCTGCCCGATGGCAGCCGCGTCAACGTGATCGTGCCGCCGCTCAGCTTGCGCGGCACCGCCATCTCCATTCGTAAATTCTCCGCCAAGCCCATCACCATCGACATGATGCAAAAGGGCGATTCGATGTCGGAGAAGATGGCGACGGCGCTGAAGATCGCAGGCGCCTGCCGCTTCAACGTCGTCATCTCGGGCGGTACGGGCTCGGGCAAAACGACGATGCTCAATGCCATGTCGAAGATGATCGACCCCGGCGAGCGCGTCATCACCATCGAGGACGCGGCCGAGCTTCAGCTCCAGCAGCCGCACGTGCTGACGCTCGAAACGCGCCCCGCGAACCTTGAAGGCAAGGGCGCGATCACCATTCGCGATCTCGTCATCAACGCGCTGCGTATGCGCCCGGATCGCATCATCCTCGGCGAAATTCGCGGGCAGGAGTGTTTCGACCTCCTCGCCGCGATGAACACCGGCCACGACGGATCGATGGCGACGCTCCACTCCAACTCCCCGCGCGAATGTCTCGCGCGTATGGAGAACATGGTGATGATGGGCGACATCAAGATTCCGAAGGAAGCCATCAGCCGTCAGATCGCCGATTCGGTGGACATGATCGTGCAGGTGAAACGCCTGCGCGACGGTTCGCGCCGCGTGACGAACATCACCGAAGTCGTGGGCATGGAAGGCCCGGTGATCGTGACGCAGGAACTGTTCAAGTTCGAATATCTCGACGAGGCCGAGGACGGCCGCATCATCGGCGAATACCGTTCGATGGGCCTGCGCCCGCACACGTTCGAAAAAGCCAAGGCCTTCGGCTTCGACCAGGCCCTGCTGGAGGCCTGCCTGTGACCGTGGAAGCTCTCATTCCCGTGACGCCGCCACTCGTGAAATCGCGTCTGCGCACCAAGCGCAAGGCAGCGGTGGAACTCGTGCTGGAAGACGGCACCAGTCTTGCCGGCCACATGTTCGTGGGGCCTGACGAGCGCGTGCTCGAATGCCTGAACGACGCGCGGCCATTCATCCCGTTCCTGCAGTCAGACGGCACCATGCTGATCGTCGCCAAGCTGAAGATCGCCGCCTGCCGCCCGCTCGAAGACTAATCGCCTTCTAACGCGGCCAGACCGCAGGCAGGTGCGCCGCACCTGCGACGAGCGCGAGCAGCGCCAGAAACATCACACCGTGCCAGGGCACCCAGGGCAGCGCTCCGGGCTTGCGTTTGCGGCGTACTTGCCAGAGGCTGAGAAGGCCGAACGCGAGTGCGACCAGCATCATCTTCAGCGTGATCTCGAATGTCATGCGAGGCAGATAGTGCGTCGCCCGCGTATAGAACAGGTCCATGTAGGCCAACGAGGGAGAATCCGATGATCCGCACCATTCTTGCCGCCGCGCTCGTATCGGCAGCAGCCGCACCCGCCGCCGCGCAGCACGACCACAGCCACCAGGCCGCCCCCGCCGCGCCGGACTATGCCGCCGCACTCGCGGGCGCACACCGCAGCGAGGCGAACCGCGCGCGCGATCAATATCGCCACCCGGCCGAAACGCTGGCGTTCTTCGGCCTCACGCCGGGCATGACGGTGGTCGAGGTTGCGCCCGGCGGCGGCTGGTACACGGAGGTGCTAGCACCGATCCTCTCGGAGCACGGCAAGCTCTACGCCGCTCATGGCATTCCTGAGGCAAGCGAATACGCCGCGAAGTCGCTGGCGGCGTATCAGACAAAATTGGGCTCGAATCCGGTTTACAAGGCCGTGGAGGTCACGAAGTTCGGCAAGGACCACTACGACAGCCTCGCCCCTGCAGGCAGCGCCGACATGGTGCTGACCTTCCGCAACGTCCACAACTGGTACATGGCCGATTTCGCAGGCGATGCCTTCAAGGCGTTCTACAAGGCGCTGAAGCCGGGCGGCGTGCTCGGCGTCGTCGAGCATCGCCTGCCGGAAGATCGGCCAGACGAGACGATGAAGTCCTCTGGCTACATGAAGCGTTCGACCATCGTCGCGCTCGCCGAGGCGGCGGGCTTCAAACTCGCTGGCGAATCCGATGTGAACGCCAACCCGAAGGACACCGCCGACTGGCCGAAGGGCGTGTGGACGCTGCCGCCCAATTTCCGCGAGGGCGACACCGACCGCGCCAAATACACCGCGATCGGCGAATCCGACCGCATGACGTTGAAGTTCGTGAAGCCCGCCTCCTAAGCGAGGCTTTTCGACGCCATCTCGAACGTGTCGCGGGAGACGCCAGGTGCCCCGACGATGCGTTCGAGTTCGGCGCGCATCAGCGTCGCGCGCGCGTCTTCCATGCGCCGCCAGCGGCCGAACGGCGCAATGAAGCGCGCCGCCGTCTGTGGATTGATCGCGTCCACCTCCAGCAATTTGTCCGCGACGAAGCGGTAACCGGCGCCGTCCTTCCGGTGGAACACGAACTGGTTCATCGCGAGCGCACCGACGAGCGCGCGGAAGCGGTTCGGGTTGCGGATCGTGAAGTCGGGATGCGCGGCAAGCGCGATCGCCTTTTCGAGCGCGTCTTCCCCCGTCGCCATCGCCTGCGCGGTGAACCACTTGTCGAGCACCAGGGCATCGCCTCTGAAGCGGTCATAGAAGTCCTGCAGCACACGTTCGCGCGCCGGGGCATCCGCATCGACGAGCAGGCCGAGCGCAGCGATGCGGTCGGTCATGTTCGTCGCCGCGTGATACTGCGCCTCCGCCGCCGCGACTGCCGCTTCGTCCGCATCCGCGAACAGATAGCCGAGCGCGACGTTCTTGAGCCGTCGTCGTCCCTTGGCGTCCGGCGTCAATTCATAAGGCCCGCCGTCCGACAGGCTGGCGTGGAGCGCCGTCCACGTCTCCCGGCCCACGCCCTTCAGCAGCGCGCGCCGCAATCCTTCGCGCGCGGTGTGCACCGCATCGGGGGCGACGTTTGCGCCGAGACGTTCGGCAACCATCGTTTCGGTCGGCAGCAGGATCGATTCGCCGATGAAGGCATGGTCGAGCGCCTGGTTCTTCAGCGTGCGGCTCACCGCCTCGACGAGCGGCGCGGCATCGGTGGCGCCGTTTTTCACGGCGTCGACCAGCCGGTCCATCATCAATTGCTGCATCGCCTCGTAGCGCGCGAACGGATCGTCGTCGTGCGCGGAGAGGAACGCGAAATCTGCGGCACTGCGCTTCGTCTCGACGGTCACGGGCGCCGAGAAACCGCGGTTGATCGACAGCACCGGCGGCTCGGCGACATTCTCGAACGTCATCGTCGCGCTCGCCGAGCGAAGCTGGAAGAGCTGTTCCGGCCCGAGCAGCGACCCCGACTCCCGCCCGAACAATGCAATCCTGAGCGGAATGTGCATCGGCGCCTTCTTCGACTGGCCGGGCGTGTCGGGCACCGCCTGCACCAGCGTCAGCGTCGCGGATTTCGCTGCCGCATCATAGGCGAGGTCCGCCGTCACGGTCGGTGTCCCGGCCTGCGAATACCACAGGCGGAACTGACCGAAATCGGCGCCGCCCCCGTCTTCCAGCGCCTTCACCCAGTCTTCGACCGTCGCAGCCTCGCCGTCGTGGCGCGCGAAATAAAGGTCGGTGCCTTTCCGGTAATTCTCCGGCCCCAGCAGCGTCGCCGCCATGCGGATCACCTCGGCGCCCTTGTTGTAGACGGTCGCCGTGTAGAAGTTCGAAATCTCGATGTAGCTCTCCGGCCGCACCGGATGCGCGAGCGGACCCGCGTCTTCCTGGAACTGCGCCGCGCGCAGCGCGCGCACATCCTCGATGCGCTTCACGGCGGGGCTGCCCATGTCGGCGCTGAAGCTCTGGTCGCGGAAGACAGTGAGGCCTTCCTTGAGGCTGAGCTGAAACCAGTCGCGGCAGGTGATGCGGTTGCCCGTCCAGTTGTGGAAATACTCGTGCGCCACCACCGCCGCCACCGCGTCGAAATCCGCGTCGGTCGCGGTTTCCGCGTCGGCGAGGATGTATTTCGAATTGAAGACGTTGAGGCCCTTGTTCTCCATCGCGCCAAAATTGAAGTCGTCGACGGCGACGATGTTGAACACGTCGAGGTCGTATTCGCGCCCGTAGTGCACCTCGTCCCAGCGCATCGAGTCCTTCAGCGCCTGCATGGCGTGGCGGCACTTCTCCACGTCGGCGGCGCGCACCCAGATGCCGAGCTTCACGTGTCGGCCAGACATCGTCTCGAAACTGTCTTCGAGCGCGCGGAGATCGCCCGCGACGACTGCGAACAAATAACAGGGCTTGGGGAACGGATCGTCCCAGCGCGCGAAGTGGCGGCCATCGGCAAGATCGCCCGACGCAACGGGGTTGCCGTTCGAAAGCAGCACGGGATAGCGCGCCTTGTCCGCCCGCAGTTCCACCGAATAGCGGCTGAGCACGTCGGGTCGATCCGGGAAGAAGGTGATGCGGCGGAAGCCTTCGGCCTCGCACTGCGTGCAGAGATTGCCGCCCGAGGCATAGAGCCCCATCAGCTTTGTGTTCGCGGCGGGTGCGACCTCCACGATCGTTTCCACGCTTGCGGCATCCGCCGAAAGCGGAATCACGAGCTTGCCGTCCGCAAGCGTATAATCGCCTTCGCCAAGCACCCGCCCATCCACGGCAACGGATTTCAGCGCGAGATCGTCGCCGTCGAGCACAAGCGGTCCTTCGCCCGCACGCTCCACCTTCAGCAGCGCGCGAACGCGCGTGCGGTCCGCATCGAGATCGAAGGCGAGGCTGATGTCGGGGATGCGCCATGCCGGCGGCGCATAGTCCTCGCGGCGGGTGATCGTTGGGGTTTCGCTGCGTGCTTCCATAGACAGGGACATAGTGAGCGATCAGCCGAATCGCCAGCGGCTTCCGCGCACGCTAGGAGAGTGCGATGCCTCATCTGCTGATCCTCGGTCAGGGCTACACCGGCACGCGCCTACGCGCGGCGATGGAGCGCGAGGGCTGGACCGTGACCGGCACGGGACGCACCGCGCGGCAAGGCGTCCTCGCGGCGGATGACCCCGCCGTGGCGGACGCCATCGCGGCCGCGACGCACATTCTGTCCTCCGTCCCTCCGGATGCCGATCACGACCCCGTACTCGCGCGGCACAACGCCGCGCTCGCTGCCTCCGGCGCATGGCTCGGCTATCTCTCCTCCACCGGCGTCTACGGCGACACCGGCGGCGCATGGGTGGACGAGACCGCGCCCGTCGGACATGGCCGCCGCAGCGCGCGCACCGCAGCCGATCTCGCATGGCAGAAGATCGGCGCGCGCGTGCTGCGCCTGCCCGGCATCTACGGCCCCGGCCGCTCCGCGCTCGATCGCGTGCGCGAGGGGAAAGCCCAACGCATCGATGCCGGCGCGCAGGTGTTCAGCCGCATCCATGTCGACGACATCGCCGCCGCCGTGATCGCCGCGTTCGCCGCGCCGCCCGGCGTCTGGAACATTGCCGACGATCTCCCCGCGCCCGGCCACGCCGTCACCGCGTTCGCCTGCCGCCTCGCAGGCGCGGCGCTGCCGCCGCTCGTTCCGCTCGCCGAAGCTGCGCTGTCGCCGCAGGCACGCGCCTTCTATGCGGAGAACCGCCGCGTCGCGAACGGCAAGATGAAGCGCGACCTCGGCATCCGGCTTCGCTATCCTGACTATCGATCCGGCCTTCGCGCCTGTCTTCGGGAGGAGTGCCTATGAAATTCGGCGTCGGCCAGTCGCCCCGCAGGGTGGAAGACGAACGGCTGCTCACCGGACGCGGCCGCTACACCGACGATTTCCAGCCCGAGGGTACGGCTTACGGCGTGACCGTACGATCGCCCTACGGCCACGCGCGCATCCTCGGCATCGACACGGCGGACGCGCGCGCCATGCCCGGCGTACTTGCCGTCTACACGGCGGAGGACATCGCGCATTATGGCCCGATCCCCTGCCTCGTGCCGCTCCCCGGCCGGATCGAAACGCACCGCGCGCTGCTGACCAAGGACATCGTGCGCTTCGTCGGCGACGGCGTTGCGTTCGTGGTCGCCGAAACGCGCATCGCCGCGCGCGCGGCCTCCGAGGCCGTCATCGTCGACTACGAAGAGCTGCCCGCCGCCGCGACGCTCGATGCCGCACTCGCGCCCGGCGCGCCGGCGATCTGGGAAAGCGCCCCGGACAATCGCGTTTTCGACTGGAACGTCGGCGATGAAAGCGCCACCCGCGCGGCCATCGCCGGGGCCTCCCACGTCACCCGCCTGCGTATCGTGCAGAACCGCGTCGCGCCCACCTCGATGGAGGTCCGCGCTGCGCTCGCCGAATGGTCGGACGATACCGGCCTCACGCTCACCGTCGGCAGCCAGGGCGTCGCGGCCATGCACAAGACGCTCAGCCGCGAGATTCTAAAGTGCCCGCCGGAGCGGCTGCGCGTCGTCACCGGCGATGTCGGCGGCGGCTTCGGCATGAAGGTGTTCCTCTACCCCGAATACGGCCTCGTCCTCCATGCCGCCGAGTGTCTGAAGCGCCCCGTGAAGTGGACCGGCGAGCGCTCCGACGCCTTTCAGACCGACTCGCATGGCCGCGCCGTCGTGTCGGAGGCGACGCTGGCGCTCGACGCCGATGGCAATATCCTCGCGCTCGCGGTCGAAAGCTGGGCCGATCTCGGCGCCTATCAGGCCCAGTTCGGCCCGGCGATCCAGACGATGGCGGGCGGGCGTATCATCGGCGGCGTCTACCGCATCCCGGCGATCCACAATCATGTGCACGGCGTCGTCACCAACACCGCACCCGTCGATGCCTATCGCGGCGCCGGGCGCCCGGAGGCGACCTACCTCGTCGAGCGGCTCATCGAAACGGCGGCGCGCGAAACCGGCCGCGACGCGGGCGACCTCCGCCGCCGCAACCTGCTGCGCCCGGACGAGCTTCCCCACGCCAACGGCCTCGGCCTCACCTTCGATGTCGGCAACTTCCCGGCGCTGCTCGATGCCGCGCTCGAAAAGGCCGACTGGACCGGCTTTCCCGCGCGCCGTGCAGCGGCGGAGGCGCGCGGGCTGCGCTACGGGCGCGGCGCAGCTTTCTATGTCGAGATCGCGGGCGGCGGCGATCTCGACGAATTCGCGGACGTGCGCTTTCTCGCCGACGGCACGATCGAGGCGGCGGTCGGCACGCAGTCCAACGGGCAGGGCCACGAAACGTCCTACGCACAGGTACTCGCCGAACGGCTCGGCGTACCGATGGGGCAGGTGCGTATCGTGCAGGGCGACACGGCGCGCCTCGAGGTCGGGCGCGGCACCGGCGGCTCGCGCTCGATGGTGTGGGGCGGCGGCGCGCTGATCGAGGCCGCGACCACGATCATCGACAAGGCGCTGGACCTCGCCCGCGCCGATCTCGGCGAGGATGTCGATTTCGGTGACGGCCTACTGCGCGCGCGCGGTTCGAACACGACGATGAGCCTCACCGAACTCGCCGCGCGCCACCCGCAGGCGCTCGACACGCGCGCACGCTACGCGAAGGAGAAGCCGACGCCGACCTTCCCCAACGGCTGCCATGTCGCCGAGGTGGAGGTCGATCCCGAAACCGGCCGCGTGCGCGTCGCGCGCTACAGCATCGTCGATGATTTCGGCACGCTGGTGAACCCGCTGCTTGTCGAGGGCCAGGTACACGGCGGCATCGCGCAGGGGCTGGGGCAGGCGCTTCTCGAAAACGTCGTCTACGACGAAAGCGCCCAGCTCCTCACCGGCAGCTTCATGGACTACGGCATCCCCCGCGCCGACGACATGCCCCGCAGCATCGCCTTCGCCTCCCGGCCCGTGCCGAACCCGAACAACCCGCTCGGCGCCAAGGGCTGCGGCGAGGCCGGCACGATCGGCGCCATGCCCTCGATCATGAATGCCATCGTCGACGCGCTCGACGGCACGCACGTCGACATGCCCGCCACCCCCGAAACGCTCTGGCGCATCTGCCGCGATCTCGGCCACCGCACAGCAGCCTGATCCCGCACTTAGACATTGTCGGGACATGCGTTAGGCGTCCATAGTGGCCGCGTTCCGCATTATGCCCGACAGTCTCGACGATCCCGCCGCCACGCGCCCCTTCGCCATCCCGATCTTCCGAACGGTGTGGATCGCCAGCATCGTTTCAAACTTCGGCGGCATGATCCAGTCGGTCGGCGCGTCGTGGATGATGACGACGCTCACCACCTCACCCGCGCTCGTCGCACTCGTGCAATCGTCGGTGACGCTACCGATCATGCTGCTGTCGCTCGCGGCAGGCGCGATCGCCGACAACCGCGACCGGCGGCTGGTGATGCTGGCCGCGCAGGGCTTCATGCTCGCGGTGTCCGTGGGGCTTGCCGTGTGCACGTGGGCGGGTCTCATCACGCCGTGGCTGCTCCTCGCCTTCACCTTCCTCATTGGCTGCGGCACAGCGCTCAACGGCCCGGCATGGCAGGCCTCCGTGGGGGACATGGTGCCCCGCGCCGCGCTTCCGGGGGCGGTCGCGCTCAATTCGATGAACTTCAACATCGCGCGCAGCCTCGGCCCCGCGATCGGCGGTGCGATCGTGTCGGCCGCCGGCGCGGCAGCCGCATTCGCCGTGAACGCGGTAAGCTACATCGGCCTCATCACCGTGCTGTCCCGCTGGCGGCCCGAACGCCCGCCGCGAACGCTGCCGCGCGAAGGCCTGCTCGATGCGATGGCGGCAGGTATCCGATACGTCGCCATGTCGCCGACGCTGCGCGCCGTGCTGCTGCGCTCGGCCGTGTTCGGCCTCGCCGCGAGTGCCGTACCCGCGCTGATGCCGGTCGTCGCGCGTCACCTGATTTCGGGCGGCGCCTTCACCTACGGGCTTCTGCTCGGCGCATTCGGCATCGGCGCGATCGGCGGCGCGCTTTCGAGCGGACGGCTGCGCAGCACGCATTCGAGCGAATGGATTGTCCGCATCGCCATCGCAGCGTTCGCGGCCGGAACGGCGATCACTGCGTTCAGCCCCGCGATGCCGCTCACCATGGTGGGGCTGTTCCTCGCGGGCGGTGGATGGGTGCTCGCGCTATCGACATTCAACGTCACCGTGCAGATGTCGGCGCCGCGCTGGGTCGTGGCGCGCGCGCTCGCGCTCTATCAGATGTGGGCGTTCGGCGGCATGGCGATCGGCAGCTGGGTGTTCGGTGAGCTCGCGGGGATGGCGGACGTGCGCACCTCGCTGATGGTCTCGGCCGTGCTCCTCCTCCTCGGCCTCCTCCTCGGCTGGGCGCGCCCGCTGCCGGAGGTGAAGGACCTCGATCTCGATCCGATCGCGCGCTGGACGGAGCCGGAAGTCGCCGTCCCGGTCGAGCCCCGCACCGGCCCGGTGGTGGTGACGATCGACTACCGCATTCCCGAGGCGAGCATCCGCGAGTTTCTGACCGTGATGAACGAGCGGCGGCGCATTCGTATGCGCGACGGTGCCCGGCACTGGACTCTGCTGCGCGATCTCGGCGATCCCGAACTCTGGGTCGAACGCTATCACGTGCCCACATGGCTCGATTACATCCGCCACAACCAGCGCCGCACGAAGGCGGATGCTGAAAATATCCACCGCCTGCGCGCGCTGCACACGGGCGCGGAACCGCCGCGCGTGCACCGCATGGTGGAGCGGCAGACCGCCGTTCTGCCCGGCCTTCGCCTACCCACCGCGCGTGAACTCGCCGGCCCGATCACGGACCCGTCGCAGTCGGGCTAGCTGCGTCCCGTCGTGCCGCCCGCCGCGGCGGTTCCCGCAGGTACGCTGCGTGCCCGGAGCGCGATGAGGAGACCGACGATGGTGAGCACCGCCCCCGCCGCGGCGATCGGTGTCCAGCGATAGCCTTCCAGAAACGTCGAGATCGTCATCGCGATAAACGGAATGAGCACGTTCGTATAACCGGCCCACGCGGGCCCGATGATGCGGATGACGTTGAAATAGAGCAGGAAGGCGAGCGCCGAGGCGAAGGCGGCGAGATAGAAGACGCCGCCGACATAGACCGGCGTCCATTCCACGACGGGCGGCCCGCTCGTCACCCAGGCGATGCCCGCATCGATGATCGTGCCATAGGCCATCGCGAAGGCGAGCATTCCGAACATGTCATAGCTGCGTGCGCGTGCGGTCCCCTGCATGACGTTCGAAATCGAAGCGAGGATAACGGCGCAGCCGGTGAGCGCGAGGCCGGTCGTGAACGCACTGCTCCACCCCGTCTCCGTCAGTTCCCGCTCGAACAGCAGCGCGACGCCGACGATGCCAAGCCCCGCGCCGACCATGAAGCGGCCGCTGATCGGCTGTTTCAGGAACAGGCGTGCAAAGAGCGTGTTCGGCACCACGAGCAGCGCGAACACCACTGCGATCAGCCCCGAAGTGACGCTGCGGCTCGCCTGGTAGACGAAGTTGAAATTGCCGGCGAACTGCAAGAGCCCGAGCAGCAGGAAAAATCCGTGCGCGGACAGCGGGAAGCGCAGGGTTCGCCGCATGACGAGGCACGCCCCGAACATCAGCAGGCTGGCAACGGCAAACCGATAGGTGACGGACCACTGCGGCGGCACGACGCCAAGCTGCGTCTTGATCACATACCAGGTCGTCCCCCAGATCAGCGTGACTGCCGCGAACGGCAGGACGACGCGGGAAACGCTGGCGCGCATCACAGCCCGGTGAGCGCGGCGGTAAGCGCCTGCACATGCGCCTCGGGCGTGTCCCACGCGGTCACCAGCCGGATCTCGCCCGGCGCCCAGTCATAGAATTCGAAGCCTTTCGCGCGCAGCGCGGCGGAGTCCTCCGGCGAAGCGCGCACGAACACCTCGTTCGCCTGTACCGGATAGATCAGCCTGTCACCGGCGGCCGCGCCGATGCGGGCGGCGGCGACGTTCGCGGCGCGGGCGTTGCGTTCCCACGCGCCCGTTTCGATCATTGCCAGAAGCTGCGCGGCGGCATAGCGGCCCTTGGAGGGCATCTGGCCAGCGCGTTTCTTCCTGTGCGGCAGCGTTTCGGCGAGCGCCGGATCGAACACCACGATCGCCTCCGTCGACATGCCGCCGTTCTTGATGAAACCGAAGCTCAGCATCTCGACGCCTGCCCGCCACGTGATGTCGGCGGGCGCGCAGCCGAGGTGAACGAGCGCGTTCGCGAAGCGTGCGCCGTCCATATGAAGCCGCCAGCCCTGCCGCTTCGCCTCGTCGCCAAGCGCCGCAACCTCGTCGGGCGTGTAGACGCAGCCGTACTCGGTCGCCTGCGTCATCGAAAGCACGGAGGGGACCACCTGATGCACGTCGCCGCGCATCCCGGCCACCGCCGCGCGCACGCCCTCGACCGAGAGCTTGGCGGCATCGCCTTCGGCAAGGATCAGCGCCGCACCGCCGCTGAAGAAGGCCGGCGCCCCGGCCTCATCGACCTGAATATGCGCCTCGCGATTGCACACGATCGCGCCCCACGGCGGCACCATCGCGGCAAGCCCAAGGCAGTTCGCCGCGGTTCCCGACCCCACGGCAAAGACGCGGCATTCGCGCCCGAAGAAAGCGCTGAACACGCGATCGAGGCGCTGCGTCAGCGTGTCGTTGTCATACGTGCCCGCGATGCCGCTGTTCGCGGCGAGGACGGCTTCGATCACCTCGGGGCAGGCGGCGGCGGCGTTGTCGGAGACGAAATACATGCTCCGAGCGGCTAGGCCGCTCTTTGCCCCCGGTCAACACTGGCGCTCGCCTCACAGTCGATTATGGTCGCGCTCGGCAATCAAAAATGAAATAGAATATGAATTCAAAATCTAAATCCGATCAGAGCAAAAAGAATCAGGGCCAGAGAAGGGAACTCATGCTGAAATCGATCCTCGCCGCCGCGCTGCTCGCCGCCGCCCCGAGCGCCGCTGCTGCCGCCGCCGAAGCCAATGCCGCACTCGCCCGCATCGATGCCGACCGCGCCGCGAACGAAGCGGCCGCGAAAGCCATCTGGGGCTTTGCCGAGGTCGGCTATCAGGAGACGCGTTCGTCGGCGCTGCTGCAGAAGCGGCTGAAGGACGCGGGCTTCACGGTGAAGGCGGGTGTCGCGGGCGCACCCACGGCGTTCACCGCCACCTGGTCGAACGGCGCGGGTCCCGTCATCGGCATCATGGGCGAATATGATGCGCTCCCCGGCCTCAGCCAGACCGCCGACCCCACGAAGACCATACGCAGTGACGTATCCGCCGGGCACGGCTGCGGGCACCACCTGTTCGGCGTCGCCTCCGCCTCCGCCGCCATCGCGGTCCGGGACTGGATGAAGGCGAGCGGCACGAAGGGCACGATCCGCTTCTACGGCACGCCCGCCGAGGAAGGCGGCGCGGGCAAGGTCTACATGGTGCGCGAAGGCTTGTTCAACGATGTCGACATCGCGCTGCACTGGCATCCGTCGTCGGAGAACAGCGCCAATGTTCAGACCTCGAACAGCAACAAGTCCGCCAAGTTCCGCTTCCACGGCATTTCGGCGCACGCCGCGGGCGCGCCGGAGCGCGGCCGCTCCGCGCTCGACGGCGTCGAGGCGATGAACGTGATGGCGAACATGATGCACGAGCACATGCCCGAGAAATCGCGCATGCATTATGTCATCACGGCGGGCGGCAACGCCCCGAACGTGGTGCCGGATTTCGCCGAATCCTTCTATTACGTGCGCAACCCGGATGCCGAAGTGGTCCGCGAGACATTCGAACGGCTGGTGAAGACGGCTGAAGGCGCCGCGCTCGGCACGGGCACCACCGTGGACTACGAAGTGATCCACGGCGCGCTGCCGCTGCTCCCGAACCGCACGCTGCAAACGCTGGTCCATTCGAAGCTGACCGAAGTCGGCGGCGTACTCTATACCCCCGAAGACGTCGCGTTCGCGCAGAAGATCACGCCCACGCTCGGACAGACGAAGGCGAAACTCTCCGACGCCGCCCTCGTCGAGCCGATGACGGAAAGCCACGAAGCGGGCTCCACCGATGTTGGCGACGTGTCATGGACGGTCCCCACCGCAGGCTTCTCCACCGCGACATGGGTGCCCGGCACGCCCGCCCACAGCTGGCAGGCCGTGGCGGCAGGCGGCACCTCAATCGGCATGAAGGGAATGCAGAACGCCGCCAAAGTGCTGGCGCTCACCGCGATCGACCTGTTCCAGAAACCCAACCTGATCGCCGCCGCAAAAGCCGAATTCCAGGACCGGCGCGGCCCCGATTTCGTCTACCGCTCCCTCGTCGGCGACCGCACCCCGCCGCTCGATTACAGGAATGCACCGGGGAAGTAAGAGCCGTTCTCGTTAGCCCCTCCCTGAAAGGGAGGGGTTGGGGAGGGTCACGGCCACAGCGTTCGCCATCGACCCCCACCCAACCTCCCCCTTACAGGGGGAGGAGCATCAGAGCCCGCCCATCTTCGAGATGATACTCCACGTCGTCTCGTCGATCGGCATCACCGAAAGCCGCGACTGGCGGATGAGCGCGATATCCTTCAGCCGCTCATCGGCCTTCAACGCCGCGAGCGTCACCGGCGTCTTCAGCGGCTTCACCGCTTCGAGGTCGACGAGGCCGGACTTCTCATCGTCGGGATCGGGGTAGAACTCCGCCGCCACCTTCGTGATGCCCACGATCTCCTTGCCCTCCACCGAATGGTAGAAGAGCACGAGATCGCCCTTTTTCATCGCGCGCATGTTGCCGAGCGCCTGCGCGTTGCGCACGCCGTTCCAGTGCGTGCGTTTCGCCTTCACCTGATCGTCCCAGCTCCACTTCGTGGGCTCGGTCTTCACCAGCCAATATGCCATGCTCAGCTATCCGCGTCCGGTTGCGCCTCTGGGCGAGCGTTAAGAAACGCGGGCAGTTTCATCAAGGCCTTGTCGATCTCCACCAGCGTCGGAAAGCGCGAAAGGTCGGTGCGCTGCCGCCGCGCGTTGTACATCTGCGGCACGAGGCACACGTCGGCGAGCGTCACCTGATCGCCCAGCAGATACGGCCCGGGCGATCCTTCCGCGATCTCCTCGAGCGGCTGGAAACCTTCTTCGATCCAGTGGCGATACCAGTCGTCGATCGCCTCCTGCTCCTGCCCCATCTGGTTCTTGAGGTATTTCAGCACGCGAAGATTATCGATCGGGTGGATATCGCACGCGATGATCTGCGCGGCGGCGCGGATGCGCGCGCGCTTCACGGGATCGTCGGAGAGCAGCGCGGGTTCGGGATACGTCTCGTCCAGATATTCGATGATGGCGAGGCTCTGGTTGAGCCCGACGTCGCCGTCGATGAAATAGGGCACGAAGCCCTGCGGGTTCAGCAGCTTGAAGCCGACGCCGCCCTGCGCGCCCGTGCGCAGATCGATGCCCTTGCTCTCGTAATCGAGTCCCTTGAGGTTCAGCGCGATACGGACCCGATAGGATGCCGACGAGCGCCAGTATCCATAAAGCGTGCGCGACATGCTTTCTCCCTTCAACTGGCCCCCTTCAGCTGGCCATCCGGGCTGCTTCGTAGCGGGCACGCTCCTCGGCGACCAGTTCCTTTCTGGAAAGCTTGCCGATCATCGTCTTGGGAAGGCTCTCGCGGATCTCGACCGCGACCGCGCGTTCATGCTTGCCGACGTGCCCATTGAGGTAATCGAGCAGCGCCTTCTCCGTCACGTCCGCGCCGGGCATCAGCGTCACGAACGCCTTCGGCCGCTCGCCGAGATAGGGATCGGGCACGCCGATCACGAGCGCTTCCTTCACCGCCTCGTGCTTGTAGAGCACGGCTTCGAGCTGGCTCGGGAACGCCTTGAAGCCGCCCACGACGATCATGTCCTTCAGGCGGTCGACGACATAGACGTAGCCGTCCGCGTCGATGTAGCCGACGTCGCCGGTGCGCAGCCGGCCATCGATGAACGCCTCGGCGGTCGCCGCGTCCTTCTTCCAGTAGCCGCGCATGATCTGCGGGCCCGCCACGGTGATCTCGCCGGGTTCGCCCTCCGCCGGCGGCTTCGAAGGGTCTTCTTTGTCGACGATGACGATGCGCGTGCCGGGCAGCGGCTGGCCGATCGATCCGGGCTTGCCGCCCGTCTCGTAGGGGTTCACCGAAACGACGCCCGAGCTTTCGGTGAGCCCGTAGCCCTCCACCAGCTTCGCCTGCGTCTTCGCCTCGAACCGCGCCTTGAGTTCGGCGGGCATCGGCGCCCCGCCCGAAATGCACGCCCGCACGGAGGTCAGGTCGAACTTTTCGATCTTCGGGCTGTCGAGGAACGCCTGGTACATCGTCGGCACGCCGGGCAGCGCGGTGATGCGGCGGCTCTGGATCGTCTTCAGCGCAAGGACCAGTTCGAACTTCGGCAGCAGCACCATCTCGCCGCCGCGCAGCACGGTGCGATTGAGGACGCAGGTGTTCGCGAACACGTGGAACAGCGGCAGCGCGCCGAGGATGCGGTCCTCGATGTCGGGCTCGGGGTCGATCGCCTGCACCTGCTGCGCGTTCATCGAAAGGTTCGCGTGGGTGAGCACCGCGCCCTTCGGCGTTCCCGTCGTGCCGCCCGTATATTGCAGCAGCGCGATATCGGCGTGCACGTCGATCTCGGGCGCGTCCTCCAGCCCTTCGTTTTCGAGCAGGCTGGAAAAACGGATATGGCGCAGGTCCGCCTTCACCTTCGAGCGCTCGCGGCTTTTGAACACGCGGTAGAGCAGCGCCTTGCCGGCGGGCAGCACGTCGGCGAGCGAACCGACGACGAGGCAGCGCAGGCGAGAGCTTTCCAGCACCTCCGCGATCGTCGGGTAAAGCTGCGCGACGTCGAGGCAGACCATGATGTCGGTCTCGCTGTCCTCCACCTGATGGCGAAGCTCGTCCGCCGTGTAGAGCGGCGAGAAGTTCACCACCGTGCCACCCGCCTTCATGATCGCATAGTAAGCGATCACGTATTGCGGGCAGTTCGGCAGGAAGAGCCCCACCTTGATGCCGCGCCGCACGCCGAGGATCTGGAAGCCCCGCGCCGCCTTGTTCACCGCCTCCGCGATCTCGGCATAGGTATAGATGCGCCCCAGGAAATCGATGCAGGCGGCGTCCGGCGTGCGCGCCGCGGCATCTTCCAGAATCCGGTGTACAGGCATCGGCTCCAGCTTCAGATCCCACGGCACCGGGTGGCCGTATGCCTGCATCCAATCCATGCCGCCGGGCATCGTCCTCTCCCGCAGTGCGTTTGGCGCGACTATAGCGCCTGTGTCTGAACTTTCGCTGAAAATCCCGGGAATTCGAGGCCGGTGAGCCGCGCGAGGTCGGCAAGCGCCTGCGCTTCGCTCGTCACCTTGATCGCCGCCATGCCCATCGCGGCGGCGGGTTTGCAGTTGATGCCGAGGTCGTCGAGGTACACGCACGCCTCCGGCGCCACGCCCAGCGCGTCGCACATCATCTGGTAGATGCGCGGATCGGGCTTGCGCACGCCAACCTTCGCGCTTTCGATCACATGCTCGAACCGCGCCAAAATCGCTTCGACGGCGCGCGCCTTTTCGGGATCGGCCACCATGCCCGCCCCGCGCCCGACCTTGGCATTGTTGGTGATGCAGCCGATGCGAATACCCGCCGCCGTCAGCGTATCGAGCGCTGCCACCATCGCCGGGCGGATATCCCCCGCAAGCAGGCTCAGCACGTCGCGCCCCGCGATCCGATACCCCTGCGCCGCGGCCTCCTCGGCGAACAGCGCATCGAAGGCGTCTGCGTCAATCTCGCTGCGTTCGAGCCGCGCCCAGGCGTTTCGGTCGGGGTCCGCCGCGTTGATCCGCCGGATACTGTCCCGCGGCAAACCCCGAGACGCCTCGTATCGGTTGAATGCCTCGAACGGCGATGACGTGATCACCCCGCCGAAATCCCAGAGCACCGCCCTCACTTCAGGCCGCACGATACCAGTCCACCCCGTCCGTCCGTGCGCGCACGGCACGGCCCCGCCGCTCCAGATAATGCAGGTGCGCCAGCGTCTCGCCCGTCGCCATCATGATCTCGTCGTCGCCGACCGGACGGCGGAACAGCACCTCGAAGCAATCATGCGCGCGCTTCGGCACCGCGATGAACGCCTCCAGCGCATCGAGCTTTTGATGGTGATCGGCCTCAAGCTGGTTGAGCCTTGCGTGCAGCCCCCGGAACGGTTCGTTGTGCGCGGGCAGCACGTAAAGCTCCTGATCGAGGCCGCGCAGCTTCTCGATGCTCGCAAGCCAGTCGCCGAGCGGGTCGGCCTCGGGCTCGGTCGAATACACTGACACGTTCGATGTGATGCGCGGCAGCACCTGATCGCCGGCGATCATCAGTCCATCGTCATCAGCGACAAGGCAGGCGTGCTCGGGCGTATGCCCGCGCCCGACGACCACCCGCCAAGCCCGCTCCCCGATGCGCAGCACGTCGCCATCGGCGATCCGGATAAAGCTCGAGGGCAGGCGCGAAACGGCGCGGGCAAAGCGGCCCCACCCGCGTCCGCGGAACGTGTCCAGCGCCTCATCAGGCCACCCGGCGGCACGGTAGAAGTCGACAGCCTGTTCCGGCGGTGCATCGGCGATATCGAGCGTCAGCATCCGCGCCATCAGATACTCGGTGCGCGCCATCAGCAGCGGCGCCCCGCTCTTGTAGGTCAGCCAGCCCGCAAGCCCGAGATGGTCGGGGTGATAGTGCGTGACGATGACCCGCGTGATCGGCCGCCCCGCCAGCGGCCCAGCGAGCAGTTCGCGCCACACGCTCTTGCAGCCTTCGGTATTGAGCCCCGTGTCGACGATCGCCCAGCCCTCGCCGTCATCCAGCACCCAGAGGTTGATGTGGTCGAGGCTCATCGGCAGCGGCATACGCAGCCAGAACACGCCGGTCGCGACCTCGTGCAGCTTGCCCGAAGCCGGCACCCAGCGGCCGAGCGGATAGAAGAGGCCGCGCCGCTCCTCACCCTCGTCGGGCGGAAGCGCGTGGTCCGCGAGCGATGCGTCGCCGATGGAAGAGTCGGCCTTCATGTCGTCTTCGGCTTAGGCCGCACGGCACGCCGCATCGACCTCACGGAAACGTCAGCCCTGATCGGCGTCGTCCAGCGCTTCCTGCGCGGCGCGGGCCGCTTCGGCGCGCTCCTTGCGCAGCTCTTCCAGAAGTTCGTCGCGGTCGTGATCGAACGTCATGTCGACGCGCTCGATACCCGCCTTCTTCGCCGCCACCGCGACGAGCGCATCGAGTTCGCGCTGTGAGCAGAGGCCGAGCGTCACCGGGTCTTTCGGCGTGATGTTCTGGATGTTCCAGTGCGTCTTGTCGCGGATCGCGGAGATCGTCGTCTTCGTCGTGCCGATGATGCGCGAGATCTGCGCGTCGGTGATCTCGGGGTGGTTGCGCACGATCCAGGCGATGCCGTCCGGCTTGTCCTGCCGCTTCGATACCGGTGTGTAGCGCGGCCCCTTAGTGCGGCGCTGCTGCTCCGGCCCCTTCTGCAGCACGAGGCTGTGCGCAGGATTCGCCTGACCCTTGTCGAGCTCGGCCTGCGTCAGGTCGCCGGCCCGGATCGGATCGCGCGGGATATGCTTCGCGGACGCCGTCTCATCGGCGATCGCCTGCACTTCGAGCACATGCAACCCGCAGAAATCGGCGATCTGTGAGAAGGTGAGCGCCGTGTTGTCGACCAGCCATGCAGCGGTCGCGTGCGGCATCAGCGGGTAGTTCTGGGCCATGGCAGCTACGCCTTTTCTCGAAAGAGCGAAATAAAAGGGCCGCCCTTTGGGGGGCGGCCGGTACGCTTAAACTATAGGCACGGCTCAAGCCGCGATCAAGGGATTTAGCGGCACGAGCGCGCCGCAGAACTCCGCCGCGGCGCGTTCCCAGCTGAAACTGCGGCCATAAGCAGCGCACGCAGCGCGATCCTTGCCGAGCGCGCCGGTGATGGCGGCGTCGAGGTCTTCATCGAGACAGCCCGTCTCCGGCGTCACGATGTCGATCGGCCCCTGCACGGGATAGGCCGCCACGGGAACACCGGAGGCCAATGCCTCGATCAGCACCATACCGAACGTGTCAGTGCGGCTTGGGAACACGAACACATCAGCGCCTGCATAAGCCGAAGCGAGCGCCGCACCGCGAAGCGCGCCGAGGAAGATCGCATCGGGAAACTGCCGTTCGAGTGCCTTTCGCGCCGGGCCGTCACCCACCACAACGCGCGTGCCCGGATGACGCGTGGCGAGGAACGCCCCGATGTTCTTTTCCACCGCAACGCGCCCCACATAAAGCTGGATGGGCCGGGGCAGCGCCGCATAGGCCGCGTGCGGCGCGCTATCCGCCGAGAAGTTCGCAAGGTCGACACCGCGTCCGAACGGCGCCGTGGGGCCGATGCCCTGCGCGGCGAGCTGACGGCGCAGGCTCGGCGTCGCGGCGAGAACGCTCGCGGCGGGGCCGTGGAACCAGCGCTCGTACCGCCAGAACCATGCCGCCGGAAGCCCCGTGCGCGCCGATACATAGTCCGGGAAGTGCGTGTGATAGGCCGTCGTGAACGGAAAACCTGCGCGCAGACACCAGCGCCGCACAGCGAGCCCAAGCGGGCCTTCGGTGGCGATATGGATGGCGTCGGCGCCGAAGGTACGCAAACGCCGCCCGACCTGGCCGGTGGTGGCAAGCGCCAGCCGGATTTCGCCGTAGCCGGGGCAGGGCAGCGACGGCCACGCATTGGGCGAAAGCACCAGCACGTCGTGCCCGGCGCGCTCCAGCTCCCCACGTACCATCTGCAGCGTGCGCACCACGCCGTTCACCTGCGGCTCCCACGCATCCGTGACGATCGCGATGCGCATGGAAACGGGCTCAGGCCGCGTTTGCTTGCTGCATGGGAAGCACGCGCCCGTTCACCTCGTCGGCCCAGTGCAGAATCTCCATCTCGCCGTTGAAGTGCTCAACGAGCGCAGTGCATCCCTCCACCCAGTCGCCGTCGTTGTAGTAGACGACGTCGCCGAACATCCGCTCCTCGGCGGTGTGGATATGGCCGCAGACGACACCGTCGAGGCCGCGGTCCCCTGCCGCCTTGGCCACCGCCTCCTCGAAGCGGCTGATGAACTCCACAGCGTTCTTAACCTTGTGCTTGGCGTGCTTGGAAAGCGACCAGTAGGGCTTGCCAAGGCGCGCTCGCACCTTATTGACCAGCATGTTCAGCCGCATGAGCATCTCGTAGGCGGCGTCTCCGAGGAAGGCGAGCCAGCGCGCGTAGAGCACCACGGCGTCGAACTCGTCGCCGTGCAGCACCAGCAGGCGGCGGCCGTCGGCAGTCTCGTGGATCGCCTTCGACCGTATCTCAACGCCGCCGAAGCTGAGCCCGGTGAACTGGCGGAACACTTCATCGTGATTGCCGGGAATGTAGATGACGCGCGTGCCGCGCTTGGCGCGCTTCAGCAGGCGCCACACGATATCGTTGTGCTTCGCTGGCCAATACCAGCTCTTCTTCAGCCGCCAGCCGTCGATGATATCGCCCACGAGATAGAGCGTGTCGGAATCGACACTGTCGAGGAAATCGATGAGCAGTTCGGCGTTGCAGCCGCGCGTGCCGAGATGCACATCCGAAATCCAGATCGTGCGGTAACGGCGGCGATCGCTCTTGCGGACTTCTGGCTCACTCGGCCGAAGCGTCGCGACACGTTCGACGAATTCGCCGGGCGCAAACATATTCAAGTCGACCTCCACTGGCGGACGGCTGTTTGCGCGCCAGCGTATCGCGTCATTGCGTTACGGTTTGCAGGCCGAATTATGAAGGTTTTGCGCGAGTCGCGGCAAAGATGAGGGTCGGAATCGTATCAGGAATCGATGCGGATATGCCCCGGTAGACCGGCCACGCGCGCGAGCCATCCCTGCACGCGCGGATAGCCCGTAAGATCGAATCCGCCGCCTTCCTCGCATACGTGCGTGTAGGCGTAGAGCGCAATATCGGCGAGGCTGATGCTGCTCCCGACAAACCACTGGCGATGCGTCAGATGCTCATCCATCAGTTTAAGTGCGGCCTCGCCGGCTGCGCGCTTGCCGTCGATCTGTGCACGCTGTGCGTCCGAGAGGGCATCGCGCCCGACATATGCGAGCCAGAAGCGTAGCGTCGCGATGTTGGGCTCGTGGTTGTATTGCTCCCAGAACATCCAGCGCAGCATGTCCGCCTCGTCCCAGCGGTCCGCCGGGATCAGTGCCGAGCCTTTTGCGAGATAGAAGATTGCCGCGTTCGATTCCGGCAAATATCGGTCGCCGACCTGCAGCACGGGCACCCGGCCGTTCGCGTTCACCGTGGAAAGATAGGCGGGCGTTCGCGTCTCGCCCTTGCGGATGTCGTAGAGCCTGCGCTCCAGCGGGAAGCCAAGATGTGCGGCCGTCAGCCGGATCTTGTAGCAATTGCCCGAAACCGGGTCTTCATGCAGCGTCAGCCTGTCCATGCGCGATCTCCAGTACGACCTTGCCCACGTGTTCGCCGGATTCGAGATAACGGTGCGCGTCCGCTGCTGCCTCCAGCGGGAAGACACGGTCGACGACAGCCTTCAGCCCGCCGCTCGCGAACAGCGGCCACACATCGGCGGCGAGGCTGTCGGCAAGCAGCGATTTATATTCAACGCTGCGGGGGCGCAGCATCGATCCGGTAAGGATCAGCCCCTTGCGCATCACTGCGCCGAGATCGAGTTCGCCCGTGATCCCACGCTGGAATGCGATCGAGACGTGCCGTCCACTCTCGCCGAGGCATTTGACGTTGCGCGCGAGATAGTCACCGCCCACCATGTCGAGTACGAGATTGACGCCGCGCCCACCCGTGATCGCGGCGACCTCGGCAACGAAATCCTGCGCCTTGTAATCGATCGCGTGATCGGCGCCGAGCGCCAGCGCGGCCGCACATTTCTCCGCGCTGCCGCAGGTGACGATCGACGTGAGCCCGAACGCCTTGCAGAGCAGGATCGCGGTGACGCCGATGCCGCTGGTGCCGCCGTGGATGAGCGCGGTTTCGCCCGGCGCGCCGTAGCCGCGTTCGAAGAGGTTGGACCACACCGTGAAATAGGTCTCGGGCAGGCTCGCCGCTTCGACAAGCGACAGGCCATCGGGCACCGGCAGGCATTGGCCTTCGGGCACGATGCAATACTCCGCATAGCCGCCGCCCGCGACGAGCGCGCACACCTGCTGGCCGATCTGCAAACGGCCAGTGCCAGTGCCCACCGCGACGATTTCGCCCGCGATCTCCAGCCCCGGAATCGAGGGCGCGCCGGGCGGCATCGGATAGAGGCCGAGGCGCTGCAGCACGTCCGGCCGGTTCACCCCCGCGGCGGCGACCTTCACCAGCACCTCGCCGTCCTTCGGCAAGGGCACGGGGCGGCGGACGGGAACGAGCACTTCCGGGCCGCCGGGGCCTTCGGGATCGATCGCGATCATGTCCTTTGGAACCCCGGCCATGACGTCACCCTCCCCCTTGTTCGCGGCGCCCCTCTAGCGCAGATTGCGCGGCCATTCCAGACACGGGTTAACCCTATGGACGACGATTTTCTGCCGAAAACGAAAGACGATCCGCTGACCCTGCTCACGCGGCAGGATCTCGGGCCGCTGTCACAGGACGAACTCAGGGAACGCATCACCGCGCTCGAGGCGGAGATCGGGCGGACGCGCGCCAAGCTTACCGAAGCGGGAAGTGTGAAATCCGCCGCGGACGCGCTTTTCTCTCGGAAATAGCCGCCTCTCACAAGTCACGGGATGCGCACGCAGCCTCCGCGGCACATGCTTCGGGCAATAACCGTGGGAGGGTTTCTTGAATTTCGATTTCTCGGACGACGCGCGCGCGCTCAGCGAGTCCGCCCGGCGCATGTTGACGGAGCACGCAGGACCAGACGCGGCGCGGCGCATCATGGATTCGGATGCGCCCTACGACACGGCTCTGTGGCGGCGGGTCATCGACCTCGGCCTCACCGCCGCGCGCGTGCCGGAGGCGCACGGTGGTGTGGGTCTGTCGCCCGAGGAAAGCTGCGTGCTCGCCGAGGAATTCGGCCGCAGCCTCGCGCCCGTGCCATTCATCTCCACATTGCTTGCCACCGAGGCGCTCCTGCTCGCGGGCACCGAAGCGCAGCAGGCAAAATACCTGCCCGGCATCGCGGACGGCCGCACGATCGCCTGCTACGCGTGGGGCGAAGGCGCGAGTTCGCCAGCAGCGATCCCCGCGACCCGCGCCGAAGGCGGCAGGCTCACGGGCACCAAGTCGCCCGTCGCCGACGCGCTCGCCGCGAACCTCGCCGTGGTCACCGCCGCAGGCGAGGACGGCCCGGCGCTCTGGCTCGTCGACCTGAAAGACGCGAACATCGCCCCCGCTGCGACGCTCGATCTCGTCCGCAAGCACGGCACGGTCACGCTCGACGGCACGCCTGCCGAACCGCTCGGCACATCCGCCGACTACCAGCGCTTTATCGACCGGGCCGCTGTGATACTCGCCTTCGAGGCGATCGGCACCGCCGGGGCAGCGATGGAGATGGCGGTCGGCTATGCGAAGGATCGCGTCGCCTTCGGCCAGCGCATCGGGCGCTATCAGGGCGTGAAGCACAAGTGCGCGGATATGTACATCAAGCTGGAGCTTGCCCGCGCGCACGCGCTTTACGGCGCCTGGGCGTTCGCGGCAGACGCGGACGAGCTTCGTCACGCCGCCGCCGCCGCGCGCGCGGCGAGCCTCGACGCGGTGCGCTTCGCCGCCGAGGAGAACGTGCAGCTTCACGGCGGTATCGGCTTCACGTGGGAATCGAACTGCCAGTTCTATTACCGCCGCGCCCGGCAAATCAGCGCCGCGCTCGGCAGCCGCGCGTTCTGGGCGGACCGGCTGGTGCGCGCGCTCGAACAGCGCAACCGCGCCGCGGCCTGAAGGGAGAGAGACCATGGACTTCAACGACACCCCGCAGGAAGCCGAATATCGCGCCAAGGTCCGTGCGTGGATCGCGGAGGCCGCGCAGGAATACGAAGGCCTCCCCGAGCCGAAATCGCAGGACGAATACGTCGCGCGCCAGAAAAGCTGGCAGAGGAAGAAATACGAGGCAGGCTACGCGGGGCTCACCTGGCCGAAGGCGTTCGGCGGGCAGGGCCTGGGGCCGATGAACGCGATCATCTTCGGGCAGGAGGAGGCGAAATCCGCCGCGCCAACCGGCCTCTATTCGATCGGCCTCGGCATGTGCATCCCCACCGTGTTCACGCACGGCGCGAAAGAGGTGATCGAACGCTTCGTGCCGAAGGCGCTCGAAGGCAGCGAAATCTGGTGCCAGCTCTTTTCCGAGCCGATCGCGGGGTCGGACCTCGCGAGCATCCGAACCAAGGCGGTGCGTGACGGGGACGACTGGGTGATCACCGGCCAGAAGGTGTGGACGACGTTCGCCCATCTTTCCGATTACGGCATCATCGTCACCCGCACCGATCCGGCCGCGCCAAAGCACAAGGGCCTCACCATGTTCATCGTGGACATGCACGCGCCTGGCGTGGAGGCGCGGCCCTTGAAGCAGATGTCGGGCGGCGCGGACTTCAACGAAGTGTTCTTCGACGGCGTGCGCGTGCCCGACGCATGGCGCATCGGCGCGGTGGGGGACGGCTGGAAGGCCGGGCTCACCACGCTGATGAACGAGCGCCTCGCGGTGGGCGGCAAGCCGCGCAACTCGCCGGGCTGGCGCACGCTGATGGACCTCGCCCGGGGCATCGACACCGAGCAGGGCCCGGCGATCGAACGCATGGACGTGCGCGCCCGCATCGCAGACACCTACATCAACGACGAGGGCGTGAAGCTGACGCAGATGCGCGCGCTTTCCGCGCTGTCGCAGGGCAAGACGCCGGGCGCAGAGCAATCGATCTCCAAGGTCGTCGTCGCCAAGACGATGCAGGACATGGCGGCGTTCGCGCTCGAACTTTCCGAAAACGCAGGCTTCGCGGCGGGCGAAAAGGACAGCGAGCTCCAGCGCCTGCAGGGCGCCTACATGTGGTCGGCAGGCCTCCGCATCGCGGGCGGCACCGACGAGATTCTGCGCAACATCATCGCCGAACGCGTGCTCGGCCTGCCCGGCGACCTGCGCCCCGACAAGGACACACCGTTCAACGAGATCGTGCCCTTGTAGCACGCCTGCCCTTGGCAGCGGCCACCGCCGCTGCCACATGGGGTTCGATGGACATCAAGGCCGCCATTGCCGCAGCGCCCTATGGCGCAAGTGAGCGCGTCTCGCCGCTCGTCCGCCGCGTGCTGGCGCGGAACCCGAGCCCGTTCACCTTTCTCGGCACCGGCACCTATATCGTGGGGAACGACAAGGTCGCCGTGATCGACCCCGGTCCCGACGAAGACGACCATCTGGAAGCGATCCTCGCCGCGACAGCAGGCGAGACGATCAGCCACATCTTCGTGACGCACACGCACCGCGATCACAGCCCGCTCGCCGTGCGGCTGAAGGAAAAGACCGGCGCGCCCGTGCTCGGCTGCGCGCCGCTGGTGCTGGAAGACGACGGCCCCCGCACCGATGCCGCCTTCGATACGACCTATGCGCCCGACACGGTGCTGACGCACGGCGCGGTGGTGCCCGGCGGTACGTGGGCGGACGGCGGCTGGACCGTCGAGGCCGTGCACACGCCCGGCCACACATCGAACCACCTCTGTTTCGCGCTCCACGAGGAAAAGGCGCTGTTCACCGGCGATCACGTGATGGGCTGGTCGACAAGCGTGGTGACGCCGCCGGACGGCGATATGCGGGATTATATGGCGAGCCTGAAGCTGCTGCAGACGCGCGACGACCGCATCTATTACCCGACACACGGCGATCCCGTGACCGAGCCCCAGCGGCTGGTGCGCGGCTACATCGCGCATCGCCGCCAACGCGAAGGCCAGATCCTGCGTCTGCTGGACGGCGGACCGAAAACGATCCCGGCGCTTGTCGCCGCCATGTATGCAGCCGTTGATCCCCGGCTGCACCCGGCGGCGGGTCGATCGGTGCTCGCCCATCTCATCGACCTTCAGGCACGCGGCGTGGTAAGCGCGGACGGAGACGTGTGGGAGAAGGCCGCGTGAAGACTGTTCTGACGCTCCTCGCCGGGCTGCTGCTCGGCGCACTCGCCATGTGGTTCGTTGCCCGCGACGACGACAAGCCGGTGGACGCGCAGTCCATCGCCGCCGCCAGCCTCGACGCGGTCCGCGCGCAGAACAAGCTCACTGTGTTTGCCGGGCGCTTCACGGTCGCGGTTTCGACGCGCGTCGAGAAGCTCGGCCTCTCCGCGGAAAAGACGCTGATCGTGCCCGCCACCGTCCGCTACGACATCGATTATTCGAAGCTGCGCCGCGACGACATGGTCTGGGATGAAGGCGCGCGCGTGATGACCGTGCGCCTGCCCGACATCCAGCTCGACGAGCCGCAGGTCGACATGGCGAACATCCGCGAATACGGCGGCGGCACGATCCTGATGGCGCTCGGCAACGCCGAGGAGGTCATCGACGCCGCCAACCGCACCAAGATCAGGGCTGCCGTTCTCAAGGAAGCCGATACCGGCCTTCTGAGAGAACTCGCGCGAAGTTCGGCGCGCACAGCCGTGGAACGCGGATTTGCGCTCCCGCTTGCCGCCGCAGGGATAGACGCCCGCGTCATCGTCCGGTTCCCGGACGAGAGCGGCTACGGACTTTAGGAGTATCGACCACATGGATGCACGCCGCGCGGAGCTGCCGAAGGGCAAGGATTTGCTGAGCGAGATCGACCGGCTTAAGCGGGAACGCAACGCCGTGATCCTCGCGCATTATTACCAGGAGGCCGCGATCCAGGACATCGCGGACTTCGTGGGGGACAGCCTCGATCTCTCGCGCAAGGCTGCCGAAACGGATGCGGACGTCATCGCCTTCTGCGGCGTGCGCTTCATGGCGGAAACCGCGAAGATCCTCTCCCCGCAGAAGACCGTGATCCTGCCGGACATGGACGCGGGCTGCAGCCTTGAGGATTCCTGCCCGCCCGAGCAGTTCAGGCGCTTCCGCGAAGCGAACCCGGATCACATCGCGCTCACCTACATCAACTGCTCGGCGGCGGTGAAAGCGCTTTCAGACATCATCGTCACCTCGTCTTCGGCCGAAAAGATCATCAGCCAGTTGCCCAAGGACCAGAAGATCATCTTCGGGCCGGACCGGCACCTCGGCGGCTACCTTTCCCGCAAGTTCGGCCGCGAGATGCTGCTGTGGCCGGGCGCGTGCATCGTGCACGAGGCGTTCAGCGAGAAGGAACTGCTGAAACTGAAGGCGCAGCACCCCGATGCGCCCGTCGCCGCGCATCCGGAATGCCCCGGCAATATCCTCGACCATGCCGATCTCGTCGGCTCGACGAGCGCGATCCTGAAGTTTGCGCTCGAAAGCCCGGCGGAGACGATCATCGTCGTCACCGAGCCGCACATCATCCACCAGATGGAAAAGGCCGCGCCGCACAAGACCTTCATCGGCGCGCCGGGCGCGGACGGGAACTGCAGCTGCAACAACTGCCCCTTCATGGCGCTGAACACGATGGAAAAGCTCTACCTCGCGCTGCGCGACCTTTCGCCCGTCATCGAGATGGACGAGGAGATTCGCGTGAAGGCGCTGAAGCCGCTGGAACGGATGCTGGCGATGGCCTCCTCCACCGTCGGACAGGGCGACATTTCGAGCGTGCGCGTTACGGGGGACTAACAGCGTCTCTCGGTCGCCAACCGATTGACCCCGCAACGAATCCGTTTCACTTGATGGGTCCGGCAACAAACGTCTTGGGGACGAACCGAAGCCATGCGTTTTTCCACCCTGTTGATGGCGGCTTTCACTCTGGCGACTGCACCCGCCGCGCACGCGGCCGAAGACGACCCCAACCTGTGGCTGGAAGAGGTGGACGGCGCCCGCGCGCTGGATCAGGTGCGCGCATGGAATGCCGAGAGCGAAAAACGTCTGCAGACGGCGAGCCCGGCGTTCAAGGCGCTGCAGGCCGAAATGCAGGCGATCCTGGAGGACGACAGCCGCATTGCCGTGCCTGAGGCAATCCTCGGCGACAAGGTGACGAACCTTTGGACCGACGCGAAGAACCCGCAGGGCCTATGGCGCATCGCCGACCTCGATGCTTTCGCCGCCGGGAAGCCGGTGTGGCGCACGCTGATCGACCTCGACGCCATGTCGAAGGCGGACGGCAGGAAATGGGTGTGGAAGGGCGCGGCGTGCCTTGCGCCCGCTTATGCGCGGTGCATGGTCGGCCTTTCGAACGGCGGCTCCGACGCGCTCGTCTACCGCGAGTTCGACATGGAGGCCGGCGCGTTCGTGAGCGGCGGCTTCGAGACGCCGGAGGCGAAGGGCGATGTCGCGTGGGTCGATCTCGACCGGCTGATGATCGCCACGGCGCATGGCGGCGACGTGACCGAATCCGGCTATCCCCGGCAGGTGCGGCTGTGGACGCGCGGCACGCCCATGGCGGAAGCTGCGCTCCTCGCCGAGGGCAAGGCCACCGACATGGGCATGGACGCGAGCGCCAGCGCGGGCGCGGGCCGCATGTGGCCGCGCATCACGCGCCATCCCGATTTCTGGACTGCCGAGACCTTCCACCTGAACCCGGACGGCACGCTGATCCGATCACCGCTTCCTGATACGGCCACGATCGAGGACATGCTGGGCAGCCGCGTCGTCGCGCTGCTGCACAAGGACTGGGCCTACGGCGGCAAGGCGTACGCAGCGGGCTCGCTTGTCGCCTATGACGTGGCGACGCTCGTGGTGGGGCGACCAGCGGCGGTCGAACAGGTCTATGCGCCATCGGGCAAACAGGCGATCGAGGCGTTCGTCACAGGCAGCGGGCGTCTTTACGTTTCGCTGCTGGAGGATGTCGCGGGGCGGCTCATCGCGCTGGTGCCGACCGGAAAAGGCTGGCGCGCCGAAACCGTGCCCGTGCCGCCGAGCAGCGCCGTGACGCTCGCGGCGGCAGGGGGGAGCACGGACACGGCCTTCTATACGGTCGAGACGTTTGCCAGCCCCGAGACGCTGATGGCGGTGCGTGGGGACAGCGCGCCCACAGAGGTCGCCGCGCTTCGGGCGTTTTTCGATACCGCATCGATTTCCGTCGAGCAGCGTTTCGCGAAATCGAAGGATGGTACGCGCATCCCCTATTTCGTCGTGCGGCCGACGGGCGCGAAAGGCCCGCTGCCGACGATCATGCACGCCTACGGCGGCTTCCGGAGCGCGCAGAAGCCGACCTATCTCACCAAGAACCCGTACCAGATCGGGCCGGGCGGGCTGTTCTGGCTGAAAGATGGCGGCAGCTTCGTGATCGCGAATATCCGCGGCGGCGGCGAATACGGTCCTGCGTGGCACGAGGCGGCGCTGCGCGAGAAGCGGCAGAACAGCTTTGACGATCTCTATGCCGTCGCGGAGGATCTGAAGCGTGCGGGGCTTACATCGAAGCTTGCCGTTTCGGGGCGTTCGCAGGGCGGGATGCTCGTCGGCGTCGCGATGACGCAGCGGCCGGACCTGTTCGACGCTGTCATCATGGGCGTGCCGCTCGCGGACATGCTGCGTTACAACAAGCTGCTCGCGGGCGCATCATGGATGGGCGAGTACGGCAATCCCGATGTGGCGGAGGACCGTGCGTTCATCGCGAAGTATTCGCCTTACCAGAACCTGCGCGCGGACGCGAAGTATCCGCCCGTCATCATTTACACCTCGACGAAGGACGACCGCGTTCACCCCGGTCATGCGCGCAAGTTCGCGGCACGGCTCGCGCAGCAGGGCCACGCGTTCGGCTATTATGAAAACATCGAAGGTGGGCACGCCGGCACCGCCAACGCCGCCGAGCACGCCTACCGCGCCGCGCTGATGCTGGGCTTCGCGCGCCGGGAACTGATGGGGAAATGAGCATGGGGATCGCAGGGTTCGACGTGGATGCGTTCGTGCGCGGCACGCTCGCCGAGGATCTGGGCGCGACGGGGGACATCACCTCCGCGGCGGTGATTCCGGCGGATGCGCGTTTCCACGGCGTGATGGACAGCCGCGACGCCATCGTCGTTGCGGGGCTGGACATCGCCGCCGCCTTTTTCCGTACGCTCGATCCAGAGGTGGAGATCGAGGTGTTCGTAAAGGACGGGGACCGGGTGGCGGGGGGCACCGACCTGATGCACCTTTCCGGCCTTGCGCGTGCGATGCTGACCGCAGAGCGTTCGGCGCTCAACACGGTGCAGCATCTTTCGGGCATCGCGACGCTCACGCGCCGCTATGTCGACGCCATCGCGGGCACGGGGGCCATCCTGCTCGATACGCGCAAGACCATCCCGGGGCTCCGGCGCCTCGAAAAATACGCGACGCGCATGGGCGGGGCGCAGAACCACCGCATGGGGCTGTGGGACGCGGCGATGATCAAGGACAACCATGTCGCGGTGGCGGGCGGCGTCGGCGAGGCCGTGCGCCGCGCGAAGGACGCGGGCATCGCCAGCATCATCCTGGAGGTCGACCGGGTTGACCAGATCGAGGCGGGGCTTGCGGCGGGCGCGACACACCTGCTGCTCGACAACATGAGCGTGGCGGAGCTCCGCGCGGCGGTGAGCCTCGTTGCGGGGCGCGTGCCTACGGAGGCCTCGGGCGGGGTCAATCTCGACACGATCCGGGGCATCGCGGAAACCGGCGTCACCTATGTTTCGGTCGGGCGGATCACGCAGTCCGCCCCCGCTGCCGATATCGGACTCGACCTTGCGAGCGCCTGAGCGGCTGCTGCTGGCGCTGTGCCTCGCCGCCTGCGGATCGGCGGACGATTCCGGCGGGACGACGGCCGCGGAATGCAACATTCCCGCGAAGCTCAATCTGCCGCGCACGGCGAGCCTGCCGGACAGGACGCCCGACGCACCGGCGGCGGCCTATGTGCTCGCGATGTCGTGGTCGCCGGAATTCTGCCGATTCCGCAAGGATGCGGACGCCCATGAAGGCCAGTGTGCGGACAACGATTTCGATTTCATCCTGCACGGCCTGTGGGTGGACAGCGCCGCGGGCGCTGCGCCGCGCGCCTGCACGGTGGCGCCGCCGGTGGGCGAGGCGCTCGTGCGCCAGCATTATTGCATGATGCCCTCGGCGCAGCTGATGCAGCACCAGTGGGCCGCGCACGGCACCTGCGCCTTTTCAAGCGCGGAGGCCTATTTCGGCGCGGCGAAGTCGCTGTGGGACGGCGTGAAGCGCCCCGATCTCCGCCAGCTTCGCGGCGAAACGCTGACGGCGGGGATGGTGCGTGAAGCGTTCGTGAAGGCCAACATCGGCCTTCCCGCCGAAGCGATCGCGGTGACGCTGAACAACCGCGGCTGGCTGACCGAAGTGCGCCTGTGCATGGATCTCGACTACAACTACGCCGCCTGCCGCGTCCCGGGCGCAGCGGACCGCGCGCGCGTGCTTATCTGGCGCGGCGGGTGACGGTGCCTTCGAGCACCGCCGTTTTCGGGTGGTGCCGATCGAGATGCGCCTTGATGATGCGCAGGTTGCGCGTGTTCGAACGGAACAGCACGTCCATCGCGTCGCCGAGCAGCGGCACGAAACCGAGCGCGGTGTCGAACAGCGTGTTCCCGGCCATACGGGCGATGTGCCAGCGCGACATGCCGAGGTTGCGCGCTTCCCAGATGATGTAGGCGGACATTATCCCGGCGAGGATATCGCCGCCCACAGGCACGAGACCGAGCACGGCATCGAGGCCGATCTTGTAGTTGATGCCCGGAATCGTGATCGACCGCTCCAGCAGCTTTTCGAGCACCTCGACGCGCGCACGCACAACGTGCGGATCGCGCGAGTCGAGCCCGGCGCTGGCCATCACCTCTTCGAATGCACGCGGATTCACGCTCACCTTCAGCCTCCAAAGCCTGTGGCTGCGCTATTTGGTGACGACGGCCCCACATGCAAGACGCGCGCCCGCATTTCCCGCAGGATCGGTGACGCCGTCGTCCGGCTTTGCGTGAACGACGACCGCCGCGCCGTCCGTATCGAGTACCGGCGTTTCGCCGCTGTAAAGCGTCGCGCCTTCGATGCGCGCCTCGATACGCCCGGTGCCGTCCGCCCCGACAGTGACGTTCGGCAGATCGCCCTTGTGGTGACCGTGCTTCTGGCCGGTCGGATTGAAATGCGGCCCCGCGGACGTGAAGTCCGTCGGCGTGCAGAGGCCGATGCCATGCACGTGGAAGGCATAGGTGCCGGAGGGCCAGCCTTCGAGCACGAGGCCGACATCGACGTCGCCCTTCGCCTCGGTGAGCACGGCGCGGCCTTTGGTGGCGCCATCCTTGTCGAGAAGCTGCGCATAGGCCGCAGGCGGCGGTGCAGCGGGCGCGGCGGCGGGCTGCTCGGCCTTGCTGGCGCACGCAGTTGCAAGAATGGCGGCCAAAGGCACGAAGCTCGTGGAAAGGCGCATGATCGGTCTGTCCCCTGTAATGGTCTGGCAGATCAACGCATTGTGCCGTTTAAGGTTTCCCGCGCAACCTCAATCCATGGCCTTGACGATTTCCTCGACCATCTTCTTGGCGTCGGCAAGGAGCATCATGGTGTTGTCGCGGTAGAAGAGCTCGTTATCGACGCCGGCATAGCCGACACCGCCCATCGAGCGCTTAATGAACAGCACGGTCTTCGCCTTTTCGACATCGAGCACGGGCATACCGTAGATCGGCGAGGACTTGTCGGTCTTCGCCGCCGGATTGGTGACGTCGTTGGCGCCGATGACGAACGCGACGTCGGCCTGGCCGAAATCGGTGTTGATGTCTTCGAGCTCGAACACCTCGTCGTAGGGCACGTTCGCCTCGGCGAGCAGCACGTTCATGTGCCCGGGCATACGGCCCGCGACCGGGTGGATCGCATAGCGCACATCGACGCCCTGATGCTTCAGCTTGTCGCCCATTTCGCGCAGCACGTGCTGCGCCTGCGCCACCGCCATGCCGTAGCCCGGCACGATGATGACCTTCTCGGCATTCTGCATCAGGAACGCGGCGTCCTCGGCGGAGCCGCGCTTCCACGGGCGGTCGATCGCCGCCGCTGCACCGGCCGGTCCGGCCTCGGCGCCGAAGCCGCCGGCGATGACGCTGATGAAGCTGCGGTTCATCGCGCGGCACATGATGTAGCTGAGAATCGCGCCCGACGAGCCGACGAGCGCACCGGTGATGATCATCGCGGTGTTCTGCAGCGTGAAGCCCATCGCCGCCGCCGCCCAGCCCGAATAGCTGTTCAGCATCGAGACGACGACGGGCATGTCCGCGCCGCCGATCGGGATGATGAGCAGGAAGCCGATCAGGAACGAAAGCCCGACGACGATCCAGAAATCCATCGCCGACTGCGAGTGCCAGAAGCCGAACGTGAAGAAGGCAATCGCGAGCAGCAGCACAAGATTGATGATGTGCCGCGCCGGCAGCAGGATCGGCGTGCCCGACATGTTGCCGTTGAGCTTCGCAAACGCGATCACCGATCCCGAGAAGGTGATCGCGCCGATCGCGATGCCAAGGACCATCTCAACCCGGCTCGCGCCGAAGATCGCGCCCGACGCATCGGTAATGCCGAACGCCTGCGGATTGAGGAATGCCGCCGCCGCAACGAGCACGGCGGCAAGGCCGACGAGGCTGTGGAACGCCGCGACGAGCTGCGGCATCGCGGTCATGGCGATACGCCGCGCGACGATGAAGCCGACGCCGCCGCCAAGGATGATCGCGGCAGCGATTTCGGGCAGCGACGCGATCTCGTGCGTGGCGAGCGTCGTCGCCACGGCGAGCCCCATGCCGATCATGCCGTTGCGGTTGCCCGCACGGCTGGTCTCAGGCGAGGACAGGCCCCGGAGCGCAAGGATGAAAAGAACCCCGGAGACGAGGTAGGCGAGAAGTGCCCACGCGGGCACGGCGGAAGCGACGTGTTCCATCGGCGCTTAGCCCTTCTTCTCTTTTTTCTTGTACATGGCGAGCATTCGCTGCGTCACCGCGAAACCGCCGAAGATGTTGACGCTGGCGAGCGCCACGGCAACGAGGCCGAGCCACTTGGCGACGCCCGAACCCGCGGCGAGGCTGGCGATCAGCGCGCCGACGATGATCACCGAGGAGATCGCGTTCGTCACCGCCATCAGCGGCGTGTGCAGCGCCGGCGTGACCGACCAGACCACGTAGTAGCCCACGAAACAGGCCAGCACGAAGATCGACAGGATCGAGATGAAGTCCATGGCCTATGCTCCCCCCAGCACCGGATGGACGGCCTTGCCGCCCTGTGTCAGCCGCACGCCCTTCACGATCTCGTCGTCGTCCGGCAGCACAGGCGCCTTCGTGTCCTTGTCCCAGAAGGCGGACAGGAAGTTGAACAGGTTGCGCGCGTAGAGCAGCGAGGCGTCCGCCGCGAGGCGCGAGGGCACGTTCCTGTGCCCGACGATCTTGACGCCGTGCTTCACGACGATCTCGCCCGCCACCGCACCTTCGACGTTGCCGCCGGCCTCGACCGCGAGATCGACGAGCACGCTGCCCGGCCGCATCGTGGCGATCTGCGCGTCGCTGACGAGGCGCGGCGCGGCCCGGCCGGGGATGAGCGCGGTGGTGATGACGATATCCTGCTTGGCGATGTGCGACGACACCAGCTCGGCCTGCGCCGCCTTGTATTCATCGGACATCTCGGTCGCGTAGCCGCCCGAGCCTTCGCCCTCGATGCCCTTCACGGCTTCGACGAAGATCGGCTTCGCGCCGAGCGAGAGGATCTGCTCCTTCGTCGCCGAGCGCACGTCCGTCGCCGAGACCTGCGCGCCGAGGCGCCGCGCGGTGGCGATCGCCTGGAGCCCTGCGACGCCGACGCCCATGATGAACACCTTCGCGGCCGAGACCGTGCCCGCCGCCGTCATCATCATCGGGAAGGCGCGGTTGTATTCCGCCGCCGCATCGAGCACCGCCTTGTAGCCGGCGAGGTTCGACTGCGAGGAGAGCACGTCCATCGACTGCGCGCGCGTGATGCGCGGCATCAGCTCCATGGCGAGCGCCTCGTAACCCGCCGCGGCATAGGCTTTCGCCCGCTCCGGGTTCGCCGCAGGCGCGTGCATCGCGACCACGCGGGCTCCGGTCGCAGCGCCGGCGAGCGTCGTCGGCTCCGGCGCCTGCACGCCGAGCACGATCCCCGCGCCCGCAAGCACGGCAGCGCGAGGGCCGACCTCCGCGCCCGCCGCCGCATAATCGGCGTCTGCAATCCCCGACGCGAGACCCGCGCCCGATTCCACGGCGACCACAGCCCCAAGGCCGATGAATTTCTTCACCGTCTCCGGGCTTGCAGCGACGCGGCGCTCAAAATCGGCGGTCTCCCCAAGGACCGCGATCCGAACCGGCTGTGTCACAAGGATGCTAGTTGTAGAGGAAGAGGAGCATGGCGAGCAGCACGAGCACGATGAAGCCCGTGCCGTACTTCATCATCGCAAGGAAACCCGCGTAGGTCTTCGCGTGATCCTTCATCGCCTTGTCGGTGTAAGTGCTGTTCTGCGCCATCTCAAACGTCCCCCATCCGGACCTGATTCCGCCCGTTCATAGCAAGCCTTGCCCCGGTGTGAAGCGAAAAACGGGTCAAAATCTTAACCAGACGGCAAGGCGCTGTGCCGTATCGAGACAGGCGGGTCATTTTTGGGAAGCAGAGATTCGGCATTTGGCGAAGCAGACCGTCCTTGTTGTCGACGACGAGTCGGGCCAGCGGCGCATCACGGAGACCGTGGCGGCGCGCGCCGGCTATGCGACCGTGGAAGCCGAGCACGGTCAGGCCGCGCTCGATCTGCTGACGGGTCCGCGCGGCCAATCCATCGATGCCGTGATCCTCGACTACAACATGCCGGGCAAGACCGGCATCGAAGTGCTGCGCGAACTGCGCCCGCAATTCCCGCAGCTTCCCGTCATCATGCTGACCGCGCATTCCAGCGTTTCCACCGCTGTCGAAGCGATGCGCGCGGGGGCGA
Organism: Sphingosinicella sp.; assembly: GCF_041916975.1. Classification (NCBI taxonomy): domain Bacteria; kingdom Pseudomonadati; phylum Pseudomonadota; class Alphaproteobacteria; order Sphingomonadales; family Sphingosinicellaceae; genus Sphingosinicella; species Sphingosinicella sp. The sequence continues at coordinate 1,973,048 of NZ_JAYRYK010000001.1, forward strand.
GCGACTTCCTGCTGAAACCGGCGAGCGCGGACCGCATCACGCGCGCGCTCGCAGGCGTGCTCGACCACAAGGCGCCGGGCGGTGAACTGCGCCCGCTGACCGAGAAGCTGCCCGGCTCGCTGGGGTTTGCCGAGGTTGTCGGCAGCGAAGCGGGCTTCCGCGCCGCGCTCGCGGTGGCGGAAAAGGCCGCGCAGAAGAACGTGCCGATCCTCATCGAAGGCGAAAGTGGCGTCGGCAAGGAGGTGGTCGCGCAGGCGGTGCACGCTGCTTCGCCGCGCGCAGCAAAGCCGCTCGTGATCGTCAACTGCGGCGCGATCCCCGCAAATCTCGTCGAATCGGTGCTGTTCGGCCACGAAAAGGGCGCCTTCACCGGTGCCATCGAAAAGCACGTCGGCCGCTTCGGCGAGGCGGACGGCGGCACGCTCTTCCTCGACGAGATCGGCGAACTGCCGCTCGACGCGCAGGTGAAGCTGCTGCGCGCGCTGCAGACCGGACAGATCGAGCCTGTCGGCAGCCGGGGTCACGTAACCGTCGATGTGCGCCTGATCGCCGCGACCAACCGCGACCTTGCCGAGGAGGTTCGCGAGGGCCGCTTCCGCGAGGACCTGTTCTACCGGCTCGGCGTCGTGCCCGTCACGATTCCGCCGCTACGTGCGCGGCGGGGCGACATCGCGGCGCTCGCACGCCATTTCGTCCGCCGCCTTGGCGCCGAGGAAGGCGTCAGCGCCCGCGACCTTTCAGACGACGCGCTCGCGCTCCTCGAAGCGTACGACTGGCCCGGCAACGTCCGGCAGCTCCAGAACGCATTGTTCCGCGCCGCCGTGCTCTGCGAGGGTACGCGGCTCACTGCGCTCGATTTCCCGCAGCTCGCGGGCGTCGCCGTACCCCGGCGCACGGCGCAGCCGGCACCGGCACGCGCGGCTTCGGCCGATCTTTCGGCCGAGGTCTCGCTGTTCGGCGACGACGGCAAGCTCCGCCGCCTGGAGGACCTCGAAGCGGAGATCATCCGCAAGGCGATCCACCACTGCCGCGGCCGCATGAGCGAGGTGGCGCGCCGGCTCGGCATCGGGCGCTCGACGCTCTACCGCAAGCTTGGCGAAATGGCCGTCACCGACGATTTCGGCGGTCACGACGACGATGTCAGGAATGTCGCCTGAGCCGCGGAAAACGTGGTTTCCGCGGGCCTACCCGCACATTGCCCCCTTGATGTTTTGCCAATCGTCCCTGATCTTCACATCAGGCGGCGGATGTTTCGCCGCATCGCAGGAGTGACGAATGCCGGCCTTTGCCCGCGAGCTCGAGCACACGCTTCACAACGCCCTCGCCGAAGCGAGCCGGCGGCGGCATGAATATGCCACGCTCGAACATCTGTTGTTTGCGCTGATCGGCGACAGCCACGCCTCTGCGGTGATGAAGGCCTGCGGCGTCGATCTCGACCAGCTCGGCGAGGAGCTGACCGGCTACCTCGACAAGGAGCTGGAGCCTCTGCGCGCCACCGATCAGGTCGATCCCAACCCCACCGCCGGGTTCCAGCGCGTCGTGCAGCGCGCGATCCTGCACGTGCAGTCTTCAGGCCGGGACGAGGTGACGGGCGCCAACGTGCTCGTGGCGCTGTTCTCCGAGCGCGAGAGCCACGCCGTCTATTTCCTCCAGCAGCAGGACATGACGCGGCTCGACGCGGTTTCGTACCTCAGTCACGGCATCGCCAAGTCGCCCTCGCTTTCGGAGCCGCGTGCGGTGCGCGGGGCAGATGAGCCCGCCGAGGAGGCGAAGGACAAAGACAAGGCGAAGAAGCCCGCGGATTCGCCGCTGAAGCAGTTCTGCGTGAATCTCAACGACAAGGCGCTTTCCGGCAAGGTCGATCCCCTCATCGGCCGCGCCGCCGAGGTCGATCGCACGATCCAGATCCTGTGCCGCCGTTCGAAGAACAACCCGCTCTATGTGGGCGATCCGGGCGTCGGCAAGACCGCGATCGCCGAAGGGTTGGCGCGCAAGATCGTCGAGGGCGACGTGCCCGACGTGCTGAAAGACGCGGTGATCTATGCGCTCGACATGGGCGCGCTGCTTGCTGGCACCCGCTATCGCGGCGATTTCGAGGAGCGGCTGAAGGGCGTCGTCAACGAGCTCGAGAAGATGCCCGAGGCAATCCTCTTCATTGACGAGATCCACACGGTGATCGGCGCGGGCGCGACATCCGGCGGCGCAATGGACGCGTCGAACCTGTTGAAACCGGCGCTTTCGGGCGGCGCGATCCGCTGCATCGGCTCGACGACCTACAAGGAATTCCGCAACCACTTCGAGAAGGACCGCGCATTGCTGCGCCGGTTCCAGAAGATCGACGTGAAGGAACCCTCGATCGAGGACACGGTTCGCATCCTCCTCGGCCTCAAGACGTATTTCGAGGAGCACCACAAGGTCCGCTACACCAACGAAGCCGTGAAAACGGCCGTGGAGTTGTCGGCGCGCTACATCAACGACCGCAAGCTTCCCGACAAGGCGATCGACGTGATCGACGAGGTCGGCGCCTCGCAGATGCTGCTGCCACCCGCCAAGCGCAAGAAGGTGATCGGCGTGAAGGACGTGGAAGCCGTGGTCGCCACGATCGCGCGCATCCCGCCGAAATCGGTCTCGTCCGACGACAAGAAGGTGCTGGCGACGCTGGAGCAGGACCTGAAGCGCGTCGTCTTCGGACAGGACAAGGCGATCGAGACGCTGTCGTCAGCGATCAAGCTGTCACGCGCGGGTCTTCGCGAGCCGAACAAGCCGATCGGCAACTACCTCTTCTCCGGCCCCACCGGCGTCGGCAAGACCGAGGTCGCGCGTCAGCTCGCCGCGATCCTCGGCATTCCGCTGCAACGCTTTGACATGTCGGAATATATGGAGCGCCACTCGGTGAGCCGCCTGATCGGCGCGCCTCCGGGCTATGTCGGCTTCGATCAGGGCGGGCTCTTGACCGACGCCGTCGACCAGAATCCGCACAGTGTGTTGCTGCTCGACGAAATCGAGAAGGCGCACCCGGACCTGTTCAACATCCTCCTCCAGGTGATGGACGCCGGAAAGCTCACCGATCATCACGGCAAGACCGTCGATTTCCGCAACGTCATCCTCATCATGACGACGAACGCGGGCGCGTCGGACATGGCGAAGGAAGGTATCGGCTTCGGCTCCACGGTCCGCGTCGGCGAGGACGAGGAAGCCATCAAGCGCATGTTCACGCCCGAGTTCCGCAACCGCCTCGATGCCACGGTGCCGTTCGGCTACCTGCCGACGCCGGTCGTCGCGATGGTCGTCGACAAGTTCATCCTCGAACTCGAGCTGCAGCTCGCCGACCGCGACGTTCATATCAAGCTTTCGGACGGAGCCAAGGCGTGGCTGATCGAACGCGGCTACGACAAGATGTACGGGGCGCGGCCGCTCGCGCGGCTCATCCAGTCCACGATCAAGCAGCCGCTCGCCGAAGAACTGCTGTTCGGCAAGCTGGTGAACGGCGGCGAGGTGGTCGTCCACATCAAGGACGACAGGCCGACGTTCGAGATCATCGCGGCCGCGCCGAAGCCGCGCGCCGCCAAAAAGGGCAAGACGGGCGAGGCGAAGGGCGGTAAGAAAACCGTCGATGCGTGATGAGCCTCAGCCGGGCGAAGACAAGCCGATCAACCGCCGGAACCTGATGATCGTTCTCGGCGGTCTCGGCGCGCTGTTGCTGCTTTCCAACATCGACGGACCAGGCTTCAGCCTCATTTCTGACGACGACGATGCAGCGATCGAGATCGAGTCGAAGGCAGACGAGATCGACGCCAAGGTCGAGCGCATCGAGGCTGCCGTCGAGAAGCGCCTGGAGGGCGCCGCCGAACGCCTCGAAGCCGCCGAATCGGGCACCAGCGTCGATGAGGACGAGCTTGATGCCGCCATCGAAGACCTGCGCGACGGCGATCCGGAGCGCTTCCTGAAGGCGATCGAAACGCTCTAGCCGGATCGGTACGGCACCGCTGGCCCACCGCCCGCAACTCGTCTTGAAAACAGCGCGTTACGGCGTGCAGGCCGATTGTCCGCCGCATATCTCGTACGCACACTTCGCGGATGAAAGCGCAGGGACCATGGCACGATTACCCGCGCGCGCTGCGCGAGCTGCTGCGCCGCGAGCCACAGAGCCTGCCGATGGTCGCCGCGAAGCTCGGCTGGTGCCGCGCGCGGCATGGCCTTGGGCCGCGCGACTTCTTCGATTTCGAGCTGAGGCGCCGCCCGCCTTCGACATGGCGCGACTATCTGAGCGATGTGCCGCACATGCGGCGAATTATGCGCGCACTCCACCCGGAGCCGCTCGTCCGGCTTGCGAACGACAAGGTGCTGAGCACCGAGCGGCTAATGGAACGGGACGTACCCGTGGCGCCGGTCTACGTGGTCGCCGGACGTGACACCGACCGCCACCCGACGGGCGGACGCATCGCAGTCGTCAATGATGATGCTGCACTGAGGCAGTGGCTCACCAACGCGCCGGATCGCCTGTTCTGCAAGCCGGCGACCGGCACGTTTGGCAGTGGCGTGTTTCGGGCACACCGCGCCGGCGCGGACTGGCGTGTCGGCGACACTCTGATGTCTCCCGCGACGCTCGCAAGGCACCTGCTAGCGCAGGACGACCGGTCAGGAACGCTGGTCAGCCCAGAGCTTCGCAATCATCCGGCGCTGGCACCGATCACGGCCGATCTCGGGCTATCCGCAACGCGCGTCTATACGGCGCGCACCACGACCGGAATCGAGATCTTCTGCACGATCCAGAAGGTGATGACGGCGCCGGCGCTCGCCGACAACTTCCACGACGGCACCACGGGCCATCTGCTCTGCTTCGTCGATCCCAAAAGCGGCTGCATCACCCGCGCCTACGGCCGCGATCCGGACGATCAAATCCGGCTCAGCACCTATGAGACCCACGCCTTGACCGGCGCGCATTTCGCCGGCTTTTCCATTCCGTTCTGGCACGAGATACTGGAGGTCGCCCGCACCGCGACCGAAGCCATGCCCGAACTGCCCCTGCCCGGCCTCGATATCGCGATGACGGAGACGGGGCCGGTGGTGCTGGAATCGAACGCCTATTGCTTCGCCCTCGCGCCGCAGCTGCAGTTCGGCGGGTTACGTCCGATCCTTGAAAACCTGCTGCCCCGGCTCGCCATCGATTCCAAACGGCGCAACGAGGCACTCTCGGCGCTCCGCAGCGGCCGGAGCGTGCACTGAGGACTCAGGCGCGCCAGCTGCCATCGAGCAGCTTGATGATGCCCGAGAAGTCCTTCGCCGCGCCCCCGAGGTTCGAAAAGGTCTGGTAGAGTGCTTCGGCCTGCGCACCCATCGGTGTCGCAGCGTTCGACGCGGCAGCGGCCTCCATCGCGAGCTTCAGGTCCTTCAACATCAGCGCAGCCGCGAAGCCGCCTTCATAGTCGCGGTTCGAGGGCGCGGCAGGTACGGGCCCCGGCACCGGGCAATAGCTCGTCATCGACCAGCACTGGCCGCTCGCCTTCGAGGAGATGTCGAAGAAGACCTGGGGGTCGAGGCCGAGCTTCTCGGCGAGCGCGAACGCTTCGCACGTGCCGATCATCGAGATGCCGAGCAGCATGTTGTTGCAGATCTTCGCGGCCTGCCCCGCGCCCGCGCCGCCCGCGTGGATCACGGCCTTGCCCATGCGCGCGAGGATCGGCTCGGTGCGTGCGAACGCTTCCGCCTCACCGCCGACCATGAAGGTGAGCGTGCCGCCGGAGGCCGCCGCGACGCCGCCGGAGACCGGGGCGTCGACCATCGCGAAGCCCTTCGCGGTTGCAGCCTCGACGACCTTGCGCGCGGTCACCACGTCGATCGTCGAGCAATCCATGAACAACGCGCCCGGCTTCGCCGCACCGAACACCTCACCGTTGTAGACGGCCTCGACGTGCTTGCCCGCCGGGAGCATCGTGACGACGGCGTCGGCGCCCGAAACAGCCTCCGCAGCCCCGGCGGCAACAGTGCAGCCGTCGCCCTTGGCGCGGGCGAGCGCATCGGCGCTGAGATCGAAGGCGCGCACCGCGTATCCCGCCTTCGCGAGGTTCGCCGCCATGCCCGAGCCCATGTTGCCGAGCCCGATGAATGCGATTGTCTGCGCCATGTCGATCTCCCCTGCGTGTCTTTTCAGGGGCAAGGTCTAGCCATGCGGAGCGTCAAAAGAAAAGGCCCGGCACGCCGAAACGTACCGGGCCTTTTTGCAGTCCGTAGCTGCGAAAATGCTATTCGCGGTTTCCGAACAGCTGCAGCATGAACATGAACATGTTGATGAAGTCGAGGTAGAGCGACAGCGCGCCCATCACCACGGCCTTGCCAACGAAGTCGCTGCCCGCGACCTGGAAGTACATGTTCTTGATGCGCTGCGTGTCATACGCCGTCAGCCCCGCGAAGATCAGCACGCCGATCACCGAGATGGCGAACTGCAGCACCGAAGAGCCGAGGAAGATGTTCACGACGCTCGCGATGATGAGACCGATGAGGCCCATCACCAGGAACGTGCCGAAGCCCGACAGATCCTTCTTCGTCGTGTAGCCGAACAGGCTGAGGCCCGCGAAGGCGCCCGCCGTGATGAAGAACATGCGCGCGATCGACGTGCCCGTGTAGGTCAGGAAGATCGTGGACATGGACAGGCCCATCACGGCAGCGAAGGCCCAGAAAATGCCCTGTGCAGCCGGGGTGGACAGCTTGTTGATGCCGAAGCTCAGCACCATCACGAAGCCGAGCGGCGCGAGCATCAGCACCCACGCGAGCAGCCCGCCCTGCGCGAAGACCTGCGCGGCCATGCCGCTGTTCGCGAACAGCAGTGCGACGATGCCGGAAAGAAGCACGCCGGAGGCCATGTAATTGTAGACCGACAGCATGTATTTGCGAAGGCCGGCGTCGAAAACGACACCTTCGGCCGTTGTCGCCGGGCGACCGTAAGCCAGGCGAGGATCCGTCTGGTTCACCATTTTTTCCACTCTCCCATTTGCCGGGTCATCCGGCTTACCCCCGCAATATCGTGTGGATCGGCCGCAGCTTCAAGGAAAACCGGACAGATTCACTATAGATTTCTGAGCGCACGTGCCGGACGCGCGCCGAGCGCGCTCCATGAACCGACGAGACTGAGCAGCAAAATCGCCGCCGCACCGAGCACGACAGTGAGGATCACGGGCCTCCAGACGGGCAGCCATTCCAGCTCGAAAACCTGCGTCACCACGTACCAGCCGCCCGCGGTGCCGAGCGCGAAGGCGATGGCGGAGAGGACGATCGCGAGCAGTGCATATTCGGCAAGCAGGCTGAGCAAAACCTGGCCCCGCGTGGCGCCGAGCACCTTCAGCATCACCGAATCATAGATGCGCGCACGCCGCGCCGCCGCGATCGCGCCGACGAGAACGGCGATCCCGGCCGCGATTGCCACAGATGCCGCCGCGCGCACGGCGGTCGACATCTGGCCGAGCAGCGCGCCTGCATTTTCGATGACATCGCCGACACGGATGACAGAGGCCGACGAGAACGCCCGCACAACGGCGCGCGAGACGGCAGGCACCTCGGCCGGGGATACCGTAACGGTCGCCATATAGCTGTGCGGCGCGCTTTCGATGAGACCGGGCGAATAGACGAGCGCAAAATTGAAGCCGAGCGAATCCCAATTGATCTCGCGGAAGCTCGCAATGGTCGCGGGGAGATCGACACCGAGCACCGAGACGGTGATCGTGTCGCCGACCTTGAGGCCGAGCGCCTCGCCCACCTCGGCATCCATCGAGACGAGCTGCGGCCCGCTGTAATCCTCCGGCCACCATTTGCCCGAGACGATGCGGTTCCCATCGGGCAGCGCCGCCGAATAGGTGAGGCCCCGATCACCGCGCAGGATCCACGCGCCTTCGGGCACGTCCTTCATTTCCGAAACGAGCGTGCCATTCACGGCGACGACCGGTCCGCGCAGCGACGGCACGATACGGATCGAAGCGCCGGGCGCTGCATCCAGAACGGTTTTGCGGAAAGACTCGGCCTCGCCCGCAGGAATATCGACCACGAACAGGCTCGGCGCCTCGCGCGGCAGCGCCTCGTCGATCTGGCGCGAAAGATTGGTTTCGATGACGGCGAGCGTCGCGAACAGCGTGAGCCCGAGCCCGAGCGCGACGACGAGCTGGCGCGTCATCGATCCGGGCCTGTGCAGATTGCCGAGCGCAAGCCGCAGGAGCGGCTGCTTCGGGCGCGGCAGGCGCGCGGCGAGCGCCCGGATGCCGAGCGCGAGAACTGCGAGGAGCGCCATGAGGCCGAGCGCGGCGGCAATGAACGCAGCGGCGAAGAGCGGCTCGCGCGCCTGCAGGACGGCAATGGCGGCGATGACGAGCGCGGCCCCGAAGCTGAGCACCACCACATCGAGCGGTGGGCGGCGGATACGCTCGACACCGGCACGGAACAGACGGGCGGCGGGAACGTCGCGCGCCTTCGCCAGCGGCCAGATCGCGAACGCCGCCGCCGCAAGCAAACCGTAGAGGATCGCGGTGATAAGGGGCACGGGATAGACGCCGAGTTCGGGCGGCACCGGCAGCGCATCGCCCGCGAAGGCCACGACGATCGCAGGCACGAATGCGCCCGCAACCGCGCCGAGGATGACCGCGACGAGCGCGATCAGCCCCACCTCGATCATGTAGACGCGGAAGATCGTGCGCGAATCCGCGCCGACGCTTTTCAGCGCCGCGATCGAACGTGTCTTGCCGTCGAGATAGGAACCGACGCCGTTGCCGACGCCGACACCCGCGACGAGCAGCGCCGTGAGGCCCACGAGCGTCAGGAACTGGCCGAGCCGTTCGATGAAGCGCCGTGTGCCGGGGGCGCCGTTCGAACGGTCCTGTATGCGCCATGCCGCGTCCGGGAAGCGCGCGTTGAGCGACTCCGTTACCGATTCGGGGGAGGCGCTCGATGGCAATTTCAAACGATAGTGCGTGCGATAAAGGCTTCCCGGCTGGCGGAGGCCGGTTTTGTCGAGCGTTTCGAGCGACATCAGCAGCGTCGGTCCGAGCGTGAAGCCTTCGCCGACCTTGTCGGGCTCCTCGGCGAGCACGCCGGTGATGCGCACGCGCGTGTCACCGATCGTAACGCTGTCGCCGACGCGCGCGCCGAGCCGGTCGAGCGCAGCCTGATCGACGACAAGACCGCTCGCCTTCAAGGCATCGGCGAGGGGCAGGCCGCCTTCGAGGCGCACGCTGCCATAGAAGGGATAGGTGCCGTCGACGGCCTTGAGTTCGCCGAGCACGCTTTCGGCACCGTCCGGCCGGCTCGCCATCGCACGCATCCGCACCACTTCGCCCACATCGCCGAAGCCGCGGAACGCCGCCAGCTCGGCATCGCTCGCCTGCCGCTGCGTCAGCATCACCTCGACATCGCCGCCAAGGATCGACTGGCCCTTTTCGGAAAGCGACGTGACGATGGCGGTGGAGAGGCTGCCGACGCCCGCGAGCGCGGCGACGCCAAGTAACAGGCACACCGCGAGCAGGCGGAGACCCGCAAGGCCGCCGCGCAGGTCACGCAGGGCCAGTTTGAGAGGAAGGTTCAAGCGACGGTCTCGCGCACGATCTGCCCGTCGCGCATTTCGACGATGCGGCCGCAGCGCGCCGCAAGCTCGGTGTCGTGGGTGATGAGAACGAGCGTCGTGCCCTGCGCGCGCTGCCGCTCGAACAGCAGCTCGACAATCTCGTGGCCGGTCGCGGCATCGAGGTTGCCCGTGGGCTCGTCGGCGAAGAGGATGCCGGGACGCGGCGCCGTGGCGCGCGCAATGGCGACGCGCTGCTGCTCGCCACCCGAAAGCTGCGATGGGTAGTGCGTCAGCCGGTGGCCGAGGCCGACCGCTTCGAGTTCGGCGCGCGCGCGCGTTTCCGCATCGGGAACGCCCGCAAGCTCCAGCGGCACCGACACATTTTCGAGGGCGGTCATCGTCGGGAGCAGGTGAAAAGCTTGCAGCACGATGCCGATGCGGCCGCGCCGCGCGCGGGCGAGCCCGTCTTCGTCGAGAGCGCCGAAATCCTGCTCCGCGACGCCGATGCGGCCGCCATTCGCGCGTTCGAGGCCGGACAGCACCGCCATGAGCGAGGACTTGCCCGACCCGGAAGGCCCAAGGATCGCAACACTTTCGCCGCGCGCCACGGAGAGGCTGACACCGCGCAGGATTTCGACTGCGCCCGCACCTTCGCCGAGCGTGAGGGTGACATCGCGCGCATCAATCACAATATTGGAGGGCGCCGAGGAGATATCGTTCAAGGGGATCCGCTTTGTCCGGTTCGTGCAGGTTTCGTATTTATGGGGATGCGTCGCGCTTTGTCCAAGCCGCGATTGCCGCTTTTCTGCTGTTCGTCGGCGCGAGTCCGTCGCTCGCCGAAACGCGCCTCGTAGTCGCTTACGGGGATTCGTTGATGGCGGGGTATCAGCTGAAGCCCGGCGAGGGCTTTGCGCCGCAGCTTGAGAAGGCCCTGAAAGCGAAGGGCCATTCGGTGCGCGTCGTGAGCGGCGCGGTTTCGGGCGACACCACGGCGGCGGGGAAAGCCCGCATGGCGTGGGTGCTCGGCGGGCTCAAGACGAAGCCCGATCTCGTGATCCTGGGACTCGGCGCCAACGACATGCTGCGCGGTCTGCCTCCAGCGCAGGCACGCGCCAATCTCGATGCGATGATCGCCGAATTCAAGAAACGCGGCAGCAAGGTGCTCGTCGCCGGGATGCTCGCCGCACCCAACCTGGGGAAGGCTTATGCGGCGGAGTTCAACGGCATGTATCCGGCGCTCGCGAAGAAGCATGCCGTGCCGCTCTACCCGTTCTTCATGAAGGGCGTCGTCGCGAACAAGGCGCTGCTGCTCGGCGACGGTATGCACCCCAATCCGAAGGGCGTTTCCGTGATCGTGCAGGGCATCCTGCCGAGCGTCGAGGCGGCACTCCGCTAGTGCACAGGCTGTTCGTCGGGATCGATCTGCCGCACATGGTGAAGGACGCGCTCGTGGCGCGGATGGGCGGCGTGCTCGGGGCACGCTGGCAAAGCGAGGACCAGCTTCACCTGACGCTGCGCTTCGTGGGCACGGTCGACACGCACACCGCCAATGCCGTTGCAGAGGCGCTGGCGACGATCCGTGCGCGGGCGTTCGATCTCTCCACGGCGCGCGCAGGCATCTTCGAGCGCAAGGCCCGCATCGAAACCCTGTGGGTCGGCGTCGAGCCGCAGGAGCCGGTGAAGGCGCTGCACAACAAGGTGGACCGCGCACTGCAGCTTGTCGGCATCGCGCCCGAAACGCGAAGCTACCTGCCGCACATCACGCTGGCGCGCTTCTCCGGCACGGCGGGTCCGCTCGATGCGTTCCTGCGCGAGGGCTTCCCGCCGGTATCGTTCGGCGTGGACGCGATCAGCCTGTTCGAAAGCCGCCTCACCACCGAGGGCGCGGACTACACCGTCGTCGCGCGCTGGCCGCTGATCGCCTGAAGCAGACCGCGCGCGCCGTCCTCCACGAGCCGGAACGTCTCGGCGAACCCTTCGTCGCCGCCATAATAGGGATCGGGCACATCGCCACCCGCGGCATGATCGAGCAGCAGCGATAGCGCCGCCCGCGCGCCGTCCGGCTGCATGGCGAGCAGGTCGGCAAGGTTCTTCGCATCCATCGCCACGATGTGATCGAAGCGGTGGAAGTCGCCCTCCGTCACCTGCCGCGCGCGCAACATCGAGATGTCGAGGCCGCGCCGCAGCGCCTCGGCCTGCGCGCGCGGATCGGGAGCGTGGCCGATGTGCCAGTCCCCGGTTCCTGCGCTGTCGATCTCCACCGCCGCGCCTTCCACCTCCACAAGCCGCCGCATTGCGCCCTCCGCGAGCGGCGAGCGGCAGATGTTGCCTAGGCAAACGAACAGGACCGAGATCGTCATCGCGATTTCCATGCTTTCGATTTCAAAGCCCTGTGTTAGCCACGGGACAACCGGGCGGACAAGGGCCGGTATCTCGAAACTGGGGAGGGTCGAGAGCATGAACGACGCAGCCGCAATTTTGGAAGCGCGCAAGGGCGAGGTCGGCGGGCCATACGCCTGGTACGTGCTCGGCGTGCTCGTGCTCGTCTATGTGCTGAATTTCATCGACCGCCAGATCATCTCGATCCTTGCGGAGGACATCAAGGCCGACCTCGGCGTTACCGATGCCGACATGGGTTTCCTCTACGGCACGGCCTTCGGCGTCTTCTACTCGCTGTTCGGCATCCCGCTCGGGCGGCTTGCAGACATGTGGTACCGGGGCCGCCTGATGACGATCGGCCTTTCGGTCTGGTCGGCGATGACGGCGCTGTCCGGCTTCGCGCAGAGTTTCGGGCAGCTCGCCGCTGCGCGCATCGGCGTCGGCATCGGCGAGGCGACAGCAAGCCCCTGCGCCTTCTCGATCATCTCGGACTATTTCCCGCGTGAGAAGCGCGCCACCGCGCTCGCGATCTATTCGAGCGGGCTCTACCTCGGCGGCGGCCTGTCGCTGTTCATCGGCGGGGTCATCGTGCAGGGCTGGAACAGCGCGTTTCCGGGCGGCGGCCCGCTCGGCCTCGCCGGCTGGCAGGCAGCGTTCCTTGCCGTCGGCCTCCCCGGGCTGCTTCTGGCGCTGTGGGTGCTCACCCTGCGCGAGCCGCTGCGCGGCATGTCCGAAGGAATCCTCAGCCCGCCAGAGCCCTCGCCGTGGCCGAAGTTCTTCACCGAACTGTCGAGCGTCATCCCGCCGTTCACGCTCGTGCAGGCTGCGCGCGTCGGCGGACGGGCGTTCGCGGTCAACCTCTCGGGGCTCGTCGTCGTCGTGCTCGGCGCGACCGCTATGATCATGCTCACCGGCGACACGCTGCAATGGGGCGCGATCGGCATCGGCTGCTATTCGGTGTTCTCGTGGTCGCAGTCGCTGAAGCGCCGCGACCCGCCGACCTACCAGCTCATCTGGGGCACGCCGACGTTCCTGCTCGCGATCCTCGGCTTTGGATCGATCGCGTTCGTCACCTATGCGGTCAGCTTCTGGTCCGCGCCCTATGCGATTCGCACGTTCGGCGCCGACCCCGCGATCGTCGGCCTCATCATCGGCGGCGTCGGCGCGGCCGGCGGCTTCATCGGCGTCATCGCGGGCGGGCGCCTTGCGGACTGGGCGAAATCGCGCTGGCCGGCGGGCGACATTCTCGTGGCGACGCTCGGCGTCCTTATCCCCGCACCGCTGATGCTCATCGTCTACACGACGGAAAGCCTGACGATCTTCTATCTGGCGTTCACCCCGATGGCGATCATCAACAGCTGCTGGGTCGGCATCGCCGCGGCGACGAGCCAGAACCTCGTGCTGCCCCGGATGCGCGGCGCCGCGACCGCGACCTATTTCCTCGGCACCACGCTCGTGGGGCTCGGCCTCGGGCCGTATTTCGCAGGCAAGATGTCGCTCGTCACCGGCAGCCTCGGCATGGGCATCCTCAGCCTGCTCGTCGCCGCGCCGGTGACGCTCGTCTGTCTCTGGGTCGTGTGGCGCCAGCTTCCGCAGGCCGAGGCGACGCGCTTGGAACGCGCCGCCGCAGCCGGTGAAGGCCGCGCCGCGCAAGCCTGACGCTTTATCCAGAATTGCGCAGGCGCCCAAACAGCGCCACTCTTGCGGCTGTTTGCAGGACTCGGGGGAGATTCACATGTCGGAATACGACTATATCGTCGTCGGTGCGGGTTCGGCAGGCTGCGTGCTTGCGAATCGCCTTTCCGCGAACCCCGATACGCGCGTGCTCCTCGTCGAGGCGGGGGGCAAGGACAGCTCCTTCCTCATCCACATGCCGGGCGGGCTTTCCAAGATCATCCCGCCCGAAAACGAGCACGCCACCAACTGGTGTTTCTGGACCGAACCGCAGAAGCATCTGGACGGCCGGCGCCTCTATTGGCCGCGCGGGCGTGTGATCGGCGGCTCCTCCTCGATCAACGGCATGGTCTATATTCGCGGCCACGCCAGCGATTACGACCGCTGGGCGCAGATGGGCTGCACCGGCTGGAGCTGGGACGACATCCTGCCGTACTTCCGTCGTTCCGAAACGAGCGAACGCGGTGCCGATGACTTTCACGGTGGCGACGGCCCGCTTCACACCGGGCGGCGCGGTCTGCCGAGCCCGCTCGTCGACGCCTTTATCAAGGCCGCGGCGGAAGCAGGCCATCCCGTTACCGAGGATTTCAACGGGCCACAGTTCGAAGGCGCGGGCCGGTACGATTCCACGATCAAGGACGGCGAGCGCTGGTCTGCGGCGAAGGGCTATCTGAAACCGATCCTCGATCGCCCCAATCTCGAAGTGCTCACCGATGTGCTTGTCCAGCGCGTGACGTTCAATGGGCGTCAGGCGACCGGCATCGCCTATCTGAAAGGCGGCAAGGCGGAGACGGCGACCGCACGCGAGACGATCGTCTGCGGCGGCGCGGTGAATTCGCCGCAACTGCTGATGCTCTCCGGTATCGGCCCCGCCGCGCATCTTGCCCAGCACGGCATCGCAGTCGTTCACGATGCACCGGATGTCGGCGGCAATCTGCAGGATCATCTCGACATCCTGATGCAGTGGACCTGCACGCAGCCGATCACGCTCAACAAGAATGCCGGCTTCCACAACAAGCTGCTCGCGCTCGGCAATTGGGTGCTGCGGCGCGACGGTTCCGGTGCCTACATGCCGACCCCGGCCGGCGCTTTCCTCTCCACCCGGCCGGGCCTCGCCGCGCCGGATATCCAGATCCACTTCATGCCTGTGCTCGGGGAGCCGCACGGGCGCGGCACGCTCGGAAAGCAGCACGGCTATGCGATGCACATGTGCCAGCTTCGCCCCGAAAGCCGCGGCACGATCCGGCTCCAGTCCCCCGACCCCACCGCGCATCCGGCGATCGATCCCAATTATCTCTCCGCGCCCGGCGACCTCGAAACGCTGCTCGCGGGCATCGAGATCACGCGGAACATCGGCCGAATGCCCGCACTAGCGCCATTTCGCGGCAAGGAGGTCTGGCCCGGCGAAGGCGTCACCACGCGCGAAGATATCGTGAAGGCGCTGAAGGCATGGGGTGAGACGATCTATCACCCGATCGGCACCTGTCGCATGGGCGCAGACGAGCGGGCGGTCGTCGATGCGCGGCTTGCCGTGCGCGGCGTTTCGGGGCTGCGCGTCGTCGACGCCTCGGTGATGCCGGCGCTCATTTCCGGGAACACCAACGCGCCCACGATCGCGATCGCTGAAAAGGCGGCGGACATGATCATCGTAGACGCGAAGCAAGCGCTCGCGGCATGATCACGCCGTTCGAGATCCCGGTCGAGGCGGAGGAGGCGGAATGGGTCCGCCGCCGTGTCGAGGCCTTCCGCTTCTTCGAGGAACCCGAGGAGGCCGGCTGGCGCTACGGCGCGAACCGCGCCTATCTCGAACGCCTGCGCGACTACTGGCTCACCGCGTTCGATTGGCCCGGCGCGGTCGCCCGTCTCAATCGGCATCCGCATGTGCGTGCCGAGGTGCTGCCCGGTTTCCACCTGCACTGCATCCACAAGCGTTCGTCGCGCCCCGATGCGAAGCCGCTGCTCATCGCGCACGGCTGGCCGGGATCGATTCTCGAATTCGACGCGATCATCGAACGGCTCGCCGAGCCCGAGGATGGCTCGCCGGCCTTTCACGTGGTCGCCCCTTCGCTCCCCGGCTATGCGTGGTCGGACAAGCCGAAATCACCGATCGGCCCGCGCGCGGTCGCGAAGCTTTATGATAGCCTGATGGGTGTGCTCGGCTACGACCGCTACATCTATCAGGGGGGAGATTGGGGCAGCGTCATCGGCGGCTGGATCGGTCTCGATTCCGCGCGCGTCACGGCGGTTCACCTGAACGGCTTCGGCCTCCGCCCTGCAAACATGCAGCCGACGACCGAAGAGGAAGCGCTCTGGCTGAAATGGGCGCTGCAGATTCGCGCCACCGAAACCGCCTATCTCCAGCTTCAGGGCACCAAGCCTCAGAGCCTCGCCTATGCGATGATGGATTCGCCGATGGGCGTCGCCGCGTGGCTCGCCGAGAAATTCTGCGGGTGGAGCGATGTGGGCACGCACAACCCGGAGCCGCCGTTCAGCATGGATCAGATGCTCACCAACATCATGATCTATCTTTCGACGCGCAGCTTCCACACCGCGACGTGGATTTATCGCGGCCTGTTCGACGAGGGCGGTTTCACAATTCCGGACGGTCGGCGCATCGAGGTGCCGACGGGCGTCGCCGCCTTCCCGCACGACCTCCTCGCCTTCCCGCCGCGCGCAATGGCCGAGCGTGGCTACAATATCGTGCACTGGACGAAGATGCCGCGCGGCGGCCACTTCGCAAGCCTGGAGGAACCCGAACTGTTCCTCGCCGATCTCAGGAAATTCGTCGCAGCACTGTAAAATCTCTCCCTTGATGGGAGAGGATATGTAGCCTTGCCAGCCTGCTGGCTAGGCGAAGTTGGTGAGGGTGGCAGAGCGCCGTACGCGCTCGGAAATCGAAACCCCGATCCGATCCCCCAGCAACACGATCTCGCCGCGCGCGATGAGTTCGTCGTTCGCATAGATCCACACGGGGTCGTCGCGGCGCGCATCGAGATTGATCACGGCGCCGCGCCCCATCTTCAGGAGCTGGCGGATCGGCATCTGCTTGCTGCCGATGACGACCGAAATCTCGACCTTGATCCTTTCGATAACGCTCATGACCGCCTATCTGCGTTTCGGATTTCGGGCATGATGCACCGGATAGGGTTAGAACGGGGTAAAGAGATGCCCGAGTGGCGGGTGGAAAGCGGCTTGGCCGATTATGCCGAAACGCTGGCGGCGATGGAGCAGCGTGCGGCGGACATCAGGGCGGGCGAAGCAGGCGAGCTGATCTGGCTCGTCGAGCACCCGCCGGTCTACACCGCGGGCACCAGCGCGGACGTAGCGGAGCTGCTCGCGCCCGCGCGCTTCCCAGTGTTTTCGACCGGTCGTGGCGGGCGCTACACCTATCACGGGCCGGGACAGCGTGTCGGCTACCTGATGCTCGATCTCGAGCAGCGCGGCCGCGACCTCAGGGGGTTCATCTGTTCGGTCGAGCGCTGGCTGATCGCGGCGCTCGCCGATTTCGGCGTCTCCGCGCGCGCGATACGCGGCCGGGTCGGCGTTTGGACGGATACGCCCGCGGGCGAGGCGAAGATCGGCGCGATCGGCGTGCGCGTGCGCCGCTGGGTCAGTTTTCACGGCTTTTCGCTGAACGTCACGCCCGATCTCGAGCACTTCTCGGGCATCGTGCCCTGCGGGCTTGCCGAATATCCCGTCACCAGCCTCTCAGGCCTCGGCATCGAGGCGACGATGGCGGACGTCGATGCCGCCTTACAGCGGCACTGCCCCTTTCTGTAGGTCTCAGGCCGCGCGGCGGCGTGCGTTATCGTCCATGCGTGCCGGGCGCGGCTTGCCGAACAGGAAGCCCTGCCCGAGCTCGACGCCCACGCGGCGCACCGAGGTGGCCTGCTCCTCAGTCTCGACATGCGTCGCGATCACCTGCGTGCCGCCCCGCGCGAACGCCTTCAGCACATTCGGGTCAGCTTTCTCCAGCATCGCGGCGTCGAGCTTCAGGAAGCCCGGACGGCGGAATACACCTTGCAGGCGCGGCAGGTCGCCGAGCGAAGCCTTGTCGACCGAAAAGGCAAAGCCCATCGCCTCGATGCCGCGCAGGTCGGCAGCGACCTCGGGGTTGAGCGTGACGGCGGTCGCCGCGTCGATCTCGAACACAATGCGCTGCGACAGGGCCTTCTGCTCCCGCGCGAACGCGGTGAGCGTAGCGCGGAAGCCGTCACTGTGCAGCGAATCGCCCGAGAGGTTGCAGAAAAGCCGCGTTTCCATGTGCCGGTCGCCGATGCGGTGGCAGAGGCCGACGATACTGGCGAGCTGCCGTGTATCGAGATCGGCAGCGCGTCCGGTGGCCCGGGCGGCCGGCAGGAACTCGGCAGGCATCATAAGCGTGCCGGTATGCGACCGCAGGCGCGAGAGCACCTCATAATGCTGCACGCGGCGATCCGGAATGCCAACGATCGGCTGCAGATGCAGCTCGATCTGCGCCTCAGCGATTGGATCGCCGGCGCTGTCCGCCCCGATATCCGGGGTCATTTGCCGTCCGCAACGCGCGCTGACATGCGCCGCGAATTGCAGCAGGTTGTTTGCCGTCTCCAGCGAGGCGTCATGCGTTTCGGACACGGTCACTGCCAGAGGCGCGGCCGGGCGCAACCTTTCAAGCGCGTCCACGCGGGCGCCCAGCGCCTCGACTTCGGCTTTGTGGTACGCAGCCATCACGAATGCACGCCGTGCGAGGCGATGCGTGGAGAAGAGAACGTCGGCGATGGCAAAGCACAGCGCCGTGGCTACCGAGGCTGCCGCCGCGATGAATGCCGGTACGGTCCAGAGCGTGGGACCGACGATTGAAAGCGCTGCAGCGCCCGCCGCATAGCAAACGAGCCGCAACGGCAATCCGGCATACACAGACATTCTGGTCCCCCGTACGATGTTCGTAGAGCGCAGACTGCAGGTCTGCGGTATAAAAATGGTTAACGCGCCATCAACCAAGGAACGGTTCGCGCCCAACTCGCCTTGAGCCGGTGGCGGAATGCGGTTAGGTTGCGGGCGAAGCGGTGAAAAAATACCGCAGCAACAAGAAAATGCCGGGGTAAAACGATGGGAAGCATGTCGAAACGCGCGGTTTTGGGGTTTTCGGTGGCGATCGCCTTGGCGGCAACCGCCTGCGGAAAAAGCGATGATGCCGGGAAGGAAGGCGAGAAGGCAGCCGTTGAAGGCGCGGCCGACGCGTCCATGTCGGATCTCGGCGCGGACGCATCGACGGCGGATGCCATGTCTGTCGACGTGGCGGCGGGCGGCGTCGAGCCGATGACCGATCCGGCGTTGGTGGATGTCGCGCCGATCCCGGACAAGGCGTCCGAACAGGCTCCCGCGCAGCAGTGACCTGACGGCCTTCGCGGCCATTTCTTGTGGGAGGATTTGCATGAGCCTTGCCGAAATCACCGAAACGATGCGCAGCCGTGTCGGCGCAGGCGCCGGTCTCGGAAAAAGCGTGAAGTTCGATTTTGGCGACGATGGTGTTGTGCGCATCGACGACAAGGCTTCACCCGCGGTCGTCGACAACGACGACCTTCCGGTCGATTGCACGGTCAAAGTATCGATGTCCGACTTTATTGACATCGCGGAGGGCAAGACCAACCCGCAGATGGCGTTCATGATGGGCAAGCTCAAGGTGGAGGGCGACATGTCGGTCGCCATGCAGCTGGGCAAGGTGCTCGGCTGATCCGGTGCCTGTTATGAGGAAGCGTATCCGGTCTGCAACTCTGACGCTCGGCATCTGTCTTGCCGCAGCGCCCTCTGCATATGCCGCCGTCGATCTCGGCGGCCCGCCGGTTCGTGCCATGACGGCGGAGGAAAGCGCGGCACACGCCATTTGGCTGCTGCGCGCGGGCCTCAACGTCTCGGCGTTGCAGTGCCAGTTCTCGCCCTATCTTGCGACCGTCAGAAACTACAACCAGATGCTGAAGCAGCATCAACCCGAGCTCGCCCGCGCCTATCAGACGCTGGAGAAGCATTTCCGTCGTCTCGATGGAAAGGCCGGCCCCCGCACGTTCGATAGCTTCACGACGCGCGTCTACAACAGCTTCTCGGCGCTGGAAGCGCAGCGCAGCTTCTGCGCTGCCGCCGGCGAAGTGGGCCGCGAAGTCCTCTCGTGGAGTCCGGGCAATCTGAGCGGTCAGGCCGTGACCGCGGTTCAGCGCCTCCGCGGCGCTCTCATCGCACCGCCCGATCCTTATCGGCAGTATCAGCTCGGCTACGTCGTTCTGCCGCGAATTCCGGATCCATGCATCGACAAGCGCGGCAAGCCGATCAAGCGCTGCAACGTCTGATCACGTTGCGGATCGACCCCGCGGCACCTCTCCACCTCACGAAATCAGCGCATAGAAAAAGGGCCGCCTCGAAGAGGCGGCCCTTTCCGGTTGCGGGGCACCGCCATTGGCGATGCCCCGTATTCCGTCGAGCTTACATCGAAGCTCCGCCGAAGTTGATTTCCACGCGGCGGTTCTGCGGTTCACGCACACCGTCGGCGGTTTCAACGAGCAGGCGGGTTTCGCCAAAGGCCTCGCTGGTGACGGCCGTTTCCGGCACGCCCTGACCCGCGAGGTACTTCCGAACCGCGTCAGCACGGCGCTGCGAGAGACCGACGTTGTAGTCGGCCGGGCCCGCGGCGTCGGCGTGACCGGCAAGCGTAACGCTGGCCTGGCCCGTTTCCTTGTACGCCTGCGCGGCGCGATTGAGGATGTCTGCCGCATCCGTCGTGATGTCCGACTTGTCGAAGTCGAAGAACACGATGAACGGCCCCGGCGTCACCGGCGGGGGAGGCGGCGGGGGCGGAGGCGGCGGGGGCGGCGGAGCCGGTTCCGCGACCGGAGGCGGCGGAGGCGGCGGCGCTTCCGCACCGAAGTTGAAGATCACGCTCGCGAGCAGCGAGTGGCTGCGGAAGCGACCGTCATATGCCGATCCGTCCACGCCGACGAGGTCCACCGAAGGCGCATTGAAGAAGCGATACTTCAGACCCAGATCGACATTGTCGCTGATCGCCTTGCGGACGCCCGCGATGACCTGCCAAGCAAAGCCCGTATCGCTGTCGTTGGCAAAATCAGAGGCCTGATCGATCACCTGATAGATGTCGGCCTTGACGCGCGCGATACCGACGCCGCCGCCTACGTAGCCGTTCCAGCCAGCGTCGTCGCCGAAATCAAGCAGACCGTTCAGCATGAAGCTGAGCGCGCTCGTCGTGCCACCAGCATCCGAGAATGTGCCGGTTGCGACACCGCTGCTGCCCGGAACACCAACGCCAGCCAGTGTCACCTTATCGAGCGAGGCCTTCTTGTAGCCAAGCTCGAATTCGGTACGGAAGCCGCCGAAGTCGTAACCAACGATGCCATCGACGTCATAGCCCATCTTGTGCTTGACGCTGACGCCGTTGTTCGTTTCGGCGCCCTGCGTACCAGTCACGTCGAAATCGATATTTTCGATGAGCAGCGCACCGCCCTCGATACCTGCATACCAGGCCTTGTCGCGCGCGAGCGCCGGGCCCGCAAGAGCGGTGCCGGCCAGCGCCATGACTACGGCGAGTCTACGCATTGAAATCCCCTTTCTCAGTCTCCACGAACTTCCATGGAAGTCGCCTGAACGATCTATATCACCGAAGTATCCCGCGCAACCGAATATAACCCCGAAATGTTGCATAAATACCGCACATTGCGGCAGATTTCGGCGTTTTGAATGGGGTCATGACGTCAGCAAACCCTGTTCGCGAAGGTAGCCGAGCAGGCCCGCCAGCACGGCCCGCGCCTCGATATCGATCACGCTTCCACCTTCCGGCGCATCGATCGCAACCGGTGGTTCCGTCAGCATTATGGCAGTGCCGATTTTGAGGCCCGCAACCGGCAGAGCGGTATTCCAGACCCCGCCGCTGAACACGGCGACGATGGCTTCATCCGCGATCCAGCACAGCATTCCCTCCGCCGGCGCCGCGATCACCCACGCGCCATCCCAGTGCGCAAGGGTGCCGGTGTAACCCTCCCATGCGCCCGTCGCGCCCTCACCGACGATCCATGTCGCGCCGGGAGCCGGCAGTTCGGGCGGCCCCGAAAGCGCGCGACTTGCCACGCACAGATGAACAAGGCGATCGAGGCCGTGAATCGCGGTGTTGTGCGTGAGTTCCTTCTGGGCCTGCCCGGTAGGCGTGGCTGTGCTGCGCGCCGCGCATCGCATCGGGGTCGTCCGCCGAATACAGAAAGCCCTTGGCGCCCGTCGGCCACGAAAGCCGCCGCAGCGAAGGCTCGAAGCTTGGACGCAGGCTCTGCCTGCCCGCGCGCAGCAGTCCGGATTCGCCTTCCACCATCACGGCGCGCGCCTCGTGCAGCGTGGCGCCCACAATGGCGATGCGCGCCGTGCCCTTCATCGCCGCGCGCTGCACCCATTCGGCGCCCGTGCGCGTCTTTCCGAAACCGCGCCCCGCCATCACCAGCCAGGTGTGCCAATCGCCATCCGGCACGACCTGCGACGTGCGCGCCTTGCTATACCAGCCGCGCAGCAGCTTCTTCCGCTCCGGCATATCCCACGGACGCAACGCTTCGCGATGTTCGTCATCCGTCAACGCCGCAAGGCGCTCGTGCAGGTTCAGCGCGCTCACTCGGCGGCGCCTTCGCGTCGCGCCTCGATCATCGCCACGCGCGCCTCCACGGCGCGATAGAGCGTCAGTTCTTCGTCCTCCTCGTCCACGGCGAGCGCGGCATAGGCCTCCGGCCGGCGGCGACTCAGCATGAACATCAGCAGCCGGTCCGAATATTCGCGGATCGTCACCGGCGTGCCGCCCGCCCTCACGACCACTTTCTCCACGCCGTCGCGCGCGCGTTCGAAGGCGACCGCTTCCAGTTCGTCCATCGCGCTCGTCAGCGCCTCTTCCCATGCCCGGGCGAAATGGGGGTCGCGGCGGCGCAGCGTATAGGCCGTGCACTTGCCCTTGCCCGCGGCTTCCGCCGCCGCGCGCACGTTTGCGGTGCGCGCCAGCACGTCCAGGAACTTGCCGCGACGTTTCGGTGTCCAGCCATCGTGCCGCTGGGACACGCGGCGCGCCGATATCGTTTTCGTCATCGGGGTCTTTCACACGAGAAGAAGCCGCGCCGAGCCCCGATACGAAAACGGCCCCGAGGGCGGTGAAGCCCCGGAGCCGCAATTCCTCAGCGTGTCTGATGTCTAGCAAAGAGCGGTTCGCTCGTCAAGCATTATTTTGCCTATTTGGTTCTTTTTGATCCTTTTGGTCGCAACCGGGTTGCAAACCGCCGCCGGCTGGGCCACTTCGCGCGTCGATCCGCGTATGTCGTTCATCGGATCGTAATTTTATGTGGTGTAAGAGGCGCTTACCGGGGCCGGGCAAAAGAGGATAAAATGAAAACGATCATCGTCTGCGCCTGCCTCCTGTTCATCGCCGCCGTCGGCGCCATCGCGATTCCGCCGCACGCGGGCGCGATCGCCTCGACGCCCGTTTCGGCCGATCACACGCGGTAATAGTCCGCCACGCGATCCAGCCCCAGGCACAGCACCACCTTTCCGGCGCGCGCCGGCCAGCCCATCGCCCGTTCCGCCGTTTCCAGCCCTTCGCCGAGGCACACGGTTCGCGTCAGCACGTCGGCAAGGCCTTGCCCGGCGTGTGTAAGCGCCGCGTCCACGCGCGTTTTCGCGCCGATCTGCGTCGTCGTCGGGTCGGGCGCGTCCGGCGCGGCGCGGCTTCCTTTCGCGACTGGGCCTGCGTCCCACGCCATCGTCACGCGCGGGCCTCGCGCGGCGATCAGGAAGTCGCGGCGCAGGCGCACGCCCGCTTCGAACTGGCGGTCGCTGATCTTGCCGCGCGCGTGCAGCCACGCAATCGGTTCCTCCGCGCGGTTGGCGTGGCGCGCGCCCAAGGTGGCGGCGCGGCGGTGCGCCGGGCTGTCGATGCTGTTCACGATCAGGCGGTTACGGGTTTCGGGCATGGGCATCTCCCTCGCTTGCAGTTGCGAATCGCCCTTGCCATCGCGCTTCGGCTGTAGGACAGTGAAAAATAACCCAATAGGATAATTCGATGCTCACACGCATCCGCGAGGTCCGCAAGGGCAAGGGTCTCACTCTGGCGGACGTTGCCGAACGCTGCCGCCCTGCCACCACCCCCCAAACCATCGGCCGCCTCGAAACCGGCACCCGCACCGTCTCGGTCGGCTGGCTCAACCGCATCGCCGCCGCGCTCGGGGTCGAAGCCGCCGAACTCGTCACCCACCCCGAACGCCCCGACGTCCCCGTCGCCGCCCTCCTCGGCGCAGATGGCGCCCGCGCGCCCACCATGCCGCAGACCCTGCTGCCGCCCCGCCCCTCCGGTGCGATGATCGCCGTGCAGGTGGTCTCCGGCATCGGCGACTACCGCACCGGCGATTCGATCTGGTGCGAGCGCCTTTCCCCCGTCGAGTTCGAGCGCGCGCGCAACCGCGATGTCCTCGTCCCCCGACCGGCCGGCCGCTTCGTCTTCGGCCGCCTCGTCGACCTCGACGGCCAGCGTCTCGCCATCCTGCCGCTCGTCCCCGGCGCGCGGCAGCTCGTCGTCTCGGAAACGCCTTGGCTCGCGGTCGCGGTCACGCTGGTACGGCCACTTTAGGGAGTATGCACTGAAATCCGCCGCCGCTAACCGCGGCGGCGAAAGGAACCCTTCATGCTCGACACCGCCAGCCGCACCGCGTTCGACGAGGACCACGCGCTCTTCCGCGACAGCGTCCGCAAGTTCTTCGACCGCGAACTTTATCCCAACCTCGACAGGTGGGAGCACGAGGGCATCGTCGACCGTGCGTTCTGGCGCGCCTGCGGTGAGGCAGGGCTGCTCTGCCCGCAGGTACCCGAGGAATACGGCGGCCTCGGCCTCGACTATCGCTACAATGCCGTCATCGGCGAAGAGCTATGCTACGCTGGTTCCTCCGCGGGCATCACGCTCCACTCCGACATCGTAGTCGACTACATCATCAATTACGGATCTGAGGAGCAGAAGCGCCGCTGGCTCCCCGGCATGGTTTCGGGCGAGGTCATCACGGCGATCGCGATGACGGAACCGGGCGCAGGTTCCGATCTTCAAGGCGTGAAGACAACCGCGAAGCGCGACGGCAATCACTATGTCGTGAACGGCTCCAAGACCTACATCACCAACGGTCAGAATGCTGACCTCATCATCGTCGTCGCGAAGACAGATCCGGCGCTCGGCGCGAAAGGCACCTCGCTCATCCTCGTCGAAGCCGACCGCGATGGCTTCGCCCGCGGCCGCAACCTCGACAAGATCGGCCAGCACTCCGCCGACACATCCGAGCTGTTCTTCAACGATGTTAGCGTCCCCATCACCAACTGCATCGGCGAGGAGAACATGGGCTTCATCTACCTGATGAAGCAACTCCCGCAGGAGCGCCTGCAGATCGCGCTCTCCGGCCAGGCAGTCGCGCAGCGCGCCTTCGACGAAGCGGTCAAGTTCACCAAGGAGCGCAAGGCGTTCGGCAAGACCGTGTTCGATTTCCAGAACACCAAGTTCACACTCGCCGATCTCGCGACCAAACTGCAGATCGGCTGGGCACATCTCGACTGGGCGCTGAATCGCCACGTAGAAGGCAAGCTCACGGCCGCCGAAGCCTCAGCCGCCAAGCTCTGGCACACCGAACTGCAATGGGACGCCTGCGATGTCTCGCTCCAGCTTCACGGCGGCGCGGGCTACATGAACGAATATCCGATTGCCCGCCTGTGGCGCGATGCGCGCGTGCAGCGTATCTACGGCGGCACGTCGGAAATCATGAAAGAAGTCGTCAGCCGCGCCATCTAGGCGCGGCTAGAAACTCTCTTCTGCATAGACCTGCGATAGATCGCCCGCCCAGCGGCCGTGATAGGCGTCGAGCAATCGCTCGGCGGGCGTCTTGCCACTTTCGACGATCTCGAACAGCGGTGCGAGGAAGATCGCTTCGTTGTCGCCCGAGCTGTTGAGCCGTGCCCGCCGCGTCAGCCCCGCCTCGGCGATCGCGAGAATTTCCTTGCCGAGTTGCTGGAATGTGCGACCGCGCGGCCCCTTCGCTTGAAGGCCCAGCCTCGGCACCTCTTCGCGGATGCGATGATGATCCGCGATCGTCCAGTGCTTCACCATATCCCATGCCGCGTCGAGCGCCGTATCGTCGTAGAGCAGCCCCACCCAGAAGGCGGGCAGCGCGCAGATACGGTTCCAAGGGCCGCCGTCCGCCCCGCGCATTTCGAGGTAGGACTTGAGACGCACTTCCGGGAAAGCGGTCGAGATATGATCGTTCCAGTCGCCGAGCGTCGCGCGCTCGCCCGGCAGCGCCGCGAGCTTGCCGTCCATGAAGGCGCGGAAATCCTGTCCTGCGAGATCGACATATTTCCCATCGCGCACGGCGAAATACATCGGCACGTCGAGGATATAGTCTGCCCAGCGATCGAAGCCGAAACCGTCCTCGAACACGAATGGCAACATACCCGTGCGCGCAGCATCGGTGTCGGTCCAGATATGGCTGCGATAGCTGAGGAAGCCGTTGGGCTTTCCTTCGGTGAAGGGCGAGTTCGCGAACAGCGCCGTCGCGAGCGGCTGCAGCGCAAGACTGACGCGGAACTTCTTCACCATGTCCGCCTCGCTTGCATAATCGAGGTTGGTCTGGATGGTGCAGGTGCGCAGCATCATGTCGAGGCCGAGCGAACCCACGCGCGGCATGTGGCGCAGCATGATCGCGTAGCGCCCCTTGGGCATGATCGGCAGTTCGTCGCGGCGCTTGTCGGGCCACATGCCGAGGCCGAGGAAACCGAGGCCGAGCTCCTTGCCAACCTCCTGCACCTGCCGCAGATGCCGACCGGTCTCAGCGCAGGTCTGGTGCAGATTTTCGAGCGGCGCACCCGACAGCTCGAACTGGCCGGCGGGTTCGAGGCTGACGTTGCCGTCGTCACCCGCCAGGGCGATCACATACCCGTTCTCTTCGACCGGTTCCCAGCCGAAGCGCGTCATCGCCATCAGGAGGTCGCGGATGCCGCCTTCCTCGTCATAGGAAGGCGCGCGGTGATCGCTGGTGCGATACACGAACTTTTCGTGTTCGGTACCGATTCGCCAACGCTCCGCAGGCTTGCTTCCGCGTTCGAAAACGCTCAGCAAATCGTCTTTTGACTCGATGGGAAGGTCGTCCCCTTCACCGGCCTTGCGCGTGCTCATGGCGAGCGCTTAGCCGTCCTCGCGGCTGCGCGCCAGAGAGGAAATGAGCGAGGCTCAATCCCCCCGCCAATCTCCCGCAAGCGCCTGCCAGATCGAAACCGCCGCCGCCGCCGCCGTGTCGGCACGCAGGATGCGTGGGCCGAGTGAAACGCGCACGCACTGTGGCAGCGCCCGGATGGCTGCGCGCTCTGTGTCATCGAAACCACCTTCGGGGCCGATGAGGATCGCGGCCGGCGCCGCAATCCCCGGCAGGACTTTCGCGACCGGTTCGTCGCCCTCCTCGTCGCAGAAGATCAAGGCGCGCTCCGAAGGCCAATCGGCAAGCAGCGCTTTGAGCGGCGTGGGTTCACCAAGCTCCGGCAGGGCCGTGCGTTCGCACTGTTCGGCCGCCTCGATCATGTGCGCGCGCAGCCGGTCGAGCTTCAGATTGCCCACGACGGTGCGCCGCGTCACCGTCGGCACCAGACGTGCGACGCCCAGTTCGCAGGCCTTTTCCGCGAGCCAATCGATGCGACCCGCCTTGAGCGGCGCCGCGCAGAGCCAGAGATCGGGTACTACCTCGCGCGGCTTCAGCAGCGCCTCCGCACGCACCACCACCTCGCGCTTGCCGATGGCGGCGACCACCGCCTGCCATTCGCCGGTGCGGTCGTCGAAAAGGCGTGCGCCATCGCCTTCCCGCAGGCGCATCACGCGGGTGAGATAGTGCCCCGCAGCCGAAGGCAGCGGCAGCGTCTTCCCCGGCGCGAGCGGCGTATCCACGAACAGGCGGGGGCCCGGCTTGCTTGACAATGATCGATCACCCATGCTGACCCGCTAGCATGGAGACCCCGCCCCTGACCACGCCGGAACCTGTCGACCGCGCGACGCCCGATGCGATCTCGGGAAGCTGGGTCGAAATACTGCCCCGGTCGTGGAAGCCATACGCCCGGCTGGCACGCGCCGACCGGCCGATCGGTGCGTGGCTGCTGTTCTGGCCCTGCGCGTGGGGCACGGCGCTCGCAGGGGGCCTTCCGCAGGAAACCTACCTCGTCTTGTTGTTCCTCATTGGCTCTTTCGCGATGCGATCAGCAGGCTGTGTCTACAACGACATCGTCGACCGCGATCTCGATGCCAGCGTGGCACGCACGCGCGACCGTCCGCTGGCGAGTGGCGCCGTATCGCTGAAGGCTGCGTGGGCGCTGCTCGTCGGCCTGTCGCTGCTCGGCCTTGTCGTCCTGCTGCAACTGGGCGGCTTCGCGCAGGTAGTCGCGCTCGGCTCGCTGCTGCTGGTCGCCGGCTACCCGTTCATGAAGCGCATCACATGGTGGCCGCAGGCATGGCTCGGCCTCACCTTCAACTGGGGAGCGCTCGTCGGCTTCGCGGCTATCGCCGACAGCCTGCCGCCTGCGGCGCTCGCGCTTTATGCGGCGGGTCTGTTCTGGACGCTCGGCTACGACACGATTTACGCGCTTCAGGACATCGAGGACGATGCGCTCGCGGGCATCAAGTCCTCCGCGCGGCGGCTTGGCGGCAATGTGCGCGTGGGGGTCTCGGTCTTCTATACCATTGCGGTCCTCCTCCTTGCCGCCGCGCTTTGGTTCGCCGCACCGGGGCGGCCGCTTGTGCTCGCGGCGCTGCTTCCCGCCGCGTTCCATCTGCTGTGGCAGGTTCGCGCGCTGCGCAGCGCCGACACGGCGGGTGCGCTCCGCCTGTTCCGCGCGAACACGGTGACAGGGGCGCTGGTGTTCGCGGCCTGTCTCGCGACCGGACTTTGACGGACGCGCGCCGAGCGCTTATGCGCGGCAGCCATGCTTGATCCGAACGCCGCGCTCGACCGCCTCGACCACGCCATTGCCCGCGCGAAGGCGCTCGGCGCCGACGCCGCGGATGGGGTCTATTTCGGCGACATGTCGTCGAGCGTGCATGTGCGGCTCGGCGCGCTTGAAGACATCGGCCGTTCGGAGGCTGAGGAAATCGGCATCCGTGTCTTCATCGGCCACCAAAGCGCCAACGTCTCCTCGTCCGACCTCTCCGCCGCCGCGCTCGCCGCCGCCGCCGAGCGCGCAGTCGCAATGGCGCGTGAGGCGCCCGAGGATCGCTATGCGGGCCTCGCCCCGGCCGAGCGACTGACGAAAGGGCCGTGGGCCGCGCTCGATATCGATGACGGCGCGGACATTGCGGTCGAGGCGCTGCGTGCCCGTGCCCTCGCGGCCGAGGATGCCGCGCGCGCCGTGGAGGGCGTCAGCAATTCGCAGGGCGCTTCGGCCAGCAGCGGACGCGCGGTTTATGCGCTCGCCACCTCGCACGGATTTGCGGGCGCCTATTCGGGCAGTTCGTATGGCGTTTCCGCCTCGATCATCGCGGGGACCGGCGACGCGATGCAGCGTGACTACGCCTATCACAGCGCGCGGCACGATGCCGATCTGGAAGCGCCCGAGGCCGTCGGCCGGCTTGCCGGCGAGCGCGCCGTCTCCCGCCTGTCGCCCGCGAAGCTTGCAACGGGCGCGATGCCTGTGGTGTTTGATCCGCGCGTCACGGGTTCCCTCATCGGCCATTTCGCGGGAGCGATCAGCGGATCGGCGATCACGCGGGGCACCAGTTTCCTGAAGGACGCGCTGGGGGAGGATATCTTCCCGCAGGGCGTATCGATCATTGACGACCCGCTGCGCGTGCGCGGGCTCCGTTCTCGCCCGTTCGACGGCGAAGGCCTGGCGACGGCGCGCACGCGGCTCGTCGATGGGGGTCGCCTTACCGGGTGGCTGCTTGACAGCGCCTCGGCGCGGCAGCTCGGCAGCAGTCCATCCGGCCATGCCTCGCGCGGCGTCTCGGGCCCGCCGGGCGTTTCTACGTCCAACCTTTACATGGAGGCGGGCGCGCAGAGCCGCAGGGCGCTCATCGCGGATATCCGCCGCGGCGTACTCGTGACCGAGCTGATCGGCCAGGGCGTCAACGGCGTGACCGGCGACTACAGCCGGGGCGCGGCGGGGTTTCTGATCGAGGACGGCGAGATCGCGGGGCCGGTCGCCGAGATCACCGTGGCGGGCAATCTCAAATCCATGTTCCTGAACCTGACGCCGGCGGACGACCTCGTGTTCCGCTATGCGGTAAATGCTCCGACGCTGCGGATCGAGGGCATGACGGTCGCGGGAGCCTAAGTAGACGAAGTAGTCGGGCGGCGGTTGGGTTGCGCCCGGATTTCAAAGTATACGTCAGGCGACCTTCGGCACGCCGAGGCGGGGAATCGCGCGGGCGGGGCAATCGTCCATCACCACCTTGAGGCCGGCGGCTTCGGCCTTCGCGGCGGCTTCATCGTTGATGACGCCGAGCTGCATCCACACGGCTTTGGCGCCGATCGCGATGGCTTCGTCGACGACCGGTCCGACCGCATCGGAGCGGCGGAAGATATCGACCATGTCGACGGACCCGGGAACGTCGGGCAGCGAAGCGTAGACGGTTTCGCCGTGAAGCGTGGAGCCCGCGAGCGTCGGGTTCACGGGGATCACGCGGTAGCCGCGCCCCTGCAGATAGGCCATCACGCCGTGGCTCGGGCGGTCCGGGCGATCGGACGCGCCGACCATCGCGATGGTGCGGGTGGTCGTCAGCAGGTCGCGAATATCGTCAGCGGCGGTCAGCGGCACGTTCGGTCTCCTTCAATGTATCCAGCACCCGAACGGCGATGCGGCGGAAGGCGTTCCCTGCCGGGTCATCGCGAAGTGCAACGGGGGTGCCGGCGTCGCTCGCCTCGCGGATACCGATTTCAAGCGGGATGCCGCCGAGGAAAGCGAGGCCCATCGCCGCTGCCGCCGCCTCCGCGCCGCCGTGGCCGAAGATGTGGCTTTCGTGGCCGCACGCCGGGCAGTGGAAGGTCGACATGTTCTCGATCATGCCGAGGATCGGCACGCCGACCTTGCCGAACATCGCGACCGCTTTCTTCGCATCGATGAGCGCAAGATCCTGCGGCGTCGAGACGATCACCGCACCGGCGAGCGGCACCTTCTGCGCCATCGTGAGCTGGATATCGCCCGTGCCCGGCGGCAGATCGACGACGAGCACGTCGAGCGGGCCCCACTGCGTCTGCGTCAGCATCTGCATCAGCGCGCTCGACGCCATCGGTCCGCGCCAGACGACGGCGCGGTCGGGATCGGTCATCGCGCCCATCGAGACGGCCTTCAAACCGTGCACCTCGGCGGGCTGGATGAGCTTGTCGCGGAGCGTCAGCCGCTCCTGCCGCCCCATCAGCATCGGCACCGACGGGCCATAGATATCGGCATCGAGCAGCCCGACCCTGAGCCCCTGCGACGCCAGCGCGACGGCGAGGTTCGCCGCGACGGTCGACTTGCCGACACCGCCCTTGCCCGAGCCGACGGCGATGATGTGGCGGATTTCGGGAAGCGGCGCCGGTGCGGTCGGGTGCGGCCCCTGCGGCGCATCGCCGCGTTCGGCGGTGGTGATGATCCGCGCGCCCTCGACACCCGGCACGGACCGAAGCGCGGCGTCGACGCGCGCTTCCAGCGTCTTCGCGTCGTGCGGCGAAAGCCCGTCCACGGCGAGCACCAGCCCGGCCTGAGCGCTTCGGAGCACGATGCCCGAAACGCGCCCCGCGCTGACGATATCCTTGCCGGATACCGGGTCCGCCAGCCGCTCAAGCGCCGCGCGCAACAGGTCTTCGCCCGCCATTTTCACTCCTTGCTGGTCAGCATGTCTCGCAAATGCGCGGAGGCGTCCGTATATAGGCTGCTCATCGGAAGCAATCGACGGGTAGCGAATGCCTTGGGAGAACAACAGTAACAATTCCGGGCCCTGGGGCAGCGGCAACGGCAATGGGCCGCGCAACCCCTGGGGTGGCGGCTCGGGCGGCGGCTCCGGCGCCGGCGGCGGCAATCGCGGCGGCGGCGGACCCGATTTCGACGAGTTCATCCGCCGCAGCCAGGAACGGCTGCGTTCCGGCCTGCCCGGCGGCCCCAAAGGCGGTTCGATGCCATGGGGCTACGTGATCCTCGGCATCGTGCTCGTCTGGATTGCGTTCACATCCTTCTATCGCGTGGTGCCCGAGGAGCGCGGCGTCGTGCAGCGCTTCGGCGCCTATTCGCGCACGACGGGACCGGGCATGCACTTCAAGCTGCCCGCACCGTTCGAAACCGTGACCAAACCCGCGGTCGAAACCGTCGCCACGATCGACATTGGCACGACGGACGCCGCGACCGAAAACCTGATGCTGACCGGCGACCAGAACATCATCGACATCGCCTATGCGGTGCGCTGGAAGATCAAGGACCCGGTGCAGTTCCTGTTCCAGCTCGCCGAGCCCGAAACCACGATCCGCGAGGTCGCCGAATCGGCGATGCGCGCGGAAGTGGCACGTGTTCCGCTCAACGCCGCCATCGGTCCGCAGCGCGCGCAGATCGCCGAGCAGGTGCGGGTCCGCACACAGGAGATGCTCGACAGTTACAAGGCGGGCATCGACATCGTGGGCGTCGACATCAAGCAGGCCGACCCGCCCGCCGCCGTCGATACGGCGTTCAAGGACGTGTCTGCCGCGCAGCAGAATGCCGAGCAGTATCTGAACGAGGCGCGCCGCTATTCGCAGCAGCTCCTCGCGCTGGCGCAGGGACAGGCCGCCGCCTTCGATGCGGTGTACGAACAATATCGGCTGGCGCCGGAAGTGACGCGCAAGCGCATGTATCTGGAAACGATGGAAGAGGTGCTCGGCAAGGTGGACAAGACGATCATCGAGGCTGACGGCATCGTGCCTTATCTGCCGCTGCCCGAGGTCCGCAAACGCGCCGCCCCGGCGGGAGACGCGCAATGACCCTGCTCCGCAATCCCATCGCGCTCGTCGGCCTTGCCTTCCTTGCGCTGATCCTGATCACGACGTCGCTGTTCACCGTTTCCGAATCGCAGCAGGCGATCATCGTGCGACTCGGCAAGCCCGACAGGATCGTCAACCGGTACAACCCGAACGATCCCTTCGGCGCCACGGGCGCCGGGCTGACGCTCAAGGCGCCGTTCATCGAAAACGTCGTGTGGGTCGACAAGCGCATCCGCGATCTCGACATGCCGCAGCAGGTGGTGCTTTCCACCGATCAGCTTCGCCTTGTCGTGGATGCCTTCGCACGCTTCCGCATCGTCGATCCGCTGCGCATGTACCAGACCGTGCGATCGGAAGACCGCGTGGCCGACGAACTTTCGCGCATTCTCGGCTCGCGCCTGCGCAACGAGCTGGGCCGGCAGACCTTTGCAACGCTGCTCAGCCCCGAGCGCGGCCAGCTGATGGATACGATCCAGGAAGCCGTGAACCGCGAGGCGAGCCGCTATGGCGCCGAGATCGTCGATGTGCGCATCAAGCGTGCCGACCTGCCGCCGGGCGATCCGCTGCAGTCCGCATTCCTGCGGATGCAGACCGCGCGCCAGCAGGAAGCCGAATCGATCCGCGCGCAGGGGCGCAAGCAGGCGCAGATCATTCGCGCCGAAGCCGACGCCGAAGCGTCGCGCGTATATGCGCAGTCCTTTGGCAAGGATAAGGACTTCTACGCCTTCTACCGCGCGATGCAGGCGTATCGGACGACGTTCAACAACGGTAATGCCAGCGTGGTGCTGTCGCCCGACAATGAATTCCTGCGCGAGTTCCAAGGGGTCCGCGGCCGCTGATCCGTATGGGAAGCGATCTCCTTGCGGCGATCGGCCTCGCGCTCGTTCTGGAGGGCGCGGCCTATGCGCTGTTCCCCGATGCGATGCGAAGGGCGGCCGCGATGCTGTTTGCGCAGGGAGAAAGCACGGTGCGTATCGCCGGGCTCGGCGCGGTGCTCGCGGGTGTCGCGATCGTCGCGGCGGTGCGGTTGCAGGGATGAAGACATAAGGGGCAGATTGTATTGACGCCGGGCGGTGCTTACATGGCGTCAAGTTGAGGAGACGAGATACGTGCGTATCGCATTAGCCATGACCGGCGCGGCGGTTCTGTTTGCCAGCGCCGCGACACTTGCCCTTCAGGAACCGGGCCATGCCCAGCAAACGGCGCAGGAATCGCTGAGCGCGCAGCCGCAGGTGTCCGCCCCCGGCGGCGCGCCCGGCAGCTTCGCCGACCTGACCGCGCGGCTTCAACCCGCGGTGGTCAACGTTTCGACCACGCAGGAGATCGAAGTCGGCCGCCTACGCGGCATCCCGCGCCTGGCGCCCGGCACGCCGCTCGACGAAC
Organism: Sphingosinicella sp.; assembly: GCF_041916975.1. Lineage (NCBI taxonomy): Bacteria > Pseudomonadati > Pseudomonadota > Alphaproteobacteria > Sphingomonadales > Sphingosinicellaceae > Sphingosinicella > Sphingosinicella sp. Next base: position 2,007,014 of record NZ_JAYRYK010000001.1, read on the forward strand.
TGTTCCGCCGCTTCCAAGAACAGCAGCAGGACGGGCAGGAACCCGAGACGCGCGAGGCGCAGTCGCTCGGCTCCGGCTTCATCATTTCGCCTGACGGCTATGTCGTCACCAACAACCACGTCGTTACCGGACGTGGCGGCACCGAGCCTGTCGACAAGATCACCGTGACGCTTTCGGACCGCACCGAATATTCGGCGCGTATCATCGGCCGCGATCCGCTTTCGGACCTCGCGCTGCTCAAGATCGAAGGCAAGGACCTGCCCTACGTGCGCTTCGGCCAGTCCGAGCGCGTGCGCGTCGGCGACTGGGTGATCGCGATCGGCAACCCCTTCGGCCTTGGCGGCACGGTGACGGCGGGTATCGTCTCGGCGCTGCACCGCAACATCCAGGCGGGGCAATACGACCGCTACATCCAGACCGACGCATCGATCAACCAGGGCAACTCCGGCGGACCGATGTTCGACCTCGCCGGCAACGTGATCGGCGTGAACACGGCGATCTTCTCGCCCACGGGCGGCAATGTCGGCATCGGCTTCGCGATCCCGGCCGAGCAGGCCTCGCCCGTGATCGACCAGCTCCGCTCGATCGGCCGCGTGCGCCGCGGCTACCTCGGCGTCAGCATCCAGCCGGTGACGCCGGAAATCGCCTCCGCGCTCGGGCTCCAGAAGGATCGCGGCGAGATCGTCGCCAGCGTCGAGAACGACGGCCCGGCGAAGAAGGCCGGCATTCTTGCGGGCGACGTCATCACGCGCGTTAACAACCAGGAAGTCACCGTCGACAACACGCTGTCGTCGATCGTCGCGAACAGCGGCATCGGCAACCGCGTACCGATCGAGCTGTACCGCAAAGGCAAGCGTCAGACCGTGCAGGCGACGCTTGTGGAGCGGCCCGCCGAGATCGCCGCCGCAGGCAGTGAGAACGCGGCACCGGGTGACGACAAGGCGGCGAACGAAGCCACCGCGTCCGCGCGCCGCAGCCTCGGCATCACGCTCGCCGAACTGACGCCGGAAGTGCGCCGCCAGCTCGGCGTCGATAGCGATGTCGAAGGTGTCGTGATCGCCAGCCTGAACCGCAACAGCGATGCGGCCAAGCGCGGCTTGCAGCGCGGAGATGTGATCCTCTCGATCAACCAGCAGCCGACGAAGACGCCCGCTGCCGCTGCCGCCGCCGTGGATGCCGCGCGCAAGGCGGGACGCGACACGGTGGTGCTGTTCGTGAAGCGCGGATCGCGCCCGCCGCAGTTCATCGGCATCTCGATGATGGGCAAGGACGAAGGCTGAGCCCAAAGCGCTTCTGCAAGACACGAAACCCCGGCTTCGAGACACTCGCAGCCGGGGTTTTTCTTTTCCGACTTCCCGTTTTCACGCGACATGCTTTACTTGGGCGCAGGCGGACAGGGAGTTGGCGATGGGAACGATCTTCGTCGGGGCGGCGGGCGACAAAAGGCTCGAACTCGATCTGAAACGCGCCAACCGGCACGGACTGATCGCGGGCGCAACGGGCACCGGCAAGACGGTGAGCCTGCAGATCCTCGCCGAGGGCTTCTCGAAGGTCGGCGTGCCCGTGTTCATGGCCGACGTGAAGGGTGATCTCGCCGGGCTCGCGATGCCTGGTTCCGCGACGCACAAGGCGCACGCTGCGCTTCAGGAACGCGCCGCGAGCATGGGCGTCACCGATTATGCCTACGAGCCGTTCCCAGTGGTGTTCTGGGATTTGTTCGGCGAACAGGGTCACCCGGTGCGCACCACCGTCTCCGAGATGGGGCCGCTGCTGCTTTCCCGCCTGATGGGGCTCAACGAGACGCAGGAAGGCGTGCTCACCATCGCGTTCCGCATCGCCGACGAGGAGCAGTTGATGCTGCTGGACCTCAAGGACCTGCAATCGATGCTGACATACGTGGCGGACAATGCCGCGACGATCGGCACGCGCTACGGCAACGTCACCAAGCCGAGCGTCGGCGCGATTCAGCGGCAGTTGCTGGTGCTGGAGAACGAGGGCGGTGCGCGCTTCTTTGCCGAGCCCGCGCTCGACGTGAAGGACTTCATGAAGGTCGGCGACGACGGCCGGGGGCAGGTGAACATCCTCGCCGCCGACAAGCTCATGCAGAGCCCGCGGCTTTATTCCACGTTCCTGCTGTGGCTGCTCTCCGAACTCTTCGAGGCGCTGCCCGAGGTGGGCGACCCCGACCAGCCGAAGATGGTGTTCTTCTTCGACGAGGCGCATCTGCTGTTCGACGAGGCCCCGAAGGCGCTGCTCGAGAAGATCGAGCAGGTGGTGCGGCTGATTCGTTCGAAGGGGGTGGGCGTCTATTTCATCACGCAGAACCCGATCGACGTGCCCGAAGGCGTCGGCGGGCAGCTCGGCAACCGCATCCAGCACGCGCTCCGCGCTTTCACGCCGCGCGACCAGAAGGCGATCAAGGCCGCCGCCGAGACGTTCCGGGTCAATCCGGGGCTCGATGTGGTGACCGCGATCACCGAGCTGAAGGTGGGCGAAGCGCTCGTCTCACTGCTCGATCGCGACGGTGCGCCCGCGCCGGTGGAACGCGCCTTCATCCGCCCGCCCTGCTCGCGGCTCGGCCCGCTTACCGAGCAGGAGCGCAAGGTCATGATCGCGAGTTCGCCGGTCGCAGGGCGCTACGAAGAGACGATCGATCGCGAATCGGCGTTCGAGATTCTGAAGGGGCGGGCCGAACAAGCATTGGAAGAGTCGGAGGCCGACGCCGAGACAAAGGCCGAAGCGAAATCATCGGGCGGACGCGGCGGCAGCTGGTCGAACAGCATCCTCGGCAAGATCGCCGGTGCGGTGATCGGCGCGTTCGTGGCGAAGAAGGCGCGCGACTTCGGGGATAGTCTCGCGGGCAAAAAGCCATCGCGCCGGAGCGCCTCCGCGACCTCGACCGCTGTCGGAACCGCGGGCAGCCAGATCGGCTACGAGATCGGCAAAGCGATCGCCGGCCCAATGGGCGGGCGCATCGGCCGCGGCGTGCTCGGCAGCTTCAGCCGCGGGATGGCGAAGAAGATCGGCTGACCTAGATAGAAGCGCTCGCCGTCGCGGGGTCGGTGTTGCCCGGCTGCGCGTCGATGATCGTTTTCAGGAGCGCGCCCTTGTTGACGACCTCCGTGGCAGGATCGCCCGCCGTGGAGCGCGCCGACGGATCGGGGCGCGCGGCGCCTGCGTCATCGAGCAGCTTCTGTTCGCCGGCCGATTTCGGGGCCGGGCGCACGCCGGGGCCGAACAGCGCTTCCATCGCCTGCGTCTGCGCGTCGGTTTCCATCGGGCGCGGCGCACCGGGGCGCGGCGGCGCGAGGTTGTAGTCCGGCGGCACGACGAGCGGCGCAGCGCGGCCGATGGCGAACTCGTCCGGCGCATCACGCCCGAAGATGCCGCTGCTGCCGCAGGCGGAAAGGCCAAGCGCCGTGATCGCCACAAGAGCGGCGCGCGTCAGGGAAGACATGCTTTTCAACTCCACTTCATTCTGCTGCCGCAGACTTGCGTTCGAAGAACGCGCGCAGCAACAGGATTGCGACACCTATCGTAATCGCCGCGTCGGCGACATTGAAGACATAAAAGCTCCACGTCCCCACGTGGACGTGCACGAAATCGACGACGTAGCCGAAACGCACGCGATCGACGATGTTGCCGAGCGCCCCGCCGAGCACGAGCGCGAGCGCGAGAATGTCGATGCGGTTCGCTTCCTTGCGCATCCACCACGCGACACCCGCGGCGATGAGCGCGGTGACGCCGGTGAGAATCCAACGCTCCTTCGCGCCGTCCGCCTGGAGCAGCCCCATCGAGACGCCGCGATTTTCAACCCATGTGAGGCTGAGCACCGGCAGCAGGTTGATGCTGCCCTTCGCCTGCAGGCCGATGCCGGCAATGATCCACAGCTTCACGAGCTGATCGACGACGAAAATCGCCGCCGCGACGAGATAGCCCTTCGCCGCCGTCACGCGAGAACCTCCCCGCAGCGCACGCAGAGCTCGGTCGCGGGATCGACATCGCCGGTGTGACGCCAGCAGCGGGCGCACTTCTCGGCTTCGGTGCGCGTGACCACGGTGACGTCGCCGCCGTATTCGACCGCGCTGACGATCGAGACCTCGGCGAAGTCGGCGGCCGAGATGCCCGCGACTTCGGGGAGGCGCACGACAGCCTCGTTCGAAGAGCGGATCGTCTTTTCACGGCGGAACGGCTCGATCGCTTCGGTGACGCTTTCGCGCGCCGCGCGGATCGTCGCCCACTTCTGCCCAAGCGCCGCATTCAGCCACGCCGCATCGATCTCCGGCCAATCGAGCAGGTGCACCGAGCCGTCTTCGCTCGGGAAGCGGGCCTGCCAGGTTTCCTCGGCGGTGAACACGAGCACCGGCGCGAACCAGCGGGTGAGCGCGTGGAAGAGCGTATCCATCACCGTGCGGCAGGCGCGTCGTTTCGGTGACGTCACGGCGTCACAATAGAGGCTGTCCTTGCGCACATCGAAGTAGAAGGCGCTGAGGTCGTGGACGCAGAACGCCTGCAAAGCGGTCACGTAGCGCGTGAAGTCGTAGTCGTTCACGCACTGGCGCAGCTCGTCGCCGAGTTCGGCGAGGCGGTGCAGCACCCAGCGTTCCAGCTCCGGCATGTCGGCCGCCGCGATGCGCTCGGCCTCGTCGAAGCCGTCGAGCGCGCCGAGGAGATAGCGGAAGGTGTTGCGGACCTTGCGGTAGGCATCGGTCATGCCGCGCATGATTTCCGGGCCGATGCGGTGATCCTCGCGCCAGTCGACGTTCACCGCCCACAGGCGCAGCACGTCGCCGCCGCTTTCGCCAATCACTTTGTTGGGATCGATGGTGTTGCCGAGGCTCTTCGACATCTTGCGGCCCGACGCATCGAGCGTGAAACCGTGCGTGACGACCGCATCGTAAGGCGCGCGGCCGCGCGTGACGCAGGATTGCAGCAGCGAGGACTGGAACCAGCCGCGATGCTGGTCCGACCCTTCGAGATAGAGGTCGGCGGGCCAGCGCAGATCGGGCCAGCGGCCCGATTCGAGCACGAAGGCGTGCGTGCAGCCCGAATCGAACCACACGTCGAGAATGTCGCCGATGCGCTCGTAATCGTCCGCCTTGTAGCGATCCCCGAGGAAGACCTGCGGATCGGTGCCCGTCCACGCATCGACACCCTCGGCGCGGACCGCAGCGACGATGCGGGCGCTGACCTCCGCGTCGACGAGATATTCGCCAGTCTGCCGGTGCACGAACAGCGTAATCGGCACGCCCCACGCGCGCTGGCGCGAGAGCACCCAGTCCGGCCGCCCGGCGACCATCGCGCCGATGCGGTTTGCGCCGCGCTCCGGCACCCAGCGCACGCGCTCGATCTCCGCCATCGCGGTTTCGCGGAGCGTGCGGCCCTCACCCTGCGCGCTGCGGATGTCGGCTTCGGTCTTGCAGAGCGGGATCTGCGGATCGATCGGCTTGTCCATCGGCACGAACCACTGCGGCGTGCAGCGGAAGATCACCTTGGCCTTGGAACGCCACGAGTGGGGGTAGGAGTGTGGGTAATCCGCCGACGCCGCGAGCAGCGCGCCGACCTCTTTCAGCGCCGTGCACACGGGACCGTCCGGCGCGTTCACCTTGTAGACGTGATTGCCGCCGACGACCGGCCAATCCGCCTGATAGGTGCCGTCCGGCCCCACCACGAACTTCGGCTCGATCCCGTTCGCCTTGCACAGCCAGAAGTCGTCCTCGCCGTGGTCCGGGGCCATGTGGACGATACCCGTACCAGTATCGGTGGTGACGAAATCACCGGGGAGGAGCGGGCGCGGCTCAGCAAAGAAACCGCCGAGATGGTGCCACGGGTGACGGGCGACGGCGCCTTCCAGCGTTGAGCCCTTAATGCCCACGTGAAGCGGTTTCAGGTTATATTTCATACGGCTCGAAAGGCCGTCACGAAGATCGAAAGCGGCGACTACGTATTTCCCACGTAGACTCGTATCGTTGTGCTCAATCGGGTCGCCGATCTGGAACACTGCGTACTCAACATCCGGCCCATACGCCAAAGCCCGATTCACCGGGATTGTCCAAGGCGTCGTCGTCCAGATCACCGCGTACGCGCCGACCAGCTCCGGCGCGTTCGGCGCCTCGGTGATCTCGAACGCCACGTCCACCTGTGTGGAGACGATGTCCTCGTATTCGACCTCGGCTTCGGCGAGCGCGGTCTTTTCAACCGGCGACCACATCACCGGCTTCGCGCCGCGGTAAAGTTGGCCGCTTTCCGCCACCTTGAGCAGCTCGGCGACGATGATCGATTCCGCCTGGAAATCCATCGTGAGGTAGGGATTGTCCCAATCGCCGTTGATGCCGAGGCGCTTCAGCTGCTCGCGCTGGCGGTTCACCCAGTTCTGCGCGTAGGCGCGACATTCGGCGCGGAAGGCCTTGGGGTCGACCTCGTCCTTGTTCTTGCCCTTCTTGCGGTATTCCTCCTCGACCTTCCATTCGATCGGAAGCCCGTGGCAATCCCAGCCCGGAACATAGGGCGCATCCTTGCCGAGCAGCGTCTGCGTGCGGACGACCATGTCTTTCAGCACGTGGTTCAGCGCGTGGCCGATGTGCATGTCGCCGTTCGCGTAGGGCGGGCCATCGTGGAGGACGAACTTTTCGCGGCCCTTCCGCTCGGCGCGGAGGCGCTTGTAGAAGTCGAGGCCCTGCCAGCGGGCGAGCCATTTCGGCTCCGCCTCGGCAAGTCCGGCCTTCATCGGGAAATCGGTCTTCGGCAGGAAGACGGTGTCGCGGTAGTCTTTACGGGTATCGTCGCTCATATCGGGCATACGCCCTAGAGCAGCGCAGCGCGCGCGTCCACGATATCCTTGGCGATCTGGGCCTTCAGCACGTCCAGGCTGGCGAGTTTCATTTCCGGGCGCAGATGCGCGATCAGCTCGGTCTCGATGGTCTGCCCATAGAGATCGCCCGCATAATCGAACAGGTGGACTTCGAGCAGTTCCTTCGGCGGCGTGAACATCGGGCGGATGCCGAGATTCGCGACGCCTTCCACGACGCGCCCGTCCTCCAGCCGGCAGCGCACGGCATAGATGCCGTAGGCGGGACGGACATAGTCGCCGCCGATCGCGACGTTCGCCGTCGGCACGTCGATCGTGCGACCGCGCTTGTCGCCATGCTCCACGACCCCGCGAATGGCGAAAGGGCGGCCCATCAGCGCGGCGGCCTCTCGGCAATGCCCAGCCTGCAGCGCGGCGCGCGCGCGCGTGGAGGAGATGATCGCCGCGCCATCGTCGCGCACAGGCGCGACGGTCTCGGGGATGAGGCCGTGGGCGGCGCCCAGTTCAAGCAGCTTCGCCGTGTCGCCGCTGGCGCCGCGTCCGAAGGTGAAATCCTCGCCGGTGACGGAGCCGGTGAGGCCGAGGCGCCCGACGAGAACGCCGGATACGAATTCATCGGCCGGGAGCGCCGCGAACGCCGCATCGAAACGCAGCACCACGGCGGCATCCATGCCGAAGGATTCGAGAAGATCGAGCTTCTGGTCGGTCGTCGTCAGCGCGAAGGGCGGCGATTGCGGGCGGAACAGTCGCGCCGGGTGCGGATCGAAGGTGAGCGCGAGCGCGGGCAGGCCTTCGGCGCGCGCGCGATCCAACGCCCGCCCGACCACCGCCTGATGGCCGATGTGAAAACCATCGAAATTGCCGATCGCCGCGACGCCGCCGCGCAGGGCTTCGGCAAGCGGCGCATCCCCCGTGATGCGTTTCATGGCCGCTCTGCTATCCCGCCCGGCCTAGCGCGGCAAGGTGGCGCGGAGTACGCGGAGCACGTTGCCGCCCATTGCCTTCCGGATTTCGCCTTCGGTGAAGCCTTGATCGATCAGCGCCTGGGTGACCGCCGGCAGGTGCGCGGCATCGACGCCCACGGTCGTCGCGCCGTCCCAGTCCGATCCGAGCGCGACATGATCGATGCCGACGAGGTCGCGCACGTGCCGCATCGCACGCGCCGTCGCCTGCGGGGTCGGCTCGCACACAGCGGCATCCCAGAAACCGATGCCGACGACGCCGCCGGTTGCGGCGATACCCCTGATTTCCTCGTCGGTAAGATTGCGGTTGGTGTTGCACGTCGCCTTGACGCCGCCGTGGCTGTAGACGACCGGCTTCGTCACCAGCTTCAGCGCCTCTGCCACGGTCTTGTGGCTGGCGTGGGCGAGATCGACGACCATGCCCTTCGCCTCCATGCGGCGGATGACGTCGCGGCCGAGCGGGGTGAGCCCACCCTTTTCAAGTCCGTGCATCGAGCCTGCGACTTCATTGTCGAAGAAGTGCGTGAGGCCCGCCATGCGGTAGCCCGCATCGAAGAGCACATCGACGTTGCCGAGCTTGCCTTCGAGGTTCTGCAGCCCTTCGATCGAAAGCAGCGCGCCGGTCGCGGTCCTGTCTGCAAGCAGCGCATCGAGATCGCGGACGGTCTGCACGAGCCGGTAGCCCTTCGCGCGCTGCATCCGCTCGGCGTGCCAGAGCGAACGCTGGAGCAACGAATCCCACGTGCGCGGCGGCTGGAGCTGCGCGATGGCGAGCATGGTGATGTTGTCGGTATCGGCGCCGTTCGCCTCGTAATTCTGGCCCTTCGGCGTCTTGGTGACGGAGGAGAACACCTGCAGCTTGACGTTGCCGTCCTGAAGCCGCGGCAGATCGACGTGGCCACGCTCGGCACGCGCTTCGGGATCGCGTTTCCAGAGCAGCGTGTCGGAATGAAGGTCAGCGATCACGAGCCGGTCGTGGAGTGCCTGCGCGGCGGGGCTCACGGTCCATTCGCCCGACCCCGCGATGCGGTTCATCGACCGCTCCGCGATGCCCGGCGCGAGGCCGAAGAACAGCACGGCGGCGAGCACGACCAGCGCCGCCACGATCCACGGCCAGCGCCGCCTGCGCACCTTCGCCTTCGCCATCAAGCCGCCTCCAGCGTCACGAAATCAAAGGCGGGGTGCGTCTCCCCCGCCGGATGAACTTCGCGGAAGGTCTCACGCCAGCGCGCGGGATCAAGCTCTGGAAAATAGGTATCGCCTTCGGGCGCGGCGTGGATTTCAGTGAGCTCGATGCGCGTCGCGAAGGGCAGCGCCTGCGCATAGATTTCCGCGCCGCCCACCACCATGATCGCATCGGCGCGCGTGCGCGGATCAAGCCCCGCTGCCGCAATCGCTTCGGCGAGGTTCGGCACCACAGTCACGCCGTCGGCCTGCCAGCCCGGCTGGCGCGTCAGCACGATATTGTGGCGACCGGGGAGCGGCTTTCCGATCGATTCGAAGGTCTTGCGGCCCATGATGACGGGCTTTCCCACCGTGATCCGCTTGAAGCGCTTCAGGTCTTCGGAAAGATGCCACGGCATCGCGCCGTCCTTCCCGATCACTCGGTTGTCGGCACGCGCAACGACGAGAACAATGTCCGGCCTGTACGTGGGGGTCACACCGCCACCGGCGCCTTGATGTGCGGGTGCGCTTCATAGCCGACGAGTTCGAAGTCTTCGTAGCGGAAGCCGAAGATGTCCTTCACGTCCGGGTTGATGCGCATTTCGGGGAGCGCCATCGGGCGGCGCGTCAGCTGCAGATCGGCCTGATCGAGGTGATTGAGGTACAGGTGCGCGTCACCGAAGCTGTGGATGAATTCGCCCGGTTTCAGCCCCGTCACCTGCGCCATCATCTGTGTGAGGAGCGCGTAGGAGGCGATGTTGAAGGGCACGCCGAGGAACACGTCGGCGCTGCGCTGGTAGAGCTGGCAGGAGAGCCGGCCCTCGGCGACGTAGAACTGGAACAGGCAGTGGCAGGGCGGCAGCGCCATGCTGTCCACCTCCGCGACGTTCCATGCCGATACGATGAGGCGGCGCGATTCGGGATTGCGGCGGATCATCTCGACGAGGTTCGAAATCTGATCGATCACGCGCCCGTCCGGCGTTTCCCAGCGGCGCCACTGCTTGCCATAGACGGGGCCGAGCTCGCCTTCGCTGTCCGCCCAGTCATCCCAGATCGAGACGCCGTTCGCTTTCAGGTAGCCGATGTTGGTGTCGCCCGCGAGGAACCAGAGCAATTCGTGCACGATCGATTTCAGGTGCAGCTTCTTCGTCGTCAGCATCGGGAAGCCGTCGGCGAGATCGAAGCGCATCTGGTGCCCGAAAACGCTGAGCGTGCCGGTGCCGGTGCGGTCGCCGCGCTCCGTGCCGTGACGGCGGACGCGGGCGAGAAGATCGAGATATTGCTGCATGGGGAGAGATATACGCCGGGGAAGGGCGCTTGGCGAGCACCACAAATCCTTCAAAATTAAGGACTTGCCGAATCGATGCGAACAGCTTTCATTACGGACGCGTTTCTGAACGGGGGGATCGTTCAGCCTTGTTGGATTTGTACGTCTGGCTCGCCGGATACTGGCTGCTGACGCGAGAGCTGTTGCTTCTCGCGGCGGCGGGCGTTGCCGTGTCGAGTCTCGACGACCTTCTTTTCGACGCCCTCTATTTCGCGCGTCAGATCTGGCGGCGGATGACGGTCTACCGGGTCTGGGAGCGCGCCGATGCGAGCTCGCTGAAAGGCCCGGCGGCGGATGCGCCGATCGCCGTGTTCGTGCCCGCGTGGGACGAAGCGGACGTGATCGGGCAAATGCTCGCCACCTTCGCGCGCACCATGCGGCATCCGCACTACCGCATCTTCGTCGGGGTCTATCCGAACGACCCCGCGACACGCGCTGCGGTCGCATCGGCGGGCGATCCGCGCATCGAAATCGTCGTCGCGCCGCACCCCGGCCCCACCACGAAGGCCGACTGCCTGAACGCGATCTGGCGCGGCATGGAAGCCCACGAGCGAGCGCAGGGCGTGCGTTTCAAGGCGGTCGTGCTGCACGACGCCGAAGACGTCGCGCACGCGCGCGAACTCGACGTCATCGACTATCTGATCCCCGCGAAGGCCATGGTGCAGTTGCCTGTCGTGCCGTTTGCCGATCCGCAGTCGCGCTGGATCGCGGGGCATTATCTCGACGAGTTCGCCGAGAGCCACACGAAGGACATGGTCGTGCGCGAGGCGATCGGCGCGGCGCTGCCCGCCGCCGGGGTCGCGTGCGGGTTCGAGCGGGAGATGATGGGGCGCATCGCGGTAGCGCTCGGCGGCGCGCCGTTCGACCCCGATTCGCTGACCGAGGACTACGAACTCGGCCACCGCATCCACGCGCGCGGCGGCAAGGCCGTGTTCGTGCGCATCCCGGGTACGCGCGGCGAGCCGCATGTGACGACGCGCGAGCACTTCCCGGCGACGCTCGAAACCGCCGTGCGGCAGAAGTCGCGCTGGCTGCTCGGCATCGCGCTCCAAGGCTGGGACCGGATCGGCTGGCAGGGCGGCCTCGCCGCGCGCTACATGCTGATGCGGGACCGCAAGGCGCTTTTGAACGCGCTCGTCGTGATCGTCGCCTATGTGGCGGCGCTCGCCTACGCAGCCGCGATCGTGCTCAAGAGCACGGTGCCGGACGCGCGCCTGCTGCCCGCCGTGGTCGAGCCTGGCTCGGCGCTCCACGGGCTGCTTCGCCTCACGACCATCCTGCTGGCCTGGCGGCTTGCCATGCGCATGATGTTCACAGGCCGCCAGCACGGCATCATCGAAGCCGTCCGCGCCCTGCCCCGCGCCTTCATCGGCAACATCGTGAACTTCCTCGCAGCGCTCAGGGCCTCCGCGCTCTATGTGCGCGGCGCGATTCGGAAAACGGCGCCGGTGTGGGAAAAGACCGCGCACCGGTTCCCGGAAACGGTGGCGCACGACTGATGCGCCCCGTCCGCGCCTTCGCCATGCTTTCGGTCACGCTCGCCATGTGGGCGGTCTGGCGCTTCGATGAAGCCAGCGTGACCTATGCGGCGATGCTTTCGGCGCGGCGAGGGGCGGCCGCAACACAGGCGCGATCTGCCGAACCCGTTCCCGCCGTACACGCGCTTGTGCCGCTCGCTATTTCCGACGCACCCGCGCTCGCCGGACGGCTCGTCGCGATGCATTCCGCGCCTGAGCATGGTGCGAAAACGATGATCGCAGGCGCCGCTGCGTCGCCCGACGCACACCGACCGGACACCGCGAGCGGCGCTCCGCCGGTGTCCGCATCCCGGCTCGACAGCATGGACACGGCATTCGGAAGCGCGGAAGCCGCCTATCGCGCGCTCGCCGGGGGCGACAGGCGTGCGGCCGCACAGGGATTTACGTCTGCGCTTGCTGCCGATCCCCGACACCCGAATGCCGCAGCCTGGCGCGCTGAGCTTTCCGCACTGCGCAAGCGCTGGCGCATGGACGCCTACAGTCTCGTTCGCGAGGGCGCCTCCGGCCTCGTCAGCGACCGGCCGCTGCTCGGTGGCGGGCAGAGCGGCATCCGGCTCAGCTACGCGCCCGATCCGCTGGCGCGGCACCCGGTCGAACTCTTTGGCCGTGCAGCGATCGCGCACGACGGGCTCAGCCCCAAAGGCCGCAGCGCGCAGGCGGCGATCGGTGCCGCGTGGATGCCGCTTGGGCGGGGCGGGCCGGCTGTCGGCGTGGAACGACTGATCGCGCTTGGCCGCGAGGGACGGGATGCTTGGGCCATCCGCGTCTCCGGCGGCGCGTGGCACGCGGCGGACGCGCAGCTCCCGCTCGATCTCAGTGCCTATGCCGAAGCCGGTATCGTCGGCGCCAACAGGCGGGACGGATTTGCAGGCGCGCAAGCGTTCGCGCTCTATCCGGTCGCAACGCGCAAGGGGACGCGGATCGGCATCGGCGGCGGCGTATGGGGCAGCGTGCAGGACGGCGAGACCCGCACGGCCTCGCGCCTCGAACTCGGTCCCGGCGCACAGCTTTCCCAACAGATCCGCAAGGGCACGATCGAGCTGCGCGGTGAATACCGGTTCCGCATCGCGGGCGATGCCGCGCCGGGCAGCGGTCCGACCCTCACCGTCGCGACGCGGTTCTGAACCTATTCGGCGGCGACCCCGGCAACCTCCTCGATATTCCTGCGGCGCGCGTCGAAATCCTCGGCGATCTTCTCGTCGTTCGCCTGCAGCGCATCAACATCGACATTCACGTAATCGAGGACGCCCATCTGGGCATAACCGCGCTGCACGGTCTCGCCCCACAGGCCGATGTCGGCAACGACGGGAACGATGCGGTTGAAAAGGTGGTTGCGGAAGTTGCGCGCACCCTCGCTCTCATCCGCCCAGGCGATGCACTCGCCAACGTCAAGGCCAAGAGTCTCGTAGACCTCGCGCGACTGGAACCGGTCGCGCATGTGATAACAGGCCTCGACGAGGAACTCCTCGCGCTCCTTCCTCTCCGCCGCCGTCAGGTGCGGGTAGTATTCGCGCAAGGTGAGGCGGCCGAAGGCGACGTGACGCGCTTCATCCTGCATCACATAGGCGTTGACGGCACCGGCGAGCGGTGAGGTCGACATGTCGCGGATGCCCGCAAACGCGGCGAGCGCCAGCCCTTCGATCACCACCTGCATCCCAAGGTAGGTCATGTCCCAGCGCTTGTCCTCAAGCACCTGTTCGAGCAGCGTCGCGAGCGGGCCGGTGATCGGATAGCTCATGCCGATCTTCTCGATCAGGTGCTTGTACGCCTCCACATGCCGCGCCTCGTCGATCGTCTGCGTGGAGGCGTAGAACTTCGCTTCAAGGTCGGGCACCTGCTGCACGATTTTCGCCGAGCAGATGAGCGCGCCCTGCTCGCCGTGCAGGAACTGCGAGACCGACCACGCCTGCATGTTGCGGCGCAGCTCTACGCGGTCCTTCGCCGACATCTTCTCCCACATCGGCGACCCGAAGATGCCGATGGTCTGCTCCGGCATACCCTGCGGATTTTCCCAATCGAGATCCTGCGACCAGTCGATGCGATCGGCCGCATCCCACTGCATCTTCTTGCCCTTGGCATAGAGGCTGAGGAGATCGCTGCGATCATCGGAATATTCGAAATCGAAAACCGTCTTGAATTCCTGCGCAACGTTCCAGGTCGGGCCGTTCGGGGTCAGCCGGTACAGATCTGAAAAAGCCATGCTGTATCCTCTTCCCAATGGATCATATGTTGTCGTTGGCGATCCTGCGCCGCGCCTCCAGCTGACGGAGGATTTCCCGCGTCCGCATCAGGCTCAGCATTTCATTGATGGTGGAGATGCCGCGCTCGGCCATGATCAGCGCTTCCTCGTCGCCGATCTTGCCCGCCGTGTTCTCCAAGAACAGGCGCATTTCCTGCCCCACGAGCCATTCGACGAACTGCGCGTACATAGCGCCGCCGCCGACAAAGCCGCGTTCCTCGGTGAAACCGATGACATTCAGTTCCCTCAGGCAGCGTGCAACGGCAAGATCGCGCGGCCCGAAGCGGCCGTCGCGATCGGGGCAGAGCACACCCTCCTCCACCGCGCGGCCAAGCTCTTCGATCGTGAAGCCGGTCTGGGCGGCAAGCTCTTCAAGCGTTACGCCCTCGCCGCCGGTATCGAGCCGAGCGCGCAGCATGGCATCGAGATCGGGAAAGGCGTCGGCGTGGAGCCAGCGGTCGCCATCTTCCCCATCGAGCAGCGTGCGGATGATCGCGAGCGGCAGGAAGCGTTCCTCCTGCAGGCGCTTGATCGCCTTCAGCCGCGCGACGTGCATGTCGTTGTAAAAGGCGCTGTTCGCGCTCGCACGGTCGGGTTCGGGGAGCAGGCCTTCGCGGATGTAGAAGCGGATGGTTTCCCGCCCCACGCCTGTCAGCCGTTCAAGTTCGCGCATTCGCACGTCGTGCATCTCCCTCCTGAGCGCGACTCGGAAGCTATCAGATTTTGCGGAGTTGTAATACGCAAAATCTGATAGGGCCCCGCCTCGCTTCAGAGCGCGTCGTGAAAGATGATCCCGAGCGTGCGCCGCGCGCCGCGTTCGATGCTGGAAACGCCGTGGCGAAGCTGCGTTCGATACGCGCCGCGCGGACCCTGCCGCGGCCGGTCCCGCACCGGCAGGATCGTGACCGCGCCCTGCGGCGCCAGCACCGCCTCGCAGCGCGACTGGCGGCGCGGGCGGTTTTCCACGAGCACGAGCGCACCGCCATCGAAATCCGCGCCCGGCCGATCGAGCTGGACGACCGCCTGCAGCGGGAAATGCACCGGGCCGTACAAATCCTGATGCAGGCAGTTGTAGTCGCCGGGCCCATAGCGGAGCAGAAGCGGCGTCGGCCGCACCTGCCCGGCGGCGCGGCAGCGTTCGAGCAACGCCGCGTGCGTCGGCGGCCAATCCGCAGGCGTGCCGAGCCGGGCTGCCCAGCCATTCGCGATCCGCGCGAGGTGCGGATAAAGCGCCTCTCGCAGCGCCGCGACGACGGGCGGCAGCGGGTAGGCAAAGTAGCGGTAACTGCCCTGCCCATAACCGTGCCGGCCCATCACCACCGTGCTGCGAAACGCCGCGTCGTCGCCATAGCGCGCTGCGAGCGCGGCACATACCTCTGCATCCAGCAGCGGCGGCGTCACCGCATAGCTGCGCTCTTCGAGCATGGCTTCAAGCGCCGTCCAATCGAGCGCGTCGACACTCTCGGCGTGTGTCACGCCGCCCGTCCCCGTCGGCGCTCGGCCTCCAGCAGCGTGCGTTTCCGTTCCACACCCCAGCGATAGCCGCCGATGCCGCCGTCGCCGCGCAGAACGCGGTGGCAGGGCACCAGCACGGCGACCCGGTTCGCACCGCAGGCGGACGCCGCGGCGCGGACGGCGCTGGGCGCGCCGATCCCGGCGGCGACTTCCGCATAGGAGACGATGGTGCCGCTCGGCACGCTGAGCAGGAAGCGCCAGACCTTCATCTGGAACGCCGTGCCGCGCAGATCGACGGGGATATCGGGATGCGGCGCACCCTCCGCGAGATGCGCCCGAAGCGCATCGATCCAGGCATCGAGCTGCGGCGACGCCGTGGCATCCGAGGGCACGATATCGGCGCGCGGGAATTCGGCCCGCAGCCGCGCGACGAGCGCGCTTTCATCGTCACCGAAATTGACCGCGCAGACGCCCCGCGCCGTCGCCGCCATCAGTAGCAGGCCAAGACCGGTGGAGCGGCACGCCCACGCGATCGTCTCGCCCGCACCGCCCGCGCGGTAGGCCGCAGGGGTCATGCCGAGATGGCCGTCCATCCGCTCGTAAGCGCGGCTCGTCGATCCGAAGCCGGCCTCGAAGATCGCGCCGGCGACACCGTCGCCGTCCTTGAGGCTTGCCTTCAGCCGCTTCATCCTGAGCGCGGTCTGGAACGCTTTCGGGCTGACGCCGATCACCGCCGTGAACGCCCGCTGCACCTGGAAGCTGCTGAGCCCCGCGATCTCCGCGAGGCGGGCGAGCGGCAGCGGTGTGTCGGCGTGCGCCTCGATATAGCGCGCGAGCGATGCCATCCGGTCCGCCGCCGGATCGCGCCCCTCGAGCGCGCCGGGACGGCAGCGCAGGCACGCCCTATAGCCATCCGCCTCGGCAGCCGCACCGTTTGCATAAAAGCGCACGTTCTCGCGCTTCGGCGTCCGCGCCGGGCACGATGGGCGGCAATAGACACCCGACCGTTTCACGGCATAGACGAACCGCCCATCGAACGCGCGATCCCGCCGCACGACGGCATCCCAGAATTGCGGCTGATCGGCCAATTCCGTTTCCATGATCATCTGCTCCTCCTTTTCGGACAGGCCCGCAAGCTAGGCGTCCCGGAAGCGGCAGGCGTTCCGATCCTTGCAACGATACGCACGGCCCAAATTTTGTCTCGATACAGGCGCATGTTGGCGGCAAAGGTGGTGGCGGGCGACTCCCCGCTGGGTTAGTCAGGACGGCATGGACATCTATCTCCCGATCGCCGAACTCAGCGTCAATTCGCTGGTGATTGTGGGGTTCGGCGTTCTTGTCGGCTTCATGTCCGGCATGTTCGGCGTCGGCGGCGGATTCCTGACGACGCCGATGCTGATCTTCTACGGAATTCCGCCAGCCATCGCCGTGGCCTCGTCCGCCACGCAGATCACCGGGTCGAGCGTTTCCGGCGCGCTTGCGCACTGGCGGCGCAACGGCGTCGATCCCAAGATGGGCGCCGTCCTCGTTGCTGGCGGCGTGGTGGGCTCCGGGATCGGCTCCTACGTGTTCAAGCTGCTCCAGAAAATCGGCCAGATCGATATCACCATCTCGCTGATCTACGTTGTGTTCCTCTCCACGATGGGCGGGCTGATGCTGGTGGAATCCTGGCAGACGCTGCGGCGCGCGCGGGCCGGCGAAATCCGCCGTGTGAAGCTGCACCCGCACATCCCGTTCATCGCGGCGCTGCCGTGGAAGATGCGTTTCTACAAATCGGGTCTCTATATCTCGCCGCTCGCCCCGTTTGGCATTGGCGTGGCGGTCGGCATCCTCACCTTCATCATGGGCATCGGCGGCGGCTTCGTCATGGTGCCGGCGATGATCTACCTGCTCGGCATGTCCGTCTCGGTCGTCGTCGGCACCTCGCTGTTCCAGATCGTGTTCACCACGGCTGCGGTCACGCTGATGCACGCCGTACAATCGAAAACGGTCGACATCGTGCTTGCGCTGATGCTGCTGATCGGCGGCGTTATCGGCGCGCAGATCGGCGCGCGCATGGCGCAGCGACTGCCGCCTGAAAAGCTGCGCTTCGGGCTTGCCGTCCTCGTCATCGCGGTCGCGATCCGCCTGCTGGTCGGCCTCACCTGGACGCCGAGCGAGCTTTATTCGGTCTTTACCGAATGAAGCGGCTGTTGCTGCCACTGCTCATGCTGCTGCTCTCGGCAGCGGCACCGCCGCGGCTGATCACCGATATCAGCCATAGCAAGATCGACATCGTCTACAGCTTCGCCGGCGCCGAACTGCTGATCTTCGGCGCGATCCAGTATCCGGGCGGGCAGACGCCCGACGAGCCCCCCGATATCGCGGTGATCGTGCGTGGGCCGCCCGAAGCGGTGACGGTGCGGCGCAAGGCGCGCGTCGCGGGCATCTGGATCAACACGCGCGCGGTGCGTTTCGAGACGGCGCCATCATTCTATAGCGTCGCAACGACACGCCCGATTTCAGAGCTGGTCAACGACGAGACGGCCGCGATCTACGAACTCGGCCTCTCGCACCTGCAGCTTTCGCCGGTTTCGAGCGATTCCAGCGATATCCGCACGTTCGAGCAGGGCTTCCTCAGCCTGCGCCGCCGCGAGGGCCTGTATTCGGACGACGCGCAGGGGGTCGAACTTACCGAAAACGTGCTTTACCGCGCCCGCATCCAGATCCCGAGCCAGGTGCCGGTGGGCAATTACACGGTCGAAATCCATCTGATCGACGAGGGCAAGGTGGTGGCAAGCGCCATGCGCGAGATCAGCATCGACAAATCCGGCTTCGAACGGCAGGTCTCGGTCGCCGCCGAGGAGCACAGCTTCTCGTACGGGATGCTCGCCGTTGTTCTGGCGCTGGTACTCGGCTGGGCTGCCGGGCTCTTTACGCGACGATAAACGCTTCCTTATCCCTTCGCTGTTACACCGCTGCGGCAAAGCCTTGTCGCAGTGAAGGAGTACGTCTTGGATCAGTCGTTCATGCCGGTGAACCCCTCGTCGGCCGATGGTCACAACGTCTTCATGCAGCCTAAAAAGGTCGCAAGCCTGCCGAGCACTTGCGTGATCGGCCGCGTGCGCGAGATTGCCGGCGGCTCCGCGATCTGCAGCTTCGATCCAACGCAGTTGAAGGCGATCACCGGCCACGAGGACACGACCGTTGCCATGTCCGGGCAGGTCGGCAGCCAGGTGAAGATGCGCGTCGGCGACCTCTGGCTGCTCGGCAACGTCCGCGACATGCGCATGGACGAAGCGGGCTCGGTCATTCTCTCGCACATCGACTTTCTCGGCGAAGGCCCCGAAGACCCCGCGACCGGATCGATGAAGGCGTTCCGCCGCGGCGTGACGCGCTATCCCGTGCCGGGCGACGACGTTTTCACCGTCTCGCGCGCCGACCTCGTGCTGGTGTTCGCCGCCGAGGACCGACCGCACATCGAAATCGGCACCGTCTATCCCACCGAAGACGTGCGCGGCTCGCTGCTCATCGATGCGATGCTCGGCAAGCATTTCGCGCTGCTCGGCTCCACCGGTACGGGTAAATCGACGAGCGCTGCGCTGATCCTGCACCGCATCGTCGAGAAGGCGCCCAAGGGCCACATCATGATGCTCGATCCGCACGGCGAATATGCCGCGGCGTTCAGCTCGAACGGCATGATCTTCAACGTCGACAACCTCAACCTGCCCTACTGGCTGATGAACTTCGAGGAACACTGCGAGGTCTTCATCACCACCGACGGTTCCGAGCGCGAGAAGGACATGGACGTGCTGGCCAAGTGCCTGCTCGCCGCGCGCTCCAAGAGCCGCATCGCCGAATCGCTCGGCAAGATGACAGTCGATTCGCCGGTGCCCTACCTGCTTTCGGACCTGCTCGGCGCCATCAACGCGCAGATGGGCAAGCTCGACAAGGCAAGCGACCTCGGGCCGTACATGCGGCTCAAAACCAAGATCGAGGAGCTGAAGGGCGATCCGCGCTACGCGTTCATGTTCAACGGCCTGCTCGTTTCGGATTCGATGGCGCCGTTCCTTTCGAAGATCTTCCGGCTTCCGGCGGAGGGCAAGCCGATCTCGATCGTCGACCTGTCGGGCGTGCCGTCCGACATCGTGACCGTGGTCGTCGCGGTGCTCGCGCGCATGGTGTTCGACTATGCGATCTGGGCCCGCCGCGAGCCGCAGCGGCCGATCCTGCTCGTCTGCGAGGAAGCGCACCGCTACGTGCCTTCCGACCGCGAGACGAAGGGGGTCGCCGTCCGCAAGGTTCTCGAACGCATCGCCAAGGAAGGTCGTAAATACGGCGTCTCGCTCGGCCTCATCACGCAGCGTCCCTCGGACCTTGCCGAAGGCGTGCTCTCGCAGTGCGGCACGATCATCTCCATGCGCCTCAACAACGAGCGCGACCAGATGTATGTGCGCAATGCCATGCCCGAAGGCGCGCGCGGCTTCCTCGATTCGATCCCGGCGCTCCGCAACCGCGAATGCATCATCTGCGGCGAGGGTGTTTCGATCCCGATCCGCGTGCGGCTCGACGATCTTGCTGCGCAGCTTCGACCGGCGTCGGACGATCCGATGTTCAGTCAGCTCTGGACCGAAGAAGGCGACGAAGCCGGAATTCTCAGTCGCACCATCCATCGCTGGCGCGGGCAGGGTCGCGGCTAGCCAGCGGCCTTCATTGCGGTCCAGCACGGATCCCACGTCGGCTCGGGGCCGAAGCGGGCGGCGAGAAAATCCACGAGTGCACGCACCCGCGCCGTCGCGCTGCGCCCGGGCGGCATGACGGCATAAAGGCCAGTTTCGCCCGGCGCCCAGTTCCCGAGCACGATCTCCACGCTTCCCTTGGTGATCGCAGGAGAGGCGATGAAGGTGGGCAGCATGGCGATGCCGAGGCCCGCCTCTGCGGCGGCGAGCAGCATCTCTCCACTGTTGGAGCGTAGGCGCATACGGCCCTTCACATATTCGCTGCGCCCATCGATCTCGAACCGCCACGTCTCCGAAGGTGCGACGTTCGTATATTGCAGCAGATCGTGATCCGCGATTTCGCGCGGATGCGACGGAGTTCCCATGCGCGCGAGATAGGCCGGGCTTGCAATCGCGACGGCACGGATCGGCGCGAGCTTGCGCGCAATGAGCGTCGAATCGACAAGCTGGCCGATGCGGACGGCCAGATCGAGCCCTTCGCCGATAATGTCGGCGCGGCGGTCGTCGAAGGCGATGTCAAACTCGACCCGGGGATGCGCGGCGGCGAACTCCGCAAGCGCGGGCGCGAGGTAGGCGAGGCCGAACGAAAGCGGCGCGGAAAGGCGGATCGGCCCCGCGATCTCGGCCATCGCGGCAGCAACTGCATCGCGCGCCGCTTCGAGGCCCGCAATCGCTTCCCGAACGCGGCCGAAATAGTCCACGCCAACATCCGTTGGCCGCGCGCCCTGCGCGGTGCGTGTCAGCAGGCGGGCGCCGAGCGCGGCTTCGAGCCGTGCGACACGGCGGCTGACGATCGACTTCGAGATGCCGAGACGCTCCGCAGCACGGCTGAAGCTGCCGGTTTCGACAACGGCAACCAGCGCCGCGATATCGGAAAGGTCGCTCGACTGTTCCATTTCATGCAACTCCGGTGTTCACGTTGCTGCGCTATCGGCAACACCGGTCGCACATTAGCTATGGCTCTGCAACCGAGAACAAGGACCAGACCCATGCAGAATATTCTTGTCGTGCAAAGCAGCGTACTCGGCGACGCATCGGCGTCGCGCAGCCTGATCAACGATTTCCTCACCGCTGTCGGAACGAACGCGAACGTCACGATCCGCGACGTCGGCGGGAGCCCCCTGCCGCATCTTTCGGGCACCACGCTCGGCGGTTTCAGCGGTGCGGATACCTCCGAAGCTGTCGCGGAACGCGCGCTTTCCGATGAACTGATCGCCGAGCTTCAGGCCGCGGATGTCGTCGTGATCGGCGCGCCGATGTACAATTTCGGCATCACCTCGAACCTCAAGAGCTGGTTCGACCGCGTGCTGCGCGCCGGCGTGACCTTCCACTACACGGCGGAAGGCCCCGTCGGTCATCTGTCCGGCAAGCGTGTGATCGTCGTCGAGACGCGCGGCGGCTTTTACAGCGAAGGGGAGGGCAAGGCGCTCGACGCGCAGGAGCCGCACATCCGCACCATGCTGAACTTCATCGGCATCACCGACATCACGTTCGTCCGCGCCGAACGCCTGGCGATTTCGCCCGAAGCGCGCACGGAATCGCTCGCCGCTGCGGCTGATGAAATCAAGAAACTCGGTGCAGAGGGGTTCGCGCTGGCCGCTTAGTGTTTAGCCCGCGAACCTGACCTCGCTCGGCCCTCGCTCAGCCTTGAGCCGGGCCGAGACTTTTTCCGCCTGCCGCATCGCGCGCAGGATGTTGCCGCTGGCGATCTTCGCGAGATCGGCCTTTGAATAGCCGCGCTTCGCAAGCTCCGCGAACAGCGCAGGGTAATCGGCGACCGTGCCGAGCCCGTCCGGATAGCTCGGCAGCCCATCGAAATCAGAACCGATGCCGATGACGTCGATCCCCGCCACCTTGCGGATATGATCGATATGGTCGGCCACCTGCGCAACGTTCGCATGAGGTTGCGGATTTGCCGCCTGCCAGTCCGCGAGGCCTTTCTCGACAAGGTCCGGCCGATCCGGGTGATCATAGCCGAGCCGAGCCTTCTGCGCCGCCAGCTCGCGATGCCATGCCGCCACGGTTTCCGTCACCGCATCCTGGGCGAAAAAGACCATGATGACGCCGCCATTGTCCTTGAGACGGATGAGCACGTCGTCCGGCACGTTGCGCGGGCGGTTCTGCACGGCTTTCGCCGACGAATGGCTGAAGATCACCGGCGCCACGCTTACATCGAGGGCGTCATGCATCACCTTCGGCGTCACGTGGCTGAGATCGACGAGCATCCCGAGGCGGTTCATCTCGCGCACCACCTCCTTGCCGAAGGGTGCGAGGCCGTTGTGCCTGGGCGCATCGGTGGCGCTGTCCGCCCATGCCGTCGTCTTGCCGTGCGTCAGCGTCATGTAGCGCGCGCCGAGCGCGTGGAGCTGGCGCAGCACGCCAAGCGAATTGCCGATCGAATGGCCGCCCTCCACACCGAACACCGAGGCGATCCTGCCCGCCTTCATCGCGCGTTCGAAGTCGGCGACCGTGGCGGCCTTGGTGAGCATCGACGGGTTGGCATCAATGAGGCGCTGCATGATGTCGATCTGCTCGAGCGTCAGGCGAACGGCCTCCGGGCCTTCGGTATCGGCAGGAACGTAGACCGACCAGAACTGGCCGCCGACGCCGCCCGTCTTCAGCATCGTGAAATCGGTGACGATCTTGCCGCGCAGCCGCTCCGGCAGGTTGCGGAAATCGAAATCGCTTGTGCGGCTGCCGTTCAGCTGGCGGAGCGCCCACGGCAGGTCGTTATGACCATCGACGATGGGCGCGGGCACTGCCGATGGCAGCGGCTGGGCTTGGGCAGAAGAGGCGAGAAGGGCGGCGGCGAGCGCGAGACGAAGCGTTTTCATCCCGCCTTGCTAGCCGGAAAGCCTCAGACGGTGAAGCTCTCGCCGCAGCCGCAACTGCCCTTGGCGTTCGGATTTTCGAAGACGAAGCCGGCGGCGAAATCGTCTTCCTTCCAGTCCATGCGGCTGCCGATCAGGTAAAGCAGCGAGCCGCCGTCGACGAAGAGCGTGCCGCCCGGCGTTTCGATGCGCTCGTCGCCCGGCTTCGCATCGGTGACATAGTCGATGCTGTAGGCAAGGCCCGAGCAGCCGCGCCGGGGCGTCGACAGGCGCACGCCGAGCGTGCCTTCGGGCGCGCGCGCCATCATCGCGGCGATGCGCGCGTGGGCGTTCTCGGTGAGCGCGATCGGCGCCGGGCGTTCTCGAACGATCGTGCTCATAGCATTCCAAGCTCCAGCTTCGCCTCGTCGGACATCTTCTGCGGGTCCCACGGCGGATCCCAGACGAGGTTGACCTCCGCCGAGCCGACGCCCGGCACGCTGCCGACGCGGATTTCGACTTCGGCGGGCATCGATTCGGCGACCGGGCAATGCGGCGTCGTCAGCGTCATGGTGACGACGACGTGATCATCGGCGATATCGACGCCGTAGATGAGCCCGAGATCGTAGATGTTCACCGGAATCTCGGGATCGTAGATCTCGCGCAGCGCCTGGATGACCTGATCGTAGACCTCGCCGCCCGGGCTGCCGGGATCGGGCGCGGCGGGCTTCTGGCTGAGAAAGCCTTCGAGATAATCGGCCTTGCGCCGCGCTTCCTGAAGCACCGGCCGCTCCGGCGCCGGCGGCGCGGCGTCGACGCTTTCGACGGTGTAGGGCCGCGTATCCTCGCTCATCCGAAAATCCTCTTCACCCGCGCGATACCGCGAAGCAGCCGCTCGACATCGCTTTCATCGCTGTAGACGCCGAAGCTGGCGCGTGCCGTCGCCGGCACGCCGAGCGTTTCCATCAAGGGCTGGGCGCAGTGGTGCCCGGCGCGGATGGCGACGCCTTCTTCGTCCAATATGGTGCCGATGTCGTGGGGATGAACCCCCTCCATCGCGAAGCTGACGATGCCGCTCGAATCTTCGGGCCCGAACAGGCGCAGCGAGTTGACCTTGCGCAGTTCGGCGCGTGCGAGAGCCGCGAGGTGCCGTTCGTGCGCGTCGATGGTGTCCAAACCGATCGCCGAGACATAATCCATGGCGGCGGCGAGGCCCACGGCACCGACGATGTGCGGCGTGCCGGCTTCGAAGCGTGTCGGCGCGGGCGCGTAGGTGGTTTTCTCGAACGTCACCGTTTCGATCATCGAGCCGCCACCCTGCCACGGCGGCATCGCGGAGAGGATATCCCCGTGCGTCCACAGCACGCCGATGCCGGTGGGACCGTAAAGCTTGTGACCCGAGAAGGCGTAGAAATCCGCGCCGAGCGCCTGCACGTCCACACCCATGCGCGGCACCGCCTGGCAACCATCGACGAGCAGCTTCGCACCCACAGCGTGCGCGGCGCGGGCGATGCGGGCGATGTCGGCCACCGAGCCGAGCACATTCGAGACATGCGCGACGGCGACGAGCTTGTGCGCGGGGGTGAGCATCGCTTCCAGCGCATCTTCATCGATGCGGTGGTCGGCGGTGAGCGGCGCGACGTCGATCTCTATGCCGGTGCGGTCCCGCAGCAATTGCCACGGCACGATGTTCGAATGATGCTCCAGCCGCGAGAGCAGGATGCGGTCACCCGCCTTGAGGTTCATGCCCCACGTCTGCGCGACGAGGTTGATGGCTTCCGTCGCGCCGCGCACGAAAACGATCTCGCTCGGGCTCGCGGCATTGATGAAGCGCGCGGCGGTGTTTCGCGCGGCCTCGAAACGCTCCGTCATCGTTGCCGAGCGCGCATAAACGCCGCGGTGCACGGTGGCGTACTCGGGGCCGTAGGCGGCGGCGATGGCGTCGATCACGATCTGCGGTTTCTGCGCGGTCGCGGCGGAATCGAGATAGGCCCAGTCGACGACACCGGGGAAATCTGCGCGGCGCGAGACGGTGATGGGCGTGAGCGCGTTCATGCGAGCTGCTCCAGCGCCGCAAGCGCCGCCGCTTCCAGCCCCTCGCGCGCCTCGGCATCTTCCATGTCCGCATAGGCATCGGCGAGGAACGCCTGCAGCAGCAGCCGCTTCGCTTCGGATGGCGGCAGGCCGCGGCTTGTCAGATAGAAATACTGCGTCGCGTCGAGTTCGCCGACCGTCGCGCCGTGCGCGCACTTCACGTCGTCCGCGTAGATCTCAAGCTCCGGCTTGGCGTTCGCCGTGGCGGTGCGATCGAGCAGCATTGCCTTTACCGACTGCTCGGCATCCGTCTTCTGCGCGCCGCGATCGACGACGATCTGCCCGAGATAGGTGCCGGTGGCCTGCTGCGCGAGAACCGTGCGCACGGTCTGGCGGCTGGTGGCGTTCGGCGCTGCGTGGCGTACGCGCGTGACGATCTCCAGCGTCGTCTTGCCGCCCGCGACCTGCGCTGCGCCGAGTTCGAAATGCGCGCCGTCGCCCAGCGTCACATCAAGGGCAATGCGGCCGTAGCGGCCACCGAGATTCAGCATATGCAGATCGAGCCGCGCGCCGTCCGCAAGGGTGACGGCGATATCGCGCACCGAAACCGGCTGCGCGGCATCGGCGACGATTGTGCGCGCAAGGCGTTCCCCGGCGGGCACCACGATGGTTTCCGAAACCACGCCCGACGGCCACACCTCGGCAAGCGCGTCGAGATCGCTGTAACGCCACGCCTCGTCACGGCGGGTGGGGAGCGCGCGCGCGTTCACGCCGCCAGCTCTCCATAGCCTTCGCGCTCGAGTTCATGCGCGAGTTCCGGGCCTCCGGAGCGCACGATGCGGCCGCCGGAAAGGACGTGCACCTTGTCCGGCTTCACATAGTCGAGCAGGCGCTGATAGTGCGTGATGAGCAGGAAGCCGCGCTCCGGCGAACGCAGCCGGTTGATGCCGCTGGCCACGGTTTTCAGCGCATCGATGTCGAGGCCGGAATCGGTCTCGTCGAGCACCGCGAACTTCGGGGCGAGCAGCGCCATCTGCACCATCTCGTTGCGCTTCTTCTCGCCGCCCGAGAAGCCGACGTTCACGCCGCGCTTCATGTGATCCATGGTGAGATCGAAGGCATCCGCCTCGGTACGTGCGAGACGCATGAAATCGGCGGCCGAGATGTCCGGCTCGCCGCGCAGCTTGCGCTGGGCGTTGAGCGCGGTGCGCAGGAAACTGAGATTGGAAACGCCGGGGATTTCGACCGGATATTGCAGCCCGAGGAAGAAACCGGCGGCAGCGCGCTCGTGCGGTTCGAGGGCAAGGAGGTCCTTGCCGTCGAACGTCACCGAGCCCGAAGTCGCCTCATAGCCCTCGCGCCCCGCGAGCACGTAGCCGAGCGTCGACTTGCCCGAGCCGTTCGGGCCCATAATGGCATGAACCTCGCCGGCACCGACTTCGAGCGTCAGGCCCTTGAGGATTTCCTTGTCGCCGACGTTGGCGTGGAGGTTTTCGATTCTAAGCATGGCCATCAGCCGACGCTCCCTTCCAGACTGATACCGAGGAGCTTCTGTGCCTCCACGGCGAATTCCATCGGGAGCTGCTGGAGCACCTCCTTGGCGAAACCGTTGACGATGAGCGCCACGGCGGCTTCGCGGTCGAGGCCGCGGGACTGGGCGTAGAAGAGCTGGTCGTCGCTGATCTTGCTCGTCGTCGCTTCGTGCTCGATCTGCGCCGAGGGGTTCTTCACCTCGATGTAGGGCACGGTGTGGGCGCCGCATTCGGAGCCGAGCAGCAGGCTGTCGCACTGCGTGAAATTGCGCACGCCTTCAGCCGAGGGGCCGACGCGGACGAGGCCGCGGTAGGTGTTGTTCGAACGACCCGCCGAGATGCCCTTCGAGATGATCGTGGAGCGCGAGCCCGCGCCCAGATGGATCATCTTCGTGCCGGTATCGGCCTGCTGCATATTGTTGGTGAGCGCGACCGAATAGAACTCGCCGACGCTGTCCTTCCCCGAGAGTACGCAGGACGGATATTTCCAGGTGATCGCCGAGCCGGTTTCGACCTGCGTCCACGACACCTTGGAGCGATCACCCCGGCAGTGCGCGCGCTTGGTGACGAAGTTGTAGATGCCGCCCTTGCCGTTCTCGTCGCCCGGATACCAGTTCTGGACGGTCGAGTACTTGATCTCCGCGTCTTCGAGCGCGACCAGCTCGACGACGGCGGCGTGGAGCTGGTTCTCGTCGCGCTGCGGCGCGGTGCAGCCTTCGAGGTAGGAGACGTAGGCGCCCTTGTCGGCGATGATCAGCGTGCGCTCGAACTGGCCGGTGTTTTCCGCGTTGATGCGGAAATAAGTCGACAGTTCCATCGGGCAGCGGACGCCTTCGGGGACGTAGACGAAGGTGCCGTCCGAGAAGACCGCGCTGTTGAGGCAGGCGAAGAAATTGTCGCGCACGGGGACGACCGCGCCGAGGTATTTCTTCACAAGCTCGGGATATTCGCGGATCGCCTCGCTGATCGACAGGAAGATGACGCCGGCGCGCTTCAATTCCTCGCGGAAGGTGGTGGCGACGGAGACGCTGTCGAACACCGCATCGACCGCGACCTTGCGCGCGCCTTCGACGCCCGCGAGCACCTTCTGCTCCTCGATCGGAATGCCGAGCTTCTCGTACGTGCGCAGGATCTCGGGGTCGAGTTCATCGAGCGACTTCAGCGTCGGCTTCTTGCGCGGCGCGGCGTAGTAATAAGCGTCCTGATAATCGATCGGCGGAATCGACAGCTTCGCCCAGTCCGGGCTTTCCATGCCCTGCCACAGGCGGAACGCCTTGAGGCGCCATTCGAGCATCCATTCGGGCTCGGCCTTCTTCGCCGAAATGAAACGAACGGTATCCTCGTCGAGACCCTTGGGCGCGAAATCGGATTCGATGTCGGAGGTGAAGCCCCACTTGTACTTCGACTGCTCCTTGGCGAGCGCCAATGCCTGTTCGTTCGCGACCATTAGGCGGGCTCCCCGATGCGCTGGTTCGCGCGTTCGGCGGCAACGATGGCGGCGAGGCTCACGTCGCTGAGCGCCTCGCGCACGCGTACATTGATGAGCGACCAGTGCGGGCGCACCGCGCAGCTCGATTCGAGCGCGCAGTCCGACGATTTGTCATGCAGGCACTGGGCGATGGCGATGGGGCCGTCCACCGCCTCGACGATGTCCGCAATGCTGATCTCTGCTGCGCCGCGCCCGAGCTGGACGCCGCCGGTGACGCCGCGCGCCGAGTCGAGCAGACCCGCGCGCGCGAGGATGCCGGTGAGCTTTGCCGCCGTGGGCGCGGGCACGCCGGTTTCGGCGGCAAGCTCGGCGGCGGAAAAGCGACGATCGGGCGCGCGCGCCGCCGCCGTCATCACGACGACCGCATAGTCGGCAAGGTTGGTCAGGCGGATCACGGACGCTCCGGCGCTAAATCAGACGAATTCGGTCCGGCTTATGTGGGGCGCGCCGCGCCCGAGTCAAGCGGCGAGGTGCCTCTAGCTGACGAGCGAGAGCCTGGGAAGCGTCGGAAGCTGGCGGCGCAGGCGAATGCTGTGACTCATCACCGCAGCCCCGTTCGCCGCGAACTGCGTGGGTGTCATGCCCACGAACGTGCGGAACTCGCGGATGAAGTGCGACTGATCGTAGAAGTCCTCGCCCGCGACATCGAACCAGCGCGCATCAGGATCGACGCTGATCTGGACCGCTGCGCGCAGCGCGCGATATTTGCGCATCAAGAGCTTGGGCGGCGCACCATAGGTGCGGCGGCACAGGCGTTCCACCTGCCGCGCCGAGCGGTCCGCCAGCCCGACCAGCGCGTCGACACCGCCGGGGCTGCCGCGCACCAGCCAATCTTCCACCAGCATTCCGAAGCCGACATCCTGCCGCACGGCCTGTCGCCGTGCCATCGACAGGAAAAAAGCGTCCGCCGCCGCAACGAGATCCTGGTCAGTGACGCCGTTCTGCATCCGGCACAGCGCCGAACGCGCCGCGCTTCCCGCGACGTCCTCCAAAGGCAGCATCGCATCGGCCATCTCGTCGGAATCGACGCCGAAAAAGCGCAGCCAGCCATCGGACATGATCCCCGCGCCGAACACCAGCGCCGGGCCTTCGAGCACCATGCCGAGCGGCAGGCAGCGCGGGCCGAACAGGCTGGCGCCGAGGCCGCGCCGCACGCTGCCATCGGGCCAGGTGAGATCGGAAGCGCCGCGAATCAGGAAGCGCACATTGGGAAGCTCTGCCCGCATCACATCGGTGATGCGTCCCGGGCCGATCTCGACGACGTAATAGCTCGAAATCTGCCGCCGAAGCGGCGGCGCGGGCGAGTGGTAACGCATCGAGAACATGGGACTGCGACCGGCCTTTCGTGCACCCTGCCTGAGCCGAAAGTTTCGGCTCAGATACCAAAGCTTGCGGCGCCCGGCGAGTCGCAGTTCGCCGCTGACAAAAAAAGCGGGGGGTCCGGGTTGGAACGGACCCCCCTGTCAGTCGGGGTCGTGAATGCCTTGATGGCATAGGAGACGAACCCTTGGGTCGCAGGGCTGCGTTTAGGGCGGCCCCGTCAAAGCCCCGTCAAAATGCTGTGAGCGATTCGCAAAAACGTCGCGAGGGCGAAAAAAGAAGGCCCGGACGCATTGAAACGTCCGGGCCGGAAAGTGAGGGTCGTGTTCATTCCGGCCTGCTGGTTACCGGAAGAAAGGACGTCCCCTGAGTCGCGAGGCGGACCCTAGCGGGTGCCCCCAGCCGTGGATTGTACGAATCCGACATCGGGCCGGCTTTGTCTTTCGATCCAGAGGTTTATGGCCGCAGGCTGCAGTTCCGCGAAGGGCGCGGTTTGCGGTGAGCGCCGAGTCGCGAATTTGCGCCGTGCCGTTCGTGCTTCCTTTTGACCACCGGGCGCTCCCTGCGCTAAGGCTTGCAGCATATGCAGATCCCTTACGGGCTGGTCCGCCCCGTCCTCTTCAAGCTCGATGCCGAACGCGCGCACCGCCTGACGTTGCGGTTGCTGGGCGCGATGCCGCCGTCGCGCATCGCAGACGACCCGCCCAGCCTGCGGACGACGGTCGCAGGACTGCGCTTTTCGAACCCGGTGGGCATCGCCGCGGGCTTCGACAAGAACGCCGAGGTGCTGAACCCCCTGCTGCGGCTCGGCTTCGGCTTCGTGGAGGCGGGGACGGTGACGCCGCTGCCGCAGCCGGGCAACCCGAAGCCGCGCATGTTCCGCCTTGCCGAAGACCAGGCCGTGATCAACCGGCTCGGCTTCAACAACAACGGCCTCGAACAGGCGCTCGACAAGTTCAAGGAGCGCGCCTGGCACCGCGGGCCGCGCGGCGTGACCGGGCTCAACGTCGGCGCAAACAAGGACTCGCGCGACCGCATTGCCGACTATGCGCTTTCGGTGGAGCACGCCGCGCCCTTCGTCGACTATATCACGGTCAACATCAGCTCTCCCAACACGCCGGGCCTGCGCACGCTGCAATCGAAGGACGAGCTTGCCGAACTGCTGGGCCGTGTGATGGATGCGCGCGGCCATCGCAAGACGCCGATCTTCCTGAAAGTGGCGCCCGACGTTACCGACGCCGATATCGGCGACATCGCGGTCGCGGTGGTGGCGGCAGGCGTGGACGGCCTTGTCGTTTCGAACACCACCATCGCGCGGCCGGACACGCTGAAAAGCCCGCATGTTTCCGAAACCGGCGGCCTTTCGGGACGGCCGCTGATGGCGCGCTCGACCGAGGTGCTGCGCGCCTTCCGGCAGGCGACCGTGGGCGCTGTGCCGCTGATCGGTGTCGGCGGTATCGCAAGCGCCGACGACGCCTATGCGAAGATCCGCGCGGGCGCGAGCCTCGTGCAGCTCTACACCGCGCTTGTCTATCAGGGGCCCAGCCTCGTCGGGGCGATCAAGACGGGGATCGCCGCGCACCTCCGGGCAGACGGCTTCGAACGCGTTTCGCAGGCCGTAGGCGCCGACGCCTAGAAACCTTGCCCGCACGCGCATCGGCGTCCTATGACGTCACGATGTTGAAGCACCCAGCCGTCCGCGCCGCGACAGGCATGTTCCTTTCCGGCCTCGCCGCCTGTACCACACAGACGCCCGCGCCATCCGCGGCCTTGCCGCCGCCGGCGTTCGAGGACGCGCCCGTTTACAGCAGCCTCGTTTCCGCGGCGCACCCGCTTGCGGCGGACGCAGGCAAGGAGATGCTGGCGGCCGGCGGCAGCGCGGCCGACGCCGCGCTTGCCACGATGCTGGTGCTGACCGTGGTGGAGCCGCAGTCATCCGGCATAGGCGGCGGCGGCTTCCTGCTTTACCACGATGCCGAGAGCGACAAGCTCTACACGATCGACGGACGTGAAACGGCGCCCAAGGCGGCAACGCCCACGATGTTCCTGAATGCCGACGGCACGCCCATGCCGTTCCGCGAGGCCGTGCCCGGCGGCAAGAGCGTCGGCGTGCCCGGCAACATCCGGCTGATGGCGATGGTGCACGCGCGCTTCGGCCGCCTGCCTTGGGCGAAGCTGTTCGAACCGGCGATCCGGCTGGCGCGGGACGGCTTCGAGATGAGCCCGCGGCTGCACGAGATGCTGGCGGCGCGCCCGCAGCACGCGGGCATGACCGAATGGGCAAAGGCGACCTTCTTCCGTGCCGACGACACGCCGCGCCTGGCCGGCGAGACGATCCGCAACCCCATGCTCGCCCGCTTCCTCGAAAAGCTGGCGGCAGAAGGCCCCGATGCCTTCTATCGCGGTGCCGAGGCGGCACGGCTCGTCAACACCGTGGCGAGCGCGCCGAAGAATCCGCAGGCAATGACGGTGGGCGACATTGCGGGCTACAAGGCCGTGTGGCGCGATCCGGTGTGCGGCACCTATCGCACGTGGCGCGTCTGCGGCATGGCGCCGCCGTCTTCGGGCGGCACAACCGTGCTTGCCATCCTGAAGCAGCTCGAACGCTTCGACCTGAAGGCGCTTGGTCCGGGCAGCCCGGAAAGCTGGCACCTGATCGCGGAGAGCATGAGGCTCGCCTACGCGGACCGCGAGGCCTATCTCGGCGATCCCGATTTCGTCTCCGTGCCGACGGCCGGCCTTGTCGACTCCGCCTATCTTTCGGGGCGCAGCGCACTCATCGACCCGGCGAAGGCCGCCGCGAAGGTCGAGGCGGGAACGCCGCCGGGCGCAGGTGCCGTGGCGCGCGTGCCGGATGGAGAAGTGCCTTCGACCTCGCACTTCGCAGCGGCCGACCGGCAGGGCGACGTGGCGAGCTACACCTCCACCATCGAGGGCGTGTGGGGCAGCGGGCTCACGGTGAACGGTTTCTTCCTCAACAACGAACTCACCGACTTCTCGATGCTGCCCGAGGTGGACGGCAAGCCCGCGCCGAACCGCGTGCAGCCGGGCAAACGGCCGCGCAGCTCGATGTCGCCGACCATCGTCTACGACGCGTCGGGCAAGCCCGTGCTTGCGATCGGTGCGGCGGGCGGATCGACGATCATCGCGCAGGTCGCGAAGGCGCTCGTCGGCGTGCTCGACTGGGAGATGGATGTGGAGGACGCGATCGCCCTCCCGCAGGTCTATGCGCCCGGCGACCGCGTTGCCATCGAGGCCGGATCGCGGCTGGAAGCGATGGTCCCGGCACTCACCGCCAAGGGACATGCGCCGACCACCGCAACACTGCCGCTGAAGGCGAATGGCGTACAACGAAAATCAAGGGGATGGATCGGCGGCGCCGACCCGCGCAGTGAGGGCGCAGTCGCCGGGCTCTAGCCGATCCGGGGAGGAGACGAACCGATGCAGACCGCAGAGCAAACAGCGGAGACGTGGCCCAACCTCGTCGAGATGTTCTTCGATCAGGCGAGCCGGCGCGGCAAGCGCCCGATGCTGCACGCCAAGGCGGACGGCGCGTGGCGGACGACGACGTGGGCCGAAGCGGCTCAGCAGGTCGCGACGCTGGCGACGGCGCTGAACGCGCGCGGCATCGGCAAGGGCGACCGCGTGGTGCTGGTGAGCGAGAACCGGCCCGAGTGGTGCATCGCCGATCTTGCGATCATGGCGGCGGGCGCGATCACGGTGCCGACCTATACGACCAATACGGAGCGGGACCATCTCCATATCCTGGAGAACAGCGGGGCGAAGGCGGCGATCGTTTCCAACGCGAAGCTCGCGAAGGTGCTGCTGCCCGCCGTCTACCGATCCACCAACTGCCGCCAGGTGATCGGCATGGAGAAGCTGCGCATCGGGCAGGCGAGTGGCGCTGAACTGCTGGACTGGGCGGAGCTGATGGCGGCGCATACCGGCGATGTCGCCGCCGTGCGCGCAGGCGCCACCATGCAGCGCGGCGATATGGCCTGCATCATCTACACGAGCGGCACCGGCGGCGCGCCGCGCGGCGTCTGCCAGCACCACGGCGCGATCCTCTGCAACCTCGCGGGCTGCGAGGACGTGCTGTGGAACGACTTCCCCAAGGGCACCGAGACCTTCCTGTCGTTCCTGCCTTTGAGCCACGCCTACGAACACACCGGCGGGCAATTCCTGCCGATCGCACTCGGCGCCCAGATCTATTATTCGGAAGGCCTCGAGAAGCTCGCCGCCAACATCGAGGAGACGCGCCCGACGCTCATGGTGGTGGTGCCGCGCCTGTTCGAAGTGCTGCGCCAGCGCATGTCGAAAGCGATCGAAAAGCAGGGCGGCGCGGCGGTATGGATGCTGGAGCAGGCGCTGCGGCTCGGCCGCAAACGCTACGAGAAGGGGCGGCTGCCGCTCAGCGACAAGCCGCTCGACCTGCTGCTCGACCGCACGATCCGCAAGAAGGTGCAGGGCCGCCTCGGCGGACGGCTGAAAGCGATGGTGGCGGGCGGCGCGCCGCTGAACCCCGAGGTCGGCATCTTCTTCGCCGCGCTCGGCGTGACGCTGCTGCAGGGCTATGGACAGACCGAGGCCGCGCCTGTGATTTCCTGCAACCGCCCGCGCGCGAAGCTGAAGATGCACAGCGTCGGCCCCGCGCTGAAAGGCGTAGAGGTGCGCATCGCCGAGGACGGCGAAATCCTCGTGCGCGGCGAACTCGTGATGCACGGCTACTGGCAGAACCCGGCGGAAACCGAACGCGTGCTGAAGGACGGCTGGCTGCACACCGGCGACATCGGCCATATCGACACCGATGGCCACATCGTGATCACCGACCGCAAGAAGGATATCATCGTCAACGACAAGGGCGACAATGTCGCGCCGCAGCGGGTGGAGGGGATGCTGACGCTGCAGCCCGAAATCCTGCAGGCCATGGTTTATGGCGACAAGCGCCCGCATCTCGTGGGCCTCGTGGTGCCGGACCCCGAATGGTCGGGCGAATGGGCCGCAGCACACGGCCATTCCAGTGACCTCGCGATGCTGAAGGGCATTCCCGAATTTCACCGCGCCATCGCCGCAGCGGTAGACCGCGTGAACGCGCAGCTTTCGGTGATCGAGAAGGTGCGGCGCGTGATCGTTGCCGACGAGGCGTTCACCGTGGAAAACGAACAGATGACGCCCTCGATGAAGATCCGGCGCCACGTGCTGAAGCAGGTGTACGGGGAGCGACTTGACGCCCTCTACAAGTAGCACCGCCGCAAGCCGACCGCTCGCAGGGGCGGCATGGATCCTCGTTGCCTCCGTGGGGTTTTCCGC
Organism: Sphingosinicella sp.; assembly: GCF_041916975.1. Taxonomy (NCBI): domain Bacteria; kingdom Pseudomonadati; phylum Pseudomonadota; class Alphaproteobacteria; order Sphingomonadales; family Sphingosinicellaceae; genus Sphingosinicella; species Sphingosinicella sp. The sequence continues at coordinate 2,041,720 of NZ_JAYRYK010000001.1, forward strand.
GGCGTGGGTCTTCATCCGGCTTGCAAGCGAGACCATTCACCCGTTCGCGCTCGTTTTCTGGCGAAACGCCGCGGGACTGCTGCTGATCCTGCCGCTCGTGCTGCGCGATCCTTCCATGGCATCGCCGCGCCAGTGGAAAAGCCATGCCGCACGATCCACAAGCGGCGTGATCGGCATGTTCACCGTCTTCTATGCCGTGGCGAACGCACCGATGGCGACCGTGCAGGCGATCAACTTCGCCGCACCGATATTCGCGACCGCTGGTGCAGCGTTGTTTCTGGGAGAAAAGCTGCGGGCGCGGCGGGTCGGCGCGCTGCTGACGGGCTTCGCCGGCGTGCTCGTCGTGCTGCGCCCCGGCGAACAGCCGCTGACGCCGGGCATCCTTTCCGCGGTTGTCGCGGCCGCCGCGGTCGCCTTCTCGATCATCGCCGTCAAACGGCTGGTGGGGATCGCCCGCCCAATGTCGGTCGTGTTCTGGAGCTTTGCACTGCCTGTGCTGCCCACCTTCCTCGTCGCGCTCGCGTTCTGGACAACGCCGTCGGGCGTGGCCTGGCTTTACATCCTCGGCCTCGGCGCGGGCACGCTCATCGCCCAGATCGCGACCGTGCGCGCCTTCGCCATCGCCGAGGCGACCGCCGTGATGCCTTATGATTTCGTGCGTTTCGGCATCATGATCGCCATCGGTTTCGTGCTCTTCGGCGAAACCGTGGACGGCATCACGCTGATCGGCGGCGCGCTCATCCTCGGCAGCGCGATCTACCTCGCCTACCGCGAAGCCGTGCTCGCCCGGAAGGGCCCGGCCAGCACGCCGGCATTGGACTGACCTTCGCATGTGAAGAGGTTGCTCCTGCCGCCGCTTCGATTAGGAAGGCGCGCGACAGACAGTTTTGAACATGGGAGATCAGGAATGAAGCTTGCAGGAACCGCAGCGGTTGTGACGGGCGCCTCCTCCGGCCTCGGCGCCGCAACGGCGCGCGCGCTGGCCAAGGAAGGCGTGAAGGTCGCCATCTTCGACATGAGCGCCGAGAAGGGCGAGGCGCTGGCCGCCGAGATCGGCGGCATCTTCTGCAACGTCGACGTGACGAGCGATGATTCGGTCGACGCGGGCTTCGCCAAGGCGCGCGCCGCGCACGGGCAGGAACGCATCCTCGTCAACTGCGCCGGTGTCGGCAGCGCCGTGAAGACCGCGAGCCGCGACAAGGCGAGCGGCGAGATCAAGCACTATCCGCTCGGCGCCTTCGAAAAGGTCATCCAGATCAACCTGATCGGCACGTTCCGCTGCATCGCGAAGTCGGCCGCCGGCATGATGACGCTGGAGCCGATGGAAGACGGCGAGCGCGGCGCCATCGTGAACACCGCTTCCGTGGCCGCCGAAGATGGCCAGATCGGCCAGGCCGCCTATTCCGCCTCCAAGGGCGGCGTTGTCGGCATGACGCTTCCCATCGCGCGCGACCTGATGAGCGAGGGCATCCGCGTCAACACCATCCTGCCCGGCATCTTCAACACGCCGCTGCTGCAGGCCGCGCCGGACAATGTGAAGGCCTCGCTCGCCGCCTCCGTGCCGTTCCCCAAGCGACTCGGCGAGCCGGAAGAATATGCGAAGCTCGCGCTCGCGATGATCACCATCGGCTATTTCAACGGCGAGGATGTGCGGCTCGACGGCGGCATCCGCATGGCGCCGCGTTAAGCCACTCTCGGTTTCAGGCCCGCCAGCTGACGCAGCGTCGGCGGCGGGCCTGAGCGCAGTACGCCGTAGCGGAACAGCCGCGCGGCAAGCGCGATCACCAGCGCCGCGAAGGCGAGCTGCCACGCGATCGACGCGAGATGGATGCCGAGCCCCGTATCGGCGGCGGCGCGACCCAGCATCATGTAGGGCGCCGAAAGCGGGAACCACGACACGAACTGAAACCAGGCCCCACCGGGGTTCGCGAGCGCGCCGAGCGTGGAGATCAGGATCACCATCTGCAGGATGGTGACGGGCATCGAGAGCGTCTGCACCTCGCGGATCGTGGAACAAAGGCTGCCGACGCCGAGATAGATCGCGCCGTAGATGAGATAGGCGCAGGTGAAATAGGCGATGCCGAGCGCCAGCAGCTCCGGCCAGCCGCGCGGCGGCGTGGGGAGGAGCCCGGCGGGAAGCTGCGCGGCCGCCAGCATGAAGCCACCGCCGAACAGCAGCCCCCAGACGGTGACGCCGATCAGCGATACGGCGAGCATGGCGATGAGCTTTCCGGCATAAATCGCCGGAACCGGTACGGCGGCGACCAGCACCTCGATGATCTTGTTCGACTTTTCTTCGACCATGTTCGAGAGGAGCGCGCCCGCGAGCAGCGAAATCAGCGCGAAGAGCACGGTCGCGGCGCCCGTGGCGAGGACGGGCGCGCCGCCCTTGCGCCCGGCAGGCTGCGCGCCTTCATCGAGGACGGTGACGGAAACGTCCGGCTGCGCAGCGCGAACCGCTTCGACGCGCGCGGCGAGACCGTCCTGTGCGAGCGCGCGCTTGGTCCATGCAAGGCCCGCGAGGGTTCGGATGCGATCGGCGGCGGGTGCCTTGTCGCCGGTGAAAAGCGCAAGCGTGCCCGGCGCGACGACCAGCGCGGCGCCGAAGCGGGTGTTTCCCGAGAGCAGCCGGTGCGCCTGCGCCTTCGGATCGGCCTCGGCGCTGACCGCGGCGAACGACAGCGCGCCAAGCGCGGCAATCGCCCCGATATCCTCGCGCTTCGCCAGCGCATCGAGTTCGGCATCGGTGAGCAGCGCGGCGGGCCGCGCGAAGGCCGCATCCTTGTGACCGGCGCGCAGGCGTTCGTAGGCGGTGCGCGTCCGCTCGCGCGCCGCGACGGCCTGCATCCACGGCGTGAAATCGCCGGCCGGATCGATCACCGCGACCGCCTGCGACGCCGTTGCCGTCGCCCGCGGACCGCCGACGATCGAAGCGAACACCGCGAAGGCGAGGCCGATCACCGGCATCGCCAGCCAGATGAGGAAACCGCGCGACAGGATCGTCGCCATGATATCGCGGCGGGCGATGGTGAACGTCGCGCGGATCATGCCGCCTCCCGCGTTTCGGCGGGCGCATCCGCCTCGCCGACGATGGTCACGAAGGCGTCGTGCAGCGTCGGGCGTTCGATGTGCATGTCGCGGATGCCGCTTCCCGTTTCGAGGAGGCGGGCGAGCAGCGGCTCGATCCCGCCCGGCGGCAGGGGGAAGCGATAGGCGTTGCCGGTGTCGGCCCCGCTCCGGGGCAGGATATCGACCGTGCTGCCCGGCGGCAGCAGCGCGTGAAGTTCGGTGAGCGGACGTTCGGTGACAAGGACGACGCGCGAGGGCAGATGCGCCCGCGCCGCGTCGACGCTGCCCGAGAAGCGCGTGCGCCCGTGCGCAATGATGACGAGGCCGTCGCACATACGCTCGGCATGCGCCATCACGTGCGTGGAAAACAGGATGGTCGCGCCGCGTGCGCGCTCGGCGCGGATCATGTTTTCGAGATCCTGCTGATTGACGGGGTCGAGGCCCGAGAAGGGCTCGTCGAGCACGATGAGATCGGGGCGGTTCACGAAGGTGGCGAGGAGCTGCACCTTCTGTGCCATGCCTTTCGAGAAGGTGCGGATGCGCGCGTTCGCTTCATGGCCAAGGCCATGCGCGGCGAGCAGTTCGTCCGCCCGCACGCGCGCGTCGCCGAGCTTCAGGCCGCGCAGCGCGCCGACGTAGGCGATGGCTTCCCGCGCGGTCATTGCCGGATAGAGACCGCGCTCCTCGGGGAGATAGCCGACGCGCGCGGCGACCGAGAGCGGGCGTTCCGATCCGAGCAGGCGGCGTGTGCCGCCGTCAGGCTCGAGGATGCCGAGCAACATGCGCAGCGTCGTCGTCTTGCCCGCGCCGTTCTGGCCGAGGAAACCGTAGATGGCGCCCGTCGGCACGCGAAGGTCGACGCCCGCGACCGCCTGCTTGTCGCCGAAGCATTTCGACAGGGCTTCAGCTTCGATGGCGTAATCCAACAACCCGATCCTTCACACGCGTGACCGCAACGATGCTATGAATAGCGGGTGGATACGAACAAAATCTTGAAGGACTTGAACGCGAAAGCGGCGGAGCTGGGGTTTTCCGCAATCGGCATCGCACCCGCCGACGCCGCCCCGGCCGCCGGCGCGCGGCTGAAGGCGTGGATCGCGGACGGCCGCCACGGCGACATGCTGTGGATGGCGGAAAAGGCGGACCGCCGCGAAAGCCCGCGCGCGCTGTGGGGCGAAGTGCGGTCGATCATCATGCTTGGCATGAGCTATGCGCCCGGGCTCGATCCGCTGCGCCATGCTGAGCACCCCGAGATCGGCGTCATTTCAGTCTACGCGCAGGGGCAGGATTATCACGACACGATCAAGGCGCGGCTGAAGACGCTCGCGCGCTGGCTGCTCGAAGCCGCGGGGGAGGGCGAGGTGAAGGTGTTCGTGGACACCGCGCCGGTGATGGAAAAGCCGCTTGGCCAGGCCGCGGGGATCGGCTGGCAGGGCAAGCACACCAACCTCGTGAGCCGCGAACATGGGAGCTGGCTGTTCCTCGGCGCGATCTACACGACGCTGGACCTGACGCCCGATGCGCCGCACACCGACCGCTGCGGTTCGTGCGACGCGTGCCAGCGCGCGTGCCCGACGGCGGCGTTCACGGGGCCGTACAGCCTCGATGCGCGGCGCTGCATCTCCTACCTCACGATCGAGCTGAAAGGTCCGATCCCGCACGAGTTCCGACGGGCCATCGGCAACCGCATCTACGGCTGCGACGATTGCCTTGCGGTGTGCCCGTGGAACAGCTTCGCGCAGGCCTCCGCCGAAGCCGCGTTCCAGCCGCGCGCCGAGCTGACCGCGCCGCGCCTTGCCGAGCTTGCCGCGCTCGACGATGCCGGGTTCCGGCAGGTGTTCGCGGGATCGCCGGTGAAGCGCGTGGGGCGCGACCGTTTCGTGCGCAACGTCGCCATCGCGCTCGGCAACAGCGGATCGGCAGGTGCCGTGCCTGTTCTGGAGCGATTGCAGGAAGACGCCTCCGACCTCGTGCGCGAGGCAGCGGAATGGGGCCTTTCAGCGCTTGCCGATGATCTGGAACGCATGCGCGGCGAGCGCGGCGGCGATGATCGGCGCGAACAGGTTGAGGACGGGGACGAGGAACAAGGGCGCAGCGGTGAGGCCGAGCCGCAGACGGAGCGCGCGGTTTGACACGATCAGCGCCGCGGCCTCGGCGCGCGGCATGTGGCGGATGGCAACCATCTCCAGAAGATCGCGCCCCATCAGCCAGCCGTTGACGGCGGTGAAGAGCAGCAGTGGACCGATCGCCGTGAACAGCAGCAGCAGATAGATAGGCGCGAGCGCGAGGTTCCACAGCACGACGCGCAGTGCGGAGGCCAGCGCGAGAAGGCCCGCTTCGGCGAGGGGCACGCGGCGATGCGCCATCGCGCGGGGGTAATGGCGGTCTTCGACGGCATCGACGACATCGTCGAGGAACAGGCCCATGACGCCGGTGGCGATGCCGGGGAACAGAAACCAGCCGCCGATGACGACGATCGGCAGCGCCGCCCAATCCGCCGCATCCACCCAGAAGCGCTGCATCCACACGGGCAGCGGCGGCGCGCTGCTGCCGCTGAGCCAGCGATCGAGACCGTACCAGACGCCCGCGAGGATCAGCAGCGTGAGCGCGATCGATTTCAGGAACACGGCGACGAAGCGCCGGTCGGAAAGCTGGGCAAGGACGCGCGGCAGTTCGGCGAGCATGGCGCGATACTAGCACCGAAGGTTGCGAACCGCGAGATGCGCCGCTAGGGCTCGGCTTTCTCCCCTCTTCGCAGGTGAAACAGCCCGATGACCAGCGCCTACGACATCGTCGTGATCGGCAATGCCCTTGTCGACGTGATCGCGTCCGCCGACGATGCCTTCCTCGCGGAGAACGGCCTCCAGAAAGGCTCGATGCATCTGATCGATACGGCGGAGGCGACGCGGCTCTATGGCCGCATGGGACCCGGACGCGAGGTTTCCGGGGGTTCGGGCTCCAACGCCGCGGTGGGTATGGCAGCACTCGGCAGACGCGTGAACTTCATCGGGCGCGTTTCGGGCGACCAGCTCGGCGAGGTGTTCGCGCATGACATTCGCGCCTCGGGCGTGGACTTCACGACCCCCTACGCGGCGGACGATACGCCGACGGGACGCTGCCTGATCCTGGTGACGCCGGACGCGCAGCGCACGATGAACACCTTCCTCGGCACGAGCGCGATGCTGAGCGAAACGGACGTCGACTACGAGCTGATCGCGGCGAGCCCGCTCACCTACCTTGAAGGCTATTTGTGGGACGCCGCCGATCCGCGCGCGGCGATGGCGAAGGCCTGTGAGGTGGCGCACGCGAACGGGCGGCGCGTGTCCTTCACGCTTTCGGACGTGTTCTGCGTGGAACGGCACCGCGCCGACTTCCTGCGCCTCGCGCACGGCGGCGTCGACATCCTGTTCGCCAACGAGAACGAGCTGAAGAGCCTCTACGAGACGGACGACTTCGACGCGGCGGTGGCGGCGCAGCGCGGCGCGTGCGAGGTGAGCGTGATCACGCGCTCCGAGAAGGGCGCGCTGGTGCTGACGAAAGACGAAGCCATCACGATCCCGGCGGAACCCGCCGCGCGCGTTGTCGATACGACGGGCGCGGGCGACCTGTTCGCGGGGGGCTTTCTTGCAGGCTTCTCGGAAGGCCGCGCGCTCGGCGACTGCGCGGTGATGGGCGCCGTGGCGGCTGCGGAAATCATCAGCCACATCGGCGCACGCCCCGAAGCGGACCTTGCCGCGCTCGTCAAGAAACGCCTGGGCTAAAAACAGTTCGGCCCGGTTCTTGTGGAACCGGGCCGATCCGTATCAGGCCTGCTTGCCGCCCGGCGTCGGCGCGCCCGGCATCGGGGGCACCGGCTGCGGCGGGACATCGGCGTCGGCTTCGTGCACTTCGATGATGCCGCGGCCGACATGGCTCTTGCGGTAGCCGTAGGCGAAGTAGAGCACGAGCCCGATGCCGCCCCAGAGCGGCAGCACGATCTTCGCATCGAACGGCAGCGCGAAATACAGCCCCACGCAGCCGATGATCGTGAGCGGACCGACGAGCCACAGCGCCGGCGTGCGGAACGGACGGACGCGGTTCGGATCGCGCTTCCGAAGCAGCATCACCGCAATCGCCACCATCATGAACGCGAACAGCGTGCCGGCGTTGGCGATGTCTGCAAGCTTGCCCACGGGCAGGAACGCCGCCGTGAAGGTGACGGCGAGACCCGTGATCAGCGTGATGATGTGCGGCGTCTTCCACTTCGGATGGATGGTGGAAAGCTTCTCCGGCAGCAGGCCGTCGCGCGACATCACGAAGAAGATGCGCGTCTGGCCGAACAGCATGACGAGAATGACCGACGGCAGCGCAAGGAAGGCGGCAAGGCCGATGAGGTTGCCGATCTTGAGATAGCCGATCTCGCGCAGCACGTGGGCGAGCGCCTCCTTCGAACAGGCGAGGGGCTCCTGACCCGCCGCCATCAGCGTCGAGCAGCGCGCGCCGAGTTCGGCCGAGCCGGGGGCCAGCCACTCGCCGAGCGCCGACGTGACCGGCTGCGAACCGAGCGGTGAGCCGATCGCGCCTGCTGCAACGAGCATGTAGAAGACCGTGCAGATCGCGAGCGAGCCGATGAGGCCGATCGGCACGTTGCGCTGCGGGTTCTTGGTTTCCTCGGCTGCGGTCGACACCGCATCGAAGCCGACATAGGCGAAGAAGATAGATGCTGCCGCGCCGACGATGCCGGCACCGCCCGAACCGTACCAGCCCTGCGGGGCGAACGGTTCGAAGTGATCCATCTGCATCACCGGCAGCGCGAGCACGACGAACGCGGTGAGCGCGGTGACCTTGATCGCGACGAGAACGGCGTTGACGCGCGCGCTTTCGGTCGTGCCGAGCATCAGGAGGCCCGTGATGAGCAGCGCGATGACGACAGCAGGGAGATTGATGATGCCGCCCGGCACATAGGGGCCGGAAATGAGCGAAATCGGCAGATCGATACCGAACCAGCCTTTGATCTGCCCGACGAAATAGCCCGACCAGCCGACCGAGACGGCGCTGGCCGCGACGGCATATTCAAGCACCAGCGCCCAGCCGACCATCCAGGCGAGAAGCTCCCCCATGACGGCATAGGTGTAGGTGTAGGCGGAGCCTGAAACGGGCACCATCGAGGCGATTTCCGAGTAGCAGAGCGCCGCGACGACGCAGACCGCGCCGGCGATGACGAAGCTGAGCATCATGCCGGGGCCGGCCTTCTGCGCGGCTTCCGACGTGAGCACGAAAATACCCGTGCCGATGATGGCGCCGACGCCCAGAAGCGTCAGCTGAAGCGCGCCGAGCGAGCGGTGCAGCGACTTCTTCTGTGCTGTCGCCAAAATGGCGTCGAGCGATTTGACACGGCCAAAGATCATTCGGGAACTCCCCCCAGATACGAAAAGCTGCGCCTCCCCAGCCGCAGCCCGGACACTGAAACAATGTTGCGTGGTCTAGCGGCTTTCCCGCCGACAACAAACTGAAAAGCGCGCGATTCGGCGCGAAAAGCAGGAGTGGCTCAGGCGGTCACTAGCATCGGCCCGAGTTTCTTCCCGCCGAAGATATGCACGTGGAGGTGCGGCACCTCCTGATGCGAATTGGGACCGGCGTTGGCGAGCAGGCGGTAACCGGCCTCCTCTATGCCAAGCTCGCGCGCAACGGCGCCCACCGCGCGTACGAATCCGGCGATTTCGGTGTCCGCCGCCTTAGCAGCGAAATCCGCCCAGCTGACGTAGCGGCCCTTGGGGATCACCAGCACATGCGTCGGCGCCTGCGGATTGATATCGTGAAAGGCGAAGGCGTGGTCGTCTTCATAGACGGGCTTTGCCGGGATCTCGCCGCGCAGGATGCGCGCGAAGATGTTGTTGTCGTCGTATGGCTCAAGCGTTTCGACGCCCACGTCAGTCTCCCGGTGTTGCGGTTTTTCTGGCGGCTTTTTCGGAGATGCCCGACACGCCCTCGCGGCGGGCGAGTTCGGCATCGATATCATCGGGCGTAATGCCCGCGTCCGCCCAGAGGACGGAGAGGTGGAACAAGAGGTCCGCGCTTTCGCCGATCAGCCCCTCGCGATCGTTCTGCATGGCGGCGATCACGGCCTCCACGGCTTCCTCACCGACCTTCTGCGCGATCTTGGCGCGGCCCTTCACGAAGAGCTTCGCGACATAGCTTGCCTCCGGATCGGCGGCGCGGCGCGAGGCGACGATGGCGGCGAGACGTTCGAGCGTTGCGGTCATGCCGCGACCCTGACGCGCGGCGCGGGGGGCGTCAACGGTTTCGCACCTTGATGCCCGCGGCGCGCATCGCCGCGCGCGCTTCGCCGATCGTGACCTCGCCGAAGTGGAAGATCGAGGCGGCGAGCACGGCGGAAGCGTGGCCTTCGCGTACGCCCTCCACCAGATGCGCGACATTGCCGACGCCGCCGCTGGCGATCACCGGCACGGGCACCGAATCAGCGATGGTGCGCGTAAGCGCGAGATCGAAGCCCGACTTGGTCCCGTCCCTGTCCATCGAGGTGAGCAGGATCTCGCCCGCGCCCTTTTCGACGACCTGAAGCGCGAATTCGAGCGCATCGATGCCGGTTGCCTTGCGACCGCCATGGGTGAAAATTTCCCAGTGGCCGGTGCTCGACTGGCGCGCATCGATGGCGACGACGACGCACTGCGAACCGAAATGTTCGGCAAGCGCGGTGACGACATTCGGGTCGCGCACGGCGGCGCTGTTGATCGCGACCTTGTCGGCGCCCGCGAGCAGCAGCGCGCGCGCATCCTCGATCGAGCGGACGCCGCCGCCGACGGTCAAAGGCACGAAGCACTGGTCCGCGGTGCGCTGCACGATATCGAGCAGCGTGCCGCGATCCTCGTGCGTCGCGGTGATGTCGAGGAAGCAGATCTCGTCGGCGCCCGCCGCGTCATAGGCCTTGGCGGCCTCGACCGGATCGCCGGCATCGCGCAGATCGACGAAGTTGACGCCCTTGACGACGCGGCCGTTCGCCACGTCGAGGCAGGGGATGATGCGCACGGCGCTCATGCGGCGATGGCGAGCGCTCGGCCGAGATCGAGACGGCCATCATAAATCGCGCGGCCGCAGATGACGCCCACGATCCCGTCTGCCGCGATCGCCTTCAGCGCATGAATATCCGCCTCGCCCGCGACACCGCCGCTGGCGATGACGGGGAGCGTCTGCGCCTTCGCGAGCGCGTGCGTGGCTTCAAGATTGACGCCTTTCAGGAGACCATCGCGGCCGACATCGGTGAACAGCACGGCAGCAACGCCCGCATCCTCGAAGCGGCGCGCGAGATCGGCGACCGGCATGTCGGACGCTTCCGCCCAGCCTTCGGTGGCGACCATGCCGCCCTTCGCATCAACCGCGACGACGATCCGGTCCGGATACGCCTTTGCCGCGGCCTTCACGAAATCGGGGTCTTTCAGCGCGGCGGTGCCGATCACAGCGCGCGTGACACCGCGCGCGAACCAGCTTTCGACCGCCGCCATGTCGCGGATGCCGCCGCCGAGCTGCACCTTGCCGGCGAAAGCGGCGACGATTCGCGCCACCACATCGCCATTGACGCTGCGGCCCGCGAAGGCGCCGTCGAGATCGACGACGTGCAGCCACTCGGCGCCGCCCTGCGAAAAGACGGCCGCCTGCGCGGCGGGATCATCGGAGTAGATGGTGGCCCGCGCCATGTCGCCTTCGGCGAGGCGCACCACCTGACCGGACTTGAGATCGATGGCTGGGAAGATCGTGAAGGACATTGCGGGGCTGCATTAGCCCCGGCCGGATTACGGCGTCCAGCCCAGAAACGCGGCGAGGAACGAGAGACCGTAATGCTGGCTCTTTTCCGGGTGGAACTGCGCGCCGAGAATATTGTCGCGTCCGATGATCGCCGTGACCGGTCCGCCATAGTCGCAGGTGGCAAGCAGATGCGAATGATCGGCGCACTCGAAATGGAAGCTGTGCACGAAATAGGCCTCGCCGCCGTCTTCGATGTGGCGGAGCGCATCGTGATTGATACCCGCGAGCTTCATCGAGACGGGCGACCAGCCCATGTGCGGAATCTTGAGGTTCGGATCGTGCGGATCGAGCTTCACGACCTTGCCGGGAATCCAGCCCAAACCCTGGTGAACGCCCTTTTCCTCGCCGCGCTTGGCGAGGAGCTGCATACCGACGCAGATGCCGAGGAACGGGCGCTGCTTCACGAGCACGACCTCGCTCAGCACATCCTCCATGCCGTCGATCGCGCGCAGCGACGTCGCGCACTGGCCGAACGCGCCGACGCCCGGAAGTACGATGCGATCCGCCTGCGATGCCGTGGAGGGGCTGTCCGTGACGACGATCTGCACGGCCACACCGATCTCGTTCGAAGCCGCCTCCAGCGCCTTCGCCACCGAGCGCAGGTTGCCCGCGCCGTAATCGATGACTGCAATCCGTTCCGCCATACCGTGCCTGATCCTTAGAGCTTTCCGGTCAGCCGCCGAGAACGCCCTTGGTGCTCGGCACGCTGTCCGCCTTGCGCTGATCGATCTCCGTCGCCGTACGCAAGGCTCTGGCCAGACCCTTAAAGCAGGATTCGATAATATGATGTGAATTTTCGCCCGAAAGCTGCTCGATATGCAGCGTCATGCCGACGCTGCCCGCGAAACTGTGGAACCAGTGCGGGAACAACTCGGTATCCATCTCGCCGAGACGCGCCTGCGGGATCGAGACCTTCCAGACCATGAACGGGCGACCCGAGATATCGAGCGCGACGCGCGTGAGCGCCTCGTCCATCGGCGAGAGCGCGTCACCGTAGCGACGGATTCCGCGCTTTTCACCGAGCGCCTTGTGGATCGCCTCTCCGAGCGCGATGCCGCAATCCTCCACCGTGTGGTGCTGATCGATGTGAAGGTCGCCCTTGCAGCTGAGCTTCACGTCGATGAGCGAGTGGCGCGAAAGCTGCTCCAGCATGTGATCGAGGAAACCGACGCCGGTTTCGATCTCGTACTTGCCGGTGCCGTCGAGGTTCACTTCGACGGCGATGTCGGTCTCGTTCGTCTTGCGGACGATGCTTGCGGTGCGCGCGGTCATTCCGGCGCTATAGCGGGTTCCTTGGCAGGCTCAAGGTTCTTGAGCGCGGGACCGGTTACGCGCCAGATGCGGTTGCCGACGTCGTCCGCGACCAGCAGCGCGCCCGTGCGATCGAACGCAACGCCGACGGGGCGGCCCTTCGCATGGTCGCCGACGAGGAAGCCGGTGAGGATCTCGCGCGGCATTCCAGCGGGTTTTCCGTTCGCGAACGGCACGAAGATCACCTTGTAGCCCGAGCGGGGCTTGCGGTTCCACGAGCCGTGCTGGCCGACGAACGCGCCGCTGCCATCGGGCAGGAACGCGAGGCCGAGGCTCGCCGTGTGGGGGCCGAGTGCATAATCGGGCTTGATGGCCTTCGCGACGAGATCGGGGCGTTTGGGCTGCGGGCGGGTGTCTTCGTTCTGGCCGTAGTAGCTGTAGGGCCAGCCGTAGAAGCCGCCGTCCTTCACGCTCGTCATGTAATCGGGCACGAGATCGCTGCCGAGCGCGTCGCGTTCGTTGACGGCGGTCCAGAGCGCCTTCGTGACCGGGTTCCAGTCCATGCCGACGGGATTGCGGAGTCCGCTCGCGAAGATGCGCGCTGCCCCGGTCGCGAGGTCGATTTCGTGGATGGCGGCGCGGCCTTCCTCCACGTCCATCCCGCCCTCCGCGGCGTTGGAGACGGAGCCGACCGCGACATAGAGTTTCGTGCCGTCCTGGCTCGCCAGCAGGTTCCGCGTCCAGTGACCGGTGCTCTCGCCTTTGTTCGGCAGATCAATGACCTTCGCGCCGGGGCCTTTCAGCGACATCGCGCCATCCGCATAGGGCCAGGCGCGCACGTCGGCGTAATTGCCGACGTAGAAGCGGTCTCCCACGAGCGCCATGCCGAACGGCGAGCCAAGGCCTTCCGAGAGGAACGCACCGCGCGTGTCCACCACGCCGTCGCCATTGGTATCGCGGAGCAATGTGATGCGATCGGCCGAAGGCGCGCCCGCACCCGCCTTGCCCATGATATAGGCCTCGATACGGCCCATGATGCCCTTCACCGGGCGCGGCGGCTTGTTCGATTCGGCCACGAGGACATCGCCATTCGGCAGGCGGTAGAGCCAGCGCGGGTGATCGAGACCTTCGGCAAAGAGCGCGACGGCATACCCCTCGGCAGCAGTCGGCGCTTCACCCTGCCCCCACGGCTTCGCATCCGCGATGTGCAATGTGGGCATCATCGTTTCGACGGGGGCGGGAAGTTTCGGATCGGCGCCGGTGCCGTCCTCCACCTTCAGCGTCGCGGTATCGCCGCAGGCGGCGAGCGCAAGCAGTGCGGTAACGATGGCGATCCTCATGTCGGTCTCCCGAAGGCGGAATTGAAGCGCGATTTTCGCTTCCTATATCAGTTGGCGAACAGTCTCACATCCTGATGAAAGACACTTTCCAACATGGCTGAACAGGTAATGCACGGCACGACCATCCTCGCCGTGCGCAAGGCAGGCAAGGTGGTGATCGCGGGCGACGGGCAGGTCAGCCTCGGCAACACCGTGATGAAGGGCGACGCCAAGAAGGTGCGCCGCCTTGGCGACGGCAGCGTGATCGGCGGCTTCGCCGGCGCGACCGCCGATGCCTTCACGCTCTTCGAGCGGCTGGAGGCGAAGCTCGAACGCTTCCCCGGCCAACTGAAGCGCGCGGCGGTGGAACTCGCCAAGGACTGGCGCACCGACCGCTACCTCCGGCGGCTGGAGGCGATGATGATCGTCGCCGACCGCGAGGTGACGCTGGTGCTGACCGGCACGGGCGACGTGCTGGAGCCCGAGCACCACGTGACCGCGATCGGATCGGGCGGCAATTACGCGCTTTCCGCCGCGCGTGCGCTGATCGACGTGGACGGGCTTTCGGCGGACGACGTGGCGCAGAAGGCCATGGCGATTGCTGCCGACATCTGCGTCTTCACCAACAACAATCTCACCATCGAAACGCTGGAGGCGGCCCAATGAACGTCGAAGCTCCCATCAGACCCGCCGAGGCCATCTCGGCGCTGACCCCCAAGGCCGTCGTCGCGGCGCTCGACCGCTATATCGTCGGCCAGAATGACGCCAAGCGCGCGGTCGCCGTCGCGCTCAGGAACCGCTGGCGGCGCCAGCAGCTGCCTGAGGACATGCGCGACGAGGTGAGCCCCAAGAACATCCTGATGATCGGGCCGACGGGTTGCGGCAAGACCGAGATCAGCCGCCGCCTCGCGAAGCTCGCCGAGGCGCCGTTCCTGAAGGTGGAAGCCACCAAGTTCACCGAGGTCGGTTACGTCGGCCGCGATGTCGAGCAGATCGTGCGCGATCTCGTGGAGGAAGCCATCCGGCTCGTCCGCGAGCAGAAGCGCAAAGGTGTACGCGAGCAGGCCGAACACGCCGCCGAGGCGCGCGTGCTCGATGCTCTCGTCGGCAAGGATGCGAGCGGCGCGACGCGCGACCGCTTCCGCGAGAAGCTGCTCGCGGGCGAGCTTTCCGACAAGGAGATCGAGATCGAGGTCGACGAGGCGCCGCAGATGCCCTTCGAGATCCCCGGCATGACCGGGCAGGTCGGCATGATCGATCTCGGCAACATGTTCGGCAAGCTCGGCGGCCAGCGCACCAAGAAGCGCAAGCTGAAGGTGCGGCAGGCGTGGGAAGCGCTCGTCAACGAGGAGTCCGACAAGCGCCTCGACCAGGAAGAGGTGAACCGCGAGGCGATCGTCTCTGCAGAGCAGAACGGCATCGTGTTCCTCGACGAGATCGACAAGATCGCGGTTTCCGACGTGCGCGGCGGCTCCGTCTCGCGCGAAGGCGTGCAGCGCGACCTGCTGCCGCTGATCGAGGGCACGACGGTCGCCACCAAGTATGGCCCGGTGAAGACGGATCACATCCTCTTCATCGCTTCGGGCGCGTTCCATGTGGCGAAGCCTTCGGACCTGCTGCCGGAGCTGCAGGGCCGCCTGCCCATCCGCGTTGAGCTGAAGGGCCTGACGGAAGCCGATTTCCGCCGCATCCTGACGGACACCGAAGTCTCGCTGGTGAAGCAGTACGCAGCGCTGATCGGCACCGAGGGCGTCACCCTGGAATTCGCCGACGACGCGATCGACGCCATCGCGCGGATCGCGGCGCAGGTGAACGACCGCGTCGAGAACATCGGCGCGCGGCGGCTGCAGACCGTGCTCGAAAAGCTGCTCGAGGAGGTCAGCTTCGACGCTTCCGAACGCGGCGGCACGGCGGTGAAGATCGACGCGGCCTACGTGGACGCGCAGCTTTCCGACATCGCGCGCGACAACGACCTGTCGAAGTATATCCTCTAGGCGGTCATCACCCGCAGGAAACGCGGGTGATCTTTCCGCCTTCGTCGGTGGCGATGGTCAGCCGGTCCGGCCGGAAGTCCATCGTCACCGCGCCGTTCGGCGGCACGACGCGCGCGGTGCGGGCGCCGGTGGCCTGCTTCATCTTGCCGACGGTTGCATCGTCGGCAGGCTGACCGATGAAGCTTTGCGCCTTCTCCACATCGCAGACCATCGCGAGATCATCCTTGGGTGCGCCGTCCGGCTTCACGAACTTGTAGACGACGCGGTCGGTCTTGCCGCGCACGGCGGGATCGAACACCGATTTCGCGAGGTCGTCGCCAGGGGTGCGCAGCACATCCGATTCGCCTTCAAAGGCGAAACCGGCGCGTTCGAAATCGGCGCGGATCACGGCGGGATCGATGCGGTGCGTCTTGTCGACCTCGGCGCGCGTGTCGCCGCCTGCCGGGCCGACATGATCGATCACGCCGACGATGCCGCCGGGCTTCATCGCGCCGTAGAGCTTCGCGAGCACGTCCGCGGGTTCCAAGCGCACGAAGCCGTACTCGGCGCTTTCCCAATAGGTGTCGTGATAGACGAGGTGCAGCAGCGCGAAATCGAAGCTGGCGGGCGCGAGCGCAAGGTTCGGCAGCGGCACCGCGAACCCCGAGGCATTTTTCACGCGGGCACGAATGCCCGCCCACGCGGCTTTTGCCTGATCATTGGCCGCAATACCGGGCGGGTTCCACGCCACGACCGCGCCCTTCGGGCCGACGGCACGTGCCATGATTTCGCTGTAGTAGCCGCGCCCCGCCATGAAATCCAAGGCGCGGTCTCCGCGTTCGAGCCCAAGGAATTTCAGCACTTCGGCGGGCTTGCGGCTCTCGTCGAGCTTGGTTTCGTCAGCCGGGCGATCCTTCGCGGCAACGGCGGTGGCGATGGCGGCAGGCGCGGCCTCTACGGGCAATGCGGGCATGAACAGCGCGGCGGCAAGCAGCAGGAACGTCTTCGATTTCATCGGTGATCTCCCCTGAGTCCTGTTTCCGATCATGCCATCCACGGGGAGGACGGTACAGCTACCGCTTGCGGCGGAGGATCACGTACCACGCGCCGCTCCCGCCATGGCGTGGATGCGCGGGGCGGATCGCGGCGATGAAGGGGCGGAGCGCCGGAGTCGCGGCCCAGCGGGAGAAATTGGCGGCGATGACGCCGCGCGGGCGCCCGTCCTCTCCGGCGGGCCGGGTCTTGCCGGTGATGACGAGCAGCGTGCGCACATCGTCGCGCCATGCGCGTTCGAGCGCGCCCGCGAGCGCCGCATAGGCTTCGTCCTGCGTGTGGCCGTGAAGATCGACGGTACGCTCGGCTTCGATGCTGCCTTTTCGGATGCGGCGATCCCAGCCGCCGTCGAGCGAGGCGTCCTCCGGCGCGGCAGCGGCGCGCTGGCGGGACATATCGGGCGCCTCGACCCGCTGCGGACGCACGTTCACGCGTGGGCGCGGCGTTTCGGGCGGCGGTGCGGCGCGGGATTTCAGCGGGCGGACGGAGGCCGTGACCTTCGCCCAGAGAGCGGTCTCGGCGTCCGAAGGCGGTTCAGGCCGCCGGGCCACGGAGAAGCCGCGCCGCCGCCGCCTTCGGCAACAGGATGAAGGCGGCGCCTTCGCTGGAAAGTCCGCCCGCAATGGTGCGCGCACGCTCGCCCGCACCCCAGAACAGATCGAAGCGGTTCGCACCCTTGATGGCGCCGCCGGTATCCTGCGCGACCATCAGCGCCGAAAACGGTTTCATGCTGCGATCGACATCGGTGTAGCGCGTGGAAAGCCAGACGGGCGCGCCCAGCGGCACGAACATCGGATCGGCGGCAAGGCTGCGTTCGGGCGTAACCGGCGCGCCCATCGCGCCGAGCGGTCCTTCGCCGGTGAGTTCCTTGAAGAAGATGTAGCTCTTGTTCTCGTGCATGATCTTGCGGCCGTCCTCGGGGTTGGCGCGCAGCCAGCGCATGATGCCCTGCATCGATGCCTCGCCGGGGGCGAGCACGTTCATGTCGCGCAGGCGCCGACCGATGCCGACATATTCCCGCCCGTTCTGCCCCGCATAGCCGATGCGCATGACGCTGCCGTCGGGCAGGCGCAGGCGCCCCGAGCCCTGGATCTGCAGGAAGAAGAACTCCACCTCGTCCGCCGCCCACGCGATTTCGAGGTTGCGATCGAAAAGCGCGCCGTTGTCGATATCCTCGCGCGACCAATAGAGCTGGTAAGCGCCGGTTTCGTCGATGCGCCCGGTCGCCTTCTTCGTCTGGCCGGGATTCGCGGGGTCGGGCTGATCGACGCGCACGAGATCGTCCGGCACGCCGTAGATCGGCACCAGATAGCCGGGGCCGCGCGTGCGCGATCCGGCGATTTCGGGTTCATAATATCCGGTGACGAAAGCCGCGCCGGTGCCGACGCGCACGGGCGTGAAGTTCAGCTCGAAGAAAGCGCGCGGGTCTGTAGCGGCGGGTACGAGATTGCAGGCGGTTTCCCAATCGGAAGCGATCGTGAGGCCGCTGACGTCGGTGCGGCGCGTGACGGCGCGGCAGGATTTGCGGAAGGCGGCGAGGGTGGCGGCGAAATCGTTGGTTTCCCAGCCCGGAATCTCGGCGAAGGTCGCGGGTGCGGCGCCGAGCGCGGCTGCAGTCGCAGGCCCTGCGGGGACGGCAGGCGTCGTCGGCGCGGGTTCGGCGCCCGGCGACACCGGCCCGGTGGGTGTGGCGACGGGACGCGGCGACGCGCACGCGGCAATCGCGAGCAGCAGCAGAACGGGGAAAAAGCAATGACGCACGCGGAACTCCGGCAAAACTGATGGTGCAGAGCTAGCGGATTTTGCGCGTGGCAGGAATCCGCATTCGTCGCGGAGATCGCGCGATCAGGCGTCTTCGTCGGTGTCGATGAGCAGCCAGTTGGGGTCTGCAGCGCCGGTGTGGCGGCTGAACGTCCAGACATCGTGCGACTGCACGGCGTCCGACAGCGAACCGCTGACGACGTTTCCGGCCTTGTCGCGCGTGACGGCAACGAGATCGGCATCGAAGCGCAGCGTGACTTCGGCCATGGCGCCGTGAAGCCGTGCGGCGACGATTTCGACCTTTTCGAGCGACACGAGCCGGTTTTCGAGCGTCAGCCCCTCCGCCTCGCGCGCGGCAATCGCTTCGGCGAACTGATCGGCGATATCATCGGACACGAGATCGCGCAGCGCCTCGGCGTCGCCCTTCCAGAAGGCTTCGAGAACCATGCGATACGCGGCCTTTGCGCCTTCGGCGAAGCGCGGCGGATCGAACGTCGGGTCGGCGGCGGCAATCGCGTTCAGCGATTCCTTCAGTGCAGGTGACATGTCCGCGGGCAGATCGAGCGGCGCGGCGGGCGGCAGGTCGTAGCTGCCGGCACGCGGCGGCGTCTGCTGCTCCGCGGGGCTGCGGCGAACGACTTCGCCGGCGGGCTCTTCATGGCCGGTGCGGCGGCCAAGCACGCTGACCAGCCGAAGGGCGATGAACCCCGCGAGCATCGCCAGAACGACGATCTCGATCAGTCCGCTGCTGTCGCCCATAATTCTACCTTCAAGCGTCCCTTCAAACGCATTTGCTTAACAGCGCCGCGTCGCACAGTCCACGCAGCTTAACCTGTTTTCGGTTAAGATAGGCTATTCCGAGCCGCATACAAGGAACAGCGCTGCCTTGCGCCGGTTCCATGCGCCTGCTAGCGAGCGCGCCATATAACTGTCCAACAGAATTGAGACCTCACATCATGGCCGAGAACGAAACAGGCGACGAAGGCTACATCAACGGCAATGGCGGCGAAGCGCCGGCGGAAGCCCTGCCGCAGGTGAGCATCCTTGCACAGTATGTGAAGGACCTGTCGTTCGAAAACCCTGGCGCGCCGCAGTCGCTGCAGCAGGGTGCGGGCCAGCCGAAAATCGAGATCAACGTCAACGTCGGCGTCCGCCAGCAGGGCGACAACGTCTACGAGGTGGAGCTGAAGCTCTCCGCGAACGCCACGTTCGAAACCGGCAAGACCGCCTTCATCACCGAGCTGCTCTATGGCGGCCTTTTCGGCCTGCAGAACGTGCCCGAGGAGCACCTTGAGCTGTTCCTCGTCGTCGAGGCGCCGCGCCAGCTCTTCCCGTTCGCCCGCCGCATCTTCGCCGATGCGACGCGCGACGGCGGCTTCCCGCCGCTGATGCTCGACCCGATCGATTTCGCCCAGCTCTATTTCGCGCGCCAGCAGCAGGCGGAAGCCGCGGAGCAATCCGGCGAGATTGGGCACGCCTAAGAGGCCCGGGCGGGAGGCCGCGCCCATGTCGCTCGTCAAGAGCGTCGGCGTTATCGGAGGGCTGACTCTCGTCAGCCGCATTTTCGGCTTTGCCCGCGACATGCTGCTCTCCCGCCTGCTCGGCGCGGGCGCGGGGGCGGACGCCTTCTTCGTGGCGTTCAAGCTGCCCAACATCTTCCGGCGTCTGTTCGCGGAGGGCGCGTTCAGCGCCGCCTATGTGCCGATGTTCAGCAAGGAACTGCACGGGCCGGGCGGCATAAAGGCCGCCGAGCGCTTCTCGGCAAACGTGCTATCCGTGTTCCTGCCGATCCTGCTGCTGTTCACGGCACTGTTCGAGATCTTCATGCCCGGCGTCGTCTGGCTGATGGCGAGCGCCTACAAGGATGTGCCGGGCAAGTTCGAGCTGACCGTCGAGCTGACGCGAATCGCCTTTCCCTACCTGCTGCTCGTCAGCCTCGTCTCGCTGCTCTCGGGCGTGCTCAATTCGATGTCGAAGTTCGCCGCCGCCGCCGCCGCACCGATCCTGCTCAACATCTGCCTGATCGGCGGTGTTCTGTTCTTCGGCAGCACCACAGGCGACAGCACGGAAACGGCCCGGGCGCTCGCGGTTTCGGTGAGCGTGGCGGGCGTCGTGCAGTTCGTGTGGCTGCTGTGGGCGGTGCGCCGGGCGGGGCTGACGCTGCGCCTCCGCTGGCCGCGACTCGACCCCAAGGTGAAGGAACTCGGCCGCATCATCGTGCCCGCGACATTCGGAGCGGGCATCTACCAGCTCTCGCAACTGATCGACACGTTCTTCGCGACGCGACTCGAAGAGGGCGCGATGAGCTTCCTGAACTACGCGGACCGGTTGAACCAGCTGCCGCTGGGCGTCGTCGGCATCGCGCTTGGCACCGCCATCCTGCCCGCGCTCAGCCGCTTGATCGCACGCGAAGACGCCGACGGCGCGCAGAAGCTGCAGGGCACGGCGGTCGAGCTTTCGATGCTGCTGACACTGCCCGCCGCAGTGGCACTCGCCGTTGCCGCGCATCCGATCGTCGAGGCGATCTTCCTCGGCGGGCGTTTCACGGCGGAGCATGTCACCGTCACTTCGGGCGTGCTCGTGGCGCTCGTCGCCGGGCTGCCCGCCTACGTGCTCATCAAGGTGCTGACGCCTGGTTTCTTCGCGCGCGGCGATACGAAAACGCCGGTGAAGACCGCCGCGGCAGCGCTCACCTTCAACGTCGCCGTCATCTTCTTTGTGATCGAACGCTTCGGCATCATCGGACTCGCGGGCGCAACCGCGGTTTCGAGCTGGTTCAACTGCGCGCTGCTCTACACGATCCTGCACCGGCGCGGGCACTTCACGCTGACCGGAGACGTGATCCTGCGCGTCGGCAAGCAGCTTCTCGCCGCGCTCGTGATGGCCGCGGGGCTCTGGTGGGTGACGAACACGCTCGGCGATGCCTTCATCGGCGGTGCGCTGGCGCGCGCAGGGGCGCTGACGGCGGTCGTCGTGACCGGAGCCGGGCTCTATTTCGGGACGCTGTGGGCGATCGGCGGCTTCCACCACGAACACCTCGCCAAGCTGAAACGCGGCAACGGCGCTTGACCTGTGACCCAAGCGGGGCCTAACGGCGGCGCGCTATGACACAGACTTTCGCACCGCGCGTCTTTTCCGGCATCCAGCCGACCGGCAACCTGCACCTTGGCAACTACCTCGGCGCGATCCGCAACTGGGTGGACATGCAGCACCAGCACGAATGCGTCTATTGCATCGTGGACCTGCACGCGATCACACTGTGGCAAGACCCCGAAGCGCTGCGCCGGGGCATCCACGAGATGGCCGCCGCGCTGCTCGCGAGCGGCATCGATCCCGACCGTGCCGTGCTCTTCAACCAGAGCCAGGTGCACATGCACGCCGAGCTCTGCTGGATTCTGATGTGCACCGCGCGCATGGGCTGGATGCAGCGCATGACGCAGTTCAAGGAAAAGTCGGGCAAGGACAAGGAAGGCGCTTCCGTCGGCCTGTTCGGCTATCCCGTGCTGCAGGCCGCCGACATCCTCGGCTATAAGGCGACGCACGTGCCGGTGGGCGAGGACCAGAAGCAGCACCTCGAACTTTCCCGCGACATCGCGCAGAAGTTCAACACCGACTACGGCGTCGAGCTGTTCCCGCTTCCCGAGCCCGTGATCCAGGGTCCGGCGACGCGCGTGATGTCGCTGCGCGACGGCACCGCAAAGATGTCCAAGTCCGACCCTTCGGACATGAGCCGCATCAACCTTGCCGACGATGCCGACGCGATCGCGCAGAAGATCAAGAAGGCGAAGACGGACCCCGAGCCGCTGCCCGGCGATATCGCGGGGCTTGAGTCGCGGCCCGAGGCCCGGAACCTCGTTTCGATCTACGCGGCGCTTGCCGGTACGAGCGCGGCAGCGGTGCTGACCGAGTTCGAGGGCAAGGGCTTCGGCGCGTTCAAGCCCGCACTCGCCGATCTCACGGTGAGCGTGCTGGCGCCGATCGCTGCGCGTTTCCGCGAACTTTGCGCCGATCCCGGCCATCTCGACAGCGTGCTGGCAAAGGGTGCGGCGCGCGCCGACGCCATCGCGGCGCCGGTGCTCGCGGAGGTGAAACGGACGGTCGGTTTCCTCGGCTGAGGGCTTTGAAAATTCAGGGATCGTTCAGCCGCGCACATGCACTATATAGGCTTGGCGTGGGTGCGAACGAGAAGGCCCGTAGGTGATGAGCATGAAACTGCCGAAGATCCTGTTGTCGCTGGGGATGCTGGCGCTGGTTGCCGCCTGCACGACGCCCTTCACCGCCGATGTTTCCCGCTTCCAGCGCCTGCCGGCGCCATCGGGCGAGAGCTTCACGATCGAGGCACGCGACGCAGCGCGATCGGGCGGGCTCGAGTTCGCGCAATATGCGTCGTACGTCGAGAACAGACTGGTCCAGCAGGGCTATCAGCGCGCCGCTTCGCCCGAGGCGGCAACGCTCGTCGTCAAGCTCGACTACGGCGTCAACGACGGCCGCGAAAAGATCGACACCCGCTACACCGGCTTCGGCGCAGGTTACGGCGGCTGGGGCGGCTGGGGCTGGCCCTATTACAGCCGCTACCGCTATCATCCCTATTACTGGGGTTCGTTCTACGATCCGTTCTGGGGCCCGGGCTTCGGCGGCGGCACCGAGGTTTACAGCTACACCGTCTACCGCTCGTTCCTGGACATGGACATCGTCCGCAAGAACGGCGCACCGGTGTTCGAGGGCCGCGCCGAGGCGACGACGCGCTCGTCCGACCTCACCAAGCTGGTGCCCAACCTCGTCGAGGCGATGTTCTCGGGTTTCCCGGGCAACTCCGGGCAGACCGTGCGCGTGAAGATCGACCAGAAGAAAAGCGGCTACTGAGCGTTCGTGCTGCGACAGGGTCCGCCCTATCGCAGCGCCTCGCACCCAAAACCGGTTCCCACTCTTGCCTGCGATGTTCTAAGAACAGCGCGTGGGTATATTCGACATCTTCCGCCGCCAGACGGTGAACCCCGTCACTGCCGCCAGCACCGATACGGGCGGCACCAGTCTCATCGGGCGGCTCGCGGCGATTCCGCGCTGGATGCTGCTGATCCTCGGCGCGTTCTTCGCGGCGATCCTCTACTGGGGCGTCCTTGGCAGCCTGCTGTCGGACACGCGCGCCGATCTTACCGTACGCCCTGACACGACTGTGCTGCCGCCGGGCGGAAGCGTTGCGGTCGCGACGGCCGCGATGCTGCTCGATCGTGCGCTGGACAAGGGCTGGACACCGAACGACAGCCTGCTGCGCCCCACGGGCCTGCTCGAAGACATGCCCGCCTTCCAGCGCGGGCAGCATTCGGCGATCAGTGCCTTCGTCACCAGCTTCGACCAGGGCGTGGGCGGCGACCCTGAACTCAGCGAAGCGGCGGACGCGCTCAAGACGCCGCCGGAACGCGGCTGGCTGCACGGCGACTTCCCCTTCATCGGCGGCTCCGCCGAAGGCCGCTACCGTGACGCGGTGGAAGCGCTTGCGCGCTACAATCGCGCGGTTGCCGAAAGCGAGGCGCCGGGCGAGGGCGATGCGCGCGAACTCCGGCTTGCGCTGCTCAGCCTTCACGCCGCGCTCGGCGAGGAGGCCGGCGCGGTCGACCGCATGATCGACGATAGCCGCGTGGGCAGCGCCGATGCGCAGTTCAACGAGGTGCGCGGCGCGGCCTATGCCGCCGCCATGCTGATGCGCGGACTGCGCGAGGATTTCGGCACGACGATCGGCCAGCGCCAGCTCGCCGCGACGTGGGCCGAAACGACGGAGGCACTGGATGCCGTTTCCGGAAAACGCCCCACCTTCGGTGTCGGCCGTCAGGATTTCGTCGAGCAGGGCTATTTTCTGATGCGGGCGCGCGAATCGCTGCGCACGATCGCGGCGGGTCTGGCACGATGACGGTGCCGAACTTCCTGGTCGTCGTCGACGATACCGACGAATCGGCGCTTGCCATGCGTTATGCGGCGATCCGCGCGAAGATGACGGGCGGCAACATCGTGCTCGCACACGTCATTCCGAAGCCCGAATTCCTGCTTTCCGGCGGGCTCCAGGACATGATCGCCGCCGAGGCACAGGAAGCCGCCGAAGCGCTGCTGAGCCGCAAGGCCGACGAGGTGATGGCGGTTTCGGGCCAGCGCCCGGCGCTCCTCATCCGCGAGGGCAAGGCCGTTGACGAAGTCAGCCAGATGCTGACCGAGAACAATGTCCACGCACTGATCCTGGGCGCGGCCGCGAAAGGCGCGCCGGGGCCGCTCGTCAGCCACTTCTCTGGCGAGCGCGCGGGCAACCTTCCGTGCGTGGTGGTGATCGTGCCCGGCGGGCTTGATCCGGACGCGATCGACCGTCTGGCTTGATCCGGCGGCCAAGGCACGCCACATGGGACGAGTATCAGGATCGGACACCCTTCCAAGGACTCCCACCCCGCAAGGACTCCCGCCATGTTCATAGAAACCCAGGCCACACCCAACCCCGCGACCGTGAAGTTCCTTCCGGGCCGCGCTGTGATGCCTTCGGGAACCATCGATTTCGGTTCGCCCGAAGCCGCCGAAGCCTCGCCGCTCGCAAGCGCGCTCTTCACGCTCGGTGATGTTTCCGGCGTGTTCCTGGGCAGTGACTTCATCTCGGTGACGCGCGCCGAAGGCGGCAGCGATTGGCGCGAGCTGAAGCCGCAGGTGCTCGGCATCATCGTCGATCATTTCGCGAGCGGTGCGCCGCTCCTGAACGAAACCGCCGCCGATGAAGCCGAAATCGAGGACGACCCCGAAACCGCGGACATCGTCGCGCAGATCAAGGACCTGCTGGAAACGCGCATCCGTCCCGCGGTCGCGAACGACGGCGGCGACATCATCTACAAGGGCTTCCGCGAAGGCGTCGTCTACCTGCAGATGCAGGGCGCCTGCTCGGGCTGCCCGTCTTCAACGGCAACGCTGAAGAACGGCATCGAAAACCTTCTGAAATATTATGTGCCTGAAGTAACGGACGTCCGCGCCGTCTGACGGATGCGGCCACGATAAAACAGGGAGTCCCCATGACCGATCATCTGCTGAGCGACCGCGACCTCGACCTTATCTTGCGCAGCGCGAGGACGCACAACGACTGGTCCGACCGTGCGGTCAGTGACGTGCAGCTGCGCGCGATCTACGACCTGATGCGCATGGGGCCTACGTCGGCGAACTGCAGCCCCGCGCGAATTGTGTTCGCGAAAACCGCGGAAGCCCGCGAAAAGCTCGCCGCCTGCGCGTCCGGCACCAACGGAGCGAAGATCCGGCAGGCGCCGGTGACCGCGATCATCGGCATGGACATGAAGTTCTACGACCAGCTGCCCAAGCTGTTCCCGCATACCGATGCGCGCGCCTGGTTCACGAGCAACGATGCACTCGTTCGCGAAACCGCGTTCCGCAATTCGTCTTTGCAGGGCGCGTATTTCCTTATCGCGGCGCGCGCGATCGGACTGAATTGCGGCCCGATGTCCGGCTTCGACAAGGCGAAGGTCGATGCGGCCTTCTTCGCGGGCACGGACATCGAGACGAACTTCATCTGCTCGATCGGCTACGGCACGGAGAAGAACCTGTTCGCGCGCAGCCCGCGCCTGTCGTTCGAAGAGGCTGCGTCCATCATCTGATGCTGCTCGCGATCGAAACCGGCACTGCCGCCTGTTCGGTCGCGATGATCGACGGGACCACCATCGTTGCAGCGCGGCACGAGATCATCGGCCGCGGCCATGCCGAGCGGCTCGTTCCGCTTGTCGAGGCCGTACTCGCCGAAACGGGCGGGCGCCCCAGCGCCATTGCCGTTGACGTGGGGCCGGGCAGCTTCACCGGGCTTCGCGTCGGCATCGCGGCGGCGCGGGGGTTCGGGCTCGTCTGGGCCGTGCCGGTTTTCGGTTATTCATCGATGACGCTGGTCGCCGCGAGCGTGCTTGCCGCGCACGATGCCGCGCCTCTCACCGTGGTGATGGACGCCGGGCGCGGCGAGGTGTTCGTGCAAACCTTCGATCGGGATCTGAAACCGGCGGCGCCCGCCGCCGCGATGCCGATCGCTGCCGCGGCCGGGGCCTACGAAGGGGCTCTTGCGGGGACGGGTGCGCCCATACTGAAAGAGGCCGGCAGCGCGGCGATGATTCTCTCCGAGACACCGCCCGACGCACGCGATGTGAGGCTGCTGCCGGCAGGGCTCCGCAGCTTGCCGCCGACGCCGCTCTACGTACGCGCGCCCGACGCGAAGCTGCCCGCATGAGGCACTATCGGCCCGTGACGATCGACGACGTTCCCGCGCTCGCGGCGCTGATGTCGCGCGCGTTCGATCCGCAGTACGGCGAGGGCTGGAACGGCAGTCAGTTGCTCGGCACACTCTCGATGTCCGGCACGCGCGCCGAAGTGGCGGTTGCGGACGGCGTACCCGCCGGCTTCGCGCTGACGCGCCTTGCCGCCGAGGATTGCGAGCTTCTGCTGATCGCGGTTGAGCCCTTGCGCAGCAGGCAGGGTATCGGAACAGAATTGCTGAGAAGATCAATCGACCTTGCGAAAGACGCGCAGGTCCAGCGCATGTTCCTGGAAGTCCGTACCGGCAACAGTGCTGCACGCGGGCTTTATGAACGCCACGGATTTATCTGTGTCGGACAGAGAAAAGATTATTATGTGGGTGAGAATCATTTGCGCTTTGACGCAATGACCATGGCGCTCGCGCTCTAGACATTCCGCACCCTCGCAAATCACGTTAAATCTTGCGAAAATTGTTCAAACGCTACATAAATCCGGGCACCAACAACAAAATGGTCGGGGTCATCGGGTCTTATGAACGAACATAGCGATAATCATCAGGAATTACTTGCGCTTACGGCAGACGTTGTGTCGTCACACGTCGCAAACAATACGGTAGCGGTTTCAGACCTGCCGAACCTTATTGAAAATGTTTATTCGACACTTGCGAAGCTTGGCGGGGTGGTGGAACCTGCAAAGCCGAAGCAGGAGCCTGCGGTTTCTGTCCGCGCGTCGATAAAGCCGGACTACATCATCTGTCTTGAAGACGGCAAGAAGCTGAAAATGCTGAAGCGTCACCTCATGACGCATTACAACATGACGCCGGACGATTATCGCGCGAAGTGGAATCTTCCCGCCGACTATCCGATGGTCGCTCCCAACTATGCTTTGCAACGTCAGGCCCTCGCCAAGAAGATCGGCCTCGGCACCAAGCGCACCGGCAAGCGCAAGTAGCCCCGCGCGGCAACGTCAAATGAACAGGGACGGACTTGTCCGTCCCTGTTTCCGTGCCTAAACTCCGGCCATGACAAAGATCGACATCGAAGCCATTTGCGCCGAGCGCGGTCTCCGCATCACCGAGCAGCGCCGCGTGATCGCGCGGGTGCTTTCCGATGCCGAGGACCATCCTGATGTCGAGGAGCTGTACCGGCGGGCATCGGCGATCGATTCCGGCATTTCCATCGCGACGGTCTATCGTACCGTGCGCCTCTTCGAGGAGGCAGGCATCCTTGAACGTCACGACTTCCGCGACGGGCGCTCGCGCTATGAACCGACGCCCGAGGAGCATCACGATCACCTGATCGATGTGGAAACCGGCACGGTCATCGAGTTCCACGACGATGCGCTCGAAGAGTTGCAGCGTCTTATTGCCGAACGTCTCGGCTTCGAACTCGTCGATCATCGGCTGGAACTTTACGGTCGCCCGACCAAGACGAAGCCGGCCAACTGAAATCCGGACCCAACGTGTCTGATCCCCGTTCCTATTTCGTCAAGACGTTCGGCTGCCAGATGAACGTCTACGACAGTGAGCGCATGGCGGAGCTGCTGGAGGCGGAAGGCCACACGCAGGCCGCATCGGCGGAGGACGCCGACATCGTCGTGCTCAACACCTGCCACATCCGCGAGCGGGCGAGCGAGAAGGTCTATTCGGAGATCGGCCGCCTGAAACACCGCGACGGGCCGAAGCCCATCGTGGCGGTCGCCGGCTGCGTGGCGCAGGCCGAAGGCGCCGAGATCGTGCGACGCGCACCCGCGGTCGATGTCGTCGTGGGGCCGCAGGCTTATCACCGGCTGCCGGACCTGATCGCGCGGGCGAAGGAACGCCCCGTGGAGACCGACCTGCCGACGCTCGAGAAGTTCGAGGCGCTGGGCAAGCGCCGGAAGGCTGCGCCGTCCTCGTTCCTGACGATCCAGGAAGGGTGCGACAAGTTCTGCACCTATTGCGTGGTGCCCTACACGCGCGGCGCCGAGGTTTCGCGGCCAGCCAACGCGATCCTTGAAGAAGCGCGGCGGCTTGCAGGCGAGGGCGCGCGCGAGATCGTGCTGCTCGGCCAGAACGTCAACGCCTATCGCCACGACCGGACCGATTTCGCAGCGCTCATCGCCGAGGTGGCAGCGATCGAAGGAATCGCCCGCATCCGCTACACGACGAGCCATCCCGCAGACATGACGGACGCGCTGATTGACGCGCACCGCACGATCGACGAGCTGATGCCCTATCTGCACCTCCCCGTGCAGTCCGGCTCCAACCGCGTGCTGAAGGCGATGAATCGCTCGCACACGGCAGAGACCTATCTCGCCATCATCGAGAAGCTGCGCGCCGCACGGGCGGACATGGCGATCTCGGGCGATTTCATCGTCGGTTTCCCCGGCGAGACAGAAGCCGAGTTCGAGGACACGCTCGCGATCATCCGCGCGGCGAACTACGCGCAGGGCTATTCGTTCAAATATTCGGCGCGCCCCGGCACCCCCGCAGCCGAGATGGACGGGCAGATCGACGAGGACGTGAAATCGGATCGTCTGCACCGCCTGCAGGCGCTGGTGCAGGAACAGCAGCTCGCGTTCAACCGCGGCGCACTCGGCCGCACCATACCCATCCTGCTGGAACGCCCCGGCAAGCGCGACGGGCAGCTGATCGGCAAGACGCCGTGGCTGCAATCCGTGTATGTCGATGCAGCCGGCACACACATCGGAGACATTGTGACGGTGGAGATCGAGGGCGCCTTCGCGAACAGTCTTGCAGGACGCATCGCATTCGCCGAAGCTGCCTGACGATGGCAAAAAAATCCGCTCCGCTTTCCCCACCCGCCGCCAACGACCGTGTCCGACTCGAACTGGATTTCGACCGCGCCGAACTGCTCGGCGCGCTGTTCGGCCAATACGACCAGAACCTGATCTCCATCGAGAACCGGCTCGGCGTTTATATCGCTGCGCGCGGCAACCGACTTTCGATCGAGGGGGAGGCGCACGCAGCGGCACGGGCGCGTGACGTGCTGACCGGGCTCTACAACCGCCTCGCGCTCGGGCAGGGGGTCGATATCGGCGATGTGGAAGGGGCGCTCGCGCTCTCGCAGGACCCCTCGCTTGAAGGCCTGGTTCGTGCCGAGGATGGCGGCGCCTCGCCGGTCATCATCCGTACGCGGCGCAAGACCATTGTGCCGCGCTCGCCGACGCAGCTCCGCTACATGGAAGCGCTCGCCCGGCAGGACATCATCTTTGCGCTTGGCCCGGCGGGTACCGGCAAGACCTATGTGGCGGTGGCGCAGGCGGTGAGCCAGCTGATCGCGGGCTCGGTGGATCGGCTGATCCTGTCGCGACCGGCGGTCGAGGCGGGCGAACGGCTCGGCTTCCTGCCCGGCGACATGCGCGAGAAGGTCGATCCGTACCTCCGCCCGCTCTACGACGCGCTCTACGACATGCTGCCCTCCGAGCAGGTGGAGCGGCGCATCGCCAGCGGCGAGATCGAGATCGCGCCCATCGCCTTCATGCGCGGACGCACGCTCGCCAATGCCTTTGTCATCCTCGACGAGGCGCAGAACACCACGCCCGAACAGATGAAGATGTTCCTCACCCGCTTCGGGCAGGGAAGCCGCATGGTCGTTTGCGGCGACCCCAAGCAGGTCGACCTGCCGAACCCCGGCCGCTCCGGCCTCAACGATGCGACACAGCGCCTTGAAGGCATCGACGGCATCGCCGTCGTGCGCTTCGGCGTGGCCGACGTGGTACGCCATCCGATCGTCGGCCGGATCGTGGAGGCCTACGAAGGCCCCAATGCTTGATGTCGCCGCAGGCATTGCCGGCGGCAAGTGGCCGGACGCCGACTGGACCGCGCTTGCCGAAGCCGCCTGCCGCGCCGCACTCGGCGAAACACCCTACGCAGGCCTCATCGACGCGAGCTTCTGCTGCGAGATCTCGATCCGACTGACGAATGACGACGAGGTGCAGACGCTGAACGCGCAGTACCGCGGCAAGGACAAGCCGACGAACGTGCTGTCGTTTCCGATGGTGCAGGCGGACTTGCTGGAGAGCCTGTCGAACAGCGACGACGGCGAAGTGCTGCTTGGCGATATCGTGCTTGCCGACGGCGTCGTGGCGCGCGAAGCTGCCGAGCGCGGCATCACGATCACCGATCATGCGACGCATCTCATCATCCACGGACTGCTCCATCTCGTCGGCTACGACCACGAGCATGACGCCGAAGCCGAGGCGATGGAGGAGATGGAGCGCCGTGCGCTTGCATCGCTGGGGATTGCCAACCCCTACGCCGGCGAGGCATGACGGCTGGGAAACGATGAGCGACGAACCTCCGAGTAGCAGCGGCGACCAGCCGTTCCGACCCCTTCTCCGCGCCTTGCGGAGCCTGATCTTCGGCCGTGGCGGCGAAGCCACGCTGCGCGAAAGCATCGAGGAAGCGCTGGAGGATCACGCCGGCGACACCCCCGAAGGCGACGATCTTTCCGAAACCGAGCGCCTGATGCTGCGGAATCTCCTGGATTTCGGGGAGCGGCGCGTGGGTGACGTGATGGTGCCGCGCGGCGAGATCATCGCCTGCGATGTCGAGGATAGTTTCCAGACGCTGGTCGCCGCCTTCGTAGATGCGGGTCACAGCCGCCTCCCGGTTTTTCGCGAATCGCTCGACGACGTGATCGGCATGATTCACGTGAAGGACGTCTACGCCGTGATCGCGGGCGAGGGGCGCAGCGCCAATGTGGAGGCAGAAAGCCTGCTGCGCCCGGTGCTGTTCGTGCCGCCCGCGATGCGCGTGCTCGATCTGCTCGCGCGGATGCGGCAGGGGCGCACGCACATGGCGATCGTGGTGGATGAATACGGCGGTACCGATGGGCTCGTAACCATCGAGGATCTCGTTGAAGAGATCGTCGGCGACATTGCCGACGAGCACGACGAGGAAGAGGCCGAAGCGATCACGCCGCTGCCGGACGGCGGCTTCGAGGTGGACGCCAGGGTTGATATCGAGGCGCTGGAGAAAGCGACCGGCGCGCCGCTTTCGGAGGCGGCAGACGGCGACGTCGATACCGTGGGCGGCCTCGTGTTCATGCTCGCCGGGCACATCCCCGCGATCGGGGGGATTGTGGCGCATCCGGGCGGCTGGTCGTTCGAGGTGACCGCCGGGGACGAGCGCAAGATCGAGCGCGTGCGCGCGTATCCGCCGCAGGCCCTTCCGGCCGCGGCCAACGGGGCGTGACGCTCCCTGCGGGCCGGGCACGTTTCGGCCTTCTGTTCATTGCGGGCATGATCAGCAGCCTCGGCTTCGCGCCGTGGAACCTCTGGCCGCTGACACTGATCGGGCTCGCCTGGCTGATCCGGGACACCGCGACGACCGAGACGGCGCGTCAGGCCGCGAAGGCGGGGTGGGTGTTCGGGTTCGGGCACTTCCTGCTCGGCACGCACTGGATCGCGCAGGCGTTTCAGTATCAGCAGGACATGCCCGCGTGGACGGGCTGGGTCGGCGTGGTACTGCTGTCCGCCTACCTCGCGGTTTTTCCGACGATGACGGTGGCAGCGGCAAGACGGTTCGGCGCTGGGCTGCCGCTGGTGCTGGGCTTTGCGGGCTGCTGGACGATCGCGGAGGCCTTGCGCGGTGTTCTCTTTTCCGGCTTCCCGTGGAACCCGCTCGGCGCGGTGGCGCTGCCGATGGCGGGGCTTGGGCAGGGCGCGGCTCTCGTCGGCGCGCTCGGGCTTTCAGCGGTGATCGTGCTGGCGGCGGGCGGACTTTATCTTCTTGAACGGCAATGGCGCACGGGCGCCGTGATCCTCGGCCTGACGGCGGCGGCGGCGCTTGCCGGGCTGATACCTCTGCGCACGCCCACGCAGCTCACGCCGACGCGCCTCAACATCGTGCAGGCGGACATCGGACAGGACGAGAAATGGTCCGAGGACGGCGTCGAGCGCGCGGTCGTCAAATATCTGAAGCTCTCGCCCGCACCGACACGGGCGGCGCGCCTGCTCATCTGGCCCGAAGCGGCGATCCCCGACCTGCTTGATGAAATGCCGGCGATGCGGCGCAGGCTGGGCGCGCATCTCGGCTCCAATGACCTGATGCTGCTCGGCGCGCTGAAGGCGATCCGCGAGGACGACGGCACCGCGATCGCAGCGCGCAACAGCCTGTTCGTGCTCGACAGCGAAGGCGGCATCCTCGCTCGCTACGACAAGAAGCGGCTGGTGCCGTTCGGCGAATTCCTGCCCGCGCGCACACTGCTGAACGCGATCGGGCTCGACCGGCTCGCCCCCGGCGCGCTCGACTTCTGGCCGGGACCGGGACCGCGCACGCTGCCGCTGCCAAGCGGCTTCCCAGCGGTCGGCCCGCTGATCTGCTACGAAGTCATCTTCGACGGCCGCGTGACCGAGGCCGGATATCGCCCGGCGTGGCTGCTGAATGTTTCCAACGATGCGTGGTTCGCGGGCGCGGGCGCCGAAATGCACCTCGCGCAGGCGCGCCTCCGCAGCATCGAGGAGGGGCTGCCGATGGCACGCTCCACGCCCACGGGGATCAGTGCGGTGATCGACGCGCACGGCCGCGTGACGGCATCCATGCCGCGCGGGCAGGCGGGCGTGATCGATGCGCGGCTGCCGGAAGCGAACCCGCCGACGCTGTTCAGCCACACCGGCCGCATCCTGCCGCTGCTGCTTGCCGCGCTGCTCGCGCTTCTCGGCTGGAGGCTCGGCCGCACACGCTGACGCCTTGCGCCCCGGAACGGATGCAAATACACCCGCTATGGTTGTATTCTGCCCTATCCTGGAGCCATGCCGAGCGAAACCGTCCACCCTGTCGACCTTCACGTGGGCAAACGCCTGCGCGAAAGCCGCACGGCGTGCGGGGTGACGCAGGCCGAACTCGGCGCGGACCTCGGCATCAGCGCGCAGCAGGTGCAGAAATACGAAAACGGCAGCAACCGCATCAGCGCCAGCAAGCTGTTCGAGATCGCGGGGCGGCTCGGCACTGGCATCGACTGGTTCTTCGAGGGGCTGGCCGCGCCGACAGCACCGAGTTTTGCCGAACCCGCCGCACCCTTCGAGGCCGAACCCACGGCGTACGATCAAACGCGCACACTGATCGCCGCATTCAAGGCGCTGCCCGACGACGCGGCCCGTGCGGATGCGCTGGATTACGTGCGAAATCGCGCCGAGCGGACATAAACGATTCTTTATGTCCGCTTGCGCAGGGCGCACGGCGGCGTTAGAGCGGAACAGTCCAAGAGTACTTTCAGGAAAGACGCATGGCGCGCAGCGACTATCTCTTCACGTCCGAATCGGTTTCCGAAGGTCACCCCGACAAGGTCGCCGACCAAATCTCGGACGCGATCGTCGATCTGTTCCTTTCGAAAGACCCCGAAGCGCGCATCGCCTGCGAAACGCTGACGACGACGCAGCTCGTGGTGCTGGCGGGCGAAATCCGCTGCAAGGGCGTGTATGAAAATGGCGCGTGGGCGCCGGGCGCACTCGACGAGATCGAGGCGACCGTGCGCCAGACGGTGAAGCGCATCGGCTACGCGCAGGACGGCTTCCATTGGGAGCAATTCCGCTTCGAGAACAATTTGCACGGCCAATCCGCGCACATCGCGCAGGGCGTCGACGAGGCGGGCAACAAGGACGAGGGCGCGGGCGACCAGGGCATCATGTTCGGCTACGCGACCGACGAAACGCCCGACCTGATGCCCGCGACGCTCGACTACAGCCACAAGATCCTGGCGCGGCTGGCGGCGGATCGCCATTCGGGCGCGGCACCATTTCTGGAGCCGGACAGCAAGAGCCAGGTGACGCTGCGCTACGCGGGCGGCGTGCCCGTGGAAGCGACCGCGCTCGTCGTTTCTACGCAGCACGCGCCGGGCTATTTCTGGCACGGCGGCGAAGGCGACCCCGAGAAATACAAGGTTCTGCGCGACTATGTGATGGGCGTGTTCAAGGACGTGCTGCCGGGCGGCTTCGTGACCGAGAACACCGCGATCCACGTGAACCCCACGGGCCGCTTCGAGATCGGCGGACCGGACGGCGACGCGGGCCTGACGGGCCGCAAGATCATCGTGGACACCTACGGCGGCGCGAGCCCCCACGGCGGCGGCGCGTTCAGCGGCAAGGACCCGACGAAGGTCGATCGGTCAGCCGCGTACATCACGCGTTATCTTGCGAAGAACATCGTCGCCGCGGGCCTCGGCAAGCGCTGCACGATCCAGCTTTCCTACGCGATCGGCGTCGCCGAGCCGCTGTCGCTGTACGTTGACCTGCACGGCACCGGCACGGTGGACGAAGCGAAGCTCGAAGCGGTGATCCCGCAGCTCGTGCGCCTGACGCCCAAGGGCATCCGCGAGCACCTCGGCCTCAACAAGCCGATCTACAGCACGACCGCCGCCTACGGGCACTTCGGGCGGAAGCCCGAGGGAGACTTCTTCCCGTGGGAGAAGACCGATCTGGTGGCGAAGCTGAAGGCTGCGGTTTCGTAGGGCCGAATATTGCCCTGAGAACTGGCGCGACAGAGCCAGCCACTTGCCAAAGTGCTCGACGTAAGGACCGGACCGCTTACTCGATCTGATCGAGCACCTGCCGCCTGAGAATCCTGTGCGGTCATAATCCCAATTCTGGTCCCACGTCCTGCGGGCAGACCCGCTGGCATTGCTGGACTTTGCGGCCATGGAATGAAATCATCAGGGCCGCAAAGGGGGAATATGAATGTTGAGGGCACTTTCCAATCTTTTGTTGAACAGGCGCCTAGTCGGCGCGGCTGTTCTGGCGATTGTGTTGTTTACCCTGGCACTCGATGTTGCCGGACTCGTTCATCCCTGCCCCTATTGCCGAATGCAGAGGTTCGCCCTTGGGGTCATTTCGATTGTTCTGCTGTTCCGCTTCTACAACGCCCTTTTCAGCCGTTACATCGTGGCGGTGGTTGGAATGATGGGCCTTGTTGTTGGAATTATGCAGAATTTCAACCACTTGAAGAAGATGAACAAGGGCGAATTCGACTGGTCTGCGCTTTCAATTGGGCACCCCTGGGTGCTTTCAGGCCTCGCGATACTGACGCTGGTCTGGCTGTTCTTTCTGGTTTTCGATCTCGACAAAACTTCGTCGCGTAAGCTGTAGGATCCGCGTTCCTGTCTCAACCGCGTTTCGCGGGCGGCGTTTGAATTCAGCTTCCCGCCACCAAGCTGTCACCCGGAACGCAAGCCAACATTAAAATAACATCCGGAATTTCTTTGTAAGAAATCCCGTGCGCCTGCGACTGTCTGCACATGAGCCGTGTGCGAAACCGCGAAATGAGCCCTCCGGACGCCCGAAGCGAGCGGCAGGATGCGCTGTACGCGGACGCGGCATCCGCACATGGCGGCATGATCGCACGGCTATCGGCGGGCTATGAGGCGGACCCGGCGCTGCGCGAGGATCTGGAGCAGGAAATCCATCTCCAGCTCTGGCGCAGTTTCGCGAGCTTCGCAGGGCAGTGCAGCATCGCCACGTGGGTACACCGCATCGCGCACAACGTGGGCGCGCGGCATGTGCACCGCGCGGTGCGGTCGAAGCCGGGCGCCTTTGTCGATCTCGACGGCATCGACATCGCCGATGCGCGTGGGGGGCCGGACGAGAACGCCGATGCCGCCGCGACGCTCGATCGGCTTTATGCGCTGATCTGGCGGCTCAGGCCGATCGACCGGCAGGTGCTGCTGCTCCACCTCGAACAGGTGGACGCGGCCGCGAGCGCCGAGATCACCGGCCTGAAACCGGGCGCCGTGGCCACGCGCATCCACCGCATCAAGGCACTGCTCGCCCGGCAATTCGCGGAAGGAACCCGGCCGTGACCAATACGAACGACATGAACGAAATGGGCGCGCTGTGGAAGGCGCAGGCCGTGCAGCCGCGCGCCCTGCCCGCAGACGAAATCCACCGGCAGCACGCCGCGCTCGAACGCCGCGTGGGTCGGCGCAACATGATCGAATATCTGACCGCCGCGCTAGTGATTGTCGGCGTCGTCGGCCTCGTTCTCCTCGACGTGCGGCTCGGCGCATTCGGGATTGGCACAGTCGGCTTGATCCTGCTGGGGATCGGCGGCGGCGTGGTGGCGTGGCAGCTTCACCGGCGCACGGGCGGGGCAATGCCGATCGACGGCGCGCGGCCGAGCATCGAGGCCTATCGCGACAGCCTGCGGCGCGAACGCGATGCGCTCGCATCGGTCGCGCGCTGGTACATCGGGCCGATGGTGCCCGGCATGGTGACGATCTACGCGGGCGCTTTCCTGAAGGTTCCGCCCGGCGGCCGCCTGTTCGTGATCGCGCTCGCAGCGGTGACGGCGATCGCGATGGCGTGGGTCATCCGCATCAATCGGCGCGGTGCGCAGAGGATCGCGGATGAACTCGAAAGCCATGAACGCGGCTGAAGCTGCAGATTCCGCAATCAGAAGGAGAATTATTGGTGCACATTTTCACGATCGCAGCCGTGGTGGCCGCTGCCGCAGCGGTGCCGGCCGCCGATTCGGTTATCGAACGCGGGCGCGCCGTTTCCGACTGGTCTTCGCCCGAAAGCCTCGGCGCGCTGGCAGCGGCGGCCGCGCCCGACCTTAAAGCGAAGATCGATGCGGCAGGCGGGCCTGCGGGGTTTTCCGCCGCGATCAGCGCGCAGATGGGCAAGCAGACGGCGGTGTTCGACGAGGTAGAAATGGCCATCAACGGCCTGACCTTCTACCAGCGCCTCGCCGCGCACGAGCGCGCGCCCGCGGCGATGACCACGGTGGTATGGGACGACAAGGGTGCCGTGGTCGCGGCGACCGTACAGCCTTCGTCTCCGCCGCCGGCCGCGCTTCCCGCCGGTGCGGGCGTCTCCGTCCGCCCGCCTTTCGGAACGCCGCGCGAGGAGACGTGGTTCACCTATTGGGGCGGGCGCAACCTTGCGCGCAATTACCACATGGTCGCCCCCGCGCAGACCTATGCATTCGATCTTGTAGTGGTGAAGGACGGCAAGAGCTTTTCCGGACCCGCGAACGAACACGCATCTTATTATTGCTGGGGCGAGCCGGTGCTTGCCGTGGCGGACGGTGTTGTCAGCGATGTCGTCGATGGACTGCCCGACATGTCGATCGGCGATATGAGCGCGACGGCGGCGGCAGGGAACCACGTGATCGTCAGCGTCGGGCCGGAACAACATGCGCTTGTCGCGCATCTGCAGCGCGGATCGACGAAGGTGAAAAAGGGGGACACGGTAAAGGCCGGGCAGACACTCGGCCTGTGCGGCAACAGCGGCCGCACGTCCGAACCGCATATCCACTTTCATCTGCAGACGGGCGCGACCTTCGCCGAAGCGGGGAACGGACTTCCAGCGAACTTCAAGGGATTGCTCGTGAACGGGCGGCCTGCGCGTAACGGCGAGCCCCTGCGCGGGCAGGCCATCGCGGCGGCAAAATAAGGGCTCAGAGCGCGTCGATCGCCTTCGCCATCTCGATGTCGCGCATCGAAAGCCCGCCCGCATCGTGCGTGGTGAGCAGGATATCGACGCGGTTCCACACGTTCGACCATTCCGGGTGGTGATCCGCCTTTTCGGCGAGCAGCGCCACCCGGCTCATGAAACCGAACGCCTCCGAGAAATCCTTGAAGCGGAAGCTGCGGACAATGGCGTCGCGGCCTTCCGCAAGCGTCCACGCGGGGAGATCGGCGAGACACGCCGCGCGTTCGGTATCCGAAAGTTTCTTCACCATCACGGTACTCCGGCTGGCGCGGTGGGGTGCTTCCTCCTATGTCGTGGAGCATGACCGTACGTCAAACCTTCGCGCCTTCGCTGGATGACATCGAAACGCTGGCGCGCGCCGCCATCGCACGGCTTCCCGAGCTGTTTCAGGCGCACCTCGGCGCGGTCGTGCTGCGCATCGAGGACTTCCCCGACGAGGACGTGTGCCGCGACATGGAGCTTGAAAGCGAGTTCGATATCCTCGGGCTATATCAGGGCCATGCGGTGGGGCGCTCGGTCGATGTGTCGGGCGCGCTGCCCGATACGGTCTATCTCTACCGCCGTCCGATGCTCGACCTGTGGGCCGAGGGCGAGGAGAGCCTGGAGCATATCGTGACGCACGTGCTGGTGCACGAGGTGGGGCACCACTTCGGGCTTTCCGACGACGACATGCACCGGATCGAAGACTCAGCCTTGTAAGAGTTCGTCGACCCATAGGGGCACGAGTTCACCCGCGCGGCCGTGGCGGGCTTCATCGAAGAAATGCGTGCCTTCGGACGGATCGAGATTGATTTCGAGCGTATGCGCGCCGTAGTGCCGCGCGCCCTGCACGAAGCCTGCCGCAGGATACACCGCGCCCGAGGTGCCGATCGAGACGAAGAGGTCGCAGACGGCGAGCGCGGCCTCGATCCGGTCCATGTGATAGGGCATTTCACCGAACCAGACGATATCGGGGCGCAGCCGGCCGTGCGCGCCGCAGCGGGCGCAGGCCGGGCCGTCCGACAGGGTTTCGGGCGCGGGCTGACGCTCTCCGCAGGCGAGGCAGAGCGCGCTTTTGAGCTCGCCGTGCATGTGCACCATGCGCGCGGCGCCGGCGCGCTCGTGCAGGTCGTCGACATTCTGCGTGACGATGAGAAGATCGCCCTGCCACTGCGCATCGAGCCGGGCCAAGGCAGCGTGCGCGGGATTGGGGGCGACGCGGGCGAGCGCGGCGCGGCGGGCATCGTAGAACGCCTGCACCAGCGCCGGATCGCGGCGGAACGCCTGCGGCGTCGCCACGTCCTCGACGCGGTGGCCTTCCCAGAGGCCATCCGGCCCGCGGAAGGTCGGCACGCCGCTTTCCGCTGAAATGCCCGCGCCCGTGAGCACGACGATGCTTTGAAACCCCGCTGCCCGCATGATCTTGCGCACCGCTCCCCGATTGGCCAGAGATACGCCTTCGCATCAGCGTTCAAGGGGTTCAAGGTTTATGGCGAAGCGCGGCGGCACGGCACGGATCGGCGTCCTCGGTGCGGGCGGACGCATGGGGCAGAGCATCATCGAACGCGTGCTCGCCACGAAAGACGCCGTGCTGGCGGGCGCCGCCGAGAAGCCGGGACACCCCGCGATGGGTCGCAGCATCGCGCCGAGCCTCGTCATCTGCGCGAACACGCTGGCGCTCGCGCACAGCGCGGACGTGCTCGTGGATTTCACGATTCCGGACGCGCTCGAGGAAAACCTCACCGCGGCGTGCGACGCATCCTGCGCGATCGTGATCGGGACGACGGGTCTGACGCCGAAGCACCACAGACTGATCGACGAAGCGGCGAAGACGATTGCCGTGCTGCAGACGGCGAACACCAGCCTTGGCGTCACCATGCTCGCCGCGCTGGTGAAGGAGGCGGCAAGCCGCCTTGGCGACGATTGGGACATCGAGATCGCGGAGATGCACCACCGGCACAAGGTGGATGCGCCGTCCGGCACAGCGCTGATGCTGGGCGAGGCCGCCGCCGCCGGGCGCGGCGTCAAGCTGGCCAACGTCGCCGCGAAGGGCCGCGCGGGTGCGGATAGCGCTCGTAAAGTCGGCGAGATCGGCTTCGCGGCGCTGCGCGGCGGATCAGTGGCGGGCGACCACATGGTGATCCTGGCGGCGGACGGCGAGCGCATCGAACTCGGCCACCGCGCCGAATCGCGCGAAATTTTCGCACGCGGGGCCGTGCGCGCGGCGCTGTGGCTCGCGGGAAAGCCGGCGGGACGCTACACGATGAACGAAGTGCTTGGGCTCAGCGCCTGACGAGGGAGGATCACGATGACCGTATTACGCCATTATCTGATGCGTGCCGCAGAGGGCCGCGGCGATGCGCTCGGCCGCGCGCTCGAAACACTTGCGGGCAAGGTGCGGCCGCTCGCGGGCTGCGAGAAAGTGGAAATGTTCGCCGACGCGGGCGATGCCGACGCCTTCATCTTCATCGAATACTGGTCGTCGGTCGATGCCCACAAGGCGGCGGGCGCGGCGCTCGGCAAGGAGGCTTTCGCGGGCGTGATGGCGCTGCTGGCGGGGCCGCCGGAGGGGCGCTACCTCAATCCCGTGGCGCTTGGTTAGGGAAGCGCGCGTTTCAGAACGCTATAAACCTCCTGCCGCTCGCGCGGGGTGAGGAAGCGGCCGACGAGCAGCCGCCTGCCGCGCTCGCCTAGCCAGAGGCGATTCTCCGGCGGGCTCAGCGCTTCAAGCTCGACGCGCGTGAACAGCGGTTCCAGCCGAAACTCGCGCGCGCTGCCGTCCGCTGCGACGCGGCTGTAGAGTAGCCCGGAGGCGTCGAGCCGCACGCGCTCATAGGCGCGGGACGCACGCGCCGCCGCGCGAAACGCCCAGACGAGGAGCGCGAGATCAACGACCACGAACGGCAGGATCGGCCAGGCACCAAGCGCGATGAACCGCGCCGAGGCAAGCAGCATGACGAGCGCGGTGCCGCCGACGATCCACAGCGCCGGGCGCGCGCCGAGCGGGGGCGGGGGCATCAGCTTGAGATCCAGCGTCGTCATGGGCCTCTACGCTACCAATACGGAGGCGGGTGCGGTAGGCGGGGAGACATGAAGCCGCAGACGATCACGCGATTTTTCGACCATCTCGCCGAAGCCGATCCCACCCCGGAAACCGAGCTCGATTACGTGAACGACTACACGCTGCTCGTCGCCGTCGTGCTTTCCGCGCAGGCGACCGACGCGGGGGTCAACAAGGCGACGAAGGCGCTGTTTCAGACGGTGCAGGACCCGGCCGCGATGCTGGCGCTCGGCGAGGCGGGACTGAAGCAGCACATCAAGACGATCGGGCTTTACAACGCCAAGGCCGCGAACGTGATCGCGCTTTCGCAGATCCTGCTCGAAAAACATGGCGGCGAAGTGCCCCGCGACCGCGCGAGCCTGGAAGCGCTCCCCGGCGTCGGCCGGAAGACCGCGAATGTCGTGCTCAACGTGGCGTTCGGCGAGGAAACCTTCGCGGTCGACACGCATGTGTTCCGCGTTTCCAACCGAACGGGCCTCGCGCCCGGCAAGACGCCGCTCGCGGTCGAACTGAAGCTGGAGAAGGCGATTCCGAAGCCCTATCGCCGCCACGCGCACCACTGGCTGATCCTGCTCGGCCGCCACACGTGCAAGGCGCGGAAGCCCGAATGCTGGCATTGCGTCGTGGTCGGCGAATGCGAATATGACGCCAAGACGATAGCATGAGCATGATAGGGCATGAGCGATTCACTTCGCGTTCAGATGGAGACGTTATGAACGGTACGCATAGTGACATTGTAGCGTTTGCGTACCGCCGGACCGCGAACCCGCCTGATGGGGGGCGGTCCGGCAAGTCGCCCTGCGCGGAGAAGCTCCCGATGGCACGGCACATCCCCTTCCTCACGGCTGGATTCGTAGCGCTGGCGCTGGCCGCCTGTTCCACGCCCGAAGCGCCAGTGGAACCCGCGCCCGCACCGCAGGCGGAAAGCGGCGAACGCTGCGTCGGCCTTGCCGCGATCCGGAGCACCAAGGTCGTCGACGATTCGACGATCGACTTCACCATGCGCGACGGCCGCATCCTCAGAAACACGCTGCCGCACGCCTGCCCCTCGCTCGGCTTCGAGGAGGCGTTCACCTATTCGACCTCGCTGTCGCAGCTCTGCTCCACCGATATCATCACCGTGGTGCTGCAGGGCGGCGGGCCCCGGCTGGGCGCGAGCTGCGGGCTCGGCCCCTTCGTGCCCCACACGCCGATCAAGAGCGAATAGCGCCCAAGCGCTTTTCCCGCTGGCCTGCACGCGCGCGCTTTGTTAAGCGTGCCCGCCGAAACGGCGACCGGCACCCGTAGCTCAGCTGGATAGAGCGCTGCCCTCCGAAGGCAGAGGTCACAGGTTCGAATCCTGTCGGGTGCGCCAGTTTTTTGTTGTCCCTCAAACGCCGGGCGGCCGCATCCGCGGCCTTGGCTTCCTCGCATAAGCTCGGGCGGCCGGTCGGCCTTGCGAACCTTGGCAGGTTCGGGGTGTTGTCCCCTCAAACGCCGGGCGGCCGCATCCGTGGCTTTGGCTTTCCTCGCATAGGCTCAGGCGGCCGGTCGACCTTGTGAGCCCTTGCGGGTTCGGAATTGCGCTGGGTCTTTCAGTCCGGGCGGCGGAGGAAGGCGACGTTCATGGGGCGGCGCAGGGTGAAGCCGATCGATGCGTAGAGCGTGATTGCGGGTGTGTTCGATGCGAACGCGTGGAGGAAGGGCTGCGCGCCGCTTTCGAAGATCGCCTGCATGGCATGGAGCGAGAGCCGCTTGCCGAGGCCCTTGCCGCGATGATCGGGGTGCGTGCAGACGCCGCTGAGCTCCGTATAGCCGGGCTGGCGCATTCGCTCACCCGCCATGGCGATGAGCGCGCCTTTGTCGCGCACGCCCCAGAACCGGCCGAGCGCCAGGGCTTCGAGCGAGAAGGGGCCGGGTTTCGTTAGTTCCGCGAGGACAAGCATCGCTTCCGCATCGGCCCGGCCGAGCGGTACGATCTCCGCATCGGGGGACGGACGCGGGGGCTGCGCTGCAAGCATCTGCACGGCATCTGCGGCTGATACGATTTCGAAGTCCTGCGGCGGCACGATCGGGTCGGCCATCAGGAGGACCAGGCTTTCCCCCGGCGCGGCAAGCGCTCCAAGCGCGGCGAGCGCGGCCGGACTGTTGTCGATGGTTGCAGCCATCGGGCCGATCGACGTGCGGTAGCGGCGCGCGAGGGCGCCACCCTCCGCAACATCGGCGTGCAGCGTATCGAGCGCCTGCCAGATCGGCCGGTCGAGAACGTGCATCATCACAGCGGCGCTTCCTCCCGCAGCGCGGCGACGCGTTCGGGCAGGGGCATGTCGCGAAGTGCCCCCTCCAGCGCATCGAGTTGATCGAGCAGCGGCCCTGCGAGGGGCCTGCACAGTTCGGCGACCGCGCGATCGATCCGTGGCCAGAGTTCGGCCCGCAGACGCGCCACGAGTGCCTTTCCGGCCGGGGTGAGCGCGACAAGGCGGACGCGTGCGTCACCTTCGGATTTCAGGACTTCGAGAGAGCCCGCCTCCACAAGAAGGCCCACCGCGCGCGTGGCCCCGGGCTGTGTAATGCCGAGCGCAAGCGCGAGATCGCCGATGGTCACCGGGCCGAGCCGCTCGACGGCCACAAGCACGGGGCACTGGCTCGCCTGAACCGAAAGGCCGCCATCATCGAGGATGCGCTGTGTTTCCGATTGCAGCTGTTCCCCGATCCGCCGCAGCCTGGTGCCGAGGGACAGGTGACCGAGCGCGCGCACAACATCATCGACCATGATTCATTCAATCCATAAGCAGATATATAACTGCTTATACAAATACCGACAGCACCATGCAAGGAAGGAAGTGCAAAGGCGCAGCCATGCCGTGCGGGCAGGTCTGGTCTGCAATTGCAAAGACCTGTCGCGCGCAGACGATAACCGTATAGAGACGCGAATGGCCGAATCGTCCTCTCCCCCGGCGCAGGCCGGCCTGCCGCCGCTGCACCTGCTGCTGGCGCTGGCGGTCGTTGCCGTTTGGGGCACCAACTTCGTGGTCATCCGCGTTGCGCTCGACGATCTGCCGCCGCTGCTGTTCGCGGCACTGCGCTTTACCTTCGCCTTTCTGCCGGCTGCGTTCTTCATCCGTCGGCCCGCGGTGCGCTGGCAGGCGCTCGCGGCCTATGGCGTACTGATCGGGTTCGGGCAGTTCGGGCTGCTTTACATCGCGATGCGGAGCGACATTTCGCCGGGGCTCGCCTCGCTCGTCGTGCAGTCGCAGGTGTTCTTCACGATCGGGCTTGCCATGTATTTCGGGCGAGAACGGCTGCAATCATTCCAGATCGCGGCGTTGCTGCTCGCGACCGCCGGGATCGTCGTGATCCTTGCGCATACGGACGGCAGCACGACGCCGCTCGGCCTCGGCCTCGTGCTGATTGCCGCGATGAGCTGGGGGATCGGCAACCACGTCGCGCGGACGAGCGGGACGAGCGACATGCTGAGCTTCGTCGTCTGGTCGAGCCTGTTTTCGGTGCCGCCGCTCATCATCGGCTCGCTGCTGTTCGAAGGCCCGGCATCGATCGGCGCGGCGCTGGCGCGGGCAGACACCGCCACGTGGGCGGCGGTGCTGTGGCAATCGGTGGGCAACACGCTGTTCGGATATGCCGCGTGGGGCTGGCTGCTGGCGCGGCACCCGGCGGCGACGATCACGCCGAGCGCGCTGCTCGTGCCCGTTTTCGGCATGGCGTCGTCCGCGATCCTGCTGGGCGAAGGCCTGCCGGACTGGAAACTGCTGGCCGCGGCGCTGGTGATGGGGGGCCTCGCGATCAACGTGCTGTGGCCGCTGGCGGCGTCGCACATCCTGCGCCGACGCTAGCCGACACGATCAGGCATTTCATCGCGCGCCGCATTCGCTTAGCAGGCTAACCAGCCAAGCAACGAGAATGGGGATTTGCCGATGTCCGAAACCGCCG
Organism: Sphingosinicella sp.; assembly: GCF_041916975.1. Taxonomy (NCBI): domain Bacteria; kingdom Pseudomonadati; phylum Pseudomonadota; class Alphaproteobacteria; order Sphingomonadales; family Sphingosinicellaceae; genus Sphingosinicella; species Sphingosinicella sp. The sequence goes on from NZ_JAYRYK010000001.1 coordinate 2,086,614, forward strand.
CCGCCATTGCCGCACGGGTCGAAGCGTTCGTTCGCGAGGTGATCGTGCCGTATGAGCATGACCCACGCCTCGGCGCGCACGGCCCTTCGGAGGATCTGGTGCGCGAGCTTCGGGAGAAGGCGCGCGCGGCGGGCGTGATGACGCCGCACATCTTCGCGGACGGATCGCATCTCAATCAGCGCGATACGGCGACGGTTCTGAAAAAATCCGGCCTGTCGCCGCTGGGGCCGGTCGCCGTGAACACGATGGCGCCCGACGAGGGCAATATGTACCTGCTCGGCAAGGTCGGCAGCCCCGAGCAGAAGGCGTGCTTCCTCAGCCCACTCGTTTCGGGCGAGGCGCGCTCGGCGTTCTTCATGACCGAACCCGCGGACGAGGGCGGCGCGGGCTCCGACCCTTCGATGATGCAGACGACGTGCCGGCAGGACGGCAACCACTGGGTGATAAACGGCCGCAAGGCGTTCATCACCGGCGCGGACGGCGCGAAAGTCGGCATCGTGATGGCGAAATCGGAAGATGGCGCGTGCATGTTCCTCGTCGACCTGCCCGACCCAGCGATCCGCATCGAGCGCGTGCTCGACACGATCGATTCCTCGATGCCCGGCGGCCATGCGATCATCACCATCGATAATCTGCGCGTGCCCGCCGACCAGATGCTCGGCGCGAGCGGCGAGGGCTTCAAATATGCGCAGGTGCGCCTTTCCCCCGCGCGGCTTTCGCACTGCATGCGCTGGTGGGGCGCGGCGGCGCGCGCGCACGAGATCGCGAGCGCCTATGCCTGCAAGCGGCAGGCGTTCGGCAAGCTGCTCGTCGACCACGAGGGCGTCGGCTTCATGCTCGCCGAGAACCTCATCGACCTGAAACAGGCCGAGCTGATGATCGACTGGTGCGCGGACGTGCTCGACACGGGCGCACTCGGCACGGTGGAAAGCTCGATGGCGAAGGTCGCCGTTTCCGAGGCGCTGATGCGCGTCGCCGACCGCTGCGTGCAGGTGATGGGCGGCAAGGGCGTTTCGGGGGACACGATCGTGGAGCAGGTGTTCCGTGAAATCCGCGCCTTCCGTATCTACGACGGACCCACTGAAGTCCACAAATGGTCGCTCGCCAAGAAGATCAAACGCGACACGCTTGCCGCAGGATGAAAGTGCGGTCCTTGCCGCCGGTGGCGGACGGGCATGTTTGCGCCTAAAAGAGCCCGAAGTTGAACAAGGGACCGGGACGCGCATGACACTGGAACAGGCGGTGGCGAGCACGGCGACGATGAGCGCCGCGCGCAAGGCGATGGCCGAGCGGCCGATCAGCGTGACCGAGGTGTTCACGATCGGCATCGGGCCTTCGAGCTCGCACACCGTGGGGCCGATGCGCGCCGCGCTCGCCTTCGCCGAGGCCGCGGTGAAGCGGGGCAAGGTGCGTGCGGTCGCCTGCGACGTCTACGGTTCGCTCGCGCTTACCGGGCGCGGGCACGCTACCGACACGGCGATCATCCTTGGGCTGGCCGGGAACACGCCGGAGAGCCTCGACCCCGATGCGGCCCCGGCGATGCTCGCGCAGATCCGCGGCGAGGACAAATTGCCGCTCGCGGGTGGGCGCAAGGTGAAATTCCGCGAGGCCGAGCACCTGCGCTTCCGCATGGGCGAGTTCCTGCCCGGCCACCCGAATGCCGCGCGCTTCGAAGCGCATTACGAGGGCGGCGAGGTCTGGATGGCGATCTATTTCTCGATCGGCGGCGGCGCGATCCTGCGCGAGGGCGAGAGTGCGCCGCGCGTCAACATCCGCCTGCCACACCCGTTTGAATCCGCCGCCGACCTGCTGCGGCTCGGCGAAGCGACGGGGCTTTCGATCGGCGACATGCTGCTGGAAAACGAACTCGCGTGGCGCAGCCGCGAAGAGACGGAAAGCTTCCTCGACAGCGTGCGCGCGGCGATGCTCGGCTGCATCGAGCGGGGCTGCCAGTCCGTGGGTGAGCTTCCCGGCGGGCTCAAGGTGAAGCGGCGTGCGAACGACATCCAGCGCGCGCTGACAGCACGGGGGCCGCGCATCGACCCCTCGGCCGTGTTCGAATGGGTGAGCCTGTGGGCGCTTGCGGTGAACGAGGAGAATGCCGCCGGAAGCCGTGTCGTCACTGCGCCGACGAACGGCGCCGCGGGCGTGCTTCCCGCCGTGCTCAAATACTACGAGGTGTTCACGAGCGCGCCGACGCCCGCCGGGAGCCGGCTGCTGCTCGCCACCGCGTCGGCGATCGGCATTCTCTACAAGAAGCGCGCCTCGATCTCCGCGGCCGAGATGGGCTGCCAGGGCGAGGTGGGCGTTGCCTGCTCGATGGCGGCGGGCGGCCTCGTCGCGGCGCTCGGCGGCAGCAACCGCCAGATTGAGAACGCCGCCGAGATCGGCATGGAGCACAACCTCGGTCTCACCTGCGACCCCATCGGCGGACTGGTGCAGATCCCCTGTATCGAGCGCAACACGATGGGTGCGATCAAGGCGATCAACGCCGCGTATCTCGCGCTGCACGGCGACGGGCAGCATGTGGTGAGCCTCGACGCCGTCATTGAGACGATGCGGCAGACGGGCGAGGACATGCGCTCGCAATACAAGGAAACCAGTCTTGGCGGGCTCGCCGTCAACGTCGTCGAGTGTTGAGGCGCGCATGACGCGCATCCTCGTGATCGACGCGCACCCGGACCCCGATCCGGCGCGCTTCTGCCACGCGCTCGCCGATGCCTATGCGGAAAGCGCTGTGGGCGCGGGCCATGTCGTCGAGCGGTTGGTGCTTTCCGGCATCGACGTCCCCGTGCTGCGCAGCCGCGCGGACTGGGAGAAGGGCGAGGCCTCTGCCGCCATTCGCGACGCGCAGGCGATGATCGTGCGCGCCGAGCATCTGGTGATCCTGTTTCCGCTGTGGCTCGGCGACGTGCCGGCGCTGCTGAAGGCGTTCCTCGAGCAGGTGTTCCGGCCCGGCTTCGCGTTCCCGACCGGGCCGCGTAGGCCCAATGCCGGGCTGCTGAAGGGCAAGTCCGCGCGCATCGTCGTCACCATGGGGATGCCCGCGCTGTTCTACCGCTGGGTATACCGCGCGCACAGCCTGAAGAGCCTGCGCAGCAATATCCTGCGCTTCGTCGGCATCGGGCCGATCCGCGAGACGCTGATCGGCAACGTGGCGAGCGCCGGGAACCGCACGGAGGCGCTGGCATCGATGCGGCGGCTCGGAGCCGACGCCGCCTGACGCGATGAGCGCGCCCTCTCCGATCGACTGGCGCGAGGCCGGGCTCGGCATCGGCGAGACCGTGCCCGAGGATCGGCGCGTGACCGGCGCGAACTGGCGGACGTGGCCGTTCAATCGCTGGGCGTTCCAGCACACGCGGATGCTGGTGCCCTCCGTGCCGCTCGCGGGCGCGGATGCACCCGCGCCGCTTGCCGAGCACCCTGCCGATCTTTCGGGGCTGCGCTTCGCCGATGAGAATGGTGAGGTGATCGACTGGGAAACCTATATCGCCTCCACCTACACGGATGCGATGATCGTGCTGCACCGGGGCGCGGTGATCTTCGAAACCTACCGCAACGGCATGACGGCGGCGACGCCGCACCATTTGTTCTCGGTCACCAAATCGATCGTGGGGCTGGTCGCGGAACGGCTGATCGCGGAGGGCGCGGTCGCGGCGGACCTTCCCACGGAGGCGGTGGTGCCGGAGCTTGGCAAAAGCGCCTTCGCGGGAACGACGCTACGCCAGCTTCTCGACATGACCGACGGCATCGCCTTCGACGAGGATTACGCCAACCTCAATTCCGACGTGCACCGCTATTCGGCGAGCTACTGGACGCCGGAGGTGGCGCCGGGCGGCACGCTGCCCGTGCTGGCGACGCTCAGCCGCCGGGAGGCCGCGCCCGGTGGCGTCTTCCGCTACCGAACGCCGATCGCCGATGCCGCCGCATGGGTGCTGCGCCGCGCAACGGGGCGTTCGCTCGCGAGCCTCGTTTCCGAACATGTGTGGCGCCCTGCGGGATGCGGCGACGCGGCACATTTCCTGCTCGATACGGGCGGCCACGAGATCGCCGGATCGGGCCTCAACGCCACGGCGCGCGATCTCGCGCGGCTGGCGCGCTTCCTGATGGTGGGCGGACCGGTGGAAAAGGCGTTGATAGCGGGCGGCAACCGCGCATTGTTCGCGGCAGGCGCGGCGAACATGCGGCCCGATCATAGCTATCGCGGCTTCTGGTGGGTGAACCACGCACCGCCGGCGGCGTTGATGGCGATGGGCGTCTACGGCCAGCGGCTGCATATCGAGCCCGAGAACGATCTCGCGATCATCCGGCTCGCTTCGACGCCGCTGCCTTCCAACATCGCCAGCGATCCCCTGCACATGCGCGCTTTTACTGCCCTCCGCGACCACCTTCTCTGACGCATTTCCGTCACCAGAGCGACGCGCGGCCGAAACACACGCGTGCGAAATCCGCCATGGTCACACATCCGGGGGATACGCCATGCGTCTCATTGAAAACACGGCCCGCGACACACGCCTCAGCATCCGGCTTGCAGACAGCGAGGCCGACGTGCGCGCCGCGCAGGCGCTGCGCTATCAGGTCTTCTTCCGCGATTTGGGCGCGGTGCCGAGCGGTGCTGCCACAGACCTCGACGTCGATCCCTACGACAGGTTCTGCGATCATCTGCTGGTGGAAGAGACGGGTGCGGACGGCGCGCGCGTCGTCGGCACCTACCGGCTGCTCCGCCAGAGCGTCGCGCATCGCCACGGCGGCTTCTACAGCGCTTCGGAATACGACCTCGCCCCGCTCGAAGCACACGCCGCGCGGCACGGGGGCGAGCTTCTGGAACTCGGCCGTTCGTGCGTGGCGCCCGAATATCGCGACACGGCGACGATCCAGCTCTTGTGGCGCGGCATCGGCGACTATCTGATGCAGCGGAGCATCGGCCACATGTTCGGCTGCGCGAGCTTTCCCGGCACCGATCCGGATGCGCACGCCACCGCGCTCGCCTATCTCCACCACAACCACCTTGCCCCGCAAGACCGGCGCGTGAGTGCGCACGCGCGGCACTTCACCGACATGGCGCGGCTGCCGATCGGCGGCTACGATCCCAAGGCGGCGTGGCGCGCGCTGCCGCCGCTCATCAAGGGCTACCTGCGCGTCGGCGCGATGGTGGGCAGCGGCGCCTTCATCGACCGACAGTTCAATACGGTCGACGTGTTCATGATGATGCCGGTGGACGCCATCGCGGCGCGATACGCGAAGCGCTTCGGCGCGGCGGCTTAGGGTCGATCGACCCTAGACCTTAGTGGAAATCCCGCGAGCCGGGGAGGATGCGCACGTTGCGCGGATGCCCCCGGCTGCGGCGCACCGGCATGGCGGCGGCTTCGGAGAGGCGGGCGAGTTCGTCGCTGCGATCGATGACCTTCGAGGCCATCAGGTGGACGACGCCCTCGCGGCTTTTCTGCACTTCGCCTTCGATCACCATCACCCGCGCGGACATGACGGCGCGGCGATAGGGCTCGAACAGGCGCGCCCATAGAAGCGCGTTGGTGATGCCGGTTTCGTCCTCCAGCGTGATGAAGATCGCGTTGCCCTTGCCGGGGCGCTGGCGGATCAGCACGACGCCCGCCGTGCGCACGCGCGCGCCGTTCCGCGCCGCCGCAGTTTCGGCGCAGGTGAGGACGCCCTCGGCGCGGAATACGCTGCGCAGGAACTGCATCGGGTGCGCTTTCAGCGACAGGCGCGTCACCTGATAATCGGTGGCGACATGCTCGGAGAGCGGCATCGCGGGGAGCGCGGCATCGGGCTCGTCGCCGAGTTCGCGCGCGCCGGCGGCGGCGAACAGCGGCAATTCATCCTGCGGCATCCGGCGCGCTTCCCACAGGGCGGCGCGGCGATCGATACCGATGGAGCGAAACGCATCGGCATCGGCGAGCAGTTTCAGGGCGCGCTGAGGCAATGCGGCACGGCGGGCGAGCGTTTCCACCGAGACGAAAGCGCCCTGCGCGCGCGCCGCAGTCATGGCGGTCGCCCAATCCTCGCGGAAGCCGTCGATCTGGCGGAGGCCGAGGCGGAGTGCGAGACTGCCGTCGGCGCGGGCTTCCAGGCTGCTGTCCCAATCGCTTGCGTTGATATCGGCGGCGCGCACTTGGACGCCGTGCTCGCGCGCGTCTCGCACGAGCTGGGCGGGAGCGTAGAACCCCATCGGCTGCGAATTGAGGAGTGCGCAGGTGAACACCGCCGGGTGATGGCATTTGATCCACGCCGAGACGTAGACGAGCTTCGCGAAGGACTGAGCGTGGCTTTCGGGAAAGCCGTAGCTGCCGAAGCCCTCGATCTGTTTGAAGCAGCGTTCGGCGAAATCCTGCGTGTAGCCGCGTGACGTCATGCCGCCGATCATCTTTTCGCGGAAATGATGGATGGTGCCGACGTTGCGGAATGTCGCCATCGCGCGGCGCAGACCGTTCGCCTCGTCAGACGTGAAATCGGCGGCGACGATGGCGAGCTTCATCGCCTGCTCCTGAAACAGCGGCACACCGAAGGTCTTTTCGAGGACGTCTTTCAGTTCATCGGGATCGTGCGGCGGCGCGGGCGAAGGCAGGTCGATCGCCTCCTCGCCGTTCCGCCGCCGCAGATAGGGATGCACCATGTCGCCCTCGATCGGACCGGGGCGGACGATCGCGACCTGGATGACGAGGTCGTAGAACTTGCGGGGCCTGAGACGCGGCAGCATGTTGATCTGCGCGCGGCTTTCCACCTGGAACACGCCGATGCTGTCGCCCTTGCAGAGCATGTCGTAGGTGGCGGAATCCTCCTTCGGAACCGTGGCGAGTTCGAAATCGCCGAGGCCGTGCGCGCGCATCAGATCGAAGCTCTTGCGGATGCAGGTGAGCATCCCGAGCGCGAGCACATCGACCTTCATGAGGCCGAGCGCATCGATATCGTCCTTGTCCCATTCGATGAAGGTACGGTTTTCCATCGCGGCGTTGTGGATCGGCACCATCTCGTCGAGGCGGCCTTCGGTGAGCACATAGCCGCCGACATGCTGCGAGAGATGGCGCGGGAATTCGAGAAGCTGGCCGACGAGATCGCGGAGGCGGACGATCTCCGGATTGTCGCCATCGAACCCGGCCTCTTCATAGCGCCGGTCCTCCATGCCGCCGTAGCTGCCCCAGACGGTGGAGGAGAGGCGCGCCGTTACATCCTCGCTGATGCCGAGCGCCTTGCCGACCTCGCGCAGTGTGCTGCGGGCGCGGTAGTGGATGACGGTGGCGGTGATGCCTGCGCGCTCGCGGCCGTAGCGTTCGTAGACGTACTGCATCACCTCCTCGCGGCGTTCGTGCTCGAAATCGACGTCGATGTCGGGCGGCTCGCCGCGTTCCTCCGAGAGGAAGCGCGAGAAGAGCAGGTTTTCCTTCACCGGATCGACTGCTGTGATGCCGAGCAGATAGCAGACGAGGGAATTCGCCGCAGAGCCGCGACCCTGGCAGAGGATCGGCGGCTCCTGCGAGCGCGCGAAGTTCACGATGTCGTGGACGGTGAGGAAGTAATAGGCGTAGTTGCGTTTGCGGATGAGACCGAATTCCTCGTCGAGGATTGCCTGCATCTTCGGCGGGATCCCGTCCGGATGCTTCGCGTGCGCCGCGGTCATCACCAGATGTTCGAGCCAGCCCTGCGGAGTCCAGCCTTCGGGGACGGGTTCGTGCGGGTACTGGTATTTCAGCTCGTCGAGCGAGAATTGCACGCGCTTCAGAAGCTGCACGCTTTCCGCCACCGCCTCCGGGCAATCGCGGAACAGGCGCGCCATTTCCGCGGGCGGTTTCAGGTGGCGCTCTGCATTGGCGGCGAGGCGGCCGCCTGCGGCATGGATCGTCGTTTTCTCGCGGATGCAGGTGAGGATGTCGTGCAGCGGCCGCGCGGCGGGGGTAGCGTAGAGCGCATCGTTGGTGGCGAGGAGCGGCACCTTGGCACGCGCCGCGAGCGTCATCAGCCGCGCGAGACGGCGGCGGTCGCTTCCTGCGCGCGGCATCGCGGCGCCGAGCCAGACATTGCCGGGCGAAGCGGTTTCGATATGGCGGAGTGCGAGCTCGTGCGTGTCGTCCGCCATCACGATGAAGAGTAGATCCTCGCGATGATCGAGGAGATCGCGCAGAGTGAGGATGCAATCGCCCTTCTCGGCGCGGCGGTTGCCGAGCGTCAGCAGGCGCGTGAGGCGCCCCCAGCCGTGGCGGGTTTCGGGATAGGCGACGATGTCGGGCGTTCCGTCCGCGAAGACGAGGCGGGCACCGACCGCAAGCTTGAACGGCAGCGATTCCGCGCCGGCATCTTTCAGCGACGCCCACGCGCGCACCACGCCGGCGACGCTATTGCGATCCGCGATGCCGATGCCGGCATGACCGAGCGACATCGCCGCCGCGACCATCTCCGCCGGGTGTGAGGCGCCGCGCAGGAAGGAGTAGTTGGTCGCTGCGACCATCTCGGCGAAGGCGACGCTCATGCGAACAGGCCGTGCAGATACCAGCGCGGGTTCACCTCCTCGCGGCCATAGAGGCCGTGGCGGAATATCCAGAGACGTCGACCGGTTTCGTCCTCGACACGGTAGTAATCGCGCGTGAGACCTGGACGCCGCCACCATTCGGCGGCGATGCGCTCCGGCCCTTCAGCACGCACGATGGTGAGGAAAGTGACACCAAGGCGAAAGCGCCGGGGCGGCCCATCGGGCACATCCGCGACGACATGCGAAAGCAGACGCGGCGGACGGAGGAGCGAAAGCGGGCGCAGCGGGGGTTCGTTCGGGGGCGGGGCGGGCCATGAACCGAAGGGGCTTCCGGGACGAAGCCGGGCGGCGCGCTCCGGGATGTGGCTTTCCCGCGGATGAAAGCGCAGCAGACGCTCCGGCCCGAGCCGGGCGGCAAGGCGATCGACGAGCGCATCGAGCGCGGGGCCGGGGGGCGGGGCGCGGTCGAGATCGGGCTGACCGGGGGCAAGCGGCTCCGTGACCGGCACGGCAAGGCACACGGCATCGAAACCGAAGCCGGGATCGAGCGGGTCTTCGAGGCGCGCGAGGCTGTGTGTGAACAGCGTCACGACCGGCGTGGGGTGGCGGACGGGGGTGCTGGTTTCGACGCCGACCGCCTGTTCCTTGCCGTCGGCACGGAAGAACACCGCTTCGAAGCGGCGGCCGCCTTCCCCGCGCGCCTCCAGCATCCGGCACGCCTCGGCGAGCAGATCGGCAAGCACGCCGAGCACATAATCGGTACGCGCGACCGGCTCCGGAAAGCGGCGCTCGACCTCGACCGGCGGCAGCACGCGGCGCGGCACGAAAGGGCTTTCCGCATCGCCGACCATGCGGCGCACCGCCGTCGCCGCCTGCGCCCCGAAACGCGCGGCGAGCCCAGCGAGCGGACGGCAGGCGATATCCCCCACGGTATGGAGCCCGGCGCGACGCAGCGCCGTCTCGCGCTCCTCCCCCAGGCGCAGCACCGCGACCGGAAGCGCCGCGACGGACGCCGCCCCGAACTGCGCGAGAGCCCGCGCCGCGTCGGGCGTGTCCGCGAAGGCGTTGCGCACGGTGAAACCGTGACGCCGGAGCCGCAGGCGCGCGGCGCGCACCAGGCCGTCCTCCCCGCCGAAGAGATGCGCGGCGCCCGCGATATCGAGGATGAGCGTGTCCGGCAGATCCAGCGCCACCATTGGTGTGTAGCGGATGCAGATGTCCGCGAGCCGTTCGAGCAAGCGCCGGTCGGCTTCCGGATCGTGGTCCGCAACCAAAAGCGCCGACACGCGCGCGCGGGCATCGGCGAGCGGCAGGCCGGGCAGGAGCCCGAGCGCTTCGGCATGGCGATCGGCAGCGGCGAGGCGCAGCGCGCCCTTCACCGGCTCTGCGATGACGAGCGGGCGTTCAGGCGACCCTGTGCGCCCGGCGCGCGCCAGCCGCTCCGCGGGGAGCCACGGGAACCACAGCGCCAGATAGCGGCGCTTCACGAAAGACACGTGCGTCACGATCCCACTCCACGCGCCAGAACATGCCGGCGGGGCCGGCACGGCGGCGCAGCAATTCCACATCGAACGCCGGGTGGCCCGGCGCATCCGCCGCCAACGCGCGGGACGGTGCCGCGCTCACACGCCAGCGGGTTTCCGCCGCGCTCGGCGCGGGCTCGGCATCGATCCGCAGCAGGAACAGCGGCACACCCGAGGCTTCGGCCGCGAGTGTCAGCTTGCGCGTGCCGGTGAGCCCGAACACGCGCGTGCGGCCCACGCTTTCCGCGATCACCGCGCCGAGTGCGCCGACACGCAGCGCATCCACCGCCGCCGCAATGAGTGCCGCCTCGTCCGGCGCGTGTGCGACGATGCACGCGGCCGGATCGATGCCGAGCTCCACGAACCCCGGCGCATACAGCGGCGCCCGCCGCGCGGCGGCATCCGTCCGCAGCCAGACGACGGGTGCGCCTTCCGCCGTGAGGAACGTCATCAGCGCCGCGAACCCCGCGGCCGATCCGCTGCCGTCTTCTCCGAACACCTCGTGCAGTCGCCCGCGCACCAGGCCCGCTCCATCGAGGCCGGCATGGCCAGTAACGATACCTACCCCGCGCCCGTACGCACGGCCCTCCATATCGGCCACGATGCCACGCAGATCGGCAAGAGAAGATGGCGAATCGGACATATTGTTCACTATTTGTTCCAGTATCGTTTCTCCGGCGGAAAAGAGTCAAGACCGAACCGGAAGCAGTCCAGCTTATCGTAAATCCCTTTTTAATCATCGGGACTTACCGCTGGCGGGCGACACTTTCCCCAGTCCAACGAAGGATAGAAAACGCGATGAAACTGCTGAATATTGCAACCCTGTCTCGCAAGGCCGCGCTCTATTCAGGCGCAGCGATTGCCCTGCTGGCGGCATCGCCTGCGCTCGCCGCCTCGCTCGTGCTGAGCGGCGATTACATGAAGATCGGTCTTAACGACGGCGGCACGCTGGGGTACTCCGGCAACACCTCCCCTGGTATTCTTTATGACGGCACGGGCACGGGCACCTTTAACGACGCCTATGATTACCTGACGCCGGGCACGCCGTTTGAAGGCTTCGTCGTTGCGGGCAACGGCGGTTCGACCTTCACGCTCGTCAACAACAACATGGGCATCTTCGACATCACCGGCGGTACGCTGACCGATTACAGCGGCGTCGCCTTCAACGGCGCGACCTACGATCAGCGCGCGGTGTGGACGGGAACGGCGGGCGGCCTGTTCACGATCACCCACGATTATTATTTCGACGAGGGCGATCAGCAGCTGAAGATTCGCACCACGATCACGGCACTCAGCGACCTTACCGACATCACCTTCTCGCGCCAGCTCGATCCCGATGCGGTCGCAGCGCCGGGCGATTCGAGCGTGACCAACAACTTCCGCGGGAACGGCGCGGTTTCCGCGAATGATCTCGTCTATGCCGAGGCGCTCGTTTCGAAGTACGTGATCGGCCTCTACACCAACAGCAGCTACACGCACAATTCGGCCGTCACCTACTGGACGACCGATACCGCCTCCTATCTCAGCGGCACGGACGAGGGCGACGGCGACAACACCATCGGCCTCGGCTTCGACCTCGGCGATCTTTTGACCGGCGGCACGATCACCTTCGATTATTCCTATATCTTCGGCACCGATATCAGTTCAGCGATCGGGCAGAACATCACGGGCACCAGCACAACGACCGACCTCATCAACGGCGACGTCAATCCCGTGATCGACGGCGGCACGCTGCTTGTGGATGCGCCGGGCAGCTACGGCGTCGATCTCAGCATCACCGACAATGACGGCACGATCGATACGGACGGCAACAACGCCGCCTTTACGGGCGTGATCTCCGGTTCGGGCGGGCTCACCAAGGCGGGCGCGGGCACGCTCGTGCTGACGGGTGCCAATACGTATTCGGGCGGCACCACGGTCAGCGAGGGCACGCTCGTCGGCACCACGACAAGCCTGCAGGGCGACATCGTGAACAACGCCGCGCTTGTCTTCGATCAGGCGACGAACGGCACGTTTGCCGACGACATCTCCGGCTCGGGCAGCCTCACCAAGGATGGTACCGGAACGCTCACGCTGACCGGCGCGAACAGCTATGCCGGCGGCACCACCATCACGGGCGGGACGCTCGTCGCCAACACCGCGAGCCTGCAAGGCGGCATCGTGAACAACGCCGCGCTCGTCTTCGACCAGGCTGCAAACGGTACGTTCGCAGGCGTCATTTCAGGGAACGGCGCTCTCACCAAATCGGGTGCGGGCACGCTGAACCTGACGGGAACCAGCACCTTCAGCGGCACGACAACGGTCGGCGCAGGCCGCCTTGCGGTCAACGGCTCCCTCGCCGCGTCCGACGTCGACGTGCGGAACGGGGCCAGCATCGGCGGCAACGGCACCGTCGGCGGGCTCATCGTGCGCACCGGCGCGACCGCCGCGCCGGGCAATTCGATCGGCGAGCTGACTTCGGCGACCTTTGTGATCTTCGAAGCCGGCTCCACCTACGAGGTGGAAGTCGATGCCGCCGGCAATACCGACCTGATCGTGGCCACCAGCACGGCGACGATCGAAGGCGGCACCATCGCGGTGCTGGCGGAAGACGGCGACTACCTGCCGCAGACAGAGTACGAGATCGTGACCGCGGGCGGCGGCGTGACCGGAACGTTCGAGGACGTGACGAGCAACCTCGCCTTCCTGACGCCGACGCTGAGCTACGGCCCGAACGCCGTTACGCTCACGCTCACCCGCAACGACATCACCTTTGCGGGTGTGGGCACGACCCCGAACCAGATCGCTACGGGCACCGCCATCGACGACGCGTTCAGCCCGGCAAGCGCTGTCTATGCGGCGCTCGTCGGCGCCTCGACAGCCGAGGCTGGTCGCGGTCTTGATGCCTTCTCGGGCGAGATCCACGCATCGAGCCTTTCGATCGCGTCCGAAGGCGCGGCGCAGTTGCGCCGGTCGCTGCTCGGCCGCTCGCAGGGCGCGGCGGCAACCACCGAGGGCCGCAATATCGTGCTGTGGTCCGAAGCCGGCGGCAACTGGATCGACCGCGACGGCAACGGCAATGCGGCCGACGTGAACAGCTCCGGCTACACGCTGCTGCTCGGCATCGAGGCCAATGTCGGCGACAGCGTGAAAATCGGCATCGCGGGCGGCACGACGGAAGCGGACGTGACGCTGAGCGCGCGCGGATCGAAGGCGGAGACGCAAAGCCTCTACGGCGCGGTCTACGGCAGCGCCGCCTTCGGCGCGCTGACGCTGCGTGCCGGCGCCAGCTATGCCGACCTCGACACCGATACGACGCGCAACGTCGACTTCCGCAGCTTCAGCGAGGAGCTGACGGCGAGCTATGGCGGATCGGCCGTGCAGCTGTTCGGCGAGATCGGCTACACGCTGCCGCTCGGCAAGGGTTCGGTCGAGCCGTTCGCAGGCATCAATGGCCTGTGGCTGAAGGACAAGGACTTCGCCGAAACCGGCGGCACCGCCGCGCTTGAAGGCGACGGCCGCCGCCGCAGCTACAGCTGGTCCTCGCTCGGCCTCCGGGCAACGATCGGCGATGCGGGCGCACCCATTGTCGGCCGCGTACAGCTTGGCTGGGAACACGCGCTCCGCGATGTGGACGTGACTTCGGATCTGCAGTTCGCCGCGGGCGGCACCGCCTTCCGCATCGAAGGCACGCCGCTTTCGAAGGACAGCGTGCAGGCCGAAGCCGGGTTCGACTGGCGCGCGACGTCGCGCCTTACGCTCAGCACGCGCTACACCGGCAACCTCGGCGACCACGGCCAGGACCACGGTGTCCGCGCGACGGTCGCCATCAAGCTCTGACGACAAAGGGAAGGCCGGACTTTGTGCCGGCCTTCCCTCAATTTTCTTCGTCAGCGTCCCGTGCGGCGGTGCCAGAGGAACCAGGAGTAGAAGACGGGCGGGAGCGTGCTGACGAGCAGCGCGCCTATGACCAGCGCGCCGCGTTCCTCTGGCGTGAGCGGAAGCAGCCCCGCGAGGAGCAGCGCCAGGCCGCCTGCCATCGTGGTCCACGCGCCGAAGCGATGCGTGGCGATCCAATTGTCCGTATCGAGCAGCGCCCACGGTGTGCGGATGCCCACGAAGAAGCCGGGGCGCGATTTCGGCAGAACATTTCCAACGTAAATCAGCAGCAGGCCCACGCCCACGAGCGGCAGCATGATCGGTATGGTCCAGCCGAAGGCCGGGGCGGCGACCAGAAGCTCCACCATGATCATGATGCCGAGAAGGCCGATCCAGCCAGCACGGTAGAGCGCGGCGCTGCCTTCCATGCGATTCTGGAGCGGTTCGAGGCGCGGCAGAACGGCAAAGACCAGCGACAGCACGGCGCACAGCACCACCGGCGCGAACAGTGCGAACGCTGGATCGCCATGCCGGTCAGCCTCTCCCGCGATATTCCAGTGGATCGGGATCTGCTCACCTTCAGGGAGCAGCGCGAGCGCGAGCGTTGCAATCGCGGCGAGGACCGCGACGGTGACCCACGAGATGACGATCAGTGCGTGCTCGCGCATTCCGCTGTTCCTTCTTTCGTTTCGCCGACCCCGACCCGGCCCATGAAGGCCATCACGACCTCTTCGAGCGCCGACAGGTTGAGCGTGTAGATGATGCTACCGCCGCGGCTTTCGCCCTGAATGAGCCCCGCCGATTTCAACTTCGCGAAGTGCGCGGACATGGTGGGCTTCGACACCGGAAACGCATCGGCGAGCTCTCCGGCGGACTTGCCGCCCGCCTTCAGCATCTCCAGAACCTGCCGGCGGATGGGATGCGCCAATGCGTCGAAAACCGCGTTCACGAAGCCTCGTTTGTCTATTAGCGAAATAACTAAATCATAAGGCATGTCCTCGGGTCAAGCCTCAACCGGGCGCGAATGATTGGCGATAGCGTATCGACGAAGACGCCATGCCCAGCCATAACCGGGGCATGACTCGCCACCTTTACCTTGCGCTCGGCTTCCTGTCGCTGGCGCTCGGCATCATCGGGGCGTTCCTGCCGCTGCTGCCAACGACGATCTTCATCATCATCGCAGCCTATTTCTTCGGACGGTCTTCAGAGCGGCTGGAGGCCAAGATCCTGGCCCATCCAAAGCTGGGCCCGCCGGTGATCGCATGGCGGCGCGAAGGCGCGATCAGCACGCGCGCCAAGATCGCGGCGTGCACGGGCATGGCCTTCGGATATGCGGTTTTCCACCTGACCGGGAACCCTTCGCCACTGTGGCGCGGCCTTGCAGCGGCGGGGCTGACCGCCTCTGCACTGTTCGTGGTTACGCGGCCAAGGCCGACGGCGGAGCGCGAAGCGGAACAGGGGCGCTAGCCGACGCGGCCAGTACCGGCCTGTCGGCAACGCGGAAGAGCGCAGGTACAGCGGACTGGCGGGCAGTCAGCATCTCGAGCCACGGGCTGAGCACGAGGCCGATGGCGACGGGCAGCAGCCACAGCGACGATCCCATACCGGCCGCCGCGAACGCCAGCATGGCGGCGCCGAGCAGCACATGTGGGCGATAGTGGCGCAGTGCCTCGGCAAGGGCGATGCCGTCCGTCTCCCGGCGCTGCGGCGACCAGCCACTGCTGCGACCCACGAGGATATCGGCAAGGCTCAGTGTCTGCGTGAGCATCATCAGCGGGGCGACGAGCGCCGAGAGCGGCACATCGACAAAAATGCCCGCCGCGATCCGCCGCACACCGCCGAGCGCGGCGCGGCGTCGGCGATCGATCAGCGTCCAGACGAGCCCGAGCAGCTTGGGACCGAACAGCAACGCCAGCGTGAAGCCGAGCAGCCATGGGGCGGGCACAGCGGCACCGCCCCCTCCAAGCGTGACATGGTGCACGACGCCCGCGACGATGAGCAGCAGCCACAGCGGCGAGGTGAAATACGCCGACCCACCCATCAAGAGCTGCAGCCGGTTCACCCAGTGGAAGCCCCCGCTGCCGAGGATGCGCAGGTGCTGCAGATTGCCCTGGCACCAGCGCCGGTCCCGCTTCGCGAAATCGACGATGCTGGGCGGAAACTCCTCCGTGCTGCCGGGCGCGGCGACCATGTGCACCGCCCAGCCGCGGCGGCGGAGCAGCGCCGCTTCGACCATGTCGTGGCTCATGATCGCGCCGCCGAACGGCGCGGCGCCGGGAAGCGCGGCGAGGCCGCAGCTTTCGGCAAAGGCGCGCGTGCGCAGAATCGCGTTGTGGCCCCAGAAGGTCGCCTCGCTGCCCGACCACCAGATCATGCCCGCCGTCGCCACCGGGCCGTAAAGACGGCCTGAGAATTGCTGCCAGCGCGCGAAGAGCGTGCGGGCATTGACGACGTCCGGCACAGTCTGGATGAGACCAACGCCGGGATTGGCGTCCATCGTCGCGGCCATGCGCGCCATCGTGCGGCCGTCCATCAGGCTGTCGGCATCGAGCACGAGCATGTAATCGTATCCGCCGCCGAACCGGCGCACCCAATCGGCTATGTTGCCGGGCTTGCGCTCGATATTCTGCTCGCGGCGGCGATAGTAGAGGCCCGGGGCGAGCGTGGGGCGGAGCGAGAGGAAAGCGGCATATTCGGCGCGGCCGTTTTCGGCATTGGAATCGCTGAGCACGAAGATATCGAAATCGCGCGCGCGCCCTTCGCGGGCCAGCGAACGCGCCATCGCACGGATGCGGCCGAAAACGGCGGAGACGTCTTCGTTGTAGACGGGGACGAGGATGGCGGTGCGCCCTTCGGGTGCGGTTTCCACCACGAGATCGAAATCGCGCGCGCCGACGAGCAGGCGCACGAAACCCGCAAGCGCGGTCAGGAAGCCGAAGCCTATCCACGCGAACAGCGGCACGAACAGCGCAACGAGCAGCAGCTCACCAAGCGCGAAGCCGCCCGGCGCCGCGGCGCGCGCCATTTCGCCGCCGCCCGCGAGCGCGATGAGCAATGTTGCGGCAATCAGCAAAAAACGGCGGAGCGCAATGCCCTGCGGCGCGGTTTCGGAACGGAGCGGTGCGGGATCGCATGTGCTCCAATCCTGCAGCGGCATGGCGAGCGGCGCTTCGAGCGGAAGCCCTTCGGCACGCCGGTGCAGCGTATTGTAGGAAACTGTGTCGTAGCCTCCGGACACGCCTTCAGACAGCAGGACTTCGTGACGCATAATTTCAGTATCGACCCTGGTTACACTTCCGGCCCGCTGTCTTGATCTGCAGCGTCAACCGGTCCGTCAGCAAATGCGCGCCGAGTTCATCCGTTCCCGATCATAGGCAATTGATACAGCCACGTTTCGGTGAGTTGTGCACCGCAGCAGACGAGCGCCCCGCGCAGGTCCGTTGCCGACCCGTTTCGAGCCTCGACATCGATCATCAGCCGCCAGCGATCGGGACGCTCGGCAACCGGATAAGCGGCCTGCATCAGGATCTTGCCGTTCGTGGCGACCTCGGCCGCCACGTCTCCCCGCGCGCGGCCTTTCAGGGCTTCGCCTTCGAAATCGACGACGAGCTTGATGACATCTTCCTGCGCCGGGTGGCCCGGCCTGCCGCCGAGGCCGCGGTAAGTGCCGATGACGCGTGCGAGCGGCGCGGCGTCGGGCTCGCCGCCGAGCCAGCGGAGGCGATAGGCGAGATCGTAGCGCATACCCGCGCGCGCCGGAGCCTTCGGCTGCCAGAAGGCGGCGATGTTGTCGTCCGTCTCGCCTTGCGTGGGAATCTCGACCAGATCGACGGTGCCTTCGCCCCAGTCACCGATCGGCTCGGCCCAGAGCGACGGGCGCTTGTGATAGAAGACACCGTCGTCCTCGTAATTGTCGTAATTCCGGTCGCGCTGCATCAGGCCGAAGCCGCGCGGGTTGCGATCGAGGAAGGCGTTGAGCGCCGTGCGCGGCGGATTGACGAGGGGACGCCAGAGCCGTTCGCCCGCACCGTTGGCGATGAGGAGCCCATCGGAATCGTGGATTTCCGGCCGCCAGTCGCGGCGCGGCCCGGGCTCGGTCTCGCCGTACCAGTACATGCTCGTCATCGGCGCGAAACCGAGACGCTCGACATCGCCGCGCAGGCGGATGGAGAGCGTCACCTCCTGCACGATTTCGTTTTCGATCACGCGGTTCACGAAGCGGTAGGCGCCCGCGACACGCGGGCCATCAAGGAGGGCGTAGACGGTGAAGGCGTCCTCGCCCGGTTCCAGCCAGAAGGCGCGGAAGACAGGGAACTCTTCGGGCGTCGAAAGGCCGGTGTCGATGGCGAGACCGCGTGCGGAAAGGCCGTATTGGTGAAGCGGCCCGGCGGTGCGGAAATAAGAGGCGCCCTGGAAGGCGAGCCAGTCCCCGACATTGCCGGGGTTCATCACACGGAAGCCGGCGAAGCCGCCGTTCTCGGGCGTGAGCGCGCGGGCGGGGCTGTCCTTCGGCATTTCGTAGAGATCGGGTGAGTAGGAAAGCGCACGGGCACGTCCGCTCTCCACGAGATGGATCGCGATGGGTTCGCGGGCATATTTGCCGAGCGGGAACAGGCGTACCGATTGCCCGGGCCGATCCGGCCAGAGCGCGGCGGAATCGCGGTAACGGATACTGTTGAGCGCATCATAGTCGACGGCAGCGGCAGCCTCCACGCGGGGAAGCGGTACGAACGGCCGCTCCGACAGCGCCATCGCCTGCCGCTTCAGCGCCTCCCACGAAAAGGCTTCCGCGCGACCGAGACGGGGCGCGGCAAGCGCCGGGAGCGCGGGCAGGAGGCCGAGCGCGGCAAGGCCGGCGAGCGCGTCCCGGCGCGACCAGCGGGCGCGATCAAGGTTCATCCGTGTTTTCATTGCGTTGCCGCGAACGCACTGCAAGCGAAATGGATGCAAGACCCGGCGCGACAGGAGCGCGCAGCCCTGCGGCGAACGGTGGCCTGTCAGGGCAGCGACAGCGCCCGGCGCACCGCGCGCCAGTCGACGATCTTGAAATTCTGCTGCTCGCCGCCGTCGTCAGTGTCGTGCATCGCGATCGCGCCTTCGGGGAAGGGGCCGATGGGCCCGCTCCACGCGTCGAGGCCGTCGGTGCCGGTGACGTTGTCTATGGCGCCGCCCTCGACGGCGAAGCGGCCCTTGTAAGTGTAGCTGTCGCCTTCGATCTGCCAGACGGGGTAGGTGGCATCGCCCTGACTGGAGGCGATCAGATATTTTACGCTGCGATCCCGCAGGATCGACATGCCCTCGACATCGGCAGTGAGGCGTTCGCCGTCGACAGCGGCAACCTTGATGCCGTCGGCGGATGCGCCGGGGTTGAGATCGAAGCGCCAGATCGCGACGTCTTCCTCGCCGAGATAAAGCCGGCCGGTTTCATCGTCGACGACACAGCCTTCGGGCTGGCTGCCGACCTTGAAGCTGTAGGCGAGTTTCGCCGTTTCGAGCGGTGCGCCGTTCGCGAGGCGAAGCGCGCGGATCTCGCCCGCCTTGTTGTTCGGGATCAGATAGAAATCGCCGCCGAGCTTGCCCATGCAATAGCCGTAGGGTTCGCCCATGCCGAGCGGCAGCACGCCGTAGCGGCGCGTTTCGAGCGTGTCCGGATCGAAGAGATAGGCGATGACCGTGAAAGTCTTCCGCTCGGTCGCAGTGACGAGGACATAGTCCTTGCCCTCCACCGTGAAGCCCGCGCGAAGGTCGACGTTGTTGAGCGGGCCATCGGGCAGGAACTGGCGGACCTTGCCGTCCATGTCGTGAACATAGAGGCCATCGGTCTTGTCCGTGCCGAACAGCACGGCGCGCGAGGGATCGCGCGGATCGGCCCAGAGCGCGGGATCGTCTGCGTCGACGGCGGGGTCGGTGGTGACGACGGTCTCGACGGCGGCAGGCACGGCCTTCGCGGGATCACCCCGCGCAGCGGTACCCTGCGGCAGTTCGATCTCCGGCGCGGCGCACGCGGCGAGCAGAACAAGGGGGAGGGCGGTCAGTATCTTCATCGATCAGTCCTTGGGGTCGGCCGTGCAGGGTATGCCGTCCGGGCCCGCCTGTCCTGCGCAGCGGCGCACAGGGCCCGAGGCCTCGGCGATTTCGACGAGGCGGTTGCCATCCGCATGGCGGATGAGGTCGAAGCCGTCGTAGAGACGGCCCGAGGCGGTGAAGGTGCGGAACTGCAGGCGGTCCCCCGCCACATCAACGACCTGGTAGAGTTCGGTGTCCTCCGCGACGCGATCGGGCTGTGTATTCGCACGATCGTTGAGCCCGTACATCTTCGAGCCGGTGACGGAGACGAGATACACGGGCCCCTGCACCTTGCCGTCGGCGCGCGCTTTCGCCGACGCGGTCTTGCCGCCTTCGGCGGTGAGGCGGCTGTAGCAATGGTCGTGGCCCTGGAGCACGAGATCGACCTTGCGCGCTTCGAATACCGGCTTCCACGCCGCCTTCAGTTTCGCGGTGTCGTTCGGCCGCGCGCAGGTGAAGATCGGCTGGTGGAACAGCACGACGTTCCAGCGCGCGGGGCTCGCCGCAAGCGTGCTGTCGAGCCAGAGCGTCTGGCTTTCGAGTGCGCCAAGTTCGAGCGCAGCGGTGCCATCAAGGATTATGAAACGCACGCCCTGATAATCGACGAAGTATGTCGTCGCCTTCGCGGCATCGGCGCCGTTCGCAGGCAGTGCGAACTGGCGCGGCCAATGCGGCCCGAGCACATATTGCTCCGTGCCGTCCGGAAGTTCGTTGTCGAGATATTCGTGATTGCCGGTCGCGGGAAGCTGCGGAACGATGCTGTAATTATAGCCGCCCGCCTGCGTCCATTCTCCCCACTCGTCGTCGTGCGCAAGATTGTCGCGCTGCGCGACGAGATCGCCCGCGTGGACGACGAGCGCAGGCGCCGCCGTCGCGTGGAACGCCTGCCGGATCACGCGCGAGGCGATGCTGAGGATATTGTTCTGCGTGTCGCCGAAATAGAGGAAGCGGAAAGGCCGCACGTCGGCACTTGCCGTGCGGAATTGCAGCCATTCGCTCCAACCCGCGCTGCCCTTGACCCGGTACACATAGGCGCGGCCCGGTTCGAGCCCGGTGAAGCGCACCTGATGATAGAGCGCCTTGTCGTTTTCGTTTTCGATCGGCGAACTTGTGCCGAGCACGCGGACGGCGCGCGCCGCGAGGCTCGGACCATCGATCGCGGGCGCGATCTCGGCTTCAGCCGTGGCCTGCGCCGTATCGGTGCGGAAGGCGACCGCCATCTCACGCGAGGGGTCCGCACCCGCGGTGAGCACGATGCGATCGGGAAGCGACTTTGCCGCATAGGGAAGGCCGGGCGAACGCGGGATCGCGACCTGCGCTTCAGCGAGCGCGGGCGTGGCTGCCGCTGCGAGCAACAGTGAGAAAATAGCCGTTCGTAACATGACGCGTTCCTTATCGGCCCGAGGCTGACGACAAGCTGACGGCGTGCGCGACATTGCCGCGCACGCCCATCATCAGACGCGGGATCAGAACGTGGCCTTCACACCGAACTTCGCGGTCCAGCTATACTCCTCGTACTGCAGCAGACGCCGCGAGCCGCCGAAGTTCTGATAGGCGAAATAGGGTTCATCCGTAACGTTCACCCATTCGCCGAACAGCTGGAAATTATCGGTGATCTGGTACTTCGCGCTGAGATCGAGCTGGAAGTGCTTTGCGACGTAGCGATCCTCTTCCGGCGCGTCGCCCAGTTCGTCGAGATACTTGTCGCGGTAGGTGCCCGCCACACGAAGGCTGAGCGGCCCCTTCTCGTAGCCGAGCACGGCGTTGAACGTGTGCTTCGCCGATGCGGGGAGGCCGACTTTGCGCAGATCGCCAAGATCGCCGTCGTTCGGCACCGTGCCTTCGGCGTCCGTGTACGTGTAGTTGAACTGCGCGAGCAGACCGTCGAACGGCGCGGGCAGGAAATCGAAGGCCTGATTGTAGCTGAATTCGAAACCGCGGATCTTCGCCGTCTTGCCGTTGATCGAGGTCGTCGCGGAGTCGAGCAGCACGCCGTTATAGAGGACGTCATCCTCGGTATAGTCGACGATGTAATCCTTGATGTCCTTGTAGAAGACGCCCGCCGACACGGCGGCGTTGCGGCCGAAATAATATTCGACCGAGAGATCGGCGTTCCAGGCGCGGTAGGGCTTCAGATCGGGATTGCCGAATTCGCCTTCGTTGTCCTCGATCATCGCGCGCGGCGCGAGTTTCGAAAGCTTCGGGCGCACGAGATTCTTGTAGCCCGCCGCGCGCAGCACGAGATTGCGCACCGGCTCGTAGCGGATCGTGAGGCTGGGCAGCCAGTCGGTGTAGCTGCGATCGAACGTCTGCGAGGTGACGAAAACCGTGTCGTCCTCAACCGGTTCGCCGCCGAATTCGCCGCCTTCCTCGACAAGCGTGACGATGTTGCCGGTGATGCGGTTCTTCGTGCGCTCCATGCGCACACCGCCGATGACGCGAAGCGTAGCGCTGTCCCAACGGCCGAGCAGGTAGGCGGCGAGAATATCCTCGTCGACGCTGTAATCGGATTCAGCAGATGCCGCCGCAGTGTCGAATGGATCGAGTTCGAACAGATCCTGACTGTCGTTCCAGAATTTGCGGAAGGATGTCTTCGCGAGCACGGGATCGATGACGGCGAGACCATAATCCTGCGCGCCCAGGAAATCAGCGAGCGTCAGATCGTCTTCGCTGTCGAAGCCGTCGTAGATATCGAATGTGCCGTTGTAAAATTTCTCGCGCCAGCGGGCCTTGGCGCCGCCCTGCATGGTGAACTCGCCGGTGCCGAGTGCGAACACGTGCGAGACATCCGCTTTCAGGGCGTATTCCTCGTCCTGAGAATCGCTGAGCGTCGTACGCTCCACCTTGTCGAATTCATACTCGGTGGGATCGAGGAAAAGATCGTTTCCGGCAGTGACCGTGTAGCCGGTGAACATGGGCTTGCTGTAGTCGAACTGGACACCGAATTCGCCTTCGTCTTCGAACTTGCGTTCGAACACAACAGGGTCGATCGAGCCGTTTTCGCGCTCGCTCGATTTCGCCCAGCTCGCCGAATAGACGAGTTTCCAAGGCCCTGTTTCCGTCTCGCCGCCGAGTGTCAGGGAGCGAATCTTCTGCGATTCGAAGCGGTCCTTGAGATCGCGCTGCACGCTGATCTCACCGTCATCGGAGAGGAATGTCGCCGTCGTATCCGAACCCTCCGCGGGGGCTTCATCCATCTCGAATATCAGGCGACGGCGATATTCCTGATCGTCGAACTGGCTGTAGAGACCGCGCACGTAAAGCGTGGTGCTTTCGCCCGCCTTGAAATCAAACGAGAGCGAGGCCGAAATGCGTTCGCGCTCCACATCATAGTCGCGGTATTCGACCGTGTCGGCATAGACGGTCCCGTCGTCCTCGTCCCAGCCGTCCATCTCCATGTTGTCGGTCGCGAACTTGCGCTTGTAATAAGAAATGCCGCCGGCGACGCCGATATTGTCGCTGAGCTTCGTCGAGAAATCGATCGCGCCCTTGGGCGAGAGATGATCGGTGAGATCGTTGTAGCTGCCTTCCGCGCTCAGCTTCAGCAGATCCTTCTTGCGCGCGAACGCGCTCGTCGTGTTGATCTCGATCGAAGCGCCGATCGTGTCGCCGTCCATGTCCGGCGTCAGCGACTTCTTCACCTCGATCGATTCGATGAGATCGCTGGAGATCACGTCGAGCGCGACGGAGCGCACGTCCGATTCCGGTGCAGGCAGGCGGACACCGTTCAGCGAAGAGGAATTCAGCTCGGGATCGAGGCCGCGGATCGAAACGAAGCGGCCCTCGCCCTGATCGTTGAGGATGTTGACGCCGGGCAGGCGGCGCAGCGATTCCGCGACGTTCTGATCGGGGAACTGGCCGACCGCGTCACGCGTGAGCACGGAAGCGACGCCGTCCGCCGCACGCTGGCGAGAGATCGCACTGCCGAGGTTCGCCTGCTGGCCGATGACGAGGATGAGGCTGTCGTCGCCCGCGCTGAGCGCGATGTCCGTGCGCGTTGTACCGTCTTCAGTGATGCTGACCGAGGTGCGGCTTTCGTCCGCACCCGCATAGACGGCGCGCAGCGTGTAGCTGCCCGAGGGCACGTCCGCGAACCGGAAGCTGCCGTCCGCCGCTGCCGACGTCCGACGGCCAAGTTCAACGAGTTCCACCTCGGCACCCTGCAGACCGCGAACGCCGCCAGCGTCGACGACGCTGCCGACGAGCGTGCCTGCGAAGGCGGGCGTGGAAAGCGAGGTGACGGCAAACAGCGCGGCCACGAGGCGGCTGCGACGAACGCGAATGCGGTGCGACATGGAATACCCCTTGTGCGGGGCAGTCCCGATGCCGCCCCTTCGCGGCGAGGCATTAGGGGCGGGTCGTTACGCGCGGGCGTCGTTTGTATGACGGAAAAATGCACGAAAGATTTCAGAATGATAACGGCAAGACCGCATGGGCCTTGCCGTTATCCCCTGTGCATGGACAGCCGCAATCAGAACCGATCGGCGTTCATCACCTTCGTCCACGCGGCGACGAAATCCTTCACGAACGTCTCCGCGCTATCATCCTGCGCATAGACTTCCGCATAAGCGCGCAGGATCGAATTGGAGCCGAAGGTGAGATCGAGTTCGGTCGCGGTCCACTTCGCCGCGCCCGTTTTGCGATCGCGGATTTCGAAGATGCCGTTCCCGGCGGGCACCCATTTGTTGGCCATGTCGCAGAGGTTGACGAAGAAGTCGTTCGTCAGCGTGCCGACGCGGCCGGTAAACACGCCGTGGCTGGTGCCGCCGTGGTTCGTGCCGAGCACACGCATTCCGCCGACGAGCACGCTCATCTCCGGTGCGGTGAGGCCCATGAGCTGCGTGCGATCCAGCATCAGCTCGGCGGGCTTCACGGCGTAGTCCTGCTTCAGCCAGTTGCGATAGCCGTCGTGGATGGGCTCGAGCGGTGCAAAGCTCTCCGCATCGGTCATCGCATCGGTCGCGTCGCCGCGGCCCGGCATGAACGGTACCTCCACGTCGAAGCCCGCAGCCTTTGCCGCCTGCGCGACGCCGACATTGCCGGCCAGGACGATGACGTCCGCAATGCTCGCCCCGCTTTCTGCCGCGATCGGCTCCAGCACCGAGAGCACGCGCGCGAGGCGCGCTGGCTCGTTGCCTTCCCAATCCTTCTGCGGAGCAAGGCGGATACGCGCGCCGTTGGCGCCGCCACGCATGTCCGATCCGCGGAAGGTTCGTGCGCTGTCCCATCCGGTCGTGACCATGTCGCTGATCGAAAGGCCGCTCGCGGCGATCTTCGCCTTCACTGCGTCGACGTTCCACGATGTGCTGCCCGCCGGAACCGGATCCTGCCAGATCAGGTCTTCCGCCGGAACATCCGGCCCGAAATAGCGAGCCTTCGGACCCATGTCGCGATGCGTGAGCTTGAACCACGCTCGCGCGAAGGTTTCCCTGAAATAGGCCGGATCGCGATAGAACCGTTCCGAAATTTCACGGTAGGCGGGGTCCATCTTCATCGCCATGTCGGCATCGGTCATGATCGGATTGAGCCGGATCGAGGGATCTTCGACGTCAACCGGCCTGTCCTCGTCCTTGATGCTCACCGGCTCGTACTGCCACGCACCGGCCGGACTTTTCTTCAGCTCCCAATCGTGATTGAGGAGCATTTCGAAATAGCCATTGTCGAACACCGTGGGATGCGTCGTCCACGCGCCTTCGATGCCGCTGGTGATCGCATCGCGGCCTACGCCCGTGCCGCCCGGATTGGCCCAGCCGAAGCCCTGCTGATCGACGCCCGCGCTTTCCGGGTCCGCGCCGAGCGCGCCCGCATCGCCATTGCCGTGACACTTACCGACGGTGTGGCCTCCCGCGGTGAGCGCGACGGTCTCTTCATCGTTCATCGCCATGCGGGCAAAGGTTTCGCGCACGTCGCGCGCCGTGCGCAGGGGATCGGGCTGTCCGTCCACGCCTTCGGGATTGACGTAGATAAGGCCCATCATCACGGCGGCGAGGGGGTTTTCCAGGTCCCGGTCTCCCGAATAACGGCTGCCTTCGCTGCCGCTCGGCGCGAGCCATTCCTTCTCAGACCCCCAGTACACATCCTTTTCTGGATGCCAGATGTCTTCGCGCCCGAAGCCGAAGCCGAAGGTTTTGAGACCCATCGATTCATACGCGACGGTGCCCGCAAGGATGATGAGATCGGCCCAGCTGACGGCGTTGCCGTATTTCTTTTTGATCGGCCACAGGAGGCGCCGCGCCTTGTCGAGGCTGACGTTATCGGGCCAGCTGCTGAGCGGCGCGAAGCGCTGATTGCCGGTGCCGCCGCCGCCGCGGCCGTCCGCCGTGCGATAGCTGCCCGCCGCGTGCCACGCCATGCGGATCATCAGGCCGCCATAGTGGCCCCAATCGGCCGGCCACCAATCCTGGCTGTCGGTCATCAGCGCATGGAGATCCTGCTTCAGCGCCGCGATATCCAGCGTCTTCAGCTTTTCGCGGTAGTCGAAACCCTTGCCGAGCGGATTGGTCTTGCCGTCGTGCTGGTGGAGAATGTCGAAATTGAGCGCCTCCGGCCACCAGTTCATACTGGACGACAACACCGTATTGCTGCCGTGCATAACCGGGCACTTGCCCTTCGGACTCGTCATCTCGTTCATCGCTTCCTCCCGCCTTGCGAAATACTGCCATCAGGATCGCACGAGTTAGACCGCGGACGATTTATTGGGCAATCCGATTTATCTCGTCACAGTAATCGATTGGGGCGATATATCGCCGCGCGCGTCCGCAGTATACGCGCATGAACGGCCTAGGAGAACCATCGGACCGGCCGTGACCATAATTGACGGCTCATCAAAATGGATGTTCTTGAAGGCGTGATCCATGGCGATCACGACGGGGGCAGACATGCGTATCATCAGCAGCATCTTGACCGGCGCGGTCATGACGACATCGGCCTCGGCCGAACCCTTGGCGGTCCAAGACAGTTTCAGCAGAACGGAAGGCGTTGTCGGGCTGGGTCTCACCATCCCCATCGGCGGTTCCCGGGACAAGGCAGAGCCGCGCGTGGAATTGCGGCTGACACGCGATGTGGTGAATTTCGACGGCACCCGGCAATCCTCCGCGCTGCGGCATCAAATGGGCACCCGGATCGGCTTTTCGCTCGCGCCGGGACACAGGCTTCTGCTCAACGGAGAGCCCGTCGAAGACCTGCAGAAGAACGGCATGTCCACGCTTGGATGGGTTGCGGTAGGTGTGGGGGCCACGCTGATTATCGGCGGCGTGCTCGTGGCGGATGCGGCGCGCGACGCCAGCGAATAAGCTGGTTTCTTTGTGAAAACACTGGAGCGGGCGAAGGGATTCGAACCCTCGACCCCAACCTTGGCAAGGTTGCAAAAACGCGTTTTTGGCTGATTGCCGTTGACTGCCTTTGACTTCAAATATCCTAGTATTCTGCCGTTTTCTGTTAAAATGATCAGTAGCAGACAGCGACGAATATTCGCTCGGTGGTAGCCCGGTGGTAGCCCAGAAGGCAAAATCATGCTATAGGTTCGGTCATGAAGACCAAACTTTCCAAGACTGCCGCAGACATCGCCGAGCCGAAATCAGTGCGGTATACCATCTGGGATTCCGAGCTTACCGGGTTCGCCCTTCGGGTGACCCCCGCTGGCGCGAAGTCGTGGGCAGTGAAGTATCGCGTAGGTGAAGGCGGCCGGACCGCCGCCGTCCGCTGGTATACGATCGGCACCTATCCCGAGACGCCTGCCACAGACGCGCGCAAGGCCGCCGAAATTGCTCTGGCGCGCGTGCGGTTAGGCGAAGATCCCAGCGGCGAGCGCATTACGAAGCGCGCCGAAATGACCGTGTCGCAGGCCATCGATTTCTATGAGCAGGAAGGCTGCTTCGTGCAGCGCGGCATTCGGCAGGGCGAACCGATGAAACCGATGACGAAGGACTATACTCTCGCCCGTCTGCGCCATCACGTCGTTCGGCTGCTGGGCAAAAGGCGTATCACCGAAATCGACGAGGGCGACATCACCACGTTCGTGCGAGATGTGAGCGCCGGAAAGACCGCGCGCGACGAGTGGATCGTCGATCCCGAAACCGGCAAGCGTAAGCGCGTTATCGTCCGCGGCGGCGAAGGCGCCGCGCGGAAGGTCGTGCGCGACCTGTCCGCGGTCTATTCCTTCTTAAAGACGCATAAGAGGAAGACACGGGTCACTCACAATCCGGTAGAAGACGCAAGCGTCCGAAAGACGGACAATAAGCGCACGCGCTTTCTCTCGATAGAAGAGGTGAAGCGCCTAGGCGAAGCTCTCAATGCGCTGGAGGCCCAAGGCGTAAACGCCAAGGCAGTAAATATTGCCCGGCTCTGGGCGTTGTCCGGCTGTCGCCGAAACGAAATCGCCGGCCTGAAATGGTCGGAAGTCGATTTTGATCGCGGCTTGCTCGTTTTCGATGACACGAAAACCGGCAGAAGCGTCCGCCCGCTCGGCGCTGCGGCCATAGCGCTACTCGAAGCTTTGAAACCCGAAGAGGCCGAAGGCTATGTCTTCCCGGCGGAGCGTGGCGACGGGTTCTACCAGGGCACGAAGACCGTGTGGCAGGCTGCAATCAAGAAGGCGGCGCTTCCCGGCGTGACGCCTCACGTTCTCCGCCACACTCTCGGTAGCGCGGCTGCGTCTGCGGGCGAGGCCCTGCTGATGGTTGGCTCGCTTCTCGGACATGCGAATGCACGATCGACAGCGATCTACGCTCATATCTCTCATGATCCGGCGCGGCTGGCGGCCGATCGCGTAACCGGCCCTCTTGCTGAAGCATTGGGCCGCCCTCTACCAAAGCAGGCGATGGAAACGATCCCCGCCTGATTTCTGGAAAAATGCCCGCCCGGCGCACCGGACGGGCTTTGCGCTGGTAGGTCAGTCGCCGGTCCGGCGATTGGAACGCGACCAGATCAGGCTGAAAGTCTCGCCGCCTTCATCGTCGAAGAGGTTGGCGTAGATCGGTGCGGCGAAGCTGGGATCGTCGAGCTTTAGCCCCAGATATGCGCGGCCCTCGTTCGACTGCTTGGTCCAGGCAGCGCCGACTTCGGCGTTACCGGTGTAAACCCGGTGCGTGGGGGCGTTCTCGCTGGGCGGGTTCTGATCGGGGACGATGCGAACCCCCTTGGCCTGAACGCTGAGTGTCACGATGTCGCCGACATATTCGCCTTTGGCGGTCTTCTTGAAAGTGCCGATGGTAGCCATGATGATATCCTTTCCTTGCTCCGAGACCATGCCCTTCATGGCCTCGATGGCTTGGGACATGACCGGGACTGCCGCGGCCGCAGCCGAAGGCCCGTAAGCAAAGCTGGAGGACGGCGAGGGGCGCTCTTTTTTGCCTCGCGAGGAATGACGGCGCTCGCCGCCGGCAGGGGAAAAAAGGGCGAACCTGCCGTTGCGGCCCCAAGCGGCAGAGGCGCAGCCGGTTTCGGTCATCAAGCCTTTCGAAGAGGCCATGAAGGGCATGGTCTCGCGAGGCGCAA
Source organism: Sphingosinicella sp. (assembly GCF_041916975.1). NCBI lineage: Bacteria > Pseudomonadati > Pseudomonadota > Alphaproteobacteria > Sphingomonadales > Sphingosinicellaceae > Sphingosinicella > Sphingosinicella sp. Next base: position 2,116,035 of record NZ_JAYRYK010000001.1, read on the forward strand.
AGGAGACTGGCTAGCGCGTTCGGCTTTGAGCAGACCGGCGCGAAATTGGAGGCCGACCGGCTCACCAACTCCTAGGCAGGGTGCCGTCAGGCGCCGGATTTTGCGCGCCCGCGAGCCGGCGCCTTCGCTGCTGGCTTGCGGCCGCCGCCGCGTCCCTTGGTGCCAAGGCCGATCTGCTTGGCGAGCGCCCGCCGCGTCTCGGCATAGTTCGGCGCGACCATCGGATAGTCTTTGGGGAGATTCCACTTTGCGCGATAGTCGTCGGGCGTCATGCCATAGGCGTTCATCAAATGACGGCGCATCATTTTCAGCTTTTTACCGTCCTCGAGACAGACGATATAGTCGGGCTTAACCGACGAACGGATCGAAACCGCCGGTTTCTGCTCCTCGACCGGCTCGACGACCGGCGAACCCAGTCCCGCCAGCGCGCCATGAACGCGCGCGATCAGGTCGGGAAGATCGGCGAGGCCGACGGCATTGTTCGAGACATGCGCCGCGACAATATCGGCGGTGAGCGTGAGCAGCATATCCTGAGTGTCTTCGGCCATCGGTCATCTCCTATTCGACCCATGCCCTATCGCCTGTGTTACCGTCCGGCCACGACTATTTGGCCGTTAGGGTATCGCGCCGTGCGCCCAAGGGGCGCGCGGCGCGCGATTTTTTTGCCAGATGGAATGGGCGGCGGCACGCGCCGCCGCCCTCGACCGTCACGCGGCTTCGCGCCGCGGCCGGTCCTCGGCCTCCGGCACAGTCAGTTCGCCATGTGCCGTCACGGTCCCTACCCCGCCGCGCGCCGTGTAGGCGGCGGGCGGGAAGGCCATCCATTTCGGGACCCAGCCATCGACCTTGGTCCGGCCGTTGGTGCCGTCTAGATGGTCGCGGATGATCGTCTTCAAGGTCGCGCCCTTCTCCTTGGCATTGGCAGCGGCGACCTCGGCTCCGCCCACCTCGGCGACCAACGCGGTCAGCACCTCCCTGTCGCGCAAGCCTTCAAAGAAGGCATCGTCGGCGCTCCACCATTTGGCCATGTCGAGACCGATGTGGAGGCCCACGGCATCGACGGCGGCGCTTCCCGCAAACAACGTCTCGCCAATCACGATGGCGATCACGTCCATGACCGCACGGTCGGGAAGGTCGAGCAGACGCTGGAACAGCGCCGCGAGCGTCATCCGATTGCCGCCGGTCACGCTCGGCTCCTCGGCGTCGAACCCGAGGAGCGCCAGCACCGCACGGCGCTTCTCGTCGAAGACCGTCTCTGCGCGGCAAACCTCGACGCTTTCGCGAACATCGTGGTCCTTCGCCGACTGCGGTTCGATCTTCACATTCCACAGCGGCGATCCGGCGACGGCATGGGCAACCATCAACCGCAGTGCGGCGGCAGGATGACCGGTCAGCGCCGCACGCACGGCGGCATGACGATGTAGGTCGACATAGGTCTGCATGCGCGCGGTCATCTCGGGGCGAGCCACCTTGGCCGCCGCCTCGAACTTCTCGCCCTTTTCAAGCTGCGCCGCTTCTTTCGCGGTGACATAGCCCTCGTGGATATCGACCTCGCCGCTATCGCGGACCTCGATATAGACGCGCCCGCCCTTGCGCTTCGCGGCGTGGCGATGCTCCCATTCGGGGAAGTGGTCACCCTTGGGCAGGACGACGACATCGCTCCACCCCTCGTCCAGAAATCGTGACCGGCGTTCCTCGACGGCAGGAAGCTGGGCGGTCCAGAAAGCATCGCTGTCCGCGAAATAGCGCTCGTCCCCAAACAGGTCGGCAATGATCGAAAGGCCGCTTGCTTCGACGTCGAATAGCGCGTGCTCAACGCGGATCGCGCCGCCGCCGAACAGCCAATTTTTGAGTTGCTGACCCTGCGGGCAATAGACATTCGCGTCATCGAACAGCGCCAGCCATGCTCGCTGCTGCGATTTGGAGGCCATCGTTAGGTGCCGCACCGTGCCCACGCTGATCCTCTCCTTGGCGTAAAGCGAGCGGATGCGGGGCAAGAGATTGCCGAGCGCGAGGATGCGTTTCACCATTGCCTCGGGCATTCCGAACGTATCGGAAATATCCCCTATGCTACGCCCCTCGCGAACGAGCCGCGTGTAAGTGACCCACTGCGTGACCTCGTCGGCATCGCGCCGCGCGACATTCTCGATCAACGAAGCTTCGAGCGCGGCGGCATCATCGCCTTCTTCGAGGATCGCACAAGGCATCGGCTCGGCCTCACCCTTTTCGCTGGCGACAATGGTCGCCGCAGTGAAGCGCCGCGCCCCTGCGACGATTTCGAACGCGCCCTCGGCGCAATTCGGACGGACGATCAGCGGAACGAGAACGCCGCGAGCACGGACGGTCGGCAGAATATCAGCAACGTCGGGCGCCTTTTTGGCGTAGCGCATGTTGGTTTTGCTGATCGACAGCTTGCCAAGATCGATAAAGTCGAGTTTCATGGTCTTGCTCCTTGTGAGCGTCGGTCCCGTTGTGTCTTGAAGCGTGGCGGGACCGACTATGGATGACGGCGAAACGCGCCGCCTGCGTCAGCCTCAGCCCTTTGGCTTCGGAAGCTCGTCGCCACGCGCAGCGCGACGGAAATTCTGTTCGGCGGTGATGATCGACCCCGCGCGGCGCGCCGCAGCGGCCCAGCCCGACAGCGGAACCTCGGACGCAAAGCTTTGATCGCGCTCGATGCCGAGGCCAAAGGGCAGCCGCACCGACGCGAGTTCAGACAGGCTGAACGAACCGAGTTCGGGACAGCCGAACCCAAGATCGGCCAACCCGAACAGCGTATCGCCATCCTCGCCCAATTCGGTCGCCAGCCAAGTCGCCGCACCGACCGGTGAGAAGAATTTAGCAACCGGCACGAAATCCGGCTCCACCGCACCCGCCATCACGGCAGTACGCCGCGCTTCGTCATTCGCGCGCAAGGCGGCATGTAGTTCAGCGGACAGAGGCTTGCACCCATCGCGGCGCTCGTTGGTCTTTCCCATGTCATCCTCCATTCCCGCCCCCTAACCATCAGGCCCCCGGCGGAGCGGGGGTGGGCGGCGAGAACGACCTGCCGGGCGCGGCCAGGAAGGCGGCCCGCACCCAAAGGGCTGGAACGAAGAGGAAGAGCCGTGCAGCGGCTTGCGGGACGCCGGGACGCGCCCAGAGGGGAGAGCCGGCCAACCCAGCGACAGACGGGAGGCCGATCGAAAACGCCGCCGCGCACTGCGCGGCGCCATTATTCTCGTCAGCTATGACGACTGATCTGCCGCGACGGCGAACTAAGAGAAGGATCGCGCTCTCGGCGCGACCGCCGGCGGTGCGGCGTGCGCGCGCAGCTGTGCTTAGCCGTCGCACCGCCAAGACAGGCGCACCGAGTGCGCAGCGCGGTCAAAACAAACATACGATCCCTGTCGGCGCCTGCCGCCGACAGCGAGCGCCCATCAACTGCCGCGCTCCTTCATCAGGGGGCGTCGCGGGGGCGTCCAGCCCCAGCGGATGGGGTACGGCCAGACGCGGCTGGCCGTCAGGGGAAGGTTTTCCCCTCGCTTTCCATATTTAGTATCGGATTTTCCCGATGGGATTTGACGGCGATAAATGCATCGGATAATGCCGATGAATGAACAGCGATTCGGCACTGTCGGCCTTGGCCGCCCTCGCACATCCCACGCGTCTCAACGCGTTCCGACTGCTGGTCCAGCACGAGCCGGAAGGCCTTTCCACCGGCGAACTCGTCGACGCGTCGGGTCTCTCGCAAAGTACCTTCTCGACGCATCTGGCGGTCCTCGCGAAAGCGGGGCTGGTGACGTCGGAGAAGCGCGGCCGGCAGATCAACCAGCGCGCCGAACTCGACACGCTGAAAGGCCTGATGCTCTTCCTCGCTAACGACTGCTGCCAGGGACGACCCGAGCTTTGCGAACCGCTGCTCGCCGAACTTGCCTGCTGCTGAAGGACCTCATGTGACCGACATCGTCATCTACCACAATCCCGATTGCGGAACGTCACGCAACGCGCTGGCGATGATCCGCAACGCCGGCATCGAGCCGCACGTCGTCGAATATCTGAAGACGCCGCCATCGCGCGAGTTGCTCGAACAAATGATAGCGCGCGCGGGCATCGCGCCCCGCGCACTCCTCCGCGAGAAAGGGACGCCTTTTGCCGAACTCGGTCTCGGCGACGAAAGCCTCGACGATGAGGCGCTCATCGATGCCATGATGCTGCATCCGATGCTCATCAACCGGCCGATCGTGGTCTCGCCGCTCGGCGTGAAGCTCTGCCGCCCCTCCGAGGAGGTGCTCGACCTTATCCCGGCGCAGCAGCGCAGCAGTTTCGCCAAGGAAGATGGCGAGCAGGTCGTCGACGACGCCGGCAATCGCGTCGGACTCTGATCGATGGCCAGCAAGCGCGAACGCCTGTCGTTCCTCGATCGGTACCTGACCCTGTGGATATTCCTCGCCATGGCGCTGGGCGTCCTGCTCGGCTCGACCTTCGCCGGACTTCCCGCCGCGATCGACAGCCTCTCCTGGGGCTCGACCAACATCCCGATCGCGATCGGCCTCATCCTGATGATGTATCCACCGCTGGCGCGCGTGCGCTACGAAGAGCTGCCGCGGGTGTTCGAAGATAAGCGGGTCCTCGCGATCTCTCTGATCCAGAACTGGATCATCGGCCCGGTGCTGATGTTCGCGCTCGCGGTGATCTTCCTGTCGGACAAGCCGGAATATATGACCGGCCTGATCCTCATCGGCCTCGCGCGCTGCATCGCGATGGTGATCGTCTGGAACCAGCTTGCGAAGGGCGACAATCAATATGTCGCGGCGCTCGTTGCCTTCAATTCGATCTTCCAGATTCTCTTCTTCAGCGTGTACGCTTGGTTCTTCCTGACCGTGCTGCCACCACTGTTCGGGCTCGAAAGCAGCGTCATCGACGTCAGCTTCTGGACCGTCGCCGAGGCGGTCCTCATCTATCTCGGCATCCCGTTCCTCGCCGGCTTCCTCACCCGCAAGATACTAGCCGGTGCAAAGGGGAACGACTGGTACGAGACCCGCTTCCTGCCCAAGATCGCGCCGATCACGCTCGTCGCGCTGCTATTCACGATCGTCGCGATGTTCAGCCTCAAGGGGAGCGAGATCGTCACTATTCCGGGCGACGTCGTCCGTATCGCGATCCCGCTGACCATCTATTTCGTGGTCCAGTTTGTCATCAGCTTCTGGATGGGCAAGCTGATCGAAGCCGATTATCCACGCACCACGGCGATCGCCTTCACGGCGGCGGGCAATAATTTCGAACTCGCAATCGTCGTCGCGATCGCTGCCTTTGGCCTCGCCTCGCCCGTAGCCTTTGCCGCGGTCATCGGCCCGCTCGTCGAGGTGCCGATCCTCATCCTTCTCGTCCATGTCGCCTTCCGGTTAGGTCGGCGCTGGTTTCCAGGTTCCACTCCCGCAAAAGACTGAACTTCATGACAGCTCCGACTTTCTCCCGCCTGCGCGCGCTCGCCGACCCCGACCACCTTCCCGCACTGAGCGCGGAATATGTCCGCGCACAACCCGGTCTCGGCCTCGGCCCCCTCGATCCCGCACCACGCATCCTGCTCCTTTACGGTTCCTTGCGTGAACGCTCCTACTCGCGGCTAGTCGTCGAGGAGACTGCCCGCCTTCTGCAGCTTTTCGGCTGCGAGACGCGCATCTTCGATCCCTCGGACCTGCCGATGCCCGACCTGATCGCCGACGACGATCATCCCGCCGTCGAAGAACTGCGCCAGCATTCGCTCTGGTCTGAAGGCCAGGTCTGGTGCAGCCCCGAGCGCCACGGGCAGATCACCGGGATCATGAAGGCGCAGATCGACCATCTGCCCCTCGCCTACAAGGGTCTGCGCCCGACGCAGGGGCGCACGCTGGCGGTGATGCAAGTCTCCGCAGGATCGCAGTCGTTCAATAGCGTCAACACGCTGCGCATTCTCGGCCGCTGGATGCGGATGATTACGATCCCCAACCAATCGAGCGTTGCCAAGGCCTATGCCGAGTTCGACGAAGCGGGCCGCATGCTGTCTTCGAGCTATTACGACCGGATCGTCGATGTCGCCGAAGAGCTTGTTCGATTCACCGTTTTGACGCGCGGCCATGCCGACCAGCTTGTCGATCGCTATTCGGAAAGAAAGGACCGCCAGGAACCGGTCGTGACGCCGGCGCAACTTGCAGAGCTTCCGGGGACATGGCGGACCGAGAGGTAAAAGCTCAGTGGTTGCGCCGTCATCATCCCGCTTTCGCACTCCTCGGTGTGTAACCGATCGCTACGCGCGACGAATTGACTCAGGAAGCCTCCGCGCCGAGAAGGGAATTTGTGAAGCACTGGCTTACCTTGATGCTCCTTGCGGGAGCGCTCCTTGGTCTCTTTGGCCAGGAGGCGGCGTTCGCGATGGCAAGACCGGTCGTCGAAGCTCAGCAACCCGTTGCTTCGCCAGCGATGAGTCCCGAGTGCGCCGAAATGATGGGCGTCGACACCGCGCAGCCCGATCAGCCGTGCAAGGGCATGACGCTCGACTGCATCGCCAAGATGGGCTGCGCCGTTCCGCTGGCGGTCGTCACGCCCGGCGCGCCGCTTGTGGTCGCCGGTCATCGGCGCGAACTGGTCGATCCGCTTGCCGTGCAGCGCTTGGTTGGACGCAGCTTCGGCCCAGAACCCGAGCCACCGCTAGCCCTCGGTTGAATCGCGCATTGCGTGCCGCCTCGTCGCGGCGCGCAATTCCCGGCTTTTCAATCGAGGAAATTCAAAATGAAAATAATATTGTTCGCCGCAGCGATTGCGGCCGTCGGCCTTGCAACGCCGACCTTCGCCCAGGAAAAATCGGGCGGTCACTATGAATGGCGCGAGCGCCAACTTCCCGGACCGAACAAGTCCAACATCTCGCCGCGCGTTCGCGTCTGGGTCGATGACGCCCCGCCCGAGATGGCGAGTTGCGACTGCGACATGATGAAGTCCCATGCAGCCAACTGCATGAAGACCATTTCCGCTCGTCAGATGATGCCCGCGAAGGGCTGACGCTGTGCCGCCCCCGGCGCACGCGTCGGGGGCGGACCTGCCTTCGCCCGGAGAGGGGAACATCATGCGCATATTGCTTGCAACCGCCGCCCTGGCGCTGCTGCCCACGGTGCTTCGCGCCGAACCCATGTCGCTGGACGAAGCGCTTCGGCGCGCCGAAACACAGGCGCCCGAGCTTCGCGCGCGCGAAGCGGGCGTCGATGCGGCCACATCCGCGGCCATCGCGGCGGACCGCTTGCCCGACCCGAAGCTCGATCTCGCGGTCAAGGATTTCCCGGTGACCGGCCCCGATGCGGGCCGGTTCAACCGCGACGACTTCACGATGCAAGTCATCGGCGTGAGCCAGGAATTCACCAATCCCGCCAAGCGCCGCGCCCGCGCCTTGCGCGCGAGCGCCGACATCGACGTCGCCGAGGCCGAGCAGGCGGTCGCCGCGCAGGATGTCCGGCTCGCAACGGCACTGGCATGGATCGATCTCCATTATGCGAAGAAGCGGCTGAAGGAACTCGATCTGCTCGACGCCGAACTCGACGACCTGCAAGCAACGGTGGCCGCCCGGCTCGCAAGCGGCGCGGCGCGTCCGGCGCAGGCGCTCGAGCCCGAGCAACTGCGCGCCGGGCTCGCCGACCGGCGCAGTGCGCTCACCTCCGAAATCGCGCGATACCGGGCGCAGCTTACCAGATTTACCGGCGATGCCGCCGCCGATACGACGGGCGATCTGCCGCCGCTTGTGGTCGATGGCGACGCGCTTCGCGCCGGGCTCGCCGCCTTGCCGCTGCTGCGCGCCTATGACGCACGGACAATCGCCGCCGACGCCGAAACCGGCCTCGCGCGCGCCGAGAAGCGACCCGACTGGACGGTAAATGCCGCCTATGGCCGGCGCGAGCCAAATTTTGGCGACCTCGTCACGGTCGGGGTGACGATCGACCTGCCGCTGTTTGCGAAGAAACGGCAAGACCCCAAAATTGCCGCCCGCGCGAGTGAAGCGACGCGGGCGCGCCTCGACCGCGAAGCGGCCGAACGCGAGGTCGCGGCAGCGCTTTCCGCCGATCTCGCTATGCACCGCATGCACGACGAGCAGCTAGCCAATGCGCGGACCAGACTGGTGCCGCTCGCCAAGAAGCGTGCGCAGCTCGATCTTGAGAGCTTCGGGGCGGGCCGTCTCGATCTCGGGACCGCCCTCTTATCGACACTCGCGCTTGCTGAAGCAGAGGTCGATGCGCTCGCCCGCGAAGCCGAAGTGGCGCGCGACGGAGTGCGGATCATTTACACTTATGGGGAGGCACGGCGATGACCGATGCAACGACAGCGGCACGGTGGCGTGCCGCAATATTGGCTGCCGTACTCGTGGCTGGCGGCGGGGGCTATTGGCTCGGACAGCGCGGCACGGACGAGATGGCGTCGGGGGCGGCGAGCGGCGATGGCGGCAAGATACTCTATTATTACGACCCGATGTTCCCGAACCAGAAGTTCGACCAGCCCGGCAAGTCGCCCTTCATGGATATGGAACTTGTGCCCAAATATGCCGACGGGGGCGGCGGAAGTGAGGCTGCGCCGGGCGTGGCGGTCGATCCCTCGGCGCGGCAAAGCCTCGGCATCCGCGTGGTCGCCGCCGAAACGGGCAGCCTTGCGGCGACGCTCGACGTCACGGGGACGGTCGATTTCAACCAGCGCGACTTCGCGATCGTTCAGGCGCGCTCCGGCGGTTTCGTCGAGCGCGTCTACCGGCTCGCGCCAGGCGATGTGATCCGCGCGGGCGCGCCGATCGCCGACGTGCAGTCGCCCGAATGGGGCGGCGCGCAGACCGAATATCTGAGCGTCAAGCGGCTCGGCAGGCCCGAACTTACCGCAGCAGCGCGGCAGCGCCTCCGCCTCATGGGCATGCCCGAAGGGGTGATCGCGCAGGTCGACCGCAGCGGTCGCACGAGCGGCACTGTCACCGTGCGCGCGCCGATCGGGGGCGTCGTCCAGACGCTCAGCGCACGTGCCGGCGTGACGCTTGCCGAAGGCCAGACGCTTGCCGAAATCTCCGGCCTCGGAACGGTGTGGCTCAATGCCGCGCTTCCCGAGGTCCAGGCCGGAACGGTGCAGATCGGCCAGCGCGCGAACGCCAAGCTCACCGCCTTTCCGGGCGAGACCTTCGCCGGCCGTGTCGTCGCGATCCTGCCGACCGCGGCGGCGGACAGCCGGACGCTGACCGCGCGGGTCGAACTCGCGAACCGCGGCGGGCGCCTGCGCCCCGGCATGTTCGCGACCGTCGCATTGGGAGGCGACGCCAAGCCAGCGCTGCTCGTGCCGAGCGAGGCGGTGACCCGCACCGGAACGCGCACGATCGTGATGCTCGAGATGGGCGACGGCCGCTATCATCCCGCCGAAGTCGAGACCGGACGCGAGGGCGGCGGCAAGACCGAGATCTTGCGCGGCCTTGCGGCGGGCGAGAAGGTGGTCGCCTCGGGCCAGTTCCTTCTCGATTCCGAAGCGAGCCTGACCGGCATCGCGGTCCGGTCCCTGGGCTATGCGAAATGATCGAACGGATCATTCGCGCATCGGTCGCCGCGCGCGGGCTGGTCGTCGCGGCGGCGTTGATCCTGACGCTGATCGGGATCGCCGCCGTGCGGACGACGCCAGTCGACGCCCTCCCCGATCTCTCCGACGTGCAGGTCATCATCCGCACGACCTATCCCGGCCAGGCGCCGCGCATCGTCGAGGATCAGGTCACTTATCCGATCACGACGACGATGCTCTCGGTCCCGGGGGCGCGCGTTGTGCGCGGCTATAGCTTCGTCGGCGACAGCTTCGTCTATGTGCTGTTCGAGGACGGCACCGACCTTTATTGGGCGCGCAGCCGGGTGCTCGAATATCTGAGCCAGGTGCAAAGCCGCCTTCCCGAAGGGGCGAAAGCGTCGCTCGGCCCCGACGCCACCGGCGTCGGCTGGATCTACGAATATGCGCTGGTCGACAAGAGCGGGCGCCACGATCTCGCCGAGCTGCGCAGCCTGCAGGACTGGTTCCTGCGCTTCGAACTCAAGGCGGTCCCCGGCGTCGCCGAGGTCGCGAGCATCGGCGGCATGGTGCGGCAATATCAGGTCGTCGTCGATCCGACGAAGCTCGCCGCCTATGGGGTAACCGCGCAAGAGGTAACCGAGGCCCTCCAGCGCGCCAATCAGGAGAGCGGCGGCGGGACGGTCGAAATGGCCGAAGCCGAATATATCGTGCGCGCCAGCGGCTATCTCAAAAGTCTGGGCGACTTTCGCGCGGTGCCGCTCCGCACGGCAGCGGACGGGATTCCGGTGACGATCGGCGACGTCGCAACCGTCCAGATCGGCCCCGAGATGCGGCGCGGCATCGCCGAACTCAACGGCGAAGGCGAAGTCGCGGGCGGGGTGATCGTGATGCGCCAGGGCCAGAACGCCCGCGAGGTGATCGAGGGTGTGCGCGCCAAGCTCGCCGAGCTGAAGCGCGGCCTGCCACCGGGCGTCGAGATCGTCACCACCTATGACCGGTCGGGTCTCATCGACCGCGCGGTCGACAATCTCACCTCGAAGCTCATTGAGGAGTTCATCATCGTCGCGATCGTCTGCGCGCTGTTCCTCTGGCACGCGCGGTCGGCGCTGGTCGCGATCCTCACCCTGCCGCTCGGAATCCTGATCGCCTTCATCGTCATGCGGTTCCAGGGGCTGAACGCCAATATATTGTCACTCGGCGGCATCGCGATCGCAGTCGGCGCAATGGTCGACGCCGCGGTCGTGATGATCGAGAATGCCCACAAGCATCTCGAACATTGGGAAAAGGATCATCCCGGCGAGCAGCTCGCTGGGCCGGAGCGTTGGCGCGTCATCACTGACGCCGCCGCCGAGGTCGGTCCGGCGCTGTTCCTCAGCCTCCTCATCATCACCTTTTCCTTCCTGCCGATCTTCACGCTCGAAGGACAGGAAGGAAAGCTGTTCGGGCCGCTCGCCTTCACCAAGACCTATGCCATGGCAGCGGCGGCGATCCTCTCGATCACCCTCGTCCCGGTGCTCATGGGCTGGCTCATCCGCGGACGGATTCCCAGCGAACAGGCCAATCCGGTCAATCGCTGGCTGACGCACGCCTATCGCCCCGCGCTCGACCTGGTTCTGCGTTATCCCAAAAGGGCCTTGGGGTTCGCGGGGCTGATCTTCGCGAGCAGCCTGTGGCCGCTGACCCAGCTCGGCGGCGAGTTCATGCCGCAGCTCGACGAAGGCGATCTCCTCTACATGCCCTCGGCATTGCCCGGCATCTCGACCGCCAAGGCGTCGAGCCTGCTCCAGCAGACCGACCGGCTCATCAAAACGGTGCCCGAGGTCGAGAGCGTGTTCGGCAAGGCCGGCCGCGCCGACACCGCGACTGATCCTGCGCCGCTCGAAATGTTCGAGACGACAATCCGCTTCAAGCCGCGCGATCAATGGCGCGCGGGCATGACGCCCGACAAGCTGGTCGCCGAACTCGACGCGCGCGTGAAAGTCCCCGGCCTCGCCAATTTCTGGATCCCGCCGATCCGCAACCGCATTGATATGCTGGCGACCGGAATCAAGAGCCCGGTCGGCATCAAGGTCGCAGGATCGGATGTGGCCGAGATCGACCGCACTGCGAAGCGGATCGAAGACGTCGTCCGCAAGGTGCCAGGGGTCGCGTCGGCTCTCGCCGAGCGGCTGACCGGCGGGCGCTATATCGATGTCGACATCGATCGCGCCGCCGCCGCCCGTTACGGGCTCAATGTCGCCGACGTGCAATCCATCGTCGGCGGCGTCATTGGAGGTGAGACGATCGGGCAGACGGTCGAGGGGCTAGCGCGATACCCGATCAGCGTGCGCTATCCGCGCGAGCTTCGCGACAGTCTCGGAAAGCTGGAAAACTTGCCCATCCTCACCCCATCGCGCCAGCAGATCACGCTGGGCACCGTGGCGAGGGTGCGGATCAGCGATGGCCCGCCAATGTTGCGCAGCGAGAACGCGCGGCCGGTAACCTGGATCTATGTCGATGGCCGCGACCGCGACCTGCAGACGCTGGTCGGTGATATCCAGCAGGCGGTCGCGCGCGACGTAAAATTGCCGCCGGGCATCAGCGTCTCCTACACTGGCCAATTCGAATTCCTCGTCCGCGCGGCCGAGCGGATGAAGATCGTCATACCCGTCACGCTCGCGATCATCCTCGTCCTGCTCTACCTGACCTTCAGGCGCTGGGACGAGGCGCTGCTCATCATGGCGACGCTGCCATTCGCGCTCACCGGCGGGCTGTGGCTGCTCTACCTGCTCGGCTACAACCAGTCGGTCGCGAGCGCGGTCGGTTTCATCGCGCTGGCGGGAGTCGCCGCCGAGTTCGGCGTCGTGATGCTCATCTATCTCAAGCAGGCGCTTGCGGCGCGCGGCGACGGCCCGATCGAAGCGGCAGTACGCAACGGTGCCCTGCTCCGGGTTCGGCCGAAGGCAATGACCGTCGCGGTCATTCTCGCGGGCCTGTTCCCGATCCTCGTCGGCACCGGGACCGGATCCGAGGTGATGAGCCGGATCGCCGCGCCGATGATCGGCGGGATGATCACTGCGCCGCTGCTCTCGATGTTCATCATCCCCGCCGCCTATCTCTTGATGCGCCGGCGCTGGCCCGATCAACCACCATTAAAAGCCCCGAAGACGTGAAATAAAAAAAGGAGAATGAACGTGAAATCGATACACATTTTAACCGGCAGCTTCCTGCTGCTAGTTGCCGTCTCGGCTTGCAGCCCTGAAGCCGACAAGCAAAAAACGACCGCTCCCAAGGATGCCGCCGCGGACGCCCCGGCTTCCGTAGTCCAACATGGCAAGGGCGAAGGAAAGATCACCGCGATCGACGAAGCCAAGGGCACCGTCACGCTCGATCATGGCGAGATCGCCGCGCTGAAATGGCCGCCGATGGCGATGGGGTTCGAGGCACCCGCGGATTTGCTCAAGGGCCTGAAGGTCGGCGACCGCGTCGCCTTCGAACTTGACTGGAACGGCGCAACGGGACGCATTACGCGGATCGAGGCGCTTCCCGCGTCCTGATCAAGCCTCCCCGGGCTTGGCGTCGCGCATCAATTTCGCGCAGCGGCTCGAGAGTCTGGATGATCTTGCAATCGCCCACCTTTCCCAAGCGGCAGCCGCCGATGACGCGTGCCAGTTCGTCGCGCATCTGGGAAAGGTCGGCGATCTTGCGTTCGATCGTGGCGAGATGGCTGCTTGCGACCGCGTCGACGGCACCGCAAGGCTGGTCGCGATCGTCTGCTAGCGCGAGAAGCTCGCGGACCTCGTCCAGCGAAAAGCCGAGATCGCGCGCGCGCCGGATGAAGGACAGTCGCAACAGCTCTTCGGTCCCATAGGAGCGATAATTGCCGTCCGTCCGCGCGGGCGGCGCCAGCAGACCCGCGCCTTCATAATAGCGGATGGTTTCGACCTTGGTGTCGGTGGCACGCGCGAGTTCGCCGATTTTCATCGCTTGACCCTCTAGTTGCTAGAGGGTGCATATAGCTGTCCGACTCGAAGCGGGAAAGGACGAACGGCATGAGCGATTGTGGCTGCGAAGCCGACGAAAAGCGGGCAGGCGTCGACCCGGCCTATCGGCGCGCGCTCTGGATCGTCGTCATCCTCAACCTCGGCTTCGGCGTGATCGAGCTGGCCGGCGGCTTCCTCGCGCGATCGCAGGCGCTCAAGGCCGACTCGCTCGATTTCATCGGCGATGGATCGATCACCCTCGTCGGGTTGATCGCGCTCGGCTGGACCGCGGTCGCGCGCAGCCGCACGGCATTGGTCCAGGGCTGCTTCCTCGCCATCCTCGGCCTCGGCGTCATCGGTTCGGCGATCTGGCGCTCCTTCCATGCGATCCCACCCGAAGCCGATCTCATGGGCGGCATCGGCATCGCGGCGCTGCTGGTCAATATCTCCGCCGCACTCGTACTCAGCCGCTTCCGCAACGAAGGCGATGCCACCGCGCGCGCCATCTGGCTGTTTTCGCGCAATGACGCCTTGGCCAATGTCGCCGTCATCGTGGCGGCCGGCCTCGTCGCCGTGACCGGTGCGGCTTGGCCCGACCTTCTCGTCGCGGGCGTCATCGCGCTGCTCTTCCTCCACTCGGCCTATGATATCATCCGCGATGCGCTTGGAGAGATTTCCTCGCACAAGGCTGGTGTGGCCGCAGAGTGACGTGCTGGAAACCCGTCGTTTACTCGTACCACTGACGGTATGCCGACGATGTTCCTCGCGGCGCGCAGCTAAACCGCGCGGGGCGCCCTTGCCCGATTGAACCAGAAACCGGCGGTAAGGATGATTGCGGCCGCAAGCTGCGCCAGCACCGTCTGAAACGTCGGGTATATCCCCAAGATCGGAACCCGGGGAAATCCGGCCAGCGGCGTAACGCCGAACAGGCCAGCCTCCTGCAATCCGCCAATGCCCTTTCCGGCCAGCACGACTGCCAAGATAGCGATCAACGCCGCGCTCCATGAGAAGAACTGCGTGATCGGAAGTCGAGCGCTGTAGCGCAGCATCGCCCAGGCGATCAGGCCCAGCAGAACCGTAGCCGTCGCAGCCCCTGCCAGCAGAGCGCCGCCATTCCCCTGTGCCCATAAGGCGGCGTAGAAAAGGATGGTCTCGAACACCTCGCGATAGACCACGAGGAAGGTCAGGCCGAACAGAAACCATGCCGACCGGCGCGACAGCGCGGCGGAGATTTTCTCCTTGATATAACGCTGCCAAGCTTCGGCATTGCTCTTGCCATGCATCCAGATACCGACCGAGATCAGGATGATCGCGGCGAAGAGCGAACCAAAGCCTTCAGTGAGCTCGCGCGATGCCCCGCTGACCCCGATAAAGTAGGTTGCCACGAACCAGGTCAACGCCCCTGCGGCAAGAGCCGAAACCCAGCCGCCATGGACATATCCCATCACGTCGGTTCGCCCGGTTTTGCGAAGAAAGGCCATCATGGCGATGACGATCAGCAATGCCTCAAGGCCTTCGCGCAGAAGGACGCCGAACGCGCCGAGAAAGCTGGAAGACGCGCTCGCCCGCTCGGGCGCGAGGGCCGCCTCGGCTTCGACGAACAGCCGGGCCACTTCGGCATTTGCCGCCTCGACGTCCGCGACCGGGCGACCCCTTCCGATAGCCGAACGCAAATTTCCCATCGCCAGCTCGATCTTTGCCATGAGGTCGGGATTGCGCGCGGCAAGAACCGGTTCGACTGGTTCAAATCCATCGAGATAGGCGGATAACGCCAGATCGGACGCGGCGCCGCGGTTGCCGGCGGCATAGGCTTTCAGGCTCGCTTCGAGGCGCTGGCGGGACAGCGCCAGCGAGCCGGCCGGTTTCGCAACGACGGCTTCGGGCTGGCGACGCAAGAAGGCAGTCAGCGGCCCGGCCTTGCTATCCCCAAACTCGCGCGCAAGCTGGGCGGGAGTCTTGGCCACGAGGGTCGCAAGATCGGGTATGGCGGCCCGAACCGGCGCGTCCCTGTCCCATATCTGCCGACCGGAGGATCGCGAAGATTCGGGAAAGGCAAGGCTGCCGATATAAAAGGACAGCGCCCAGCGATCGCCGTCGGGAAGGTCTTCGAAACTCGCCATCGACGTGCCCTCAAGGCCTTGCGAAATCACCTGATAGAGCGCGAACAGGCTGCGCTCGCGCGCGCGCGCCGCGTCGGTGAAAGCGATCGGTGGCGGATCGAGCCCCGCGGCGCCCGGACCGTTTCCAGCGCCGGTCGCGCCATGACACACGGAACAATTTTCCGCGTAAAGCTTCGCGCCGCGCGCCAGATCGGGAGCCGACCGCGGCGCCAGCGGTACGGGATAGCTTCCCAGCAACGCCTCGGCGAGCCCCCGCGATTGTTCTTCGACCGTCGCCGGCGCAGATTTCGCAGCGATCGATTGGCGCAAGGTGGCGGCGCGAGCCACCAAATTCGGCTTCGCGGTTTTCTGCGGCAGTCGCTTCAAACGCGCTTCGACCTGCGCGGCAAACTCGGTCATCTCGGCATATTCGGCTGGACTGATTACCTTGCCGCCCGACACCGCACCGGGATAATCAACGGCAACATAATCGAGCAGCCGCCAAATGGTCTGAACTTCGGGTTCGCTCGCGCGGGCCGGCTGGAGCGCGATCAGGGCCAAGAGCAGGACAGCCAGAGCGCCGCGCCCCAGCGCCCGCATCGGTGCGAATGAATTTCGGTTCAGGGTCATCGCCACGCAAGCCACCTTTATTGAGAATGATTTGCATTGACTGATTAAGTCTTGGCAATCAACATAGAATCGGCATCTTTGGCTAACCTGCGATCGACAGGACCAAACTTCCGAGGGCGCAACGCCAACGGGCGCGAGCGTCTTGCGCTGCTTCGAACCGAGTTACGCTCGGTCCATGCGAGCTCCTTCCTGACCGGATGCCGCCCCTTCAGGAAGATATGCGCATTGGAAAGGCAGACTTCGCATTGGCGATTTCCTTGCCTGCTGGTCGGGCTCGGTCGGCGATGCCGTTCCCCATCGGCACTTCGCCGCGCAGGCGGTCTTTGCCGACGATCCGGTCGAAGTGACCGACAGCCAGGGGCAACGCTACAAAGGTCGGTGCCTGCTCATCGAGCCCGAAGCCGTTCACTGTCTTCTTCCGGCGAGCGAGGCGGAGCTCTGGTATGTCGAGCCGACGATCCAATTCGGTCCGCCCGACGATCTGAAAACGCGCCTGAGCGGCGTGAAGCCGATCAATATCCCAACCGGCCGCGGCACGGGCTTTTGGAAGGCTTGGCTCGCACTGGAATCGCGCCGACCGCTCGATGCGCGCATCGTGCAAGCCGCGACGACGATCGATCGGCTCATCGGGGCAGGACCCGTCCGGCTTGCCGACGCCGGCCGGGAGAGCGATCTGTCGCTCGGACGGTTCCGCCATCTCTTCACCGCCGAAATCGGAATGCCGTTCCAACGCTATGTACTGTGGCGCCGTTTGCTGATCGCGTTCGACGCGATCGGCAGGCAGCGGAGCGCGACGGAGGCGGCGCACATGGCGGGGTTCAGCGACAGTGCCCATTTCGCGCGCACGATCAAGACGATGTTCGGCATTTGCGCGAGTGATCTCATGATCGAGGGATAGCCCCTCCGTTCAAGCGCGGATGGGATGGCCGCCGTTAAAGAAGGGTCATGACCGACACCGACAGAGATTTCGTACCCGCGCTTGGCAAGAGCGGTTCGCTCGACCGCTATGACGCCGCAATCGCACTCATGACCCGTGAGAAAAGGTGGCGAAGAGACTTGCTGAAGCTTGTCGCAGCGCAACCGGGCGATCGGATTGTCGATATCGGTTGCGGCACGGGGACCCTGGCGATCGCGTTGAAGGAAGGCGAGCCGGAAAGCGAGATTTTGGCAGTGGACCCCGACCCGGCCGTGCTCGAGATCGCTCGAACCAAAGCCCGCACTGTCGGCGCCGATATCCATTGGTTCGAGGCAATGGGCGATGAGCTGGATGGGATCGCCGCGCTTCAGGGATGCGACAAGATCGTCTCAAGCCTCGTTTTTCATCAATGTTCGATGGAGATCAAGCAAGCCATAGCCGCGCAGATGCATCGCCTGCTCAGGCCGGGCGGCCAACTGTTCATCGCCGATTACGGCGAGCAGCGCGCGCCCCTGATGCGCATGCTGTTTCGCCAGATCCAGTGGCTCGACGGGGTCGAATATACCGAACCCAATGCCCGCGGCTGCATGCCAGACACACTCGCAGCCGCCGGGTTCGACGCCGTGGAAGAGGCAAAGATCATCGCGACGCCGACCGGTTCGATTTCAATCTATCGGGCGGAGCGGTAACGGCCTTCGCCCACCGCGCGATCGGGCCTAGCCGCGCCAGTGGCGCCCGCGATGATGATGGTGCATGCGGCGCTTCTGGTAGCGTCGTTCATAGCGATCGCGCCGCTCGTAGCGATGATCATTGCCGCGATAATAGCGATCATTCGAGCGATAGCCTCGGTCACAGCCATGATTGGGTACGTCGTGGCGCACCGAGCGATAATCGCGGTCGTGCCCCCGCGGGGCGTTATGGTCGCGGCTCCAGCCGCCACGATCGTCACGATGCTGGGCAAGGGCTGTGCCCGGAACGGCGAAAGCGAGCATCGCCGCCACGATGGTCAAGAATTTGCGCATGTCAGTCTCTCCTTTTCGGCTTCCAGCAATTCGCCCTCGTCTTTGAATGCCTTCTGAATATGCCGTCTTCGCCCGCGACGGGGCGGCGATCCGGGTCATATTTGCGGCAAGGTGGCCGGAATCTTGCGCATCAATTGCGGTGCGGAGGCCCCGCCCCGGCCTTCGCCGGGACGGGAATTATCACTTGCCCTTCGCAGCGACCGCCGCGCGAACCACAGCTTCGAGCTGTTCCGGCGAGGAATTGGGCAGTTTTTGTCCATTGATGAAAAAGGTGGGCGTTCCGCGCACGCCGACAGCGCGCGCATCCGCGATGTCCTGCTCCGCCCATGCCATCGCCTCGGCCGAGGGCATGGCGCGCGCCTTCGCGACATCAAGCCCCGCCTTTTCGGCAGCCGCCCATGCCGCGTCCATCCTGCCGTCATGCCAGTCGGGCTGGGCTTCGAGGACCGCGGCCATCACGGGCTCGAGCTTGCCCTGGACACGTGCGGCCTCAAGCATAACGATCGCTTCGGCCGATCCAGGGTGGAGGGGAAGATAGCGCATCACCAGCCGCACATCTTTCGGATATGCGGCGAGGATTTCCTTCACCTTGGGAAAGAATGCGCGGCAGGCTTCGCATGACGGATCGAAGAATTCGACGATGGTCACCGGCGCATTTTTCGGCCCGATGACGGCCGAATGCGGCCGGATGAGCGCATCGACGGGACCGGCGATCACCTTTGGCGCAGGTTCGCCGGCGACCGATCCGCTGTAGAACATGGCGCCGCCGGTGAATGCGAGCGCCGATACGACGAGGGTGGCTACCACGCCGAAACGTCTGTTCATGATTTCAGTCTCCTTTGGAAAATGAGCAAAAGCCCGAAAATGGCCGAGAAGGCAGCGAGCGACAGCAGCGGAAACGGCACGCCAGCGACGCTCATCGCTTCGCCCGAGCAAGACGGCCCGCCGTCGCACGGAACGATCGGTGCGGAGATGAATCCCACGAAAAGGAGCAGGTGATAGAGGGCGACAAGCCCGCCCCCCGCCGCCAGTGCGAGCCCGTAGGGCACGACATGGCGGTCTGACCGGAAGGCGGCGATGGCAAGCATGATTGCCAGCGGAAACATGAAGGCGCGCTGGAACCAGCAAAGGACGCACGGGGCCTGCCCCATCACCTCGCCGATGAAGATGGCCCCGAGGCTCGCGGCGAGCGCAACCAGCCAGGCGACGAACAACGCTGACCAAGCGGCGCGATCTCCGGCCCGCGCTTCGCGGACAATCCGGCTCACGGTCGCCGCCCGCCTTTCGGTCGCATGACCTTCGCCGGCGGCTTGGCGCGCGGCCGAGCGAGATATTGGGTCAGGAAGCGGTCGGTTTCGCTGAGAAGGACTTCAAAATTTCGGCGCGTCTTGGGCAGGCTGAGCCGCGCGATCAGGCCCTTGCAGCTTATGGAGTGGACCAACTGCGCCCCTTCCGGCGCGGGCTCTATCCGGAAATGTTCCTCGATCGAAAGCAGCAGCCGGCTCAGCTTTACGTCGAACGCGAGGTGCGCACCCGGCTCGCATTCGGACACGGTTGCCGTCACGCGCCAGAAGCGCGGATTGGCCGGATTCATCCTGAAGGAATATTCGACCACCGCCCCGCGTTCGGCGAGACCTTTGGGCCGGACATAGGGGTTCCAGCGCCCATAGTGGTCGAAATTCACCAAAACGTCCCAAAGCTGCGCCGGCGACCACGGCAGCAGCGTCTCCTTTGCAATCTCAAACACACTCACCCTCCCGTATTGGCTACGCCGCCGCGGCCCGGTTATTCGCGATAAGCCAGAAGCCGCAGCGCGTTGGCGACGACAATGAGGGTCGAGCCTTCATGCGCCGCGACCGCCGGACCGATCCCGAGGCCGAAGATCGTCGCCGGCACCAGCACGACGACGACGCCGAGGCTGACGACCATATTCTGCCGGATGATCGAGCGGGTACAGCGGCTAAGTCCGATTGCGAAAGGCAGATGCGACAGGTCATCCGCCATCAGCGCGATGTCGGCGGTCTCGAGTGCGACGTCCGAACCCGCGGCGCCCATCGCGATCCCGACGGTCGCGCTCGCCATCGCCGGGGCGTCATTGACGCCGTCGCCTACCATCGCGACGGGCATCTCGGCGCGAAGCTTTTTGATGGCATCGACCTTTTGCTCAGGCATCAGGTCACCCCATGCCTCGCTGAGACCGACTTCTGCAGCGATCGATTCAGCGACCTTCTGATGATCGCCAGAGATCATGATCATGCGACGAATACCGAGCTTGCTGAGACGCGCGATCGTCTCGCGCGCCGCGGCGCGCGGCGTGTCCATGAGGCCGATCGCACCGAGATCGCGCGTTCCCCTGCGCACGACCATCGTTGTTCGGCCCTTCTCACGGAGCTCGGCGATGGCGGTCGCCATTTCGGCCGATAGCGGTGCGATGCCGTCGGTGCCGAACATTTCGGCCTTGCCGATGCTGACGATTTCGCCGTCGACCTTGGCTTCGACCCCGCGGCCCGTCAGGCTCTTCAGATCGGTGGCAACCGGAAGCGCGGCGCCGGGAAAAATCTCCCGGCCATCGCGTGCGATGGCGGCCGCGAGCGGATGATCGCTCAGGCTCTCGACTGCGACTGCAATGGCAAGCAGCTCTTCCTTGGTGACCCCAGGCGCCGGGATCGTGTCGGTTATGCGCGGCCGTCCTTCGGTCAGCGTTCCCGTCTTGTCGAAAGCGAGCGAGGTCAGCGAACCGAGATTTTCGAGCGGCCCGCCGCCTTTGACGAGGACGCCGCCGCGCGCGGCGCGCGCGACCCCGGAGAGCACGGCGCTGGGGGTGGCGATCGCCAGCGCGCAGGGGCTCGCCGCGACGAGGACGGCCATGGCGCGGTAGAAGCTGTCGCGGAACGGCTCGTCGACGACGAACCCTGCGAAGAGAAGGAGGAAGACGAGGCCGAGAACACTCGGCACGAATATCCGCTCGAACTTGTCGGTAAAGCGCTGGGTCGGGGATTTCTGGGTCTCGGCCTCGTTGACCATCTTCACGACCTTCGCGAGCGTCGTGTCGGTGGAAAGCCGGGTGACCGCGATTTCGATCGCGCCTTCGCCATTGATGGTGCCGGCAAACACGCGATGTTTCGCATCGAGCGTGTCGGCGCGCAGCGCGGCCTCTTTGGCATCGGCGACCGGTTCCTTGTCGACCGGCACGCTCTCGCCGGTCACCGGCGCCTGGTTGACGCTCGATCGGCCGAGGACGATGAAGCCATCGGCCGGGAGCCGCTCATTGGGTTTGACGATGACGATATCGCCGACCACCAGTTCCTCGACCGGAAACTCGCGCACTTCACTGTCGCGGCGAACAAGCGCGGTTTGCGGCGCCAGTTCCGCCAGCGCCTCAATGGCCCGCTTGGCACGCCCCATCGCATAATGTTCGAGCGCATGGCCGAAGCTGAAGAGAAAGAGCAAGAGCGCCCCTTCGGCCCAAGCGCCAAGCGCGGCGGCACCCGCCGCGGCGACGAGCATCAGCGTGTCGATCTCGAATCGCTTGAGCTTCAGATTCTCGATCGCCTCGCGCAGGGTGAACCAGCCGCCAAGGCCATAAGCGGCAATATAGAAAGCGAGCGAAACCCAGGTCGGCGCGTCGGCCACCTTCTCGATCGCGAAGCCGACCCCGAGCACCGCCCCGCACAGCAGCGCGACATAAAGCTCGGGGTTCGCGCCAAAAATGCCGCCATGGGCATGTACATGCTCCCCTTCGGCATGCTCGGCGTGATCATGGCCACTATGATCGCCGATCTCGTCGTGTGCGTCCTTCACCGGCGTCGCCGCTATTGCGGTCGCCGATTTCGGATAGACGCCCATATCGGCCAGCGCCGCGCGGATCCGGTCGAGCGATATGTCGGTTCGGCTGAACTCGACGCGGATCATCCCCGCCGCGCTCGCCTCGGCTTCGACGACGCCGGGAAGCTGGCGCAAACGATCACTCACCGTTCGGGCGCGCCGCGTGTGTCCGAGCCCCTCGACGTCGGTCCAGAGAAGATGCTGATATTGGTCGGTCAGTGCCGCCCCGGCACTTCGGGCGAGCTGGCGCACCCGTTCGAGCGGCACGACGTCGGGATCATAGTGGATACAAAGCTGGACGGGTGCGTCGCCCTGCGCGGCAACGACATGCGCCTTTTCGACGCCCGGCCGGCCCTGCAGTTCGCCGGACAACCGTTCTAAACAGCGGTCCGCCTCATCGGGCACCTCCGGAAGCAAGAGTTCGATATCGAGCCTGACCGTTTCCGTCATCTTTCGATCCTTTTAGTTGACCACTTGCGCATGCCGGGAACCATTCGTGTTCCCGCTATATCGAGCCGCCATTAGAACTTTTCTCTTCGCCGTGTGCGTCGCGCAGAATCTCGACGGCGCCTTTGATCGCGATCCCGGCGGTGGCGAGGCCGACGAGCAGGTCGGGCAAGTTGCTGCCGAGCCACAGAACGAGCGCGCCGGCGACAAGAATCCCTCCGTTGGAAACGAAGTCGTTGAAACTGAACGTCTTCGCCGCACGGACGTTAACGTCGGGCTTCTCCAACCGTTGCAGCAACCGCAGGCAGATGTAGTTCACGACTGCGGCGACCGCGGATATGATCATCATTGTCGCTCCGATAGGCTCGCTACCCATGATATAGCGGCGGCCGACATCGATCGGGATGGCGATCGCGAACAGCAGTAGCATGACGCCCGATGCCTTCGCAGCGCGGGCTTTCCACTGGTCGCCGCGAGTTAGCGCGGCCAAGCTGATCGCATAGACCGCGACATCGGCCGTGTTGTCGACCCCGTTGGCGACGAGCGCGCTCGAATCGGCGAAAATGCCGCTGGCGAAGAAGCCGCCGGCAATGGCGGCGTTAAGCAGGAGGACGGCCCACAAGGTGCGCCGTTCGTCAGGGCGTTCGCCGCCGTCATCGGGATCGATTGCGGCGGCGGGAGGTTCGGGTGCCGCAGCCATTTTAGTTCGCCGTGCCCGGACTTGGGCGCCCCGCCTGGTCGCGCCGTTCCAGCCAGTTTAGTATGACAGCGATCTCCTTTTCCTGCGCCGCGATTACCGATTGGGCGAGCGCGCGCACTTCGGGGCCACTGCCATGTTCAAGCACGACCTTGGCCATCGCCACCGCGCCTTCATGATGCGGGACCATCGAGCGCATGAAGTCGGTATCGGCGTCGCCGGTGAGGACGACCGCCATATCCTTGTACATCCCATCGGCGACCGCCCCAAAGGCCTTGGAAGTGGAGGTCGCCGCCGCATGCTGCATGGCGCCATGCCCCGCGCCGTCCGCGGCGCTATCCTGTTTCGCGGGCGCGCACGCAGCGAGGAACATTGCCGGCAGGAGAATTTGAAACTTCATCGGACGGCCTCCGGAAAAGCCGATGGCGGCGGATAGCCACCATCGGTTTCGCCATATCGCGCAGCACTAACATGAACTTTGCTCACTCGGGCTGCCCGCCCTTCTTGTCGTCGCCCGGCAGGAAGACCCGTTCGCCGAGCGCGGTAACGTCGGTGTAGTCGCCAGCCACATGCTTGTTGTGTCGTCCGCGGAGCAGCAGATGGCTGATAGCGGGGAGGACGAACAAGGTCAGCAGCGTCGAGGTAATCAACCCGCCGATCACGACGATCGCGAGCGGTTTTTGCACCTCGGCGCCGGTCCCGGTGGCCAGCGCCATCGGCACGAAGCCGATCGCGGGGACGATCCCCGTCATCAGCACCGCCCGGACACGCTCCATCACGCCTTCACCAATGGCGACATCGACAGGTTTGCCTTCGTCGATGCGCTGGTTGATGCTCGACATCACGACAAGACCGTTAAGCACCGTCACGCCCGACAGCACGATGAAGCCCACCGCCGCCGAGACCGAGAAGGGAAGCCCGGTCAGGAGCAGCGAGAAGACGCCGCCGGCGAGCGCGAGGGGAATTGCCGAGTAGACAGCAATCGCCTGGCGCACGCCGCCCAGTGCCATGAACAATATGCCGAAGATGGCGACGAAGATGATCGGGATAACGATCGACAGACGCGCCGACGCAGCTTGCAGATTTTCGAACTGCCCGCCCCATTCGATAAAGCTCCCGGTGGGAAGCTTGACCTGCGCATTCACCTTTTCCTGCGCTTCGGCGACGAACGAGCCCAGGTCATTGCCGCGGACATTGGCTTGCACCACGACGCGCCGCTTGCCGTTTTCGCGGCTGACCTGATTCAGGCCTTCCGAAAAGCCGAACCTCGCCAATTCGCTGAGCGGCACCGATGCCCGCGCGCCGCCTTCGCCCGGAAGGAGCACGGGAAGCGCACCTACCGCGTCGAGATCGTCGCGCGTGGCCCGGTCGAGCCGGACGACAATATCGTAGCGCCGGTCGCCTTCGAACACGATCCCTGCCTCGCGCCCCCCAAGGGCCGCGGCGACCGTATCGCTGACATCCTGAAGCGTCAGGCCGTAACGCGCGATCGCGTCGCGGTCGAACTGGACATCAAGCACGGGGAAGCCCGCGGTTTGCTCGACCTTGACGTCGGCGGCACCCGGAACGGTGTTCAGGATCGCCGCCACCTGCTGCGCGGCGCGGCCCATTTCATCGAGATCATCGCCGTAGAGTTTGATCGCGATGTCACCGCGTACGCCCGCGATCAGTTCGTTGAACCGTAGCTGGATCGGCTGGCTGATCTCGAAGGCGTTGCCGACGAGCGGTTCGAGCTTCTTCTCCACCCGCTCGATGACGTCGTCCTTGGTGCTCACGCCATCGGGCCAGGCATCGCGCGGCTTCAAGATGATGAAGGTGTCCGACGCGTTGGGGGGCATCGGATCGCTGGCGACCTCCGCCGTACCCGTCTTCGAGTAGATGAAGGCGACCTCGGGAAGCGACGAGACCGCCCTTTCGACCTGCAGCTGCATTTCCTGCGACTTGTTCAGCGATGTCGAGGGGATGCGCAGCGCCTGCATTGCGAGATTGCCCTCGCCAAGCACGGGGATGAACTCACTGCCAAGCATCCCGAAGACGAGGATGGCGGCGGCAAAAGTCCCGCCACCTGCACCGATCCACGGCCAAGGGCGCGCGATGACGCGCTTGAGCACGGGCTCGTAGCGCGTCTTCACCCAAGCGATCGCGCGCACTTCCTTCTCAGCGACTTCGCCGCGAATGAGCAGCGCGACCATTGCCGGGACGAAGGTGAGCGATGCAACGAACGCACCGGCGAGCGCCAGCAGCACCGTAATCGCCATCGGCGAGAAGGTCTTGCCTTCGACGCCGGTGAAGGTGAGCAAAGGCACGAATACGAGAAAGATGATTGCCTGCCCGTAGATCGTTGGCTTCACCATTTCGCGCGAGGCTTCGAACACCTCGTGCAGCCGCTCGCTCAGCGAAAGCAATCGGCCTTCATGATGTTGTCGTTCCGCCAGCCGCCTGAGGCAGTTTTCGATGATGATGATCGAACCATCGACGATCAGTCCGAAGTCGAGCGCGCCAAGGCTCATTAAATTGCCCGATGTCCCGGTAATATTCATGCCCGTGCCCATGATCAGGAACGAGATCGGGATCACCAAGGTCGCGATTACCGCGGCGCGGAAATTACCGAGCAGCCAGAACAGCACCGCCGCGACGAGTAGCGCGCCTTCGGCGAGATTCTTCTCGACGGTGCCGATCGTTGCATCGACGAGCTGCGATCGGTCGAGCACCGGTTTTACGACGATGCCCGGCGGCATCGATTTCGCAACATCCTTCAGGCGCTCAGCGGCGGCCGAGGCCACGATCCGGCTGTTGCCGTCGGCAAGCATCAACACTGTGCCAACGACAAGTTCTTTGCCATTTTCCGACGCCGAGCCGGTGCGCAGTTCACCGCCGATCTGCACCGTCGCGATGTCGCGGACCATGACGGGAACACCGCCGCGGCTAGCAACGGTCGCACGGCCGATTTCGTCGAGCGAGCGGATGCGGCCGTCGGCGCGGACGAGGAAGGCCTCTCCGCCGCGTTCGATGAAGTTCGCGCCGACCGAGATGTTGGCTCGCTCGAGAGCTTCGGCAAGCTCGGAGAAAGAGATGCCGTAGCTCGCCAATTTGGTCGCGTCGGGCTGGACGACGAACTGTTTTTCATAGCCGCCGATAGAATCGACGCCGGCGACACCCGGCACCGTTCGCAGCTGCGGACGGATAACCCAATCCTGCACGGTGCGCAGATAGCCAAGCTTGGCAACATCATCGACGAGGATTTCGCCGGTTGGAGTCATGTAGGAGCCGTCGGGCTGGAAACCCGGCTTCCCTGGAATTTTCGGATTGTCCTTGGTCGCGGTCGGCGCAAAATCGACCGTGTACATCAGCACTTCGCCAAGGCCCGTCGAGACCGGCCCCATCTGGGGTTCGGCGCCGTCGGGTAAGGTGCCCTGAGCCTGATTGAGGCGCTCGGCGACCTGCTGCCGCGCGAAATAGAGATCGGTATGATCTTCGAAAATCACCGTGACCTGGCTGAACCCGTTGCGCGAGATCGATCGCGAACTTTCCAGTCCCGGAATGCCAGCCATCGCGGTTTCGATGGGGAAGGTCACGAGGCGTTCGATGTCGAGCGGCCCGAGATTGGGCTGGACGGTGTTGATCTGCACCTGCTTGTTGGTGATGTCGGGCACGGCATCGACGGGCAGCTTCAAGAGCTGCGTGAGGCCATAAGCCGAGATGATGAGGGTGAGGATGACCACACCCCAGCGAAAGCGTATCGACGCGTCGAGGAGTTTTTCGATCATCTCAATGCTCCGCCTCGCCCTTGCCGATTTCGGCCTTGAGCAGGAAGGCACCGCGCGTTGCGATGACCTCGCCAGGCTTTACGCCGTCGACGATCTCGATGCGGCCGCCGCCGCGCTTGCCGGTGACCACCGTGGTCGCCTGGAAGCCCATGGCGGTCTTGACGAAGACAACCTCGCGGCCTTCGACGGTCTGCACCGCCTCTTCGGGCAAAGCGATCAGGGCGGAGCCTGCACCACCCTGCGGTTTGATGCGTGCGCGAAGGCCCTGACCGGGCGTCAGCCCGGCAATGCCACCGGGAATGAGTATGATTGTGGCGCTTTTGCTCTCGGGATCGAGGCTGGGGGTTGCCGAGCGAACCCGTGCGTCGACCGTCTCGCCACCGAGAAGTTCGATGACCGCGGTATCGCCGGGCTTGATCCGACGCGCATCGGCCGCGAGCACCGATGCATTGATCTGGATACGATTGGGGTCGGAGACGCGGAACAATTCGGTTCCGGCGAGCACATAGGATCCGAGCTTGGCGTCGGATTTCGTGATTCGCCCGGAAATAAGGCTCGTCACCGCCAGGGTGCGACCGTCGCCCGAAACCTTGGCGGCAGCGGCAGCCGACTGCGAACGCCGTGCTTCGGCCTCGGCTTCGGCAAGCGCGGCGGCGGCGGCTTCGAGATCCTGCTTCGCGGTAATCCGCGCATCAAATAGCTTCTTCTCGCGCGCATAGGTTGACCGAGCGAGGGCGAGGCGGGCGCTGGCCGCACTCCGTTCGGAGGCAATCGCGGCCGCATCGCGGCTTTCCATCACTGCTACCGCTTCCCCGGCACGCACGGCGTCGCCGAGACGGCGGTTGATACGCGTAATCGCTCCATCTGCACGCGCCGTCAGAACGGCCTCGCCTTCGGGCGTCGCTGCCACGACTCCCTGCGCAAGTATTTCCGAGCCGAGGCCGCCAGCCTGGATCGTCTCGGTGACGATGCCCGCGCCTTTGGCGCGCGCCTCGTCCATCAGAATCTGCCCTTCGACATGTCCTTCCTCTTCTTCCTCGGCGGATGCCGCGGGTGCGGCGGCCTCGGGAGCGGTCATCGAGCGACCGATCAGGATACCGCTGCCGCCCAACAGGAGAGCCCCGACCGCGACGGCGGCCATGAGGCGATTCTTGGTTTCGAAGATTTGCATGATTTTCAGTTCCCTATTGCGCGTTCGCGCGGCCCAGCGCGGCAAGGGCGCGGGCGCGATCGAGCTGCGCTTCGATCAGTTTGAGATTGGCGCTGGTCAGCGCCTCCTGGGCGTCAATCAGTTCGATGAGCGTGAACTTGCCTTGTTGGTAGCCGATCTCGGCGACCCGCGCGGCTTCACTCGCCTGGGAAAGACCGGCTCCCGACAAGGCGGAAACCCGTTCGTTCGCCGCCGCCAGCATCAGTTCAGCGCCGCGCCGCGAGAAGCGGGTATCGAGGCGCGTCTGGGCCAGCTGCGCTTCGGCGGCTTCGCCACCGGCGCGCGCGGCAGAGATGTTGCCGCGATTGCTGTTAAACACTGGCAGTGGAATGGAAACACCGACGATGAAGGCGGTATCCTTGTTTTCGCGGAAGTTGCGAACTCCTCCCGATGCCGTGATGTCGGGCACGCCCTCGGCCTGAGCTAGGTGTACTCGTGCCGAAGCGGCATCTCGCTCCGCCGCCGCGAGGCGTTCGTCGAGGCTCTGCGCATCGGCCGGCAAGGCGGGCGGCGGCGGAAGATCCTGAGCGATGACCGACAGCTCGGGATCTTCGCTGCCGATGAGCAGGGCCAATTCTTGCCGCGCCGACAGAAGTTCTGACTGCGCGCGCAGACGTTCGGCCTTTGCCTCCGCCAGCAGGGCGTCGGCCCGCAGCTTCGTCAGCGGCGGGTCGCGACCTACATCAACGAGCGCCTCAGCGATGCGCGCCAGCTCGACCGCCCTTTCTTGGACACTGTCGGCGAGCGCTTCCCGATCCTCCGCCGCGCGCAGTTCGGCGTACGACACGATAATGTCGTGGATGAGGTCGGCGTCGGCCATTCGTAGCGCGATCTCGGCGAACGACCGCTCGGCGGCGGCGACCTCCTTGCGCGCGCGCCTTTTTCCCCCGAGCTCGAAAGGCTGCGACACCGCAATTGTGGTCTCGGTCTGGCGAAAGGTTCGATAGGGTCCGGTGCCGCTGAAATTCTCGACTTCGGCGGATATGGTGGGATTCGGACGCACACCCGCCTGCATGGCACGTCCCACGGCCGCCTTAAGTTCGGCTTTGGCCTTGGCGAGCCGTGGCGATACGTCTCGTCCGCGCGCCAGCGCGTCGGACAAAGAGACAGGTTCGGCGAACGCGGGTTGCCCTGCCATTGCCAGCGTCCCTGCGAACAGCAGGACGCCCAGTGATTTCGACATAAGTACTCCTGATCAATGCAAAAGGGCGCAGGCGAATGCCTGCGCGGGGCAATGATCAGGCGGCGGGAGGCTCGGTTGGGGGGGCGGGGGCGCGTGAAGCGAGCGCAACAGCTGCGCGCGCGAGATGGATATCGCGCGCCGGCCAGCTGCCAGGCATCTCGGACGCGTCGGAAAGCAGGCCTGCGGGGCAATGATGATGGTGGAGAAGCGCGTTGCCGTTCGGAGCACTGTCGTCGGGGGTCGCGTCGTGCGCGGCCTCTACAAAAACATGCTGATGCACATCAACGCCCACCGGTGCAGCGTCATAAGCCATGGCCAGCGTATCGAGGCCCGCCATAAGCGCTACAATGAGCAACAATAAGTGGACCAAGCGGTTTCGCATCTAACGCCGGTTAGCAGCCGTACAAAATACAGGCAAGTCAGGAATTCGCCGCGGCCAAGACTGCAAATCCTGTGGCTGGCGTCCGTGCAAAGTGGCTGAGACTAGAACATTGTTCCCAGAGAGCTTTGCCCAGACGGGTTATCCAGCCACACTCCAGGCTGTCAATGCTCGGCGAATCCGCATCAATGCCAAGCTCATGTGATGTTGGACGCCCTTGTCGCCGATGCCGAGGTGTTTCGCAATCTCCGTATAGGTCATATGTCTCGTCCGGTGCATCATGAAAACGCGCCGGGTCCGGCGCGACATGGCGCGGAGTGCCCGCCCGTAAGCTCGCCGCAAGTCGGCCTCCTCGATTCGCCATGTCTGCTCCGGGCAGACGGGGGCGTCGCAGCCTTCGTCGAAGGGAAAGATGACGGCTTGCGACTGCTGTTGCTGGCGCGCGCGGTCGATCAGCAGATTGCGGGCGGAGCGGGTCAGGTAGGCCTGCGGATTGTCCATCCGCTCGAAAGCGCCGCTGCGCAGCAGGCGAGCGAAGGTCTCCTGCATCAGATCGGGCGCCTCGTCGCGACCGACCCTCGTCCTGAAGTAGCGCAGCAGTCGCCCGTGCTCGGCCCGATAAAAGGCCGCGAACGCGGCGGTCGAATCGCGCGTCATGGCCGTGCTCCCCGGCGTTCACGCGCATAGAGCGGTGCATCGCGCGCGGCACGGTACAGCGTGATGCCTGCCTCAATGCGGTCGAGAATGAACGTGTCCCGTTCGGTCCTGGCGATGCGAATGTCGGACTTGGCGAAGATTTCAAGATCGACCGCGCAGCGGTCGCCGAGTTCGCGGTCGATGACCGTGCGGGCGCGGCGCCAGCAGCGGTCATCAGTGAACAGCGGATGGTTGACGACGATCCAGAGTTCGTAGTCAGAAAAGGCAAGCGTGTGCCGGTCTTCATACCAGGAGCGCCGCGCATAGGGGCCGATCAGGATGATCCGCTTGATCTGGCCGGGCTCGGGCGCCTGCACCTGTTCGGGGTCGAAGCAGCCGCGCACTATGCGCGCGATCCGTTCAACCTCACTCTGCTTGCGGCGGATGAGATGGTCGACGCGCGCCATCACGACCTCGCGCGCGTAAACGTCGATAGGGGGTGTCATATACAGCTCGCACACCAGCGGTCCGCGCGTTCATGCGCGGATGTGCAAGCGGTGTCCGCTGCGTGCCGCAGATGCGGCTTACAGCAACTGCCCGACCATAATGGCCGAGCCTGCATGATGCCTGGCAGGGTTATCCCGGAGATGGCCGCCAGTCATTCCATCCCGTGGCAGGAATATGCCAGAATCCGGGCGGTTCGGCAAGTTGCCGGGAAGTGGCGGGTTTATTTGTTCGCCGCCGCTTCCAATTCGGCGACGCGCTCAGAACAGACCTGATGAACAACGCGCCCAAGTTCCTCGACACGGGCGCCGAGCCAAGTCAGCTCTTCATCGCTGATCTTGTAATGCTTGGAGTAGCGGGCCTTCGTGTAGGCTTCCTTCAGCTTCTGAAACATGGCGCGGTCACGACGATTGTCCTCGGGCCATATCCCGAACAAGCGCCGGTCCAATCCTTCAGCGAGAGAACGCAAGAAAGCGATATTGTGATTGTATGGCGTATAGTATGTCAGCGTGAGCAAAAGGCAGGAATAAAGCCGCTCTGTGGTTTGGTGAAAATCAAACGCTGCGTCCTTCAGCAAGCCTTCTCCCATAGCGTACTTTGCGAGTTTCTGACGCGACATCGCACTTGCGATGCCGTCTTCAAAATACTCTTTCGCCGCCGCTAGGGCTTCTCCCGGTGATTTGGGTCGGGGGGCCCGTAGTTCGCGGTCGTCCGCCTCATAAAGCGCGACACCGTCTTTGGCGACCTCCATGAAAAAGACGCGGCCATGCGCGAGGCCGTCGTTCACCTCATGCAGAGAGTGGACGATGAAGTTGACCGGCGTGCGTAGCGTCTTCTCGATCGTATAGGCCCGGATCAGTCGTTCCTCGGCTTTGGCCCAATAGGTGGCGCGGTCGGTCAGCTCCTTCTGGCTGACGATGATGAGGATGTCGTAGTCGGACTTGTACTGGTTCGCCGAGAGCGGCGCATCGACCCAATTGCCGCGCGCATGGCTTCCAAACAGGACGATTTTAAGGATACGCGCGCCCTTGCGCCGCCCGACCGCGTTCTCGGTCGCCTCGCGAAACTCGTCAAAAATGATCTCGACGATGCGCTCAAGCTCGCGCTGCTTCGCGGCAGGGAGGTGGTCGATATCGGTGCGCATAGCCCGGATTCTTCGCCTTTCTCAATGTTTTGGCAAGCGCTATCGCCAAGAGCTCCTTCGGCGGCGAGAAGCACGTTGCTGGTGTCACACATGGCGACCACAACCGTGTGGCAATAACCACTCTGCGGACCACTACATTACAGGGGCACGCCAGCCCTACCCAGATAACCCCAGTGATCGCGGTGCACGCCACGCCTCGGAGCTATTCCAAGACCAACGATCAAGAGACGTCTATACAGGCAGGCGGAGAGAGTCGGTCACTCCGCCCACAACAATAATCGATACGTCTACAGCGCATCTGTTGCCGGGCGTCGCTATCGCGACAAGCTGAACCTTCTCTCCTCAGGGGTCTGGATTGATTCTGATCTCGACGAGTAGACGGGAAACTTCCGTTACGTCATTCACGTTGAGCTCGCCGTAGAAACTCTTGCCCACGAACGGGTGGCTAATCATTTTTGGCAGATAAGTATCGGTCTTTGCGATGATCTCTCCGGATTTGGTCAAGGCTTCCAAGTGGATATGACCATGCGTGTGACCGTAGTTTCCGCGGCGCACTTTACCCCAAATTTCAACACCCTGTTTACCTCGATAGGCGTGGACCCATTGGATGGTGTAAGGCTCGCTGAAATTCTGCGTAATCGGAACTTCGAGCTTAGGTCCTAAAGCGCAACCACCGGTTGCGAGAACGACTGTCATTGCGGTTACGAAAAGTCTCGCTCTTGATAGCATCGTACTATGCCTCTCATATTTTGGAGTTATCGGCGCGGCCCCTCCTTCGGGTTTGCGCGTCGTTCTGCCCTGAATCCTCAAATTTTTCATGTCGATGCACCGGCAGGTAAAGTGCCGGGACCGACAACAGTGTCAGGAGCGTTGACGAGACGGTCCGGCCAATCACCGGTGGCGAGTGCACGCCGTACAGCCTTCTCAAGGCTGATCGGCTCGGCTCTTGCGGCATTTGGCAAATGCAGCACCGTCCCGGCCAAAAAGCCGGCGGCCATTTTCAATAGCATGGGATTAGCTCCTGAAACGTAGCACATCACGGGCCGGAATTTTCCCGACCCAGCGAAGGGGCATTTCAGGCTAGGGGCGGTTCCGTCGGTTGGTCCGGCGTCAGTGAGAGAAGCACCGTGGCTTCTCCCGGCCAGAGAATTTTCCTGCTAAAAAAGGCGAGCTCGGCGGCATCCCTCGCATCACCTACCACCGTCATGGGACAATGGATATGATGCGCGATTGGTTGCAATTTGTCGGTAGCGCCATCCTGCGGGGATTGTTCATGGTCATCTATATGATGCGCGCCCGCAACTTGAACGAATTCCACTCCAAGACCACGCTGCTCGTCATGGGCTTCTACGGGCGTGTGAAGTCCGGCGCACAACACCGAAAACAGAACCAGAATCTGAAGAACAATGCGCCCCATCGACTAACTTTTAGCAAAGCGCATCAATTTTTCAAAACAAATCATCAATGGTAGTCCCACCATCACTATGGTTCTGAAATGTGCATACGCCAGAGCATATGCTGGGCGATCGCGCGGTCACCATCACCGCGAGCGCGAAGCGAAGTGATTTGCTCTGGACCATAACGGCAATCAACTGCAGTCATGTTGCCGCATCCGCGCCGGAAAGTTCGCGCCGTGCTTGCTTTATGACTTCCAGACCGCCTTGCAGGCCCAAAAAGGCAATAATGAACGCTGCAATGATGTCGGGCAGACCGCTACCCGTCAAAAGCACGGCGAAACCTGCTGCAATGACCAGCAAATTGTTGATCGCATCGTTACGTGAGCATATCCAAACGGAACGCATATTAGCATCGCCTGACCGAAACCTGTAAAGCATCAGAGCAACCGTTACGTTGACGAACAGCGCAAGTGCGCCGATGCCGCTCATCATCCAGGGTTCGGGCTGGCCTCCAGCGAATAATCCCCAAATGGCCGAAATCAGGACGCCGAGAGCAAAAGTAAATATAGTAAAGCCCTTGATCATCGCGGTCCGCGCGCGCCAGGCTAATGCCATTCCCGTCACGCCGAGGCTAATCGCGTAATTTGCCGCATCACCCAAAAAATCGAGCGCGTCAGCCTGCAGGGAGCGGGAACCCGAGACGGCACCAGCTGCAATTTCGATCAGGAACATTAGGGTGTTGGCTGTAAGGGCAATCCAAAGGATGCGTCTCCACGCCGGATTGGCATGTGACTGAACAGTTTCGCACGAACTGGTGCAGCACGTACTTCCCATCGCCAAACTCCTTGGTTCATTCGAGTCGGCCAATTATATGGACCCTGTAGCAACTACAGGGTCAAGTCGTGAAAATTGGGAAGCTCTCGCTGACCACCGGCACTAACGTCGAGACGATCCGTTATTATGAGCGGATCGGCCTTTTACCCTTGCCCGACCGCACACCTGCCAATTACCGGTCCTATGGGTGAGTCACACCGAGCAAGACTCGCGTTCATACGTCATTCGCGTGAACTTGGCTTCACCATCGAAGACATTCGCTCGCTTCTTGACTTGGCGGACCATCCAGACCGGGAATGTTCGGCAGCCGACCGCATCGCCAGTCGCCATCTTGAGCAGGTCGAGACCAAGATTGAGCATTTGCTCAGACTTCGTGACGAACTGAAGCGCCTGATCGGCGACTGTCGGGGCGGTCTGGCGGCCGATTGCCGCGTCATCGAAGCGCTTGGCGACCACGCTTTCTGCGAAGTACATCACGCATGACGTATATCACTGCTAAGTTTCGCTCTCCGCCGCCGTCATTGCCTTGGTAGCGCCGAGCGAGGTCGCAATGGCCGGCATCTGCTACCCGATGCCGGCCCCCTTGGCTTTAACGGCGGCGGGGGAGGGCACGACCGCCTGCGCGATGGCAGTTTGCATCTGTCCCGCCCGTTCGCTGATCGCGGACACCAGTCTTCCGCGATCATTGGTGAACACGGTGGCAGAGGCCTTGGCACGAGAAATCCCCACATAGAAGCTCTTCTGATCGACAAGGTTGGTGGCCCGGCTGTCGGCGTGGACGATGACATGGTCGGCGGTGCGGCCCTGAGCGGCAAAGGTGGTTTCGACATAGGCGTGGGCGATGTGCCGGTCCCGCGCCGCGTCCAGATTCAGCGTTTCGGTCCTGCCTTTCGACGTCTCGATGGTTGCCGTGCGGGACTTCTCTTCCACGGAGATCACGACGCCACGCCCACCGTTGACCCGGCCGGCTCCGCGATCGTTTCGTGTGAACCGAATGCTGTCACCGGCTTTGAGCTCCAGCGACTGCGGCGCAAATGCCTGGCTCTTGCCAGCACCCCATTGCCGCAAACGCCAATCCACCGCGCGTCCGTCCTCTGATTTCAAGGTGATCGCGGCCTTGGCCGGATCGATGCTCTCCACCTGGTAAGCTTCGCCGCGCGCCACGCCCTTGTCGTCATAGTCGCGAGTAAACCGGACGACATCGCCCTTGTCATAGCTCAAGGGATCGCGCGCCTCGGCGCGGGTCAGCCCCTTGTTTGCGAGGCTCTGCACCGTGACGGCCGGCCCGGTGAGCGCGCCCGACCCGGTCAGTGCAGCACGGATATCGGCGGTCAGGGCATCGCGCCCCTCGCGCGACGGCTCGATGACAAGCGTTCGCGCGCGGCCAGCCTTGTCCAGCGCGGCATATGACTCGGCGATAGCGGCAAACCGTTCGGCGCGGTCGGCACGCTCGATGATCTGCCCGCCGCCCCGATCGAGCGCGTCGAGCGCCGCCTTGGCGTCTCCGGCGATCGATGCGAGCACGGCCTCTCTGGTCGCCGCATTGGTCTGCCGGACGATCTCGGCGAGTCTGGCGGTTTCCATACCGGCGTCCTGCAACTGCGCGAACGCGGCGCCTGCTTCGACCGAGCCAAGCTGCTTCACGTCGCCGACAAGGAGGACGCGGGCATTGTGCCGGTCGGCGAGGTCGAGCAACCGTGCGGTGTCGCGGGCCGAGAGGAGCGAAGCCTCGTCCACGATCCACGCCGCAGGCTGGCCCTGAGGGGAGCGCTCGGGTGACAGAAGGTGCCGCGCGACCGTATCGCCGCGCGTGCCGAGCGCCTCGCCCAGCACCATCGCCGCCGATGCGGTGGGGGCAAGCGCAATGACCGATACGCCGCGCGCCTCGGCCTCGCGCGCGAAGGTCGCGAGAACCGTGGTGGTCTTGGCGGTGCCCGCATAGCCCTGCACGGCAGTGACGCCGTTCCGGCTGCTCAGAAGCTGCGCCGTGGCTTGGCGCTGGTCGGCATTCCAATCAAACCCCGCGCGTTCCGCCTTCGCCGCTGCATGGGCGGCGGCCTTGGCGGCGGCAAGCGGCGAAGCGATCGGGGCAAGGGTACCGCGTCCTTCCGCCTCGATGCGCAGCATCCGGGCTTCGGTCTCGACATTCCGGCAAGTGGTGAACCCGGCGAACGCCGCGCCGCGCCGGTCCAGAAAGGTCCGGTCGATCAGCGTGCCTTTGTCAGTCGCCGCCGCGAGGGCCGTGCCGACCTGCGCGTAGCTGACCTTGCCGAGCCCAACCCGTCCGGCTTCCTCATGCAAGGCGGCTACGGAAAACACCGATTGCCGTTCGCCGAGCTTCTCGGCGGCCTGGGTGATCGCGCGGGCTGCCGCATTCTCGCCCTGCATGTCGCGGCGCAGGCGGTAGGCAGGATCGGCGGCCGTGGCTTTGGCCTCGCGGATCATCGCCAGTCGTGCTTCCGGACCGAACCCTGCCTTGTCGGCTGTCTCCCGCCAGCCCGCGACAAGCGCGGCATGATTGGCCGCGACCTTCGCCTGCCGCGTGTCGAGCGCCGCGACCTGCTTTTCCGACGCGCTCGCGATGTTGCGCGACGTCCCGCGCGCGGCAAGGGCCGCTTCGATCTCGGCGCTGCGCGTGCTGAACGCGGCCATCACCGCGCCGGACACGCCCTTGATCTCGAACAGCGAGTCCTTGCCCGTCTCGATCTCATAGCCGAGCTCGCGCACTTTCAAGGCGAGTTCCTGCCGGTAGATCGCGCCGATCTGCTTCTGAAGCTGGTAGAACGCGCGCGGCTCAAGGCTGCGCCAGCTGCCATCCTCGCCCTGCGTCGCGTTCATGATGACGTTGTGCGTATGAAGCTGCGGGTCCTGCGCGCGGCTGGTGCCGTGCTGGAAGCTGGCGATGATGAGATTGCCGGTCGCTTCGCGGGTGACAGTGCCGCAGTTGCGGACGCGCGTCGCGGCCATGTGCGTCTCGACATGCGCCATCGCGGTCCTGACCGCTTCGTAGTGAGCGGCGATCAGCCGCCGGTCGCCTGCCACCTCCGCCATGATCGACACCGACTTCGGCGCGCTCAAGGTCACATCCCAGCCAGGGCGGTGTTCAAGCTGGCCGCCGCGCACCGTGCCGAGCTGCGCGCCCTCGACCTTGCCGTCCAGAAGCGCGCGGAACCGGTCGCGGTCCACCTCGCCGGAGAGGTCCAACGCCTCGGCGCCCTTGCCCTGCCATTCCGAAGGCGAGAGGCCGCCCTCGGCGTAATAGTCGTCGGCCTCGTAGTAGCTGCTCGCCTGCGCCGAGCTGGTAAGCGCCGACACGGACGCGACCATCACACCGGCCCTTGGCTCGTGGGGGATGGCGAGGACTCGGACGGGGGCTGCGAGGAGGGCGCTGCGCGTCCCGATTGCCAGAGCGTCGTGCCTGGATCGCCCGCGACGAAGCCCGGCTGGCGGGGCGGCCCGCGCCGCGCGACATGATTGGCGGTGAGCTTCACGCGCGCCACCGGCAGGCCGTCCGGCAGCAGCAGGAAGCCTTCATGCTTGGGGAGCCGCAGTTCGCTTTCGAGGACGGCGGGCCGTGTCTTCCGCATCCGGCCCAGGGTGGTGCGGGCTTCATCGTCGCCATCGGCCAGCGCGTCGGTCATAGTCTGGATTTCGACATCGCACGTGCCGATGGTCTCGCTGGCCCATCGCCGGGTCTCGCTGTCGATGGTTTGCAGAAACAGCTTGGTGTTGCAGCAGCCGAGCATCGACTCGGCGAGCTGCGGCCCGTAGCGGTGCCGCATCTGCCCGAGCGCCTGAAAGGTGAGCACGACGGCGGCGCCGAACTTGCGCCCTTCGGGGAGAAGCCGCGCGAGATTGTCGACGCGGGGGAGGTCGGCAAGCTCGTCGAGCACGAACCAGATGCGCCGCTCAGGAGAGGGCGCGAGCCCCAGCACGGCGCTCGCCGCGCATTCTAGCCAGCAGGCGAGGAGCGGTTTCGACGCTTCAAAATAGTCTTCCTTCCGCGGCACGAAGATCCACGGGCGCGGGGTCTCGCGCGCATCGAGCCCGCTCATGAAGTCGCGGAACGCGAACGGCGCCCCGCCGCTGTCCTCGGCGCGCAGGAACTGGATGAGGTCGGCGGCCTTGGCGAGCATGAAGAGCACGCTGCCCGTCGCCCGGTCGGCATCGTCGGCGAAGGTCCGCGCCGATGACGTATCGGTCAGCCAGACCTTGAGTTCGTCCTTGGTCTTGACCTGAAGCGCGCCGAGCAGCGCGGTAAGGGTGGGGTTTCCCTCTTCCCAGAGCTTGCGGATCATGTTGGCGACGAGGATGCGGGCTGTCTCCAGCCACACGTCGTGGTCCTGGCTGTTCGTCTCGGTGATGAACTGGTGCGCGATGCGCGCGGCGTCGGCGGGGTGGCCGATCTCCGCGAAGGGCGTCCAGAACGCGCAGCGGGCATCGAACGGGTTCAGGATGACGTCGCCGCGCTCGGGTCGGTAGTAATGCGCGACGAACTCACCGCTGGTGTCATAGACGAGCGCGGCGTCGCCGCGTCCCTCAATGCAGTCGAGCAGCTGACGCAGCGCCGTGGTCTTGCCGCTACCTGTCGTGCCGATCATCGCCATGTGGCGGGTTTCGAGCGGCGCGGGGATCGGCACACTGCCGATCGACAGGGCATCGGCATGCGCGTCTCTGGCCACGAGCTTCGCCAGCTTCTTCTCTGTGGTGACGAGGGTTCCGGCGATGACGCGATCGTCAAGCGCGCGCTCGCGCCGCCGCGCAGCGGCACCGCGCAAGAGGACGAGGCCGAACAGCCAGGCGGCAAAGCCCAGCCCGCATCCGCGTCCTGCGTAGACCAGCACGGCACCTACTGCCTCGCGGTAGTGGCGGCTCGCAACCACGGCGCGTGCGGATACGCGGTAATCCGCTCCCCTATACGTAACGCTGATCTCGGGATCGGCGACAGCCCCGTCCGCGACCCACATGCTCGTCCGCACGTAGGCGTAGACGCCCGCCGCCCACTGAGCGTCTCTGTCCAGCATCGTATAGGGTGCGGCGACTGAGCCCAGTGCCATGGCTCCGAGCATGACACCGGCTTGGCGCTTGAAGCGCCGGGCGTGGTTGCCGCGAAGCTGCCGCCGGACGGCATCGGCATGGATGCGCCGGTCATGGGTCACGATCGGCCCTCCTGCGAGAGTCGCCGCTGGCGGTCATAGGCGGCGTTGATCTCGGCGGTGATGACCTCGTCGCCCTTGCGTGCGCCGAGTGCCGCGCTGCGCGCATAGGCGTAGGCGGCGCACGCGGTGAACAGCGTGCGGTCGAGCATCCGCTCGACGTCCACGATGCGGGTGCCAAGCGATGCCAGTTCGGCGACGAGTTCGCGGTCGTCGGTGCCCGGCGCGGGCGGGTTGGCGAGCGCCGCAATGCCGGCTTGCACGCTCAGCTGAAGAGCCGCGTAGACGCTCGTGTTCTGCTGCCTGGCCAGCGAACGCAGCGCATTGTCGAGCGATGCGGGCAGGCGGACGGTGTATTGAACCGGCTTCATAGCGCTACCGGGCTCAGAGTGCGCCGCGCACTCGTGAAACGCCGCGCAAATGCGAGGGTCTGCCGATCCGCCGAAGGCGCGCACTCTCGGCGCACTCTCAAAAAACGGCGGAAAAGCGGGATGCACACGTGCGTGAGGTGTGTATCCAAATTGCGGGCTCGATGCGCAGCATCGCGGCCCTGCAACGCTGCCCTTTGCGTGACGGGGTCAGACATGATGCGGGCCTTTCGCATCATCGACGGCGGGTCGGCTTATCCGCTCCTGCCGCGCCGCCCAGGCCGCGATCATCGCCTTCGCGACGCGGTCGGCCTCACGGCGATCGAACTCCACCGGGACTGCCGGGTGGGCACGGCGACTGCGATCGGCAAGCCATGCCCGAATGGCCCGTTCGACCGCGCCTTGCATATGACCGTGCAACGCCTCGGCCTCGAACGGATCAAGGTGCGCGGTCACGCCGGGACTGAGGATCAGCCCGCCTAGCGGAAACGGATGATCCCCGACCCATTGGCTGGGGCCATCGATCCGGCAGAAGCTGGTGGTTCCGTGATAAAGGGCGAGAGGCGGCCGCTCCGCCCGGTGCCAGTCTATCAGCGCGGTGCGGTAGGTCTCGCCGTCGTCGTCATCGGCGATAAGCTTTCGGACGAGCGGACGGACGTAAGCCGCGGTGCGCCGATTGGCGATGAAGTGCAGACTGATTCGCTCAGGCGCACCTAGAAGGCGGCCGAACCAGCCAAAGGCTTTACGGAATACGCACACGATTCGACCTCAGCCGATGATGTGGAGGGGAAAGGCGCGGGCTACGCATCGTCACGCGAGCGTCAGCTTGAGCGATGCACCTCGGTAAGCCGAGCAATCGATTCGGTCGTTATCAGCGTCCGCGTTCCGATTTTGAGCGCGTCGATCTGACCGGTCTTGATGAGTTTGTAGATGGTGCTGCGGCCGACACCGAGCGCTCTGGCGGTCCGGTTTATCGAGTATGCGATCTCATCCATGGTCGCCT
The DNA here is from genome assembly GCF_041916975.1 of Sphingosinicella sp. Classification (NCBI taxonomy): domain Bacteria; kingdom Pseudomonadati; phylum Pseudomonadota; class Alphaproteobacteria; order Sphingomonadales; family Sphingosinicellaceae; genus Sphingosinicella; species Sphingosinicella sp. The sequence goes on from NZ_JAYRYK010000001.1 coordinate 2,156,733, forward strand.
CCGTTGGGTGCCGCGATGCGGCGGACGACCCGATCATTCGCGTCTAAGCGCCGGTGGTTCCATCGGTGTGCTAATGCGTGGGGAGACCGCCAGATTTGGCGATCACGCGGTAACAATCAAAATTGGAAGTCGTGGATTTCCGCCATTCCTCGGGAATGGCGGCTAGGATTTCGTGGCGCGATTTTTCGCGATCACGTCCAATATCTGCTTGGCATAGAGGCTCAGCTGGGTTTCACTGGGCGCTGGCCCGCGCCGGCTATGATACCAGTCCTCCAAAAGTGCGACGATCTGCTTTTGGTTGCCGCGTTTTCCGATCTGGAGAGCCCGGACGGATGGATGTTCGATCAGCGACATGACAGCATCCGTATAATCATATGTTTTCGGAGCCCCCGTACGATTGGGTCTGGCCTTCGCGCTTGTAATGAGTTGATCGATATCGGCTTCCAGAAACAATTCGCGCGCGAACCAGAATCCAGTGGGCCCGAACAGCGCGTCGCGGAGAGTGCTGCTCTTGGACACGTGTGCCGCGCGCAGACTGCCAAAGAAATAGCGCTCGTCCACATAGCAGCGCGTGCCGTTGCGCAAGCGATAGAAGGCCCGCGGGGTCGATTCGAGCTGAAGGACGGCAAACAGGCGTTCGAGGTTCCGCGCCGCAGGATCATCAGCATCGGCATAAACAGGCTTCTGCGGCGCAGATGCTTTCAAGCCACCATACTGGAAGGAACGCCACAAAGCGAGAATAGCCATAAGCAGGGCGAAGCATGCCAAGCCCACAATAAGAGCAACTTCGGCGCCAGGCGTCTCGCTGGCGACCAGAAAAAGCCCGGGAATAAGCGTAATCCCAGTTGTCAAAATTGCGACGGCAAATGCAACCAACAAGATGGCGTATCTCTTCCGAATAATACGGGAGGCATCCGCTGTAATACGGTCAAGCTCGGTGAGACCCGCTTGCTCATTGATGTTTATGAAGCGGGCAGCAACTATACGAAGCGGCAATACGTCCTTGCGGTCGTCCACGAGTTACCCCTCACGAGACGATCACATTGCCCTGTTCGCCGCGCATGTACAAACACTTGCTTAAGCATCAAACGCTGGGACGCAGTGGAACCTGCGCTTCCGAGCGTGGTAGCCTGGTGGTAGCCCGAGAGTTGACACGTGATTCGCGAGTCACGCCGAAGGCGTCTAAGCGATTGTAATCACTTGAAAAACTGGAGCGGGCGAAGGGATTCGAACCCTCGACCCCAACCTTGGCAAGGTTGTGCTCTACCCCTGAGCTACGCCCGCTCGAACGTATGCGGAGGCTTGGCTCCGCCAGAGGTCGCGGCTGCTAGCATGAGCGCGGCGAAAAGCGCAAGCGGATTCGCGATTGGGGTTGGACGGGGTGCGCGCACTTCCCATATGAACGCCGGGAACCAACCCTATCTTTCGAAAAGGGCACGCATCTTGGCCACTCTCAGCACCCCCGAATCCGAGCGGGCTTCGATCGAGGCCTTCAAGCGCGACGTGATCGAGCCTTCGATGACCTCGCTTGTCATCCTCGATTTCTATGCGGATTGGTGCGGCCCCTGCAAACAGCTCGCGCCCGTTCTCGAAAAGGTCGCGACGGACTATGCGGCGCGCGGCGTGAAGCTGGTGAAGATCGATGTCGACAAGAACCAGATGATCGCTTCGCAATTCCGCGTGCAGTCGATCCCCACGGTCTATGCGTTCTTCCAGGGCCAGCCGGTCGCGGACCTGACGCCCGCACGCACCGAGCGCGAGCTTGCCGCCTTCCTCGACCAGATCCTGCCGCAGCTGCCGATCGGTGCAGCGGACGGGCATGACAAATCGCTGGCCGCCTATGCCGAAGCCGCTGCTGCGGCGCTCGACGCCGGCGACTTCGCGCAGGCCGAGCAGATTTACACCGCGCTGCGCGCCGAAGAGCCCGAGCAGGAACCGCACGCGATCGGCCTTGCCCGCGCGCTCGCCGGGCTCGACCGGATCGATGAGGCCGAAGCGGCGCTTGGCGCCGTTGCCGCCGACAGCAAGGCGCCGGGGCTGGCGCAGGTGCGCGCTGCGATCGAGATGGCAAAGAAGCGCGTTCCCGCCAGTGCTCTTGCCCCGCTGGAAAGCGCGCTCGCCGCGAACCCGGATGACCATGCGAAACGGCTGGAGCTTGCCGCCGCGCTTGCCGCGAACGGCGAACGCGATGCTGCGGCCGAGCACCTGTTCGAGGTGATGCGCCGCGAGCCCGGCTGGAACGACAATGCAGCGCGCGCGCAGCTTTTGAAGCTGTTCGAAGCGATCGGTCTTGAAGACCCGTGGGTGAACGCCGCCCGCCGCAAGCTTTCGGCGCTGCTGTTCTCGTGAGCGGTTTCGGTGCCAGCGCGCTGCCGGAGGTGATCCCGGTGTTTCCGCTGGAAAACGCGATCGTGCTGCCGCGCGGACAGCTGCCGCTCAACATCTTCGAGCCGCGCTACCTCGCGATGGTGAAAACCGCGATGGGCGGCGACCGGCTGATCGGCATGATCCAGCCCAAGGAAGATGGCAGCCTGTTCGAGATCGGCGGGCTCGGCCGCATCACGCAGTTTACCGATCCCGAAAACGGGCGACTGCTGATCGTGCTGACCGGCGTCACGCGGTTCCGCATCGCCGGAGAGCTCGACGTGGAAACGCCCTATCGGCAGGTGCGTGCCGACTACCGGGATTTCATCGAGGACTTTCAGGCGCCGCAGCCGATGGCGGCGGTGCTGCGCGCCGACCTTGAAACGACGCTGCGCACCTATCTCGATACGCAGAACCTCTCGGCGGACTGGGAGGCGGTTTCGGGCGCGGACGACGAATCGCTGGTGAACACGCTCGCCGCCGTCTGCCCGTTCGACGTGGCGGAAAAACAGGCGCTGCTGGAAGCGAAGACCGTGCCGATCCGCGCCGCAACACTCTGCGCGCTGATGACGCTCGCGCAGCCCGGCGCCGAAAATGGTTCAGGACTGGTGCATTGAGCCGCGATGTCGATCCGCGGCTGCTCGCGATCCTTGTGTGTCCGCTCACCAAGGCGCCGCTCAGCTATGATCGCGAGCGCCAGGAACTCGTCAGCAAGGCGGCGGGGCTCGCCTATCCTGTACGCGACGGTGTGCCGGTGATGGTGATCGAGGAAGCCCGCGAACTCGGCGAGGACGAGAGTTAGAGCCTGTCCTGTTCAGTTTGAGGCATCGTGATTGCGTTTCCGCATTCGTCCGGCAAGGAGCGTGGTGCGGCGCGTAGCAGAGCTACGCGCAAGCCGCGCGACGCCGTCCGGCGGGCGCGGTAACGCAACCGCGAAGCGGCGGGCGGAAATGGGCGCATGGGGGCGTCGCTCGTCGGTCACGATGCCTCTGCATCGCTCCCTCCTCGCTCCTACCCATGCACCCATTTCCGCTCCGTCACGACGCCTCAAACTGAACAGGACAGGCTCTAAGGCAGATCGCCGCGCAGCAGCGACGGCAGATCGCCCGACGCACCGCGCGCCTCCGCCATGAAGAAGCGCTTGAGCGGCGGCAGACGGTGCACACCGGCAAGACCGAGGCGGCGGATCGTTGCCGCAGGGCGTCCGGGGATCGCGAACAGCTTGTTGAGCACATCGGTCGCGCCCATCACCGACATGCTGTCGAAACCCCGCCAGCGCTGATAGCGCGCGAGCACCTGCGGATCGCCGAGATCGAGCCCGAGCCGCACGGCCTCCGCCAGCACGTCTGCCAGCGCGGCCGAATCGCGGAGGCCGAGATTGAGACCCTGGCCAGCGATGGGATGCATACCGTGCGCACTGTCGCCCACGAGGATCAGGCGGCGATCCGTGTAACGCTCGGCATGATGGAAGCCGAGCGGGAAGGAGCTGGGCTTCGCGGCGAGCCGAATGTTGCCGAGGAAACCGCCCATGCGCTTGTCGATCTCGGCGACGAAGGCACGTTCCGGCAGCGCCAGCGTGGCGGCGGCATCGCGCTCGCTCACGGTCCACACAATCGCCGAGCGCGTGCCCGGCAGCATCGGCAGCACCGCGAACGGCCCGGCCGGATAGAACAGCTCGAACGCGACGTTCCCGTGCGGCACGTCGTGCTCGATCATGCCGACGATCGCGGTCTGGTGATAGCTCCACGCCGCGATGCGAATGCCCGTATCCTCGCGGATTTTCGAACGGCGACCGTCCGCGGCGATGAGAAGCGGCGCGGTGAGCGTGTCGCCGCTTGCGAGACGCACGGTGACGCCCGCCTCTGCACGTTCGATCGCGGCGGCGGCATCGGGCGCATAGACGTCGATGTGGGGGGAAGCCGCCCCGGCCGCGACCAGGGCCATGCGCAGGTGGCGGTTTTCGAACATATAGCCGAGGGGCTCGCCGGACGCGTCGCCGGTGCCGTCGAAATGGAGGTGCAGCGGCGAGAGGCCGTCCGTGACACGAATCTCGCGGATCGGGCAGCCTTTCGATTCAAGCTCGCCATCGAGGCCGAGCGCGGCGAGCATCCGCCACGTCGCACTGGCGATCGCCGAGGCGCGGCCGTCGAAACCTGCCGCGAGTGTCGCGTCGAGATCAGCGCTGTCGATGACGGCGGAACGGATGCCGGAGGCGGCGAGCGCAAGCGCCGTCGTCATGCCGACGAGGCCGCCGCCGATGATGATCGTATCGTGGGTGTGCCGCATGGCCGGACCCTAGCTGCACATCGCATCGTGCGAAAGAGCATGACGAATGCCCAATTTTGAGGCGTGTGCTTTGGTGCGCCTATTTATTGGGCATTTAACAATCCAGAATCCGCGAAACCTCGCCATTCCGCGCTTGGCACGGATTTTGAAGAGGCTTCGGCGAGACGCATTTCGCGTCTCTGCTCGCTCGGGAACCTGGATTTTTCAGGACCGTTCCTGTCGGCCGGCTTCACCGCCGGCCGACTTTTTCTTGACCCCGGCGCCCCACGGACTCAATCTTAGGCATGTTCGCGGGATGTTCCGCGCGACAGTTGCATTGAAAACGGGGTCGGCAAAGGGTCATGGCGCGCGGGGCAGCAGGCAAATCGACGGCGATCATGCCGCAAAGCTGGGTGGTGGCGCTGGAGCGCGCGGCCGTCGTGGCAGGCGGCGGCGTGCTCGTCATGCTCGCGCTGGCGCTGACGCTGGCATTCGCCAGCTACGACAGCACCGATCCCTCCTTCAACCGCGCCACGATCACTGCGCCGCAGAACTGGCTTGGCTATACCGGCGCCTACGTATCCGACCTGCTGCTGCAGCTCGCGGGGCTTGCGAGCCTGCTTGTCGTGCCGGTCGTCGCGCTCTTCGGCGTGCGGCTGATCCAGCGGCGCGGTCTCGACGGTTGGCGGCGACAACTTGCCGCGACGCTCGGTGCGGTGCTGCTCGCCGCGGCCGCGCTGGCGCTGCCGGGGCGCGACCTCCTCGGCGATCTTCCGGCGGGTGCCGGAGGCATCGCCGGGCTTCTGCTCGGCCGCATACCGGAAGCCGCCGCGGGCCTGCTGCCGCCGGACGTGAGCCCCGCCGCTGTGACGGCACCGATCGGCGTGCTGCTCGGGCTCGGGGCGATCGCCCTTTTCTTCTACGCGCTCGGTATCAGCCGCGAAGATATCGCTGCGCTCCGCACGCGCCTTGCCGAACGCAGCAGCGAGCGTGCCGAAGCGCCGCAGCCGCGCGCCACACCTCGCGCGCAGCCGCGCCGGGAAGCGCCGCGTGATGCCGAGACCGTGCCGGAAACCGCCGCCGCGCCGACCAAGCGTATCGTCACGCCCGAGAAGAAGGCCGCACCCTCCAAGCGCGAGGCGCGCGAGAAGCAGTCGCGGCTCGATCTGCGCGATTCCTTCCAGCTGCCGCCGCTGTCGCTGCTGTCGCCGCCGCCGAAGACCACCGCGCGCAAGATCGATGCGGCGAGCCTTGAACAGAACGCGCGCCTGCTCGAATCGGTGCTCGACGACTTCGGCGTGAAGGGCGAGATCGTGGAGGTGCGCCCCGGCCCGGTCGTCACCATGTATGAGCTGGAGCCCGCCGCGGGCATCAAGGCGAGCCGCGTGATCGGCCTTGCCGACGATATCGCGCGCTCGATGTCCGCGCTTTCGGCGCGCATCGCCGTCGTGCCCGGCCGCAACGTAATCGGCATCGAGCTGCCGAACGTGAAGCGCGAAACGGTGTCGCTTTCGGAAATGCTCTCTTCGGATGCGTTCGAAACGCAGTCTGCCGCGCTCCCCATCGTGCTTGGCAAGGACATCGCGGGCGATCCCGTCGTCGCCGACCTTGCGCCGATGCCGCACCTCCTCATCGCGGGCACCACCGGCTCGGGCAAGTCCGTGGGCCTCAACGCCATGATCCTCTCGCTGCTCTACCGGCTCAGCCCGCGCGAGTGCAAAATGATCATGATCGATCCGAAGATGCTGGAGCTTTCCGTCTACGATGGCATCCCGCACCTGCTCTCGCCCGTCGTCACCGAACCTCCGAAGGCGATTCGCGCTTTGAAGTGGGCTGTGGAGCAGATGGAGGACCGCTACCGGATGATGGCGTCGGTCAACGTCCGCTCGCTTTCCGGCTTCAACTCGCGGGTGAAGGAAGCGCGGGCCAAGGGTGAGCCGTTCGTGCGGCGCGTGCACACCGGCTACGACAGCGAGACGGGCCAGCCGATCTACGAGACCGAGACGCTGGAGTTCGACACGCTGCCGCTGATCGTCGTTGTTGTCGACGAGCTTGCCGATCTGATGATGACCGCGGGCAAGGAGGTCGAGTTCCTGATCCAGCGCCTTGCGCAGAAGGCGCGCGCGGCAGGCATCCACCTCATCATGGCGACGCAGCGGCCTTCTGTCGACGTCATCACCGGCGTCATCAAGGCGAACCTGCCGACGCGCATCAGCTTCTCGGTCACCTCCAAGATCGATTCGCGCACAATCCTCGGCGAGCAGGGCGCCGAGCAGCTTTTGGGCAAGGGCGACATGCTCTACATGCCCGGCGGCAAGCAGATCGCGCGCGTGCACGGGCCCTTCGTGTCGGACGAGGAGGTCGAGCGCGTCGCGATACACTGGCGCGCGCAAGGCGCCCCCGAATATGTCGCCGCCGTCACCGAGGAGCCCGAAGGCTCTGACGGCCAGTTCGGCCTGCCGATCGACGAGGACGACGCCGAAGCCGGCCTCTACCGCCGCGCCATCCAGGTGGTCGCCGAAAGCCAGAAGGCCTCCACCTCCTATCTCCAGCGGCAATTGCGCGTCGGCTACAACAACGCCGCGCGCCTCATCGAGCGCATGGAGAAGGACGGCTACGTCGGCACCCCCGACCATGTCGGCCGCCGCGAGGTGCTGATCGACCCGGACGGGAACCGGATCTGACGGCGGCTTGCCGGTTCAACGCGGGTTCAAGCGCGATACGGCAACGTGCGCCCGCATTTGCCGCACCTTCGCGTCGGCGCTATCAGGACTCGCGATGAAAAAAGCCCTTCTTGCCTTTGCCTTCACACTCGGCCTTTCGGCGCCGGCCGCCGCTTCGATCCCCGAAGTGAGCGCGCATCTTGCTGCAACGCGGACGATGACGGCGGATTTCCGGCAGACCGCCGAGAGCGGCGCGGTCGCGACCGGTAAACTCACGCTAGCGCGGCCGGGGAAGGTGCGTTTTCAGTATCAGAAGGAGGTGCCGCTGCTGGTGGTCGCGGACGGGCGCAACCTCACCATGATCGACTATCAGGTGTCCCAGGTCTCACGCTATCCGATCAAGCAGACGCCGCTTTCGGTGCTGCTCGATGCCAATGCCGATCTTACGCGCTACGCCCGAATCGTCTCCTCGACACCGAAGGCGCTGACCGTGGAGGCGAAGGACAGGAAGCATCCCGAATACGGCGTGATCACCATTTTCTTCGAGCGCGACCGGACCGCGCCCGGCGGCCTTGAACTCAAAGGCTGGCGCGTGCTCGATGCGCAGGGCAACACCACGCGTGTCGATCTTTCCAACATCGCCTTCAACGTGCCGGTGAGCGACAACGCCTTCCGCTACCGCGATCCGCGCCCGCGCAACCGCCCCGGCAGCCGATAGGCGGGGATTCGGAGGCGGAACGGTCGAATTTGCTGACCAAGCGTCGCGCCGTTCATTGAAGCGACAGGATCGGCCCCTTAAATTGTCATCAGTCGGCTGGTGTTCGGGATTTGCCCCCTGTTGCCCGGACCCGCCGCCGACTTGCGTGACGAGCGCAAAAAGGGCCCCCGTCTTCACCTTGAAGGCGGGGGCCTACGCATTTCTGAGCCTTTGCGTTGGCGCCCGGCCTTGCTAAGCCGCTCGGCATGTCCCGTCTCAAGATCGCCAGCTGGAATATCAACTCCGTCCGCATCCGCCTGCCCATCATCGCGCAGCTGGTGAAGGACGAATCGCCCGACATCATCTGCCTGCAGGAAACCAAGGCGCAGAACGCGGACTTCCCGCTCGCCGCGATCCAGCGCATGGGCTACCCGCACATGATTCTGAACGGCCAGCGGATGCACCACGGCGTCGCCATCCTTTCGAAGCAGCCGCTCGTGGAGGAGCGCCGGTTCGACTGGCAGGACAATGGCGAGGCGCGCCACATCGGCGTGCGGCTGCCGAACGGTATCCTCCTTGAAAACGTCTATGTGCCCGCAGGCGGCGATATCCCCGACCGCACGCTGAACCCGAAGTTCGGACAGAAGCTGGATTTCGTGCAGCGCATGACGCGCTGGTCCGAATCCCTGCGCGATCCCACGATCATCCTCGGTGATTTCAACATCGCGCCGCTCGAATGCGACGTGTGGAGCCACAAGGCGCTGCTCGACGTCGTCAGCCACACGCCGATCGAGGTGGAGGCACTGACCGGCCTGATGCAGAGCCACGACTGGGTGGACGTGGCGCGCACGCTCGTGCCCGCGCCGCAGCGGCTCTACACGTGGTGGAGCTATCGCAACAAGGACCACACGGTGAACGACCGCGGCCGGCGGCTCGACCATGTGTGGGTCTCGCCCGCGATGAAGGACTCGCTCGCCGGCTTCCGTGTGCTGGAACCCGCACGGAGCTGGGAGAAGCCATCCGATCACGTTCCCCTGATCGCGGAGTTCGCGCTTTGACCAGCGCGGTGCAGAGCGCCGAACGTGCCATCGACGCGCTCAGGCGCGGTCACCCCGTGCAGGTGACGGACGGCGAGGCGGCAATCACCGTGCTCGCCATCGAGCTTGCCGATCCCGAATCGCTTGCAGCGTTTGAAGGCGGCGCGCGCGCAAACGTGCTGCTCACCGACAAGCGCGCCGCCTTTCTGGGCCTCGGCAACCAGCTCGCCGCAGCGGGGATGCAGGCCGTGCTGATCGAACGCACGCCGTGGCTCGACCTCGATACCGCACGTGCGGTCGCCGATCCGGTGCTCGACCTTGCAACGCCGATGAAGGGCCCGTTCCGTAGCCTGCCGCCAGGGCGCATCGAACGCGCCGGCCGCGCCGCGCTGAGCCTTGCCAAGCACGCTGGACTGCTGCCCGCGCTGTTCGTGATCGAGGGCGGCGCGGCGGATGACGTCGTGGCGACGGCGGACATCGAACACTTCGCGGAAACCGGCGCGCTGAAGCTCGTCAGCCGCGCGCGACTACCGATCAAGGTGCACGAGAAGACCGAGATCGTCGCTTTCCGCCTACCGGGCGGGCCGGAGCATCTCGCGCTACTGATCGGCGATCCCTACGGCACCACGCCCCTCGTGCGCCTGCACAGCTCGTGTCTCACCGGCGATCTGCTCGGCTCGCTGAAGTGCGATTGCGGAGATCAGCTCCACGCCGCGCTGCACGCGATCGCTGAGTCCGGCGGCGGCATCCTCCTCTATCTCCAGCAGGAGGGGCGCGGCATCGGCCTCATCAACAAGCTGCGTGCCTATGCGCTGCAGGACCAGGGCTTCGATACGGTGGACGCCAACCTCCGCCTTGGCTTCGAGATCGACGAACGCGAGTTCGCGCTTGCCGCGAACATGCTGAAGGCGCTCGGCTTCGGCACCATCCGCCTGCTCACCAACAACCCCGCCAAGGTCGCGGGACTTGAGGCGGAGGGCATCACCGTTGCCGAGCGGCTGCCGCTCAAGGCCGGTGAAGGCGCGCATAACGAGGCCTACCTGCGCACCAAGCGCGACCGCACCGGGCACATGCTGTGAGCGCCATCCGCGTCGATGCTGCCACACGCACGCTGACGGCGTTCGGCAAGACCATCCCGTGCCTGATCGGCAAGGCGGGTGCGACGGACGCGGCGGACAAGCGCGAAGGTGACGCCATGACGCCGCGTGGCACCTACGCCATTCGCGCATTGCTGGTACGCCCCGACAAGCTCGCCGCCCCGAACACGCGGCTGCCATGGCGCTGGCTGCACCCCAGCGACGGCTGGTCCGACGACGTGCACGACCCTGCCTACAATCGCCCGGTGCGGCATCCGCACGCCTTTTCGGCTGAGCATCTGTGGCGCGATGACAGTCTCTACGACCTCATCGTCATCCTCGGCCATAACGACACGCCGCCGGTGCCGGGCATGGGCAGCGCGATCTTCCTGCACTGCACGGCAGCGAAGGATTTCACGCAAGGGTGCGTGGCAATTCCGCGTGACACGCTGCTGGCGATCGTGGAGCGACTTGTCCCCGGCGAGGTGATCGAGATCGTCTGAAGCCTGCGCCTACGACAGATCCCGGCGTTTGACGCCGCTGAAGCCGAGGATGAAATCGGGGCCGAACGCGCTGGAGGGTGTGTGGAAGCCCGGCGCGACCTCCCCGCCGTGGATGCGACGGGCGATCTCGACAGCGGTGAGTGCGGTAAGCGTGTAGCCCTCGGGGGTTTCGAGCTGGCTGACAGCGCGGTTTCCTTCGGCATCCGCCGCATGGCCGACGAGCACGCTGCGCCCCCGGCCCCGTGCAGCCGCATCTGGGCCGGGCGGCATCCGATCGATGGCGCGACCCGCGAGCCAGCGGCCCGGGGCGCTGGCGATCAGCGACCGGAGCAGGCGCGGCATCCCGAGCGCGCGTTCGAGCGGCGGGCTTGCTTCAAAGAAAACGCGGATGTCGGGGATGCCGGTGGAATGCCAGGCGGTCGAAACGTCTCCCCAGCTCACGCCTATAGTGGGCTTCAGGCCGCGTCCGAAATCGGCTGTGCCGCGCGGCACCTCGGAGAGTTCGACGATGGCCCCGCCCTCGCGCACGCGGGTGCCCGCCGCCATGCCTTCCAGCATCGTGCGTGTCGTCCCCCGGCTCGCTTCGTTGAGGCCGCCGATGACGAGATCGAGCGAAACCGCGCCGGGCAGGCGACGTTTCAGGTGTGCCGCGAGGCAATCCGACGGCACGACGTCAAACCCCGCACCGGGGAGCACGGCAATTCCCGCGGCCTTCGCTTCGGCATCGCGGGCGGCGAGCGCTTCGAACACATCGATCTCGCCGGTGATGTCGATGTAGTGCGCGCGCGCCGCGAGGCAGGCCTCGAGCATCGGCGCCGACGTGCGTGAAAACGGCCCGGCGAGGTGCAGCACCGTGCCGATACCCGAAAGCTCGGAAACATCGCCCTTGAGGTCGAAGACGCGCGAAGGAAGGCCGGTTTCGTCGGCGAGCGCTTCGACCGCCTGACGGTTACGCCCCGCCAAAACCGGCTTCAATCCGCGTGCGAGTGCGCGCTCCACCACCAGCCGGCCCGTGTAGCCGTTTGCGCCGTAAATGAGGATGTCGCCGCCCATAAGGGGCAGCCTAGTGCGTTTCGCGTGTTCCGAACAGTGCCGAGCCGACGCGCACGTGCGTAGCACCGAGTTCCACGGCGGTTTCGAAATCCGACGACATGCCCATGCTGAGCCCGGAGAGCCCGTGGCGCGCGGCGAGTTTCGCGAGCAGCGCGAAATAGGGCGCGGGCTCCTTGTCGGCGGGCGGCACGCACATCAGCCCGGCGAGCGGGATCTCTGCCGCGCGGGCTTCAGCGAGAAGCTTGGGAAGATCATCGATGGCGACGCCGCCTTTCTGCGGCTCGTCGCCGATGTTCACCTGCGCGAAGCAGGGTACCCGGCGGCCCGATACGGCCATGGCCTTCGCGAGCGCGGCGACGAGTGAAGACCGGTCGAGCGAATGGATGACGTCAAATAACGCGACCGCCTCAGCCGCCTTGTTGGACTGCAGCTGACCGACGAGGTGGAGCTCTACGCCGGGGAACGCATCACGGAGCGTGGGCCATTTCGCCGCCGCTTCCTGCACGCGGTTCTCCCCGAACACGCGCTGGCCGGCTTCGAGGAGAGGACGGATATCCTCGGCACCGAAGGTCTTGGAAATTGCAACCAGCGTAACGTCCGGTTTCCGGCCTGCGAGCTTCGCGGCCTTTTCGATGCGGGTGTGAATGTCGGCGAGTGTCTCGGCAGCGGTCATGCGCTTCCCTATAGAGAGGGGGATGCGCCGCCGCCACTCCCAGCACCTGCCTGAAACCTGGCTCTTCACCGATCCGCGCATGGGAGAGGCGCTGTGGGACGCGATTCACCAACTGCCGCGCGGCAGCGGCATCGTGCTGCGGCACTACGATGCAGCGGATCGCTCGGTCATTGCGCGGCGCGCGGCAAAACTCGCGCGGCGATACGGGCACGTGCTGATGGTGGCTGGAGATGTCCGGCTCGCGCGGGCCGTGGGTGCGGCGGGAGTGCATATGTCGGACGGCGGACGCCCAGTGCGTGACGTCATAACGGCAGCGTCACATGATCGCGCCGGGCTCGTGCGGGCACGGCGTGCGGGAGCGAGCCTCGTGTTCCTCTCACCCGTGTTTCCGACGCGCTCGCACCCCGGCGCCCGAACGCTCGGCGCGCTCCGGTTCGGACTGACGGGGCGTGGAACCGGGATCGCCGTCGCAGCGCTCGGCGGCATGACCCCCAAGCGCTACGCACGGATGCAAGCCCTCGGTGCACAGGCATGGGGCGCGATCGACGCTTGGAATAAGTGAAGCCCACTGTTTGCAGCCCAGAACGGGCGAAACAGGAGCCGATTCTAGAAGCTGAAGGAGGTGCCGAGGTAAACCGCGCCGGCTTCGCCGTCGGTGCCGAGGCGTTCGCCACTACGCAGCAGGTAGCGGCCCGAGGGATCCGGTTCCGACAGCTGGTAACGCACACCGCCGATGACCGAGAGGCGCGGGTTCAGCGCATAGGCGCCGCCGAGTTCGACCGTGTAGCGCTTGTCGAGGCTGAGCGGGTTCACCCAGCCGTCGGCATCGCGTTCGGCGTTCAGCTGAAGCGCTGTCTTCCAGCGGCTGCCGCGATAGGAGAGACCGAGATCGACGCCTTCGCGCTCGTCGCTGAGCACGCTGGCGATCTTGCTGTAGCCGCCGGTGAGCGCGAAGCCCCGGAGCGCCACGGACACGTCGAAGTTGTAGGCCGTCGCCGCTTCGGTTTCAGCCGGACGCGCAGTTTCCGGCGCAGCCGCGCGGACGACGCGCGACGTGACGCCAAGCGCCAGCGCCTTGTTGTCGCGGCTCTTGCCCGAGGGCGTGAAGCGGAACGTGCGCTCCTGCGAAGCCCCGGCAACACCGGCGCGGCGCGCATTGTCGAGCATCGGCGGCGTGAAGGAGCCGAGCGTTTCGGCCTTCAGCGGCGTCACCACACCTGCGGTGGTCGTAAGCTTGCGGCGGGTTTCGGAACCCTTTGCGGCAGCGGCCTTGTCGGCAGCAACCTTCTCGATCGGCTTCTTCGAAGAGGCGGCGGCGGGAAGCGCGCACAGCATCAGGCTCGCGGAAACCGCGACCAGTGCGTTTGCTGCGTATGTCCCAACCCGAATCATAACCCCCGCGCTTCTGTCGCGTGCCTGTGACAACTACGTGACAGAACTACAGATTCCTCCGCACGAATCCGAGTCCGAATCGCTCGTTTGGCGGCGACCGGCCGGGTTCGTTCGAACCTGTTGCAACATCTCAACAGCGAATGCAACGCGAAGAGGGGCTATGCGCCCCCGAAAGCGCTGCCTATAACGGCCGCCGAGCAAGCCTGATGGAGCGGAAATCCACGTGAAGACGAGTGTACGCATTACGGGTCTGGCGATCGCGCTGGCCCTGCTCGCCGCCTGCGGAGGCAAGAAGGACGCGCCGCGCGCCGACCTCGCCGCCGCGACGACGACGACGATCGGCGTCAATTCCTACCTCTGGCGGGCAAGCCTTGAAACGCTGGCGTTCATGCCGATGGCGCAGGTCGATTCGAACGGCGGCGTCATCGTGACGGACTGGTATGCCAATCCGCAGGCGCCCGGCGAACGCGTGAAGGTCACCGTCTACATCCTCGACCGCGAACTGCGCGCCGATGCGCTCCGCGTTGCCGCCGTCCGCCAGCAGCAGCAGGGCGGCAACTGGATCGACGCGCCGGTGCGCGCCGGCACTGTGCAGAAGCTCGAGGAAACCATCCTCGCCCGCGCCCGCGACATCCGCAGGGCCGTGTATCAGGGCTAAAGGCCGATGACGCGATTCAACCCCGCGGTCGCCGACGGCCGCTGGCAACGCATTTGGGACGAGCGCCAGGCCTTCGCGGCCGACAGCGCGTCCGAAAAGCCCAAGACCTATGTGCTGGAGATGTTCCCGTATCCGTCGGGGCGTCTGCACATGGGCCATGTGCGCAACTACACGATGGGCGACGTGATCGCGCGCTTCCGCCGCGCGCGCGGCTTTGAGGTGCTGCACCCGATGGGCTGGGACGCCTTCGGCATGCCCGCCGAGAACGCCGCCTTCGAGAAGAAGACGCACCCGGAAAGCTGGACGCGGCAGAACATCGCTGCGATGCGCGAGCAGTTCCGCAGCCTCGGCTTCGCGCTCGACTGGAGCCGCGAGTTCGCGACCTGCGACGCCGAATATTACGGTCACGAGCAGGCGCTGTTCCTGAAGATGTACGAGGCGGGCCTCGTCTATCGCAAGGAAAGCTACGTCAACTGGGACCCGGTCGACATGACCGTGCTCGCCAACGAGCAGGTGATCGACGGCAAGGGCTGGCGTTCCGGCGCGCCCGTGGAACGCCGCCTGCTCAGCCAGTGGTTCCTGAAGATCACCGCCTTTGCCGACGATCTGCTCGACGGGCTTTCCGGCCTCGATCAGTGGCCGGACAAGGTGCGGCTGATGCAGGAGAACTGGATCGGCCGCAGCCGGGGCCTGAAGTTCCGCTTCGCGATCGAAGGCCGCGAGGATGGGCTCGACGTGTTCACGACGCGGCCCGACACGCTGTTTGGCGCAAGCTTCGCAGCGATTGCCGCCGACCATCCGCTCGCTGCCGAGCTTGCTGCGAAGGATGCGGGGCTTGCCGCCTTCATCGAGGAGTGCCGCAAGACCGGTACCTCCGCTGAGGCGATCGAGACCGCCGAGAAGAAGGGCTACGACACGGGCCTCCGCGTCGTGCATCCGCTCGACCCGACGTGGACGCTGCCGATCTTCGCGGCGAACTTCGTGTTGATGGAGTACGGCACCGGCGCCATCTTCGGCTGCCCGGCGCACGATCAGCGCGACCTTGATTTCGCGCGCAAGTATCAGCTGCCGGTGACGCGCGTTGTCGGCGATGCCGAGGAGCCGATCGGGGACGAGGCGTATGTCGGGCCCGGTCGTCTGGTGCACTCTGGGTTCCTGACGGGCATGGAGGTCGATGACGCCATTGCCGCGGTGATCACGCGCGCCGAGGGCGAGGGCTGGGGCGAGGGGACGACGCAGTTCCGGCTTCGCGACTGGGGCGTTTCGCGCCAGCGCTATTGGGGCACACCGATCCCAGTGATCCACTGCGGGGCGTGCGGTGTGGTGCCGGTGCCGGACGACCAGCTACCGGTACGCCTGCCTGCCGACGTCACCTTCGAGACGCCGGGCAATCCGCTGGAGCACCACCCCACGTGGAAGAACGCCGACTGCCCCAAGTGCGGCAAGCCGGCGCGGCGCGAGACCGATACGCTTGATACGTTCGCGGATTCGAGCTGGTACTTCATCCGCTTCGCGAGCCAGCCGAAGGACAAGGCGTTCGATCGCGGAGAGGCGGAAAGCTGGCTGCCGGTCGACCAGTATATCGGCGGTGTCGAGCACGCGATCCTGCACCTGCTGTACGCACGCTTCTGGACACGCGCGCTCAAGGCCTGCGGGCTCATCGACCTCGACGAGCCGTTCCGGCAGCTCTTCACACAGGGCATGGTGACGCACGAGACGTATCGTGCCGCCGACGGCCGCTGGCTGCTGCCGAGCGAAGTGGAACGGCGCGACAATTCGCTCTTCGAGATGGGCGGCGGACCGGTGACGGTCGGCCGCGTCGAGAAGATGTCGAAATCGAAGAAGAACACCGTCGATCCCTCGCCGATCCTCGATCAGTACGGCGCCGATGCCGTGCGCTGGTTCGTGCTCTCCGATTCCCCGGCCGAGCGCGACCTGCAGTGGACCGAGGCGGGCATCGAGGGCGCGTGGCGCTTCGTGCAGCGCGTGTGGCGCCTGGTGAACGAGACCAAGGACGATGCCGGGAAAAGCGACGCCGGCGAGGACGAAGCGCTGACCCGCGCGGCGCATGTCGCCATCGACGGCATTACCGCCGACATCGAGGCACTGCGTTTCAACAAGGCGGTCGCCAAGAGCTATGAGCTTGCCGCCGCGATCGAGAAGGCTGCGCCGTCTTCCGCGCGCCGCCACGCGGTGAAAACGCTCGTGCAGCTCGTTTCGCCCGCGATGCCGCACCTTGCCGAAGAGGCATGGGAAGCGCTCGGCGAAGCCGGGCTTGCCGTGGACGCTGTGTGGCCCGAAGCCGACCCCGCGATGCTCGCGCAGGACACGGTGACGATCGCCATCCAGGTAAACGGCAAGCTGCGCGACGAAGTTGAAGCCGCGAAGGGCGCGACGCGCGAGGACATGGAAGCGCTGGTCTTGACCCGCGAGAAGGTGCAGCGTGCGCTGGATGGCAAAATCCCGCGCAAGGTGATCGTGGTGCCCGACCGGCTCGTGAACATCGTCGCATGAAACGCGCCGCCGCCCTGCTGCTCTTGCTGATGGCGGGCTGCGGGCTGCAACCGGTCTATTCGGGCGGCAGCCAGGGGCCGGGCGCGACGATCCTGACCGGAATCGACGTGCCGGTGATCCCGGAAAAATCGGGCTATCTGGTGCGGCAGGCGCTGCTCGACCGTTTGCCCGACGCGAGCGGCGAGCGGCGCTACAAGCTGATCGTGAAGCTCGACGACAGCATCAGCGGCTTCGGTGTGCGCGGCGACGATTCGATCTCGCGCGAACGGCGCCAGCTGCGCGCGCGCTGGCAGCTGGTTGAAGACGCGAGCGGCGCCGTGCTGATCGATGCCGCCGCGCGGTCCGACGCGGGCATCGACATCGTGAGCTCCGAATATGCCGTGATCGCGGCGGAAAACGCAGCGCTCGAGCGGCTTTCCGAAGAGATCGCCCAGCAGATCATCGCGCGCGTCGCGCTGTTCGCGCGCAGCGAAGCGGCCCGGTGAAGGCGGCGTGAAGGCGGCCGATCGCAAGGCGATCGACGCGGCGCTGGCGCGCTTCGACCCGAACACCCGCCTGGTTCTGCTTTACGGCCCCGACGAGGCGCAGGCGCGTGAGATCGCGGACAAGTTTACGACGCTGCTTGCCCCTGCAGACGACCCGATGGGCCGCATCGATTTCGATGCCACCGCGCTCGCGGGCGATCCCGCGAGGCTTGCCGATGAAGCCGCCGCGGTTTCGATGTTCGGCGACCGCCGCCTGATCCGCGTGGACGGCGCGGGCGACAATTGCACCGCCGCAGTCGAGGCCCTGCTGACCGCGCCCGCCGCAGGCAATCCCGTCGTGATGGTGGGAACCGGGAGCCTGAAGGCGACATCCTCGCTCATCAAGACGGCGGCCGCATCGCCGCTTGCCATCGTCGCGCAGTGCTTCGTGCCCGATGGCCGCGAGGCGGTGGACATGGTGATCGATGCCTGCGCGCGGCACGGCCTCAAGCCCTCACGCGAGGCGGCGGAGGCGCTTGCGGCCGGCTTCGGCGCCGAGCGCGGCGTGCTGGCCCGCGAACTCGAAAAGCTCGCGCTCTACCTCGATGCCGCGCCGGACCGGGTGCGCGCACTCGAAATGGAAACGCTCGCCGAACTCGGCGCGGCGATGGCCGAATCGGATTTCGACGCGCTGGTGAACGCGGTCGCGGACGGCAATTCCGCCGAGGCCGAAGTGCAGGCGGCAAAACTCGGCCGCAACGGCATTGTCGGGATTCCGCAACTGCGCGCGGTGGCGCGGCGGCTGACGCTGCTCGGCGAGCTCAGACGCACGATCGACAGCGGGCGCAGCGCGAAGGAAGCTGTGGAAGCCGCGCGGCCACCGATCTTCTGGAAAGCGCGCGACCGCATCGCGCGTCAGGCTTCGGCGTGGAACGCGCCGGCGCTGCGCAACGGCCTTTCGCGCCTGCTGGACGCGGAGCGCCAGATCAAATCGCCGGGTGCGGCAAGTCCTGAACTGCTGACGTCGCGCGCGCTGCTTGCGGTCGCGCATCTGGCACGGCGGCGGCGCTGAGACGAGGTACCCCGAAACGATCCTGTCGGCGCTCGGTCTATTGGCGCCCGGAAACGAACGTCGCGAGCCGCAGCAAACCCCGATCGACCACGGCCTGATCAAGGGGACGTTCGAGTTCTTTCAGCAGATCCTCCAGATCCATGTTCTGCAGGTCCGGACGTTGCCCTGGCTGGGAGGAGGCCCCCCTGCCATGTGTGCTGCCGGTGTCCTTTTCGGCCATCTTGTTTTCCACCTCGGCGCTCGCGGCCCCCATCAGGCAGGTACGATGCACCGTTTTTCTTAATGTTCCCTCACGGCGCTGAACGCACGGCGGGAGATTCGGGTCCACGCCGATGCGACCGTGTGCGACTGCGTTGCAAGCCTGCATCACAGGGCTGCCGCGCGTCAACGGCGCGCACAAACGAAAAGCCGCCCGGCCCGGCGGGGTGCACGGACCGGGCGGCGATCAAGGCCAGGGCGCACGGGGGACTTGGCGCCGCGGCCCTTTCGGGCACCGTTGGAGCACTTGGATCGCCGCGGGGGCGGCAGTGTGCCCTTCTTTCAGCAGACCGCCCGGCGGGAACGGAGAGGAACCAGGGGACGAACCGTTGGCTGATCAGTCTGCAGGCACAGCTTTAGGGTCAGGATCGTAAACAAGTCGTAAACGACACACGTATAAGTTGTGAAGGGCACGAAAAAAGTTGCGCCGGACGACTTTTCAGGAAGACGCGTTAGCGGCGGAGTGCCGAGCGAAGCCGGGCGAAGGCTTCGAGATGACGCGCCCGGTCGGCCTCTGCCGCCTCTCGCAGCGCTGCGCCGGATTCGGACCCTGCGAGCGCTTCGGCAACCTCCGCGAACGGTGCCGCCGCGCGTTCGAGCCGGCTGAGCTGAAGCTCCGCCGCCGCCCACGCGCTTTCACCCGCATCGGCGCGCGCCGCCACCGATACAGCGGTCCCCGCAACTTTCAGCTGATCGGCCCATGCACTGCGCGCCGCCGCAAGGCGTGCTTCAAGCGCGGGAAGATCGGGCGCGGGGATCGGGGCCGCCGTCACCGGCGGCGCGGCAACGCAGGGGCGCGCTCCGGCCGGCGCCGATTCGGCCGCGGGACCGCAGGGTGCGTTCGGCGAACCCGGCACGCGCGCCAGCGAGGGCCATTCACCGCCGCGGTCCGCACAGGCGCCGAGCATCAGGGAAACGGCCAGAAAAGCCGGGAAAGCAAGGTATCGCATCGGGGCGGGACGATAGAGGTGCCGCCCCTCAGCCGCAAGCACGCGCAAACGATCACAACAGTGCAAACACGGGCTTGAACACGATGCCGGAGGCGACTATGTAGCGCCCTCCCGTGCGCGCCCGTAGCTCAGCTGGATAGAGCATCAGACTACGAATCTGAGGGTCGGACGTTCGAATCGTTCCGGGCGCGCCAATTTTTCTTTTTTGATTGTCCCTCAAGCGCCGGGCGGGGTTGTTTGTTGCCCCCTCAAACGCCGGGCGGCGACATCCGTCGCCTTGGCTTCCTCGCATAAGCTCGGACGGCCAGTCGGCCTTGCGAACCCTTCGGGTTCGGGGGGCGTTCAGCCCTAAGACGTCCGGTGTTGCATCCGTTGCCTTGGCGGTGCCGATTTCGGGCTATCGTGTCGGCGCTTGCCCCGATAAAGCAGCGACATGGGCGATTACCGCATCATCGATGTCCAGCTCGACGACCGCACGATCCTGTGGCGGAGCGCCGATATCGAGCAGGAGCGGCGCGTTGCGATCTTCGATCTGCTCGAAGGCAACAGCTTCCGGCTGGTGACGACGCGGGGCGCCGCGTACGAGGGGCCTTACCGGATTCGCCTTCGCGTGGAGGACGGTCGGCTCGCCATCGATATCGCGGCCAGCGACGATACGCACATCGAGACGATCGTGCTCGCGCTTTCTCCGTTCCGCCGCGTGATCCGCGAATATTTCGCGGTCTGCGAAAGCTATTACCAGGCGATCCGGCAATCGACGGCGAGCCAGATCGAGACCGTCGACATGGCGCGGCGCGGTATCCACAACGCCGCCGCCGATACGCTGATCGAGCGGATGAGCGGCAAGATCGAAGTGGATTTCGATACCGCGCGGCGGCTATTCACACTGATCTGCGTGCTGCACATCCGCGGCTGACGCTGTCTTCTGGAAGGGCCGGGTTACATGGCGGTGATGTCCGACAAATGGATTCGCGGGCAGGCGCTTGAGAACGGCATGATCGAGCCGTTCGTGGACAGCCAGCGCCGTGAGGGCACGATCAGCTTCGGCCTTTCCTCTTATGGCTATGACGCGCGCGTCGCCGACGAATTCAAGATCTTCACCAATGTCGATTCGGCGGTGGTCGACCCGAAGAATTTCGATTCGAACAGCTTCGTCGACCGCAAGACCGACGTGTGCATCATCCCCCCCAATTCGTTCGCGCTTGCCCGCACGGTCGAATACTTCCGCGTGCCGCGCGACGTGCTCGTCATCTGCCTCGGCAAATCCACCTATGCGCGCTGCGGCATCATCGTGAACGTGACGCCATTGGAGCCCGGCTGGGAAGGCCACGTGACGCTGGAATTTTCGAACACCACGCCGCTGCCCGCGCGCATCTATGCGAACGAAGGCGCGTGCCAGTTCCTGTTCCTGCAGGGCAACGAGCCGTGCGAGACGAGCTATGCCGACCGGGCAGGGAAATACATGGGCCAGCGCGGCGTGACGCTGCCGCGGCTTTGAGGCCGTGACCGACGAACAGACGCGCCGCGGCCTAGCGGCGGGTGTCGGCGCTTTCCTGATCTGGGGCACGATGCCCCTCTACATTCACATGTTCGCAGGCATTCCAGCAGCGGACGTTCTGGCGCACCGCGTACTCTGGGCGTTCGTGCTGCTCGTCGCCGCCGTCGTCGCGTTAAGGAGCTGGCCCCGGCTCCGAATGGCAATGGCCGCGCCGCGTCTGATGTTGATGCTCGCCGCGAGCGGGGCGCTGATCGCGGTCAACTGGCTGATCTACACATGGGCGGTGCTGAACGACCGGGCGCTCGACACCAGCCTCGGCTATTTCATGCAGCCGCTGCTCAACGTCGCGATCGGTGTGCTGCTGCTGAAAGAAGCGTTCCCGCTTTCCAAACGCATCGCCGTCGCGCTGGCGGTCATCGGCGTCGGTATCGTTACCGTGGCGCACGGATCGCTGCCGTGGGTTTCGATCGGTCTTGCGCTCTCGTTCGGATTTTACGGGCTGATCCGCAAATATACGGCGGTTGATCCGGTGACGGGGTTGCTCCTGGAAACCGGGTGGCTGGCGCCTGTCGCGGCCTTGTGGCTGGCGATGGCGCCGCGCGATCTCTTCGGCTACGGCACAGCCATCGACATCGCGCTCGTCGGTTCGGGTCTCATCACCATCATACCGCTCGGCCTCTTTGGATATGCGGCGCGGCGGTTGCCGCTTTCGACCATCGGAATGCTTCAGTATCTGGGACCGTCGCTTGTCTTCCTCGCAGCGGTCTTCGTTCTCGGCGAACCGCTCGACATCGGGCGCCTCGCCGCTTTCGGCTGTATCTGGGCAGGCCTTGTCGTCTTCTCGATCGGCGGCTTACGTGCCGCTGCAAATCCCGCTAGACCATAACCCCATGGACAAGATCATCATTCGCGGCGGCAGGCCGCTTTCGGGGCGCATCGCCATCTCGGGCGCGAAGAACGCCGCACTCACGCTGATGCCGGCAGCGATCCTCACCGAAGAGCCGCTGACGCTGCGCAACCTGCCGCGCCTTGCCGACGTCGATACTTTCGGCCACCTGCTCAATCAGCACGGCGTCTCGACGCTGATCGAAGGGCACCGGCGCGGCGAATTCGGGCGCGTGATGACGATCAAGGCGGCGCGGCTCACCACGACGCTCGCGCCCTACGATATCGTGCGCAAGATGCGCGCCTCCGTGCTCGTGCTCGGGCCGCTGCTCGCGCGCGCGGGCGAGGCGACCGTGTCGCTGCCCGGCGGCTGCGCGATCGGCAACCGGCCGGTCGACCTGCACCTGAAAGCGATGGAAGCGCTTGGCGCCGAGATCGAGGTGACATCGGGCTATGTGAAGGCGACAACCGCCAAAGGCCTCGTCGGCGGGCGGATCGACTTCCCGATCGTTTCGGTGGGCGCCACCGAAAACGCATTGATGGCCGCCGTGCTCGCGAAGGGCGAGACGGTGATCGAGAATGCCGCGCGCGAACCCGAAATCGTCGACCTCGCCAATTGCCTGAATGCGATGGGTGCGAAGATCGAAGGCCACGGCACCTCGACGATCCGCATTCAGGGCCGCACCAGTCTGCACGGCGCGACGTACGCGGTGATGCCGGACCGGATCGAGGCGGGGAGCTACGCCTGCGCGGTCGGCACGGCGGGCGGCGAAGTGGAACTCGTCGGCGCCGATCTCGCCACGCTCGGCGTCGTCGCGGACCGGCTGCGCGATGCGGGGCTGGAGGTGGAGGCCACCGAAGGCGGCGTCCGCGTGAAGCACACCGGACGTATCCAGGCGATCGACATCGAAACGCAGCCGTTCCCCGGCTTCCCGACCGACATGCAGGCGCAGTTCATGGCGATGCTCGCGCTCGCCGAGGGCACCAGCCACCTCACTGAAACGATCTTCGAAAACCGCTACATGCACGTGCCCGAGCTTGCGCGTATGGGCGCGGACATTCGCGTTTCGGGCCGCACCGCCGAGGTGCACGGGGTTGCCCGGCTGACCGGCGCGCAGGTGATGGCGACCGACCTTCGCGCCTCGATGAGTCTCGTGCTCGCGGGGCTTGCGGCCGAAGGCGAGACGGTGGTGAACCGCATCTATCACCTCGATCGCGGCTACGAGCATCTGGAAGAAAAACTCTCCGGCGCGGGCGCCGACATCGAGCGGGTTTCCGATGGCTGAGCGGCTGCGGCTGCTGGCGGCGGACGAAGCGGATCTCGAAACGATTTCCGCGCTGGTGCAGGATGCCGCCGTGAAGAGCGGCGACATTGCCTATGATGCGAAGGCGCGGCGGCTTGTCATCATCGCCAACCGCTACCGTTGGGAAACGCGGCAACCCTCGCGCGTGCGCTGCGTGCTGCGGCTCGATTCGCTGACGGGTCTCAAGCGGCGGAGCTGGCCGTCATCAGGCACGGTGCTCGATCTGCTCGCGCTGCGCTGGGAAAACGGCGGCATCGAGATCGATTTCGCAGGCGGCGCTGCACTGCGCGCGGAGGCGGAATGCATCGATGTTGAGCTTCATGATCTCAGCGGCCCATGGGGTGCGAAACGGACACCGCGACACGCGCTTTAGGATTGCTCCCGATCCTTGAGCAGCTTGTCGCGCCCGGCGAAGAGCAGCCGGTCTTCCTCTTCGAAACCGCGATACCAGAGCACGATGCCGTAGGTGGCAAGGATCGCCGGCAGACCGAGCACGAGTTCCCAGTACGCGACCAAATAGCGCTGCACGAGAATGCCGATCGCGAAGGCCGCACCGGCCGCGAGCAGCATCGGCCAGCGCCAACCGGAAACCGGCTCGCCGAGCGTGGCACGCAGCAACCGCGATTTCACGACGGTCGCGAACAGCGCCGATGCGAGCAGCGCGGCGGCAGGCGCAATGCCGTTCACCGCGGCGTTCGGCGATTCGGCCGGAAACAGCACGCGGAACAGCGGAATGAACGCCAGCGTGAGGCCGACCTGTACGCCGAGCGTCGCCACCGACAGCATCAGGTTGCGGTGCCGCGCGGTGTAGACGAGGCAGGTTTCCGCGACCGCGCCCGTCACGTAGGCAATCTCGGCGAGCAGCAGCAGGTTGAGGATCATCGTGCCGCTGCCGAAGCCTTCGCCGACGAGATCGAGCACAGCCTCACCGGTCATCCCGAGCGACAGCGCGATGCCGATCTGCGCGGCGAGAATCCAGAAACCGACCTGCCGAAGATGCCCGGCGATGACCGCATTGTTCCGCTGCTTGAGACCATTGGTGATGACCGGCGCCAGAATCGGATCGAACGTTACTTTGAGCTTTTGCGGCAACGTGACCACCTGCTGCGCGACATAATAGATGCCGAGCACGGCGGGCGTCGCGAACTGGCCGAGGATCAGGAGATCGATGCGGCGCGAAGCCCATTCGATGGCGTCAGCCCCTGCGATCGGCAGATTTTCTCGCATCATGCGGAACAGCCGCCCGGGGTGCGGCCGCCATCCGCGCGGCAGGCCGAACACGCGCACGCACGGCACGATCGATGCGACGAACGCTGCGCCCAGCGACACGGCATAGGCGATGATCATCGCATCCGGCTTCCATTCCGGGATGAACGCGAGCGCGGCGGCGCAGATGGTGAGCACCCACGGTTCGACGATCGAACGCGCCGTTACCGTCGCGCCGACGCGGTGCCGATAGGCGAGCGCCGCGAGCGTGACGTCAGAGCCGACGATGAAGATCGCAGCGAGCGGGAAAATCCTGTCGAGCCCGGAGATCTTGCTGTTCGGGAAGACGATCTGCGGCACCGCGATCATGATAAGCGCGCCGATCAGCGACAGCATCCACGCGAGCACCAGCCCATCGCCGACGACGTGACTTTCCGGGCGATCGCCTTTGCTGAGTTCCTTCGCGAGGCCGCGCTTGAGGCCGATGGTGGCGAGCGCCGCCATCAGCTCCACGATCATCGTGGCGTAGGCGAAGCGGCCGAGCGCCTCCGCGCCGTAGAGCTGACCGGCGATGAACAGGAAAGGCAGGCGCGCCAGCAGCCGGAGCACGAACCCGAAGAAGTTCGTGCGCCCGCCCTTGGCGAGCGCCGCGGTATCCGCGTCGCGCGTTCCGTCTTCCGCTTTTTCGGTCAAACCCGGCGCACCGGGCGGTTCGTCCTCATGGCACCGCTTTAGAGTATCGCGCGCCAAAGTGTGAGGAGATTTGAAGCGCCGCCCGCCTCAGCCTGAAAGGCTCTCAGCCCAGAATCGCCTCGGCGCGCTCTATGTCCATCATCGCGGCGGCGCGGCTGGCATGAAAACCCGCAAACGCGACCTGCTTCATCAGCGGACCTTCCGAGAGCAGCAGCGCGTCGCCATAGACATCGAGCTGCCCCGCCGCCTGTTCGGCACGGCGCAGCAGCGGCTGCACGAGCACCGCCGCGGCAAGGCTGGTGTGGCCGTTTTCGGTGCGTGCGAACAACCGCTCGAGCGCCAGCTTCACCGCGCGGCGTTCTGCGTTCGCCTCCACGATCATCTGCTCTTCCTCGGTGAGCACGGGGCCGGTGGGGACGGGAGGCAGCGCCGCAGCGGCAACTGCGATGTGCGCCCGTTCGACCTGCGCCAGAAGATTGAGCGGCGGTCCCTTAGCTTCCGCAAACACATCGGCAGGGGGAAGATCGGCACCCGCCGAAAGATCCACGGGTTCGGTTTCCATGAGATCGGCGAGTTCTGCATCGATATCGAAGGCGGCGGCCTGCGACATCCCGGCCTCCTTCCGAATCTCTCCCGCAACGCGTTCGACAATGAACGGCTGCATTGCAAGGAAGGTCACCACGAACAGCGCCAGGGCGGCCGCGAGCAGCCCGGCGAGCAGCCAGCGTTCCTGCCGCGCGAGCGTCGCGGTGGCCGGAACCGATGGCACGATGATGACTTCTGGTTTCATGAGCGACCGCAATGTAATCGATCGCGGCAACATCATGGTGAATTATTTCATTGTCGAACAGATTAAGTGATTGTTTACTTCCGCGTCTTGCGAACGCGAAATGAAACTGTTTCGTATCTGAAGTAATTAATGTTTTATTAACCTCGTTTTCACCAGTGCCGGGAGCGCCGCGCGCTTCAGCTTGGCGAAAGGTCGGCGCGCGCAGTCTCTTCGTCGAACGGGCCTTGTTGCCGCCGCGATTGGCGCATACACGGCGCACACGGGGACGGTAACGGATACGCACGCCTTGGGCCGATTTCTGAAATCAGCACTGAAAATTTCGCTCGCCTTCGGAACCCTCCTGCTCGTCATTCTGGCGGTCGCGGTAGGCATCCAGATGTCGTCGCTGCCCTCGTTCGACGACATGATGCGCTCGCCGAACGGCCAGTCGATCCGCGTGCTTTCGGCGGACGGCGCCGTGCTCGTTTCGGTGGGCCCGTCCTACGGCCAGTGGCTGACTTACGACGAGATCCCCGATGTGATGGTGGATGCGATGCTGGCGGTGGAAGACCGCCGCTTCCGCTGGCATCCCGGCATCGATCCGCTCGGCATCGCGCGTGCGCTCTTCGTGAGCGTGAAGACGGGCGACCGGCTGAAGGCGACCTCCACGATCACGCAGCAGCTGGCGCGCAACATCTTCCTCAACAACAACCGCACGTGGACGCGCAAGGCGAAGGAAGGCCTGCTCGCGCTCGCCATCGAGCGCAAGTTCTCGAAGGAGCAGATCCTCGAGCTGTACCTCAACCGCGTCTATTTCGGCGGCGGCGCCTACGGCATCGACGCGGCGAGCCGGCGTTTCTACGGCCACAGCGCGCGCACGCTGAGCCTGCCCGAGGCGGCGATCATCGCGGGCCTTGTGAAAGCGCCGTCGCGCTATGCGCCCTCCTCCGATCCCGAGCGCGCACGCGAACGTGCCGCGGTCGTGCTGTCGGTGATCCACGAGACGAAGCCGCTGCCCGATCTTGCCTCCGCGCAGGCCCAGCTCAAGGATATCACGTTCGCGCCGCAGGCCCGGCAGAACAACGTGCGCTATTTCACCGACTGGGTGATGTCGCAGCTCGATATCCTGACCGACGAGACGGTGGAGCCGCTCGTCGTGCGCACCACATTGCTGTCTTCGATGCAGAAAGCCGCTGAAGATGCCGTCCGCACGCAGACGCCGGCGGAGGCGCAGGGCGCGCTCGTCGCGCTGTCGCACGACGGTGCGGTGCGCGCGATGGTGGGCGGCAAGGACTATGTCGAATCGCTCTACAACCGCGCGACGATCGCCGAGCGGCAACCGGGTTCGGCGTTCAAGCTGTTCGTCTATCTCGCAGCGATCGAAAGCGGCGTGCTGCCCGACGATGTCGTCGTCGATGAGCCGGTGCAGATCGGCGGCTGGAGCCCGCGCAATTCGAACGGGCGATTCGCAGGCGAGGTGACGGTGCGGCAGGCGTTCGCGCTTTCCATCAACACGGTCGCGGTGCAGCTCGGCGCGCGTGTCGGCTTCGATGCGGTTGCCGACATGGCTCGGCGCTTCGGCATCACCACGCCGGTGAGCCGCCAGCCCGCGACGGCGCTCGGCGCCTCCACGGTCCGCCTGATCGACATGACCTCCGCTTACGCCGCCGTGGCGCGTGGCGGCATCGAGGTGCGGCCCTATGCCGTCACCACGATCGAGACCGCACGTGGGCGCAAGCTCTATGAGCGCCAGGCGGAAAACCCGCGTGTGCTCGTCGCGCCGTGGGTCGCCGCGAACATGACCAACCTGCTCCAGGCGGCGGTCGAGACCGGCACCGGACGCCAGGCGCAGATCGGGCGGCCGCTCGCGGGCAAGACCGGCACGACCAGCTCCAACAAGGACGGCTATTTCGTGGGCTTCACCGGCGATCTCACCGCCGGCGTCTGGATGGGCCGCGACGACAACAAGCGCGTCGGCGGCCTGCAGGGCGGTACGGCGCCCGCGCGTGCCTTCGCGGCGTTCATGCGCGTCGCGACGAAGGGGATGCCGATCGTCGAGCTGAACAGCAACATCCAGATCGACGATACGCTGAGCGAGCCCGATGCGGAGGTCTATGGCCTGGACGGCACGGTCGCGGGCTATCCGGATGAATATTATCGCGGCGGACCCGACTATCAGGGCGCCATCGAGGTGCCGGTGGACGGCGAGGGCAATCCGATGCCGCGCGTGCACCGGCCGGGGAGCCTCGACAATGCGTGGCTGGAAGAGGCCGCGCCGCCCGTGGAGCCTTCAGCGGCGCCCGATCCAATGTAACGCGGCGCCGTGTGCGGCGAGCCAGCGCGTCGATTTGCGCGCGGTGGCACCCGAAAGGCGGCTGCACAAAGCGTGGAATTCCGGCCCGTGATTGTGATGGACGATGTGTGCGACCTCGTGCGCGGCGACCGCACGGCGCACGTATTCCGGCGCCATCACCAGCCGCCAGCTGAAAGCGAGCGCGCCGCGGCTGCTGCAGCTACCCCAGCGGCCGGTGGTGTCGCCGAGGCGGACCGGCGGCGGCGGCAGGCCGATCTCGGCGGCAAGCGCGGCGCAATCCTCGGTGAGAAGCCGCTGCGCCTCGCGCCGCAGCCAGGTTTCGACCCGCCGCGCCATGGCATCTGCTGGTCCGCCGACCTGGAGCACCTCGCCCTCCAGCCGGGCGGTGCGAGGAAGATCGGCGCGCCATTCGATCCTGATCTCGGTGTCGCCGTAAGGGATCGACACCCCCGGCGCGAACGGGCGCGGAGACGGCCATTTGCGCGTGCACGCAGCGATCCACGGCTTCTGTGTTTCGAGGAACGCGGCGGCGCGGCGGTGCGAAACCCCGTTCGGCAGGGTGAGGCCGATGCAGCCGAGCGCGGCGTCGGCACGAAGCGTCATGCGCCGGGCGCGCGGGCTGATGCGCACGCGAAGCGGAACCATGCGGCCATCGACATCGAGCACATCGGGCAACACCGGCTTGCGCGAAAGCGTGCGCCGCAGGAACGCGAGGCTCACAGCTCGCGGTCCAGCATATGGTGTTCGAGCGGACCGGCCTCGTCCTCCGAAACCGTCCACCCGCTCACCGATTCGCCGGCGCGCTTCACGCTTTCCGGGTCTCCCGTGATCAGCGGATGCCATTCGGGGAGCGGCTCGCCGCGATCGAGCAGGCGGTAGGCGCAGGTGGAGGGGAGCCAATCGATGCTGCGCACCTTCGCTGGGGTGAGGCGCACACAGTCCGGTATGTGCGCGCGGCGGTTGCGATAGTCCGAGCAGCGGCCGGTGCGGCGATCGAGCAGGCGGCAGGCGACGTTGGTGGCGACGAGTTCGCCCGACTCCTCGTCCTCCAGCTTATGCAGGCAGCATTTGCCGCAGCCGTCGCAGAGGGCTTCCCACTCCGCGCGCGACATGTCCTCAAGCCGCTTGGTTTCCCAGAAGCGCGTCGTCAGCGCACCCATTTCGCGAGGCCCGCGGCGATGGCCGCCGCATCATCCGCACGTTCGAAATACATGACGGGCTTTCCGTCCGGGTCCATCAGATAGATGAACGCGCTGTGATCCATCAAATAGTTCTGCGGATCGGTGCCCTCGCCCTTCGCGGCATAGACCCGGTAGGCACGCTTCGCGGTATCGATCTCCGCCTCGGTCCCGGTGAGACCGATGAGACGCGGATGGAACGCCGCGACGAAATCCTTAAGCACAGCGGGTGTATCACGCGCCGGATCGACGGTGACGAACACCGGCTGCACGCGCGCTCCAAGGGCTGGATTCGCGGCTTCGAAACTTTTCAGGCCCTGCGCCATGCGCTGCACGTCCACCGGGCATACATCCGGGCAGAAGCTGTAGCCGAAATAGATGAGGCGGTAGTTGCCCTTCAGGCTGTCGTTTGTAACGCGCTTGCCGTTCTGATCGGTGAGCGCGAAATCGCCGCCGATGGGCGCACCGGCGAGCGGCGGCTCCTCGGCACCCTGAGCAGCAGGTTTCGGCGCAGCGAGCCAGATGAAGGCTGCCACGAGCGCAACGGCCGCCGCGAGCAGCAGTGCGATGCGAAGAAAGGGGAGACGACGCGGTTGTTTCATATTCAGCTCGTCCGGCCTATAGACCAGCTTTGCCCTCAGGGACAAATCGGATCCGTGCCACATGTCCAGCCTGCGTAATCTTGCCGCCCTTCTCATGACGTTTGCCGCGCTGTCGCTCGCCGCGCCGGCCGCCGCACAGTTTTCGGACCGTTACAATTTCTTCAAGGCCGTGAAGGAGGGCGACGTCCTGAAGGTGAAGTCGCTGATCGACCAGCCGGGATCGACGCTGATCGACATGCGCGACAACGAGACTGGCGAGATGGCGCTGCACATGGTGACGAAGCGCCGCGATGTGCCGTGGATGAACTTCCTGATCGCCAACGGCGCGAGCGTGAACGTACGCGACAAGGACGGCAACACGCCGCTCCACGTCGCCGCGCAGCTCGGCTACATCGACGGCATCCAGACGCTCGTGCGCCGCAAGGCCGACGTGAACGCGGCGAACGGCCGGGGCGAGAGCCCGCTGATCGTGGCCGTGCAGCAGAGGAACGCCATGGTCGTGCGCGAGCTGCTGAATGCCGGGGCGAACCCCGATCTTGCCGACCATGTCGCCGGCATGTCCGCGCGCGAATATGCGGAGCGGGATCGCCGTGCCGCCGCGATCGTGCGCATGTTCAAGGACAACGACAACAAGGCCAAGGCCGAAGAGGCAAAGCCCGCGACCGTGCTGCCGCTGCCGAACCCGGGCAACTGACGGGCCGCGGCGTGCCGCAGCCGCAATCTCTCCAGCAGGCGCCGCTGCCGACGGCGCTCGGCACCGCCGGTGTCCGCGTCCGCACGCTTGTCACGATCCGCTGGATGGCGATCGCCGGCCAGTCGATCGCGTTCCTCGTCGTGCATCTTCTGCTCGGTTTCCAGGTGCCGCTCGCGGCTGCGGGTGCCGCGATCCTTGCCTCCGCGCTGCTCAACATTGGGCTTTCGACGCTGTATGCGCCGACGGCGCGGCTTGTAGGTGTCGAGGCGCTGCTGCACCTTGCGTTCGACCTCCTGCAGCTCGGCGTTCTTCTCTACCTCACCGGCGGCCTCGCCAATCCGTTCAGCGTGCTGCTGGTCGCACCAGTGACGATTTCCGCGACGCTGCTCAGCGCGCGCGCCACGGTTGCGCTGATCCTGATCGCGATGGCGACCCTCGGCGTGCTCTGGCAGTGGTCGCTGCCGCTGCCGTGGGCGGGACCGCCGCCGGTGTTGCCGCCGATCTACGTGCTCGCCAGCCTCGTCGCACTCGGCTTCACCGTCGTCTTCCTCGCCATCTATGTGCTCCGCGTCTCGCTCGACGCCCGGCGCTGGCAGCAGGCGCTCGTCATCACGCAGGCGGTGCTGGAGCGTGAGACGAAGATGTCCGCGCTCGGCGCGCTTGCCGCCGCCTCGGCGCACGAACTCGGCGGCCCGCTCGGCACGATCAGCCTCGTCGCGCGCGATCTCGCCGAGACACTCGAAGGCGACCCCGATTTCGGCGAGGACGTGGCGCTGCTCGACCGTGAAGCCAAGCGCTGCCGTGAGATAATGACGGACCTTGCCCGCCGCGCCGAGGTGGACGCGCCGTTTCCGCACGTGCCTCTGCGCGTGCTGCTCCACGAGGTGGTGCAACCCTTCGAGGCGAGCGGGAAGAGCATGCATGTCGATGCGCCCTCGACCGTGGTGGCGCGCACGCCCGAGCTGCTGCACGGTCTCGTGAACCTCGTCGACAATGCCGTTCGCCACGCGGCACGTGAGGTGAGCATCATCGCCCGCACGGACACGGACTCCGTGACGCTCGAAATCACGGACGACGGCGCGGGCTTTCCACCCGAGCTGCTGCCGCATCTCGGCGAGCCCTATCTTGGCCCGTCACGCTCGGCGCGGGGCGGCACAGGGCTCGGCATCTTCATCGCCACGACGCTCATCGAACGCACCGGCGGCGCGCTGACGTTCCGAAATGCCGCAGGGGGCGGGGCGGTAGTCGAAATCGTCTGGCCGATCGCCTATATCGCGGCAGGAACGGAAGGACAGGCATGACCACCGAAACCGAAACCGGCGCTCCGCCCGCTGCTGATCGCACGCTGCTGCTCGTCGACGACGACAACGCCTTTCGCCAGCGCCTTGGCCTGACGCTCGAGCGCCGCGGCTATACTGTTGCGGCCGCATCCAGTGTTGCGGAGGCGCGCGGGATCGCCGCTGAACTGAAACCAGCTTACGCCGTGCTCGATATGCGGCTCGGCGACGGCAACGGCCTCGATCTCGTCGGGGAACTCCGCGCGCTCCGGCCCGGCATCCGCATCGTGATGCTTACCGGCTACGGCAACCTCGCCACCGCCGTCGCCGCGGTGAAGGCGGGTGCGGTCGATTATTTGCCGAAACCCGCCGACCCGGACGCAATTCTGAACGCGCTGCTCGCGCCCGGCGAAGCAAAACCAGCGCCGCCCGAAGAGCCGATGTCCGCCGACCGCGTGAAGTGGGAGCATATCCAGCGCGTCTACGAGCTGTGCGACCGCAACGTCTCGGAAACCGCGCGGCGGCTGAAGATGCACCGGCGGACGCTGCAGCGCATCCTTTCGAAACGCTCGCCGCGTTAGGATAATTCCCCGAAAAACGGATCTTCGGCTCGCTGGAAACGGCTCGCAGCGAGTCGGCCGAAGCGCAGGATTTCCGTGCGTCGTCTTGCAGCGGGAAGCGGGCTTGCCGGGGCGTTTCGCAGGATCGCCGCATCGAAGCGGTCTGCGACGATCACGCCGCTGATCTCTGGCCGGAACGCGGGCTCATCGAGAATCGCCGCCGGGATGTGCGGTGGCACCGCCCAGAAGAAACGGTCGCAGAAATCGAGATAATCGGGCCACTTCATGTCACCGCGCAGATCGGCGAGCGACACCTTCACCTCGCAGATCACGATCTCGCCCTTCGCGTCGATCGCATACACGTCGGCGCGACGCCCATTGCGCAGCGGCACCTCGGCGAGCGCGGCAAGGCCCAGATGATGGAACATGCGCGTGACCCCGCGCACGACGTCGCACGCGACCATCGGCGATTCGGCGGGAAGGGGGGCAAGGTTCATTCTCCGCACTGTAGCCAGAACAGGACGGGAACGAAAGTGGCCTAGGACCGATCGACATTCAGAAGATGACGTGGCGAAAATGGTGGATTTCGGGAACCGGCGCGCAGCGTACGTCAGTACGTGAGCACCGGAAGCGCAGAAAGACGCCATTTGCAGCCCGTCAGGGCTGAATGTCGATCGGTCCTAGCGGTAGAAGATATGCCCGCCGATGCGCCGCGTCTGTTCCTTCACACGGCGCCAGCCCGGCTTCACATAGGTGGCGTGGAAGAACGTCGCCTTGTCGGTCACGTCCTGCCAGCCTTCGCCGACCGCAATGATCGCGATCGCTTCAGCGCGCTTCCAAGCCGCACCCTTCACGGCGGGAACATCGGGTTTGCCATCGAAGGTGAAGGAAAACTGCCCGCTCTGGTAGACGACAGCGCAAATATCATCGGGCCAGCGATCGTTCTCCGCACGGTTCAGGATGACCTGCGCGACGGCGAGCTGGCCTTCGAGCGATTCGCCCCGCGCCTCGTAGTAGATGGCGCTCGCAAGACAGCGCATGTCGTCATCGAGTTCGCTGCGGTGCATATCGGCGACATCGCCGACGAGCGCGGCAAGATCGAGCGTCGGCGCGGCCTCAGAGACGATCATGCCGCCGGCGCGCGGGGTCTGATCGATATCGAGTTCGTTTTCGATGGGGATCGGCGAGAACGGAAGGCCCTGTTGAGCGGCAGCCGGCACGTTGAGCACGATCGCGGCGGGTTCGAGGTTGCTGACGATGTGATCGCCCGCCACCGGGGCCGCACTCGGCCATACCATCGCGATCATCGCCGCGCAGAACGCGACGAGGCTGATGCCCCGTATGGATTTCGACATGGAAGGGTCCGCTCGTTGTCCGGGGCTGCCCAAGGGGGCAAACGGGGCCGAAAATCAGGCCGCCAGCGCCGGGAGTTCAACATCAGCACCGGCCCAGAAGGCTTGGCGCATAATCATTTCGCGGTGCGGATTGCCTCCCGAACAATCGAGAGTCAAGAAATTGTTAATCTTTGTCGACAAAACGCCCTGGATTCTCGATATCCAGTTCGATGATCCATAGATCGGGATCGAATTTCCTGCGCTTTTCGAGTGCCTCTTGTGCGGCGGGATCGCGCTCTTCACGATTCTCGAAGATCGGCTGCCACGAAACCTTGCCGTCCCCCATATTCACACGGGAAAGCGCCGTTATCGTGCCCGAAGCTTCGCGCAGGAGAAGCAGGACGGCACCCGAATCAGGCTCGCCCTTGGCAATGATGGTGGCGAATCCGCCCGAAGCCTCGACCCGGCGACGAAGCGCGCCGACCCATATGTCCGTCTTGATTCGCACCCCGCGCGGTCAGGCGCTGGCGGCGGCGGCGTGTCCAGGCTGATCCGGCTTGGCATCGAGCAACCCGAGCATCCGCGCCTTATCACCCAGCCGCTGCAGCCCGCCCGAATCGCCATCGACGAAGACGAGGCCCATCAGCCCCTGATCCGCCCACGCGACAAGGCACGGAAACGTGCCGTATTTGGGAAGGAACAGGTGAAGCGCCGTGCCTTTCGCCAGCATCTGCTTGCAGGCGATGCGCGCGCCGCTCGTGGAGATATCGCGCACGATGCACCCGAACTGCCGGTCGATCAGGCGAATCTCGCCCTTGAACACGACCTGACGGCGGCCCGCGAGACGCGCCGCTTTGCCTTCAGCCTGGGTGACTTCGATGCTCATGCCGCTTCGCTATGCCCGACTCCGCTTAAAAGCGCGTAAAGAGCATCGCTATTGTTTGTGCCGCGCAGCTTGTCGACGAGGCGGCGATCCCGGAACATGCGGCTGATCTGGGCCAGCGCCTTCAGGTGATCGGCGCCTGCATCCTCGGGCGCGAGCAGCATGAACACGAGATCGACGGGCTGGCGGTCGATCGCATCGAAATCGATCGGCGGATCGAGCTTCGCGAACAGGCCCTGCACGCTCTTCAGTTCAGGAAGCCGCGCGTGCGGCACGGCAACGCCGCCGCCGAGCCCGGTGGACCCGAGTCGTTCGCGTTCGAGCAGCACCTCCATGATCCGTGCCTCGGGCACGCCCACGACCGGCCCAGCAAGCGCGGCAAGCTGCTGGAGCAGGGCCTTCTTGCTGCCGGCACGGAGTCCTGTGTGGACCGTTCGCGGTGTGACGAGATCGAACATGGCTGAGCTTATACCCCAAACCGTCTGGAAGGGCCGTTAACGCGCCGCCGCTCAGGCGGCGGGCGGTTCGACCCAGCCGATGTGCCCATCCTCGCGGCGGTACACCATGTTGTATGCGCCCGTCCGGCTGTTGCGGAACATCAGCGCGCCGGTGTGGCGAAGGTCGAGCATCATCACGGCGTCGGAGACACTCGCATCGGGAATGTCGACGCGGGTCTCGGCGACGATGAGCGGGTTGTCGGCGCTCTCGCCGGCCTCTTCGACCTCTTCGTCGGCGGCGCGCAGCACGCGGTATTCGGCGTCGAAGGCGACATCTTTCACGCCGTTCAGCCGGTGGTGATCCTCAAGCCGGCGCTTGTAGCGGCGCATCTGCTTGTCGATCTTTTCGGCCGCGCCGTCGAAACCGAGCTGCGCGGTGTGCGTCGACCGATCCGAGGCCTTCAGCACAAGGCCCTGCGTCAGCTGCATCAGGATATCGCAAACGAAACCGGCGTCGTGTGGACCGGGCTTCAGCGTGACATTCGCGCCGGTCGCGCGCACGCCATACTTCTGCACCATCGCGCCCAGCGCGGTTTCGATATGCGTCGTCAGCGAAGCACCGACGTCGATCTGCTGACCGGAAACGCGGATATCCATTTCGGCCCATCCTTTCTTCTTGGCCTCGCCCGCCGGTTTGCCGGGCGATGGCGGTAAACTCTTCTCAGACGCGCCTCTCGGCGCATCCAACCCCAACACGAAAACTCAACCCGTGCCCGACTGCTCCCACAGCGGATTTTTCAGCAGCTTGAGGAAAGCAGCGTGCCGCGCCAGCTCTTCAGGCGTCGCGGCGTGCGGGCGGGGCGCCACGTAGCTGCGTTCGACGCGGATCGCAACCGTTTCCTCTTGCGCGGTGGCTTGACTAAGCGACATGCCGATCTGCCGCCCGCCCATGAGCTCGACATAAACGCGCGAAAGCAGCTGCGCATCGAGCAGCGCGCCGTGCTTGTCGCGCGCGGTGAGATCGATGCTGAACCGCGTGCAGAGCGCATCGAGCGAATGCTTGGCGCCGGGGAACTTCTTGCGCGCCATGACGAGCGTGTCGCCCACGCGCTCGATCGGGATCTGATCATGGCCGCAGTTGCGCAGTTCCCAGTTGATGAAACGCCGGTCGAATTCGGCGTTATGCGCGATGAGCCGCGCATCGCCGATGAAGGCCACGAATTCGGCAGCAATCGCCGCGAAAGCCGGCTTGTCGGCGAGAAATTTGTCGGAAAGTCCGTGCACAGCCTCGGCCTCGGCGGGCATCGGGCGGCACGGATTTATGTACGCGTGGAACGTGCGCCCCGTTTCGATGCGGCCGACGAGTTCGACGCAACCGATCTCGCAGATGCGATGCCCGTCCGACGGGTCGAGACCCGTCGTCTCGGTGTCGAAGATGACCTCACGCATGACTTGCAATATCGGACTCCATGACGCCGGAGACAAGAGACGAGATGACGGATTTCAGCGCGCGTTTCGCGCAGGCTCTGCCCCGTGTCGATCACGAAATCGGCGCGGCGGCGCTTTTCCCGGTCGCGCATCTGGGTGGCGAGGATCGCCGCGAACTTTTCGTGGCTCATCCCCGGCCGCGCGAGCACGCGGCGGCGCTGCACGTGCGCGGGCGCGGACACCACAATGGTCGCGTCGACATGCGCGTGGCCACCGCCTTCGAAAAGAAGCGGAATATCGAGCGCGACGATCGCCGCGCGATTTTGCCGCGCCTCGGCCAGGAACGCCTGCTGAGCCTGCCGCACCAGGGGATGCACGATTTTTTCGAGGCGGCGGCGGGCTTCGGTGTTGCCGAACACGGCCGCGCCGAGTTTCGGGCGATCGACGCCCTTGGGGCCGGTCGTGCCCGGGAAGGCCGCCTCGATCGGCGCAAGCGCCGCGCCGCCGGGGCCTTGCAGCCTGTGCACCTCGGCATCGGCATCGAACACGGGCACACCCGCGCGCCGCAACATCGCCGCGACGGTCGACTTGCCCATGCCGATCGAACCGGTGAGACCGAGAATGATCATTGCGTGAGCAGGGCCTTCAGTTCGTCTTCGCAACCTTCGGGCGGCGGCGCTCCGAAGAACAGCGTAAAGGCGATCGCGGCCTGGCCGATCAGCATTTCGAGCCCGTCGACGGTTTCGAGGCCCTGAGCTGCGGCTGCTTTCAAGAGCCCGGTTTCAAGCGGGCTGTAGACGATGTCGTAGACGACCGCGTCGTCGGGGAGCGGCGAGAGGTCGAGGTCGAGCGACGGCTGTCCCGTCATGCCGAGTGCGCTTGCGTTCACCAGCAGCGCGGCTTCGGGAAGCGGCACATCGAGCGGCTTCGCCGCGCCCTTGAGGCCGAACGCAGCGAGCAGCCCCATCGCCTTCAGCGGACTGCGATTCAGTACTGTCACCGGGCCGACGTTCGCCTTCGACAGGGCAAACAGTACGGCCCTTGCCGCGCCGCCAGCGCCGACGACAGCAACCGGCCGGCCCTCGAGATCGAGGCCCGCGATCGGCGCGAAAAACCCGCCTGCATCGGTATTCGTGCCGAAGAGCGTACCATCGTCGGCGCGCGCGATCGTGTTCATCGCGCCGATGCTTTCGCGGACGCCGCCGGGATCGGCGACATGATCCATCACCGCGATCTTGTGCGGAATCGTGACGTTGCAGCCGCGCCAATCGGGATCATTCCGGCGGATTTCGATGTAAGCGGCGAGGTCTCCGGGCTTCACGTGCGCGCGGCGATAGTCGGCGGCGATGCCTAGCCGGTCCAGCCAGAATTTGTGGATGGTGGGCGATTTGGAATGGCTGATCGGATCGCCGATCACCTCCGCATAAGGCAAGGTCATATCGGCATCACATTGCGGGTTCTGAGATAATCGAGCACGGCGAGGAGCGGCAGGCCGCGGATGGTGAACTGGTCGCCGTCGACGCGCGCGAAGAGCTGCGCGCCGCGCCCCTCGATATGATAGCCGCCTACCGAACCCAGCAGCACGTCGCCGCCGGCATCGAGATAGGCATCGAGGAACGCATCCGAAAAGTCGCGCATCGTGAGCTTCGCCACGCCGACGAAACGCCACACGGGAGTTCCGTTTTCCGCAACGACGGCCGCGGAGATCAGCCGGTGCGTCCGTCCGCGCAAGCTGCGAAGTTGGGCGGTGAGGGTCTCCCGGTCGGGCGCCTTGTCGATCATGGTGCCGTCATCGAGCGCAACAACCGAGTCGCTGCCGAGCACCAGCACGCCCGGCAGTTTGCGCGAGATCTTCACAGCCTTTGCTTCGGCGAGCGCATCCGCCACCCCGCGCGCGTCGGTGCCCTCGGCGGCAAGCGCGCGCTTCAGCTCGGCCTCGTCAACCATCGGTGCCAGCGCCTCGAACGGTACGCCCGCCGCGGTCAGCATCGCCTGCCGTGACGCGCTCGTCGACGCGAGAACGAGTGACGTCATGCCGCCGAGCCGTTGGCGCGCGCCTCAGCACGCTCGTTATAGAGGTTGATGATCGCCGCGGCCGATTCCTCGATCGAACGGCGCGACACGTCGATCACCGGCCAGCTGTTGTCGGCGCAAAGTCGGCGCGCTGCTGCGACCTCCTTGGTCACCTCGTCCATGTCCACGTACGCGGTCTCAGGTGCCTGCGCGAGGCTGAGCAGGCGGTTGCGGCGGACCTGCACGAGCCGGTCGGGATTTGTGGTGAGGCCGACAACCATCGGCTTCGACAGCCGGAAAAGCTGCTCTGGCGGGCGGCTTGTCGGCACCAGCGGCAGGTTTGCGGTCTTGTAGCCGCGGTTCGCGAGATAGATCGAGGTCGGCGTCTTCGAGGTGCGCGAGACGCCGATCAGCAGGATATCGGCCTCTTCCCAATTGTCCGCACCTTGCCCATCATCGTGGTTCATCGTGTAGTCGATGGCAGCGACGCGGCGGAAATACGCCTCGTCCATCTGGTGCTGGCGGCCCGGACGGGCGGCGGCGCGCTGGCCCAGCACTGCCTGCAGGCCTTCGATCACCGGATCGAGCACGCCGACGGCCGGCAGACCCATCGCGCGGCACCGCGCCTCGAGGTGGCTGCGCATATCGGCGTTGACGAGCGTGAACAGCACGAGACCGGGACGGGTCGCGATATCCATCAGCACGCGATCGAGGTGACCCTTCGAACGCACAAGCGGCCAGAAATGCTTGATCGTCTCGACGTCCTCGAACTGCGCGAGGCCGGCTTTTGCAACCGATTCAAGGGTTTCGCCGGTCGAATCGGAAACGAGATGCAAGTGCAGCCGCATGTGTCGCCTCCTGCCGCGCGGTTGTGGATAAGCCCCCGGACGACTCGATTAAGGACTCAGCGGATAACCGGCAAGCGGGTGGTCGTTCATCCCCCCGCCGATCGGTAGCGGCAGATCATCCCCAGGTGGACAATCCAAAACGCTTCCTGTGAATCCGGTGGATAAGTCGGGCTGTGCGATGCAAACCCGCGCGATGCTTCACCGGGCTGCGTCATGCTTGCCTGTGGACTTCACAGGAAACCCCGTTATCCCCAGCCCAACAATCATCCAAAACCATTTCTATATATCTATAAGAGAAGAGATATGGGGTTTCGATCCTTACTCGCAGTGCTGAACGGTGAACGGCAGGCCGCCCCGCCGGTATGGTTCATGCGTCAGGCAGGACGCTATCTGCCGGAGTATCGCGCGCTTCGTGCTGAGAAGGGCGGCTTCCTTGAGCTCGTGTACGACAGCGACGCCGCGGCGGAGATCACGCTGCAGCCGATCCGGCGCTTCGGCTTCGACGGCGCGATCCTGTTTTCGGATATCCTGATCGTGCCGCACGCGATGGGCCAGACGCTGACGTTCACGGCGGGCGAAGGCCCGCAGCTCGCACCGCCGCTTGCGGGTGCGCGGCTCGAAGGCTTGCACGCAGCGCCGCAACACCTTGCCGCGATTTACGAGACGGTTCGCAAGGTCGCCGCGGCGCTTCCGAGTGAAACCACATTCCTGGGCTTCGCAGGCGCCCCGTGGACAGTCGCCACCTACATGGTGGCGGGCGAGGGCAGCCGGGACCAGGCGGCGGCCCGTCTGATGGCTTACAGGGAGCCTGAGCGCTTCTCCGCGCTGATCGATGCGATCGTTGACGTCACCGTGGAGTATCTCGCCGGGCAGGTCGCCGCGGGCGTCCATGCGGCACAGATTTTCGACAGCTGGTCGGGCAGTCTTGCGCCGCAGGAATTCGATCGCTGGGTGATCGCGCCGACACGCGCGATCGTGGAACGGCTGAAGGCGCGTACGCCCGTGCCGATCATCGGCTTTCCCAAGGGCGCGGGCGGCAATCTGCCGCGCTATGCGCGCGAAACCGGCGTTGACGCCGTCGGGCTTGACGAAACTGTCGATCCCGTGTGGGCGGATGAGGCGCTACCGAAAGGCCTGCCGGTGCAGGGCAATCTCGATCCCTTGCTGCTGCTCGCGGGCGGGGATGCGCTTCCCGCGGCCGTCGTGCGCATCCGCGAAGCGCTTGGTGGTCGTCCGCATGTCTTCAATCTCGGCCACGGCATCGACAAGGAAACGCCGATCGCGCACGTCGAAGCTGCGCTCGCCGCGATCCGGAAGCCCCTGTAGATGGAAAACTGGGTCGGCTGGCTCGGGGCCGCGCATCTCTGGGTGCGGGCCTTCCACATCATTTTCGTGATCTTCTGGATGGCGGGCATGTTCATGCTGCCGCGCTATCTCGTCTACCAGCACCCGGCCGCGCCCGGCTCGCCTGAGGACGCGCTTTGGATCACGCGCATCGAACGCCTCCGCAAGATCATCGTGGGCCCTGCCATGGTCATGGTCTGGGTGCTCGGCCTCGCGCTCGCTTTCAACATCGGTTTCGCCGGCAACGGCTGGATCCACGCGAAGCTCGCGATCGTGTTCCTGTTTTCGGGCTTCCACGGCTGGATCGTGGGCGTTTCGAAAAAGATGGCGCGCGGTGAGCGCCCGGTGAGCGAACGCGGCCTCCGGATGCTGAACGAACTTCCGAGCCTCGTCGCGATTGTCGTCGTGCTGCTCGCGGTGCTCCGGCCGTTCTGATCCGCTTGACTTCCACCGGGCGCGTTCCTAAGTCGGAAGCCAAGTCCTCGTTCTGAGGCGCCCGCGCAGGGCATTGTTTCGTTTTCTGACGTATCTCCCTGGCGCCAGCTTTTCACACGATTCACCGAAGGCCCATCGATGGTCATGCACCTTAAAGACCTCAAGAAGAAAACCCCCGCCGACCTCGTTGCCATGGCCGAAGAGCTTGGCGTCGAGGGCGCGTCCACCATGCGCAAGCAGGATCTGCTGTTCTCGATCCTGAAAGCGCTTGCCGATAATGACGAGCAGATCATGGGCGGCGGCACCATCGAAGTGCTGTCCGACGGTTTCGGCTTCCTGCGCTCGCCAGAAGCGAACTACCTCGCCGGGCCGGACGATATCTATGTGTCGCCGAACCAAGTCCGCAAGTTCGGGCTCCGCACCGGCGATACGGTCGAAGGCGAGATCCGCGGCCCCAAGGACGGCGAACGCTATTTCGCGCTCACCAAGCTCTCGCTCATCAACTTCGACGACCCCGAGCAGGTCCGCCACCGCGTCAATTTCGACAACCTGACGCCGCTCTATCCGGACGAGAAGCTGACGCTCGACACGCTCGATCCGACGTTGAAGGACAAGTCCGCGCGCGTCATCGATATCATCGCGCCGCAGGGCAAGGGCCAGCGTGCACTGATCGTCGCGCCGCCGCGCACGGGTAAAACCGTGCTCCTGCAGAACATCGCAAAGGCGATCACCGACAACCACCCCGAGGTGTTCCTGATCGTGCTGCTGATCGACGAGCGGCCCGAGGAAGTCACCGACATGCAGCGCAGCGTGAAGGGTGAGGTCGTCTCCTCCACCTTCGACGAGCCGGCGACGCGGCACGTGCAAGTCTCTGAAATGGTTATTGAAAAGGCAAAGCGCCTTGTCGAGCACAAGAAGGACGTCGTAATCCTGCTCGATTCGATCACCCGCCTTGGCCGCGCTTACAACACCGTCGTGCCGTCGTCTGGCAAGGTGCTGACGGGCGGTGTCGACGCGAACGCGCTGCAGCGTCCGAAGCGCTTCTTCGGCGCCGCGCGCAACATCGAAGAAGGCGGTTCGCTCTCGATCATCGCCACCGCGCTCATCGATACCGGCAGCCGCATGGACGAGGTGATCTTCGAAGAGTTCAAGGGTACCGGCAACTCCGAGATCGTGCTCGACCGCAAGGTCGCGGACAAGCGCATCTTCCCGGCGATTGATGTGGGCAAGTCCGGCACCCGCAAGGAAGAGCTGCTCGTCGAGAAGGACAAGCTTTCGAAGATGTGGGTGCTGCGCCGTATCCTCATGCAGATGGGCACGGTCGACGCGATGGAATTCCTGCTCGACAAGATGAAGGATTCCAAGACCAACGACGATTTCTTCGCGGCAATGAACCAGTAGCACGACGGAGCGTTAGCGAACGATGGATTTCAGCGTTCTTTTCGGCGTGGCAGGGGCCGCTGAGGCGGCCACAAGCCTCGGTGGGCCGGCCGACATCTGGGCTGCCATCGTTCACGACTTCTCGAATATCGGTTCACCGGCCGCGCTGGCCGCGTTCACGCAGGTTCTGCTGATCGATATCGTCCTTGCGGGCGACAACGCCATCGTCGTCGGTGCGCTTGCGGCGGGCTTGCCGCCCGATCAGCGACGCAAGGTGATCATGATCGGCGTGCTTGCCGCGCTCGTGCTGCGCATCGCGTTCGCACTTGTCGTCACGCAGCTCATGCAGATCGTCGGACTTATCCTTGCAGGCGGCCTGCTGCTGCTGTGGGTCTCTTGGAAGATGTACCGCGAGCTTCATCCGGCAGGCGCTGGTGCATCACCCGGATCGCCGGAAATCGCAGGCGACGAAGATTCGGGCATTCGCCCA
This sequence comes from Sphingosinicella sp., assembly GCF_041916975.1. NCBI lineage: Bacteria > Pseudomonadati > Pseudomonadota > Alphaproteobacteria > Sphingomonadales > Sphingosinicellaceae > Sphingosinicella > Sphingosinicella sp. The sequence continues at coordinate 2,199,944 of NZ_JAYRYK010000001.1, forward strand.
GCGAAAAGCTTCCTGGCTGCAGCTTGGGCGGTCGCCGTTGCCGACGTTTCGATGAGCCTCGACAACGTGCTTGCCGTCGCAGGTGCGGCGCGAGACCATCCGGGTATCCTGATCGTAGGCCTCGTCCTGTCGGTGGCGCTGATGGGCATCGCGGCGAACATCATTGCCAAGTATATCGAGCGCTATCGCTGGATCGCCTATTTCGGCCTCATCGTGATTGTCTATGTTGCGTTCAAGATGATTTACGAGGGCATCGTCGATCCTTCGGTCGGGGTGATGACGCTCGGCATGTTCGGCGGTTGACACCGGCCGAGGGTCCGGACAGCATCCGCGTTATGGATACGCGCTGTCTTTCACGCCGCCTCTGCAGCGGAGGCCAGCTTCTGGCGGGCATTTAGCCCCGGACCCTGACGGCATGCCCCGACGGGTTCGGGGCAGTTCAGCCACGTCCCCCAATGCCGTCAGAAAGACCTGTTCCATGATCGACGCATCGCGTCCGCCGATTCACCTCATCGATTCCGAAGCTGAAAGGCTTGGAGACCTTGCCCTCGCCGCGGAGGCGCGCCTTCCCGAGGTCGCAGCGCTTCTCCTCCGCGAAATCGAGCGCGCCGCTGTGCACGGCGTTGAAAACTTCCCGCAGGGCGTCGTGCGCATGGGAGCGCGTGTCGATTTCATCGATGAAGGCAGCGGCGCGCACCGCACGGTCGAACTCGTCTACCCGCCGGATGCGGATATTGCCGCGGGCAAGCTTTCGATCCTTTCGCTCGTCGGCGCCGGGCTCATCGGGCTGGCCGAAGGTCAGACGATCCGCTGGCCGGACCGGAGCGGCGCGGAGCGCGTGCTCAGAATCGAGAAGGTCACGCCTCCGGCAGCATGATCGTTGCGCCCGTGGTCTTGCGCCCTTCGAGATCGCGGTGGACCTGCGCGGCGTCTGTGAGCGCATGGCGCTGGTGGATATCGGCCTTCAGCTTGCCGATGGCGAGCATGTCAAGGAAGCGGGCCGATCCGGCACGGAAGTCCTCGGGCGTGGCATAATAGTGCGCGACCGTCGGGCGTGTGACGAAGAGCGAGCCTTTGGCGGCGAGAACGCCGAGGTCGACGCCCGATACGGGCCCCGACGCATTGCCGAAGCTCACGAGGAGCCCGCGGGTGCGGAGCGCTGACAGCGATATGTCCCATGTTGCCTTTCCGACGCCGTCGAACACCGCGTCTACCCCGGCGCCCCCCGTCATCTCCCGGGCCGGGGTTGCGGCATCGGCATAGTCGCAGACGACATCGGCCCCCGCGGATCGGGCAAGTGCTTGCTTGTCAGCGGACCCGGCCGTGGCGACGACGCGGACGCCGATCGCTTTCAGCCACTGGACGAGCAGCAACCCGACGCCGCCCGCGGCCGCGTGAACGAGTGCCGCGTCTCCGGCTTTCACGCGGGCACAGCGTTCGACGAGATACTCGGTGGTTGCCGCCTTCAGCATCACGGCTGCGGCGTCTTCGTCCGTCAGGGTGTCCGGAAGCTTCAGCGCCTGCGTGGCCGGAATGTTGCGGTGCGTGGCGTAGGCGCCGGGTCTTCCGGTGAAGTAGCCGATGCGGTCTCCCGGCGCGAAGCCGCTCACACCTTCGCCGATAGCTTCGACAACGCCGGCGGCTTCGATGCCGGGCGCGGCCGGAAGACCCACCGGGTAGAGCCCGCTACGGTGATAGGTATCGATGAAGTTGACCCCGATCGCGGTATGCCGGATCGCGAGTTCGCCGGGGCCGGGCGGTACTGGCGTGAAATCCTGCCGCGCGATCACCTCCGGCCCACCGGTTTTCTGAAACGCCATTCGATACGCCATCGGACTTTCCTTCACAGCAGTTTCTGCATGAACACGAGCGTGAGCCAGCGATCGAACTTGCGCCCGACCTCGCGCAGCCGTCCGGCTTCCTCGAAGCCGAGTGCGCGGTGAAAGGCAAGGCTTCCTGCGTTTTCGGAATCGACTCCGCCGACAAGCGTATGGAGGCCGCGACTGCGTGCGAGATCGATCAAGGCTTCCAGAAGCTGCCGCCCATAGCCATGGCCGCGATATGTGCTTGAAACATATACGGAATGCTCGGCCGTGCCAGCGTAGGCCTGCCTGGCGCGGAAGGGGCCGAAGCTGCCGAAGCCGGCGACATCGTTCGCGACGTCCGCAACGAGGACCGGCCAGCCGTCTGCGAGCTTTGCAGTGTGCCATTCGGCAACGCGTTCTGCAGTCCACGGCTCGTGATCATACCACGCGGTCGTATTGAGGATCGCGTCGTTGACGATGGCGAGAATCACCTCGTGATCATCGGCACGCGCGGCCCGGATGATGGCAGGGTCAGCCATGGAGTATGCCGGAGGCATGGGAACGTTTCAGTGTTTCGTTTCGGAGCGTTTCTGCCATGGGTCTGATCTTCCCGGTTCCGCTCTGTTCTTTTTCTGTTGCGTCGTTTTTGCGGAAAACCGGTTCCCACTTTTGCGCGCGATGCTTTAGCGTCGCAAACCTATCCGCCACCGTGCGGCTTTCACAAGAGGAGGGGCGCCCATGAAGGTGAATATCGAGATCGACTGCTCCCCGGAAGAAGCGCGCGCGTTCATGGGGCTTCCCGATGTCCGTCCGCTGCACGACCTTTACATCGATCGCATGACCGGCCTGATGAAGGACGGCATCACCGCAGGCGATGTCGAGCGTCTGATGTCCAACTGGATGCCGAGCGCGGCGAGCGGGATCGGTGAGGTGCAGAAGGCGATGTGGAACGCCATGACCGGAGGCGTCACGAGCGGCAAGAAGGGCTAGTACCCGACGCCATGACGTCACTTCTAAATGATTGAAAAGAAAACAATATTCTCACTTTCGTCAGGTCGACCGCCTGCCGGTGTCGCGGTTGTTCGCGTGTCCGGCCCGGCGGCGGGCGCGGCGCTGCTGGCGCTTGGGGGACGTTTGCCTGCACCGCGCCGTGCAACGCTCGTGCGCCTTCTGGATGCCGGAACGGCGATCGATGATGCGCTGGTCCTGTGGTTTCCCGCACCCGCGAGCTTCACGGGAGAAGACGTTGCCGAGCTCCACGTAACCGGCGGCCCGGCGGTGGTTGCGGCGCTGCTGCGTGCACTGGGTACGATCGAGGGATTGCGACCGGCCGAGCCCGGGGAGTTCACGCGGCGGGCGTTCGACAACGGCAAGCTCGATCTTACGGAAGCTGAGGGGCTTGCCGACCTCATCGACGCGGAGACTGAGGCGCAGCGGCGTCAGGCGCTGCGGCAGGCATCGGGCGGCCTGCGGGCGCTCGCCGAAAGCTGGCATGGACGACTGCTTTCCATCCTCGCTGAAACCGAAGCGTCACTGGATTTCGGTGAGGACGAAGAGGATGTCAGCACGCGGCTCGTTGAAGGCGAGGGGCCGGAGATCATGGCGCTGGTGCGCGAGATCGAAAGTCACCTGGGCAATTACCAGTTTGCAGAACGCCTGCGACGCGGGCTCACCATCGTTTTGCTCGGCGCGCCAAATGCCGGGAAATCGAGTCTGATCAATGCGCTTGCGAAGCGCGACGTCGCCATCGTCTCACCCGAAGCTGGCACCACGCGCGACCTGATCGAAGTGCATCTCGATCTCGGCGGCGTTGCGGCGACGCTTGTCGATACGGCGGGCCTTCGTGATGCAGCTGGGGCCGTCGAAGCTGAAGGCGTCCGCCGTGCGCGTGAACGCGCGGACGAGGCGGATCTCGTGGTCTTTCTTGTCGGCCCGGATGATCGGGACACGACGATCCCGGCAGGGGCGGTCGTCGTCGAATCCAAGGCGGATCTTCGTTCCGATCCTGTGGACGGATGGCAGCGCGTGTCAGCGGTAACGGGAGAGGGACTTGCAGCGCTTGAATCGCTTCTCGTTGAGAGGGCAAGCGTACTGGCCGGCGCAGGGCAGGATGCGCTCGTAACACATGCACGTCAGCGCGATGCGCTTGCTGAATGTCGGGACGCGCTGCTCGTTGCTTCGGAAGAGTACGACGTCGTGCTGCGAGCCGAATCGCTTAGGCTGGCGATGCGTGCTTTGGGTCGGCTGACGGGCCGGGTTGGCGTCGAAGACATACTGGATATTGTGTTTGGACGCTTCTGCATTGGCAAATGATGTTTCACGTGAAACATTTTCAGCCGTTCTGAGGGGCCATTGTTTCACGTGAAACACGTCGTCGACACGAAACGCCGATTCGGCTAGTCCGTCTCCCATCATGGAACGATTCGACGTACTCGTCATCGGGGCCGGGCACGCCGGTTGCGAGGCAGCGACCGCCGCTGCGCGCACGGGTGCGCGTACGCTGTTGGTAACGCCGGGTCGAGAAACCATCGGTGTCATGTCCTGCAATCCGGCGATCGGTGGCCTCGGCAAGGGTCATATCGTTCGGGAGCTTGATGCGCTGGGCGGCGTGATGCCGGAAGCCGCTGACGCGGCAGCGATCCAGTATCGACTTCTTAATCGCCGTAAGGGGCCAGCGGTCCAGGGCCCACGCGCGCAGGCCGACCGCAAACTCTACCGCCGCGCGATACAGAGCGCGATCGATACTCAAAACGGCCTCCAGGTTCTGGAGGCACGCGTGGACGATTTGCTCGTCGACGCGGACGGCGTATCCGGAGCCGTACTTTCAGACGGATCGGAAATCGCTGCGCGTACGGTGGTGCTCACCACCGGCACCTTTCTTGGCGGGGTGATCCACGTGGGGGGCGATGTTCATGCGGGCGGGCGCGTGGGCGAGGCGTCGTCTGTCGCGCTTGCGCGCCGCCTACGCGATCTCGGCTTGCCGATGGCGCGTCTCAAGACCGGAACGCCTGCGCGTCTGGATGGTCGGACGATCGACTGGACGCGCGTTGATTGGCAGGAGGGGGATGAGGCGCCTTCGTTCTTCGCGGCGTCTACGCGAAGGGCTGTGAACCCTCAGCTAAGCTGCGGAATCACCCGGACCAACGTCGACACGCACGACATCATCCGCGAGAATATTCAGAGCAGCGCGGTTTATAGCGGACGCATTGAGGGTACCGGCCCCCGCTACTGCCCGTCGATCGAAGACAAGGTGATGCGCTTCGGCGACCGCGATGGACACCAGGTCTTCCTGGAACCGGAGGGACTCGACGACCCGCTCATCTATCCGAACGGGCTCTCCACTTCGCTTCCCGTGGATGTGCAGCTGGCATTCCTGCGGACGCTTGCTGGGCTGGAACGGGTCGAGATCGCGCGGCCGGGCTATGCGATCGAGTACGACTATATCGACCCACGCGCTCTCTCGCGGACGCTCGAACTGCACGCGATCCCGCGCCTGTTCCTTGCAGGGCAGATCAATGGGACGACCGGCTACGAGGAAGCCGCAGGGCAGGGGCTGGTCGCGGGGCTGAACGCTGCGCGAGCGGCACTGGGATTGGACGCGGCCGGGTTTGATCGCGCCGAATCCTATATCGGCGTGATGATCGACGATCTCGTGACACAAGGCGTGACCGAGCCCTACCGGATGTTAACCTCGCGCGCCGAGTATCGCCTGCACCTCCGCGCCGATAACGCCGATCAGCGACTTTCCGAAAAGGCGATCTCTCTCGGCCTGCTCGGCGGCGATCGCGCCCGCGTTTATCGCGAGCGGGCAGAGGCGCTTGGGAAGGGGCGGGCACTGCTGGAGGCTGCCCGAGCATCCCCGGCCCACCTGCAGCGCGCTGGCCTCGCGGTACGTCAGGATGGTGTGACGCGGTCGGCATTCGAATGGCTGCGCTTTCCTGATGTCGCGTGGGCGGATGCGGTGGCGGTGTGGCCCGTACTCTCCGATGTGGCGGAGGCCCATGCCGAGCAACTTCACACGGATGCACGCTACGCTGTCTATCTGGAACGGCAGTCCGACGAGATCGATGCCTTCCGTCGCGACGAAGCACTGCGCCTGCCACACGACCTCGACTATTCCGAGATCGGTGGTCTGTCGAACGAGATGATCGATCGCCTGAAGCGCGCCCGACCCGACAGTCTCGGTGCCGCTGCGCGCGTCGCCGGTGTCACGCCCGCTGCTCTCACCGCACTTCTCCGCCATGTCAAACGCGCCGCCTGAAGCTCCTGAAGAACAGCGCGCATGGTTCGCGGCGACGTTCAATGTTTCACGTGAAACATTGGCGAAGCTCGATACCTATGCAGCGCTGCTCGAAGAGTGGCAGGGCAAATTCAATCTTGTCGGCCCGGCGACACTTCCCCACGTCTGGGTCCGCCATTTCGCTGATTCCGCACAATTGCTCAATCTCGTGGAGCGCGAAAGCTCTGCGCATCGGCCGACATGGCTTGATATCGGCAGTGGTGCCGGGTTTGCCGGAATGGTGATCGCGCTACTGACGGGTGATTCGGTCACGCTCGTCGATTCGATTCGCAAAAAGACGGTGTTTCTTGAAACCGTGCGCGATGCGCTGGGATTGGAACGAAACGTCAAGGTGTTGAATCAGCGGGTGGAATTGCTTGGTTCCGTGAAGTTCGATTGCATCACCGCGCGCGCCTGCGCGCCGCTCGCGAAGCTGTTTGACTGGGGTGAACCCTATGCTGCAAAGTCCTGCACATGGCTGTTGCTGAAAGGCGCGGCGGTTGAGGACGAGCTTGCGGAAGCCAGGCGCCGCTTCGTTTTCGAACATGAATTGATTCCAAGTCTTACCGATTCGCGGGGGCGGATCGTGCGGGCGCGCAGTGTACGGAGGCGTCGGTGATCAGAATCGCGGTGGCAAACCAAAAGGGCGGTGTCGGCAAGACCACGACCGCCATCAACGTCGCGACGGCGATCGCCGCGACGGGCCGGAGTGTGCTGATCGTGGATCTCGATCCGCAGGGCAACAGCTCGACCGGCGTCGGTGTCGATCAGCATACGCGCCAGCGCACGAGCTATGATGTGCTGATCGGCGCGTGCAGCGCAGCCGATGCCGTCGTCTCCACGGCGATCCCTCGCCTGTCGCTGATTCCCTCGACGGTCGACCTGTCGGGCGCCGAGGTCGAACTCGTCGAGATGGAAGGCCGCATCCACCGCCTCGATACCGCCCTGGCGGCGCCTGCGATGCAGGCCTACGATTACATCATCATCGATTGCCCGCCGTCGCTCGGCATCCTGACGATGAACGCGATGGTCGCCGCGCAGTCTCTGCTCGTGCCGCTCCAGTGCGAGTTCTTCGCGCTTGAAGGTCTCAGCCAGCTTCTGAACACGGTCGAGCGCGTGCGCGCTGGCTACAACCAGCGGCTCAACATCATCGGCGTGGTGCTGACGATGTACGACAAGCGCAACCGCCTCTCCGAACAAGTGGCGGCCGACGTGCGCGCCGTGCTCGGCAAGATCGTGTTCGAGACGATCATTCCGCGCAACGTCCGCCTGTCGGAGGCGCCGAGCCACGGGCTTCCCGCGCTCGTCTACGATCACCGCTGCGCAGGCTCCGAAGCCTATATCGACCTTTCCCGCGAGCTTCTGGGGCGGACCGAACCGCACGCCCGCGCCGCTTAATCCTTTGAAAGTACAGGTCCATGTCTCAGCCTAAGCGTCCCACCGGCCTCGGCCGCGGCCTGTCCGCCCTGCTCGAGGAAATGGGGAGTGCTGCCCTGCCGCCGCGCACCGAAGCCGGAGCAGCAGCCCCGGCGGTTCCGGCGGGCGATGCGGGCAGCAGCATGGGCGCGCAGATGCTCTCGATGGCGATGATTTCGCCGAACCCGAAGCAGCCGCGCCGCCGCTTCGACGAGACCGCGCAGGCCGAACTCATCGCCTCGGTGAAGCGGCAAGGCCTGCTTCAGCCGATCCTCGTGCGCCCGGTCGATGGCGGCCGTTTCGAGATCGTGGCGGGCGAACGCCGGTGGCGTGCGGCGCAGGCCGCGCAGCTTCATGACGTGCCCGTGCTCGTCCGCCGCCTGACCGACGAAGAAGCGTTCGAGGTCGCGCTCGTCGAGAATATCCAGCGCCAGGATCTGAACGCGATCGAAGAGGGGGAAGGCTACAAGCGGCTGATCGACGACTACGGCCATACGCAGGAAGACATCGCCCGCATCGTCGGCAAGTCGCGCAGCCATGTCGCGAACCTCGTGCGCCTGCTCGATCTTCCGGATGACGTGCGCGACCTGCTGATCGATGGGCGACTCACCATGGGCCATGCGCGCGCGCTGCTCACCGCGCCCGATCCTTCGGCGCTGGCGCGCGACGTCGTGCAGATGGGCCTGTCGGTCCGTGAGGTCGAGGCGCGGGCGAAGAAGCCGCGCGCGGCTCGCAGCAAAACCGCACCGCGCGAAGCGGCCCGCAGTGCCGATCTCGAATCGCTGGAAGGTCAGCTCGCCGAGCAGCTCGGCCTCCGCGTGCGGCTTGAGTTCGATGGGGAAGGCGGGAAGCTGACGCTGTTCTACAGCGATCTCGATCAGCTCGACATGCTCTGCCAGCGGCTTTCGGGCGAGCGCTTCTAGAGCATCGTGCGGAAAAGTGGGAACCGGTTTTCCGCCAGAAACGATGCGACAACAAAAAGATAGAGTGCACGTCCTGCGTCAGAGTTCACGCAGCGCGCTCTAACAAAGACCGGACAAGAAAAGGGCCGCGCGACTGTCTCGTCCCGCGGCCCTTTGCTTTTCACAGTGAAGACTATTTCTTCAGCGAATCCCGGATTTCGCGAAGCAGCAGCACCTCTTCGCTCGGGCCGGCAGGCGCCTCTTCCTTTTTCATGATCAGCTTGTTTGCCGTGCGCACGAGCAGGAAGATGATGAAGGCGAGGATCAGGAAATTGATCGCGGCGGTGATGAAGGCGCCGTAGCCAAGCATCGGCACGCCGGCTTCCTTGAGCGCGGCATAGTCGGTCAGCGATCCCGCATAGCCTTCGGGCACGGCGCCGAGCCGGATGAACAGGCTGGAGAAGTCGAGCCCGCCGAAGATCGCGCCGACAACCGGCATGATCACATCCTGTGTCAGCGAGGTAACGATGGTTCCGAACGCGCCGCCGATGATGACCGCGACGGCGAGGTCGAGCACATTGCCCTTTGCAATGAAAGTCTTGAATTCATTCAACATTTTCAGTCCCCTTGCCTGCAATACATCTCTGTGGCCGCATCGTTCTTGCCGGAAAACAGATCCCCACTTTTCCGCACAATGCCCTAAATTTCAATCAGCTTGTCCGGCAGTTCGTTGGGATTGCGTTCGCATGGCGGGAAGTGGGCCGAAAGCACGCTGCCGCACAGTCCGATTGCCTTGATGAAACCGTCGGCAATCCTGCCGTCCCGTACCTCGGCGAGCAGCGTATCCAGCGCATCGCCCCACACATCGTGCGCGACCTTCGCATAAATACCCTCGTCGGCAACGATCTCAGCGGCATGGTCTTCAAGCGACAGGAAGATGAGCACGCCGGTGCGGTCTTCGGTGACGTGAATGCCGTGCGAGAGGAAACTTTCGACAGCCGCACGATGCACGGCGCTGCGTTGCAGCGAACGCGGCGTGAGCAGGCGCAGGACCGGCGGAATGCGCGCGACGAGGAACGCCGCGACGAAGAGCAGCGCCGAAAGCGAAGCGTAGAGCGCGTAGATGAGCCGCGGCGCGGGATGCCCGCCGTCGCTCCAACCGCCGCTCGTGAACCACAGCGGATCGGGAATGCCGATCCAGAGCAGGAGGGGCGGCAAAACGATCGCGGCGAGCGCCGCCCATGCGAAGGGGACGGCGCGATAATCGTCCGTGCGCCGCGTCACCACGCAGAAGATTTCGCCGGAGGTCGCCCGTTCCGCTGACGTAATGGCGTCACTGATACGGGCGTGTTCGTCGTTGGTCAGCCGCATCACCAGCTCCCGCTCGCGCCGCCGCCGCCGAAGCTGCCGCCGCCGCCAGAAAATCCACCACCGCCGAACCCGCCCGAGGAACCGCCGCCCCAGGAACCCCCGCCCCAGCCACCGCCACTCCCTGGCCCCCAGATGATGATGGGCCGGCCGCGCCCACGCCGCCTTTTGCCGCCGAGCACACCGCGCAGCATCCAGAACACGAACCAGATGATGAGGATCGTCGGAATGAGCCCGAGCCCGTGCCGCGTCTCTTCCTGTCCCCGCTCGCGCGCGGCGATCAGGTTCGCACGGGCCTCCTCGGGCGGCAGCGAGAGCTGCGCGACGATGGCGTCTGTGCCGGCAACAACGCCGCCTTCCATGTCGCCCTCGCGGAAGCGCGGTACGATCTGCCGGTTGATGATCACGGACGAGAGCGCGTCCGTCAGATAGCCTTCGAGTCCATAGCCGACCTCGATCCGCACCTTGCGCTCATTGGGTGCGACGATGAGCAGCGCGCCATTGTCTTCGTCTTTCTGGCCGAGACCCCAGTCGCGGCCGAGCCGGTAGCCGTAGTCCGCGATGTCGTATCCTTGCAGATCGGGGATCGTGGCCACGACGAGCTGACGTGTCGTCGTATCCTCAAGCGTCTTCAGCTTTTCCGTGAGCGCAGCCTCGGTTTCAGGCGACAACAGATCGGCGGCATCGACGACGCGCCCCGAAAGCTTCGGGAACTCCTGCGCTGCCGCCGGAAACGACAGCAGCGCCGCGAGGCACGCCAGCCGGAGCATCCTTATTCGAACGAGACGGTCGGCGCGGTTTCGGCTCCGGCGGTGGTCGCCTTGAACGGCGTGATCGGCTCGGCGCCGTAGATGAACTTCGCCGCGATCAGGCTCGGGAAGGTGCGGATCTCGGTGTTGTAGGCCTGCACCGACTGATTGTAGTCGCGGCGCGCGACGGTGATGCGGTTTTCCGTGCCTTCGAGCTGCGATTGCAGTGCGAGGAAATTCTCGTTCGATTTCAGGTCTGGATAGCGCTCGACGGTGACGAGCAGGCGGGAAAGCGCGCCTGAAAGCTGGTCCTGCGCGGCCTGGAAGCGCGCGACAGCGGCGGGATCAGTGAGCTGGTCGGCATTGATCGTCGTCTGCGTGGCGGAGGCGCGTGCCTGCGTCACCGCCTCCAGCACCTCTTTCTCCTGTGCGGCAAAGCCCTTCACCGTGGCGACGAGGTTCGGGATCAGGTCCGCGCGCCGCTGATACTGGCTTTCCACCTCGGCCCAAGCCGCCTTCACGGCCTCCTCGCGCGTCGGCACGGTGTTGATGCCGCACGCCGCGAGCGTCAGCGCGGCAAAAAGCGGGAGCAGGAACTTGCGCATCAGACGAACCCCTTCCGTATCAGTCAACTAATACAGGGCCCTTTTCGCTTATTCCGCCGCCATTAGCAACGGTTCCGCCTGCGGACCGCGCACGACGCGTCCGGGCCGCGCTGCCTGTACCGCGCCGTTCCGGAAGGTGACGGTACCGGACTTGATCGTCGCGGTATACCCATTCGCCGTCTGCAGCAGGCGTTTGCCGCCCGCCGGAAGGTCGAATGCGAGCCACGGTTTGCCGAGCTTCAGCCGATCGAGATCGATGACGTTGACGTCGGCGAGATACCCCGGTGCGAGCAGCCCGCGATCGGCGAGACCATAGAGCAGCGCGGTATCCCGGCACTGTCGTTTGATCGCGAGTTCGAGCGGGATGCGGCCGCGCGCGCGGCCCTTCACCCAGTGCGTCAGCAGGAAGGTGGGGGAGGCCGCGTCGCAGATCGTGCCGCAGTGCGCGCCGCCGTCCGACAGCGAGATGACCGTGTCGTCGCGCTCCAGCAGGCCCTTCACGAAGTCGAGGTTGCCGTCGACGTAATTGAGGATCGGCAGATAGACGAAGCCCGTGCCATCGCCCTCCATCATGACGTCATAGGCCACCTCGGCCGGGCTCTTGCCACTCGCCCTCGCGAGCGCGGCGAGGCTGCGTTCGGGCGCAGGCTCGTAGTCCGGCTCCTCGCCGAGCGGGAACTGCATCGTCCAGCCCTGCGTCACCAGCATGAACAGCGCCGCCGTATCCGGGTGCGGCGGCGGCAGGTTTTCCTCGGCGAGCAGCTTCGCGCGGAACGCGGGATCGCGCAGCGTCGCGAGCTGCTCGGCCCATGGCTTCCCTGCAATCGCCTGCCACGACGGGCGCATCACGAACGGATGCACCGTGCCGCGCCACGCCATCAGCACGCCGGTGCCGCGCAGCGAAATCTGCGCGCGGATGTTGGCGCCGTCGTCGTTCGCGGCCTTTGTCGCCGCCATCTGGTCCGTCCAGTGCATCGCTTTCAGCGGCGATTGCAGCATGGCGAAGGTCACCGGCATCGCTGTTTCCTTCGACAGGCGCTTCATCCAGTCGAACTCGTTCCATTCGGGCATCAGGTCGGATGCCATCTCGAAGACGCCGTGGCCGACGCGGCCCATCGCGCGGCCGATGCCGATCAGCTCTTCGGCGGTGGCGGTGGTGCCGGGCACGAGTTCGCCGTCCACGGATTTGTGGATCACGGTGCGCGATGTCGAGAAGCCGAGCGCGCCGGCGCGGAGGCCTTCCTCGACGATCCGGGACATCGCCTCGATCTCGTCCACCGTCGGCGCCTCGTTCGCGGCACCGCGTTCACCCATCACATAGGCGCGCACGGCGCCGTGGGGCACGTGGCAGGCGACGTCGATGGTACGCGGCAAGGCTTCGAGCGCGCCGAGATACTCGGGGAAGCTCTCCCAGTTCCACGTCATGCCCTCGGCGAGCGCGGTGCCGGGGATGTCCTCGACGCCTTCCATCAGGCCGATCAGCCACTGGTGCCGGTCCGGCCGCGCGGGCGCGAAGCCGACGCCGCAATTGCCCATGATGACCGTGGTCACGCCGTGCCATGCCGAAGGGGCCATGACGTCATCCCACGTCGCCTGTCCGTCGTAGTGCGTGTGGATGTCGACGAAGCCGGGCGTCACGATCTGGCCGGCCGCGTCGATCTCCTCGCGCCCCGCCTCGTTCACGTTGCCGACCGCGCTGATGCGGCCGTTGTCGATGGCGATGTCGCCGGTGAACGGCGCGCCGCCGGTGCCGTCGACGATGGTACCGCCGCGAATGACGATGTCGTGCATGATGGGCCTCCCTCAAGGTCTCCCGCTCAGTTTCCGCAGGGTTGGCAGGGTTCGTCAAGCTGACGATAATGGCCGGAAAAGGGGAGGATGGACATGATGCGCAAGGCATTGCTCGCTTTTCTGCTGGTTTCGGCATCGCCCGCATGGACGAAGGTGATCACTGTCGCGCCCGGCGAAAACGATCAGGAGGCGCTGCAGACTGCGCTTATCGAAGCGCAGCCGGGCGATGTGATCGAACTCGGTGCGGGTACCTTCCGGCTCACGAACGGCCTGTCGCTCGATGTCGACAATGTCACCGTGCGCGGTGCCGGTCCGGCGAAGAGTGTGCTCAGCTTCAAGGGCCAGACGGGGGCGGGCGAGGGGTTGCTCGTCACGTCGGACCGCGTTCTGCTCACCGGCTTCGCCGTGGAGGACACCAAGGGCGACGGCATCAAGGCGAAGGGCGTCGACCGCATCACGATGGACAATCTGCGCGTCGTATGGACGCGTGGGCCGCACAAGGACAACGGCGCCTACGGCCTTTATCCGGTCGAGGCGACGAACGTGCTCGTACAGAATTCGGAGGTCGTCGCCTGTTCGGACGCGGGCGTCTACGTCGGCCAGTCCGAAAACATCATCGTGCGCAACAACCGCGTCAGCTTCAATGTCGCGGGCATCGAGATCGAAAACTCGACGCACGCCGACGTCTACGGCAACCTCGCCCACCACAACACCGGCGGCATCCTCGTCTTCGATCTGCCGAACCTGCCGAAGATGGGCGGGCACTCGACGCGTATCTTCTCGAACACGGTCGTCGACAACGACACGCCGAACTTCGCCCCGCCCGGCAACATCGTCGCTGAGGTACCGCAGGGCCTCGGCATCATGGTGATGGCGAACGAGAACGTTGAGGTTTCCAGCAACCGCATCGAGGGCAACCGCACCGCCGCCGTGATGGTGGTCTCCTATGTGCGGCCCTTCGAGGACGCGAGCTACAACCCCCTCGCGCGCAATGTCCGCATCTTCGGCAACGTGCTCGGCAGGAACGGTTGGGACCCCAAGTTCCCGGGCGGCGCGGAGCTTGCCGCTGCGCTCGGCGGCGGTCTGCCGCCGGTGCTGTGGGATGGCGTGACGCGTTTCGGCGACAAGCCTGACGATACCACGACCACCCCCGCGAGCGATGCGCCGATGGTGTCGCTCGGGCTTGCCGTCGCCGGAACGCCGCCCTCGAAGGCTCAGCCAGCGCCGGTCGCGCCTGCGGGCGCTTCCGCAGCGCTTGCCGCCGTGGTGCTTCCGGCCGATCAGCCGATACCCTGATGCTGCGCGCCGCCGCCCTGCTTGCGGCCGCGCTGCTGGTCGCCTCCGCCGCACCGCCAACGGTGAACGACGCGGTGCTTGCGAGCGCGGCGGCACCCGCGACGCTCGCCGAAACCGGCCTCTTCCTTGATACCGGCGCGACCCGGTCGAACGCGCGCGTCGTCCCTTATGGCCTCGCGACGCCGCTGTTCTCGGATCATGCCGACAAGGCGCGCTTCCTCTATGTGCCGGAGGGCAAGACCGCGCACTACGCGGGCGAGGGGCTGCTCGATATTCCGGTTGGCAGCGTGCTCATCAAGCATTTCGGGTTCGCACGCGCGGACGGCAGCCTCGATCTCATCGAGACGCGGCTGCTCGTGCACCAGACAGATGGCTGGAAGGCGTGGCCCTACGTGTGGAACGCCGACGACAGCGCCGCGACGCTGAAACGCGCGGGCGTGCGCGTCGCGGTGACGGGGCATGACGGGGCGGGAAGGCCGATCGCGCTCGATTGGCAGGTGCCCAACATCAACCAGTGCAAGGGTTGCCACGCCACCGGGAACACACTGGTGCCGATCGGTCCCAAGGCGCGGAACCTCAACCATGATTTCGAGGGCGAGAACAATCTCGCGCGTCTTACGCGCCTCGGCCTTGTCACAGGCGTTCCCGAAAACGCACCGCGCCTACCGGATTGGAAGGACGCGAACGAAAGCCTCGAACATCGCGCCCGCGCCTATCTCGACGTCAATTGCGGCCATTGCCACAAGCCCGACGGTCCCGCCTCGAACTCGGGCCTGTTCCTCACGTGGGAGACGCCTTCGGGTCCGCACATCGGCATCGGCAAGGGACCGGTCGCGGCGGGACGCGGCTCCGGCGGGCGCATGGTCTCGATCGATCCCGGTCATCCCGATCGCTCGATCCTCACCTATCGGATGGAATCGACCGAACCCGGCGTCATGATGCCGGAGCTTGGCCGCACGCAGCCCGACGAAGCGGGTCTCGCGCTGGTGCGCGACTGGATCGCCGCGATGCGGTGAGCCGTGCTTTCTGGTCGGCCCTGATTGCGGTATCCTCCTGCAATGCTGGGGCTTTTCGAGTCGCAGTGGCTCGAAGATCCCCGCTCAACTGGGGAGAGGTCCAATGCGGGTTACGGGACTAGTCGGCGCGCTTGCCGCGCCGCTCTTGCTTGCTGCGTGCATGGGTTACGAGAATGATCGGCCGACGCCGCTTCCGGGTCCGCTGCCCGGCGGCTCGTGGCAGCAGTCCTGCCGCGATGGTCAGGTCCGCAACGGCTACCTCCGCGCGCAGTGTCTCACTGCGAACAACACGTATCGCCCCGCTGCGGCGCGCATCGGCACCTGCCGGTCCTTCGGCAACCGCAACGGCACGCTGTTTTGCGAAACGGATGGCGGCGGCAGTTATCGCTGGAGCGGCTCCTTTGAAACGAGCTGCCGTGATGCTTCGACCGGGAACAACGGAAACCTGATCGCAAGCTGCCAGAACGCAAAGGGCGTATGGCAGCGAACGATGATCACGCCGCGCCAGTGCCCATCCTACCGCGCCGGGAACCGGAACGGGCAACTCTTCTGCGAAGGTTAGCGAGGCGCTGGACCGCGATCCCGGTCTAAACGATCCGCCCTAGAGCCCCATCAGGCTCAGCACTTCCTTGCGGCTGCGCTCGTCGTCACGGAACACGCCCATCATGCGGCTCGTCGTCATGGTGACGCCGGGGGTGTTGACGCCGCGCGCGGACATGCAGGCGTGCGCCGCCTCGATCACCACGGCAACGCCGCGCGGCTGCAGATGCTCCCAGATGCAGTCGGCGACCTCAGCGGTCAGCCGTTCCTGCACCTGCAGGCGCGAAGCGAAGCCTTTGAGGACGCGCGCGAGCTTCGAGATGCCGACGACGCGGTCACCCGGCAGATAGGCGATGTGCGCCTTGCCGATGATCGGCGCCATGTGATGCTCGCAGTGCGACTGGAACGCGATGTCGCGCAGCAGCACGATCTCGTCATAGCCGCCCACCTCCTCGAAGGTGCGTGAAAGGTGGAGCGCGGGGTCTTCGGCGTAGCCGCGGAAATACTCGCGGTAGGCGCGCGCCACGCGGCCTGGCGTGTCGGCGAGTCCCTCGCGCGCGGGATCGTCTCCGGCCCATTCGATAAGACGGCGGACGGCGCCGAGCACGTCTTGCGGGATGCCGTTGTCGCGGTCGTTGGATGCGGTCATGCCACTCCCCTAAACGCCGACGGCGGCTCGCCGCAAGCCCCGTGCCCTTACAGCAGGGTCAGCGCAGCAAGCAGCCGAACGTCGATCATCACGCCTGCGCGGCGCTTTTCGGCGATAAACGCCGGCAATGTTCGAAGCGGAACGCAGTGAACCGTGATGGCCTCGCCGTCGACGCCGCCGCCGGGTCCGACACGGGCAAGTCCCGTCGCCCGCACCAGCGTGAAGTGCTCGCTCGTCATGCCGGGAGAAGAGGTGAACACGCCGAGGTCTTCGAGCGCTTCGGCGCGAAAGCCGGTTTCCTCCTCAAGCTCGCGCCGCGCCGCCGTCAGCACCTCCTCGGGGCCGTCGTCGCCGACGAGTCCGGCCGGAAGTTCGAGGCAGTGCACGCCGAGCGGTACGCGGTACTGCTCGACCAGCACGATCTCTTGAGCGTCCGTCACGGCAAGGATCACCGCCGCGCCCATGCCGCCCGGACGGCGAACATACTCCCAGTCCTCTTCGACGACGGCTTCAAGGAAGCGCCCCTTCCAGACGGTCTTGTCGGTCACGCGTGTTCTTTCAGGCAAAGAAAAAGGGCGGCGCCATGCGGTGCCGCCCCCTTCCCGATGTTCTCAGGCTTACTGCGCGACCGGCGCCGCGGCGCTCGGGTCTTCCGGCAGACCGCCGAGCTGCGTCACCAGCTGCTTGTAGGCGTCGAGATAGGCGAGCGTGATCACCTGGCCGATTTCGGTGTTCGAGTAGCCGCCGCCGCCGACAGCGCCAAAGCCGCCCCACCAGCCGCCGCCGCCGCCGGCCGCCCACGACAGGTCCTTCTTGCGGAAGTAACCTTCGGTCAGGCGCTCCTGCTCGGTGGTGCGCGCGTTCACCAGCGTCAGCATGACGTTGGCTTCCTTGCTCTTCGTGGAAAGGCCGCCCGCGAGCATACCGAGCGTGCGGCTGCCGAGCAGGCCGCCCGCGATGGCGCCGATGCCGCCGCCGCCCGAATTCTCGTTCTTCGAAACGAGGTCGGGAACGATGAAATAGTCAGCCGCCTTCACCTGGCGCTTGCCGATGTTGGAGCCCTTCTGCAGCTCGCCCGAATCGGCGAGCGCGCGCTCGATGTTGCGGCTGGCGAGGCCCTTGCCGCGATCGACGAGGCCGAAGCAGCCGGATTTCATCACGAACAGCTTGATGATCGCTTCCGGGCTGCCGAGGCCGAGCTGCTGCCACCAGTTGGTGTCCGGCTCGACGATCGAAACCGTGCCCAGCCGCTTCTGACAGACCGGGATTTCCTGCATGCTCTTCGTCTGCGCCTTGCGCGCGGAGGACTGGGATTGCGCGGATGCCGCGCCTGAAGCGACGGCCATGGCGGCCACGGCAACGCCGAAGCCGAGTGTTTTCAGGATCTTCATAAACTTCCCCATGTTCAAATGTGCTGGTTGGCGAAACCCCTGTCGCCGTTTCCGGCGCCGCCCGCAGCCGAGCGTATATTGCCGGAGTTGGGCGATCCCGGCAATCGTTCCCGCATAGCGTGAGGACGTTATGATTCGGTTGCGTTTACCGGTTCTTGCGTCCGGCGATCAGGCTGTCGACCACCGAGGGGTCGGCGAGCGTCGTCGTGTCGCCAAGCGATCCGAAATCGTTCTCGGCGATCTTGCGCAGGATACGCCGCATGATCTTGCCGGAACGTGTCTTGGGCAGTGCCGGGGTGAAATGGATCTGGTCGGGCGTCGCGATCGGCCCGATCTCGCGGCGCACTTCCGCCTTCAGCTCGGCTTCGAGCGCGGCGTCGCCCTCCACCCCCGCAATCGGCGTCACGTAGCAATAGATGCCCTGGCCCTTGATGTCATGCGGATAGCCGACGACCGCAGCCTCCGCGACCTTCGGGTGGCCGACGAGTGCCGATTCCACCTCCGCGGTGCCGAGCCGGTGGCCTGAAACGTTGAGCACGTCGTCGACGCGGCCGGTGATCCACCAATAGCCGTCCTCGTCGTGCCGCGAACCGTCGCCGGTGAAGTAGAGGCCCTTGTAGGTGGAGAAATACGTCTCGGCGAAGCGCTGGTGATCGCCGTAGAGCGTGCGCGCCTGCCCCGGCCACGAGCTCTTGAGCACGAGGTTGCCCGAGGCCGGGCCTTCGATGAACTTGCCGTCGGCGTCCACGAGCGCAGGCTCGATGCCGAAGAACGGCATCGTCGCGCTGCCCGGCTTGGTGGGGATCGCGCCCGGCAGCGGCGAGATCAGGATGCCGCCGGTCTCCGTCTGCCACCACGTGTCGACGATCGGCAGCCGCTCCTTGCCGGCGACACGGTGATACCAGAGCCAGGCTTCCGGGTTGATCGGTTCGCCCACGGTGCCCAGCAGGCGGAGCGAGGAGAGGTCGTGTTTCAGCACGGGTGCGTCGCCCTCGCGCATCAGCGCGCGGAGCGCGGTCGGCGCGGTGTAGAAGGTGGCGGGCCGATGCTTTTCGATCACCGCCCAGAAGCGGTCGACCGCAGGGTAGTTGGGCACGCCCTCGAACATCAATGTCGAAGCGCCGTTCGAAAGCGGGCCGTAGACGATGTAGCTGTGCCCCGTCACCCAGCCCACGTCCGCTGTGCACCAGTGGAGTGCGCCCTCGTCGCGCCAGTCGAACACGTATTTGAAGGTCAGCGTCGTCCACACGAGATAACCGCCCGTGGTGTGCAGCACGCCCTTCGGTTTTCCGGTGGAGCCGGAGGTATAGAGGATGAACAGCGGGTCTTCGGCGTTCATCGGCTCGGCCGGGCAATCGGCGGAGACGGTCTCGCGGCGCTCGTGCCACCAGCTGTCGCGTTCGTGCGTCATCGGCACGTCGGTTCCGGTGTGGCGCACCACGAGCACGCCCTTCACCTCGTGCCAGGCATGGCAGATCGCGTCGTCGATGGTCTGTTTCAGCGGAATCGTCTTGCCGCCGCGGCGGCCTTCGTCGGCGGTGATGATGAAGTCGCTCTTCGCGTCGTCGATGCGTCCCGCCACCGCTTCGGCTGAAAAGCCCGCGAAGACGACGCTGTGCACCGCGCCGATCCGCGCGCACGCCAGCATGGCGACGGCGGCTTCGGGGATCATCGGCAGATAGATCGTCACGCGGTCGCCCTTTTGGACGCCCATTGCCTTCAGCACGTTCGCGAACCGACACACCTCCGCATGAAGCTCGGCATAGGTGAGCGTGATCGACGCAGCGTCTGGGTCGTCTGCCTCCCAGACGATCGCCGGCTGGTCAGCACGCGCCGGCAGGTGCCGGTCGACACAGTTGAAGCAGGCGTTCAGCACGCCGTCCTCGAACCATTTGATATCAACCGGCGCGTAAGACCAGTTGCCCATCACGCCCGGCGTCTTGATCCAGTCGACGATCCCGATCTGCTCGCGCCAGAAACCATCGGGGTCCTCCAGCGACCGCCGGTACATCGCCTCGTAGGTTTCAGTGTCGCAGATCGTCCGCGCGGCGGTATGCGCGGGCACGGGATACGTCGCGGTCGCGGCGTCGCTCATCGGTCAAACTCTCCCAAGGACTTCGCGGCACGTTGGCCGCACTACCACAAATACGTGTTCGGATCGGGCATCGGCTCGTGGCGCTGCGCCTTCGCGATCGAAACGATGGCGCGCACGACGAGCCAGATCGAGATCAGCGGAAACAGGACCGCGAGCAGGCCGAATGACAGAAGCGTCAGCACGGCGAGCCCGATCACCGCGACGACAGTGATCCAGAAACCGCGGATATGATAAGCGTAGTGGCTCTCCTCCCACGGCGCGTTCTCCGCCGCTCCCCGCCATGCGTATGCGAGGATCGCGCCGATGAGAGTCGGCAGACCGGAGACCGCGCCGACGAGGATCAGCAGCGCCACGATGGTCGGCCGATTGAGATCGAAACCTTGTGCTTCCGGTCTGCTCGCCATGGTCCAGACTCCACTGTTTTCAGGCGGCAATTCTGGCGCGCGGCGGCGCATTCCGCAAGGATGGGCTTTCGCAGGCCTGCACGTCGCGCTAGCGTCCGTGGCCGTGGGCATCCCTCTTCTCGCCGCGCGCCGGTTCGGGCCGCTGTTCGCCACCCAGTTCCTGGGGGCGTTCAACGACAATTTCTACAAGACGGCGATGCTGTTCCTCATCACCTATACGCTGCTCGCTGGGGATACGGCGGCCTCGGCGCAGATCGTCACGGTGGCGGCGGGCGTGTTCATCCTGCCGTTCGTGCTGTTTTCCGCGCTCGCCGGGCAGATCGCCGACAGCGTCGACAAGGCCCGGCTCGTCCGCATCATCAAGGCGGCCGAAATCGCCATCATGGTCGTCGGCGCGGCGGCGCTGACACTGGGCTCGGTGCCGCTGATGATGCTGGTGCTGTTTTCGATGGGCCTGCACTCCACCTTCTTCGGGCCGATCAAATACGCGATCCTCCCCCAGCACCTCGCGCCACGGGAACTGCTCACGGGAACCGGCCTCGTCGAGGCGGGCACGTTCATCGCCATCCTTACCGGGCAAGTCGCCGGGGGCCTCCTCGCGCCGCAAGTTTCGGCGTGGGCGATCGTTGCGGTCGCCGTGCTCGGCTATGCGAGCGGTCGGCAGGTGCCCCCAGCGCCGGCGCCCGGCCGCGCACGCATCGAATGGAACATCCTTGCAAGCTCGCTCCGCATCACGCGCGAGGTGACGCGTGATCCGCAGCTCGGCCGTGCGGTGCTCGCTGTGTCTTGGTTCTGGTCGGTGGGGGCGGTGTTCACCAGCCTGTTCGTGCCGCTGGTGAAGGGCGATCTCGGCGGCGCGGAAACCGTGGCGACGCTGTTCCTCACGATCTTCTCCGTCGGTGTTGCGGCCGGCTCGCTCGTCGTCGCGCGTCTGCTGAAAGGTGCCGTCTCCGTCCGCTACGCGCCCGCGTCCGCCGTGCTGATGACCGCGTTCATCGCCGACCTCTATTTCGCGATCCGCGCGTTCGACGTTCCACACGCCGAACTCATCGGCGTTGGCGCCTTCCTTTCCGATCCCGGGAGCTGGCGCATCGTGCTCGATCTCTTCGGGCTTTCCGTTGCGGCGGGTGCATTCATCGTGCCGCTTTATGCTCTATTGCAGACCGCGAGCGACCCGTCCGCGCGGGCGCGGACCATCGCGGCGAACAACATCATCAATTCAGGCTTCATGGTCGCCGCCGCGCTCGGGTCGGGCGTGCTTCTGAAGGCCGGGCTCGACGTGCCGCAAATCCTGCTCGCGGTCGGGCTCGCGAACCTGCTGATCGTAATTCCCTGCCTCAGGATTCACCGCATCCAGCGTACGCTCGGCACGGTCTGAAAAGTTGCGCCGCGCAACTTTTGTCTAAGCGCGAACGAGTGTGCCCGCACCCTTGCGCGTGAAGATTTCGAGCAGCAGTGCGTGCGGTACGCGGCCATCAAGGATCACGGCGGCCTCGACGCCGCCGGTCACGGCGGAGAGGCAGGTCTCGAGCTTGGGGATCATGCCGCCCGAAATCGTGCCGTCCGCGATCAGCTCCTCAATGCGCGCAGGCGTGAGATCGGTGAGCAGCGACTTGTCCTTCGCGAGCACGCCCGGAACGTCGGTGAGCAGCATCAGCCGCGCCGCGCCCACCGCGCCCGCGATCGCACCCGCCATCGTGTCGGCGTTGATGTTGTATGTGTGGCCTTCCGCGTCCTCGGCGATCGGGGCGATGACGGGGATCACGTCGGAGCGCGTCATCAGATCGAGGATCTTGGCGTTCACCGCGATCGGCTCTCCGACGAAGCCGAGGTCGACGACGCGTTCGATGGCGCTGTCGGGATCGCGCGCGGTGCGTGTCAGCTTGCGCGCCGTGACGAGCCGCGCATCTTTGCCGGAGATCCCGACTGCCGTGCCACCCGCGCGGCCGATCCAGCTCACGAGATCCTTGTTGATGGCACCCGCCAGCACCATTTCCGCGACTTCTGCAGTGGCGGCGTCGGTAACGCGCAGGCCGTCCACGAACTCCGACTTGATACCAAGCCGTCCGAGCATGTTGCCGATCTGCGGCCCGCCGCCGTGCACGACGATCGGGTTGATGCCGATCGCCTTCAGCAGCACCACGTCCTCGGCGAAGTCGATCGCGCGTTCGGGGTCGCCCATGGCATGACCGCCGTATTTCACCACGAAGGTCTGGCCGACATATTTCTGGATGAAGGGCAGCGCCTCGGTCAGCGTTTCGGCCTTGGCGAGCATGGCCGGATCGGGCGTATGGTCGGCAGACATTCGGCAGGACTCCTCAGGCGTGATCGTGGGTCGCTATAAAGGCTCGGCGCGAAAGGAAAAGAGAAGATGACAGGGTCTGCCGCGGGGTATTCGGGAACCCCGCTCGCGCGCAAGCTCGGGGTACGTCCGGGCGAAACGGCGTGGCGAAAGGCGATGCCCGAAGCGATTGCAGAGGAGATCGCCTCATCAGGTATTGTCCAGCACGTCGTCGCGGCCCCCGAGCCGGGTCTTGCGTTTGCCCATGTTTTCGAAACGCGGCGCAGTGCGTTGGAAGCCGATCTTGAGGCTTTGCGTACTCTGCTGGCGCCAACGGGCATGGTGTGGGTTTCCTGGCCGAAGAAGGCCGCGAAGGTGGAAACCGACATCACGGAAGATGTCGTGCGCGCGGTCGCGCTTCCGCTCGGCTTCGTCGATGTGAAGGTCTGCGCCGTCGATGCCGTCTGGTCGGGTCTGAAACTGGTGGTTCGAAAGGCATTGCGAACCGCAGGGTGATATCACGTAACATCCTGTTTTTATTGACGTCGCAAACAAAGAAGATCAGAGTTTCCTCATGAGCCGCGACCACGACCATCCGCACACGGATCATGACCATGGGCATGATCACAGCCATGATCACGGCCACGGCCATTCGCACGCACCGACCGTAAGCGCCGGCAACGAGCGCCGCGTCGGCCTTGCCGCGCTGCTCACTGGCGGTTTCATGATCGCCGAGGTGGTGGGCGGCATCGTCTCCGGCTCGCTGGCGCTGCTCGCCGATGCGGGCCATATGCTCACCGATTTTGCAGCGCTTGCGCTGGCATGGTTCGCCTTCCGGCTGGCGCGTCGGCCGGCGGACTGGCGGCGCACGTTCGGCTTCGATCGCTTTTCGGTGCTCGTCGCCTTCGTGAACGGGCTCAGCCTGTTCGTGATCGCCGCGTTCATCATCTGGGAGGCGGTGGAGCGTCTGCAGGCGCCGCCCGCCATCGCGGCGTCGACGATGCTTTGGGTCGCCGTGCTCGGCCTCGGCGTCAACATCTTCGCCTTCTGGCTGTTGTTCGGTGCCGATCGCGGCAACCTCAACGTCCGCGGTGCGCTTGCGCATGTCGCGGGAGATCTGCTCGGCTCGATCGGAACCATCGCAGCTGCGATCATCATCATGTACACGGGTTGGACTGCTGCCGATCCGCTGCTCTCGGTGTTCGTGGCGCTGATCATCCTTCGAAGCGCATGGACCGTCACGCGCGATGCAGCGCACATCCTGCTTGAAGGTGCGCCGGCGGGGCTGGAAGCCGACACCGTCGTTGCCGATCTCTCTGCGAACATCGATGGGGTGGAGAGCATCGACCATGTCCACGTCTGGTCGATCAACGAGGCGCGCCCGATGGCGACGCTCCACGCGCGCATCCGGGCTGACGCGTCCTCAGCGCTGGTGAAGAAGGCCATTCGCGAACGGCTGCAATCGCGTTTCCATGTCGATCACGCCACCGTCGAAATCGAAGACGGCGATCACGCGCCGCTCTGTCGCTAGAGTGATTTCGAGGCAGGTGGACTCACCTGCCGACTCGGAAATAACGACAAACAAAAGATCATCTGGAGTCGTTCCGGTTCAATCTGAACCGGAACGATTCTAGCGCGAATCGAGTTTCCGGCCCAGCGCGACGAAGCCGTGGATGAGCGGCGGCACCAGCGCGATCGACAACACGACCTTCGTCAGCATCTGGCCGATCATCAGATCGAGGATCGGGAACACGCCATAGAAGGCGAGCGTGATGAAGATCAGCGTGTCGACGATCTGTGAGAGCACGCTCGCAAGCGCGCCGCGCAGCCACAGCAGCCCGCCTTCACGGCGCATCAGGCTGAACAGGCCGACATTCAGAAACTGCGAGATGCCGTAAGCGACGATCCCGGCACCCATCAGTCGCGGGCTTTGGGCGAGCACGAGCTGGAAACCGGCCAGCCGCGCCGGGTCCATCTCGGAGGAGGCGGGGAGCGCGAGCACGATGATGATCAGCAGCATCGAGACCAGAAGCGGCACGAACCCGAACAGCACCAGCCGGTTCGCCGTCTCGCGGCCGTGCAGCTCGGCGACCGCGCTCGACAGCACGACGAGCAGCAGGAAGGCGAAGATGCCCGCCTCCACCGCGAGCGGCCCCAGCGCCACCTGCTTGTTGCCGAGGATACCGGCAATGCAGGTCATGCCGCCGTAGAGGATCGAGAGCACGAAGAGCGAGCGGGATATCGGCGCGGCAGCGGTCGTCATCGCCTGTTGCTAACGGCTTTTCGCGGCCCGAGAAAGCTATATAGCTTGGGGCCTGGAGCACGCGTTCGCCGGGGGAACAATGCAAATATTGATCGGCCTTGGCGGCATTGCGCTCATCCTCGCCATCGCCGTTCTTTTGTCCTCCAATCGCAAGGCTATCCGTTTCCGTGTCGTCGGCGCAGCCTTCGCGCTTCAGGCCGGAATTGCCGTGCTCGTGCTCTATGTTCCGGCCGGCCGGCGCGCGCTCGCCTGGCTCTCCGCAGGCGTCGGCGAACTCCTCGGTTATGCGCGCGCAGGTTCCGAATTCCTGTTCGGCAAGCTGCTCGGCGATCCGCTCGGGCAGAGCTTCGCGTTTCAGGCGCTGCCGACGATCATCTTCTTCGCCGCGCTCATCGCCATTCTCTATCACCTCGGCGTGATGCAACTCATCATCCGCTGGATCGGCGGTGCACTCGAGAAGATCACCGGGATCAGCAAGGTCGAATCGCTGTGCGCGGCATCGAATATCTTCGTCGGCCAGAGCGAATCGCCGCTCGTGATCCGGCCCTATCTGGCGGGCCTTAGCCCTGCACAGCTCTTCGCTGTGATGTCATCCGGCATGGCGGGCGTCGCGGGCACGATCCTCGCGGCCTATGCGTCGATGGGGATCAGCATCGATTATCTGCTCGCGGCGAGCTTCATGGCGGCGCCGGGCGGCATACTGATGGCGAAACTGATCATGCCCGATGACCCGGCAGACCTGGCGCGCACTCAGGGCGAGGTCGTAGAAATCTCCGACCATGACGAGGAAAAGCCCGCGAACATCATCATGGCCGCGGCGCAGGGCGCGCAGACCGGTGTGAAGCTCGCGGTCGCGGTCGGTGCGATGGTGCTGGCGTTCGTGGCGCTGGTGGCACTTGCGAACGGGCTGCTTTCAGGCATCGGCGGCTGGTTCGGGCTCGAAGGCCTTACCTTCCAGCAACTCATCGGTCACGTCTTCGCTCCGATCATGTACCTGCTCGGCGTGCCGTGGGACGAAGCCGGGATCGCGGGCGGCCTCTTCGGCACCAAGGTCGTGCTCAACGAATTCGTCGCCTACATCGATCTCAGTGCGCAGCAGGCAACGCTGTCGCCGGCGACCGTGGCGATCGTCACTTTCGCGCTCTGCGGTTTCGCAAACTTCAGTTCGATCGCGATTCAGATGGCGGTGACGGGCAGCCTCGCGCCCAGCCAGCGACCGATGATCGCGAAGCTCGGTATCAAGGCACTCGTCGCGGGCAGCCTTGCCAATCTGATGAGCGCCGCCCTCGCGGGTCTGCTGCTTTCGGTTTAGCGGGTGGGAACCGGCGTCTCGCCCGAATAGTCGTAGAAGCCCTTGCCGGATTTCCGGCCGTACCAGCCAGCTTCGACGTACTTCACGAGCAGCGGCGCGGGGCGATACTTGGGATCGCCGGTCGCTTCCTGCATCACGTGCATCACGCTGAGTAGCGTATCGAGGCCGACGAAATCGGCGAGCGTCAACGGGCCCATCGGGTGGTTGGCGCCAAGGCGCATACCCTGGTCGATATCGACCACCGAGCCGACACCCTCGCCGAGCGCGAAGATCGCCTCGTTCAGCATCGGGCAGAGCACGCGGTTGACGATGAACGCCGGGCTGTCGAGCGCTTCCACCGTCGTCTTGCCGATCGCCTGGCAGAAGGCGTGCATCGCCGCCGTCGTGGCGTCCGACGTCGCGAGACCGCGGATGATCTCCACGAGCTTCATCACCGGCACGGGGTTGAAGAAATGGAGGCCGACGAAGCGATCGGGACGATCGGTCGCCGCCGCCAGCCGCGTGATCGAGATCGACGAGGTGTTGGAGGCGAGAAGCGCGGAGTCTTTCAAGGTCAGTCCCTTGAAGATCGCCTTCTTGACCGTCTCGTTCTCGGTCGCTGCCTCGATGACGAGGTCGCAGTCCGAAAAGTCGGCGGGGTTGGTGGTCAGGCGGATGCGCGCGAGCGTCGCTTCAACCTCGTCCACCTGCATCGTACCCTTGGCAACGGCGCGGCCGAGGTTCTTCTCGATCACGGCCTTGCCCGCTTCGGCGCGCGCGAGTTCCACATCCGAAAGGATGACGTCGAACCCGGCGAGCGCGGAGACGTGCGCGATGCCGTTGCCCATCAGGCCTGAGCCGATGACCCCTACCGTTTTCATGGTCTAGAGCTTCTGCGTGAATTCGGGAACGATGGTGAACAGGTCGCCGACGAGGCCGAGGTCCGCGACCTGGAAGATCGGGGCGTCCTCGTCCTTGTTGATGGCGACGATGACCTTCGAGTCCTTCATGCCCGCGAGGTGCTGAATGGCGCCCGAGATGCCGATGGCGACATAAAGCTCCGGCGCAACGATCTTGCCGGTCTGGCCGACCTGATAGTCGTTCGGCACATAGCCCGCGTCGACCGCGGCGCGCGATGCGCCCACTGCCGCGCCGAGCTTGTCGGCGAGCGGGAAGATGACCTGCTGGAACGTGTCGCTGTCCTTCAGCGCGCGGCCGCCCGATACGATGATCTTGGCGGAGGTGAGCTCCGGACGCTCCAGCTTGGCGATCTCGGCGCCGACGAAGCTGGAAAGACCCGCGTCACCGCTGCCGGAAACCGCCTCGACGCTTGCCGAGCCGCCGTCACCGGCCTTTTCGAAGGCCGTGCCGCGCACAGTGATCACCTTTTTGGCGTCGCCCGACTGCACGGTGGCGATGGCGTTGCCCGCATAGATCGGCCGCTCGAACGTGCTGGCGTCGACGATCCCGGTGATCTCGGAGATCTGCTGCGTGTCGAGCTTCGCGGCAACGCGCGGCGCGATGTTCTTGGCCGATGTGGTGGCGGGCGCGACGAGCGCATCGTAGCTCGCCATCAGGCCTTCGATCAGCGGCGCGACGTTTTCGGCAAGGCCGTTGGCATAGGCCGCATCGTCGGCGAGCAGCACCTTCGAGACGCCCGCGATCTTCGCGGCGGCGTCGGCTGCACCCTGCGCGCCTTGCCCCGCGACGAGCACGTGCACGTCGCCGCCGAGCTTGCCGGCAGCGGTGATGGCGACGCGGGTTGCATCCTTGATCGAGGCGTTGTCGTGTTCAGCGAGGACGAGGACGCTCATGCGATCGCTCCCATTTCCTTGAGTTTGCCGATGAGGGCGTCGACCGAATCGACCTTGATGCCCGCCTGCCGCTTCGGCGGCTCGGTGACCTTCAGCGTCTTCAGGCGCGGCGTGACGTCGACGCCGTAGTCGGCGGGCGTCTTCGCATCGATCGGCTTGGACTTCGCCTTCATGATGTTCGGCAGCGAGGCATAGCGCGGCTCGTTGAGGCGAAGGTCGGTGGTGATGATGGCCGGGGCCTTCAGGCTCACCGTCTCGAGGCCGCCGTCGACTTCGCGCGTCACGTTCACCTTGTCGCCCGCCACTTCAACCTTGGAGGCGAAGGTGCCCTGCGCCCAGCCGAGCAGCGCGGCGAGCATCTGGCCGGTCTGGTTAGCGTCGTCGTCGATCGCCTGCTTGCCGAGGATGACGAGGCCGGGGCCTTCGGCTTCTGCGATCTTCGCAAGGATCTTCGCAACCGCGAGCGGCTCGGTGGTGACGTCGGTGGTGACGAGGATGCCGCGGTCGGCGCCCATGGCGAGCGCGGTGCGCAGCGTTTCCTGGCACTGTTGAACGCCGATGGAAACCACGACGATCTCGGTCGCCGCGCCTTTTTCCTTCAGGCGGATCGCCTCTTCGACAGCAATCTCGTCGAAGGGGTTCATGCTCATCTTGACGTTGGCAAGCTCGACGCCCGACTGGTCGGACTTCACGCGGGCCTTCACGTTGTAATCGATGACCCGCTTCACGGGCACTAGGATCTTCATCGGCATCCTCCGGAAAGCTGGCCCGGCCTCTAGGAGCCGGATCGCGCGACGACCTGCGTCAACAGGACGTATGTGTCAACGCCCAAGGCAAGCAACTCACCGTTTGACGTGAAGAATTCGCGTGCCAGAATGGCGCAACTCCAAAAAGAAGCAGTCGGGGTCGGTCGTGAACAGGGAGACATCGCCGGGCGGCGGTGGCGTGCATTTGCGTTTGCAGCTCCTGGGAGAGGTGCGATTCAGCGTCGGCAGTGCGGATGTCACGCCGCGCTCCAAGCGCGCGCGCGCGCTCGTCGCGTATCTTGCGCTCTCGCGTGGGTATACGGCTACGCGTGCGCGGCTTGCTGATCTGTTCTGGGGTGATCGTGGGGAAGCGCAGGCGCGCGGCAGCCTCCGGCAATGCCTGCTCGAAGTCCGCAGCGCCGCGGGCGATACCGGCGTCGACATTCTCTCTTCGGACCGGGAAAGCGTCTCGCTGGGCCATGGCTGGACGAGCGATATCGCCGAGATCGAGGCGGCGATGACGGGGCCATCTGCAAGCATCGCGGATGCGATCGAAACTGCGGGGCGGGAACAACTGCTCGGCGGGCTGTTCGTCAGCGATGAGTATGACGAGTGGCTGACGCTCGCCCGCGCCGATTTTGATGCGCGGCTTGCCGATGCGGCGCGGCGCGGCCTCTCCCGGGCGATAGAAACCGGCGATGCGGAGTCGGCCCGGCGCATCGCGGATCATTATCTGCTGCGCGATCCGGGCGACGAAGAGGTCACCGTGCTCGCCATGCGGGCCGATGCGATGCGCGGCGCGGCACCTATTGCCCACCGGCGCTTCCAGAAGCTGCGGGACTATCTCGCTGCCGAACTGGGCACAGTGCCAGGCTCTACCGCGCTCGACGCGCTTGCCGCAGTCGCCAGCGCGCCGGTGGCCGAGCCTGTAGCGCTGGCAGCGCCCGCGCTTCCAGTGCTTCCCGCCCACGATGGGCCGCCGCTGCTGCTGGTGTGCCCCTTCGCCGAAACGGGCTTTGCGAGCAATCTGATGCACCTTGCGGATGGTGTGCGCGAGGAGGTTCTGTCCGGCCTGTCCCGCTTCAAGGATCTGCGAGTGCTGGTGGAAGACCGTATGCCGTCGTCGGACGAGGCGGCGATGTTCGGCGCGGGAACGATCGCCTATGCGCTCACCGCAACGCTCCGGCAATCGGGCACGCACATGCGGGTGACACCGGTGCTGACGCGCCTTTCCGATCGTTCGGTCGTCTGGTCGAACCCCGTGTCGATCGAGGTGGGCGATCTTCAGGAGGCGATCGATGCGATGGTCGATCGGATCATCGGTGCGGTGACGCCGCGCGTCGAGCGCGATGCCGTTCCGCGCGCACAGCCGGGTGCCGTGTACGACCGTTACCTCGTTGCCCGCCACCGCGCGCGGACGGCGGCCACGCTGGGCGAAGCGAAAGCGGCGGCCGATCTTCTCGAAGGCGTGATCGCCGACGCGCCGGACCTCGCGGTCGCCTATCCGCATCTCATCCGGCTCTACAATACCAACTATTTCTACAAGATCGCAGGTATCGACCCAGCGCCGAACCGGGTGCGTGCCTTCGAGCTGGCGAAGACCGCGCTGTCGCTCGATCGTGGCCACATTCACGGCTACACGGTGATGGGCTGGTGCCAGCTCTGGCGCGGCGGATGGGATGCCGCGCGCGCGCATTTCGAAAAGGCGGTGGAGCTCAACCCCTATCACTCGGAGCGCATCAAGGAGGCGGCCTTCGGCCTCATTTTCCTCGGCGAACATGCGAAAGGCGGCGACTATCTGCAGCGCTGCCTCGATCTCGATCCGCTGCCCAACGACAATTTCTTCGAAGACCTCGGCTTCCTCAAACTGATGCAGCGGAGGCCTGACGAGGCCGTGGCCTACTTCGACCTGATCGTGGAGCCGACGGTGTTCGCCGATCTCTACGGCGTGCTTGCAAGCTGCGCGGTCGGGCATCCCGCAGGACAGGCCATGGCGGCAGCGTGGCGGCAGCGCATCGCGGCGATCTGGTCGCCCGACGTGCCGATGACGGACGGCAACATGGTCTCGTGGCTGCACGCGCACCTGCCGTTCCGGAAGCCCGAACATTGGTCGCTGTTTTCGTCCTATCTCGGCCCCGTGCTCAGGGACGCTCATCCCGAAGCCGCTTGAGGAATAGCGTTTCGGGCGGCGGCTCGCGACGGCAGGGGGTGAATGGTGCGGTGATGGCGGCAGTGATGGCGCCTTGCGCATCTCGAGCCTTCTGCGAAACGAAGCCGGTCGGCAGCCACGCCGCGAAACGCTCTGCGCGGTCCGGTAACAGCTCTGCGGCGGTGGAGATCAGCGCGGGTATCGTGCGGTCCTTGAAGAAGATGGCGTGCGACGCGGTACGAAGGCGCTGAGCCTCGTCCACAGTCAGCACGTGCGCACGAAGCGCTGCGGCGAGCGTGGCACGCACATCGACCTGCGCCAGTGAAAGCGCGCGGTGACCCAAGGCGCTCGGCGCGTGGGCAACCGCCACCTCGTCGTCCCCGATAATGCGCCCGGCGGCATAGGCGCGCGCAATGGCGCCCTCCGGACGCATCCCGAAGCGGTGAAGCTCCGCGGCGCGGAGCGCGCCAAGGCTTGCCGCCCCCCACACGTCGAAGCCTTCGGCGAGCAGCACAAGGATTTCCTTGTGCCACGGCGCGCGCGCGGCTTCGAAGATGCCGTCGATGAGCAGCACGCGGTGCGGCGGCTGTTTGGCAAGCGCGAGCATGTCGCCGGCGCTGGCCGGGGGAAGATATGTGATGGTGTCGGCGGTGGTGCGGTTTTCGGGGGAGAGCGTGGGGCCGATGTAAACGCTTAAAGGCATTGTTCGGAGCCCAGCATTCCCGGCATCCACAGCCGTACGACGCTGACGCTGCGGCAGGGCGGGGAGATGTCGCAGCGCAGCATGTTCCGTACGCCGTCCTCGGCAAGGCGCGCGCACAGCGCTTCAAGCCTGGGGCGCGCCGAATAGGCATCGCGCACGCGGTGCCAGTCTATGCTTTGACCGGTTGGCGCCCCGAGCGCGCGATGCCCGGCCTGCGTGGGTTCTTCGGGCGTGATGTCGTCGCGCGCTCCGCTGATGATGGTGAGGCGCGATTGTGCCGCCTCGGCGAAGGCGCGGAACAGAGCGTCGTCGGGATCGGGGCGACACGCGGCGCCTAGGAACGAGGGCGCATAGCCTGGATCATCGAGACGGCACATCACCACCGGGAGTCGGCCGGCGCCCTCCACGACATACACGGCAATGGCGATGCCGAGACCCGCGAGATGGTGCGTAAGCGCGTGGAACCACGGCGCTTCTATCGTCTCTGGATCAACGCGCGCCCGCGCCTGCCCGGCCATGCCGCCTTTGAGCCAGTAGGCCTGCGCGTCGCGTTCGATGCGTTCGAGGAGTGCCGCTACGGTTGCGTCCTCAAGGTTTGCCCCCGCACCAAGGCCAAGGCTTGATCGCGCGAAGGGGCTGTCGCCATCAAACGTGAAATCCACCGAAACCGTATCGAAGGGGACGAAAATCCGGCCACCTTCCGGGAAGCGCTCCGCCGCGTGCCAACGGACGGGCGCATCCGGCCAACGCGTTCGGCTTGGCCGGACCTCGCCATAGTCGAGGAAGCGGGGTAGGCGTGTCTCCTCGTCAAGGTCGTCGTAGCGGCAGAACGGCCCGTCCACCTGCACGGATTCCGCGCACGCCCCCTCGATCGCCTCCATTACGGCGGAAATGCGCGCGTCGGCTTCGCACCGCCCCTTGCCCTGATGTACGGCAAGCGAGCGACTCATCGGACGCACCGCCTGAAACACCGGCAGGCCGATGCGATCGAGGTGCGTCACCTCGCCGACCCGCGTGACGCCTGCCCAGTCGAGCACCGGGCCGAGCTGCAGGAGCAGCGCCGCGGAATCGACCTGCCGCCAACGGTCGGAGGGCGGCACCAGCGTCAGCCATTCGGGAAGTGTCCGGGCATAATCCCCCGTTCGCTGCCGGAACCCGGCAGCGCCACCGCTCATCACAAGCCGATTGTCCGCTTTACTTACCGCCGCCCCAGGTCTGCTGGAAGGCCATGACGTTGTTGGCCTTGGGCAGCTTTACCGCCTCGACCGAATCGCCCGCCTTCTTCGCGGCGTCGAAGATACGGATGAGGTTTTCGACGTCAGACTTTTCCTGATCGGTCTTCGCCTGTGCGAGATCGTAAGTCGCGACCGACTGGGTGACGTAGTAAGTTTCGCCATCCTTGATGATGAACGTCGGTTCGCTGGAGCCGCCGAGCTGAACGCGCGTGATCGTCGGGGGTACGCTCATGGTTTCTGCCTCCTGCCTGATGGATTCAGTCCGCATTGCCTACGTCCGGCGGCAGGAAAGCGCCAGAGACAAACAGAGTGAAGATCAGATTTCCAGAAGGTTGGTGAAGTGGATGTCCTCTTCCTCCGCGCACTTTCCGATCCGAATCCGGTTCGGCCGGTGCTCGGCAAAGAAAAGGCGCGGTGCGGCATCGGCGCCCGCAAGCATCGCGGGTGCGCCGGGCATGTCGACAGCGCGGCTGGCGGGTGCGGTGGCGTTGAACGCGGCGGCGGCGAGCGCGGCGGCAACGAGAATGCGCTTGAGATCGGACGGCATGGGTTCGCGCTTTCAAAGGAGAATTTCGTGCCGGCAGCGGCTGCGACCACCACCACCGACACGTGCTCTTCTAGGCTGCCAGCGTCAGCCGCCCTGCGAATGCTCCGTCAGATCATCGTCAAATCGCCCAAAATGGGGCGTTACGGCTCCATTTCGTGTGCGCCGCCGCGCCACAGGTGCAGGCTGAACAAGCCGCGCGCATCGGTCCAGTAGCGGATAGGCCGCCACCCGGCCGCGCGGGCAAGGAGGCGCGCCTCCTCGATCGTGTATTTGTGGCTGTTTTCAGTATGGATCGTCTCGCCTTCGCGAAGACTGAACGTTTCGCTGGCTGCATGGAAGCGTACGTCGCGTGTCGCAGCGAGATGCATTTCGATACGGCCGAGATCGTCGTTCCACAGCGCGCGGTGCTCGAAGGCGTCCAGCGGGATGTTGCCGCCGAGTTCGCGGTTGATGCGCGCCAGCAGGTTGAGGTTGAACGCTGCGGTCACGCCGGCCGAATCGTCGTAAGCCGCCTCGATCAGGCGCGGGTTCTTGCGCAGATCGATGCCGAT
Organism: Sphingosinicella sp.; assembly: GCF_041916975.1. Taxonomy (NCBI): domain Bacteria; kingdom Pseudomonadati; phylum Pseudomonadota; class Alphaproteobacteria; order Sphingomonadales; family Sphingosinicellaceae; genus Sphingosinicella; species Sphingosinicella sp. Next base: position 2,233,830 of record NZ_JAYRYK010000001.1, read on the forward strand.
GGCGAGCCACGGCGCTTCTCCGAGCGTGGCGCGGAACGCGCGTAGCAGGTCGATGGCGGCGGCGTGTGTGAGGTTGCCGATGGTGGAGCCGGGGAAGAAGCCGATCATCGGGCTGCCCCGGGTGGCCCGGGGAAGTGCGATCGGTTTCGTGAAGTCCGCCGCAACCGGCAGGATATCGAGACCGGGCAGAAGGCGCGCCAACCCGGCGGCTGCATCGTGCAGGAAGTCCGCGGAAATATCGATCGGCACGTAAGCGGAGGCTCGCACAGCCTCCACGAACACCGGAGTTTTCGTCGAGGAGCCCGAACCGAACTCCACAACCACCTTGCCGGTGCCGGCGATTCGTCCGATTTCGTGGGCGTGCGCATCCAGAAGGGCTGTTTCGGTGCGGGTTGGGTAATATTCGGGAAGTGTGGTGATCGCTTCGAAAAGCTCGGAACCCTGTCGATCATAGAGGTAGCGCGCCGGGATCACCTTGCGGGGCTGAGACAGTCCCCGCACCACGGCATCCGCGAAATCGTCCTTCAGCAGGGCTTCTGTTGCTGACGTCATGACGCATCCGTTCCTAAATGTCTTTCGCCAGCCGTACGCCGGTGAATTGCCAGCGCTGGTGGGGATAGAAGAAGTTGCGATAGGTGTTGCGGGCGTGGTCTGCGGGCGTTGCGCACGATGAGCCTTTCAGCACGAATTGCCCGCACATGAACTTGCCGTTGTACTCGCCGACCGCGCCCGCCGCCGGCTGGAAGCCGGGATAGGCGGCGTAGGCGCTTTGGGTCCATTGCCAGCAGGCGCCGAACATTTGCGACAGTGCCGGGCTTCCAGCCATCGCTTCCCATTCCGCCTCACGCGGCAGGCGCGCGCCGGCCCAGCGCGCGAAGGCGTCGGCCTCGAAATAGCTGATGTGCGTTGCGGGTGCGGCGGTATCGATGGACCGTCGCCCTGCGAGCGTCATCGTGGACCAGCCGCCGTCTTCGCGCTGCCAGTAAAGCGGCGCGGTGACGTCATCGCGCTCTACCCATGCCCATCCGTCCGAAAGCCAGAGCGTTGGCGTACGATAGCCGCCGTCATCGATGAACGTCGCCCATTCGGCGTTCGTCACAAGCCGCGATCCGAGCGCGAAGGGTTGCAGCAGAACGGGATGGCGGGGCGTTTCGCAGTCGAACGCGAAGCCATCACCAGCGTGGCCGATGGAAACGATGCCGCCGGGATGCGCCAGCCAATCATGGGCATCGGCGTTTGCCGCCGGGAACGGAGCGTCCTCCGTATAAACGGGCGCGAGGGGGTTTTCCGAGAACAGGTGCAGCAGATCGGTCAGCAGCAGTTCCTGATGCTGCTGCTCGTGGTGGCAGCCGAGCGTGACCAGTGCCCGCGCGGCGTCCGGCAGATCATCGAGCGCGCGGTCCAGCGCGGCATCGACGTGCGTGCGCCACGCGAGAACTTCGGCAAGCGCCGGTCGCGTCAGGAGGCCACGCCGGTCGCGGCGGAGGCGCGGCCCGGCGGATTCGTAGTAGCTGTTGAACAGGAAGCCGTATGCCGGGTTGAAAGCGCGGTAACCCGGCATGTGTGGCGTCAGCACGAAGGTTTCGAAGAACCATGTCGTGTGCGCGAGGTGCCATTTCGCGGGACTTGCATCGGGCATCGACTGTGCGCTCGCGTCGGCGTCCGAAAGCGGGGCGGCAAGATCAAGGCTATGTTGCCGTGTCGCCCGGAAGAACTCCCGAAGCGAAGCGGATTGTGAAACCGTTCGTGAAGCCATGTGCTTCCCCATGCGCGGGGAAGGGCCGGCTCAGCTTTCCCTGTTTGCGCCGGGAACCCAAAGCACGTCGGCCCTGCCCTTGTCGTTGCAGTGACGTGCCATGACAAACAAATGATCGGACAAACGGTTCAAATATTTGATCGGCAGATCGCCGATCGCATCCGTCTCGTTCGCCTCCACCGCGATGCGCTCGGCACGGCGGACGACGGTGCGCGCGACGTGGAGATGCGCGGCAAGCGCTGATCCGCCGGGCAGGATGAAGCTGGTGAGCGGCTCCAGATCGGCGTTCATCGCATCGATCTCGCGCTCCAGCCGGTCGACCTGCGCCTGTGTGACGCGGAGTGCGCCCGTGATCTCGCCCGGTGTCGCGAGGTCGGCGCCGAGGTCGAAGAGGTCGTTCTGGATACGCGCCAGCATCGCATCGTCTTCGCCGGTCGCATGAAGCCGCGCCACGCCGATCGCGCTGTTCGCCTCGTCGGCAGTGCCGTAGGCGGCCACGCGCGCGTCGTGTTTGGCGCGGCGGCTGCCGTCGACGAGGCCGGTGGTGCCGTCGTCTCCTGTGCGCGTGTAGATCTTGTTGAGCTTGACCATGAAATCAGCCGCCGTTCCGGGACATCATGATGAGGATGATGACCAGAACAACGGTGACGCCCTGCAGCAGCACACGGTAGCTCATCAGCTTGTTCGATTGCTGGCCGGTAATGTCCTTCCCACGCGCCATCACGATGATGCCGCGCACGAGAACGGCGGCAGTCGCGAGCGCGCCGAGCACGATGAGGGTGATGACGAGTCCGGTCATTCGTCAAGACTAATACGGGTTTCGGCGCGCATGTCACGCCGCTGCGTATCCGTGCTCAGAATTTGTAGACGAGGCTGGCGCGCGTCACTGTGTCGGTCTTCACGCGGTCGTCCGGCGGATCGGTTTCGTGCTTCACATCGAACGACAGGCGTGTCGAAAGGCTGCCGACGAGCTTCGTGGTGAGCGCGCTGTTGGCGAACAGCGTGTCGTTGCCGTTGCCCACGATGAAGCCCGCGTCTTCCGTGAAGATGAGATCGCCGACGATCGTCCAGCGCAGGTTGGTCTTGCCGCGCACGCTGAGCTCATTCCGGCTGCGGTCTGCATCGGGCTCCAGTTCATCGAAGACGAAGCGCGTCTGCCGAAGCGCCGGGCCGCCTTCGAGCGCGAGCCGCAGGCGTGGGCGCTCCGCTGCGATCCAGCCGAAACCGGCGGATTCGGTGAAGCGGCGGCTGAAACCTGCGAAGCGATCGTTTTCCCAGCCGATGAAGCCGAAGGTGTAGAAGCGCGGGCTGAAGCGATGATCCGCCTGATAGGAGGCGCCGTAGCGTTCGCGCGTACGCTCGCCGTCCGATTCCTGGAAATCGGCCTCGGCGAACAGGCGGTGTCGCCACGTGAGGCCTTGTTTCACAAGATCGATCTTGCCGGATGCGCCCTGCTGATCGGTGTTGCCGGTGGTGAAGGTCGCGCCGAGCGCGGCCTCGCCCTCCCAGCCGTTTGTGAAGCCCTGCGTTGCCAGAATCCGGCGGCGCTGCTTCTCGGCTTCCTGCACGGCACGGATTTCCGAAACCATCGCGTCGATCTCAGCCATCGCCTGCGGCTGCGTGCGGCGTGCGAGCGCCGCGATCGTATCGAGCTGGCCGGGCTCTGCCGCGCGGATCATCTCGGCGACGGGCGCAGGCAGCACGCCTTCGGCGGGCTTCTCTTCAGCCGGCACCTCGGCAGGCACCTCAACGGACGCCTCGACGGGCACCTCAAGGGGCGGGGCCGCCTGCGCGGACGCAGTGGCGGCGGCAACGCAAAAGGGAGCGGCGAGCGCGATACGCCACACGTGTCGATCTCCTTGTCTCTCGCCCCCCGGCGGACACCGCCTAACAAAAGTCGGCGCGTCAGGCAAAACCGAGCTGATGTTTTATCACTTCGGGCGGGACGCCGCGCGCACGAAGCTCGGCGAGTGTTTCGGCGCGATCGCGCTTGGCAAGGCGCTTGCCGTCCGGGCCTGTGAGCAGCGGATGGTGGTGGTAGCGCGGCGTCGGCAGCCCGAGCAGCGCCTGCAACAGACGGTGGATGTGCGTCGCGGAAAACAGATCCTCGCCGCGCACGATGTCGGTAACACCCTGCAGTGCGTCGTCGACAGTGACCGAGAGGTGGTAGCTGGTGCCTGCATCCTTGCGCGCGAGCACGACGTCGCCTTCCGCCTCGGGCGTTGCCGCGATCTCGCGCTCAGCCGCGTCGTGCCACGAAAGCGGCCCGGCGATGGCGGCGGCGCGATGCACATCGAGGCGCCATGCGTGCGGCTCTGCCATTCGCCCGGCGCGTGTTTGCGCATCTAGCGCGCGGCAGGTGCCCGGGTAGAGCGCCTGCATGCCGTGCGGGGCGGTGGCCGCGGCGGCGATGTCGGCACGCGTGCAGAAGCAGGGATACGCCACACCCGCCGCCTGCAACCGCGCGAGCGCCGCGGCATAGTCGGCCATGTGCTCGGATTGGCGGCGCACGGGCGCTTCCCATGCGAGGCCGAGCCACACGAGATCCTCGAAAATACCGTCCACGAACTCGGGGCGACAGCGCCCGGTGTCGATGTCCTCGATGCGTAGCAGGAAGCGGCCGCCGTGCGCTTCGGCAAAGCGGAACGCCATGAGCGCCGAGAAGGCGTGGCCCAAATGCAGTCGCCCCGTGGGGCTCGGCGCGAAGCGCGTGACGACCGTTATGATGGACTCCTCGAAAATCTTGGCGCAGTCTGCACAAAGCGCATTGACCTCACCCCAGATCAAGTGGTGTCATAGCGGCGACACACAATACGCTGTATGGTGCGTGCAGTAAGGTTACGGACGGCCGGTGCGGCCGCCTTGCGTGCGACAGGGTACGGGTAGCGCCCCGGCAGTCCGCGAAATTGCGGACTGGGGCTCAATGTATACGACCGAACTTCTCGATGCGCGTGCGGTTTCGCCGGAGAGTTGCCCGGCATTGGTGTTGAACGCCGATTATACGCCGCTTTCTTATTATCCGCTCAGCCTGTGGTCGTGGCAGACCGCGATCAAGGCGGCGTTTCTCGATCGGGTCTCGGTCGTCGCCGAATACGACCGCGTGGTGCACAGCCCGCGCTTCGCGATGCGGCTGCCCTCGGTGATCGCACTTCGGGATTATGTGAAGCCGTCGTCGCATCCGGCGTTCACGCGCTTCAACCTGTTCCTGCGCGATCGGTTCAGCTGCCAGTATTGCGGCGGGCGGCACGATCTCACCTTCGATCACGTCGTCCCGCGCGCCTACGGCGGTCGCACGACATGGGTGAACGTCACTACGGCGTGCGCGCCCTGCAACCTGCGCAAGGGCGGACGCACGCCGGCGGAGGCGCACATGGCGCTGCGCTCGGCGCCTCGCCAGCCAACCGCGCACGAGCTGCAGGTGAATGGCCGGGCCTTCCCGCCGCACCACCTCCATGAAACGTGGCGCGATTACCTCTATTGGGACACCGAACTCGAGGCCTAGACGTTCTCCTGTTGCGGTGCAGCATCGGCGGGAATAGCGTTGCCCGCATGAACCCCGTTCCACTACGCCAGCCCGCCGCCATGCTTTCCGACCGTGATGAAGTGCGCCACCTCGGCCGTCTTCTGGGTGACGTCATCCGCGATTTCGATGGCAAGGCCGCGTTCGATACGATCGAGGCGTTGAGGCAGGCCTCGGTCGCGGTGCACCGTGACGACGGGCCGGAACGGCGCGCCGAACTCGCGCGGCTCCTCGCTGGGCTCAGCCTCGACGAGGCGGTGCGTTTCATCCGCGGCTTCCTCAACTTCTCGCTCCTCGCGAACATCGCCGAGGATCGGCAGGCGGCGATCGTGCCGGAGGGATCGGAAACCCGCCCCGAACGCCTCGAAGGTGCGCTCGCCGAACTCGCGCGTCACGGCATTGCGCCGGGAGAGGTCGCAGCGACATTGATGGGCGCGCTGATCTCGCCCGTGCTCACGGCGCACCCGACCGAGGTGCGGCGCAAAAGCGTGATCGATCGCGAGAGCGCCATTGCCGAACTCATTGCGAGCCGTCCGTCTGTCGCCGATGCTGGGGCCGTCGATGCGGAGCTTTACCGGCAGATCGCATTGCTCTGGCAAACACGCCCGCTGCGCGCGGTGCGCCTGCTCGTCGTCGACGAGATCGCGAATGTGCTCTCGGTGATGCGCGACAGCCTGCTGCCGGTGTTGCCCGCGCTGCACCGCCGTGCCGAGGCGCTGATGGGCGCCGAGGTCGGCAGCTTCCTGAAACCGGGCAGCTGGATCGGCGGTGACCGCGACGGCAACCCGTTTGTCACCGCCGAAACGTTGCGCGCGGCACTCGCGGGGCAAGCGCGCGCGGCGCTGCAATATTATCTGGACGAGGTGCACCGGCTCGGCGCTGAACTTTCGATCAGCGCCTCGATCGCGGGCATCACGCCGGACCTTGCCGCGCTTGCCGACGAAAGCGGTGATGAGTCTCCGCACCGGCAGGACGAACCCTATCGCCGCGCGCTTTCGGGCATCTACGCGCGCCTCGCAGAGACCCATGCGGAACTGACGGGCACCCGCCCGCCGCGCGCCTCGACGCTGATCGCGGAGAGCTATGCCGGGCCGGATGCGCTGATCGCCGACCTCGAGGTGGTGCGCGCGAGCCTTGTCGCGCACGGCGGCGAGCGGCTGGTGGGCAATCGTCTCGACGACCTGATCCGCGCTGCGCGCATCTTCGGCTTTCACCTTGCCTCACTCGACATGCGGCAGAACAGCGGTATCCACCGCGCCGTCGTTGCGGAGTTGCTGCGCGAGGCGGGTGTGTGCGCCGATTATGAAGCCCTCACACCCGATGAGCGCACGGCGCTGCTGCGCAGCGAACTCGCGCACCGGCGTATGCTCGGCAGTCCGTTTGCCGAGTATTCGGATCTCGCGCAAAGCGAGCTCGCCATCCTGCGCGCGGCCGCCGAGGCGCAAGCGCGCTACGGCCCGGCCGCCGTCCGCAACTACGTGATCTCGCACTCGACCTGCGTCGCCGATCTGTTCGAGGTGTACCTGCTCCTGAAGGAAGTCGGCCTTTACCGACCCGGCGATATTCCGGCATGTGACGTCATGGTGTCGCCGCTGTTCGAGACGATCGAGGATCTCGAAGCCGCGCCTGCCGTGATGCGTGCATTCCTGTCGATGCCGGAAGCGCAGGCGCTCGCCGAAGCGCGCGGTGGCGTGCAGGAAGTGATGATCGGCTATTCGGACAGCAACAAGGACGGCGGCTATCTGACGTCGAGCTGGGCGCTGTTCGAAGCGTCGCAGGCGCTCGCCGATGTATTCGCCGGGGCGGGTGTGCGGCTGCAGCTTTTTCACGGGCGCGGCGGCACGGTGGGGCGCGGCGGCGGCTCGGCGTTCGCGGGCATCCGTGCGCAGCCGCCGGGCACGGTCGGCGCGCGTATCCGCATCACGGAACAGGGTGAGGTGATCGCCTCCAAATACGGGACGCCCGCACTCGCTGCGCTGAATCTCGAAACCATGACGTCAGCAACGTTGCTCGCGACGCTGGCACCGCCCGAAACCGATCCTGCCGACCTCGCGCGCTTTCGCGCGGCGATGGAGACGCTGAGCGCCGCCGCGCGCACGGCGTATCGCGGGCTCGTTTACGAGACGCCCGGCTTCAACACGTATTTCCGTGCAGCAACGCCCGTAGGCGAGATCGCCGAACTCAAGATTGGCTCACGGCCGTCGTCGCGCACGAAGTCCGACCGGATCGAGGATCTGCGTGCGATCCCCTGGGTGTTCAGCTGGTCGCAATCGCGCGTGATGCTGCCCGGCTGGTACGGCGTCGGCACGGCGCTCGCCGGGTTTGAAGACAAGGGGCTGCTACGCGCGATGAACGCCGAGTGGCCGTTCTTCGCGGCGACGCTTTCGAACATGGGAATGGTGCTCGCGAAGTCCGACATCGATATCGCCGCGCTCTACAGCGATCTCGTGGAAGACGAGGCGATTCGGGCCAAGGTGTTCGGCGCGATCAGTGCGGGCTGGCACCGCACGCGGGGTGCGCTGCTGGAAATCACCGGCAAGGCTGATGTACTCGGCGACGATCCCGTGCTCGCGCGCCGCATCCGTATGCGCCTGCCCTACATCGAGCCGCTGAACGCGCTGCAGGTGGAACTCATCCGCCGCTATCGGCGCGGCGAGACGGATGCCCGCGTGCGCGAGGGCATCCACCTCACGATCAACGGCATCGCCGCGGGTCTGCGCAACAGCGGTTAGGCGAAATAGTCTTTGAGGATGCGCCCGTAGATGCGGGTGAGCGCGTGGAGATCATCCACGGCGACATGTTCGTCCGTTTTGTGCATCGATTGGCCGGGCAGGCCGAATTCTACGACCGGGCACAGGCGGCGGATGAAGCGTGCGTCCGATGTGCCGCCGCTGGTCGAGAACTCGGTTTCGACGCCGGTTTCGGCGCGGATCGCATCGGCGAGAAGCGCACTGAAATCGCCGGGTTCGGTGAGGAACGCCTCGCCCGAAATCTTTGCCTCGACGCTTGCACCGGCCGTCTCGCGCGCGGCGACCTTTTCGATCCACTGCACGAGGCTCGCGCCGGTGTGCTCGTCGTTGAAACGGATGTTGAGCCGCGCTTCCGCGATCGCCGGGATCACGTTCGTCGCCGGATTGCCTACGGTCATGTCGGTGACTTCGAGGTTCGAATGATCGAACCACGCATTGCCGGTATCAAGCTCGCGCGCCTGCAGCGCGTGGAGAATGTTGACGAGGTGGCGGATCGGATTGTCAGCCATGTGCGGATAGGCGACGTGGCCCTGCGCGCCTTGCACACGAATCCACACGTTCACCGAACCACGCCGCCCGATTTTCACCATGTCGCCCAGCCGGTGCCGGCTGGTGGGTTCGCCGACGAGGCAGTGATCGGGGACGTTGCCGGTCGCCTCCATCCAGTCGAGCAGCGGCTTGGTGCCGAACGTTGCCGGGCCTTCCTCGTCGCCGGTGATGATGAGGCTGAGCGAACCCTGCGCGGGAATATTCCCGGCGGCCGCCGCGACGAACGCGGCGATGGCGCCCTTCATGTCGGCGGCACCGCGTCCGACCAGTTGCCCGTTCCTGACTTCGGCGGCGAACGGCTCCACCGACCACCCGTCGCGGTTGCCCACTGGCACCACATCGGTGTGCCCGGCGAAGGCAAAATGAGGGCCGCTGCTTCCGATGCGCGCGAAGAGATTGTGTACGGGGCCGTCGGGCGCTTCGCCCCACACGTGCCGCCACACCTTGAAGCCGATCGCCTCCAGCGCTTCGGCGAGCACCGCCTGCGCCCCTTCGTCGCGCGGCGTGATGCTGGGGCAGTGGATGAGCGCGCGGGCAAGCGCAAGCGGATCGGTGGCAGCGGACATGAGAGGTGCTTATAGTGGTGCCGCTGGGTTAAGGAAGCGCCATGCCAAAACTCGATCTCGATGCGATCCCCGAAGTCTGCCGCACCGGCTATCCCGCGCCCCATAACGCCGCCGTCGCGGGGCGGCACTACCGGCGGCTCGCAGGACCGGGCGGTCTCACCGATTTCGGCGTCAATTTCTGCAGGCTCGAACCCGGCGCATGGTCGAGCCAGCGCCATTGGCACAGCACGGAGGATGAGTTCGCGATGCTGATTTCGGGCGAGGCGGTGCTGGTGACGAACGCGGGCGAGACGCTGATGCGTCCCGGCGACTGCGCTGCCTTTCCCAAGAACGACGGTGATGCACACCATTTCATCAATCGTTCGGACGCGGACGCCGTGCTACTCGTCGTCGGCACCAATGTGCCGGACGATATGTGCACTTATCCCGATATCGACATGCACCTGCCACGGAACGACGGCCCGTTCACGCGCAAGGACGGCAGCGCGTTTTGATCGCGGAGGCGCGCAATGCCAAAGCGGCAGGCGCCATCATCGCGCGCGCGTTTCACGATGATCCGGACAACCGCTGGGTGTTTGGTACCCGGCCCATGGCGCCGACGTTCACGGCGCTTGCCCGCCATCTCTATCTGGCACGGGGCTTCGGGCACATGGCGGGCGGCGATGGCGCAACGCTCTGGCTGATGGATGCGCGTGACAAGAATGCGGGGCTCATCGCCACGCTCAAGGTCGCGGCTGCGCTAGGCCTGAGTGCGGGGCTTGGTGCGATGCGGCGCGGGCTCGCGCTTGATGCCGTTTTCAGCAAGGCGCATCCGCCGCAGCCGCACGCCTTCCTGTTCGCGGTCGGCGTGGTGCCGGAAGCGCAGGGCAAAGGTCTCGGCGGCGCGCTGATCCGTGCGGGCCTGGAGCGCGTCGATACTGCGGATCTGCCCTGCTATCTCGAAAGCACGAAGGAACGGAACCTGCCGCTCTATCGCCACTTCGGGTTTCAGGAACTGCCGCTGCTCGCCGCGCCGCGCGGCTGCCCGCCAGTCTGGCCGATGTGGCGACCGGCTAAAGCTGCCTGAGGAAGCTGTCCATTTCCGCCGCGACCTTTTCGCGGACGGGATCGTGGAACAGCCAGTGCCCGGCGCCCGTGATCTCGCGGTAGTCTGTGTGGCCGGTGAGCGCGCGTGCGGTCGCGCGCGCGACGGCGATGGGGGTGATGCGGTCGCGGTCGCCGACCACGACGAGCGCGGGCATCGAAAGCTTGCCGTAGTCCACCCGCGCGCCGCGCGTCTTGTCGGCCCACGGCATCGACATCTGAAAGAGCACGCGGCCCGAATCCCAAACGAGCTTCGCGATTTCCGCATTCGCGACATCGAAGGGCACTTCGTTGAAGATGCCCCAGCGCGCGCGTTCGGCGTCGATCTTCGTCGGCTGCTTCCACCACTGGCGCTTCACGGCGATGCCGAACACGGTGCGCAGCGGCGCCAGCGAAATGCTCTGGGTTTCCGCCGTCGGCCCGGGCGACAGCAGGATGAGCCCACGCGCGCCGGTGGCCTCCGCGACCTTCTGCGCGAGCATACCGCCCATCGAATGGCCGACGATCACCGGGCTTTCAGGCAGCGTGCGCACCACGGCGGCGACCGCGTCCACATAGTCCTGAATACCGATCGTGGCGAGGATGGCGGGTGGCGGCTCGGCCGGATCGATGTCGTGATAGGGCAGCGCAGGCACATGGACGGCGTATCCGGCGGCGCGGTAGCGATCTGCGAACCAGTCCCACACATGCGGTGTCGACCACATGCCGTGGATGAAGAGAAGCGGCGGCTTGCTCATGAACGGGCCCTCCGGTTCGCCAAACAGGGGCAGGTTAGTCGACAACGCCGCTTGCCGCCAGCACCGACATTGTCACCAGATCGCTCGTCGTCGAGGTCATCGGCACGATCTGCACCGGCTTCGACATGCCCATCAAGAGCGGCCCGAACACGCGTCCGCCGCCCAGCTCCTTCAGCAGCTTCGCCGAAATGTTCGCCGAATGCAGTCCGGGCATGATCAGCACGTTCGCAGGGCCGGTGAGGCGGCTGAACGGATAGAGCTTCGCCATATCGCGGTTGAGCGCGACGTCGGCGGACATTTCGCCTTCGTATTCGAAACCGACACGGCGATCGTCGAGCACGGCGACCGCGTCGCGCAGTACGGTGGTGATGTCGCCGGGTGGATTGCCGAAGTTCGAATAGGAGAGGAAGGCGACGCGCGGCGTCTTGCCCATGCGGCGGGCGACGCTTGCAGTCTGCTCGGCGATGTCGGCGAGTTGTTCAGCCGACGGGCGCTCGTTCACCGTGGTGTCCGCGATGAGGAAGCTGTCGGAGCGGCCGACGATGAGGTGGATGCCGAAGGGCACGTGGCGCGGCGCCGGGTCGATCACCTGCTGCACCTGGCTCAGCGTCTGGCTGAAATGGCGCGTCACGCCGGTGACGAGTACGTCGCCGTGGCCGAGCGCGACGAGGAGCGCGCCGAAGATGTTGCGGTCCTGGTTCACCATGCGCTGCGCGTCGCGGTAGAGCACGCCCTTGCGCTGCAGGCGCCGATAGAGATGTTCGGCCATGCCGGGCACCAGCGGGCTGATGCGGCTATTGTGGATTTCGAAGGTGGCGGCGTCGTCGACACCGAGTTTGCGCAGACCCTCCTTCACGCGGTCGTCGCGACCCACAAGCACCGGAACGCCGTAGCCCGCGTTCTTGATGGTGATCGCGGCGCGCAGCACGGTCTCTTCCTCGCCCTCGGCGAAGACGATGCGCTTGGGGTTCGCTTTCGCGGCATCGTAGCTGTTCGAAAGCACGGCCGTCGTCGGGTTCAGGCGGGCGCGGAGTTCCGTGCGGTACGCCTCTTCGTCGATGATCGGGCGCTGGGCGACGCCGGTGCGCATCGCGGCGCGGGCGACGGCGAGCGGGATCGCCTCGATCAGGCGCGGATCGAACGGTGCGGGGATGATGTATTCAGGGCCGAACACCGGCTGCTTGCCGTAAGCGACGGCGACCTCGTCCGGCACCGTCTCGCGCGCGAGATCGGCGAGCGCTTCGGCGGCGGCGATCTTCATTTCCTCATTGATCGTCGTCGCGCGCACATCGAGCGCGCCGCGGAAGATGTAAGGGAAGCCGAGGACGTTGTTGACCTGGTTCGGATAATCCGAACGGCCCGTCGCGATGATCGCGTCGGAACGCACGGCGTGCGCGTCTTCGGGCAGGATCTCGGGCACCGGGTTCGCCATCGCGAAGATGATGGGGTTGGGCGCCATCGCCTTCACCATCTCGGGGCTGAGCGCGCCCGCCGCGGAAAGGCCGAGGAACACGTCCGCGCCCTGCATCGCATCCATCAGCGTGCGCTCGTCGGTCTCGATCGCGTAGGCGGATTTCCACTGGTTGAGGTTGTGGCGATCCTTGTGGATCACGCCGTCGCGGTCGCACATGCGCACGTTCGTGCGCGGCATCCCCATCGCGATGATGAGTTCGGCGCAGGCGATGGCGGCGGCGCCGGCGCCGTTTACCACCATCTTCACATCCTTGATCGACTTGCCGGTGATCTTCAGCGCGTTGATGAGGCCGGCGGCGGAGATGATCGCGGTGCCGTGCTGGTCGTCGTGGAACACGGGGATGTTCATCATCTCGCGCAGGCGGCTTTCGATGATGAAGCAGTCCGGCGAGGCGATGTCTTCAAGGTTGATGCCGCCGAAACTCGGCTCCATCAGCGAAATGGCGCTCACCAGCGCATCGACGTCCTCGCTCGCAAGCTCGATGTCGATCGCGTCGACGTCGGCGAAGCGCTTGAAGAGGACGGCCTTGCCTTCCATCACCGGCTTCGAGGCGAGCGCGCCGAGGTTGCCGAGGCCGAGGATGGCGGTGCCGTTGGAGATGACGGCGACAAGATTGCCCTTGGCGGTGTAGTCGTAGGCGAGCACGGGGTCGGCGGCGATCGCTTCCACGGGCACCGCGACGCCGGGGGAGTATGCGAGGCTGAGGTCGCGCTGCGTCGCCATCGGCTTCGATGCGATGATCTCGATCTTGCCGGGGCGGCCCTGTGAATGGAATTGCAGGGCTTCCTGGTCGCTGAACTTGACCGAACTGCCTTTTGACAAATGTTTTCTCCACCAACGCGCCTGAGATCGCTATTAGCGTCCGCATGTGCGCTGACGCCAGTCCCCAATCCGTGAAATCTGTAAAAGCGGATTCCCCTTCACCCATGATGGAGCAGTACCTCGCGCTTAAGGCAGAGGCTGGGGACAGCCTGCTGTTCTTCCGCATGGGCGATTTCTACGAGATGTTCTTTCAGGATGCTGTCGCGGCGGCCGGCGCGCTCGATATCGCGCTGACCAAGCGCGGTCAGCACTTGGGTGAGGATATCGCGATGTGCGGCGTCCCCGCGCACAGCCACGAAACCTATCTGGCGCGGCTGATCTCGAAGGGCTTCCGCGTCGCCATCGCCGAGCAGGTTGAAGACCCGGCGGAGGCGAAGAAGCGCGGATCGAAATCGGTCGTGCGCCGCGCGGTCATCCGCGTCGTGACGCCGGGTACGCTCACAGAGGAGAACCTGCTCGATGCGCGGAGCGCCAATCGCCTCGCTGCCATCGGTGAGGCGGAAGGGCGCATGGGCCTCGCGTGGTGCGACCTGTCGTCGGGCGAGTTCATGACCGCGCCGGTGGACGCCGCACTCGTCGGCGCGGAGCTGGCGCGGCTGCGTCCCGCCGAGCTTCTGCTCGCGGACGGCAGAGAGGCGCCTGCCGGGCACCTCGTCGCCGTGCGGCCGCGCGCCGATTTCGACAGCACGGCGGGCGAGCGGAAGCTGTGCCGCCGGTTCGATGTCGGCACGCTCGACGGATTCGGGGCGTTCACGCGCGCCGAGCTGGCAGCGGCGGGTGCGCTCATGGCCTTCGTCGAGGCGACACAGAAAGACGCCGCCGTGCGCCTGCGTCCGCCCGCACGGCACCTTCCCGAAAGCGCCATGCTGATCGATGCGGCGACGCGCGCCAGCCTCGAACTCGCCGAAACCATGGCGGGCAGCCGCAAGGGCTCGCTCCTTGATTGCATCGACCTCACCGTCACCGGCGCGGGCGCACGCCGTCTCGGCGCCGATCTCGCCGCGCCGCTCACCGATCCCGAAACCATTGCCCGGCGTCTCGATCTCGTCGGCTGGTTCGTCGGTGCGCCGACCATACGTGAACGTGTCCGCGGCGCGCTGAAGCGCATTGCCGATATCGAACGCGCGCTCGGCCGGCTCTCGGCGGGGCGCGGCAGTCCGCGCGATCTCGGCCTGCTGCGCGATGCGCTGTCGGGCGCGCTCGATCTCAAACGGCTCCTGTCGGAAAGCCAGCTCGGCGTGCCGGCGATGCTTGCGGACTGCCTCGATCGCATCGGGCCGCACGGCGCGCTCGTCGAAGGCCTCGCTGCCGCGCTCGTACCCGAGCCGGGCTTTTCCGTGTCCGACGGCGGCTTCGTCGCGGAAGGCTTCGACCCGGCGCTCGATGAACTGCGCGGACTCGCGCAGGACGGGCGCCGCCATATCGCGGCGCTGGAGGCGCGCTACCGCGATGCAACCGGGATCGCCGCGCTCAAAATCCGCCACAACAACGTGCTCGGCTATCATGTCGAGGTCTCGGCGCGCTACGCCGACCCGCTGATGGCGGCGGACAGCGGCTTCACGCACCGGCAGACGCTCGCGGGCGTCGTCCGTTTCAACAGTGTCGATCTCGCCGATCTCGCGGCGCGCATCGCCGAGGCGTCTACGAAGGCGTTGGCTCTGGAAACCGCGCATTTCGCAGCGCTTCGCGACACTGTGCTCGCCGAAGCGGAAGCTGCCGGAGAAACGGCAGCCGCGCTCGCCCGCATCGATGTCGCGGCAGCACTCGCCGAGCTTGCCGCGCGCGGCGGCTGGGTACGGCCGGAGGTGGATAGCAGTACCGCCTTCGATATTAGCGGCGGTCGACATCCGGTCGTCGAGGCGGCGCTCGGCTCGAAGCGCGAGGCATTCGTTGCGAACGACTGCGATCTCGGACCCGACCGCCGCCTGTGGCTGCTCACCGGCCCCAACATGGCCGGTAAATCGACCTTCCTGCGTCAGAACGCGCTGCTTGCCGTGCTCGCGCAGACGGGGAGCTTCGTGCCTGCTCAGTCGGCGCACATCGGCGTCGTCGACCGGCTGTTCAGCCGCGTCGGCGCATCGGACAATCTCGCCGAGGGGCGCTCGACCTTCATGGTCGAAATGGTGGAGACGGCGGCGATCCTGCGGCAAGCGACGGCGCGGTCGCTCGTCATCCTTGACGAGGTCGGCCGCGGCACCTCCACCTACGACGGGCTCGCCATCGCGTGGGCGGTGGTGGAGGCGGTGCACGACAGCCTTGCCAGCCGCTGCCTGTTCGCGACGCACTATCACGAGCTGACCGTACTCGCCGAGCGCCTCTCCGCCGTGCATCTCGCGACGGTGAAGGTGCGCGAATGGAAGGGCGAACTCGTGTTCCTGCACGAGGTGATCGCCGGTGCGGCCGATCGCAGCTACGGCCTCGCCGTCGCGCGTCTCGCAGGGCTGCCGGAGCTTGTCACGCACCGCGCTTCCGAGGTGCTCGCGCGGTTGGAGCAGGGCAAGGCGAAGACCGGCGGTATCGCCGCGGGCCTCGGCGACCTGCCGCTGTTCAGCGCCGCGGCGCCTTCCGCACCGGCACGAGACGCGCTTCGGGATGCGCTCGCCTCGCTGCGGCCGGACGAGATGAGCCCGCGAGAGGCGCTCGATGCGCTCTACGACCTCAAGCGCTTGGCAGACGGCGGCGGAGGGGCGATATCATGAGCATGACCGACCGCTTTCACCGCGTCACAGACCGCCGCGCAATCATCGACCGCCGCGAGGTTGCCGAAGTTCTGGCTTCGATTCCGGCTGACCGCGCCGCTGCCGTCGGCGTGCTGCGCGTCGCGCTTGCAGGCGGGCGGGCCGAACTCAAACGGCGGCTGGAAGCGGCGCCCTACAAGGGGCTGGAGCTTGCGAACGGCCATGCGTTCCTTACCGACCAGCTTGTCCGGCTCGTCTTCGATTTCGCGACGCAGCGCCTCTATCCCGCGAGCAACCCCAGCGCTGCCGAGCGTATTGCCGTGTGCGCCGTCGGCGGCTACGGCCGCGCCGAGATGGCGCCGTTCTCGGACGTCGACATCCTGTTCCTCACCGCGCAGAAATCCACGGGCTGGATCGAGCAGGTCGTCGAAACGATGCTCTACACGCTGTGGGATCTCGGGCTGAAGGTCGGCCACGCGACGCGCTCCATCGCCGATGTCGTGCGCCTGTCGCGCGAGGACGTGACGATCCGCACCGCGATGCTGGAGGCGCGCTACGTGTGGGGTGACGAGGCACTCTATGACGAGTCGAACGCACGGTTCCTCAAGGATGTCGTCTCCGGCACCGAGCGCGATTTCACGCAGGCGAAGCTCGCCGAGCGCGAGGCGCGGCACACGCGCATGGGCGACAGCCGCTACGTCGTCGAGCCCAATATCAAGGAGGGCAAGGGCGGGCTTCGCGATCTCCACACCTTGTTCTGGATCGGCAAATACGTGCTGCGCGTCGAGCGCGCCGCGGAGCTCGTCGACAAGGGGCTGCTGACGCCGCGGGAGTATCGCCAGTTCAACAAGGCCGAGAACTTCCTGTGGGCCGTCCGCATCAACCTGCACGACATCGCGAAGCGCGCCGAGGAGCGGCTGACCTTCGATATGCAGCGCGAGCTTGCCGAGCGGCTCCACTATCAGGACCGCGCGGGCATGTCGGCGGTCGAGCGCTTCATGCGCCATTATTTCCTGATCGCGCGGCAGGTCGGCGATCTCACCGGGCTGTTTCTGTCACACCTTGAAGAGACCTACGCGGAGAGCCGGATTCGTCTGCCGAGTATGCGGCGGGCGCCCAGAAAGCTGAACGGCTTCACCGTGCAGCGCGACCGCCTCGGTGTGCCGACCGACGATTTCTTCGCGAAGGACCCGGTGCGGCTCATCGAGATGTTCGCGCTCGCCGAAAAGCACGCGCTTGAAATCCATCCGCAGGCGATGCGGCAGGCGGGCCGCGACGCGAAGCTGATCGACGCACGCGTGCGCCGCGATCCGCGCGCGAACGCACTGTTCATGGATGTGCTCACCAGCCGCCGCGCGCCCGATACGGTGCTGCGCTGGATGAACGAGGCGGGCGTGTTCGGCCGCTTCGTTCCCGATTTCGGCCGCGTCGTCGCGCGGATGCAATACGATATGTACCACCATTATACGGTGGACGAGCACACGATCCGCGCCATCGGCCTCCTCGCGCGCATCGAGAACGGCGAGTTGACGGCGGAGCATCCGATCAGCGCCGTCCTTATCCACCAGATCGCCTCGCGTCGGGTGATCTACGTGGCGGTGCTGCTGCATGATATTGCCAAGGGGCGCGGCGGCGATCACAGCGTGCTCGGTGCCGATGTCGCGTTTGCGCTTTGCCCGCGGCTCGGCCTCACGCCCGCCGAGACCGAAACCGTTTCATGGCTGGTGCGCTACCACCTGCTGATGTCGGAAACGGCGACGCGCCGCGACCTTTCGGATTTCAAGACGATCCAGGATTTCGTCGCGGTCGTGCAGGACGTGGAGCGGCTGCGGCTGCTGATGATCCTCACCGTGGTCGATATCCGCGCCGTCGGCCCCGGCCGCTGGACGGAATGGAAGGCGCAGCTTCTGCGCGATCTTTATGTCGCCACCGAGGAGATGCTGCGCCTCGGCCACCAGCAGCGCGGCCGCGCCGAGCGCATCGCCGCGAAGAAGGAGGAGCTGAAAACAGCACTCGGCTGGAGCGACCGGGTCTTCAACGCCCATGCGAAGCGGTTTTTCGATAGTTATTGGGTCGCCGAACCTGCCGGCTCGCTGCTTGCGAACGCGCGGCAGATCGCGGAGGCGAAGGACGAGATTTCCGTTTCGATGACCTGCGACGATGCGCTCGGCGCCACGCAGGTGTCGGTCTATGCGCCCGATCATCCCGGCCTGTTCTACCGAATCGCGGGCGGCATCACGCTCTGCGGCGCGAATATCGTTGATGCGCGCATCCATACGACGCGCGACGGCATGGCGATCGATAATCTCGTCGTGCAGACGCCCACGGGCCGCGCGCTTGAGGAGGCGCACGCGCTCGACCGGCTGAAGACGACGATCATCGAAGCGGCATCAGGGCAGGTAAAGCTCGCCGAGCGGCTGGCGGCGCGGCCGCTGACGCGGCACCGCGCCGACGTTTTCAAGGTGGAGCCGAACGTGCTCGCCGACAACAAGGCATCGAACCGCTACACCGTGATCGAAGTGCACGCGCTCGATCGGCCGGCGCTGCTCTACGGGCTTACCCGCACATTGTTCGATGCGCGGCTTTCGATCAGCTCCGCGCACATCGCCACTTATGGCGAGCGCGCGGTCGACGTTTTCTACGTGACCGATCTCACCGGCGACAAGATCGAGAATGGGCAGCGCCTGAAGGGCATCACACGCAAGCTGCTGGCGGTCGCCTCGGGCGAAACCGAAGCGAAGGCCGCCGCTTGAAAAAGGACCCGCGCCCCTCGGGGCACGGGTCCAACTCCCCGGGTCAGCGTGGAGTGTCTCCGAATATCCCCGTCCAGACTGCGAAAACCGGAACTGCAGCCGGACGCACGCACGGAACCTGCCGATAGCTTCCGTTCGCGTAAAGACCTAAGTTGGGGCGAAGCGCACAATCCTGCAACCATTACGGACGGCGGCAAGGTGCCCCCGCCGTGCATCGCTGTCCGGTGTTGCTGGAATGTCACGCTTTTGTGACAGCCAACGCCGGAACCTGCGCGCCGCACGGGGCTTGAACCTCTCGGGAACACCGAGAAGGAACGCGCCATGCTGGAAATCGTGAAGTGGGCCGCCTCGATCAGCGGCATGGTGGCGGCGTTCGCGGTCGCCGCCGATCTCGGCCGGCGCATCACCGGCTGGGGTTTCGTGCTGTTCCTGTTGTCGAGCGCGGCGTGGATCACCGCCGGACTGCTCGACGCGGAGCCGGCGCTCTCCACACAGAACGCCGTGCTCTTCGTCATCAACGCCGTCGGCGTCTACCGCTACCTGATCCGAAAAATGCCAACGCGTGACGTCAGTGCGACAGCACCAGCGGCAGCGAGGCATCCGCCAGCAGCGAGCGGGTGACACCGCCGAGGATGAATTCGGCGAACCGCGAGCGGCCATAGGCGCCCATCACCAGATAGCCTGCGCGCACCTCGGCGGCGATGCTGCTGAGCGTATCCGCCACCGTGCCGCTCTTCGCGCGGGCATGGACCTCGGCCTTGATCCCGTAGCGGGAAAGGTAGGAGGCCGCCTCGCGCGCCGGGATATGCGTGTCGAAATCCTCTTCGATGCAGGCGATGTGAACCCCCTTCGCGGCGGTCAGCAGGCCCATGGTGTTGCGCACTGCCTGCGCCGCCTCGGGCGAGCCGTTCCAGGCGATGAGCGCGGCGCCTGCCGGATCGAAGCTCTTCTGGTCGTCGCGGACGGCGAGCACCGGCGCGCGGACCTTCGTCGCGATCTCGCCGACGATCGGCAGCGCCGCGTCGGGGTCGGTGAGCTTGCCCGTGGGGCTCAGCACGATGAGGTCGGTGAGCTGGCTGTGCATCATCACTGCGACCGAACCGCTGCCGCGCGAATCGATCCAGTCCCACGGCACGCCCTCCTTCTGGAGCTGCGCTTCGATGCGCGTGCGTGTCGCTTCCATCGTTTCGGCATAGGCCTCGTAGGCGATCATAGCGCCCGTGAAGGGCTCGCCGGCGTAGGCCGCGAACGGCATGGCCTGCAGGCAGGTCAGGTGCCCGCTGTAGTAGCGCGCAACGTCGAGTGCGGCCTGAAGACGCGCATTCTGCCCGGCATCGTCATGGATATGAACGAGAATCGATTTCATCTTCCGGTCTCCCGCTATTCACCCGAACGGGTGATACCACCGCCACCGCAAGCAACATTGCGGCAGATCAAGAAGGAGAGCGAGCGGTTTAAACGTCCAGATTGGCGACGCTCAGCGCGTTCTCCTGAATGAATTCGCGGCGCGGCTCCACCACGTCGCCCATCAGACGGGTAAAGATGTCGTCGGCAAGGTCGGCCTGTGCGATTTCCACCTTCAGCATGGTGCGCACGGTGGGATCGAGCGTCGTTTCCCAAAGCTGTTCGGCGTTCATCTCGCCGAGGCCCTTGTAGCGCTGGATGGCCAGTCCCTTGCGGCCGATCTCGAAAATCGCCTCCAGAAGCGCCGAGGGGCGCGTCACCGGACGGTCGCCGAGCAGGATCGGCGTGCGGTAGGCGGCAGCCTCGCCCGCGAGCAGCTGGTTGATCTTGCGCGCTTCCGCTGAAACGATGAACGCGCGGTCGATCGCGTAGTGATCGGTCACGCCGCGGAAAGTGCGGGCAAGCTTGTAGCCGCCGTCGACATGCTCGGCACTCCACTGGGCGTCGTCGTGGCCGTTCAGCCACGCAGCGACATCCGCCGCGGCATCGCGCTCGGGATTGAGCCCGCCGGAGATCGCCAGCGCCTCGACGATGCGGGAATCGTAGCGCCCCGGGACATAGGCCATCAGCGAACGCAGCTTGCGCGCCTGATCGACAAGGCCGCGCAGATCCTCACCGGTGCGCTGGCCGTCCGCCGTTTCGGCGACGAGGCCGTCGAGGCCGGTGCGGATCAGATAGTCGTCAAGCGCGGCCTGATCCTTCAGGTACACTTCGGAGCGGCCGCGGCTCACCTTGTAGAGCGGCGGCTGCGCGATATAGACGTGGCCCGCCTCGATCAGCTCGCGCATCTGGCGATAGAGGAACGTCAGCAGCAGCGTGCGGATGTGCGCGCCGTCCACGTCGGCGTCGGTCATGATGACGATCTTGTGGTAGCGCAGCTTCGAAATATCGAAGTCGTCGCGCCCGATGCCGGTGCCGAACGCCTGGATGAGCGTGCCGATCTCGCGCGATGCGAGCATCCGGTCGAAACGCGCACGCTCGACGTTCAGGATCTTGCCCCGAAGCGGCAGGATCGCCTGGAAATGCCGGTCGCGGCCCTGCTTGGCGGAGCCGCCCGCCGAATCGCCCTCGACGAGGAACAGCTCGGATTTCGCGGGGTCCTTCTCCTGACAGTCGGCGAGCTTGCCGGGGAGCGAGGATATCTGCAGCACGTTCTTGCGGCTCGCCTCGCGTGCCTTCCGCGCAGCCTCGCGCGCCACGGCTGCGGAAACGATCTTCTCGACGACCACGCGCGCCGGGCCGGGGTTCTCCTCCAGCCACTCGGCGAGTTTCTCGCCCATCAGCGATTCGATCGGCTGCCGGACCTCGGAGGAGACGAGCTTGTCCTTGGTCTGCGACGAGAACTTGGGGTCGGGCACCTTCACCGAAACAATGGCGGTCAGCCCCTCGCGCATGTCCTCGCCCGTCGGCGACACCTTTTCCTTTTTGAGGATGCCGGAACTTTCCGCGTAGTTGTTGAGCGTACGCGTCAGCGCGCTGCGGAACGCGGCAAGGTGGGTGCCGCCGTCGCGCTGCGGGATGTTGTTGGTGAAGGGTAGGACCTGTTCGTAATAGCTGTCGTTCCATTCCAGCGCGACATCGATGGAGATGCCGTCGCGTTCGCCCTGCATCAGGATCGGTTCGGGGATCAGCGGCGTCTTGGTGCGGTCGAGGTACTTCACGAAGGCCGCGACACCGCCTTCGTAGAACATCTCGATCGATTTCGGCTCGGTATGGCGGGCGTCGCTCAGCACCACCTTCACGCCGGAATTGAGGAATGCCAGCTCGCGGTAGCGGTGCTCCAGCTTTTCGAAATCGAATTCGATGACCTTGAAGGTTTCCTCGGAAGCGAAGAACGTGACATGCGTGCCCTTCCGGCCGTTCGCATCGCCCACGACCTTCAGCGGCGCGATGGCATCGCCGCGCTCGAAGCGCATGTAATGCTCCTTGCCGTCGCGGAAGATGCGGAGATCGAGCCAGTCCGAAAGCGCGTTCACCACCGAAACGCCCACGCCGTGGAGGCCGCCCGAGACTTTGTAGCTGTTCTGGTCGAACTTTCCGCCCGCGTGCAGCTGGGTCATGATGACCTCGGCGGCGGAAACGCCTTCGCTCGGGTGGATGTCGGTCGGGATGCCGCGACCGTTGTCGGTCACGGTCACCGATCCGTCAGCGTTGAGCGTGATCGTCACCGTGTCGCAGTAGCCCGCGAGCGCCTCGTCGATGGCGTTGTCGGAAACCTCGAACACCATGTGGTGCAGGCCCGAACCGTCCTCGGTGTCGCCGATGTACATGCCCGGCCGTTTGCGCACGGCGTCGAGCCCCTTCAGGACCTTGATCGAATCGGCGCTGTATTCACCGGAAGGTGCGTTGCTGCTCATGATTTCCTTAAAGTCTGCTCAGGCGACCGTTTGACACATCTATATAGGTAGCGTCGGCGCCGATTGCACGGAAAAGTGACACATCCGTACCCGTCATCCACACCTGCATGGCGTCCGCTTCCAGCATCGCGAAAAGCGCGGCGCGCCGTGTTTCATCGAGGTGCGCGGCGACCTCGTCGAGCAGCAGCACGGGTCGCCGCCCGGTGCGCGCGGCAACCACACGGGCGTGGGCGAGGACGAGGCCGAGCAGCAGTGCCTTCTGCTCGCCCGTGGAGGCGCGCGCGGCGGGCTGATCCTTGGCGAGGTGCGTGACGGCAAGGTCGCTGCGGTGCGGGCCAACGGTAGTGCGCCCCGCCATCATATCTGTGCGGCGCGAGGCGGCAAGCGCTTCTGCCAGCGCCTCGGCCTCCCACGCCTCGCCTTCCAGCAATAGCGCGCCTTTCGGGAACGGCCCTGTATCCGACGCGGCGATCTCTTGCCCAAGCGCCGCGATCGCCATGCGCCGCGCGGCGTCCACGGCCGCACCATGCTCGGCCATCTGCTTTTCGAGCGAAGCGAGCCAATCCGCGTCGGGCGCGCGTTCGCCGCCGAGCAGCCGGTTGCGCGATTGCATGGCGGCATCATAGCGCTGCGTGTGCCCGGCGTGCTGCGGCACCAGCGCCAGCGTCAGCCGGTCAAGGAAGCGCCGCCGTCCTCCCGCGCTTTCCAGGAACAGCCGGTCCATCGCCGGGGTCAGCCACAGCACGGAAAGCCATTCGGAAAGCGCGTTCGCCGCGGCTCCGGCGCCGTTCACGCGCACAAGCCGCCGCCCCGGGGCCTCGGCCTGCGTGCCCGTGCCGATCTCGACCGAGGCGTCCGCGCCGCAGCCGAGCGTCGCGGCGACCGCGAAGCCGCCGCTGCCGCTGATGCGCCCCATTTCGGGAAGCCCTGCACGCCGGAGGCCGCGCCCCGGCGCGAGCAGCGAGATGGCTTCAAGAAGGTTGGTTTTCCCCGCGCCATTGTCCCCGGTCAGCACGACCGCGCCCGCCCCGGCGGTGATGTCCGCGTGCGCGTAGCTGCGGAAATCCGTCAGGCGCAGCCGGTCTATGGTGCGGGGCTGTGTCGGCATGGCGGCCCCGTCTATCGCGTGCTAGTCTTGGGCGAAAGGGAGACGTCCATGATCCGTGCCGCCGCGCTTGCCGCCGCCATGCTGTTTTCGTCCGCCGCCCTCGCCGACCAGACCGTTGTCTACAAAGGCGAGGACGGCAAGAACCTCACGCTCGAGATTGCGGACAGCGGCGCCGTGCACGTCGGTGGCCCAACGCCGGGGCAGACGGCGGTGATCCTGAACGGCGAGCTTTTTCTCGTCGACACCACCCGTCCCGAGGCGCGTGTCATGCGGATCGCCGATTTCGCCGCCGTGGTCGACGAGGCGATCGGACCGATCTTCAAGGGCCTGTTCGAGGCGGCGGCGAAGGGCGATACGAAGCCGAAGACGCCGCTCGCCATCGAAGCCGCGGGCACCGCGAGTGTCGCGGGCTTCACCGGTGATCGATACCGCGTAAAGGGCCTCGACGATCAGAAGCCGGACGAAGCGGTCGAATGGATCGCGACGCGCGATCCCGCGCTCGCCCCCGCCGGCAAGGCGATGCAGCAGTTCATCGAGGCGACGATGGTGCTTGCAGCGCCGTTCCTCGGCGAAGCGGCACCGGACATGATCGGCGAAATGCGGCAGGCGTTCGCGCTCGGCACGCCGCTGAGGGCCGGGGGCAAGTTTGAACTGGTGAGCGTGAAGGACGGCGCCATCGATCCGGCACGCTTCAAGCTCCCCGCCGCGCCGATCAGCCGCGCCGACCTCCTCAAGGAAATGAAGGCGGGCGCGCCGCCCACCAACTAAACTTCCGGCTTCCTTAAACGAACGCGGCGGCGCCGGCTTCTGCGACCCGCTCGTCCTCCTCGCCGGAGGCGCCGCTGACACCGATCCCGCCGATGCCGCCGCCGCCGTGCATGATCGGCACGCCGCCCTTCGCGGCGGTGAGGCCTTCCACGGCAAGAAGCGACGGTTTTCCGCCGTCCACCATCTGCTGGAACACGCTCGTCGGCGCGCCGAGTTCAGCGGCAGTCCGCGCCTTGGCGAGCGCGACCGCCACGCTGAGCGGCGCCGCACGGTCGCGCCGAGAGAACGCCAGCAGGTGGCCCGCGGCGTCGACGACCGCGATACTGACCTTGAGGCTGTTCGCGGCAGCGGCCTCCTCTGCTGCTGCAAGCACGTGCTTCGCGCCTGCGGTGGTCAGCGTCGGTATTTCCATCGTGAAGCCGGACATGCGCGAATCCCTTCCATGCCTGCGGTGATGGCAGTGTTGCCCGTGCACTGCCAACGCGCCCGGCCCGCCGGTTCTCGCATTCCGAGACACGACGGGCAGGCGGGTTTGGAGCGTACAGGCTCCCTTGCCTACGCTGGCGGCGGTTCGGGAAAGGGCACGCCATGCAGTTCGCAGACAGGATCGCACTCGTCACCGGCGCGGGCTCGGGAATCGGCCGCGCGGTGTCGCTGATGCTCGCTGCGGAGGGGGCAATCGTGGTTCTTGTCGGAAGGGACCGGGCGCGGTTGGAGGCAGTGGCGGCCGAATGTGCGGGAACCGGCGGCGAAGCTGTGGTGAGCCCTGCCGACGTGACGCAGCGCGGTGCCATTGAGGCCGTCGTCGATGGGATCGGCGCACGGTGGGGCAGGCTCGATCTCGCGGTGAACAACGCCGGCGGCCACGGCGACTTCAAGCCGCTCCACGAAACCCCTGTCGACGAATGCGAATGGGTGTTCGATCTCAATCTGAAAGCCGTGTTCTACGGTATGCGCGCGGAGGTTTCGCTGATGCTTCGGCAGGGGCACGGCGCGATCGTGAACATGGCCTCGATCTTCGGCATCAAGGGCGTGGCGGGCATCGCGCACTACGTGGCGGCCAAGCACGCCGTCGTCGGCATGACGCGGGCGGCCGCGCTCGATTATGCGCGAACCGGCATCCGCATCAACGCGGTCTCCCCCGGCGCGACCGAGACGCCGAACCTGCTTCGCGTCACGGGCGGCGACGCCCATGCGCTCGATGCCATGATTCCCGCAGGCCGCGTCGGGCAGCCGCAAGATGTCGCACGCACCGTGCGTTGGCTGCTCTCAGACGACGCGCGCTACGTCACCGGCGCCAATGTCTCGGTGGACGGCGGCATGAGCGCGGGGTGATTGTGCGAGCGCGTCAGACGCGCATTGGCATCAGAACGTAGAGCGCGGGAGACGATTGGCCCTCGCGGATCAGCGTCGGCGCGGCAGCGTCGGCGAGATGGATTTCGATCTCGTCGGTCTCGATCTCGCTGAGGATGTCCAGCAGATACCGCGCATTGAAGCCCACATCGAGGCTTTCGGACGCGTAGTCGGCGGGCACTTCCTCGGCGGCGGTGCCGGTTTCAGGGCTCGTCACGGAGAGCACGATGCGGTCGCGGTCGATGCTCATCTTCACCGCGCGGGTCTTCTCGGTGGCGATCGCCGCCACGCGGTCGACGCCCTCGGCGAGCGACTTCGTGTCCACCTTCAGCAGCCGGTCGTTCTTCGTGGGGATCACCCGCGAATAATCGGGGAAGGTGCCGTCGATCAGCTTCGAGGTAAGCACGGCGGTGCCCGCGCGGAAGCGGATCTTGGTGGAGGAGAGCGAAACCTCGATCTCGCCGGTCACCTCATCGAGGAGCTTGCGCACCTCGGCGACGCACTTCCTGGGCACGATGATGTCCGGCATCCCGTCCGAGCCCGCGGGCGCGTCGAGCGCGACGCGCGCCAGCCGGTGGCCGTCGGTGGCGACCGCGTAGAGCTTGCCCTCGACGACATGCATGAAGATGCCATTGAGGTAATAGCGGGTCTCTTCGGTGGAGATCGCGAAGCGCGTCTTGTCGATGATCTGCTTCAGCGTTTCGGCGGGAAGCTGGAACTTCGTCGGCAGGTCGCTCTCGGCGATCATCGGGAAGTCGTCGCGCGGCAGCGTCGCGAGGTTGAAGCGCGCGCGGCCCGCCGCGATCGACATCTTGTCGCCCGAAACCGCGATCTCGACCTGGCTGCCTTCGGGCAGCTTGCGCACGATATCGAACAGCGTGTGCGCCGAAACCGTCGTTGCGCCCGATGTCTCCACCTGCGCAGCGATCGAATCGACGACCTGCAGGTCGAGGTCCGTCGCCATCAGCTTGAGGCCGTTGTTTTCAGCCTCGATGAGAACGTTCGACAGGATCGGGATCGTGTTGCGACGCTCCACCACCGACTGGACGTGACCAAGGCATTTGAGCAGCGTCGCCCGCTCGACCGTCGCCTTCATGCGTTTCCCTTCAAACCCCCGATTGTGAGCGCGCGACTATAGCGCCTGCGTCAACCTTCGGTAGGGGGAATCCGGGGCCAAATGCAAGCCCCCGCGACCTCAATCGATGCGTTCGATCCGCCCGTCGAGCATGTGGATGCGCCGGTGTGCCGAGGCGGCCACCTCGGGGTCGTGCGTCACGCAGATGATGGTGCGGCCTTCCTTCGCGGCAAGGTCGTGGAAGATTTCGATGACGCGCTTCGAATTGAGGCTGTCGAGGTTGCCGGTGGGCTCGTCGCCGAGGAGGAGTGCGGGGTCGTTCGCAAGCGCGCGGGCGATGGCAACGCGCTGCCGCTGGCCGCCGGACATCTTGTCGGGCGTCTTGTGCTCCTGTCGCTCAAGCCCCATCGCGCCGAGCAGCGCGCGACCCCGCGCGTCGATTTCAGCACCGCCGAGCCGCGCCAGCCGCCGCATCGGCAGCGTCACGTTTTCAAGCGCGGTGAACTCGGGCAGCAGGAAGTGGAACTGGAACACGAAGCCGAAGCGCGCCAGCCGCAGGTTCGCACGTGCGTTGCCATCGGTGCCCGTCGTATCCTCGCCGTCGAACAGCAGCCGGCCTTCTGTCGGCCGATCGAGCAGGCCGAGCAGGTAGAGCAGCGAAGACTTGCCGCACCCCGAAGGCCCGATCACCGCGACGAACTCGCCCCGGTTGATCTCGAACGACACGTCCCGGATCAGCGTGACCGGCGGCTCGACCGCGAGCACGCGTGTCAGCCCCTCGGCGCGGATCAGCGGCGCGCCCGTCATACCGCGCCCCGCAGGATATCGACCGGATCGACCTGCGCGGCCTTCCGTGCGGGCAGCCACGCGGCGATGATCGCGGAAAACAGGCTTGCCCCCGCCGAGATCGCATATTGGAAGAACGAGCGGTCGAGCGGCATCGTCTCGGTGGAGCCCTGGATGTTGAACTCGATGCTGCCGAGCACCTGCATCAGCGCGAAGCCAAGCCCCCAACCCGCGAGCACGCCGACGCACGCGAGCGTAAAGCCCTCCATCACGAATACGGCCTGCAGATCGCCCGAGGAAAAGCCCATCGAGCGCATGATGGCGATGTCGCGGCGCTTGTCGGCCACGCTCGTGGAAACCACAGTGTAGATGCCGAACGAGGCGACGAGCAGGATCGCCGAGATCACCGTGTACATGATGACGTTGCGCGTCACGAGGAGGCTGAGGAAATCGGCGGAGCGCTCCTGCCAGCTTTCCGCCTTGTAGCCGTAGCGCGTTTCCAGCCGCTTCGCGATATCCTCGGCCGCATAGGGGTCGTCCAGCCTGATGCCGATGCGATTGATCACGAACGGCTGGCTCGTCAGCGATTGTGCCTCGCGCAGCAGCACATAACCAGAGGATCCGCCGAACTGGCCGCGGCCGCGTTCGAACAGGCCGACGATCTTCAGTGTTCGCGTCACCCCGCGTGCCGAGGTCGCGGCCATGATGTCACCCATGCGCACGCCGAGCCGGCTCGCCATCTCCTCGCCGATGATGACGCCGCCCTGTGTGGTTTCAAGGTTCCGGAGGCGGCCCTCCTTCAGATATTGCTCGACGTCGGAGACCTGCGCCTCGATGCCCGGCTCGATGCCGACGATGGCGAGCGCCTCCTCGCGGCCGCCGACGCGCAGCGTCACCGCGCCCGAGAGCGACGGTGACGCCACGGCGTCGGAGCGCGCCCCGATCGCGCGCATGATGCCCTGCCAGTCCTTGATGCCGCGCACTTCGTTCCGCGTCTTGTAGTGCCGCACCTCGACGGCGGCATCCGGGAAGGCGCGCACGGCGGGCTGCGGCGTCGGGCTGCGGATCTCGTCGGAAATGATGATGTGCGGTGCCGCGTCGATCAGCGTTTCCACGAAGTCGTTCTGGCTACCGATCATCAGCGCCGAGACGGCGAGGAAGAAGCCGACGCCGATGCCGACGCCCGCGATGGCGACCATGGTTTGCCGCTTGCGCTTGGAGATGTGGCGGAGCGCGATCCCGAGCAGCAGGGAAAAGCGGCGCAGCACCGGACTCAGCGTGGCCCGGCGGTCTTCTTGGCGGCGCTCGCCTGGCTGCTCACGCGCGCGCCGTCATCGAGCCCTTCCGGTGGGTTCACGAGAATGGCGTCCCCGGCGGCGAGGCCTTCCGTCACTTCGGTCCGGTCGGTGCCGACGATGCCGGTCTTCACCGGTGTGCGCTTCGCGCGTCCATCGCTCACGCGCCAGACGTGGCCGTCCTCGACCGCGCCGTCGGGCACAAGAAGCGCGCCCTCTTTCTCGCGGGTGACGATGTTGACCTCCAGCGTCATCCCCACGGGCAGCGGATCGTTCGAAAGCGGCTCCAGCCGCACGCGGAACGAACGCTGATCGGGGTCGCCGCCAGGCGTGATCTCGCGCACACGCGCCGGGAAGATGCGCCCCGCATAGGCATCGCTCGACATCAGTGTCTGCTGGCCGACGCGGACACGCGGAATGTCGCGCTCGTCGACCGTAGCTGTGATCTTGATGCGCGCCGGGTCGCCGATCACGAACAGTGTGCGGCTCGGGCTCGCAAGGTCGCCCGGCTCGACATCGCGGCGCAGCACGACGCCGTTCACGCCCGCGCGCAGCGCGTAGTTTTCCAGCCGCTCGCGCGCAGCCGTCTCGGCGGCGCGCGCGGCGTCGCGGTTCGCGATCACATTGTCGCGCGCGGCCTTCGAGGCGAAGCCGCGTTCGACGAGCACGAGCGTCCGCCGCGCTTCGGCTTCCGCACCCCGCGTCACTGCGGCCAGCCGGGCGATCTCGGCATTCAGATCGGCGATGTCGAGCGTGGCGAGCAGCGTGCCGCGCGTCACGCGGTCGCCTTCCTTCACGCGGATGTCGACGACGGGGGCGGTGACGCGCGCAGCGATCTCGACGGGCTCCTCGACCTCGACGAAGCCGGTCGCGTAAACGACCTCCACGGCCTTGCCGCGCGTGACCTCGCCGGTTTCCACCGGCGTGGGCCGCAAGGTGCGATAGGCGAAGGCGGCAGCGACGAGCGCCACCAGAAGCCCGAGAAAGATCCAGCGCGCGCGCATGTGGGATTGCTAGGCCGAAAGCCTTTGCATCGCAACGACCTGGATCAAAATGCCGCTGGTCTCAGAGCATCGTGCGCAAAAGTGGGAACCGATTTTGCGCGATTAACGATGCGCCAACAAAGAGCGGAGCGCGTAGCGCTCTAAAGCGCGACCTCGTAGTGCGCTTCGGTCTTCGCCGCGACCTCTTCCAGCGTCACGTCGGGCGCGAGTTCGATCAGGCGGAACGGCTGGCCCTTCGCCGAGCGTTCGAACACGCCAAGGTCGGAGATCACGACATCGACGACGCCCTGACCCGTCAGCGGCAGCGTGCAGGCCTTCAGGAACTTCGATTCGCCCGCCTTGTTGGTGTGGTCCATCAGCACGATGATACGCTTCACGCCCGCGACGAGGTCCATCGCGCCGCCCATGCCCTTCACCATCTTGCCGGGGATCATCCAGTTGGCGAGATCGCCGTTCTCGGCGACTTCCATCGCGCCGAGGATCGAAAGGTCGATGTGGCCGCCGCGGATCATGCCGAAGCTGTCGGCGGAGCTGAAATAGCTCGTGCGGCGCAGTTCGGTGATCGTCTGCTTGCCCGCGTTGATGAGATCGGGGTCGACTTCGTCCTCGGTGGGGAACGGCCCGATGCCGAGCATTCCGTTCTCACTCTGCAGCGTGATGTCGATGCCCGGCTCCACGTGGTTCGCGACCAGCGTCGGGATGCCGATGCCGAGGTTCACGTAGAAGCCGTCCTTCAGCTCCTTCGCTGCGCGTGCTGCCATGCCGTCACGGTTCCAGGCCATCAGTCGTTTCCTTTGTACGTCCAGCGTTTGTCGGGCGCGACGACCTCGTCGCGGTTCATCGGCGGGTTGTTCCAGCCGCCGTAAAGGGGATTCGGGAGCACGAACCAGTCGGCGCCCCAGTGCGCGCCATAGCGCGCGGCTGCGAGTCCGCGCCGCTCCGCCATCGGGCGCTTGCCGACGGGGCCGTTGTCGATGCCGTCTGTAAAGTCGCCGTTCTGGTCGCCGACGAGCGCGAGCACGCAAAAGTGCTTCGCGATCTCGGCGCGGCGGGCGTCTTTTCCTGATTTGCCGTCGACATCGCCCTTCAGGAACAGCGTCTCGGCGTGCACGGCCGGGCCGAGGCCCGTGTGCGCCAGCGCGGCTTCGGTGTGCTTGGCGTTCTCGGCGCTGCGATTGGTGTTGAACACCGGCGTCACGCCCATCGCTCGGAGCGCATCGAGCGCCGTCTTCGCGCCGGGAATCGCAACCGTCTGCGCGGCGCCTTCGCGCTCCCACGCGGCCCAGCTCGCCTCGTCGAACGGCGCGTCACTGCGCGCTTCATAATAAGCGTGGCCGATATTCCAGATCAGCGTCTCGTCCACGTCGAACACCGCGGCGGGGCGCTGCGCCGTCTCCGCCGTGCAGGGCAGCGGCGTTCCGTCGGCTGCAAGAATTGCGGAAGGCGTGCCTGCGGTCACGGGCAGTCGTGCTTTCACGGATTGCACCAGCGCGCGGTACGTCTGCGTAGTGATCGCGCCCGCTTCCGCAGAGCCCAACGTCCACGCGAGCGGCTGCGTCGTGCGCGGCACGCCCGTTGCCGCGCAACCCTGCAGCGCTGCCATCAGGCAGACCGCTGCGATACGGTTCACGCCGCCTGCCTCACGCTGCCTGCCTTGTGGTGCGCTGCTCGATGCGCTTCTCGTAGTTCTTGCCGACGAACAGCCGCTGCACGAAGATGCCCGGCGTGTGGATGTGATCGGGGTCGATCTCACCGGGGCCGACAAGCTCTTCCACCTCGGCCACCGTCACCTTGCCCGCGGTCGCCATCATCGGGTTGAAATTGCGCGCGGTCTTGCGGAACACGAGGTTGCCGTAAGGGTCCGCTTTCCACGCCTTCACGATGGAAACGTCCGCCACGAGGCCGGTTTCGAGGATGTACGTCTCGCCGCCGAACTCCTTGTGCTCCTTGCCCTCGGCAACGAGCGTGCCGACGCCGGTCTTGGTATAGAAGCCCGGGATACCCGCGCCGCCCGCGCGGATGCGCTCGGCGAGCGTGCCCTGCGGGTTGAATTCAAGCTGAAGCTCGCCCGACAGGTACTGGCGCTCGAACTCCTTGTTCTCGCCCACGTACGACGAGATCATCTTGGCGACCTGGTGGGTTTTCAGCAGCAGGCCGAGCCCGAAATCGTCGACGCCCGCGTTGTTGGAGATGAACGTCAGGCCCGTCGTGCCCGAATCGCGGAGCGCCGTGATCAGGTTTTCCGGAATGCCGCAGAGGCCGAAGCCGCCGGACATCACCGTCATGCCGTCGAAAAGCAGGCCATCAAGGGCGCTCACCGCGTCGTCGTAAAGCTTGTTCGCCAAGGGGAACCTCCCGCGCTGCAGCAAAGAATGTCGCCCTGCTAGCGCACGCGCTGCGCTTAGGAAAGAGTAGGTTTTCTGTAAAATTCTTTGCATAAGCGCGGCGCCATGACACTGACGACACCCACGCTCTATCTCGCCCGCCACGCCGAAACCGTGTTCAACGCCGCCGCCCGGATGCAGGGGCACATGGGCCACACGCCGCTCACCCGCAACGGCATCCGGCAGGCCGACGACATGGGCCGCGCCCTGCGCGCGGCGCTCGGCCCGAAGCCCGATATCGATCTCTGGGCTTCGCGCTCCGGCCGCACGATGCAGACCGCGGCGATCATCGCCGAGCATCTGGAACGCGATTTCTTCGATATCCGCGCCGACGACCGGCTGCTCGAGATCGATGTCGGCGACTGGGAAGGCCGCCTCTATCACGATATCGTCGCCGAATCCGGCCCGGTCATGTGTCCGGATCGCCGTATTTTCCTGCGCCAGCCCCCGAACGGCGAATGGTATCCGGATATCGCCCGCCGGCTTCAAAACTGGCTCGCGGGCCTCGATCCGGCACGTCCCGCGCTCGTCATCAGCCACGGCATCACCGCCCGCGTGCTGCGCGGCGCGCTCGTTGGCGGCACCCCGTTCGAGCCCGGCTGCGTACCGCTGGCGAAGGATGCGCCGCAGGGCACGGTGTTCCGCATCGAAGGCGGCCGTGAAGAGCCGATCCACGTCGGCCACGGCAGCGTGGATGGCAAAGCGAAGGGCTTCTAGTCAAAACGGCGCAAAAGCCTTACAGGACGCGCCATGCCCACTGCAGCCATGACGATTCCCGGCGGGACCGATCCCGTCCCCGTGCCCCGCGCGCCGACCGCGCGTGAAGACGGCCGCATCGACCTCGTCGGCCTGAACAAGGCGGAGATGGCGGCGGCGCTGGTCGCGGCGGGCGTGCCGGAAAAACAGGCGAAGCTGCGCGCCAAGCAGGTCTGGCACTGGATCTACCACCGCGGTCTCACCGATTTCGCGGGCATGACCGACATCGCGAAGGAGACGCGCGCGCTGCTCGCCGAACGGTTCGTCGTCGGCCGCCCCGAAGTGACGCTCCAGCAGGTTTCGACCGACGGCACGCGCAAGTGGCTGCTAAAAACCGACGACGGCAACGAATACGAGATGGTGTTCATCCCGGACGCGGACCGGGGCACGCTCTGCGTCTCCAGCCAGGTCGGCTGCACGCTCAACTGCCGCTTCTGCCACACCGGCACGATGAAGCTTGTCCGCAACCTCACGGCGGGTGAGATCGTCGGGCAGGTGATGCTGGCGCGCGACACGCTCGGCGAATGGCCGCAGCCGGGCGAGGACCTGACCGGCGAGGCGCGGATGCTTTCCAACATCGTGATGATGGGAATGGGCGAGCCGCTCTATAATTTCGACAATGTTTCCAAGGGTCTCGGCATCGTCATGGACGAGACGGGCCTCGCGCTCAGCCGCCGCCGCATCACGCTCTCGACAAGCGGCGTCGTGCCGATGATGGCGCGCGCGGGCGAAGAGATCGGCGTCAACCTCGCCGTCTCGCTCCATGCCGTGACGAAGGACGTGCGCGATGAGATCGTGCCGATCAATCGCAAATACGGCATCGAAGAGCTCTTGAAGGCCTGCGCCGACTATCCGGGCGCCAACAACGCGCGCCGCATTACGTTCGAATACGTGATGCTCAAGGACAAGAACGATTCGGATGAGGACGCACGCGAGCTCGTCCGCCTGATCCGCAAGTACAAGCTCCCCGCGAAGGTGAACCTCATCCCGTTCAACCCGTGGCCGGGCGTGGCCTACGAATGCAGCGACGACGACCGCATCGCGCGCTTTTCGGACATTATCTTCAAGGCGGGCATCTCGGCGCCGGTTCGCACCCCGCGCGGGCGCGACATCATGGCCGCGTGCGGCCAGCTGAAAAGCGAGAGCGAGCGGCTATCACGCGCAGAGCTTGATCGGATCGCAGCGGAAAAGCAGGCCGCGCTGGCCTGACAGGGCCAACGGCAAGCAATAAAATCAAGCGGTGGGAAGCAGTTCCAGCGTCACGTCGGTAAGCCCGGCGTTGATCATGCCGAGCTCGCGGGCCGCGGCCTTCGAAACGTCGATCACGCGGTTGCTGCCGCCGAAGGGGCCGCGATCGTTGACGCGTACGGTCACGCTGCGGCCGGTCTTCTCGCAGGTTACCTTCACCCGGCTGCCCATCGGCAGGGTGCGGTGCGCCGCGGTCATCTCGTCCTGGTCGAAGATTTCGCCGTTCGCCGTGCGGCGGCCGTCAAACTTGTCGGCATAGTAGCTGGCGCGGCCGGTCCCGATCAGCTGCAGCTCCGCTTCGCTCGCGAACACGGCGTCTTCGGCATCGACCGTAGCGGAAAGCTCGTCGGCAAGCGATGAAGCCGGCGTTGAGGCGTCGGCGAAGGCGCAAAGCGCAAGCGCCGTGGCTGCCGCAGCCGTTGCGCGGATCCAGCGTCCGCGAATCTGAAAGAGATTGGCCCCAATCACGATTTTGTCACTGACGACTTCGCTTCGCCGCATCCACTCGCCTGCGATGAAGCGTTTCAAACTCGCGTTCCGGCGAGAGGGTTAACGGGGATTTGCATGGCTCAAGTTCTTGATTAGGGTCACACCATGCTGCTGCTGGATCGTATGCTGAAGCGGCTCGTCCGCGACGGCGAGCTGACGGTGACGACTTCGGATCGGCGTGTCCGCCGCTATGGCAGGCCGCATCCGGCGCTGGTGCCCGTCTCGCTGCATTTCACCGATGCGCGCACGCCGCTGCGCATCGCGCTCAATCCGGCGATCGCTGCCGGGGAGGCCTTCATGGACGGCCGGATGCAGTTCACCGCGGGCAGCATTTCAGAGCTGCTCGACCTCGTCGCGTGGAATGCCCGCTGGTCCGACGACAACAATATCCGCAGCGAAACCCGCCGCGCCCAAAGCATCGGCGCCTACCTCTATCAGCTGAACTACCGCCGCGCCGCGAAGCGCAACGTCGCGCACCACTACGACCTTTCGGACCGGCTCTACGACCTCTTCCTCGATGCGGATCGGCAATACAGCTGTGCCTACTACCGCGCGGATGACGAGACGCTCGAACAGGCGCAGGTCGACAAGAAGGCGCACATTGCCGCGAAACTGGCCCTGAAGTCGGGGCAGAAGGTGCTCGACATCGGCTGCGGCTGGGGCGGCATGGCGCTCTATCTGAACCGCGTCGCCGACGTGGACGTGCTCGGCATCACGCTGTCGGAGGAGCAGCTCAAGGTCGCGCGCCGCCGTGCCGCGGACGCCGGCGTCGCGGACCGTGTCCGGTTCGAGCTCATCGACTATCGCGACGTGGAAGGCAGGTTCGACCGGATCGTCTCGGTCGGCATGTTCGAGCATGTCGGTATTCCGAACTACCGCACCTTCTTCCGCCATGTGCGCGAACTGCTCACCGAAGATGGCGTCGCACTGCTTCACACGATCGGCCGCGCGGACGGGCCGGGCGCGACCGACGCGTTCACCGCGAAGTACATCTTCCCCGGCGGTTATTCGCCCGCGCTTTCGGAAATCGTGCCCGCGATCGAGCGCGAAATGCTGTGGATCACCGATGTCGAGGTGCTGCGCCTCCATTATGCGAAAACGCTGGAGGAATGGCTGCGCCGCACGGAGGCCGCGAAGGCGGAGATCGTGCAGCTCTACGACGAGCGCTTCTACCGCATGTGGACCTTCTACCTCGCTGCCGCGCGCGGTGCGTTCCGGCATGACGGGCACGTCAATTTCCAGATCCAGCTCGCGCGCCGCCGCGATGCGCTGCCGATCACGCGCGACTACATGGCCGAGGCCGAAGCGCGTTACGCCGGGATGATATGAGCCACCGCTTCTTCGGGCGCTCGCGCGCCGCACTCGGTCTTGCGAGTGCCGCCATGCTGGTTCCGCCCTGGCTCCTGATGAGCCCGAAAAGCGTGCCCGCAAAGGCGCTGGAGCGCCGCTTCCACCGCACGATCGCGGCGGGCTTCGGCCTGCGTCCGCAGGTGCTGGGCACGCCGGGTGCGGCGGGCACCATGTTCGTCGCCAATCACATCAGCTGGGCGGATATCATCAGCGTCGCGGCGGTGGTGGATACGGATTTCGTCGCGAAGGCCGATGTCGCCGCCTATCCGGGTATCGGCGCGCTCGCCGGGCGCACCGGCACGATCTTCGTCGAGCGTGAACGGCGCTCGCAGGCGGTGAGCCAGATGGAGGCGATCCGGAAACGTCTAATTGCTGGTCGCCGCGTGCTGATGTTCCCGGAAGGCACCACGTCGGATGGCCGCGGCCTGCTGCCCTTCCGCAGCAGCCTGTTCGCGGCGGCGGACGCGGCCGTTGCCGTTCAGCCCGTCACCATCCGCTACACCGCGCCCGGCGGCGGACCGCTCGATCCGGCGGCGCTCGATGCGATCGCGTGGATCGGCGACGAGGACATGCTGCCGAATGCGCTCGCACTCGCGCGCCTGCGTGCCGGTGTCGTCCTCCATTTCCACGAGCCGGTCGCCGCATCCGACTTCGATACGCGCAAGGCGCTTGCCGAGCATTGCCGCGACGTGATGCTGCGCCATTATCAGCCGTGAAACGGGGCCGCCCAGTCTCTCCCACGAAATTTCTTCAATATATTCATCCGGGCTGCAGGGAATAACCTGTACGTCGTACGTATGGCGTTTGTGGCGACGGTCCGTTGCCATCTGAAATCGAACAAGGTGCGTGTGAAGAAGCTGTTTCCCTTGCTTTCCGGGCTGGCGCTCGCCGCGTGCGCGGCCGGGCCGGATTACCGGGCGCCCGTCCCCGCCGCGCTCGGCGTGCCTGCCGCGTGGAGCGACGGCAGTGCCGCGCCCCAGGGCGACGCTGCGCTTGCTGAATGGTGGCGCGTCTACAACGATCCGGTGCTCGACGGGTTCGTCGCGCGCGCCGTGGAAAACAACCTCGATATCGCGCAGGCGGTGTCGCGGCTTCGGCAGGCGCGCGAATCGCTCCGGCAGTCGCAGGCGGATTTCCTGCCGTCGGTCAGCGCCTCGGGCAGCGGCGGGCGCAATTTCCGCGAAGGCTCGTCTGACAGCAGCAGCTATTCGCTCGGTGCCGACGCGTCGTGGGAGATCGACCTGTTCGGCGGCACCCGCCGCGCGGTCGAAGCCTCGCGCGCCGATCTCTCCGCGGCGGGCTACAGCCTTGCGAACGTGCGTGCGGCGATCATTGCCGAAACTGTCAGCAACTATGTCACCGCGCGGCTCGCGCAGGAACGCCTGCGCATCGCGCGCGACACGCTGAAAACGGTCGAGGACAACTACGATATCGCGCGCTGGCGCGTAGAGGCCGGTCTCGTGTCGTCGCTCGATGCGGAGCAGGCGCGCGCGCAGCTCGCGCAGAACCGCGCGTCGATCCCGTCGATCGAGCAGAGCCTCGCGGGCGCGCTCAATCGCATCGCAGTGCTCACGGGCGAAGCGCCCGGAGAAGCGACGCGCGCGCTTGAAGCCGCCGCGCCGATCCCGGATGCGCCCGATGCGATCACCGCCGGAATCCCGGCCGATACGCTCCGCCAGCGGCCGGACGTGCGTCAGGCCGAACGTGCGCTCGCGGCGGCGACGGCGAACATCGGCGTCGCGCAGTCGGCGCTTTACCCGTCGCTCAACATCAGCGGGAACGTGGGTACGAGCGCGCTGTCGCTCGGCGGTCTCGGCGACATCATCACCGGCGGGCTGTTCGCCTCGATCGGCCAGCTCATCTTCGACGGCGGTGCCACGGCCTCGCGTGTGCGTGCCCAGCGCGCGGCGGCGGATCAGGCATTCTCCGCCTATAAGGCGTCGGTGCTCGGCGCGCTCGAGGACGTTGAAAACGCGCTTGTCGCCCTGAAAACTGCGCGCGAGCGGCAGGTGCAGTACGTCGAGGCTTACGATGCGGCGAACACCAGCGCGATGCTGGCGCGCAGCCAGTATCAGGCGGGCCTCACCGATTTCCAGACGTTGCTCAGCACCGAACAGTCGTTGCTGTCGGCGCGGGAGAATCTAGCCCAGACACAGGGCGATGAAGTGCTCGCGGCCGCGCAGCTTTACAGCGCGCTTGGCGGCGGATGGCAGACAATGAACCCGATTGACGGATGGCAGCCCGAATGAACGACACCAACACCCAGCCGCTCGATGATTTCCTCGGCGCGCAGCCACAAAAGCCGTGGCGCAAATGGGCGATCTATGCGGGGCTCGCCGTCGCAGCGATCGTCCTCATCCTCGTCGTCCGCAGCTTCCTCTCCGATGATGCGCCGCAATACGACACGCGTCCCGTCGAGCGCGGCGACCTCACCGTCACGGTCTCGGCGACGGGCAATCTGAAACCGATCAATCAGGTCGATGTCGGCTCCGAACAGTCGGGCCTCATCACCAAGGTGTTCGTCGACGTGAACGACCGCGTCACGCGCGGCCAGCAGCTCGCCGAGCTCGATACCTCGCGGCTTCAGGATACGGTGGCGCAGTCGCGCGCGCAGGTGGCATCCGCCGAGGCGGGGGTCGCGCAGGCGAAGGCGAGCGCCGCGCTCGCGAAGGCAACGCTCGACCGGCAGGAGGAAGTCTCCCGCCTTTCGGGCGGCCGCGTCCCGTCGAAGACCGAGCTGGACAGCGCCCGCGCGAACTACAGCCAGGCTGTCGCCAGCCTGCGCTCGGCGGAGGCGCAGGTGCTCGTCGCGAAAGCCCAGCTCTCGTCGGCGCAGACCAATCTTTCGAAGGCGCGCATCGTCTCGCCCGTCACCGGCGTCGTGCTCTCGCGCGATATCGAGCCCGGCCAGACCGTCGCCGCCTCGCTGAACGCGCCGGTGCTGTTCACCATCGCCGAGGATCTGAAGCAGATGGAGGTCGAGGTCTCGGTCGACGAGGCGGACGTCGGCCAGGTGAAGGACGGCCAGCCTGCGAATTTCAGCGTCGATGCGTTCCCCGGCCGCAGCTTCCCGGCGAAGGTCACGCGCGTGAACGTCGGCTCGAACGCCAGTTCGAGCAGCAGCTCCTCGTCCTCTTCTTCCTCGTCGAGCAGCACCAGCACGGTCGTCGCCTACACGGCGGTCTTGAACGTCGACAACCGCGACGAGACGCTGCGCCCCGGCATGACCGCGACGGCCGATATCGTCGCGACCCGCGTCGAAAACGTGCTTCTGGTGCCGAACGCCGCGCTTCGTTTCAATCCGGCGACGCAGTCCGGCGGCAGCGCGCGGAGCGGCGGCATCACCGGGCAGATCGTCGTCATGCGCCCGGGTCGCGGCAGCGCGCAGAAGTCGGTCGGCTTCGGTGCGGGCAGCACGCAAACCGTTTATGTGGTCGGCGAAGACGGCACGCCGAAATCGATCGAAGTCATCGTCGGCGAAAGCGACGGCACCAACACGGCGATCCGCAGCGGCGATCTCAAGGACGGGATGAAGGTCATCGTCGGCCAGCTCGTCGTCGGGCAGGAAGCACCGCAGCAGCGCGGGCAGCGCTCGGGCGCCAACGGCAGCGGCAGTTCGGGGGGTAGCCAGCGTTCGGCGGAAAAGGCCGGCAATGGCCGATGATCCGATCATCCGCCTGCGCGGGATCACCAAAACCTACGGCACCGGCGCGACCGCGTTTCAGGCGCTGAAGGGCGTCGATCTCGATATCGCACGCGGGGATTTCGTCGCGGTGATGGGTCCGTCGGGATCGGGCAAATCGACCGCGATGAACATCCTCGGCTGCCTCGATGTGCCGACGAGCGGCGAATACCTCTTTCGCGGCCACCATGTCGAAACGCTGGACCGCGATCAGCGCGCGCTGCTCCGTCGCCGTTATCTCGGCTTCGTGTTCCAGGGCTTCAACCTGCTCTCGCGCACCACTGCGCTCGAAAACGTCGAGCTGCCGCTGCTCTATCGCGGCGAGGACCGGCGAGAGCGCTACGAGCGCGGCATGGCGGCGCTCGAAAAGGTCGGCCTCAAGGATTGGTGGGACCATACGCCCGCCGAGCTTTCCGGCGGTCAGCAGCAGCGCGTCGCGATCGCGCGCGCCATCGTGACGAGCCCCGACGTGCTGCTTGCCGACGAACCGACCGGCAACCTCGATACGGAGCGTTCTTTCGAGATCATGGAGCTGCTCACCGATCTCAATCGCAGCGGCATCACCGTGCTGATGGTCACGCACGAGCCCGACATGGCCGCGTTTGCGCGCACCATCGTGCATTTCCGCGACGGCCTCGTCGAACGCATCGAAAACACCGGAAAGGCGGGGGCGTAACGGATGCTCGGCACCACGGTCACGCTCGCCTTCCGCGCCATCATGCGCCACAAGCTGCGCTCGTTCCTCACCACGCTCGGCATCATCATCGGCGTCGCCGCTGTCGTCACCATGACGACGCTCGGCAATGGCGCGACGGCCGCGGTGCGCGAACAGATCGCCAGCCTCGGCGCGAACATTCTCCAGCTTCGCCCCGGCCAGGGTTTCGGGCGCGGCGGCGGCGGCCCGCGCCCGCCCGATTTCAAGCCCGAGGATGTCACCGCCATCGAAAGCCAGCTCACCGGTGTGCGCGCGGTCGCGCCGATGGCGCAGTCGTCGGGCACCGCGATCTATGAAGGCAACAACTGGAACACCACGGTCAACGGCACCACGGCCTCTTACTTCGAGGCGCAGCAGTGGCCGCTGAACAGCGGCCGACTGTTCATGCCGGAAGAGGAGCAGGCGGGTAAGCCCGTCTGCATCATCGGCAACACGCTGAAGAACAACCTGTTCCGACAGGCCGATCCGCTCGGTAAGCGCTTCCGCATCAAGGGTGTCTCGTGCCAGGTGATCGGTGTGCTCGGCACGCGCGGGCAGGGCGGCTTCGGGCAGGATCAGGACGATGTCGTCGTCATGCCGATCAAGTTCGTGCAGCGGCGTTTCACGGGTGATCGCGACATCGGCCAGATCATGGTCGCGGTGGATGACGCCTACGACACGCAGACCGTGCAGGCCTCGCTAGAAGACCTGATGCGCGAGCGGCGCAAGATCAAGCCGGGCGACGCGGACAATTTCAACGTCTTCGACACCAAGCAGATCTCCGATACGCTCACCGGCACAACCACGATCCTCACGCAGATCGTCGGCGCGGTCGCTGCGATCTCGCTGCTCGTCGGTGGCATCGGCATCATGAACATCATGCTGGTGTCGGTGACGGAGCGCACGCGCGAGATCGGCATCCGCCTGGCCATCGGTGCGGTGGCGCGCGAGGTGCTGCTGCAGTTCCTTGTCGAAGCCGTGGTGCTGTCGTGCCTCGGCGGACTCATCGGCCTCGTTATCGCGCTGTTCGCCTCGATTGCGATCGCGCCGCTAATGCAGGTGCCCTTCATTTTCGACCTGAAGATCAACGTGCTCGCGTTCATCTTCTCGGCGGCGATCGGCGTGGTGTTCGGCTATTTCCCGGCGCGGCGCGCGGCCTCGCTCAATCCCATCGACGCGCTCCGCCACGAATGACGGCCCGCAGCGCCGAGCTTCGGGCCTATGTGATGCTGGCGCTCGTGATGCTGTTCTGGTCGGGCAACGCCATTGTCGGGCGCGCCGTGCGGGGCGATGTCCTGCCGTTCACGCTCGCCTTCGTGCGCTGGCTCGGCGCGTTTCTCCTGCTCGCGCCCTTCGCGCTGCGCCATGTGGCTGCGGACAGAGAGGTTCTGCTGCGGCACTGGCGCCCCGTGCTGGTTCTCGGCCTTGTCGGGGTCGCTGCGTTCAACGCGTTCCTCTATTCGGGGCTGCGGTACACGACCGCGACCAACGGGATGCTTTTGCAGGCCGCGATCCCGGCGCTCGTGCTCGTCGTCGATGCGCTCGCTTTCCGGGTGCGCGCGTCTGCGTCGCAGATCGCGGGTGTCGGGCTTTCGATCCTTGGTGTCGGCGTCGTGCTGTTCCCGGATTTCGCCTCGGTGCTCCGTCTGCACTTCGGGCGCGGCGATACGCTTGTCCTCGCGGCGGTGGTCGCGTGGGCGATCTACACGAGCCTTTTAAGGCTTCGTCCCGATGTGCACCCGCTGTCGTTTCTCGCCGTCACCTTCGCCATCGGGGTCGCCGCGATGCTGCCGTTCGCGATGTTCGAATGGCGGCACGCACCCCCGATCGATTGGCGGCCGGAGATCATCGGCGCGTTTCTTTACGTGGCGCTGTTCCCGTCGCTTGCCGCCTATTTCCTGTTCAACGCTGCGGTCGGGATGATCGGGGCGGCGAAGGCGGGCCAGTCGATCACGTTGATGCCGGTGTTCGGCGCGCTGCTTGCGGCGGCGCTGCTCGGCGAACCGCTCGGCCCGCGTCATTTCGCGGGCATGGCGCTCATCCTCTGCGGCATCGGCGTGTCGGTGTTCCTGGCGCGGAAGCCGGGCTGAAGAATACCCGCGCCAGCATGTCAATTGCCCTCTGCCATGGCATTGCCTTATTGCGGCATCATAGGGGGGACCATGCTTTCTCAACGGACGCGGTATACAATTCGCGCGCTCCAGCACCTCGCCGACCATTATGGCGAGGGGCCGATCCGCCTCGTCGACATCGCAGACGCGCAGAACATCCCGAAAAAGTTCCTGACCGTGATCCTTTCGGAGTTCAGCCGTCTCGGCATTGTCGGCACAAAACGCGGGCCTGACGGCGGCTACTGGCTCGCCGTGCCGCCCGTCGACGTGCGCTACGGCGACATCGTGCGGCTGACGCGCGGCTCGCTGGCGCTGGTGCCCTGCGCCAGCCGCTTCGACTACAAGCCCTGCGAGAATTGCGTCACCGAAGAGAAGTGCCGCCTGCACCGCCTGATGGTGATGGTGCGCGATGAAACCGCGCGCATCCTCGATACGGTTACGCTCGCGGACCCGATCCCGCTCCCGGAGTCTGAGCTGGCTCTCTAGCCGCCTCGATCGCGTCCTTCACCAGCGCGTCGTTGCCGATCTGGTTGACGAGCAGCAGGATCAGCCGCGCCGAAAAGCGCAGGCTCTCCGCTTCGCTCATCCCCGCCTGCGCGGCGATCATCGCCTCGTAGATATCGTCGGGCCGCGCCACGTTCGGCTTCGTTTCAAGGCTCATGCGGCTGCTCCTTCGGCGCGGGCGATGGCAGCGCTGATCTTCGCCGCCGTCGGCTGGCGCCAGCGCGCCGCGACATACTGGTCGGGCCGGATCAGGCAGGCGTTTCCCGGTGCAAGATCGTAGCGGTCCACGATCAGTGCTTCGCCCTCAACATCGATCACCGGCACCGGGGCGTCACCCTGCCAGCCGTTCGCGATCAGCCGGAAGCCGCCGCCGAGCGTGCCGAGCAGCCAGTCTCCGCCAAAGGGCGCGTCGAGCGCGGGCGATCCCGGCGCAACGCCGTCCCAGTCCGCATCCTCATCCGCCGTCGAAAGCGGGCTCGCGGGGTATGACACCGCCGTTGAAAGCCGCCCGCTGTTCACGAACGGCCGCGCGAACGCATGTTCGCCCGCAAGGCTGAGCACGGCATCGCGGTAGGCGGCGCTCGCGGTGGACTTGGGCGTCAGGAAGTCGGTCGAACGCGTCGAATTCAGGATATTCTCGTCCGCCGTCGTGATCGCCTCATGGTTGTAGCTCTCGAGCAGGCTTTCGGGTGCCTTGCCCTCCAGCACCCGCTCCAGCTTCCAGCCGAGGTTGTCGATGTCGGCAAGCCCGCCGTTGGCCCCGCGCGCGCCGAATGGCGAGACGAGGTGCGCGCTGTCCCCCGCGAACAGCACGCGCCCGTGCACGAAGCGCTGCATCCGGCGGCACTGGAACGTGTAGACGCTGTACCACTCACGCTCGAATTCGATTTCATCGCCCAGCATCGCGCGCACCAGCGGCTCGACGTTCTCAGGGCGCATCGCCGCCTCACGGTCGATGTTCCAGCCGAGCTGAAAATCGAGCCGCCACACGTCGTCGGGCTGCTTGTGCATCAGTGCGGACTGGCCGGGGTTGAACGGCGGATCGAACCAGAACCAGCGCTCGGCCGGATGCTCGCCCTTCATTTTGATGTCGGCGATGAGGAAATTATCCTCGAACACGCGCCCCTCGAAATCGAGGCCCATCAGCCCGCGCACCGTGGACTTGTTGCCGTCGCACGCGATCAGCCAGTCGGCGCTGAGCGTATAGCGCCCGCCCGGCGCTTCCACGGTCACGCTCACGCCGTCCGCCCGCGTATCGAGCGCGGTCAGTTCATGCCCCCAGCGGATGTCGACATTCGGATACTCAGCAAGCGCATCCACCAGGATCGCTTCCACGTGATACTGCTGCAGGTTGATGAACGCGGGCCGCCGCTGGTCCTTCACCGGCAGCAGATCGAATTCATAGATCGGCGTCGTGCTCTCGCCCCAGAACACCTTGCCGAGGTTCCACACGACACCCCGGTCCACCATCGCCTGGCCCACACCGAGCCGGTCCCAGATGTCGAGGCTGCGCTTCGAATAGCAGATGCCCTTGGAGCCAGCGGCGATGAAGTCGAGCCGGCTCAGCACCGTCACCTTGCGTCCCCGCCTTGCGAGGTCGAGCGCCATCGAAAGCCCCACCGGCCCCGCGCCGACGATCAGCGTTTCAAGATGTGCGCCATCCGTCCCCACCGGCGAAGCGCCGATAGAGCGGTGGACCGGAATGCCTGTCGTCATC
This sequence comes from Sphingosinicella sp., assembly GCF_041916975.1. Lineage (NCBI taxonomy): Bacteria > Pseudomonadati > Pseudomonadota > Alphaproteobacteria > Sphingomonadales > Sphingosinicellaceae > Sphingosinicella > Sphingosinicella sp. The sequence goes on from NZ_JAYRYK010000001.1 coordinate 2,278,663, forward strand.
GTGTCAGTCCTGAAGTTCAGCCCAAACCTCGCGGTCGCGCTCCATCGTCCAGATGCGCGGCCAGTCGATGCCGTCGAATTCGTCCCACAGCCGCTGTACGTCGAAGGGCAGGCAGTGCTCGAAGATCGGCCAGCGTCCGAATTTCGGGAACAGCGCCTCGTGCGTCGCCTCGAACGCTTGCTTCAGCGTGCCGCCCGCGCGGTGCACGGTGCCCACCTTGTCGATCATGGTCTTCAGGAATTCGCGCGTCTGCTCGATCGCGGCGTCGGTTTCGGCAAGGCCGCGCGGCACGCGCCCGCGCCCGCCGATCAGGTTCTCGGCGCGATAGGCCTTCACCTTGTCGAGCGTGCCCGCCGCCCAGTCCATGTGGAAGGCGTCGCCCGTGTAGAGCGCCGCTTCCGCCTCCACGAGGTCGCCCGCGAACAATGTCTTCGATTTGTCGTGCCACACCACGATGTCGCCCGCCGTGTGCCCGCGCCCGCAGAAGGCGAGGTCGAGCTTGCCGCGTGTTCCGCCGAGTTCGATTTCGAACGTATCGGCGAACGTCTGCGTCGGCCACGTCAGCCCCGGCACCGAATCCGGGTCCTTGAACAGGCGCGGCATCCGGCCGAACTCGCTGTCCCAGTCTTCCTTGCCGCGCTCCTCGATCAGCTTCCGCGTCATCTCGCTCGCAACGATATGCTCGGCCTCGAAGGCGCTCGCACCGAGCACGCGCACGGCGTGATAGTGCGTCAGGATCAGGTATTTCACCGGCTTGTCGGTGTGCTGGCGCAGCTTCGTCAGCCATTCGCGCGCGGCGACCGGCGTCGCGCGCGCCTCGATGGCGACAATGAAATCCTCGCCCTCGATCGCGCCCACATTGGGGTCGCCCTCGGCGGTCAGCGCGTAAACGCCGTCCGCCAGGATCTCCAGCGTCTCTGTCTTCTCGGCGGTGTCCGCCGACGATGCGAATGGTTTTGCCACGGATAAACCTCCTCATGTGTCACGCCGCATTCGCGGACCTTGAGGGGGACTTTAGCGGAAGGGACGGCAAGCGTCTGTCATCAGCTCTGATGACAAGACCCGCAACCGGGGCGCGGCCTTAGCGTAGCCCGTCCAGCATCTGGTCGATCACCGTCTCGGCGAGCGCCTCCACGGTGAAGCGGCCCGTGGGGCGGAACCATGTGTGCGACCAGTTGATCATGCCGAAATACAGCATGGCGCGCACGCGGGCTTCCTTTTCGGAAAGCGCAGGCGCGATCTCTCCGAAGGTGCGCGCGACAAGGTCCACAAGCATCCGCTCGGTATCCACGATGTGGCGCCGCCGCTCTTCGGGCAGCTTGTCGAGATCGTTCACCAGCACGCGGTGCCGCGCCGAAGCGTCGGCATAAAGCTCAAGGAACCCGTGCGTCAGCTTGCTGAACCGAGCGACAGGATCGGCCTCGCCCCGATACGCGTCCGCCACCTCGGCAAGCGCGCCGATGTGCCCGTCCATGATCTCGAACAGGATGTCCTCTTTGGACGCGAAATAATGATACAGCAGCGACTTCGACATGCCGCACGCGGCGGCAAGGTCAGCGATCGAGCAGCCGTGGAATCCCGAATGCGCGTAAAGCTCGGCAGCCTTGTCGAGCACGGCCATCCGCCGCTCGTCATAATCCGCCGCCTGTGTCCGGGCCACCCGCGCCCCTTTCGTTCGGGAATAATAGAGCGTTCGTGTCTAGGCGGTGCGCGCGGTGCCCGCAACGGTCCGTCTGGTGAATTTCCGCCCGTATGACAACGCCGTGGCTACGCCGGAGCGTATGTCAGCCTGACCACCTGCGCGCCGATGCGGTCGTGCGCCAGGAGCCGCAGCGACGGCCGCGACCCGGCGAAGACCGTTTTTCCCCCGCCGATCACGACGGGATGAACGTACAATCGATATTCGTCGATAAGGCGCAGCGCGGTCAGGCTTGCGGCCAGTTCCGGTCCGGCGACTTCGATCTCCCCGTCGAACCGCTCTTTCAGCGTGCGGATTGCCGTCTCCACGTTGTTGTCGACAAGCGTGGCATTCGGTCCGACCGACTTTAACGTGCGCGACACCACCCACTTCGGCAGGCTCCGCCATGCCGCCGCATATTCCCGCTGCGCGTCGTCCCAGTCGGAATGCTCCTCGTCCCAATAGCGCATCGTCTCATACATTCGGCGACCGTAAACGGCTGCGGACAGCCCGCGAACGTCGGCGATGAAATGATGAAAAACCTCAGGGTCAGGCGCAAACGCCATGTGATCGACGTAGCCGTCCAGCGATTGGTTCAAGGCATAAACGAGCTTCGACATATGGATTATCTACCCCGTCGCCCTCGACTCCCAAGTCTTTGTCACCATAATAAACGGCCAGTGAACATTGTAGTTATGAAACGCGGACGGGGGCAACGTAGCTAAGCTTTCGTATGACTGATCGATTTGAGAGATTGTTCGACCGTGCCGAGGCAATCTTGGAAGGGCGTCAGAACGGGCTTGGCATGCCAATCCTGCGACACTTGGCTTTCCGGCGGTATGGCCCGGCATTGTTGAGCCTGGCGTGTCGAATGACACAAAAGGGTACCCGCTTTGAATGGGGTCGTATCTGCCGAGCGTCCAGCGCTGCAGGAATGATGTATCGCGCGTACCGAATTGGCGAGATCAATGCGGCGCAAAACTTGGCAATGACGCGATTCAATATGGGCGACATGCAAGGCTATCGGCATTGGATGCACCGCGCTGCGAAAGCCGGTGACACCAATGCAGCTTATGAGTTGAAGCTGTTTGAAATACGGATGCCTCATCCCCTCGCGCGCAGGCTGCGTCGATTAAGGTCGTATCGTCGCGACGGTAGCTGACGAATGCAACCATCGCCACAAATACCCTACCCGCGCGGTCGTTTATCGACCACCCGCGCTGCCTTCCCCTGCGACCGTGGGAGCGATCCTGCGGGCTGGATGTCGATCTTCACGGAGATGCCGACCATGGTCTTGATGCGGTGGGCGAGCGTGTAGGCGTGCTCGGCGTGGGTGCTCTGGTCGGTGTCCTCGCGCGCCTCGACCGAAAGCCGCACCATGTCCATCCGGTCCGGGCGGGTCAGTTCAATGAGGAAGTGCGGCGCAAGCGCGGGGACCGAGAGGATATGCTCCTCGATCTGGCTCGGGAACACGTTCACGCCCCGGATGATCATCATGTCGTCGCTGCGGCCCGTGATCTTCGCCATGCGTCGCATGCTGCGCGCCGTGCCGGGGAGAAGCCGGGTGAGGTCGCGCGTGCGGTAGCGCACGATCGGCATCGCCTCCTTGGTGAGCGAGGTGAACACGAGCTCGCCCTCTTCGCCATCAGGCAGCACCGCGCCCGTCTCCGGGTCGATCACCTCGGGATAGAAATGGTCCTCCCAGATCGTGAGCCCGTCCTTGGTCTCCACGCACTCCTGCGCCACGCCCGGCCCCATCACCTCGGAAAGGCCGTAGATGTCGACAGCATCGATCGCGAAGGACCGTTCGATCTCGCTGCGCATCGCCTCGGTCCACGGCTCGGCGCCGAAGATGCCCGTCTTCAGCGAACTCGTCGCCGGGTCGATGCCCTGCCGCCGGAACTCGTCGAGGATCGCCAGCATGTAGCTTGGCGTCACCATGATGATCTCAGGGCTGAAGTCGGTGATCAGCTGCACCTGCTTCTCGGTCTGCCCGCCCGACATCGGGATCACCGTGCAGCCCAGCGCCTCCGCGCCGTAGTGCGCACCGAGCCCGCCGGTGAAGAGGCCGTAGCCGTACGCCACGTGCACCTTCATCCCCGGGCGCCCGCCCGCCGCATGGATCGAGCGCGCGACAAGGCTCGACCATGTGGCGATGTCGGCTTTCGTGTAACCCACCACCGTCGCCTTGCCCGTCGTCCCCGACGAGGCGTGGATGCGCGACAGCTTCTCCTGCGGCACCGCGAAGAAGCCGAACGGGTACGCGTCCCGCAAATCCGCCTTCGTCGTGAACGGGAACTTCGAAAGGTCACTCAGCGATTTCAGATCGTCAGGATGCACACCCGCCGCGTCGAACTTCGCCCGGTACGCAGGGTTGCCCGCATACGCATGGCTCAAGCTCTGCTTGAGGCGCTCCAACTGCAACGCACCAAGCTCATCTCGCGACGCATGCTCAATCGCGTCGAGGCCAACCGTGTCTGTCATGGGTTTACTTCTGCACTCACTCGGCCGGGGGCTGCAACACGCGGATCGGGTCGCTGCCGTCCCAGTTTTCCGACGCGGTCTTCATCATCGTGAAGAAGGCTTCGGTCTGGTCGGTCATCTCGATCAGTTCGATCATGCCCGGCAGCACGTCTGACGTGTCCATATAGGCCGCGCGCGCGCCGACGCCCGCGACGCCGTACAGAGCCATCTCGTGGCCGAGTGCCTTGTACTTGGCAACGTCCGCGTCGAAATCCGCGCACGAGACGGCGAAGTGGTGGAAGCCCCAGCCGCGCTTCTGCTGCACTTCGGTGTAGACCGAAGGCGTCTCCCAATTGTTCTGCTGGATGAGCTCAAAGCTCATCGAGCCCGAGAAGCCGATGGCGAGCGTGATGTCGAGCTCGGTGGGTTCACCCCGATACTGCGCATCAAGCAGCGGGAAGTGTTCGATCACGAACCACGGCCCGCAGTTCAGGCGCGGCATATAGTGTTTCATCGCCGTGGTGATGTCGGGCACGATGTAGGCGATCTGCATGATGCCGCCCATCGGCTGGCCGAAGTCCAGTGTGCGCACGGATAGTCTCCTAGTTGGTCAGGCTCATGCCGCCGTCCACGACGACGGCGGTGCCGGTGATGAAGCGTGCCTCGTCCGACACCAGGAACAGCACCGCGTTCGCGATATCCACGGCCTCCTGCCACGTCTTCATCGGCACCTTGGTGAGGAAGGCCTGCGCGGCGTCATCCTCGCTGATGCCGTGCTGCGCGGCGGTGCGCGCGATCAGCACGTCGTGCATCGGCGTGCGAACTTGGCCCGGGTGCACGCTGTTGCAACGGATCGCGTAGTTCTTCTCGCAGCAGTGCAGCGCGAGCGAGCGCGTGAACTGCGCCACCGCGGCTTTCGATGCGCCGTAGGCCGCGATGAACGGTGTCGGCACCAGCGCGCCGATCGACGACATGTTGACGATGGCGCCGCCGCCGCCTTTCGCGATGGCGGGCATCGCGTATTTGCAGGCGAGGAAGACGCTTTCCACGTTCACCGTGTTGATGCGGCGCCAGTCCTCGAGTTCGGCACCTTCGGGATCCATCGGGCTCTTGCTCGACGAGATGCCGGCGTTGTTGACGAGCCCGTCGATGCGGCCGTGCTTCGCCATCGTGTCGGCGATTAGCGTCTTCCAGCCCGCCTCGTCGGCGACGTCCTGTTGCACGATGCCTTCGCCTGCGGCGATGTCGGTGCGGATCACGGTGGCGCCTTCTTCCGTCAGTCGCTTGGCGATTGCCGCGCCGAGGCCCGCCGCAGCGCCGGTGACGATAACGACCTTGTTTGAAACCCGTCCCATGATGTTCAGCCTTTCGTGTGCGCGCTGGAGGGGCCGGCAAGCTGCGCCCCGTCGATGATCAGCGGCGATCCGCTCAGCATGGCGGCTTCGTCCGAAACCGCGAAGAGGATCGCGTTCGCGATATCCTCGGGCTTTGCGATCCGGCCCATCGGCACCAGGCTCGCCATGCCCGCCACCATCGCCGCGCGGTTTCCTATCGCGTCGGCGATAGGATCCAGCATTTCGCTGTCCACATACGTCGGATGCACCGACACACACCGTATCGGTAGTCTTTGCTCCGCGCAGTAAAGCGCAACCGATTTGCTGAGCGTGGTGACGCCACCCTTCGAAGCGCAGTAGCCCGCCACATCCGAAATCCCCACGAGACCCGCGAGCGAGGAGACGTTGACGATCGCCCCGCTGCCCCCCGTCTCCGAGATCGCGCGGATCGCCGCCTGGCAACCGAGCATCACACCGGTGAGGTTCACGGCGATCATCTTGTTCCAGTGCTCGATCGTCAGGTCCATGATCGTACCCGGGAAACCAATGCCCGCGATGTTCGCGAGGCTGTCGAGCTTGCCGAAGCGCTTGACCGTGGCGGCGGTCGCCTCTGCCCACGCCGCTTCGCTCGTCACGTCGAGCGGAAGCGCGATCGCGGCCTCCCCGATCGCGGCGGCGGTCGCCTCGGCGCCCGCAAGATTGATGTCGGTCACACCGACCCGCGCACCTTCGCGTGCGAAGGCGATGGCGGTTGCACGGCCGATGCCGGAGGCCGCCCCGGTCACGATGGCGACTTTGCCTTGAAGGCGCATGATGTTCGAACCTCTCCCCAATGCCCCTGTGGGCAGTCCTCGCAGTGTTGCACGAAAGGCTAGAGGTGCGGCCGGTCATTCCAATAGCGGGAAACACCTAAGCACCTAGGTGTTTCCCGCCATTTCGGGACTCGGAACGCCGCGTCACAATGCATGTCTGAAAATCCGAAAAACGAGGGAGGTTTGATCATGGTCCTGCTGACGCGCGAGGATGCGCCCGACATTGAAGAGACGAAGCGCCACACGCCGGCGTTCTACAACATCCAGAATCTGCCTTGGCATGACTGGGTGATGCCGGAGACCTGGTTCAAGCTGCTCAACATCAATCCCTTCACCGGCGGTTTCACGATGCTGCTGAAGGTGGGGCCGAACAACACTGCGCCGGTTCACGGCCACGTTGGTTCGGTTGAGGGCATCCTCATCGAAGGCGGCTTCGGCTATGGCGACGACCGCGGCCGCGCCGGCGATTACGTCCGCGAGATGGGCGGCATCAACCACATTCCGAACACCGATGACGACGGCATGGTGATGTTCGCGGTCGTGAACGGGCCGCTGATGGGCTACAATGCCGACGGCAGCATCGCCGCTGTTGTCGATGCGAAGTTCATGTATGGTCTTGCCGCGGCGCAGGGTGCTGCCGATCACATCGAAAAGCCGGCTGACTGGTAAGGGGAACAATGCTGGGTTTGATGCAGGACAGCCCGCTGCTCATCAGCGGGCTGCTCAGCCACGCCGCTGCGGCGCACGGCAGGCGGCCGATCGTATCGCGTCTCGTGGACGAGCCTCTGTGGCGCTATGATTATGCCGGGCTCGCCGCGCGCGCAGCACGTGCTGCGCATTTGCTGCGCAGCATGGGCGTGGCGCCCGGCGACCGGATCAGCTCGCTCGGCTGGAACACGCATCGCCACATGGAGCTGATGTTCGCCGCGCCAGGCATCGGCGCCGTGCTGCACACGGCAAACCCGCGCCTCACCGACGAGCAGATCGCTTACACGATCGAACATGCGGGCAGTTCGATCCTGTTCTACGAGCGCAGCTTCGCGGACCTCGTCGAACGGCTGGCGCCCCGGTTGCCGCAGCTCACGCGCTTCGTGATGCTGAGCGATGCCGAGCACACCATTCCCGGCAGCGTCGGCGCAGAATCGTGGGAAACACTGATCGCAGATCAACCCGATACGATCGCATGGCCGCGCCTCGACGAGAATGCGGCGGCGTTTCTCTGCTACACCTCAGGCACCACGGGTCACCCCAAGGGCGTTGTCTACAGCCACCGCTCGACGGTTTTGCACGCGATGGCGGCGAGCCTGCCGTCGGCTTTCGGGCTCGACGTGTTCGATTGCATCATGCCGTGCAGCAGCTTCTATCATGCGACCGGCTGGGGGCTGCCCTTCGCGGGCGCGCTCAACGGCTGTGCGTTCGCGCTGCCGTGCGACCGGATGGACCCGGCAAGCCTGCACGAACTCGTCATCAGTGAAGGCGTCACCTTCTCGGGCGGCGTGCCGACGATCTGGACGATGTACCTCGATTATCTCCAGCGCACTGGCGGAATCGCAGGCAAGCTGCAGCGTCTGGTGATCGGCGGCTCGGCCGTGCCGCGCGCGATGGCGGAGGACTATTCGCGCACATACGGCGTCAAGGTGCTGCAGCTCTGGGGCATGACCGAACTCAATCCGCTCGGCGTCGTCGCGACGCCGACGCCCGCGCTTGCCGAAGGCGGCACGGATCATGTCGACGACATCATCTGGACGCGGCAGGGCCGGATGCAGTTCGGTGTCGAGCTGCGCATCACCGACGAGGAGAACCGCGTCCTCCCGCACGATGGCGAGACTTCGGGCGCACTCAAGGTGCGCGGACCGTGGACGATCGGACGCTATTATCGCGCGGAAGCCGACGCACTCGATGAAGACGGCTGGTTCGACACCGGTGACATCGCCACGATCGACGGCTACGGCTTCATGCGCATCACCGATCGCGCGAAGGACGTGATCAAGTCGGGCGGCGAGTGGGTCAGCTCGATCGATATCGAAAATATCGCGGTCGGCTTTCCCGGTGTGAAGGTCGCGGCGGTCGTAGGCGTACATCACCCCAAATGGGAAGAACGCCCTGTCCTCGTCCTCGATCTCTACGAGGATGCCGATGTGACCGAGGAAGCGATGCGCGCGCACCTCGCCCCGGCCATCGCGAAATGGTGGATGCCGGATCGTGTCTACTTCGATGCCGTGCCGCTCACGGCGACGGGGAAGATCGACAAGAAGACGCTACGCGCGCGCTACGTGAACTGTCTGGACGGGCCCGGAGCCTGACCTCAGATCCTGCGGCGTCTCAATGCAAGTCCTGCGAGCCCAAGGCCGAACAGAGCGAGAGCGGCGGGCTCTGGAGTTTTGATAACCCGATAGTGCCAAACGGTATCAAACTCTACCGTCACACCGCCAAGCTCGATCCAATACGGCGTAGGCGACTCCGGATCGCCTAGTTCAAAGTGGTACTCGGAACCATAAAGGTAAGCGTATACACCCGCGGCGGTGCCGGGTCCGGACACGCTGAAGAACTTATCCATCTCCGGGTCGAAGTAGTAAAAGCAGCAGTCGAGCGTCGCTAGGCCGTCAATGATCTGGTAGTTCAGGTCTACCGCGCCAGTCCTCAGATTGAACAGTGGACCCTCACCATAGCCACTTTCCCATCCGTCGATCGCCGTCGCATTGCCGCCATCTGCACGCTTCAGCCGCGTATAGTGTGCTGCAGGGCCGCCGCCGCATCCGTAGTCCATGCCCGGCGCACCGTCACCACCTTCGCCGCCCTTAGCCGTACCGCCAAACTGTAGCAGGTCGTAGTCTTCCGTGCAGGTGAACGTGTCCTTGGGCTTGATCCGCCAACGCATTTCGAATTTGTCACCGATGTTCCAGCCGAGGCGGTCAAGCTCGCTCACAGAGAAGTCGCGGATATAACCGTCAGGCCCGAACAGCTTGCCGCCTCCCGTCACACTCGTGACGACAGACTTAAGTGAGATTTCGACGCTCCACTTTGAATATGTCGTAATCGGAGCTGCAAGTGTGGGCGAAGCAACACACACGACAAGCGCGGCGCAGAACAGTAAACGCATAGTAAGGCCCTCCCTGTTACGAGACAGGCTATGGTTAACATGTCGTTGCGGCAACGATTCGATTTAAGCGTTACCGTGATGCACCCCGCAAGGGCGCTTACCCATCACGCGTCGTAGTCGACCGCCACGTTGTCGGTCAGCGGTACGGCCTGGCAGGTGAGGATGTAGCCCTGCGCGACCTCTTCGGGCGAGAGGCCGTAGTTCGCCTTCATGTGCACCTTGCCGTCGATCAGCTTTGCGCGGCAGGTCGCGCAGACGCCCGCCTTGCAGGCGAACGGGGTTTGTAGCCCGGCGGCGCGGGCGTTTTCGAGGATGCTGCCCTGCGCGCTGTCGAAGGTGATGCGGCGGCGGCGACCTTCCAGCGTCACCTCGACCTTGCGGCCTTCGGCTTCGCGCTCAAGCTCGCGCTCGACGGCCGCCTGCTCGGCGGTCGGGCGGTCGATCGTGAAGCGCTCGACCTTGATGCGGTCAGCGGGAACACCTGCGGCGGTGAGCGCGGTTTCCACGGCGTCCATCATCGGTCCGGGGCCGCAGATGAACGCAGCGTCCACGTCGTTGGCGTCGATGAGGCCGCCGAGCAGTTCGGTGAGCTTCGCCGAATCGAGGCGGCCATTGAAAAGCGCGATGTCCTCGTCGTCTTCGTCTTCAAGGAAGTGGTAGGCTTCGAGCCGGTCGAGGAAGCGGTCCTTGAGCGCGGCAATCTCTTCCAGGAACATGATCTCGTTGCTGGCGCGGTTGCCGTAGAACAAGGTAAAACGGCTTTTCGGCTCTTCGAGAAGCGTGGTCTTGAGGAGCGAGAGAACGGGCGTGATGCCGGAGCCGCCCGCGAAGCCCACGTAATGCTTCTGCGCGTTCGCATCGAAATCCCACGAGAAGCTGCCATGCGGCGGCATCACTTCGATCGTGTCGCCGGCGGCGAGCGCGGTGTTTGCCCAGCGGGAGAAGCGGCCGTCGGAAATCGCCTTGATGGCGACGCGGAGCTGACCTTCGTGCGGCGCGACGCAGAGCGAATAGTTGCGGCGCAAATCCTCGCCATTGATGTCGGCGCGCAGCGTGATGTGCTGGCCGGCGCGGAAGGTGAAGGCTTCGCGCTCGGCTTCAGGCACATCGAACAGGATCGAGATGGCGCTCGGCGTTTCGCGGCGGACTTCGGCGATTTTCAGCGTGTGGAAATGTGTGGACATTCAGGGCCTCAATGGCATTTGAAACGATCGAAGGGTTCGCGGCAGCTGTCACACTGCCAGAGCGCCTTGCAGGGGGTGGAACCGAACCGACTGATCTCGTGCGTCTGTTTCGAACCGCAGCGGGGGCAGGTGGCCGGGTGGCTGTTCAGCTTTATGTCGTCGGGAGGTGGATCGATCCCGTAGGCGCGCAGTTTTTCGCGGCCGTCCTCAGTGATCCACGCCGTCGTCCACGGCGGCGACAGGCGGGTTTCGATCGCCACATCCGCCATCCCCGCCGCATCCAGCGCTTCGCGCACTGCGAGCTGGATGTAGGCGGTCGCTGGGCAGCCCGTGTACGTCGGCGTGATCAGCACGCGCGCCGGTTCGGCATCGGTGAGCACATCGCGCACGATGCCGAGATCGACGAGCGATACCGCCGGAATCTCAGGGTCCGGCACGGAGGCAAGCACGGCCATGATGGCGCGTGCGTCGTTCACCAGACGGCTTCCGGGTAGGTGCGCGGAATATGCTGCATCACCGCGAGCATGTGCCCGAGATGTTCGGAATGGTGGCCCTTGCGCCCGCCGACGACGGCGCGCGGCAGCTTCATTTCGGGCAGCCCCGCCTCGGCGAGCACTGCCGCGACGCGGGCTTCGAACACCGGACGCAGCGAAGCGGGATCGACCGCGACGCCTTCGGCGACGAGCGCTTCGGTGACGGCATCCGTCTGGAACAGCTCCTCGACGAAGCGCCAGTGCCAGTCGAGCCCGTCCACCATGCGCGAGCGGCTTTCCTCGGTGCCGTCGCCGAGACGGATCACCCAGTCGGCGGCGAGGTCGGCGTGGTAGGCGACTTCCTTCACGGCCTTCGCGGCGATTTCCGCAAGGCGTGCGTCCTTCGAGAGCGCGAGCCTTTCGAACAGGGCCTTCTGCCACGTGGAGAACAGGAACTGCCGCGCCATGGTGCGCGCGAAGTCGCCGTTCGGCTGCTCGACCATCAGGCAGTTCGTCCACGCGAGGACGTCGCGGTGGAAGGCGAGGCGGTCTGCGCTGCGATCCTTGCCTTCGACTTCGCCGGCATAGCCGAGGAAGAGCTGCGCCTGCCCGACGAGATCGAGCGCGACGTTGGCGAGCGAGAGGTCGACTTCGATGGTCGGCGCATGGCCGCACCATTCGGAAAGCCGCTGCCCGAGCACGAGGCTGTCGTCGCCGAGACGCAGCGCGTATGTGAAGAGTGCGTTTTCCATCACATGTGCTTCACGGCATCGGGGAGTTCGTAGAAGGTCGGGTGACGATAGATCTTCGTCTCCGCCGGTTCGAACATCGGCCCGGCCTGCGCGGGGTCGGACGAAACGATGTCCGCCGAACGCACGACCCACAGGCTGACGCCTTCCATGCGGCGCGTGTAGGTGTCGCGCGCATGGCGGAGCGCGATTTCGGCGTCAGGCGCGTGCACCGATCCTGCGTGGCGGTGCGAAAGCCCGCCGCGTGCGCGCACGAACACTTCCCAGAGAGGCCAATCGGTCTTCATGTCTCGTCTTTCCTTCAGGCTGCGGCCTTGATGCGGCGGCGGGCTTCGTAGGCATCCGCGGCTTCGCGCACCCAGGCTCCATCGTCCCACGCCTTGCGGCGGGCTTCCATGCGTTCCTTCGCGGTCGGGCCTTCGCCGCGCACGACGGCGTAGAACTCTTCCCAGTCGATCACGCCGTAATCGTAGTGGCCGCGTTCCTCGTTCCACTTGAGGTCAGCGTCCGGCACTTCCATGCCGAGCAGGTGAACCTGCGGCACGGTGGCGTCGATGAACTTCTGGCGAAGCTCGTCGTTCGTCTCGCGCTTGATGCGCCAGCGGATCGACTGCGCGGAGTTCGGCGAATTGTCGTCGGACGGGCCGAACATCATGATCGCGGGCCACCACCAGCGATCGATCGCGTCCTGCACCATCGCCTTCTGCTCGTCGGTGCCTGCGGCCATCACGAGGAGAGCATCGTAGCCCTGACGCTGGTGAAAGCTCTCTTCCTTGCAGACGCGGACCATGGCGCGCGCATAGGGGCCATAGGATGTCCGCTGCAGCGGCACCTGGTTCATGATCGCCGCGCCGTCCACCAGCCAGCCGATGGCGCCGATGTCGGCCCAGGTCAGCGTCGGGTAGTTGAAGATCGTGGAGTATTTCGCCTTGCCGCTGTGCAGCGCGTCGATCATCTCCTCGCGCGAGGAACCCAGTGTCTCCGCGGCGGAATAGAGGTAGAGGCCGTGGCCGCCCTCGTCCTGCACCTTCGCGAGCAGGATCGCCTTGCGCTTCAGCGACGGCGCGCGCGTGATCCAGTTGCCTTCTGGCAACATACCTACGATCTCGCTGTGCGCGTGCTGCGAAATCTGGCGGATCAGCGTGCGGCGGTACGCCTCCGGCATCCAGTCCTTGGGTTCGATGAATTCGTCCGCGGCGACCCGTGCCTCGAACGCATCGACGAGTTCCTGCGGATCCCGCGCGGGGGCCTGCTGCGGATCAACCTTCTGAAGTTCGGTCGTATACACGGGGTGCTCCTTCCTCCCTGTCGTATCTATAATAAATCGACCGACCGGTCAATTATTATTTAAAGTGTTCAGACGTGCTCGATGAGAAGCGCGATCCCCTGGCCGACGCCGATGCACATCGTGGCGAGGCCGTAGCGCCCACCGCGATTCTGCAGCTCGATCGCGGCGGTCATCGCAAGCCGCGCACCCGACATGCCGAGCGGGTGACCGAGGGCGATGGCGCCGCCGTTGGGGTTCACATGCTCGGCGTTGTCGGGCAGCCCGAGCTGGCGCAACACGGCAAGGCCCTGCGCGGCGAAAGCTTCGTTGAGCTCGACGACGTCGATATCGCCGATCGACACGCCGGTGCGCGCGAGCAGCTTCTTCGTGGCGGGAGCCGGGCCGATGCCCATGATGCGCGACGGCACGCCCGCGACGGCACCGCCGACGATGCGCGCGATGGGCTTCAGGCCGTGTTTGGCCGCGGCGGCTTCGCTCGCGATCAGCAGCGCCGCGGCGCCGTCGTTGACGCCGCTCGCATTGCCCGCGGTGACGGTGCCGTCCGGGCGGACGATCGGGCGCAGCTTCGCCAGCGTCTCCATCGTCGTTTCACGCGGATGCTCGTCGCGGTCCACGATCACCGGATCGCCCTTTTTGCGCGTGATCGTGACGGGTACGATTTCCTGCGCGAAGCGTCCGCTCGCCTGCGCGGCGGACGCACGGCGCTGGCTTTCGACCGCGAACCGGTCCTGATCCTCGCGCGAGATGCCGAAGTCGTCCGCCACGTTCTCCGCTGTCTCGGGCATAGAATCGACGCCGAAGCCCGCTTTCATCGCGGGGTTCACGAAGCGCCAGCCGATCGTGGTGTCGTAAACGGTGTTGCTGCGCGAAAACGCGCTGTCCGCCTTGGGCATCACGAACGGTGCGCGCGTCATGCTCTCGACGCCGCCGGCCACAACGAAATCGGCATCTCCGCTACGAATCGCGCGTGCGGCCATCGCCACCGCATCGAGCCCCGAGCCGCACAGGCGGTTCAGCGTCGTGCCGGGCGCGGTCTCGCCGAGATCGGCGAGCAACGCGGCCATGCGCGCGACATTGCGGTTGTCCTCGCCCGCCTGGTTGGCGCAGCCCATGATCACGTCGTCGAGCGCGTCCCAATCGATGCCGGGGTTGCGCGCGGCGAGCGCCCTCAGCGGCACTGCGGCGAGATCGTCCGGCCGGACCTCGGCAAGCGATCCGCCGTAGCGTCCGATGGCGGTACGCGCGGCGTCGCAGATGAAAGCGTCGGTCATTCCTGTTCCTCTTCGATCACGGGGCCACCGATCGTGCGGCTCAGCCCCTGGAATTCAGCGATGATGCGGCCGTCTTCGCCGAAGACGCTGACGGCATAAACCCCTGTGCGGCCTTTAAAGGCGCGCTCCCGCGCCTCGGCGACGATTCGCTCGCCCGCGCGTCCGGCATCGATGAAGCTGATGCTGGCGTGCTGCGCAACCGTCTGCACGTTGCGCGAATTGCAGGCATACGCGAACGCCGTGTCGGCGAGCAGGAACACCATGCCGCCGTGCGCCATGCCGAAGCCATTGAGCGTCGCGGGCGACAGCCGCATGGCGACGCGCGCATGGCCTTCACCCGCCGCTTCGATTTCAAGGCCCAGCGCAGGCGTGGTGCCTTCCTTCGCGGCCATTGCGCGCGCGATGCGCAGCGCCTTATGGTCGGCTTCGGAATCGCGTGGAGTCGGCGGTGTGGAATCGGGCATGGTGACCCAAATAGCTGACGATTTCGTGCTTGCCAATAATAGTTCGACCGTTCATTCTATCATTAAGCATTGCGGATGGGGAGGCTTTCTCGTGTCTTACGAAACGATACTGTTCGACATCAGCGAAGGCGTCGCGACGCTGACGCTGAATCGTCCCGATCGCCTCAACAGTTTCACGGTGAAGATGCACGGCGAAGTCGCCGAGGCGCTGGATCGCACGGAGAAGGAAGGCGCGCGTGCGCTGCTGCTGACCGGTGCCGGGCGCGGTTTCTGCGCGGGGCAGGATCTTTCCGACCGTGCCGTGGCGCCGGGGGAAAGCGCCGTCGATCTCGGTGATTCGGTCGAGCGCTTCTACAATCCGCTGATCCGCCGCCTGAACACGATTGCCATGCCGGTCGTCTGCGCGGTGAACGGCGTTGCCGCGGGTGCGGGCGCCAACATCGCGCTCGCCTGCGATATCGTGCTCGCCGCGAAAAGCGCGAAGTTCATCCAGTCGTTCGCCGCGATCGGTCTTATCCCCGACAGCGGCGGCACTTGGGTGCTGCCGCGCCTCATCGGCCAGGCACGCGCGCTCGGCCTTGCGATGACCGGCGAGCCGCTGTCGGCGGAACGTGCCGAAGACTGGGGCCTCATCTGGAAGTGCATCGACGACGAGGCGCTTGCAGGCGAAGCGCGTGCGCTTGCCGTTCGTCTCGCTGCCGGGCCGACGCAGGGCCTTGCGGCGACGCGGACCGCCATTCGCGGCGCGTGGGCGAATACGCTCAACGAGGAACTCGACAACGAGCGCGACCTGATGCGCCGCCTCGGCTTCTCGGCCGACTACAAGGAAGGCGTCGCCGCCTTCATGGAAAAGCGCAAACCCAAGTTTACCGGCGCCTGAGCCGATTTCGGAGCGATGACTTCATGACCACGATTCTCGAAAATTACGCCGAAGGCCGCTGGGTGAAGAGCGCGGGCGGGCTTTCGCCCATCCATTCCGCGCTTTCCGGCGATGTCGTTGCCGAAACCGGCAGCGACGGCCTGAATTTCGGCGGCATGGCGGACTTTGCGCGGAAGAAAGGCGGCAAGGCGCTGCGCGCGATGACCTTCCACGAGCGCGCGCTGATGCTGAAGGCGCTCGGCCAGGCGATCATGGAGCGCAAGGAGGAGCTCTACGACCTGTCGTGGGACACGGGCGCGACGCGCACGGATAGCTGGATCGACATCGAAGGCGGCGCGGGCACGCTCTTCTCCTACGCCTCCAAGGGGCGGCGCGAACTGCCGAACGACCGCATCCTCCTTGACGGCGATACCGAGGTGCTGGCGCGCGACGGCAGCTTCATCGGGCAGCATGTCTACACCTCGATGCAGGGCCTTGCGCTTCATATCAACGCGTTCAACTTCCCCGTTTGGGGGATGCTCGAAAAGCTGGGGCCGACGCTGCTCGCCGGTGTTCCCGCGATCGTGAAGCCCGCGTCCGCCACGGCGTACGTTGCCGAGGCCGCGTTCCGCATCATGATCGAAAGCGGCGTGCTTCCGGAAGGCGCGCTGCAGTTCATCGCCGGGATGCCGGGCGACCTGTTCGATCACCTCACAGGCCAGGATTCGGTGGCGTTCACCGGCTCGGCGAACACCGCTGCGAAGCTGCAGCAGATCCCGGTGATTGCGCGCGAAGCCGTGCGCTTCACGGCGGAGCGCGATTCGCTGAACGCTTCGATCCTCGCGCCGGATGCGGTGCCGGGCACGCCCGAGTTCGATCTGTTCGTGAAGGAGGTCGCGCGCGAGATGACGGTGAAGGCGGGGCAGAAGTGTACCGCGATCCGCCGCGCGCTGGTGCCTGCGAACCTCATCGACGCAGTGCAGGAAGCGCTCTCCGCCCGCCTCGCGAAGGCCGTCGTCGGCGACCCGCGAAACGAAGGCGTTACCATGGGCGCGCTTGTCAGCCGCAGCCAGCTTGCGGATGTGCGCGCGAAAATTGCCGAGCTTTCGGCGGTCGCACCGGTTGTCTACGGCGACCCGAACGGGGCGGACGACGGCAAGGGCGCATTCTTCGCGCCGGTGCTGATGCGCACCGACGATCCGTGGAAGGCCGAAGCGATCCATGAGGTCGAGGCGTTCGGCCCGGTCGCCACGCTGATGCCCTATGCCGATCTTGCGGATGCGGCCGCGCTCGCCAACCACGGCAAGGGCTCGCTCGCGATTTCCGTGTTCACGCACGATGGTGCGACGGCGCGCGAACTCGTGCTCGAATCGGGCGCGTTCCATGGCCGCATGGCGTTCCTCAATCGCGACTCCGCGAAGACCTCGACGGGCCACGGCTCGCCGCTTCCGGTGCTTGTCCACGGCGGCCCTGGCCGTGCGGGCGGCGGCGAGGAGATGGGCGGCATCCGCGGTGTGAAGCACTACATGCAGCGCACCGCGCTGCAGGGCGATCCGGGGCTGCTCTCGAAGGCGCTCGGCGAATATCTGCCCGGCGCGCCGATGGAGGAAGGGACGGTGCACCCGTTCCGCCTGCGCCTCGGCGAGCTGGAGCCGGGTTACACGCTGAAGACGGGTTCGCGCACGATCACGCTCGAGGACATCGAGCATTTCGCGGAATTCACCGGCGACAATTTCTACGCGCACATGGACGAGGAAGCCGCGAAGGCGAGCCCCATCTTCGGCGGGCGCGTGGCGCACGGCTATCTGATCCTGTCGTTCGCGGCGGGCCTCTTCGTCGATGCGCCTCCGGGGCCGGTGCTCGCCAATTATGGCCTTGAACACCTGCGCTTCGTGAAGCCGATGAAGCCGGGCGATTCGATGAAGGTGTCGCTCACCGTCCGGTCGAAGTCGCAGCGTTCGGCCGAGATGGGCGAGGTACGCTGGGCCGTGCGCGTCACCAACCAGGACGACGAACTCTGCGCGACCTACGACCTGCTGACGATGAACGCCGTCTAGTCGAGGATCGCGGGCAGGAAATCTGCCGCGCCTGAGAAGCCCAGCCGCTGATAGGCGCGCTGGCGGTAGGTAAGGACGCTGCTCTGGCGGATGTCGAGCGCGTCCGCGGTGCGCTCGGCAGTCCAGCCCGCAACGGTGCGTGCGGCGACCTGGCGTTCGCGCAGGGTGAGCACCGGAAACGCACGCGCGATGCGCGCTTCCAGACGTTCGACGAGGCTGAATTCGGACGTGGGAACAGCCTGCCGGGCGAGCGCGGTGAGGCCGACGTTCGCGAGCGCGGCAAGCGCGGCGGTGCCTTCGCTGTCGCGGCGGCGGTAGAAGCTCAGCACGATCGCGCGCCCGGCGCCGCGCCAGCCGAAGCAGAGCTTGTCGGCGAAGCGCGGTTGCTCGAAGCAGATCGCGCGGTAATCGCGCAGGCCGATCTCGGCGGCGCGGACGCAGGCGACGAAGCCGCGCCCCGCTGCCGTGCGCTGGCGGGCATGGACGACGGGATCGTGATGGTAGAAGCGCTCGGCATAATGGCGCGCGCGGCGGTCGTGATCGCCGCGCGCGCTGATCGAGGAGAGCGCGACCGGGCGTTCGCCGTCGCGGACGTGATAGGCGAAAATCTCGTCGACACCCGCCACGCTCTGCGCGGCGTCCAGCATCCGCGCGCCGAACACGGGCGTACCGACCGCATCGATGAGTGCGGCACCGATATCGGGATCGAGGAGCGGAAGTTCGGCCATCGCCGAAACGCTACCCCAGCTACTGGATGTGCAGCAAGCGCGAGACGAGTTGCGTCCGGCTGCTGACGCCCACCTTGCGGTAGATCGAGCGGAGGTGGTTTTCGCCGGTGCGCAGCGAGATGCCGAGCTCGTGGCTGAGCGAGGCGTTGCACTTGCCCGATGCGATCTGGCGCGCGATTTCGGTTTCGCGTTCGGTGAGACCGAACCGGCGGCAGGCGTCACCGATCGCGTGGCGCGGTCCGCCGCCGCTCGTCACGACGAGATGAAAATTGCGACCGTCGGCGGTTTCGAAATTGCGCACCTCGACATCGAACGTGCGCAGACCGCTCGCCTTGAAGCTGAACGAAACGCCCGGTGCGCGATCGGCGGCGAGCAACCGCGCCTTGATCTCGCCGAGCACCGACGAGCCGCCGTGCGCTCCGCCGGTGAGGCCCAGATCCTCCATGCCCTTCGCATTGCCGTTGCGCACCACCAGATCCTCGTCGAGGATCAGGAAGCCCATTTCGGTTCCGGCCTCGCGCGCCGCGATGGCAATGGTTTCGGAAAGCGCCAGGGCCTCCTTGCAGGCGAGTGCGTAAAGCACCGAGCGGATCGCCGGCACCAGCCGCTGGAACCACGAAAGCTGCTCGGGCAGGAACGCGATGTCGCCGTGGCGGCGATGAAAGCCCACACAGGCAAGCTGCGTTTCCAGCCCCGTCCGCATCGGCATGGCGACGGCCACGACGTGGCCGATGTCATAGGGGCGCAGAAACGTATCGCGGTACTGCGGGTCTTCTTCCAGATCGCGTTCGAACGAGCCGGTGAGCAGGCTAGGCGCCGGGCCGCGCTCGTCGTCCAGCCAGTCCATGACCGGACGGATCACGGGATCGAGCGCATAGAGCCCGTCCACATACACATCTACCGACGTGGGTTTGCTGCCCACATAGCTGCGCGCGCCGAAATGCCGGTCGCCATAGGGCGAGGAGAAAATCTGCATGAACACGCCGCTCGTTGCGCCAAGCGCATCGACCATCGGTTCGAGCAGGGTTTCGCTGACGGCGTCAGCGGTCTCGCAGGACAGAATCTTCTCGAAGAGTTCCGCCGAGGGGTCTCCCCCGAAATTCGCGCTGGGCACCTCCGCCTCCCCTAAATCCCTCGGTCGTGCGCGCTCTTCAAAGGCGCTGCGTATAGATCGACCGATCGTACAATTAATCTACTGCCCCTGCAGTACGCATTCAATCAGAAAACAGGCCGCAGGGAAAGTGCCGGATATTCGCGGCTTTCGTGCCACACCCCCCATGAGTGTTTCCCGTTATAGGCAGGGGTGCCGCAAGCGAGGCATGAAGCGTGCTGAGAAGCAAGATGCCGGCCGCCATGGGGCGCGACCGGCTTTTCGGGGGAGGTACCAGAATCATGAAACGGACCAGCGGCTTCAACACGGGCGCCGGTGTTCTCGCGCTTGCGATCGCGCTTTCCGCAGGCAGCGCCGCAGCGCAGGACGCCGCAACCAGCAGCAACGACACGATCGAGGAAATCGTCGTTACAGCGACTCGCCGCGCCGCAAACGTTCAGGACATCGGCATCGCCGTGACGGCGCATGGCGGCGATCGCCTGCTCGAACTTGGCCTGCGCGACACGACCGACCTTGCCGCGATGACGCCGGGTCTGCAGTTCGTTTCGCCGGGCGGTCCGCCGGTTGCCGGTCTCATCTCGATCCGCGGCGTTTCGCAGAACGATTTCGCCGGCCACATCGAACCGGCGAACGCCTTCTACATCGACGAAGTCTACCAGCCCTCGAGCGGCACGAGCGTGCAGCAGCTGTTCGACGTCGGCCGCGTCGAGGTTCTGAAGGGCCCGCAGGGTACGCTGTTCGGCCGCAACGCGACGGGCGGTCTCGTCCACATCATCACCGCCCAGCCGGGCGACGAACTCGACGGGTACGTCGATGTCACTTACGGCAGCTACGACCAGCTCCGCTTCGAGGGTGCCGTCGGCGGCCCAATCGCGGAAGGCGTCTCCGCGCGTCTGTCGTTCATGAAGGACAAGCACGACGGCTATGTGAAGAACGCGATCGGTCCCGATCTGCTTGCGGACGACACACTTGCCGGGCGCTTCCAGCTGCGCCTGGAGCCGAACGAGGCGCTGACGATCAACCTGTTCGCAGACTGGTACAAGACGCGTCCCGTCACGAGCGGCGGTGCGATGATCACCGGCGCGACGCAGGATGCCGATGGCCTCGGCGTTGCACTGCCGAAGGGATCGCCCACCGGCTTCGGTTATGCGGATGCGGACGGCGACCCCTATACGGGCGCCTTCAACTACGCGGGCCGTTTCGCGCGCGAAACGTGGACCATCGGCGGCAAGATCAACTATGATCTCGGCGGCGGCTATTCGCTCGCAACCGTCACCAGCTATCAGAAGCTCGACAGCACCTACGCGGCCGACAACGACTTCTCGCCGGTCGACATCGGCGTGTTCGAACAGGACGCGAAGGCGAAGCACTTCACACAGGAAATCCGCCTGATCGAGGATGATGGCGCGTTCCGCTGGACCGCGGGCCTCTATTACCTCAACATCAACGGCGACTATTTCCAGGGCTTCAATCTCTCCGGTTTCGGCACCTACCCGCGCGCCGACTACAGGGTCGATACCAAGTCTTATTCGGGCTTCGTGCAGGCCGAATATGATCTCTCCGATCAGCTCAAGCTGTCGGCGGGCGTCCGCGTAACGCGCGACGAGAAGGATTATTACTACTCCGAAGTCTGCGATGGTCCGCTCTGCCCCTTGTTCATCGCACCGGGCTCGCTCGCCGCGAACGGCGTCACCACGGACAAGCATGGCGAAACGGGCTTCTCCGGCCGTCTCGCGCTCGATTGGAAGCCGAACGACGCAACGCTGCTCTATGCGAGCATCAACCGCGGCTACAAGGCGTTCAACTACAACGCCGGCTTCGTCGGGCAGGCGCCGCTCTCCGGCTTCCGCTTCAAGGGCGAAGACCTGATGGCGTATGAAATCGGCGGCAAGTTCGAATTCCTCGATCGCCGCGTGCGCTTCAACGCCGCGACCTTCTACTACGATTATTCGGACTATCAGGCGTTCGACCAGCGCGGCTTCAACTTCACGCTGTTCAACACCGATGCCGAAATCTACGGCGCGGACTTCGAACTGTCGCTGCATCCGGGCATGGGCTTCCGCTTCGATGCGGGCCTCGCGCTGCTGCACACGAACGTTCAGGATATTCCGATCGGCACGCGCCTCGTCGATCGCAAGGCGCCGCAGTCGCCGGGCCACACGATCAACCTCGCCGCAACGAAGGATTTCGATCTCGGCTTTGGCGAGCTGAGCACGACGTTCAACGCCGTCTACACCGCGGACTTCTACTCGCAGCTCACCAACGCGGCGGTGACGAAGGTTCCGGGTGGCTGGCTCGCCAACGCGCGCGTGTCGCTGAAGACGATGGAGAACAAGCTAGAGCTTTCGGTGTTCGCGAACAACGTGTTCGACAAGGCCCGCAAGATCTTCTCGTTCGACGTTTCGGCCCCGCCGCTCGGCGGTGCCTACGACACCTACACGCAGCCGCGCTGGTTCGGCGCGCAGGTGCGGTACAACTTCTAGGCATAGAAACGGCCGGAGGCGGGGCGCCGCCTCCGGCCGATACCGACAATCCAAAAAGGATCGTCAGAAACGCGCGGTGAGTTGCAGCCCCCATTCGCGGGGACGTCCCACCACCATGTTCTGCACACCGAAGGCCGGCACGAATTCGGCGGCGGTGAAATAGTCTTCCTTGGTCAGGTTCTTGCCGAAAACGGCGACCTCGAATGCCTCGCTTGATGATGTCCACGCGAGGCGCGCATCGACAAGCGTATAGGATGGCTGCACGACCGAGAGCGAATTCGCCGGATCGTGATATGTCTTGCTGCGGTGGCTGAGATCGCCGCGCACCGTGAGCCCGCCCATCGTTCCCGGTAGATCGAGACGATACTGCGCACCAAACGCGAGCGTCCATTCGGGCGCCTTCGGCAACGTGTTGGTGATCGGATAGCCCGTGCCCACCGCGAGCGATTGATACTCATTGTGCAGGTAGCCAATGCTGGCATTGAGATCGAGGCCGGGAAGCGGCGCGGCAAGGATTTCCGCCTCGAACCCGTAGAGGTCGACGCTGCCTGCGTTGTCGACCGTCAGGATCAGACCGCCCGTTGTCGGCGAGACGCTGTTGGTCTGGAGCTGCAGATCCTTGTACTGGCTGTAGAAGCCGGCGAGGTTGAAGGTCATCAGGCCATCGAGCAGCCGTGACTTCAGACCCGCTTCGTACGCGGTCAGTTTCTCGGGGTCGTAGGACTTGAATTCCTCGGGCGTCAGCGGACGTGGGTTCCAGCCGCCGCTCTTGAAGCCCTTCGACCACGACGCATAGAGCAGCAGGTCGTCGCTTGCGCGGTAATCGATGCCGATCTTCGGGGCGAAGTTCTTCCACGTGCGCTGATCGTGCGTCGGCGGCGTCGCGATGCGGCCCGAATTCGGATAGATCGAATCGATGAAGTAGCGCTTGCGCTCCCAGCTATAGCGCCCGCCGACGGTGAGCGTCAGCGCGGAGACGATCTCGTAGCTCGCTTGACCGAAGACCGCCCAGTTGTTGGTGGTGAGCGCCGTCTGCGGCCGCACGTCGAGATCGAGCAATGCGTTGAACGGATTGCCCGCGCCGCCCGCGCACGGCAGCCCGGCGACCGGGGGCGGGCAGGGCACGCCCGCGACGAGCGGGATCAGCGCATCGGGCAGCAGTTCGAGCGCATCGTAGAGGCCCGAGGCAAGAAGCGTCTGGTTCACGTCGTGCGCGCGTTCGCGGAAATAATAGCCGCCGACCAGCCAGTGGAGCCTTTTGTCCTCGGTTGCGCCGCTCAGCTGCAATTCCTGGCTGAACTGGTTCTCGCTCTGCACCTCGTCGGTGTGGATGATCGGGAACGGGGACTGGTCCATGTCGACCTGGATTTCCGCATCCATCTCGCGGTAGCCGGTAATCGACTTCACCGCGAGCGCCGGGCTCGCCTCCCACGCGATGGTGAGGTTCGTGCCCCACACATCCGCCTTGTCGCGCGTCGGGCCCGTGCCGTTGCTGACGCGGCGGTCTGAGGAGACCCAGCGGTCGTCGAACAGCGAGCCCGCGGGCAGCCCGTCGCGCGCGGCGACGAGCGGCGCGGCGATGGCATTGTAGAGATCATAGAGACCGCCGGGGAACGAGAACGTATCGGAAAGGCGCTGCGGCGATCCGTTCTGACGGATGCGCGAGGCATCGAACGACAGGTCGACCGTCCAGTCCTCGGACGGATTCCACGCGACCGCGAAGCGGCCCGCGTCGACGTTGATGTCGCCAAGGTCGGTGCCGTCCGGACGGATCACGTAGCCGTCCTGATTCTTGCTGGCGGCGGCGATCTTGATCGCGAGCACATCGGGGATCAGCGGCACCGAGATGCGGCCTTCCACATCGATGCGGTCGCGCGCGCCGACCGTGGTGCGGACCTGCCCGGCAAGTTCGTTGCCGGGGCGCGAGGAGATGATGTTGATCGCGCCGCCGATCGTGTTCTTGCCGTAGAGCGTACCCTGCGGGCCGCGCAGCACCTCGATGCGCTCGATGTCGGAAAGGTCCATCATCGCGCCGATCGAGCGCGCGATATAGACGCCGTCGACGTAAACGCCGACGCCGGGATCGGTCGGGAAGATGAAGTCGTTCTGGCCGACGCCGCGGATGAAGATCGCCGCGTTGGTGCTGCCGCCGTCGCCCTTGCCCGAATTGATTTCGACGTTGGGCACATAGGCGGCGACATTGCCGATGTTGGTGACGTCGCGCGCGTTCATCTGCGCCTCGCCGAAGGCGGAGACGGAGAGCGGCGTATCCTGCAGGCTCTGTTCGCGCTTCTGCGCGGTGATGATGATCTCGGCGATGCCGGTTTCATCGGTATCCTGTGCGGCGGCGGGCAGGGCAATGAAGCCTGCCGCCAATGCCGAAATCGAAATGCCGGTCCTTATGGCACCGGCAACAGTTCTTATCATGATGTGATCCTCCCGTTTTCTGATGTTGCCTGCTTCACCGCGAAAGAACCGCCACGGTGCAGGATTTCGTGTCGCCGGCGAGGTCGCCGCCCATGCACTGGGCGAGGCCGACCTTGGCGCCTTCCACCTGGCGCGCGCCGGCGGTGCCGCGCAGGTGCGCGGCGATTTCGGCGATCTGGGCGACGCCCGTCGCCGCGACCGGGTGGCCGCGGCTGATGAGGCCGCCCGAAACATTGACGGGAATGCGGCCGCCGAGCGACGTCGCGCCGCTCGCCGCAAGCGGCCCGCCTTCGCCGGGCGCGCAGAGACCGAGCGCCTCGCAATGCAAAATCTCTGCGATCGAGAAGGCGTCGTGGCACTCGACGAGATCGAGATCTTCAGGACCGATTCCCGCGCGCGTGTAGGCGGTGGCGGCGGTCTTGGTGTCAGTGTCCCAACGCGCGAGGTCGGCCGGGTTGTCGTAGCCGCCGCTCGCCAGAACGGCGCTGTCGATGCGCACCTTCGCACCCAACTCGCGCGCGAGACGTCCGGAGCCGATGACGATTGCCGAGGCGCCGTCCGCGATCGGGCAGCATTCGGAGCGGGTGAGCGGATCGGCGACCGCCGGACCGGCGAGCACGTCGGCAATCGTTTCCGTTCTCTGGAAAAGCGCATTCGGATTGAGCGCACCGTGGCGGCGGCTCTTCTCGACGACCGCGGCCATCTGTCCACGCGTGGTGCCGAATTCGTGCATGTGCCGCTGCGCGCGGAGCGCGAAGCTCGCGGGCGTGACCAGGCCGAGCAGCGTGTCGATCTCGGTGCGCCCGGAATTGATGAGGCCGAGCGAGGGCACGCACATGCGCTCGACGCCGAGCACGAGCGCGGCTTCCATCTGCCCGGCGCTCACCGCGTTCCACGCGAGCCACAGTGCGCTAGATCCCGATGTACAGGCGTTTTCGACATTCACGATCGGCAGGCGGCGCAGGCCCACGTCGCGCAGCAGCGTCTGGCCGATCGTCGTGTCGCCGAACAGCATCCCGCCGAGCGCATTCGCCACGAACGCGCCTTCGATGCGCGTGGGCGCAAGGCCGGCATCGGACAGTGCGAGGCGCGCGGCTTCCACACCCAGTGAAACGATCGTTCGTTCTATTTTTTGCGTAAAGCGTGTCGTGCCGACGCCGAGGATCGCGACCATGGGTGGATCAGTCTTTCAGTGCAGGCGTGAAATAGGGACGGATGCAGGGCTCGCCGCCGAGGCCGACGCCGAGCGCGCCGCTCTTCAGCGCAAGCGGCATTCCGATATGGAAATCCTCCGTGTGTTCGGGATCGAGCAGCATGAAGATGCGCAGCGGGTGTGCATCGAGATCGACGTAGCCGACGGCGTAGGGCGCGGGGAGGCCGAACGGCGGCTTGGTGCGGATCACCGTGGCGCTGTAGAGCGTGCCGCTGCCGCCGAGGCTCACGGTCTCGGTTTCGGCCATGTCGTCTGGGCAATGCGCGCGCGCCGGGAAATGCTGCGCGCCGCATACGGGACAGCGGCTGCCGACGAGTTCGGCGTGCGTGCCATCTGCCTTGAAGATCCCTTCGGCGAACGGCGGGAGATTGCCGCCGCTCATGCCGCTTCATCCTTCAGCAGCGCGTGCCATGCGGGATCGACCTCGCGGTCGTAGGTGTCGGGGGTGACGCCCTCGGCGCGGAGCGCATATTTCTGTATGCGTTCGGTCGGCGTCTTGGGCAGGGCATCGAGGATGCGGACGTAGCGCGGCACCATGAAGCGCGCCATCTGCCGGAGGCAATGCTGCATCAGCGCGATCGGTTCGAGGGCCTGGCCGGGGCGCAGCGTGAGGCAGATCATCACCTCGTCCTCGCCGAGTTCGGACGCGACCGCGACTGCAGCACATTCGAGAACGCCGGGATGCGCGGAGACGCCGCGTTCCACCTCATAGCTGGAGATGTTCTCGCCGCGCCGACGCAGCGCGTCCTTCTTGCGGTCGACGAAGTAGTAATAGCCGTCCACGTCGCGCCTCAGATAATCGCCGGTGTGGAACCAGAGATCGCGCCACGCCTCCACGGTTTTTTCCGGCATCCGATAATATTCCAGCATCATGCTGTTCATCGTCTTCGGCCGGATAAGCAATTCGCCGGGCGTGTCGTCGGGCACGTCGGCGCCGTCGTCGTCGACGAGCCGCACCTCATATTGCGGAAGCGGCTGGCCGCAGCATCCGGAGCGGCGGTGATCGATGCTGTTGTTGAGCGGAATGCCGATCTCGCTCATGCCGTAGCCTTCGACGAGGCGGACGCCGAAGCGCTGCTCGAATGCCTCGAACAGATCTTTGGGCGCGCCCGCACCCATCATCAGGCGAAGGCTGTTGTTCGCATCCTCAGGCGAAGGCGGTGCCTTCCAGAGAATCGGGAGAATACCCCCGATATAGTTGAACGCAGTGCAATTGTACGTGCGCACCTCGTCCCAGAAGGCGGAGGCCGAGAAGCGCCGTGCCAGCACCATGCGCGCGCCTGAAAGCAGGGCGGGAATCGTCGAGAGGAACTGCGCATTGCCGTGGAACAGCGGCAGCGCGTTGTAGAGGCAATCCTCGGGCGTGTAGCGGCAGCCCTCCGCGATGATCGCGGCTTGCATCAGCACGTAATTCTGCGGGAGTACCGCACCCTTGGACGGGCCGGTGGTGCCGGACGTGAACATCACGGCGACGGGATCGGCGGGACCGATGAGCGGTGCATCGCCAAGCGGTGCAGCGGTTTCCAGCGTACGGAAGTCAACGACCTGCTGTTGGATGCCGTCCAGCCCCGGACCATCCAGAAGCGCCACGGTCCGCAGTTTCGGCAGATCGGCAGCGATGTCCTGAAGGCGATCCTGAAACGTGCCTTCGAGAATCAGCAGCGAGCAATCCGCCTGATCCAGCATGTAGTGCAGCAGCGTGCCGCGATGCGCCGTGTTGATCGGCACCTCGATGGCGCCGAGCTGCGACAGCGCGAACCAGCAGATGAGGAATTCCGGGCGGTTCCCCATCATGATCGCGACCTTGTCGCCGCGCCCGATGCCGAGCGCGGCAAGGCCGCCCGCTACGCGCGCCGCCGCCGTGTGCAGTGCGCCGAACGTGAAGTCCTGCCCTTCGAAATAAAGGAACGGATCGTTCGGGCGTTCAGCGGCCCGCTGTTTCAGCAGGCCGTGAACGGTGCGTTCGGTAACGTTCGCGAGAATGTCCACCGGCATCTCAGGCGGCGCGAAGCTGCACGATCGGCTGCATCCCGTCGCGCGGGTTGGGCCAGCTGCCGTAGTAGCGGAGCGCATCCTCGGGCGGCGAAAGCTTCGACCAGTCCTTCACGAAGTCGCCGTAGGGCTTCGCGCGGGCGAGGCGCTCGGCACGTGCCGCCTTGCGCAGCGCATCGGTGCCCTCGGCGTCGAAGCGCATCGTCCCGGTGTCGTAAGCGATCTTGTAGATGTTCGCCGCCGCCCAGTGCGAGACGCGGCCATTGCGAAGATCGCCGAGCACGCTCGCCGGATCGCGCTCCAGCGGATCGCCGTAGCCGCCGCCGCCGCCGACGCCGACATAATAGGTGTCGCCGTCGTTGAACGGCTGCACGACCATGCTGACGTCCATCGCCTGCTTCATGCCGATCTCGGGATTGTTCGCCGCGAACACGCCGGAAAGGTCGTGCGGCAGCGGTGTCTTTCCGTCCGCCATCAGCGTCTTCAGGTTGCTGTCGTGCACGGTCTGCACGAACACCGGCGGCACCGCGTAGCCGCCGAACAGGCCGAGCGTCGTCGGGAAGCGCGAGCCGCCGCCCATCGAACCGAGCATGAAGCGGTTCGTATCGTGCACCATCAGCCCGAAGCCGACACCGCAACCGCCGCGCTGCTTGCCGTGGCCGTAGCTGTTGTTGAAGAGATTGCGGAACGTGTAGAGGAACGGCCGGTCGCTTTCGGTCGCCTCGACGTCCGAGCAGTCGCTCATCGTCGCGAAGAACGCGCCCGCCGCTTCCACGCCGTCCATGTCTGGCCGCGCGCCGCAGCCCGTGGCGTTGATCTCGGGGGTGATGTCCGCGATGCCTTCGCCGAACTGGTTGATGCCGCCGAACGTCGGGATCGCGAAGCCCGAGAACCACGCCGCCACTGCGCGCGAGGAATCGTAGCTGTAGGTCATCCGCGCGCCGGTCAGGAAGATGCCCTGCGTGAAGCAGGTCTGTACCAGCGGCGCGAGCGATGTGGAGGCATCGCCCTTGGCGTTCACCATGCAATCCTCTGGGAAGCGCCAGTCGATCGCTTCGAGGAGGCCATTGTTGGCGGGCAGATCATGGAACAGCCAGCCGCAGTAATAGACGCAGGAGAGGCCGAGGATGCCCTGAAAGAAGCTGTTGATCGGGCGGCCTTCCACGAGCGGCGACGTGTTCTCGAAATCCATGATGATGCGGTCGCCCTGCTTGATCATGGTGAGATTGATCTTGGTGAGCCCGGATTCGGTGCCCACCGTGTCGAGGAAGCGCGGCTGCCGGTAGATGCCGTCGTTGAGCTCGGCGACGCGGCGCTTCGCGGCTTCGCCCGTCTGCGTCAGGATCCGGCGCAGGCCGCCGATGAAGAACTCGGGTCCCTTCTCCTCGATCACTTCGAGCACGCGGCGCTGCGCGATGCGCGCGGCAGCGAGGCGCGCCTTGATGTCGAGGATCATGGTGCGCGGATCGCGCGTCATCGCCGCCAGCATGTTGAGGATATCCTCGCGCAGCTGGTAATTCTCGCCGATCTTGATCGGCGGCACGAGAAGCCCTTCGTCGTACTTGGTCTTCGCGGTGTTGCAGGTGCCGCCGGGCTCGGTGCCGCCCGCCTCGCCGGTGTGCACGGCGGCCGCGATGAAGCACATCAGCTCGCCCTTGTAGAACACGGGCACGGCGAGACCCATGTCGGCGTTGTGCACGCCGCCGTAGAAGGGGTCGTTGTAGAAGAAGCTGTCGCCGTCGCGCACGCCCACCGATGGTTCGTCCACCCAGTGCTTCACCGCGTATTTCAGCGGCAGCTGGCCGAGCACGGCGTGGTGATAGATGCCGGTTGCGCAGACGCTGAGATCGCCCTGCCGTGTGAAGACGCCGAAGGCGACGTCGCCCCAGCGCATCGCGGTGGAGGCGCCGAGCTTCATCGTCGTCTCTTTGCCCTCAAGCGCGATCATGTGCATCTTGTGCTTGAAGATGTCGAACTCGACGGGATCGATGTGCGCCTGTGCGGCGGCTTCGGCCTCGGTCATCGGTTCGGGGCGCAGGCGCTGAACCACCTCGTAGTCGCGGGCGTAGGCTATGCCGGTCATGTTCTCTCTCCCTCAGGCGCTGCGTTCGAGGACGCCGTTCCGCCAGGCGTCGATGTGGAAGGACCAACCCGGCGCGACGACATAGGTCGTGTCGGGGCTTTCGATGACGGCGGGGCCGGCGAGCCGGTTGCCGGGTTTCAGGCGGCGCGCGTCGTAGATCGGCGTAGCGACGAAGCCGTCCGCCGGGTCCCAGTAGACGGGGCGTGTTTCGGTCTTCGCGCTTGCATCGGGTTCGGCCGCGGCGAGTGTTTCGGCGGGCAGTGCGAAGGGATCCTGCGCGACCGACGCGGTGAGGAAGAAGCTCTCCACGTTGATTCCGCCTGCCGGGAAGGTCGCCTCTGGCGAATAGACCTCGGCGTAGCGCGCGGTGAATGCATCGCACAGCGCCTTCACGTCGTCGGCGTTATCGAGCCGCAGCTTCGGCGCGGTGACGCGTGTCATGTTGTATTGGCTGCCGTAGCGCATATCGAGTTCGA
Source organism: Sphingosinicella sp. (assembly GCF_041916975.1). Classification (NCBI taxonomy): domain Bacteria; kingdom Pseudomonadati; phylum Pseudomonadota; class Alphaproteobacteria; order Sphingomonadales; family Sphingosinicellaceae; genus Sphingosinicella; species Sphingosinicella sp. Next base: position 2,308,908 of record NZ_JAYRYK010000001.1, read on the forward strand.
GCCGGAACGCCATGTCGCGCTCGTTGAAGCCTTCGAGCTTCAGGTCGCGCGTCGCGAGATCGACGAGTTCCGAAACCAGATCGTTGAACGGCGCGAGATCGGAAAGATACGCCTGCTCCGACCAGTTGAAGAGCTTCAGCGAACGCGAACGTTCCCACACTTCCTTGATCGCCATCGTCGAGGCGCCGAACGCGCCGAACACCGACGATTGCAGCGGCACGACGATCTTGCTGACGCCGATGAACGGCGCGAAGCCCACCGCGTGTGCGCCGCCCGCGCCGCCGCAGGCATAGAGAACGAAGGTGCGCGGGTCGTGACCCTTCAGCGCAACCTCGTTGAACACCTCTTGGCCCATGCGCGCATCGATCATGCGGCGGATGCGCCATGCGGCTTCCTCCACCGGAATGCCGAGCGGCTGTGCGATCTTCTCGCCGATCGCTTTCTTCGCGAGATCGATGTCGAGCAGCATCTCGCCGCCGAGATAATTCTCGGCATTGTAGAGGCCGAGCACGAGATCGGCGTCGGTCACGGTCGGTTCCTTGCCGCCCTTGTCGTAGCAGGCCGGCCCCGGCATCGACCCGGCCGATTGCGGACCGACCTCGAGCGTGTCACCGAGCGTGCGGTTGATCCACGCGATCGATCCACCGCCCGCGCCGATCGATTTCACTTCGATTGCCGGAATGTTGGTGCGCCAGCGGTCGATCACCGGGATGAAATCGTGCGCCTTGATCGCGCCGCCCTCGATGAGGCCGATATCGAACGAGGTGCCGCCCATGTCGGTGAACACGATGTTGCCGTCCGCCGACAGCCCGCCGAGCGCGGCCGCGCCGTGCAGCCCCGCGACCGGCCCGGCGTTGTGCGTCAGCACGGCGCGCGTGCGCGAGGCTTTCTTGGTGCCGCCGGTGTTGTGGACGAGCGTCAGCGGCTTTTTATAGCCGCCGTCGCGCAGTTCGTTGCCGAGCTTGTTGAGTTCGTCGGCCATCAGGCCGTGGATGTAGGCGTTGACGACTGCGGTCATCGTGCGCGTGTATTCACCCGCCTTGGGCGAGATTTCCGACGACAGGATCACCGGCATCGAGCCAAGATAATCCTCGGGATATTCCTCCTCGATCACCTGCTTGATGAATTGCTCATGCTCCGGGTTCACGAACGACCAGAGCAGCGAGACGACGAAGCCTTGCGCGCCGCGATCGACGAGCGACTGCAGCTTTTCGAGAACCTCCTCACGCGAAAGCGGTGCGATGATCTTGCCTGCGTAATCGATGCGCTCGCGCACGCCGACGACCATCTGTGGATCGATGAGCGGCGCGGGCTTTTCGATGCGCGCGAGGTCGCGGCCCTGCTGCCAGCCGAGCCCGTCCGCCCAGCTGCGCCCGCGCCCGATGAAGATCGTATCCTCGAAGCCAGCGGTGGTGATGAGGCCGAGCTTGGGGCCGGTGCGCTCGATGAGCGCGTTGGTGCCCACCGTCGTCGAATAGCGCACGCTCGAAAGACCGCTCAGGAATTCGGGCAGCTTCAGTTTCAGCCCCTTCGCGAGCAGCCCCATGCCGCGCATGAAACCGACCGAAAGGTCGTAGTGCGTCGTCGGTGTTTTCGCCGTGTGGAAGCCGCCGCCCTCGTGGGCGCAATAGAAGTCGGTGAACGTACCGCCGACGTCGATGCCTACCGTGTAACTCATCGCTGCCTCGTCCCTCAAGGTTGGCGGGCGCCGCTGAAGGCGCCCATGAATGCGTGCATGGTTTCCACCGGCAGCGGATCGGGTCCGCCGCCGAGCGTCGTGATGATGAGCGGCCGCGTCGCCGCGAGCGCGGCTGCTGCTGTCGTGTCGTCCACGGAAAGCGCGATCCCGATGGCGGGGCCTTCGGCGGCGATGCGGTCCAGCAGTTCGGCGTCCGCAATTCCAGCGGCGATCACCGCATCGGGTTTCAGTCGCACTGCCGCATCGGCGGCGTCTTCGTCCGGGATCGCCATGATGATGCCGAGCGGTACGTCGAAATAGGCGGTGACGTTGCGCAGCGTGTTGAACAGCTTGCGCGCGCCCATGCCGGCGAGTTCCGATGCGGGTACGGCGCTTTCATCGAACAGCAGCAGCGCCGGGCGTGCCTCGACGATACCCGTCAGAACCTCCTTCGCGGCGTCGGCGTCGCTCGTCGCAGCAAGCGTCACCGGGCCCGGCAGAATGGGAACGATCGGGCGGCCATTCTCTGCGGCGAGGCGGCGAACCGCTTCGACCGTGCTCGCGCTGTCCGACGCATCGATTTCGATGACGATGGCATCCGTGTCGAACAGCGCGGCGATGCGCTTCGCCGCCTGCACGATCTGCCCTGCATCGGCGACTAATGCGCTCCACGGCTGGCCGCACACCGGCGCGGCTGCCGTTGCAAGACGCGGCAGCACCGCCGCGCCCGCGTCGCCGCCGAGAACAGAGGCCAGCCGGTTCGTCATGCGGCGGCGCCGTGGCGGCGCTTCAGCGCGGCGATGTCGAGTTCGATCTCGTGCGTGATCGGGTGGCCCGGCGGCAGATACTCGTTCTCCAGCATCGTCGCGCAGCCGGGGCAGTAGAATTCCACGAGGCCGCAGTATTTGCTGTCCGGCGTGAAGCTGTAATTGCCCTCCGCGACGAGCGGCGGGTGCACCTCTTCAAGCGGTCGCTGCGCAACGACGCAGCCTTCCTTGTAATTCCCGTGCGCGGAGCCGAGATCGTGGCCGCAGCGGTTGCAGCGCCACGTTTCCGTGGGCAGATCGATATCGAGATACTCGGTGATGCGGACTTTGCTCATCGCCTAATTCCGTTCGAGAAGCGCGTTGTCGTAAGCGTCGATGCCGAGGCTCCAGCCTTCGGGCACCAGGATCGTCGTCTGGTTCGATTCCACGATCGCGGGCCCGGAAAGCGCGTGGTCGGGACCCATGCGCGCGCGGTCGTAAACCGGGGTTGCGATGCGCTCCGATCCGCCGAACCACACCTGCCGGTCGGCAAGGCGCGCGGCTGCGAGATCCGCCGCCGCCGTCAGCCCCTGCCGCCATTCGAAATGCGGCACGCGCGCAGAGGCGCTGTAGGCGATGCTGGCAAGGCGTAGCGGACCTGCGGTTCCGAGCGCTTCGCGTGCGGCGACGAGCGCTGCGGCGGCGGCATCGGTGTCGGAGACCGCCACGGTTTTAGCGGCCACGAGCTTTTCGGGCTCACCGCCTGCACCGGTCCAGAAGAGTTGCAGCCGCGCCTCGGCGTCCGCCGGTTCGAAGCCCTCACCGCGCATGTCGCGTGCCGCTTCTGTCGCCATCTCCGCAACGAGCGCACCGGCGGAGAGCAGGTCGCTCGCGCTTTCCACGAGAATGTCCGCGCGGCGGTAATAGATGTGGCCCACGTCCATCAGCGATGAACCGAACGCCGAGGAGACGGCGGAGAAGGGCGTGATGATCACGCGGCTGACGCCTGCATTCACCGCGATGTCCGCGGCATGGATCGCGCCCGCGCCGCCATAGGCGATGACGGGAAGACCGCTTGGGCGTCCGAGGCGTTCGGCGACCGCGCCGACAGCCTTGCCCATCGCGGCTTCCACATTGCGGCGGACGGCGAGCGCGGCGTCTTCGATGCTGAGACCGAGCGGCTGCGCGACGGCGGCGTCGATCGCGGCGCGCGCCTTCTCAAGATCAAGTGTCATGCCGCCGCCGAGGAAGCGCGCGGGATCGAGGATGCCGAGCACGAGGTTCGCGTCCGTCACCGTTGCCTTCGTGCCGCCGAGGCCGAAGCAGGCCGGGCCGGGGAGCGCGCCCGCCGATTGCGGCCCTACCTTCAGCACGCCGTCTTCGACCTCGGCGATCGATCCGCCGCCCGCGCCGAGCGCGTCGATTGCCATCATCGGCAGGTTGCAGGCGAAGCCTTCGACCTCGGGCTGCAGCGCGTAGCTCGCCTGTCCGCCCTCCACATAGGAGATGTCGAACGAGGTGCCGCCCATGTCGGTGGCGATCAGCGTTTCGGCGCCGTAGAGTGCGCCAATGGCGCGCGCGCCGTAAAGACCGCCGGTGGGGCCGCTGTTGTAGGTGTTGATCGCGCGTGTCTTCGCAACACGGGCGACCGCGCCGTTGTTGTGGCCGATGAAGAGCGTGCCGCGATAGCCGCGCAGGCGCAGTTCCTCACCCGCCTTGTAGAGCAGGCGCGCGAGCTTGCCGTGGATATAGGCGTTGAGCACGGCGGCGTTGATGCGCTCGCGCGTGCCCGGCCGCGCCGAAATGTCCGACGCGAGGAAGGTGGGCACCGAGCCGAGATAATCGCGCGGATACTCGGCCTTGATCACCGCGCGCACGCGGCGCTCGTTCGCGGGATTGAGATCGGAGTTCGCAAGTGCGACGACGATGCCGCGCGCGCCCCGATCGATCAGCGTCTGCGCCGCATCGAGGATCGCGGCGGCGTTCGGCGATGCCGTCACCGCGCCGTCCGCGCCAACGGTCTCGGCGATCCCGATCACCATGTCCGGCGCGACGAGCGGCGACTTGCCCTCTTCGTCATGCGTCGGCGCCAGCGCTTCCGAGCCCGCCGTGACGATGAGCCCGATCTTGGAGCCGTTGCGCTGGATGATCGTGTTCGTGCCGATCGTGTTCGAGAAGCGGATGATATCCGTCTCGCCGAGGAAATCTTCGATGCCGCGTTCGAATGCCTCCGCGCCTGCGCTGATGCAGTCGAGGAAGCAGGCGGTCAGGTCGTGCGGCGTCGTCGGCACTTTCACGGTGCGCACGTCGCCGTCCCGCACGATGAAGCCGTCGGTGAAGGTGCCGCCGGTGTCGATGTCGATGGTGATGCCCATGAGGTTTTCGTTTTCCCTTGCGCCGGCCTGTCCGGCGATTTGCCTATTGTTCCGAACCGGTGCCGCGCAGGATGAAGGCGAGCACCTGATCGACGGTCTGCTCGCGCTTCGCCTGGCCTGCGGAGGGTTTTGACCAGCGCAGGTACCAGTTGATGACGCCGAGCATGTTGAATGCGGTGATGCGGACGTCGCCGTCGGCGAGGAGGCCCACGGCGCGCAGGCCTTCGAGCTCAGCGACGTAGATGGTGAGGATTTCGCGCTGGATGCGCTTGTTGGCCTTGTTGCCGCTCGCGGACAGGCGCTCCTCGTCGATGAAGAAGATGCGCGATTCCCGCCGGTATTGTTCCGAGACGTCGAGATGTTCGCGCACCAGCGCGGCGATCCGGGCGCGCGGTTCCGAAACGCCGTCGATCGCGCCGCGCAGGCGAGCAGGAAGCGCCTTCACCGAGCGTTCGAGGATGGCGAGCCAGAGCGCCTCCTTGTTCTCGAAATAGTGGTAGACGTTCGAAACGCTGCGCCCCACCGCATCGGCGATGTCGCGGATCGAGGTGCCCGCGAAGCCGTTGCGGGCGAACAGCTCCACCGCGACCTCCACGAGTTCCTCGCGGCCTCGCGCCTCACGGGCGGCAGGCGAATTCTTCAGGCTGACGACGCGCGCCATACACTCTCCCAAGGTTCCAGTCCGCCGAGTCGCGGATCTTGTCTGTTCTATCACGGCTTCGAATCAACCCGTCTAGAACGATCGTTCTATAATTGGATGATCGGTCGAAGATTTGTCAAGAGAGGAGTTCGTGAGCAGCGAATTTAGATTATCTATCTGTTTTTTATGAATAAAAAATTCAGTTGAGCAAGAAGGTGCATGGCGGCATATACTGGGTTGCGAAAAGATCGACCGATCGGTCTATTTATAATCCTGGTCTTGAGGGGGAGTTGACATGGACGGCGCCTATTCGCGGCTGATCCCCATTGGTGCCGAGCGTATGCACGTCCGCATCTGGGATGCGGACGGTCCCACGGTGATGATCGCACACGGTGTCACCGGCACCAGCGCCGATCATACGCCGCTTGCGCGCAACCTTCGGGCGCGCGGCTTCCGCGTGATCGCACCCGATGCGCCGGGCTGCGGTCGATCCGATCCGTCACCCGATCCGGAAAACGGCTACGGCCTCGGCACGATGGCGGTCACCGTGCGCAGCTTCCTCGATGCTGTCGCTGACGGCCCCGTGCACTGGGTGGGCGCTTCCAAGGGCGGTGCGCTCGGTATCCGCATCGCGGGGGAAACGCCGGAGCGCATCGCGAGCCTCGTGCTCTACGATGTCGGCACCACGCTTCCCGATGCGATGCGCGGCGTGCTCGGCGAGCGCCTGGGTGGCCCGCCGCGCTTTCCGAACATGGGCGCATTCCGCGAACACGTTGGGCGCTTTTTCGAGCGGGCGGGGGCCGCGCTCTCCGCCGACCGGCTCGACGAGATCACCATCGGCTGGTCGCGCCGTCTCGACGACGGCGGCGTCGGCTATCACTACGATCCGGCGCTTTCCAATCAGTTCCGCAACAACCCGGAAGACTTCGCGCTCTGGCCGTGGTGGGACCGCGTCGCCTGCCCGGCGCTCATCATGCGTGGCGAGCGTTCCAACGTGCTGAGCGAAGCCGAACTTGCCAAGATGGCCGCGCGCAACCCGCGCGCCGCCGCGCACACGGTGCCGGGCGCCGTGCACGTCGACATGCTCGACAGCGCCGAGATGCAGAACACGATCATTGATTTCATCACGGCCCAAGGGCTGTCCGGGGAGGGAGTCGCAGCATGACAGGACGGGTTCAGGACAAGGTCGCGGTCATCACCGGCGCCGCGGGAGGCCTCGGCCTCGCGATGGCGGAGGCGCTCGGGCGCGAAGGCGCGGTCGTCGTCATCACGGATATCGACGCAGCGCGCGGCGAAGCCTCGGCGGCGGACCTTGGCGGCAAGGGCATCCGCGCCCGCTTCGTGCGCCACGACGCGACGACGCCCGAGGAATGGGAGCGTCTGACGGCAGACGTGCTCGCGAACGAAGGCCGCATCGACGTCCTCGTCAACAACGCCGGCGGCGGGCTCGACATGGACATCGAGAGCATGGATTTCGCGCACTACAAGCGCATGATCGCGCTCAATCTCGATACCGCGTTCTTGGGGTGCAAATACGGCATCGCCGCGATGAAGGGCCGGGGCGGATCGATCATCAACATCTCGTCGGTCGGCGGCCTCATCGGCACGGCGGCGCTGCCTGCCTATTCGGCAGGCAAGGGCGGCGTGCGGCTGCTCACCAAGTGCGTCGCGGCGCACTGCGGCCAGCGCGGCTACGGCATCCGGGTGAACAGCGTCCACCCCGGCCTCATCCGCACGGCGGCGGGCGTCGAGGTGACGCGCATGGCGACGGGCCTCGACGAGGAGGGCGCAATTGCCGCCTTCGCCTCGCTGCACCCGATCGGCCGCGTCGGCCAACCGCACGAGATCGCGAACGGTGTCGTCTTCCTCGCCTCCGACGAATCGAGTTTCATGACCGGCTCGGAACTCGTCATCGACGGCGGTTACACGGCCGTCTAGCCGCCGAACGCCCTGATCGTTTCGATGAAGCGGTCGCCGTAGGCGTCGAGCTTGCGCGCGCCGACGCCGGAAATCTCGGAAAGGCCATCGCGCGAGGTGGGCCGTGCCGCCGCCATCTCGCGCAGCGTGCTGTCGTGGAAGATCACGTAGGGCGGCACGCCCGCCTCCTGTGCGAGCGCGCGGCGGCAGGCACGTAGTGCCTCAAACATCGGATCGTCGACCGGGTTCTCGCCCTGTGCCTTCTGTCCGCGTCGCGCGCGCTCGCGGCGCGGCGGCAGCACCAGTGTCACGCTTTCCTCGCCGCGCAGGATCGCCCGCGCGCCGGGGCCGAGCGCGAGCCCGCCATGCTCGGTGGGCGTCACCGCCTCGTGCACCAGCAGAGCACGCGATACCGGCTTGAGCAGAGGCGCTTCTTCGGCGGAGACGATGCCGAAAACGGTCAGGCTGTCGTGGCCCCGTGTGCGGACCTTTTCGCTCGCCTTGCCTGTCAGCACCTCTTCCAGATGCCCGATGCCGTAGCTTTGACCGGTGCGATAGACGGCGGAGAGGAACTTGCGCGCCGTCTCCGTGGCGTCGATGCTTGCGGGCGGATTGAGGCAGTTGTCGCAGTTGCCGCACGTCGGCGGCGGGCTTTCGCCGAAATGCCGTAGTAGCACGGCGCGGCGGCAGCCACCGGTCTCGACAAGCGCGCCGAGCGCCGAGATGCGCGCGCGCTCACCCGCCTGCCGCGCTTCTTCCACCTCGGACACACGCATTCGCGCGCGCGCGAAATCCTCCGCGCCCCAGAACAGATGCGCCTCGGCGGGCTCGCCGTCGCGGCCCGCGCGGCCGCTTTCCTGATAATAGCCCTCGATCGATTTCGGCAGGCCCGCGTGCGCCACGAAGCGCACGTCGGGCTTGTCGATGCCCATGCCGAACGCCACCGTCGCCACCATCACCATGTCCTCGCTGGCGATGAACGCGGACTGGTTCGCCGCGCGCACATCGGCAGGTAGCCCCGCGTGATAGGGCAGCACGCGCCGCCCGCCGCGCGTCAGCGTCTCGGCAAGGCTTTCCGTCGCCGCGCGCGTCTGCGCGTAGACGATGCCGGGGCCGGGGTTTGCGGCGAGGAGGTCGCTTAGCTGCCGCGTCAGTCCGTTTCGCGGATGCACGGTGTAGCGGATGTTCGGCCGGTCGAACCCCGCAACGATCATGCCCTCTTCGGGAATGCCGAGCGCCGCGAGTACGTCGATCCGCGTGTGGGCGTCGGCTGTGGCGGTCAGCGCGAGGCGCGGCACGTGCGCGAAGTCGTCGAGCAGCGGGCGCAGCAGGCGGTAATCGGGCCGGAAATCGTGCCCCCATTCCGAAACGCAGTGCGCTTCATCGATCGCGAACATCGAAATGCGCGCATCGTCGAGAAGCTGGCGGAAGCCGTCGCCGCTCGCGCGCTCGGGCGCGACATACAGCAGGTCGAGTTCGCCGGCGCACAGCCGTCGCTGCGTCTCCCAGCGGTCGGTATCCACCGACGTGAGGCTCGCCGCGCGGATGCCCACGGCCTCGGCCGCGCGAAGCTGGTCGTGCATCAGTGCGATCAGCGGCGAGATGACGACGCAGCAGCCCTCCATCGCAACGGCGGGAAGCTGGTAGCAGAGCGACTTGCCCGCGCCCGTCGGCATGATGGCCAGCGTGTGCTGCCCGGCGAGTACGCGCGAGACGACGGTTTCCTGCACGCCCCGGAAGGCGGGAAAGCCGAAAACCTCGTGAAGAATGGCGGCGGGATCGCGTCGCATGGCAGTGCGTGTAGGGAAGCAGCGTAGACCGTGCAAAGCCGAAACGCTGCGTCAGCGAAAATGAAACGTCAGCGTGAAGCGCAGCGCGTCGTCGGGCAGCGTTTCGGGCGGCGTCGGCACGGGCGCCGAAAACCGCACGGTGCGCAGCGCCAACCGGTCGAGCGGCGCGCTGCCGCTCGATCGCGCGAGCGCGATGTCGGAAAGCGTGCCGTCCCGCGCCACGCGGAACGCCACCACCGCCTCGCCGTCCAGCCGTAGCCCCTGGGGCCGCCGCGCGGCAATCCACACCCACAGCCGCCGCGCATATTCGTCGCGAATGGCATCGGCGTTCGAAGGCGGCGGCGTCTCTGGTCTTGGTGGCGGCGTGATGGCCTGAACGTCGGGCGGGGCAGGGGCGGAGACTGCGGGCAGCGAAATCGACACGATCTCCGGCGCGGCGGACGGCGATGCGGCGCTGCGCTGGAGTGGTGCCGCTCGTACCGGCGGGGGCACCGCAACCGTCTCCGCCGGTTCCGCAACCGGCGGCAACAGCGTGATCGCCGCCGTGTGCAACACAGGTGCGGGCGGCGCCTCCGTCTGCCCGCCGATCACGAACGCGGCAACACCAAGGTGCAGGCCGGCGGACACGAGGATCGCTGTGGTCCTCGCGCCGCCGGTCAGCCTGCCGGGGCCGCGCCCGCGCATGGATTCAGAACGAGGCCGAAAGGCCGACGTTCACCGAACGGCCGCGCCCCGGCACGGGCCTCAGTACGCCCGTCTCGCCATAATCGCCGAGCGATTTGCCGCCGAGCGGCAGTGCGTAGCCCGTGTCGAACAGGTTCTGCACGTCCACGCTGATGCGATAAGCGCCGAAGCGATAGCCGGTGGAGATGTTCACCAGCGCATAGCTGTCCGTCACGGGTTCGTTCCGCGTCGCGTCCACGCGCGTCTTGTCGTCCACCAGCTCCACCTCGATCAGGCTTTCCCAGCCGCCGAGGCTATGCTCCAGCCCGATCCGGGCATTCAGCGGCATCTGGTGATAGAGGGAGCCGCCGTCGTCGCGGTTCTTGCCGCGCAGCCAGCTCGCGCTTGCCGTCAGCTTCGCCTTGCCTGCCGCGTCACTTGCCCACAGCGGCACCGCGCCCGACACATCGACGCCGTAGAATTCGGCGTCCTGGTTCACGAACTGCAACTGCGCGAACGGCGTCGGCATCCCCATCATGTCGGTGAAGTCCTGCAGCTTCACGGCGTCGATATAATCGTCGACGCGCGTGTAGTGTGGCGCGATCTTCAGCGACCAGCTCTCGGCGCCCTTGCCCTTCAGGCTCAGCGCTGCGCTCAGCGTGTCGGCCTTCTCGGGCTTCAGCGCCAGATTGCCGACATAGCCGTTGCCGTCGCCGTACCAGCCGATCATCCGGCTCGACATCGAACCGCGGCCCCACGAATAGCGCTCGTAGACGTTTGGTGAACGCACCTTGCGCGCGTATCCGATCTCCAGCGTCGCCCGTTCGCTCGCCGCATAGCGCGCGATCGCGCTCCAGCCCCAGTTGCTGTCGTGGCGCTTGTGATCCGCCGCGTTGAACGCCATCGCCGCCATCGCGTCGTCCATGTTCATCATGGATGTCGAATAGGGCTGCACGTCGCCCGTGTTCATCCACACCTGGTCGTTCCTCACGCCGATCGTCGTCGTCAGCGCGGGCGACCATTTCGCTTCCCATTCGGCGAAGCTGCCGAGCCGGTCGCGTTTGGAAGCGTTCACGTTGATGTAGATGTCCGGCCCCATCATCATGCTGCCCGCAACCGGCGGCCAGTAATCGTCGAGCCACTGGTGGTGGAATTCGCTCCCCAGGCGCAGCGTGTCGCGCGCGCTGAGCGGCAGTTCCGTTTTCAGCGTATAGCCGATCGTATGCACCTCTGTGTTCATCGGCATGCCGCCGCCCGCCGTGCCGCCCTTGTCGGCCAGGAAGTTCATGCGGTGGTCGGTGTCGCGCCAATAGGCGCGAAGGTCGATGTCACCCCAGTCGAACGCGCCCTTCCAGCCGCCGTTCAGGAACCACGACCGGTTCGATGTCATGTCCATGTACTGGTTCGGGAAGCCTTCGTAGGGCGAGAAGTGATAGCCGCCCTTCAGCGTGAACAGCCCGGCGTCCGTGTTTGCCGCGAAGCTCAGCGCATGATCGGTCTTCTTGTATTCGGTGGATCGCACCGTGCCGTCGTTGCCGCCGCCCTTGTAATTGTCGCTCTGGGTGAAGGATCCGTCATAGGTGAAGCTGGTCTTGTCGCCCGCGATCGTCAGCGATGCGGCGCCACCGAAACCGTCGCCGTTGCTGCGATAGAAGGTCGAAACCTCGCCCGTCACGAGCGTCTGGCCTGCTGCCGCGAATCGCGGGCTTGCGGTTTCCACCGAGATGACGCCGCCGATGCTGTCACCGCCCATCGAAACGGGTGACACACCGGTGATCACGCTCACGGCGTCGATCGTCTGCGGGTCGGTGTAAGAGAGCGGCGGGTTCATGTCGTTGGGGCAGGCGCTGTCGATCGGCGCACCGTCGACCCGGATCGAAAGCCGCGGGCCATTCAGGCCGCGGATCGTCGGCAGGCTCGAAAACCCGCCCGCGCCATAGGCGGAAACGCCGGGGATGCGCGAAATGAGCGCGCCGGTGTCGCTGCTGCGGACGGCGGAAATGTCGTCCTTCGTCAGCGTTTCGGCAGAGGCGGGGCCGGCGCCGGACTCGATATCGATGGCGGGAAGCGCGGTCGGATCGGCGGCGGCGGGCGTGGCAACGGCAAGCGCAGCCGCAAGTGCGGCAAAAGAGGTGCGGGACATGGAAACTCCATCCTGTGCTTTGGGGTAGCGGCCGGGCGCGGATGGTCCGGTAGGCGGTGGAGATGCGTCCGCAGAAAAGGAGGGCGTCGGGAAAGGCCTAGCTGCGGACGCGAAGGCCCGGAGGTCCGCGCAGCGGCGGTCGCAGCCGCAGCGTGGCGGGATGCGGTGTTTGCTGCGGCGTGTGCAGCGCGGCGGCGAGGAGGAACAGGATCGCCAGTGCGAGCAGTGCGGGGTCGACCGCGCCCATCATCGGTGCCGCAAGCCCGGCGAAGGCGCACGGCATGTCGTTGCCGCCCGCGTGCTTGCTCTCGGTGGGCGTGGCGACGGCGACCGATTTCAGCCCATCGCCCGTGCAAAGCTCGATGACCATCACACCGTCGACGACGGCGGGCATGAACCCCGTCGGCACCAGCACCTTCACGAGCAGCGCGGCGGCGGCCAGCCAGACGGCCAGCCAGCGATAACGCAGCAGGATTTTGTGCATGGTGTTCACGGTGCTCGCCTTATGTCGCCGCGCGCGTTCTGTCGCGGCGCAAGTGTGTCGCACCCGGCTTAGCCGAGGCGGCGCGTCACCGAAAGCGCGTGCGCGGGCAGGCCTTCCGCCTCCGCAAGCCGTGCGGCGGCAGGGCCGATGGCGGCAAGGCCTTCCGCCGAACAATCGAGGAAGGTCGTGCGCTTCATGAAGTCCGCTACCGAAAGCCCCGAGGAGAAGCGCGCACGGCGTCCCGTGGGCAGCGTGTGGTTCGGCCCGCCGATATAGTCGCCGATCGCCTCGGGCGTGCGGTAGCCCATGAACACCGATCCCGCGTGGCGCACGCGCGCGAACATGGCCTGCGGGTCTGCGATGCTGAGCGCGAGATGCTCGGGTGCGAGCGCGTCGATCAGCGCGGGGGCTTCGTCGAGGCTACCGACCGTGATGATCGCGCCGAAGCGTGCCCAGCTTTCGCGCGCGACATCGGCGCCGAGGACGTCGAGCGCAGCGTCCACGGCCTGCATCGTGCGCGCGGCAAGGTCCGCATCGTCGGTGATGAGGATCGCCTGCGCCACGCGGTCATGCTCGGCCTGGCTCAAAAGATCGGCGGCGAGCCAGTCCGGGTCCGCGGCACTGTCCGCGACGACGAGGATTTCCGAAGGCCCCGCCACCATGTCGATGCCGACGCGGCCGTAAAGCTGCCGCTTGGCTTCGGCGACATAGGCATTGCCGGGGCCGGTGATCTTGTCGACCGGGCGGATCGTGTCCGTGCCGAAGGTCAGCGCCGCGATCGCCTGCGCGCCTCCGATGCGGTAGATTTCGTCAACGCCCGCCAGGCTTGCGGCATAGAGCACCAGCGGATTGACCGCGCCGCCTGGCGTCGGCGTCGTCATCACCAGCCGCCGCACGCCCGCGACCTTGGCGGGGATCGCGTTCATCAGCACCGTGGAAGGATAGCTCGCAAGCCCGCCCGGCACGTAGATGCCTACGTCGTCGATCGCCGACCAGCGCCACCCGGCGCGCACGCCCGCCGCGTCAACCGCGTCGTGGTCCGCCGGAAGCTGCCCAACGTGAAACGCGCGGATGCGCTCTGCCGCAAGCTCGAGAGCGGCGCGCAGCTCCGGTGCGACCTGGTCTTTCGCGGCGGCGATTTCAGCGTCGCTGAAGCGCAGCACCGTCACGTCCAGTCGGTCGAAGCGCCGCGTCAGTTCGAAAAGCGCCGCGTCGCCGCGCGCCCGAACGTCGGCGATGATCCCCGAAACCGCCGCCGAAACATCGCTCGCCGTCTCGCGCCCGGCGTCCACGAAGTCCGCGAAACGTTTCGCGAAATCCGCGTCGGCGGTGGAAAGTTCAAGCGGCACCGGCGGCTTCCCGGAAACGCTCGATCCATGGCGCGATCGCCGCCGCCTTGGTCTTGAACGCGGCGCGGTTCACGATCAGGCGGCTCGTCACGTCGGCGATCTTCTCCACCTCGACAAGGCCGTTTTCCTTCAGCGTCCGCCCGCTCGACACGAGGTCGACGATGCGCTGCGTCAGGCCGAGCTTCGGCGCCAGCTCCATCGCGCCGTTCAGCTTCACGCACTCCGCCTGCACGCCGCGCGATGCGAAGTGCTGGCTCGTGAGGTTCGGGTACTTGGTGGCGACGCGCACGTGGCTCCAGCTCCTCGGGTCGTCCCCCGCCGCCATCTCGGCGGGCTCCGCGACCGAAAGCCGGCAGTGCCCGATGCCGAGATCGACCGGCGCGTAGATCTCGGAGTAGGCGAACTCCATCAGCACGTCGTTTCCGGCAATACCGAGGTCCGCCGCGCCGTGCGCCACGAAGGTCGCCACGTCGAACGCGCGCACGCGGATCAGCGAAAGCCCGGCGATGTTCGTGGCGAACTGCAGCGCACGGCTGTTTTCGTCCGCGAACGCGGGCTCGGGTTCGATTCCGGCGCGCGCGAGCAGCGGCAACGCTTCCTCAAGGATGCGTCCCTTAGGGATTGCAAAGACCAGTTCCGTTTTCATCGCGACTGCCTGTAAAGAAGGCGGTGCTGCGCTGCAACGGAGTCGGCGGTCCGTCAGTGCGGATAAACGTGCGCGTATAAAGATGCGGGGTATGTATGGTCGACTGGTGGGGTTCAGGTCCGCAGATGGTGCGGCTCTGGCGCATGTCGATGGAAACCTGGTCCGCCTCGATGGTCGTCATCGCGGAGCGCAGCGCCATGCTCGGCAACGCGGCGTTCTTTCCGCAGGCCTTCGATGCCCAGGAATTCAACCGCATGGTGCCCGAAAAGGTGGATGCCTTCACGCGCGGCATGATGGGCGCGGCGCGCGCCCGCGATCCCATGGAGGCGGCCGAAAACGCGCTCGCCCCCGTGCACAGCCGCGTCACCGCGAACGCGCGGCGTCTCCGGCGCCGCTAAGGGCGCCTGCAGTTCGGGCCAACAGCAACCTTGCGTTTCCGCGCCTTTTCCGCCAAGGGCAGGCAGCATTTGCGGGCACGCTTGCCCGCGCAAGGAGACTGAATGGCGAAGGAAGAACTTCTGGAAATGCGGGGGATGGTCACCGAACTGCTCCCCAACGCGATGTTCCGGGTCAAACTTGAAAACGATCACGAGATTCTGGGCCACACCGCCGGCAAGATGCGCAAGAACCGCATCCGCGTGCTCGTCGGCGACGAAGTGCTCGTCGAACTGACGCCCTACGACCTCACCAAGGGCCGCATCACCTACCGCTTCAAGTAACGGAACCGTTTGTGCCGGCGCTGGTCCTTGCCTCATCGAGCCCGCGCCGCCGCGCCCTTCTCGAACAGATCGGCATCTCTCCGGCGCGCACGCTTTCGCCCGACATCGACGAAACGCCCCGGCGCGGAGAGCTTCCCCGCGACTATGCCGTGCGGCTCGCCGCCGAAAAGGCCGCAGCCGTGCCGCGAGGGCCGGATGAGGCGGTGATCGCGGGCGACACCACGGTCGCTGCAGGCCGCCGTATTCTGCCGCCTGCCGACACGGATGATATCGTTCGGCAGTGCCTCACGCTGCTTTCGGGGCGGCGGCACCGCGTCTTCAGCGCCGTCGCAGCTATCGATGCGGAGGGGCGCCTGCGCCAGCGCGTTGGTGTAACCATCGTAACCTTCAAGCGGCTGTCCGACGCCGAGATCGATGCCTATGTCCGCTGCGGCGAGGGGCGCGGCAAGGCGGGCGGCTATGCGATCCAGGGCCGCGCCGCCGCCTTCGTCCGCTTCCTCTCGGGCAGCTATTCGGGCGTCGTCGGCCTGCCGCTTTACGAGACGTCGGCGCTTCTCGCCGCGTCCGGCATCGTCCCCTCCGATGGCTGAATGGCTGATCGAGCGCGGCATCGGCGAAACCCGCGCCGCGCTCATCGAGGCCGGCACGATCGCCGAAATGCGGATCGCGCGCAAAGGCAGTCCCCGTGCGGGCGAAATATGGGATGCGCGGCTGACGGCGAAGCTCGGCGCGCGGCGCGGCATCGTGCTGCTGGGCGATCATGAGGCGCTGCTCGAACCCGTCCCCCTCGCTCTCACCGCGGGCGGCCTCGTGCGCGTCGTCGTCGTGCGCGAACCGATCCCGGAGCGCGGCCGGCCTCGACTTGCGAAGGTGCGGGCCGAAGGCGTCGCAGGTGCAGCGCCGGGTCTGATCACGGCCTCCGCATGCGAACCGCCGCGCGCGCGGGTGCTTGGCCATGGCGAAACGCTGGATGATCATGGCTGGGGCGAAGCGATCGCGGACGCGGAAAGCGGCCATATCGCGTTCTCCGGCGGCAGCCTCGCGATTGTGCCGACCCCGGCGATGACGACCATCGATATCGACGGCGATCTCCCCGCGGCCGATCTCGCGATGGCTGGGGTTCGCGCCGCCGTCGCCGCGATCCGGCGTTTCGATATCGGCGGCTCCATCGGCATCGACCTGCCGACGCTGCGCGACAAGGCCGCGCGGCAGGCCGCGGACGATCTCGTCGACAGCCTGCTGCCGCAGCCCTTTGAACGCACGGCGGTAAACGGCTTCGGCTTCCTGCAGATCGTCCGCTCGCGCCCGCGCGCCTCTATCATCGAGCTTGTGCAGAACGCACCAGTGGAAACCGCCGCGCTCGCCCTTCTGCACGTTGCGGCGCGGACGCCGGGGGCAGGGCCGCGCACGCTCACCGCCGCGCCGCGCGTCGTCACATGGCTGCGCGGGCGCGCAGCCCTCGTCACCGAGCTCGAACGCCGTATCGGCGCGCAGGTCGTGCTGGCCGAAGATGCCGCGCTCGCGCTACAAGCCGGCCATGTCCATGCCGCCCAAAGCTGACTCGCGCATCGGCCGCTGCCCCATCTGCGGCAAGCCCGAAACCGCCGTGCACAAGCCCTTCTGCTCGCAGCTCTGTCGCGACCGCGACCTCATATCGTGGCTCGACGAACGCTACCGCGTGCCCGTGCATTCCGATGAGGAACCCCCTGCCGAGGATTGACGCGCGAGTGCTGGACAAGCCCTGCGCAGGCCATTAAGAGGCGCGCTTCATTCCGCGTTCGCCGGAATGTGCCCGGGTAGCTCAGTTGGTAGAGCATGCGACTGAAAATCGCAGTGTCGGCGGTTCGACTCCGTCCCCGGGCACCATTAGCCCTTCCGCACACATCCGCAGGCGTCCAAAAAACGGCAGAATTCCCAACCTTTTGACGGTACATCGTCTGCTCGTGACCGTCCCACTTTGTTGTCAACTTTTGCTGCTGACGATACATTTGACGGTATCAGAAACTGACACCCTACTCCCATCATTTTGAAAACATTCACAAAGGCTGGTTTATTGGACTCCGGCCGTGCCAGGGGCTTTCCGCAACCGGCGTCTGGCCTTGCGGGTCTCCCCCCAACCGAAATCCCTCAAACTGAGGCGATGCGAGCAGGTTGCGAATTAATCGGCGGTCGCCGACAGGTTAAGTCGGGAACGCGGACACGGTCGAGGCGGCGCGCGGGGAGGGGGATATGTCGCACCAGAATGGTGCTCTTGCGGGCAAAAAAGCCATCGTGACTGGTGCCGCAAGCGGCATCGGGCAAAGCATATTCGAGGCCTTTGCCGCCGCGGGTGCGGCGGTGCTGGGTATCGACCTGCCCTCCGCCCGCTGGTCCACAAGCGACGGCACTGCTCTGCCTACGGCAAGGCTGGCCATCGACATCACCGAAGCAGGCGCGCCCGTGGCCATCGCGGAAACGGCCGAGCGCCTGCTGGGCGGCATCGACATTCTGGTCAACAATGCCGGCACCACCATCGCGGGCGATGCGGAATCCACATCAGACGCGCATTGGGACCGCATCATGGCAATCAACGTCAATGCGGTGTTCCGCCTGACGCGCGCGGCGGTGCCTGCGCTAAAGAAAAGCGGCAACGGCTGCATCATCAACACCGGCTCGATTATGTCGGAACTCGCCGGCCCCGGCGTCATCGCCTACGTCACCTCGAAACACGCCGTCGCAGGCATGACCAAGGCGATGGCGGTCGACCTTGGCAGATATGGCATTCGCGCGAACTTCCTCCAGCCCGGCAGCGTGGTCACGCCGCTCGTCGCGCCGATCATGGAGGACCGCGACTTCGTCAGTTACTGGGAACGCAAGACACCGCTCGGCCGCCTCGGTGTGCCCGCGGACATCGCGCCTGTCGCCGTGTTTCTCGCTTCCGACGCGGCACGCTACGTATCGGGCGAGGGACTGCGGATCGACGGCGGCGCGGCGGTCAACATATGACGTATCGCAGGACCGATGCGTGATATCATGTGCCTGAATTCCATCACAATTCGAAGCAAGGGTCGGCACGGTTCCTGCCGTCATCACGCCCGCCCGGCGCCGGGGCTTCTCAGACCAACGAGAGCCAAAGCGAGTGGAAAGCGAGGTTTCATTTCGGTCGCCCGGTTTTATCTGACGGACGGAAATTCACACAAGGCACAATGGCGCCAAACGCCATGACCAAGGGGAGGTGGTAATGAGGGATCTGAATTCGAAACTTCTGCAATCGGCAGCCATGGTGGCCGTGGTCATCATGACGACGCCGGCGCAGGCGCAGATCGAGGAGATCGTCGTCACCGCGCAAAAGCGCGAACAGTCGATACAAAAGGTTCCGATCTCGATCCAGGTTGTATCGGGCGATGATTTGCAGGCCCGCCAAATTTCAGGTGCGGAAGATTTGGCGGATTCGCTCCCGAACGTCGTGATTTCGAAGGACTCGGTTTCCAACAACATCTATGTTCGCGGTGTCGGATCGGGTGCGAACGCGGGGTATGAGCAGGCGGTCGCCACATTCATCGATGGCGTCTATCATGGCCGTTCGCGCTATACGCAATCGACGCTGGTCGATGTGGAACGGATCGAAGTGCTGCGCGGACCGCAGACGACCTATTTCGGCAACAATGCAATTGGCGGCGCCTTCAGCGTGACGACCAAGAAGCCCGATCTCAATGACTGGGAAGGCTATCTGCAGGCGGCTTACGAATTCGTCGGCAACGAACCGACGATCGAGGGGGCGGTCGGTGGACCACTGATCCAGGACCGGTTCGCTGTCCGCATCGCCGGGCGCTATTCCGATCTCGACGGCTTCATCAAGAACGTGGCGACGGGTGAGGACAATCCCAAGATCAAGGACAAGTTTCTGCGCTTTTCCTCGGTGCTGCAAGTGACCGATACATGGAGTGCCTCGTTCAAGGCCGAATATGGCAAGCAGGATTCAAAAGCGCCCTTCGCGGTGCAATTGACGAGATGCCCGCCATCGGCGCCGTTCTCGGCGGCAACGACCTTTTCATGTGCCTACGCATTGGCGACGGGGCAGGAGAGCGAATTCGATTACCGCAGGGCCAATGCCGCCGGTGAACGCGGCGATATCGAGGCGAAGGAATTCGTGTTCAATCTCGAGCGCGACAATATGGACGGCCCCGGCTTTGTTCTGCAGGCATCGCACAGCAAACATGATTTCCTGCTGTCGGCGGACTCCGATGGCGTGCCCGCGGATTTCTTCAGCTACAACACGCTGGAGAAGCTCAATCAGAACACGCTTGAAGCGCGTCTGACCTCGCCATCCGATTCCAGTATCGACTGGATCATCGGGGCCTATTATCTCGATTCCGATTCCCGCATCGACACGACGCTGAACTTTCCGTTCGCAACGCCGCTGCTGGCCGGACCACTGGCGGCGCTGGCACCTTACGCGCCGCTTTCCGGGGATATCTATCTCGATCAGGGGGAAAAGGCTTACGCCTTCTTCGGCGCTGTAACGGTTCCCTTCAACGACCGCTTCTCGGCCACGATCGCCGCGCGCTACACGCATTCGAAAAAGACCGGAACACAATCGGCGACGAACGCCACCAGAAACGATCTCTACGGCTTCTCGGTGACACCGTTGCCGACAGCGTTGCAGCCCGTCGCGGCATTCCTGACGGGCTTCAACAATCACACGACGACTGCCGTCGTGAAGGACAGCGATTTCCTGCCTTCCGTGTCACTGCAATATGAAGCGAATGACGATGTTTCGCTTTATGCGAAGTACAGCGAAGGCTTCAAGGCGGGCGGATTCGATGCGGTGGAGCTGACCGGCATTCCCGACCGGCTGACCTTCGAACCGGAAACCGTGCGCGCCTACGAAGCCGGCATCAAATCCTACCTGGCCGACCGCACGCTGTCGCTCAATCTCGCATTTTTCCGCAGCAATTATAAAAATCTGCAACAGGCCGTCGCACAGTTCACTGCGACGTCTGCCTTCATCACGATCGCCAACGTCGGTGGGCTGCGTACCCAGGGCGTGGAGGCCGACGTGCTCTGGCGGCCGACCGACCGCTTCGAGCTGGGCAGCAATTTCGCGCTGCTCGACGCCAGCTACAAGAACTTCGAAAACGCGGGATGCAACGCGCTCCAGGCCTATGAAGCGCAGCAGGCCGGCCTGACCGGCTGTTCGCAGAACCTGAGCGGCAAGGCGCCGCCTTTCGCACCGAACTACTCAGGGAATGTGCGGGCGGGTTACAACCAGCCTGTCGGCGATGCGCTGAAGATCACGCTCGATGCCATGCTGTCGTTCTCGGCCAAATATGATGTCATCGGCGACAAGGATCCGAACACCCGCCAGGGCGCGTGGCAGAAGGTCGATTTGCGCCTCGGCATTGGCGACATCGATGACAAATGGGGCCTCGCACTCGTCGGCAAGAATGTGTTCAACGAAAAGCTTTATGGCTCCGCGAACGACATCGTGGCTTCGGCCGGTTCCTACACTGCCCAGATCATGCGCGGTCGGAGCGTTTCCGTTCAGGGACGCGTGAAGTTCTGATTGGGTGGCGGGCATCCGTAGCACGGGTGTCCGCCAACTTCGCCAGCGCGGCTCGGTGGCGATGGATGAGACAATCACCGCCGGGGGAATCGGATGAAGCGCTCAATCTTGTCCCTTCTCATCGTCGCGGCGATCGGGTTTGCGCCCGCCCGCGCTTCCGGGACCGCGGAAAGCGCCTATCTCATAACCCTCGGTACCGGCGGCGGCCCAGTCATCCAGACCAAACGATCCCGGCCCGCCAACGCAGTGGTGGTCAACGACTCCGTCTATCTGTTCGACCTCGGCGCGGGGACGCTGGCGCAACTGGCGAAGGCCGATCTCGCGCCGGGCAAGGTGAAGGGGGTGTTCCTGTCGCACCACCATATCGACCATGTCGCCGACCTCGGGCCCTTCCTCATCAACCGCTGGCTGCTTTACGGAGACGCGGCAATTCCCGTGAAAGGCCCACGCGGTACGCGCGACATGGTGGCTGCGATCGCCGCAATGTCCGGTCCGGTCGCGCTCGCGCCCGTGACCATCGGCGGCACGCCGCGCCCGCCGCTTTCACAAACCGTGGCGGCAAAGGATCTCGACGATCCGATGCACAAGGTGAAGGTCATCTATAAGGACGAGAACGTCCGGGTGCTTGCCGTGCAAAACGACCATTATCATTTCGAACCCGGAAGCGCAGCGGATCGCTATTCGCGCTCCTACGCATTCCGCATCGAAACCGGCGGTCGGGCCATTGTCTATACGGGTGATACCGGCTGGTCCGAGCGGGTCGTCGATCTGGCACGCGGCGCGGACCTGCTGGTCAGCGAAGTCATCGACATCGCCGGCGTCGAACAGGCGATGCGCCGAAATCCGGCCGTTCCCGAAAGCGCATTACCCGCCCTGCTGGCCCACATGGAGCAGGACCACCTGACCCCCCGGCAAGTCGGCGAGATGGCGAAGGCCGCCGGCGTCAGCAAGGTCGTGCTGACCCATCTGGTTCCCGGCGGCGATGACGAGACGGACAGCAGCCAATACGCCGCAGATGTCGCCAAGGTTTTCAGCGGGCCCGTGATCGTGGCCAATGATCTCGATCGCTTCTGAAGACCCATGCAGGACGACCGAAAATGAGAACCGACGATCCCAACTGGCATTCCCGTGTCGAAGCCCCGATCGCGCTGGGCGAGACAGCCACCGACTGGCACGACAGCGCCGACGTCGTCATCGTCGGCCTTGGCGGCGCCGGGGTTTGCGCCGCACTTGAAGCGCTGGATCAGGGCGCCTCGGTCATCGCGATAGACCGCTTCGCGGGCGGCGGGGCGACGCGGATGTCTGGCGGCGTCTATTATGCCGGCGGCGGCACGCGTTACCAAAAGGAAGCCGGCGTCCGCGACGATGCCGAGCAAATGTATAAATATCTGAAGCTGGAAGTCGGTGACGCGGTATCGGACGCGACACTGCGCGATTTCTGCGACACCAGTGACGAAAGCATCGAATGGCTCGCGCGCCACGGCGTGCCCTTCAAGGGCACCCTCTCGCCGGTCAAAACGTCCTATCCGGCCAAGGGGCATTTCCTTTACTATTCGGGCAATGAGGCACAGGCCGATTATGCCGACCATGCGCGGCCGGCGCAGCGCGGGCACCGCACGTTCGGCGACGGGCTGACCGGGCACCGCTTTTTCGATGCGCTGCTACAATCCGCGCTCGCCAAGGGATTGAAGCTCTACCCGTTCAGCGAAGCACGGCGGTTCATCCTGTCAGCCAGCGGGGAGATCGAGGGGATCGAGATTCGGCGGGTCGAAGAATCGCGATCAACGGCAGAACTTGCGCAGATCAGCAGCAAATTCGCCAAGCCCACGACGCTGCTGTTCTCGGGCATCGCCGAACGTCTGGTGCGAAATGCCAATGCGATTTCCGATCGCGACGGACAGACCACGGCGATCCGGGTCGACAAGGGCGCGATCCTGGCGGCGGGGGGGTATATTCACAATCGCAAGATGGTCGCCCACTACGCGCCCGGCTATCTGGGCGCCACGCCGCTCGGCAGCATCGGCTGCGACGGTTCGGGAATTCGGCTGGGGCAATCGCTGGGCGCTCGCACCGACCGGATGAGCAATATCTCCGCCTGGCGGCAATTCCAGCCGCCGGCCGCGCTCGCCAGCGGCATCGTCGTCAATGCCCGGGGCGAACGCTTCGTTTCCGAGGATTGCTACGGCGGCAAGATCGGCTTTCACATCGGCGAGGGAAACGACGGCAAGGCCTTCATCATCCTCGACAGCCGCCTTCGCCGCAGGGCGCTGCTGCAGGCGCTTCCGGGACGCGCCAAGCTGTTTCGCCTGCAGGGCGCGCCGGCGCTTATGGGCATGCTCCGCGCCTCCACCAAGGCGAGGACGCTGGAGGCGCTGGCGGAGAAGTGCGGCATGGACCCGGTGCGGCTGATCGAGGCTGTCGGTCACTACAATCGATCGTCGCGGGGCCTTGAAGCGCCACAGTTTCGAAAGGCCGCCGACTTCATCGGGGAAATCGTGAAGCCGCCGTTCTACGCGATCGATATTTCGATCGGCAGCAAGAATTATCTTTGTCCGTCCATCTCGCTGGGCGGCATTGTCGTCGACGAGCGGACGGGGCAAGCGCTCGACGAAAATTCGGTTCCCATCCCCAAGCTCTACGCGGCGGGGAAAAACGCCAAGGGAATATCGTCCCATCGTTATGTCAGCGGAATCTCGCTGGCAGATTGCGTCTATTCCGGCCGCATCGCGGGCCGGTCCGCGGCGCGCTGACAAAGGAACACATCATGCCAAGCCTCAGCTATTGCACAGTCGGATCGAATGACCTCGAAAAGGCCAAGGCTTTCTACGACCCCCTGCTCGCCTCGATCGGCCTCAACCCGATCATGGAATTGCCGGAAGGCGGGCGCATCTACGGTGACGGCACTTCGATGTTCGGCGTGCTTGTGCCGTACGACGGACAATCCGCCCGCGCGGGCAATGGTGCGATGTTCGGGTTCAAGCTTGGCGACGGCCAGCAGGTACGCGCCTTTCATGCCCAAGCGCTGGCCCTGGGCGCCGCCAACGAGGGCGATCCGGGCGAACGCGTTCCGGGCGTGCATTTCGCCTACTTTCGCGATCCGGATGGCAACAAGCTGTGCGCTTACGCCATGGGCTGAAGATCAGGCTTCAGGGGGCTGATCGAAAGCGATCACCGCAGGGTTGCCGACAAACAGACGAAAATCCGCGATCCGGCGGACGATCCGCCACTGGCCATCGTCACAGCGCCAGCTGTCGCGATATTCGCCGCTGGTGTCGAACCATTCGGTGGCGCGTTCGCCCTGCCCTATGTGACGCGCCTGAATATAGCTGGCGCTGGCCGGGGCCGCAGGGTCCTCGACGTCGATGACGATGCTTCCCAACATGTGTTGGGACGGGCCGCAGCGGTTGAGGTGGCGGCGGAACAATTCCCGCAGCGCAGCGAGGCCC
The DNA here is from genome assembly GCF_041916975.1 of Sphingosinicella sp. NCBI lineage: Bacteria > Pseudomonadati > Pseudomonadota > Alphaproteobacteria > Sphingomonadales > Sphingosinicellaceae > Sphingosinicella > Sphingosinicella sp. The sequence continues at coordinate 2,333,049 of NZ_JAYRYK010000001.1, forward strand.
GATCCGGTACGTCCGCCGCCATAGTCGAAGGTGACGTCCTCAGCGAACACGCGGTTCAGATCATCCCAGTTCCTGCCATCCAGAAGACGTGCGAACCGGCCCAGCTGGTCAGTGATCTCCGCCCGGATTTCAGCGGACATGTGAGCCCGCGTCTCCGAGTTCGAGGATCGAGCAGACCTTGTCGAGGCCGAGGACGTGCGCGACCCGGCCACTCGCGATGAACGACGCGATACACTGGCTGAGGTCGACGATTTCCTCGTCGGTGAACGCTGCCTTGGCGGCGGCCCAGAAGACCTCGTCGGACGCGAGCCCCTGCGGATCGAGACAGAAGCGCTCGGCATATTCGATGGCGATCCGCTCGCGGGCGTCATAACCGGGATAGGTCCGCCAGTTGGTGACGTTCTGGTAGAAGTCTTCGTCGGGTGCGGCGCCGTTTTCGATGACGGTTCCCGAAGCATCGATCGCCTGCACGCTGTAGAAATCCTTCAGATCACGCTTGGCGCGGAACGCCCGGCAGACCATGCAGCCGTTGATGTCGGCGGTACGCGCCCGCGCGCCTTCGAAAACGCGCAGGGGCAGCTGGGTTTTTCGGTAGACAGCCTGCGAGAAATTCTTCGACGCGCCAACCATCTCGCTGGAGAAATAGTCGCCGAGCGCCGAAAACGGGTCGGGATTGTCGTCCGGTATCGCCACGCGCATCCTTGCTTCCTTCCTGAATTCAGGCCTAGCCTTCGAGAACTGCCATCTCGTAACTCTGGCAGACCGGGTCCATCGTCAGCATGCCGCGCCCAACCAGTTGCACCTGATTGAGCCATGCGAGCCGCTTGTGGCCGGGATCGATCTCGATCTGCCCGGAGAGCATCACCGGCGCTTCGCCGCGCAGATGCGCCTCCATCTCGCCGACCGAGATATACTGGAAATAGAAGGGCGTGCCGTCGCCGGCCTGCAGCGCCATGCGGACCGTCACGTGCGCGGCATGTGGACCCTGCAGATAACTGCCCATGCCAACGCTGAGACTCACGTCGCCGAGTTCGTCAGTATGCCATTTCACACGCCCAAGACGCGCGGCCAGACGTGTCGCGATCGGCCCATCGTGGCGCACGGAGAAATCGGGAAAGACATCCAGAGTGCCGAACGGCCGCAGCTTCATTTTCATGGCGTTCTCATCCTCCCCTGCGCCTGCGATCTGGCGACCCATGGCGACGGAGTTCGTGACAAATGCGCCGCCGATACCGGCCCCGAACATCTGCAACAGCCGACGCCTGGGCAGCCGATCCATGACAATTATATCCTTCGCGCGACGGTGTCGCCGCCTCTCAGCGATAAGATTGACGGACCGGCGCGCTAAGCTTCAACTCGCTTTCGGCGGATCGCCGGCCGCGTTTCCCGCCTCCAGCGCGTCCTGCCAGGCCCAGCGGTGCCCCCATTCGCTTGGCGACATATGCGCCGTCGGCACCCACTTCGCGGGATCGATGACCAGCGGATCGCAGCCGATCTCGATGTCGAAGCCGGACGGGGTCTGCATGTAGAAGCCGAACGTCCGGTCGTTCACATGACGCCCGATCGTGGCGCTTTCCGGAATTTTCGCGGCGCGCATCCGGTCGTGGCACCGTCCTACATCGACCTGACTTTTCATTTCCAGCATGACGTGGAGGCAGCCGAACAGCGGCCCGGGGATGTCGCCGAGCGCGAGCGAGTGATGGCGACCGTTGGCGGCGTGCATGAAGGTAAAGCCCATGCCTGGGTCGGCGGGATCATCGCTGAATCGGTAGCGCGCGACATCCGTGTCGTGAAAGCCGATGCTTTCGTAGAAGGCGTGCGTTTCGGCGAAATTCGGCGCGGCGAAAACGACATGGCCCATGCCCATGTCGCCGGTGACAAAGCCGCTGACGCCCGCCGGCGAGACGAAGGGCGTGCGTTCGGGCGTGCCGCCATGGAAGAACTCCAGCCGGTTGCCTGCCGGGTCGCTCGCCCGGAAAAAGGCGGTGACGCAGCGTTCTCGCGCCGCCTCGGCACTGCCGTCCTCGACCGGCAATCCCGCCGCGACGAACCGGGCGCGAAGCGCGGCCAGTTCAGCGGGGCCGTCCACTTCATAGGCAGCGGCAGCGAGACGCTCGGCAGACCCGGTTTCGATGCGCAAACGAAAAGGCCGGTCATCGATGCGGTAGAGCGCGGCGCCTGGTGCGTCGTCGCCGCGCATCGCGCCGACGATCCGGGTCAAAAACGCATCCCACGCTTCCGGCTTCGCCGTTTCGATAACCACGTAGCCAAGGGCCTTAATCGCCATTTTCTCTCCCCTTCGGATGATCCTTGTGCGTGAGGATTGACAATATGCGTATTATTCGTCAATTATTTTTCGCAAACATCGACTCTGAGTGACATGGGGAGAGACGGAAATGGTCGGAGCAACAGCGGCCGAGGCGCCTGTGGAGACGTTTCCCACCGCCGGGGAATTGATCGATCGCGCCCGTGCCATGATCCCGACGCTGAAGCAGCGCGCGCGGCAAACCACGCTGGACGGCGACGTGCCGGCGATCACGATCGCGGAAATGCGGGATGCCGGCTTCTTTCGCATTCTCCAGCCGCGCCGCCATGGCGGCTATGAGATGCATCCCCATGTCTTCTACGACGTGCAGAAGTCGCTGGCGGAAGGCTGCATGTCGACGGCGTGGGTCTATGGCGTGATCGGCTGTCACCCCTATCAGCTCGCGCTGTTCGACGACCGCGCGCAACGGGAAGTGTGGGGAGACGACCCCGACATGCTCGTCTCCTCGACCTACCAGCCGGTGGGAAAGGTGGAAAAGGCTGACGGCGGCTTTTACCTTTCCGGCCGCTGGGGCTTTTCATCGGGCTCATCCCATTGCGGCTGGGTGCTGCTGGGGGCGCTGCATTTCTCCGAGGACGGGCCGCCTGACCTGCGCACCTTCCTGCTGCCCGCATCGGACTATCGGGTGATCAAGGGCACGTGGGACGTGTTTGGCCTGCAAGGCACGGGCAGCTTCGACATCGAGGTCGAGCGGGCCTTCGTACCGGAGTATCGCACCCATAAATCGGCGGACGGATTCGTCTGCGTCAATCCCGGGCAACAGGCGAATCAGGGGCCGCTCTACCGCTTGCCGTGGGCGCAGATTTTCGTCCGGGCGGTTTCCACCGCCGCCATCGGGGCCACGCGCGCCGCCATCGCCGCCGGCATCGACATCATGAACAGCCGGGTTTCGACCAACACAGGCAAGGCATCGAAGGCCGACCCCCTGCTCCACGCCGCGCTCGCGCGCGCCATCGCCGAGATCGACGAGATCGAACTGCGGCAGAGCGCCAGCTTCGACGATCTGATGCGCCATGCTGAACGGGGCGAGGCGATACCGATGGAGCGGCGCGCGCTCTTTGCCTATCAGTCCGCGACCGTTGTGCGGCGGACCGCCGATCTTGTCGACGATATCGTCAAGCTGCTGGGCGGCCGCGCGATCTACATGTCCAGCCCGATCCTGCAGCCCTGGCTCGACCTGAACGCAGCGCGGGCGCATGTCGCGAACGACCCCGGAACCCGCGCCGCCGACCTTCTCGGCACGATGGCGGGCGAGCCGCCGGCCTTCACCTATTTGTGACACGGCGGGGAGCGAAAGACATGCGCGAGACGAACGTGCGGGTGGCCGGCGGCCACGACATCCACATCAAGGAAACCGGAGCGGGACCGGCGGTCGTGTTCATCCACGGCAGCGGTCCCGGCGCCTCGGGCCTGTCGAACTTCCGGCAGAATGTCGACGCCTTCGTCGCAGCCGGCTACCGCATCATCCTTCCCGACCTGATCGGCTACGGCGCATCCTCCAAGCCCGAAGGCATTGATTACACGCTCGGGCTGTTCACCGACACGCTTCACGGGGCGCTTCGCGCGCACGGCATCGCGCGCGCCGCGCTGGTCGGCAACTCGCTGGGCGGCGGCGTCGCCTTGCAGATGACTCTGGATCATCCCGAATTCGTCGATCAGCTCGTGCTGATGGCGCCGGGCTGTCTCGCGCCGATGACGGACTATTTCGCGATGCCGGGCATCGCCAAGATGATGTCCGGCTTCGGCGGCCCCGATTTCAACATGGACGAACAGCGGCGGTTGATATCGAACCTCGTGCATCCCGACTTCGCCGGGCGGCTGACGGACGAACTTGTCGCCGAGCGCTTCGCCGTCGCCCGGACGCAGCCGAAGGACGTGCTCGCGCGGATGCGGACGCAGGACCTCAGCGCGCGGCTGCACGAGATCGAAAAGCCGATCTTCGTGCTGTGGGGGCATGACGACGAATTCTGCCCCGAGGCGCACACGCGCCTGTTCCTCGAGAATTGCCGCGATGCCCGGACGATCACCTTCCGGCGCACGGGCCATTGGGTGCAGGTCGAACGCGCGGGCGAGTTCAATGCCTATGTGACGGGGTTCCTTGGCGAACAGCGGAGGTCTTCCTAAGAGAGGCGCCACGTTGACAGCGCCGTGCGGCGGCGTGCATGTGCCGCGCGGACGGAGAACGGGCCCTTGAGCATCCATTTCGACGCGACGGATCATGCCATTGTCGACCTACTGCGGGACAACGGCCGGATCACCAATCAGCAGATCGCCGAGGCGTTGGGGCTGACCGCCGCGACCGTCTCGACGCGCATCCGCCGCATGGAAGACGCGAACCAGCTGCGGGTCGTCGCCGTGTCGGACTTCGCGGCGCACGGCTTCGATCTGCTTTTGCGCGCGATGATCACCGTCGACGGCCGGCCCGCTTCGGAGGTCGCGCAGGACCTCGCCGGGCTCGACGAGGTTTTCGCCGTGCATCTGGTCAGCGGTGGCCACGACATCGACATGCTGGTCGCGCTGCACGACGCCGGCGATCTCGACACCTTCCTGCTCGACCATGTCGCCCGGATCGACGGCATCCATGCCATCGACACGTCGATCATCGTCGATATCGTGAAGTATCAGTTTGGGGTCGTGCCGATCGAGCCGGAGACGGGACCGTGACGGCTATCCGGCTCGACGATCTCGATATGCGGCTGATCACGCTGCTGGCGTGCGACGCCCGTGTTTCGAACCGGACGATCGCGGGACAGCTGGGCGTCAGCGAGGGCACGGTGCGTGTTCGCATCAAGCGTTTGCAGGCCGAGCAGCTGATCGCGTTCACCGCCGTGACCGGCCTCGAAATGGCGCGCAAATCGCGGCTGGCGTTCATCAGCATTCAGGCCGAGGTCGGCGCGGCTCGCGCGGTCGTCGGCACCATCGCGGAAATCGCGGAAATCGATTGCGCGATGGCAGTGACGGGGCATTTCAACATCCTCGCCGTGTGTCTGTTCGACGCGGCTGAAATGCTCGCCCATGTCACGGATCGAATCCTGGCGGTGCCAGGCGTCCGTCAGGTCGAGACCGCCATCGTGACGAAGACCTTCAAGTATAATGTCCGGATGGTGAGAATCACCAAAGGCGACGTACCCGAGACCCTATAAGGCGGCCATGTCCGTGCGGATGAAATCCATCGAGCTCGCCGCGGCCGCAAGCCGGAGCGCACCGAGCTTTCGGTTCCAGTAGCTTTCCGAACCGTCCGCGAGGCGCCATTCCTGCAGGCGCCGCGTGAAGAGCTGGAGATCATGTTCAGCGCTGATGCCGATCGCGCCGTGCACAGCATGGGCAGTCGCGGCGATCCGCACTGCGGCGGCACTCGCGACCGACTTCGCGGTCGCGGCGGCCGCCAGCGACGGCGGGAAGGCACCCGCGCAGCCCAGCTGCGATGCGATCCGCACGGCCACCGCGTCTTCCGTCATCACTGCCAGATTCTGCTGCAACGCCTGCTGGCGCCCGATCGGCTTGCCGAACTGGGTGCGCTCATTGGCGTAGGCGACCGTCATCGCCATCAGCCGGTCGGCAGCGCCGGCGATGAGCGATGCACGCAGCAGCGCCGCGAGCGCGCGCAGTCCGCCGGCGGGTGCCGGGGCGATGCCGTCTCCGGTCAGCATATCGCGGCGGAAGCGCGCCGCCGTGTTGCCCTCGATGCCCGTCGGCGCCAGTGTGCCGAGCGCAACGAGATGCAATCGGCCCTCGGTTTCGACGAGCGCATGCGTGGCGACGCCGCCGAAGCAGAGGACAGTCTCCGCCGCGACAATCTCCGCGATGGCGATGGGCCCTTCGGGGCACGCCGCCCCGGCGACCGCCAGCAGGCGCCGCGCGATCATCGTGTCGCCGACGGGCAGCGGCACGGCACGGCGGCCAAGCGCCTGCCACAAGGGATGAACATCGGCCAAGCTAAGGCCGGCACCTCCATGGTCCGCCGGCACCAGCGCATCGAGAAAACCGGATTCGGCGACGCCCTGCCACATCGCCGCGATGGGCTTCCCCGCCTCGACGGCCCGCACCGCCGCGGGATCGCAGAGCGCTTCGAGCATGCGATCGAAGGGTTCGAGAAATTCGCTCATCGGCTCACCTCAATCCCATTCCGCGCGCGATAATGCCGCGCAATATTTCCCGGGTTCCGCCCCGCAGCGAGAAGCTCGGCGCCATGTGGGTGACATAGGCGAGGGTCCGGTACAGCTCGGCATCCACGGCCTCGTCCGGATGGGCGGCGAGGTCGTCGCCGATGGCGGTGGGCAGATGCTGTTCGAAACTGGTGCCGAGATCCTTGACGAGCGCCGCCTCGACCGCCGGGCTCTCCCCTGCGACGAGGCGGGCCGTGCAGGCGATCGACATCGCGCGAAGCATCGCGAGCCGCGCGGTGAAATCGCCGACCAGCGCCAAGGTCGCGGCATCGTCGCGGCCCACGGCCTGCAAATGCCGAATCCAGCCATCGAGCAGGACCGCGCTCGAATAAATGCGTTCGGGCCCGCTGCGCTCAAACGCCAGCTCGGCGGTAACCTGTTTCCAGCCGTCGCCTTCATTGCCGATCAGCGCGTCGGCGGGCAGATCGACATCCTCGAAAAACACTTCGCAGAAATGCGCGTCGCCGGTGAGATCGGCGATTGGACGGACGGTGATGCCGGGGGTCTTGAGGTCGAGAATGATCTGCGACAGTCCCGCGTGCCGATCGTCGGCCGCACCCGTGCGGACCAGCGCGATCATGTAGTGGCTGTGCTGCGCGTTGCTCGTCCATATCTTCTGGCCGTTGACGCGCCAGCCGGTCGCGGTGCGCTCGGCGCGGGTGCGGACGCTGGCGAGATCGGAGCCCGAGCCGGGTTCGCTCATGCCGACGCAGAAGAATATCTCGCCCCGGCAGATGCCCGGCAGATAGGCTCCGCGCTGCGCCTCTGTGCCATAATTGAGGATGAGCAGCGCGCTCTGCCGGTCTGTGATCCAGTGCGCCGCGACGGGGGCGCCCACCGACAAGAGCTCCTCGGCGACGACGAACCGCGTGAAGGCATTACGCTCGCCGCCGCCGTAGCGTTTGGGGAGGGTTAGCCCCAGCAGGCCCGCCTCGCCCAGCTTGCGGCTGAACGCGGCATCGAACCCCAGCCACGACCGGGCGCGGATATCGGCCGGGGTTCCGGCGATGGAATCGACAAGCGCCCGGACAATCGGGCGGATAGCCTCCTCCTCATCCGGCAGCACGGCAAGGTTCAAGGTGTCGAACAGTGTTCCTCTCCCATGGCGGGGCCGAAGCCTCCAGCGTTGCCCACCAGAGAGCCCCGCGCCGCGCGGCTTTCAAATATTTACTTCGTCCCCAGCGATATCGATTGCGTATCGGCAGGCGCGCGGGCCACGGCGACGAAATTCCCCACGAGGGGACCGGCATCCCGCCGGCAGGCAACCCCCATCTCGATCTCCACCGGCTCGGCAAGCGGAACCAGCACGACCCCCTTGGGCGCGATCGGCGCCATCGACGCCGGAACGAGCGCGAGGCCAAGGCCGGACTGCACAAGGCTGAGCAGTGTCGGCACCTGCGTCGCCTCCTGAGCGATGCGCGGCGTGAAGCCCGCGCGCTGGCAAGCCAGCAGGACGACGGTTCGCAGCACGCTGACAGGGCCATGCAGCAGCAACGGCTCGCTGGCCAGCTCGGGCAATGCCACGACCGATTGCCGCGCCACTGGGTGTGTATCCGAAACCGCGACCGCGAGCCGGTCGCGTTCGATGACGCTGATGTCGAGCGCCTCTGGCCGCAACATCGGCAGACGAACCAGACCGACATCGAGCTGCCCCGCCATCAGCGCCTCGCCGACCGAGACGCTCGTCATCTCCTCCAGCCGCAGATCGACGTGCGGAAAGCGGGCACGGAACGCTGGCACGATGCGCGGCAGGACGACGCTGATCGCCGATCCGACGAAGCCGACCGCGATTGTCCCGCTCTCGCCCAGCTTCGCGTGGGTAGCCGCTGCCCGGACGCGGCCAGCCTGCTCGAGCGCGGCGCGGGCCGCGGGCAGCGCGGCGCGGCCCGCCTCCGTCAGCCGGACACCGCGCGTTTCGCGGATGAACAACCGGATTCCCAGCTCCTCCTCCAGCTTGCGGATGGCCACCGTGAGCGGCGGCTGCGACATGTGGAGCCGCTCGGCCGCGCGATGGAAATTCAGCGTATCGGCCAAGGTCGTGAAATAGCGTAATTGGCGAAGGTCCATCGATAGTTCCCAAATATCGCAATCGCGATAATCAATATTGGCGACTGCAGGACGCCTTGCCTAGACGCCTAACAACCCACCCTTCAAACGGGAGCTGATCGCGCCATGGACCCATTTCTTCTTGTCGAGCGTGACGGCCCCGTCGTGACCGCCACGCTCAATCGCCCCGACCAGCGAAACGCCATTTCCGAGCTGTCGCACAGCGAGGAGATACAGGATTTCTGCGCCGACGTGACGCGCGACACGACGATCCGGGCCGTGATCCTGACCGGGGCGGGCAAGGCGTTCTGCGCCGGCGGCAACGTGAAGCACATGCAGGACAAGGCCGGAATGTTCGCCGGATCGCCTTACACGCTGCGCAACAAGTACCGCACCTGGATCCAGCTGATCCCGGCCGCCCTCCACGAACTGGAAGTGCCGGTGATCGCCGCCATCAACGGTCCGGCGATCGGTGCCGGACTCGACCTTGCCTTGATGTGCGACATTCGCATCGCCGCTGACGACGCGGTGTTCGCGGAGATTTTCGTGAAGCTTGGCCTCGTTCCCGGCGACGGCGGCGCCTGGCTGCTGCCGCGCGTCATCGGCATGGCGCGCGCCGCCCAGATGACGCTGACCGGGGACACGATCGATGCCGCCAAAGCCCTTGGATTCGGCCTGATCTCTGAAACGATGCCAGCGGCGGATCTGATGGACCGCGCACGCGCCATCGCCGCCTCGATTGCCGCCAACCCCGGACACGCCACGCGCCTCGCCAAACGCTTGCTGCGCGAAGGGCAGGACATGAAGCTCGGCCCGCTCCTTGAGCTGTCGGCGGCCTATCAGGCGCTTGCCCATCACACCGCCGATCACGACGAAGCCATCGCCGCCGCAGTCGCCAAACGCCCGGCGAAATTCACCGATCAATAGCGGTCCCGCTCACGCGCCGGCCACCTTCATGAAGGTGGCGCGGCCCGTGGCGGCGATCCGCCCCGCGGCATCCACGACGCCGCCCTCGACGCGCGACAGGCTTTTCGAGGCGTGCGTCACACGGCCAAAGGCGCGCACGATGCCCGGCGTCAGCGGGCGCAGGAAACTCGCGGTCAGTTCGATGGTCGGCCGGTAGCTGCCGACATCCAGCGCGTGGCGGACCGCGCGCGACATGGCAGTGTCGAGCAGCGCCAGGATCACCCCGCCATGCACCAGATGCTGGTCGTGCAGATGGGTTTCGCCGGCCTCGATCTCGATCCAGTAGCCATCATCGCGTATGCCGAGGTGGCGAACGCCCAGCAACGCATTGAACCCAGATATCCCGTCGTTCCCGGCCACCGCGCCCTCCCAACGAGAAGGCTACGCCCGAAACCGGTTCAAGAAATACTCACCTTCGCGGCGCCGCTAAACGAGTTTTACCTGAGCGCCCGCTTTCCTAGGCAGGCTGGCAGCAGCGCACCGCCCGGCCTGCGGCAGGGTGACAGAGCGGAGAGAAAATGTTCAGAACCGGTATCACCTCGATCGCGGGTTATCTCCCGAGGCGGCGGCTCCTGCGCAAGGCGATCGTCGATGCGGGCAAATGGGCCAACCCCGGGCTGGCGGCGCATGGCAAGGGTCGGCGCACCATCTGTTCGCATGACGAGGACAGCCTGACGATGGCGGTCGAGGCGAGCCGCTTTTGCCTGGCGGGCGCCGATGACACGCCGCTTGGCCTCATCCAGTTCGCCAGCACCACGGCGCCCTTCGCCGACCGTGCCAATTCGGTGATCCTGAACGAAGCGCTCGGCCGGTCCGCCGATGTCCGCTGCAGCGACGTCACCGGCTTCCTCGGCTGCGGCGTGACCGCCTTGATCAATGCGCTGGAATGCGAGCGGCCGGCGCTGACCGTAGCTTCCGAAAAGCGGCTGGCAAAGGCGGCATCGGTGCAGGAATTGTCGCTCGGCCACGGCGCAGCGGCGGTCACGACCGGCACCGACAATGTCATCGCGCGCGTCCTTGCCGCGCATTCGATCGCGGCCGACTTCGTCGACCACTACCGCACCGCCGGGGCGCAGACCGACTATCTCCTCGAAGAACGCTGGGTGCGCGACGAGGGGCAGATGAAGGCGGCGCCGCCGGCAATCGCGGCGATTCTCACCGCCGCCAATCTGGGCCCCGGCGATATCCATCATCTCGTGCTCGCGGGGGCGAGTCGCGCCGCCGCGCGCCAGATCGCGGCGCAGGGGGGCATTCCCGAGGCGCGGCTCGTCGACATGCTCGACGCCGGATGCGGCGACACCGGCTCCGCACAGGCGCTGCTGCTGCTGTGCCACGCGCTGGAGACGGCCGGGCCCGGCGAGACGATCCTGTTGGTGAACATCGCGCAGGGTTGTCAGGCACTGCTGTTCGAAACCACGGATGCGGTCGGCAAGCAGGCACCCGTTCGTTCGATCCGCAGTCAGCTGGACGGCGGCGTCGATGACGACAATTATCTGCGCTTCCTGTCGTTCAACGATCAGATCGATATCGACTGGGGCATTCGTGCCGAGCGCGACAACCGGACGGCGCTGTCCGCCTTCAATCGTCATCGCAAGACGGCGACGGGCTTCGTGGGCGGCCTTTGCACGGCCTGCGGGACACGGCAATTTCCCAAGGGCCGGTGCTGCGTCAATCCCGAATGCCGGCAATTCGACACGCTGGTCGACGAGCCCTTCGAGCACAAGGTCGGCACGGTCAAATCCTACACCGAGGACTGGCTGGCCGTCTCCGCCAACCCGCCACTGATGTACGGCAATGTCACCTTCGACGACGGCGGCGTCATCATGATGGAATTCACCGATTTCGAACCGGGCGAGCTGCGCGTCGGCCTACCCGTCCGCTTCGTTTTCCGCATCAAGGAAAAGGACCCCAAGCGGCAGTTCCACCGATATTTCTGGAAAGCCGCGCCGGTGCATGGAGAAGAAGGAACGGCGCATGGCTGAGGGCATCAGGGACAAGGTCGCCATCATCGGCATGGGATGTTCGCGATTTGGCGAACGATGGGACTGCAGCGCCGAAGACCTTATGGCCGAATCATTCCGCGAAGCCATCGCCGATGCCGGCATCGACCGCGACCAGATCGACGCGGCCTGGTTCGGCTTGTCGATGGACGAGCAGAACCTGGGCAAGTCGGCGCTGTCGCTGTCGCAGACATTGCGCCTGCCGAACATCGCCGCGACGCGCGTGGAAAATCTCTGCGCGACGGGATCGGAAGCGCTGCGCGGCGCCGTCTATGCGGTCGCGGCCGGCGCGGCCGACATCGCGCTCGCGCTCGGCGTCGAAAAGTTGAAGGACACCGGCTATGGCGGCCTTCCCGAACGCAGCAGGGGCACGTTCAACGACCTCTGGCAGCCGGGCGTGACCGCGCCGGGTTCGTTCGCCCAGTTCGCGAGCGCCTATATGTCGCGCCACGGGCTGACGTTCGACACACTGAAGGAAGCGATGGCGCACGTTTCGTGGAAAAGCCACGAGAACGGCGCCAGGAACCCCAAGGCGCATCTGCGGCGGCGGCTTTCGAAGGACGCGATCATGAGCGCGCCGATGATCGCCTACCCGCTCGGCCTGTTCGACTGCTGCGGCGTCAGCGACGGGTCGGCCTGTGCGATCGTGGCCAGCCCGGAAATGGCGAAGCGGCTGGGCCGGACGGGCGATCTCGTCAGCGTCAAGTCCATGCAATTGTCGCTGAGCAATGGTTCGGAAATGTCGCACAATGGCTGGGACGGCAGCTACGCGCACACGACGCGGATCGCCGCCGCCAAAGCCTATCGCGAGGCCGGCATCACCGATCCCGTGCGCGAACTCGACATGGTGGAGGTGCATGACTGTTTCTCGATCACCGAGCTGGTGACGATGGAGGACCTCGGCCTGTCCAAACCCGGCGAAGGTTATCGCGACGTCCTCGCAGGCAAGTTCGATGCGAACGGCGAGGTCGCGAGCAACATCGACGGCGGCCTCAAATGCTTCGGCCACCCCATCGGCGCCTCGGGACTGCGCATGGTCTACGAGAGCTACAACCAGCTGCTCGGCCGCGCCGGCGATCGCCAGCTTTCGCGGCCGCGCCGGGCGCTGACCCATAATCTCGGCGGTTTCCCGAACAATAATGTGTGCAGCATCTCCATCCTTGGATTGCTGGACAGCTGATCTCGAATCGCATTCACGAAGGAGCGCGCGTGCACAATCCGGCATCGCTTGAGAATAAGGTCATCATCGTCACCGGCGCGGCGCAAGGCATCGGCAAGGCGCTCGCCGACCATGCGCTGTCGATGGGCGCGCGTGTCGCCGCTGTCGACATCAACGCGGCGGCGCTCGACGAGAGTTTCGGCGCGCAGGATGCGAAACGGGTGCAATGCTTCGCGGGCGATATCACCGCCGAGGATTTCATCGCCGGCGTCGTCGCGGAAACCGCCGCGACCTTCGGCGATGTGAACGGCCTGCTCAACAACGCTGGCATCGTCAGGGCGGCGATGATCACGGACATGCGGCGCGATCAGTGGCAGGCGGTTATCGACGTGAACCTGACCGGCGCCTTCCTCTGCCTGCAGGCCGTCGGGCGCTTCCTTGTCGACAAGGCGAAGAGGGGCGATCCGAATCTGGGTTCGATCGTCAACGTGTCCTCCGATGCGGGACGTCGCGGCACGTTCGGGCAGATCAACTACGGCGCGGCGAAATCGGGCATGCTGGGGCTGACGATGAGCGCGGCGCGCGAATGGGGCCGCTATAACATCAACGTCAACAGCGTCTGCTATGGCCTCGTCGAAACCGCAATGACCGAGACCATCCGGCAGGACAAGTTTCGCGACCGCTATCTCGAAGCGATCCCGCTCGGCCGCTTTTCCACACCCGAGGACGTCGCACCGGCGACCTGCTTCTTCCTGTCCGACGCCGCCGCGTACATCACAGGGCAGCATATCGGCATCGACGGCGGGTTTCACATCACTGCGTAGGAGGATTGTGCGCGCTCAATCCGGCTGAAGCCACTGCTTCCCGTGCCGCGCCCACGGATTGTCGCCCGCTGACGCCGGCAGAGCATACAGCGCCTCGCACGTCGTCGCGAGCCGGCCCTCCACCGACAGGGTGATGTTGACCGCCGCCGAGGCACCGCACGGCCCTTCGGCAAGCACCTGTTCGACGCTGCCGCCGAGCAGCACGCGATCGCACGCGAAGATGGACGACTTCATCCGGAACTGCATCCGGGCGATTCGCCCCAGCGGGCCGGACCAATCGCCGAGATAGCGCTCGATGAGCGCGGCCTGAAACTGGGTGTTGGCGAAGATGTCGCGCTGCCCCGCCACATCGACGACATAGGTGCGGTCGTGATGGAGCGGCGAGTAATCGCGGCTTGCGAGCGCTCCGGCGATCAGCCGGGTCGCGGTCACTTCGTAGGTCAACGCCGGAAGCGCCGCACCCACCGCGACGTCCGCGATCAGCAGCTGCGTCACGGCGCGTCCTTTCGAAATCCGAAAAATTCGTAGCGCTCGACCCCGACCAGATCGCCGGCCTCATCGAGATACTGCATCTCGACCGTCCAGAAGCGACCCCGTCCCAGCTTCGTGTCCTTGATGTCGCCGATGTCCCGAACGACCTGCTGCGTCCGCAGCCGGTCGCCGATCTTCACCGGCGCGTAGAAAATGAGGCTGTTCGACACCGCGACCGAGGCCGGATACCCAAGCAGGTCCTTGAGATCGAAATGCGCCTGCAGCGCCCGTAGCGGCTCGCTCTGGCCAGGCTCCCAAAGCTCGGGCCGGCCCCAGGCGGCCAGCATCGTCGCCGGCGTGTAAGGCGCGCCCAGCACGGCTGAGGCCTCCGCCTCGTTCCAGTGCACGGGGCCGGCGTTTTCCACCGCCGCGCACATGGCGCGCACCGACAGCGCATTGGCCGTGATACCGAGATCCGACACATATTGCGGCTTGCCGATCAGCCGGACGACAGCCTCGTCCAGCGCATCGGCGGGGCCGGCTTCCCGGTTCATCTCACCGGCCGCCGATCATGCGAAGACATGATCGGATATCCGCGCTCTGAGCTCCGCCGGTGTCCCGTACATCAGTTCGTGAAATTTCGACCGGCGGTAAAAGAGTTGCGGCTCGGCCTCGGTCGAATAGCCGATACCGCCATGGACCTGAACGCTCACCGTCGCCAGCCGGCGGAACAGCGATGTCGCCTTCAGCTTCGCCATCTGCGCGAGGTGGCGATGCGGCATGCCGCCGTCCTTCGCCCACGCCGCCTGATAGACCAGATAGCGCGCACCCTCCAGTTCCGTGGCGCACTCCGCCAGCGGATGCGACACCGCCTGGAAATTTGCGATCGGCCGGCCGAATTGCTGGCGCTGGTTGGCATAATCCGCCGTCAGCGCGAGCAGCCGTTCCGCCGCACCCACCGCCTCCGCGGCGACCGCGACCAGAACATCGCCGAAGATGGCCGCGTCCGATCCGGGCATCTCCCCATCGGCGAAGCTGCGCGCCGGATCGATTTCGACATCATCGAAACGGACGGCGAACAGCGCCTGCGAGGCGTAGTTGGGCTGCGCCTCGATGGAAACGCCGCTGGCGTCCGCCGGTATCAGCGTCCAGCACCCGCCGCCCTCGCCGCGCGCGTGGACAAGGAACAGGTCGGCGACGCTGGCGAACGGAACGAGCAGCCTTTCCCCCGACAACACTGCGCGCGCAGAATCGATCGTAGCCAGCGCTGCGTCGGCTTCATTCCCGTCCCACGCGGGAATCACGATCCGCGCGCCGGCCGCTATGGCGGGCAGATATTCATCCTGCACATCGGCCGGCGCCAGCGACGCCAGGATGCTGGCCGAAAGGATGCAACTGGAGAGGAAAGGCGACGATGCGAGCGCGCGGCCGAACTCCTCACTGACAAGCGCGAGATCGAGCGTGCTCATCGCGGCGCCGCCATGGGCTTCGGCGATGCGAAGCCCGCACAGCCCCGCCGCGCCAAGCTCCGTCCAGAACGGGCGGTTCAATTTGTCGTCTTCGGCTTCGAGCGCGCGGATCTTCCCGGCGTCGAAGGTCGCTTCGCAAATCCGCCGAACCGTATCGCGCAGCAACTGCTGCCCTTCGTTCAGATCGAGATCCATCGCTACGCTCCGACCATCAGTCCCAGCCCGCGTCGGGCCACGATATTTTTCTGAACTTCGGACGAGCCGCCGCCGATCGTATCGACGACCGTGGCCCGGTCCGACATTTCCCACTTGCCGCCGAACGGCGCGTGCGGGGCCCCGGCCTTCAGCAGCCCCAGCGGCCCGAGACAATCGATCGCATAATTGGCGATCCGCCGGCCGAGCTGCGTGCTGTAATATTTGTACATCGCCGCCTCGACGGTGGGCACTTCGCCCTTGATCGCTCGGGCGATCACGCGCCGTTGCAGCATCTTCGCGGTTTCGACATCGCACGCGAAATCCGCCACCTGCGACCGGACGACGGGGTCGTTCGACAGCGGAACACCGTCCCTGCGGGTCAGCTTCAGCAGTTCCACCAGCGACTGGAATCGCAGCAGCAAAGGCCCGACCGTGTAGAGCGCAAAGCGTTCATAATCGAGCGCCTCACACACGTACTGCCAACCGGCATTCTCTTCGCCGACCAGATAATCCTGCGGCACATCGACATCGTCGAAGAACACCTGGTTCGTCCGGTGGTCCCCCATCGTCTTGATTTCGGTGATCGTCAGCCCCGGATGATCCATCGGGACCAGAAATACACTGATCCCCTTGTGCTTGGGCACGTCCGTATCGGTGCGCGCCGCCACCCAGTACCAGTCCGCGAAATGCGCGGACGTGGTCCACATCTTCTGGCCGTTCAAAACCCATTTGTCGCCGCGCCGTTCGGCACGCAGCTTCAGCGAGGCGAGATCCGACCCGGCGCCGGGTTCCGAATAGCCGAGCGCGAATTCGATATCCGCGGCAAGGATCTGCGGCAGGAATTCCTGTTTCAGCCGGTCCGATCCGTGCGCGATGATCGTCTTGCCGATACAGCCGACACCCTTGCCGATGATCGGCGCGCCCTGGCTCGAAAGCTCCTCGTTGAGCAGGTAATCATAGACGCCGGGCATTTCCCGTCCGCCATATTCGCGCGCCCAGGACATGCCGATATAGCCGGCTTCGGCCAGCCGTTTCATGAACTGGCGACGCTCAGGCGAATCGACGAGCCAGGAATCGGTTTCCCGCCACGGCGCGAACACGATGTTCGCGTCGGGCCGCTGCTTCTCACCTTCCAGATAGGCCTGGAACCGTTCGAGGAACGCCAGCTCTTCTTCGGCAAATGAAAAATTCACGCTGCGTCCTGCTCCATCAGTTCAACGGTGTTGCCGTCGGCATCCTCGACGAGCGCGACGCGCACGCCGGGACGCAGCGTCCGGATCGGAACGCTGACGGTGTAGCCCGCGCCCGCGACGCGATGCACGGTCTCCGAAAGGTTGGAGATTTTGAGCGCGATGTAGCCGATGCCGATCCGGTCCGAAAACACGTCGCCTCTTGCGGCCGGTGCGGGCGTCTTGTCGGGCACGAGGACGCGCAGGATGCTGTTGCCGATCTGGATGCGCGTGACCTGGCCGACGTTCGGAATCTGCACGCTGCCGGCGAGCGGAAAGCCCAAGAGTTCGTTATAGAACCGCATTGGGCCATCGATCGCTGCCGAGACGATGCCAACGTCAATCTGCTCGCAGGCGAGTTTGGCGGTCATGATATTCTCCTATCCACGGGGCGCGGACGCGAGGTTCTTCTCGATCGTTGCGGGGTCGAGGCCGCGATGCCCCCAGATGTCGCCTTCGACGAACTGGTTGGGTGTCCAGCTGTCGTCGATCATCCGCCCGCCGAAGCCGATCTCGACCTCGAAACCAAAGGGCGAGCGCATGTAGAAGGACAGCATATCGTCGTTGACGTGCCGCCCGAGTGTCGAAGTGATCTCGATTCCCGCGTCAGTCACCCGCTCGAGACATTGAAGAACCATATCGATCTCGGTCACCTCGATCATCAGATGGTGAACCCCGCGCACATCGCCGACCTTCAGCAGTCCGATCGAATGATGGCGCGCGTTGCAGCCGTAGAAATTGGCTGAATTGCCGCTGCCGAAGTGGATATAGTCGACGAGGTTGAAGCCCAGAATGCGCGTGTAAAATTCCTGCGCGGATTCAAGATTGCGGGACGCCAGCAGATTGACGTGACCAATGCCGAGCGGACCGGCGAGGAATTCCATGCCGAGCGGCGACGCGAACTTCCTGTCAACGGTCGGGCCGTGAAAGAGCTCGATCGCATTGCCGCAGGGATCGGCGGTGTGGGCAATCGCGGTGACGGCGCGCTGCCGTGCCTGCGCGGCGGTTCCCATTTCGGCGTCGAAGCCCGCAGACCGGAGCTTTTCGACATGGGCCTCCAGGTCAGCCTGATCTTCCACCTCGAATCCGAGATATTTGATCCCCCGGTTGTTTTCGTCGGGATGGACCGCGATGCGCCACTGCCACTCGTCCATCTTCAGATAGACGCTGCCATCGTCGGCGATTCCGCTGCCGCCGCTTTTCGGGCCTGCCCCCGGGATCGCAGGTATGCCCCAATCCTCGCCCGCGTAGGCGCGCGCCGGCATCAGGCCGATGATTTTGGTGGCATAGTCGAGCCAGGCCATCGGGTCCGGTGCGCCAAAGCCCACATATCCCAGGCTGCGAATGGACATGAGATTACTCCTGAACGGGTGCGGTTGTTGGCCTAGCGGCCAAGCTGCACGGGCACATGATCGAATCCGGACAGAAACTCGCCATAGAACCGGGTGCAGCGAGGTGTATCGACGGTGTAACGTCCTGAAACCTTGAAGAACTCTTCGAGCGCGATCGTCCCAGCCATGGTCGCGAGGTGCATCCCGAGACATTTATGACCGCCGATGCCGTAGGTCAGGTCACGCTTGTAGGAACGGAAAATGTCGAATTCGCTGGCCCGCTCGAATTCCGCTTCGTCGCGATTGCCCGATGCATAAACCATCAGCAGATTTTGGCCCGCCTTGATCTGCCGGCCCCTTACCGAAAAGTCCTTCGTCGCGCGCCTGCACAGTATATTGGTCGGCTGGTCATAGCGCGCGGCCTCGAAATAGGCGCGCGGTGCCAGTGCGACATCGTCGATCACCGCCTGCTGCTGCGCCGGGTGCTGCGCGAGATAATAGACCGCGCCGGCACAGACGTTGGGAGTGGTCCCCGATCCGACGGTGAGAAAAATGATCAGGATGTTCACGATGTCCTGATCTTCAAGGCGGTGGCCATCGACCTCGGCTTCCAGATATTTCCGGATATGTCCGCCCGCCAAATCCGGCTGATCGCGGATTTTGCGGACATACGCATGTAGCTGCTGGAACAGCTCGGCACCGGCAGCCTGGTTGCGCGCCGAGGACGTGCCGATCTGCCCCGTCTCACGGTGCATGGTTTCATCGATCAGCTTTCGCCACGCGATCGAGTCTCCGGGAGGGAGGCCCAGATTATAACCAGCGTTGATCGCGAACAGGCGATTCACGTAGTCGGTGTAGAAGTCAAATGCGCCGTTTTCGGCCAGCGGCTTCAGCAATTCCCGCGCCAGCGCCGTAATACGCTCGCTGTCCTGCTCGACATTCGACTTCGTATAATCGGCATGGACAATACGCCGCCATTTGCGATGTTCCTGAAGGTCCATGCTGGGAAAGGCATGCGGGACCGGCTCACCAAGAAGAACGTTTGTCAGCGGCTGCCCTGCCGTAAAGGTAATGTCCGCCTCGTGCTCGACACTGACCTTCCAGATGTCATCGAAATGAACAAGCGCCCATGCGTTATACTTTTCGATGAAGTATGCCCCGTCGCTTTTCCTCAGCTGATCATAAAGAGCATGCGGATCGCGCATCGCCGCATCGGAGAAAGGGTCATATTCCATTCGCGATCACCCCGGATGAGCCTGTTTCAGCGCTCTTCACGCCTTCGATCGTGGCGGAGCCTATTCGGCGGGGCGGCTCATAATAAACTCGTGTTCCCCAGCGCCGGGAAAGCGAGTTTAACCTTAGCCGCCCGAATACCAGAGTCCGTGCCCGGAAACCGAGTGACGGACAAAGGCGGCAATGGTCGAAACGGAACCCACGGGCATCGAGGTGACTGTCGCCGACCGGATCATGACGATCCGGCTGAACCGGGAAGCCAAGCGGAACGCGATCACCTACTATATGTACCGGGAATTGGTCGATCTTCTGCATGTGGCCGAACGCAGCGAAGAGATCAGCTGCGTCCTCTTCGCATCGACCGGCACGATTTTCACGGCCGGCCACGACGTCAGCGGTTTCGCGCAGGGGCTGGAGATAGCCTACGACGAAAAGCCGTCCTTTCTGTTCATGAAGGCGCTCGTCGATTTTCCCAAGCCCGTCGCCGCGGCGCTGAATGGTAATGCCGTCGGTATCGGCGCGACCATGCTGTTCCACTGCGACCTGGTGTACGGGGTGCCCGAGGCGCGGATCGTCTTTCCGTTCGCCGACATGGGGCTGATCCCCGAATTTGCCTCAAGTCTGCTGCTGCCGCGGCTGGCCGGGCACCGCAGAGCGATGGCGATCCTGCTTCACGAGCGTGGCTGCGACATGAACACGGCGGTGGACCTCGGCCTTGTCAACGAGGCGGTGCCGCGGAGCGGATTGGAGCCTCGCGCGCTTCAGGTCCTGCGCGGAATCGCGGCACTCTCGCCGGACGCCGTTGTCATGACCAAGAAGCTGCTGAAGGCCGAGGAACGAACGGCGATCCATGCCGCGATCCGGCACGAGGCCGAGAGTTTTCACCACCTGTTGCAATCGCCCTTCGTCCGCAACCGGTTGGCGGCCATCAAAGAACGCATATCGCGTGATTAGGAGCGCTCCGCCCTATTTCGTAAGATAATTGACCGCCATTCGCGTCACTTCGTCGATGAGCTGCTCCTCCGAGATGTTGGTCGGATTATGCGCCAGGAAATATTCGATATTCTGAATGGTCGCGCGCTCGACGAGGAGCAGCGCCGTCCGCAGGTCCGAGACCTTGAGTTCGGCCTGATGCTGTTCGAGGAAAGCCAGATTTGTCGAGTGCGTATAGTTCTCGACCGAAAGGCTTGAGGTATATTTCTTCAGTTCCGGCACCTGGTCCAGAATGCGGAACAGGATGAAATGGTTTTCCTTGTAGATTTCAAGCAGCAGCGCCATCACACGCCGCAGCGCCGGCTCAAGCGGCTCCTCCATGGAGTTTCGCAGCGTTTCGCGGATGCGCGCCGCGGCCTTCGTCACCGTCTCTTCGATCAGCGCCTTGACGATCGCCTGCTTGTTCGGAAAATACTGATACAGCGATCCGACGCTGACCCCCGCCACCTCGGCGATCCGGTTGGTCGTCGCGGCCTGGAAGCCTTCGCGAACGATGATCTGTTCAGTGGCCTGCGTGATCGCTTCGGCGGTGACCATTGCCCGCTGCTGCTTGGGGTTCTTGCGGCGTCCAACGTCAGTCGCTTCGCCTTGAGCGGCAGGGGGCGTGTCTGCAGGGGGCGTCATCGGCAACTCGATCCCATCGACTTTACACAAACTCGGCCCGATAGTGTCGCAAAAGCCCCACTTCGGCAATTCGGCAATGGACTGCTCTGACACGGCCTGCCTGTGCGCCGGCCCCCATGCGAGTTCATTGTGAGGACAGGCCTTGATATGCGGCAACCAAAGAAGATGGAGCCACCATGCCGGCATATGTATTCGGGAAGCTGATCGTCGAGGACTGGGATTGGTACCGGGAGTATCGCTCCGTGACCGAGCCGCTCGTGGAAAAATATCGTGGTCGCTACCTGATCAAGGGCGGTGACGCCGAAAAGCTGGAAGGCGCCGAGCCGCCGGGCCACGCACTGGTGCTGATCGAATTCCCGGATCGCGAGGCGGCGCAAGCTTGGTACTCCGATCCCGATTACGCGCGCATGATCGCGCTGCGAAAGGCCAGCGGGGTGACGACGGAGCTGCTGCTGGCCGAAGGCATACCCCCGACAGCCTGACCCTTCACCCCTGTTGCTTCGGGAGCCGGACGACGAGACCGTCCATCTCCTCGGTCACGGTGATCTGGCAGGACAGCCGCGAACCGCCGCCGGGCTCCGAAACATATTCGAGCATCGCCTGCTCCATCTCGTCGGGCATACCCGTTCGACCGATCCACGCCGCATCCACATAGACATGGCATGTCGCGCAGGCGCAGGCCCCGCCGCAATCGGCGTCAATGCCCGGGACCATGTTGCCGATCGCCGCCTTCATGACCGACACATCGACTTCAGTCTCGGCCACATGCTGCGTTCCATCGGCCTCGATGAAAGTGATTCTGGGCATGCGCTATTTCTTCAGCTTCATCATGTTGCAGATATTGTTCTTCTGGATCGCCGACGATCCGCCAAGGATAGGCATGATCAATATGTCCCTGACATGCCGCTCCATGTCGAATTCCTTGATATAGCCATAGGCGCCCAGAACCTGTTGGCAGGTAAGGACGATCTCCTGAGCCGCCTGGCATACGAACAGCTTGGCCATCGACGTTTCGAGTGACGCCCTGCCTTCGCGGTCCAGCGTGTCGGCGGTTTGATAGGTCAGCACGCGGCAGGCGTGCAGCTTTGTCTGCACCTCGGCCAGCATGTGCCGGATCGACTGGAAAGCCGATATGGGCTGGCCGAACTGGATACGCTCCTGCGCATACGCCCAAGCCTCCTCTACCGCCGCGGATGCAATGCCCAGCGCCATGGCGGCAACTTCCATCTTTTCGATATCGAGCCCGGGGCCAAGCAACATCGACCAGGCGTTGTTCCAGCCTGCTTCTTCGCCGACGACATTCTCCAGAGGGACCGCGACATCGGCGAAGGTCACGTCATAGGTGCCGGTTCCCTTCAGACCCATGGCATCTTGCGCCTCGTAGGTCAGACCGTCTGCATCGGACGGAACCAGCACCAGCGTGAGATTGCGGTATTTATCTTCCTGCGGCCCTGTGCGCACCAGCGTGTAGATGTAGTCGGAGATTTTCGCGCCCGAGCAAAAGCGCTTCGATCCGTTGATGATCAGCCGGTCGCCATCGGCCTTGGCGGTCGCTCGCACCGAAGCGACGTCCGCCCCCACATCGGGTTCGCTGATGCCGTATGCGAAAATCATGCCGTCGCTGACGACCTTGGGCAGGATCTCCCGTTTCTGACGCTCGCTTCCCACCTCGGCGATGTTGAGACCTGCATAACAGGCGGACTGGATATAGGGTCCGCCGACGGCCATGCTGCGGCCGCACAGGATTTCGATCGCTACGATCGTCGCGCGGACGTCGCGGCCGCCGCCGCCATATTCGGCGGGCACGGTGAGCCCCATCAGGCCCAGCTCCGCCAGCTTGCGATGCACGTCGCGCGGAAAATGGTTATCGTGATCCCATTTCCTGACGAGTTCGAGCGGCATCTCCCTTTCGATGAAGCGGGACAGCGTCTCACGCAGCATCAGGATGTGGTCGGCCTCGGATAAGCTGTTCATAGGTGTTCCGGCAATGCGGTCCGGCTCCAAGTCCCGCCCCGCACGTGTCCTTCTCGATGATCAATGTCCGGTGCTTCGACTAGGGAGAAAGGCGTTCAACTTGAACTCGCATAAGCCTCGCATGGCTGGATGCGCGCACCGCCCGAACACACCTAAAACGAGTTTAAGGTGAGCGCTGCACGAGGTTAATCCAGCGACGTTCGCAGCCGCGGTGCGAACCCGGATTACGGATCAAGAACATCAGCGTGACCAACCCCGCAGTCCTCCTGTCCGAATGGATCGCCCCGGCCGCTGCACAGCCGCGTGCTGGCTTGGCTCTGGGCGCCGCTCTTGCGGAATCGGCACGCAAATGGGGGGATCGGCAAGCCGTCGTCTACCGCCATCAGCCCGCCATAGAAGACCGGGCCTGGACCTATTCCGAACTGGACGCCGATGCCGGACGGCTGGCGGCCGTCCTGCTGGCGCTGGGCCATGAGCCTGGCGACCGGATCGCCTTGTGGGGACCCAACAACCCGGAATGGGTGCTTCTGGAATATGCGATCGCCAAGGCCGGCATGGTGCTGGTCGCGCTCAATCCGCTCTATCGGCTGACCGAGCTGGCGTTCGCGCTGCGCGATTCAGGCGCGGCGGGGATATTCCATGCCGACCTGATCGGCGGCGAATCCCCGGCCGCGACAATCGCCCAGGCCCGGATGGATGCACCGGCGCTGCGCCACGTTCACAGCTTCTCCAGCATCTGGACCGACCTCATGCAACGGGGCACCGAAGGCCCCGTCTCGGTCGCGGTCGATCCCAACGACATCATGATGATCCAGTACACGTCGGGAACGACAGGCGTGCCGAAGGCGGTCCGCCTGTCGCACCGGGCCGTCACCACCACGGCGCGAAACTCATACCATATATGGGGCATCGGCGAAGGCGACCGGGTATGTCCGGGCTTTCCGCTGTTCCATGTGGGTGGGTCTGGAAACTCCCTGCCCGGTGCCGCACTGGTTGGCGCGACCTCGCTGCCCCTTTACATCTTCAAGCCCGGCATCACGCTCGACGTCCTTGAACGCGAGGAATGCACGGCATTCATCGGCGTGCCGACCATGCTCATCGCGATGCTCGACGATCCCTCGGTCCGGCATCGCGCGCTCGGCAAGCTGACGCGGATCATCGTCGGCGGCGCGCCTGTGACGAGGGACCTTCTCCACCGCTGCCAGGATGTTTTCGGCGCCGATGTCATCAATTGCTACGGCCAGACCGAGACCTGCGGCGTGACGACGACAACGGTTCCCGGCGACAGCGCCGAGCGCAAGATCCGGACGAGCGGCACGCCGCTCACCGGAGTCAGCGTCTCGATCCGTGGCAGCGACGGCCAGGCCGTGCCGCGCAATGCGACGGGTGAGCTGTTATACTCCGGCCCCGGCGGCATGCTGGGCTACGGTGCCGCGGCCGGCGGCGAGAGGCCGGACTGGATCGCATCCGGAGACCTCGCCCGGATGGACGACGACGGATTTGTATCGATCGTCGGGCGCAAGAAGGAAATGATCATCCGCGGCGGCGAGAACCTGTCTCCGGTCGAGATCGAAACCTACATGAAGGAGCATGAGGCGATCCGCGATGTCGCGGTCGTCGGCGTGCCTGACGAAAAATACGGTGAGGTCGCCTGCGCGGTTGTCTGCCTGCGCGACGGCGCCGACATCAGCGGCGCGGCGATACGGCAGTGGTGCTTCGACCGGATTTCGCGGTGGAAAGTGCCCGAATATGTCGAATTCATCGACGCTTTCCCACTGACGCCCTCGGGCAAGATCCAGAAATTCCTGCTCCGTGAGCAAATGTCGCAGCGGCTGGGCCTGACCACGGCCCAGCCGGTCGAAACCGAGTGAAACGATCGAGGATGATCAGGCATGAAATATGACGACTACAAAGCGCTTCGCATCGAGCAGGATGGATCGATCCTGACCATCACGGTCAATCGCCCCGAAGCGAAGAACGCGATCAACCATGATCTTCACCGCGAATTTTCACTGATCTTCGACGATGTCGATCGGGACGAGAGCGTCGATGTCGTCATCCTCGCGGGGTCGGGCGGCGCCTTTTGCGCGGGCGGCGACCTAAAATGGCTGCTCACGCTCCACGGTGACCCGGTCGCGACAAGCGCCGGCATCCGGCAGGATCGAAAGATCCAGAACTCTCTTCTCGATCTTGAAAAACCCATCATCGCAAAGGTCGACGGGCCGGCCATCGGCCTTGGCTGTTCGCTCGCCCTCTATTGCGATTTCGTCTATGCCTCCGAACACTCGGTGTTCGCTGATCCTCACGTTTCGGTGGGGCTCGTCGCGGGCGACGGCGGCGCGGTCATGTGGCCGCAGCTGATCGGCTATGCGCGCGCGCGCCGCTATCTGCTGACCGGCGATGCGATTTCTGCACCGGATGCGGCGGCTATGGGGCTGATCACCGAATCGGTGCCGGCTGATGCGCTGGACGAAACCGTCGCGAAGATGGCGAAGCGGCTGGCGAAGGGCGCGACCCATTCGATCAAATGGACGAAGGCATCGATCAATGCGGGGCTGAAGGTAACGGCCAACGCAGTCATCGACCGCGCCGCGGCCTTCGAGAACGTCACGCAGCTTCTGGACGATCACCGGATCGCGCTGGAAGCCTTCCAGAACAAGGAAAAGCCGAAGTTCACCGGACGCTGAACATCTACGTTGCTGGGCCGGAGTCGGAGCTGGCGCGCGGATCAAGCGCGCTCCAGCTCCAGCGACATTTCATAGGGTTCGAGCTTGTGGACCGGGACGTGTCTGCCCTCGGTCTGCGCGTGGAACGCGGCGGACTGGCTGCGCGGATTGTAGAACTGCCGGTACCATGTCCGCCCGAGCCGGAAGTTGCGCTCGGTGGGCAGGCTCATGATGTGGAGGGCGGGCATCTTGTTACGCCAGATATCGAAATCCTGCCCGAAGGCCGCCAGTACCTCGGCCTGATGATGTTTCGCGTGGGCCCTATCCTCTTCGCTGGGGGCATCGCCCGCCACTTGTAGAAGATTATTGTGCCACACCTTCGTCATGCCATCCTCGACCGGTGTGTGAAAGATGAACTCGATCGACCGGATATCGCCGATCGCCTGTCGTGAAAGCAGAAGACCGGGACCGGTGTACCAGGTGAAGGTCATCAGATAGGCATCATATTCGCGGCGAAACCCGCCCTGCCGCTGATAATAGAGATGGCGATCGAACTCGTTCTCGAAATATTCGCACGGCGACCCATGCGTGGGTCCGAGATGGTTGGAATCCGCCATGTTATCGAGAATTTCCTGAGGATGGATGTCCAGACAGCCCAGATGATCATAGGCGCCGTTGATCCAGTTGGGCTGATCCCATTCGGGTAGCCGGGGTGGGTCGAACTCCGGCTCGCCGCCCTCGGGATCATGCCACATCATGATCGCGCCCATCACTTCCTCCACCCGGTACGACCCTAATTTCGCGGCCTTCGGGCACGGCCCGTCGAAACCCGGAATGTCGTCAAGGTCTCCGTCGGCCGTATAGCGCCAGCCATGATAGGGGCAGCGGATGGAATCGCCTTCGATCTGTTCGCCGTGAACCGCGATCGAAGCGCTGGCCGACGCGGCGAGATGCGCGCCCATGTGGCTGCAATGACCGTCGAGCAGCACGAGCCGGCCGCTCTGGCCGCGAAAAAGCGCGAAGTTCTTGCCGAAGAAGCGCAGCGGCAACGGCGCGTCCTTCAGTTCGGACGCATCGGCGATCATGAACCATCCGCGCGGGAAGGTGAATTCGCCCATGTTATAGTCACTCGATTTCGCCACGTTCTCGTTCCTCATTCTGCAACCCATCCGTCAATGCGGACGGAGATCGCTATTCCTCGTTCGCGCCCATCGCCCGCGCCGAGGCGCGGTATGCGATCGTCAGCGCAGGCCCCAAGGTGCAGCCAGCGCCGGGATATTTATCGCCCATGATCGAAGCGCTGCTGTTCCCCGCCGCGTAAAGACCCTCGATTGCTCTTCCAGCTTCGTCCAGCACCTGCCCGTCGCCATTGATCAGAAGGCCGCCCTTCGTGCCGATATCGCCGGGGTAAATGCGTGCGCCGTAGAAGGGCGCCTTGTCGATCGGGCCGAGGCAGGGATTGGGCGCGACCGCTTCATCGCCATACTGGCGATCGTGCTCGTCGCTGCCGCGGCCGAATTTCTCGTCGACACCGCTTCTGGCAAACCGCGCCATCTCGTCCGCCGATGCGCGCAGGCCTTCAGCGTCGATACCCAGCTTCGATGCCAGTTCGGCGAGCGTCGCAGCCCGGGTCAGCATGCCGTTCTCGCCAAAGGCGCCGGGGTTCATCCAGTCGGGTGACATGGTCGACTGCAGCAAGCCTCCGAACATGTAGCGGGCGCGGTAGCGTGCATCGAAGATGACGAAGGCCGGCACCCGTTCGGCATTGTCGTAGTTTTCGCCGTAGATGCATTTTCCATAGGAGTTGTAGGTGATCGATTCGTTCATGAACCGCTCGCCCCTGCGGTCGACGATCATCAGCCCGGGCTTGGATTTTTCGAAGAACAGGATGACGGTGCGGTCGCCCCATCGCACCGAGGGCGCCCACCAGGCTTCGTTCATCAGACCCGTGGCAGCGCCGACCTGGCGCCCCGCATCGATCAGGTCGCCGGTATTGCCGGCGCTACCCGCAGACCAGTCGGGCGAGGTCGGCGCGGCCAGGTGCGCACGCCGCATCGCCGGGCTTTTTTCGAAGCCGCCCGCCGCGACGATCACGCCGCGCCGGGCGCGAAGGAGGCGCGGCTCGCCCCCTTCGCCGCCCACCATAACGCCGCTGACCCGGCCGCCTTCGGAGGCAAGCGCCGATACCGGGCTGCTGAGGCGGAGTTCGATGCCGCGCTGGCGAACGGCGAGATACAGCCTGGCAACCAGCGCCTCGCCCATGCACAGGCGCCGGTCGCGCGCGCCGCGCAGCCGCGCACCGATATCGAACATGTAGCGAAGCACTGCAGTCGCGGCGATCCGCTGCCATCCGGGAGCGACGGCCTGAACCTTCGAGGCTTCGGTGATCGAAAGGTTGATGTGACCGAACGCCTTGGACGCGGGCGGCATCTGGCGCATCCGAGGCAAATGATAGCCGAGCTGCCGCCCATCTACGGGCGCGCAGTCCATGGTGCGCCCGCCGGGTTTCCAGCCGGCGACGTCGGGATAATAATCGGGGTACTTCGCCACCGGGCTATAGGGCACGCCGAGGCGGCCAAGGTAGGCGATCATCCGGGGCGCCGACCGGATGTACGTCCAGATGATGTCATCTGCGATCTGGTCAGCCGGAATGACGGCTCGCAGATAGGCGAAGGCATCCGTCTCGCTGTCGGAGATCCCCACCGCGCCGATGTCCGGATTGTTCGGCACCCAAACACCGCCGCCCGACATCGCCGAATTGCCGCCGAACTTCGCCTCTTTTTCCAGGATCAGGACCCGCCCGCCGAAATCGGCCGCGCGCGCCGCCGCGAGCAACGCCGCCGCCCCGGAGCCCACGACGATGACGTCGTAATCCTCGTCTCTCGACGCCGTCGAAGCAGAGGATGTGTGCGATGTTTGCATGTGGTTCGCAGTCATTCCATAAATTTGCGGTAAGATGGCCGGCCCCGCAAATATCGCCGGAAAAGACGTTCGGTCCTACTCAACATAAACTCGCTTTCGCTCGCGAAGCCTCACGGCCGTTCGGCCTCAAGATGCCTGAAGAGTGGCTGTAAACCGCGAAAATTCCGGCCCATTGGCAAGAAAATGCGAGTTTATCGTGAGCCGCCCCGGCGCCCATAAAACTGCTTCAGGCGCTGTCTGAAGAGGAGCAGGATATTCAGTTCGAGACTTTGCATTACCGGGTCGAGGACGGCGTGGCGGTTATCGAGCTTGCCCGGCCGCAACGGTTGAACGCCGTCAACAGCGTCATGAGCCGCGAACTGCCGGCAGCCTGGCGTGCCTTCGATGCCGATCCTTCCGCGATCGTCGCGATCGTGACGGGGGTTGGCGAGAAGGCCTTTTGCACCGGCGCCGACCTGACCGACCTGCCGGAAATGATCGTCGACGAATCCGGGCGCCCGGCCCTCGAATCGATCCGCTGGACGCCGCTTCAGAACAACGTCTGGAAGCCCGTTATCTGCGCGGTGAACGGCGCTACTGTGGGCGGCGGCCTGCATTTTGTCGCCGAATGCGACATCGTGCTGGCATCCGACCATGCAGAATTTTCGGACACGCATGTCAGCGTCGGCCTTGTATCGGCGCTGGAAACGGCGGTTCTCGCCCGGCGCATGCCGATGGGCGCGGTGCTGCGCATGGCGCTTGGCGGACGCGGCGAAAAGATCACCGCGGACGACGCCTTCCGCCTTGGTATGGTGGACGAGCTTTGTCCTGGTGCCGAACTGGCCGAGCGTGCCCATCGTCTTGCGGACCGGATACGGCGGAATTCGCCCAGCGCGATGGCGCGCACCAAGCGGGCAATCTGGGGCGCCAAGGAACGAGGCCTGCACGACGCGGCCGACTTTGGCTGGGACGCCATCGTCGCGCACAACCAGTCGCATGACTTTGCCGAGGGCATTCGCGCCTTCTCCGAAAAGCGCACGCCGCAATGGGCGGCCTATCCCGGCGAAAGATCTGTGCGATGATCGAAACGATACCATTGCCGGCGACCGACGATCCGCTCGACCGGCCGTTCTGGAGCAACGCCCTCGAAGGCCGCCTTGTCATCCAGGCCTGCGCCGTATGCGGAGAGATGCGGTTTCCGCCGCGCCCGATGTGCCCGCACTGCCAGTCCGAGGACAGCATCTGGAACGAGGTCGCGCCGGAAGGCGCCGTGTGGTCCTTCGCTTGCCCGGCACGGCCCCTGCTCCCGGCCTTCGAGGCTATGGCGCCCTATGTGACCATCATCGGCGCGCTGGGTGCGCATCCCGCGATCCGTATTGCGGGCATGGCTGCGGCGGGCGACGCGGGCAGCGTCACCGGCCTTACCGCCGATGACGTCCGCATCGGACAGCCGGTTCGCCTGCTGTTCCGGCAGGTCTCGGCCGACTGCGCCTTGCCCTTTTGGCACCTCGGCCCGCCGCCGACACGCAAACCAGAGACACATCAATGACGCAGCCTGCCAACATGCCGGAATTGGACCAGCGGGATTATGCGTTGGAGGATCGCTATCGGAAGACAACTGGCCGCGTCTATCTGTCGGGTTCGCAGGCACTTGTCCGGCTGCCGATGATGCAGCGCAGCCGCGATCTTGCAAACGGTCTTAACACCGCCGGCTTCATATCGGGGTACACGGGTTCCCCGCTTGGCGGCTACGACACGGCGCTGAAAGCGGCAAAGCGCGATCTCGACGCGCATCACATCGTGTTCCAGCCCGGAATCAACGAGGAGATGGGGGCGACTGCCGTTTGGGGTTCGCAGCAGACCGACCTGTTCGGCGAAGCCCGCTACGACGGTGTGTTCGCGCTCTGGTATGGCAAGGGTCCGGGCGTTGACCGTGCCGGCGACGCGTTGAAGCACGGCAGCTATGCCGGATCGTCCAGACATGGCGGTGTGCTGGTTCTTGCCGGCGACGACCACGGCGCGAAATCCTCCACCGTCGCGCACCAGAGCGACCATGCCTTCATTCACTACGGTATGCCCTACTTCAATCCGGCCTCGGTTCAGGATTATCTGGATTACGGGCTGTACGGGATTGCCCTGTCGCGCTTTTCCGGCTGCTGGGTCGGCATGAAATGCGTGACGGATACGATCGAGAGTTCGGCGTCTGTCACGATCGCCGACGATCAGGTCGAGATCACCCTGCCTGACATCCCTGGCCTGCCGGAACGGGGGCTGAGCGTCGGCTGGGGCATCCACCCCGTGATGGTCGAGCAGCGCCACTATCAGCAGCGAATTCCCGCAGTGAAGGCGTTCGTGAAGGCGAACCGGCTGAACCGGCCCGTCGTCCACGGCGAGGGCAGCCTGCTGGGGATCGTGACGACGGGCAAGGCGCATCTCGATCTTATGCAGGCGCTGGAGGAGATCGGCCTCGACGCCGATCAGTGCCGCAAGATCGGCGTCGGCGTGTTCAAGGTCGCGATGCCCTGGCCGCTGGAACCCGACCTGATTTCCGAATTCGTCCGTGGCTATGGCGCAATACTTGTCGTTGAAGAAAAGCGGGCGATCGTCGAGACGCAGCTCGCCAGCCTGTTCGTCAATGATAAAGACGCCCCCCTGCTGCTGGGCAAGCAGGACGAGCTGGGCGTGCCGCTGATCCCGGCCGAGGCCGAGTTGAACGCGGCGGCACTTGCGGGAATTCTCCGATCGCTCCTGATGCGTCTGGGCGGCACGGCGGTGGCGCTGCCAGCGGCGGCGGCGTCCGTAGCCGGAGCGGCGGCGGGCGGCGGCCTCATGCGGCTGCCCAGCTTCTGCGCGGGATGCCCGCACAACACATCGACGAAGGTGCCGGAGGGCAGCGTGGCGTTCGGCGGTATCGGCTGCCACGGCATGGCGACGTTCCTTCCCGAGCGCAACACACCGACGCTGTTCCAGATGGGCGGTGAGGGCGCGCCGTGGATCGGCCTTTCGCCCTTCACCAAGCGCAAGCACATCTTCCAGAATCTGGGCGACGGCACCTATTATCACTCGGGCCTTCTGGCGATCCGCGCCGCAGTCGCCGCAGGCGTGAACATCACATATAAAATTCTGGTCAACGATGCGATCGCCATGACCGGCGGTCAGCGCATCGAAGGCAATGTCCGCGTAGACGAATTGACGCGCCAGGTCCATTCGGAGGGTGTCCGCCGGATCGCGGTCGTCAGCGACGATATCGAGAAATACGGCGCGGACTATGATTTCGCGCCCGGCGTTACCATCCATCACCGCGACACGCTGGACGAGGTGCAGAAGGAACTGCGCGAGATCGAAGGCGTCTCGATCATCGTCTATGAACAATTCTGCGCCACCGAGCTACGCCGCCGCCGCAAACGCGGCTCCGCCGCCGATCCCGACAAGCGCATCTTCATCAATCCGCGCGTATGCGAAGGCTGCGGCGATTGCGGCGTGCAATCGAACTGCATCGCCATCGAACCCGTCGAAACCGACTTGGGTCGCAAGCGGCGCATCAACCAGTCCGCCTGCAACAAGGACTTCTCCTGCACCAAGGGCTATTGCCCCAGCTTCGTCACCGTGCACGGGGGAACGCCGCGTACGCGCACGGCGGGAAAGGGAGCGACCCTGCCCGCAGAAGCCGCCGATCGCGCCGCGCGGCTCCCCGAACCCGAGGTCGCGGCATGCGACCGTCCGTTCAGCTTGCTGGTGACCGGAATTGGCGGTGCCGGCGTCGTCACCATCGGCGCGCTTCTGGGCATGGCCGCGCACCTCGAAGGCAAGGGCTGCTCCGTTTTGGATGTCGCCGGGCTTGCCCAGCGCAACGGCCCCGTGACCAGCCATGTGCGGATCGCCGCCCACCCGGATCAGCTGCACGCGAGCCGCATTGTCGCCGCCGATGTGGTGCTGGGCTGCGACATCGTCGTGACGACGGGCCAGGACGTCATGTCGAAAATGATCGCCGGCAAAAGCCGCGCAGTCGTGAATACGCGTGTCATGCCGACATCTGCCTTTGCGCGAAATCCCGATCTCAATCTGACAGCCGAAGCCATGGTGGCGGGCATTCGCGGCCTGCTGGGCGAGGATCGCTCCGAATTCGTCAATGCGGGCCGCCTTGCCTATGCATTGCTTGGCAACGAGGTGGCCGCCAACCTCTTCCTGGTCGGCTATGCCATGCAGAAGGGATGGCTGCCGGTCGGCCGCGTGGCCTTGCTGCGGGCCATCGAACTGAACGGGGTCGGGGTCGACATGAACAAGGCCGCGCTCACGTGGGGTCGACTCGCTGCCACGGATCTGCCCGCAGTCGAGGCGATGGCCTTTGGCCAGGGCGGGGCACATGAAGTTGCGCAGGTGGAGGATGTCGACGCGCTTGCCGCCCGGCTGTCCGATGAATTGACGCGCTATCAGAACGGCGCCTATGCGGAACGATACCGGGCGCTGATCGCGCGCGTTCGCCGGATCGATACGAAGCATGGCGGCAAACAGCAGGCGCTGACCGAGGCCGTCGCACGCTATTATTTCAAACTGATGGCGATCAAGGACGAGTATGAGGTCGCCCGGCTCTATAGCGACGGCAGTTTTCTCAAAGCGTTGAAGCAGGAATTCGAGGGCGACCTAAGGCTCGAATTCCACATGGCGCCGCCCATTCTGCAGCGACGCGACAAGCGCACCGGCCGCTATCCGAAGCGGAGGTTCGGGCGGGGCACGATGCTGCTCTATTCGGTTCTCGCGCGGCTGAAATTCCTGCGCGGAACGCCGTTCGACCCGTTCGGGTACGATGCGCATCGCCGCGCGGAACGTGCGCTGATCGCCGACTATGAAGCGATGATCGACGACCTTCTGAAGGACATGACGCCCGCGACGTACGATATCGCGGTAGAGATCGCATCCTACCCCGAACTGATCCGCGGCTACGATGTCGTGAAGGACGAGAGCCTCGCCAAAGCGCGCACGCATCTGGCCGCGCTGCGTGAGCGCTATTCGGCGGCATCCCGTGTCGAGTAGCTGGTGCCGGCCGAATAGCGCGACACGGAAGGTGGCATGATGCTGAAAGACCAGACCGCGATCGTCGGGATCGGCGAAACCGAATTTTCCAAGAATCTGGAAGCCTCTGAATTCCGGCTGGCTTGCCGTGCGATCAAGGCGGCCCTTGACGACGCGGGCATTCACCCCGCCGAGGTCGACGCGCTGTCCTGCTATACCTATGAACAAACCCCCGAGTTCGAGATCGCGCGCAGCATTGGCATGGGCGAAGTGCACTTCCTGTCGCAGTCGCCGCATGGTGGCGGCGCGGGTTGCGGCGCGGTGGGCCATCTCGCGCTGGCGATCGCAGCGGGCGTTGCCAACGTCGGTGTGGTGTGGCGATCGCGCAAGCGCGGCGCCCGGTCGAAGCGGTTGTGGGCTGGGGTCCGTGAATGCGTGGAAGACCATTGGAAATGGACGCGGCCGCAGGGGCTGCTCCGTCCCGTCGATGAAGTCGCTGTGCTCACACGGCGCTACATGCATGACCATGGCTTGACGCGTGAGCAACTGGCCGAAGTGGCTCTGTCCATGCGGGCCTATGCAAGAAACAATCCCAAAGCGCTGATGGGCGCGCGGCCACTATCGCTGGATGATTATTTGGGCGCGCGGATGATTTCCGATCCGCTGTGCCTGTTCGACAATTGCCTTGAAAGCGACGGCGCGATCGCCCTCGTGCTCGTACGCCGCGACCGGGCGGCGGATTGTGCGAAGCCGCCCGTGCATATCCACGCCTTTTCCCAGGGCATGAAACCGCAGCATCAACTGATGACGGATTATCACAGCGCCGATCCCCTGCGCAGCTCGTCCTGGACCTGTGCGGCCAATCTGTGGCGGCAGTCGGATATTAAGGCGACGGACATTGATGTCGCGCAGATTTATGATGCCTTTTCGCCGCTGGTTCTGTTCAGCCTCGAAGCCTATGGATTTTGCGGCAGGGGCGAAGCCGGAGATTTTGTTGCGGACGGCGCGATGCGGCAGGACGGACGCCTGCCGGTGAACACCTCTGGTGGCAGCCTTGCCGAAGTGTACCTGCACGGCATGAACCTGATGACCGAAGCCGTGAAACAGCTGCGCGGTGACGCGCTGACCCAGATCGCGGGCGCCGCGACCTGCCTCGTGACGTCATGCGACACGACTCCCAATGGCGCGCTGGTGCTCAGGAACTGAAAATCTGGAGCTTGGAAATGAGCCAAAGCCTATCGAAAACGAGTTCAAGTTGAGCACCGTGGGGATGTAGCGGTCGTAAGTCGATTTCCCGGCGGACGGTTGGATTGAAGGATAATCAGTGGCCGGCATGGATTTTCTGCCCATCGAACGAACCATCTTTGCCGAGGAACACGAGCTGTTTCGCGCCAACGTGCGCCGGTTCATGCAGGACATGGTCATCCCGAACCTCGATCGCTGGAACAAGCAGTGCCACACCGATCGCGACGTCTGGCTGGAAGCCGGCAAGCACGGCTTCCTGTGTGTAACAACGCCGGAGCAGTATGGCGGTGCCGGTGCCGACCGCAAATACAGCGCGGTGCTGATCGAGGAACAGCAGCGCGCCAATGCTGCGGGGCCTGGCTTCGTCATGCACTCTGAGATCGTCGCCGGCTACATCGAGCGGTTCGGCACCGAGGCCCAGAAGAGCGAATGGCTGCCCCGAATGGCGCGCGGCGAAGTGATCGGCTCGCTGGCGATGACCGAGCCGCGCGGCGGATCGGACCTGCGGGCCATTTCAACCCGCGCTGTTCTCGACGGCGACGATTATCTGATCAACGGCTCCAAGACCTTCATCACAAACGGCTACATCACCGACCTCATCATCGTCGCAGCCAAGACGGAGCAGGAGGATGGATCGGGCGGCCTGTCGCTGTTTCTTGTCGAGGCGGCGCGCGACGGCGTGTCGAAAAGCCTGCCGCTCGACAAGGTTGGGCAAAAGGCACAGGACGCCGCCGAGCTGTTTTTCGACGGCGTCCGCGTTCCAAGGAGCAACCTGCTGGGACGGCAGGGCGAGGGGCTGCGCTATCTGATGCAGGAACTGGCGTGGGAACGGCTGATGATCGCGATCCGTGCGGTCGCGGGCTGCGAGGTCGCGCTGGAATCGACGATCGACTACACCAAGTCGCGCGAAGCCTTCGGCAAGAAACTGATCGACTTCCAGAATACCAAGTTCAAGCTTGCCGAATGCAAGACGAAGACGCAGATCGCACGCGTCTATATCGACCGCTGCATCGATCTCGCCTGCGCCGGCGCCCTGAACGCCGAAGCATCGGCGATGGCCAAATGGTGGTGCACCGAACTCCAGAACCGCGTTCTCGACGAATGCGTCCAGTTGCATGGCGGCTATGGCTACATGCTCGAATATCCTGTCGCGCGGGCCTGGACCGACGCACGGGCACAGATGATCTACGGCGGCACGAACGAGATCATGAAAGAAATCATCTCGAGGAGCTTTTGATGGCGGCGTCCCCGGACTTTCCCGACGGCGACGGCGTGGCGCTGGTCATCGGCGGGAGCGGCGGTATCGGCAGCGCGATCTGCGAAAAGCTGGCGGCCGCCGGCACCGATGTCGTCCTCACCTATCGCAGCAACGCGGCGGCGGCGATCGCGGTCGCCGAGACCGTCCGGGGCCTTGGCCGTACCGCTTCAGCCTATCCTCTGGCGATCGAGGATAGTGCCCAGGTCGCCGATACCTGCGCCCGGATCATCGCAGCGCATGGACGCGTGCACACGCTGGTCAACGCCAGCGGTTCGCACATCGCGATGAAGTTCATCGGCGACATCGGCCCCGAGGAATTCCGGCAGGTGATGGACGCCGACACCAACGGTTTTTTCAACGTCGTGCAGGCGCTGTTGCCGCATATGCGGCAGGCGGGCGGCAGTTTCGTGACCATCAGCACCACCGGATTGCTGCGCTGGCCCGCGAAGGATGCGCTTTCGGTCATACCGAAGGCGGCCATTGATGCGCTGATGACGGGCATCGCCCGCGAAGAAGGCCGGAACCGCATTCGTGCCAACACGGTCGCGCTGGGCCTGATCGACGCCGGGCTGTTCCGCAAGCTGATCGGCATCGCCTACGACGACGCCTATATCGAGGCGGCAAAGCGCAATTCCGCGCTGAAACGGCTGGGTACGGCGGAAGAGGTCGCCGAGGCCGTTCTGTTCTTCGCTTCGCACCGGGCCCGTTATGTGACGGGACAAACCCTAACGCTCGACGGCGGCTACAGCCTTTGACGCCCAGCGATCCGGCAGACTTCGACGTTGTCATTTGCGGTGCCGGCGCCGCCGGTCTTCTCGCCGCCGTGCGCCTGCACGATCTTGGCCTCAGCGCCGTCGTTATCGAAAAATCCTCCCGCTACGGGGGCACTTCAGCCACGTCCGGCGGCGGCATCTGGATTCCAGGCCACGGCATCGGCGCCGAACCGGACAGTCGTGAGGCGGCGCTCACCTATTTGAACGCCGTGAGCAAGGGCGACTTCCGGCCCGACAAGCTGACCGCCTATGTCGACAACGGCCCTGCGATGATCCGCTACCTGGCGGCGGTCGGCGTGGCGATGATCTCCATTCCGGGCTTTCCCGATTATATCGCCGAGGCACCGGGCGCCGCCACAGGGCGGTCGTTGTTCCCGCTGGAAATGGACGGCGCCAGGCTGGGCCGCGACTTCCATCTGCTGCGTCCATCCCCCTCGGGCTACAAGCTGTTCGACCGTTATGCACTGAACCTGCAGCAGTCCTTCGCGCTCGCGGCGCGCAGGTTCGGCTGGCAGTGGACCGCCGTGAAACTGATCCTGAAATACTGGCTCGACTGGCCGTGGCGCGGCCAAACCGCCGTCGATCGTCGGCTGACGATGGGCCGCGCGCTGGTCGGCGGATTGCGACAGGCCATGCGCGAGCGCGGCATCCCCATGATGCTCAACTGCGCGCTTGCCGACCTCATCGTCGAAGACGGACGCGTGACCGGCATCGAAACAATGTCGAAAGGCAGGGCGGGCCGGATCGGCGCGCGTCGCGGCGTGATCCTGACGGCTGGCGGATTCGAGCAGAACCAGATGCTGCGCGACAAATATCTGCCCGTCGCGACGCGCAGCAACTGGAGCCTGACCCCGAGGGACATGAATGTCGGCGACGCGCTGGTCGCGGGGCAGCGTATCGGCGCGGCGACCGAGACGCTGGACGCGAACTGGTGGGCGCCCAGCATGCAGCTGCCGTCGCGCAGCGTTCCCAACCTCGACTTGGCGCAGCCGATGTTCTTCGATCATCGTCATCCCTACAGCCTGTGCGTCAACCGGCTCGGCAACCGCTTCGTCAACGAAAGCTGTTCCTATGACGAATTCGGCCAGGCGATGATCGCGGACCAGAAAGCGACCGGGGCGAACACGCCCTGCTGGATGGTTTTCGATGCCAAGTTCCGCCGCAAATACGCATGCGGTGCGATCCTGCCCGATTTCATCATGCCCGACCGCAGCCTGCCGCCCGAATGGTGGGACAGCTATATCTTCAAGGCGGACAGCATCGAGCAGTTGGCGGGCAAGATGGCCATCGATCCGGCGGCGCTCAAGGAAACGGTCGCGCGGATGAACGGCTTCGCCGCGAGCGGCGACGACACGGAATTCGGGCGCGGGAAAAACCGGTTCGACCAGTTCTTCGGCAAGGCGGACGTGGGGCCAAATCCCTGCATGGGACCGATAAACCAGGCACCCTATTATGCCGTGCAGATTGACCTTGGGGACCTGGGGTCGAAAGGCGGGCTGAAGACCGATGCCAACGGCCGCGTCCTGGCGGAAGATGGCGATCCGGTCCCCGGGCTTTACGCGGCCGGCAATTGCGCTGGATCGCCGTTCGGCAATTGTTACCCCGGTGCGGGCGGCACGCTGGGGCCCGCCACCGTTTTTTCCTTCGTCGCCGCCAATCATATTGCGGCGCAGACATGGTGACATCAAGGTCCTTATCTTGACCTTTGCTCACGTGTCTCAGCAACAGGATCGAGAGGACACAGCATGATCAAACATGTGGCATTGATGAAATTCCGGTCCGACGTTCCGCGCGCCGACCTGATCGACCGCTATGAAAGGGAGCATGTTCCACTCGTCCGCTCGCTCCTTCCCTTTTTCTCGGATTATCGCCGCAATTATGTCGCCGATCATCCGATGGTGCCGCGCGGACGTGACCAGCGTGATCCGGCGCAGCCCGATTTCGATGTCGCCACCCAACTCTGGTATCAGGACCCGAAGCAATTGATCGCTCTCGGCCAAGCTCTCGGCGACCCCGCCATTGAGGCGGCGATCCTCGACAGCGAAGCGCGGCTGTTCGACCAATCGACGATGACGATCCTCGAATGCGACGAACATGCGACCCCCGCCGCGTATCTCCAGCCGCGCCGCGCCGGCTATTCCGGATGGCCAGCCATCAAGCTGATGGGCTTGATCCGCAAGAAAGCGGGTATGACGCGCGAGGCCTTTATCGACCGCTATGAAAATGGCCATTGCCCGCTGGCGCTCAGCGTTCTCACCAAGGATGGGATGCCGACCTTCGCCAAATATTGCCGCACCTATCCGGTCGCCGCGCCGCGCTTTGCCATGGCTTCCGAGAAGCTTTCGCCGTCGGCGCCAACCATCGACGCCATAACCGAAGCGTGGTTCTGGACCGAAGCGGACTTCCAGCACTTCCTGACCCAGCGGACCGACCCCCATGTCGCTGCCACGATTGCTGACGACGAGGTGGAGTTGTTCGACCCCAGTTCTATCGCCATCTATTTCGTCGATGAAAACCTCTGAGCCGCCGGAACATCAGGCCGGCCCTTTGAGATACCCCATCGCCAGGCGGACCATTTCGTCGATGAACTCCTCGTCGTTCAGGTCCGCCGGTTCGTCCCGGATATAGCGACGTATGTTCGACAGAACGGCGATTTCCAGAATGTTGAGCGAATGGTCGATGTTCTTGACCGATATCTCATCGGCATGCTGTTCGAAAAAGGCCTTGTTCGTCATGTGCGTGAACTTTTCGACCGAAAGGTTCTGCGTCAGCTCAACAAGTTCAGGCGTCTGCTTGGCCAGCGAATAGAGAAGCACCTTGTTTTCGCGAAAGCTCTGGAGAAGATAGGTCAATATCTTCCGGCTTGCCTCTGGGAGCGGCAGGTCCATCGTCTCCCTCAGGATCGTGCGGACGCTGTTGGCGACGGTCGACACCTTGAGTTCGATTAGAGCCGACAGCACGGCGTCCTTGTTGGGAAAATACTGATACAGCGACCCGATGCTTACCCCCGCCCGTTCGGCGATATAATTGGTGGTCGCCTTTTCATATCCTTCTTTCAGGATGATGATCTCGGCGGCTTCCAATATGGCCTCGGAGGTGACTTTCGCCCGGCTCTGGATCGGCGTCTTGCGTCGCAATGTTGGAACCCTAGCTCAAATCACCGTTGCCAACGCCCCGGTAACGCCGCGCGGCCGGAGCGTGCTGAATGGACGGAGGAAAGTCTACAGTCCGCACCTTTAGGCACTGACGACGTGGCACAGCCATTTTCTCCCTACCACTTCCCTTCAGCCTCTTCCTCTTCGCGTAACAGGCTCCGATCGGCGATGCCACAGCAAACTCGATCGGGAAGATCGCAACCGGCCGGTGGCCTGCATGTTGAATGCTTGGCTGAGGCAAACCAAACCTTGCTCGCTCGGCGGCTTACCAAAGCGCTTCTCGCGGTGCAGAAGCCAGCGCCCGCTTCTACTACGCTTGGGGCTGTGGAACATCTATTTCCGCTTTCATGACACAACCGTCATCAATGGCTTTGACGAGGACGACCGGGGGAGGCTCGGGTAATGAATGGGAAAATAACATCGATTGGGAATCGAATTCGAAGCCCTACTTTTGACGGTACATCTGTCGGCATAAGGGATTCAAATTTAACCGTCGTCACATTGAAAATATTGATAAATCTGTACTATTTCGATTTCGGCCGTGGCCGTGAATCCCTTTGCATCTTCGCAATTCTGAACCATGTCAGTTCAAGACTGGTTGTTTCACCTTCTGTCAAATCGGACGTTCCGGCGTGTCAGCCATACCGTTGCCAAGCCGATATGCGAGTACGCAGGCGAAGGTCACAGCAACGGCGCTGAGCGAGCCGATCAAGAGCGGGAGGGCTGTACCCGCGCTGCTGTCGAGTGCGACCCCGCCGAGGAGTGGCCCGAGAGCGCCGGCGCCAAACACGAGCCCGCCGCAGATCGCTGTCATCCGGCCGGAGCTATCGAGCGCGGCGGACATTTCGATGATGTAGTTCCAGGCAAAAACGGATGATGCACTCCAGAACAGGAACGCGCCGCAGTAGAGCAGCGGAGTCTCGACGAGCGCAATCGAGAGCAGTACAAAGGCAGAGAGCAGTTGGCTGAGCGTGACCATGCGCAAGCGCCCGAAACGGAGCCCGAGCCAGATCGTGGCGGCTGAACCGGCCAGGCCGATGACCGTGCCGACCGACAGCACTACCGACAGAACAGCACTATCGATATCGAGCATGACAGCGCGGCGCTCCACGAGCGACCAGGTCGTGGAATCACGAAGCCAGAATGCCGCAGTGCAACCAATGATAAGCACGACGAGGCCCGGGGGCAGGCGCAGCTTTGCCGTTGGCAGGCTTTGGGCTGGTGTGTAATTCTGCAATCCTTCCGCGCGCGAAGAGGCACAGAGCAGTAAGATCATCATGGCGGCCATGCCCGCCGCTTGAAGTCCGAACAGGCCATCGAGTCCGTAGCGCGCGCTGAGCACCGGCGCGGCGGCCCAGATTATCATTTGCCAAGGCAGCATCAGCGCCCAGACCCTTGCGTTGAGACGCGCCGGATCGCGTGATGTCGCGATCAATGCATTTCCACCCGCACTGCAAAGCCCGAAGCCGATACCGGAAAGCGGTAGAGCGATCACGAGTAGACCGGGACTTCCAAAAAGAAGAACAAGCGTCGAGAGAAGCCCGATGGCGGCGCCAAGCAGGATAATCAGCCGCCGCTCGAACCGATGGATGCAAAGACCGGTCAGTGCTGCCGACGCGGCAAGGCAGGCCTGCTGCGCGCTGGCGAGCAGACCTGCTCCGCTTGCGGAATACCCTTGATGTTCGACGAGCGCGCCGATCAGCCACGGCAGAAGCAGTGTCGGGAGATAAGCAATCGCATTTGCCGCGAAGATCGACAAGAGAAGGGCAGGCTCTTCGCGCCAGCCCTTGAGAAGGGTCTGGCCTTCTGTCGGGCGCGCAGTGTCGCCCGCGCTCAATGGTGGCCTGCGGCCGCCATTGCGGCGAGGCCGATCGTGACGCGGAGCGGCTCGATGACCGAACAGCGAACGCCCTCCACGAACAGACGTTCAGCGAGCATGTCTGCGAGATCGGCAAGACCGGTACAACCAAGCAGAATGGCAGTTGCGCCAGCGTCTGCGGCAAGTCGGCTGGCGGCTGCGAGCGCCTCGACGGTGCGCACCGGATCGGTGTGAAGCGCGAGCACGGGAACCTTGATCGACCAGTAGCCTGCAAATGCATGGCCTACACCGAAGTCACGAACCTGTGCCCTGACTTCCACCTCCGCGCCCTCGACCACATCGATGACCGCGAAGCGCAGCCCGAGGCCAGCGGCATAGTGCATCGTGGCCTCGGCAGGCCCAAGCACGGGGATGGCGCATCGCGCGCGGAGCTGAGCCACACCCGGGTCGCACATGCAGTTGACTATGATCGCATCGACGCCGCTTTCAGCGAGTCGCGATCCGATTTCCAGAACATGCGGTGTGCAGGCTGCGACATCCGCTTCGTTTTCGATTGACGACGGGCCGTGATCAAGAAACATCGGTTCAAGGATAATGCCGGGCTGTGCGTAGCTGGCAAGCGCCTGCATCGGAACGGCGCCGGTGTCGATCACGGGATTGAGGATGGCGATCCTCGTCATTGCGCGTGGTGCCGCGTGTCGACCGGCCGGTAGTCGATATCGTATCCGAAAGCGCGGGGGCCG
Source organism: Sphingosinicella sp. (assembly GCF_041916975.1). NCBI lineage: Bacteria > Pseudomonadati > Pseudomonadota > Alphaproteobacteria > Sphingomonadales > Sphingosinicellaceae > Sphingosinicella > Sphingosinicella sp. The sequence goes on from NZ_JAYRYK010000001.1 coordinate 2,375,625, forward strand.
ACGACCTCAAGCGCGCGCGGCGTACGCATCAATGCAGGGGCGCTCATCGCCACCACTTTCACACGCTGCCCGTAGCGTATCGCGTCGGAGGTGATGGGCAGGAGCGTGTGGCTATCAAGAACGGAAATGATGTCAGGCGTTGAAGCGACTGCGTTTCCATCTTTCCAGGCGACGAGGAATTCGTTCTGGAAATCGATGCGGAGCGTGTCATCCACGTTGCCGGCGCGCTTCACGATGGCCGTGCCGACGTCGAAGCCGCCTTTCGTGTCATGCTCGCGCGCGGTGATGCTGCCCTCGAACAGCAATTCGCAGGAAAGACCCCAGCGTACACGAAGCGCCGCGCGAAGCGTTTCGAAAGGGTCTCCCGGTGCGCTTGCCGCATCGCGGAGATACCGACCGATATCCCTCGCGAGCGACACGGTTCGTGGCACGGCGTGCGCGCGCACGTCCCGGCCCGAGAGTGGATAGTCGACGCTGAAGCACTTGCTGCCCATCGCCACGGAAAGCGCGCGGACCAGCGCTTCAGCCTTCGCGGTCGACGCGTTCTCGATCACAACGGTCTCGCCGCCTTCGCCCGACACAACGGTCGGCACTGCGCTGAGGCCGCAGATCGCGAACGTGACATGGTCGCTGCGCGGAAAGGCTCTGCCCATGCCGTCTGCGTCGATGACAGGAAGCCCCGTAAGCCCGGCGGCAATCAATGGGACGAGGCCGTTAAAGCCGCCGATTTCGGCTGCGATGAGCGCATCGATCGGTGCGTTCAGGCGCCCCCGCATCGCCGCGATCGCCTGGACGATTTCTCCGTCCATGATCAGCTTTTCAGTGAGCGTGATCGGCGCGCCCACGAACCCCACATTCACGGCAAGCGCATCGTCAGAAAGTTCGGACGGATCGATGATCCTGATTTCTGCCCCGCGCGCGAGGATCGCCTTCAGCAAGGTCACCGCATAGTGCGGCTCGCCGCCGCCGCCCGAACCGAGCATGGCGCAGCCGATGGCAAGATATCCCAAATCCTCGACAGACAAGGTCCAGGCCATGTTCAGGCGTCCGCCAGCTCGCCCGCAACGCGCACGCGTACGCGCCGCGAGTCTCCGGGCATATAGGCCATCGGCAGATCTTCCACCTCGATGGTTTCAATCGACGACGGCGCCGCGCCCGCATTGAGCGCCCGCTCCTCGGCCATTGCGATCGCTGTCCGGATCGCATCTTCGCGGCCGATGTTGTTGAACACCTGATCGACCTCGCCGCTGATCTTGGCCATGGCCGCCCCGACCGCGTTGGCAACGTCGTGATGCTCTACGAACAGCACGTCGGACACGCCTCTCAGTGATTCCGGGATCAGGAACGAACCACCGCCGACTGCAATTAGCGGAACGTCACCGGCACGGGTCTTCATCGAATCGATGCCGTCTTCCAGCATCGTTTTCACCTCGGCGTCAAACCAGTCGAGGGTTGCTGCCGGAATGTTCGCGACACGCTCAGGCGCGCCGATGATTGCGCGGCCGCGGGCAACGCCCATGTCAGTCGCGGTCAGCACGTCGCCGCCAAAAACGCGGCCCTCCTGGGTCAGCCGGTATCCGACGCTGTCGGGGCCAAGGCAAAGCGGATCGGCGTGAATGCGCGTGCCGCCACCAAGGCCGAGACAGAGCACATCCGGCATTCGGAACAGCGTGCGCACGCCGCCGATCTCGACGACGCCATTCGCCTGCCGGGGGAAGCCGTTGACGAGCATGCCGATGTCGCTGGTGGTGCCGCCGACATCGATGACGACCGCGTTCGCAAGGCCGCTCAGCGACGCGGCGCCTCGCATGCTGTTTGTCGGCCCCGACGAGAAGCAGAGCACAGGCGCCCGCTCCGCAGCTTTGGCGGACAGGACGGTGCCGTCGTTCTGCGTGAGGTAGAGCTTCGCGCTGATGCCGCTTGCCGCTATGGCGTCGCGAAAGGCCAGTGTCGTCGTCTTCGCGAGATTTGCGAGCGCGGCGTTCATCAACGCGACATTCTCGCGTTCTAGCAGGCCCATGCGACCAAGGTCGCGCGACAGGGTGACGTTGACACCAGGGCAGAATTTCTCGAGCGCTTCGGCCGCGCGAAGCTCATGGTCGCCGCGCAGCGGCGAGAAGACGCCGGACACCGCCACGGCCTCGACGCCGGAATCGGCGATCCTGCGTGCGGCGTCCTCCATCAGCCGGTCATCGAACGCCGCGATCTCGGCGCCGTCGACTTCGTATCCGCCCGGCAGCAGGATGGTTTCATGCTCCACGAGCGCACGCAGATCGGATGGCCAATCGACGAACGGTGGCAGCGAGGACGAGGCCGGCAGACAGATCCTGATCGCGGTCACGCGGTTGAGGCGCTGGCGTTCGACAACGGCGTTCACGAAGTGTGTCGTGCCGATGATGACGGCGCCGGCCTCGTGCGTTTCCTGGCTCGCACGTGCGATCAGCTCTGCGAGCGCAGCCCTGATACCCGTGGTGACGTCCGCTGTCGTCGGGGACTTGACCGCCGCGACCACGCGCGCACCGTCGAGCAACACGGCATCCGTGTTGGTGCCGCCGACATCAATGCCGATCCGCTTCAATGGGAAGATCCTCTTTGATGGGGGGAGGTGTAATCAAAATCATAGCCGAAGCCGCGCGGTCCAAGCACGGCGAGCGCATGCGCCGTCATGTGCGCAGCGGTGGGTGGCAGTGCCGCGACGACGACCTGCTGTGCATAGCGCAGCGCCTCGGTGCCGATCGGCTCGCCGCGCTGTGCATCGAGGACGCAGATGAGGTCGGGAACGGTGGCGAGGATCGTGTCACCCTGGGCAACCACTGCATACTCGTTCTGGAAATGCACGGTCATTGCATCTCCGTTTGCGGGCATCACTGTCGCAACACCGCGCACGAAGCCGCCCGTGGTTTCGCGGGCGATATCCACGATCCGCCCCCGGACGAGCTCGATTCCCGCTTCCGCCTGCAGAAGCGTTGCAACGGCGTCCGACTGGTCCTGCTGGGCGGCGAGTATGGCCTTGCCGATCCGAATTGCCCGCGAAGGCGTTCCGGCGATACCGTGCGCCTTGATCGTGGCGCCGCGCGCCGCGCTCGCGATTGCGGCAATCGAACCGAAACTTGTCGTCACGGCCCGCATCATGGTTTCCGTCCAGCGGCCATCGAGAGCTTCGGTCATGACAACGCTGTTGTCGCGGATATCGCAGAGCGCCATCGGCGTCATGGGAACGCCGGCGAGCGCAAAGCTCGTCATGTGCGCTTGCGGGAACGAGCGTCCCATCGTGTCGGCATCGACAAGCGGCAGCCCGGTTCGGGCGGCGACGAGCACGGGGATAATGCCGTTCATGCTGCCGATTTCATGGCCCATGATGGCATCGAAACGGTGCCCCAGCGCTTCGAGGGCGCGGACGGGTTTTGCGAAATGGTCAGCGTCAACGAACCGCTCGGTCATGGCGAGCGGGGCACCGGCCATCGCCACCATCGCGACGTTCGCGTCATCGGAAAGCGCATCCATCGGAATCAGCTCGACAGTCGTGCTGCGCAGCAAATCAGCAGCGCACAGGCATTCGAGATAGGGGAAGGAGCCGCCCCCGGCGCTGAGAATGGCCGCGCCCATTCCCAGTGCCTCAAGCGTCTCCGTATCTATACGTGTAGAGGGCATGGCCTAGAACTTTGTCCGCAGGGAAACTCCGTAGGTTCTAGGCGGACCATAGACTTCGATGACAGCCCCGTTTGTTGTCACGAACGGAATGGCGGCGACACGATAGTCCTGCTGGGTGATATTCTGAGCATAGAGCGACAACTCCCATGAGTCGTCGCTGGCGCCGAATCCGATGCGCGCGTTCACGGTCAGATACGCGTCTTCGCGTGTTGCCGGATGATCGGTGAGATTCAGCTTCTGCGAACTCACCCATTTGCCGTCAGCGCGAACGCTCAGCTGGTTTGCATCGATATCCCAGGTCTTCTCAACGTAAGCGCTGACGCTTTCGTCCGGCGCATTGGGAAGGCGCTGCGACTGGAAACTGACAGTGCCGTTGATCACGTCAGGAACGGCGATCGGATCGATACGCGTGTGGAGCAGCGAACCCGACAGGCCTGCCGTCAGCCCCTGACCGAGACGCGCGCGCACATCGATTTCCGCGCCATAGATCTCGCCATCGGTATTGAAGGTCACTGTCGACGGTCCGAGCTGGCTGAACACCTGCACGTCCTTGTAGTCGTAATAGAAGACGCTGCCGTTCACCTGTAGCCAGCTGCCCAGGCTGTACTTCGCGCCGGCTTCGTAGCTCGTCAGCACCTCATCCTTGAACACCGTCTCGTCGACCGTGAAGAATGCGAGGCTGCCTGCGTTATAGCCGCCGGCCTTGGTGCCGCGCGAGATGCCGCCATAGATCATCAGGTCGTCAGACGCAGCATAGGAGAGTTGCAGCTTGCCGTCCCAATTGTCCGACGTGCGGCGCGGGCGGGCGCCGGGCACGGACGCATCGTACCCCGTGCCCTGCACAATGGAAGGATCGGTAAATCCGAACGCATCGCAGCCTGGGCCCGCACAGGGGGCGGACAGGCCAAAATTCTTGCGGTCGTAGGTGTAACGCAGACCGGCAATGAGTTTCAGCTTCGGCGCAAGCGCGAACTCGGACTGCGCGAACACGGCCCAGGTGCGCGTGTCGAGCTTCCAGGCATTGCCGACATTCGCTTCGAAATCGGGGTCGCCGGAATAGAACCCGACCGCGCTGCTGTAGTCGCCATTGATGGCGAGGTAATAGCCGCCGACAACCCATTCCGCCGGACCGCTCGTGCCCGCGAGGCGCAGCTCCTGCGAATAGTCTTCAGCGCGCGCAATCTGATCGTAATAGAGGAGGTCGTAGGATGTGCCGTCGGAATCCTCGTCGCGGTAGGCTTTCCGCAGCCGGCCGTAAGAGGAGATCGACGTGAGGGTGAGATCACCGAGCTTCAGGTTGAGCGTGGCGTTCGCGCCGAAGTGGGTTCGCTCGAAACCGCCCTTGCGATTGTTGGTGATGGTACGCGGACTGCTGTCGTCCACATCGCCGCTGAGGCAATCCGCAGCGTTTGCGCCAATCGCCGTTCCGAAGAACCCGGCGCAGAAATCCGCGAAGTCTGCACCGTTTCCGAGCACAAACAGGCCGGTCGCGGGATCGGGATATCCGGCGCGCGCCCTGAACGGGCTGGTGCTGATCTCGTCGCGCGAGCGGCGTACGGTGATCGAAAGGTCGCTGCCGTTGCCGAACTCTTTGTAGAGCTGCCCGCGCAGGCTGAAATTGTCGCCGTCGCCCTTGCGACCGCCAAGCGTGTTCCGCGCGTAACCGTCGCGCCGATCCTTCACGGCGGAAATGCGTGCAAGCACGCCGCCGCCAAGCGGACCGCTGAGCGCACCTTCCGCACGGAGGCTGTCGTAGTTCCCATACGAGATCTGGCCATAGCCCGAGAACGTCTCGGTCGGTTTGGCGCTGATGATCTGGATGACGCCGCCCGTGGCGTTGCGTCCAAACAGTGTCCCCTGTGGACCGCGCAGGACTTCCACGCGCTCGAGGTCGAAAAGGTTGGCGCCAACCGCGCTGAGATAGGGAACGTAGGAGCCGTCGGCAAAGACCGCGACAGGCGATTCCTGATGATCACCGAAGTCGAACTGCGAAACGCCGCGGAGCGTGAACACGGTGATGACCGGATTGCCGTAGTCGGAAACGGTGAGATTAGGCGCCACGCGTCCAAGCGAGGCGGTCGCAACGATGTTCTGCGCCTGCAGCTCGGTGCCGGTGGCGGCACTGACCGAAATCGGAACGTCCTGGAGACTTTGGGCACGCTTCTGCGCGGTGATGATGATCTCGCCTTCGACCAGAGCCTCACCGCCAGGCGTTTGCGCCAATGCTGCGTGTGAAACGATCGCCGTGCCGCAAAGCGCGAACGCGCGCACCAACGGAGACGTTTTCTTGCCGTTCAACATCCGCGTACCCCCTTTTTCCTCTTTGCTGGCCATTATGTGGCATTGCAGCAAAGGCTCCAGTCATGTTGGTAGTAGGGCGCAAGAGGTGATTAGTAGGGGCCAGTGGAGCGTGCGGCGCCTTTGGCCTTGCGGCTTGCCTGTTCGCGCGTGTGTACGCCAAGCTGCGCATAGATCCGCTTCAGGTGGTAGCGCACTCCGTGGGGTGTGATGCCAAGCTCAAGTGCGATCGCCTTGTCGGACAGGCCGCGCTCCACGCGCTCCAGAACGGATAGCTCTCTTGGCGTAAAGAACGCTGACCCCGCAGTTTCGAAAGTCGCGCCGCGAGGGTGCGGCTTTCCATTCAGCCCGCTGCGCCGCATCCGCTCGATCAGCAGCACCGACCGGGAAAAGCCGCTTTGTGCGATCATGGCCTCGCGCGCGGCCTCACCCCCAAGGCCCATGCTGGCCTGAAACGACCGAAAGCGCAGCTCTGAACGGAGGTTGCCATGTCCCCTGGCCCATTCCGAGGCTTCCTCCAGCATGGCCTGTGCATCCGCATTGCCGGAATGGAAAGCGATCGCGGCCATGGCCTCTACCCGCGCCTCATACGCGCGCCACGGCATGAAGCTGGGTGCAAGCAGGTCTTCGGCAGCAAGGGACGCAAGGGCCCGCCTTGCCTCCGCATGCTTCCCCATCAGAACCAGCAGAAGCGCGCGGTGGTGACCGAGGATATGGGCAAGCGAGCGCACATCCTCCCGGCGCGCATAGTCGATTCCCGTATCGATGAGGGTCAGCGCAGCCTCGTCACTACCTGTGAAGACAAGCTTTTCCGAATAGGTTCGGAAGGCGGCCGCAAAGACATCGGGCCAGCCTTCGAGGCGTGGAAGCCGACGGCAGATGTTACGCAGCCGGGGCAAAGCGGTCTCATCCTCAGGACTGAGCTCGTGGTGTAGTTCCAACCGAAAAGCATCGCGGATCATCGTGAGGCGTTCATCGTCCCGCAGCGCCGCGTTGCACGCGCGGTCGCCTTCATGAAAGGCAGCCTCAGCCTCTGCGACCCTGCCCTTCAGCCCTGCGATCATTCCGATATCGCAGTGCAGGAAGAGCGCCGCATACTGCGATTGCACATCTTCGGCATGGACGATCGCTTTGCGCGCCGCGTCTTCCGCGGCATCGAACGCGCTTTCCATCTGCAGTACGTAGCCTCTCATCGTTCCGGCGGCGCTCATGATGAGCGGCGCCAGGTCCGGAAATTCCATCGTGAAGCCCTCAAGCTCCTCGACATCCGCCATTGTGAGCGGCGTTCCCTGATAGATGGCGAGTAGCGAGCGGCACATCGCCCGCTCGATACGAAGCGCGGGCGGCAGCGAACAGATATCTATCCCGGAGAGCTCGCCTTCGATCTTCGTGAAGAGGTCGCTACTCTCTTTCAGTTGGCCGGTCTTCGACCAGCAGGTGATGCAGGCATAACCAATACGCGGATGCCGCCACCTGAGTTCGGCAGGCAGAAGGTTCACGATCCTGCGTAGTGGCCCGAGGCCGAGTTCGAACCAAAGCCGCAGCGGATTGCAGGCTTCGATGATCTCGGCGATCAAAGGCTCGTCGCCGATGGCAACCGCAATCGCCGTCGCGTGCACGAATTGCCCCATTTCGAGGTGCGCCTCTGCCGCTCTTTTCTGGAAATCCCGCACCGCATTTTCTGTGAGGGCGTCGCTTGCACCCGCGAGCAGATCGACGAAGGCGGGGTGGACCACAAGATCAAGCCCTTCGTCAGCCGGAACCCGGCAGACGAGGCGCCGCTCCAGAAGTTCCGCAAGGAGGCCGTCCGTGGCGCGGCCGTGCATCAGCTGATCGAGAAAGGGTTCAGAAAAGCGCTTGAGATGCGCAAGCCGGCTAAGCAGTTCCCGCTCTTCGTGACCGAGGGCGGAGAGTAGTCGATCATGCAGAAAAGCGCTGATAGGGCTGCTGTCCTGTTCCTGCTGCGGCACGCTGCCCATGCGATCGGCGATCATGATCTGGGCAAGTACAGGCCAGCCTCCGCTCTTCCGGAGTATGACCCGGATCTGATGGTCGGTCACGGCACGCCCTGCAATGGCACGAAGATCGGATCGGTCGAAGAGGAGCATATCTGCCGACAGGCGGCGCAGAAAACCACGACGGGCGAGGTCCGAAACGGGAAGCCTCAGGCGTCCGTCGCTCGCAAGAGCAACAGAGAGATTGCCCGGCATGAAGCGAAAGAGCGGTGCCAGCAGACCGTCCGCGATCTCGGCGGCACTTGACGTGAGATTGTCTAGAACGAGAAGCCATTGCCGTCCCGATCGTTCGATTGCGGCAAGCAGCTTCTGCACTTCGAGCGCAATGACCCCGTCTTCGGCCGGTGAACATTGGATGCCTGCTTCGTGGAGTGCAAAGAAGAGATATTGAAGTGCGGTCTGCGGACTGTCTGTCTCGTCAAAGGTAAACCACGCCGTCCCCCAGCCTTCTGCGTGAAGACGTCCTCGCCAATCGACGAGCAGGCTGGTCTTGCCGAAGCCGGCTGGCGCCTCGATCAGCATCACGCCGCCGGCTGGGGCAACGAAACCATCCAATAACCGAGCGCGTTGGATTCTGGGTGTTTTATCGTGCGCTGGTGCTATCCTGCTCCGCAACAACCACTGAGCACACACCGCACATCTCCAGAACGCTTCTATAAACTGCAACTTTGACACGGAGAGTGCTCAGCACAAGCCTATCGTGACGATTCTGCGGGCGATAGCGTTCGGATGTCCCACTTGTTGGGAACTACTGCCCCCACACTCCGACCGCTCAGTCCGAAGCCCCGCAGTTTACACTGAAGGCAGGGTAAAGAACGCCGACGACACATGCTCTTCCGATTGAAAAATAAGCTATTTTTGTCTTTTTTTATTTCGTCTCCGGCACCACTTTTCACGCTTGTCCGTCGCAGCAACGTGCCGTCCTCGAATGTGCAGGCGTTGAAATGCGCGGATTGCCCGCTCTTAAACGGGAAGCCCCACGTAGTTTTCTGCGATGCTGATCTGCGCGGCGCGGCTTGATGCGATGTAGTCGAGTTCGGCGGCCTGCATGGCGCGCTCGAAAGGGCCGTCGTTCGGGAACCTGTGCATCAGGCGGGTCAGTGCCCAGCTGAAGCGTTCGGATTTCCAGACGCGGCGCAGCGCTTTGGCCGAATAGCCTGCGACGGCATCGTTGTCGGCCTTTTTGAAGAAGCGGGCGAGTGCTGCCGCGGCGTAGTGGACGTCGCTCGCTGCGAGGTTCAGGCCTTTCGCACCGGTGGGCGGAACGATGTGCGCGGCGTCGCCACAGAGCAGCAGGCTCCCGTAGCGCATCGGCTCGAACACGAACGAGCGCAGCGGCGCGATCGATTTTTCGATCGCCGCGCCGCGCGTCATCCGCGCGCCCGCGGTGGGTCCGAGGCGAATCGAAAGCTCGTCCCAGAGTCGTTCGTCGGACCAATCCTCCAGCGCCTCGGTGATCGGCACGTCGATATAGTAGCGGCTGCGCGCCGCGCTGCGCATCGAGGCGAGAGCGAAGCCGCGTTCGTGCGCGGCGTAGATCAGCTCTTCGTTGCACGGCGGCACGTCGGCGAGAATGCCGAGCCATCCGAACGGATAAGCGCGCGCGAACACCTGTCCTGCTGCCGCCGGTATCGCCTGCCGGCTAGGCCCGTGGAACCCGTCGCAGCCCACGATGAAGCGCGCGTCCACGCGGAACTCGCGCCCGTCCTTCCGGTAGGTGACGTAAGGCGTCGTACCCTCGATATCGAACAGGGCGACATCCGCGCAATCGTAGCGAACGTCGAGGCCGCGCGCCGCGCTTGCGTCCATGAGGTCGCGGGTCAGTTCGGTCTGGCCGTAGACCACGACATGTCCGCCCACGAGGGCTTCGAGATCGATACGGATCAGCCGCTCGCCGTCCGCCAGATTGAAGCCGTCATGCTTCAGGCCTTCGGCCTTGAGCCGGGCGTCGAGGCCGAGCCGTTCCATGAGATCGACCGTGATCCGTTCGAGCACGCCGGCGCGGATGCGGGAGAGCACATGCGCCGGGCTGCGGCGTTCGAGAACGATACAGTCTATGCCCGCGCTGTGCAGGCTGTGGCCGAGCAGCAGTCCGGCCGGACCCGCGCCGATGATGCAGACCTGTGTTCGTGCCATCGGCTGCGCCTCAATCGGTGCCGAAGCCGAACAGCGTCTTCGGATTGTCCACGAGGATGAGCTTTCTGTCGGCGGCGTCAGGGGCCCACAGCGCGAGCTGGTTTAGAAGCACGCCGGTGTCGCGGCCGCCGTCCGGAATATGCGGCCAGTCCGATCCCCAGATCGTCCGTTCCGACGCGGCGCGAACGATCGCCTTCGCGATCTCGTCCACGGCGTCCATGCCGCGCTTCTTCGCGAGCCGGTAAGGCGCGCTCGCCTTCAGCCAGCACCGCCCGCCTTTGAGAAGCGCGAGCAGGCGTTCGAAATCCGCCTCGGTGAGCCCGTCTTCCTCTAGCATGTAGCCCATGTGATCGATGACGAAATCAATCTCGAGCGTCGCCAGGAAATCGATGAGATCGCGAACGATGTAGCCGGGGGCGTAGAACTGCAGATGCCATCCGAGCGGCGCCACCTTCGCCGCCGAATCGAGGATGAACTGCTGGATCTCCGCAAGCGGAAGCTCGCGCCGCTTGAAGAGATCGAGCCGGACCCCGCGCACGCCCACCGCGTGCCATTCGCGAAGCGTATCCATCGAAATGTCGGGTTCGATCATGACGACACCGCGTGCGGCGTCTCCCGAAGCCTTGAGCGCGTCGATCAGGCAGCGATTGTCGGTATCGTAAAAGCTCGGCTGAACGATCACGAAAGAACTGAGGCCGAGCACGTCCATCACCGTCCGGTAATGGGCGAGTTTCGCATCGGGCAGTGTGTACTGCGGGTAGCGGACGCTGGGATAGGTTTCAAGCGGGCCGAATACGTGCATGTGCGTGTCGCACGCGCCCGCCGGCATTGCGAAGCCGGGGCGTTCCAGCGAGTCCGCCGCGCGCATCGGCTGCGAGACAAGGGGTTCGATGGGGATCATGTTGCGCGTCTCTCTAGTTCCGATTGAAGTCGTGTCCGGCCATCCGCTCCCGCCAGGCGTTGCAGCGCGCGGCGATTCCGTCCGCGATGATGTCGGTGTCGATCCCGGTGAAGACGAAGGGCGAAAAGCCTGATTTCAGAAAGCCGATGAAGTCCTCCTCGGCTGCAATACCGCCGATGACCGCGATCTTGCCGTGGCGCCGCGCGGCATCGGCCACGGCATTGCAGGCATCGATGAACGCGGGGTGGCGCACATCGCCGGGAAAGCCCATTTCCGCGGTCAGGTCGTTGGCGCCGATGGCGAGAATGTCGATACCGTCCGTGGCGGCGATGGCATCGGCATTCTGAACGCCGAGCCGGGATTCGATGAGCGCCTGACAGATCGTTTGCCGGTTGGCAGCCTCGGTGAGTTCGGCGGTGGATAATCGGCCGAATCCGCTTTGCGGCAACCTGGCGATCATCGACCGCTCGCCTGCCGGTGGGAAGCGGCAGCAGGCCGCAAGGCGCTGTGCCTGTGCCTCTGTTTCCACGCGCGGTAGGATGATGCCTGTGGCGCCGCTGTCGAGAAGCCGCCCGATCACGCCGAAATCGTTTTCAGGGACGCGCACCCAGGCGCCGAGCCCCAAATCGTGGGCGCAGCTCAGGATCTGGCCCGCCACGTCGATCGACATGCCGCAGTGTTCGAGATCGACCCACAGCAGGTCGCAGCCGGCCATGGATGCCATGCGCGCGATATCCGCGGACCGTGCCAAGCGGATGCCGAGCGCGTAGACGGGGGTGCCGTCGGCAAGCCGCACCATAAGATCCGAACCCGTCGCCGATGGCCTGCGAGTGTCGTAGCGCATGTCCCTCGTCCGAAGCTCCCCGCCCGTGGAGCGGCGCTGCCAACCAGCGCGAACTCACGGCACTCCGTTGATTTGCCGGGCCCTATCGATTTATGCTAATTCAATCCGGCTCAACGATTGATTGCTCTGACATATCAATGGACCTCCGCCAGCTTCGGTATTTCGTCACGCTTTGCGAGGAGCTGCACTTCCGCCGCGCTGCGGAAAAGCTGAACATCACGCAGGCGCCGCTCTCGGTCGCGATCAAGTCGCTCGAAACAGAACTGGGTGCCCAGCTGTTTCACCGGACGCAGCGCCGTGTTTCGCTGACACAGGTCGGTGCGGCGTTTCGGCAGCAGGCGGCGGCCGTGCTGGATCAGCTCGATCGCAGCATCGAGGAAATTCGCGAGATGGTCTCCGGCGAAGCCGGGCAGCTTCGCATCGGTTTCACGACGGCATCGTCGCTGCTGGTGTTCTTCCCGCAGATCATTCGCGCCTTCCGCACGCGCTATCCGAAGGTCGATATCCGGCTGCATGACCTGTCGTCGCAGCAGCAGATCGCGGCGCTGGAGAACAGAGACATCGATGTCGGCCTTCTCCGCAGCCCGCAGATTCCCGTGCGTTCGGATATCCACTTCGTCCAGATCCTGCAGGACCCGCTCATCGTCGCGATGCACGCCGACAGTCCGCTGCTGGCGCGCGAGAAACTGCATATCGCGGACCTGCGCGGCGAGCCGATGATCTTCTATCCGCGCAACTCCGGCGTCGGCATTCACGAGCAGTTCCTGCGCCTGTGCGGCGAGGCCGGCTTCGTGCCCAACATCGTACAGGAGGTTCGGGAATCCGCCACGATCATCAGCCTCGCTGCATCGGGCCTCGGCGTTGCCGTCGTGCCGTCCGAGCTGCAATGCATCAATGTCCCCAATATCCGCTTCAAGCCGCTCGCGGACGAGGGTGCCATGACCTATCTGGTGATGGCGTCGCGCGCCGGTGAGGCCAGCACGCTCGTCGCGAACCTCAGGCGCATGGTTCAGGCGTCGATCGCGCGATCGACCACGCCTGTTGATTGCGTTTTCCCATCAATCGACGTGCAAGATTGAATTGGAATAAATCACCCGTTCTCACCTACCTCTACGGTCAGTCACGTTGCACCGCGGAGAAGGTCTGTCAGGGACGGGAACGGCGCGTCGGCTTTCTTCCCCGACCCTGCGATCCCAATTCTCAATGAACCTCCGCAAGGTGCCGGCTGCTGTTCGGGGAGGCACAACAATGAACATGATATCGATGCCGCGTCACGCCGCGATCCTTCTGGCGAGCGCGGCGCTGCCGCTTTACGGGCAGGCGGCCGCTGCCCAGACCAGGGGCGATGCAGTTACCGCGGCGGATGGCGAGGTGCTGGACACCATAGTCGTCACGGCGATGCGGCGCGCTGAAAACCTCGAAAAAATCCCCGTCTCTATCACGGCGCTTACCGGCGGTACGATCGAGAAACTCAACATCGAGACGACCGAGGGCCTCTCGCAATACACGCCGAGCCTCCACATCTACGCGGAGGCGGTCGGTTCGGAAAAATACACGATCCGCGGCATCGGGCGGACGAGCGAGGATCTGAGCGCGGATCCTGGCGTCGCGATCTTCCTGAACGAGGTCTATATTCCGCGGCAGGCGGCCGCGAACCTCGCCTTTTTCGATACGGAGCGCGTTGAAGTCCTGCGCGGTCCGCAGGGCTCGCTCTACGGCAAGAACGCGACCGCAGGCGCCATCAACATCATCACGCGGCAGCCGACCGAGCAGCTCTCCGGCTATGGCGAGGTCGCCTACGGCAGCTTCGACCGCATCACGACCAAGGGTGCGATCAGCGGTCCCATTGTGGATGGTAAGGCCTATGCCCGCCTCGCGTTCCTCACCGACGACCGCGACGGCATGTACCGCAACCTCACCACCGGCGAGAGCGCGAACGACATCAACACGCGCGCTGTGCGCGGCACGCTCAAAATCACGCCGACGGATCGGTTGACCCTGAGCCTGATCGGCGACTGGGCGAAGAGCAAGCAGGACGGTGTGCTGAAGAGCATCATCTCGGACGTTCCGGGGCTGCGCTATGTCTTCTTCACGAACAATCCCGTGACCGGCGCGCCGCGCCCCGGCGTTACCCCGCCGACGCAGGAAGAGAAGCTGCGGACGGCACGCTCGGCGATCAACGGCCGGCAGGGCGTCGAGACCTACGGCGGTGCGTTCAACGTGACCTACGAGGCATCCGGTTTCGATGTCGTTGCGATCACCGGTGTGCGCGCCGAAAAGAGCTACGGCCTCGAGGATAACGGCCGCGCGCAGGAAGTCACTTCCTACACCGAAACCGCGCAGGATACGTGGTCGGCCAGCCAGGAGCTTCGGCTGGTGTCGAGCGAACCGAACGAGCCGGGCAGCGCCAACAGATTCTCGTGGACGCTCGGCGTCTACGCATTCCACGAAGAAGGCAGCCGCACGACGGATATCTACCGCAATGTCGCCCCGTTCAGCGGCATCGCGACCTTTACGCAGCGGATCAACACCGACGCGCTCGCCGCGTTTGCGGAGGCCAAGTACCGGGTTCTCGACAATGTCAGCCTCACCGCCGGCATACGCTACACGACGGAAGAAAAGGCGCTCGACGTCACTGGCATCGCGCGGCGGATCACGGGCATACCCGCAGGTGGACCGGTATCGCCCTTCGTCAACGCCGATTACACGGCAAGCGCATCCAAGCGCTGGAACCGGCTCACGCCACGCGCCGTATTGGACGTATCACTCGCCGAAGGCGCGATGATGTACGCCAGCGTTTCGAAGGGGTTCAAAAGCGGCGGCTTCCAGGGCCAGCCCCCCGCTCCGCCGCTTCGGGAGTTCAGCCCCGAAGACGTGATGAACTACGAGCTCGGCTTCAAGGGCGACTTGCTCGACCGCCGCCTGCAGTTCAGCGCCGCCGTGTTCTACAGCGACTATAAGAACCTGCAGCTTCAAACGTTCGACGTGAACGGCGCCCCGACGACGGCAAGCGCCAGTGCGCGCAGCAAGGGCATCGAATTCGAGATCACGGCGCTTCTTGCAAAGGGCTTCACGGTCAATGCCGGCGCCTCGTTCATCGATCCCGAATATAAGGATTATATCGCGCAGCAGCCGGGCTTCAGCGATCCCGCGCACACTTTCGATCGCTCGGGTGAACGGATCGGCGGCGTGCCCCGGTACAATCTTTCGCTGCGCGCCGATTATCGCTACTCCCTCGGCGATGCCGGCGACCTCGTTTTCTCGGCAAGCGCCGTTGCGGTCGACAAGGTCGTCACCGAGTTCAACACCCTGTGGGCGAACGAATACGCCAAGGGCGATGTCCGCCTGAGCTGGGAGTCGCTGGACGGCGGCTGGATCGTCTCCGGATGGGTCAAGAACGTGACGAACGAGATGTACTATCGCGGCGGCGGACCCGTGGCGAAGTACGATACGGACAAGATTCGGCTGGGCCTGATCAGCGATCCCCGAACTTTCGGCGTCAGCGTCCGGCGTTCGTTCTGACGCCTGCCCGAAAACAGCACGCCGCCGCGCGGCATCGATGTTAGAACCACCTGAAGAAATCGGGGGAGAGCGGAGCGTTGCCGATAGCGATTGACAGGCGTTCGTTCGTTGCGCTCGGCGCGGGTGCAGCAGTATCGATTGCGGCAGGCCCCGTGCTTGCAAAGCCCGCCGCGTCCCACCTGCCCAATATCGTGTTCATTCTGGCGGACGATCTCGGCTACGCGGATGTGTCGTGCTACGGAAATACGTCGCTTCAAACACCGGCGATCGACTCGCTCGCGAGCGACGGAATTCGTCTCCTGAACGGTTATGCGAATTCGCCGGTCTGTTCCGCGACGCGAACCGCGCTCATCACGGGCCGCTATCAGTACCGGCTCCCGATCGGGCTTGAAGAGCCGCTCGCGCATATCAGCCCCGATGTCGGTATCCCGAGGGACCACCCCACGCTGCCGTCGCTGCTTCGCGACGCCGGCTACCGGACAGCGCTTGTCGGCAAATGGCATCTCGGAAAGGCGCCGAATTACGGCCCACTCCTCAGCGGCTATGACGAATTCGTTGGAATGCGTTCAGGTGCGACGGACTATTTCTCGCACCGCAGTGTGGTCGACGAGCCTGATCTCTGGAGAGGGAATGCGCCTCTTGAGGCGGAAGGCTATCTGACGGAGATCCTCGGGCGAGAGGCGACGGGGTTCATCGAGAGAAGCGCGCGGGGGAAACAGCCGTTCTTCCTCAGCCTGCATTTCAATGCGCCCCACTGGCCGTGGGAAGCGCCCGAAGACGGGCCGGAATCGGAACGCATCGCGGGCACCAAGCTGAAGCACCTCGATGGCGGAACGATGCGAACCTATCAACGCATGATCGAGGCGATGGATGCTGAGGTCGCGCGCGTTTTCGAAACGCTGAAGCGGTTCGGCCTCACGGAAAACACCATCGTCGTGTTCACCAGCGACAACGGCGGCGAACGCTTTGCGAAGACATGGCCGTTCAGCGGCCAGAAGTCGGAATTGCTGGAAGGCGGCATCCGCGTTCCCACGATCGTGTCGTGGCCCGCCATGCTGCCGCGCGGCAAGACCAGCACACAGCCGGCGATCACGATGGATTGGCTGCCGACGCTGCTCGGTGCCGCGAAACGCACACCCGATCCGGCCTATCCGACCGACGGCATCGATCTCTTCCCGTTGCTCCGTGGCGGAAGCACTGTCGAGCGGTCGCTCTACTGGCGCTACAAGGGCAATCACCAGCGCGCAATGCTGCGCGGCGCCTACAAATATCTCAAGATTCTCGACAATGAGTATCTCTTCAACGTCGATGAAGATCCGCTGGAGCGGGCCAATCTGCACAGCAGAATGCCCGATATGTTCGAGGACATGAAACGGTCGTGGAAGGCATGGAACCACACCATGCTTCCACAAATCGACGCAAGCTTCACCGAGGCCGTGATGGCGGAGGAGCAGGCGGATCACATCGGCGCTGGGTGGGTCGTCGAAACCGCCGACAATCCCGACTGAGATCTCAGTCCGCGGCCGTGCGGGCCTTGCGCCGCAGGATTGCGGCGGCGAACACCGCCAGTGCGGCAACGGCGCCGGGTATGGCCGCGAAGCTCAGCAGGGTACGGGGGCTCATTTCGGTCGCCATCAGGAAACCGCCGACGAGTGGCCCCACGATCGATCCGAGCCGTCCGACACCGGCGGTCCAGCCCCCGCCAGCGCTGCGAACCTCGGGCGGGAACAGGTCCGCGGTCATCGCCGGGAAGTTCAGCTGTGCACCGAGCAGGAGCATCCCGATGATCAGAAACCCGATCATGGCCGGTGCTGTCCCGGTCGCCATCTGGCCGACGACGAGTACGGCGAATGCGCCCAGCAGCGCGAAGCCGGCATTGAGGAAATAAGGGCCGAACCGGTTGATGACCCTCGCGGTGATGAGCGCACCCACGATCCCGCCGAGATTGAGAACGACAGGCCCCAGCGCCGCGACCTGCGGGCTCGCGCCTTCGGCAAGAAGGATGCTGGGCGTCCAGCTCACGAGGAAATAGGTGAGCATCAGTGTCGAGAACAGTCCGGTCCAAAGCGCAATGGCGGGGAGCAGGCGTCCTTCGGCGAACTGCGCGGTGAACAGTTTCACCATTCCGGAGCCGAGATGGGAATGCGGGGCGACGCGGTAGGTGGGCATCGTCATGCCGACAGCCGCCGCGATCAGGCAGACGATCCCGGTGCCCAGAAAGATCGCGCTGATGCCGTGATGAAGCAAAGCGGAGGTGAGCGCGCCGCCCACCACGGCGCCCAGCGGATAGCCGATGTACATCAGCGTCACCGTGCCGCTGCGTTTCCCGGGTGCGGCGAAATCGGCGGTCAGCGCGATGATGGCGGGGATCGCGCCCCCGAGGCCGAGTCCTGCGACAAAGCGCAGAACCAGAAGGCTCTGGAACGTTTCGGCAAGGGCGCATAGCAGCGTCGCGACGCCGGCGAGCAGCAATGACAGGACGAGCATCGGCTTGCGGCCGAGGCGATCGCCGAGCGGCCCCATCGCGAGCCCACCGATCACCGCCCCGCTGTACCCCGCGGCGAACACGCCACCGATCTGGGGATGCGTCAGGCCCCAGTGCTGCGCAAGGAGCGGCGCGATGAATGCGATCATCAGCGTGTCGTAACCGTCCACCATGGCGATGAAGAACGCCTTCGTCGCAACACTCTTCGATGTCGTGCCCGTAGACTCTGGTGCGCGCGTCATTTCCGTTCACTCCCCCGGATTAACCGACTGAAGCCTCTCCCAAAGGCGCGTGCCGATCCAATTCAATCCTCCTTGACGATTGATTGGTGTTCTAGATCAATTGCCGGGTAAAAATGAAATTGTGCGAACCATTCGGCCGCAATACCCATGCCACGACAGTATAAGCGCAATCCGGGCAAGGCAGGTGATGTCCATCCTTTCGATCCACCAGCGCCTTGAAACCTCGGGCGCAAGAACGGCGCTGCCTTTCAGACTCGGAAACGACATCTGGCTTGGGGTGGCGCAGC
This sequence comes from Sphingosinicella sp., assembly GCF_041916975.1. Lineage (NCBI taxonomy): Bacteria > Pseudomonadati > Pseudomonadota > Alphaproteobacteria > Sphingomonadales > Sphingosinicellaceae > Sphingosinicella > Sphingosinicella sp. The sequence goes on from NZ_JAYRYK010000001.1 coordinate 2,394,006, forward strand.
TCGCCGAAGACATCGAAGGCACGCCGCCGCACATGAACGGCGGCAACAACGACATCGACGCGCTTCTCTTCAAATGGGTGGGCGAAGGTTTCGAACCGCAAGCCCGCATTCCCGCACACGGCGGGGAGGACATCGAGGTCTTCCGGATCGGCGATGCCGTGTTTCTGGCCCTCGCCAACCTCAGAAGCGGTTCGGGGCCTTACGAGCCGAACGTGGCATCCGTCATTTACCGATGGCGGGATGAGAGATGGGAGGTCTTTCAGACCATCGATACCTTCGCCGCAAAGCAGTGGCGCCACTTCACGTTCGACGGACGCCATTTCCTGGCGCTCGCGCAGGGGCTCACCCTGCCGCATCTCACCGCCGTGAACCCGGCGCAATCCTGCATCCTTGAATGGGACGGTGCGCACTTCGTGCCGTTTCAGGTGCTGGACGGTCTGTGGGGGTATAATTTCACGCACTTCACGGTCGATGGTGCGCACTATCTCGCCTACGCCGATCACACGAGCGAGAGTCTGATCTACCGCTGGGACGGCAAGACCTTCGTTCGCTTCCAGTCGGTTGTCGATAAAGGTGGGCGCGCGTTCAGCCATTTCCGCAGGAACGGGACCGACTATCTCGCCTTCGCCCGGATCGACGGCGAATCCGTGCTTTACCGGTGGAACGGCGGCGAATTCGCGCCCTATCAGACGCTCGGCGGTCCGGCCGGGCGTGAGTTCTGTGTTTTCGAGGCCGGGGGCGATCTCTATCTCGTCCGCATCTGCTTCATCGAAGGCACGCCCGCGGACCCGAAGACCGATCTGCAGTCGGAGCTTCATTGCTGGCAGGACGATCGCTTCGTTCTCGCCGAGACGTTCCCGACCTTCGGCGGAACCGATGCCCATGTTTTCGAGGCGAATGGCGCCAGATATCTCGTCGTTTCGAACAGCCTGACGGCTGATATCCGCTTCCGTACCGACACGATCGTTTACCGTCTCGGCGTTTGAGCAGGGCAATCCGATGCAAGAACCGCACGCAGCATTTCTGGATCTCTTCGAGGCCTATACCGGGCAGCCCGACGCGATCGGCCCGCACCTCAACGCGCACATGGGCAGGTTGTCGGCAGGTGCTCCGCTTCTGGTGGCGACCGGAACCGATCTCGTGCTGTTTCCCGGCGGCGGCGCGAAGCCGCGCATCCTGAACTTCCGTCTCGGTACGCGGGGGTTCAAGGAACTGACGGCGATCTCGCACTTGGGCGTCGCGGTTCCCTACCTGCGGCGCATGTACGAGCTCGACTGCGCCCAGTGGCGGGATGATGCGATCCGGCTCAAGGCTGCTGTCGAGGCCGCGCAGCGTGCGAATTCACCCGAATTCTGGCGGGACGATGTCGCCGCCGTCGCATTCCGGGGACGCGAAGAGGCGATCGCTGGAATGACCGCCTACGCCTGCGCGGCGACGCTCCGGGTCCTGGAACGCCTGCTTCGCGATCCTACGGGTATCGACTTCGAATATCTCCGAACCGAATGGCTGGACGTCCGCGAAGGCGGCGATTTCCCTATCGCCATGAACGACGTGATGGCGGCGACCTTCGCGCTTGTCTTCCTCGATGCCGCATATCGGACGATCACATGGCTCGGCGAGCACGACATCGCGTGGGACCGCGCGATGGTTCTCATCAGCGGAAAGGCGGGCCGGCCGACGGCGGGCGTGACCTGGCAGACGAACAGCATGTGCCATCTCCTTTGGCAGGCATCCGGTCAGCAGTTGCCGCCCGATCGTCTGTACATCGCGCCGCACGGGCCCGATCTCGATCTGGCCCAGTTGGCGGATGAAGGCGTCGCCAGTAGAATCGAGGCGCGGTTCCGGGAAATCTGGTTTAGCACCAACGCGACGGTGGAAATGGGCCGCCTGATGTTCGACGGCTACCCCGCGTTTCATCGCCCGGTCGAGGCGGCGCCCGTCGTCGACGCCGGGACGCGTGAAGCCGCCGAGCTTCCCCACGTCCGCTCTGTCGACGATCGCAGGGCGATCATCACGCGGCTCCGTTTCGTCATGGAAGATCCCGCGCAGCAGCTTGCAAACGCGGGTGCGCAGTTCATTGTCGATCAGCTCTGCGGCAACGGCAATGTTCCCGAAGCGGTCGTCGTTCCGGGCCTCGACAATATCGATTATCGCGCCGGATAATCCGACTATCCCTCACGCTTCAGGAAGCCGCGTGTGAACAGACGGATCATGAACGCGTTGCGCCTTGCGATCATCGGCTTCGCGTACATGGATTGGCCGAGCGCGTGCTCGGCGAAGGGTTCGATGACGGCGGGGCCGATGAAGTCGAACACCATGTAGATCGCCGCCCATTCGCGGTCGACGTCGGGCTGCAGGAAACCGAGCCTTGCATTGTTGTCGATGAACTGGCGCATCACCGCCAGCATCTCGTCGAACAGCGCCTGGCTGCCGGGGGTGCGCTCCATCAGCGACATGCGCGCGTACATCAGCGCGTCGTGGTCGCGGGGGATCCAGTCGAGCGCGTCCTCGATCGCCTTTTCGAGCGCCTCGACGGACGAGTGCTCGAGTACGGTGGCGTAAAGTTCACGAATCTCCTCGCGCACATGCGCGTCGATGGCTTCGCGCAGGCCGTCCTTCGATCCGAAGTGCGTGCGCACCAGCCCGAGTGAAACGCCGGCCTCCGCGCCGATCTCGCGCAGACCAACGGCGGCGAAGCCCCTTTCGGCGAACAGCTTCATGCCGGCTTTCAGAAGCTGGCGGCGGCCCTGCGCCTCGACCTGACTCACAATCGCGTTCCTTCAAAACAGGACTATACAGACGTATACATTCGATATATACGATCGTATACGTGAGGGGAAATTAGACACGATCCCGATCTGGATTTCCAGCGGGCAGGAGGGAGGGGCTCATGGTTAGGGTGGAGAAGAGGCGCGCGGCAGGCTTGCTTGTCGGCGTTGCGGGTCTGGTGGTGGCTGCAACGTCGGCGCTGGCGCAAGAGGAAGGCGGCGTGGAGCGCGAGGAAATCGTGGTCACCGCGCAGCGGCGGGCGCAATCGATTCAGGATGTGCCGATATCGATTTCGGCCCTCAGCGCCGAAGACATCGAGCGCGCGGGCTTCTCCGAGTTCGACGATTACGCGACGCGCATTCCGAACCTCAGCTTTTCCGCCTCGGGCTCCAGCTCGACCGACGGCGCGCTGTCGATCGCGATCCGTGGCGTGTTCGGCAACAACACGACCGGCTTCTACATCGACGATTCGCCGCTGCTCGCAACGCTCAACCCGCGCGTTGTCGATCTCGAGCGCATCGAGGTGCTGCGCGGCCCGCAGGGCACGCTCTACGGTGCACGCTCGATGGGCGGCACGGTGCGGCTCATCACCACCCAGCCCGATCTCGATGAAACGTCCGGACGGGCGCACGCGCTCGTATCGACGATCCACGAGGGCGGCATGAACTATGGCGTCGACGGCGCCGTGAACGTGCCCGTCGTGCCCGGCGTATTTGCCGTGCGCGCCGTGGGCTACATTCAGGAAAACGGCGGCTTCATCGATCGCGCGTCGCGCGATGATGCGCCGACGCCGTTCGCCCGGCGCAAGGACATCGACAGCGAGTCGGTACAGGGCTTGCAGCTTTCCGGTCTCCTGTCGCTCGCGGGCGGCGATCTCACGATCGCGCCGCGCATCATGTACGAACGCACTGAGCGCGACGGCCGCACGCAGGCGGATTTCCGGGCGGGCAACCGCGTCAATCTCCGCCAGTACGACATCGACGAGCCGAGCGAGAACGAATGGACGCTCGCAACGCTCACGGCGACGTACAACGCATCGTTCGGCACGTTCCTCGCCGCCACGTCGTGGTTCGATCGCAGCTACAGCGATTCCGAGGATTTCTCGGAATGGACGACAGCAGTGCTCGGCTTCCAGGGCGCATCGACCACTTTTTCCGAAACCGACCAGAAGATCTTCAGCCAGGAGCTGCGCTTCGTATCGGGCTGGGAAGGCCCCGTCGATCTTACCGCCGGTCTCTTCTACCAGCGCTCGAAGTCGGACTGGCGTTTCCCGACCACGATCGTCGAAGGCTTCTCCGACGACGCGTTCAATCTCGACAACCCCACCAAGGTGACCGAGAAGGCCGTGTTCGCCGAGGCGACGTGGCACGCGACCGATGCGCTTCGGTTCATCGTCGGCGCACGCGCGTTCAAGAACGAGGTCGATTTCCATCTCCGGCAGGGCGGCGATTTCATCGGTCCGGATGAATTCTACGCGGGCAAGCAGAGCGAAAAGGGCGTCACCCCCAAGGTCGGCGTTCAATACGATATCGACGACGACCGGATGCTGTATTTCACCATGTCCGAAGGCTTCCGTGTCGGCGGCGTGAACTTCTATGCCGCTGCGCTCTGCCAGGCGGAAATCGACGGCCTCGGCCTCGGCGATACGACAACGTTCGATTCGGATTCGCTGCGTTCCTACGAGGCGGGATTGAAATCGTCGTGGCTCGATCGCCGTATGACGGTAAATGTCGCCGCGTTCCGCATCGACTGGAAGGATCTGCAGCAGCGGCAGGGTCTCGGCTGCGGCTTCTCGCTCAATGTGAACGCGGGCGAGGCGCGGCTTCAGGGTGCCGAACTCGAATTCGATCTGCTGCCGTTCGACGACACGCGCATTCTGTTCAACGTCGGATACGTCGATACGGAAATCACCGACACGGGCGGGCTTAGCACGGTCACGCGCGGGCAGGCGATCCAGAACGTCCCCAAGTGGACGTGGAGCGTCGCGCTCGATCAAGATTTCGAGATCGGCTCGATCCCGGCGTTCCTGCACGCTGATTACTCCTACACCGGCGGCAGTTGGAGCGGGAACAACAACCCGACGACGCCGCTGCGTCGGCCTGCGTTCCAGGTGGCGAATGCGCGGCTTGGCGCGGAATTCGGGCTGGGCAGGATTTCCCTCTTCGTCGACAACGTCTTCGATGAAGCGGCGAACTATGCGGATATTCCCCCGCTCGGCGTGCAGACGCCCGGCCGTCCGCGGATCGTCGTCAACCAGCCGCGGACGATCGGTATCGAGTGGCGCCGCAGTTTCTAGCGCATCGTGCGGAAAAGTGGGAACCGGTTTTCCGCATGAAACGATGCGTCAACAAAGAGCTAGAGCGTGCGTCCTGCGTCGGATTCCGCACAGCGCGCTCTAGCGCCGGTTTCAGTGCAGGGGTGCGCCCGTATCGTCCGCGGGCGCGCCATCACCTTCGGAGAGCATGATGTCTGATGCAACGCCTCGCAAAGCTGCGGCGCTCGAGAGGCTGCGCGCCCGCACGCCGGGGTCCGCGGCGATGCGTCCGCGCGCCGAACGGCGCCTCGCGCTCGAGGCCGTCCCCACCTTTGCGATGCCGGTGCCGCTCTACATCGAAAGCGGCGATGGGGCGTATATGACCGACGTGGATGGCAACGCCTATCTCGATCTCGCCATGGGCTTCGGATCGCTCATCCTCGGCCACCGTCCGCCCGAGGTCGTGGCCGCGATGCACGGTCAGATCGACAAGGGCTGGCATACGATCCTGCCGGGCTTGGCCCAGATCGAGCTTGCCGAACTGCTTGCGGAGGCCGTGCCGTGCGCGGAGAAGGTCGCCTTCCAGAACTCGGGCACCGAGGCCACGATGTTCGCGATGCGGCTCGCGCGCGCATTCACCGGCAAGGACCGCGTCGCCGTGTTCGGCGGCGGCTATCACGGCACGCACGATTATGCGCTGGTGCAGGAAGACCCGACGACGCCCGAGGCGGCGCCGGCCACCAAGACGGTCGGCGGGGGTATTCCCGGCGCGGTGCGCGACCAGACGATGCTCGCGCTGCCCTATCGAAACGCGGCTGCGTTCGATCTCATCCGCAAGCACCGGGACGAGCTGGCGCTGGTCGTGATCCAGCCCGTTCAGAACACCGTGCCGCATCTCGACAACGGTGCTTACTTACGCGAACTGAGAGCGGTGTGCGATGAGGCGGGCGTGCTCTTGATGTTCGACGAGGTGGTGACGGGCTTCCGCCTCGCCTATGGCGGCGGGCAGGTCTATTACGGCGTCACGCCCGATCTTGCGGCGTTCGGCAAGATCATCGGCGGCGGCACGGCGGTCGGCGCGGTCTGCGGCCGCGCCGATATTCTGGGGCTGTTCGCCAAGGGCGGCACGGCGGGCGTATTCGCGGGCGGAACCTTCAACGGCAACCCGCTCACGATGGGCGCGGGCGCGGCGACACTGCGTGCGCTGAAGGCGCGGAAGGACACACTCTACCCGGCGCTCGCAGCGAAGTCTGCTCGCATGGCCGGAGCGGTTATCGCGCACTGCGAAAAGCATGAAATGGACGTGACGCTGATGCACGCCGCGTCGATCCAGTGCTTTCATTTCCGCAAAGGCCCGATCCATTCGTTCCGCGAGACCTATCCGGCGAACCGCGCCGCCGAGGAGGCGTTCTACGCGCTCGTGCTCGATCGCGGCATTCTCCTGCCGAGCTTCCACGTCTACTTCCTTTCCGCCGCGCACGACGACGCGATGATCGACCGCGCGACCGGCGCGTTCATTGAGGCGCTCGACGATTGCCGCGCTGACGGGCTGCTGTGATGAAGACCAATGATCTTTTGGCGTGGGATCTGCTCGAGGCACAGGCGGCAGCGCTTGGCGACAAGGACTTCCTGCGCTTCCATAGCGGCCGCGTCAGCTATGCCGCGTTTCGCGCGCTTGCCGAAACCACGGCGGGGCGGCTCCACACCGCAGGCGTTCGCCCCGGCGACATCGTGCCGACCTTCCTGCCGAACGGCATCGCCGCGGCTGCAACATGGTTCGCGCTCATGCGGCTGGGTGCGGTGTGGGCGCCGATCAACACCGAGTTCCGCGGCACGCAGCTCGTCGCCGCGCTGAACGCGACGGGCGCACGGCTGATCCTCGTCGATCCGCGTTACGTCGATCTCATCACGGGCGTTCTTCCCGAGCTTCCCGCTGTCCGGGATGTGATCGTTTCCGGCGCGGCAACACACGACGTCGGTACGGTGCGTTTCCAGGCGCTCGAAGATATTCCGCCGACATCCTCGCCCCGCGCCGACGTAGAGCGCACGGCGATCGCCATGATCCAGTTCACGTCGGGCTCCACGGGTGTCTCGAAGCCCGTGCAGCTCAGCCACGGCTATCTCGTCGGGCAGGCGCGGCTCACCTCGCGTTATTTCGATTTGCGGGAGAGCGACGTCGTTTACTGCCCGTTCCCGCTCTATCACTGGGATGCGACAATAGGCACGGTGATGGGATCGCTTGTCACGGGCGCGACGGCGGCGCTCGGCGAACGCTTCAGCGTTTCGCGCTTCTGGGATGATATTCGGGCGTTCGATGCCACCATGTTCGATTTCATGGGCTCGACGCTCACCTTCCTCCATCAACGCGCCCCCGATCCGCGCGACCGCGAGCATCGCGTGCGACTCGCATGGGGGTTGCCGATGCCGGAATTCCGCGCGGACTTCGAAGCCCGTTTCGGCTTTCCGCTCTACGAAGGCTATGGCAGCACCGAAGGGGGTGTCTGCGTCTTCCAGAACCCCGGCGAGGTGTATCCGAAAGGGAGCTGCGGTCAGGTCGCGCCGGAATTCGAGCTGCAATTGCTGGACGACGAGCGGAAGCCGGTGCCTACCGGCGAGGTCGGCGAGATCGTCACACGGCCCCGCGATCCCACGCTGATGTTCAGCGGCTATCTCGGGATGCCTGAAGTGAACGCGGAGCTGATCCGTGATGGCTGGTACCACACCGGCGATCTCGGGAAACTGGATGCGGCAGGCAATCTCTATTTCGCGGGGCGGAAGAAGGACATCATCCGCCGCCGCGGCGAGAACATGTCGGCGCTCGAGATCGAGCGCGGCATCGAAACGCATCCGGCGGTGTTCGAGGCGGCGGCGTTCGGCGTGCCGAGCCCGGCGACCGAGGAGGATGTCGCCGTGGCGGTCGTGCTTCGCCCCGGCGCTGCGCTCACGGACGACGAGCTCCGCGCCTACTGCGAAGGCCGCATGGCGCGCTACATGGTGCCGGAACACGTGCTGTTCATGAATGCGCTGCCGAAGACGCCGACCGAAAAGATCGACAAGCCCGCGCTGAAACGCCTGTTCGCGGAAACACGCGGATGAGCGCAGGCCTTCGCCGCACGCTCACGCCCTTGCAACTGGCGGCGATCGGCATGGGCACCACGATCGGCGTGGGCTGGATCGTCGTCACCGGCGGCTGGATCGCAAGCGCGGGGCCGCTTGGCGCGGCACTCGCGTTCCTCATCGGCGGCGCGGTGATGGGGCTTGTCGCGCTCTGCTACGCCGAGGCCGCGACACGCGCGCCGGAGGCGAACGGAGAGTACGGCTACGTCTCCATGGCGTTCGGGCGCGGCTGGGGCTTCGTCGTCGGCTGGAGCGCGCTCCTCGGCTACGTCGGCATCTGCGGCTTCGAAGGGCTGGCGCTGGCGTGGCTGCTCGGCGTTCTGGCGCCGGATTTCACCGGGCCGACGCTTTACACGGCGGTCGGCGTGCCGGTGCGCCTGCTCGATCTTGCCGTCATCATCGGCGGCGCGCTGTTCTTCACCGCGATCAACTATTTCGGTGCGCGCGAATCGGCGCGGGTGCAGGTGGCGGTCACGGTCGGCAAGGTGCTGCTCAGCTTCGGCTTCGTCGCGATCGGTTTCGGGGGCGGGGCGCCTGCCAATCTTGAGCCCGCGTTCCTGCCCACAGAAACGCCGTGGCACGGGGTGCTCGCCGTGCTCGTCATGGTGCCGGCCTGGTTCTGCGGCTTCAACGCGCTGCCGCAGGCGCTCGGCGAAGCGCGCGAGCGCCCTGCGGCAAGGGCACTCGCGCGTTTGCTCGGGATGGTGATCCTGCTCACCACGCTCTTCTACGTCTCGGTCATCACCGCGACCGCCTTTGCGGCGCCGCGCGGCGTGCTCGATGGTGCAGAGCTTCCGGTCGTCGCGGCGATGGAGGCGGTGGCGGGTCCATGGGGAGGCCGTATCGTGCTCGTCGCCGGTGTCGTCGCGCTGCTCAGCGCGTGGAACGCGGCGATGTTCGCAGCCTCGCGACTGCTCTACGCGCTCGCGCAGGATGGCGCGCTGCCGTCGCCGCTTGCGCGCGTGCATCCGGAGAACGGCACGCCGTCGAACGCGGTTGTGTTCGTCGGCGTCATCGCGCTCCTCGGCGGTCTCATGGGCCGCGCCTTCATCGAGCCGCTGGTGCAGATCGGCGCGATGGGATTCGCGGTCGCCTTCATCGGCGCGTGCCTGTCGAGTCTCGCGCTTCGGCGCGGCACGGGCGGCAGCCGCTTTCCCGTGTTCGCGGCATGGGCGGGGGCGCTGGCGCTCGGGGGTGTCGCCGCCTATTCGGCGTGGACGATCCTCGCGAACGTGGACGAAAGACTGCCTGAGGCCGCCGCGCTCGCGCTCTGGGCGGCTCTCGGCGCGGCGATGTGGGTGTTCGCCCGCGCGCGAAGGGAGAGGATATCGTGATGGCACGTGGCATGGCCGCGCTCGTTGGCCTGTGTCTGCTTGGCGCCTGCGCCGCGCAGACACCCGTGGAGCGCCCTGCGGGCTGGAGCGACCAGTCCTATTATCTGCCGATGCGCGACGGCGTGCGCCTCGCGGTCAGCCTGCATTTCCCGGGGGGCAAGCCGCCCGCCGCGAAGGCGACGACGATCCTCATCCAGACGCGCTACGGCCGCGCCGTGGAAGCGCGCCGCGGCGGCTCGCCGACGGATATCGAGATGTTCCTCGCGCGCGGCTACGTTGTCGCCGTCGTCGATACGCGCGGCTCCACGGCCTCGTTCGGTCCGCGCGATGTCGAGATGGGGCCGGACGAGCGCGTAGACATGGACGAGATCATCGCGCATCTCGCGGCGCGAAAATGGTCGGATGGGAAGGTGATCGGCTACGGCATCTCCTACATGGCCGACACCGCCGATTTCGCTGCGAGCCGCCCTGCGCCCGCGCTCATCGCCGCCGTGCCGCGCCAGATGGATTTCGATGCCTATCTGCAGGGCTTTCTGCCCGGCGGCGTGCAGAACAATTTCCTGCTCTACACGTGGGGCAATTATACGCTGAAGGTCGATCTCGGGCGCTCGCCCCGGAACGATGCGCTCGATTGCCGCCTGCGCGCGGAAGACTGTCCGGGGCTGTTCCCGGATATCCAGCCGGTCGACAACGACACCGATTTCACGCTGCTGCGGCAGGCGATTAATGGCCGCCGGCACTGGACGCCCGAGGATTATGTGAACGCGCCCTTCCGCGACGACAAGGGCGGCAACGGCCATTCGATGCTCGACTTCTCGCCCGCGGCCGAACTCGCCGGGCTGATCCGCGAAAACAAGCCGGTGATGATCTGGGGCTCGTGGCTGGATGCAACCACGGCGCTGGCCGCGATCACGCGTTTCCATTCGACACCCGATGCACCCGTCGAGATCGTGATCACCGCCAACAACCACGGCCACGACCGCAGTGCCGATCCGTTCTTCCCCGATCGCGTCGCCCCGGTGCCGACGCGCGACGCGCAGTTCGCCACTGTGTTCGATTTCATGGACCGTGTCCGTGCCGGCAAACCCGTCGCGCGCAACATTCATTACTACGTGCTCGGCGCCGATACCTTCCGCGACACGAAGGTCTGGCCGCCCGCTGGTGTCGCCGACACGCGCCTCTACCTCGCGGAAGGAACGCTGCAGGCGCAGCGTCAGGCAAAGGCAGAACACGTCGACTACACGGTCGATTTCACCGCGGGCACGGGCAAGAACACGCGCTGGTCCACCCAGTTCGGCGCGCCGCCCATCTATCCCGATCGCCGCGAAGCGGATGCGAAGCTGCTCGTGTTCGACAGCGCCGCGTTCGATGCGGACATGGAGCTGGCGGGCACACCCGTGATCGAGCTCTTCGCTGCCGCGCAATCGAATGATCCGGTGTTCTATGTCTATCTGGAGGACGTCGCGCCCGATGGCCGCGTGACCTACATCACCGAAGGTCAGCTCCGCGCGATCCACCGCGCGCCCGCCGATCCCGCCACACTACCCTACGATCAGGGACCGGCACCGCACAGCTTCCGACGCGCCGACGCGCTCCCCGTCGTTCCCGGCGAGACAATGCGCATCGAGTTCGCACTCAATCCCACCGCAGCACTCATCCGCAAGGGCCACCGCCTGCGCATCGCCATTGCGGGTGCCGATGCGGATGTGTTCCGCCGCTATCCGGAGCAGGGACCGGAGCGGTTCCGCGTATCGCTGGGTGCCGCTGCCGCAAGCGCGATCTCGGTGCCGCTGCGTCCCTGGCGCTAAAGGGATTTGCTCTCCCATCGCCGATGCGGCATCGCTTCCCGCCAGACGAAAGGAAGCGAGCGATGGGTGTGTTGCGGACATTGTATCCCGAGATCGAGCCGTATGAGACGGGACTGCTCGACGTGGGCGACGGGCACCAGATCTACTACGAGCGCTCGGGGAAGCCCGGCGGCAAGCCTGCGGTGTTCCTGCACGGCGGCCCCGGCGGCGGCATTTCGCCCGCGCATCGGCGCCTGTTCGATCCCGATGTCTACGATGTGATGCTGTTCGATCAGCGCGGCTGCGGCCGGTCGCTGCCCTATGCGTCGCTGGAGGCGAACACGACCTGGCACCTCGTCGCCGATATCGAGCGGCTGCGCGCGCTCGCAGGCGCCGAAAAGTGGCTGGTGTTCGGCGGTTCGTGGGGCTCAACGCTCGGGCTCGCCTATGCGGAAACCCATCCCGAGCGCGTCAGCGCGCTCATCCTGCGCGGCATCTACACATGCACGCGGCAGGAACTCTCATGGTACTACCAGTTCGGCGTCTCGGAGATGTTCCCGGACAAGTGGGAGCGTTTCGTCGCCCCGGTGCCGGAGACGGAGCGCGGCGACATGATCGGCGCCTACCGTCGCCTGCTCACCGGAGACGACGAGGCGGCAAAGCTCGCCGCGGCGAAGGCGTGGAGCATCTGGGAGGGCGAGACGATCACGCTGCTCCCCGATCCGTCATTCTCGGCACCGTTCCACGACGGCCACTATGCGCTCGCGTTCGCGCGTATCGAGAATCACTATTTCCACCATGGCGCATGGCTCGAAGACGGCCAGCTGCTGAACAACGCCGGGCGGCTTCGCGGCATTCCCGGCGCGATCGTGCACGGCCGCTACGACATGCCGTGCCCCGCGCGCTATGCGTGGGCGCTTCACAAAGCGTGGCCCGATGCGGCGTTCCATCTCGTGGAGGGCGCCGGCCATGCCTATTCGGAGCCGGGAATCCTCCACCGGCTGATCGAAGAGACGGATCGTTTCAGAAACGGCTGAGATGCCGCTCGGTGCCGGTCAGGCGGCGTGCGCGGCCGCCTTGGGCGCGGCGGTGCTTTCCAGTTCGTCCTCGCCCACCACGCGGTTCCGGCCGGTCGCCTTCGCTCGGTAGAGCGCCATGTCGGCGCGCTCGACGAGCGTGTCGACGGTGTCGTTCCAGCGCAGCTGCGAGATGCCGAGCGACAAAGTGATGCGCCCCACTTCCTTGTTGCTGTTCTTGGCGCGGACGCTGCGCGACGAGATGTAGTCGCGGATCTGCTCGCAGATGTCGTGCGCCGCCTGCAGCGTCTTGCCGGGCAGCACGATCACGAACTCCTCGCCGCCGAAGCGCGCGGGATAGCCGACGCCGTGCGAAAGCTGCTCGAGGCTCTGGCCGACAAGGCGCAGCACCTCGTCGCCCATGCGGTGGCCCCACGTGTCGTTGAACTGCTTGAAGTGGTCGATGTCGCAGAACGCGACGCACAGCGGCTTGCGGTCGGCGAGCGCCCGGCCCGCCTGCGCTTCCAGATACGAGGTGAACGCCTTGCGATTGGAAAGGCCGGTCAGCGGATCGGTGCGGCTTTCGGTGCGCGCCGTTTCCAGATCCTGCTTCAGGATGTTGATTTCCTGGCCCGAGATCGCGAGCTGCGCTTCCAGCCGCTCGGTCTTGTCGATCATCGCGCCGGTGGCGGAAACGAGCTCGGCGAGCAGCGCGCGCTGCGTGTCGATGTCGGCGGCGGCGTTGATGCTGTCGGAGCTTTCCCGCAGCGTGCGGCTGTAATCCTTGGCATCGCCGCCGGTTTCCTCGACGAAGTGCGCCATGCGCTTCAACTGCGCCTGCGTCTGGTCGATGAGCGTGCTGAGGTCCGACGGCATCGAGGCGCCGTAGAGCTCGCGACGGATATTGTGCATCGCGCGCGTCGAAACCCGGCCGACGGTCTGCATCACCGCATCCACGGCAACACGCAGTTCGGGATCGGACCCGGTGACGTAGCGATACCAGAATTCGTAATTCGCGGGCGTGGGCGAGATTCCTCCAGCCTCCATGTGCTGTCGGATTTCCTCGAAAATCTGGCCCGAATCTGTCATTTATAGCCCGCCGAATGTCCCCTGAGACCTTGTCTGCAGCTTTCCGTGCCCGTTTCGGCACACGGAAACACCACTGACCGGCCCATTCCTGGGAACCTATCGCAGGCTCTGGTTAAAATTTCCGAAAAGGAAGAAGAAATCAGCCGCGTGCGGATACGGAAAGGAAGTCGGGGAGGGGGCCGTTCCAGCCGCCATCATCGAACTCTTCCTCGCGCGCCGGGCGCGGAGCCGCCTTGGGCGCAGGGTCTGCGCGCGGCGCTTCCGGCTTGCGGTCGCCGCCCCGCGCACGTTTTCCGCCCCGCGCGCGGCCACCTGCCGGGCGGGCGTCCTTATCGGCGTCCCGGCTCGCGTCCGCATCCCTGTCAGCACCTTTATCGGCACTTTTGGCGCCGCCGCCGTCCTGCTGCGGCACGGTGCCACGGCGTTCGACGCGAGTGCCGATCAGCTTCTCGATGTCGGCGATGAGTTCGGCGTCAGCGGGAGTGACAAGCGTGACCGCGATACCGGTCTTGCCGGCGCGGCCCGTGCGGCCGATGCGGTGCACATAATCCTCGGCGTTGAACGGCACGTCGAAGTTGAAGACGTGGCTGACGCCCTTGATGTCGAGGCCCCGGGCCGCGACGTCGGAGGCGACGAGGATCGAGATGCGGTCGGCCTTGAAGTCTTCCAGTGTCGACAGCCGGTCGCGCTGCTCCATGTCGCCGTGAATCTGCCCGGCGCGGAAACCGTAGCGTTTCAGCGAATCGGCAAGGTCCTTCACGTCGCGCTTGCGGTTGCAGAAGACGATCGCGCTCGTCACGTCTTCAGCTGCGAGCAGGCCGCGCAGCGCTTCGCGCTTCTCGCGCGGGCCGGTCATCAGCAGCGACTGGGCGATGTTGGCGTTGGTGCTCGATTGCCGCGCCACCTCGATCATGCGCGGCTCTTTCAGGAAGCGGTCGGCGAGCTTCTTGATGGGCGGCGCCATGGTGGCGGAGAAGAGCAGGCTCTGACGATTCGGGCCGAGCAGCGAGCAGATGCGTTCCACGTCGGGGATGAAGCCCATGTCGAGCATCCGGTCGGCCTCGTCGATGACGAGGATGTCGACGCCTGAAAGCAGGATCTTGCCGCGCTCGAACTGGTCGAGCAGGCGGCCGGGCGTCGCGATCAGCACGTCGACGCCCTTTTCCAGCGCCTTGTCCTGATCGCCGAAGCTGACGCCGCCGATCAGCAGCGCCATCGAAAGATTGTGGTTCTTGCCGTATTTCAGGAAGTTCTGTGCGACCTGGTCGGCAAGCTCGCGCGTCGGCGCGATAATCAGCGAGCGCGGCATCCGGGCGCGGCCGCGGCCGTGGGCAAGGATGTCGATCATCGGCAGCACGAAAGAGGCGGTCTTCCCGGTCCCTGTCTGTGCAACGCCGATGATGTCGCGGCCCATCAGAACAAGCGGAATCGCCTGCCGCTGAATGGGGGTAGGCTCAGTGTAGCCGCTGTCTTCAACAGCCGCGAGAAGCTCGTCCGAAAGGCCGAGGGCGTGAAAGCTCAAATTCAATGACCTTGTGCAGGCGTTAACAGGGTGCCTTGCGCCGCGCTTTTGGCGCTTCCCTGCCAAATGTCAAGGAAACTGCGCGACGCAGCGACAAGAGGCGGCATTCTCAGCGGACGATCTGCACCCGGTCGCGGCCGCTCGACTTGGCAAGATACATTGCCGCGTCGGCGGCTTTCAGCACGTCTGCGGGCACTCGGCCGCGCGCCAGCGCCGCCACGCCGACGCTGATCGTTACCGGCACGACGCCCTCCGGCATGTCGTCCGTGTCGGAGCAGGCCTTGCGCAGCGCCTCGCACAGGCTCGCCGCCTGATCGAGGCTGCGGCCCGGCATCAGCACGGCAAACTCTTCGCCGCCGAGCCGCCCGACGAGCCCATGGCGCCCAACGATGGCCATCGCAAGCGCGCCGACATGGCGCAGCACGGCGTCGCCGACGTCGTGGCCGAAGCGGTCGTTTACGGACTTGAAGTGGTCGACATCGAACAGCGCGACCGAAAAGGCAGTGCCGTTCGCGTTGGCGGCCTCGCCCGCGGCTTCGAGCCGGGCAAGGAACATGCGGCGCGAAGCGGTCCCGGTCAGTTCGTCGGTCGAGGCCTGCCGCTCCGCGATCGCCGCGAGCGCGTCGCGCTCGTCGAGCACCGAAGCGACCGGAAGCGCGGGCAGGAAGGCGACCGCGAGAAAGAACTGGAAGAAATAAATGCGGTCTGCAACGTCGCCGGGCATCAGTGCGATCGGCCCGGAGCCGATGGTCGTGAAATAGGACCCGATGCACGCGACGGTGACGATGGCGACCGTGGCGCCCGCCGAACGCAGGCGAAATGTCATCAGCAGCATCGGCGGCAGGAGCAGAAACAGCATCGGCCAGCGCGTCTGCGCGAAGACGAGAAGGCTGAGCCCCGTGATGAGCGCAAACAACGCCGCGGCCTCCACGGCGCTGCGGCCTTGCAGGAACGAGCGCTTCCCGGACCAGATCGCGAAGACGATCAGCAGGATAGGCGTCACAAGCAGGAGCCCGAGCGTGTCGGAGGCGAACCACGACAGCCAGCTGCGCCCCATCGCCTCGTCCACAGCCGCCGACATGAAAGGTGCGCTGAGTGATGCCGAAAAGGCGGCGGCGACGATCGAGGAGCCAATGAATTTCAGCAGATGGTCGGGATGCTCGAGCTGCAGCGGCCCGCCGATCAGGCGCCGGGTGAGGAGGGCGGCGAGAGCTGCTTCGGCGATATTGAGCGCGGCGAAGGGCGCGGCGGCGAAGGCGGGGTAGCCGCCCAGAAGATTGGCCGCGAACCCCGCGATCCAGACCGAAATCACATAGGGGGTCCAGCGCCGCGTGGGCACGACCAGCAGTGCGGCGAGCACCAGCGCGTTCGCGGCCCACACCGTCGCCATGCCGACAGACCAGCTCGTCAGGCGGATGTTGATGAGCGCGACGACGAAATGCGCAAGGCCGATGACGAGCGGACCCGTGGTGAACGGGCCTTTCGCCCGCACCACGCGCTTCTCGATCATGTAGAAGCCTTGATTCAGCATGAGTCCCCGCCCGTTTCAGGCGCGATATAGCGCGTAACCTGAATTAAGCCTTTACAAAAAATGCGGGCGGAACCGAAGTCCCGCCCGCATCCCTGTGTGAACCTTATCCTAGAACTTGAAGCCGGCACCCACGCCGTAGCGGCGCGGCTCCAGCGTGAAGATGTTGGTGAAGAGGCCCGACGAGGCGTCCGTCACGTAGAGGCCGGTGGTGGCGCTGTTGTCGAGAAGGTTCTGGACGAAGCCCCGGATGTACCAGCGGTCGTTCGCGCCATTGAGCTGCAGCTGGGCGTTGATCTGGGCGTAGCCCGAGATCTTGTTGACCGTCCCGTTGAAGATGCTGCCGTAGCTTTCACCCGTGTAGGTGAGGTCGACGCGCGGGACGAGCGACATGCCGTTGTCGAAGTCCGCCGTGTACTGGGCGCCCACCGAGAACTTGTAGTTCGGCGCCTGCGGCAGCTTGTTGCCCTTCAGGTTCACCTCGACGCCCGAAGGTGCGACCGAGATTCCGCCAAACAGTGATCCGGCCGATGCGGCCGCGGCCGTGAGCACGCTGCAGATGCTGAATGCACCCGTCGCGCCGATGCCGCTGTCGGAGGGGAACGGCGTCGTTCCGGCGAGCGGCGAGTCGTTCGGCTGCGAGACCGTCCTCGGCACAAGTCCGCTGGATGTGACGATGCTGGGGTTGATGACGTTCGCGTTCACGTAGTTCACGAAGGCGTTGGCGCCCGCGGCGTTTCCGGCGGTGGTCGGGACCACGGCGCAGTTCGAAGCGTTGGTGATATCCTTGATGATCACCACGTCCGAACGGCCGCCGGAGGGGTCGCGGGGGTTCGAGAGGTACTTGTCGCTCGATACCTTGGTGTGCAGGTAGCTGAAGCCCACGTTGAACAGCAGGCCCTGCGTCGGGCTGAGGATCGCGTCCCCTTCAACACCGTAGATGTCGGCGTCGACGTTATCGTTCACCGATGTGCGCGCGACGATGCGGCTGAGCTGCAGACCCTTGTACTTGTAGTAGAAGGCCGTGAGGTTCAGTTGCAGCGTGCCGTCGAGGAAGCTGTTCTTGGAGCCGATTTCGAACGAGTCGATGAACTCCGGCTCGAAGCTGTCCGAAACCGCGAAGATCGGCGACAGCGGCGGATTGATGCCGCCCGATTTGTAGCCGCGCGAGTAAGATGCGTAGAGCAGGTTGTCGTCGGTGATCTTGAAGTCGAACACGGCGCGGCCGGTCCACTCCTTGAACGAAACCTGGCGGTTCTGGAAGGCTTCGCACCCGGCGACAGAGCCCGCCGCGCCGACGGGCGAGCCCGCAGGGCAGGGCGTTCCGGGGTCGGCATCGAAACGCGCCGCAAAGGGCGAATCGAAGGCGTTGTCCAGCCCGTGCGGGGTCAGGAAGTTGGCGAGTGTGGTGCGGGCGCGCACGTTTTTCTTGTCGCTGTTGTAGCGCAGGCCGAGCGTCAGCTTGGCGCGGTCGCTGAACTCGTAATAGACCTCGCCGAAGATGCCGTAGGATTTCAGGCGGAAATAATCCGTATTGTTCCGATACGAAGGCGTGGCGAGGTAGCTCGGCGCCGGTATGCCATTGGAGAAGGAATTGAAGGCGCCAAGGACGCCGCTGGCGTAATCAAGGCCGAAAGCGTTCACGTAATAGCTGTTCTCGGTCAGCTTCAGGTCCGCATAGATGCCGCCGATCAGGAAGTTGATCGGGCCATCGAAGTTGCTGCTGAGAATGCCTTCGATCGACCAGTCCGTGCTTTTCTGGACGGACCTGTCGAAGTCCTGCGGCGTCGCCGCACACACGACATGGCCGCCGTAGCTGCCGGTGCCGGTCGGTTCAGCATCGGACGTGCAAAGCGCGCCGCCCGGACCGCTCGGAATAAGGGCCGACGCGACCGGGGCGAGATAGCCCGAAAGGCCCGGGGGAAGGGGGATGAGGCCGTTTGCCCCGGCGTAGAGCGCGGTCAGGCCAGGCGTAAAGCCGGCCCGGTTCTGCACGGAGAGGTTGTAGTCCTGCCGCGAATCGACCCGGCTGGCATGGTAGAGGCCGGTCACCTGCGCGGTGAAGGCGCCAATATCCTGCGTGATGCGCGCCTGATATTGTTCTTCATCGGTGAAGTAGGTCGGCGTGAAGTCGGTGTTCACCTTCCGCACGTCGTCGGGGTTGGTGAAGCCGGCATAGACGTCGGGGCCGTAGAGGCTGCCGAGCGCGAACGCGGTGGGCAGTCCCTGCGTCGAGAAGAATTCGCGGGACGTCAGGATCGAGGCGACGGTCGCATTGCCGTTCAGCGTTTCGAATTTCAGGTCGCCCGGAAGGCAGCCGAGAATGCCGGTCGGATCGCGCTGGCACTTCTGTTTCTGAATACGGGCGCGGTTGTCTTTTTCGCGGAAATAATACCCCATCAGGTCGATGGTCGTGGAATCGGTCGGCTCCCAGCGCAGCGAGCCGCGGATCGCGTACATGTCGCGGTCGTCGATGTCGTTGCCGTCGTAAAGGTTCTCGGTATAGCCGTCGCGCTTCAGATAGAAGCCGGCGAGACGGACCGCGAGCGTGTCGCCGATCGGCAGATTGACCATGCCTTTCAGCTTGTAGGCGTTGAAGTTGCCGTATTCGGCATCGCCTGCAGCGCCGAAGCTGCCAAGTTCAGGCTTGGCGGTCACGATGTTGACGACGCCCGAGGTCGCGTTGCGGCCGAACAGCGTGCCTTGCGGGCCGCGCAGCACCTCGATGCGCTCCATGTCGAAGAATTCGGTTTCAAAGAGGCGCGTCTGCAGCAGCGGCGTGTCGTTCACGTGGATGGCGGTCGCGGAATCGCAGGTCACGCCGACGCAAAGATCGCCGATACCGCGGATCGTGAAGCTGGATGAGGTGAAGTTGCCTTTGCTGAACGACACGTTCGGCAGCGTGAGCTGCAGGTCGCTCGAATTCTCGATCTGCTGGCGCTCCATCGCCTGCGAGGAGAAGGCGCTGACGGCGATCGGCACGTCCTGCAGCGATTCAGCCTGGCGCTGGGCGGTGACGATGATGGTTTCGATGCCGGAGTCGTTCTGCTCGGTCACCTGCGCGAACGCGGGCGAGGCGGCGAGGACGGCAAGTGCTGAGGCGCTGGAAACGAAGACACTACGGGCGCGGAAACGAGACTGCATGACGAGTACCCTCCCAAGGTTACCGTTGCATCCGCGCGCCTGTTCTGGTGTGGCGCGTCGGACGGCGGGAGGAGGCCCAGCCCATCACAGCGATAGCCTCCCCTATACCGCTCGAAGGGCATAGAAACCCGGATTCAAGGGCTTGTCCAGCGATGCCGCGCGATCCCCCGGTTTTGAACAGGTATACTGACATCGCTGACAGCAAACCGTTGCCGGATTGCAACGCTTGTGGCCTTGCGGACTATCGGTTTTTGCAGGGTGCATTTCGGAAAACGTTGCAGCTTCCGTGGGGCGGCGGTTTCCCCTAAAGCGGGCGCCGCTATGGCGACACAACCCGAAACCACCGTCCTCGACCTCTTTCGCGATGCTGCCGGGCCCGGGGGCTGGTCCGACGATCCCGATCGTCTCGCGCCCAAGCTCACCGATTGGCGCGACCAGAAGACGGGCGTCTCGCCGCTGCTCCTGCTGCCGCGCGACACCGAAACGCTGGCGCGTATCGTCAGAATCGCGAACGAGACCGGCACGCCGCTGGTGCCGCAGGGAGGAAACACGAGTCTCGTCGGCGCCGGCGTGCCAGAGGCGGACGGCCGCGCCGTGCTCGTCTCGATGGACCGTATGAACCGCATCCGCGCGCTCGATGCGACGGGTTTCACGGTCGTCGCAGAGGCCGGCGTGATCCTCGAAACGCTGCACAAGGCCGCGGAGGATGCGGACTGCATGTTTCCGCTCTCGCTCGGCGCCAAGGGCTCGGCGACGGTGGGTGGCCTCATTTCCACGAACGCGGGCGGCGTGCAGGTGCTCCGTTACGGCAACATGCGCGCGCAGGTCATCGGCCTCGAAGCCGTGCTGCCGGATGGCAGCATCCTCGATCAGCTCACGCCGCTCCGCAAGGACAACACCGGCTACGATATCAAGCAGCTGCTGATCGGCGCCGAAGGCACGCTCGGTTTCGTCACCGCCGCGTCGCTCAGGCTGGTGCCCGCACCGCGCGAGGTGGCGACCGCCTTCGTCGCACTCGCCGATCCGCACGCGGCGCTCACACTGCTCGCCCGTCTCAAGGCGGCGACCGGCGACAATGTCGATTCCTTCGAGCTGATTCCCCGCCACGGCCTCGATCTCGTGCTGCAGCATATCCCCGGCGCGCGCGATCCGCTGTCGGACGTCTATCCGTGGTACGTGCTTGTCGAGGCGACCTCGGCGATGGCAGGTGAAACCCAGCGTCAGGCGCTCGAAACCGCGCTTGCCGCCGCGTTCGAAGACGGGCTCGTGGTTGATGCGGCGCTGGCCGAGAACCGCACGCAAGGCCTCGATTTCTGGCGCCTGCGCGAAGAGCTCCCCGAAGCCGAACGGCTCGACGGACCTTCGATCAAGCACGACGTCTCGGTTCCGGTGTCAGACATGCCGCGCTTCATGGAAGAGGCGACGCGCATCATCGAGGCGGACTGGCCCGGCACGCAGGTGATGGCGTTCGGCCATCTTGGCGACGGCAACGTGCACTACAACGTCAAGACCTCCACCCCCGGCCCCCGCACGGAGCTGATGGCCCGGCGCTACGAGCTCAGTGAGCAGGTGTACGACATTGTCGCGCGGTATGGCGGCTCGATCAGTGCCGAGCACGGAATCGGCACATCAAAGGCAAAGACGCTCGCACGCCTCGGCAATCCGGCGAAGCTCGCCGCGATGCGCGCCGTGAAGGCCGCGCTCGATCCGAACGGCATCATGAACCCCGGCAAGATTTTCGTCTGAGGACTCAGGCCGGAACGCCGAACAGGTCCGTCTCGTCGGCATCTTCGATGCGCACGCGCACGATGTCGCCCGGCGCCACATCGGCGTCGCGCAGCAGCACCTGACCGTCGATCTCGGGCGCGTCCCACTGCGAGCGGCCGGTGGCGCCGCCCTCATCGTCGGCTTCGTCGATGATCACGTCGATCTCGCGACCCACGCGGCTTTGCAGGCGACCTGCGGAAATCCGCGCCTGCGTTGACATGAAGCGTTGCCAGCGCTCGTCCTTGATTTCTTCCGGCACCGCGCCGTCCAGCGCATTGGCGGCAGCGCCCTCCACGGCCTCGTACTTGAAGCAGCCCGCGCGATCGATCCCCGCTTCTTCGAGCCAGTCGAGCAGGTACTGGAAATCCGCTTCCGTCTCGCCGGGGAAGCCGACGATGAAGGTCGAGCGGATCGCGAGGTCGGGCACGACCCGGCGCCACGAGCGGATGCGCTCCAGAACCTTCGCCTCGTTCGCGGGCCGCGCCATGCGCTTCAGCACCGCAGGGCTCGCGTGCTGGAAGGGAATATCGAGGTAGGGCAGCACCAGCCCCTCGGCCATCAGCGGCATCAGTTGATCGACGTGCGGGTAGGGGTAGATGTAGTGCATCCGCACCCACGCGCCGAGCTTGCCGAGATCGCGCGCCAGATCGGTGATGTGCGCGCGGTATTCGCGCCCTTCCCACTTGGAAGTCGCGTGTCGGATATCGACGCCGTAGGCCGACGTGTCCTGGCTGATGACGAGCAGTTCCTTCGTGCCCGCTTCCACCAGTTTCGCCGCTTCGCGCACCACGGCGGCGGCGGGCCGGCTGACGAGATCGCCGCGCAGGGAGGGGATGATGCAGAACTTGCAGCGGTGATTGCAGCCTTCGGAAATCTTCAGATACGAATAGTGGCGCGGGGTGAGTTTAAGGCCCGCCTCCGGCACCAGGTCGACGAACGGCGAGGGCACCGGCGGCGCGGCCTCGTGCACGGCCTCGACGACGGCCTCATACTGATGCGCCCCCGTCACCGCGAGCACATCCGGGAAACGCGCGCGGATCACGTCCGCCTCGTTCCCCATGCACCCGGTCACGATCACGCGGCCGTTCTCGGCGATCGCCTCGCCGATCGCGGCAAGGCTCTCTTCCTTCGCAGAATCCAGGAACCCGCAGGTGTTCACCAGCACGACGTCTGCGCCCGCGTAATCCGGGCTCATCGCATAGCCGTCCGAGCGCAGCTTGGTCAGAATCCGCTCGCTGTCGACCAGCGCCTTCGGGCAGCCGAGCGACACCATGCCGACCTTCGGCGGCGCGGGGAGCGTTTTCACGGACATGAGACGCGCGCCAGTGACGGAAAACGTGCCGCGACGCAAGGGGGCGCGACGTTCTATCCGCCCCACGCCGTCGTGTCGCGGGTAGAGGGCCATACGACGGAGCTTATGGATCCCGGCCTGCACCGGGATGGGGAGAGGGTGTGAACTTGCTCCAGTCGATCGGCCCGCTGATCAGCTCGACCGTCTCAAATCGGTCCACGAGCACTTCGCCACTGTATGCGTCTCTAATGCCATAACGGCCTGACCACAGGTTTTCCCAACCGGTCAAGCGGACACGGAACTTGGCATGCCCATCTAGCAAATACTGCGTCAGCACGGGGAAATCGCGTAATGCCTGATCATCGAAGCGCAGCCATTTGCATGGCTCGCCGCTGTCAGGACAGAACTTCGACATTTCGATTCCGTAGGCCAAGGTGCCGCTGAACGATTTCTTGAAGCCGAAACTCGTTTCCCATGGGCATTGCCCCGGCGCGATGCGATCCGCGTAGCGCGCTGGTGTCAATGGAGAGGGTAGATGAGCGCAGATTTGGGGGAGTGGGGGGAATTCATCCCGAAAATCATAAAGTGTGAAGCCAATAGTCGCCGCGATGCCGACCGCAATCAACGCGGCTATGCGCATGGTCTCACCCAACCCCCGGCAAAAGCGGCAGCGGGTCGACCGGCTTCTTGCCCTGCCGGATCTCGAAGTGAAGCTGCGGCTCGTCCACGGATCCGGTCTTGCCGACGCGGGCGATGGGGTCGCCCTGGCGCACGGTGTCGCCGCGGATCACGAGCAGGTCTTCGGCGTGCGCGTAGGCCGTCACCCAGCCGCCGTCGTGCTTCAGCAGCACGAGGTTGCCGAAGCCTTCGACGGCGTTTCCGGCATAGGCCACGACGCCGTTCGCCGCCGCGCGGATCGGCGCCCCGGCGGGCGCGCGGAGGTTGATGCCGTCGTTGTAGAGCCCGCCGGATTTCGCACCGAAGCGGCTGATGAGCTTGCCCTCCACAGGCGCCATGAAGCGCCCGTTGAAGGCCGGGGTCGGCGGCAGCGCGGCCACCGCCTGCGGCGGAGCGGTTTCGCCCGCCGGATGCGCCGCCGCGGCGGCTTCGGTCGCGGCAGGTTCGCTGCCGGTGATGAGGTCGTCGATATCGAGCGTGAAGGCAGCGGCGCGCTCGGCGAGCGTCATCTCGCGCACCTGCGCCTTCGTCGGCAGCCGTAGCCGCTGGCCGACGCGCAGCGTGTAGGGCGCGGTCAGTTCGTTGGTCGCGACGATGCCTTCCCAGTCCGCGCCATAAGCGCGCGCGATGGTGATACCCGTCTCGCCCGCCTTCACCGTGTGATAGCGCCCGCCGGGGATGGTGAGCACCTGCCCCACCTCGATCGTGTAGGGCGGCGCGATACGGTTCGCCTGCGCGATGGCCTGCACGGAAGAGCCGGTGCGCGTGCCGATACCGGACAGCGTGTCTCCCCGCACGACGGTGACCGTCTGCTGCGGCACGTCGACAGCGTCCGCCACCACCTTCACGGGCTTCCACGGCGCGCGCTTGGGCGCTGCCGGCGTCACCGGTGCGGGCGTTGCGGCGCTTTCGATTGGCTTCTTCGGCGTCGGCACGGGAAACTGCGGACGCGACGGGGCCGAGCAGGCAGCGGCGAGAAGCAGGACGAAAGGAACGGCGAAGCGGAACATGGAGATGTCTCTAACCCGGCGCGATCCGGATTTGAATCGCCGATCGTGCCTAGCCGAGGTGCTTCACCGCATCCCGCAGCGCATCCAGCGTTTCGTAGTGCGTGAGGTCGAGGTGCAGCGGCGTCACGGCGATCAGGCCTTCGTGCGTCGCCTGCAGATCGGTGAGGTGTCCGGCTTCCGAAGCCTCGCGGCCGAGGCCGAACCAGTAATAGGTGAAGCCGCGCGGATCGACGCGTTCTTCGATGGCGGTGGCGCCGTAGTCGCGGAAGCCCTGCTCGGTCACGCGCACGCCCTTCACCGCGTCCGGCGCGACGGCGGGGAAGTTCACGTTCATCAGCACGCCCTTGGGCCATGTCTTCGCGGCGAGCGCACGCACGACCGTAGCGCCCCACTTGGCCGCGGTCTCGAACGCCTGTGCGGCGCGCATCTGCCCGAGGCACTGACTGAGCGCGATGGCGGGCACGCCGTACAGCGTCGCTTCCATCGCCGCCGAAACGGTGCCCGAATAGGTCACATCCTCGGCAAGGTTCGCGCCGCGGTTCACGCCCGAGAGCACGAGGTCGGGCAGGTTGTCCTTCATCAGAAGGCCAAGCGCCATCATCACGCTGTCGGTCGGCGTGCCGCGCACCGCGAAGCGGCGCTCGCCGTGCTTCTGCAGGCGGATCGGCTGCGTCAGCGTCAGCGAATGGCCCGCGCCCGACTGTTCCTCGGCGGGCGCGACCACCCAGATGTCGTCGGTAAGTTCGCGCGCGATCGCCTCGAGCACCGCCATGCCGGGCGCGTGGTAGCCGTCGTCGTTGGTGAGCAGGATTCTCATGCCCGCAGCGCCTCCAGCCCGCCCATATAGGACCGCAGCACCTCGGGGATGGTCACCGATCCGTCCGCCTGCTGATAGTTCTCCAGCACGGCGACGAGCGTGCGGCCCACGGCGAGCCCAGAACCGTTCAGCGTATGGACGAACGCCGTGCCCTTCTCGCCCGCCGCGCGGTGCCGCGCGTTCATGCGCCGCGCCTGGAAGTCCCCGCAGTTGGAAACGCTCGAAATCTCGCGGTAGCAGCCCTGCCCCGGCAGCCAGACCTCAAGATCGTATGTCTTGCGCGAAGCGAAGCCCATGTCGCCGGAACACAGCAGCATCACGCGATAGGGAAGGCCCAGCGCCTGCAGGATGCCCTCCGCACACTCCGTCATCCGCGCGTGCTCGGCTTCGGACTGGTCCGGCGCCGCGATCACCACCATCTCGACCTTCTCGAACTGGTGCTGGCGGATCATGCCCTTCGTGTCGCGCCCCGCAGAGCCTGCTTCGGCGCGGAAGCAGGCGGAGAGCGCGGTGAGGCGCAGCGGAAGGCTCGCCGTATCCAGGATTTCGCCCGCCACGAGGTTCGTGAGGCTCACCTCGGCAGTCGGGATCAGCCAGCGGCCGTCCGTCGTCTGAAACAGGTCTTCGGCGAATTTCGGAAGCTGGCCGGTGCCGTACACCGCCTCGTCGCGCACCAGCAGCGGCACGGCGGTTTCGGTGAAGCCGTTTTCGATCTGCCGGTCGAGCATGAACTGCGCGAGCGCGCGGTGCAGGCGCGCGACGCCGCCGCTCATCACGGCGAAGCGCGCGCCGGAAAGCTTGGCGGCACGCTCGAAATCGAGGCCGAGCGGCGCGGCGACGGCATCGTGTTCCTTCGCTTCGAAATCGAAGGCGCGCGGCTCGCCCCATGTCTTCACCACGACGTTCGCGGTTTCGTCCGGCCCTTCCGGCACGTCGGCGGCGGGGAGGTTCGGGATCGCGGAAAGCCGCGCGTTCAGCGCCTCGGAAAGTTCGCGTTCCTTGGCCTCAAGGTCGGGGATGCGCGTCTTGAGTTCGCTCACTTCGACCATCAGCGCGGCGGCGCTTGCCTCGTCCTTCTGTGCCTTCGCGGCGCCGATCGCCTTCGATGCCTCGTTGCGGCGCGTGAGCGCGGCCTGCAGCGTCGTCACCGTCTCGCGCAGCGCGGCGTCCTGGCCAAGGATTTCCGCTGACAAGGGCGTGAGGCCTTTGCGCGCTAGACCCAGATCAAATTCGGCGGGGTTTTCCCGGATATAACGGATGTCATGCATGGCGAAGGCTCTATGGAACGGCCGCCTTTGGGTCGCAACCGGTTTCGCCATGCTGCGTTGAAGCTTCACACACAGGCCGAAAAGGGAGACGCCATGATCCTCCAGCACAAGACCGAGATTTGCGTCGCCGACGGGCGCAAGCTGCTGCTGCTCGTCAACGAGGGCGACACGAAGTTCCCCGATCTGCAGGTGATCCGCGAGGAAGAGCAGGACCTGCGCCCCGACCGCGAACTTTCAAGCGACCGGCCCGGCCGCAGCTTCCGGAGTGTCGGCAGCCGTCGTAGCAGCTACGAGGAAACCGATTTCAAGCAGCTCGCCGAGGATCGTTTCGCAGCGGACGTAGCCGATATCCTGAAAAAGCGTGCACTGGCGGGGAAAACAGACCGCCTTGTCGTGATCGCGCCGCCCGCCACGCTTGGCGAGATGCGCAAGCACTACCACAAGGAAGTCGTGGACCGCATCGTCGCCGAGATCGCCAAGGAAGCGACCAATCTGCCGCCCGATGCCATCGCCGCGATGGTGGAGGCCGCGTAAGTCCGCTTGGCGGGCATGGGCGTCCGCGCTATGCGAGACGCCCATGCAGCCTGCCATCGAAATCCGCGACCTCGAAAAAACCTATTCGGACGGAAAGCGTGCCCTGAAGGGCGTCAGCTTCGATGTGCCGCGTGGCCAGATCTTCGGCCTGCTCGGCCCCAACGGCGCGGGCAAATCGACCCTGATCAACATCCTCGCGGGCCTCGTAAACAAAACCGGCGGCACCGCACGCATCTGGGGCTTCGACATCGACGCGGACCGCAGGAACGCGAAGCGCGCCATTGGCATTGTGCCGCAGGAAATCCTGTTCGACGCCTTCTTCACGCCCTTCGAAGCACTGGAGATTCAGGCAGGTCTCTACGCCGTGCCGAAGGCCGAGCGCCGCTCGATGGAAATCCTCCGCGCGCTCAGGCTGGAGGACAAGGCGCACGCCTACGCCCGCACGCTCTCGGGCGGCATGAAGCGGCGGCTCCTCATCGGCAAGGCGCTCGTCCACAATCCGCCGATCCTGATCCTCGACGAGCCCACGGCGGGCGTCGACATCGAGCTTCGTCAGCAGCTCTGGTCCTACGTGCGCCAGCTCCACGCCGCGGGCACCACGGTCGTGCTCACGACGCACTATCTCGAAGAGGCCGAGGAGCTTTGCGACCGCATCGCGATCATCAACAACGGTGAGGTCGTGGCGAACGACGAGACGCACGCGCTCCTTGCGAGCGCACAGGAAAAGTGTCTGATCGTCACGGTGGACCGCGATCTCGATGGCGCACCGGCCGGTCTCCCGGCCGAGAAGGTGGAGGTGAAGGGCACCCGCCAGCTCATCCTCACCTACAATCGCAGCATGCTCACGGCGGGCGAACTGCTGCAGGCGATCAGCGCCACCGGCCTCGGCGTCGTCGATGTCTCGACGCGCGAGGCGGACCTTGAGGACGTGTTCCTCCACCTCACGCAGCAGCAGGCGGCCTGACGATGCAGTTCGACGTTCTCGTCATCGGCTCCGGTGCCGCCGGGCTCACCTGCGCGCTCAATCTGGCGCAGCATTTCCGCGTCGGCGTGCTCTCGAAGGCGGACCTGTCGGCCGGGTCCACGTCGTGGGCGCAGGGCGGCATCGCGGCGGTGCTGGAGCCGGGCGACACGTTCGAAAGCCATATCGAAGATACGATGGTGGCGGGCGCCGGCCTCAACCACCGCGACATTGTCGAATTCGTCGTCGAGAACGCCCCCGCCGCGATCGAGCGGCTCGCCGAGATCGGCGTGCCCTTCAACGCAGGCGGCACCGAACGCTGGCACCTGACGCGCGAGGGCGGCCACAGCCATCGCCGCATCGTCCACGTCGACGACGCGACCGGCTGGGCCGTTCAGCAGGCGCTCGAAAAGGCTGCCGCCGCCAGCCCCAACATCACGCTTCTGCCGGACCGCGTGGGCATCGATCTCGTCACCAGCCGCCACGGCGAGCGCTATTCGGGCGACGGCCACGTCTGGGGCGTTTATGCGCTCGACCGCACCACCGGCCGTGTCGAGACGCTGACGGCGCGCGCCACGGTGCTCGCCACGGGCGGCGCGGGCCGCACCTACCTGTTCTCCACCGCGCCGCGCGGCGCCACCGGGGACGGCATCGCCATGGCATGGCGCGCGGGCTGCCGCGTCGCCAACATGGAATTCATGCAGTTCCACCCGACCTGCCTCTACAACCTCGAGGTCAAGAACTTCCTCATCACCGAGGCGGTGCGCGGCGAGGGTGGCCATCTCAAATTGCCCCCCGGCGTCCCCGGCGGCGGCGAGCGTTTCATGCCGCGCTTCGACAGCCGCGCCGAGCTTGCCCCGCGCGACATCGTCGCCCGCGCGATCGACCACGAGATCAAGCGCCTCGGCCTCGATTATGTGCACCTCGATATCAGCCACCGTGAACCGGAGTTCGTGAAGCACCACTTCCCGAACATCTACGAAAAGCTGATCGGCCTCGGCATCGATATGACAAAGGAGCCGATCCCCGTCGTGCCTGCGCAGCACTACACGTGCGGCGGCGTCGTCATCGACCGCGACGGGAAGACTGACCTTCCCGGCCTTTACGCGGCGGGTGAGGTCAGCCACTCCGGTCTCCACGGCGCAAATCGCCTTGCCTCCAACTCGCTCCTCGAATGCTTCGTCTTCGGCGAAGCGGCGGCAAAGCACATCACCGCGAACTGGGACGGGCTTGCATCGCCGCCGCCGATCCGCGCGTGGGACGAAAGCCGCGTCACCGATTCGGACGAAGAGGTCGTCATCAAGCAGAACTGGACGGAAATCCGCCGGTTCATGTGGAATTATGTCGGTATCGTCCGCACCACAAAGCGGCTGGAGCGTGCGCAGCACCGCATCAAGCTGCTCACCGGGGAGGTCGAGGATTTCTACGGCCATTTCCGCGTGACGCCCGACCTCATCGAGCTTCGCAATCTGCTGACCGCCGCCGACCTCATCGTCCGCTCGGCGCTCCGCCGGCACGAAAGCCGGGGGCTGCACTACACGCTGGATTACCCGCAGCCGTTGCCGACGGCCGAAGACACGATTCTCGTGCCCTGAAGCGCAGCCGTGCTTCCAGAATAGGAAGCGCCATGCTTGGATAGGCCATATGGCCCTTCACCTCGCGCTTCCGTCATTGTCGTCGAGTCCCCATGCCTCGTCCGGGAAAGTCACACTGAGAGAAATACGCGTTTCGCACAAACTTCGTGACCTTCCGCGCCGTGCGCTCGCCAACGCCGCGCCCGCTTGCTACACGCCTCAGCCATGACCGATGCTCCGCAGCACCTCTATCTCGTCGACGGGTCGAGCTTCATCTTCCGCGCCTATCACCGCCTGCCGCCGCTCACTGATCCCGAAGGCACGCCGGTCAACGCCGTCTTCGGCTTCACGGCGATGCTCTGGAAGCTGATCGAGGAACTCAATCGCGGCGAGGGGCCGACGCATCTCGCCGTTATCCTCGATGCCTCGAAGCACAGCTTCCGCATGGATCTCTACCCGGAATACAAGGCGAACCGGCCGGAACCGCCCGAGGACCTGATCCCGCAGTTCCCGCTGATCCGCGATGCCGTGCGCGCCTTCTCGGTGCCGTGCATCGAGGAGATCGGCATCGAGGCGGACGATATCATCGCCGCCTACGCCGTGAAGGCGCGTGAAGACGGCATGAAGGTCACGATCGTCTCGTCGGACAAGGATCTGATGCAGCTCGTCGGCGGCGGTATCGACATGCTCGATACCATGCGCGACCTCCGCATCGATGTGGCACATGTCGAGGAGAAATTCGGCGTGCCGCCGGAGAAGGTCGGCGATGTGCTGGCGCTGATGGGCGACGCGGTCGACAACATTCCGGGCGTGCGCGGTGTCGGCCCCAAGACGGCAACGCAGCTCATTCAGGAATACGGCGACGTCGAGACGTTGATCGCCCGCGCGTCCGAGATCAAGCGCGACAAGCTGCGCGAGATGATCCAGTCGAGCGTCGACGACATCCGCATGTCGCGCGTGCTCGTCACGCTCAAGATCGATTGGCCGCTTCCCGAGCCGATCGAGACCTTCGCGCTCAAGGATCCGCCTCACGAGCCGCTTTCGGCGTTCTTCAAGAAGCACGGCTTCCGTACGTTGCTCTCCAAGCTCGGCAAGCACGCGGCGGTGGAAGCGGCAGGCGGCGCGCCGGGTACTGCACTGCCTCCGCCCGACGCCTTCTCGCCGGCGCTGTTACCCTTCGAGCAAGACAAGTACGAGACCGTCGCAACGCTTGAGGCGCTCGACCGCTGGATCGCCGAGGCGTTCGCGGTGGGCACTGTCGCCGTCGATACCGAGACGGACAATCTCGATGCGATGCGCGCCAATCTCGTCGGCGTCAGCCTCGCGACCGCACCGAACCGCGCCTGCTACATCCCGCTCGGTCATGTCGCGAGCGAGGGTCTGCTTGGCGAAACGCCCGTGCAGGTGGACCGGGCGGAAGCGCTCGTCCGGCTGAAGCCGCTGCTCGAAGACGCCGCGACGCTGAAGGTCGGCCAGAACCTCAAATACGACATGCTCGTGCTCGCGCGGCAGGGCATCGCCATTGCGCCGTTCGACGACACGATGCTGATCTCCTACGCGCTCGATTCGGGCAAGGCGCTCGAAAACGGCGGCCCGATGGGCCACGGTATGGACGGGCTTTCTGAGCGGCTGCTCGGCCACAAGCCGATCCCGTTCAAACAGGTCGCGGGCACCGGCAAGGCGCAGGTCACGTTCGACAAGGTGCCGCTGGACGTTGCGACGAAATACGCCGCCGAGGATGCCGATTGCACGCTGCGCCTTTGGCAGCACCTGAAGCCGCGCCTGTGGCGGGAGCATGTGACCGGCGTCTATGAAACGCTCGAACGTCCGCTCGCGCCGGTGCTGATGCGCATGGAGCGGCGCGGCATCAAGGTGGATCGCTCGGCGCTGGCGCGCCTCTCGGCGGACTATGCGCAGGGTCTCGCTCGTCTCGAAGCCGAGATCCACGCGCTTGCGGGCGGTCCGTTCAACGTCGCCTCTCCGCGCCAGCTCGGTGAGATCCTGTTCGAACAGATGGGGCTTCAGGGCGGCAAGAAGTCCGCCAAGACCGGCGCTTATTCCACGGACGTCGACGTGCTCGACCGGCTCGCCGGCGAAGGCGTGCCGATCGCGCAGAAGGTGCTGGATTGGCGCCAGCTCGCCAAGCTCAAGTCCACCTACACCGATACGCTGCAGGAACAGATCAACCCCGAAACCGGCCGCGTCCACACCAGCTACGCGCTCGCTTCCACCACAACGGGGCGTCTCTCCTCCACCGATCCCAATCTCCAGAACATCCCCGTCCGCACGGAAGAAGGCCGCAAGATTCGCGACGCCTTCGTGCCGGATGCGGGCAACGTGCTGCTCTCGGCGGACTACAGCCAGATCGAGCTGCGTCTGCTCGCGGAGATCGCCGAAATTCCGCAGCTCCGTCAGGCGTTCGCGGACGGGCTCGACATTCACGCGATGACCGCGTCCGAAATGTTCGGCGTGCCGATGGCGGAGATGACACCGCTCATCCGCCGCCAGGCGAAGGCGATCAACTTCGGCATCATCTACGGCATTTCGGCGTTCGGCCTCGCGCGCAATCTCGGCATCGATCGCGGCGCGGCCGGTGATTACATCAAGAAATATTTCGAACGCTTCCCCGGCATCCGCGATTACATGGAGCGCACCAAGATGGGCGCGCGCGACATCGGCTATGTCGAAACATTGTTTGGTCGCCGCATCCACACGCCGCTCATCAAGTCCTCGAATCAGGCCGAGCGCGCCTTCGGCGAGCGCGCTGCGATCAATGCGCCGCTGCAGGGCACGGCGGCGGACATCATCCGCCGCGCGATGATCCGTATCGAGGATGCGCTCGAAGCCGAAAACCTCACGGATGCCCAAATGCTGCTGCAGGTCCACGACGAACTCGTCTTCGAAGTGCCTGCGGAAAAAGCCGCAGCGGCGGGCGCCGTCATCAAGCGCGTGATGGAGGAAGCCTGCGCGCCCGTCGTTGAAATGACCGTCCCGCTCGTCGTCGAGGTTGGCACCGGCCAGAACTGGAATGCCGCCCACTGATTGGCACTGTAACGGTTCCGCCATTTCACTGTCACCAAAGCGTCATCGAACGCGCCTAGGGGCGGCGTCAGAAACAGGTCGTCCTTGAAGCGGAGACGGAATCCCATGCGCACCACCAGCCTTGCTCTTGCCGGTATCGGTCTTCTGGCGCTCGCCGCCTGCGATTCGTCGCCTGCGCCCACGCCGCCGCAGGGTGGCGACACGGCCGCGACCGGCGGCGTCAACGTCTCCGGCCCGGCGCTCCGCATCGTCGGCTCCTCGACCGTTTATCCGTTTACCACGGCGGTCGCCGAGAACTTCCGCCGCAAGTATCCTGCGGCGGCCGCGCCGATCGTCGAATCGACCGGCACCGGGGGCGGCATCAAGCTGTTCTGCGGCGGCGTCGGCACGCAGCACCCCGACATCGCCAACGCCTCGCGCCGCATCAAGAAGAGCGAGGTCGAGCTCTGCAACACGAACGGTGTCAAGCAGATCGTGGAGGTTCAGGTCGGTCTCGACGGCATCGCCATCGCGCAGTCGAAGTCCGATGCGCATCTCGACGTGACGCCCGCGCAGATCTTCCTCGCGCTCGCTGCCACGAAGCCGGATGGTTCGAAGAACACCGTCACCACCTGGAACCAGATCGATCCCAAGCTCCCGAGCCGCAAGATCGAAGTGCTCGGTCCGCCGCCGACCTCGGGCACGCGCGACGCCTTCAACGAACTCGTGATGGAAGCGGGCTGCTCCACCTTCCCGAACCTGAAGGCGCTGAAGGACTCGAACGAGGACGAATACAAGACGCGCTGCACCAAGCTCCGTGAGGACGGCGTCTATGTGGAAGCCGGTGAGAACGACAATCTCATCGTCCAGAAGCTCGTCGCAAACCCCACGGCGGTCGGCATCTTCGGTTACTCATATCTTGAAGAAAACCTCGACAAGATCGAAGGCGTGAAGATGAACGGCGTCGCGCCGGAATACGAAGCGATCGCGAGCGGTGCTTATCCGGCATCACGTCCGCTCTACATCTACGTGAAGGGCGAGCACGCCCGCGCCAAGCCCGCGCTCGCGGTGTTCCTGCAGGAATATACGAGCGAGGCGGCATTCGGGCCGGAGGGCTATCTCAAATCACGCGGCCTCATCGCGGAGCCGGACGCCGAGCGCAAGGCGAGCGCCGCTGCGGCTGCCGCGCTGACGCCGCTTGATATCACCGCGCTCAAATAGGCGTCAGTTCAGCCGGAGTTCGTGGTCGACAAAACGGTATTCGGCCGGGCGGATCGATGCGCCGTGCATGATCCGCACCGAATGCAGCATTCCATCGATGCTGTGCGACCAGAAATCGAGAAACCGGATCAGCCGCGGAAAGCGCGGCGCCATGTCCAGCGTCTGCCACGTGAAGCTCTGCAGCACGTGCGGGTGGTCCGGCATATGGTAGAGGATATCGGCGGTTAGCGGGCGCCAGTCCTGCATCTGCCGGACAAAATCGCCATCAACCCCGTGCGGTACGTCATCGTGCATCGCAAGTTCCTTCCCTGTGGAACCCAGACACAGGGAATCATGCCGTCACACGACTGTAAATATCCTTAACGGGTGAGGTAAGTGGCTTCTAGGAAGTCACCTTTCCTTCATCGGGCTTGTGGTCGACGAAATGCTCCACCGACATGATTGTCCATGGCGCGCAACGCTGCCATAGACGCCGGCCGCTCGAGGCTGGAAAGGAACCACAATGCCCGCCGGCACAGCCAGCGCCATCGGCATCGACTTCGGAACGACCAATTCCGTGATCGCGCGCACAAACGGCGAGGGCATGGCCGATCTTGTCAGCTTTGCCGCGCCCGATGGACCAACGAGCGTGTTCCGCTCGGCACTTTGTTTCTGGCAGGACGAGGATGCACGCGGCGGGCTTGCCCATGCCGCCGGTCCCTGGGCCATAGCGGAGTTTCTCGAATATCCACAGGGATCGCGCTTCCTCCAGTCCTTCAAGTCGGTCGCCGCCAATCCCAACTTCGAACAGGCGAGCGTGTTCGAGGCGCGGCTGCGTTTCGAGGAATTGGGGCAGGTTTTCCTGTCCCATCTGCGCACTCATGGCGGTGATGCGCTTACCGCTCTGCCCGAACGCATCGTCGTGGGCCGCCCCGTGCGTTATGTCGGCGCACGGCCTGATCCCATGCTTGCACGGACCCGTTACGACGCCATGTTCGAAGCCCTCGGCCGACCGGTCCACTATGTTTACGAGCCGCTTGGCGCGGCATACAGTTTCGCCTCTCGGCTGAGCGCGCCCGCAACGCTGCTGGTCGCCGATTTCGGCGGTGGTACCAGCGATTTCTCGATCGTCCGTGTGACGCCCGGCGCTGCGCAGCGCTGCGTGCCGCTGGGCGCCGCAGGCATCGGCATCGCCGGTGACCGCTTTGACCACCGGATCATGGACCATCTTGTTCTGCCGCTGCTCGGCAAGGGCGGCCGCTATCGCTCCTTTGACAAGGCGCTCGAGATCCCGGCTGGCCATTTCGCGGATTTCGGTGACTGGTCCAGGCTTGCGCTCATGCGGAACCGCAAGACGCTCGACGAACTGGCGCGGCTGAAACGCGCGGCACTCGACCCAGCGGCCATCGGACGCATGATCGCCGTGGTGGAACACGAGCTCGGCCACAGCCTCTACGAAGCCGTCGGCAAGCTGAAGCGTACCCTGTCCACCGAGAGCCATGCCGCTTTCAATTTCGAGAGTGCGGATCTTACGATCAATGCCGAGGTTGCCCGCGCCGACTTCGAATGCTGGATCGCAGCCGACCTCGCCCGCATCGCCCAAACGGTGGATGAAGCGCTCGCCGCTGCACGCCTCAACCACGGTGATATCGATCATGTCTTCCTGACCGGCGGCTCCTCACTGATCCCGGCTGTGCGGCGGATTTTCGACGAGCGCTTCGGCGAGGCGCGCCTTGCCGGCGGCGGGGAGCTGACCTCGATCGCGCATGGGCTTGCACTCATCGGGCAGGCGCCCGACATCGCAGACTGGACTGCGCCAGAGGGGAGCAGAGCATGAGTGTTGCCTTTCGCCGTGAAAGCGATGACGAACATCTCGAACCGAAGTTCGAGCTGCCGATCCCGCCCGGCCCGAACCTCGTGACTGCGCGCGGGCAAGCGCAGATACGCGCGCGCGTTGCCGAGCTGGAAACCGTGCTGCAGGGCCTCAGCGATGAAGATGCGATCAAGGCGACGCGTCGCGACCTCCGCTACTGGCGCAACCGGCAAGCCACCATGCAACTCATGGAAGACGCGGATGCCGCCCGCGTGAGCTTCGGCTCCACGGTCACCTTTCTGCTGAACGGCGCCGAGCGCACCGTTACGATCGTCGGTCATGATGAGGCCGACCCGGCCGCCGGCCTGCTTTCGGTCTCCGCGCCGCTCAGCCGTGCGTTGATGGGCGCCGAGCCCGGAGATACGCTGGACTTCGCAAACGCGAGCGATGCGATCGTGGTCTCAATCTGTGTCCCGGAAGGCCGAGACGATAGCCGCATTTCGCCGAAATAGCAGTCGCTCCATCCTTCAGTCCGGCTCATCGGAAGCCGTCGGTACTCGATCCGGGGGAGCGTGTAAGTGCTTTCGGTGATCTTCAGCAGCCCCTCGACCTTCGTGCGGTCAGGCATGAAGAACACGCCGACGATCAAGGCCCTGGTGCCCACGGCCGGGATCGAACCGGCACGCCTGAAACAGGCGAGGGATTTTAAGTCCCTTGCGTCTACCAATTCCGCCACGTGGGCCGCTGCGGTCTCCGGCGTGCGTAGCGACTCTAGATGGCGCCGTCGAGGGGCTGGTGTCCGGCGGCGGACAGTGCGTCCATCAGGCGGGTCGCGGCGTCGTCGAGCGCGGCCCGCTCGCGGCTGCGGATCACGAAGTTCGCGCCGATGCGCCCTTCGCGCCAAAAGGGATAGCTGCCGATCTGGATGCCGGGTTTCTCCCGCTCCACAGCGATCAGGATCTCCGAAACGCTGCTTTCCGGCACCCAGGCGCCCACGGTGCGGTCGAGCACGGGGAGGCCGCCTTCGAGTTTACCGTCGAGCCCCGCGAGCATCCCCTGCGTGATTTTGGGCACGCCCGCGAGCATGAGGACGTTGCCGATGCGGATACCCGGCGCGCCCGAAACCGGGTTCTCGATAAGGGTCGCGCCCTCCGGCACGCGCGCCATGCGCAGCCGCGCCTCGGTGATGCGCTCGCCATAGTATCGGCGCAGCATGGCTTCGGCCTCCGGGTGCAGCACGACCGGCACGCCGAGGGCCTCCGCGACGGCATCGACGCTGATGTCATCGTGCGTCGGCCCGATGCCGCCCGTCGTGAACACATAGTCGCACTGGGCGCGGCAGGCATTGACGGCAGCGACGATGGCACCCATCTGATCGGCAACGACACGCGCCTCGACGAGCTGGATTCCCTGAATGTTAAGCCATTTCGCGAGATAGGCGAGGTTGGCGTCCTGGGTCCGGCCGGAGAGAATCTCGTCGCCGATGACGATGAGCGCGGCGGTCCAGATGCGGGGCGTGACCATGAAAGCATCCGTAGCGGCAGCGGCGTAGAGGGTAAAGCGTGATGGCAGGTTCGAAAGGCGGGGCATGAAACGGCTGCTGGCACTCGTGCTGCTGCTCGTCGCCGCGCCCGCGCTGGCGCAGGGCGATGCGAAGTCCTGCCCGGCGGGTACGGACCCGATGGCGCTCAATCCGGGCCAATTCGTCTGGATGCCCGCCGCGGCGCCCGATGGGCCGGTTCTTGTCGTCATCAGCCTCCCCCAGCAGCGCGCCTATGTGTTTCGCAACGGCGTGCAGATCGGCGCGGCGCGCGTTTCCACCGGCCGGCCGGGCTATGAAACGCCAACGGGTGTGTTCCGCGTTCTCGAAAAGGACGTCGATCACAAATCCAATCTCTACGACGATGCGCCGATGCCGTTCATGCTGCGGCTGACGTGGGGCGGCGTGGCGCTCCATGCTGGGTACGATCCGGGGCGCCCGCAGTCGCACGGCTGCATCCGTATGCCGCTCGCCTTCGCGCGCGACCTGTTCAGCATCGTGCCGCTCGGCGCGATCGTCGTCGTCACGGATCGCGCGCTTGAAGCGGGCCTGCGTGTCTCGCCGGCCTTGCTGACGGCCGATACCGCCGTGGTGGAAGGCGGGAAGGGCGATCACTGGTCGCCGGAGCGCGCGCCTGCGGGGCCGGTCACGCTCGTCGTCAGTGGCCGGGACCAGCGGCTGAGCGTGATGCGCGGGGGCGCCGAGATCGGGCGCACACGCATCACGATCACGGGCGATGCACCGCTCCACACGCACGCGCTGATGCTGATGGCGGGTGCGCCGGCGGGGGCGCCCGCATCCGGTTCGTGGATGCTGGTCGATCTGCCCGGAGACGCCGCGCTGCCGCCCGAAGCGAAGGACAGCCACGACGTCGATCGCATCCGTATGCCGCCCGAATTCGCACGCGCGCTCGGCGGAGTCCTCACGGCCGGGGCCACCATGCTCATCAGCGATTTGCCGCTGGATGTTGCCGGAGGGTCCGAACTTCAGTTATTTGGAGCGCAGCAATGATTCATCTGATGGCCTTTGCCCTGCTCGCGGCGCCTGCGCCGAAGGCGGTTACGCTCGATGCAAACGTGCGCCGTGCGGCGCTCGACGTCGTGTCGTGCGCGCAGGCGGCGGGGGTGGGCAAGGGCGCACACACCGTCACGATCATCGATTACGGCCGCACCTCGCTGGAACCGCGCCTGTGGGTGGTGGATTTGAAGACGGGCGCCGCGCTCGTGCAGGATTATGTCGCGCACGGCCGCAACTCGGGCGAAAACCGCACGACAAGCTTTTCGAACGCGATGAACTCGCGCCAGTCGAGCCTGGGCCTTTTCGTCACTGCCGAAACGTACATGGGCTCGAACGGCTATTCGCTGCGCATGGACGGGCTGGTGCCGGGCATCAACGATGCGGCGCGTGATCGTGCCATCGTCATGCACGGCGCGCCCTACGTGAATCCCGAAGCAGGCGCGAAGCAGGGCCGGCTCGGGCGCAGCTGGGG
The DNA here is from genome assembly GCF_041916975.1 of Sphingosinicella sp. Lineage (NCBI taxonomy): Bacteria > Pseudomonadati > Pseudomonadota > Alphaproteobacteria > Sphingomonadales > Sphingosinicellaceae > Sphingosinicella > Sphingosinicella sp. The sequence goes on from NZ_JAYRYK010000001.1 coordinate 2,432,529, forward strand.
CTGCCCGGCACTGCGCAGCGCGATCGCGCACGGCGTCATCGATCTCATCAAGGGCGGCAATTTCGTGTTCGCCTGGCACCCGGACCGGAACTGGGTCGCGGATTCACCCTATGGCAAGTGTGTGCTTGCCATGAACGATCGCCCGGCTGGCGCCAGCCGCACGGCGCGCTGAGGCAGGGAACATGGACATAGAAGTTTCAGACGTCATTCTCGATGCATCCGGCATCAAGCTGCACGGGCCCGATGCGTTCGAAGGCATGCGCCGCGCCGGTCAGCTCGCCGCGGCGGCGCTCGATATGCTGGTGCCGCACGTCGTGCCCGGCGCCCGCACGATCGATCTCGATACGATGGTCTACGAGTTCGTGCGCGAACGCGGCGGTGTTCCCGCCACCGTGTTCTACAAGGGCTACAGCCATTCGAGCTGCATCAGCATCAACCATGTCGTCTGCCACGGCATCCCGAGCGCGAAGCGGCTGGTGAAGGGCGATATCGCCAACATCGACATCACGGTCATCGTCGATGGCTGGCACGGCGACACGAGCCGCATGTTCCTTGTGGGGGACGTGCCGCTGAAGGCGCGCCGCCTCGTCGACATCACCTATGAGTGCCTGATGCGCGGCATCGCGGCGGCGAAGCCGGGCAACCGCCTCGGCGACATCGGCCACGCCATCCAGTCTTATGCCGAGGAGCAGCGCTGCGGCATCGTCCGCGATTTCTGCGGCCACGGTCTCGGCCGCATGTTCCACGACGAGCCGAGCGTCGTCCATGTCGGTAAGCCCGGGCGCGGCGTGCTGCTGAAGCCGGGCATGTTCTTCACGATCGAGCCGATGATCAACCTCGGCCGCGCCGACGTGAAGGTGCTCGACGACGGCTGGACGGCGGTGACGCGCGACCGTTCGCTCTCCGCACAGTTCGAGCATTCGATCGGCATCACCGAAACCGGCTGCGAGATCTTCACGAAATCGCCCGCCGGCCTCGATCGCCCGCCCTACACAGCCTAGGAAATGTCCCTCCTTCAGGGGGGAGGCGTTTACAGCTCCAGCGTCATGCAGACGCTGTAGGGGTCTTCGGTGTATTCCCCGAACGGCGGGCACAGCGTGAAGCCGCGGCTCGCATAGAGCAGCCGTGCCGCATCGAACGCGGCGGGCGTGCCCGTTTCGAGGCTGAGCCGCGTGTAGCCGCGCTGCCGCGCCTCTTCGATGATGTGGTCCAGCATGACTGTGGCGACCCCGCGCCGGCGATAGCGCTCGTCGGTCCGCATCGATTTGATCTCGCCGTGCTGCGGATCGAGTTCGCGCAGCGCGCCGCAGCCCAGAAGCACGCCTTCGTCCCACACCGTCCAGAAGCTGATGTCGGGCGCGCGCAACGCTTCGAGATCGAGCGCATGGACGCTCTCGGGCGGCGAATGGCGGTGCATCTCGTCGAGATGCGCCTGCAGCAGCGCGGCAATTTCCGGGCCTTGCAGATCGTCGCGGCGAATCTCCATCAGCCAAGCGCCTCCCTCAGCACCGCGATCAATCGGTCGCAGTCCGCATCGTCGTTGTAGAGGTGCGGTGTTACACGCAGCGAACGGCCGCGCAGCGAAACAAAGACGTTTTCACCGGCAAGACGTTCGAGCAGCCCGGCCGGCACGTCCCCCGGAAAGCCGAGCGACAGGAAATGCGGCGCGCGGGTGCCCGGATCGGGCGCGAGCAGGCCGATGCCGCGCGCCGCCTCGCCGAGCGCGAGGTTCCGGCTTCCGAGCGTTTCGGCGATGTTCGCGATGCCCCAGCCGAGCAGCATGTCGATCGCGGCGGCGGCGCCCATCAGGAGCGGCGGATTCGCCTTCTCGCCCATGTCGAAGCGGCGTGCGCCCGGCTGGAAGTCGTTCCGGTAATCGACGAGCCGAGCGAAATCCTCGCTGCCGCCGCGGTTCATCCAGTTGTGCTCGATGGGCGTGCCGTCCTGATGCTGCGGTGCAACATACAGCATGCCGATGCCATAGGGACCCATCGCCCATTTGTAGCAGGCGGCGACCATGAAATCGGGCTGCACGCGCGCCGCATCGAACGGTAGCGCGCCGAGCGACTGGGTGAGATCGAGCACGAGCGCCGCGCCCACTTTGCGGCACGCCGCGCCCACGGAATCGAGGTCCACAAGGCCGCCGTCCGCCCAGTGGCAGTTCGGCACGGCGACGATGCCCGTATCGGGGCCGATCGCGGCAAGCACGGCGGGCGTCCATGCGCTGCCTTCATCGCGCTTCACCGTCACGATGCGCGCGCCGCAGGCGATGGCATGTTCGCGCCACACGTAGAGGTTCGAAGGGAACTGGTCGGTAAGCACCACGATCTCTTGCCCGCGCCGAAGCGGCAGGTTCCGTGCGGCGACGGCAAGGCCGTAGCTGACGGAGGGAACCACGGCGAAATCGTCCGCGCTGCCTGCGGCAAGCGCGGCGAAGCGCGCACGCGCAGCCTCGGTGTGGGCGAAGAAATCGGCGGGCCGGTAGGTCCACGGCGCGGCTTTCAGTGCCGCACCGCGCTCTATCGCCGCTGTAACCTCGTGCGCGAGCGGCGACATGTAGGCACAGTTCAGGTAGGCGACCTCACGCGGAATCGCGAACCGGTCGCGCTGGCAGGGGATCATGCTCATGGTCCCGTTAAGCCAGAAGCCCATTGCGGCTGCAAGGGACTGGCCTTTACCCCCGGCTTGCGGCTAGCGTCGTTTCATGCCCGATATGGACTCCGCCAATGCTGATGCCGGCCACCGCGCCCGCATGCGTGCCCGCATGCTGCAAGGCGGGGGCGACGCGTTCCACGATTACGAGCTGCTCGAATATCTGCTCGGCCTCGCGATTCCGCGCCGCGATACGAAGCCGCTCGCGAAGGCGCTGATCGCGCGCTTTCAGTCGTTCGCCGGGGTGATCTCGGCTGAGCCGCGCGACCTGAAGCGCGTCGAAGGCGCGGGTGACGCCGTGATCGCGACGCTCGGCTTCGTGCGCGCCGCCGCGCTGCGGCTCAAGCGCGCGAACGTCTATGGAAAGCCCGTGCTCGCCGGCTGGCAGGCGCTGCTCGATTATCTCCATGCCGACATGGCGCATCTGGGGCGCGAGCGTTTCCGCGTGCTGTTCCTCGATTCGCGCAACGTGCTCATCGCGGACGAGGCGATGTCGGACGGCACGGTGAACCAGACTTCGGTCTACGTGCGCGAGGTCATCCACCGCGCGCTCGATCTCGGCGCCACCGCGCTGATCCTTGTCCACAATCACCCCTCGGGCGACCCGAAACCGAGCCGGGACGACATCCAGCTCACCAACCACGTCCGCGATGCGGCGCGCGTGCTCGGCATCCAGCTTCACGATCACATCGTCATCGGCCGCGAAGGCCACGCCAGCTTCAAGGCCCTCGGGTTGCTCTAAGGCTGGAAACCGCGCGCCCCGTCTGCTACCCGCGCGGCCCTGACAGGAGCCCACGCATGATTCCACGCTACAGCCGCCCCGAAATGACGACGATCTGGGAGCCGGAAACCCGTTTCCAGATCTGGTTCGAGATCGAGGCGCACGCCATGGACGCGCTCGTCGAGCTTGGCGTGGTCCCCGCGGAGGCCGCAAAGGCGGTTTGGGAACGCGGCGGCTTCGACGTTGCGCGCATCGACGAGATCGAGCGCGAGGTGAAGCACGACGTGATCGCCTTCCTCACCAGCCTTGCCGAGCATGTCGGCGAGGAGGCGCGCTTCGTCCACCAGGGCATGACGAGTTCGGACGTGCTCGACACGTGTTTCAACGTGCAGCTGGTGCGCGCGGCGGACCTCCTCATCGCCGATCTCGATGCGCTGCTCGCCGCCATCAAGCGCCGCGCGCTTGAACACAAGATGACGCCCACGATGGGCCGCAGCCACGGCATCCATGCCGAGCCGACCACCTTCGGGCTCAAGCTCGCGCAGGCCTATGCCGAGTTCGAGCGCTGCCGCGCGCGGATGGTCGCGGCGCGCGAGGAAGTCGCCACCTGCGCGATTTCCGGCGCGGTCGGCACGTTCGCGAACATCGATCCGCGCGTCGAAGAGCATGTCGCGAAGGCGATGGGGCTGAAGGCGGAGCCGGTCTCGACGCAGGTGATCCCGCGCGACCGCCACGCCATGTATTTCGCGACGCTCGGCGTCATCGCCTCGTCGGTCGAGCGGCTGGCGGTGGAGATCCGCCACCTGCAGCGCACCGAGGTGCTGGAGGCGGAAGAGTATTTCTCGCCCGGCCAGAAGGGCTCCTCAGCGATGCCGCACAAGCGCAACCCGGTGCTGACCGAGAACCTTACCGGTCTCGGTCGGCTGGTACGCGGCTATTCGATCCCGGCGATGGAAAACGTCGCGCTCTGGCACGAACGCGACATCTCGCATTCGTCGGTCGAACGCATGATCGGGCCGGACGCGACCGTCACGCTCGATTTCGCACTCGTCCGGCTCACCGGCGTTATCGACAAGCTCCTCATCTACCCCGAGCGGATGCAGAAGAACCTCGACAAGATGGGCGGGCTCATCCACTCGCAGCGCGTGCTGCTGGCGCTCACGCAGGCGGGTGTGAGCCGCGAGGATTCGTACCGGCTCGTGCAGCGCAACGCGATGAAGGTGTGGGATTCGGACGGGCAGCTCCAGCTGCTCGACCTCCTGAAGGCCGACCCGGACGTGACCGCGCGGCTTTCGAACGCGGAGCTCGAAGGCCTCTTCGACCTCGGCTACCATTTCAAGCATGTCGATACGATCTTCCGGCGCGTTTTTGGCGAATAAGTCCTTGTAAAATAGGACTTGCTTTGCCAGCCAGGGTGCCGGCAGCGCGTTGGCCTCCACTTCGCCCACTTGTCGCTTTTTTCAGAAGCGGTGGTGCTTGCGTTCCTGCCGAAGCTGGATGCCGGCGTCGAGCAGCGGTGTCGGTGTGCGTTCGAACTCGGCGGGCGTCATGCCGATGAAGTGCTTGAACTCGCGCGTGCGGTGCGACTGGTCGAAATAGCGCAGCGCGGCGAGATACTCGTCATCGGGATCGCCGAGACCGCGCATCGCGGCGGCCATGTCGAGGAAGCGGCTGCGCCGCATCACGGTTTTGGGCGTGTGCCCGAAATGCGTGGTGGAGAGACGTTCGAGTTGACGCGACGAGATTCCGAGCTGATCGGCAAGGTCTTCGACACGCGTCGCGCTGTCGAGGCGGGCGATGCTTTCGAGGTGCTGCATGGCTCCGTTCACGCGTTCGGGTGCTTTCAGCTGGGCGCTGATCGCGGCCTCGCAGATCGAAACGATCGCATCGTCGTCGGTCAGCCTGGCGACATCTGCGAACCGGGCTTCCGCCTCTTCGCCCCACACGTCGGCGAGCCGCACCATGCGGTCCGCGAAATCGGAAGCAGGGCGGTCCGAAAGCGCGCGCCAGCCGGAGGGGCGCAGCGCGACGCCGACGATGAAGAAAGGGCCGCGTACGCGCACCTTGAACGGCCGTGCGTTGGCGCCGAAGAACAGAACGTCGCCCGGCCGCTCCCAGCGCCCCGGCGCGATCTCCGCCGCCCAGTCGCCGGTGATGAGGATACGGACGAACGCGGTTTCGGCGAGCAGCCGGTCCACCATGACGAAATCGTCAGGGAGCGGTGCCCGGAATACATAGTGGCGCGCGACATAGGGCGCGAGGTGCGACGAGGGAGCATAGTTGCGCGACTGCAGCATGAATGGCTCTTCCGGCTCAATTCTTATACTCAGGGCAACTGATTACGAGCACGTATTGTTCCGCCCCCGCAAGTAAAATCCGGCGAGTTCAGAGAAGCCGTATCTCCCGAAGCCGCTGCAGCAAGTAGGCGTTGGCGGTGATGCCTTCGGCGTAACGATCCGGATTGGCCGCAGTGACGCAACCCGGCAGGGTCTCGATCCGGTAGTCGGGCGCGAAGTGGAGGAAGAACGGCATCGAATAGCGCGCGCGCCCCGCGGCGTGGCCCACGGGGTTCGCCACGCGGTGCGTGGTCGAGGGCAGCACATGGTTGGTCAGCCGCTGGAGCATATCGCCGATGTTCACGACGAGCGCGCCCTCGGGCGGGCTCACCGGCAGCCAGGAACCGTCGCGGTTCAGCAGTTCGAGCCCGGCTTCCTCGGCGCCGAGCAGCAGTGTGATGACGTTGATGTCCTCGTGCGCGGCGGCGCGAATGCCGCTCGGCGCGGCGGGTTGCGGCGGGTAGTGCAGGAAGCGCAGCACGCTGTTCCCGTCGCGCGTCGGCTCCGCGAAAAAGCCGTCCGGCAGGTTGAGCCCGATCGCAATGGCTTCGAGCAGGCGCGCGCCCGCCGCCTCGAACGCCGCGAAGATGCCGAGTGCCGCCTCGCGGAAGCCCGCAACCTCGGGCCACACGTTCGGCGGCATGTCGGCGGCATAGTGATGACCGGGGGGAAGCTCGCGGCCGACGTGCCAGAACTCCTTCTGGTCGACCTCCGCTGCGTCCTTGGCGGCCTCGACGCCGAACGGCGTATAGCCGCGCGCGCCGCCCGTGCCCGGAATATGCCATTGCCGCTTCACGGCATCGGGCAGTGCAAACAGGCGCCGCGCCGCGGCGTCGGCCGCGCGTATGGTTTCAGCCGGGATGCCGTGATCGGTCACCACGCCGAAACCGTACATCCTGAAATCGTGCATCAACTGCCGCGAAAAATCAGCCGGCCGGCCCGCCATCGAAACGGGGCTCAAACTCTCGGCGGTTACCGTCATCGCGCAGGCTCGAATGCAGTTTTCACGCTGGAAATCCTAGCGCGACGGGAACCGCTTGTCGCCTGCGGTGTTATGTCATCTGACTCGCGTGATTTCTGCCCCCAACGCACGCGGGTCACCCTGCCCGAAGGAGTGGGCCGCGTCGGCTTCATGCTGGCGCGGCCCTTTCCATATAAGGCACGGGCCTTTCAAAAGGACTTTTGCCGAAGCGGTCGCTAGGGTTCCCCTTCGAACAGGGAGAAGCCGATGCGCCGTTTCGTTGCCGCCGCCGTTTTCATGGGTCTCGCCGGGCCTGCTGCCGCCGATGCGCTCACCGATGCGGTCGCGGCCGATACGCCGTATCTGGTGGCGCTCTACGCGCATCTACATGCCAATCCCGAAGTGTCGTTCCAGGAGGTGGAAACCTCGGCGCGCATGGCAGCGGAGCTGAAGAAGGCCGGGTTCACCGTCACGACCGGCATCGGCAAGACGGGCGTGGTCGCGGTGCTGAAGAACGGCGACGGGCCGGTCGTGATGCTGCGCGCGGACATGGACGGGCTTCCCGTCACCGAGGAGACCGGCCTGCCCTACGCCAGCAAGAAGACCATTCAGGTTCCCGGTGTCGGCACCTCCGGCGTGATGCACGCCTGCGGGCACGACATCCACATGGCGAGCATGATCGGCACCGCGCGGCGCCTCGCGGCGACGAAGGCCGAATGGTTGGGCACGCTCGTCGTCATCATGCAGCCCGCCGAGGAACGCGGGGGCGGCGCGCGCGATATGCTCGCGGACGGGCTCTATGCGCGCTTTCCGAAGCCCGCGCATGTCATCGGGCTGCATGACAGCGCCACGCTTCCTGCCGGAACGCTCGGGATTTCGGACGGCTACGTGATGGCGAACGTCGATTCGGTCGACATCGAGGTGAAGGGCAAAGGCGGCCACGGCGCCTATCCGCACACCACGAAAGACCCGATCGTGCTCGCAAGCCGGATCGTCGGTGCATTGCAGACGCTGATCAGCCGCGAGCTCGATCCACAGACGCCCGCCGTGGTGACGGTTGGCGCGTTCAACGCGGGCACCAAGCACAACATCATTTCGGATGGCGCACACCTGCAACTCACGGTGCGCAGCTATTCGGACGAGACGCGGCAGTACTTGATCGATGGCATCAAGCGTATCGTACGGGGCGAAGCGATTGCGGCCGGGATGCCGGAAGAGCTGATGCCCGTCGTCATCGTTGCCGATGAGTTCACACCTGCCACTTACAACACGCCGACGCAGACGGAGGCGCTCAAGACTGCCTTTGTCGCGCGCTTCGGTGCGGACAAGGTGAAACCGTATAAACCCGAAATGGGCGGCGAGGATTTCAGCCGCTATTACCGCGAGGACAAAAGCATCGAGAGCACGCTGTTCCGGGTGGGTGCAGTCAAGCAGTCGACCTATGATGCGGCGGGCGGCGATCCGACGAAGCTGCCATCGCTCCATTCCTCGAAGTTCGCGCCCGATCCCGAGCCGACGATCCGCGCCGGTGTCGAGGCGATGGTGACGGCGGCGCGGACGGTGCTCGGGAAACGCTAGGCGCGGTCTTTCAGGTAGTAGCGCTCGATTTCCTTGAGGTCGGCATCAAGCTCGTAGACGAGCGGCTGGCCGGTCGGGATTTCGAGCGTGGGGATTTCGTCGTCCGAAATGCCCGAGAGGTGCTTCACGAGCGCGCGCAGGCTGTTGCCGTGTGCGGAGATCACAACGCGCTCGCCTGCCTTCAGGCGCGGTGCGATGGCGGCCTCCCAATAGGGGAGCACGCGGGCGATCGTGTCTTTCAGGCTCTCGGTGCGTGGCACGGCGATGCCTGCATAGCGACGGTCTTTCGAAACGTCGAACGCACTGTCTGCTTCAAGCTCCGGCGGCGGAATATCGAAGCTGCGGCGCCAGATATGCACCTGCTCGGCACCCACCTTGTCGATCATCTCCTGCTTGTTGAGCCCGGTGAGGCCGCCGTAGTGGCGCTCGTTGAGGCGCCAGTCCTTGGTGACCGGCAGCCACAGGCGGCCCATCTCCTCGAGGACGAGGTTGAGCGTCTTGATCGCGCGCGTTTGCAGGCTGGTGAAGCAGGTATCGAAATCGAAACCGGCGCCGGCGAGAAGCTGACCGGCGGCGCGCGCTTCGGCGGCGCCCTGTTCGGTGACATCGACGTCCCACCAGCCGGTGAAACGATTTTCAAGGTTCCAGGCCGACTGGCCGTGGCGCAGCAGTACGAGACGGGGCATTGTTTGTGTTCCTGAAGGTCAGCGGAGTTGGGGAAGCACTTCGAGCGCGGCGGCGAGGCAGTCGCGCCCCAGCGCCTTTGAACGCGCGGGCGACCAGCCGTAGACGGCGTCTGGCGCGACGTTCGCGTCTTTGAACGGCATTTCGAGCGTCATCGACAGACAGCCGTAGCGTTCCGCAAGCGCATTGGTGGCGACGGTGAGGTTGGCCTTGCCCGGCGGCGGCGTCTCGTAGCCGTCAGCGGTCTGGAAGTCCGGCGAAAGGCGGTCGAGAATCGCGATGTAGGCGGCAAGGCGCCGGGTCATTGCGTCGGTGATCGAGGGGATGCCCTCGAACCCCGCGATGAAGTTGTTCGGGATCGCCTCGTCGCCGTGCACGTCGAGCACGAAGTCGGGCTTGTCGCGGTCCATGCGAGCGAGCACCGAATAGACCTCGGGACTGCGTTCGAGCGACGGCGACGCCCATTCGCGGTTGAGGTTCACGCCGACGGCGTTCGTGCGCAGGTGTCCGCGGCGCGAGCCGTCCGGGTTCATGTTGGGGACGATGCGCAGCGTCGCCTTTGCACGGAGCGCCCGCGCCACCGGGTCTGCCGGATCGATGAGGCGTTCGAGCGCGCCTTCCATCCACCATTCCGCCATCGTCTCGCCGGGGTGCTGGCGGGCGATGAACCACAGGTTCACGGGGCCTTCGCCCATTGTGAGCAGGTCCATGTCCTGCCCGTCGAGCGTCTTGCCGATCACTTCGCTCGTCACGCCCGGGGCGCTGCCGATACGGGTGACGAGGTCGTTGTGCCGCTCCATGCTGTAGGGCGCGAAATAGGCGATCCAGACGCTGTCTTCCTCCGGCGTCAGCCGGATGGTGAGCGTGCCGCCGTCCGCGGCTTTGTCATAGGCGGTGTCAGCACGGCACCAGTCGCTGCGGTCGTAGGAGACGACCGCGCGGTAATCCGGCCAGCCGCCCGGATAGGCGGAGGCTTCGAGGCCCACGAGGCGGATGATGCAGGCCGCGCCGCGCACGCCCGAGAGGCGGAAATAGAACCACTGCGCGAACTCCGACATGTGATCGCGCGGGATGGTGAGCACGATGTCGTCCGCGCGCTCGGCACGCGTGACGGCGATATTGCCGCCGTCGAAGGCGGCGGAAACGGTGACGGCCATGAAACTCCTGTAGAGCAGGGCTTACTGGGATTTGTATGTCACCGTTTGGCCCGACGTGCCCGGAAAGTCACGCAAAAGTGCATCGGCGAGCGCGGGCATGGCCGCCGCGAGCGGCCCGTAGCGCGTCGTGCTGCCCGCCTCGGCAACCGCACGGCCTTCCCAGAGCACGCTCTTGTCGGAGGTCCGCTCGATCTTGAGCGCGAGCATGTTGATCGCGGTTTCCTTCGTCTTCTTCTCGCCGATGCCGAAGCTGGTGCCGAGCCCGACGCCGACGTTCTTGCCGAACGTGCCGCCGCCGATGCCGATGGTGACGGGAGAGCCGCCGCCGACGCCTTCACGCGTCGTCTGCCCATAGGCGAGCACGCCGATGTATTCCGCGCCTTCACGTCCCGATGCGAGCGAGAAGCCGTGCTCGGCAAGCTCCGCGTTGACGGCGGATGCGTAGTTCTGGAATTCGAGCGTCCCGGCTGCGGTCTTCTCGAGTGGTTCGAGGTAGATGCTGCCGCGCAGCCCGGGCTGCGTCATGTGGAAGCGCGTGACGTCGGCCTCGAAACGGTTGGTGGTGCAGGCGGCGAGAAGTGCGAGCGCGGTGAGCGCAAGGGCCTGTTTCTGCATGGCGGTTCCCCTGAAACGATTGTGCAATCCTATCGCATCATCCTGTAGCTTCACAGCTTTCTTATGCCTGAACGGCTTGCCGGGCCGCCTGTGTCCGCATATCGGGCAAGAGCGCAGACAGGAGTGGCAAGGATGGTATCGGTTCTGGTGACGGGCGGCGCGGGGTATATCGGCAGCCATGCGGTGCTGGCGCTGAAAGACGCAGGCCACCAGGTCTCGGTGATCGACAATCTCGTCACGGGTTTCCGCTGGGCGGTGCCGGAGGACGTGCCTTTCTACGAAGGCAATGTCGCCGACGAGGCGCTGCTGGACCGGATCGTCGCCGAGCAGGGCATCGCGGCGATCATGCACTTCGCGGGCTCGGTCGTCGTGCCCGAATCAGTGAGCGATCCGCTCAAATACTATCGCAACAACACGGCCGCGAGCCGCACATTGATCGAATCGGCGGTCAGGAACGGCGTGAAGCACTTCATCTTCTCGTCGACCGCGGCGGTGTACGGCATTCCCGACCACACGCCGGTGGACGAGGAAACGCCGCGCGTTCCGATCAACCCTTACGGCACCTCCAAGCTGATGACGGAGTTCATGCTGGCGGACGTCGCGGCCGCGCACCCGATCAACTACGCGGCGTTGCGCTACTTCAACGTTGCGGGTGCGGACCCGGCGGGTCGCACCGGCCAGTCGACGGCGGGGGCGACGCATCTCATCAAGGTCGCGGTCGAAGCGGCGACCGGAAAGCGCTCGCACGTCTCGGTGTTCGGCACGGACTATGCGACGCCCGACGGCACCGGCGTGCGCGACTATATTCATGTCAGCGATCTCGCCGCCGCGCATGTGCTGGCGCTCGGCTGGCTCGAGGAACGGCCGGAGGAGTCGGTGACGCTCAACTGCGGTTACAATCGCGGCTTCTCGGTGCTGGAAGTGCTGGATGCCGTGGAGCGTGTCTCCGGACGCAAGATCGAACGACACATGGAACCGCGCCGCGCGGGCGATCCCGATGCGCTCGTGGCCGAGAACGCGAAGATTCTGGACACTTTCCGCTGGCAGCCGCGCAACGGCAACCTCGACACGATCGTCACCCATGCGCTCGCGTGGGAGGAGAAGCTCGCCGCGCGCGGCTGACCCTTCAGGTCGAAAGAAAGCGTCGCGAATCGCCTTCCAGCACCATCGCGGTGAGGCGGCCGGTGGCGTAGGCGCCGGTGTCGATGCCGGTGCGGTTCGCCTGCGCGTCGACATCGCGCGTGATCGAATGGCCGTGGACGACGTGGAAGCCGTGGTCACCCTTGTGTTCGAGGAAGGCTTCGCGAATCCAGATGAGGTCGCGTTGGCGCTGTTCCTCCACCGGCACGCCGGGCCGGATGCCGGCATGAACGAAGAGATAGTCGCCCGCGCGGCGCATGAGTTCGAACGATTCGAGAAGCTCGATGTGCGTGCGCGGCATCACCTCGCGGAGCGCGCCGAGCGCCGCGTGTTCATCATCGCCGAACGCGAGTGCTGCCGGGAGCCCGTAACTCGCCAGTGTTTCACGCCCGCCGTGCTTCAGCCAGGCAGGATAGAGCGATTCGTCCTCGCGCGGACGTCCGCTAACGAGATGCGCGAGGATCGATTCGTGGTTGCCCTTGAGCAGCGTCCAGCGCCGGCCCTGGGGCGGGCCTTCGGCAAGCCGATCGAGCACCGCGGCGGAAGCGTTGCCGCGATCCACATAGTCGCCGAGGAAAACGATCTCCGAATCGCCGCTCCAGCCCGCGAGATCGGCATCAATCTGGCCGAGCAGCGCGTCCAGCAGGTCGCGACGGCCGTGAATGTCGCCGATCGCATATAGGCGCAGACCCTCCGGCAGGCGGTCTGTGCGTTTGGGACGGGATCGGAAGCGGGACAGCATGGCGCCCATGTAATGCACGCGGCGCGGCGGGCAAGCCGGAAGCCTTGACTTCATAAGGTTTGCCCCGTAGGGACGCGCGCTCTTGAACAGCACCAGAATCAGTTTCGCAGGCGGAAAACATGAAGATCCGGAACAGCCTCAAGTCCCTGAAGGGACGTCATCGCGATTGCCGCGTCATCCGCCGCCGCGGCCGCACCTATGTGATCAACAAGACGAATCGCCGCTTCAAGGCGCGCCAGGGCTAAGTCCTCGCTGAACGCCGAAGCTTCGATCGACGCCGTCATCTTCGACGTCGGCGGCGTTCTTTATCACTGGCACCCGCGCTACCTCTACGAAAAGCTGATCCCGGACCGGGGGCGGCTCGAATGGTTTTGCGCCAACGTCGTGACGCCGGAATGGCATTTCCAGCATGACGCCGGGCGCCCCGCCGCCGAAACCACCGCAGAGCTTGTCGCGGCCTTCCCGGATGAGCGCGACCTGATCGAAGCCTATGTGCCACGGTGGCTGGAAACGCTGCCGGGGCCGGTGGAAGGGATGATTGAGCTGGTGCACGCGCTCGCCGACACGGGCGTGCCACTCTACGGCATCACCAACTTTTCGCACGAGTTCTGGCCGCGATTCGCCTCAACCGAGCCTGCGTTCGCGCGTTTCCGCGATATCATCGTGTCGGGCGAGGAACGGCTGGTGAAACCGGATCCGGCCATTTTCGCGCTGGCGAAACGCCGCTTTCCGGTGGACCCGGCGCGCGCGCTCTTCATCGACGACCGTGATGACAATATCGCCGCCGCGGAAGCGGCAGGCTATCGCGGTCACGTATTCACCGACGCGGCGCGGGCGAGAGCGGCGGTGACGGCGCTGGGGTTGTCGCTCTGAGGCCGGCAGGGCGGCCCGGCAACAGCGGGCGCCGCGAACAGGATGGGCGTCGCGAACAGTGCAAGTCCTGCTGATCCCGCGCCAAGCAACAGCAGGTCGCCGTGAAGTTTACGCATGTGAGAACATCCCGAAATCGTGCCTGATGATGCACGGCTACAGGGGCGTCGTCATATAAGCGTCAAAAGACAGACAGCGGAGGCGAAACAATTGCCGCCCGCGTGTTTCCCCTGGCGGCAATTGACTTGCAGCAGGCCTATTTGCGGCCCCTCAGTTCATCGCCGGTAAGCCGCGCGATGTGCAGCACGTTGGTGGAGCCCGGTGTGCCGAACGGAACCCCGGCCATGATGATGATGCGGTCGCCGCTGCCCGCGACGCCAGCGCGCAGCGCCATGCGCTTCGCCTTGTTCACCATCTCCTCGAAGTCGCTCACATCGCGCGTGTGAACAGCATGGACGCCCCACAGCAAACCGAGCTGGCGTGCAGTCGCGAGCTTCGGCGTGAGGACGAGGAGCGGCACGTTGATGCGCTCGCGGCTGGCACGGCGCGCTGTCGAGCCGGACGTGGTGAAGCAGCACACCGCACGTGCCGATATGGTCCCGGCGATCTGCCCTGCGGCGCCGGAGAGCGCGTCGGCCGTGGTGGCTTCAAGCAGCGTTTCAGTGAAATGCACGCGCCGGGCGTGTTCGGGATCGGTTTCGACCGCGCTCGCGATCGCGTCCATCATCCGCACGGCTTCGACGGGCCAGGCGCCTGCCGCCGATTCGGCAGAGAGCATGACGGCGTCAGCGCCATCATACACGGCGTTGGCGACATCGCTCACCTCGGCGCGCGTCGGCGTCGGCGAGGCGATCATCGATTCGAGCATCTGCGTGGCGACCACGACCGGCCGCCCCGCCTTGCGCGCGGCCTGCACGATGCGCTTCTGCGCCATCGGTACGGCCTCGGGCGGCATCTCGACGCCAAGATCGCCGCGCGCAACCATCACCGCATCGGCGATTTCCAAGATCTCGGTGAGGCGGTCGAGCGCCTGCGGCTTTTCGATCTTGGCGAGAAGCTGCGCGCGTCCGCCGATCAGCCGCCGCGCTTCCGCGACGTCCTCGGGTCGCTGCACGAAGCTGAGTGCGACCCAGTCCACGCCCGCGTCGAGCGCGAAATCGAGGTCGCGCCGGTCCTTCTCGGTGAGCGCGGCGAGGGGCACGACCGCATCAGGGACATTGAGCCCTTTGTTGGACGAGAGGCGGCCGCCCACGGCAACCTCCGTCTCGATCGCGTCCGGTGTCACTGCGAGCACGCGCAGCGCGACCTTGCCGTCGTCTATGAGCAGCCGGTGACCGGGCTCCGTAGCGCCGAAAATCTCCGGATGCGGCAGGAGGGCGCGCACCGTGTTGCCCGGCGTATCGTGCCGGTCGAGCGTGAAGCGCTGGCCGTTCTTCAGCTCCACGGGCGCGTCGAAGCGGCCGATGCGGATTTTTGGCCCCTGCAGATCGGCAAGGATCGTCATCGGGCGCGACGTTTCGCGTTCGAGCGCACGGATGTGGCCGACGACCTCGGTATGGCCTTCATGTCCGCCGTGGCTCATGTTGAGCCGGAACGCGTCCGCTCCGGCGAGGTAGAGCGCGCGAATCTGCTCGTAACTGCTCGACGCAGGCCCGAGTGTTGCGAGAATGCGGACCTTGCGGCGGCGCGGCTCTATCTTCATGTGACCCCTTCGTAGTGCTTGCGCGCGGATACCCCTAGTGCGTTACGCCTATGGGTGCAAAGACAGGAGTTGAAGATGGCGATCGACGACAGTGTTCGGACCGAAATGGAAGCGGCGGCGTTCCGGCGGCTCGTTGAACACCTGCGGCATCGCACCGACGTGCAGAACGTCGATCTGATGGGTGTGGGCGGCTTCTGCCGCAACTGCCTGGGTGACTGGCTGCGCGAAGCGGGCGAGGCGCGCGGCGTCGCGCTCGGCAAGGACGCGGCGCGCGCGCTCGTCTACGGCATGGACCCCGCAGAATGGAAAGCGAAGTACCAGACGCCTGCCACCGAAGCACAGATGCGCCGCATGGACGAAAGCGTCGCGAAGAACGCGCACTGACCTGCCTTGCGGAGTTGGAGCGGGCGACTTACGAACCCCGACCGATTTCTTCATCCATGATTCGAGGCAGGCATGACCGACAACGTATCCGTCGAACAACTCCGTCTTTTCATCGAACGCATCGAGCGTCTTGAAGAGGAAAAGAAGGGCATCGCCGACGACATCAAGGACGTCTACCTCGAAGCCAAGAGCCAGGGCTTCGATCCCAAGACGATGAAAACCATCGTGCGCCTGCGCAAGATGGACAAGAATGCGCGCCAGGAAATGGAAGCGCTGCTCGATACCTACAAGGCGGCGCTCGGCCTCGAGGTCTGAAGCCTCGTGGCCCGGGCGTCCCATCGCGGGACGCGTGGAGCGCCGACTGTCCCGATTCGAGCCGGAATGCCGGTACCGGAAAATTGCCAATTTCAATAAAATCAATGACTTGAGATTCTGGCACGGCGCTTGCTGTTCTCTGGACAGCCGCCGGCGCCACGGCCCCGGCAAAGGCGGCGACCCAACCTGGCGGTGGTCAATGACCCCGACCGCCTCCAGGCGAAAACCCTGAGTTGAGCGGCGATGCCACGGCCCCGGTATCGCCGCTTTTCTCGTTTTGGGCGACTTGGCGCATCGCATCCGCGCCGATACTATCCCGCACATGCAAATCAGCCTGACCGTCAACGGCTCCCGCCGCGAACTCGACGTGGAACCGACGATGCTGCTCGTCGAAATCCTCCGCGATCAGCTGCGCCTCACCGGCACGCACATTGGCTGCGACACCAGCCAGTGCGGCGCCTGCAACGTACTGATCGACGGCAAGGCGGTGAAGAGCTGCACGGTGATCGCCGGACAGGCGGATGGCGCCGCCGTGACGACGATCGAGGGGCTGGGCGCGGAAGGCGCGCTGCACCCGATGCAGGCGGCGTTCCGCGAGGCGCACGGGCTGCAGTGCGGCTTCTGCACACCGGGCATGGTGATCGCGGGAATCGCGATCGCCGGGCGGCACGGGCCGAATGTGGATGAGGAAACCATCCGCCACGACCTTGAAGGCAATCTCTGCCGCTGCACGGGCTATACGAACATCGTGAAGGCGATCCGCGCGGGGGCGTCTGCGCTGTGACGGACTATCATCGCCCAGCGACGCTTGGCGAAGCGGCGGCGCTCGCCGCAGGAGGCGGTGATGTCGCCTATCTCGCGGGCGGGCACACGCTGATACCGGCAATGAAATCCAGGCTGCGCGCACCCGATGCGCTCGTCGATCTCGCGCATGTCTCCGGACTGTCGGGCATATCGCGCGAAGGCGACCGGGTTTGGGTCGGGGCGATGACGCGCCACGCCGAGGTCGCAGCGGAAGCGCCGATCCGCGCGCTCGCACGGCTCGCGGGCGGCATCGGCGATCCGCAGGTGCGGGAGCGCGGCACGCTCGGCGGCAGCGTCGCGAACAACGACCCGGCGGCGGATTACCCGGCGGCGGTACTCGCGCTCGATGCCGTGATCGAGACGGATCGCGGCACGTACGCGGCGGATGATTTTTTCCTCGGCATGTTCGCGACCGCGCTCGAAGAGGCCGAGATCATCACGCGCTTCGGCTTCCGGGTGCCGCAGGCGGCGGCCTACGCGAAGTTCGCGCACCCGGCCTCGCGCTATGCACTCGTCGGTGTGTTCGTCGCCCGGTTTGCGGAGGGCACGCGCGTTGCCG
Source organism: Sphingosinicella sp. (assembly GCF_041916975.1). Taxonomy (NCBI): domain Bacteria; kingdom Pseudomonadati; phylum Pseudomonadota; class Alphaproteobacteria; order Sphingomonadales; family Sphingosinicellaceae; genus Sphingosinicella; species Sphingosinicella sp. Next base: position 2,449,749 of record NZ_JAYRYK010000001.1, read on the forward strand.
TGACCGGCGCGGGGGCGGGCGTGTTCCGCTGGAGTGAAGCGGAAGCCGCGATCGACGCGGGCGCCGCGCTTCCGGAGCTTGCTTCGGACGATCTCAATTCCGACATCCATGCCGGCGCCGAATATCGCGCGCATCTCGCCGGCGTGATGCTGCGCCGCGCACTGGGAGACATGGCATGATCCTTTCCACCACCCCCACCATCGAAGGCCGCCCGGCGACGCAGTATCACGGCGTCGTCACCGGCGAGGCGATCCTTGGCGCCAACATCTTCCGCGATCTGTTCGCGGGGATCCGCGACATTGTCGGCGGGCGCGCGGGCTCGTACGAAACCGTGCTGCGCGATGCGCGCCAGCAGGCGCTTTCGGAACTCGCGGACGAAGCGCGAAAAATGGGTGCGAACGCCGTCGTCGGCATCGACCTCGACTACGAGGTGCTGGGGCAGGGTGGGTCGATGCTGATGGTCTCGGCCTCGGGGACAGCGGTCACCGTTTCCTGAACATTGCCAGTGGGCGCCTCGCTCGCGTAAAGACCCGGCCACATTCCTAGAAACCGGCACGAACGAGTCCCATGGCAGGTCATTCCAAATTCAAGAACATCATGCACCGCAAGGGCGCGCAGGACAAAAAGCGCTCGGCGATGTTTTCCAAGCTCTCCCGCGAAATCACCGTCGCGGCCAAGATGGGCACGCCCGATCCCGACATGAACCCGCGCCTGCGCGCCGCGGTGATCGCGGCGAAGGCGCAGTCGATGCCCAAGGACAATATCCAGCGCGCAATCGACAAGGCGAGCGGCGGCGACGTCGAGAACTATGAAGAGATCCGCTACGAGGGCTTCGGCCCCGGCGGCGTGTCGCTGATCGTCGAGGCGCTGACCGACAACCGCAACCGCACGGCGACGAACGTCCGCACGATCTTCTCCAAGAACGGCGGCAACCTCGGCGCATCGGGTTCGGTGAGCCACGGCTTCGATCGCATGGGCCTGATCGAATATGCGGCCAAGGCGGGCGACGCTGAGAAGGTGTTCGAGGCAGCGCTCGAAGCGGGCGCGGAGGATGTGCAGTCCGACGAGGAGGGCCACGAGGTGTGGACCGCGCAGGATACGCTGCACGAGGTCGCGAAGGCGCTCGAAGCCGTGCTCGGCGAGCCGGAAGGCGCGAAGCTCGCATGGCGGCCGCAGACGATGGTGTCGGTGGCCGAAGGTGATGCGGGGTCGCTCCTCAAGCTGATCGATGCGCTCGACGACGACGACGACGTGCAGACCGTGTCGGGCAACTATGAAGTCTCCGACGAGGTCATGGAGAAGCTCGGCTGATCATTCTCGGCGTTGATCCGGGGCTGAATGCCACCGGCTGGGGCGTGATCCGGGCCGAGGGCAACCGCATCTCGCACATCGCGCACGGTACGCTGCGCATCCCGGCGGACATGCCGATGGCCGCGCGGCTCTCGGCGCTTTACACGGGCCTTGCTGGTGTCGTCGCAGAAAGCGCCGCCGGGACGGCGGCCGCCGAAGAGGTGTTCGTCAACAAGAACCCGCAATCGACACTGAAGCTGGGGCAGGCGCGCGGCGTGGTGCTCGCGGCGCTCGCGGGATCGGGGCTGGAGGTTGCGGAGTATGCGACGCGGCTCGTGAAGAAGGCGCTGGTCGGAACGGGCGCGGCGGAGAAGGATCAGGTGCGCGCGATGGTCGAGCGGCTGATGCCGGGCGTGAAGATCAAGAGCACCGATGCGGCGGACGCGCTTGCGGTGGCGATCTGCCATGCGCATCATCAGGCGAGCGCAAAGGCGCTGGGGGGATACCGATGATCGCCAAGCTGAAGGGCCTGCTCGACACAGTCAACGCAGACGCTGCGGTCATTGATGTGAACGGGGTCGGGTATCTCGTCTCGGCATCGACCAAGACGCTTGCGTCGCTCGGCGGAGCAGGCACAGCGGTTTCTCTGCATATCGAGACGCACGTGCGCGAGGACGCGATCCAGCTGTTCGGTTTCGTGACGGAACGCGAGCGCGACTGGTTCCGACTGTTGCAGACGGTGCAGGGGGTCGGTGCGAAGGTGGCGCTGGCGATCCTGTCGGTGCTGACGCCGGATGAAATCCACGCCGCGATCGCGAACCGCGACAAGACGATGGTGGGCCGCGCGAGCGGTGTCGGGCCGAAGCTCGCCGAGCGCATCGTCAACGAACTGAAGGACAAGGCGGGCGGCATCGCCGGGGTTGCGATCCCGGTCGGCGGCTTCGCGCCCGCAGCGCCGAAGGGCGGCCTCGCAGCGGACGCGCTCTCCGCACTCGCCAACCTCGGCTACAAGCCCGCCGAAGCGAACCGGGTGGTGACGGCCGCCATCGAGGAAGCCGGCGAGGGCGCGGATGTCGGCACGGTGGTGCGGCTGGCGCTCAAGAAAGCGGCGCGGTAGGGTCCGCGCATGGCCACGCAACCCGATGATCAGCGCTTTGTGACCGGCGAACGCCGGGCCGAGGACGTGGATGCCGCGCTGAGGCCGAAGCGGCTGGAAGAGTTCGTCGGGCAGGCGGCGGCGCGGGAGAATCTGCGTGTGTTCATCGCGGCTGCGAAGCAGCGCGGCGAGGCGATGGACCATGTGCTGTTCTTCGGGCCGCCGGGTCTCGGCAAGACGACGCTCGCCCAGATCATCGCGCGCGAGCTTGGCGTCGGGTTTCGCTCCACGTCGGGGCCGGTGATCGCGAAGGCGGGCGACCTCGCGGCGCTGCTCACCAACCTCGAACCCAACGACGTGCTGTTCATCGACGAGATTCACCGGATGAACCCGGCGGTGGAGGAAATCCTCTACCCGGCGATGGAGGACCGCGCGCTCGATATCATGATCGGCGAGGGGCCGTCGGCCCGATCGGTGCGGATCGATCTGCCGCCGTTCACGCTCGTGGGCGCGACGACGCGCTCCGGGCTCATCACGACGCCGCTGCGCGACCGGTTCGGCATCCCCGTGCGGCTTAATTTCTACACGGTCGACGAACTCGAACATGTGGTGACGCGCGCCGCCGGACTGCTCGGCATGGCGCTGTCGCCTGAAGGTGCGCGCGAGATCGCGGGCCGCGCCCGGGGAACGCCGCGCATTGCAGGGCGGCTGCTGAGGCGTGTGCGCGACTTCGCGCATGTCGCGGGGGCGGATATCGTGGATCGCACGATGGCGGATACGGCGCTGCTGCGGCTGGAGGTCGACGCGCTTGGGCTCGACGCCATGGACCGGCGCTACCTCGGCATGATCGCGGACATCTACAAGGGCGGCCCGGTCGGCATCGAGACATTGGCGGCGGGGCTTTCGGAGCCGCGCGACACGCTGGAAGAGGTCATCGAACCCTATCTGATCCAGCTCGGCCTCGTCGCGCGGACGGCGCGCGGGCGGATGCTGAACGGGCGGGCGTGGACGCATCTTGGCCTTGCTCCGCCGGCAGGCGCGGGCGACGTGCTGCCCTTCGAGGACTGAGCAGCGCTCACGAATCGGCGCATTTTCGGGCTTCCCCGCCGAGTCGCGCCCGGTTAGACACCGGACGGAATGACGGGTGAAACAACAAGCGGCCCGCCCTCAGGCGCCTTTGTGGACGGTGTTCACCGCTTTCCCGTGCGCGTCTATTTCGAGGATACCGACCTTTCTGGCGTCGTTTATCACGCCAACTACCTGCGCTTCATGGAGCGCGCGCGGTCCGATATGCTGCGCGCGGCGGGCATCGACCAGCGTGCCTTCTTCGAGGCGGGCGAGGGCGCCTATGCGGTGACGGACCTCCAGATCCGCTACGTGCGCCCGGCGCGGCTCGACGACGTTCTTCATGTCGAAAGCCGCGTAAAAAGCATCGGCGCGGCGTCGTGCCGGATCGCGCAAGTCATCGTACGTTCAGGGGAACTCGTCACGGATGCGCTTGTTACAGCTGCACTCGTCGGGCGAGACGGCAGGCCGAAGCGCCAGCCGCCGGAATGGCGCAGGATTTTCGAAGTGTTGGCCGTAAAGGCGGGAAACGGGGAGCCGGATGGAAACTGAGGTTGCAAACGTCGCATTGGCGGGGGCCGCGGACATGTCGCCGTGGGCGCTGTTCATGCAGGCGGATATCGTCGTCAAGGCGGTGATGATCGGGCTCCTGTTCGCATCGATCTGGTCGTGGGCGATCATCATCGAGCGCGCGCGGCGGCTGAAAGTGATCGGCAAGCAGACCGAGGCGTTCGAGAACCGTTTCTGGAAGGCGAACAGCTTCGAGGACATTCGCGAGGCGCCGGGCAAGGCCGAGCATCCGGCAACCAAGGTGTTTGCTGCCGCGATGAGCGAGTGGCGCCGTTCGACCGCGGGCGGCAAATACGACCGCGTCGGGCTTCGCACGCGCCTCGGCGGTGTGATGGGCGTTGCCATCGCGCGCGAGATCGACACGCTTTCGGACCGGCTCAACATCCTTGCCACCATCGGCTCCGTCTCGCCGTTCGTCGGCCTGTTCGGCACCGTGTGGGGCATCATGCGCAGCTTCACCTCGATCGCGGCGACGCAGAACACCACGCTCGCCGTGGTCGCGCCGGGCATCGCCGAGGCGCTGTTCGCGACCGCGATGGGGCTCTTTGCGGCGATCCCGGCGGTGATCGGCTACAACCGGCTGCTCTACGGCATCGGCCGCGTCGAGGGGCGCCTGCACAACTTCGCCGAGGAGTTCCAGGGCGAGCTGTCGCGCGAGCTTGAAACCATGGCACCGAAGGCCTGACGCATGGCGATGGGCATTGCACCCGGCGGACGCAGGGGCGGCAAGGCGCCGCCGATGAGCGAGATCAACGTGACGCCGCTCGTCGACGTCATGCTCGTGCTGCTCATCATTTTCATGGTGACGGCGCCGCTGCTCGTTTCCGGCGTTCCGATCGATCTTCCCGACAGCAAGGCAGGCGCGCTCAAGCAGGACAACACGCCGATCCAGGTCTCGCTGAACGCGGAAGGGGAGATCTATATCGACGAGCAGCTCGTTCCCGCCGAAGAGCTCGCCGCGAAGCTCGCCGCGATCAGCGAGGCACGCGCGGGCGAGGCGGAAGGGCCGCGCATCTATGTGCGCGCCGACCGCCGGCTCGACTTCGGAAACGTGATGCGCGTGATGGGCGAGGTGAACGCCGCAGGTTTCAAAAAGGTCGCGCTCGTGAGCGAGGCCGGCGCCGAAGACCGGTGACCGAGAACCGCGCGATCCTGATCGCGGGGACGGCGCACCTTGCGCTGTTCGCCGGACTATCGCTGAGCTGGAGCCTGATGTCGAAGGACATCGCGCCGATCGTGGAGCCGATCCCGGTCGAGTTCGTGGACATTTCCGACGTGCCGACGGTGCAGGAAAAGCCCAAGCCCTCGATCGAGGCGGCGCCGCGCGAGACGGTGGAGGAGGCTGAGCCGGAGGTCGTCGAGCCCGAGCTGACGCCGGAACCGACCCCGCCGCCGGTCGAGATCGCGCCCAAGGAAACGCCGAAGCCCAAGGCGGAGCCGAAGAAACCCACGCCCAAGCCGGTCGAAAAGCCGAAGCCCAAGCGCGACCTTTCGAACCTGATCGACAAGTCGCTGAAGGACGCGCCGCGGAAGACGAAGCCGACCGATTTCGCGAAGTCGATCGAGCAGGCGATCCCCGAAGGCGCCAAGCTCGACGCGCGCACGATGGCGACGCTCGCGCAGGCGATCCGCGACCGCATCTACCGCTGCTGGGATCCCGGCGCAGGCGGTCCCGACGCCCGCAACATCAAGACGCTGCTGCGCGTGCGCGTGCAGCGCGACGGCACGATCATCGGCCGCCCGGAAGTGCTGTCGCAGAGCGGGATCGGCGCAGGCAACGCCGCCTACGGCCGCGTGGCGCGCGACGCCGCGATCCGTGCCGTGATGAACCCCGCCTGCTCACTGGAAGGACTGCCCCCGGAACTTTATGACGGGTGGAAGGATTTCGAACTCAATTTCGACCCAAGCGAGACGCTGTAAGGATATGCCTGTGAAACGCCTCATCTCCGCATTGTCGGCACTGCTGATCGCAATCGTCGCGATGCCTGCCGCCGCCCAGCTTCGCGTCGATATCAACGCGGGCATTTCGAAGCCGATGCCGATCGCCGTGCCGGCGTTCACGACACCGGCGCTCGCGAGCACGGTTGCGGGCGACACCGCCACGCTCGGGCGGCAGGTCGCGGAGGTCGTCTCGAACGATCTTGCGAGCTCGGGGCTGTTCAAGCCGATCAACCCCTCGGCGTTCACCACCACCGTCGCCTATGCCGACGTGCTGGCCCCGCGCTTCCCGAACTGGCGCACGGTGGCGGCGCAGGCGCTTGTCACCGGCTTCGTGCAGGTGAACGGCGACGGCTCGATCACGGTCGGCTGCTACCTTTACGATGTGTTCTCCGAAGAAATTCTCGCGCGCGAGGGCTTCTCGACGCAGCCCGCATTCTGGCGCCGCGCCGCGCACAAGTGCGCAGACGCGGTCTATTCGCGGCTGACGGGCGAAAGCGGCTATTTCGACAGCCGCATCGTCTACGTCTCGGAAACCGGCAGCCAGACGAAGCGCATCAAGCGGCTCGCGATCATGGACCAGGACGGCGCCAACCACCGCTTCCTGACGAACGGCCAGAACCTCGTGCTGACGCCGCGCTTCTCGCCGAGCCAGCAGACGATCGCCTACATGTCGTTCGCGCAGAACCGGCCGCGCGTTTACATCTACAACATCGGCACCGGCCGCCAGACGCTGGTGGGGAACCTCCCCAACATGAGCTTCGCGCCGCGCTTCTCGCCCGATGGGCAGAGCCTCGTCTTCTCGATGGCGCAGGGCGGCAACACCGACATCTATCGCATGAGCGTGAACGGCGGCACGCCGCAGCGGCTGACGAGCGCGCCGGGCATCGATACCGGCCCCAGCTATTCGCCGGACGGCAGCAAGATCGTGTTCGAATCGGATCGCGGCGGCACACAGCAGCTTTACGTGATGAACGCGGACGGCTCCGATCAGCGCCGAATCAGCTTCGGCGGCGGACGCTATGCGACCCCGGTATGGTCGCCGCGCGGCGACCTCATCGCCTTCACGCGCATGGGCGGCGGCGGTTTCCGCATCGGCGTGATGCGCACCGACGGCTCGGGCGAGCGGCTGCTCACCGACAGCTGGGGCGATGAGGGGCCGACCTGGTCGCCGAACGGCCGCGTCGTGATGTTCTTCCGCAGCCAGCGCGGCGGCCGCGCCGACCTCTGGTCGGTGGACCTTACGGGCGTCAATGAACGGCGCATTCCCACACCGCTCGACGGGTCCGATCCGGCATGGTCGCCACTTTTGCCTTAAAAAGCATGGCATTCAGGTGTTATTAAGGGTTGCCCACCGAGTGCAGTTTGGAAACCGTAATGACGGATTCGCGTTGTTGAGCCGAAACCGGTGACTGGTGCCGGGTTCTTTTTTGGGGTTCCGAGACAGGGAGAGTGATGATGAAGACTGCTCTGAAAGTGGTGATGGTCGCCGCATTGGTCACGACGGCAGCGTGCTCTAAGAAGAAGGAAGAGCTGCCGCCGCCGCCGCCGCCCGCGGCTCCGGTTGAGGCGCCCACCCCGACGCCGACGCCCACGCCTGTCACCAGCACGGTCGTGCCGGGCAGTGTCGAGGACTTCATCCAGCAGGCGGGCAGCGACCGCGTGTTCTTCGAGTTCGATTCGTATCAGCTCGACAGCGCTTCGCAGGCGACGCTGACCAAGCAGGCCGGCTGGCTCGCCCAGTATTCGAACGTGAAGGTCACGATCGAAGGCCACGCCGACGAGCGCGGCACGCGTGAATACAACCTCGCGCTCGGCGAGCGCCGCGCCAACTCGGTGAAGAACTTCCTCGCCGGCCAGGGCGTTGCCGCCGATCGCATCAGCGTGATCAGCTACGGCAAGGAGCGTCCGGCCGTTGAAGGTTCGGACGAGAGCGCCTGGGCGCAGAACCGCCGCGCCGTCACGGTGCTGGTCGGCGCCGCCGCCAGCTAAGACCCGCATTCATTGCGCAGTTGGAAAGGGCCGTCCTTCGGGGCGGCCCTTTTCCTTTCGGGCGAGACCGATCAGCGGGCGGAGCCACGGCACGCTGCGGCCGACGATGTAGAAGGTCCAGCTGCCTGCCGCCGTTGCCGCGACGAGGATCGCGAAGGCGGCGAGGTTGGGGAGCGTGAGCGGGAGCAGCCACCAGCCGACGGCGACGATGATCGTCTGGTGCGCGATGTAGAGCGGGAACACCGCTTCGGTGAGCGTCGTGCGGATGGGCGCGTCGCGGTTCAGCCAGCGGTCGGCGATGCCGATGAGCGCAACGATTGTCGCCCAGCCCTGAACGGCGCGCGCTGCGCGAAACAGGGCGGTGAGCGTGTCATCGAGCGGGGTCTCGCCGGGATAGCGATACTCGATCACGGCGACGACGGCGTAGGCGGCCACGGCAAGCACGGCGGCGACGCGCCACCAGCGGCGGATCGCGGTCCAGAGCGGGGATGATCCGCGCAGCAGCACGCCGAACAGGAAACATGGGAAATAAAGCGCGTGCGTGGCCCCATCGTCGACAAGCGCGTGGGTTTCGCCGACGCCGGGAAACAGCACGATCGTCCGCAGTGCCATCAGCGCAATCGGAACGGCGAGGATGGCGGGACCGGTGAGCGCGGCTTCGCAAAAACGTGCGGCGCGCGCGCGAACGCCTGCGGGGAGCAGCATGAGGAGCGCGAGCACTATGCTGTAGACCCACAGATAGACGACGAACCAGAGATGCTGCCACGTCGGCAGGATGATGCCGTCGAGCGCGCCGAAGCGGAAATAGTCGTGCAGCCAGAAATGGCTGAAGCTCTCCGTATAACCGTGCTTGAACATCAGCTCGATCCACGGCTGCGGCGGGATCACGACGATCACGGCGAAGACAAGTGGGATCAGCAGCCGGGCCGAGCGTGAGCGCGCGAAACCGGCGGGGCTGGGCTGGTGCGCGAAGACCGCGGCGCTTGCATAGCCGGACACGACAAAGAGCAGCGCCAGTCGCCAGCTGTTTGTCGCCAGCATCAGGATCGCGGCATGCGGATCGGGATTGGCCGCCTTCACGTGCCAGTCCCACGGCACGAAATACATGCCGACGTGATAGAGGATGAGGAGGGCGAAGGCGCCGACGCGCAGCCAGTCCATTCCGTAATGGCGCCCCGTGGGCAGTTCTGACGATCGCGCCTCCCCCATGCATGAAGGCTAGCCGATCCGCACTCCCGCGCCAGCCCCCGATACCGGCAGGTCTTGGGTTCGCCGCGAAGCTCGCGTATATCGCCCGCGAAAGGTGAGAGTCCCGAGCATGTCCCTTCGTCCCTGGCGCGATATCGCGCGGCGCAAATCGCGGCAGATCATGGTCGGCAGCGTTCCGGTGGGCGGTGATGCGCCGATCACCGTGCAGACGATGACCAACACGCTCACCTCGGATGCAAAGGCGACGATCGACCAGATTCGCCGCTGCGAAGAGGCGGGGGCGGACATCATCCGCGTGTCGTGCCCCGATGTCGAATCGACCGCGGCGTTCCGCCAGATCGCGAAGGCGGCGCGGGTGCCGCTCGTTGCCGACATCCATTTCCACTACAAGCGCGCGCTCGAAGCGGCGGACGCGGGCGCGGCGTGCCTGCGCATCAACCCCGGCAACATCGGGTCTTCGGAGCGCGTCGCCGAGGTGGTGCGCGCCGCGAAGGCGAACGGCTGCGCGATCCGCATCGGCGTCAACGCGGGCAGCCTGGAGAAGGATCTGCTCGAGAAGTACGGCGAGCCGTGCCCCGAGGCGCTCGTCGAAAGCGCGCTCGACCATATCCGGCTGCTCGAGGAGCATGACTTCCGCGAATACAAGGTCGCGGTGAAGGCCTCCGACGCGTTCCTCGCCGTCGCGGCCTATCAGCAGCTCGCCGAGGCGGTGGACTGCCCGCTGCACCTCGGCATCACCGAGGCGGGCGGGCTCATCGGCGGCACGGTGAAGTCGGCGATCGGCATCGGTTCGCTGCTCTGGTTCGGCGTCGGCGACACGATCCGCGTGTCGCTTTCGGCCGAGCCCGAGGAGGAAGTCCGCGTCGGCTATGAAATCCTGAAGACGCTCGGCCTGCGCACGCGCGGCGTCCGCGTTGTCTCCTGCCCGAGCTGCGCGCGGCAAGGCTTCGATGTCATCCGCACGGTGCAGGCGCTCGAAGATGCGCTCGGGCACATCAAGACGCCGATGTCGCTCTCGGTGCTCGGCTGCGTCGTCAACGGCCCCGGAGAGGCGCGCGAGACCGACATCGGCATCACCGGCGGCGGCAACGGCAAGCACATGGTCTATCTGTCGGGCGTCACCGACCACACGATCGCGGACGCGGACATGATCGCGCACATCGTGGGGCTCGTTGAAGCCAAGGCCGCCGAGATCGAGGCCGGGAGCGCGGTGAGCATGGATACGCTGCACGGGAAAGCCGCATGAAGACCGGGTCCGACATCAGGCTGGAACCGCCGGTCGCGCGCAAGGCCGTTGCAACGGGCGCATCGGCAACCGGGGCGATGACGCTCGGCTACGGCGCCGTTGCGGCGCTGACGCTCGGGGCGTTCGCGCTGGGCGCTGTCGCCGTCGGCACGCTTGCGATCGGCCGGCTCCGCGTGGGCAAGGCGCGCATCCGCAAATTGCGGATCGACGAACTGGAGGTCGGAGAGATCATCAGGATCGGCGAGGATCGCGCGTGACGGTTTCGATTCGTGTGGCCGGGCCCGCCGACCTGCCGCTGATCGCGCGGTTCATCCGCGATCTTGCCGAATATGAGAAGCTCGCGCACGAGGTCCGCTTCGACGAGGCGAAGCTCGGCGAGAGGCTGTTCGGCTCGCGTCCCTACGCCGAGGTGCTGATCGCCGAGGATGACGGCACGCCTGTCGGCTTCGCGCTGTTCTTCCACAATTTCTCGACCTTCGAGGGACGGCCGGGCGTCTATCTCGAAGACCTGTTCGTCGTGCCTGAGGCGCGCGGCAAGGGGGTCGGCAAGATGCTGCTTTCCCGGCTCGCGGCGCTTGCGATCGAACGGGATTGCGCGCGCCTCGAATGGTCGGTGCTCGACTGGAACACGCCCGCGATCGACTTCTACCGTTCGCTCGGCGCACGGCCGATGGACGAGTGGACCGTCAACCGCGTCGATGGCGACGCGCTGAAGACGCTCGCTGCCTCAGGGTAAGGCTTCGAGCACGCGGTCGAGCAGCGCTGGGCCGCTGCCGACGCGTTCGAGGTGCGGATAGCGGAGCCCGCCCGTATAGCCGAGGCGGATCGTGCGGTAGCGCGGGCCTTCCTTCAGCAGCAGCTCGATCGGGCTCTTGCCGTCCTTCGCGGCGGTGATCGTCGATTTGAAATCGGCCTCGTTGAACTCGCGACCGTTCACCGCCATGATTCGCGTCGCGGTGGTCACGCCTTCGCGAAATAGCGCCCCGTCCCACACGACGTTGGAAATCGTGCCGGAAGCGTTGACCGTGATGCCGACAGAATGGCTGAGATCGGTAGCGCGGCTGCGCGCGTCGTTCGAAACCTGATAGGCACTCGGCGTTTCCTTGAAGACGAGCCGATAGCCGCTCTTCTCGATGCCGCCGAGCGGGGGTTTCGCGATCTCGTCGACGCGGGTTTTCAGGAAGGTCGCCCAGTCGTAAGGCGCGACGGCATCGAGCGCGGCGACGACGTCTTCGAACGCGTAGGTGACCGTGCCCCAATCCCCGTCACGCACGCCGAAGAAGCCGCGCGCGAAATCGTCGAGCGACTTCTTGCCGCCGGTCTTCTCGCGGATCAGCATGTCTGCTTCCATCCAGATCAGCGCGCCTTCGTTGTAATAGTCTTCCGAGCGCTGCCATGTGCGGAAGGCCTGCGGGCGGCGGGCGTTGGTGATGGGGTCGTTTGTGGTGTCGATGAGCGGCTTCCATGCGCGGCCGGGCTGCTGCTCATAGAAGGCGGCCTGGTTCGCGAACTCGCCGAGCACGACATCCTTGGGGATAAGCCCGGAGCGCGCAGCGAGCACCGAATCCCAGTAGCTCGTCTGCCCTTCGTAAACCCAGAGCAGGCTGTTCTGCATCGGCGTGCGATAATCGGGCGTCCAGAGATCGGCACCGCGGCGGAACTTGCCGTTCCAGCTGTGCGTGAATTCATGCGGGAGCAGTCCGCGCATCGCCGCCGTGTTGGCCCAGTCGGTGAAATAGGTGCGTGGCAGCGCATTCTCCGAGCTGCGATGATGTTCAAGGCCGATGCCGCCAAGCTCCGTGGAGAGCGCGAACAGGAACTCGTAGCGGTCGTAGTGGCGCGATCCGAAAAGCTTCACCGCCTGATCGACCATGCGCCGGTGCGCCTCGATCTGGTCGTTCGTGGCCGCAAGGTCACCGGGCCGATCGGCAAAGACGTTGAGGCGGACATCGTGGCCTAGATCCCACGCCTTGTAGTTGCTCCCCGCGAACATGGGGCTGTCGACGAGCGTTTCGAAATCGGTCTCGGCGTAGCGGAGCGTGCTCCCGGTGCGCACGACGCCGTCGAGCGCGGCAACGCCCTGCCAGCCTTCGGGCAGTGTCACCGAGGGGCGCACGCGAATCTGCCGCGTGTAGTGGCCCGCCGGATAGAGCGCGACCGTTTCCCACTGCAGGTTCAGCATTTCCGCCGTCACGCTGACGCGGCCCTGATTGCCCTCGGTGGGCGAGAGATACTGGAAACGGATATCGAGCGCCTTCGCGCCCTTCGGGACATCGACGGTGAAGGCATAGACGTCGCGCGGATCGCGCTTCCACGGCACGGGCTTCCCGCCCGCGCTGATCGTGAGCCCCGCCAGCGCGGCGATCGGCCCGCGCGGCGCGTGCTTGCCGGGGAGCCATTCGGGGTAGCGCAGCGTCAGCGGCCCCGGCGCGGCAACCGGGATCTGCTGGCGGACGCCGAGAATACGGCGCGCCGTATCGCTGGCATCGACATCGAGCGTCATCACGCCCGGATAGCGAATGTCCTCAGCCGGGCGTTCCGGATGCACATAGACCGGTGTTCGGGGGAGGCTGTTTTCAGCGGCGGCGGGCGCCGCCAGAAGGATCAGGAACGAACAGAACGCACGCAAGACAGTCTCCCCGAGAAATGACTTTCCGCGAGGAATGACGGAATTGTTTCAGCCGGTAAAGCTCAGCCCTTGGTCTTCGCGCGCTCGACGCCGTCCAGAATGAGCTGGCGTGCCTTGTCTGCATCACCCCAGCCGTTCAGCTTTGCCCACTTGCCGGGTTCGAGGTCCTTGTAGTGCTCGAAGAAGTGCTCGATCTGGCGCAGCACGATCGGCGGCAGGTCGCTGTGGTTGGTGACGTTGCCGTAGTAGGGGAAGGTCGAATCGACCGGCACGGTAAGCAGCTTCTCGTCGCCGCCCTTGTCGTCTTCCATCATCAGCACGCCGACCGGGCGCACGCGGATGACCGCCCCCGGGATGATCGGCGAGCGCGTGATGACGAGCGCGTCGAGCGGATCGCCGTCCTCGCCCAGCGTGTGGGGGATGAAGCCGTAGTTCGCCGGATAGCGCATCGGCGTGTGCAGGATGCGGTCCACGAAGATGGCGCCCGAGTCCTTGTCGAACTCGTATTTCACCGGTTCGCCGCCGATCGGCACCTCGATGATCACATTGAGTTCGTGGGGCGGGTTCGGTCCGACGGGAATCTTCGATATATCCATGGCGCGCGGCGTTTAGCGGTTCTTCGCGCCGAAGGGAACCGCCGAATGTTGCGTCGCAGCAGAAATCGTATGAACGGTTCCCACGGCCCCCGAACCCGTCTAAAGCGCGGCGCTTATGAGCAGCAAGATTCAGGCCGTGCGCGGCACGCAGGACATGGTGGGCGAAGACGCCGCGCGCTTCGACGTGGTGGTGGAAACGTTCACGCGCGTGCGCAGGCTCTATGGCTTCCGCCCGGTGCAGGTGCCGGTGTTCGAATTCACCGGCGTGTTCGCGCGCTCGCTCGGCGAGACCACCGATGTGGTTTCGAAGGAAATGTACACGTTCGAGGACCGCGGCGGCGAATCGCTGACACTGCGCCCCGAGTTCACGGCGGGTATCGCGCGCGCCTACATTTCGAACGGCTGGCAGCAGCACGCGCCGATGAAGCTTTCGGCCTGGGGACCGGCGTTCCGCTACGAACGGCCGCAGAAGGGCCGTTTCCGGCAGTTCCACCAGCTCGACGCGGAAATCCTGGGGTCGGGCGAACCGGCGGCGGACGTGGAAATCATCGCCTTCGCGCAGCACCTGCTCGATGAACTCGGGCTTCAGGGCAAGACGGTGCTGAACCTCAACACGCTCGGCGACCCTGAGACGCGCGCTGCGTGGCAGGCGGCGCTGATCGCGCACTTCTCGGCGCATCGCGATGCACTTTCCGCCGAGAGCCGCGACCGGCTGGAGAAGAACCCGCTGCGCATCCTCGACAGCAAGGACGCCGCCGACAAGGCGCTCGTCGCCGATGCGCCCAGGATCGACGCCTATATGTCCGCCGAGGCGGGCGCGTGGTTCGATGCCGTGCGCAAGGGCCTCGACGCGGCAGGCGTCGCCTATCAGCGGAACGAAGCGCTGGTGCGCGGTCTCGATTATTATCGCCACACGACGTTCGAGTTCATCACCGAGCATCTGGGTGCGCAGGGCACGGTGCTCGGCGGCGGGCGCTATGACGGGCTGATGGAAGCGCTCGGCGGGCCGCACACGCCGTGCGTCGGCTGGGCGGCCGGAATCGAGCGGCTTGCGATGCTGATCGCGGCGCCGGCGGAGGACTTTATCGATGTCGCGGTCGTGCCAGATGGTCAGGCTGATGGCTTGGAGAGCATTTGTATCGACATTGCTACTCGGCTCCGGCGTAATGGGATCAGGACTGATTTTCCTTTTCGAGGGAACACCAAGAAGAGGGTTGAAGCAGCTAAACGTCGAGGTGCGCGCTCCATCCTCTTTGTAAAAGACGTAAGCCAGCTGCCGGGCAGCCTGCATTTGTCGCGTGTTTCGATGACGAGTGAAGAGCTTGGTGACTTAATGAACAGAGTGCTCTCAGCCTTGCCTCCGGGCTACAGCCATATTTCGGGCAGCAATCTCAGCGAAGATCGTAACGTATGAGCGGCGTTCCCACCGCGCGCATCCGACAGATCGAGGCGCGCTATGCCGAGCTGACCGAGCAGATGTCGGCGGGCGATCTTCCGGCCGAGAAGTTCGTCGCGCTTTCCAAGGAATACGCCGAGCTGAAGCCCGTCGCCGAGGCGGCGGGAACCGTGCGTGCGATGCGCGACGAGGCGGAGAGCCTCACCGCAATGGTGAACGGCGGCGAGACCGACCGCGAGATGGTGGCGCTTGCCGAGGAAGAGCTGCAGTCTCTGAAGGAACAGCTCCCCGAGGCCGAGAAGGCGCTCGCCGTGCTGCTGCTGCCGAAGGACATGGCGGACGAACGCTCGGCGATCCTCGAAATCCGCGCCGGCACCGGCGGCGAGGAAGCGGCGCTGTTCGCGGCCGATCTCTACCGCATGTACCAGCGCTATGCCGAAACGCAGGGCTGGCGCGTTGAGACGATGGAAATGTCGTCGGCCGACGCGGGCGGCTTCAAGGAAGTCATTGCGAACGTCACCGGCCAGGGCGTGTTCGCCCAGCTGAAGTTCGAAAGCGGCGTGCACCGCGTGCAGCGCGTGCCGGCGACCGAGGCTTCCGGGCGCATCCACACGTCCGCCGCGACGGTGGCGGTGCTGCCGGAAGCCGAGGATGTCGATGTCCAGATCGAGGAAAAAGACCTCCGCATCGACGTGTTCCGTTCGTCCGGCCCCGGCGGCCAGTCGGTGAACACCACCGACAGCGCCGTGCGCATCACGCACCTTCCCACGGGCCTCGTCGTCAGCCAGCAGGACGAAAAGAGCCAGCACAAGAACAAGGCGAAGGCGCTGAAAGTGCTGCGCGCGCGCCTCTTTGAGCTGGAGCGCGAGAAGCTGGCGAACGAACGCGCCGGCGCGCGCAAGTCGATGGTCGGCTCGGGCGACCGTTCGGAGCGTATCCGCACGTACAATTATCCGCAGGGGCGCGTCACCGATCACCGCATCAACCTGACGCTGCACCGGCTGCCGGAGATCATGGAAGGCGGAGGACTCGGTGAACTCGTCGCCGCGCTCATCGCCGAGGACCAGGCGGCGCGGCTCGCGAACCTGAATGAAGGCGCTTGATCTCGTAAGGGATGCGGCGGCGCGGATCGGCGGAGAAACGCCGCGCCTCGATGCCGAACTGATCGTCGCCCACGCGCTCGGGATCAGCCGCGAGGCATTGCTGCTCGGCAATCCGGAGGCTTCGGCGGAGGCGGCTGAGCCGTTCATCGCCCGGCGCGCGGCGGGCGAGCCCGTCGCCTACATCCTCGGGCGGCAGGAATTCTGGTCCCTCGACCTGGAGGTGGGACCGGGCATCCTCGTGCCGCGCGGCGACACCGAAACGCTGATAGCGGCGGCGCAGGGGCTGTTTCCGGCGGATGTGGCGCTTCGCGTGCTCGATCTTGGCACGGGTTCAGGTGCGCTCGCGCTCGCCGCGCTTGCCGAATGGCCACGGGCCAACGCGCTTGCGACGGACGTGTCCGATACCGCACTCGCCGTTGCCGCGTGGAATGCGGAGCGGCTCGGCTTTTCGGCGCGTTGCCAGTTCCTGAAAGCCGACTGGGCCGAAGGCGTCGAAGGGCGCTTCTCTTTAATCCTCTCGAATCCGCCCTATATCGGAGAGGACGAAGCGACCGGCCCCGGCGTGCGCGAATACGAGCCGCACGGCGCGCTTTTCGCGGGGCCGGACGGGCTTGATGCCTATCGGCGCATTGTTCCGGCACTCCCGGCATTGCTGGCAGCGGACGGCGCGGCGATCCTCGAGATCGGATGGAAGCAGGCGGAGGCGGTTCTGGCGCTGGGGCACGAAGCGGGGCTGGGCGGCGCGGTGGAACGCGACCTTGCCGGTCGGGATCGGGCGGTCGTTTTCCGTCGCATCGCCTCTGTTTTTTGACTTGGAATGCGATTGCAATGCCGCTAGAGCGGCTGTGCATGGGCGAGGACGATGATCCCCTCGCCGGGCACTTACGATAGGCAGAATCGTTTGGCGGTCGCTTCCGGACCTTTGCGTGGTTGGCCGCGCATATCCTGAACAACGACAGTCGGCTCGGCCGGCAGTATCGGGGAAAAGAGTATTTCATGAGAAATGGGCAGCAGCAGTCCGGTCGGCGTCGTGGGCGCGGCAATCCGCGTCCCCAGCAGGGCGGCGGTCGTGAGATGGGCAACCGCAACATGGAGCCGCGGCAGCGCGGCAATGCGCTTCAGCTGCTCGAGAAATACACCAACCTCGCGCGCGAGGCGCATCAGCAAGGCGAGCGCGTCCAGGCCGAATATTATCTGCAGTACGCAGACCATTACCACCGCGTCGTCGCCGAGATGCGCGCCCGGCAGGAAGAGCGTCAGTCGCAGTACCAGCAGCACAACGATCGTCCCGATCGCCGCGGCCGCGAGCATGAAGATCGCGATATCCGCGACGAGGATGATGACGGCGACGACGAGGGCGATGAGGATGAAGAGGGCGAGGGGGATAACCGCGCGCCCGTCCAAAACAATCGCCAGGAGCGTCAGCGGTTCGAGCCGCGCCAGCAGCGTCAGGACCGCCCGGAACGTCAGGACCGCGACCGTCAGGAACGCCCGGAGCGAGCGGAACGTCAGGACCGCCCGGAACGCCAGGATCGCGAGCGTCAGGAGCGCGACCGTCCCGAACGGTCCGAGCGTCAGGAGCGGTATGAACAACCCCGTCCCGCGCCCCAGCCCCGTACGGCGCCTCAGCCCGCCGCCGACGAGCGCGAGGATGAAGGTGCGCTCCGCACGCTCGCCCGCAGCGCGCGCCGCGCCGATGCCGAAGAGCCTGTGGTCGCGGAAGCGCCCAAGCGGCGCGGCCGTCCCCCCGCGCAGCCCAAGCCGGTAGCCCCGGCAGCAGCCGAAGCGCCGGTCGCGGCTCCCGTTGCCGTGGAAGCCGAGGACGAGAAGCCGCGCCGTCCGCGCGGGCGTCCGCGCAAGGTTCAGCCCGTCGAGACCGTCGACGCCTGAGTTCTGCGGGCCGGACCGGGTCTTGGGCCTGCAACGCAAGGTTCATGTTTCCGTCACGGGAACTTCATGCTAGCGCCCCCGCGCGTACCGCACGAGCGGTCGCGTTGAAGGGGACGGTCATGACCACGCGCCACGCTGCATTGGTTCTTGTCGGTCTGTCTGCAAGCCTGCCGACAACGGCGATGGCGCAGACGGACTCGGTGACGCTCGAACAGGCGGTTGCGAAACTCACCGCGCTGCAGGCGCAGCTCGAAGCGGTGCAGGCGGAAGTCGCGGCACTGCGTGCGCAGGCAGCGGCGAAGGAACAGAAGCCCCAGCAGCAGGCAGCTGCAACGCCTCCCCCCGCGCCCAGCGATCCGATCAAGGTCAGCTGGAAGGGCGCACCCGAGATCTCCGCGAAAGGCTGGAGCTTCAAGCCGCGTGGGCGGCTGCAACTTGATGTCGCGAATGTGTCGCACCCGGCGGGCATCGCAGACAGCGGCCTCGGTTTCTCGAACGAAGTGCGGCGCGCCTATCTCGGCGTGCAAGGCACGATGCCGGGCGGCTTCGGCTATCGCATGGATATCGATTTCG